>NZ_JAGFMD010000029.1 GCF_017592825.1 Roseivirga sp. E12 | reverse complement strand
GTATCGGCTGTCGGGGTGACCGTAAAAGTCTGCGTCTCTCCCGCTGTACCTGCAAAAGTTAAGGTCTGAGATGTAATGGTTGTATAGTCACTGTCAGCTGTTGTCGCTGTGCCATCGGCAGAGCTTACATCCACCGTAAAGCCTCCTTGGACTGCATTGTCTAGCGTAGCGGTCACTGTTATCGCTCCGCCATTCTCTGCTCCACTGATATCGGCTATCGTTACTGCTGCTGCATCATCATTGGTGATGGTGACTGTCGCCCCATCGGAGATCGCTACACTTAATGTAGTTGCCGATAGGTTAGATTGACTGATGGTCAAAGTCTCATTGGCTTCCAGCTTAGTATCGGCTGTCGGGGTGACCGTAAAAGTCTGCGTCTCTCCCGCTGTACCTGCAAAAGTTAAGGTCTGAGATGTAATGGTTGTATA
>NZ_JAGFMD010000028.1 GCF_017592825.1 Roseivirga sp. E12 | reverse complement strand
CTGATGGTATCGCTACCATTACTCCTGAGATGATCGACAATGGTTCTAATGATAGCTGTGGTGATATCACGCTATCGCTTTCTAAGACAACTTTCAACTGTGATGAGATCGGCCCTAATACAGTCACACTCATCGCTACTGATGCTTCTGGTAACACAGCTACTGCTACTGCTGTAGTAACTGTAGTCGATGATCTTGCTCCGACAGTAGTTACTCAAAACATCCTTATCTATCTAGATGAAAATGGTAATGGTAAAATCAGAGGTACTGATGTACTCTATATCTGTGATGGTGCTGATGTAAATGTGCCGGATCCTACGCCTCCCCCTACTGGTGGTGGTAGAGGTGGCCGTGGTGGCCGTGGCGGTGGCGGAACTCCACCTCCTACTGTTGATTACTCTGATGTAACGGTTACCTCTGATGTAAGCCAGTTCACCTCTTGTACCGAAGACAACTGTGCCATCGTTAATGCTACCCTTTCTAAAAATACTTTCAACTGTAGTGATATCGGTGAGGTATCAGTAATGGTAACTGTTACTGA
>NZ_JAGFMD010000027.1 GCF_017592825.1 Roseivirga sp. E12 | reverse complement strand
TCAGTAACAGTTACCATTACTGATACCTCACCGATATCACTACAGTTGAAAGTATTTTTAGAAAGGGTAGCATTAACGATGGCACAGTTGTCTTCTGTACAAGAAGTAAACTGGCTTACATCAGAGGTTACGATTACATCAGAGTAATCAACAGTAGGAGGTGGAGTTCCCCCACCACCGCGGCCACCACGGCCACCTCTACCACCACCAGTAGGGGGAGGCGTAGGATCCGGCACATTTACATCAGCCCCATCACAGATATAGAGTACATCAGTACCTCTGATTTTACCATTACCATTTTCATCTAAGTAGATAAGGATGTTTTGAGTGACTACTGTCGGAGCAAGATCATCGACTACAGTTACTACAGCAGTAGCAGTAGCTGTGTTACCAGAAGCATCGGTAGCGATGAGTGTGACTGTATTAGGACCGATCTCATCACAGTCGAAAGTTGTCTTAGAAAGCGATAGCGTGATATCACCACAGCTATCATTAGAACCATTGTCGATCATCTCAGGAGTAATGGTAGCGATACCATCAG
>NZ_JAGFMD010000026.1 GCF_017592825.1 Roseivirga sp. E12 | reverse complement strand
TTAAAGTTGAGTACATCATCGGCAGTAATGGTTACCTGTCCGCCAGCCCCGATTATCCTAGTGATATCTTTAGTCACTACAATAGGGGCGATGTTATCAGTAACGGTTATGGTAGCGGTAGCAGTAGCGCTGTTGCCATTGGTATCAGTAACAGTAAGTGTTACAGTCTGCTCACCCAGGTCACCACAACCGAAGGTGTCTCTGTCCAGGGTGATAGAAGCGATACCACAGTTATCAGAAGATCCATTGTCTATTTGAGAGGTAGTAATGCTAGCCACCCCATCCTGATCTAAGAATACTTCAAGGTTTTGAGCGATGGCAGTAGGAGCGATGTTGTCGACTACGGTAATGGTAGCAGTAGCAGAAGCTGTATTGCCACTCGGGTCAGTGCCAGTAAGTGTTACGGTATGCTGCCCTACATCACTACAATCAAAGGCGAACCTGTCAAGGCTTAGCGTAAGGTTACAGTTATCAGAAGAGCCATTGTCAACATCTTCTACAGTGATAGCTGCAAGGCCATCATTGTCAAGAGCAAGTGTAAGGTTCTGCGCTACTACAGTAGGAG
>NZ_JAGFMD010000025.1 GCF_017592825.1 Roseivirga sp. E12 | reverse complement strand
TCAGCTCCTTATAGCTATTCGTGGAATCAAGGATCTACCACCAAGGATGTTTCTGGTCTGGGAAGAGGAACCTATCAAGTCACTGTAACGGATAACAATGGCTGTGTCATTCAAGAAAACTTTACGATTGGAGGGCCAGCAGCCATAAGCGCAGCAGCCATCGTGAATGACGTGACCTGTAATGGCAATGGCGATGGCTCCATCGATTTGTCTCCCTCAGGAGGGGTAGGTCCTTATACATACCTGTGGGCAGATGGTGTGACAACGGAAGATCGAAGTGGATTGAGTCCAGCCAATTATGGTGTGACCATCACCGATGCTAATGGTTGTTCCACTTTTAGAAATTATGTGATTACCCAGCCCACCGCCTTGATCGTCACTGAATCAATTAATGATGTGGCTTGCTTTGGTGACGGTAATGGTAGCATCGACATATCCGTTTCTGGAGGAATCGCACCTTATACTTATAGCTGGTCAAGCGGTGAGACTACCCAGGACTTGACCAACCTTTCTGGTGGTAGCTATACCCTTACAGTCACCGATGCTAATGGATGTCAAGCCGTAAATACTTACACAGTAAATGAGCCGACAGCTGCTTTGGCAGTAGCAGGGATTGTTACAGACGAAAACTGTTTCGGAGATAGTCAAGGAGCGGTTCAGTTGACTGTGACGGGTGGTTCAGCTCCTTATAGCTATTCGTGGAATCAAGGATCTACCACCAAGGATGTTTCTGGTCTGGGAAGAGGAAC
>NZ_JAGFMD010000024.1 GCF_017592825.1 Roseivirga sp. E12 | reverse complement strand
TTTACCAATACAGCAACTGTTTCGGCTTCTGATGTCTTTGATACTGATGGAACTGATAACGCGGCAAGTGCTTCTGTTACATTGCAGTCTTCTGATATCAACATCACCAAAACAGTAGACAACCCTACTGCCAATGTAGGTGAGAATGTAGTCTTTACTGTTACTGCTACTAACACTGGTTCAGACAACGCAACTGGACTTAGCATTACTGATCAACTGCCTAGTGGATATACTTTCGTTAGCGCAACAGAATCTACTGGTACTTACAACAGCGGATCAGGGGTTTGGACTATCGGAGCATTGAACAATGCCGCTTCTGCTACCCTAACCATTACTGCTACTGTACTATCTACTGGTGATTATGGAAATACTGCTTCTGTAACTGCGCTAGACCAACTAGATCCAGATAACTCCGATGATTCGGCCGCTGCTACGGTGGTGCCAGCTCGCGCAGACTTAGAAATTCAAAAAGTAGTTGACAACACCGCACCAAATGTTGGCTCGAACGTGACCTTCACGGTGACGCTGACCAATAATGGACCAAGTGCTGGTTCTGCCACAGGCATTACAGTAACTGACCAATTACCAAGCGGATATACACTAGTATCTTCTACCCCAAGTTTAGGTACTTACACCGCAGGTACAGGTATTTGGGATGTCGGATCGTTAGCTAAAGATGCTAACGCGACTTTAACAATTGTGGTGACTGTATTGGCAACTGGAGAATACGAAAACAGTGCTTCTGTAACTGCTGCTAATGAATTTGACCCTAACGCGGGTAACAACACCGCCACTGCTACAATAGTGACGCAGTCTGCTGACCTTGTAGTTTCTAAAGTAGTGAGTGATGCTGCTCCGAATGTTGGCGACAACGTGACATTCACTGTAAGAGTAAGCAATAATGGAACTGACTTAGCTACTGGCGTAACAGTAACCGATCAACTGCCTGACGGATATACTTTCGTATCTAAAAACACTGGCTTCGGTTCTTACGATGAGAATACTGGCGTATGGACAATAGGTTCAGTTTCGACAACACAAACTGCGACATTAGAGATAGTAGCGACTGTACTATCAACTGGTAGTTATAACAATACGGCTAGCGTAACTACTGCTGATCAAGGTGATCCTGTTACTGCTAATAATACATCTACTGTAACTGTAGATACGCAGTTTGCTGACCTGAACATGAGCAAGGTGGTTGACAATGCTAACCCTATTCCTGGTGATGATGTCATCTTCACGGTAACCTTAAG
>NZ_JAGFMD010000023.1 GCF_017592825.1 Roseivirga sp. E12 | reverse complement strand
TTAAAATATTGTCACCTAACAAATGCAACAAATTATTAATGCACTACTCAAAGGTAACCTTTGGTTTAATCAACCTACTTCCTTCAAATGACCCAAGCTTATTTCAGCGTGCATTTCAATACCCAGACTTCCTATCACCAAAAACGCTCGGTTTCCCTGAATATGACTCACCACTCCCGTCTGGCCTGACAACGGACCCGACTCTATCTCAACCTTACTTCCAAGAACAGGGCGCCCACAACTCATCTCTGCTTGAGGAAAATCTTCTAAAAACGACTTTATCGCCAAAATCTCGCAATCTCGTATGGTCGCTGGCATGCCCAACCAAAAAACATTTGAAACAATCCCTTGGTCGTTTAAAATTTCATTCCTTGAATTCTCATCAACTTTAGCAAAAATATAGGACGTAAAGACCGGCTCCGAAACCTTCTTTTTACGATCAGACCATTGCTTAACTACTGTCCGTGTTGGACAATAAACGTCAAAACCCTGACCCAAAAGTCGATCAGCCGTCTTTTTCTCACTCCTTGGCTTTGTATAAAAGGCCGTCCAATATGGGCTTAGATTATTATTCATGCCAAAGCAATAAACTCTTGTCATTATCCAAATCTAGAGTTTCTGATTCTTCTGTCGAATAAATTAAATATTGAACCTTCTTTGGAATCAACGTTTCTACCTTTGTAATCAACTGAATCAAAAAGTGCCTGTCTGGATTTCCTATTATAATCAAACTTATAATATTTGATTGTTTACCCAATGCTAAATCCCCTATCAAGTAAACCTTTCTCAAATCTCCCAACTCCTCAATTACGTTATCAATAATCTCTTGAAGACCAGTATACTTAAGTAATATCTTTCTGATTTCTCCAAACAAAGGATACTCTTGGTTTGCTTGAAAAACCTTTTTATTCCCTACTACATCAGAAGAAAGCATTCCTGCCTCCTCAAATCGGTTCAACTCAACACGTACCGAATTCGTGCTCTCAGCAAATTCGTCCGCCAAACCCCTTAAATAGGCCTTAGATCCAGGATTGAGAAATAACCTCAATAAAAGTTTAACACGCGTTTTTGATGAAATAAGCGTTTCTAACATCTTACAGCTTCGCCCGGTCGGTCACAATTAATGTAACCTAATAGATTGAGTTACAAAATTACTCGTTATTTGTTAACTACAAATTAATAAACCTATTATTCATAGACCATCACCACATTGCGAAATTATAAACTGTCAGCAACTGAAGTATCGCTAACTGGTTAAA
>NZ_JAGFMD010000022.1 GCF_017592825.1 Roseivirga sp. E12 | reverse complement strand
TATACAACCATTACATCTCAGACCTTAACTTTTGCAGGTACAGCGGGAGAGACGCAGACTTTTACGGTCACCCCGACAGCCGATACTAAGCTGGAGGCCAATGAGACTTTGACCATCAGTCAGGCTAACCTATCGGCAACTACATTAAGTGTAGCTATCTCCGATGGTGCGACAGTCACCATCACCAATGATGATGCAGCCGCAGTAACGATTGCCGATGTCAGTGGAGCGGAGAATGGTGGAGCGATAACAGTTACCGCTACGCTAGATAACGCTGTTCAGGGCGGCTTTACGGTAGATATGAGCTCTGCCGATGGCACCGCAACTACAGCCGACAGTGACTATACAGCCGTCACATCTCAGACCTTAACCTTCGCGGGTACAGCGGGAGAGACGCAGACCTTTACGGTAACTCCAACAGCAGACACAAAACTGGAAGCCAATGAGACTTTGACCATCAGTCAGGCCAACCTATTGGCAACAACATTAAGTGTAGCGATCTCCGATGGGGCGACAGTCACCATCACCAATGATGATGCAGCAGCAGTAACGATAGCCGATGTCAGTGGAGCAGAGAATGGTGGAGCCATCACGGTTACTGCTACGCTGGACAATGCCGCCCAAGGAGGCTTCACAGTAGATGTAAGCACAGCCGATGGCACCGCAACCACAGTCGACAGTGACTATACGGCCGTCACATCTCAGACATTAACTTTTGCAGGTACAGCAGGAGAGACGCAGACCTTTACTGTCACTCCAACAGCAGATACAAAACTGGAAGCCAATGAGACTTTGACCATCAGTCAGGCTAACCTATTGGCAACAACATTAAGTGTAGCGATCTCCGATGGGGCGACAGTCACCATCACCAATGACGATGCAGCCGCAGTAACGATTGCAGCTGTCAGTGGTGCTGAAGATGCAGGAGCGATAACAGTTACCGCCATGCTAGACAATGCAGTAGATGGCGCTTTCACTGTAGATGTAAGCACAGCCGATGGCACAGCGACATTAGCCAACAGTGACTATACAGCCATCACCTCACAGACCTTAACTTTTGCAGGTACAGCAGGAGAGACGCAGACCTTCACAGTGACGCCAACAGCAGATGCTACATCTGAGGGGAATGAAACCATCCAAATTATTCAGAGCAATTTGACCGGTACTGCATTGGCTGTAAATATTAGTGATGTGGGCATGGTGACAATCAGCGATGATGATGATGGTACTGCTCCAATAGGATATACTGTCAGTTTCGATGATGCCTTAATTGGGGCCTCAGAAGTGACTACGAGCAAGTTTACATTCGCTGGGGCGGAAGTAGGCACAACGTATAATTACACAGTGTCCTCTGATGGAGGAGGAACTAATGT
>NZ_JAGFMD010000021.1 GCF_017592825.1 Roseivirga sp. E12 | reverse complement strand
GGCGGCACTCCGCTCGCGGCCATAGATACTGATAATGACGGCATCGAAAACAGAATAGATCGGGATAGTGACAATGACGGCATCATAGATTATGTGGAAACCGGTGGAGCAGACAGCAATGGGGATGGATTAATAGACGGTACTTTCACTGATACTGACGGTGACGGTTGGTCAGATTTTTTCGATTCTGATAATGGCGGAACAGCACTTTCTTATGATGACTTAGACCAAGATGGACTTGACAATAGACTAGATCTGGACAGTGACAATGACGGAATTGTAGATATAATAGAAGCAGGTGGTGTTGATACCGATGGTAATGGAATTGTCGACACACCCCTACAACAAACTGATTTGGACGGCTGGGCTGATGCCTTTGATCCGGATAATGGTGGTACCGCCCTGACTGACCCAGACTCGGATGGAGATACCTTTCAAAACCGTATTGATTTAGATAGTGACAATGATGGTATACCCGATCACATAGAGTTCCAAAGCACTGCAGGCTATATCGACATTACTTCAAATGATACTGACAATGACGGTATTGATGACGCCTATGATACCGACAATGGAGGTACGGCACTGATGAGCCCCTTTAACAAGGATGGCACGGACAACCCTGACTACCTAGATCTTGATTCGGATAATGACGGCATTTTTGATATTGATGAATCTACAGGACTACTTACTGATGGTAACAACGATGGTAAAACTGATGGTGTCATAGGCGTAAACGGATTAGATAATCTTCATGGGCCAGACGACTTTTACCACCCCAGTGGCAACCTAGAGGGAGATAGTCAAATCACATTGTTCTTAGACCTTGACAATGATTATTTGGCTTGCGCAGCCGGTGGTTTAGATTATCGAGACCCTGCCGGAAATGGCGATTGCTTTCAGGCTGCCGATGATTACGACAATGATGGCATTGTTAACAGCATCGACCTTGACGATGACAATGATGGTATTTTAGATACCGAAGAATATTGTGAAATAGTGGGTATGCTCACCTATGAGTTCTATAACCTACTGCCCTCAGGTAGTACCGTTGACAATATACCTACTACAGGAGCCAACAACATAGCCCTGACTGCCAACTTTGACGTATCTGCACTACAGCAAGCCAATTCGCCTGGCGATATCATTGACTTCTCCATTCGGTTTACCGGAGACATCTTACTGACCAATAGCGATACTTACACCTTCTATCTTGGCTCTGATGATGGAAGCAAACTCTTTATCGATGATGTAGAAATCGTAGACCACGACTTTCCACACTCCTACTCTGAAAAATCCGCATCAGTCGCACTAACTGCTGGCTACCACAAAATTAAGGTGGAGTATTTCGAAAATAGCGGAAACCGCCAGCTTACCCTGGAGTATTCCAGTGTGAGCAGTCCAATTAAAATACCTGTGCCCTTTTCAATCATGAGAGGGCAGTCTTTCAACTGCTCTACCAGCGGTATTGGCAATAACAATCAATTCAATCTAGATGCTG
>NZ_JAGFMD010000020.1 GCF_017592825.1 Roseivirga sp. E12 | reverse complement strand
GTAGATACGCAGTTTGCTGACCTGAACATGAGCAAGGTGGTTGACAATGCTAACCCTATTCCTGGTGATGATGTCATCTTCACGGTAACCTTAAGAAACGATGGTCCTGATGCTGCTACTTCTGTAGCGGTAACTGACCAACTGCCTTCTGGCTATACCTTCGTATCTGCCAATGCTTCTCAAGGAAGCTATGTGTCTGGTACAGGAGTTTGGACTGTGGGTACGATCGGCAACTCTGCTTCTGCTGTACTTTCTATCAGAGCAACTGTGCTGGCAACTGGTGACTTTACCAATACTGCCACTATCACTGCTTCTGATCAGTTTGATACTGATACGGCTGACAATACTTCTAGCACTTCAGTGACGCTTCAAGAGGCTGATATTGCACTAACTAAAGTGGTAGACAATGCTACTGCCAATGTGGGTGAAAATGTGACTTTCACAGTCACTGCTACCAACAATGGTAATGATGCAGCGACTAACCTTCAGGTATTAGATCAACTGCCTTCAGGATATACTTTCGTGTCTTCTACTTCTACCCAAGGTACTTTCACAAGTGGTACAGGTATCTGGGCCATTGGAACACTTCCTAAAGATGGGGTAGTAACACTTGAGGTTGTGGCTACTGTACTTGCCAATGGTGTTTTTGACAACACCGCTAGTGTTAACAGCTTAGATCAAGTGGATGGTGTGAGTGGTAATGATTCTGCTACTGCAACAGTAGATGCGCCAAGAGCTGACCTTAGCCTTGATAAAACAGTAAGTTCTACTTCTCCTAATGTGGGTGATGTAATCACATTTACTGTGACATTGACCAACAATGGTCCTGATGTGGCTGATGCTACAGGCATTCAGGTAACAGATCAAATACCTACTGGATATACTTTCGGAACAGCTACACCTAGTCAGGGTACTTATACTTCTGGAACGGGAGTTTGGGCTGTCGGTACGCTAGCCAAAGATGCTACAGCTACTTTAACTGTTACTGCTACCGTACTTGCTGCTGGTGACTTCACCAACACTGCTACTGTTACCGGTAACGATGTGTATGATCCTAACTCGGGTGATAATACTGCTTCGGCTAGTATTGTAGCTCAGTCTGCTGATCTGTCCATTACCAAAGTAGCCAATGACGATACTCCGAATGTTGACGATAATGTCACTTTCACTATTACAGTAAACAATGCTGGTCCTGATGCTGCAACTGGTGTTCAGGTAACTGATGTATTGCCTTCTGGATATGACTTTGTATCTGCCACTACTGCTTTTGGTAGCTACAACAACACAAACGGACTTTGGTCTGTAGGATCTGTAGCCAATGCGGGTACTGCTACCCTATCCATTGTCGCTAAAGTGAAGTCTACAGGTACTTATGATAACACTGCTTCGATAACTGCTGCTGATCAAACCGATCCTAATGCAGGTAATAACAGCAGTACTGAAACGGTCGCTGCTCAGTTTGCTGATCTTAACGTAACTAAGTCGGTAGATAATCCTACTCCTACTCCTGGTAGTAATGTAGTATTCACTGTTACTGTATTGAACCAAGGCCCTGATGCGGCTACAGGTATTGAACTTACTGATCAACTGCCTGATGGCTATACTTTAGTGTCTGCTACTCCTACTGCGGGTACTTATACTGCTGCTACCGGCATATGGACTGTTGGTACGCTAAATAGTACTTCTTCTGCTGTATTGAGCATAGTAGCAACTGTGCAGTCTTCTGGAATCTTTACCAATACAGCAACTGTTTCGGCTTCTGATGTCTTTGATACTGATGGAACTGATAACGCGGCAAGTGCTTCTGTTACATTGCAGTCTTCTGA
>NZ_JAGFMD010000001.1 GCF_017592825.1 Roseivirga sp. E12 | reverse complement strand
AGTGCTTGCTTCGAGATTTTGTGCATGAAAAAAGAATAGTGCTTAGCACGGGCTTTTCTATGGTCAGGCGTGATGATTCAGGATCGCGTCAGCAACCCTGTTAAGTGCTTGCTTCGAGATTTTGTGCATGAAAAAAGAACAGTGCGCAGCACGGGCTTTTCTATGGTCAGGCGTGATGAGTTAGGATCGCGTCAGCAATCCTGTTAAGTATTTGCTTCGAGATTTTGTGCATGAAAAAAGAACAGTGCGCAGCACGGGCTTTTGTATGGTCAGGAGTGGGGAGTCAGGATCGCGTTAGCAATCCTGTTAAGTGCTTGTTTCGAGATTTTGTGCATGAAAAAAGAATAGTGCTTAGCACGGGCTTTTCTATGGTCAGGCGTGATGATTCAGGATCGCGCCAGCAATCTTGTTAAGTGCTTGCTTTGAAACTATGAGGTGACGATAAACCTGTAGCGAAACAACTCATACCGTAACCACTTACATAAAATTTGAATTGACTTTATTCATCCCTCGTTAGATTGGGTTAAAGGTCAACTCAATGATAGCATACAAAGGTCAACACACTATTCATAGAAAAGGTGGACAGATTTACTGGCGTGCCGAACACGGACAAATCGAGGGAATTAACAACGGTTATGCTCATTTCACTTCGAAAGATCTCCTAGGTGAGGATCAAAAAACAAGGTTTTCGATTCGCTTTGGATTGAAAGGTACTCAGCTCTATCATATCAATGATGCTCAACTTCGAGTAAATACAGATCAGTTTCTGGTAATGAATCACGAAACCGAATATTCGGTCAGTTCTGAATATGGAGAAGATACCACGATGCTCGCTTTCTGCTTCAACGAAAACTTTGTGAAGGATTTTGTATCATACCATATGCGTACTCAAGCTGGACTTCTAGATGGTTTTGGGTTGTATGATTTGAGCGACCCTCTGCCCGAGTTTCCACTTCATACACTACCAATAACCGACAAACTAAGAGTGGCTATTGAGGATGCTATGGGTAATAAAATGAATCGTTTTAACGATACTGACGATTACGACCTCTTTAGCAGTATGCTCGAATCTGTCTTTGCCAGTGCCAACTCCTCTCTGAATGTTTTTCAAGATCAGGAAATTGTAAAAAGATCGACAAAGGTTGAGTTGTATAAGAGGCTGTCAATAGCTCGAGACTATATACAGGCACACTTTTCTGAGGATGTTAATCTCAATGAGCTTTCTAAGGTCGCATGCCTATCACCTTACCATTTCCATAGAGCATTCAAACATACTTTTGGTATTACGCCAAAGAAATTTGTTACTGGCTTAAGGATTGAAAAAGCCAAATGGTTATTGTTAAACAAGTCCTTTTCAGTCCAGACGATTTGCACAGAAGTAGGGTTCAAAGATGTGAGTTCATTTACACGACTTTTTACAAGTTATGCAGGACTTACTCCTTCGGTTTTCAGAAATCAGTCGAGACGCACTGTTTCCAGTTTAGCATAAATACAACCTTTCTTTATCTGCTCTGCACTAGATAGATGTTTGTTAGCTGACATTTAGAGAATCTGAATCTCCTCTTGTGAAATTAATTTTGAGAATGCGCGGTTAAGGCTCTAAATTCCCATTGAATGTCATCAAATAAAACGGCAGTATTATTCTTTTCGCGGACTCTCAAAGATGAGTTTAAAGCCAAGTCTTTTGGCTTGAATAGAACTGGGTTTTCTTCTTTATATAAGTTCTTCGTCAATAAGACGCTCCAAACAGTAAAAGACTCTGGTTTACCGCTTATTGAGGTTTACTCAAATGAGCAAGTGGGCGACACTTTCGGTGAAAGACTAACTCATGCCCTAAAAACAGTTGCTCAGCAAGGATTCGAAAGTGTCATTGTTATTGGTAATGATGCCCCGGAACTATCTGCGAGCGATATTCAAAAGGCTGGTATGGCCCTGCAAAAAGGGTATAGTGTTCTTGGCCGTGATGATCGTGGAGGAGTTTACCTTTTAGGAGTTGATTTATCAGAGGCCCATGCCATTGATTTTGAGAGCATTCGCTGGCATTCTGATTCAGTGCATCATCAGTTGAGTGGTTTATTGAATAATGTCATTGACCTCAAGACCAGACTAGATCTCAACACTTATGAGGATGTCAATTTCCTTCTCCGATTTAAATCGACCCTGAACAGAGGCGTTCGGTTATTTCTGCGGAATATCTTTTATCATACAACCGGGACTATCCGAGCTTATCTGGGGTTCAACCCATTTGCTGTTACAGTCAGAGTTGTCCGGGGTCCCCCTCAATTTGCTTTTTGATCGGTAACCAATTCACGCTAGTAATAGCCACTAGCACTGATTTTCAATACTTAAAGCAATTAGCATGTCTAAGACTTATTATAAACCTGAGGACCTGAAGAAGTTCTCTAAGATTACAGAATTACAAGAAGAAATGGGTACCAAGTTTTTCGACTGGTACGGAAGCGTTTTTAAGCCAGGTGCATTAACGGCTCGGGAGAAAGCGCTCATTGCATTAGCAGTTTCCCATGCTGTTCAGTGCCCATATTGCATAGATGCATATACAGACTCATGTATGAAAAAAGGAGCAGATGAAGAACAAATGATGGAAGCGGTGCACGTTGCTGCGGCTATCAAAGGTGGTGCTGTTCTAGTGCACGGAGTTCAGATGATGAATGAAATGGAAGACAAATTAATGTAATATGGCACTTGCTACTCAAAGCCTAAAGAAGACCAAGCATTGGTTATCTACACCAGAAGAGCAGATTAAAGTGCTGAGCGATCATGCCAGTATTGGTATACCCTCTTTTGGAGATAAGATTGCAGAGGTTGGTATGAAAATACTTAAGCCGGTAAGTGTTGAAGTTTTTCAAATCAATGTAGGGAAGATGTGCAACCAGGTGTGCAAGCATTGTCATGTCGATGCCGGTCCAGATCGTAAAGAGATCATGACCAGAGCTACTATGCAGCAATGTTTGGAAGCACTGAAAAACCCCGATATCAAGGTCGTGGATTTGACTGGTGGGGCACCGGAAATGAACCCTGAGTTCAGGTGGTTTGTGGAAGAATTATCAAAGCTAGGTAAGCAGGTCCTTGTGCGCTGTAATCTTACCATCATCCTAGCCAACCCTAAGTACAATGACCTTCCAGAGTTCTTCAAAAAGCACAGGGTTAATGTGGTTTCTTCTTTGCCATCTTTTACGGCTAGGCGAACTGATGCACAAAGGGGAGATGGTGTTTTTGAAAAGTCCATAAAAGCCCTTCAGATGTTAAATGCTGTTGGCTACGGAAAAGAAGGAACAGGACTCAAGCTTGATTTAGTTTATAACCCATCGGGGGCTTACCTGCCTGACGATCAGGTTGTACTTCAACAAGAGTATGAAAGGAAGCTGAAGGATAGCTATGACATTGTGTTTAACGATCTTTTTGCGATCACGAATCTACCCGTCAGTCGTTTCTTAGACTACCTGATTAGATCAGAGAATTACGAAGACTATATGAATGAACTGACTAACGCCTTTAATCCAATGGCGGTAGCAGGGGTTATGTGCCGAAGTATGGTGTCTGTGGGATGGGACGGTTATTTATATGACTGTGACTTCAACCAAATGCTTGAATTGAAACTTACCGATGGCGCTCCAAATCACGTGAGTGATTTTGATTACGAAAAGGTAATGAATCGAGAAATTATTATCAACCAACATTGTTTTGGCTGCACTGCTGGTGCTGGGTCAAGTTGTGGTGGTACGACTACGAATTAATGGAATTATGGAAACTTATTTAGAGACTACAAAAGATATATACAAAGCTGCAGCCGAAACGCCAGATGTGGGATTATGCTGTACGACTACTCCAGTATGGGCATTTCCGGAATTGGAAATCCCTCAAATTATGCTCGACATGAATTATGGGTGTGGTAGTACCGTACATCCAAGGGATTTGATTAACAACCCCAAAGTACTTTATGTCGGTGTTGGTGGTGGAATGGAACTCCTTCAATTCTCTTACTTCAGTCGCCAAAAAAATGGTGTAATAGGAGTGGATGTGGTTGACGAAATGCTGGAAGCTTGTGAGAAGAACATGGCTGAGGCAGCTGCGCAGAACTCGTGGTTCGATCCATCATTTATCGATGTGAGAAAAGGGGATGCTTTGAACCTTCCAATTGAAGACGAAAGTATTGATGTGGCAGCGCAAAACTGTCTCTTCAATATTTTTCATGAGGAGGATTTGAAGAAAGCGCTAGAGGAGATGTACCGAGTACTTAAACCAAGAGGTAGACTGGTACTGTCTGATCCAATCGCAGAGCAGGCTATGCCAGACTCACTTAAGTTCGATGAGAGACTCCGTGGCCTGTGCCTTAGTGGTGCATTGCCTCTGGATGACTACATCAAGATGATCACTGATGTTGGCTTTGGAACGATTGAGATTCGCGCCAAGCGCCCTTACAGAATTCTTGATCCTAAAAACTATGATACACCGAATAGAATATTTATCGAGAGTGTAGAAGTAGCAGCAATTAAAGATCCTATGCCTGAAGATGGACCATGTGTCTTTACTGGACGAACAGCGATCTATACAGGTGATAAAGAATACTTTGACGATCACCAAGGTCATGTGTTGCTACCTAATCAACCTTTAGCCGTTTGTGACAAAACAGCGGATAATCTAGGGGCTCTGGATGATGATAATATTTGGGTCTCAGGTAGTACCTACTTCTATGATGGAGGAGGTTGTTGCTAGACCTACAATACCACATTATGAATGCCGGCTTATAGTCGGCATTTTTTGATTTAAGCCCTTCTTGTTAATTGTTGTCTGGCTTCGGTCATTTTTATTAAATTCATGCTTCAACTTTAGACTATGGCTCAATTAAGAAGACCTGATGACAATGAAGAGGGTAAGTTAAGGCGGTGGGTTTCCAACTTGCAGTTAGAAAGCTGGCAGCTTGAACTACTGATTACAGGGTTCTCAATTTTCTTGTTGGCCACCAGTATTACTCAATACGAAGAATTCAGTGCTTCTTTTCGGTTTAACAAACTGATCCCAACTTCTTCCTCGAATATTGTTTTTGTTGGCTCTGGACGCTTTATTATCAATACTATTCCACTGGCATTGAAATTTTTTCTGGTCAGTTTATTAGTACACCTACTATTAAGAGGTTTTTGGATTGGTATTGTGGGGCTGAGTTCAGTTTCCAACAATATTGACTTGGACTCCCTTAAATTGAAAGGGCCCTTTCGAAAAAAGATACCAGAGAAAACAAGAAGTCTTGACGACCTAATTTTTTACCTGGATCAGGTGTCCAGTGTCATTTTTGCATATACCTACCTGTTAGCATTTTCTATTATTTCAGTAATGCTGGTATCGGCATTCCTATTCTCCTTGCTGGGGGTTGGAACCTTCTTTCAAAATATTCTAGGAGGAAGCCCTGGAGTCATATTGATGATTTCAGTTTTGTCCTTAATCTTGGTGGTTATATTGACTGTGTGTGCGGTCATTTACTTCTTGGATACCATCTTATTTAGTGCCTTCAAAAAGTCAAAGTGGTTTTCAGTCCTTTACTACCCAATCTATAGGTTCTTCAGTGTTATTTCTTTGTCATTCATTTATAGAAGTATCTATTATCACTTGATTACTAATTACTCTAAGAAACAAATCATAACAGTAACGTTGGTATTGGGTGGAACCCTCTTACTTGCGGAGCGCATTGATTCCTGGGAGACGTATCCATTTTACCCAGAGGTGGTGAGCGAAAACGAGTATACCATTGAAAAAGGGCATTATGATGATGAAAGAAGAAGTGGCTTTATATATACTGCAAGTATTCCATCAAAGTACCTAAAGAATGACTTTCTTGAGCTTTTTATACGGTATTCCCCGCGAAGCAATGAAGTGCTAGACTTTCTATGTCCGGACTTCCGAAATCTTGAAAGAAGTACTTCATTCACAGCTGCGATGAGTGCTGGTATGCAGTCAGTGCAAGATACCACTGTTACAATTGAAGACTTACTTGGTACCGATGAGAAGTACGAGAAACTTGTAAGGTCTTCTGCTATATGCATGGGGAGTCTCTATGAGGTTTATATTGATGGCCAAAAACTAGAGAACCTTGAATACTTCTTTACCCGTCATGATAATAAAGGAGAAAGAGGTGTAGAAACAGTGATTGATATAGCTGATCTCAAACGTGGGCGTCATTTGATCACTATCAACATGACCAGATTTCAAGGAAACCCTTTTCTTATCGAAAAGATGTCCGAAGATAGATTGGAGAAGGAGACTTTGGTAAAGATTTCCTTTTGGAAGGAGTAGTCCACCTAAAGTGAGGAACATGATTCCACGGTTGATGATATTGGTCTGAGTCAATCTATTGAGATGACTTAACCCATGTAGCTGTTGTCACATAGTTGATGTCTGTCAACTTCGTATTCTCAGATCCATCCACTCTGATTTTCCATACGTTCTCGGTATTCTCCTGTGCAGTCGACTCTGAACCCACATATAGAATCCATTCTTCATCTGGTGATAGACTAATATCTGTTTTCAGTGGAGGGGTCACATCTGTTACCTGCTGATGCTGGCCAGTTTCTGCATCGATTATGACTATTTCAGTTGCTAGGTCAGGGTCGGTTGTTACAATTGATAAAACTCTTTTGCTATCTTCAAACCAAGACTGATTTCCAATAAAGACATATTCAAATTGTGGTGCTAGTGTCCGATTATTCGTGCCATCACTATTCATGATCATACTTGTGTCGAGTATTGTCTTAAACAAATCTGAGGGGTCCTGGAGAAATACATGATAGATTATCTTGCTGCCATCGGGAGACCAAATCGGTGTATTAATAGCTGCACTAAAAGAACCTATAAAAACTGGATTTGTGCCATCTCTATTAATGACACAAATACGCCACATTGCCTCTGTCTTTTCATCATTGGTATAATGGCGAGTCGAAAATGCGATTTTCGTCCCGTCAGGAGACCATCTGGGTTTGTAGTTGGACTTTATTTCAAGATTGATGATTGATGATAGGTTTATTTCTTCCTGTCCATTTCTATCTAAAATTACAATATCATTGCTGTTCTGATCTGATTTGACAACTGCGATTGCAGAACCGTCAGGAGACGTCCATGGATCGGAATAGGTTGTTAGGTCTTTGCAACCATGAGTCAGGGCACGACCAATAGAGTTTGTTTTTCTTTCATAGGATAGTGTACGGGTGTCCAAGGAGAATATATCCATCGGTGAACATGGGTTGTCAATGATTGCCTGAAATGTTGCTTTGCTAAAGTCGTCAGATGAAGTGACAAAGACTGCCGATAGAGCGCTGTTGCTTGTCACTTCGGTGAGGTTATTACCTTCGGCATCAATGCACTTGAGTTCCCCAAGGAATCTTGAGATTGGAGCCCCTTCCGAATTTTCAATAAACAAGATTCGTAAATCGGATGGTTTAGGGTCAACCATCGGTCCAGGATCATCCTTGCTACATGCGAAAACAAGAGATGATAACACAATTATGGATAACAAGAGTTTTCCTTTCATACTGGTATAGTAGATAACAAGTGAAATTTCGCTGCATGGGATGGGACGAATTGAGATGATAGGCCAGTTCAGGCTGATCGGATAGAAATAATATTACCGATGGAATAATCCGCAAGAATTAACTGAAACGGTATTGATATCTTAATTGTGAAAATCGATAAGTCATGATTAAGAATTATATCAAAGTAGCGCTCAGAAATGTAGCCAGACAGAAGTTTTTTGCATTTATTAATATCACAGGGCTTGCTGTCGGTATTAGCTGTTGTTTGTTAATCCTCACTTATGTCATGGAGGAGCTGAGCTATGATAACTTCCACCCAGATGTAGAAAGCACCTATCGAGTCGCCCTGGATAGAAAATTCCCCGATAATCAGTTCATCTATGCGCGAAGCCCCATGCCAATGGGAAGAACTTTGGTTAGGGACCTTTCAACCGTTAAGTCATCCACTAGGATTTTCAACCAGTTCGGAACACTAACCTTTCAAATAGGAGATAAGTTTTTTGATGAAAGGAATGTGCTTGCTGTAGATTCTACCTTCTTCGCTTTCTTTGCTGTCGACTTTATTGAAGGAGACAAGACAACTGCGCTGGATTTACCCAATTCCCTGATCATTACAGAGGCCATGGCCACTAAGTACTTTGGGACCGAAGATCCTTTGGGTAAGCAGCTCACCATTCAAAATGTAGGTGAGATGCTTGTTAGGGGTGTGGTGAAACCAATGCCTTCTAATACTCATTTTCACTTTGACTTTCTCTTTTCGCTAAGCTCGATGCCAGGTCTTTATCGCAATGAGTTTTGGGGTTCTTACAATGCTCATAATTACATTAAACTTGAAAAAGGGACTGGCCCTACGTTGGTCGAAAGTCAGATAGAAGAGGTGATAAAAACTTACATGGAGCCGCAGATCCAAAATATTCTGGGTATCAGTTGGGCTCAGTATGAGGCGGCAGGCAACGATCACAACTACTTTCTTCAACCCGTATCTGATATTCACCTAAAGTCTAACCACCAATGGGAACTTGAGGCCAATGGCAATGAAACCATAGTTTATCTTTTTGCCGCCATTTCATTTTTCATCTTACTGATAGCCTGCATCAACTTCATCAACCTAACCACTGCCCGTGCGGCCAATCGAGCACGCGAAGTTGGAATGCGTAAAGTACTTGGGGCGCTCAAAAAGCAATTGGTAGTTCAGTTCTTGACCGAGTCAGTTTTCATGTGTCTTTTTGCCACTGTTGTGGCAATGATTCTGGCTATATTACTGGTTCCGTACTTCAACGATATTTCAGGAAAAGCACTGAATGTTCAAGGCTTGCTGGAGCCAATATTCATTGTGGGACTGGTTGTTTTCTCAATCATTCTGGGGGTAGTCTCTGGCTTATATCCGGCTTTCTTTCTATCTGCTTTCAAGCCGGTGGCAGTACTCAAAGGAAAAATGAGCAGCGGAGCTAAAAACTCATGGTTGAGAAATGGTCTTGTTGTTTTTCAGTTTGGTATTTCGATCATTTTGGTGATTGGCACCTTGGTAATCTATCAACAGATTCAGTTCTTAAATGATAAGCCACTTGGCTTTGACAAGGACCAACTGATAATAATAGAAAGGGCAGATTTATTAGGCGAACAGGCCGAAACGTTCAAGAATATACTCCTTGATAACCCTCAGGTACTCGAAGTTTCAGGAACCAATACGGTCCCGGGTAGACAGATTAACGGTGGCACATTCACCGATGTAACAGGTAATGCCAGCGATCGTTACTTAATGCCAAATATTCGAGGAGATTATGACCTTATCGAGACTATGGGTTTTGAAGTAGTTGAAGGTCGAGCTTTTGACCCGGCTATCGTGTCCGACTCCTCAGCGATTATCGTCAATGAATCAGCAGTGAGGACCTTCGGCTGGCAAGATCCCATTGGGAAGCAATTACAGCCAATCAATGGCCCAATTTCAACAGTCATAGGCGTGGTCAAGGACTTTCACTTTGAGTCATTACATCAGCCTATAGGTCCAGTCGCCTTGTTTGCCTCTGATATTCGTGTTGGGCGACCAAATATCTTTTTGGCTAAAGTATCAACGCAGAATCTGGCAAGCACATTGGCGAGGGTTGAGAGCTCATGGGATGACTTTGTACAACAAAGACCTTTTGACGTGGCCTTTGTCGATCAGGAATTTGGTCAGTTATATGATGCTGAAGAAAGAAGCGGCAGGCTCTTTACAGCATTTTCCGTGTTGGCGATCGTGATTGCTTGTCTTGGTGCTTTTGGTTTGGCGGCATTTCTGGCAACACAGAGAAGCAAAGAGATCGGGGTACGCAAAGTACTCGGAGCGTCTACTAGTAGCATTGTAGGTCTTTTGTCAAAGGAATTTGTGAAACTGATTCTGGTAGCTAATCTTATCGCCTGGCCGGTTGCCTTCTTTTTAATGAGGCAATGGCTGGAAACATTTGCGTATGCTATCGGCATCAACCTAATGGTCTTTGTTTTGGCCACTTTGGCATCTTTGTTCATTGCGCTTTCAACGGTTTCATTTCACAGTATCAGAGCAGCTTTGAAAAACCCTGCTGAAACATTACATCAAGAATAATTTGAAAATTACTTGACTCTCACGTAACGTGAGCCACTTTCTTTGTTTGAAATGGAAAATGGTTATCAGCAATATTCAGTGAAACAACTTTCTGTCTTGGCAGGAGTGAGCATCCGAACCTTGCATCATTATGATGATATCGGCTTGCTTAAACCTGCCGCCAGATCAGATAAGGGGTATCGTTTTTACCGTAGAGAAGAACTCTTCAGGCTTCAGCAAATCATGTTTTATAAAACTATAGGATATGGATTGGAGGAGATAAAAGAGATTCTCGACAATGAAAATTTCGACCTTATCACTGCACTTAGATCACATAAAAAAGTGTTGAAGGACAGAGCTGTACACTTGAAGAAGTTGATGACTACCATTGATAAAACTATCAATGAACTTAAAGACAAAGAAGGTATGATTACAGACAAAGAGATGTACGAAGGGTTTCAGCCAGAGGAGGTTGAATCAATTAAGAAAGAAACTATTGAAAGGTGGCCTGATGAGGCACCTCAAGTTGAAGAGAGAATCAGAAATATGAGTAAGCAGGCTTGGAAAGAGACCAAGCAGGAAGCCGAGGAAATAAATCTTTGGCTTGCTAATCTAATCCATAAGCCTGTTGACCATATCGATGTCCAAAAGGTGATAAAGCTTCACTTTGACCATTTGAACAAGTTTTACGAGGTGTCAGAGGAACGTTACCGAGGCCTTGCGGAAATGTATCTACAAGATGATCGTTTCAAGGCTCATTATGAGAGCGTTAAACCGGGCCTTGCGGCATTTCTAAACAAGGGGATTCATCAATTCTGTGATAACGGAATGGAGGTAGCTTAGTCTATCTCCATTTTATGCGATTGAAAGTTTTTGCCTTTCGAAAATGAGATGGAGTGTTTACCAGTATAGCGTGCTTAATTAGCTCTAGTATCGCCTCTTTATTAAAGCTTTGATGTACTACCATGCTGATCTCCCTGCTCGGTTCGGGCTGATCAAAACGTTTAATTCTGTCATCAGTAGACAGGGTATCGATAACCGATAGTTCCGGGACTAGTGTATAACCCATGTGATTCTTGACCAAATTCTTTAGTGTTTCGATAGACCCGCTTTCGTAGCTTAAGTTGTTGTTTTGAGCATTCTTCTTTTGACTACAAACTCGTAATACTTGATTTCGTAGGCAGTGTCCCTGATTTAACAACCAAAGCCCTTTTTCCGGCAGGTCGGAAGGTTGAATATGCTCCTGAATGAATAATGGGTGTTGTTCGGCACTATAGATCAGAAAGGGCTCATTGTACATAGGGATTTCACGAAGGCCGTTTTCATCCAGAGGGGTGGCCAATATTCCAATGTCCAGCAAGTCGTTCTTTAGGTCGGCAATAATCTGTTCAGACTCAATTTCTCTTATGACTAGGTTGATCTTAGGGTTTTCATCTATAAACTGTTTGAGGAATCTTGGCATCAGATAAGGTGCGACCGTGGGAATGACTCCAATTCTAAAAGTGCCACTTAAGTCGTCTTTTTCCATGTTTATGAAAGACTTTAGGCTATTCACCTCTCTTAGGATTTGCCGAGCACTTTCTATAACCCGAATGCCGGTTTTTGTCGGGGCTATCGGATGCTTAGATCGGTCAAATATCTGAATGCCCATTTCAGTTTCGAGCTTCTTGATCTGAAGTGTGAGGGTGGGCTGTGTAACAAAGCAACTTTCAGCGGCATTGACGAAGTGCCTGTGTGTATCGAGTGCAACGATGTATTCTAATTGTTGTAATGTCATATAGATAAAATCTATATCAAATCTAGGAACATATATTTTATAAATAAAGTTATTCTAGTGTTAATTGAAACGAAAACTTAAAACTTAGATATGGAAACTTTATTAGAAAATCAGGTCGTTGAGAAACTCAATAGACTATTAATCAACTATCAAGTTCACTACCAAAACCTAAGACTCTTTCATTGGAATGTGAAGGGTCCATTTTTCTTTATTCTTCATGAGAAATTCGAGGAGCTATACAATGAGGCCGCTTTAAAAATTGACGAAGTAGCGGAACGTATTTTGGCCTTGAACGGTATACCCAAAGGTTCTTTGAAGAATATCTTATCAAATGCTAATGTAGAATCACATGAAGAGATTATGGATGCAAGCGCCATGGTAAAGGCTATAATCAATGCAAATAAGGTACTCATCGAAAATCTAGAAGAGCTTTTGGAAGAGGCGGGAAAAGCAGGTGATGAAGGTACATTGGACATCTTTACCAGTTATATTCAAGAATTACAAAAACAGAACTGGATGATGAAGTCATTCTTAAATAATTAGCCTATGAACTTTCACACGCGTAAATGGGTGAAGCCCGAAGATCTTAATCCTAACGGTAGTCTTTTTGGCGGTCGACTGTTGGAATGGATTGATGAAGAAGCTGCCCTCTATACCATTGTTCAACTGGAGAACAGAAAGATCGTCACCAAGTTCATGTCAGAGATCAATTTCATCAATGCACCAGTGCAGGGTGATATTATTGAAATTGGCATTGAGGCAGTTGCCTTTGGAAAAACCTCTATGACCATGCGTTGTGAGGTTAGAAACAAGCTGACAAGAGAAGAAATACTGAGTATTGACCGTATTGTGATGGTTAATCTTGGCCCTGATGGAAAATCAGCTCCCCATGGTAAGACCAAGGTGGAGTATGTTAGGGATAGGCTTGAAGGGTGACAAAACCTGAGAGAGGGGGCAGATTTGTTACCTGCGATTGTCGTAATCTTCCAAGATGCTCAGGTAGCTGTGATATCTTGAAGCTTCTATTTTGCCTTCCTCAAATGCTTCCAGTACCTGACATCCAGGCTCATTGGTATGGAGACAGTTATTGAATTTACATTCACCTAAGTAGGCTCTCATCTCAGGAAAGTAATGACTGATTTCTGAGGCTTCCATGTCAACAAGGCCGAGCTCTTTAATGCCTGGGGTATCAATAATCTTTGAGGAACTATCCATCTCGAACATTTCGGCAAAAGTGGTAGTATGGGTGCCCTTATTGGCATAGGTGGATACTTCTCCTGTTTTTTGTACTTGTCCGGGTACTAAAATATTCAAAAGGGTAGACTTGCCTACACCAGAGTGACCCGCGATCAGAGTCGTTTTGTCTTTCAATAGGCCCTTCAATTCCTCTATTCCTTCTTCATCCAAAACCGAAATCAGGCTGCCTTTGTAGCCCAATCCTTCGTACATCTCTATCAATTCATTGCAAAAAGCTATACCATCTTCATTAAGTAAATCTTTTTTGTTAAAGACGACCAAGGCGGGGATTCGAAAGGATTCGGCACTCACTAAAAAGCGGTCGATAAAACCCAAAGACGTTTTAGGAAAGGTGACTGTCGCTAATAATAGGGCTTGGTCTACGTTCGAGGCAAGAATATGTGAGAAACCAGTTTTCCTGGTAGATTTTCGAATAATGTAATTGGTCTTTGGATGAAGTTTTGTGATTACTGCCGATTTATCCCCTTTTTCTTCTTCTTCAATTTCCACCCAATCACCAACCGATACGGGGTTATTGATCTTGATGCCATCCATTTTAAACTTACCACGCAATCTACTACGGAAGACTTTGCCAGTTTCAATCTTCACCTCATACCAACTACCTGTAGATTTGATTACCTGTCCCTTCATTTCGTTTGCGCTTTCAAGTAACCGATGATATGTTCTGTAGCACCTCTATTGTCCTCTATGAATTTCTTGCAAATGGATGAAGCATTCCCTCGGAAAGCACTATCTCCCTTAAGTTTAGTTAGTATTTCTGACGATTCTGCTGCTGTGCTCACGCTAAAGGCCCCTCCAAGTTCTTGTAGTGTGATGGACTCGGGAAACTTCTCGAGTCCCTCATTTCCGAAAACTACCGGAAGTCCGAAAGCTACGGCTTCCAAAATATTATGTAATCCATCACCGAAAGCTCCTCCAATATAAGCGAATTCACCATACTGATATACCGAAGATAACATGCCCATTGTGTCTAGAATAAGTACTTCTGTATTGTCAGGGATATGTTCACTTTCAGAATATCTATGAACTCTCTTTTCTAAGCCTAAGTAAATTTTTTGAACACTTCCCTCATCAATCAGGTGGGGTGCTATAATGAGCTTGAGACCTTTAGAGTTATTGATAAACCCATTGAGCACCTGCATGTCAGAGGCCCATGCACTACCAATTACCATTAATAAATCATCTCCTTTAAAACGCTCGATACTTTGATATTGCTGTGGATTCGCAATGGTTTTCAGCACACGATCGAAACGAGAGTCTCCCGAAATGCTGGCTTTCTCAATGCCAATGCTTTTAAGCAATTGTAGTGAAGAATCATTTTGGACAAAGGTATGGTCGAAGAACCCTAACATCCTTCTGTGAAAAGCCCCATGACTTTTGAAGAATATGTGGCTAGGTGTAAACAATGCCGAAACACTATACAAGGGTATGCTTCTTCTATGCGCTTCATTTAGATAATGAAACCAATATTCATACTTGATGAAGAATACTTTAATAGGTTTGACAATGTCAAAGAATTCTTTGGCATTTGAAGGAGTGTCGATCGGCAAATAGAATGTGAAATCGGCAGTTGGATGGTTCTTTCTTTCCTCAAAACCTGAGGGTGAGAAGAAAGTCACTAGTATCTTGCTCGCAGGAGACATAGCCTTATAGGCTTCCATTACAGGTAGTCCTTGCTCAAATTCACCAAGAGATGCTGCATGAAACCAAGTAATAGGACTATGATTGTCACCGATAGCATTTTTGAGCTCAGATAACAGGTTTTTCCTACCACTTATAAAAAGGCGGGCCTTATTGTTAAATAGCGAAGCTAATTTGATAAAGAAGTAATAACACCTGACTCCCAGGTTGTAGAATACAAGCATTGCTCACAAAAATAGGAAACTGCATATATAGTAGTCTACTAAATGTGTTATAAGTCTCTATTATACGCGTAAGTGCTTACTTATGAGTAGGTCCGAGGAGAAGGCATTAAGAATTTTCATATTTTAGTATGTGAAAAGCTAGATTTAGTATTTTACATATCAACGACACTAAAAACTAAACATCAAATCAATGCGCAAAACTTTTTATCTAATTGCCTGTTTAACGCTGGTCCTGTGGGGCTGTGGTGATGCAGGTGTTCAATCAGATGTTTCTAAAAACATTGAGATTGATCCGATTGCCGTGCGACTTTCTGTTCCAGCCCTGGTGGTAGGGCAGCTAGTTCCTCAGACACCACCAATTAATGTTAATACAGGCCAAATTGACATCAGCTCTGACGAGTTTGACGAGTATTTGGATGATACTGAGAAGTTTACTATTAATCAAATCACATATACCATTGATAATTTCCCTGCTGGGAGTTCTGCTGATTTGGATATTGATATGACAATTGAGCTTCAAGGTCAAAGTGTACAACAGCTGTTATCTATTAGAGTTGACAATGTTCAGAATAACCCTGTTGATGTTCTCCTTTATGATAAAAACGCTCCTGGATCGGTGAATGCAGCCGCGATCACGAGTCTTGAACAAGCATTAAAGGACGGTACGTCTTTTCGAGTTGGAATGACCTTAGTGGGTGAGGATGTAACACTTCAGACCCAAGATGTTGATTTCAACTTCATTTTTAAGTTTGACGTTACTGCCAGAATTCAACTGGTAGACTAATCCTCAAAACATCGACAACATGAAAAAAACTTTATTAATACTTTTTGCTGCATGTTTTTTGGCCATTTCACCAAACATGACAAAGGCGCAAGGCCTAGATTTTGATACTTTCCTTGAAGCTGGTATCGATGATGCTAGCTTACTTTTAGAGAGTTATTTACAACCTGCATTTGAAGGTTTTGGATTCGGAATGAATAGTGGCTGGTATAATACTGCCAAACCTCATAAATTTCTTGGTTTCGATGTCACTGTAAGTGCCTCTCTTGCAAGAGTGCCGGATACCAGGCAGTTCTTTACTTTACCAACGGGACTTACTAATGTGAGCCTGACCAACCCATCCGATACTCGAAGGTTACCAACTGTTTTTGGCCCGAATTTGGGGGCAGACGACTTACCAGAGTTACGCTTTACGGATGATAATGGTGAGGAGTTGATCAGAATTTCTGCCCCTACAGGTCTAGGAATAGACGAGGATATAGTGCCCTTTAATGCGGTTCCGGTACCTATGGTCCAGCTCGGATTGGGTCTTTTTAAGGGAACGGAAGTGAAGTTAAGATATATTCCTGAGCAAGATTTTGACGGAGATGGTGGAATGAAGCTCTTTGGTATTGGTATCATGCATGATATAAAACAGTATCTACCAGCAGAAAAACTTCTGCCTTTCGATCTGTCTGTTTTCTTAGGATATACAAACTTGGAATCTTACGTGAATATAGACGAAGACGCAGGGCAGACTGCTGAATTCAATGCGAGTGCCTGGACAGTTCAGGGTGTTATTTCCAAGAAGATACTATTCTTCACTGCTTTTGCAGGTCTGGGATATTCTAATTATGACATTGACTTCAGTATGCTAGGTAATTATACCACTGAGTCCACAACATTTACGGATCCAATCAAATTGAACTACAAGGACAATGGGATTAGAACAAATATCGGTGTGCGAATTAAATTGCTTTTCCTAACCATTACAGGAGAGTATGCGCTTCAAGAGTATAATACGCTAACTGCAGGTGTGGGAATTAGCATCAGATAAGAAACAGAGTATCATAAAATGAAAAGGCCCCGAATTTCGGGGCCTTTTTTAGTTTCCTTTAAAGTCTGGTTTTCGCTTTTCTACAAAGGCATTCATGCCTTCCTTCTGATCGTTTGAAGAGAATAGCATGTAGAAGTTCTTACGCTCAAAATGAAGCCCTTCTTCCAAGTGAACTTCATAGGATCTTTTCACAGATTCCTTGGCCATTTGTACAGCGATAGGAGACATACTTGCTATTTCCTTGGCCAGCTTGGTAGCCTCTTCGAGGTACAGTTCTATGGGTACAATTTTGTTGATCAGACCATAGCCAAGTGCTTCTTCGGCAGAGATAAATTTACCGGTCAAGACCAACTCCATAGCTTTCGCTTTGCCCAGCGCTTTGGTAAGTCTTTGTGTTCCACCTGCACCCGGCATCACACCAATCTTGATTTCAGGTTGGCCAAATTGAGCTGTTTCCGAAGCGACAATCATATCACATGTCATAGCCAACTCACAACCGCCACCCAGCGCAAATCCTGACACTGCCGCGATGATTGGTTTTCGGGTTTTATTGATTTGGTCCCAAGTACTGAATTGGTCCACTTTCCACATATCAATAGTGCCTTTGCCAGCCATCTGCTTAATGTCCGCACCAGCAGCAAATGCCCTTTCATTACCAGTGATGATTATGACTCTGACCTCATCGTCCTGGTCGAGATCTTTTAAGGTGTCACGAATTTCACCCATCAATTGAAGATTGAGTGCATTCAACTCTTTGGGCCTATTCAATTGAATCAGTGCAACATGCTTTGCGTAGGCTTTATCAACTTTTATAAATTCCATAGGTATGAATAAATGTAATCGATTGTTTCTAGTTTTCGATTGCTAATTTAAGAGTCTAAAGGAGATCCATGAGCAAAGTGAAAGTCTTATTTGTCTGTTTGGGCAATATCTGCAGGTCGCCATTGGCGGAAGGAATATTCAGACAACGCGTTGAAGAAAGAGGATTGTCTGATCGATATGAAATAGATTCGTGCGGTACAGCGGCCTATCATATCGGGAAACAACCAGATTCACGATCGATGGCCAATGCGAAAAAGAATGGCGTTTTGTACAATCATTCAGCAAGGCAGTTCGAAGTTGATGACTTTCACAATTTTGATGTCATCCTGCCAATGGATGATTCGAATTATGAGGATGTCATAAGTTTGAAGCCTAGAGATTCAAGAGCGAGGGTGGTGAAAATGAGAGACTATGACAACCTTGGCAATGGGAGTGATGTGCCAGATCCTTACTATGGAGGAGAAAAGGGCTTTCAAGAAGTCTTCGATATTTTGGATCGGTCAGTGAATAGCCTAATTGACAGCTTAGAATTAAGAATTAAGAATTAAGAATTAAGAATTAAGAATTAAGAATTGTTCCTTTCTAGGAGTTCCTTCGAATGTCTAATTAAGAATTTCTTTATCGAGTTACTCATTACGCAATACTCAATACGCTTTTCCCTAATCACCCAATCACTTCCTAAAGACCATTTGGAAGTTGTTTCTTGAGCGTTGTTCAATAATGATCTGCTTATCCTTCATGTGCTCGTTGATGGCTTCCTGATTATAGTTTTTGATGGTAATCATTTCCAACCCTTCATTGTAGTAGATCAAGAACTCATCCATAAGGGCGGTTCGCAGTTGCTCCCTTTTTTTAGGGTTGTCATCCATGCAGATGGTGAACGAGATAGCTGAATTTTGCATCAGGTTTATGGTGAGATTCAGCCTTTTGATATGTTCAAAGATTAAGTGAATATGATGCTCATTGATGAATGAGAAGTCACTGATCTTAAAAGAAATAACTGTTTGTTTGTCCTTATGAATTATGGCAGGTGCAAGGTTCGGAATTATTGATTCTTCAATGGTCGTTCCTTGGTCCTCTGGCGATTGAAAAGAACGAACATATAGCGGAATACCCTTTTGCGCTAGCGGCTTAATTGTTTTGGGGTGAATGACGGATGCACCATAATATGTCATCTCAGCGGCCTCTTTGTAAGGTAGTTTTTCGTAGAGGGTGGTTTTCTCAAATTTCTTTGGATCGGCATTTAAGACTCCAGGTACATCTTTCCAGATGGTAACGGATTCTGCGCTTACCGAAGTAGCGAAGATAGCCGCACTGAAGTCACTACCTTCTCTGCCGAGGGTTGTGCTCTTGAAATCTGAGTTGCTACCAATAAATCCTTGTGTCAAAACAAGTCCCTCTTCGATCGAACGATTTACCTGCGCCTTAATCATAGCTTGAGATGCTCCCCAATCTACCTTGGCTTGCCTGTGCAGATCATCCGTCTTAACTACTTTTCTTGCGTCTAGCCAAGCTGTAGCGATGCTAAGACTATTTAAGTATGCGGCAATGATCTTCGTAGAAAGAATCTCTCCCAAAGAAACGGTCTGATCGTACATATAATCATACCCCATGCTAGAACTGAATTCATTTAATCCATTTTCCAACTGTTCAAAAACATCGGTGAGGTCTTTCTTTAAAACTTCGTCAGATGAAATGCCAAGGTCATTGATAATGGTTTGATGAAAATCTTTTATCTCGGAGAGTTCTGTACTCACTTCTTTTTCCTCCATAGTGAGGCTCAGAAGTTGTTCAAGGGCATTGGTCATTTTGCCCATTGCAGAGACAACAACGATCAATTCGTCAGCTCGGTGAGTCTTTATGATCTCACACATATTTCTGACAGAACCTGCATCTTTTACAGATGCGCCACCAAACTTAAATACTTTCAAGGGACGTGTATAAATTTTACTAATTTCGCTGCAAGTTATTAACGAATTCCGATAAAAAAATTATCACGTACCTATGGGAAAGGCGGAGAATTCGAGAATTGCGTTGCCGGTTGGCTCCAACCTCGATCGATTTATTATGCGAAACCAAGAGGGCTTTCCATTTGCGAGTGGAGAGTTATCTCAGCTAATCAGGGACTTAGCCTATGCAGGGAAGGTTGTGAATAGAGAGATCAACAGGGCAGGACTAGCCGATATTACAGGTGCCTATGGAGCCGAAAATGTTCAAGGAGAGGCACAACAAAATCTAGATGTTGCTGCCGATATTCGTTTTACACGTGCATTGAAGAAGGGTGGAGAAGTAGCAGCGATTATTTCTGAAGAAGTTGAAGATGTTATTGACCTGAATAACCCGAGGGCAAAGTACATTGTAGCGATCGATCCTTTGGATGGTTCTTCGAACATTGATGTGAATGTTTCTGTGGGGACTATCTTTTCTATCTACCGAAGAGTTTCTCCGATGGGGAGCCCAGTCATTAAGGAAGATGTATTGCAGCCTGGAAAAGAACAGGTAGCAGCAGGATATATCCTTTACGGATCTTCAACCATGTTCGTATATACCACTGGTAAGGGAGTGAACGGGTTTACTTATGAGCCTTCTCTTGGAGAGTACATTCTATCACATCAGGATATGAAAATCCCTAAATCTGGCTCTATTTATTCGGTGAACGAAGGCGCGTCAGCATCTTTCCCTAAGGAGGTAAAAGATTACATCGCATCTTGCAAGGAACGAGGGTATTCTGCCCGTTATATCGGTTCTCTGGTGGCGGATTTTCATAGAAACGTACTGAAGGGTGGGATTTATATTTATCCATCTACCGAGAAAGCTCCGAATGGTAAACTCCGATTGATGTATGAATGCAATGCATTAGCATTCATTGCGGAAGAAGCGGGTGGTAAAGCTACCGATGGTTCTAAACGCATCATGGAAATTCAACCAACTTCACTTCATCAAAGAGTACCCTTCTTTGTTGGAAGTAAGGAAATGGTAAAAGAGGCCTCTACACTTTAAGAAGAATACTTCTTTCGGGTTTCAACTTTTTGGAGTTGCCTGTCTAGGATCATTTTTGTGATAACCGATGCCGGATTGTCATTAGACAAGGCAAGAGCTTCCTTGAGCCTATCTTCAGAAACATCTATGCGATAAAGGACATTAATCAGTCGATTAAAGTCCTTTGTCATGAGATCCTCAACAACCCTCATTATCATTAGGAATGCTTGATTATAAGCAATGCCTTGTTGTTCCTCAAGGTTGAGGTAAGACTTATCCAGCTGAAAGTCTTTCTCAAATAGCCTAAGACTGCTTATTAAGTCACTTTGCTGGCTCATTTCAATACAAAAGGGTTACTCCTCTGTTGCCTCTTCTTCAGTTGTAGCAGTTTCCTGAAATGATCCAGGAGCAATTTTAGATAGGAGGTTGTACCAGGTGACTAGTTTTTTGATATCAGAAACATAAACCCTATCCTCGTCATAGTCTGGGAGCACATGCTTTAGAAAAGACTTCAACTCATCGCCATCAGAGTTTTTATCTAATCCGGTGTCACCATCAAACTCGGAATGGATTTTTTGCATTACCTCATTAAGTGGCGTTGCACCTTCTGTGGTATGTGTATAAATGGAAATTTCGCTAAGTATCGATACCTGAGCATCAGCACCAACCACGAGTTTGGCCTTTTTACTGTCAAGCGATTCCAGAATGACACCGTTTTTGGTAGGTTTTAAAACTCTAAATAATCCGCCTTTACCTGATACGGAGGCTATTTCTTCAAACTTCATAAATGCTCTTGTTCAATAATGCTTCAAATTAAATCTAAGCTGATGCCTAAATCAAAGAAAAACTCAACTTTCGAGTATATGTTCTATGTACTCGGATAACTCGGCTTTCCCCAGGCCAGTTTCAGATGATGTTAAGAAAATCATGGGAAGGTGTTCCCAAGTCTGCTTAAGTACTCTTTTAAACTTGGCTATAGACTGTTGGCCCTTATTGATGGACTGCTTGTCTGCTTTGGTGAAAACGAGTGCCAAAGGAATACCGCTTTCTCCAAGCCATTGAATGAATTCGAGATCTATCTTCTGTGGATCGAGTCGCGAGTCGATCAGCACGAATACAATTTGAAGGCTTTCACGGTTGAGGAGATAGTCTTGAATCATTTCTGTCCAGGCAGCTCGATTCTTCTTACTTGTTTTGGCATAGCCGTAGCCTGGTAAGTCTACTAGGTACCAGCTCTCGTCAATCAAAAAATGATTAATCAACTGAGTTTTTCCCGGCCTTCCCGAAGTTTTAGCCAGGCTTTTCCGGGCTGTCATCATATTAATGAGTGATGACTTACCAACATTCGATCGGCCAATAAATGCAAACTCCGGTTTATCGGGTTTTGGGCATTTACGATAGTCAGTATTACTAATAACAAATTGGGCCTGATCGAACATGCTGCAAAGGTAATGAACTCCTTCAAATTGAACTTTTTTGTTTCTCTTTTAAACCCATACCTTTGCCCACCTTTAAATAGCATTCATTAAGAGAAATAATATGCAAGTAGCAAAGAAAGGGGACCAGGTAAAGGTTCACTACACAGGAAAATTAACTGATGGAACCATTTTTGATTCATCAGAAGGAAGAGCTCCATTGGAGTTTGAAGTAGGCGCAGGTATGATGATCAAAGGATTTGATGCTGCTGTTGATGGAATGGCCGTAGGAGCCAAAGTAACGGCTGAAATCCCAGCTGCTGAGGCATATGGTGAGGCAAGGGAAGATATGATCATTGATATCCCTAAAACCAATCTACCGCCTGATCTAAACCCTGAAGTTGGACAGCAGTTGGCAATGAGCCAACCAAACGGTCAGCAGGTACCAGTTAAAGTAAAAGAAGTTAGAGAAGATGTAGTTGTGATTGATGCTAATCATGACCTGGCAGGAAAGGATTTGATTTTTGACATTGAGCTTGTTGAAATCGGATAATCTAAGCCAGACGTTAATAGAATGAAACCCCGACTTGTCGGGGTTTTTTATTGCTCGGAGAAACGGTCAGTTCATAAATGATTCACCTCTATGTTTTTCTTGAAACTCAGTTGATTTTCGCTTGAGGTCTTGTATTCTGAAAAGAACAGTACGTAGATGGTTTATGGTATACCTAGCTCGTGTATATTCTGTCATGTCCGGGTCTGCATTGAGCATAAACTCGGTGTGCAGGTCGAAGACACTCATCAGTCGATCGTATTCGATATAGACTTCAGCAATGTCCAAAAAGAGGTTTCTGTCAAACTTTGCTGTAATACCGCTTTCCTTACTCGACTGCCAAGCCAGGGACTTGATTTCAGGGCGCCCTATACCAAAATTAAAATTAGCGACTTCGCCTTTTTTATACATTTCTACCGCATGGTTTAAGGAGTCAAAGGCCGTCTGATTATAAATTAGTCCGCCTTCTAACATAGAACTGAATGAGTTTACTTCAATTGCGATATCTGAGAGCGCCTTATCTACCTTTTTTTGTTCTTTCTGTTGCTCCTGCCAAGAATCCAATGTAAGGGCAAGTAATACAGCAAAAACAATTGAGAACATTTCGAGACCGATTGTTTTGAATGATAATTCTCTTTTTTTCATATCCTGATTGAAAATTAAGAGTCTATTAACATAGACATCTTTGAGTTTGTGAATGACCAGAAGTCAATTTACTAAGATTTATGACAGAGGTGAAAAATGGCTGGACTTGTGGTCTAACATTACCTTTTTTTAACAATTCCTGTAATCACCCTGTTTCCTTCGTATTATTGCACTCAGATTGAATTAGAGATGGCTGTAGTACCATATAAGGAGAAGGAAACGACAAAAAAAGAGCAGGTAGCCGAGATGTTTAATAACATCAGTCATAGGTATGATTTTCTTAATCATTTCCTAAGTCTGGGTATTGATATCCTGTGGAGAAAGAAGGCCATAAAGCTCCTTAAGCCTGACCAACCCAAGCAAATACTGGACATAGCTACTGGTACTGGAGATTTTGCTATTGAAGCTTTGGCGCTCAATCCTGACCGTATAGTTGGGGTTGATATTTCATCTGGTATGCTTGAAATGGGCAAGCAGAAGATGAAACGTAAAAAGGTAGACCACATCATCGACATGCAAATGGGCGATAGTGAGAAGCTGCTTTTTGAAGACAATACCTTTGACGCTACCATCGTTGCATTTGGTGTAAGGAACTTCGAAAACCTGAAACAAGGCTTGAGTGATATGCATCGTGTACTTAGACCAGGTGGAAAGGCAGTGATCATTGAGTTTTCAAGGCCACGATCGTTTCCGATGAAGCAACTTTACAGTTTTTATTTTAAGTCGATTCTCCCGATTATTGGAAAACTGATTTCTAAGGATCAATCGGCATATACTTATCTGCCGGAGTCGGTAGATGCTTTTCCGGATGGTCAGAATTTTTTGGACATCCTTAGTGCGGTTGGATATAAGAAGACTGAATGCAGACCTTTGACATTTGGCATCGCCTCGATTTACATCGGGCAAAAATAGTTGCCTTAGTACTTTTTTTCTCAATACTTCAAGTAAACGCCCAAACGCGTAAGGCAGGAGTAACGCTTCACAGGGTAAAAAGTGACCAGAAGACTTTTAAGTACGGGTTTCTGCTTGGTGTGCATAACAATAGCTATGGCATCAAGTATTCAGACAGATTCGACACTTCCGAGTATGACCAAATAAACTCAATAACTTCTGAGACAAGTGCTGGATTTGACCTTGGGTTTATGGTCAATATCAGGTTGGCAGATCAATTTTCCATAAGACTTGTTCCTGTGAAAATAGGGCTGTATCAAAACACGGTCAATTATCAGAATATTGATGGGACCACTGATGCCCAGCTGATAGAGAGTACTAGAATTGAGCCCGGCATATTTATGAAGTACAGGTCCATTCGAAGGAATAACTCTCGAATGTATTTGATTGCAGGATTAAGTGGATCGTTTAGGTCTGGTAAAGAAGATATAACTACAACCCAAGATAGACTTGAGATCAGACGTGCTAATGTAAAAGTTGAGGTAGGCTTTGGACTGGAACGTTACTTCGAATTCTTCAAGTTCTCACCAGAGATCAGATATGCAAGAGGATTACTTGATGTTATGAACCCTCAGGACAACTTCTTCCACAATGGACTAAGCCGGATAACGACTCATAATTTCACACTGTATCTGCATTTCTCCGACTAAGTAATCTTTACGTTTCCGATTGGCTATTTTCTTTTAAATTCACTGCTCATTAATGAAGATGAAAATGAGCAAAATCGCATTCATTACGGGAGCAACCTCTGGCATCGGCCGAGCTACTGCTTTACTATTGGCTGAGGAAGGGTATGACTTAATTATATGTGGACGCAGGGAAGACAGGTTGAAAGCATTGAGCGATGAGGTGGCTGTTAGAACACTTGAACTAAGTTTTGATGTTCGAAATAGAGTGGAAGTGGAAGGGGCGATTAACTCAATTCCCGATGCTTGGAAATCCATCGATGTTCTTCTCAATAATGCTGGAAATGCTCACGGGCTTTCTAAGATTCAAGATGGAAATGTGGACGACTGGGATGCAATGATTGACATTAATGTAAAGGGCTTACTTTATGTTACAAAGGCTTTGGTACCTGAAATGGTGAGCAAAGGTTCGGGGCATATTGTGAATATTGGGTCGATTGCAGGGAAAGAGGTATATCCAAATGGCAACGTCTATTGTGCCTCTAAGCACGCTGTTGATGCCATTAACAATGGTATGCGTATGGACTTGAACGGCACGGGAGTCAAAGTATCTCAAGTTTGTCCTGGTTTGGTAGAAACAGAATTCTCGATGGTACGCTTTAAAGGTGACACAGACAGGTCAAAGTCAGTTTACGAAGGTTTCGATGCACTGACGGCATATGATGTCGCGGACCTGATTCGATTTATCGTAACCCGACCTGCTCATGTAAATATTAGTGATACCGTCATTTTTCCGGCAGCACAGGCGGCATCAACATTAGTAGATAAAAAATAATATGGAAGAGCATAGAGAAGAAGAGGAAAGAGCGGAGGGGCTTCCAATCCCTGATATTTTTTTAAACAGCGATACAAAAGGACCTTTGACCAATTGTGTACAGTGTGACTATGACCTGATGAAGGGTGATCGCTACTATATGATTGAAAAAGTCTTTAAGAAATACCCGTCTTTTCAAAAGACCGAAGTGCTGTTTGAATATGCTGTCTGTTCTACATGCTATGAGAATATGAAAGACCAGATGTCTGCTGAGAGCATGGCCAATTTGTCAGAATACATGATGATGAATACGGATTTTCAGGCGATGCAAAGACGAATTGAAGAGCACCCAGACAATCCTGAGGCCTGGCTTTCAGAATGTATGATCAAGGGAACTCCAAAAAGTGAGATGACCGAATTTCAAATGGGGGCTTGTTTCAAAGGCGATCGCTTGGTTACCAATTTCATGCCTCCGTTTATGATTGGTGAATTGGCAATGGAAGAAATGAATGCATTGCTTTCTAAAGAGACCAAAGATGAAATGGACGATTTCATGGGAGAGAACTTCGGCATTCCTCCAGAATTAAGAAAAGACCTAATCCTGATTTGATATGTTAAAGAAAAGCCTGGCAATATTACTGCTTTCGATTACCCTTTTTGCCTGTAATGATGAGACCAAGTTATCGGTGGAGTCTGGGGTGTCACTCGAACTAGCAGAATACCGAAAAGGGGCGCTATCAATTATCAATTATAAGTTGGAGTTCAGAGTGCCGGACAACATAAATCAACAAATTCAGGCATTGGAAGACTTAACTTTCAACCTGAAAAACAATTCACAAGACCTTCAGCTTGATTTTAAGGAAAGCCCAGAGAAGCTCAAAGGACTGATCGTCAATGGTAAAAGCCAGGAGCTGTTAATCGAGAATGAACACATCATTCTGAAAAAGGAGAACCTCAAAGAAGGGTTCAATCAGGTAGAGATTAACTTCTTTGCAGGTGAGACTTCACTCAACCGAAAAGAAGAATTTCTATACACACTCTTTGTTCCCGATAGGGCCAGAACTGCCTTTCCCGTTTTCGACCAACCGAACCTAAAGGCAACTTTCGAACTTACACTTGATGTACCAGCAAATTGGTCGGCCATTAGCAATGGACCAATTGCCGTTGCGGCTGTTAAGGATGGTCGAAAGAACTATCAGTTCTATAAATCTGACTTAATTAGTACCTACCTGTTCTCCTTTGTAGCAGGAGAGTTCGATGTGGTCAGTAAGACAATTGCTGGTAGAGAAATGACCATACTGCACAGGGAGAGTGACAAAGAGAAAGCAGATCGAAACTTAGATTTGATTTTCTACCTGCATGCGGCCTCATTACAATGGCTAGAGGAGTACTCTGGTATAAAGTATCCTTTCAAGAAGCTGGATTTTGCATTGATTCCAAGTTTTCAATATGGAGGGATGGAGCATGTTGGAGCGATTCAATACCGAGCCAATTCATTGATGTTGGATAAAGATCCGTCTCAAAGCCAATTGCTCGGAAGAGCCAGCTTGATTGCCCATGAGGTAGCTCATATGTGGTTTGGTAATCTGGTCACCATGGACTGGTTCAATGACGTTTGGACCAAAGAAGTGTTTGCCAATTTCATGGCTGCCAAGATGGTTAACCCTAGTTTCCCAGATATCAATCACGACCTAAACTTCTTAGTCAGGCATTATCCATCGGCTTACTCAGTTGATCGCACCAAAGGAGCTAACCCTATCAGGCAATTTTTGCCTAACCTGAAAGAAGCTGGGCAAATGTATGGTGCGATTATTTATAACAAAGCACCCATTATGATGCGCCAGTTGGAGGCCATGTTGGGCGAAGAAGACTTTCAATCAGGTATGCGTGAATACTTGTCTACTTTTTCAAATAAGAATGCCACATGGCCAGATCTTATTGAAATCTTAGATAAGCGAACCCCAGAAGACTTGAATAAATGGAGTGAGGTTTGGGTGAACACACCTGGAAGACCGCATTTTGATATTTCGGCTGTAAAGAATGGCAATCAGGTACTTATAAAGCTTGCTCAAAACGATCCTGAGGGAGAAAGAGTTTGGGCCCAAGCCTTGCAATTGAATTTGTATAATTTACAACGATCAGAGAAAAAAGAAGAGCTTATTTACTCTAATGATATACCCTATACTATTAGTTTAAAATCTAATTGGGATTTCTTCGAAGCTCTGCCAAATGCTGATGGAATCGGCTATGGTTTATTTCCGGCAAACTATTCTATGATTCAAAGCCGCTGGGATCAGCTCAGCGAAGTAGAAAAGGGAACAATGCTTGTTAACCTCTACGAAAATCTTCTGGAACCTGAAAATTATGGAAAAGAAGGTCAGTACAGTCCTGAGCGATACGTTGAACTAATCAAATGGATGGTAGTCAAAGAGAAGAATCAATTGCTATTGAACCTCATGCTGGGGCAATTGAATAATGTCTACTGGAACTTGATGACGCCTGAACAAAGAGAGAGTGCTGCGCCTGATCTTGAAAGGACGCTCTTCCATGTAATGAATGACAAGACGGATGATCCTTCAGTCAAAAAGATATTCTTTAATGCCTTCAGAAATGTGACAATTACGAATGTCAACCTAGAAAGGCTCAGGAGTATTTGGGCTGGAGAGACTCACTCGAAAGTTGGGGGGCTGAACTTATCTGAAAACGATTTAACAAGCTTAGCAGGTCAACTGGCAATTAAAATGCCTCAACTTTCAGAGGATATATTGACCAAGCAGCTCGAAAATATTAAGAATCCAGATCGTAGAAAGAGATTTGAGTTTTTACTCCCATCTCTTTCTTCAGATGTTGAAGCTAGGGATCAATTCTTTGCTTCTCTGAAAGATGAGAAGAACCGCGAGACTGAATCATGGGTACTAGGAGGGCTTGGAAACCTGCATCACCCTTTGCGGAGAAAAGAGAGCGAAAAATATATCACCGAGAGCCTGGAACTATTACAAGAGATTCAGGTGACAGGAGATATCTTCTTCCCAAAGAGATGGCTCGATCGCACACTAGGTAGGCACAACACCGAAACGGCTGCACAGATGGTAAGAGACTTTCTGGATAAGAACCCTGAATACAATGCTCAGCTGAAAATGAAGATTCTTCAGGCAGGGGACATGACTTTTAGATCAAGTGAGATTCTTAAGAAGACCAGTTTGAAAGTAGAATAGTCGAGGATGGGCAAAAAAATAACCCCTCAAATTGAGCGGTTTTCTTAATGACCTGTTTTTACGACTTAGGGCTGTCTTACATTATATTTGCCCCATTTTATAGCGACTTGGGTTTGTCATTTCGATTGTAAAACTACCCAATTGCTTTTTTAGTTCCTGAAGAGCGTGTTTACTAAAAGATTAAGTTTATGTGAATAAAAAAAGCCTCGATTTATCGAGGCTTTTTATTTTTTGTTCTTGTCTGGCTTATCCAGCGATTCTTTCGATCAAGTCGGCAGCTCTGTTAGAGTAACCCGCTTCATTGTCATACCACCCAACAACTTTAACTAAAGTTCCTTGAGCAGAAGTCAATTGAGAATCAAAGATGTTAGAGTGAGGATTGCCAACAATATCGATAGATACAATTGGGTCTTCTGTGTACTCCATAATACCTTTCATTGGTCCATCGGCAGCAGCTTTCATTGCCGCATTGATTTCTTCTTTAGTAGCTTCTTTTTTCAAAACTACAGTAAGGTCAGTCAATGAACCATCAGGAATTGGAACTCTCATAGCGATACCGTCCAATTTTCCAGCGAGGTGAGGCAACACAAGGCCTACAGCTTTAGCAGCTCCTGTAGAAGTTGGAATAATTGAATAAGCACCTGCTCTTGCTCTTCTCAAATCTTTGTGAGGAGCATCTTGCAATCTCTGATCTGAAGTGTAAGCATGAACTGTAGTGATATAACCATGCTCGATACCGAAGGCATCGTCCAATACCTTAGCCATAGGGGCTAGGCAGTTGGTTGTACAAGATGCATTAGAAAGAATGGTCTCTTCACCAGTCATAGTGTCGTCATTAACACCAAGTACTACAGTTGGAACTCCACCTTTAGCAGGTGCAGAAATAACCACCTTTTTAGCGCCAGCTTCCAAGTGTTGTCCAGCACCAGCTTCATCTAAGAAGAAGCCTGTTGATTCTAGAACTACCTCAACACCAAGGTCTCCCCAAGGAAGGTTTCTAGGCTCTCTTTCAGCGTAAATTTTGATTTCTTTCCCATTTACAATGATGCCATCTGTGGTTGCAGAAACGGTACCATCGAACCTGCCATGTACTGAATCGTACTTCAATAAATGGGCTAGAGTAGTAGTGTCAGTTAGATCGTTGATTGCTACTACTTCAATGTTTTCTTTTTTCAATAATGTTTTGAAAGTCAATCTTCCGATTCTTCCAAAACCGTTAATCGCTACTCTTGTCTTAGACATAATCCTTAACAGTTTAAAGGGTTGTTTTTTGGAGGCGTAAAGCTAAGAAAGCTATCCTCCTTTTCAAACTTTAATCATGCTAAGGCCGAGTTAGTTCCATGGAAATCGATTGTAATTTTTTCGGATAGAAATTTTTGCAAATAAAATAGTGACATCTATATTTGCAGTCCTTATGATGGTCCGTTCGTCTAGGGGTTAGGACGCCAGGTTTTCATCCTGGTAACAGGGGTTCGATTCCCCTACGGACTACATTCTAAAAGCTCGACTTTGTCGGGCTTTTTTCATTTCGTCCTTCGGTGACTTGCCCTACAAGCTGGCTCTTCGCTTAAAAGCCCCACTGGAGCTTTTCTTAACGCTCAGCCCTCCTACAGACTACTTTCAGAGAGCTCAGCTAATGCTGGGCTTTTTTTATTTCATTTTCAAGACAATGGTGTGTCACCTAGCCTTTTGTCTGATTCATTCACCAGAAGAGTTATGAATATTTGACTCTAATGCTTGCTGCTTTTAATCAATTAGCCTGTTCGATAACGCTCGTGAAGCTGGTCGATAGCGTTCAGTTTTAGCGTATCTTTATCATTTAAAAATGCTGAATAGTGCCTTGAGCGCCTTGATGGACTGTTTTCATTCTTTGGTATTTTTTTTGAGTAACACCGACCAGTTTAGTCGATAGAATGCTAAAAAATTACCTCAAAATTGCATTTCGGAACCTAATCAAACGTAAGGTGACCTCTATGGTCAATCTTATGGGTTTGAGTATAGGTATCACATTAACGGTTTTACTCATACTCTATGCGCAGTATGAACTGGACTACGACAAGTTTCATCCAGAACCGGAGCAGACCTACAGACTGCTAAGGATGGAGGAATTGGGTAATAACACCCAAATCGTAGCCAAGACGAGCCCTAGAATCATGCTTTCCCTGACCGAAGAGTTCTCAGAGGTAGAAAGCACCACGCTACTCTTTAAGCATTGGAATGTGCCCTTACTTAGTCAAGAGGATAAGGGCTTTTATGAACAAGACTTTCTTTTTGCCGATTCCTCTTTCTTTGACGTTTTCGGATATGAGCTGCTTCTGGGTAATCCTGAAACAGCCCTCTCAGAGCCTAATTCACTAGTGATTACCGAACAAATGGCTAAAAAGTACTTTGGAGACAAGGATCCAATTGGAAGGGTGCTGCGCTATGAGCTTAAGTATGACTTGGAGATCACTGGGGTAGTGAAAGCCTTAAACAATGTGGGAGCCCATTTCGAATTTGACTTTTTGGCTTCGATGCCCACCTTACCTAAGGTGATGACTTTGGATGTGTTGACGGGTGCTTATAATGGCTTTTACAGTTACATCCATTTCCGGCCTGGTACAGATGTTCAATCATTTAAAACAAGATATGAGGAATGGCTGGTTAACCGATTTCCAGAAGAACGAATCCGAATTCAGCCCCTCTTAGATATACACTTGAGGTCAGATGCAATTTCTGAGATTGAAGGACAAAGCGATATCATGTTTGTTCGAGTTGTCCTCATCATTGCCATAGTGGTTATCATTTTAGCCACAATCAATTATATCAACTCAGCCGTTTCTACCTCTGTTGAAAGACTCAAAGAGATGGGAGTGAGAATGGTCTCGGGGGCCTTTGCTCAACATATTTATTTTCAGTTTATACTGGAAGCCATTCTAACTATAGCCATTGCCATTGTCATCTCTTTGATCGCCCTGTATTTTATGATTACTCCATTCAACACCATGTTGGATACGAGCCTTATATTGAACCCTATCGCTCAGTGGGAGATTTGGTTGGTGATAGCGAGCCTTATATTGGTTACGGCTATAATCTCGGGTATGGCCCCGGCTATTGTTATCCTAAGAATGGAGCTCACAGATGTCTTGCTCAATGTGGTGACACTTGGTAAAATTGGTTACCTGAGAAAGGGACTTATGGTTTTCCAATTTGTTGTTTCTGTTGTACTGATCGTGGGTGCTGTTACTATTAATAGACAAGCTGCATTTGTTAAATCGAAAGACTTGGGTTTCGATCAGAGTGAAGTAGTAGTTGTACCTATTAGGGATAGAGGTATTCACACTGGTTATGAAAGTTTAAAAGACGATGTTCTGGGTATTGCAGGTGTTACCTCAGTTTCTAGAGCGAGCACGATTCCGGGCAGACCTTATGCGGCAAAGTATTATAAGCCTGAGCCTGCGGCTTTAGACTCTATTCTCATGAATGTTGGCAGTATTGATGATCACTATTTTCAATCCCTGGGCATTAGAATGTTGACCGGTACCGACTTTGAGTTTCTAAAAGATGAGCTGACGAATCCGGTTGTTGTCAATGAGACAGTAATTGAGGCTTTCGAACTGGGTGATCCGTTGGAGGCATTGGGCAAATCCATGTATCATGATGGTCAAAAGTTTATGATAATCGGAGTGATCCAGGATTTCAATTATGAGACTTTACATAAACGTATTCAGCCATTAGTAATTCAGCCTGGAAGGGCACTGGAAGACTTTATGATAGTAAAATATCAGGGAGTAAATGGAGACGCTGTAGCCAAACAACTCTCAGCTTTGTGGTATTCAACAGCTTATGAACAACCATTTACATATTCGTCTCTATCAGATGATCTGGCTTCGCTTTATCAATCCGAGAAAGTTTGGGGGGATATTGGCAATCTATCGATGTTGGTTTCAGTATTGATTGGAGCTCTCGGAGTGTTTGGTCTAGTTTCTTTGGTAGTTCAGAAGAGATTCAAGGAGATGGGCTTAAGGAAGATTTTTGGAGCAAGCCATGGAAACATTATAGGCATCATTTATAGTGAGTTTTTCACGATACTCTTTATTACCCTTTTAATATCGGTGCCATCAGCCTATTTATTGTCTCAATTATGGTTGCAAGACTTTGCCTACCGGATCGATGTACCGATTGATGGTTTTGTGATCGCGATGGCTTTGCTTGCATCTGTTACTTGCTTGGCCGTATTGTTCCATACGCTCAGGGCACTGGCCAAGGACCCTATTAATGCCTTGAGTGATTAGGAAGACTTGGAGTTATTGGATAAAACTGCTAATATCAATCTCTAAATTTTGGATGTATGATTTTAGGTGTATGTGGATGGCTTGGTGAAAAAATGGGTATCCAGGAGTCGAGTATTAGAATAGGCTTTGTTGTAGCTTTCTTTTTGTTTGGTGCGGGTTTGGGCCTTTACCTTATTCTTTGGCTGGTTAAGGTGCTTTCCAAGGATTGATATTGGCTAGCTTTCTAGATTGAAGCCATTTAATGTAGGAGAGGTTACCCTGTTTTTTGCTTGCACTTTCGAAGGCGTTTGAGGGGTAAATTCTAATCTACCCTTATTATGGCTGACAGCTCTAGTGTTAGAATGAGATCAAAGCTGTCTGGGGATACAAGTGTCACATTACGGCCCGAAACTTCAACCTCAAGCTCTAAACGGCCAGCAAGAATGGATAGGTGTGCTGCTGTTAGACCATCCAAAGTGACATTCCCTTCATCGTTATCATAAATCCTTTCCTTGGAAAGTATTAACTGATTATTTCCTCCAATGTCGGTTGTATTATCAAGGTTATTGATTGTGAAAGTGGTAAGGCGCTGAGGAACGCCAAAGTTATTGACAACACTGATTGTCACATCGAATATCCCTGCCATATTGCCTGGGTCCCAACTATCAATGTCATAGTACATCGCACTGACTGTTGGGTCAAAAAATTGATCTGCTTCTTGTACGTCAAAGTCTTGGATACCAATGAACCTTGCTTGTCGGTAACGCTCAGGAAACGTGATGGCTATATTTTGGTTTGATGGTAAACTTCTCCAGTCTATGGTAAATGTTTGTTGTATTTCGCCAGTTATGACTTCGAATGAATCTGGGTCACTACCGCCTCCCGAACATGCTGTAAATAGTGCTATTATCGAAAATAGGAGCAGAAATTTTTTCATCACTTTAGCTTATAGGTACTCAAAACTAGTAAATTCTGATGTTATAACGGAGATTTTGCCAAATCGCTACATTGACATTCAATTCCTTACTCTTCTGAAAGTAATTTCAGTAATACACCGTTAGTCCAGCCGAAACCGTCCTGAACAGGGTACTCTCCACCACCACTAAGCAAGTTAGTGTCCATGACATTATATTTTTCCATGAGTTTTCCAGTGTTCTTGAAGACCTTCACATTTAATGAAACCCAACGTTCTTTGATAGTTCCGGCTAGCTGATCGTGGCCATAGTTTCTAAGCCCCTTGATGGCAACCCACTGTAGAGGTGCCCATCCATTCGGTGCATCCCACTGTTGGCCTGACTCATAATTGGTGGTTAAAAGACCACCATCTTTTAACAATTCGCGATCAATCACTTTTGCAACTCCTCTTGCCTGATCGGCACTGGAAAGTTCAAAAAACAGAGGAAAAGCTGCTGCTGCACTGATTGACTTAGTCTGCGCTTTTTCAACCCAGTTGTAGTCGAAATAGTAGTTTTCATCTGCATTCCAGAAGTAATCATTTATCGCTTGCTTTCTTCTTTCACAAAGCTCAAAGTAGGATTCGCATTTTTCCATATCTCCATTTTCTTGGTGGATACTGGCGATCAGTTTTTCCAAATGATAGAGCAGACAATTCAAATCTACTTGGACCAGATCAGTTGTTCGGATCGTTTCGAGCTTATCAAAGTCCGCACACCATCTGGAACTGAAATCCCAGCCTGATTCGCAAGCAGCTCTAATGTTCAGAAGGGTTTTCTTTCCCGCTTCGCCTTGTGCAGCAATTAACTCCACATCGTCTTGATACATTTCCGCTCTTGGGTTTGGAATGTTGTCAAAATGGCGATTAAGAATGGAGCCGTCATCCATCAATACCACTCTTTTGTGAGAGGGGTTTTCTGTGTTCAATCCATCAGAACCTTCCATCCAAAAACGATATTCCTTTTCGAGGGCAGGTAAAAACTCTTGGAGTATAGATCGGTCTTTTTCTTCTGCCAACAGGGCCACCATTAATGAGAAGAATGGAGGTTGAGAGCGGCCCAAATAGTAGCTTCTATTTCCATTAGGGATAAAGCCAATCTCTTGAATCATCCAGGCAAAGTTCTTCACCATGTCTTCAATCATATCTGTTCGCTCACTCACAGCAAGTCCTAACATGGTGAAGTAGCTATCCCAATAGTATATTTCATTAAACCGACCGCCAGGTACAATATAGGGGTGTGGCAGTTGAATCAGTGTGGAATGAGTACTCGTGTCTTGTGGTGTTCTTGCGAGAATATCCCACAGCTTATTGATATGCTCAGTAACCGGGGCTTCTGTATCACTTATATAACCCGTCTCGCTTGACGATGCTTTGGAAAAGTGATTGTTGAAGAATTCTTTCAAGCCAAAATTGGCATCGTCTTTTTGATTACGATAAGCTGAAAGCACTTGAGCTGCACCTTCCTTAAGCAATGCATCAGATATTTCTTTTCCATCTTCCCAAAGTCCGGAAGCATGAAGGTCAGTAAAGAGTTCTTGAAGGTCTTTTTCTAAGTGAAGTGTTTTGGCCATTGTCGATTGGATTTTGATTGGCACGCATCATACCTAGATAGTTAAGCTTCAAACTTACTCTCCTGGTTGTCAAGTCTTTCGACTTGACTTATTGTGAATACCTTGACTAACTTAAGAAAATGGGTTTAAGAAACCGATATCTCGTAAAGAATGAACAAACCTTTTTTGTTACAACAACATGTAATGGGCACAAGCGGTTGATTGAATTATCAAAGGCTTACGATTTAATTTGCGAGAGCTTGACCTTTGTTAGCCTGAAGTATAATTGCGCTATTTTGGCTTACGTCATTATGCCTAACCACCTTCATTTAATACTTCATTTCAAAGTAGAAAATCGTATTTCGGATTACATGAGAGACTTTAAAAAGTTTACGGCAACCAAAATTAGGCAGGGACTTGAAGCGCAAGGGTTGACTAAAGTCATTGAGGATATTAGAATCCAGATGCCGAATCGTGTTTTCAAAGTTTGGGAGCAAAGGTTTCATGAAAAGCCGATTGATAGTAAGGGAATGCTGGAAGAAGTTTTGGATTACATTCATTCAAACCCGTTGCAAGCGCAATGGACCATGGTAGAATATCCTGAAGATTACACCTATTCCAGTGCTCTGTTTTATGAGAAGGGGCGTGACCAAGGGTTGGAGGTAAGTCATTATCTTGATTACTTTTAAAAAGAAGTGTTGTAAGTCGAGTTGAAAGACTCGACAAAAGAATCAGATGTCAAAATCCGTAATCGTAGTAGGCGCGGGCGCATGGGGAGGGTGGACAGCCTTCCATTTACAAAAGGCCGGCTTTCAAGTTACACTGGTAGAGAAAGAAGGGCCTGGGAATGTGCTTTCTGGTAGTGGAGGTAAAACCCGCATTATTCGCATGGCCTATGGCGGGAGTCAGGTATATACCGATCTAACAGCGCAGTCCTTTAATCTTTGGGAAGCTTATTCTAAGGAGTGGAACGATCCGCTGTACCATGAGAAAGGAGCGTTGTGGATGTTTAGAGGTGTGAAGCCTACTTATGCTGAACTTTCAATTCCTTTGATGAAAGAAAAAGGATTTAACCTTGATGCATTGGACCTAAAAAACCTCTCGGTTAGATACCCTGAGATAAATTTAAAGGACATCACCAGTGCTTATTGGGAACCTAAAGTGGCTTATCTGGAAGCGAGTAGAGCTTGTGGAGTCATAGCCGACAAGTTCAAGGAAGCAGGAGGTCAATACCTCAAGGCAGAAGTGGAGGGTATTAATTATCAAGAAGATAATATCAGCGGTCTTACTTTTAAAGATGGGACAGTCATTCAAGCCGATGAATATGTTTTCGCATGCGGACCTTGGTTAACGAAACTAGTGCCTGAAATGAAAGGTTTGATTCATATCTCCAGGCAGGAAGTCTACTATTTCGATGCACTCGACCAATATTCAGACCTTCCTATTTGGTTAGAGTTTCGAGAAGGTGACCAAATGTACTACGGCATACCGGATCACTTTGGACAGGGCTTTAAGTTTGCTTATGACGAAAGAAGGTGGTCTCTCGATCCAGATCAAGATGATCGGGGAATAAGGGATGGAATTCTGGCAAAAATGAGGGGCATTTTAGTCAATAGATTTCCTTCACTCAAGGACTCAGCCGTGTTGAAACATCATACTTGCGTGTATGAAAACTCCTTAGATGGTGACTTCATCATTGACAAGCTGCCCAAAGCTCAAAACGGCCTCGTGTTGGCTGGTTCTTCGGGACATGGGTATAAGATGGGACCAGCAATCGGTAAGTTGGTTACTGATCATTTGACAAATCAAAAAGCCATTCCATCAGAATTCTTATTGCAGCGATTTGAGAAAAGTTCAGCACGCAAGAGCCAGTATGAGGTTTAATTCTGTTTTAGTTGGTACTGAAGAAATCTTTCAGAATATGGTTTCTTGCTCGGCACCTTTGGAAATAGTGACATTAATTCTCGACTCAGGTTTTTCATGCTCTGGATATACTTAAATTGGAAGTCGTGTTATAGTAAGATATTTCTTAAACTGTTTGATTTTGAATTCGGTCTTGAGTCAATCAATGAGTACTCGATTGTACTCGATTTTCCCTGAACCCCCCTGGCTAATTCTTAAGAGGGCCTCCCTGTCTAATTTTGTGAGAAGCTTACTCCGTTGACACAAACTTTCTGCCATCTCTAAGTCTGATTCCCATGCCTTTATTTTTTCATTATATTCTTTGATTTGCCAGTCAAGGTTTGATCGCTCATCAGAAGACCCTACTCCTTCGTTCCTTTTTTGGATTTTCTCTAAAAGACCTTCAGTCTTTGCTATGTCTGCAAGCATCAGCTTTATGTCGGTTTTTATTCTTTTAACTGGATGACGTGAGATATTGTTTGTCTGTTGAATTCCACCATTGAAAACTAGGTCAACGGTCTTCTCTTCAATCTTTGAATGAGCTTCAAGGAGTTTTTCAAAATTCTTTTGAATATTTTCCTCTCCCATACGCCATAACAAAGCAGACAATCCTTGGCCTTCAGATTTCTTTTCAGATTCCTTATATAAAAGACCCTTGTTGAAAGAAAGTTGAGATTGAAGTACAAGAAAATGCTGATAAGTGAAACTTTTTAAAATATGCATTTCCAATTCTTCAATTACAGTGGTCAATGGTTTAGCTTCGAAATATGGAATGAGTTCTAGTAGAGCATTGATACCAATTCCCTTTGCAGTAATAAGCCTTGAAATAGACTTGTTTTCCTGGACATTAAGAAGGTGAAGAATGCACAAAGTGCCTGCGGATTTATTTGAAACATAGAGGTTTGTGGTTAAATACTTAAAACAAATTTCTCTTACCGAGTAGAGCTGACATGTGTTGGCAACGGCTATTGTTGTTTGAATTCCAATCTTATTCGATTTGGGTTTATTCAATTTCTCTTTTAGTAGAGTTATTAGTAGAGATTCGTGAGATTCGTCTATCTTGACTCTTTTTAAAATCTTGACACTCAGCTCTACTCTCTCATTGTTTTGTATTGACTCGAAAACAAACTTCAAGTATTTTTCTGTAATCATACTGGTTGATGACTCATAATCATAATATGAATTATTTAAGGTGTTCAATAGATTAGATAAGTAGCTAACACTTTCTCCTTGACGTATTTTCTTAATAATTCTTGATACCAACCTTTGTCTTATTGCTGGTTTGTTTTTGAAAGCAAAAAGTAAGAATTCGCTTAGGGACCCATTTTCAATGTTGCTCTCAAGCTCTGATAAATTTTCTTCATTGTCCAATGCCTTGAGTGCGAGCACTTCTCTAAATAGCCTGTGTGGAAAATCGTATTCGCTTTTACCGTCTTTTTTCCCAGCAAAAACGAATACACCAGAATAAATTATCTGTTCCACCATATCTGGGATGATGAGATTTGAAAGGCTACGCTCGTTCTTTGATAGTCCTTTCAAAATTTCATCCTTATTTTCAAAGCTGGTATTGGAGATGTATTTTATGGCTATCTGTCTTAAGAACTCCTTTGTAAAAACAGTCTTGGAGTTTAGGACGATATGGTAACTCAAGAAAACTAGAAAACCGAACTTCTCTTTTTGATAGAGGCTCCTTCGTCTCTTAAATCGAATCTTAAATGAGTCGGATTTGATATTTCTAACCTTCAGATCATCGTTGTCTTCAAGAAGAAGTCTCAAACATGATTCGATTAATTCTATGACAGATATGAATGACTCACCGGTGATCAGTTTCCTTTCGGAAGCTACTTTATTGACATATAAATATGCCATCACGGTTAAAAATAATGGGCGCCTTGAAAACGATTTTAACTCACTGTCATCGATCAAATCTATTTCTTCCATAAAGAAGTAGGGGTCTAATAAATGCCCCTGTTGAAAGCTTCTATCCCCTGTATAGCGTTTGAAGATTTTAGATACAAGGTTAATTCTTTGTTCTGTTTCAAGCCCTCTTAACATAATTGCCTCAAAGACTTGACCGAGTCTTAAATTATAATCGGGATCATAAGGGACTAAATTGAGATCAAGTTTGTTGATATCATAAAACTGTTCTCTCGATGAGAGCCATACTCTACACCTACTTAATTCTTGGTAGATTATTATAAACTGGCTATTTAACTTCTTATTAGTGGCATCGCTTTGCTCTATTACGGATGACATAAGAGCTGTAAGTTCAGTTTGAAGAAATCCATCTTTCTCTACCCTATCAATTTCATCATACCCATCAAGTAGTAAAAAAATATTCTTGTACTTCGCAAGCTCAGTTAGTTTTTTTATGCCATAATCAGATGGTTTTTTTTCTATTGAACCTCCTTGAGAGACTACTTCCGGTTTGAAGTAATGTATTTCTTTTAAAATGTATGAAAGTATTGGTGAGGGATTTCTATTCTCTAGGATTTTGAGCGGAATTAATATAGGTAGTTCGTCCTGGAGAGGTTGAAATAATGGATGTCTTTTATTGTCAATAATGTTTAGTGTGGCGAACCTGAAGAAAGTTGTTTTTCCTATCCCGGCATTACCCAAAAACAGGAGTTTTTCCTTGTTTTTGATAAGGTACTTAAGGTCATGTGCGGTATCAGATGGTTTTGGCTGGAAAGTATCAATATCTATTTTGACAGACTCAATATTTACAAAATCATCAAGTACATCAGAGTCAATACCGAGATATATAAAAGGCATTCTATTTATTTCTTCTTTGGTCTTTCTGAAGTAATATTTCTTTGAGCTTCGCGATGATAAAGATCTCAAATCAATCTTTGAAATATAGTTTTTGATGTAAGTTACAAGTAGGGAGATGCCTAATTTTGACAGAAAAGTAGATAAAAGTGACATTTTTTCTCAAAAAGATAGATTCTTAAGGTGTGACAAAAATGACTTTTCTGCAACAACAAATGGATTTTAGTTTTAACCAAAGTCCAAGAGACCGCTATTCTTCACTAGTTTTTAATGTCCTGAAATAAGAAGGGCTATAGGTTGAGAATAAAAAAGATTTACTGTTTGTAAGAAAATGCGGAGGATGTGGTACTAACTTATTGACAATTCGCTCAATGACAGAACAAATACAATCTCAAGTCTTCAATGACTGGTTAAAAGACCACAAGGGCATCCTCTTTAAAGTAGTAAGGGCCTATGGTGCTAACCTTGAAGATCAGGAAGATCTCTTCCAAGAGATTGCTGTTCAAGTCTGGCGATCTGTCCCAAAATTCAGGAACGACTGCGCAGTCACCACTTGGATGTATAGAATAGCGCTGAACACTGCTCTTAAGTGGAGTAGCAAAGAGCGCAAGCATCAGGAGGGGCGAGAAGGTATCGATCAGAAAGCACACGTCTTAACAGAACAATCGGGTTTTGCCGATGACCGACTAGACTGGCTCTATGAACAAATTGCTCGCTTAGATAATGTAGACAGATCTCTATGTCTCTTGTTACTAGATGGATTTAGTTATAAAGAGATGTCGAAGATCGTGGGTATTTCGGAAAGTTATGTGGGGGTTAGGATCAGTAGAATCAAAAAACACCTCGCCAAGCAATCAGAAAAAGTGACTTAACATGGAGTTTGAAGAGATGAAAAAAATATGGGACGCGCAGAATGGTCAGGCAATGTATGCCATAGACGAGACTGCCTTGCACAATCGTGTAATCAAGAAGAAAAACAAGGCCAGAAGAACGGCTGATTTAACAGAAAAGATATTTATCGGTGCCAATATAGTGGCGGCCACAATGGTAGCCGTACCAAGCATCCTAAAAGATAAATACAGCATATCGGGTATCTTAATGGTGGTACTGATGTATGTAACCGCAGGGTTCATTCTTTATATAAGAAACAAGCGGCTTAGGACTCAGGATAATTTTGATAGCAGCATGATAGGTGACTTGGATAATGCCATAGCAACGGCTGATTATCAAGTTAAGTTTTCAAAGACGAGTAGGTTCTATTTACTATCTGTTGTATTACTAACACTCTTTTCATTGATAGAATCGGGTTCTCCCTGGTGGGTCATTGTATTGGTGGTAATATTCTTTACAGTCACATATATGGCCGCAAGGTGGGAGCATAGGACTTTCTATGTATCACAGAAGAAGGACATCAGAGCTATGCGCGATAAGATCATCAGCATGGAAAATGAAGAATCCGATAGCGAGCTCGATCAGCAGCTCTAAGCCATAATTCATCAATAAGTTTTAATCAAAAAAATGGAGGCCAAGGCTTCGGACAGGACAAGTACGTCCAATACAAATCAAAAAGTATAATCATGAGATCATTTCAATTAATCATATTCGCAATTCTAATTCAATTCAGCCTTTCCGCTCAGAAAATTACCGGAGATTGGCATGGAGAAATTGGTGGAGGAAAGAACAAGATTCAGTTCATCTTTCATATCGCCAATACAGACGAGGGGCTTGCTGCTACCATGGATATTCCAGCGAGAAATTTGACCGGTATCAAGACACAGAAAACTACCTTTCAAGACAATCAACTACATATTGACGGTAAGAATTTTGGTTTTGAGTATAAGGGCGCCTTTCGAAAAGACAGCGTCAATATTGAGGGTCATTTCATTGAAGGGCCTAATCAGGTGCCATTGAAGTTATACCCAGGGCCAGGTGATGTGGTTGAGAAAAGAGTAAGACCGCAGGAACCGACAAAGCCTTATCCTTATAAGGAGGAAGAGGTGGTTTTTGAGAACACAAAAGACAATGTGAAACTCGCAGGTACTCTGACAATCCCGATGACAGGCAAGAAACATCCAGTGGCTATTTTAATTACTGGCAGTGGACCACAAAACCGCGATGAGGAGATTTTCGGACACAAACCCTTTCTGGTATTGGCCGATCACTTAACCAAGTTAGGGATTGCTGTATTGAGATATGATGATAGAGGGGTGAACGAATCGACTGGCAACTTTACAGAGGCCACGTCAGCTGATTTTGCCACTGATGTCGAAAGCGCGATTGACTACTTAAAAACCAGAAGCGATATTGACAAGAAGCAAATTGGACTGATAGGGCATAGCGAAGGTGGGATAATTGCGCCTATGGTAGCGGCTCGTTCTAAGGATGTTGACTTTATGGTCTTATTAGCAGGAACCGGGGTCTCTGGCTTTGAGACTAATCTCATCCAGTCTGTAACCCTTAGGAAATTCCCAGTACCAGATGAAGAAGCTTACAAAAACTTTATCACTGATGTGCTGACAATATCTTCAGCAGATAAAGATGTCAAAGAGGTGAGACAAGAACTTACCGATTACTACAATAAGTCGCCTTTCTTTGAAGCAATGGCAGGTCAAAGCCCACAGCGGGATGAGATTCTAAAAGGCCTAGTGGAGGCGAGAACAACGCCATGGGTGAGATATTTCTATCATTATAACCCTGCCGATATGATTGAGAAAGTAAAGTGCCCAGTCTTATCCATCAACGGAACAAAGGATCAGCAGGTAGTAGCAGATGTGAACCAGGCAGGCATAAGAGCAGCCTTAGAAAAAGGAAAGAACAAAGACTATCAGGTGATCGCATTGGAAGGGCTTAATCACTTCTTTCAGACTGCGGAAACTGGTGCAATGAATGAGTATGACGATATTGAAGAGACTTTTTCCCCTGAGGCATTGACATTGGTGTCAGACTGGATATTGAAAAGGATCAAATAGAAATAGAGTCATTAATACCCCGAAAGTTCTTACCAGTACATGGTGAGTTCCTTCGGGGTTTTTAGTAGTCAGTCAGTTTTATTTGTTCTTTAGCGTTTTCCAATTCTCGGCAGCCATCTTCTCCATCTCATTCTCATTGCCTAACCAAGGGATAATTGTGTTAAAAGGCTTCCCTTCATAGAAATCATTAAAGAAGAGATACAGTTTCCCGTCATCCACTCTAAAGGTTTTTGGATCAACGGGCACCTTCTGATTCATTTGGGCAACTGCAAAAGCACAGTAGCCGTCAAACTGAGGTAAATACTTCTCAGGGCTTGCTTTGAACTGCTTTTGGTGGTCACTGTTGACAAAGTAATAAGTGGCACCATTGTGTTGTGCAGAATAGTCTTTGCTCCCCCGGACAGCACTATTAGCAGTGAAGTAGTTAACAATGTCGTAACCATTGTTGGCCACCTTATCTTGATTGGTATTTACACCTTGTGCATGCGCTTGGACTGTTGCTGCCATAATACAAATTGTTAAAAGTTTTTTCATTGTGATTAAGTTTTGTTAATCAAATGTATTGTTCATATTTGTTCTATGAGTATAATTAAGTACATAAAAATTGATTCAAAATACATTTTCGATTAATGGATGCATTGAGTGACGTACTGAGGAGCATCAGGCTTTCGAGCGCTTTTTACTTTAAATCTGATTTTTCCGCCCCGTGGGGGATGAATGTGCCTTCAGTACCTTTTGCACAGTTTCATATTGTCGTTTCGGGGCAATGTCTACTACAAACCCTTAAGGAACGGATCCTTTTGAAGGAAGGAGATATTGTTGTCTTTCCGCATGGTATTCGGCACTGGATAGCCGATAGTGAATCGAGTGTAAGAGTTTCAGGAGGAGAAGTAGTAGAATCAATAAATGCTGGATGCCCGGTTTTTCAGGGACCAGAAACAAATAATACCTTGGTATGTGGTCACTTTGAATTTGACCGAAGTGTTGCCGGACTATTCCTTGGTGAGTTGCCAAGCATCATTCATATTTCAAGTCAAAATCAGGAGACTAATCAATGGTTAAGACAAATCACTGACATTTTAACTTTTGAGGCAGACAATGAAATGCCCGGGCGAGATGTCATTATCCAAAAACTGGGAGAAGTACTATTTATTCATACACTTCGCTCTTATGCTGAAGGAGATAATCATATTACAGGAGTATTTGCAGCGCTATTCCATGAGAGAATTAGCAAGGCCTTAAAGGTGATTCATAGTGATTATGCTCAAAACATTCAGATAGAGCAGCTTGCCAAGGTAAGTGGCATGTCTAGAACTAATTTCATCAATAAGTTCAGAGCACTAACTGGTGAGACTCCTATGAATTATGTTTTGCAATGGCGTATGCTAAAGGCCAGTGAGTTGTTACAAAACACAGAACAAAGTATTTCTCAGGTGGCTGAAGGTGTAGGCTATACGGCCGAGGCAGCGTTTATCAGAATATTCAAAAAACGCACGAATTATACACCATTAAAGTATAGGCTGGCTAAACGCTAGTAAGGAAGGAACCTTTATTTCCATCATTCTTAGGATGGTACTACCTAAATCATCGAATTGAGGTCCTAATTAGATTGCTTCTCTGATTTTTTTATGTTGTAATAACTTATAAAAGCCGAGGTAGTCATGATCAACCATCCTAATCGAAAAAGCCAAATACTTCCTAATATAGCGCCAGGTTCAGCATCTAGTAAAGAGCTAACGAATACTATCCCGGCTAGAGTCCCAGCTATTAAGTATAAGTTCTTTTTGTTCATTCGGTTTTGGTTTTAGTGTTCAATATAATGAATGATCAGCTTTAGAGTACATACCGACCATTTCCTCAGAGTGACGTTGTTAATCAACTCGCATTCGCATCAAGAAGTCATCTTGAAGCTCATTGCCAAGTTGAAACTGGCGGACATCAAAAATCTCCATGCCTTGTCGCTTATAGAATTCAACTGCTTTGATATTCTCTTGCCAAACGCCCAGCCATAACCATTCTGACTTCCTCGTTTTCGCAAGGCCTAGACTAAACTCGAACATTGCCTTGCCGATGCCAGTACCCTGAGCCGTTTGGCGTACATAGATCCTTTCTATTTCTAGCCCTTTTTTAGAAGTGTTGAGTTTAAGGTAACCATAAATCTCACCTCCTTTTTCCACAAAATAGAATTCCGAAACTGATGAGACGAGCTGTTCCTTTACATTCGCCAAGTCAAAGCTTTTTTGTAGGTAAGCTGAAAGATTCTCTTCCGTATTCTGTGCTGCAAAGGTCTCCCGAAAAGTAGTAGCGCCAATCTCTTTTAACAAAGGTGCTTCTTCTAGTCGAACAGGTCTAATTACTAAGTTTCCGGTCATGTATTCTGCAAGGGTAAAGGATGTAAAGGTAGCCCTCGAAAGCGTTAAGGGCAAGCTCGAAATATCCACTCCCTAACCCCGCCAGCGGGGGGCATAAACGATGCAAATGCTCAAAAGTGATTGTCCACCCTTGGAGGAGCCTTTCCCATACTTACCGTCATTCTGAGGGAGCTTGCCTGCTGTAAGCAGGGTACGACCGAAAGAATCTCATCATTGATTTGGAAGACTCGCTGCCTACAGAGGGCAGGTTTCATCAGCATATCTCGCTATTGCTGATAAGCTTTGCCTCAGAGTGACGTGTTATAAGGAGGAAGCTATTTATCGAATCGCTTTAAATCCAAAAGCTTTTGATCAAATAGAATACCCTTCTCAATCTCAGCGATGAGTTTTCGACTTTTAGTCAAAGGATGGCTTGGGAAACGAACATCCCACTTAGCCTCTTCGGACCTAAGCATTAGGTTTTGCCCTTGTATATCAGCTTTGTATGGATCTAATGCCCAATTGCTATAACCATTACTGGTCTTTGAGATCACATTTTCACGCAGTAACTTCTTGATAATAAAGGAGTCGCGCATGCCAGAAAGGTCTAACTCAGGTGCTTGAATTTTTACGACATAACTGCACATAGCAAAAGGGATCACTAGGGAAGTCAGGTAAGTACTACCACTAGGTTCTTGAGGGAATTTAAGGATTGTTCTAATGCATTGGATGCCATGGAGCTCGACCAATTCTACCTCAATAATTCCTCCTTTGGCCGAGGCAATTGCATCGCGATAGTACTGCCGGAGTTGGTCAATGTCTTTGACTGTGGGTATGTCTGGTTCACCCTCGAAGAAGTTGAGTGAAATGGCCATGGTGGCGTCTGCATCTCCCCATTTCTTTATAGTCTTTGTTGTGTCTCCTTCGACCCAACCAAGGTCGGGTAGGCTTATAGCTTTTAGGTTAGGCTTCTTCCAATTGAAAAGTTTGAACATAGCATGTTTGGAGTTAGACTTGTTTACCCCGGTATGCTATACAAGTTTTTGAGCAGGCTGGTTCAATTTGGTTGTGACTTGTTGGTGAAAAAACCAACAGGGGGGAAGCGTAAAAAGGGAACGTCATTTTGGACTTGATCCAGAATCTTATTGTCCTTCTCCTTTGGAGGAGGCCTTTCCCATACTTATCGTCATTCTGAGGGAGCTTGCCTGCTGTAAGCAGGGCAGGACCGAAAGAATCTCCCTATTTATTTGGGAGACTCCCTGCCTGCGGTAGGCAGGTTTCGTCAGCATATCCTGCTATCGCGGATAAGTTCTGCCTCAGAACGCTTACGCTAAAGCTTCACCGCGATAGCATTAGCTTCAGCGGTTGTGAAGTGAAAGCGCAAGGGTGGAGGAGGTTTCCGTCATTCTGGGCAGAGACCTTCTCCACTAACCTTTCTATCCCGAGTTTATCGAGGGAACTTGTGTTAATGGACAAGTCCCTTCGTATCCTCAGGGTAAAAAGGGCAGACATTTCCTTAGCCTATACAGCGTAAAAGAACTGCTCAGATACAATTTTGCCATTCTCGACTCTATACAAAGCAATTTCTTCGTCCGTTCTTCTAGGTTGACCTTTCATGGTGATATCCATTTTCATTGTTGCCGTAAAGTGGTTACCAGCTACAATCGGTCCATCGATTTCTAGTCCATGGAACTCTTCTACCATTCCTTCCCATTGCTTACCTTTTTCAGCAATGCCTTCAATGCCCTCAACCCTTTGTGGAAACCCCTGTGCACCTTCCATTTCAAGGCTGACACAGTCCTTGCTATAGAGCTCTTGCTGTGCCTTTTCCATTTGACCAGTTCGGCAGTACTCTGCCCATTGTGTTGCAACTTCTTGTGTTGTCATAATTGATGATTCTTGTTTGATGATGTTACAAACCTAAAAGCCGATTATGACATATTATGTCAGGGGTGATTTTCGATTTCTGCGCATTTGATGAAATATTTACCCAGGTCAAATTGCCTGTCCTCAAATACTTCATTTAAGATTTGAAAGTCCTTGATCCTATCTAAGCGGAAAGCCCTATAGTCTGCTCTTAAGTGGCACCATGTGACAAGAATCCATTTTTCATCAAAACTATAAATGGCCAAAGGCTCAACTTTTCTTAAAGTAGTCTCTTTGCCCTTAGCCTGATAGGTCATTTCAATCATCTTAAAATTGATGATCGCCATTTGCACATGGGAAAGGGAGGAGGTTCTGGTTGGGTCCGTGTTGTTTTTGAAAACATACATCTTGCTGTCCAACATTTCGCCCTTTGTCTGAAGACTACTTTTAAACACAGACTTGATTTTTTGTAAGGTTTGCTCAAAGTGTTGAATCAGAGAGTCGTCATTGGTTTTGGCAATTAATTGCTCCGCTGTGATAAGGGCATTGACTTCCATTTCATCAAACATTATAGGGGCGACCATATAGCCATCCATAATGGAATATCCTCTTCCTTCAATAGTGACTACTGGAACACCAGATTCCTCCAGTTTTTTGATGTCTCTATAGATAGTCCGAAGACTTACCTCAAACTTTTTGGCAAGCTCATTCCCAGTGACTACTCGCTTGGACTTGAGTATTGTGAGTATGGACAATAGTCTCGAAAGGTGATTCATGCTTCTTGAATGTCAAGTTGCATACAAGATATGACATATTATGTCAGGGGTGGTTTTAATTTTGACCTTCAAGACTAACTAATAGAAGACAATGATTCGACTTTACTTTATTGTCTTCAATAGGTTCTTATAATCACTGGATTTCCGTAGGAATTCTACTCCCATTTAACCATCTTGTTTTAAGATTTTCAAACAACAATTATATTGGATAATTCAAATATTTGGTACCTAGAGCAGTTCGATTTTTGGAAAGTACTAAAGGACGAGGATATAAAGTTTTTGGACGAAAGACTAACAAAACGTACCATAAAGCAAGATGATATCATCAGAGTAGAAGAATATAATTATATCTACTTTCTGAAATCAGGAATCATGAAGTTGGTGTATCTCGATGAGGACGGAAATGAACGGATAAAATCTTTGCGCAAACCAGGTACAATATTCGGAGAATTGAACATCACAAGCCAGACTGATAAAAACGTTTATGCCATAGCCAAGGAGGATGCTGTGGTTTGTCTGATGACGAGAGATGAGTTTAACTACATACTGGACAAAAACAATGCACTAAAAGTAGAAGTAATCAAGACTTTTTCTGAGCGCATTCACAAGCTGGAAAAACTCGTAAATGACTTGGTCTTTAAAAGCTCTGAGGAAAGAATTATTGATTTTTTAATGTCTTTTAGAGATGAATTTGGTGAATCAAATGATAAGGGATTGATGGCAAGAAACTTCATCAGTCATGATGAGATTGCTAAGCTAACTTCGACCTCAAGGCAATTTGTAACTAAGACCTTGAATAAGCTGAAAAAGCAAGGTTGCGTTACTTATGATAATGAGTACTTCTATTTTCATGGCAGTTTAGAGATATAAGGAACATGAATATGTGAGCATGAAATAGACATAATAAGCCTTCCCGACTAGCCGGGAAGGCTTATTTGTTAATGATTAGACATTAATACGGCTCTTCATTTTGTCAAAACTGGGTATCCATCCATATATACCCAATCGGTTGAGGCCGCTGGTACATGGCAGCCAAGACAGTCCAGTTTGAAGTCAGTGGAGGTAGTTTTTATTGGATCATCTGCGTCAAAGTAGGCCCATCCCCAGCCATTTCCCCAGAGTTTGTTTTCCGGATATCGCCCCTCGGTATCTTTAATCATGACAAACCAGCCAGCAACGCCACTTGCTCTGCTTGCCCTCCCAGTAGTTAGGGTCTGCGACTCGGTGTTTTGCAATTCTTTAACAAGCACGGCTCCATCGGGAAACTCCCCCTTTTCCTTATAATGCGCAGCGGTTTCTGCTTGTGTATATACCAAGTGCAGACCAGCAGCACCGTTATCTCCCTTGATAGACCATGCGCCAATGAACGTCCAATCTCGATAGTCTTTCGGAACAGAGATATTTCCATCTTCATCCACATGTGCTGAAAATGGTTCGGGCACATTATTCACGAAAGTGAAACCAAAGATTATGAAGGCAAATATTGCCAGAAGAATTTTTTTCATAGTGCTATTATTTTGCTACTGCTCTTAAGACTGGGTAATACTGAGTAAATACAAAATCAGTATCTGCAGCGGCAGCGGCATGACATGCATTACATGATGCTGTTGGAAATGCCTTAGCAGTTTTGAGTAATGGCAACTCATGTCCAAAGCTGAAGTAGGCCCAATTACCTGGCTCATCAGGAAATTGCTTACTGTCTTTTACTGTGGCTTCTAGGCCGTAGAATTCTCCTTGGAAATAACCCTTACCGCTCACTGCTTGGGTGGAACCTACAGTGACAAGCTCTTTAACCAGTATGGTGCCATCCTGCCATTTACCGTGCTTCTCGTAGTATTTGAAATCAGAGGGATGGATATAAACATTATGAAAATCAGGGAATGCCGCTGCAGGTGGATTCAAATCATTTGGTGTTACCGGAGTACCTACATATACCCAGTGTCGATAATCTTCAATTGAAGAACGAATCAACTGCCCATCCTTATCGAATTTGTAATGCCTTCTTGCTTGCTCAGGAATCATGGCCATTGTAAATGCACTAATGAATATGAGTAGTACTACAGCGATATAATAATCTTTTCTTTTTAAACTTTTCATGCGTTCTGTTTAAGGGTTAACACTTCGAAAGTATTGGCATTAAATGTACCCTGTTGTCTTTTTGAAGACAGCCCTTAATTCAGGTTCTAGATTATAAAAGAACCGCATGTTTGACACATGACACTTGTGAAGGGTAAAGTCTTTTTAAATACACATCCCACAACTTATGACACCTTTATTTGCTGTAATGAGCAAACGGAATAATTTGGGATATGGAGACTTTAATGAATCTGAACTATCTCAATTGTACGGCTATCTCTGTTCAATTAAATCTGCTGAAATAGAGAGAACTATAAAAGGCCTTGAACAACATGAAGTTTTAATGTTGAACAAACTCAGTGATGGGATTATAGACTCGTTCTATAAACATTTGTTGATGAAGGTGTGCAAGGAGAAAAGTAAAACAAGGCAAGTGAAATACCTCAAGTGTCTGAGGTTGATATTTCAATTTTAGAGAGCACTCATTTTACATCTCGGAAGCTCTTACCTTCAGCACTATGATCCTAAACCAGATCAGTTAAATTTGAGCGTTCAATCTCTGATCCGTGATTCCAGTAGAAATTCTCGAAAGTTATAATTGCAGTAAAAAGGAAGTAAGTGCCGGCACCTTTCTCTTTATGGAAGGGGAGAATGCACACTTTTACTATCAGATTTTTTCTGGAAAAGTCAAGATGGTGAACACCAATGAGGAGGGTAAGGAGTTTGTACAAGGGACCTTTAAAGATGGACAGAGCTTTGGAGAGCCACCGCTTTTTCAAGGTAGAGAATACCCGGCTTCAGCATTTGCTGAAGTAGATACAGTGCTTTACTCACTACCAAAAGATGTTTTCTTCGAGCTTTTAAGTGAGAATTTCGAGATTCACCTGAAATTCACCAGCATCCTTACTAAGCGACTTATGTATAAGGCCATGATGTTGAGGGAAATCTCCAACCATGATGCCAAGCATCGCATATTGGCACTGATAGATTATATGAAGGATGAATTCGGCCAATCCAATGAAGCCTTTGAAGTCAATCTTACCCGTCAGCAGTTGTCAGAATTTTTGGGTATTCGAGTGGAAACTGTGATCAGAACAGTCAAGCAATTGCAAGAAGATGGTGATGTAAAGATCATCGACCGGAAGATTTTCAGATAAATTTTAATGCTTATGATCCATGTCATAAACTCCTCATCCATGAGGCAGCTAGACTTGTATCATGAAAAGGAAAGAAATTGAATCGAGAGAAGATGTTGCCCTCTTAGTCAATACTTTTTATGCTAAAGTCAGAGCGCACGAGACACTAGGTCCCATTTTCAATGGAGTAATTGAAGACTGGCCAGAGCACTTAGATAAGCTTGTTGACTTTTGGGAAACCAACCTCTTCTTCGTCAGGGCCTACAAGGGCAACCCTCTGAAAGCTCATCTAGACGTAGACCGTCAATTCGACCATAGCATTGAGCAGGCTCACTTTGGTAACTGGCTTCAGCTTTGGTTCGAAACCTTAGATGAGCTTTTCATTGGCGACAATGTTGATATCGCCAAGACACGTGCGCGTACCATGGCGCATACCATCTTCCTAAGAATTTTTAGCGCGCGACCACATTGAACTAATGGCAAGTAAACTCTATAACCTTCGGTTTGTAGCCTCATTGCTATGGCTAGGCTTTGTATTGGCCATCAGCTTTATGGAAGCTCCATTAAAGTTTCAGGCGCCTTCTGTTTCCTTACAGATTGGTTTAGAAGTAGGGAGAATTGTCTTTGACGCCTTAAATAAAGTCGAATGGGTGCTGTTGATATTGATTGCCTTATCGCTGACTGTCTCGCATCATTCGAAAAAGGGAGGTGTACTGATGCTCAGTCTCCTTACCATCTTACTCATCCAGACCTTTTATCTACTTCCAATACTAGATGCACGGGCAGAAGATATTATAGAAGGACAGTCCGTAGCAGAAAGCAATATGCACTTCTACTATGTAGGCATTGAAGTAGTCAAAGTAGTGCTCCTCATAGTCGCCACACACCATTTTATCAAGCGCGGTTCCAATTAAGAGATATGAATATGCAGACCTATACTATAATAGAGCCTCCGATTTTAGCCCAGGGTGTTTTGAACGAACCTGGTATCATGGGAACTGTCGTCCTTATGCTGCTGGTGGTGCTGGTCTTTATGGCCCTGCTAATTTTCAAAGCCAAGGGCTTCTTCGAAGAATTAAGGAGAGAAAAGCGCCTTAAAAGCCAAGGTCAAGTAGAAACAGTATTGGAGAATTTGACTGAAGAGGAGATCGAAGAATTGCTGAAGGAAAAGCAAGTAATGCATGTTAATGAAGGTGCCGAATCTAAGGAAGGCATAGTCATAGCCGATAAGATCATTACCCATGTGGAAAATGATGCGCATCATTCGCCTATGTTCTCCAAGAAGAAGTTATCGGTTCAGAAAATAGATTTAGAACCGGGGCTGAAATCTGTCTTGATATCCTATCTGGGTTCATCAGTATTTTGGTTGCTCTTTGGTACGCTGATCGGACAGTACTTGGGTCTAAAGTTCGTATGGCCTGACTTAGACCATGTATCCTGGCTCTCCTTTGGTCGATTGAGACCTGTGCATACCAATGCGGTGTTCTGGGGCTGGGCATCTCTCGCCATGCTAGGCTTAGGTCTCTTTGTGGTGGTCAGAACATGTAATACCAAGCTTTTCAGCCAGAAGTTGGCTTGGGCAACCTTGATATTGATCAATCTATCGGTGCTCATAGGGAGCCTCAGTTTAATGAATGGGATCAACAATGGAGGAGGAGAGTATCGAGAGTATACTTGGCCGATTGCAGCCCTATTCGCGATCGGTTTAATAATTGCCCTTTACAATTTCGCAAAGACCATTGCCCGAAGAAGCACTAAGGAGATTTACGTCAGTAACTGGTACATCCTGGGTGCTTGTACATGGACTCTTATTCTGGTTGTAATAGGTTACCTTCCTTTCTATCAGAATGGGCTCGGGGAGACTATAATTCAAGGCTATTACATGCATCAGGGGGTTGGCATGTGGTTTATGACTTTCACCTTGGGGCTGGTCTATTATTTCCTTCCTCAATCGCTCAATAAGCCTATTTATTCTTACTCATTGGGCGTGTTAGCCTTCTGGACACAGATGCTCTTTTACACCCTCATCGGTACGCACCACTTTGTGTTTAGTCCACTGCCATGGTCATTGCAGACCATTGCCATTGTCTTTAGTGCTGGGATGTTGATTCCAGTGATTGCGGGCACCACCAACTTTATCATGACCTTCAAAGGCGCTTGGACCAACCTAAAGACTAGCTACGTGCTGCCTTTCCTATTGGTTGGTGTGGTATTCTACTTTGTTGGCTCGGGTCAGGGCACCATGCAAGCCTTCCGCTATAGCAACTTAGTGTGGCACTTCAATGACTTTAATGTGGCTCATTCGCACATGACCATGTATGGCATCATCACCTTCTTTGTTTGGGGAGGAATGTATTATCTCTTGCCACGACTCACAGGAAATAGCCCTTCGGAATTGATGGTAGGTGCGCACTTCTGGATGGCATTTATAGGCCTAATGTTCTACATGTGGTCCATGATGATCGGAGGTACTCTAAAAGGAATGAGTTGGCTGACCGATGCTCCATTTATCGAATCGGTAAAACTGATGGCACCCTACTGGCTGTGGAGGGCAATAGGTGGAACGATGATGTTCCTTTCGCATATAATCTTTGCCTTCAACTTTGTCAAAATGGTTCGCAAAAAGGAAGAAGTCAGTCTCGCTTGGAAGGTGACCAAAAGACTTCAGTTAGAGAACGCTTAAACGAAGAGTTATGAATTTCAATTTCCATACAAATCATAAGGTGTTATTGGCTGCCATTACTATAGGATTTCTAACCCTAAGCCTGTTAATTGCTGTTTTTCCTGCCTACCGACTGCAGGAGAATAATCCCGCATTGCCAGGAGCTATTCGCCTTACAGATGTAGAACTTAAAGGTAAGGCACTCTATATATCCGAAGGTTGTCAGGCTTGCCATACACAACAAGTAAGAAGTAATGTAATGGATCAGGCATGGGGGAGTAGGCCTTCGGTACCTGCTGATTATGCCAACAATGTAAGACCAGGTGTCTTTAGAAATACAGGCTCAATTTTAGGTTCGGAAAGAACAGGCCCAGACCTAACCAATATTGGGCTTAGGCAGAACAATGAGACTTGGCATAACCTACACCTGTACAACCCAAGAAGTGTGGTAGAGGCTTCTATAATGCCCGCTTACCCATGGTTATTCCGTGAGGTGGATGAAGTGTTAGTCGGACAATCGGAAGTGCTCTTGCCGGAAGGTTTCGGCCCCAGAAATGGGAAACACGTGATAGAGACCACAAAATCGAGAGCACTAGTCGCTTACCTGAAGTCTTTGAAACAGCAAGAGCTTCCAAGTTATTTGAAGGTAGAATTCGATGCCTACGATTGGCAAAGCCCACCAGTCAAAACCCAAGAAATAGAAGGGACTCTGAAGCTAAACGGTCAAAAACTCTATAGCGCAAGCTGCGAAGTATGTCATCAGAGTAATGGGAGTGGGGTGCCTAATGCGTTTCCTTCCCTAAAGGGGAGTCCCATTGTCAATAAGGAGGACCCAACCGAACTTATCTCAATTGTACTTTTTGGGTTAGATAGAGACAACGAATTTGGAGCAATGCTGGCTTTTGGTCCACAGTTAAGTGATGAAAAGATTGCCGCCATTGTGAGTTTCGAAAGAAGTAGTTGGAACAATGCTGCGCCAGAAGTTACGGCAGAGCAGGTAAGGGCTATTCGAGAAAGAGGTATGCCGATCGATTGGCAAAAATAAGTGATATGAAGAAGAAAAGATTGATTTGGATAGGTGTAACGGTATCAACTGTGTTGATCTACCTTACTGCCGGTTACCTTCAAAACAATAGGTCTCCCTCTTACGATGGCTTGCTCGGAGCTATCGCTAATTGTGGCACTTTTATTCAGGCAAGTTTTAAGAATATTCAGCGCAGCCAGTTAGACTATTTCATAGTATTGGTGGCAGTGATCATTGTGGTCGCTACACTTTTCTATAGCGTCAAGTATTTGGTTAAGCCTAATGAAGGAAGAAATCATATCAAACATCAAATCTTAGAAGAATTGACGCATGGAAAAGACAGTTAAGATATTTTTAGATGATGTAAAAACTCCAATCAAGGAGATGCATCCACCTGCGAATTTTCAATTGGACACAACTCAAATTGCCGATGGCCCACACACCTTAACCATGGTAGCTACTTCCTCAGACGGTGTTAAAGGTATTAAGAAGGTGGATTTTGTGGTGAGAAATGGTCCAGAGATCGAACTGGTAGGTATGAAGCATAATGATGTGCTCAGTGAGCAAGTAGACTTGAGTATTAATGCCTATGGTAGTGAATCAAAGGAGAATTTTATTGTAGCAGGATCGGAAACCCCCAAGGCGGTTCCGGCTTGGCTCTGGGTGATTATCATTTGTTTTATCTCTTGGGGAGCATTTTATCTAATATCTAATTGGAACTGAAAGTGAACTATTACTGAACCATTAAACATAGAATTATGAGCGACATTTGGTTACCATCATTACAAACAGAAACACCACAAGAAGGCTATGAATTAGCTATTACACTTTCTAGAAAGGGAGTAAGGGCAACGCAACCCGATGTAGAAGTCCTGAAGAAACTAAGGCCAGAGTATGCCAATAGTGCAGATGGATTGACGGCTGCTTCACATGTGATAGCGGTCAATTTTCAGACAGTTGCAGCTGCAAATAATTACTGGCGTAAGTAGAATTTAAATCAACCGACAAATGGAGATCGCATCAATACTCAAAGAAGTTTCATTTAAAGAAAAGGGGCCAGCAATCAAGGTGTTGTTTGATACTCCGTTTACCAAAGAAATAAGAATAGCCATGAGGAAGGGACAGTTGATGAAAGAACATCAAACCCCTTTCCCCATTGTAATACAATTGGTTGAAGGGGCAATAGACTTTACAGTTTCTGGCAAAGTACTGAACCTAGAAAAGGGAGATTTAATTGTCTTGGAAGGGGCAATTCCTCATAGCCTCATAGCCCATGAAGAGAGTATCGTGCGCTTAACGCTTACCAAAGCTGATCAGGCGAGTAGAGTGAAGCAGGTGGTTGAGAATTAACCACCTGTGACGTCCATAAAATAGAGTCATTTCATTTCAGTTTGATTGCTTATCTTGGGACAAGCATTAACCTTATGAAACGACTTTTTAATTACGGGCTATTGTCCATCTGTTGTGCAACAGTTTTTCTCAGTTGTGCAGCCCAAGACCAAAGTATTAACCTCTTTAATGGCGAAAACCTTGATGGTTGGATTAACCATGGAGAGGAAAAGTGGTATGTCGAAAATGGAGAACTGATCTGCGAGAGTGGCCCTAGTGCTCAATACGGATACCTTTCTACCGAAGAGTTTTACGATGATTTTGAACTGACACTAGAGTTTAAACAAGATGCCAATGGCAATAGTGGCGTATTCATTCGCTCCACTGTTGATGGTACCAAAGTAAGTGGCTGGCAAGCCGAAGTTGCACCTCCAGGCAGTCATACAGGTGGCATCTATGAGTCTTACGGTCGTGGTTGGTTGATTCAACCAGAGCCAGAAAAAGATAAAGCCCTAAAAATGGGTGAATGGAATACCATGAAGATCAGAGCTGTTGGCCCTTCGGTGACCACTTGGCTGAATGGAACAGAAATGATCCATATCGAGGACGAAAAGATCGGTGAAGGCAAAGGAGGAATAGCCCTTCAAATTCATGACGGTGGCGGCATCAAAGTCCGTTGGAGAAATATCAAAATCACACCTATTAAAGATAACAAGTAGAAAGCCTTATGAGAGTGACCAACTTTACCAAAGTAATACTCGCTTTCCTAGCGACAGTCCTTTTCTCTGCTTGCCAGAGCACTGGTAAAACGGAGATAAAAACCGAAGAAGATGATTGGATTCACCTTTTCGATGGTACTTCCATGGAAGGATGGAGGGCTTATAATGGAGAGTCCTTGCCACCTCAATGGGTGATCGAAGATGGTGTGCTCACCTTCGATACAGAAAAGAAATTAGAGTCAGATCATAGTGGAGGCAAAGACATTATTTATGCAGCCGAAGAGTTTGACAACTTTGAATTATACCTCGAATGGAAGATTCCAGAAGGAGGTAATAGTGGTGTGTTTTACCATGTGAAAGAAGGCTATGGAGGTCCATATGAAGCTTCACCGGAGTATCAGTTGCTGGACGACCTCAAATGGGAAGAGATCAACAATGCGACTTTGGAGGAATGGCAGAAGACAGGTGCGGACTATGCAATGCATACGCCCGATAACAATGTCAAAATTGTGAAGCCTGCAGGCGAGTGGAATACCACTAGAATTAAATTTACCCCAGAACTTGCCGAACACTGGCTTAATGGCAAGAAGCTACTTTCTTTTGTGCCATGGGATGCTGATTGGGAGGCAAAGAAATTGGCAGGCAAGTGGAAGGACTACCCTGACTATGGAAAGTTTAAAACAGGATATATCGGTCTTCAGGACCATGACAGCCCACTGTGGTTCAGAAATATTAAAATCAGAAAACTATAGGTAAATGGATAAGAGAGAGTTTTTAAAAAAAGCAGCCCTAATGACATCTGCAAGCATTTTGCCCTCGTCTACTTGGGCCTTTTCCGATGCCGATAAACTGAGGACCGCCCACATTGGAGTGGGAGGTATGGGAATGGAAGATCTGAAGGCCATGGCCTCGCACTCAGCTGTAGAAGTCACAGCCCTTTGTGATGTAGATGCCAATCGGTTGGCAGCTGCTCAGAAGATGTTTCCCAAGGCAAAAACTTATGCCGATTATCGCGTTTTACTGAAAGAAATGAGTGATGGCATCGATGCGGTGGTGGTATCCACACCAGATCATACCCATGCGCCAGCATCTATGATGGCTATGGAGATGAACAAAGCTGTCTATTGCCAGAAGCCGCTGACACATCATGTATCAGAAGCCCGTGCCATGAACAAGATGGCCAAAGACAAGAATCTAGTAACCCAAATGGGTATTCAGGTGCATTCCTTTTATGATTATAAGCTTGGTACCGAACTGATCCGATCGGGGATTATCGGCAAGGTGAAAACCGTACATGCCTGGTCGCCTAAAAACTGGGGCTTCGATGGGCCAGAGCCTTCTGGTAGCGATCAGGTTCCTAGTCAACTAGACTGGAACTTATGGCTTGGCACAGCTGCAGAAAGACCTTTTAAAGAGAACGTTTATCACCCTGGAAATTGGCGAAAGCTTTTGGACTACGGCTGTGGAACACTAGGGGACATGGGAGTTCATATTTTCGACACGCCTTATAATGCTTTAGATCTTGATGTACCTTTTACCGTCAAGAACAAGTGCCGTAAACCGACTGGTTTTGGCTTCCCTGAAAACAACATTGTCACCTACCGATTCCCTGCTACGGATTATACCACCAATAAATTCAAGTGGGTGTGGTATGACGGTCCAGGTGCCCCAAAAAAGCACAAAGACCTAAGGCTACCTAACAATGAAGAGTTGCCTGATCAAGGGGCCATGTTTGTAGGAGAAAAGGGAAGACTTCTGTTACCTCACTTTATGCAATTGCCAAGGCATATTGTCAAAGGCAAGTATGTGGATTTGGATCTTAATAAGTTTTCCGATGTGGGCAGTCCAACACAAGACTATGGTAAGGAAAGTAATAAGCACTACCACCAATTTGTAGATGCCTGTTTGGGTAAGGATGAGTGTACAGCACCCTTCTCTTATGCAGCTCGACTTACAGAGACAATCCTTTTGGGAGTTATTGCTGGTAGGTTTCCTAACAAAACCCTACACTGGAACAATGCTACTTCTAAGTTTGATGAGGAAGAAGCTAATCAGTTTTTAGAGGGTGATTATCGGGAGTTTTAAAGGCTGATAAGAAATTAAATCAAGCTGTTAATTTCTCCTACCGGTGCTGAGGTGAGTTAAGTCCAGAACCTTTTATACCTAATGTCGTTATGTATATTTACCTAACAACATTACGTATAAATTATGGCTTATAAAACCCTTGTTGCTGCTTCTACCAAACCTCTTGTGCTCTCCATATTGTCACATGGAAAGAGTTATGGCTATCAAATTATTAAAAATGTCGAACAACTCTCTAATGGAGAACTCGAATGGACAGATGCGATGCTGTACCCGGTACTCCATCGAATGGAGAAGGACGGGTTGATTGCTTCTGAGTGGATAGTTTTGGACAACGGCCGCAAACGTAAATATTATACAATAACAGCTAAAGGCAAGGAGGAGCGTGATACTTCAAAGGCCCAATGGAATAATGTAAATACGGCTTTTAATCGCCTATGGGGTGCTAATCTAACGCTTGACTTAGGGTGATATGAAAAACTTCGATTTACAACAGCATATCAGGCAGTGGGCAAACCAACTGAGAACAGAACAAGGTTTTGAACCGGGTGACATTGAAGAACTAGAAGCTAACCTTTGGGACCGCATCGATGCACTAATGGAAGAAGGGCAAGATGCAAAGTCGGCCTTTGAAAAAGCTACGGAGAAAACTCTGTCTTCCACAAGGGAATTGGCCAACGAGTTTTATAAGGCCAAAGCGGTGAACCCAAATGTCAAACCGCCATGGGAAAGGTCAACGAGTTTTATCACCAAACTACCAGCGCATTTTAAGGTTGCCATACGGCATATGAAGAAGCGCAAGTCCTATGTCATCATGAATATTTTAGGTTTGGCAATGAGTATCTCCTTCTCTTTACTCATTTGGATGTATGTAGAGACTGAAAGCGGTTATGATCAGCATTATGAAAATGCTGGCCGTATTTATCGTGTGATTTTTGACGTCAAACATGATGGTATACATGTGCCACAAGCCGACATAGGGCAACCAGTTGGTCCGACTATGAAGTCCGACTTCCCAGAGGTAATTGAGAAGACGAGGTTAAGAAGAATTGGTGCAACTAACACCTTTGCTAAGGGTGATATAGTCATAGAATCCACTGACTTCTTTGTCACAGATCCTGACTTTTTCAAGGTTTTCAGTGCAGAAGTTCTTTTTGGTGATAAGGAAACTGCCTTGACAGCTCCTAATACTGTAGTGTTGACGGAATCACTGGCGATGCAGCTTTTTGGTAGGACAGATGTAGTAGGAGAAACCCTGATTTATTCAGGTGTGAGGCCTCCAATGGACATGAAAGTCAAGGCTGTAATAAAGGATCTGGGTAAGAAAACTCATTTGCCCATGAGGGCATTGATCTCTTATAGCACCTATTTCGATCAGCGAGAATTGATTAATTGGCTTCGTAAATCCTATACCTATGTATTGTTGAATGAGCAGAATGAGGTTGAGACACTACGTAGCAAATTGCCAGATTTCAGTGATAAATACCTGGCTGAGGTATTGAGACAGCGAATTAGTCCAACAGCGACTGTAAAGTTGCATTTACAGCCATTAACAGAGATTTATCTGGCTGATGAATTCTTGGGAGAGCCCTACCCACATGGTAGCAGAGAGAACCTGGAGATTTTAAGCACTATTATGATCTTTCTATTGGTGATGGCCTGCATTAACTATGTTAATCTCTCCACTGCTACGGCCGTAGAACGTGCGAGTGAAGTTGGTATACGGAAAACACTGGGCTCTTCAAGAGGTAATTTGATCTTTAAATTCCTTTCAGAGTCTATATTTCTTGCACTCATAGCGGGTATGGTCGCTATGCTCATTTCAATAGTACTGCTGCCTTATTTTTCAGAAATCACAGGTCTAGAGAAAAGCGTCTTAGATCTTTTCTCTGGGACCAACCTGATAATAGTTCTACTACTTAGCCTAACCATGGGGCTTCTGGCGGGACTTTACCCGAGTTTATACATTACGCGCTTCCAGCCTTTGATGGCATTGAAGCCTGGCGGTGTCGGTGTCGGAAAAAGAGGTTGGCTACGAAAAGGGTTGATAGTAATCCAATATGCCATTGCTGGCAGCCTTATGATCTGGATTTTTGTAATCGGTCAGCAAATCAATTTTGTTAAAGAGAGGGATGTGGGCTTCGACAAATCGAACCTTCTAGAATTAACATTGCCTGAGGATCAGGCGGCTCTACAGTCCGCAGCTGCTTTTTTGAGCGAGCTTAATGAATTGCCTCAAGTAAAAGGAGTTACCAAGGCTAATTTTGATTTGGCATCTGGCTATGGCGTTGGTAGTCACCTGATGAAAAGCCCAAAGGGCGAACAGGTAAATGCCAACCTTGCAGCCATCAGTGTTGGTTATGGTTTTGTTGAGGCACTAGGAGCGCAGTTTGTAGTGGGGAGAGACTTTAACGAGAACAGACCTTCTGAAAAGGGTGTCCTCATTAACCAATCTGCCATGGATCAATATGGATGGAGCGACAACCCCTTAAAAGCCAAATACCTTTCTAGAGATCGTCAGGGTGAAGTCACGGGTGAGTGGGATGTGATTGGTGTGGTCAGTGATTTCAAGCCAGGTGAGTCTTATGATATGGTCAGCCCGCTGATTATCTTCTTGGATGCTCGCACTACACCTGGGATGAGAGTTTTGGTAAATGTTGATCTACAAAACCCTGCGACCTTTGCTCCGGAGCTTGGTAAATTATGGGAAAGGCACTTTCCAGACAATATATTTGAATTTCAAGTTTTAGAGGATCGATTGAACAGGCTTTATGCCAAGGAGGAAACTTTCCAGCAGCTGCTTACGGTGCTCAATTTGATCACTGTGATGATCACAATTCTAGGGGTTGTTGGCCTGATCTCATTTACGACAGAAGTTCGTAAAAAGGAAATAGCTATTCGAAAGATCAGCGGAGCTAGGGTCGAGACTATTATGACTTTACTGTCAAAACAATTTTTGACACTCTTGGTGATAGCTTTTGCCATCGCAGGACCAATAGGTTATTACTTATCGAGTAATTGGCTGTCAAACTTTAGTATTCATGCAAAATTTACAATGCTACCAGTAGGTTTCACCTTCTTGATTTGTTTGCTATTTACCATTATGGCCATTTCGTATCATGCGTTGCGAGCTGCAAATGCAAACCCTGTAAAGGCTTTGCGCTATGAGTAATCGGTGATTGGGGCTTTGTAGGATTTAAACAATAGGCTTTTTAGAGTGTTATTCTAAAAAGTCATTATGTCCTTTTCGCTCTTATTGAAAGCCTATTTGCTCACAACGCTTGTGTTTTTTGCCATTGATATTCTTTGGTTAGGCGTCATTGCTAAGAAGCTTTACAATAAATACTTGAGAAGGCTTTTAGCGCCTAAGGTCAATTGGGTGGCTGCAATTATTTTCTATCTGATCTTTATTGTAGGGATTTTCTATTTCGCGATAGTTCCAGCTGTGGACGCTTCGTCTTTAGAACAAGCAGTATTGAAAGGAGCACTCTTCGGCTTTTTTACTTATGCCGCTTATGACTTGACTAACCTCGCTACATTGAGAGGCTGGCCGATCAGAATTGTTATTATCGACATCATTTGGGGTTGCATCCTGACAGCATCAGTTAGTACCGTGGGTTTTTACATTATGAATTGGTTGATGGCATGATACAGCTGGTGATAAACCTTTTATTACTTGCCTGGGCATATGCTAGTTGCTGGTTTGTCATCTCGATTGTCTTAAAAAGAAATGACATAGCTGATGTCGCTTGGGGCATGGGATATGTGGGACTTTGTGCTTATTTATATTTTACTCAAATAAATAGTGAGGTGGCCAACCTTGTTTATCTCCTTACCTCATTGTGGGGTATTCGGCTGAGCTTACATATTGGCTTGCGCAACCGAAGGAAGAAGGAAGATTTTCGGTACAAGCAATGGCGAGAGGAGTGGGGAAGCACTTTCTATTGGAGATCTTATTTACAGGTTTATCTGCTGCAAGTGCTGCTCTTATTGGTGATCAGCACACCCATTGTTATTGCCTCACAATCCGCTGGTAGTGAATTGAGTTTTCTCGCTGGTGCCGGGCTGGCCCTATGGCTGTCAGGCTTTTATTGGCAAGCTGTTGGAGACTATCAATTAGGACAATTCAAAAAGCGGAAAACGCATAAAGATCAGGTGATGCAGTCAGGGCTTTGGAAGCACTCACGTCACCCCAATTACTTTGGTGAGATCGTGATGTGGTTCAGTATTGGGCTGATCGTTTTGGAGGTGACTTATGGCTGGATTGGCTTGGTTAGCCCTATTTTAATAACCTTCTTATTGCTCAAAGTATCGGGTGTACCTATGCTCGAAAGAAGATATAAAGACAACCCTGAGTTCGAGACTTACAAGAAAAGAACTCCTGCAGTATTTCCCTGGAAGATTTTCTCTTGATTACTGTTTTGTAATTGCCAACAAGGTTTGACCTTGATCAATGCTTGATTTGATTACATCCCCACCCGATCTTATAACACAAATAGAGAAATTTTCATCCTCAACCTGCTTTACCCTGATTTCTCCAATTTCCTTTTTCCTTTCTAGTGTTTTATTGCCCACCTTAACCTCTCTCACTTGTACTACCTTAAGTTTATCTCCTTTTTTTAAACCAAAGGAAGTACCACCAGCAATTAAGAGTTCGCTTGCCTTGCCTTTTTTGTCAGTATTTGAAATTTCAACTATGTAAAAGGTGGCAGGAAAGTAGGTGTTTACAAATTCTCCAACCGCTCCTCCTATCGATACAATGGCCTGATCAATTGCTTGTTCTGGTGTTTTTGCCGAATCATCTCCAAAAAGATCACCAAGCAGATTGTCTCCATCTGCAGAACTGTTAATGGTTTCAGAGCTCACGATTTCACCCGTTTGAGCATTTGTTATCTTTAATTGCACAGAGAGCTTCGCGGTATAGGTAGTTACTTCCTTGTCTTCTTCATTTTTCTCTTTGCGCTCATTTTTCTGGATGGATATGATGTGTCCTTCAAGTTTGAGCGTGCCCTCCGCTAATTCACTGGTGGTTTCCCCTGTATTTCCTATAACAACAAACCGTTTCGTTTTTACAAAGGCCTCTATCACGGTTTGCTGAATTGAATTGACATCACCTGACTGAATAGAAGTTTCAGCATTTGTAAAATTGATAATGCTGAGAGGTGTCTTTTCTTGAGCAAAGGCCAAGAGGCTAGTACTTCCAAAAATGACGAGAACGAACAAATACTTTTTCATACCAAATATTTTAGATTCACTTTGTTACACTGGTTTCAAAACCAATACCAAATTCTCATAAATCAAGATGTTAAGGACTCAATTGTACATGGATTAGTCTAAAAGCTTCATGAACAGACTAAACAAATGCATGAGAGGAATACAGGTTCATTCGACTAATGACCTTATCTCAGTCCATCGTCTAAGGAGGTAGCGGTTATAGGGGAGGTGCCACTGGTTTTTTCATAGCCATATCCTGCAAGCACCGGCACCTGATTCCTCCAATTTCTGGTCTAATTCAAGTCGTAATTAGACCAATCTCCTTGTCAACTAGGGTTTATTTGTTATATAAAATATAACTAATTGAAATTTCCTTCGTATGTTCATTCTATTAAATAGAACATATAGATGGAAAAAGAACACCTTGGCGAGCTAGAAGAGTTGATTCTTCTGTTAGTAGTGATGCTCAAAAATGATGCTTATGGCTTTGCCATTCGTAAAGCATTAAAATCGCAGGCTGGTCGTATGGTTACCATTGGAGCGGTACACGGAACGGTGAATAGACTCGAAAAGAAGGGCTTTGTTGAATCCAACATGAGTGATGCCACAGAAGTACGTGGAGGTAGGAGAAAACGAATTTTTACAGTGACTGCCTCTGGAAAAAGGGCTTTGGAAAGAAGCCGTGAGCTCAAGCTCAGTTTATGGATGCAAATCCCTGAGTTTTCAATAAGCAATAATTCATAGTAAGGGTTTGGATAGAAATAAACGGTCAACCTTTTCAGAAAAGCTTCTCAGTTTACTGTGTCGCGAAGAGTACCTGGAAGAGATTCTAGGTGATCTAGGTGAGTATAGGGAGGAACTCTCCGCTAGGCCGAAGTGGCAACGGAAAGTACTCTACTGGTTCCATGTTCTCAACTTTCTAAAGCCCTGGTCACTAAAAACAATTGAAGGTAGTCAAAAACTTAATCAATACGGAATGTTTAAAAACTACTTTAAAACTTCGCTGAGAAGCCTCAGGAACAATGCATTGTTCTCTACGATCAATGTGGCGGGTTTGGCTATCAGCATGTCTGTTGGTGTGCTAATGATTCTCTTGATCGAGGAAGTCTCGTCATTTGATGATTTTCATTCCAACCGAGAAAACATTTATAGAGTAACGTCAACTCAAATTCAAGGAAATCAGGGTGTTACTGTAAGGCAGGCTACAGGTTCATATTTTATGGCTGATCTTCTTTCTTCTCAATTTTCAGGAGTGGAGGATGTATTAGTAATGAGCAATAGTCCTGTGAAATTAGATTTGGGTACAGAAGAGAAGGCAGTGCCCATCAACTGTCATTACGCTGGAGAGTCATTCTTCGATATCTTCTCATTTCAAATGATCAAGGGTAATCAAGAAACTGCACTGTCCCAACCAGGTCAGGTAGTGCTAACAGCTACGGCTGCCAAGAAATTATTTGGTGATGCTGATCCAATTGGTCAGTTAATTACTGCTGAAATGAGTAGCTATCTTCAGAATGGGCAGCTTGCTCAATCGGACTTAGAAAAAGGCATAGTATCAGGAGTGGTTGAAGACCCTCCAGTTAACTCTCACCTTCGTTTTGAGGCATTGATATCCTTAAAAACCCTCGAATTGAGTATTCAACAGCAAGGGTTGTCTCATAAGACAAACCCCGGTTATGTCAGCAACCTTCTCGTTTATCTCTTGCTTTCTGGTGATGCCGACCCACTTATTATTGAAGAGTCAATGGCAGCCTTTTTAGAGGGCTTTAATTCAGAGAGGTTGGATAATCCGCTGGTGCACAACCTTCAGTCCATGAAGGACTTTGTTACCAGCGATACCTATCATAGTACAGGCCCTACGTTTTCGAGAAGTAAGGTGCTGGTGATGATAGGTCTTACGGCCATTGTATTGCTCTCTGCATGTTTTAATTATACCAACTTGTCCCTTGCAAGGGCTCTGAGGAGGACAAAAGAGGTAGGTGTTCGCAAAGTAGTTGGCGCTAGTCGTTCTCAAGTCTTCAGTCAGTTTATTGTTGAAGCTGTGGTCTTGTCACTACTAGCACTAATTGTGGGCGTTTTCCTTTTTGTCTTTATAAGGCCGCAGTTCTTAGCCTTACCAGACCCTTCTGCCAGAGGATTCGAAATGTTCGAATTGTCGATTGACTATTGGCATATTTTCTATTTCGTTCTTTTTGCGATAGTAATTGGGGTTGTTGCGGGAGTCCTGCCAGCCGCTTTTCATTCAAAATTAAAAGCTGGCAATGCATTTAAGAGTGAAGGGATGCCAAAGGGCTTTTTAGGAGCACAACTTAGAAAAATCCTTGTCGTCTTTCAGTTCACACTGTCCATTGGGCTGATCATGTGTGCCGTCCTAATCAACGATCAATACCAATATACACTCGACTATGATTTGGGCTATGAAACTGACGATATCCTTACAGTAGATATTCATGGCGAATATGCTAACGTTCTTGCCAATGAATTTGGCACATTACCAGAGGTTAGTCAGGTTTCTAAGTCGTCATGGGTCCTTGGAGTGGGGGGCGATGGTCTTAATGCAGGAATGATTTTCACCGAGGGCATGAGTAACCGAGCACTGTCCCTGATCAATTACATTGATCAGAATTACATCGGCATGCATCAGATAGAGATAGTTGCGGGTACACACTTTGAGGCTCCACTAAGTCTAGGGAGTTCGCCAAGCTCAATTATTGTAAATGAAGCAATGCTCAGAGAACTGGAATTAGGAAATCCGGAGGAAGCTCTGGGTAAACGACTTATCTACAATGGAATGAATGTGAGTATCCAGGGGGTCTTCAAGGAGGCCGTGAGTATAGGGCTAACTAAGAAGTTTATCGAATCCATGGCCTTTATTCAAACCAATAGGGAGAGTGATTATAAAGTTCTAAACCTGAAGGTCAGAAGTGAGGATATAGTATCCACATTAACAAAACTCGAAGAAATCCATGCTCGCCAAGACGCTGTAAACCCTTTTACAGCGGCCTATTATGAAGACAAAATTTCCGAAAGCTATAAGTATGAGAGAAGCAACTATAGTGTCATTTCGTTTTTAGCTGCTATTGCAATATCGATCTCAACGATGGGTTTATTGGGGATGGCAGTGTTTACCACAGAAACACGAATGAAAGAGATTGGTATTCGTAAAGTACTAGGAGCAAGTGCTAAGAACTTAGCTATTCTTCTGTCTAAAGGCTTCTTTCCACTAATGATCATAGCCGCGATTTTAGCCATTCCGACTACCCTATGGATAGTTGAAAACGAAGTCCTGAATACCTTCTGGGAGCGGGCCCCAGTCAACCTGTTCGAATTACTTTCAGGCTTCTTGGCAGTGCTAATTATTGGTTTGTTAACAATTGGTTGGCAAGTGCGACAAGCAGCGAGAACTAACCCTATAGACAGTCTTAGAAGTGAATAGAGAGAAGAGAAATTTCTCGGAATGGTTACTCGAACAACTCTGTCGCGAAGAGTACCTGGAAGAGATTCTAGGCGATCTAGGTGAGTATAAGGAGGAACTCTCATCTAAGCCGAAGTGGCAGCGGAAAGTGCTCTACTGGTTCCATGTTGTCAACTTTCTAAAACCTTGGTCACTGAAAAAATTTGAAGGAAGTCAAAAACTTAATCAATACGGAATGTTCAAAAACTACTTTAAAACATCGCTGAGAAGCATAAAAAGCAACGGATTATTCTCGTCCATCAATATCGTTGGACTGGCTATTAGCATGTCAGTTGGGATCCTGATGATTCTTCTTCTCTCCGAACTCAATTCGTTCGATGACTTTCATGAGGATAAGGAGAATATCTATAGAGTCACCTCTAACAAGTTTATGTATGGTCAAGAGTTGGACATGGGTTCAGCTTCATATTTTGTTGGCGATGAGGTTAGTAGACGAGTTCCTGGGATTGAAAGCAGTGTAATCATTCGCGAGGGTGTATCAGCGGATATTGGAGTAGATGCAGGCCTAATACACCTGTCAGGTCTTTATTCAACGCCAGATTTCTTTGAGGTTTTTTCGTTCAAACTAAAGCAGGGAAACCCCGAGACAATATTGGATGGTCCGAATAAGATTGTGCTTACCTCATCCATTGCAATGAAACTGTTTGGCACCGAAGAGGTGATCGGTAGGACACTCGATTTTCAAAGTACGGGTGGCTGGCAGACACGGCAAATTAATGCTGTTGTGGCAGGTGTAATGGAAGACCCACCGAAAAATTCTCACTTACAGTTTGAATCAATTGTCTCAATGGATACATATGATCAACCAGCTACTTCTGGGACAGGTTGGGATGCTAATTATCGTACCGACCCTCAAGACTTCCAAGGTAACTATGCATACCTAAAGCTTAAAGACAGTACTAGCCCAAAAGATGTAGAGTCTTCAATGGCTGAGATTGTCGAGAGCTACAATGCAGCACAAGATCATGCTGTAACCCACCTGCTTCAACCAATGGATACTTTTGTCACTAGCGACAAATATGAGAACGACCTGGGTCCTCGTTTTTCTCAAAGTCAGTTGAACGTAATGCTAGTTCTTGCTTTAGTGGTACTGCTTTCAGCATGTTTCAACTATACCAATCTTTCTTTAGCTCGTTGGCTTAGAAGGTCGAAAGAAATAGGGATCAGGAAGGTTTCAGGAGCAAGAAGAGGTCAGGTTTTTACCCAGTTTATTGTGGAGGCTGTTATGCTTTCACTTTTAGCCTTAGTTGTTGGTATAGGTATATTTCTGCTCATAAGACCAGGGTTCCTAAACATGCCTAACCCAGCTTCAAGTGGGCACAGTATGTTCTCTTTAGACATAGGTCTGAGACAAGTCCTTTATTTCATAGCATTCACTTTTGGTATAGGTTTGGTAGCGGGGTTTATGCCAGCCTACTTTCTTTCAAAGCTTAAATCCACTGTAATTTTTAGTGATGCTAGCAAGGTTAAAGTCTTTGCCGGCCTCAATTTCAGGAAAGTGCTATCTGTACTTCAGTTTGCCCTTTCAATAGGGCTGATAATGTGTGCCATTATGGTGAATAAGCAATATCAGTTTGCCTTGAATTATGACATCGGGTTGGATACTGAAAACATCGTGAATGTTAAGATCAAAGGAGACTATCAGGAGCTTCTAGAGAACGAATATGCTAAGCTTTCAGATGTAGTGGAAATGTCTACTTCCATGATGACCATGGGTACTGGGAGTGCTGAATTGGCCATGATACAGCCAGAGGATAAATCTAGTCAGTCAATAATCTTTTGGAATGGGATAGACCATAGATACATAGAGATGCATAATGTTGAGTTGTTGGCAGGGCAAGGGTTCCTAAATCCATTAGTTAATGGACAGGACAGAGAACAGATTATTTTAAATGAACATGCACTAGAAGCGTTGAATCTAGGTAGTCCAGAGGAAGCGATTGGCAAGTTTGTACATATGAGAGGCTTCTGGAGAGCGAAATTGCAGGTGGTAGGAGTAGCTAAGAATTTTGTGAATACATCTATTAATACTTTGGGGCAGGGGGAGATTATGATGAACAAAGGTTTCGGCTTTGTACAGCGTGTGCATAGCGAAACAAGCGGACTACTAGGGGTTAAATTCAGAGGTAACGATTTAGTCGGTTTGATGCGTGAACTAGAGGCAGGTTTTAAGCTTCATGACCCTGAACATAATTTTGAGGCTGAATTTTATAGTGATGAGATTGCTGACACTTATGCAGCTCAGAAGACTGCTTTCACATTAATATCGTTTTTGGCCTTTCTGGCAATCTCTATTTCCGTTCTTGGGCTTCTTGGCATGGCGGTTTTCACCACTGAGAGTAGAATGAAGGAGATAAGTGTTAGAAAGGTACTTGGAGCAGGCATAAAACAACTCATGTTTGTGCTATCCAAGAGCTTTATTTGGATGATTCTGGTGTCAGGTGCGATAGCAATCCCTTCGGCATATTATGTGGTAGATAAAGAACTACTGGCATCATATAACTACAAGGTAGACATAGGCCTAGTTGAATTCTTATCAGGCTTTGTCATTGTACTTTTCATCGGAGTGAGTTCGATTATTTGGCAAATAAGAAAAGCTGCTGTTCAGAACCCTGCTGACCTTTTGCGAAATGAATAGATGTACCTCCAAAAGATTCCTGTGCTGTCTGTTATTGAGCATTTGCCAGGTCGGGTTGAGTCAAAATGTGCAACTGTGGAGTGTGACATCCAACAATGGGGCTCATGGTTATGGTTCTATTTTCCACATAGAGAATAATGGAACTGGCTTCACCAAGGTCCATGATTTCACAGGTGAGCATGGCTATCCCTTTGCCAGTCTTACGCTAAGCAATGGGAAATTATGGGGTATGACAATGGGGCGAACCGGTAGTCCGACTGCTCAGGAAACAAGAGGACATGGAGCCATTTTTAACTTGGATCTCACAGGTTCTAACTTTAAAGTCATTCATGTTTTTGATGGAGTAAATGGGAGTATGCCTTTGGGAGAACTCACTGAAAATGACGGCAAACTATGGGGGATGACTAACCGAGGTGGGCAACATGACCAAGGGGTTATATTCTCTCTTGACCTAGAAACCAACAGATTTCAAAAGGTCTATGATTTTAATCAAGCCAATGGGAGTAACCCGCGAAATAGTCTTTTAGTACATGAGGACAAATTCTGGGGGACTACCTCAAGAGGAGGAGGTCAGGGAGTGGGGGTGATCTTTAGCCTAAATCTTGATGGAACTGGATACCAGAAAGTCTATGACTTTCAGAAGGAAAATGGAGGAGAGCCTGAAAGTGGTTTGACCCTTTTCGAAGGAAAACTATGGGGAATGACGGCCAGAGGAGGAAAAAACAATGAGGGCACAGTGTACTATCTGAATCCTGAAGACAATAGCCTGGTCTCAGTTCATGATCTAGAATATCCCGCACTTGGAGAGTTAAATGCTGATAGCGAAAAACTCTGGGGGATGATGGCTCTGAGAGGTGAGAATAATGCTGGAACGGTTTTTACTATTGAAGATGAAGAACACCTTGTAGTTCACCATTTCGATAAAGCGAATGGAAGATTTCCCGAAGGAAACCTGATGGAATATGAAGGGGTCATGTGGGGGATGACAAGATTCGGAGGCATGAACAACCTTGGTGTGATTTTTACGATTGACAAGGCTAGCGGTCATTTTAAAAAGATTTTTGATTTTAATAAGGAATCCGGTGGTGTACCATATGGTTCATTTGTGGAAGTGTCTCGTAAGAAATGAAGAAGGATATGTTAAAAGAGTTCAGTCAGGTACTATTGAAGCTTATTTTCTCATTGGCCATTGCGTTTCAATTCTCTAGTGTCCATGCACAAAAGCAAAAAGATATTTTGGGTTCTTGGGTGCGAGTTAACTCCGGGGAGGGTTTGTCATTAAAAACTGCCGTTCAAAGCGGCAAGGAAGAGGACTACTTGAAGTTGCAGTTTGACAAAGACGGTAAGCTGAAGATTTATGGAACTTACCGAGCAAACGGTATATCAACAGACTACAAGTTCAAACGGGGTAAACTGACCTACGGCTTCGATCGAGCATTTAATATAGATGCCTATAGCGATTCTAGCCTAGTTTTGTCAGAGGAAGGGAGTTCTTCCAAGCACTATTACCTTAGGGAAAAGACCTTTTTGAAAGGGCTACCTATCAATGAAACAGATTGGTATTCAAATAAGGAAAACAGGGTTTACTTCGCTTCTAAAAAGTTATATCCTCAGTTTATAACTCAGAAGTACCCCGATTTTCATCTTTATGTTCACAATGCAGCCAAGGCTTCATACAATCTTGGTCCAAATTACTTGTTTGCGACCTTTTCAATCCAACCAGATGGTAGTATCACGGATGTGGAACTTTGGCACCATGTCAATCAAGAAGCAGATGAAAAAATTGTTGAGGCTATCCAAAACTCATCTCAGAGATGGAAACTACCATTGCTGGAAAGCAGAGGAGTTGCGATTAACATGTATGTAGATGACAGCTTTGTGAAAAGGGGTAGAAGCGAGAATCTCGAAATTTCATTGACTCCCAATGAAGTATTTGCCAACAATGCTGATGCTTATACCTACGGCATTCTGAGCTTTATGAAGGCACTAAAGCGACAAGAATATGAGTCAGCACTAGAATCGATTGGCATATGTGAAATGATTAAGCCTAATGAGCCTAATTTAATATACCTAAGGTATCTCTTAGCAAAGGCAAGAGGGGATAGTAAATCAATGGAGGAATACCAAGAGCAACTTTCGTTGTCAAGCCTCAGCTATTTGTTAAGACAATAGTCATAACTAACGACCATTTGAGACAAGGTCTTTGTGAAATGTAAATAAAGAATAAAATTTAGTAGGGGTTGGGTAACCTTCAACCATGTCCGTTGCATTCCTGAGTTCACCACTCGGAAAAGCTTCTTCAACCTAAGATGCACCACTAAATTTTAACCCAAAAACGGACAAAACGAATGAAGAAGGTAAAAAACAAACTAATCTACTTGGCAATGGTATTGACCATAGCTGTTCAGAGTTGTGATAATCAAGATGGTCTAGACATTGAGACTACTGTAGGAGAGACAAACGAGGATTTATCTTTAGAGGGGAATGGACTTGCACAGGCATGGACCGATCTCTTCTTAGAACTCGAGCGATATTCTGCGGGTAGACCAAATGCATCGGCAAGAGCAACAGCATATATCTATTTAGCAGCCTATGAAACCGTTGTGCCTGGCATGACAAATAGTACTTCAAATGAAGATAGATTAAGAGGCTTGAGTATTAGACAAAGTGAAAAGGCAGATGAAATCAGTTATAGAATTGCTTTGAACACCTGCTTTGCTCAAGTAATAGATCACTTTCTTATAAACGTTACTGATGATAGAACAAGTGCTATCAATGCCTTAGAAACGGATTTTGAGAGCACACTATCTACCGGGCTAAGCGAAGAGCTTGTAGAGGATTCCAAAGCTTGGGGTCAGTATATTGCTGAACGAGTAATCACATATAGCCAAACCGATGATGATGCAGAGGAGCAAATCTTAGAGCCTCAACCTACCTCATATGAGCCACCAACTGGAGAGGGCTTCTGGACATATTCTGCGGACCCTGAACGAGCATTATTTCCATATTGGGAATCAGTAAGAACCTTCGTGGTGAAGCCAAAAGAAACAACTGCTGTTGATCCAATAGCCTACAGTGAAGATCCAGAGAGTGAGTACTACCAGCAGATGGTTGAGGTCTATAATGCAAACAACGCTGCAAGGGAAGAGAATGGTGAGCAGTTATGGATAGCAGAATTCTGGAGTGATGATGTTGAAGGCCTTATGATGAGTCCTCCGGTGCGTCAAGTATCGATTGCCAACCAGTTGATTGAACAGTACAATTTGAGCCTTGAAGAATCATTAGTCCTATTTCTCAAATTGGGCTTTGCTTTAAACGATGCAGCAGTAGCTGCTTGGAAGTACAAGTATGAGTTCATGGTGATGAGGCCAAATGTATTCATCCATGAGTTTATCGATCCAGATTATCAGACTAACCTCTTTCGCTTGGTTTTCTGGCCGAACCCAAGTTTCCCTAGCTACCCGTCAGGACACTCAACTTTTGCTTCGGCCGCAGGAGGTCTGTTTATAGACACTTTCGGTAATGAGACGAATTTTACAGATAGAACCCATGAGGGTAGAACCGAATTCGTGAGTACTCCGAGGACATTTAGCACATTTGAGCAGATGGCCTATGAAAATGCCTTTTCTCGATTGCCGCTTGGTGTGCATATGAGTATGGATTGCGAGGAGGGCCTACGTCTGGGATATGAAATTTCCGATGCGGTGAAGAACTTGGACTTATCGTCCACGAATCAGTAGTTTTTTTAATCATATATCATGTCGATTTAGGTCCTCTTAGGAGGGCCTTTTTTTTATGAGTGCTCTTTACTTTTTGGAACTAAATAATAAAGACTGCGTTTAGGACTTATATATTTTAATTACTTTTAGGACTTAAATCAATTTCTATGGGTAAGTATTCGATAGGAGAGTTTGAAGAAGTCATCTTACTTACGGTGGCGGTACTTTATGAAAATGCCTACGGTATTTCAATTAAAGAAGACATTGAAAAGCGTTTAGGGCGAAAAGTCAGTGTTGGTGCCATGCGTACTGCTTTAAGCCGCTTGGAGAAAAAGGGCTTTCTTAAATCTGAGTTTGGAGAGGCCTCCGCAGTTAGGGGAGGAAAACGCAAACGCTATTTTAAAGTGACGCCTCACGGAAAGAAAGCACTCGAAAAGGTGATGGAAGATAGAAGCAAGTTATGGGAAGCAATCCCCTCCATGGCTTTTGATTTCAAATTCGCATGAACAATTCATTACAAACAGTTCTCCCAAAATTGCCGCTTCGCTTTCTGAAGTGGTTCTGCAGCCCCGAGCTTATTGAGGATGTAGAAGGCGATTTGTCTGAACTGTTTGCCATGCGCGAAGAAGAGAGTAAGGTCAAAGCAAGGTTCTGGTTTTATCTGGATGTACTGCTACTCTTTCGCCCTGGTATTATCAAACAAGTGGAATTCAACAAAGGTCTAAACCAATACAACATGTTAAGTAATTATCTAAAAATAGCATTCAGAAATGCCCTTCGCTATAAGGGCTATACTTTCCTGAACTTATTCGGTCTAATAGTCGGAATCGCCTCTAGTATTCTAGTTTTGATGTGGGTCGATGATGAGAGAAGTATCAATAAGTTTCATGCCAACGGAGACGAGATTTACCAAGCCTTCAGGAATATGAAGCAGTCTAATGGTATGGTGTCTACTACCACTTCTACTCCTAAGCCGCTAGGCGATTTGGTCAGAGAGGAATATTCCGAAGTGGATCAAGTGGTATGGTTAAGCCAATCGATGGAGCTTAAAATCCAGTTGGGAGACCAGTTGGTAGATGAGAGTGGCAGCTTTGCCAGTCCAGAGGCCCTCGATATGTTCACCTTTGACTTGATTTTAGGGGATAAGGGCACCGCTCTAACCGAACTCAATAGCATTTTGGTTTCTGAAAGTGTGGCACTCAAGTACTTTGGGGATAATTGGAGAAATGAAGCCATTGGTAAAGTCCTTAGGATTGAAGATGCCATGGATGCCATAGTAAGTGGGGTTTTCAAAGATTTGGGAGCCAAGTCTACTATGGATTTCAATTGGTTAATGAATGCTCAAGCCTATTTTGGTGTTAATCCATGGGTAAATGATTGGGGTAACGGAAGTTTTCAAACGTTCTTGAGAATCTCTGATGAGAGCAAGGTTCAAACCGTTTCGGATAAGATCTTAATGGAGATTAAAGACCATACGGTGGGCAATCCAAATGCTGGAGACGAGGAGGTGATAATTTATAAGTACGAAGACACTTACCTCTACTCAAACTTTGATAATGGTGTGGTTTCTGGTGGCAGAATTGATTTTGTGAGAATCATGACCATTGTAGCCATTTTTATCTTGATTGTGGCCTGTATCAATTTCATGAACCTGACCACCGCAAGGTCTAGCCGAAGATCTAAGGAAATAGGCTTGAGAAAAGTCATGGGAGCTCCAAAAAAGTCAATTCGTACACAGTTCTACTTCGAGGCTTTTCTATTAACCGCAGTGGCAGTAACCATATCGGTGTTTGTGGTAATTATGGCAATGCCATACTTCAACGATCTGGTGGGCAAGCAATTGAGTGTCGACTTCTCAGATCAAAGAACTTGGTATTTTCTTATAGGCCTGATTTTTTCAGTAGGACTTGTTTCAGGAAGTTATCCGGCAGTATTGCTACCAGCAATTAGCATTGTTCAGTCCATCAAGGGGACTATGAAGCAGCCCTCTTATGCAGCGTATTTTAGAAAAGGACTTGTAATCTTTCAGTTCACGGTATCCACACTACTTATTATTGGAACCACAGTAGTTTACAAACAAATCGATTATGTGCTCAATAAGGATTTGGGACTTAATAAAGACAATCTTCTGGCTGTTGGTATTGACCAAGGTATTTTAGGTCGCTTAGATACTTACAAAAGCGAGTTAATGAGGCTTCCAGATGTGAAGGCTGTGAGTGCTGCCTCTGGAAACCCGTTGGATTATGGTAGATCGACAAGTTCTACGAATTGGGAAGGTAAAAATCCGGCTGATGGGTATGAAGTCAATGTCATGCTCACAGATGAAGACTTAATCTCTACCATGGGTATGGAAATGCTTCAAGGCCGTGATTTCTCTTTGCAACTAGAGGACTCCACCAACTTTATTATCAATGAAGTGGCTGCCGAAATGATGGGTTTCGATGACCCTCTGGGTAAAAAATTATCCTTTTGGGGAATTGATGGAAGAATTATAGGCGTGGTTAAAAACTTCCATATGAGAAACCTCTATGAACCCATTGCGCCATTAATCATAACGTGTATCGATCCACAGCGGTCAAATGTGGTTCTAGTAAGAATTGGAGACAATATGAGCGAAACCATTAGCGCTATAGAGAAAGTTACAGCTAGTCTAAGCCCTGAATCTGAATTCGAGTATCAATTTATTGACGAGGCCTATGAGGAAAGCTACAGAAATGAAAAGACAGTGAGCAAACTAGCCAATATATTTGCACTCATCTCGATCCTAATTTCCAGCCTAGGACTCTTGGGTCTAGCTTCTTATTCGGCTGAGCAAAGATCACGAGAGATTGGGGTAAGAAAGGTACACGGGGCGTCAGTCCTACAAATCTTGATGCTTTTGTCTAAAGACTATTCAAAGCTGATTTTCATTGCCTTTATAGTGGCTATCCCATTTGGTTTTATGGTGACGCAAAACTGGCTCGACAATTTCGAGTTTAGAACCTCGCTTGATCCTATGGTGTTTATCATCGCTGGTGTAATGGCACTTCTAATAGGTGTACTTACTGTGACAGCAAAGTCCTATCAAGCCGCCACAGTCAATCCAGTTAAATCGCTCAAGCAAGAATAAGCAAATGAAAACCTAAAATCTAAAGCCTCTTTTAAAAGAGGCTTTTTTTATGCTAGAGAGCTCTTTTTAAAACTTTTTTAAAATTTCTGAAAATAAAAGTAGGGCAAGGTCTGGTGGCTGCGGTGTAAGGGTAAATATTTCATCGTATAAACTAGAAAGCATGAAGAAGTTAAGATTTATATCACCCCTTATCGCAGTAATTTTTGCATTGGGTGTGTATTCCTGTGAAAACGAAGAGGGGGCAGATCCCGCTTTGGAAGATGACGCGTTGATTGCGGCCATAGAAGTAGCGAGTAACAAAGTTGAGGTAGATCCATCCACACTACCTGCGAATTCTGTTTCGATCATTGAAACTGATTTTTCTGAAAGTGTAGTATCAAGCGCGGCAATGGCACCAGAATTAGGGTTTTCGGTCACACTTATGAGGGCTGGTGGCACAAGGGTAGGCGAGATAGTGGTCATCTTCTTTGATCTAACAGGTAGAGAGTTAAGGTCAATAAGAGACTTTTTAAGCCGAAGAAGAAAGAGAAGGCAAGCGAGAGACTGTTTTGATTTTGTGTTCCCACTTTCAGTGACGGTTCCCGATAGCACAAGTATCACATTAGAAAGTAAATCTGACTGGAGACTAGTGAGAGCCTGGTACAAGGAGAATCCAGACGCGGATGTCAGACCTGTATTCAACTATCCAATTGATATTCTTTATGGAGATACCGTCATCACAATCAATAATAAGGAAGAACTGATTAGGGCCCGAGCAAGCTGTGAAGTAGATACGGCAGATGGGAGATGTTTCGCCTTTAACTTTCCTATCAGCTTTGTGATGCCTGACGAGTCTGAAATTGTGTTGGATTCACGACAAGACTGGACACTGATAAGACAATGGTATCGTGCCAATCCAGATGCTGAAGGAAGACCCGATCTCGTTTACCCTGTAGACATCACCTTTGAAGATGGTACAACTGTCACCGTCAACAGCGATGAGGAGATGCTTAGGGCAAAAGAAACCTGCGATAACTAGTAACTGTCTAAAAGTAGATGTTGTAGTTTAAAGTTGAGTGTCGATTAGGGTAGTGCGGTCAGTTGGCCGTACTACTTTAAATTATCATCCTTTGACCAAACAAGAATTTAAAAAGTGTTTTGACAGCTGGTTCGAAGAAATTCGGAACTATGTGAACTACCGTTGCTGCGATTCAGAGCTGGCAACGGATATTGTTCAAGAGGCTTTTGTGAAGTTGTGGGAGAAGAATTTTGAATATCAAGGCGATAGAACGAAAGGGTTAATCTACAAAATGGCAAATGACCTTTGGATTAATCAATACAGAAAGGCAAAGGCAGAGCGTAAGTACAGGCTTTCACTTTCATGGAAGGAGGGCAGTCATCAGACAGAGGATGATTTTAACTATCAAGAACTAAAAAGTCGGTATGAGAAGGCCTTGTCAGGATTACCCGAAAAACGAAGAGCGGTTTTTTTAATGAGTAGAATGGAGGACTTAAAGTATACCGAAATCGCAGAGAAATTAGATATATCAGTCAAGGCAGTCGAAAAACGGATGACATTGGCACTGCAAGAATTAAGACAAGTTTTGAATCATGGAAAATAATAAGCGAGATAAGGATTTGACTTCGGCTGAGGAGCAAGCACTCTTCTCTAAGCTGGAGTTTTCCTATGCCAAGTCAAAAGATGACGTTTGGGCAGACTTAGATGATTTGATTGAGAATAATTCAAGCGAGACTGAGCCTGTGAAAGAAGGCCGAGTTATTCGTATGAACTGGGTTTCTATGAGCATCGCTGCCTCCATGGTTTTGCTCTTGAGCTATGGTCTTTTTGCTAGATTCTATACCAAAACCGTAACGGTGGGAGCCGGAGAATTTATAAGTCATGTATTGCCAGACGGATCGCAGGTGCATTTGAATGCAGCGTCTACCATCAAGTATGCACCCTACTGGTGGAAGTTTGATAGGAAAGTCAAATTAGACGGAGAGGCCTTCTTTGAAGTCGAAAAAGGGGAACGCTTTGCAGTTTATTCAAGCCTTGGGGTGACTGAAGTTTTAGGGACTAAGTTCAACATCTATGCCCGAGGTTTGGACTATGAGGTTTTTTGTGAGACTGGAAAAGTGGGTGTAAGTAATAAGTTCTCAGATCAGGTAGTCTTACTTCCGGGTGAGTCAGTCAAACTCAATATTGAAAAACTTGAAAAAGAAGATTCCAATGCTGAGAAGGAAGCCATATTGGCTTGGAGAAACAACGAGTTTAACTACAATACAACAAGACTTTCAAAAGTCTTTGCCGACTTTGAAAGACAATACAATATCACCATTGAGTTGGAAGACCCGAGTATAGCCAATGAGGAACATACAGGTGTTATGAAAAGGCCAGAAAAAGCTGTTGACGCCCTGGAGCTTATTCTTCCAAACTATAACTTGTCTTCCACCAAAAGAGGGAAAACGTATTTGATCAAAAGAAAATGACTTGACACGATTCGCACTCATGTTAGTCCTGGCTTTGTGTTGTACCACTAAGTCAATCGCCCAATCTATTCGTCTTGATTATCAGGACGAATTGTTGAATGAAATCCTATTGGATTTAAATGACCGATTTGATGTTCAGGTCTCTATCAATTCTAAACTTTCCAATGCTTGCTCCATAACGATCAACCAGTCTTTCCAAACCATTGACTTGGCCTTAGACGCATTGGCCGCTAAGTGCCGTCTGGAAGTGGTGCGGATTGGTGATGTTTACAGCTTCCGTGTTTTCGAAGAAGCAGAGCCAAAGCCAATAGAATACCTATTTCAAGGCAGAGCAGTTGAACAAGGCTCTGATGAGCCATTGCCATTTGCCGTATTGTATACTTCTGAAAGAAGCTTAGTGACAGATGAAAATGGGAGGTTTTCTTTCAAGTCCTTGGCCTCTGAAGAAAACATTAAACTGAGAAGCCTCGGTTACTATGAAGCCGATACACTGCTGAGCCATGGGGAAGTATTACAAATCAGCCTTTTACCGCGTGTTACGGCTTTAGATGAGATAGTGGTTACAGGCGACAGAGGTAGTGCACCCGTCACCAACATCGGTGAGAAGAGTGGTTACATCCAGTTGAACGATGTCGGTAACAATCTAGTGGCAGGTCTAAGTAATAATCTAATTTTCAATAACCTGAGGCAATACCCCGGCATTACGGCAGCAGGAGAATCCATTGCTGATTTTGTGATCTGGGGCTCTTATGCCGGACAAAATCACGTGATCTACGATGGTGTCAGTCTGTTCAATAGCTGGGGCATCAATGATGATATGGGTAGGGTGAACCCTTATATGATAAAACATGTGGAGGTGTACAAAGGGGGATATAATGTGCCTTACGGAGATCGGGTTGGTGGTGTAGTTATGATTGATGGTAAGTCGGGAAATACCAATCAACTGGAACTGGGCGGAAGCCTCACCAATCAGTTGGTGAATGCCTATGTGAATGTGCCATTATTCAAGGGCTCTTCTTCCTTTCAAGTAGCAGGACGAAAGACACTAACACAAGAGCTTGCCTTGGCTTCCGATAACTTCGATGAAGATACAAGTCTGATCGTACCCAGATATAGTTACAGCGATTTACACTTTAAGTTTTCATCTAGCCTAAGCCCCAGTGATCAATTGGAGATTAGTTCAGTAATCAGTACAGATTCTTACAAAGGAACCCTCAGAACACGATCCACACGACTACAGCTATTTCAAGATATCAAAGTCAAATCAGAGCAGATTGGTGGTTCACTCAAGTATTTAAAAAACTGGCCCAAGGGAGGACTTTCATCTGTTGTCCTTTCCACTAGTAGATATACGCCAAAGCTGGGTACTAACTACTTTATCAACAGAAATGTACTTGCCCCTGTTGTGGATTTAAGAGCTGACAATTGGAGTAATCCGATCGTTGAAAACCGAGGCAGAATTACCCACACATTTGCGGCAGCTAAGGCACATCAACTTCAGGTAAACCTAGAGCATGTAGACAATGAAGCCAGTTTTAAGACCAATGAGGGCGACTCCCTTTTTGCTGCTTCAGTGGAGCAACTCATACGAGTTTCTCTCTATGCACACGATCAGATTCAATTGGGGCAGGGCTTTACACTGCAATTGGGGCTAAAGGCTGAACTGCCCTCACAGGGGAATAATGTTTACTGGCAACCTCGAGTAAATGGGCAGTTTGACTTATCTGAAAAATGGAATGCTCATTTTGGGTGGGGCCATTACAATCAATTCATTTCCAGAAACTCGGTGATCGATGAGTTAGGTAATAGGGCCGATGTTTGGCAAGTATCTAACGGGAATACAATACCCATATTAGAGTCTGTACACAATGTGCTCGGCTTAGGCTTTAGAGATAAAGGCTTTGAAGTTAGTCTGGAAGGTTTTGTAAAGACCACCTCTGGGTTTACTAGATATTTTTTTGACAGACGAGGTACGGTTGTAATAGGTGAGGGAGAATCCAAAGCCAAGGGTATTGACCTATTTGTGAGAAAACATATCAATGATCATGTGATTTGGCTTTCGTACTCACTGTCGAAGGTTGAAGAGAGATTTGGGAATGGTGGCAGAGTAAGTCAGTATCGGCCTGCACCACAGAATCAGCGACATGAGTTAAAGGCAACTGCTATTTTTGACTTGAGTCCATTTGAATTGTCAGTTACGAATGTTTATGGTTCTGGCTTTTCTGACAATACCTTTGTTCGAAATATGGAGGACTTTAAGCCGTATTGGAGAACGGACTTAGCCTTTCAATATCGATATCAGTTAGCAAATACAAATGTCGAAGCTGGTATATCATTTTTGAATCTATTCAATAGCCGTAACATTCGACTCAATCAGTCTGTGAGTGTTCCTGATGGCAATGTGATCAATACAGTAGGAGTTCCTTTTACGCCTACCGTGTTTCTGAATTTTGATATTAAATAGACCCTTCTTCTGGTATTGAAGTACTGCTGCCTGCGATAATTCTGGGACCGCCTTCAGTCATTTTCCAAACTCTAATGAATTTGAATTTTCCATCGATAAGGACGGTATCGTAGGCACCTTTCAAGTGTACTGAGGCAGCGACAGTAATGGTGTCACCAATTTCATTCACTTCTTGACTAAAGATATCTATGTCATAAACTTTCATTCGCCCCGACTTGTAATTGTCAAGTTCTTGCGACTTAGTGATAACTTCTCCTGTAGGTATGGCAAAGCTCAATTGATCGTGCAGGAGTGACTCTAGAGTTAGAAAGTCAGCATTTAGCATTGCCTCCTTTAAAAGACCTTCGGCTTTGACTATTTGCGCTTTGTAGGACATGTTATCTTCCAATATCCTGAAGGTCTTTTTTGTAAGCTTCGAGCCTGGAGTCTTGCGTTTTTTCTGCTAGTTCAATTGCCTTTAAATAGTGTTTTTTTGCCTCAATGAGGTTGCCCTCGGCTCTAAATGCATCTCCCAGTCCGTTGACTGGCCTGGCATTTTCCGGGAATCGCTCAATCAGTTTTTCGTAAATAACCTTAGCGCCATTGGGCTTGTTGTGCTTTAAGTAGAACTCGGCATACCGCGTGTTCCACCCCAGGTTTATGTTTCCTAAAAAATCTGTTTCAATGAATTCGTTCATGAACCTCTCGAAAGTTGGATAATGGTCTGCATCCATCCCCAGACGGATTAAAAAGAATTTGCCCTCATGGGGTATTCCTGGAGCCAGGTTATACTTTTCAGCCCTTTGCTGGTAGTAGGACTGAACATGATCATGTCCTCCGGCTTCTTGAAAGTCTTCTATCGTATTGAACTCCAGTAAAGGATAGTCTGCATAGTGGTTTCGAAGTCCGTGATAGATGGTTCCCAGTGGAGTGGTTGTATGGCCTAATGCAGGAAGTTCTTCGTTTTTCATGACCTTGTATTCCCAGGAAAAATGCGTGGGAGCTTTGTCTTCAATAATGCTTGCTAGGCGTTGTACGTTCGCTTCGACACCATTCTCATTGAGTGAAGTGGTGAACAAGAGCGTTTGATCAAGCTCCGGCTTGGAGCTTAACAGCTTTGAAAAAGCATCTAATCGCTGATCGTTTAATGGGATAGGGCTAGCAGCAAAGTAGGCCTTGAATAATTCCGGTTTTCTAATCATCGTTTCAACCGTGAAGGCTGCTGCGAATTGCCATCCGAAGAGCATTCGGTCGTCATTTGTGCGATAGTTATCATCTACATATGTAATCACATCTTTTTCCAAGAAGTCAACTAGCTTACCTGAATTGGCAAAGAAACCAAAGCGGGGTGAGTCGCTAGTTTCGATACCGACAATGATGAACTTAGGTACATAGTCATATCGGCTCATCAATTGGTTTATGCTAACCGCATACGAGAACCAGTTTTGTCCATCTAATAAATAAAGTACAGGGTAGTCTTTTGTTGAGCTTTCGTAATCATCAGGTAAGAAAATGCTCAGGGCCCTTTCCTCGTTGAAAGCCTCGGATTTGATTTTTAGAGTTTGCCCGATCGTTATGTCCCTGTTTTGTCCTTGAATAAAGGTTATACAGGTAAAGAGGAGTACTAAGGCAAAGAGGGTTTTGGTCTTCATAAAAGTAAATATGACTTTATACTCCATAATGATTGCGGAGGTTATCGAATTAGCGATACTTGTGCTTGTTGGCATCCAAAAAGAATTAAATATCTTGTTCAACCGGAAAATGATCGCGTTCACCGATAAAATTTGAGCAGGTGCGACTTAGCCTGCACATTTGAGTCATCAAAAACTCAAAATATAAAATCTAAAGTCATGAAAAGAAAAATTAAAGTACTCGTAGCATTTAGCTTATTGATGGTTTGCATGAGTTCCTGTGTTGTTTACTCCTTATTTCCCATTTATACCCCCGACACCTTGGTGTACTTGCCTGAACTAGAAGGTACATGGCAAAGCGGAGATGACGAGGACGATCATATCACGTTTGAAAGAATGACAGAGAACGAGGCAGTTTTGCATGATGGTGAGCCTATTAGGGATGGCCAAATGATTACTGTAGAAAGTGAGTATACGGATTCCATCTCAGGCAATGGATGGTCGATTAAATCGGGAGATTCAATCTCTATAACAAGGAATGGTGTCAAGATCACGGATCGTGATGCTATAATAGCCCACTATGATACTCTCATAGGGGGAGGTAAGGAGAAAAACCACGTTGAAAAATCTCTGAGTCCACTCAGCGAAGGGATAAAGAAGCTTAATGAGAGTCTTAAAAAAGTAGAGACTAAGTTTCAAGGAACAGCTTATATAGTGAAAGACGAGAGTTACAAAATGACCTTTGTGGATGATGATGAAAGGTTTGTTTACCAAGCACATATCGTTCGTATAGGAGAAGACTACTTTCTCGACTTGTATCCACTGCCTGAGTACTCTAGTGGTGGTTTTGGCGAGAACCTTTTTCCAGTTCACACTTTTATGAAAATGGATGTGACAAGCGAAAAGCTAAATCTTACGCTATTTGATCTGGAAAAACTTTCCGATCTGTTCAAAAGTAATTTGGTCAGACTAAGACATGAGAATGTTGATGGAACTATCCTGATCACTGCACAACCCAAGGAGATACAGAAGTTTTTAGAACGCTACTCTGACGATGAGTCGGTTTTCGAATCTGTTGATACTTACAGCAAAATTTCAGGATGAGAATCTTCTACAAGATCATAAACTCAAAATGGTTACAGCACCCGGTCTTCTGGGTGTTGTCCATTTATGCAATTGGAGATTACTTCTCTATTTCCAATTTTTTTAAGTTCATCGACTTCTTCTATTCCTGCCTTTTTCATATCCCACTTTTCTTTCTGGTATATATAAATCTGGCGGTTCTTGTTCCACGATTTCTTCAGAAAGGCAAGTATCTCCAGTATGGTTTCTTAGCGATAGTGCTTATGCAAGCGACCTATGGGTTGCATGAGCTCACTTTTGAGGTTTTGTTACCACTGCTCCCAACAGAGTATTATATGGTTTCCTTTACCGATTATGAGGTATTGGTCACTGTTTTTCTCATCTACCTCGTGCTGACCACGCTGTTCAAACTCTCGAAATCTTGGTATCAATTGCAAAGGGTGGAAAAAGAGAAACTGTCTATAGAACTTAACTCGCTAAAGTCTCAAGTCAACCCTCATTTTCTCTTCAATAGTTTGAATAGCATTTATTCATTGGCATTAAGCCAAAGTGATCAGACAGCTGAGACTGTCCTAGAATTATCGAATTTGCTTAGGTATATGCTCTATGAGGTGGGTGACGATAAAGTGGAATTGAGCAAAGAACTTGAGATGCTTGAAAATTATATCGAACTGCAGAAACTTCGGGCTGATCAAAGCACCAAGGTGACTTTCAATATTTCTGGCGATCCGGCAGATAAACAAATAGCACCCTTGCTCTTTTTTCCTTTGATTGAAAATAGCTTTAAACATGGCGTTAAAGGTGTTTCTGATGACGGATTCATCGATCTGCAACTCGATCTTAGTAAGGGAATTGAATTGACCTTAAAGAACAACAAAGGTCAAGTGGATGATATGGAAGAAGGAAAGTATGGAGGTATTGGTCTGGAGAATGTGAAACGAAGACTTGCTCTTATCTATCCCGGTAAACACATTTTTGAAGTCAATGAGACGGATAGCGTATTTGAAGTGAAACTAACGATCCAATGATTAGATGCTTGATTATAGATGACGAACCGTTATCTCGAAATGTACTAAAGACCTTCACCAACGATCATCCTGATTTGACATTAGTGGGGGAATGCAAGGATGCTTTCGCTGCAATGGAAATACTTGCCAACGAGACTGTCGATCTTCTCTTTTTGGATATCAATATGCCGAAGCTTTCCGGGATTAATTTCTACAAATCACTAAATCAAAAGCCAGAAGTGATTTTTACTACGGCATACCCCGAGTTTGCAGTGGAAGGTTTTGAGCTGAGTGCAGTGGATTACTTAATGAAACCGATCGCTTTTGAAAGATTCGTTCAAGCGATTAACAAGGTGAAGACCAAGTTGAGTACCACAAAAACGCAAGACCCCGAACAAGATTATATCTTGCTCAAAGCAGATAAAAAGATGTATCGAACGCCTTTTGAGAATATCCTTTACTGCGAAGCGCTGGGGGATTATGTCAAAGTTCATTTAGTGGATAGAACATTGATTGTCACAACTACAATGAAAGGTATTCTGACTGATTTGCCAGATGACCAATTCGTGAGAACGCACAAGTCGTATATCATCAATAAGACCAAGTTTGAGTACATCGAGGGGAACCAGATTAAAATTGGAGAGCATATGGTGGCTATAGGGCAGTCATACCGAGAGCGAGTTCTTAGCGCCCTGAGCAACGGATAAGACTTTGGTGAGTTATGAAAGTTGGAGCGACTAGCTTTTTATTATAACTTCTGAGCTCATGAATATCCAGCAGCCTGTTTACATTCTTGCTTTCCTGTGTTTCCTGATATTTCTGAGCGAATGGTTATGCAAGTACACTAAACTTAAACATCTAAGTAGTTCACTTTTGGTCATCCTTCTAGGGGCCATTGCAGCGAATTTTGGTATGATACCTTCTGCCTCAAATGCAAGCCCGGTCTACGACTCAATATTTCAATATGTGGCACCTGCTAGTATTTTCTTTTTGCTATTGGGTGTAAACTTAAAAGAGCTACGACAAGCTGGAATGCCGATGCTGATTGCTTTTGGGGCAGGAGCTTTAGGTACAATGCTGGGCGTCACTGCTGCACTTCAATTCATCGACTACCAAGACGTTTTCGGAGAAAATTATGCCGCCATTGCAGGTATGATGACGGGTACATATACCGGTGGAAGCGCCAATTTTAATGCCATTGCCTTAGAATATGGAATGGCGAAGGAAGGTGCAATCTTTACGGGAATTGTAGTGGCTGATAACATCATGACTACAATATGGATGTTGGTAACATTGAGCTTACCCGCATTTATGCGAAAGCTTAGAAACAACCCCGAGACCATTTCGAAAAACGCATTGAAGACCACAGCCCATTCTGATAAAGAAGAGCTTTCCCCTTTAAATCTGGGCTTGCTGATAGCCATTGTCCTAACCGCTTTGTTTGTTTCCGATTGGCTTTCAGATTGGGCGAAAACGCAGGGTTTTGGAGTACCCTCGATTCTTATATTGACTACCATAGCTCTGGTTTTGGCACAGACGGATTTTATCAAACGCATACCTGGAGCCAAGCTTTTAGGTATGTTTTCGGTCTATTTGTTCTTAGTGGTGGTCGGTGCTTTCTGTGAGATAACCGCTCTGGCAGAGGTGGGTGCCGATGCAATAGATATACTAGTATTCACTGGAGCAATAGTATTAGTGCATGGCTTCATAATTATTCTGTGCGGCATAGTCTTTAAACTGGATTGGGCCATTGTAGCCATCGCCTCGCAAGCGAATATCGGAGGGTCAAGCACAGCATTGGCTTTAGCAAATACTTTTAAGCGTTCAGACTTGGTGCTGCCGGCAATACTAGCTGGTGCGTTGGGGACAGGAGTTGGTACTTACTTAGGTTTCTTGGTGGTGGGGATTGTCTAATCGATAATTTCAAAGATGCACCTGAGCCCTAGCCATGCTTCGGGAGACGTATATTCGAAAGTTTGTTGGTAGTTGGCCTTCTCATTAGGACCATACCAACTGCCACCCACGGCAATACCTTCCTCGCTCGTCATCTCTGCTACGTTATCGAATAGATTAAAGAAGCCAACCTTCGAATCTTTGGATTCATAGATATGAGATACTTTTTCATTGTTCTGCATGATCTTGGACTTTGAAAACTTGAAAGCCTTAAGGTTCCCATTAGCAATCTTATCCAGTCGCTTTAACATGGCTTTCTCTAGCGCCAGAAATCGCATTCTTGACCATTCACTGGCAGTTGGGAGTCTGAACCTGAACTTCTTCGGGAACTGAGCCCTTTCTCTCTTAGACATTTTTGCCAGCTCAGCTTCGAACATTTTTGTCCTCCAAACACAAAAGTCTTCGGCTTGCTGTCGGCTGATACCGACTATGGGCATCAATGCAAACTCATCAGTCTCGAAGAATTTTTCTTCTATGGCTTTTGCATCAAGTTTTTCAAAAACCGCTTCCCACTTGCTGAAGTCTGGAATTCTCTCTCTGAATTCAGCAGATTGTTCACCATCACTTTCAGCAGCAGTAGCCAAGTAGTCTTTATACATATAACCTGGTACTTCTGTAATGTCAATACAAAGCCTAGTGTTCATTGCCAAAGTATTGGCTGCACACATGTAAGGACTGTCTTGATCAGGTATGGAAGGCTCAGTATTTGGAATTGCCCAAGCGATATTAAAGAAGAAAACCAGAGCCAATTTTTTCATGTGGAGCATTGTATTGGCTCTAAGATAAATGATTTCAGCAAAGCTGAAAAGCTTGTCTCGCTATGCAGGTTCGAAAAGTGCACAGACAGCTCCGCCTGGATCTTCGATATAGCAAGTTCTACCATAAGAACCCATTGACTTAATCTCTGAAAGAAGTTTTCCACCTTTCTTTTCAACAGCCGCAACACTTTTATCTAGGTCAGGGACATTGATATATATCATCCACTGCGATGGGATGTCTTTATTAGGTCCGGTTTTATGACAAACTCCCGCTTTTGGTTGCCCATTGGCTGTCATACTATAGTCGTTGTAATCACCCATTGAAACCGGCTCAGGCTTCCAGCCTGTTACCTCTGCATAAAAGTCTTTTACGTCTTCTGCATTAGGAACAGTCAGGTCTATCCAACCGATGGTTCCGTAGATACTTTCGTCTTTGTCGCTCATAGTTTTTCTTTTAAAGGAAGAGGATTGGCTAGAATTATGGGTAATACTTTAGTATGATTTACCAGTTCATTCGCCTTTTTAGTGCTAGAATATGCTCAAGGTGATGTTTTCCGTGCCATGCGTACATACCAATTACTTCTTTAAGCACATTGACAGCCTTGGTTTCAGGGTGCAAGAAAGTTTTCTCTAGGTCTTCTTTGGTCATATTTCTCAAAAGGACTACCCATCGGGCATGTAAGGCTTTCAGTAATGACAAGGAGATCTCTATTGGTAATTCATTGTGATAAGGCAGGTTGGCAAAAGCCTTTTCATCATATGCTTTGATTATAGGGTTGTCCTCGGTAAGTGCCCAGTGAAACCGGCAATAACTACCAATGTGACTATCAGGTACGTGATGTACAACTTGACGAACTGTCCAGCCATCAGGTCTATAAGGAGTGTCTAACTGACCTTCGGTCAGGTCTCTCACGGCCGACTCCATCAATTCAGGCAACTCAGCTATTTCTTTAATCCATTGGTCAATTTGACTTTGATCAATAACTGAGGGCGCTGTAAACTCGCCAATAGGGAAGCTTAGGTTATTCATGCTTTTGTTTTTATGCTATGGTACATTTTCTCCTTTTGAAGCTACCCAGAGCTCGAACCATTGTTGTCTTGTAAGGTCAATGTCCAATGAAGTTACTGCAGCTTTTACTCTTTCTATCTTTCCTGAACCAACTAGCGGAATGATATTCGCAGGGTGTTTCAATAGCCATGCGTACATTATTTGATCGATGGTGACACCGTACTCATCGCTAATCTTGTGTAATACATTTCTAATGGTCAAGAATCTGTGAGTTTCCCCATTGAAAATACTACCACCAGATAGGGGCGACCAGGCCATAGGAGGAATTCCTACTTCCTGACAGAGGTCTATGGTGCCATTATCAAATTCTTGTAGTGCTGCTACCGAAATTTCTACTTGGTTGGTAACCAAGGGGAAGTCAAGGTGTGCTTGCAGGTTATCGAACTGACCCGGTAGATAGTTGGACACTCCAAACTCGCTAACCTTACCGGATTCTTTCAATTCAGAAAATGCTCGAGCGATTTCATTAGGGTCGCTGAACGGGTCAGGTCTATGAATCAGAAGGATGTCTATATTATCTCTTTTGAGTTTTTTGAGAGAGTTGTCTACTGACCAGACGATGTGCTCATAACTGGTGTCATAGTGTTTGATATAATGATCCGGTCGATTTTCGGAAAGGAGCTTTATACCACACTTGGTTATAATCTTTAGCCGTTTATTGAGGTCAGGAACCGTGCCGAGTGCATTGCCGAAGGCTTCCTCTACCATATAATCTCCGTAAATATCAGCATGGTCGAAGGTATCTATACCAAGTTCAAGGCATTGTTCTACAAAATTAATCAGTTGATCTTGTGTAAACCCCCACTCTGTCAGGCGCCACATACCATGAACAATATTGGAAATGGTAAGGTGCTCACTTATTTGGACTTGCTTCATGTATATAGTTTTCTGACACTAAAATTGAAATAAAATTGAAATTTTCGAGCTATTTAAACTTTTTTATCTTTGTATTGCGGTAGTACGCAAATTGGCAAAACACGGGTCTTATAAGATGAAATCAAGAAAGGTACATTCCTATAACGGAAAGCAGGCGTATTACGCGAAATTTGGAAGGAAATGGGTCGTTGAGCAAGATGGCATAGATGAAGAGTTCGTGAATATTGAAGCAATGATTGACAAGTACCCTGAGTTGCTCAATGTGACTGCCATTAATCTCTCATTCGAAAAGAGAAAAGCCGCAAGAGAAGAAGTTCTACCACCACCAATCGTCAGACATCAAGAGATCCATACGAAATCCGTGACTTGCTATTATTGTAGCGGGTCAGGTGAAATTGTGGGCGGAGTGCCATGCCCAAATTGTAATGGTAAAGGAACCTATGTCGTTTCAGACCGCGGTTTAGGCTAATTAAATAAGCATGCTACAGATTCTTCACAACCCTCGATGTAGTAAGAGCAGAGAGACTCTTCAAATCATTCAAGACTCAGATACACAAGTAGAGATCATTGAGTACCTAAAAGATGTACCATCAAGAGCAGCGCTTGAAGAGGTTGTTCAAAAGCTAGACATTAAGCCGATTGACCTGATCAGAAAAGGAGAGGACATCTATAAAGAACAGTTCAAAGGGAAAACCTTGTCGGATAGTGAGTGGATAGAAGCTATGGTTGCTAACCCGAAGCTTATTGAAAGACCAATAGTCATCAAAGGAGATAAGGCGGTAATTGGCAGGCCTCCAGAAACTGTCAAATCCCTGTTGTAGGGAAGTTTAGTACCCTAAAATGTTCAACATATCATTATGGTTTTGCTCTTCAGCAAAGACCGTTGTGACTAATTTTCCGTTTTCGTCCTTATCAATAAGTACGTGCTTAGGCGCTGGGATTAGGCAGTGCTGAATGCCGCCATATCCGCCAAGAGAATCTTGATAAGCCCCGGTATGGAAAAAGCCAACATACAGATTCTCATCCTCTTCAATTAAGGGCATGAATAACTCCGAAGAATGTGCCTCTGAATTGTAATAATCCATGCTGTCACAAGTCAATCCACCCATATTAATCTTCTGGAAAGGGTGATCCCATTTATTTATAGCCAGTAGAACGAATTTCTGGTTCATTCCCCATGCATCTGGTAGGCTTGTAATAAAAGATCCGTCCACCATGTACCAGAGCTCTTTGTCATTCTGGAGCTTTTGGTCAAGCACTGAATAAATAATGGCACCACTTTCGCCTACTGTAAATGAGCCAAACTCAGTGATGATATTGGGCATTGGCACATTACTCTTGTTGCAGATCCATTTGATGTTTTCAATGATTTGATCCACCATATAGGCGTAATCGTACTCGAACGTTAAGGAGGTTTTGATCGGAAAACCACCGCCAATGTCTATGGTGTCTAGCTCAGGGCAAATCTTCTTAAGTTCACAGTACTTGTACATGAACCGACTTAATTCACTCCAGTAGTATGCAGTGTCTTTGATGCCAGTGTTAATGAAAAAATGCAGCATTTTCAGCTTGGCATTGCTTCCTTTGATTTGATCTGTGTAGAGCGCATTTATATCGCTGTACCGAATGCCTAGCCGTGAAGTATAGAATTCGAAATTTGGCTCTTCGTCAGCAGCCACTCTAATCCCAATTTGAAAATCTTTTTCTATCCTGCCTTTATATTGATCTAGCTCGTTGAGGTTATCCAGAATTGGGATGCAATTGGTAAAGCCATCATTGACTAAATCCTGAATGTACTGGACATATAATGGACGTTTAAAGCCATTGCAAACCACCAAGGCGTCTTTGTCAATTTTGCCCTTTCTATAGAGGCTTTTTACAATCTGAAGGTCAAAAGCAGAGGAGGTTTCAATGTGGCAATCATTGTCCAAAACCTCGTCAAGTACAAATTCAAAATGAGAAGACTTGGTGCAATAGCAATAGGTGTAACCTCCTTGGTACTTATGCTTTTCGATAGCATCGCCAAACCACTTCTTAGCCCGCTGAATGTTCTCGGCAATTTTCGGGATGTATGTAATTTTTAAAGGAGTTCCATGCTCCTTGATGACTTCATGGAGAGGAATTCCATGGAATTCGAGATACTTTCCATTGACTTTGAATTCTTCAGTGGGAAACTCGAAGGTCTGGTCTATTAGATCAAAGTAGCTTTTCACTTGGTATAAGAATTAAAAAAGGTGCGCAAATATTACAACAATTCATCAATTCTAAACACAGGTAGGTTGGAAAATATTAACCAAAATTTCCAGCAAAAGAATTTATTAATAAGGTCGTGCATGAAGTGCCGATAAATTTTCACTTTTACCAAGTCAAAAATGTACCTTGTAGAATAGTAAGAAAACTTTAAAGGATGAGGAAAATTAGACTGGTAGAAGTGAGATCTGAACTTGCCGCAGGCACCCGCGGAGCGAGCATGGGAATAGATGCACTTAAGATTGCGAGTATTAAGAGACATTCGAATTTCTTTATGCGTTTTGAGCCTGTAAGCGTAAAAGATGAGAATCAATTACTTTTTGGCGATTCACAATTTGACTTTGCCAAGTACGGTGAAGGTGTATTTACAATGCTTAATAGAGTATGTGATACCATCGCTGACTTAAGAAGTGAGCAACTCTTTCCAATTGTTTTGGCAGGTGATCACTCCACAGCTGCAGGTACTATCTGTGGTATTAAGCAAGCTGACCCAGAAAAACGACTCGGGGTTATCTGGATAGATGCCCATGCTGATTTTCATTCTCCTTATACGACACCATCCGGCAATATGCATGGCATGCCTTTAGCCATGGTTACTGCCATGGACAATGAAGCCTGCGAGGTCAATGACGTAGAGGAAGAGACGGAAGCTTTATGGGAGCGAATTAAGAAAATTGGAGGCAGAGGGCCGAAAATATCACCCAGCGATGTCGTCTTTATTGGTGTCAGAGACACCGAAGCCCCTGAAGATCATATCATCCAAGAGCATGGTATTAGAAACTTTACGACAGAAGAGGTAAAAGAAAAAGGTGTTGAAACAGTTGCAAAGGAGGCCATGGAAGTCCTTAAGGATTGTGACCAAATCTATATCTCATTTGATGTAGACAGTCTAGATACATCTATCTCTATGGGTACTGGAACCCCAGTCGCCAATGGGCTCACAAAAGAGCAGGCTTTTGACCTGAATAGAGAGTTGATAAAAGATAAAAGAGTTTGTTGTTGGGAAATTGTCGAGGTGAACCCAACTTTGGACACTGAAAACCGGATGGCGGAGAGTGCTTTTGATATTCTCGAAGCTACAACCGACTCTCTGATTAAGAATTTCTAGTTAATGGAAGAACAGATTAAGCAAGGTGTTTCTGACGCCTTGAAAGCATTATATAGCCATGACGTGGCAGCTGATGAAATAGGCTTGCAGCCTACACGTAAAGAGTTTGAAGGAACATACACTTTTGTCACTTTTCCTTTTGCCAGATTTTCGAAGAAAAACCCTGAAGAAACAGGCAATGAAATTGGAGCTTATCTGGTAGATCATACCAATGTTGTCTCTGCATTCAACACGGTAAAAGGCTTTTTGAATATTTCTATTTCAGAAGCATCGCAAGTAGAAAGTTTTGCCCAAATGTTCAATGGAGATGATATTGAAGCATCGCCATTGTTTGCCGTTGAGCCTACAGGTCGAACTGTTGTGGTTGAATATTCATCCCCGAATACTAACAAGCCACTGCACTTAGGGCATCTTCGTAATAATTTTCTGGGTAATTCGGTATCAAGAATTTTGAAAGCCGCGGGTAATGAGGTGCATAAAGTGCAAATCATCAACGATCGCGGTATTCATATCTGTAAATCCATGTTGGCTTGGCTGAAATATGGAGAAGGGGAAACACCCGAGTCTTCTGGCCTCAAAGGAGATCACCTTGTTGGGAAGTACTATGTGGCTTTTGATAAGGCTTTCAAGGCAGAAGTAGCCGAATTGATGGGCAAAGGTTTTCAGAAGGAACATGCCGAAAAAGAAGCGCCTATTCTCTTAGAGGCTCAGGCAATGCTTAAAAAGTGGGAAGCCAAAGACCCAGAAGTCTATGCCCTCTGGGAGAAAATGAATGGCTGGGTTTATGAAGGTTTCAATACCACCTATGAAAAAATGGGAGTTGATTTCGATCAACTCTACTATGAGAGCGATACCTATTTGATAGGGCGCGATCGCGTGATGGAAGGACTCGAAAAGGGTGTTTTCTTCAAAAAAGAAGATGGTTCCGTTTGGGTCGACCTGACAGACGAAGGGCTTGACGAGAAACTATTGCTTCGTAGTGACGGTACTTCGGTTTACATGACCCAGGATATTGGTACAGCCTTGATGCGTTTTGACGATTATCCAGGCTTGAGTCAACTGATTTATACAGTTGGTAATGAGCAGGAGTATCACTTCAAAGTGCTCTTCCTAATTCTCAAAAAGCTTGGCTACGATTGGGCTTCTTCATGCTACCACCTCTCTTATGGGATGGTAGACCTGCCTTCCGGAAAGATGAAGTCCAGAGAAGGAACCGTTGTTGATGCGGATGATTTAATGAAGGAGATGGCAAATACTGCTCAATCAAGAACCGAAGAGCTTGGTAAGATTGATGGGTTTTCTCCTGAGCAAGCCAGTGAACTATATGAGATGCTTGGTTTGGGCGCTATAAAGTACTTCCTTTTGAAGGTAGATCCCCGTAAGCGGATGCTTTTCAATCCTGAGGAGTCTATTGAATTTCAAGGAAATACAGGGCCATTTATTCAGTATACGCATGCCCGAATTAGCTCTATTCTAAGGAAGGCAAATCAATTGGGTGTGAGTGTTGACAATGTGAATTTCGAAGAGGTCAAAGACATCCATCAGATGGAAAAGGATTTAATTTATGCTTTAGGTCAGTATCCTGAAAAGTTGAAAATCGCAGCTGATACATACTCTCCAGCAGTGATGGCACAATACATTTATGATCTCGCAAAGGATTATAATCGTTTCTATGCTGAGCTCTCTATTTTCAACGAGTCGGACAAGACCCTACAACAATTTAGAGTGGCTCTTTCTGCACTTACAGCACAAACAATTAAACTAAGCATGGGTTTGTTGGGCATTAATGTGCCTGACAGAATGTAAATGAAAAATTGGATAGCAGCATTCAGGCTAAGGACTTTGCCCTTAGCATTAGCTTCCATCGGAATGGGAGCTTTCTTGGCAGCGGCAGCAGGTGCTTTCAATGGTTTAGTTTTCGGCTTGTGTGCCTTAACTACCATTTTTCTTCAAGTGCTCTCCAATTTGGCCAACGACTATGGCGATTCCATTCATGGAGCAGATAGTGTTGAAAGAGAGGGACCTTCACGTGCCGTTCAAACAGGTGCGATTAGTAAAGAAGCAATGAAAATGGCTATTGTCATATTTGTCCTGCTTTCATTGGCTAGTGGGATTGCTTTGATCTATGTCGCCTTTGGTTGGCTAACTTTCAACTTTAACTTGTTCCTAGGGATTGGCGCCTTGGCAATCATTGCTGCCATCACGTACACCGCAGGTTATCGTCCTTATGGCTATGCAGGTCTTGGAGATATCAGTGTTCTTATATTCTTCGGTTTTGTGGCTGTTATGGGAAGTGCTTTTCTATATGAACAGTCAGTAAGTATGAACTATATACTTCCGGCTATTTCTGTAGGGTTCTTTTCAGTAGCCGTGCTAAACGTAAATAATATCCGCGATATTGAATCTGATGTAAAGGCGGGTAAGCGTTCCATCCCCGTTCGGCTGGGCAGAGCCTCGGCCGTCAGGTATCATTGGTTTCTTCTTTTCTCAGGCTTTGTAGCAGCTATGGCATATGTTGTACTAAACTACGTAGCTATCACCCAGTTTCTGTTCGTGTTAAGTTTGCCGCTTTTGCTAGTCAATGCAAAGGCAGTATATACAAAACATAAAGCCTCAGAACTCGATCCATTTTTAAAGCAAATGGCATTGTCTACTTTGCTTTTCGTTGTTCTTTTCGGTGTAGGGAATCTCTTATAATACTTCTGCCTAAAAATTTTGAGGTTGACCAAGTGTGGACTACTTTAGTAGAAAATCCATTCTATGAGTCTTAATAAATCAAGTCAATTGAATGTTCAGTGTCAGTTTTGCAAATCGCGTGCTGACTCTCACTTTGCAGACTTGCCTGATGAAGATTTGAGTATTCTTTCTGCTCATAAGTCTTGCGTGACTTATAAGAAAGGCCAAAACCTTTTCTACGAAGGAACCCGACCAATGGGGATTTTTTGTATCAACTATGGTAAGGTTAAGGTGTATAAAATGGGCTCAAATGGTAAGGAGCAGATTCTTTTTATTGCCCAACCTGGAGATTTTCTTGGATATAGGTCTCTACTGAGCGAGGAGTTCTACGGAGCCTCAGCAGCAGTGATTGAGCAAGCAGCCATTTGCTTTATTCCAAAAAGTGATTTCCTGACTATTCTTAATAAGAATCCAGCTTTCTTCAGTAAGCTTATGAAGGCCGTTTGTCATGAGCTGGGTGTAATGGAAGATAAACTGGCTCAGCTTGCGCAAAAGTCGGTGAGAGAGCGTTTAGCGGCTACTATTCTAATGCTGAAGGAAACTTACGGCATGGAAGGTGAAGGCAGCGACTTAATTGATATAGCGCTCTCCAGAGAAGATCTAGCCAATATTGTCGGTACCGCTACCGAAACGGTGATCAGACTGCTTTCCGAATTCAAATCCGATGGTTTGATAGGTTTGGAAGGCAAGAAAATCAAGGTAATCGACTCTCAGAAATTGGTTCACGAGGCGGACTTCTATGGATAAACATGACTTTTATCATGTTTTTCTCTGATACCCATCAATAGCCCTCCTTCCTAGCTCAAGTACTTTTGATTCAATACTTAGAATTAAAGGTCTTGAAACATAAAATACTCCTAGCCACAAATGCGACTGATGGTTTTGACAATCTTATCGAAGATATGTTGAAACTCTTGAATAAGACGCACAGGAAGTACGTTTCGGCCTTCTCTCCCTACAACTATCAGAGTCAGAGCTTAGTCACCATCAAGGGAGGTGTCCAATCGGCCAGTACTCAGTTGGATGATCTCGTTGATAGTTATGAAGTTGAATCCATTTTAGAGCACAAAGCAGAAGAATTTAATCTAGACTTTGAATGGATCAAAGGAAGGATAGATGATCAAAAGTTATCACGGCTAAGTACGGTATTTGACCTATTAATATTAGAGCAGAATGCCTTTAAAGATTCTGAGGTACATGTGGTCGATGAGATATTAGCTTCTGTGAAATGCCCTGTGATGTTGTTACCTCATGATTGGGAAATTGAGAACCTCGTAGTTTACCATGATGGCTCGATGGATTCGGTAAAAATGGTCAAGGACTTTTTAAACCTTTTCGATCCGTCATTAAGAGACTTGCCACTTTCTGTTTTGGTGAGTCAGCCCTCTGGAGGATATGATGTAGAAGCAGAAAAAGTGTTCATAGATTATCTCAAGTTATTTTTTGACAATATCGGAGTGCAACTAATTCAGGGAGATATTTTTGATAGCCTAACCGAAAAGGTAGTCTATAATAGTCATAAACCCTTCTTGATGTTAGGTATTAAGGATGGTGAAATATCTGGTGAAAAAATTCTTGAGTCACCAACTTTTCTCTTTAAGGGTTAGACCATGGTAGCAGAAGAGATAGCCCAAAAAACGGTTTGTTATCATTGTGGGGACGAATGTGCCTCAGATAAGATAGTGCACGAAGAAAAGTCTTTCTGCTGCAATGGCTGCAAGACGGTTTTTGAGGTACTGAGCGAAAATGACCTGTGTGATTATTATAGCTTAGAGTCCACTCCTGGGGTCACCCAAAAGATAGAGAAGAATACTCTTTTTGACTTTCTCGATAATCAGGATGTCAGCAGACAATTACTCGAGTATGCCGATCAGGAGCAAGAGAGAGTGACCTTATTGATTCCGAACATTCACTGCAGTAGTTGTATCTGGCTTCTCGAACATCTTTCGAGACTTGAGCCTGCCATTATGAATTCCACTACAAACTTTAGTCAACGCAAGCTTACCATAAACTATAAAGTGGGCGATTTTTCGCTGCGCAAACTTGCCGAGTTACTGGACAGAATTGGTTATACGCCAGTTGTTAATTTAGAGCAGGCAGATGAGAAAGGCCCGGAGAGAACCTTCAATAAAAGCCTCCTAGTCAAATTGGGTATTGCAGGATTCTGTTTCGGCAATGTGATGTTGTTGAGTTTTCCTGACTATCTGGGGATTTCTGCACTAGAGCAGTCATATCAGCAAACCTTCCGTTGGCTCAACTTGCTATTGGCTATTCCTGTCGTTTTCTATTCAGGCAGTGAGTACTTTGTTTCAGCATTCAAGAGTCTCAAACAACGGTTTGCAAATATTGACGTTCCGATCGCTCTAGGCGTGATCGTGCTTTTTTTGAGGAGTGTCTATGAAGTCACATTCGATATTGGCCCAGGCTACTTCGATTCTTTAGTGGGGCTAATCTTCTTCTTGTTGATTGGTAAATGGTTTCAAAACAGAACCTACGATGCGCTGTCTTTTGAGAGGGATTATAAGAGCTATTTTCCTCTGGCTATTCAGACCAAGAGAGGAGAAGCATTTTCTTCAATTGCCGTGCAAGAAATTGTCAAAGGAGATGAAGTCTTGATCAGAAATGGCGAGTTGATTCCTGCAGATGCCATATTGATTGAAGATAAAGTCTATATCGACTATAGCTTCGTTACGGGAGAATCTGCGGCCGTAGAAAAGGCGAAAGGCCAGTATGTGTTTGCAGGAGGGAAGCTTTCCGGAAAGCAGGCCAGGTTTATTGTCCAAAAACCTGTCTCACAAAGTTATTTAACCAGCCTCTGGAATAATGAGGCCTTCAAAAAGGAAAAAGAACATACACGGCTGGTGGATCGTGTCAGTCAGTATTTCACGATTACCATTATCGCGATTTCGGTGATGGCCGCTATTTTCTGGCAGGTTACCGACCCTTCTAAGACCTGGTTGGTATTCTGTTCAGTACTTATTGTCGCTTGCCCTTGCGCCTTGGCCTTGTCTACACCTTTCACAACAGGTAGTATTTTAAGAGTATTAGGAAGGAACAAGGTTTATCTCAAAAATGCTGATGTAGTCGAAAGGTTGCAGAAGATCGACACCATAGTCTTTGATAAAACAGGAACCATCACGAACGCGTCCGAAAGAGATTTGAGCTTTGAAGGCGAGGGACTCACCTTAGCTGAAAAGCAACTCGTTTTTGCCGCGGTCTCGAGTAGTACGCATCCCTTAAGTCGATTTGTAAAATCATATCTAGAGGGAACCGATAGTGGGAAGTATGTCATTGAATCATTTACTGAGCATGTGGGTCAGGGCATTCAGGCAGTGGTGAGTGGGGTAGAAGTTAAGCTCGGATCATCCCGTTTTGTGGATTTTAATGATGCACAGACTAATCACTCAGCTTCTTATGTATATCTTAAGTTGGGAGGTTCGCAACGAGGAAGATTCGTTATTCGGAATGTTTACAGAGGTGGTTTAAGGGGTGTTATTCAACAACTCAAAGAGAAATTTAAGTTGGCGATACTCTCAGGAGATTCTGACGCTGAGCGTCAAAACTTAGCTAAACTCTTTCCTGCCAGTACTCCGATGCACTTTTCGCAAAAGCCGGATGATAAGCTGAACACCATCAAAGCGATGCAATCGGCAGGTCAGTCGGTGATGATGGTCGGTGACGGCCTCAATGACGCAGGCGCTTTGAAGCAGAGTGATGTGGGCATGGCGGTGTCCGAAGATATCTCAAACTTCTCACCTGCCTGCGATGCGATTATGCATGCTGATACTTTCCATAGGCTCGATGCGATAATTGATCTGGCTAAACGCAGCAAGCATGTAATCTATGCTAGTTTCTTTTTGAGTCTGGCTTACAATATTGTCGGTTTGAGCATAGCAGTAGCGGGCTGGTTAACTCCTTTAGTGGCGGCTATTCTTATGCCATTAAGTAGTATATCAGTGGTGGTATTGACCACTTTTTTCGTCAAGATTCTTTCACATAAACTGAGGTTGTAATGTCGGTGATCCTCGTCTTAATTATCACAAGTATTGTAGTTGCTGTAGTCTTTCTGGGGGCCTTTTTCTGGGCTGTAAAGTCAGGTCAGTATGATGATACTTACTCACCATCCGTACGAATGCTTTTCGAAGACAAAGTCAAAAAGAAGAAATAGAAATGGGGAAATTAGAGGAAGACTTAATTGCTAAATATGACAAGCCTGTACCGCGTTATACTAGCTATCCGACAGTGCCAGACTGGCAACTAGAGGCATTTTCTAAAGAGGAATACTTAACAAAGCTTTCTGACAGTTTTGTAGCAAACAATGATGAAGGACTCAGTCTCTATATTCATTTGCCCTATTGTGAAAGCTTATGTACTTATTGCGGTTGCAATACGCACATCTCCGTGAACCATCAGGTTGAGTACCCATATATTAAAGCACTGTTGAAGGAATGGAAGATGTATTTAAAGACCTTTGGCCAGAAACCAAAGTTGAAAGAAATTCATCTGGGTGGAGGTACACCCACTTTCTTTGCAGCCGATAACCTTAAGTTCCTAATCGAAGAGATTGTTGCCTCTGTGGAATTGCTACCAGGTTATGAGTTCAGTTTTGAGGGACACCCGAACAACACGACTTATGAGCATTTGAAGGTGCTGAAGGAAGTTGGCTTTTCAAGAGTGAGTTTCGGTATTCAAGACTTTGACCACAAGGTTCAGCAAGCCATTAACAGAATTCAACCTTTGGATCAAGTAACAGAGGTGACTGAATGGGCGAGGTCATTAGGATATGAGTCTGTCAATTTCGACTTGATCTATGGATTGCCCTTCCAAAATGAGGCTTCCATCATAAACACTATTCAAAAGGTTAAGATGCTGAACCCCGATCGAATTGCATTTTATTCCTATGCCCATGTGCCATGGAAAAGACCGGGCCAGCGAGCGTATTCGGAAGCTGATCTTCCGAGCCCGTCAATGAAGCGAAAATTAAATGTGCTTGGTCAAGATCTACTCCGCCAAAGTGGTTATTTGCCTATTGGAATGGATCATTTCGCCTTGCCCAAAGACAGCTTGGTAAAAGCCTTTGAGGAAGGTCGACTGCATCGAAACTTCATGGGATATACGACCAGTAATAGTGAGCTACTCATTGGTCTGGGTGTTTCATCCATATCTGACACTGGCCTAGGCTATGCCCAAAACGCAAAGTCGGTGAAGGGCTACTTGATGCATTTAGATAAGGGAGAACTACCGATAGTCAAGGGCCATATTATGACAGCAGAAGATAGGAAGATCAAGCGCAAATTGCTGGCGGTGGCTTGTGAACAGAAAATAACCACGAAAGACGCTTTGAAACTTTACCTAGAGCAGCGAGAACAATTGGAAGATTTGATCGCGGATGGACTGTTGGAGAAAACTTCAGAGGGCTTTGAGGTAACTTCAACGGGAACTCAGTTTCTGAGAAATATATGCGCCCTTTTCGACCCTAATTTCGGCAAGCAAAATGGAAAAAAGGTTTTCAGCCAAGCAATTTGACTGAAAACCTCAGTGACTATCTTAAGTAGATGCTTGCGCCTATGGTTATGTTGGTGAGGTTGAAGTTTAAGCCGTAGTTATCTACGGATTGGTCTAAGCCGTTACCTTCTGTCTTATTGGTGCCATAGAAAATGCCACCCATGTTCATCTCCATTGCAATCTTGTCCGATATGAAATAGAGTACTCCCGGTACAATGTTGAAATTGAAAGTGCTGACATCAAAATCACTAGCAAAGTTGGGATTCTCCTGAGTTCCTATACCAAAGCTGATGTCTGGTTGCAAGAAGAGGTAGAATCGATCCGCTACATTTTTATGAAACCGAGCAAATGCTCCGAAGGTAAAGGTGTCTGTTGAATTGTCACCAGCGCCTTGATTAGTGGTGGTACTGGAGTAGCCAAGGCTTAGACCAATACTTGTATTATCATTTAAGAATAATGCCGCCCTAGGGGTTAGTTGAAATACTGATGCTTCAAACCCAGGGCCATCTGTTTTTGAATATCTCAAGTTGCCACCCAACTGGATGTCACCTTTTTGAATTTGGCCAAAGGCAAATGAACTTACTAAAGTCATTGCCAGGAGTAGTACTGCTTTTTTCATTGTTTTTGAGTTTTATGTTAAAATTTGACTACTTCATAGGGCTCAATAAGTGTGCCTATTGCTTCTAATTGGGATTGATGGTCTCAAAAATTGATATATGGTAATTCAGTGAATAACTGAGATAAAATGGACTTTATAGATGGCCAGAAATGAACAGGCTACGTCTGTAAATGGACGCCTAAAAGACTAGTAGGTTTTACTTTTTGCCTTCTTCAAGTCTGTGCTTGAGCAATCCGTAGGCTTCTTGCAACGCACTAATGGTTTCTTGCTGTTGCTTAATCAATCGCTCTTTTTCCTTGAGTAGCTTTCTTTGTGCCTGAGATTTTGTGACATAGATGGATTGTGGTTCTTCAACCATATTGGGCAAAGCCTGGGAAGATTCGACTAACTCTCTCTCACCATCACCCGTAATGAGCCAGCGTAAATTTAGATCTTCAAACAATTTTGTAATCCCGGCCAATACATCGAAAGATGGTCGCGCACTAGGGTCCCTTTTAAGCCGATAGAGCTTCTCCGGTTTATCATATCCCAATGCCTCAGAAAGTGCACTTACATTCTTTACACCCTTAGACTGTGAATAGGATAAAAGCCTTTCAAAAAAAGTAGATTCTTTTGACATACTATTTTGTAATTATACAAATAATATTGTATTTTAGTATAGCTGGTAAGAAATTGTTTTCAATATAGAAAGAAATGCAAAGAGAGAATATTGCGTTTCTGTTTACTCTAATTTTATGCACACACCAATTGACAAGCAAGCCCTAATTATCAGACTCCTTGTAGAAGATTATCGGTTTCAGCAAATCATCCACAGGATGGCTCAGATCAATTTTCATTTTGATCAATCCCTTGACTTAATGTCCGTCATTGCTGACCTGATGTACGATCAAAAGAAGGAACCAGATCTCCTTTGGCTGCATGCTTATGCAGAAGGCCTGGAGCAAGCCTACAATACAGATTTCTGGAATGAAGAGGCTTTACTCAAAGTAGCGGAAGCCTCCTTTGATCGCCTTAGCGCCAGGTTTTTGTCCTGAGTTCAATCAGTTTCTTGTGAGAAATGAGCATGCCAAACAGGCTACGTTATCCCGTTTGAATATGGGCTTTACTTGCCAGATTAAAGGCGCTTCATAAAACATGACTTAAATCAGTTTTTTAACTAATACGGGTCAGGTCATCTCCTCATAGTCGCAATTACCTTCGGTCTAAATTTTAAAGAACCCAAAGCGACTATGGAAATAGAAAAATTTGAGTACGACAATAAAATTGTTAAGTACTTCTCTATCGCAACTGTCATTTTCGGGATCATTGGTATGCTGGTCGGCCTTCTGATAGCTACTCAATTGTTCCTGCCTCAATTGAATTTTGGAATTCCCTATACCACTTTTGGTAGAATAAGGCCACTGCATACCAATGCAGTGATTTTTGCCTTTGTGGGTAATGCCATGTTTGCTGGGGTGTACTACTCCATGCAGCGCTTGTTGAAGACGCGCATGTTCAGTGACACACTCAGTTATATCCACTTCTGGGGATGGCAATTAATCATTTTGGCTGCAGCCATTACATTACCTCTTGGTCTCACTACTTCTAAGGAATATGCTGAGCTTGAGTGGCCGATCGATATTGCGATTACCGTCATCTGGGTGGTCTTCGGCATCAACATGATTGGAACCATCCTCAAGAGAAGAGAGCGACATATGTATGTAGCCATTTGGTTCTACATAGCCACATTTGTGACGGTTGCAGTGCTTCACTTGGTTAACTCATTTGAGATTCCAGTGACGCTATTTAAAAGTTATTCATGGTACGCAGGTGTTCAAGATGCATTAGTGCAATGGTGGTATGGTCACAACGCTGTGGCATTCTTCCTGACTACGCCATTCCTTGGGTTGATGTACTATTTCTTACCCAAGGCGGCTAATCGGCCAGTATACTCATATAAGCTGTCGATTATCCACTTCTGGTCGCTCATTTTCATCTATATCTGGGCAGGACCTCACCATTTGCTTTACACCTCATTACCTAACTGGGCGCAGTCTCTTGGAGTAGTATTCTCAATCATGCTTATCGCACCATCTTGGGGTGGTATGCTCAACGGTCTTCTTACACTTCGAGGTGCATGGGACCGTGTGAGAGAAGATCCAGTATTAAAATTCATGGTGGTGGCAGTTACTGCTTATGGTATGTCAACGCTCGAGGGGCCACTGCTATCCATTAAGAGTGTTAATGCTATTGCACACTTTACAGATTGGATTGTTGCCCATGTTCATGTTGGTGGTTTGGGATGGAATGGTTTTATGATCTTTGGTATGCTGTATTGGTTAGTACCAAAAATGTGGGGCACCAAACTATGGTCTACGAAGGCAGCCAATCTACACTTCTGGTTAGGTACGTTAGGTATCATTGTTTATGCATTGCCAATGTACACTGCCGGTGTTGTGCAAAGCTTAATGTGGAAGAACTTCAATGCCGAAGGCTTCCTCGAGTATCCGAACTTCCTGGAGACAGTTACTCAAATTGTACCGCTCTATATGATGCGTGCCGTTGGAGGTCTTCTATACTTTTCCGGTGTAATCATTATGGCCGTGAACCTCATCAGAACTGCCAAGAAAGGAAGCTTCGTGGCAAATGAGGCTGCTGAAGCACCTGCTTTAGAGAAGAAAAAGATTATTGGAGGTTACTGGCACAATCGCCTGGAGCGCAAGCCAGTCATTTTCACTACCCTCGTTTTAGTGGCCATTGTAATTGGAGGAGTTGTAGAGATGGTTCCGACTTTCTTAATCAAATCCAATATACCGACCATTGCGAGTGTCAAGCCATATACTCCGCTAGAACTCCACGGTAGAGATATCTACATCAGAGAAGGCTGTAACAACTGTCATTCTCAGATGGTAAGGCCGTTCCGATCTGAGACCGAGCGTTACAAAGGTGAATATTCTAAAGCAGGAGAGTTTGTCTATGATCATCCACACTTATGGGGGTCTAAGCGAACCGGACCAGATTTGCATAGGGTAGGAGGAGCCTATAATAATGTGTGGCATTTCAACCACATGCTAGATCCAACTTCCACTTCGCCTGGATCGATTATGCCACCATATCCGTGGTTGTATGAAGACCAGATCAATCCAGATCGTACTGCGGGTAAGATCAAGGCCTTGAGAACAGTTGGCGTTCCGTATGCCGAAGGGTATGAAGACATCGCGAATCAAGATTTGAAGAAGCAAGCACAAGGGATTGTTGCTGACCTGAAAAGCTTTGATGTAGATATTCCAGAGACGGCTGAGATTGTGGCATTGATTGCCTATCTGCAGCGATTAGGTACTGATATTAAAGTTAAACCTGTAGCCCAAAACCAATAAGCCATGTTTAAACAATATTTCGAACAAGTTGAAAATGTCGCGATCTGGCCTATCATTTCGCTGACCATATTCTTTGTCTTCTTCATTGGCTTGATCATCTATGTGTTCAAGATCAACAAGGGCTATATCAAGCATATGGCAAAACTACCTTTGATCGAAGATCAGGATGGAATCAATAGTGTATCTAACTCTAAACATCAGAATCATGGATAATTCAACACTTTTTAGTCAAGAAATGATGATCTACATCACCTTTGGATTAGTCATTGTAGTGGCACTATTGGTATTGGTTGTCGCAGTTTATGTGCTCCAATTGCTCAAAACCTTTATGAGGCAAGGGATGAGCGAGGAGGCGTTAGCAGCAGAATCGGCAAAACCAAGCATGTTTGCCAGCCTATGGGATAAATGGAATGCCCTAAAGCCTCTTGAAGAGGAAGAAGCCATTCTACTTGATCATGATTATGATGGTATCAAAGAGTTGGATAACCACTTGCCACCTTGGTGGAAAGGGCTTTTCTATCTGACCATTGTGTATGGTGTTATCTATATTCTGATCTTCCACGTGTTCCAAAGCTCTCCATTACAAGAAGAACAATACGAGATGGAGATGGCTGAGGCGGCTGCCCTAAAAGCCAAGAATGAAGCCGATTTGGTCTTTGACTTTGACGAGAACACGGTAACACAATCTACTGATCCGACAGAGTTAGCTGATGGTCAGGCGTTTTTCGAAGCCCAATGTGCCATTTGCCACAAGGCTGACGGAGGAGGTCTAGCAGGACCAAACCTGACGGATGAGTACTGGAGAAATGGTGGTAGTGTATCAGATGTTTACAAGGTGATCAAAAATGGAGTCCAAGGGACAGCAATGATTCCTTGGGAGTCTCAATTGAACCCGATCAAACTTAGAAATGTGACTTCCTATGTAATGAGTTTACAAGGTACTAACCCTCCAGGAGCTTTAGGCCCTGACGGAGAGTTGTACACACCTGAGAACTAAAAGGGAGAGAACGTAGGGATGGCTGAGGATAGTAAAATCAAGGACTTATACCATTACGATGAACAGTTTCGTGATGCTATAGCCACCGTGGATGAAAAGGGTAAACGCATCTGGATTTACCCTAAGAAGCCCAAGGGTAGGTATCACAACAAAAGAGTCATTGTAACTATTGTTCTTTTATCGATCCTTTTTGCCGGACCCTTTATTAAAATTGGAGGAGAGCCTTTCTTATTGCTCAACGTTTTTGAGCGCAAATTCTCAATCCTTGGGGCCGTATTCTGGCCCCAGGATTTCTTTATTCTGACGCTGATTGCCATTACTTTCTTCGTCTTTATCATTCTATTTACTGTGGTATTTGGCCGAGTGTGGTGTGGATGGGCCTGCCCTCAAACGCTTTTTATGGAAATGGTATTTAGAAAGATAGAATACCTTATTGATGGCGATGCCGGGCAGCAGCGCAAGCTTAAAAAGATGCCATGGAATGCCGAGAAGATTCGAAAGCGACTCTTAAAACATTCTATCTATATCGTGATCGCTGTGCTGATCGGCCACACGGCAATGGCTTACCTTATTGGTATTGAGGAAGTCAAAGAGATTGTCACTAAATCTCCAAGCGAGAATCTGGCAGGGTTCATTGGGTTGATTGCCTTTAGCGGAGTTTTTTATGCTGTTTTCGCTTATCTCAGAGAACAGGCTTGTATTGCTATTTGTCCTTATGGCCGCCTGCAAGGAGTGCTCTTGGTCAAGAATTCAATGGCAGTGATGTACGATTGGATTAGGGGTGAGCCTAGAGGTAAGCTTAAGAAAGCAGAACCACAAAAAGAGAAGGGCGATTGCATAGATTGCAAGCTATGTGTTCACGTATGTCCTACTGGGATCGATATTCGTAATGGTACCCAGTTAGAGTGTGTTAATTGTACAGCTTGTATCGATGCATGCGATGATGTAATGACTAAGATCGGCAAGCCGACAGGTTTGATAAGGCCTACATCGGCTACCGCGGTAGAGGAGGGGCGACAGAAAATCTTCACGCCTCGAGTTGCGGGGTATACGGGTGTACTGTCCGTACTGATCATCTTACTAACAGTTTTTGTCTCAGGACGTGCCGATGTGGAGGCCACAGTATTGAGGGCGCCAGGAATGATCTTTCAAAAGTTGGATGATGGACGCATTCAGAATATTTATAACATCCAGTTCCTCAATAAGACTGCTGAAGGTATGAATTTAGAAGTGACCATTAAGGACATGCCGAATGCGACCATTGAAAAAGCAGGTGGCGGTACAATTAACTTGGCTGCCAAATCTAAATTTGCTGGGGTCTTTATCATCAAGATCCCAGCAGAAGAACTAGATGACCGAAAGAACCGGATAGTATTAGAATTGCGATCAGGCGAAGTGGTGATCGATGAGTTGAAAACAAATTTCCTTGGACCAGTAAAATTTTAATTATGAATTGGGGTAAAAAGATCATTCTATCATTCGTAGTGTTTATTGCTTTGATTTTCACACTGGTTTACGTGAGTGTCAACACTGATTTCTATTTGGTTGAAGAAGACTACTACGAGCAAGAGTTGGCCTATGAAGATCAAATTCAAAGGATCAAGAACCATGATTCACTGATAGAAAAGCCAGTATTTAATATCGACCGAAGGGCGTTTACGGCTGACTTGAAATTCCCGATTCAATTGAAGAAAGATATGGTGGAGGGAAAAGTCCTCTTCTACCGTTCAAACTCCGCCAAATTGGATAAGGAATTCGAATTAGAATTGAATGAAGCGGGAGAAATGATAGTTGACATTTCGAGATTTGCCGTTGGCGCCTGGAAGGTGAAGATTAAGTGGGCAGATGGTCAAAAAGAATACTATAAAGAAATCGCTTTCGTCATCTAATGTTGCTTGCCACTGCCATAGTATTTGGTTTTTTGGGCAGTCTTCACTGCTTGGGGATGTGTGCCCCTTTGTTGTGGGCCATTCCTGAAAACCCAGAAAAAAGAGCCAAATGGTGGTTGAATAAGCTTATTTATAATGCCGGTCGTGTATCGGTATATGCCTTACTTGGCTTAGTCGTGGGCCTTGTCGGTCAAGGAGTCTCTTTGGTTGGGTGGCAACAGCATATTTCATGGATTACCGGGGTGGTCTTAATACTTGGCTTGGTTTTGAGTATTTGGGGTAGTCGTATTCGCGCCTTCAGTTCCTTCTCAAATCAATTCAATCGAAAAATCAAGAAGGGACTCTCAAAGACGCTGGCTCGCAAGAGTTATAGCTCACAACTTATGTTTGGCGTATTCAATGGCCTCTTGCCATGTGGTTTAGTCTATATAGCGCTCATCGCAAGTCTTTCTATGACTTCCATTGGGGGAAGTATGGCATATATGGCACTCTTTGGTTTAGGAACCATTCCGATGATGTTGGGAGCGGCAGTTTTCAAAAAGTCAGTTCAGTCACTAAAAGGCATCAGCTTTAATAAGCTATATCCAAAAATTGTGTTGACCGTTGCGATCCTCTTAATTGTTAGGGGAATGAATTTGGGGATTCCCTACCTGAGCCCCAAAGTGGGTAATCCCTCCGAGATTACTATCTGCGAGACTCCATAGAAATTATGAACTTATGACTTTGGTCAGGTGTTTTTAATATGTAATTCACCAACTTGACAATAGTTCAATCACTTAAATTTTTAAGCTATGAAAACCATACTTGTCCCAACCGACTTTTCTTCTCAAGCTAATAATGCACTTGATTTGGCAGTTCAAATCGCCAGAAAATCTGGTGCTAAAATATTGGTGATTAATGTAATTGAAGGCCTTCGTGACTTCTCTTTCAATACCATGGGGGAAGCCGAAAATGATGCGGCAGAAGAAGTTTTTATTGTCAGGAAATTAATTGATCAAGTGAAGCTGCGCTTAAGCGAGATTGTTAACAATGAAGGCTATGCGGATGTGTCAATCGAGTCTGCCGTGGAAATGGGTAATGCTTTTGAAAGCATCTCGAAAGTAATTGCAGATCATGACGCAGACCTTCTGGTGATGGGAACCAAGGGTACCAGCGGACTGGAAGAAGTTCTGATCGGATCGAATACTGAGAAGGTGGTGAGATATGCTAAATGCCCCGTAATTACCGTAAAGGATCGAGTTAAACTTGGCGAGATCAAGAATATTGTTTTTGCCAGTAACCTCCAAGATGAGCAAACAGAGCTGGTAAAGCGATTAAAAATTATTCAAGAAGTCACTGGTGCTACTTTACACCTTGTAAAGATCAACACACCTAACCACTTCAGTACACAGCGCCAAATGATGAAAGAGTTCAGCAACTTTATTGATAAGCATGATTTGTCAAATGCCTCTACTAGCATTTACAATGAAGCAACAGAAGAAGATGGTATTCTCTACTTTGCTGAAGATCTTGGTGCTTGCATGATTGCAATGGGTACTCACGGAAGAACAGGGATTCTTCACCTACTCAGCGGAAGCATCGCAGAAGACCTAGTAAACCACGCCCAAGTGCCCGTCTGGACGCTCTCCCAGAAGAGGAGAAAGTAGAACATTGCAGAAACTGACGCTAAAGTCATTCGGTCTTTGACTGAATGACTTTTAGTTTTTAGTACTTTTGGTCTTATGGGTAGAAAGAATAACCGTGATAAGGGAAGGTCTGGAGTAGTTTATTCTACGAACTCGGACTATTCATATGACTATGAAGGAGATAATGAGGAAGATACTTTAGCCCCTTCCGACCAGAACCTAAAAGTGATGCTCGATAAAAAGAGCCGTGGTGGAAAGCAAGTGACACTGGTGGAAGGTTTTGTCGGAACCGATGATGACCTTAAAGATTTAGGTAAGACCCTAAAATCAAAATGTGGAGTGGGCGGCTCGGCCAAAGATGGAGAAATACTTATTCAAGGTGATCACCGAGACAAAGTGATTCAAATACTTCAAAAAGAAGGTTATAGGGCCAAAAGAGTTGGAGGATGATAAACTTCAAATCCAGTAGTATCGCCTTAATTCTTGCGTTTTTGATCACCGGTTGTTCTGTGGACAGGCTGCCTGTGATTGAAGGTACTTTAAAGATCAATGGCTCGGATGTCTTCTACAAAACCATGGGAGATGGCGAACCTTTGTTGGTAGTTCATGGCGGTCCCGTTTTGGATCATTCCTATTTGCTTCCCCATTTCAAGGAACTTTCGAAAGACTATAAGTTGATCTTTTACGACCAGCGAGCCGCTGGTAAATCTTCTCTTAATGTGGATGCTACCACAATGACTTTGGATGGTTTCGCAGAGGACATCGAAATTCTAAGAGAGACTCTAGGCTTGGCAAAAATCAACTTGCTGGCGCATTCTTGGGGTGGACTGATTGCAATGAAGTATGCCCTTCAATATGACCAAAACCTTGATCACCTGATCCTGTCGAACTCAATGGCGCCTAGTGCAGTAGACTGGCAGGCCGAATCGCAGGTGGTGGCTCAAAAAACAACTAAAGAGGACCAAGACAAACTCAATAACCTCACGAGCAGCGGTCTACTTAGGACAGAGGACCCTTCAGAGGCAATTCAGGAAATGATGATGATCTCTTACAAAGTTCATATGTACGACATAGCGAATATTGAGAAGCTTCAGCTTTACATTCCCAAGGACTTCATTTTAAGAAGCCAGAAGTATGGTAGTCTGAATGCCGACATGGTTGGTTATGACTTGTATGATCAGTTAGTAGGAGTAAAAACACCAACATTAATCATGTATGGAGAAACCGAACCGGCTGTTGACCTACATGCTAATAGAATGGCCGAATCATTTGCAGATTCAGAGTTATATATTGTTCAAAAGTCCGGCCACTTTCCATTTGTTGAGGCTAAAGAGGATTACCTGAATAAGGTGCGCTCATTTTTGTCGAACTAAGCGCACCGCTTGCTTCAGGATTGAGTATTTAGCTGGCTTTTGATATAAAGGAGTTTAGTTGGTTTTCAAACTCCGTTCTAAGAGATGCATCCGTAATACCGGCTTCATCTGAGAAGTTCTGATTAAAGGAAGGTAGAGAGAATTCTCCTGAAACATCACTTCCTTGGTATGGAAAAGTTTGTGATGCTTGCTTCAAGACTGTTTGCCCACCACGCGGTCCTGGAGAAGTGGCCATAATAAACATAGGCTTGTCCAACCAAATTTTGCCATCCAGTCGGCTGTTCCAATCCATAACGTTCTTGAATGCACTAGAGTAACTACCGTTGTGCTCCGCAAATGATATTATTATACCATCTGCATCGGCAAGGTGCTGTCTAAAGTCCTTCGCTAATTGAGGAATTCCTGCTGCTTTTTCCTTGTCTGTGCTGTAAATGGGCATTTCATAATCGTTGAGATCAAGTATGCTTACCGATGCTCCTTCAATTTGATTAGCTGCAAACACTGCCAGTTTTTGGTTAATGGAACTGCTACTTGAGCTAGCTCCAAATGCTACAATTTTCATTATTTTATTCTTTAAGTTTCTTGATTATTCGTGTGAGGTCCTTTGCTTCTTTTTCTGAGATTTTGGACATCATTGGCTTATGGAAATCCGTGACTTTCTTGTCAAGAAGTTTCAGAAACTCTATTCCCTCAGCCGTGATGTTGATATCCATTTTCCTGCGATTTGTTTGGCACTCTTGCCTGCTGACCAAGCCTCGTATCAGGAGTTTATCTATTATCCGAGTCACATTGCTTGACCTATGAATCATAAGACTGGCTATGACCTCAACTGTAATGGGTTTTCCTTTTTGACCTTTTAGAATCCTCAATACATTGAATTGAGGTTCAGAAATATCATATTCCTTAAGCTCTTGAGAGACCATATCGGTAATCCAGTGTCCGGTTTTTATGATTTCAACAATGGCACTGAAGTAGGTTTTATTTTCCATATACATGTGTACAACTATTGTATATACAAGAATAGTTCCAAGACTAGAAACTTTTTTAATAATCTCTCATGGTATGGAGAATTTACCGTTGGCAGAATTTTGAATAGTTATGCATTCAACCTGATTTATATTGAGTTCTATTCAAAATCTTACCTCATGTATTTCAGAAGAATAATTCAATCACTTCTACTTCTAGTATTCACCTCTGTCATGGCTTTAGCCCAGACCGACCTATCAATTTTCGAGACGATGAAACCTCGATCTATTGGACCAGCAGGAATGTCAGGAAGAGTCACTTCCATTGATGTAGTTCGGCATAACCGAAATATCATTTATGCCGGCACGGCTTCAGGAGGCCTATGGAAGTCTGTAAGTGGCGGAACAAGTTGGGAGCCGCTTTTCGATAAGGAAGAAGTAGCATCCATAGGCGTTGTGACCATCGATCCCTCAAATGCCAGCACCATCTGGGTGGGGACAGGAGAAGGCAATCCAAGAAACTCATTGAATGGTGGGTATGGAGTTTATAAAAGTCTCGATGCGGGCCGTACCTGGCAACATATGGGACTGAAAGAAACCAAGAATGTACATCGTTTAATTGTACACCCGGATGATCCGAATACGGTTTGGGTAGGTGCAATTGGCTCTCCATGGGCAGAACATGAGGAAAGAGGAGTTTTTAAATCTACAGATGGTGGCAAAACTTGGAGAAAAGTACTTTATGATATTCCAGGGGCAGGAATTGCCGATTTGGTGATTGATCCTAGTAACCCCAACAAGTTAGTGGCAGCCATGTGGGAGCATCGTAGATGGCCTTGGTTCTTCAACTCTGGAGGGCCTGCCTCAGGTATCTATATTTCTTATGATGGAGGTGAAAACTGGGATAGAAAAACTTCTGAGCATGGCCTGCCGAAAGGCGACTTGGGTAGAATAGGTCTGGCCATCTCACCATCAATGCCCGATCGTATCTATGCCTATGTAGAGTCGAAGGAGAATGCCATTTATCGCTCTGACGATGGTGGTAATCAGTGGAGAAGGGTTTCTAATAAAGGAGAAAGCGGTATTGGGAGTAGACCATTTTACTATGCCGATCTTTATGCTGATCCTGAAAACGAGAATAGAGTCTATTCCCTTCATACCACAGTTACTTCTTCGGAAGATGGCGGTAAGAGCTTTAGCACTTTTGTGAACCCGGGCTTTATCCATGTAGATAATCATGCGTTTTATGTGCACCCAGATGACCCGAACTTTATGGTTTTGGGTAATGATGGTGGTATGGAAGTGAGTAGAGACCGTGGAGGCAGTTGGCACTATATGGAAAACCTGCCGATAGGCCAATTCTATCATGTAAGTTATGACATGGAAACGCCTTACAATGTAATGGGAGGAATGCAAGATAATGGAGCTTGGTTGGGGCCAAGCCAACTCTTGAAGCAAGGAGGAATTCGTAATGGTTACTGGGAAAGAATTGTCGGTGGAGATGGCTTCGATGTAGTACCAGACCCACTAGATACTCGTTTTGGCTATTCATTGAGCCAGGGGGCGAATATTCAGCGCTACGATAGAAAGACGGGTGAAATGGTAGGTATACGTCCAGAACATCCAGATGGAGAACGGATTCGCTGGAACTGGAATGCTGGAGTCAATATTGATCCATTCGACAAAAAGACAATCTACCTCGGAGGACAGTATTTGTTCAAGTCCCCCGATCATGGAGACACTTGGGAGGTAATTTCTCCAGACCTGACGACAAACGATCCTGAAAAACAGAAGCAGGCGGAGACTGGTGGTAAACTGAATCTGGATAACTCTGGTGCTGAGATGCATACCACCATCACGGTAGTAGAACCAAGTGCTCTGGCGCAGGGAATGATTTGGGTAGGTACAGACGATGGTAATGTTCAACTGACAAGGGATGGCGGGGAAAACTGGGCGAATAGTGCAGGCAAGTTCCCAGGGCTTCCTGCCAATAGCTGGGTGCAGCAGATCAGAGCTAGCACCTATGATGCTGGCACAGCTTTCGTGGTGTTTGACGAGCACAGAAGAGACGATTGGAGCCCTTATGTTTATCAGACTACAAATTATGGTAGATCGTGGAAAAGAATTGTAAATGAGGGAGATGTCTTCGGCTTTGCTATGTCTATAGTTCAAGATCCGGTAGAACCTAACCTAATGTTTTTAGGCACAGAAAGTGGACTTTATGTTACCATGGATGGCGCTAAAAGCTGGGCTAAATGGACCCATGGGTATCCAACTGTTCCGACAATGGATTTACAAATCCACCCTAGAGAACATGACTTAATCATTGGCACCTTCGGTAGAGCATTGTGGATTCTAGATGACATTCGCCCCTTGCGTGAAGCTGCTCAATTGGGTGTGGCAAAACTCAAAGAAGAAACGATCCATACTTTTGCTATTCCAGATGCTACCAATGCCATCATTGGACCATATTGGGGGTATAGGAGTACTGGGCATGGATTATTTATGGGTCAGAACAAGCCTTTCAATGCGGCCATAAGCTTCTATGCACAGAAGAAAGGTAAAGTAACCATGGAAGTCGCAGATGCCACGGGAAAGACGATCCGTACTCGAACTTATAATGCTGAGGAAGGTGTGAACCGCGTATACTGGGGTTTTGAAGCAGATGGAATTAGACAGCCAGGTTCTCGCAAGCCAACCAGTGCGAATGCGACCAAACCAAGTGGCTATGATGTTTTACCAGGCACTTATCAAGTGAAGCTATCCATGAAAGATGCGAGTTCAAGTCAACCAATTAGTGTGCTAAGAGATACACGAAAACCTTGGGATCAAGCAGAAATTGACGAAAAGCAACGTTTCATCACCCAGTACTATGATTTGGTATCATCAGTAACAGCGGCAGTAGATCGCATTGATGAAGCCACAAGTATTGCTGATAAAGTGTTGGCCATTGACAAGGACAATAAAGATTTGAAAGATAAGGTTACGGAAGTCAAGAAGAGCTTAAAGGATTTACGCGGAATGGTGTCTGCACCACGGAGAGGGCAAGGATTGGCTAGAAATCCTGACTTGATTTCAAGTCAGTTGGGAAATATTAGAGGTAAAATGCAAAGCAGTTACAAGCCAGTGACTCAGCCGCAACGATTTGCCTATGAAAATGCAAAGAAGGCGGTAGAGCCTTTTGTTGAGCAGGTAAATGAATTCTTTACCAATGATTGGAGCGCCTTCAAGACTTTTGTAGAAGGGTTAAACTTGGAGCTGGTAAAGGGGTTTAATGACTAATTCGGATTGATCGCAATATCATGCAAATAAGAAAAGCTACTAAAGATGATCACGAGGCCATTTGGGGAATCACCGAGCAAGTAATTGCTACCTGTGAAAGCTTAGTTTTTGCTCCAGATACGAGTAGAGAACGGATGTTGGCCTTTTGGTGTAATCGAAAGAAACACGTCTATGTAGCCGTCATAAACGATAAGTTAGTAGGTACATTCTTTATAGCAGACAACCAGCCTGGAATGGGCGCACATGTGGCCAATGCAGGATATATGACTGATCCATCATCAGAAGGGCAAGGGATAGGCTATCAAATGGGGGAGTTTTCCATTCAGGAAGCCAGACGTTTAGGCTATAAGTCAATGCAATTCAACATAGTGTTAAAGAGTAATGAAAGAGCTGTAAGGCTTTGGCAAAGACTAGGCTTCGAAATAGTAGGAGAGGTGCCCGAGATTTTTGATCACCCAAGCAAGGGGTTAATCAATGGTTACGTGATGTGGCAACGACTTTAATTTCTCTATTTCCTCTGCGAGGTTTCAGTTTTATAATTCTGTTCTTGATTTACCTTTTCAGCCTGGTTTTGAAGATAGAACCCGAAAAGGAGCAATACGATAAGAAGTAATAGCTTTCTCATAACCTTTGATTTTTGACCTGTTGTTGATCAAATATCACCAGATGTTATGAATCGTAGGTTTAAGCTTAGGTAAACCACCAGATTTACTCGGTAAACGACATATTTATCCAGTGGTTTTTTTGAACCTCATTCCTATTCGGTTAAAAATGAGCCTCTAAACGAGCTTTTCTTTGAAGAAACCGATGGTCCTTTCCCAAGCTAGCGTTGCAGCCGCTTCGTCATATCGAGGGGTAGTGTTATTATGGAATCCATGATTGGCACCTTCATACACAAAAGCCTGATGTTCTACATTATTGGCCTTGAGTGCTTCTTCGAAAGCCGGCCAGCCTGCGTTGACTCTTTTATCTAACCCACCATACTGAAGCATCAATGGTGACTTAATCTTAGCGGTGTCTTCTGCAGAAGGTTGCCCACCGTAGAATGGTACCGCTGCCGAGAGAGTAGGAATTCTTACTGCCATCATATTAGAGATCCAGCCTCCAAAGCAGAAACCTACCACCCCTACTTTACCATTACAATCAGGGTGCTTCATTAGGTAATCATAGGCGGCAATAAAGTCTTCCAGCATTTCATTACGATCGCGTTTACGTTGCATCGTTCTACCTTCATCATCCGTACCAGGATAGCCGCCTAGAGGGGTTAAGGCATCTGGAGCTAAAGAGATAAAACCATCCACAGCTGTTCTTCTGCCCACATCCTCGATATAGGGATTTAGACCCCTGTTTTCATGAACCACTACCACTCCAGGCACTTTACCCGTTGTGCCTGTGGGCTTAGAAAGTAATCCTTTTATGCTACCACCGCCGTTTGGCGAGTCATAATTGATGTAATCCGAAGTAAGCCTTTCGTCACCCTCCTTGATTAGCCTGGTGGTTTCGTAATCAGGCATCATGCTGCTCATTAAAGAAGATAGCGTTAATCCGCCAATGGCATAAACAGAGAGTTTTTCTACGAATTTTCTTCTATCGATCTTATTATGAGCGTAGTCATCGTATAAGTCGAATACTTCTTGATCGATTTCTTCTTTAGAGAGCTTCTTCATGGCAGTTGTAAGAGTTGGTCTTGATTAAGACAGTTGATTTTGATTAAGGTTTAATTTAAGGGTCAATCTGCCATTTCAGATGCAAGGATTACCGTAGGGGTAGTGTTGTGTTCTACGGGTGCTACTGTTTTTAAATAGCGATACGTTGATCTAAGAATATCTTCAATGGTTTCCAGAAAATATCATTGTTTGAGGAGGCAAATAGGTCCATTGATTTCTATAATTTTGAGATATGAGTAAAAGAGCGCTTGTAAAGTATCTTCAGTCATTGGATAAGCAGGAATTGGAGGATCAAGTTTTAGACTTATACACTCGCTTTAAACCTGTGCAGACCTACTACAATTTTGTCTTCAATCCTAAAGAAGACAAGCTGGTTGAGGAGGCGAAAATGAAGATTGCTAACGAGTACTTTCCACTAAAGAGAAGAAAACCAAGGGCCCGAAGGTCCGTGGCGCAGAAGTATATAAAGCAATTCTTATTATTGGGATTAGACCCTGCCTTGATTGCTGAGGTGATGCTCTTTAATCTCGAGACAGCTCAAAGATTCAACCAGAAGAAAAGAATTAACCAAGACGCATTCTACAAGAGTATGTTCAACTCTTTCGATCAAGCCATAGCGCATATAGAATCGAATGGCTTGAGAGCCGTATTTAAAGATCGCATCCGAGCTGTTGTCGAGACCGCCTGGGATCAGGAATGGTTTAATGCAGAGGGGCTAGAGGATAAAGTGGCTAGCTGAGCTTAGTCTAACAACTCATCCAAAACATCAAAAGCTTCTTCTGTATCACCGACAAATCGATTAAGGATTTCACCTTCTGGGCTTAGAATAAACTTGGTGGGAAAACCAGCTACATTCAGCTGTAGAACAAGGTCTTGATCTCCACTAGCAGCTAAGATTTGGGTCCAGTCATAAGATTTGGGTTCAGTAAACTTGAGTATCTTTTCCATGGTATCACCACTGTTCACTCCAAGAATCACAAGCTTGTCAGCATACTTCTCTTTATACGCCTTAACCTTCGGCATTTCAGCAATACATGGAGCGCACCAGGTACCCCAAAAGTCTATCAACACATACTTTCCTCTCAGACTATTCAGTTCGAATGTTTCACCATCATTGGTAGCATTGGTCGTAAAGTTTGGCATAATCTTGCCAACCTTGGTAGACTCGATACCTTCGACACGCTGTGCCACGGCTTGATAAAAAGGATATCCACTCAAGCTGTTGTCTAGAGATTTGAAAAAGGCAATTGACTCGTCCTGAGAAACATGGCTGCGGATCATCATGTCGGACAGATACCAAGCAGCGGCCTGTGACAATGGGTTAGAGGTTACAAAGTCTTTTTTAACCTGGATCACCTCTTTGTCAATTTTAGCCATAGATGCCTGCAGCGTTTCACGCTTTGGGTCGGACTCTTCTAACTTGTTGATCTCCAATTGCATATTTACGGATTGATTCATCAGCGGGAAAATTTTCTTGTTGATCTCAGCTAGCTCATCATTACCCTTGGTTCCCGTAGGGTAGGCGTTTACGAAGTCAGTGATTTCTCCTTCAAAGACAATCTCATCACCAGGACTGGCTAGAAATGCGAATTGTGAGGACTTTGCGGGGTAATAGCCTCTTCCAGTTCTCTTGATAGTGCTTTCAACATTTGGCCAGAAAATGATATGGGTAGGCTCATCGATTTGGCCTGTATATGTGAACTTGTTGTCTTTGACAAAGACAGAGTCGCTGACTCTTTTTCCATCAGCATCTCTATAGCTGTAGGACATGAATTCTGTGTCGAGTCCAGTAATATTCCCGGAAACTGTGAAGCTATTGCTTAGGTCTTTGGTTTCAGTAGTACAAGCAAAAATTGACACAAGCAATGCCAGTGACATGCTAAATCGTAATAGAAAAAGTTTCATAGTCTAAGGGTTGATATCATAAAGAAGCGAAGCTTTCCTTAAACATGCTAATGAAATTCTTTGAGGGGTATAATAAGAAAGCGTCATGAAACTCTTCTAGAGGCCACTCCAAAAGAATAGCATGACGCTTTTCTTTATCTATCAATAGTTTTACTCCGATCGCAGGGCATCTACAGGGTTGGTGCGTGCAGCCTTAAAGGTTTGAAAACTCACTGTCAACCAGGAAATGGCCACTATTATTGAGCCTGAAAGTAAAAAGTGCCATGGTGATAGTGCGATACTATACTTGAAGTTTTCCAACCAGCCCTGAGCAATGAAGTAGCTCAATGGTAAGCCTATGACTAGGGCGACAAGCACCATTTTTGCAAAGTCTAATGATAACAGTCCCACGATCTTCCAATTGCCTGAACCTAAGACTTTACGTATTCCGATTTCTTTAGTGCGCTTTTCGGCTGTAAAGGCGGTTAAGCCCAGAAGCCCTAGGCAGGAAATTATGGCAGCTACAATGGCAAAGAACTTTGATAGGGAGGAGATCCTTTTTTCACTTTGATACATCGCTTGATAATCTGAATCCATAAAGCTGAATTCAAAAGGCAAGCCATTGCTAAACTCCTCGAAGCGCTCCTCAATGCTTGCAAGCGTATTGGGTATGGTCTCTTTCTGGATTCGGACAATTGTACTATTTAAAACAGGATAGGCCTGAATGAGGGTGGGTTGAATGGTTTCATAAAGAGACTCTGCATGAAAATCCTTGACCACTCCAATGATCTCTTTTTCACGACCCCATAGATTGATAATCTTACCGACAGGATCTTCAAGGTCCATTTGTTTAATGGCGGTTTCATTGAAGATAATTTTTTTGTCTTCGTTTATTCGGCCGCGTTCGAACGTTCTACCTTGCACAAGTTCTATTCCCATGGTTTCGATAAACCTAGGACTCATTTCAAGATTGATGAACATGGTCTTGTCATCGGTTTTTTTTCCAGGCCAACTGAGTCGGGTACTTCCGTGATCACCAGTCAAGTCATGTCCGGTTGATGCGGTACTAAGCACTCCGGGTATGGACTCCAGAGATGACACAAAGCCGGGATAGGCAGAGTCATCAATTCCAGTATTGTCGAACTTGACGATATTTTCGCGGTTATAGCCAAGGTTCTTGTTTTGAATATAATCGATCTGTTTGGAGACTATTAATACACTGAAAATCAGTATGATGGAGGCAGAAAATTGAAAAATAACGAGCCCTTTACGAACGAGCAATTCGCTAAAACTTTTCGCAAGTTTCCCCTTTAATGATTCGGTCGTTTTTAGTCGAGATAAATAGAGGGCCGGATAACTTCCTGCTAGTAAACCTGTGAATAATAGGATGACCCCAATGCCTATAGCAAGTTCGGATGTGAAATTGATATTCAGTGCTTTTCCAGTGATTTGGCTGAATTGGGGTAAAAGTGACCGCGCCATAATCAGAGCCATGGCCATACTTATAATTGTCATCAAAAATGATTCCGTGTAATACTGGGTAAGGAGGGCTTTTCTTTTTGCACCAAGCGCCTTTTTTACACCAATTTCTTTAAGCCTTCCGGTCGCTTTTGCCGTACTCAGATTCATAAAGTTGATACATGCAATGGCGAGAATGATCATGGCAACAATGGAGAAAAGACGCACATAGACTATTCTACCACCAGAGACGGTACCGTTCTCATAAGAGCCCTTGAGATAGCGATCTGAGAACTTTTGGATGAAGAGTGTACCACTTGATTTGGGGCGCTTGGCTTGAATAAGCTTTGTGATTTTGGCATCGAATTGATCCGCAGAGGTGCCTTCTTTAAGTAGTACAACCACATCGGGATTGGTATTGCCCCATTCCTCCATGTATTTGCGAGCATCTATCATCACTTTGGCGTTCAGCAACATGTCGAATTGCATGGATGAATTATCAGGAACGTCTTCGAAAATCCCGCTGATCATGTAGTCTCCTGACATTTTTCCCTCGTTCCAATGGAGGGTCTTACCAATCAGATTGTCGATCGTTCCAAATACTTTTTGAGCCAAAGATTCTGAGATGAGCACTTCAGTCTTGCTTTTCAAAGCGGCATTTGGATTACCAGAGACCAATGGTACTGACATGATCTTCATAAAGCCAGCATCAACGTATTGTGCTTTTGCCCTGATCTGTTTGTCTTCCATTGAGATGTATCCTTTGCTGCCAAAAAACTCTGGAGCCCAAATCATAGAGGCAGATTCAACCTCCGGATAGTTGGTCCTCAGTTCTTCTGCCAGCGGACCGGGCATCGTAGAAGTGGTGTTTATTATGCCATTTTGGTTTCGATTTCGCATGACCTGATAGATTTGGTCATCTTTTTCATGGAATTTGTCTATCGACATTTCATCAACTACCCATAAATAAATGAGCAGGGTGGAGGCCAGCCCTGTGGCCAGTCCGATGAGGTTGATAAAGAAAGTACTTTTAAAGCGCTTAAAGCTTCGGATAGAGATTAAAAGGTTGTGTTTTAACATGGCAATTTTATTAGTTGAGTATTGACTTTTGCCTTTAAAAAAAAGATGGATGATGATGCCAAATACTTCCATGGTATAGAAGAGTCTGGCTTTGCTGAGTCCTTTGACTTTTATGTTATGATGAAACAATTCTTCCAGGTCCCATAGAGCCGTTGACAAGAAGTCATAAGAGCAGAAACTTTTTAGTAACCATTTGGCGAACCGTGGTGGTCGTGCATTTTTGTGCTTTATGCCCATGATTTATTCGCTCCTCAGACTATCGGTTATATTAATTTTGACCGATTTGGCCGTTTGTGCTGCAATAGTTAACCATGCCACAATGAGCATAATCAAGCCTGAAAGAATAAAGTAGAAAGGCTGCAAGTCTATTCTGAATGCAAAGCCATCTAGCCAATCTTTCATCAAGTAATAGCCAATTGGGAGGGCAGCTGTGATCGCAATTGCTATTAGAATCAAGAACTCTTTGGATAGCAAGTGAATGATGCCCGAGTTCTTAGAACCAAGTACTTTTCGTATGGCTATTTCCTTAAATCTTCTTTGCGTACTAAAAGCGGTCAAGGCCAAAAGACCTAGACATGAGATGACTATGGCGACCATAGCAAAATAGTCGGACAACGAAGAAATTCTTCTTTCCTCATCATAGAGTTTTTGATAATTGTCGTCTATGAATCTAAATTCGAAGGGATAACCAGGATTGAAAGAGGAATGCAATGCTTCTATCTTCTTCAACGTTTTGGCCTGATTATCTCCTGATAGCTTTACCATGATGTTTCGAGAACCGGAGTCAAGCCTAAAAAAGAAGGGTTGGATTTTTTCATGCATTCCTTGAAAGTGGAAGTCTTTGATTATACCGACAATTGTATACGCTGGCCCGACATATAACTTTTCTCCAATTGGATTGTCAAACCCAAGAACTTCGGCCGCAGTTTCATTAATTACTATTGCTTTCTTATCAGATGGAAAATCTGTGGAAAGGAGGCGTCCGGATTTGAGTTCAACTCCCAACATTTCAGCGATATCATATCCGCCATCAACGAAATGGAACCAGATACCCTTGTCGTCAGGGTTCTGACCTTTCCATTCTAAATTATAACGTGAACTAACCTTAATGCCCAGATTTCCTCCCATACTCGAAGCATTAGCGACTCCGGGGATGTTCTTGACTTCTTGTATAAAGATTTCCGGAGAGTCACGAAGTTTACCTTCTTTTTGGAATGAGATTAAGTGTTCGGTGTCATAGCCCAAATTAAACTGTTGAACGAAATTGATTTGACTATGAATCACCACGGCCGAAATAATTAACGTGGCCGAAATCATAAACTGGAATACTACTAATACTTTACGCAACGATAAAGCTCCAGAGCCAGGATTTAGTTTTCCTTTCAAAGCCAATACAGTATTGAAACCGGATAGATAAATTCCAGGATATATGCCTGAAACTAGACCTGTCAATAACGTAATACCTAAAACGGGTAGAATAACTCCAGATGCTCCGAAAATGGATAAATCCTTAGCCGTAATTTCGTTGAATTTAGGCAATAGCAAGAGTACAATTCCGACTGATAGTATCAATGAAAGAGAGGTCATGAATATGGATTCGGCAAAGTGCTGGTAGACCAAGCTTCTACGTTGAGCCCCAACTGCCTTTTTAATACCAATCTCCTTGATTCTTCTAGAGGCCTGTGCAGTGGAAAGGTTCATGTAGTTGATACAGGCAATTACTAGTACAACTATGGCTATAAGAGAAAAAATTCTAACATTGACCATCCTTCCTGCTGTGGGTTCTCCGTTTACGTACTGTCCATAGAGGTATCTGTCAGTGTATTTTTGAATAAACAACGTCTGTGATTTGCTCTGAAATTCTTTAGTATGGAGGTAGTCTTTAATTTTCGAGTTGAACAGCTCGATGTCCACTCCCTCTTTCAATACCAAGTGAGTCTCAGTTCCTCCGTTATACCATTTTTTCATTTCAGGACGAGCAGTAAGAAACTGATCAAAACTCATTAGTATGTCGAAGTCTAAAGAGATGTTTTTATCAGGTCTGAATACTCCGGAAACTGTGTAGGGTCCGTTGAAGTTTACACTTTTGAAGTCAACCGTCTGACCAATGGCGTTGGCTGAATTTCCAAACAAACTGATTGCCATGGATTCTGATATAGTAATGCCATTTTTATCATCAAAGGCAGTTTCTTTGTTTCCCGAGACAAAATCGCATGGGAATACATCAAAATATCTGCTGCCAACAAAAAGTTGTTGGGCTCGTACATATTGGTTTTTATACGATAATATGCCCTGGTAGAACTTTACATTAACAATAGGTATTGTATAATCAATTTCTGGCAATTCAGAGGCCATCGCTTGTGACATAGGAGTTGGTGCCATCGTCTTTGTCTGAATTCCGCTAGGATGAGCCGTATTGACTAAAATTTGATAATGCCTATCACTATCCTTTTCACCGAGCTGATCCATATGCAGTTCGTCATTTACCCAGAGGTAAATCAACAGTGCGCTAGCCAGTCCAATGGCCAATCCGAACAAATTGATAAGGAATGTGCTTTTAAAGCGCTTAAAGCTTCGGATAGAGATTAAAAGGTTGTGTTTTAACATAGCTGTTTTGTTAGTTGAGTATTGACTCTTTCCTTTGAAAAAAAGATGAATGATGATGCCTAACACTTCCATGGTATAGAAGAATCTGGCTTTGCTGAGTCCTTTGACTTTTATGTTATGATGAAACAATTCTTCCAGGTCCCATAGAGCTGTTGACAAGAAGTCATAAGAGCAGAAACTTTCTAGTAACCATTTGGCGAACCGTGGTGGTCGTGGACTTTTGTTCTTTCGACTCATGATTTAAGCAGGTCAAGTTTAGCGTTTGGCAGGCGGTTGAAGAGACCGTTTCGCATAGCGCGTACTTCATCCAATGCCATCATCCCTTCTTTGGTGATGTCGTAGTACTGCTTTCTTCGCCCGCCCTGTTTTTCGGTGATTCCGCCAATTCTGGAATTGACCCAGCCTTTATCTTCTAATCGTTGTAGTGCTGAATAAAGAGAGCCAAGGCTTATTTTCTTCTTAAGTTGACGCTCAAGCTCCAGTTTAATGGTAACGCCATAGGCATTGTCCTGGAGTACACCTGCCGTGAGGAGTACCAGTTCTTCAAAGGCACCTAAAGTGATTTTTTTCATTTATTCTCTTTTTCGGAATAAACATACGAATAAAAAGTATGTTACGGAAAAGAGAAGAAATATTTCTTAGGGTTGCATGAAATAAAGGAGGGTATGATTTTTTACGTCATTGTGAGCAAAGCGAAACAACCCTCCTGCCTGCCGGACAAGTATTGTTCAGCATTGAGGACATCGTTTCGGTCGTGCTTTCCTCACAATGACGGTTGTGGTTTGGGTTACTCTGTTCTTAATGACTTCAACGGGTTGGTCATGGCTGCACGCACAGTCTGGATACTTACAATCATGAGGGTGACTGCTAACGATCCAAAGATTGCAACTGCAAAAATCCACCACTCCAGGCTAATACTGTATTCATAGGAATCGAGCCATTGACTCAACGGTGAATAGGAGATAGGTACTGCGATGGCGGAGGCAATGCCAATTAAAATGACAAAATCAGTTGACAAAAGCTTCCATAGGTTTCGTAGGCTTGCCCCTAAAACCTTGCGGATGCCTACTTCTTTAATTCGTTGCTCCATAACAAAGGAAGCTAGTCCGTAGAGGCCGAGTGTGCTGATAAGGATAGTCAAAACACTGAAGAAGGTAGCAAGACTGGATATTCTCTCTTCTTCCTTGAATTTTAAGCCGTATTCATCATCCACAAAGCTATATAGAAAGGGATGTGTAGGTGCTAACTCACGCCAGGTATTTTCGATTTCTGGGAGGGCTTCTGAGAGACTCACCTGAGGGTTAACTCTAATGAACAAATAACCCAGGTCAGCTTCAATTGGGAAAAGAAGAGCGGGTAATGGCGCCTCAAAAGGAGATCCTTTAATCATATCACTTGCCACTCCAATGATGGTGTATTCGTTTTTACCATTCCAACCGTTTTTCGCTTTTATTTTCTTTCCAATTGGGTCTTCAAGGTTCATTACTTTTAATGCGGATTCACTGATAATGACACCGTTCTGCATGTCAGATACTAGTTCTCGGTCGAAGTCTCTTCCTTGAAGAATTGACCAGCCCACTGTTTTACCATATTCAGGTCTTACAAAAACTGTATTGAAAATAACTTCTCTTTCCTCTTCAAGGCCCGTCCAATCAAATCCACCAGTTTGTCCGCGTGTGTTGGTTAATGGATAATTGGCTTGGGCTATTTCAGTAACCATGCCCATTTTTTTCAGCTCTGTCTGTAGCGTGTTAAAGATCCCCACATATTGCTGATTTTGATACTCTATGGTAATCAAACCTTCTTGACTATAGCCGACAGGTCTGTTTTTAGCGAACTGCGTTTGATTGTGGATAGTAATAGTGCCTATGATCAATGCGATGCTGATGGTGAACTGAAAAACCACCAACACTTGTCTTAATTTGGTTCTTCCCTTACCAAATTTGATGGACCCTCTAAGTGCCTGAATGGGTCTAAAGGATGACAGATAATAGGCAGGATAAGCACCCGCCAGGAACGCAGTAATAATGATAAAAGCAAGAGAAGAAAGCCAGAAGCTTGAGTTGGCAAATGGCACTTGAATACTCTTCTCTGAAATATCGTTAAACCAAGGAAGTAGTGCTGCCAGCAAGACCAGCGAGAGTCCAAAGGCTAGGAACACAAACAGAAAAGATTCTGAAAGAAATTGTCTCGTTAGCTGTGTTCTTAACGAGCCAATCGCCTTTCGAACTCCAACCTCCTTCATTCTTTGTTGAGAACGGGCGGTGCTTAGGTTCATAAAATTGATACAGGCCAATAGGAGCACAAAGATGCCCATGGCACTGTAAATCCATATAACTCTTATTCTAGGGCTGGTTTTTTTGATACCATTCTCATAATAAGAATTCAAATGCCAATCTTTCATTGGCATGACAAAGGCTCGGGGCTTGCTTTCACCCTCCATATGTGGGAACATGGTTTCTTCAATTGCTGTTGAAACATCTTCGTGTTTAATTCCCGGCTGTAATTCACCGAAAACAGCCGTATTGTAATTATCCCACTTGAAGAAACCAGGATCGTTGCCATAGGAGAGTTTTAATGGACAAATGAAGTGAGCATCATTAAATGCTGAATTCTTGGGGATGTCTTCGTAAATACCTGTGACAATAAGATCTGTTTTTGCTTTAAACTGAACCAATTCTCCTATTGGGTCAACATCTCCGAATAGTTTTTTTGCCAAGCTTTCACTAAGCATAATTGAGTTTACTTCTTTAAGACTAGCATAGGTCCCTTGTATCATTTTTAACCCCAACAATGACGGCCCATCTTCTTGCATGAATCGTCCAGTCTGGTTGAAGGTGTTACGATTAGTGGATAGGAGCAATTCTTCGGTTCTGTAAGGCATCATTACTACCTCTTTAAAGAAATGACCAAAATTTTCTTTTAAGTGAGGGCCTAATTGGCTTACCTGTGACATATTGGTCATCACCTCCCCATTGCTTCTCTCTCGCTGGTGCATTACCTGAACAATCCTGTCATACTTGTCATGATATTTGTTGTAAGAGAGTTCGTCATTTACCCAGAGGCCAATAAGAAGTGCCACGGTCATACCCAATACCAGACCTCCGATATTGATGAAGGAATAGGCTTTGTGCTTAAGTAGGTTACGATACCCGATTAACAGATTGTGTCTAAGCATGATGTTGTGATTTGAGTGGTTGAACAATGTTTTCTTGGAGGCGAAGGGTCTTATATAGTTTAATACCTGCAACCAGTAATTTCTTTTTGCCTTAAATCTGGAGCGACTTTTTAATGTGAGGAAAAACTTTTCATCCAAATCACCTTGTACTTCTTCTGCCAATTCATCTTTGAGAAACCAGAGCAATAGCTTCTCAGCTAGTTTTGGTGGGGTGATATGGCTGTTATTCCTTTTCATCGTTTTTCGTCATCCTGAGGGAGAGGAGCGACTGGAATTCCTCCTCCGCCCTTTGGGCACCTCCTCCAAAGGAGGACAGGCCAGTGCTCAATCTATTCGCTTCTCAAACTTTCTGTGACATTCACTTTGGCTGATTTGGCCGTCTGTGTCATGATTGTAAGCCAAGCCACAACCATCATAAGTACTCCCGCTATGACGAAATACATTGGGTCCAACCCAATTCGGAATGCAAAGTCATTGAGCCAATTTTTCATGAGGTAGTAACTTACTGGCAGTGCGATTAGGATAGCTAGAAATACTAAGCGGATAAAGTCTTGAGAAAGAAGCCTGACAATATCCGTCCCACTGGAGCCTAAGACCTTTCTGATCGCAATTTCCTTAAACCTCCTTTGTGTGCTAAATGCTGTTAAGGCCAATAAGCCCAGACAAGAAATAGCAATGGCTATGCCTGCAAAATATTTGGAAAGTACTGAGATACGTTCTTCTGAAGCATAAAGTGCCTGATAGTCATCGTCCAAAAACTTGTACTCAAAGGGATAGCCTTCGTTCAAACCTTCATAGAGCTCTTCAATCCGTGAGATGGTTTCTCTTTCGGTGCCTGCTTGTATTTTCACAACGAATTTTTCTGCTTGATCACTTAAGCGAAAAAAGAGCGGCCTGATTTCTTCTTGTAAGGACTGAAAATGAAAATTTTCTACCACACCTATGATCTCTTTCGTTCTGGCATTTGGGTTAAAATTCCCAAATTTTTGACCAATCGGATTTTCTAACTTGGTCATTTTAAGGGCTGTTTCATTCAAGATGTAGGCATCTTTGTCTGTCGGGAAGTCACGTGAAAAATCACGCCCTTCTTTAAGCCTTATCCCAAGCAGGTCGATCAGATCGTAGCCTCCACTAATAATGTGGAATCTTAAATTTTTATCTTCTTCGCTCATGCCTTCCCACTTGAATCCTTGTGAAAAACCAATTCTGCCAGGAAGTTCACCATTCATTTGCGAGGCATTTACTACCCCAGGAATATTTTTGACCTCTGTAAAGAATGCTTGGGCGTCTTTTTGGAGTTTTCCTTCTTTGGCAAAAGTGATGATATGGTCTTTGTTGTAGCCCAGATTAGTCGTCTGGATAAACTCTACCTGTTTGTAAATGACGATTACAGATACTATGAGTATGACTGATATGGCGAATTGAAAGACGACAAGTCCTTTACGTAGCCATACGCCTTTTATCTCGCTTTTTAACTTTCCCTTCAATGCCACAACAGGGTTGAAGCCAGAGAGCAAAAGAGCAGGGTAAATGCCTGATATTAGCCCTGTGAATGCCGTGATTCCGAGAATAGAAAGTATAGCATCGCTGCCCAGATTAAATGTTAATTGCTTTCCGGTAATCTCATTGAATTGTGGCAGGAGAAGAAAAGCTATACCTATGGCTATGATTAAGGAGAGGAATGCCATAAACAGAGACTCACTGAAATATTGAATAATCAATGATTTTCGTCCTACACCAATCGCCTTTTTTACACCAATCTCTTTGATTCTTCTAGATGCCTTGGCAGTCGAAAAATTCATATAGTTGATACAGGCAATGGCCAATACAAAGAGAGCGATAATGGAAAAGAGTCTTACATAAATGATTCTACCGGCCACTGGTATTCCTTGTTCGTAATTTCCATAGAGGTATCCTTCAGAATAGGGTTGAGCGTACAGAATGAAATTAGAATTCTTCCATACTGTTTTCAAAAAATCCTTGATTTTAGCATTGAACTGGTCTAGGTCGACACCTTCTTTGAGTACTAAATGTGCTTGGGTGCCACCGTTATACCATTTCATCATTTCGGGATTTCGAAAGAGTTCGTAGCTAAATAAAGCGTCAGAGGCAGTTGAAGAATTGGGGCTTGATTTAAAAACTCCCGAAACCAGGTATGAGCCACCATAACCTTCATTCTTTAATTCTACTAGTTGGCCCATGGCCTTTTCCGTAGATTGAAATAAACTCAAGGCTAGTTTTTCGGAAATAGCAACCTCTCCTTTGTCTGATAGTATTTTGTGCTTGTTGCCGTGGATAAAGTCGCCAGGAAATATATTGAAATAGCCATTCCCAATAAATTGAAATTGTGCTCGTGCACTGTTGTCACCAGCAGAAAGAACACCTTTGTAATAAGGGTCTATAACCACTGGTACAGCGTACTCTACTTCCGGCATTTCTTCAGCCAGTGCCTCAAATAGGGGGTTGGGGGCCCCATTGAGTTCAGTTTGGATGGTTCCGGAGGTGGGATAACTATATATTATCTGGACATGACGCTGACTATCTTTTTCATTGAAGTTATCTACATTCAATTCGTCATTTACCCAGAGGTAAATTAATAATGCACTTGCTAAACCAGTGGCAAGTCCAAGGAGGTTGATGCCAAAAGTGGTTTTGAAGCGCTTGAAGCTTCTGAAGGATATTAAAATGTTGTGTTTAAACATGGCTGTTTGATTTGAGTTGATTGACCGGTTATGCTTCAAGGCAAAAGGTCTGATGTACTTCAAGACCTGATACCAATAATTTCTTTTTGCTCGACTTACCGATTTTGTGATAATCGTTGAGCTGAATTTTTCTTCCAGATCACCTAAGACCTCTTCTGCTAACTCATCTTTGAGAAACCACAGTAGTAGTTTTTCTGCTAATCTAGGAGGGGTGATATGAGATGGGTTTTTCTTCACCGGATGCTATTCACTTCTTAAAGATTCGGAAGGATTTCTGCTTGCCGCTCTCCAAGTTTGAGAACCTATTGCCAATAGGGCCAACAAAAAGAGCATGCCAATAGCTATGGCAAACTCGAAGAATCCAACATTTACATGATGATGAATTTCTGGTAGAATGACTTTTTGAAGCAGTATGTAGGCCAATGTGCCACCAACAAACCCAGAGATTATAATTAAGAATAGATAGCTTTTGGATAGTGTATAAATGAGCTGATTTACACTGGCACCAATGGCTTTTCGAATGCCTATTTCTTTAACCCTTGTTTCTGCTGTAAACACTGCCATGCCCAAAAGTCCAAGACAGGCAATACTCACAGCAACGAGCCCTAAGAAGCCGAAGACTCTAACGAAAATCATTAAAAAGGCATTAGACTCTTCTAGTTCCTGATCTAGAAACTTTAACTCAAGTTCGGTCTCTTCATCTACTGCAGTCCAAGCCTTTTCGATTTTGTCAAAGACATTTGGCAGATCCGATGCCTGAACATTCAAGTTTAGAAATTCATAATTACTTGGTGAATCAAAAAGAATCAATGGCCTGATTGGCTCCTCGATCGTCTGAAAATTAAAGTCCTCTAATACTCCGGTAACAGTAAGAAGGGATTGGTTCATGTAAAAGACTTCACCAATAATATCATTTACCTCATTATAACCATGAACGTGAGCAAACTCCTCATTAACCAGCATCTTATTCAGTATTTCATTTTGCTGGTTTGCTGGATACACCTCTCCTGAAATAAGTTTGAGGTTGTGGATGTCCATGAAATTGGGGTTCACTGATAGAAAGTTGACCCTGACCGAATCAACCCCATTAGAACTCTTAACCATGGTAGTATTGCTGGCAGTTGTACCTGGTACTGCTGATGAACCAGATAATTGACTTATCTCAGGTATTTTCTCAAGTTCCGCGATGAGACGCTCGTGATCATTGCCGTTAAGAGATAGATTGAGAATGTTTTCCTCTTTGAATCCCATATCGTAAGCCATGGCATATCTATATTGTTTGAACACTACATTCATAGCGATTAGAAATAGCACTGACAGGCTGAACTGAAGAACAATCAATGCTTTCCTAACTTTGATATGTGAGAAGAGCCTTATCGAACCGTTGCTTCTCAGAGCATTTAGTGGTTTAAGCCTTGAAAAAAATAGTGCTGGAAATAGTCCTGAGACCAAGCCAATGACTACTGCAAACAGTAAGAAGTAGAGCATCAGAACAGGAGAAGTATTGAACTCCATTATTAAATCAATTCTAGGTATGCTCGTGATGAAAAGAGGCTTGATAACAAGAAAGAGAAGTGTTGAAAAGAAAACAGACAAGATTGTCATCACAACTGTTTCGACAGAAAACTGGATGAAGATTTGACTTTTCGAGCTACCAACAATTTTGCGAACCCCGATTTCTTTTGATCTCCTCATTGCTCTGGCAATGCTAAGGTTGGTATAATTAAAGCATGCTGAGAGAACAATGGCTATAGCAATAATTGACAGAATTATGATTGGAAGGGGTATCAGTTCAGCTCCAATTTGATTGTTGAGATCTTTCCCCGGAACAATTGAAGTAATGTTCTGTGTACTGAAAGAAACTTCAAGACGCTCATTGGAGGCATACTGACTTATGCTCATTTCATTCAGTCGATTCTCGACTGCCATGATTTGCTCGGTGTCCTTTACAAGAAAGTAGACATAGCTCGTGTTGAAATCTTCCCAATTCTCTGAACTGGCAAAGATTAATTCTTTTTCCTCCAGTGGTTTGACTGTCTTGAAAGATGTGATTAACTCAAATTTCATATGAGAATGCGCTGGAGGATCTTCTACAATTCCAGTCACAAGAAACTCACCTCTATCAGGAATTGTAAGGACTTGTCCCATAAGGTCTTCTCCCGGCCTGAGTTTTTCTGCGAGAGTCTGTGTAAGAACCAGGTCGTATGGATTTTGTAGAGCAGTCTCGGGGTTGCCCTGAAGTAAGCCGAAAGAGAAGACCTTGAAAAAGCTGTCATCAGCATAAATGCCTTGCGCAAAGAGGCTTCCATCTTCCTTCTTAACTCTACCAGAAAAACGTCTCCTAATACGCACTACTTCCTCAATACCAGGTATATCAGTTTCGAGAAAAGAAGCTAGGGGGGCAGGAGCAGTAGCATTTTCATCCCAGGCATGACCAATATGTTTTGGTGTGCTTAATACTCTATATATGCGATCTTTTTTAGTATGAAATTGATCGAATTTGAGTGCATCAAAAACGAGGTTGATAATGAGGAGAGCCACAGACATTCCAATGGCCATTCCTGTAATATTTATGAAGGTGAAAAGCTTGTTTCTAGATAGACTGCGAAGAGCAACCTTGGTATGATTGATGTACATAGTGTTGTTAATCCGTTTTGATCTTATTCGCTTTAGGGCGAATGGTCTTAAATATTTGAATACTTGATAACAGTAATTTCTGTTGGCTTTTCTGAGGCCATTAGTTTTCAGAATATCCTTGAATTTTTCTTCCAGATCACCTAGGACCTCTTCTGCTAACTCATCTTTGAGAAACCACAGTAGTAGTTTTTCTGCTAATCTAGGAGGGGTGATATGGTCTTTGCCTCGGCTCACTCAGACCTTAATCTTGTAGCAGGATTTATAAGTGCTGCTTTGATTGATTCAAAGCTTACCGTAATGATGGCAATGACAAGTGCCATTAGCGATGCCAAAGCAAAAACGGTCCATGATAGACTGATGCGATTGGTCATGTCGCCTAGTAACTCATCCATGAGCAACCATCCCACTGGAATTGCAACGGCTATTGATATTAATATCAATTTGATGAAATCTCCAGCGAGCAATTTGAAAATCATTTGGGCACTTGCTCCAAGTACTTTTCGTACACTGACTTCTTTAATTCGCTGTTCTACGGAATATGCAGATAAAGCGAATAACCCAAGGCAGGCAATCGTGACAGATAGAATGGAGAAAATGATCAAGAGGGTTTTGGCCTTAATCAGATCTTCATACATGCGTTGAAAGCGCTGGTTCATAAAGCTATATCTGATGGGCTGGTTGGGTTTAAATCCTTCCCAGATCGAATTGACAGCAGCTAAAGTCTGTTCTATATTAGATGAATTTAACTTTATGGAAATTGTTTCTCTTCCCTTACCACGCACCATTGCCAAAGGTCGGACTGTACTGGTCAATGACTCAAAATAAAAGTCTTTGACAACTCCAATGATGCGATAAGTACCATCAAACATATCTACCACTTGGGTATCAATAGGGTCGTCAAGGCCGAATTGATGTGCCATACTTTCATTAATGATGATCGATGTTTCGTCCAGGGATTGATCGGTGAAATTTCTACCACTGACTAATTCCATACCCATGGTCTCTAAATAGTTTTCGTCAACCATCCATCGGGCTGCCTCGAAACCTTCTTCCAAGCCCTTCTTTTCAACCAATTCGAAGCCAAAATTAGTGTTACGTCCACCTTCTACGGGTAGGTAGTCGCCCAAACTCGTACTTTGAATTGCCGTTATCCGCTCTAGTTCTTCCTTAAAAACCTCCCTTTCATTTTCCTTTAGGCTATTTAATCCGAGTATGTTTACGACTTGTTCTTTTTCAAAACCCAGAGACTTGTTCATGAAGTGTTGGAACTGCTTCTGTGTAACAATGGCAGCAATGATTAGAATTACAGTTACCGTAAACTGAAAGACGACCATGCTATTTCTGAAGAAAGAAGTGCTTGCGCCACTGCTGGCCTTGCCTTTTAAAACCTCAATGGGATTAAACTTGGAGAGGTAGAAGGCAGGGTAAATACCTGAAAGAAAACCAATCAATAGGGCTCCGGACAAAAGGGTGGGGGCAAACCACCAAGAGGTCCAAGGAATGACTAAAGCTTCTGCCGAAATTTTATTGAATAAAGGCATCAGACCCCAGGCAATCAAAGTGCCTAAAACCACAGATAAAAGGCTGTAAAACGATGATTCAGTTAAGTGCTGAACGATTAAACCAGACCGTTGTGAGCCCACGACTTTTCTTAAGCCAACTTCTTTGGCTCTTTTGATAGATTTTGCAGTAGAAAGGTTGATGAAGTTTAAACAGGCCAGTAAGAGAATGGTCAGAGCAACTCCGCCAAAAATCCAAACCAGGTCGTGAGAGCCATGAGTCATATTGTCACCAATATTCTGTTTATTCAAATAGATGTCTTGAACAGGTTGTAGATAGTAAGATTGATGTTTTTGTAAGTCGTCTAAACCATTTTTACCAATTTCCCTGTATTTGTCCATGATATAAGTGTCCCTGACATTGGTTAATTTTTGCTCTATGGCTGTCTTGCTTGCATTAGGCGTTAGCTTGACGTAAAAATTATAGTTGGTGCAACACCAACCCGAAGTACCTGGACCAGACTTACGGTCTTTCAAAGTCATGATGAAATCACCTTGGAGGTGAGAGGTTGAAACGAAATCTTCAAATACCCCACCAATGGTATAGGCTCTTTCTGTATCATCATTGAGTATGAGCTGCTTTCCCACAGGGTTTTCATTAGGAAAGTATTTGTCTGCCTTTGATTTAGAAATGGCAATGCTATTTGGGGCGTTCAATGCCTCCTTTTGGCTGCCATAGACCATGGGTACCTCAAGTATTTCGAATAACTCAGGGTCGGAATAGAAGAAACCACCTTCGTATATGTTGTTAAGTGTGTTGGATGGACGGATATGGTTTTCCCCAACTTTCCCCCACCTCCAAAGTACGACTCGTGCTACAAGATCGATTTCCGGGATATTACCCTCCAAGACAGGCTTGAATGGTCCTTCGAGGTTGGTCCACATCTCGGAGTATTCCTCACTTTGATAGTTGTTGGCTATTCGATAAATGCTTTCCTGATCTTGATAGTGCTTGTCATAGCTCAACTCGTGATTGATGTATAATGAGATGAGGATGCATGCTGCTATACCGACAGCGAAACCTCCAATTTTAATAGATGAGAAAGCTTTGTCACGAAGTAAGTTTCGCCATGAAATCTTAAGATAATGTCTTTGCATGGTTGCTATTTTGGGTAACCTGAGTCTTGTTTTTTTGATGGCAAAAGGTCTGAAGTATTTCATGACCTGAAGCCAATAAATTTTCCGTGCTCCACGATGTCCTTTTTCTTCAAGAACCTTGTAGAACTTCTCATCCAAGTCGCCTAAAACCTCTTCTGCAAGTTCACTTTTCAAGAACCATAGAAGGAGTTTTTTGGCAATCCAGGGAGGAGCGATATTTCTATTGCTATTCAGTTCTTAATGATTTTACAGGGTTTGCCACCGCGGCCTTAAGTGCCTGAAAACTTACCGTAACAATTGTGATTAGTAGTCCACCAAGGGCACCCGCGGCAAAAATCCACCAGTATAACTCGGTTTTTACTGCATAGCCTTGAAGCCAGCCGTCTAAAACAGAGTAGGACAGCGGTATTGATATCACACAGGATAAAAGCACTAGAAGTGCGAAATCTTTCGATAGCAGCCTCCAAAGTGTAGTGACGCTGGCGCCAAGTACTTTTCTAATTCCAATTTCTTTGGTTCTTTGTTCTGCCACATATGAGGCTAAGCCAAACAAACCAAGAGAGCTTATGAATACGGCTAAGATGCTGAAGAACTGAGCCAGGCTACTAATACGCTGCTCTTCTTCAAACTTCGCATTGTAATCATCATCAGCAAAAGTGTAGTCAAATGGTGCCTCAGGGAAGACTTCGCTGAAAGCCTTTTCTATTACCGGAAGGGATTGGCTTGCGCTAACATCAGGGTTGAGTCGAATGTATAACCATTGCATGAAACCTTCATCGAGGAACATTACCGATAGCGAAGTCTGATCGAAAGGAGAACCCTTGATCATGTCTTCCACAACTCCAATGATAGTGTAGGTACGGGCTTCTCTCCAGCTAGGGTTGTAAGTAACAGTGGTGCCCACTGGGTTTTCTAACTTCATGGCCTCCATGGCCGAGCGATTAATGATGATGGCTCTGTTGTCGGTTTCGAGTTCCTCAGAAAAATCTCTTCCAGCAATGAATTTCATGCCGACAGCATCGCCATACCCATGTGATATGCTAATGGTGTTGAATGATTTGGTGAAGTTCGGGTCCATGCCTTCCCAAGTGAAGCCTGGGTTCCAGCCCAATGTACTTGTTACTGGGTAATTAGAATTTCCGACTGCAACAGCCATTCCTGTCTTCAATAACTCCTCCTTAATCACTTTTCTTTTAGAGATTAAGTTAGGCGAGGCGGGTCTTATCGAAAGCATCCCTTCTGGCGAATAGCCGACTGGTCTTTGCTTGGCTGTTTGAATTTGATTGTTCACTGTTATTGTCCCAATGATCAGTGCAATTGATATAGTGAATTGGAAGACCACTAATACTTTTCTAGGGATAGAAGCTCTTTTACCTCCGGTAAGGACTCCTTTTAGAGCCTTAATAGGTTTGAAAGAAGATAAGTAGAAGGCTGGGTAAGATCCGGATAGTAGTGAAGTCAATACAACAAACCCACTGGTTAATAACCAAAACTGGGTGCTTTGCCATGGTGCCGAAATCTCTTTGCCTGATACGCCATTGAACCAAGGGAGCAAGGCAAAGAGTAGTAGTAATGATAAACCGAATGCCAGGAGACTATATAGGAAAGATTCGATGTAGAACTGGGCAATCAGCTGCTTTCTAAGAGAGCCCAGTGTTTTTCTGATGCCCACTTCCTTAGCTCTTTTTTCCGATCGAGCTGTACTAAGGTTCATGAAGTTAATGCATGCCAGAACTAGGACGAAAAGACCAATTACGCCATACAGCCAAACAAAATTCATAGCCTGACTTCTAACCGGCTGACCGTCTTTCCATTCTGAATTTAGGTGCCAGTCTTTCATAGGATGAAGGAAGAACTCCATTTCAGTTGATCTGGCGTAGTCATTTAAGTTGGGTTGGAAAGCCTCGTTGATGAGCACATTAAGCGCTTCGGGCTTTACATTGGGCTTGAGTTGAATATAGATGTTGACGTTATAGTTTTCCCATATATTCATGTTGTCTGGGCCTATTATCCATTCAATTCTAGCAAAGTACTTGCCTTCTGAGAATTTTGAGTTGTTGGGAATGTCTTTATAGACACCGGTCACCATTAGATCGGCTCCAGCATCCATTTTGACTAGTTTGTTCATTGGATCCTCGTCTCCGAAAAGCCTTTTGGCAAAAGACTCTGAGAGTAGAATGGAGCTCATGTCGGTCAAGCCATCATGAGTTCCTCTAATCATTTCAAGACCAAGCATGGCAGGAGCACCTGCTTGCATAAAGTGTCCAACTTGTCTGTATTTATTATCACCATTACCAATTACCCTATTTTGGGTCCTGGCTCGAGAAATCACCGTATTTTCGACCATGTCAGGGTAATTCGTGCTGATATAGGTGCCCATGGCTGTGACCAAGGCATTGTTGGTGTACGTCTCCCCATCTTCCTTCTCGTGTCGCAGGAGCTGGTACGTGGTTTCATAATTGCTATGAGACTTGTTGAACGCTAGCTCGTCCTGAACCCATAAACCGATGAGCATGGCAACCACTAGACCTATGGCAAGGCCTGATATATTAATAAAAGAGTAAGCTTTATTTCTCAGCATTTGACGATAGCTGATTTTGAAGTTGTGCTTTATCATACCGTTGTTGTTAAAGAGTTTTGACCTGAAATATTTGAAGGCAAAGGGGCGCATGTAGTTCACCACTTGATACCAATAGTTTCGTTTTGCTTTTACTTGAGAGTGTCTGTCTAACTGAGAGTAGAACTTCTCATCCAAATCGCCCAAAACTTCCTCTGCTAAGTCTTCTTTTAGAAAAAGAAGTAGCAGTTTTTCTGCAAGTCTGGGAGGGGCGATATGTTGATTGTCGTTTTTCATTTTTGTCCCCCGCTGGCGGGGGTAGGGGGTGGTAATACCTCCTCCGCCCTTCGGGCACCTTCTCCTAAGGAGGAAATCATATGTTGAAATTGAGATTACCACCTGCCAAGGATGGGAACTGGTCCCATAGAGAGATTTTAAAGTCTCTTGATTCTTGCAAGGCCCTCTGACCAGAGGCTGTGATGGTGTAGATTCTCTTTCTTCTTCCACCGCGTTCAGCCGTAGAAGCACCCATTTCTGAGGTAAGAAAACCCTTATCACCCAACCTGTTTAATGTAGAATGAACAGCACCAATGGATACTGCTCTGTCTGTTTGAGCTTCAAACTCTTCTGCAATTTTAAAGGCGTATGCTTCCTTGTCAAGTATGCCTACTAGCAGAAGAATGGTCTCTTCGAAGTCTCCTAATTTTGTCTCCTTCATAATGTATGTTACTAGATTGTAGAACAAATATACGGATTGATATTTAATATGTTCTACTTTTTAGTAACTAATAGATTCGAATGGGTGCTCAGGGTTGCATGAGTTGATAAAAAAAGTTGAAAGAATGGTTTGCTGAAATGAGACAGGCGTATATTTCATTGGTTAAAACAGTCGTTTCGTACAAATAGGATGCTGCAGAATCTCGTACCTTGAGATTCTAATCTCTCGGTATGAAAAAAGGAAATGAAGGCAATACCTCGGCACTCTATGTCTGGAATGGCATAAGTATGTTTTGGGGAGCATCATTTCATACAGATCCTCATACACACAATACCTTACAGTTGGTCTTTGACATGGACAAAAGCTTTTTGTTGAAAGATGCCGACTCCGAATGGACTGCATACAATGCCGCTTTAATCGGGGCAAACCATTTACACCAATTGGATAGCAACGACAGCATACAACTGTTTATCTATCTAGACGCTGAAAGTGAATATGCAAAGTCACTTGACAAGAAATACTTAGTAGAAAAAAAGATGTGCCCATTGCCAGGTAAGTTGCTGAGAAACTTGAGTAACGATTTTTTCAAAAGGCTCCTGCTTAATAGTGATTGTGAGAGCTTGCTCAAGGCCTGCCATACCATACTCGACCAATTGATTGTGTCGAAGAGCACTAAACCATTGGATAGTCGTGTGGCAAAAGCGCTGGAATTTATCAGTCGAAATGCAAATAGATCTTTCAAGGTTGGGGAAGTGGCCTCGGATGTCTGTCTTTCTGAAAGTAGGCTTAGGCACCTATTCAAGAAGGAGGTTGGGCAGCCCATTCAGCATTTTATACAATGGATGCGTGTAGTTGATTCACTAAACATGGTACTCAATGGTAAGCAAGTATCTCAAAGTGCAATTGATGCAGGTTTTTGGGATGGAGCGCATATGACCAAGTCATACAAAGATGTCTTAGGAATTGCCCCGAGCAAAGTGGAGACATTTGGAAAAGAATTTAAAATAGTTGCCTGTACCGAAGGGAATGTTCATACCCTTAGGACTGAAATAAGAGATGATTGGCAAGGCAATACAGTCAAAAAAGTAATAGAGATATAATATGAAATATATAAAAACCAGCTTACTCCTGCTGCTGATAATGGCCCTAGCATCTTGCGGACCAAAAGCCATATCTGATTTTGACACAGAGGCCTTGACCAACGAGATACAGCAACGTTTTGATGCGTTTGTAGGAAATATGAACAGCCTAGATGGGCAAGCACTTTCAGACTTCTATTCAGATGATGAACGTTTCTATTGGGTTGAAGATGGCAAGGTTCAGTATGCTAATAAAGAGGCCCTTGCTGCATCGCTGAACGGTCTGGTGGGTATGCTTTCGTCAAGTAAGATGGATGTGCTAGAAACGCGTGTAGAGGTCACGGGCAAATCCACTGCTCTATTCTATGCGGAATACGAACAAGCTTTGACCATGTCTTCAGGCGGTGGTTTTGAGATCAATGGTGCCATGACCATCCTTATGCAAAAGGAAGAAGGCGTGTGGCGTTTTTTAGTGGGTCATAGTTCAACCAAAAAAGAGAGAGGGTAACATGGATAATAAACTAAGCCACTTTGCAATTTTCACGGAAGATATAGACAGAGCACAGGTATTCTATAACAGGGTTTTCAATTGGGGCTTCAACCAGTATGGTTCAAATGATTTTGCTCAGATTAATTCGAATCCAGAGAGTGATGGCCAACTAATAGGTGCTTTGCAGGACAGGAAGTATCAACTAACAAACCAAAAGGTCATCGGTTTTGAATGCAGCATTTCGGTAGATAATGTTGATGAAACTGCGGAACTGGTGGTCGATGCTGGGGGGGAAATACTAATGCCCAAAACAGAGATACCGCATGTGGGTTGGATTATAAAGTTTAATGATACCGAAGGAAACATTGTCTGTGCCATGGAGTATCAGGGCCACATTAAAAAGGCAATGAAGACGACTTAACAGAGTGTTACCTGAGAACTCTAGAGCATTTGCTTTTATTTAATCATAAGAATTGCCCTAATTGGATAGTGAATCATCACGTTACATCACTGTCCTATAAATGAAATCAGAGCCTACTAGCCGCAGAGACTTCCTCTATAAATCAGCCATACTCGCATCAGGAGTTATGCTGCCATTATCAAGCTGTCAACTGGACACTACCAAAAAGTATAAGATGGGGCTCCAGCTCTTTACCATTAGAGATGCTATGGCTGAAAGCCCATTAGAGAGTTTAAAGCAGGCAAAACAGATGGGCTATGAAGACCTAGAGACCTATGGTTACGAACCTGAAACAGACGAGTTTTATGGTTTTAAGTCAAAGGAGTTTAAAAATGCGCTGGACGACATAGGTCTTAGTACCTCAAGTGGGCATTACGACTTCTCCAACTACTTCGATAAGTCTAATGATGAAATGATGCGCTATGTGGATAGCTGCATTAAAGGAGCCGATGCTACTGGTCAAGACTATATTACTTGGCCTTGGCTGCATCCTGATTTCAGAACCATTGAGAATTTCAAAAAACTGTCAGAATTGCTCAATGTGATCGGAGAGCGTGTTACCAAAGCAGGCCTGGGTTTTGCCTATCACAACCATGACTTCGAGTTTATCGATCATGATGGAGAGCAGGGCTATGACATTATCTTTAACCAGACAGAATCAGACTTAGTAAAGCTTCAACTGGATTTGTACTGGGCAGTTCATTCCTCAGAGTTGAGTCCTATTGAATTGGTGAATAAGCAACCCGATCGCTTTGTAATGTGGCACATCAAAGATATGGACAAGGTTACTAGAGATTATTCTGAGTTGGGGAATGGATCAATAGATTACGGTCAAATGCTTTCACAAATAGACAAGTCAGGTCTTCAGTACTATTTTCTGGAACAAGGTGGAAACTTTGCAGAGAACTCAATGAAGAGTATTGCCGATAGTGCAGCCTATTTCAAGGAGCACCTTCAGAAATACCTTTAATCCTTTTCTTGCTGAACGGTTAATGTGCATTGTTGAAATTCCCTAAATTCAACTTTCAACCATCGACCCAATAATCGTATGAAATCAATCAAAGGTCTTATTTGTATCCTACTATTTGTAGGTGTCTCTATTACCCTCAGCGGACAAGAAGATTCAAAGACTGAGCCAATTCCTGAACCCAAAAGATTTCTGACCCATCACAATGGAGAGTTTGGAGGGAAGAAAATGAGGTATGACGTTTTAGGAAGCGAAATGCACCTGAAAAATGCTAAGGGAGAACCAACCGGTTCAATGTGGTCAGTTGCTTATACCAAATCAGATCCTGATAAGAAGTTTGACCCCACCACACGTCCAGTGACATTTGTTTTCAATGGCGGCCCTGGTTCAGCATCCATGTGGCTGCATATGGGCTTTTTTGGTCCAAAAGTTATCCGAGTAGACAGCGAAGCTAAAGAAGATGATGGTGGAGCTCCATACAACTTGGAAGTCAATAAGGAGGCTCTTTTAGACATTACAGACTTGGTATTTGTTGATCCCATCGGCACGGGTTACAGTAAACTTATTGGCAAAGGAGAGGGCAAGGAATATTGGGGGCTCAATCAAGATGCTCAGTCTATAGCCAACTTTATGAGACAGTGGGTGACTGAGAACAACCGATGGATGTCACCAAAATATATCGCTGGAGAAAGCTATGGAACGACAAGGGCTGCTGCTGTAGCACAGGCCTTGGAAGGTAATGGTCAGAATATGGCCCTTAATGGTTTAATACTCATTTCTCAGGCCTTGGATTATCAGGGTTCTACTTCGATCAATGACAACATCAGGTCTTACATCACCTATTTGCCAAGTATGGCAACTACTGCCTGGTATCATAAAAAAGCCGGCCAGGGAAAAACCATCGAAGCTTTTGCCCAAGAAGCGCGTGACTTTGCTTATGGCGATTATGTGTCTGCACTGTACAAAGGGGACTTTATGTCTCAGGCCGAAAAGGATGTGATAACCGAAAGACTAGCCTATTTCACTGGTTTGGGAGAAGCATTTATTAAGCGAGCCAACAACAGAGTTTTGATGGCCAGGTTTAAGAAAGAACTACTGAGAGACCAAGGCTTGGCGATTGGAACGCTAGATGGTCGATACTTCGGTGATGATCCGGATGATACAGCTGACTCACCCGAGTTAGGTGATCCATCAGGATATAAAGTTTCTGCTGCTTATACAGCCGCTCTTAATCACTATTTTAGAAATGACCTGAGGATTAAAATGGATACTCCTTACTTGACTAGCGGAAGAGTAAGCCCCTGGGACTGGGGAAGCAGAGGAGAGCCTATGTATGTGAAAACATCTCGGAGACTGGCGAGTGCTATGCGTAGAAATGACAAAATGAAAGTGCTGGTTGCCTCAGGTTACTACGACCTTATCACGCCATATTTTGATGCTGAGATAACATTTTCCAGAAACTCCATACCAATGGATAGAGTTCAGTTCACCTATTATGAAGGAGGGCATATGATGTACAATCATTGGCCAGCCTTTGAACAATTGGCTAAGGATATCCGTGCATTTATAGAGTCCAACTAAAGTTTAGAGCCATGGGTAGAAAAAAAAGAGATTCGAGTCTTTACTATTTCATTTTAGAGATATTCTCAATCTTCCTTGGGGTGACCATTGCCTTCCTGGCTAGTCACTGGAATGATGTGAGGAAGGATAGAATCACCGAGCAAAAGATTTTGGCTGAATTGAAAGTCGAGTTGGCGACAGACCTTTCCGATGTTCAGAATAACATTAATGGGCATCAAATGGGCCTTAAGGCGGTCAATCTTTTTCAGAGATACTGTGGTGGTGAGCAAGTCAGTTTAGATTCTCTGGGTTTCTTTTACGAGCGCCTTCATAGAGACTACCTGTCCATTACGAATACCACGGCTTATGAGACCTTAAAGTCGAAGGGCTTAGAGATCATAACCAATGAAGACTTACGGAATGATATCGTGAGACTTTATGACTTCGAATACGAGATTCTTGAAAAGCTGGAAGAACAGTATAGGCCAGCTCAGTTTCACCAAAACTACTTTTCAATACTCAATAAGCACTTTAAAAACCATATGAAGGTTGAAGCAAGCCGAATCATATTTACCAAGCAGTATGGTCAAAGACCAGATACCGAGATCATGATGATCTTCAGAGAAATTGATAGCTGGCGAAACTTCCTGATTGCTTCTTACATGCAGTCCAAGGAGAGTATAGCGAGCCTTACCGAGCAGATAAACACGGAATTAGATCAAAAATAGGCCTACTATCTGTCGATAACAGCTGACCTTCCTTTGCCACGATTATCAATTCCTGTGTCAAAGCCACTAGTTTCTCCTTGACCATCGCGGAGAATTTTAATTCCTGTAGCATTGCCAATGGTTCTTGTCATCACGTTATGACCTTTTGCCTTTAGTGCATTGACAATCTCTTCAGGCAATCCTGGATCAACAATAATCCTATCAGGCTCTGCAAAGACAAGCTTCGGAGCATCAATGGCCTCCTGCATGCCCATGTTAAAGTCAATTAGGTTGAAGATAATCTGTGGAACGTTCTGAGTAATGGTATGTCCTCCTGGTGTGCCTAATGCCGCAAACGGTGCTCCACCCTTCATAATGATAATAGGGCAGTCTCCTGAAAGCTTATGTCTCCCTGGAAATGCATCCATGGGGTTTCCTTTTGGTTCATAGGTGGCGTAAGCCATAGAGTTATTGAGCCAAACCCCGGTGCCTTCTACCATCACTCGACTTCCGAATAGGTTGCCCAAAGTTTGGGTAGCACTCACAATATTTCCCCATTTATCAATGATGGTAAAGTGGGTGGTATTCTTACTCTCAGGAGCAAAAGGAAGAACAAATTCCGAAGCTTTATCCCTATCAATTGCAGCAGTCATCGCGTTGAGAACTGGTTTGGATAAAATACTATCAATGGGAGCCTCTCTGACTTCTGGATCAAAAGAGTAGGCAAGTCGAGACTTATATGACTCCTTAGTCATCTCCGCAAAGAGGTGGAGGTATTTAGTAGAGTTATGTGCTAAACCTTGCTCTTCAACTTCCTGCATCATGCCAAGGTTTACAAAGGCAGGGAAGGAGTTAGCAGGGAGAGATGCTGTATAGACATCGTAACCCCTGTATTTGAACTTGTAAGGCTCCCACCATTCAGCCTGATTTTGCTTTAGGTCTTCTAGCGATAGAAAGCTACCGACTCGCTGCATCTCTTTGTCAATGGCTGTAGCAATGTCACCATGATAGAAGGGTTTAGCACCCTCCTTAGCAATGCGTTTAAAAGTGTTTGCTAAATCTACTTGTACTAATTGCTCGCCTTCCTGGAGCGCTCTTCCATCCTTACCATAAAATCCTTGAGAGTATGTGGAAAAGTCGTCAAAGGCCCTTTGTATTTGACTGGCCGTTGCACCACCGATAGTAAAGCCATTCTCTGCTCTGTCAATGGCTGAGGTAAAGAGCTCATTCCATTCCACAGATCCATAGCTTTTGTGCATGGCGGTCCAGGCATTTAAGTTCCCTGGAGTAGAAATGGATTTTGGTCCCGTCCTATTCACCATAAAGTCGGGAGTGGGGGCCCTCATCAAGTCCGTATTGGTATTGACTGGAAACCTGCCACTGGCATTCAGAAACCGGACCGCATCTGTCTCCACATCATAGACCAAGATTGTTCCATAGCCTCCCATGCCAGACATCATCGGTTCGACAACATTCAGTGTTGATGCGACTGCAATTGCTGCATCAAAGGCATTGCCGCCATTTTCCAGAATCTCCAATCCCGCCTGTGTAGCCAGAGGATGAGCAGAAGCAACACTACCAATAAGTGTGCTTTCCTGCTCTTCAGGCTTACATGATAAAATTGCTAATGACAGTAAGGAAAAAAGGAAGACTCTTTTGAGCATAGCGATAGCTTTAGACTTGAGAATGAATAAAGATATCGAAAATAGCCTTACTTCTCTCGTTTTGCTTCTTCCACCACTTGACCATTTTCGCGAATGATCACTTTAATAATCTCTGACTTATCATTGCTGACAAACTCGAAAGTAAGACTGCTTTGTTCATGAAAGAAGAGGTTCTCTTTTTCGGGTTTCAGAATTAACTCCATCGGACCAGCTGTCATTTGCAACTGACCATCGTGCTTAGTGAAAAGTACCTTGCCTGTCTGAGGAGCAGTATAGTTGCCAGTGTATTTTGCCAGCACCTTGTCATCTAGTGTAATTGCAGTGTGCTTGTTTTCATAAGGCACAGGTTGATGGTCATAGCTTAAGACCCGAGACATTTTCCAGATACCATCTTGTAAATTCCAGACATGGGTGAATTTGGCCAGTCCGTCAGGTCTATCGCCAATAAAAAAGTAGTGTTCTCCGCTTATTATAGCCCCAATGCCTTTTAAAGGAAATACTTCTACTGAACCTTCTTTGACTTGCCTGTTGAGTTGTGACCCATTAGCGCAGAGTCCTTCAGTTAGTGCTTTTTTGAAATCTGCGAGGCCTTTTGTGAGGCCATTCTTATCGTGGTAGAATTCTAGGTCATCCGTTAGGAAGGAGACCATTTTATCGACATTACATTGGTTATAGGCTTGCCAGAATTGGCTGTCCTTTTCTAGAATAGCTTCTTTAAGTTGCTCTGGTTGCTCATAAATACTTTGTGCTTTTACTCCGGTTGATGCCAACAGTAGGAGTACAATAAGTGATAAGGTTGTGTGCTTAAGTGTGTTTGAGTTTTTGAACATTTTTCAGGGATTAAAAAAAGGCGACCGCCCTCTTGCTAGCATAAGAGAGCGGTCGCTGAATAAAGGTTGCAGAAGTTTTACTTATTCTGCTCTTAAGCTTTTGGTGGGGTTCATTCGGGCAGATTTTAAAGTTTGAGTAGCTACCGTGATCCAGGCAACTATTAGTGTAGATAGTCCTGCTAGGGCAAAGAACCACCATTGTAGTTCTATGCTATAGGCAAAGTTTTCCAACCAATTTGATCCTATGTAATAGCTCACTGGAAGGCCAATTAAGATGGAAATCAATACCATTTTCGAAAAGTCACTAGTGAGTAGATAAACTATGTTCCAGACACTTGAACCAAGGACTTTGCGTATCCCAATTTCTTTGATTCTTCGTTCTGTCATAAAGGCTGTTAGGCCAAAGAGACCAAGGCATGAGATGATGATGGCTAATACCGCAAAGTACTTAGAGAGAGAGTTTACGCGGTCTTCAGCTGCATAGAGTGCCTGATAATCTTGGTCTATGAAAACAGGTTTAAAGGGAAAGCCTGGATTGAATGATTCATAGAGATCGGCAATTCTGCTTAATGAAGTTCCCTCATTTCCTTTTTCAAGTCTTGCCATCAGGAAATTGGTGTCTTCGGGTTCAAACCTAAAAAGTGTAGGCTCGACTTGACTGTGGAGGGAAGTGAAATTGAAATCTTTGACTATTCCTATAATCCGCTTAGTGCCTGTGTAGTGAGTGATTGTTTTCCCTATAGGGTCTTCAATGCCCATTGCTTTAATCGCGGCTTCGTTAAAAATGATGGCAGTCGAGTCTGTGGCAAAGTCCGAAGAGAAGTCGCGACCAGCTACCATTTCCATTCCCATCAGGTCTAACATGCCTTCGCCAGATTTCATTTCCCAAAACTGAACTCTTGACTCTTCCTCTTTTCCTTCCCAGTCTACGCCACCAGTAGCATTGCCACCGCCAATCATAAAGCCAGAAAATGCAGCGTTACTAACGCCTGGGATGTTTTTTAGCGCTTCAAGGAATGAACCTCCGTTTGTTAAAAGAGTACCTTCTCTCTCGAAGTATACTAAGTTGTCTCGATCGTAGCCTAAATTTGAGTTTTTGACATACTCCATTTGTTTACCAAGAATCATTACCGAAACAATGAGTACTGTTGAAAGGGCAAATTGTAGCACTACAAGTGACTTCCGGCCAATGGCACCACCAGAATTTAGGAATTTGCCTTTCAATACTTTTATAACATCAAATCTCGATAAGTATAATGCTGGATAAGCTCCTGCTAAAAGACCTATGGCACAAATGATTATGACAGAAGCAATTGCCAAATCTTGATTGAACAGAAACACAAGTTGTTTGCCTGTGATGGAATTGAACTGTGGGAGAAACAGATAAACCATTATCAGGCCTACAGTTAAGGAGATGGTGCTTAAGACGACAGATTCAGTTAAGAATTGATTGATTAATGAACCTCTGGTAGCTCCTAGTGATTTTTTTATGCCTGTCTCTTTTACCTTATGTGATGCCTTTGCTGTGGAAAGGTTTATGAAATTGATACTTGCGATTAACAGAATAAAAGTGCCGACTATTGCAAACAATTCAACATACTCTATTCTTCCTCCGATACTCACTCCATTTTCGAAATTGCCGTGGAGGTATTGATCGGAATAGGGGACGAGCATTAGATCAACTCGATCTCCACCTTGCTTTTCATCAATAATTTCATCGGCTTTTTTAGCAACCAAATCGAATGATGCTCCTTCATTTAGGGAAACAACAACGCGGCCATAGAAATTGCCCCAATTCTTAAAGTCAATAAGATCATTGTGGTAGAAATCCCAGGTAAGAACCATTTCAAACTGATCTGAAGAGTTCTTTGGCAAGTCTTTTAGTATTCCGGTTATGGTAAATTCTCGAGTCTTATTTCCAAACTCTGGCTTTATGGTTTCGCCAATTACATCAGTTTTTCCAAATAGGTTTAGTGCTAGGCCTTCAGTGATTACCACTCCAGACTTATCTGAAAGGACAGTGGAGACATTGCCAATCGTAAGTGGGTAATTAAAAACTTTAAGGAAGTCTTGACTGGCGAATTTCCCTTGAACCTTTAGTGCTGTCTCACCAGCAGAGACGGTATATTCATGCGTGTCTGTAGTGGCTACTGTGGTATTTACTTCTGGTATCTGATCCTGAATTTCTTCTAGAAGTAGACCAGGAACTCCTTTCCAGGATTGAAGGCCATTAGGAGTTTTGAAGTTTGTATATACCTGATAAAACCTGTCGTCATCCGGGTGAAACTTGTCGGTACTGACCTCATCAGAAACCCAAAGGTATATGAGTAACAGACTTGCTATGCCGGTGGATAGACCGATTAGGTTGATGAGAAAGGTACTCGGATACCTCCTGATATTTCTGAAGGTGAGAATAAAGTTGTGCTTGAACATTGTCGTGAAATTGATTTTTTGACTGATTGAAAATGACCTAATAATTCCTGGTCTGAAGAGCAGGATGACATCGCGGATGAACAACTTGTTAGCCTTTGGATAACCTAGTTCTTCCACCCGCTGATCAAAGCGCTCTAACAAATCTCCTTCGATGGTTTCTGCTAAATCCTGGCTACAGAACCACCTGAAGAAGGCCATCACTAAACGTGACGGGTACTTGTGATTCTTCTTGGGGTTATTCATTGCGTAAGCCCTGCGCAGGACTACTGAAAGCTGCTTTAAGAGATTGGAAGCTTATAGTTAGTAAGGCAATGAGTAAGGCTGATACTCCGGCAAAAACAAAGAGCTCAATACTCATGCTGATTTTATACTCAAAGTCGTTTAGCCATTCGTTCATCATGTACCAAGCAATAGGTGTCGCAAGGATGAGGGCAAGGAATATTGGCTTCATGAAATTGAAGCTGAGCATACTTACCACTTGTGTAACCTTTGCGCCCAATACCAATCTCACACTGATTTCCTTGCTTCGCTGTTCTACCATAAAAACAGATAGTCCAAAGAGTCCTAAGCAGGCTATAATAATCGCCAGCACGGCAAAGGATGTAAGGATGTTTCTGATCCGTTCCACACCCACATACATCTTTGCAAAGCTCTGGTCCATGAACTCATAGATAAAAGGTTGGTTAGGAGCGATTTCTTCCCAGACCTTTTGTATTGCGCCAAGTGTAGCAGCCATATTTTGGCTATTAACAAGAATAGAAGTAGTGGAAGGTGCATCTCCAAGCCTCATGGCTAGTGGTCTTACGGGAGCCGTGAGCAGATCGTAATTGAAGTCTTCTACCACACCAATCACTGTCCAAATGAACCTGTTACTGGTCCTATTGGTGAGTTTTGCCCCTATAGGATTATCTTGAATGCCTAATTCATTGGCCATTTTTTGATTAATGATAATGGCAGCTGAGTCTGTACGCATTTCACGGTCAAAGTTCCTTCCCTGAACTAAGCTAATGCCAAGGGTTTTGATGTAGTCGTAGTCGATTTCCCAGTTCTGGCCAGGCTTCCCTGCATCAATCTTGGTACGACCGTCCTTCCACCAGGTATTTCCATTTCTGGCTGTTCCCGAAATAGGCAAGTAATCACTGATGCTGATGCTCAATATTTCTGGAGTTTTTAACAGCTCATTCTTGAAGTTGTCCGGCTGATTTCTAACTACCTCAGTGTTTCTTAATTGAATCACTTGCTCCTTATTGAAGCCGGTTTTTGTATTTAAGATATACTCCATCTGCTGGTAAACCACGAAGGTGCCGATGATCAATACGATAGAGGCGGTAAATTGAAATACTACCAGAGCGTTTCTAAGCTTAGAACTTTTGCTACCCATGCTCAACTTACCCTTTAGAACGGCCGCAGGCTTGAATGACGATAAGTAGAAAGCAGGGTATAGACCCGCAACCACGCCTATCATGACAGCCGATACTACCAAGGTCGGTATAAACCATAACTCAGCCCATGGAAGAGTGAGATCTTTGCCCGCCAATTCATTGAAATAAGGCATCACAAGACTGGCTATACCAATGGCAATTGCAAATGATAGTAGACTGTATAAAATTGATTCAGTTAGAAACTGTGTAATCAAATGAGACCTGTATGAGCCAATGGTCTTTCTTAAACCCACCTCTTTTGCTCTATTTGCAGATTTGGCGGTAGAAAGATTGATGAAGTTAATGCAGGCTAAGCCAAGGATAAATGCCGCTATAATGCCGAATATCCAAATGTACTTGATATCCCCTTTTTGATATGGATCACTAATGTCCTGACTCTTTAGATGGATATCGGTAACTGGCTGAAGGCTGAAGCTCATGTTTTTCATCTCTTCTTCAGCATTCGGGTTACCATTACGCTTTTCTACCGGGAGAATATACTTTGTGCCTATTTCAGATAGTCTTGGGTTAAGTTCGTCCAAATCTGTTCCTGGATTTACTCGAACAAAAACCTGATAGTTTTGAGATTCCCATGAGGCCTGCTCACCATTCCAAAATTCTCTGGCGGTTAGCGTCCATAGGAAATCGAACTGAAAGAACCCTGTGGATGGTAGATCTTCTAAAACACCACCAATTTTATAAGGTCGATCGGTGTTGTCGTTGATATAAACTGTTCGACCCACCGGGTTTTCTCCTGGAAAGAGTTTATCGGCCTTTTTGCGTGTCATTACCAAAGTATTGGGTTGCGCAAGGGCTTCCTTAATGTTGCCGTATACCGTTTCGAACTGGAAGAGGTCTAAAATCTGCTGATCTGCATAGATGAAATCACCTTCATAGTGATTCTGCATATCACCTTCAATCCTGATATTGTTTTTACCAGCACCAAAGTTGTTACCCTCGTTGGTTCTTCCTGCCAGGGTGACTTCAGGAAAATCATCCTGAATGGCTTGTGCAAATGGAGGAGCGAACCATGTCCACTTAATTATATTACCATCTTGATTAAAGTTATTTACTACACGATATAGGTTTTCGTGGCCGGGAATGTGCTTGTCATAGTTAAGTTCATTTTTGATGAAGAGGGTAATAAGCAGACAAACTGCAATACCAATGGCGAACCCACCGATTTTAATAGTTGAGTACATCTTGTGTCTCAATAATTGCCTTTTGGCAATGACCATGTTGTTTTTAAGCATACCGAATTTGTTTAGTTTTTGAGCCCCTGTTATGGGTCTGATGATGCCAGGCCTAAAGAGCTGGACTACATCTTTAATGAATAATTGCTTTGCTTTCTTTTGACCTTTTTTCAAAGCTCTTATCTCGAATCGTTCTACTAGATCACCCTCTATCGCTTCCAGCAACTGTGGATTGCAATAGAACCGAAAAAACTGGAGTAGCAATTTTGGGGGTGAAGGAGTAGACTGAGTCATTTTCTTCTTTGGCTAATTTTAAAGCCCTACGAATTCAAGTGCCACATCTGGAACAGCATTCCACAGTTGCATTCTCTGTTCTTTTGAAGTGCGAAGCATGTCTTTACCTACATTGGTTACTGTGAAAAAACGCTTTCGCTTTCCGCCTCTCACAGAGGTCGCTTCTCCGAGCTCTGATTTTAAAAAGCCCTTGTCCTCGAGTCTCTTAAGAACCACCTGAAGTGAACCAATACTTACAGAGCGTTTAAGTCTAGTCTCCATCTCTTCAATAATGGCGACTCCATACGCCTCACCATGCAGGATGGCCACGGTGAGCATGACGATTTCCTCGAATTCTCCTAAGTGATTTTTACCCATGATTTTATATTTACCTTAAAAGTAGTAATAATATAGACTCCACTGGATGAAATTGGTTGCATATTTACCTTAATTGTAGTAAATATATTTTTAAGTATCTGATTATCAACAAGTTTAATTTCTAAAAAGTATTGAAGTCACGCTGGATGATCAAATTGACCCAGTTGTCGAGACTGACAGCTAGCATGGTATATTGGTAGTTATTATTGGAGCTAAGGGCAGGAGGAGGGGTTATATCTCGGATGTTTAGAACCACATTAGAAAGATCGTAAAACTGCCAGGTTTTAGCGAAGGTATAGGTGCCCGAGAGGAGGTTTCCATCAGGTCCGGTGATGACATGAAAGTAGATGGCATTTTCAGGAATGAGTCCGTCTTTCCAAGTAAACCTGGGTGACAATGGTTCTGTCTGATCCAAGCTAAGAAGAGAGTTGTTCGCCTCTGTTGGTTTTTCTGAAAACTTGATTCGAATAGGATTGGAATAGTGAATCGCACCATTATTCTCATAAGTGACGATACCCCATTTTTCAGTTTGTATGGCTTCTCTTTCAAAGTATCTGAGGAAGCCACCAAATACTGGGACATCATTTAAATCAACTTGGCTATATGCCGAAAAGTCATCATTAGCCACGGCTATATTCTCCGTTTCAAAGTATCGAAAGTTGGTAGCATGACCTTCAGGTAAAAAGAAGATAGACACTGGATGGCTCGGAGAGGCTAGCACATTGGATGAACCTCCTGCTGCACAGGCAATCAACTCGTTGATCATCGTGGAACTGGTCTCAAGGTAAGCCTGTAGGTTACCTGTTTCGGGTCTATTATCATTAGAACAGCCCAGTGTAAATAGTACTAGGGCTATTGAAAAAACTGAATTCAGAAAGAACCTTTTCTGCTGTGTCATTAGATGACTAACCTTGATCACGAGGTTAGAGTTCTATCGAATAAAAATTGTTCTCAAGTTTTGTCGGGAGCGCTACAGCCGGAAGTACGGGTTCAATAACGATAGTCGCTGATTATCAAAGTGATGCAAACGATGGCTCCACTAATTTTGGAGGTTATACAGGCGCTTTCAATTGGAAAAGCTACCTTTGCGGCTTCATTTTTCAGGAGTAAAACCTACAAGCGTGACTTATACCTTTATCAATCGAAAGCAGGGAAGCATCAAAGACGAAATCCTTTCAGGACTTACGGTGGCCATTGCTTTGGTGCCAGAGGCCATCGCCTTTGCCATTATTGCTGGAGTAGATGCTAAAATCGGTCTATTTTCTGCCTTTATGATGGGGTTGATTACCTCGCTATTGGGTGGTAGACCGGGTATGATCACCGGTGCTACTGGAGCCGTTGCTGTGGTAATTGCTCCATTGGTGATGCATAGTGGTGTTGAATACCTGTTTCCGACTATCATTTTAGCGGGCTTGCTTCAGATGGCTGTTGGTGCTCTAAAGCTAGGTAAGTTCATTCGTATGGTGCCGCACTCAGTTATGTTGGGCTTTGTGAATGGCTTAGCCATTGTGATTTTTATGGCGCAATTCAGCCAATTCACAAGTAAAACAGGTGGAGCACTAGACAATGCAGGTTTGATCGCCTTCGGTGCGCTTATCGCAATTACCATGTTGGTAATGTTTGTGTTACCGAAGTTTACGAAAGCAATTCCTTCGGCACTCGTTGCCATTGTAGTGGCATCGGTAGTCGCCATATTCTTCTTTCCAAATACCATTACTATAGGAGATAAAGCTGATATGAGCGCTATGTCTGACGGCTTGTTCTCACCGTTCTTTATGATGTTTGATGCTATTCCATTTACTATGGAAAGCTTCTTAATCATACTTCCATTTGCTCTTAAAGTAGCGGGTGTGGGCCTGATTGAGAGTTTGTTGACACTGACTTTAGTCGATGAGATGACCGATACGCGAGGTAGTGGTAACAGAGAATCAATGGCACAAGGTATTGCCAATGTGGTTACAGGATTCTTTAGTGGAATGGGCGGCTGCGCAATGATTGGTCAAACAATGATCAATATTAATTCTGGAGCCAGAGCGAGACTTTCAGCCTTTTTAGCAGCAATCTTCTTGTTATCCTTTATGCTTGTTTTAGGTGAAATCATTGCCGTTGTGCCGATCGCTGTGTTGGTAGGCGTCATGTTTATGGTGGCCATTGCTACTTTTGAATGGTCAAGTTTGAGGGTTTGGAATAAGGTACCTAAACTAGATGTTTCAGTTATCGTGATCGTCTCGGTGATTACAGTTATTGAAGATCTTGCCGTTGCAGTATTAGTAGGGGTTATCATTTCTGCCTTGGCATTTGCCTGGGAGAATGCCTTAAGAATTCGTGCGAGGAAATACATTGATGAACATGGGGTGAAGCATTACGAGATCTTCGGACCATTGTTTTTTGCGTCTGTCACCACCTTCCTTTCAAAGTTTGATGCCAAGAATGACCCCGACTCTGTGATTATTGACTTCCAAGAATCTAAAGTAATGGATCAGTCTGCTATCGAGGCGATTAATAAGATAGCGGAGAAGTATACATCTGAAGGTAAGACCATACACCTGAGGCATCTTAGTAAAGACTGTATCAGAATGGTGAAACGTGCCAGCGAAATCTGTGAGGTGAATGTGGTTGAAGATCCAGATTACTTTGTAGCGATCAATGACTACGAACGGAAGATGAAAACAGATAGAGGCACTATTTAAGCCTTAGCTTCTTACCATTCCTTTCTTCCTTTCGGCATATGGCTGTCATGCCTGTGCTACTTTCAACCATCAGATAAACCACTGATGGATGCTTTCGCTGTAGGCTGAACTTCCCTATTCATATTCAGGTATGAAAAGAATATCAGCAGTTGCAATCAAGGCTTTTTGGACAATGGTAGTCCTAGTGGCCTTTATATTAAATGGTGCCGCTCAGGAAACCAAAACACTTTTATGGGAGATATCCGGTAATGGTCTTCAAAAGACTTCTTACCTCTTTGGAACAATTCACCTAATGTGTAAGGAGGATTTTGTGATTAGTGATGGAGTAAAAGACGCGTTTGCTAAAGCAGAGCAAATTGCCTTAGAAGTGGATTTAGATAACCCTTCAGAAATGCAAGCTTTTCAGGCCGGTATGGTGGATATGGCTGGGTTTGATTATAAGGGGACCTTATCCGAAAAAGACTATAATCGATTAGATGAAGTTATGAAGGCTAACTATGGACAAGGAATGGCTACAATGAGAATTATGAAGCCCTTTGGGATTATGTCGGCACTCTATGGAGAGATGATGGCCTGTGGAACACCAGAATCTTATGAATTGAGTTTTATCACAATGGCCAAAGGTCAAAACAAAGAAGTACTAGGCCTGGAATCTGCTGCTTCGCAGGTCGCTTTATTTGATAACATTCCGGTAGAAGAACAAATAGGTTGGTTGTCTGATATGCTGGGTGACTCAGGAGATAGTAAGACAGAATGGAATCAAATGGTTGCTAGCTATAAGGCGCAAGATTTAAAAGCATTGTACGCAAGTATGGGAGAGTCTCCTGAGTATGCTAAATATGAAAAGGAATTATTGGATGATAGGAACAATGCCTGGATTCCGAAGATTGCAGAGTTGGCCAAAGATAAGTCTACATTTATCGCTGTTGGTGCAATGCATCTTGCAGGTGGAAGCGGAGTAATCAAACTTCTTAGAGAAGCAGGCTATACTGTAAAGCCTATGACGAACTAGTTGTCAATTTATATTCATGAAGAGGCCACTTCACAATCAGTGAAGTGGCCTTTTTATTTTAATGTCGAACTCTAAAAACGTTTGTAGAGCCCACCCGGCATCAGTTTTACTAATCCGGCAAAGAGTCTCCATCGCTTGGTTACATAGCCTTTACTTCGTTTACGCCTGATCAATCCATAGATCTGCTTGGCTGCCTTTTCCGGATGAGCGAGCCAGAATATGCCTTCACCCTTGGCCATTGCTGTATCCACAAAACCCGGTCTGATATCGGTAATAACAAGGTTTAATTTCTCTGATGTCGCTTTCTGTCTGAGCCCTTCTAGGTAATTGATTTGGTAAGCCTTAGACGCATTATAGGCAGGTGCAAGTCTTCCGCCTCTTAATCCAGCCAGAGAAGTGATGCCCACCATGTGTCCAGACTGTTGTTGCTTGAAGTAGGCATAGCCCCAATTCGCTATCTCGGTAAATGCATCTACATTTAAATCGATGGTGGGCTTTTCAAGACCATAGTCGAGGTCAGGATTCAACTCACCTGTACCAGAGGAGATGATCAGTAAGTCTAAGCCGCCTAATGTAGTAACAAGGCTATTAAGGTTTTCAACCAACCCGGGTAGGGTATTATCGAAAGCACTGACCACAAAGGCATCAGGCTGCTGTGCTTTGATCGCTTGAAGTTCGGCACTGCGTCTGCCAGTGATACCCACACAATAGTCGGCTTTAGCAAGCTGTATAGCCAATGCGCGGCCTATTCCTGAACTTGCTCCAATGACGATAGCCTTTTTCACTTCCCTAAATACGCAGAAGATAGGATGTGGTTATTAAGCTCATAATTCTGTAAGCGCATTTCTTGCCTTAGGTCAAGAAGTTTGGTTTTTGACCATTCTAAATTGCGTTCGCAACATTCGAAAACTCAACATTATGAAAAGAAATTTAGTTATCTCTGTGCTTTTGATCGCACCGTTGTTGACTCGAGGACAGGAAAGAGCCAATACCACTAAAATGCAAGAACACTTTAATACCATTGAATCATTAATCCCTAAAAGGGATAGTCTAAATGTAGATGTGTCATCTTCAAATGTAGCCTGGCATATAGATCATATGCTTAAGGTGGTGAACAAAATCTATGACTCATTGGCGATGTCCGACCCTGCGGAATATAGATATCAACTAAGCTTAGCCAGACCTTTTGTTTTTCTTTGGGGGGATTTCCCTAGAGGTATTGCTAAATCTCCAAAGGTGGTTTTACCACCAGATGATATCAAGACTGAGGATCTCTACGCTCAACTAGAGGAGGCAAGGACGAAGGTTCAGAAGATGGAAGACCTCCCTAAAAAGAGCTTTTTTTATCACTTCGCCTTTAAGAACCTCAATAGAAGAAGAACAAAGAGATTTTTGGAAGTACATACCAAACACCACCTTAAAATTGTAAGGGATATTCTAAAGGATTAAGTTAGATGAGTGCATTTATTGAGTCCATATATACGCATGTTGGGTTAGGTGCTGCCGAAAAACAGGAGCTAATCGATTTGCACTACAGACGTGATATTAAGAAGGGCACGGACCTGTTGAAACTTGGGGAGAATAGCGATAGCTACTGGATAGTAGAGAAGGGATTGCTGCGCTCTTTCGTGATTAGTCCAACGGGTGATGACATAACTACTAATTTCTATGAACCCCGAGAGATTGCCATGGAGTTCAATGGTTTTTTTCTGCGCAAGCGATCCTTGGAAGCGATCCAGTCATTAACAGATTGCGTGGCTTGGGAAGTGTCGTTCAAAGGCTTTAGCGAATTTATGAAGGGAAATGGTCCGTTTGGTACTTGGGGACGAGAATGGATGGTGAGCTATTTAGTGAAGAGGCAGCAGTTTCATTTATCTGTTCATACCAATGCTGCTCGCGATCGGTATGAACAATTATTGAAGGAAAGACCAGAAGTTATTCGACTGTCGCCTTTGAAGCATATTGCCTCATACTTAGGGATTACTGACAGTACCCTTAGTAGGTTGAGAAGACATCTTTGATCGTCTAACCGTTATTCTGAGGCTTAGGGATTTGGCTTATAATTCTATCTACAAGTCTAGAGAATGGTAAACTCTGCAAGTAGACAGTTCCAGTTCCCCTTAGTGTGGCTAAGAACAATCCTTCGCCACCAAAGAACATAGATTTTAGGTTGCCAGCTCTTTGAATATCATAGTCTACTCCTGAAGAGAAACCCACAATACATCCTGTATCTACCATGATGGTTTCATTATCTAGTTTCTTTTCAATGACTGTTCCACCGGCATGAAGAAATGCCATGCCATCACCTTCAAGTTTTTGTAGAATGAAACCTTCGCCACCGAAGAGACCAGCACCAAATTTCTTTGCAAACGCAATGCTCAGTCGTGTACCTAAAGCGGCACATAGGAAGGCGTCTTTTTGACAGATAATCTCACCACCCACTGCACTTAAGTCGATCGGTACAATCTTACCTGGGTAAGGGGACGAGAAGGTGACGGCACCTTTACCTGATCCATGATTGGTGAAATGAGTCATAAAAATAGACTCGCCAGTAAGTGCCCTTTTTCCCGCGCTGAGTAGTTTGCCAAAAATGCCTTGATTAGGCTCGGAACCATCGCCCATTTTGGTTTCAAACTGAATTTCTGGATGCATCCAATTCATGGCACCAGCTTCGGCAATTACGGTTTCTTGTGGATCAAGTTCTATTTCTACCATTTGCATGTCATCGCCATGCAGTGTGTAATCTATTTCGTGGGAATTCATCTGTCTCTGATTTTTGATTTGAATATCAAGATTATCAGGCTGAAATGAAAGCACGTACTTGCCCTTGAAGGTCGGTTTATTGAATCTTTGCTCAGCGGGTTACTGCGTTAGCATGTTTTTACAAAAACGGACAAAGAGAGCTTGTTGGCAGGTACCAATGGTATGAGAAAACTAGATTATCCGAACCTTAAACATCTGATCCACGATGAGCAATACCCAACTTGACACGAGAATTGTACCGATCGTCCAGAACTGAAATTTTCGACTCAGCTTATTTTGCCATGATATCTTATAAACCAAGAAGAATAGAAATATGCTGATGATAATGGATATGGTAAAGGTGCCAATGCCCAAATACTGGCCAACACGTGCTTCGTCATTGGCCATGATCAGGTTCATTAGTCCAGCAAAAAGCCTCATGTAAAAAGCCGAGAAGAGTAGGAGGTAGGCATGTTTATTCCATCCACGCAATTTCAAGAATATAAAAGCGATGATGCCCTGTAAAACCGTTGCTATTGGAGCGGAAATGGATATGATAGCTCTGTGTGCCTCAGTTGGATCTTGTCCCTTGAGAAATGCCGTGCCATTGAGGTACATAGCTTGCCGATGGCCCAAGAGTTCACCGGTAATCCAATGAATGAATTCATGAAATATCCATGTGAAAGCCACTGTGAGTATTCCGACAATGATATAATTGATGGTGATTTTTTGGTCATTCATCTTTAAGAATCGCGAGTTTCAGTTAAGACAGGCGCCATGAATGTAAAGAATCTTCTACTATTTGAGAAGGGCTTTTAGCCTCAATTACTCGGCACCTCAGTTGAAGTAACAGCAGCGATTTTCCAATTGTCACCATACTTCTTATAAATAGCCGTCCAAGCAAAATGAGTTTCGCCACTTTGTGTCTCGCCATTTTCATCCTGAAATGTAATGGACACAATTTTGTCAACAATGGTATAGGCCATACTGCCATCATCTGAGAATTTAATGATGGGCTCACTCAAGTCATCCCATTTGACAAATTCAACGGAAGAGAAATAGCCATTGTAACGCGTTATGGTTTCTTCTTTACTGGGGTGAGCAATCACGCCCTTATTAACGGAGACAAAGTCGTCCGAAAATTGGTTAGCGAAGGCAATAGAATCTTTATTGAAGTGGTAGTCCCTCTGAAGATTGTGCAATGCCAAAATCTTATCTCTTTCTTCGGATAGTGAAAACTCATTGGTTTTGCCGCAGGCGAATAGTGTAATAAGAATTAGACCTAAAAAGTGCGTTTTTCTGAAAAAGGAGGTTTTGATCATTTTGCTTGTTTTGACTAGGTTTTAACAACGTGGTCTTATGAGAGCCCTTACTTTATGGCGCCCAGCACATGGCCAAGTACTTCATAGGCCCTGGAATGCCCATACCTTGGCCCATAGGCGGTGGAGGTCAAAGCGATAACCATGTCTTCATTGGGCAGTACAATTAATTGGTTTCCCCCTCGGCCAGAAGCCCATGAGTAATCAAATGTGCGACCATTAATGGTTCTAGATTTCTTGTACCAAAGCATACCATACGAATCCGTTAAGCGCCAATAATCGGTGAGGTCAAAAGCTCTTCTATCGATTAGCCTTTGGATGTACTCGGCATCCACTATTTGTTTATCTGCCCACTTTCCTTCATTGGCAACAAGTACGCCCAATTTGGCAAAGTCCAAGGTGGATAAGTATAGAGTTCCGGCAGCTACCGTCTGGTTTGCTTCATTAGTAAACCAGAAAAATTGCTTAATGCCCAGGGGTTTAAATACCTTTTCTGTAGCGAAGCCCCTTAAGCTCATTCCAGACGTTTCTTCTATGATTGCTCCTACAAGCGCGGCATTTATATCGGCATAAACCCATTTTTCGCCTGGTTTATCGGCTAATGGGATGGTCAGTATATACTGTGTCCATTCTTCGCCTCCCGACCAATTTACGGCATGACCTGGGGTTTCGGATCTATCGGTATCGGCATCTAAGCCAGAAGCCATATCAAGTACATGGCTAAGCTTAATCTTTTTATAGTCTTCGTGAATGTTGGGGTACTTTTCTTGAGGAAAGAATGAATAAATGTCTTGATCTAGGCTTTGTACCAAGCCTTCTTTCATGGCCACACCTAATAAAAGTGAAGTAATGCTTTTGCCGGCAGATCGGATGTCTAGGATTTGCTTTCTCCAATAAGTATTGAAGTGCCATTCTGTGACCAGTTTGTGATCTTTGATTATTACTAGTCCAGTAAAGTCACCATGTTCGAAATTGTCAATTTTATCATAGAGGACATTCATGGAGTCCCTATTGAACCCAGCTTCTTCAAGGTTGGTGTAAGGCAAGTTTGGAACAGGGGGCATTTGTGCATATGCAGGTGCAAGTATGCAGAGGCATAGGAGGACGGCTAGAATTCGCATGGGTTGGTTTAAGCTTATAGAAAAGACAACGTAGTCTGTCTCTGGTTGCGTATAGGCGAGTAATATGCCTTCAATGAGCTTTTCGGTAATGACTACCTGCGTTTTGACTCAATGGATTTAGAAATCCTCAAGAAATTGGCTCTGTGTTTATCAAAATTATCGAGTCTTGCCGTACCTCTAAGCTTGAATATTTGACCATTCTGGATAAAAAAGAACAGGTAGCTTCTGTACTTAATATTTTCAAACTCAGAGTCAAATATTGCCCACTTGGCCTTGGATTCTCCCACTGTTTCATCCCCCTGGTCAATCACTTTAAAACTGGGCTCGTTTAGAGGATAAAAGTGCTTCAAAGTAGATTTAAACTGTTCCTCCAAGTCTGTTCTATTTGTTTCTAGGTAAGTAATTGAAAAGTTTTCATCGCCATGCCTACTTCGTGGGATTAGGTATAGGTAATATTCGTCATCGAAAGTCTTCCAACCTTTGGGTAATTCGTAGCTGAACTCGATGTCAGGGTCTTCAACAACTTGACGTTTCTGTCCGAATGCAGCAGTCTGAACAATCATGACCAGAAGAAAAGTGACAACTATTTTCATACAGCCTTAATATAATACTTCCAGTTGGGCTACTAACGGACGATGGTCAGAAACGAGGGGTTCTTCTAATAGCACAATGCTTTTCACCTTAATCTCTTGGCTTCCAGTACTTCGATAAATCACCTGGTCTATTTCACTCTTGTTGCCTCCCTGAAAGCTTAAGTTATCTTCTCCTTTTTGCGCAAACTCGAAGCCTTGTGAATAAAAGTATTGCATGGTTGGGGAGCTCGGAGTACAGTTAAAGTCACCAGTGATAATTACAGCTTTATCCATGGTGTTAAGGAATTCGACCAATGTTTTTGCCTGACTTAGACGACTAGCTGAACCTTCGGTACTATTGATCCAATCAAAATGAACATTGACAAATGCAATGCTACAACCCTTAGCAATCTCGACCTCGTGAACTATGGCCGAACGAGGTTCATGAATGCCATCAGGCAGTCGTAATACTTCTGTTGAAATTAACGGCTTGGCAGAAAGGGTTGCCATACCATATTCACCACCTTGGTAGTCCATGAACTTGCCAAAGGTTCCGTTCATGTCAGTTTCTTGCGCCAACACCTCGGTTTGTCCAATGCTGTCAGTTCGCGAGCAATAATGGTCAATCTCTTGCAGCCCACATAGGTCGGGTGCCTGTGCTTTGATGATTGCAGCAGCACGCGATAAGTCCAAAACTCCATCCATTCCCTCGCCATGCTTTATGTTATAGGACATGATTTTAAGGCTAGCGGTTTTTTGTCTATCGCAGGCGATAAGGCTTAATAGACCGACTGCCAATAGAAGTGAGAATACGATGCGTCTGTGCTGAATCATGGTAGAAAGTTAAGCTTTTTTCAAGGTCACAAGACCAGCAAGGGCGAGGGCTATCGTCATTGCGAGGAAGAAAGACTGTAATAACAGACTTTCTGACGTGGCAATCTGCTAGGTGTAGCAGTTCGGCTGTTCATAGCATGGGAGGTTTTAAATGGGGGTTCTTTCACCCTCATACTTCGGGTTCAGAATGACGGTTTAGCGTCATGATAAATTGATTTTTCTCATTTTATTAGCCAGTTGACCAACAAGGGCGGAAGATTATTTCTCGTACTCTATTTTGTGAATGCGCCATGTGATACTGGCCGCAGGAGTCTTAACCAGTACTTCATCACCTTCCTGTTTTTTCAGTAATGCTTGAGCGATAGGAGAGTCTATGGAAATATAATCCTTCATGCCGATAAGCTCCTCATAGCCCACAATCCGAAGTCGTTTTTTTAAGCCCCTATCGTTTTCGATTTCTACCCAGGCACCGAACATTACTTTTCCTTCCTGATGCGGGTGGTAGTCGATCACCTTAAAGTTGTCAACGCATTTTCTCAAGTAGTGTATGCGTCCGTCAATCTCCCTAAGCCGTTTCTTATTGTAATGGTAGTCGGCATTTTCCGACCTGTCTCCCAAACTAGCGGCCCATGAAACTTTCTTTGTCGTCTCAGGACGTACTACCCGCCAAAGGTGGTCGATTTCGTCCTTAATTTTTTGCATCCCTTCCGGGGTAATCATGGGAGTTCTCATAGTGTTGACTAGTTGCCAGTCTGTAGAAAAATAACGGGTACAAATATAAATGACTCAACTGGCATGTTCGCCCTATCTATGGATGAATAGTAGTTGCAAAGTAGGAAGTGGATATCCTTAAATGCTCAATGCTAGGAACAGTATGTTTTTATTTTTTCGCCCACCTCTTTAACTGTTTCTATGTGTCTGAGTCTAACATCTTCTTTGTTCAATGTCCCTCCTAAAATTATCATTTCCTTCTTTGTAAATCGTTTTCCGAGTCTATCGTCTATCATTACATTCCTCATGCTTTCTGCAATTCCAATTTCATCTAAAAACTCATTAGGATGGCCTGCAGTACAAATGACAACTCCATATGGTATTGTTTTCATTGGTTGAATTGTTCCTGCCTGTTCGTCATAACCATAAGCATATCCAACGGAATAGACTCTATCAAACCAACCCTTTAACTTTGCTGGGCAGTCACTCCACCAAACTGGATAGATGAAGATTATACAATCAGCTGCTTCAATCTTTTGATGTTCTTCCTTTACATCATGAGGTATTGATAAATCCAAATTGACTAAACCTTCTCGTTCATATTCTTCCTCGCTCATATCAGTTTGAAAATTCATCGCATATAAATCTGAAACTTCGAATTCTAGTTCCTCCTTTACAAGGGTCGATTTTACTTGTTCAAGTATTTCGTAGGTATAGGATTTCTGACTTGGGTGACAATAAATAATTTGAATTTTCATTCTCAGTATCTTCTTTTATTTAATAACGTGCCTAACACGGTTGTTTACGGAAGTTGACTAAAACTTCTGTGAGCACCAATTTACTCTATAAGACTGAATCTTTTGATAGACGGGCTTGCACATTTATAGGCGACCTCTATCTTTGCAGCCGATGTTAATGAAATCATATATCGCCCTTCGCGCAGCTCATGCACATCGCTTCCATCATCTCGTTTAGAGATGTATAACCCCTATGTGGCCTACGCGGTCACTTAATTCCGCCCTTTTTTAAATCATTTTCTATTAATTACAGTTCTTACATCCAGATGGATAATACATTACGCATTGCAGTACAAAAAAAAGGTCGCCTGAGCGATGACTCTTTGAAGCTTATCAAGGAGTGTGGTATAAAGTTTAATAACGGTACAGGCAAGTTAAAGGCCGCTTCTACCAACTTTCCAATGGAATTTCTCTTCCTCAGAGATGACGATATTCCAGGCTATGTTCAAGACGGTATTGCCGATATAGGCATTGTTGGTGGCAACGAGGCCGAAGAGAAAAATAAGGATGTCGACACGGTGAAAAACCTTGGCTTCTCGAAATGTAGATTGTCTTTGGCGATCGATAAAAACGAACCTTATAATGGCGTGCAGGATTTCGAAGGAAAAAGCTTAGCTACTTCCTACCCGAAAATTTTGGGTGATTACCTAAAATCACAAAACGTCAATGCCGAAATCAACGAGATCAGTGGTTCGGTAGAGATCGCTCCAAGCATAGGTTTGGCTTATGGAATCTGCGACATAGTGAGTTCAGGTTCTACACTGATGAGCAATGGTCTTAAGGAAGTAGAGGTCATCTATAAGTCGGAAGCAGTGATGCTGGCCAATAAGAATTTGAGCCAAGCCAAGAGAGACATTTTAGAGAAGTTCATCTTCAGAATCGAGGCGGTGCAAGCTGCTAAGAATAACAAATACATCTTGATGAATGTGCCTAATTCGGCCATTGATCAAATTACCAAGATACTTCCGGGTATGAAGAGTCCTACCGTTATGCCTTTGGCAGATGAGGGGTGGAGTTCGGTACACACTGTAATCAGGGAAGATGATTTCTGGGAGATTATCGAAGAATTGAGAGGCGCTGGTGCCGAAGGAATTCTAGTGGTACCAATTGAGAAAATGATTCTATGAAAACGGTAATCAATCCAGCAAGATCCACTTGGGCCGATCTTTTGGAAAGGCCAACCATGAACTTCGAAGCCATCGAGGGGAGGGTAAAGCCGGTGATGGAGGCTGTCCAGTCTCGGGGTGATGCCGCTTTACGCGAGTTCACTCAGCAGTTTGATGGCGTGATCCTGACTGACCTTCAAGTGTCTGATCAGGAAGTTATTGAAGCTACTGAGCAAGTAGATCTTAGTTTGAAACAAGCCATTGCAGTGGCCAAAAAGAATATTGAGACTTTTCACGAAGCTCAGAAAGACGATTTTGTGAAAGTGGAAACCATGCCTGGTGTCAACTGTTATCGCAAGTCAGTAGGCATCGACAAGGTGGGTTTGTACATCCCAGGTGGAACGGCTCCTTTGTTTTCCACCGTGTTAATGTTGGCTGTACCGGCTAAGATTGCGGGTTGCCGTGAGTTAGTGCTTTGCACACCTCCGAACAAAGAAGGGAAGGTGCATCCAGCCATTCTTTATACTGCTCAGTTGGTAGGTATTGACAAGATATTTAAAGTAGGTGGTGCGCAAGCGGTGGCTGCCATGACTTTTGGTACAGAAACCATTCCTCAAGTATATAAAATCTTTGGTCCGGGAAACCAATATGTGACAGCTGCAAAGCAATTGGCTATGAAGTATGGCGTGTCTATCGACATGCCGGCTGGGCCGTCCGAAGTGGCGGTCTATGCAGATGAATCTGCTGTACCTGTCTTCGTAGCAGCTGATTTGCTCTCGCAGGCGGAACATGGAGTGGATTCTCAAGTAGTGTTGGTCGCTTCTTCGGAGGCTATTGTAGGCGAAGTAAAGGCTGAACTTGATAAACAACTCAAGGACTTGCCAAGAGCTGAGTTTGCACAAAAAGCACTATCAAATAGTGTGGCCATCGTTCTTGCAAAGCGAACCGATGCCATTGACTTATTAAATGAATATGGTGCTGAGCACTTGATTCTCTCCGTGAATCAGGCCTGGGATATTGCCAATAGGATAGTAAATGCGGGTTCTGTTTTCCTAGGAAATTATACACCTGAGTCAGCCGGAGATTATGCTTCGGGTACCAATCACACGCTGCCCACCAATGGCTATGCTAAAATGTACAGCGGTGTTTCTTTGGACAGCTTTGTTAAGAAAATCACCTATCAGGAAATTACTCCCGAGGGATTAAAAGTCTTGGGGCCTGTGGTAGAGACCATGGCTGCTGCCGAGGAGCTGGAAGCACATAAAAATGCTGTAACCTTAAGACTAAAGGAGGTGGGCGATGTTTGACCCTAATCAACTTTTAAGACCACACCTGAGAAGCTTAGTGCCCTATTCATCGGCACGAGATGACTACAAAGGAAGTGAAGGTGTCTTTTTAGACGCTAATGAAAACCCTTATGGATCGATCACTGCCGAAAAGTGGAATCGCTATCCCGATCCCTATCAAAAACACTTGAAAGCTCGAATTGCCGAGATTAAGGGTGTTAATCCTGAGCAGATTTTTCTAGGGAATGGATCAGATGAACCGATCGACTTATTGTTTCGCGCCTTCTGTGAACCGGGTGTCGATAATGTGATCATTAATCCTCCGACCTATGGCATGTACAAGGTGAGCGCGGACATCAATAATGTGGAAATCCGAGAGGTTTTGATGACCGAAGGCTTCGACTTAGATGTTAATGGTATATTGAATGCTACAGATAATCGAACGAAGATTGTCTTTATATGCTCTCCCAATAATCCCTCTGGAAACGATGTGGATTTAGGTAAGATTGAGCAGGTGATCAAAGGCTTTGACGGATTGGTTGTGGTGGATGAAGCCTATATAGATTTTACCAATAGAGCTTCCTTTGCCGATCGTTTGGTTGAATTTCCAAACCTGATCGTATTGCAAACTTTCAGTAAGGCTTGGGGATTGGCCGCTTTGCGTTTAGGAATGGCTTTTTGCTCAGAAGAAATCCTGAGCATTCTGAATAAGATTAAGGCGCCTTATAATTTGAGCGGCCTCACTCAAGACACAGTGCTGAAGGCATTGGCAAATGCTGCCTCTAAGGACGAAATGGTGAGTGATATCCTAAGAAATAGGGCTGAACTGAAAACCGAATTGGAGGCCTTGGATATTATTGAAGAAGTGTATCCGACCGATGCGAACTTCTTTCTAGTAAGAATTAACAATGCAAAGTCGGTCTACAAGAAGCTGATTGAGCAGCAGGTGATTTTAAGAGATAGGTCGAGTGTGGTGCTCTGTGATGATGGCATCAGAATTACTGTAGGGACTAAGTCAGAGAATAGGGTGTTGATTGATGCTTTGAGGAAGCTGAAGTGACCACCCCCTAACCCCCGCCAGCGGGGGACAACTTAGGTGTAGAATAAATACGTCATTCTGAACTTGCCTGCCTGCGGCAAAGGCAGGTTTCAGAATCTCGATGACTAGACCCTGAAACACTCCGAAGGTTCGGAGCAGGGTGGCGAAAATTAATGAAGACAATGAAAAAAGTACTTTTTATAGATAGAGATGGCACCATAATCGTGGAGCCACCAGTAGATTTTCAAATCGACTCTCTTGAGAAACTCGAGTTCCTGCCTGGAGCAATCTCGAACCTTAGGAAAATCGCTGAACAGCTTGATTTTGAGTTAGTGATGGTCACAAATCAAGATGGTTTGGGAACAGACTCCTTTCCAGAAGATACCTTCTGGCCAGCACATAACAAGATGCTCAAAACACTGGAAGGCGAAGGTGTGGTCTTTGATGAGGTCTGTATAGATAGAACATTTGAAGCTGATAATGCGCCTACTCGAAAGCCACAGACAGGGCTTTTGACAAAGTATATGGAAGGTGACTATGATCTGGCTAATTCTTATGTCTTAGGAGATCGGAAAACCGATATTCAATTGGCAGAAAACCTAGGCGCTCAAGCCATTTTCATTTCAGATGCGGCTGACGTTCGTGCTGCGCTCTCAACAACGAATTGGGATCAGATTTTCTCTTTTCTGCAACTACCAGACCGTACTGCTGAAATTCATAGGGTAACCAAGGAGACGGATATTCTGATCCAGCTGAACCTCGATGGCTGTGGGCAATGTAATAATGATACTGGACTTGGCTTTTTTGATCATATGCTAGACCAATTGGGTAAGCACTCAAATGCAGATCTCACTGTAAAGGTGAAGGGCGACTTACATATTGATGAACACCACACCATAGAGGATACTGCTCTGGCTTTAGGCGAAGCTTATCTAGACGCTATAGGGGATAAGAAAGGAATTAATAGATATGGATTTCTATTGCCAATGGATGAAGCACTGGCACAGGTTGCTATCGACTTCAGTGGTAGGCCTTGGCTGGTTTGGGAAGCTGATTTCAAACGAGAAAAGGTAGGAGATATGCCTACGGAAATGTTTATGCACTTCTTTAAATCTTTTTCCGATACTTCAAAGTGCAACCTGAATGTAAAGGTAGAAGGAGACAACGAGCACCATAAAATTGAAGCCATTTTCAAAGCCTTTGCTAAGGCAATAAAAATGGCTGTCAAGCGCAATCCTGATGAACTCGATATTCTGCCGAGTACTAAAGGGTTGCTGTAATCGCGGTCAAACGAAATTATTTTCCCTCTTTATCCACGCGGATAGCCTCTAGTTGTTGGCCATCCTCACGGATCATTAAGAGTTTGGTGATTTTGTTGTCGTCATTTTTCACAAAAGCGATGTCAACGCCAAAAGCCTTTAAAAAGAAGCGACTGTTAGTGATTGGTACTAGCTCATAGACTGTTTTGTCGGGACCGATTGCTTTAAGTTCATCTTCCTGCATTTCAATCTTCAGAAAAGAGTCCTTCTGCATTTCGTAGCTTCCTACATAGAGCTCCATGGTGTCTTTCGGTACGGTAATACCTTGCTCTTGTGAATTTTGAGCCATAACGCCAATTTGAGTTACAGTTGTCAATAAGATGGCAATGAATACTACTCTTAATTTTTGTGTCGATATTTTTTTCGTCTTCTTCATAATCTTTGGTTTGTTTAAAGAGAAGACAGTCAAGGAGATAGCTAGGTAAACATGTGATTTGAGAGATTATACCTACAGGCAGAATATATCTTCCAAATGGAAAAATGTCTAGATCAAATTGATAGTCAAATGACCAATGAAGCACGGGTGTGATGAGTTATGCCGTATTTTTTTCCGCTTTTAGCCTCCTATGTTTTACATTCGAGCTTCAAATTCAACCATGAGGATCGTTTTATCACTTTTAATCGTGCTTTTAACACATCAGGTGTCAGGTCAAAACCTCGACTGGTGGGATGCCTTGCATGACTATCCTAATGCTGCCGGAACGGATAGAGATCGCTATGTCAGCATTTCTCCGGGCTACATGGGGCCAAATGCGTTGCGAATTCCTGTCTTGCGAAATGGGAAAATAGATAACGAGTTATGGTCTGAAAATACATTTGAATATAGCTATGGAAGAGGCGACCAGACGATTAACAATTGGTCTGAATTTAATATTCCATTGGCTAAAGATAAGGCCGTGTTATACGTTCAGAGCATTGCTTGGGAATACTGGGAAGTGACTGATGAGATTCGCGATGAGCGAAGAATGCGCAGTCGTAGTGGTATAGGTTGGAATACTGGTGATACGGCCTTCGGAATTATCCTGCGAATTGCCAATGAAGATAAGTCGCGTATGCCGAACATTACTTTCAGAGCCCATTCCAAAACTACAACTGGTGGCAATGTCAGCAATGCTCGTTTTACCGATGCCAGCATGTTCTTCTGGGAGGCTACTGTCAGTAAGACAATCATTAAGACGGAGGAAAGTAGTCTTTTGATAAAGGGTATGCTAGGTTTCTATACTTGGCAGACCAATAAGAACGGGCTTCCCAATGGCTCGGATTTCTTTCAGAACGATGCGGGCACTTATGGCGTAGGCATAGAATGGACTAAGGGCAAATGGCTTGTTGGGAGTGATGTTTCAGGCTACCATGGCTATATTCAGAATAGAGATACACCTTCCTTTTGGAGAAATCAAATCCAATACCGACTGAGCAAGCACATTGCTTTGTACTCAAATTTCAATGTAGGTCTAAATAGCTGGGGTTGGCAGACTGTAACGATTGGCTATCGTCACTTCTTCAAGACGATAGAATAGGGCTCACAATCCTAAAGTCGGCATCTTCTTGACCTTATGATAGGTGAGAACCGTGGCAATGCATTGCTTTACTTCTTCGGTCGGCAAGTCTCCATTTAATGGAAGTACCACAGCTCGGTTGCCTTCATATTTAAAAGTCTCTCCAAAAACGAATCTGAAAGTCGGAACCAATTGGCTTGTACATTGGAAGTACATGGCGTATTGATCTGGGCTTTTTGGTTTCCAATCAATCCTCAGTGTACTTCCATTTTTTGTAATGTAAGAAGGCTCTCCCCATTTGAGAGTTTCCTCTAGGTGACTAACTCCCTCAGTTTCTTCAGCCACTTCAATGATCAGCTCTCGGAGCTTATCCATTTTTGCTTTTATCTCAGGAGGGTAGTTATCGAACCTGGCTTTTACAGCTGGGTTGACTTCGAGGACAAGCTTACTTTCAGGCATGTGTGATATTGGGGTTTCTCTGGATTGAAATTGAATAAAAAAAAGGAGAGTAAAAACTCTCCTTTTGTATTAGTTGCCGCCTTTGCCGGCACTGGTCAATTGTTTGGTCATGGCCGCCCCGATGAGTGCCTCCAGTGGAGTTCCTCCATCGTCACCACCTGAGATAATCATGGTGGTAGGGAATTTGATTTTAGCAACCTGCTGGGCTACGCCAATCGCAATTTGCTTTTGCAATTCCGCCTGCTGCTGTGGGGTCAAACCTGCCGAAACTAGTTTGGCGTTTTGGTAAGACTCTGCATCGGCTTTCACCTTTTGAGCTGTGGCTTTTAAACGCTCAGTTTCAAGTGCAATAGCTGCTAACTTCTTGTTAGTCTCCTCTTGCTTTAGCTTTGTCTCAATTGAGATCAAGGCCTTTACTTGCTCTTTCTCCTGCGTTACTCGCTCAGCTGCTTTGTCACGCTCGCCCTCTGCTATAATCCTTGCTTGTGCATCTTTAGCAGTTTTAATCTTCTGCTGCTCAAGCTGTCTCTTTGCAGACTCGTCCCTTTGCGCTTCCAGCCTTTGCTTAAAGACTTGCTCAAGGACTACATCATCCACGATTACCTGTGCTACGATGATGTTGTTTTCGTTGATGTCATGAGGTATTCTAATGAATAACCCATTCTCGTCTTTACGCTTGTTTACCTCATATCGCGTTTGCACTTCTTTGATTTCGCGGTCACCTTGCTCTATGGCAGTGATCACTGTATCGCGATACTCCGTCTTTTCGACACTGAATGCACCGTCTTTCAACTGCTCTTCAATTGAGACCCTAAAGTCCGATGCTGAACCTGAGATATAGTCTTGTGCTGCGAACATATATCCAGTATTAGAGACTACCTCGCGCACTGTTGGGATCAAGGTGTTTTGTGCGAGATTTTGTAGGCTACGGAACTCGATAGCCAACTCGATGAAAGACTCCTTGTCCGCAGGTAGTTGAAAACGAGTTGATAGCTTCGTAGTGGCGGTAACTTGGTCAATGAATCGTATGGGAATGGGCTCCATCTGCCCTTCGATCTCATCGGTGTCGTCACCTGGGTTTACAACTTTTACGTCAATAAACTTTTGCCAAGGCGTTATTTTGGCAAAGCCTCTAAACTTAATACCCTCTGTCATAATCGCACTCTTTTTACCACTTGGGTAAACTAGGAAGTACTGATAACCTGGTTCTGCCCAAAAGAACAGATTTGGTAAAGTGATTAAAGTAAGTCCAGAGATTAAAATGGTCGTGGATACCCGTCTGGTAAACATTAATAACCATGCTGGTGCCTTCGATGCGGTTTTTTTGAGCTGCCCGTCTTTGTCCTCGGTAAATTTATCCTCTTCCGAGAGCATAGGCCTCATAATAAGGGTAATGAGTCCTAGGATTAATAAAATGATTCCAAAAAATATCATAGATGTAGATTTAGAGATGAAACATAGTTTTCCTGATCGACCCGTATGGCCAATGCATAAGTGATTGAAATGATTGTGTAGGGGATAGCCAGTCTTGACTATTTAGTCCTGATCGAATTGTCTTTGCTCGAGGCAAAAGATACAGTTCAGAAGGTTTTGACTACTTGTTTGACTGACGCTTCAGAATGAACCGAATGGTTCAGCATCAGAAGCGTATTAAAATTGACTATCGTTAGAAAATCTAATTTTCCTCGAAGGAGGTTCGGCAAGAATCTCCCAATAATCTCTGCTCAAGATTGAGCTTGAGATGTGTTGCTGAGAAATGTGAAATTGCTTGTTCATCGCCTTGTTTTGATTAGATGTTTCTGTTTTGAAACACAATTATATATACGAATAATGTTTGGAATATGTTTCATATTCAGAATAATATTTTATATATATTCAAATACAGAATTATCTTCTGATTTGGCACAGTCTCAGAATCAGCGATTTAGCATTTTGGTTCTTAGTTAAACTTCATTTTCCAGTATTATTTCCTCTGACTTTAAGTCATTCTGATATTGGGTAGGTATGCAAAACATATAGGCCAATTTCATTTATATATAAGAAAATTATATATTTAAATTTCTTATATAAAAAATATGTATTCAAAAGAATTGATTAGGGGGACGCTGAAGACTATTGTATTGAAGCTTCTTTCAGAACACGGCCGGATGTATGGTTATGAGATAACTCAAAAGGTGAAAGAGATTTCTTCCAACGAAATCAATCTCACTTTTGGAGCACTTTATCCTACTCTGCATAAGTTGGAAAAAGAAGGAGTTGTCACCACCTCTTCTGAAGAAGTTGATAATAGAACAAGGAAGTATTACTCATTGACTTCACAGGGAGCGGAAACTGCACGTTTGAAGATTGAAGAATACTACCAGTTCTCTCGTTTAATGAATCTTATAATGATCAGTTAATGCTTAGTAAAGGTCAGGTCAATCATATTACAAGGATCGTCAAGAAGCGGGGCATCAAGAATTTCTCCATGGAGGAGGAACTGATCGATTACGTTTCTTGCGAAGTAGAAGAAAGGGTAGCTTCAGGCGAACCATTCGATAATGCACTTTCTGAAGTGATAGAAAGCATCCCGATGGGATCAAATTCCACAAATCGTGAACTAGAAAAACTTAGTAAAACAAGCAGTATGGACATGATACAGAGCTACCTTAAGGTAGCACTTAGGAATTTTTCGAGGTATAAGATTAATTCGGCTATCAACATCTTTGGCTTAACGATCTCTCTCACGGCTTGTATAATTATTGGCCTATATTTAAAATATGAGCACTCTTTTGATAAGCACTATCCTGAAGTAGATAGGCTTTATCGAATCAATACGATTTCAAACTTAGGTCAGACACCTGCCCATATAACATCTGCCTCCTGGAATTTAATACCTGCTATTCAAGAGGATATTCCGGAAGTTGAGGCATCTTCTAATGTTACACTTACAATCATTAATCAACCCCTTAAATGGAAGGAAAAGGCATTCTTTGACTACCAGTTGTCAGGGGTTACAGCTGACTTTCCTATTATGATAGGGCTCAAATCGATAATGGGGGATGTTCAGAATGCATTTTCAAATCTAAATACTGTAATTCTTTCGGAGAGCAGAGCGCTAATGATCTTTGGAGAGGCAGATCCAATTGGTGAATCTATTGAGATCAGCATGAGTGGCAAGGAATTAAAACTTGAAGTTGTAGGTGTTTATGAAGACTTGCCAACTAATACGCACTTTGGCTACGGGGACTGGACCAAGTTTAGTCTATTGGTTTCTAGGGAAACTTCCCTAGGAATTACCAATAACACCCCTTCTTGGTCTTCAATTAATGGATCAAGCTATGTCAGGCTAAACAAGGGCACGTCAGCCAAAGAAGTGGCCCAAAAGATCAATGAACTAGTAGTGAGACGCAATGGTGGGGAGATTTGGTATGAGCATTATCTTCAACCTATCTCGGATATTCATTTGAACAAAAACGAGTATGGCATTGAATCGAAGGGTAACCTTGGTCAACTCCGATTATTCGTACTTATAGGAATTATAATTGTTGTGATTGCTTGTATCAATTATGTAAATCTGACGACCGCACAGGCCTCTGTTCGGCTAAAAGAAGTAGGTATCAGAAAAGTAATAGGTGCTCGAAGGCGGCAGTTTATTGTTCAGTTTTTAGTAGAAGCCACAATGACCAGTCTTTTGAGTATGGTCCTTGCATTGGTCTTTGTTCTCCTTCTTATCCCTTTTCTTAATGCTAATTTCTCCCTGGGCCTTAGTCTAGGTCTTACTGGTGATTTTCTAAACATGCTAGGCTTCCTGGTGCTGGTTTTAGTGGTGAGTTTGCTTTGCGGTGCTTATCCAGGGTGGTACTTGTCCAAAATAAAAACCAATATTTTGCTTAAGACTGGCAGTTCAGCTAGGTCAGGAGGAGGTTTTTTCAGGAAGGTACTTGTCGCTTTACAATATGCAACTTCAATCACACTTATAGTGGCAACCCTAATCATCACGGATCAGATGAGGTTTATGAGTCAGAAGGATTTAGGTTTTAACAAGGAACAAGTGGTGTATATCCCCTTAGATAATCGAATTTCAGCTAAGTATGGAAACCTGCTTTATACAGAGTTTATAAAAGAAAGCGGTGTGGTTGCAGCTTCTTTGACTGGCAACTCTTTAGGAGACGGAGGAATGGGTGGCAACGGGGTTCTGGTGGGTGATGAAACTACCGCACAAATGCTTCAAGTGTTGGCTGTGGATGATGACTTTAAAGAGACTCTGGGGCTAGAAATGAAAGAGGGGCGGTGGTTTTCAAACAATTATAAAACAGATAGAGAAGAAGGGTTCGTGGTAAATGAAGCATTCGTAAAGCATTATGGATTAGAGAGTCCCATTGGATTACCGCTTTCGAGAAATGGGCAGAAGGGTAAAATACTAGGTGTTGTCAGGGATTACCATTTCAAGTCAATGCATAATGAGATTGAACCATTGGTGATGCATGAAAATGATCGAAATCAGTGGGGTTATTGGAGTATAGCAGTGCGATTGGCACCTGACAATACCAGTCAAACACTCAATCAATTGGAAGATACTTGGTCGGCTGTTGTTCCTGAGTTTCCATTTGAATATGAATTTCTTGACCAAAAGATAGACCAGTACTATAAATCAGATCAATACTTTGCAGCCGTTTTTAGAGTCTTCTCCTCAATGGCTATAGTGGTTTCATGTTTAGGCTTAATAGGTCTTGTAACCTTTACAGCGCAAAGAAGGACTAAAGAAATAGGGGTGAGGAAAGTGTTAGGAGCCTCCGTTGGTGGTATTCTTAGACTCTTATCACAAGATTATCTTAAGCTTATTTTAGTAGCTGCTTTTGTGTCGATACCTGTGGCATATCTCGCCATGGAAAGTTGGCTCGAGAACTTTCAGTATAGAGTTGGTGTTCGACCTTATGTTTTTGTTTTGGGGTTACTGATCACCTTGTTGCTTTCATGGCTTTCTGTTGGGTATTTGTCTCTTAAAGCAGCCAAATCCAATCCCGCTGAGGCTCTGAGAATGGAGTGATACTTTCGAAACTCTATGAAGCAGTATCATTCTTTATTAGCAGAATGATACTGCTTCATTTGTCCTTAGAATTACTGTCTAAATATTAGTGATTAGTCGAGGCTAATATTATTTTTGCGCATGGCAGAACAGATCCTCATTCTCGACTTCGGTTCCCAATACACCCAGCTGATTGCCAGAAGAGTTCGAGAGCTTAACGTTTATTGTGAAATTCACCCTTTTAACCACATTCCTGAGATTACGGATGACATAAAAGGAGTTATTCTTTCGGGCAGTCCTTGCTCTGTTAGAGAAGAAGATGCACCCGATTTGGACTTAGATCAATTCAGAGGTAAGATGCCTGTTTTAGGCGTTTGCTATGGTGCCCAATTGATGGCTCAAAAGTATGGAGGTAATGTAATGCCTTCAGAAATTCGAGAATACGGTCGCGCTAGACTGAGTAGAGTCGATGGACACTATCCTCTTCTCAAAGAAATCAGCTTGGATTCTCAAGTGTGGATGTCTCATGCCGATACTATTTCAGAACTACCAGAAGGGTTTGATATCATTGCTAGTACATCCAGTGTTGAAAAGGCCGCCTTCAAGATTCAAGGAGAAGAGACTTACGGTATCCAGTTTCACCCAGAGGTGACTCACTCAGAGGAAGGAAAAGAACTAGTAAGAAATTTTGTGGTTCATATCTGTGGCTGTTCACAGGATTGGACACCAGACCTATTTGCTGAATCCACCATTGCAACGCTTAAAGAAAAGTTAGGTAATGACAAAGTGATTCTGGGGCTTTCGGGAGGAGTTGATTCTTCTGTTGCGGCAGTCTTGATACACAGGGCTATCGGTGAAAACCTTCATTGTATTTTTGTTGACAATGGCCTTTTAAGAAAGAACGAGTTTGATTCTGTGCTTGAGTCGTACAAGGGTATGGGCTTGAATGTAAAAGGCGTAGACGCCAAGGAACAATTCTATTCTGCCTTGACTGGAATTACTGACCCGGAAGGAAAGAGAAAAGCGATCGGTCGTGTATTTATCGAAGTATTTGATCAAGAAGCTCAGAAAGTAGAAGATGCCAAGTGGTTGGGTCAGGGAACAATCTATCCAGATATTATTGAGTCAGTTTCTGTGAAGGGTCCTTCGGCAACAATAAAATCTCATCACAACGTTGGAGGATTGCCAGAGAAGATGAATTTGAAGGTGGTTGAACCTTTGAATACACTTTTTAAAGATGAGGTTAGAAATGTTGGAAGGAGTCTAGAAATAGATCAGAACATTTTGGGAAGACACCCATTCCCGGGACCTGGATTAGGGATTAGAATTCTGGGAGACATCACTGCCGAGAAAGTAGCTATCTTGCAAGAGGTAGATTACATTTTCATTCAAGGTTTGAAGGACAATGGTCTTTATGACGATGTTTGGCAAGCAGGATCTATGCTTCTACCGATCCAATCGGTCGGAGTGATGGGTGACGAAAGAACCTATGAGAGAGTGGTGGCGCTACGTGCCGTTACGAGCGTAGATGGAATGACAGCAGATTGGTGTCATCTACCTTATGATTTTTTACAAGATGTCTCAAACGAGATCATCAATAAGGTAAAAGGAGTAAATAGAGTGGTTTATGATATCAGTTCTAAGCCACCAGCAACCATCGAATGGGAGTAATAAAGAGATTATTTATAGTAGTAGTCATTTTGTCGTTTTGGGTAAGCCTTGGCTTCTCACAAGACGTAAAGACACTTTTTGATGAGGGTAAAAAACTCTTTGATCAAGAGCAGTATGCCTTGGCCTTAGGGAAGTTTGCTCCATTGACCTCAATGAGTCAAGACAATGATTTGGTGAAGTATTCTTCTTATTACTATGCCATTGCAGCACACAAATCGGGTGATAATACGAGTGCCAAGAATATGTTCAAACAGGTGCTTCAGAAATACCCTAATTGGGAAGTCAAAGAAGATGTAAACTACTGGCTGGGTTTCCTCGCCTCGGAAGAGGGAGATGTCGAAGGAGCATTTCGATACCTTGGCTTGGTAAATCGATCTGGACTTGAGGCAAGCAAAAAGGCTTTGAAGGCAGGTTTACTATCTAACATGACCGATTTGAAAGCACTTCAGAAGCTGCTTGATGAATACCCTGAAGATAACCTCATCGCCTCTCAGCTTGCCAATGAGGTGTTGGCGCTTCCCGTGGAGGAGCAAGATATTTTGTTGCTGTCAAATCTTCAGTCTGAATATGCACTAAACCTTGACCTGGGGATTGAGGGTATTGAACACTCTCCAAAAAAGTCTACCTATAATGTGGGTCTCTTTTTACCCTTTAGGTATAGTACAGATTCAGCCATGTTGGTACGTGCAATGTCCAACTGGACTACCAGAATGTACGAGGGTGTTGCCTTAGGAGTACAAAAACTAAAGGAGGAAGAGATAGACATTAACCTCATAACGATCGATACCCAAAGCTTAGAGGAACGCCTTCAGAATCAAGTAGAAGATGGGGCTTTTTCTGATTTAGATTTGATTATTGGCCCTGTTACGCAAAGTGCCGTTGAGCTGATCGCGAAGTTTTCCAAAGAGCAAAAGATCAATATCATTAATCCTTTGTCTTCTAATGGTGATATTCTCGAAGACAACCCTTTCGCCTTTCTCTATTACCCTAGCAATGAGTCTATAGCCATACAAGCTGCAGAATATGCAAAGCAGAATTTCACCAGAAACAAGAATGCCGCAGTCTTTTATAGTGGGTTTAGCGATGTGTCACGTGCCGATCTTTATCGTCAAATCATCGAAAAAGATTCATTTGACGTGACAATCTTCCGAGAGGTGAGACCTAATGAATCCGTAAATATTCAACAGTGGTTGACCGAGGAGGAAGAGGTAGACAAGGACTCTGCTGTGGTTGCTAATATGATTGCAGAGATGGATTCACTGCGCGAAGCAGGCGAGGAAGATTGGGAAATTTATAGTGAAAGAGACTTCGTTTATGACACCTTAAAAATACTTCCTGATAGTATTGGTCATGTTTTTATTGCGTCAGATATTTCATCGCTGGCTTCAAGTGCCTTAAGTGGAATCGAAGGTAGGCCTGACACCGTAGAATACCTCTCTTCTACAAGGTTCTTAACCGCTGAAAGTTCTATTTCGTTTGATCAGTTGGAACGATTGAATGCCACATTCTTAGGGACTAACTTGATTGATTACACTAAAGATGAGGTCGGTGAGTTTAGAGCCAGATATGTAGAAGCTTATTTAAAGAGCCCAATCAAGAAGGATCGTTTGGGCGATGCCTATATCGGGTATGATATCATGGTCACTTTCGGGAGGCTCTTGGGAGATTATGGAAAGTACTTTCAGGTAGGAGTGAAACGTTGGGATGATTTCAGAGGGGAACTTACAGATAAGTTCAATTATAGACTTTCCAATGATAATCGCTATATACCAGTCTTGAAGGTCGAAGATGCTACCATCGTACCTCGAAAAAATTAGTAATTATGAATTCACCAGTAAATAGCCAGCGTCTTTTCGAAGAGGCTCAGCACTTTATTCCAGGAGGAGTGAACTCCCCAGTCAGAGCATTTAAAGCCGTGGGCGGAAATCCTCTCTTCATTAAATCAGCAAAAGGAGCTTTTATTACCGATCAGGATGATAATGAATACATTGAGTTGATCAATTCCTGGGGGCCGATGATTCTTGGGCATGGGAACGAGAAGATTGCAGAAGCTGTAAAAAGTGCGGTGGAAAACTCTCTTTCGTTTGGGGCTCCTACGGCCATCGAGGTGGAGATGGCAAAGCTAATCTCTTCCATGATGCCGAGTATAGAAAAGGTGAGAATGGTGAACTCGGGTACCGAGGCAACTATGTCTGCCATTCGATTGGCCAGAGGCTACACCGGCCGAGATAAGATGATCAAGTTCGAGGGTTGTTATCATGGACATGGAGATTCCTTTCTAATTGCAGCAGGTAGTGGAGCCATTACATTAGGAGAACCGGATAGCCCTGGTGTAACTCGAGGAGTGGCTAATGATACGTTGACTGTTCCTTATAATGATCTTGGCAAGGTGGAAGAGGTTATCAATGCAAACGAGGATCAAGTAGCTGCGATTATAGTCGAACCAGTTGCTGGTAATATGGGATGCGTCTTACCTGCAAAAGACTTTCTTGAGGGGTTGCGTAGGCTTTGTGATGCCAATGGTATCGTGTTAATATTTGACGAGGTTATGACGGGCTTTCGATTGTCGAAAGCAGGAGCACAAGGGGTCTATAATGTAAAACCTGATCTAACTACATTGGGTAAAATCATCGGTGGTGGCATGCCTGTTGGTGCTTATGGTGGTAAACGGGAGATCATGGATTATGTATCTCCTCAGGGACCTGTCTATCAAGCCGGAACACTATCAGGTAATCCTGTTGCAATGGCTGCAGGATTGGCTATGCTGACTCAGATCAATGAAGACAAATCCCTATATACCGATTTAGCCAACAGAACCAAGGCGATTGAAGAAGGTTTTCAGAGTAACTTGGACGAGCTAGGTTTAGGCTATACCATGAATAGAATAGGTTCTATGGTCAGTCTATTTTTCACAAACGAAAGGGTGGTAGATTTTGAAAAGGCCAAGTCATCCAGTATGGAGAAGTTTGGATTATATTTTAGAGAGATGCTGAATCAGGGTATATACCTAGCCCCTTCACAATATGAGACATTGTTTATCTCCAAATCGATAACAGAAGATTTGGTAGGTCGTATTGTGGAAGCTAACAGAACCGCCCTCAAGGCAATTCATTAGTTCTTATCCGTTGTAATACCAGAAGCTGATAAAGATTTCCAGATAGAAGAATAGCTGTAGGAATACAGAATAGATTAGGCCTACTAGATTAAACTTGATAAGGGTCTTGAACCAGCCTTGTTTATACACTTTCAAGAAAGAAGTATAAACGTAGGTACTTACACCAATGAAGAAAATTCCTCCGATGATACCTCGCCAAGCAGTGATGTTCGCGTCAGGGAAATTCCCTTCAGTCACTATCTTGAAGATGATTAGTAGCCCTATACCATAGGCCATATATGCAAAAGAATGGACATGCAGTGCATGAACAATATGTTTAATGTACAGGTGCTTACGCCTAACGTAGAAGAACTTCAAGACACCAGCAAATAATGGAATTAGGATGAACATCATCAATGGGAGATTCCCTAGAACAAAGCCCTTAAATCCCTGATCATTTTCAAAGATTTTTCTCACCTGACTATTGATGTGCGCCTGTTGACCTTCGTCAAAGAAACCATCGTTAGAGAAATTACCACCAAGTGAATCCATAAAGGCCTGATCGGTAAGTCTACGATCTCTGGCAAGTCTATGAAAGCGCTCAACATCACTTTCTACACCACCAGGTAGCGGAGTGGACTTAACACTGACTTCCATCTCCTTCAATGAATCAAGACCCACCTTAGATTGAATCGAGTCGTACAATTGATCAAAAGTCTGTATGTCGGTGAATTGATCTATGATTGAGTCAGAAAGGATTTCGAGTTTTTTTGCATCGCTCAAGGCACCCCACCTGTCATCATACTTTAGCTGATTGAATTTTACTTCCCCTCCGTAGTTTATCTGCTCATCCTGAATGGTTCTTAAATCAATACCCGATAGCAGGTAACTGATGGTAAAGAAATAGAAGAGACTCATTACAAAGTAGAGTCTTACTGGGTGAATGAAGTGTTTAACCTTCCCCTCTTGGAAGCGGTTAGTGAGGTTTCCGGGTCTGATTAGAAAAGGCACAGCACTATGAGCCATCTTAGAATCAATGCCAAGGTAGTTATCAATGAATTCTTTCATTAATGTGGCGAAGGTCACATTGTTATCTGAATTCGATTGACCGCAAGTAGGGCAGAAGTTATAGTTCTCGTCCAGCGATGAACTACAATTCTTACAGGTTGTGCTTTTGCGCTTCTTTTCTATCATCTAAAAAATGCGAACGGGCATTCAATCAAAGATAGCAGTTGAATCGTAAGCGCAAAAGCCGAGAAATGAAAAAAAGCCAACCGGTGAAAGGTTAGCTTTTGATATTGAGTGTTTAGGTGTAAGGGGATCTTTAGACCATGTCGAGCAAAAGTTCTGATTGCCCAACTTGTCTGTATTTTTTAGCATTAAGGATTGAATTGAGCTCTACTCTGATTTCGTTAAGTAGTGCTTTATCACCCGATATATAACATACGTTCGGTATAATATTTTCCTTAATGAGAATTTTGTTATTGCTAGCATCTATTATCGAACCAGTCCAATCTTGTTCGGCAATGCCATATTTCTGGCATACCAACTGTCCAATATCTCGCTTGGCGACCGGGTTGTTACCCTTAATTTCCATTTTGCCAAAGAAGAAACGATCCTTGTGGAAGTGCATTTGAAGTACGCACCTTTCTTCTTTTATAGTCAATCGATAATAAATTGTTTTCTGGTGCTTCAGAGCAAGTTTGCGATTGTCTATATAGTTAGGTTTACCAAGTCGTTTAATAGTTTCTTTGAATGATTGACCGAATGAAAGTCCATAGAATTGGATTCCTTTTTCAGTATTCAAAGATTCAAGATGATTGAGATTGAGGATTGAATCGAAAGATGCATGAGATACCAAGGCATTTCTACCTTCGTAAAAATCCGCACGACTCTGTTTATAGAGCTTTCTCTTTTTGGAACCAAAGAGCAGCGGGAAGTCTGGAAAACTCAGCGTCCACATCGTAATTAATCAAGTGTTTAGGTCAAACATTGTCCCGGAGGACGATACTAATATAGGGAAACAACCTGAGAAAAATCAAATTTGTTAATTCAATCTTCAGTGAAAATCGGCCTAAAAACGCAATAATCAGCTTTTATGAAAATATGATGTATGTAAAATGCAAAAAACGGTATTTATAAAAATTGAAAAAAATCATAGGGACACGCAAGAACATGTACATACCGAGACTAAACCTGCTGGGTTGGCCAGATAAATTGAATAAAGTGTTACCTCAAAAGATTATCGAATGGAACTACTAAAAGCTGAAGTTGACTGAATAGATTGTTTGATACCAAATCAGCTAGATGCTGCCTCCCGAAGAAGTTTCCACAATCTTGATCGTGAATTGCTCGATGACTTCATTCTGACTACTTCTTGACATAGTCGTTCTCATAAAGTTTCTGGACACATCATAGGACCTCCCATTTTGCCCGGTTTGATTACTGGTAATCACTTTTGCATCAGTGGGTTATGTCTTGGTTTTAACCTTAGTCCATGGTTTTACCTGCCAAAAAATGTTACCAGTTGTGAGTTGATTCCCTTCAGAGTCGTGAGACTTTACTTCGCAATTTACTACTACTGACTCTTCTGTTTTCAATGGATTAATAATGTGCTCATTAAGCCATTGATCGGTAAGTTCGTAAGTGACAATCACATCCATTTTACCCTGATAGTGATAGTTCATCTCCATCTTTTGCATGATAATGCGATACTCCTTGACATTTAGCTTGTTCAAAAGAACAAGGCCAGTAGAATACTCTGAAGCGGTGGCTAATGCACAGGCATGAATGCCGTTTATATGATTGAAATTAATCCTTTTATAAGGGATTTTGACCTTTACGAAGTCGTCACCAATTTCAATAATTCTGAAGCCGTGCGGTTTGTTGAAAGGGATCATTCGGGCCAACCCGAAATTCAATAAGGCTAAATGTTTCTTAGAGGTTTTGGCGCGCTCTATTAACTGTGTTGTATCAAACATCTCAATCAGAATTTCAATTAATTTAGGGATTCTAAGTGAATAAAAAGCTATGCTGAGTTTTTGGGAGAAAGATGAGTTCTTAAACTATGATCATATAGTCATTGGTGCTGGTATAGTAGGTCTCTCAACGGCCATAAGTATTAAGGAGAGTACTCCGAAAGCCAGGGTGTTGGTTCTGGAAAGAGGTACTTTTCCGACAGGAGCATCAACCAAGAATGCAGGGTTTGCTTGTTTTGGTAGTTTGACTGAGATACTCTCTGATTTAAAGCTTATGCCCGAATCAGAAGTGTTCAATTTGGTGAAATTAAGGTGGGAAGGTTTACAGCTGCTCAGAGCCAGAGTAGGAGATAAAGCCCTTGATTATCAGAATTTGGGTGGGTATGAGCTCATGCGATCACCAGATATGACAGCATTTGAAGAAATGCAAAAAGTCAATGAACTGTTACTGCCACTTTTTAAGGAACCCGTTTATCACGATCGCACATCAGTGCTTGATAAGCTCGGTTTTGATTCATCTAAGATCGAAGGGTTAGTTTTTAACCCTTTCGAAGCGCAATTGCATAGTGGCAAAATGATGAAGTCATTGGCAGCGCTGGCAACTGGTTTAGGAGTGGAAATATTCACGGGAACCTCAGTGTCACAGTTTGATGAAGGGCCCGATGGTATTGAAGTCCAGACTGATTCAGGCATATCTTTCAAAGCCCGCAAACTTGCTATTTGTACCAACGCCTTTTCAAAACGTCTGCTACCTGAGGTTGACTTGGCGCCAGGTCGGGGAGTAGTTCTCGTTACAAAACCAATTGCAAACCTGAAGTTCAAAGGGACCTTTCACTATGATGAGGGCTACTACTACTTCAGAAATTATCAAGATCGAATTCTTTTCGGAGGTGGTAGAAACCTTGATGTTAAAGGAGAAGAAACAACCGAGTTTGCTGTTCGAGACCTGCTCATAAATAAACTCAAACTCGACTTAAAAGAGATGATCCTTCCAAACCAGAAATTTGAGATAGACCATGTGTGGTCTGGGATTATGGCATTTGGACCGAATAAACAACCTATACTAGAGAATTACTCGGAAAATGTACATGTAGGCATTCGTCTCGGAGGAATGGGCGTGGCCATTGGCAGCAAGATGGGTTTTGAATTGGCCCAGAGAATGCTTCGATAGTCAAAATATTACTATCTTCAAAGCTCACGTATCAACTCGCATGGATTACAAGTATCAAAAGCCAACGCTGCTTCAAGCCCTTATCCCAATCATCTTTCTAATTGTTGCACTCTTCTATAATGTACTTGTATTTGGAGATGGAGCCTTAGATGGATCGAATCAAATAATTCTCATCCTTTCTGGTGGTGTTGCGGCAATCGTTGCACTGAAGTTGGGTATGAAATGGGGTGATATTGAAAAGGGTATTGTAAAGACAATAAGCTCTGCAATGGCTTCTATCATTATTCTATTGTTGATAGGCTCTCTCGCAGGAACCTGGCTATTGTCTGGCGTTGTTCCGGCCATGATTTATTATGGTCTTCAAATTCTTAACCCAACAATATTCTTGTTTGCCGCATGTATTGTCTGTGCTATAGTTTCCATTGCAACGGGTAGTTCTTGGACTACTGCCGCGACAGTTGGGATTGCCCTTATGGGCATAGGTAAGGCGCTGGGAATCCATGATGGAATGATTGCGGGAGCCGTCTTGTCAGGGGCATACTTTGGAGATAAAATGTCACCGCTTTCCGATACAACGAATTTAGCACCTGCTATGGCTGGGACCGACCTCTTTACCCATATCAGGTATATGACGATTACCACCATTCCTTCGATCTCCATTGCCCTGATACTCTTTTTGATACTAGGGTTTATGCAAGGAGGCTCTGGAGAAGTGACCGAGACAGCTTCAATTTTGACTGCAATAGATAGTAAGTTCAATATTAATGGTTGGCTTTTCTTAGTACCAGCTACGGTTGTGTTTTTGATCGTCAAAAAGGTGCCGGCTATTCCTGCAATATTAATAGGAGCACTCCTTGGTGCTGTATTCGCATTAGTATTTCAGCCCGAAGTAGTAAAAGGTGTTGCTGACTGGACAGGTAGTTCCGCTAAGCTGATGTTTGTTGGTGTGATGAAATCTCTTTTCGGTGATGTGGCCATAGTAACGGGAAATGGAATTGTAGACGAACTTCTCCAGTCCGGTGGTATGGCGGGTATGCTTAAGACAGTATGGTTGATTGTTTCAGCCATGATATTTGGTGGAGTGATGGAATCGAGCGGATTGCTCAAAAGAATTGCTGAAGCCGTGATCACAAAAGTAAAGTCTACTGGATCTTTAGTAGCCGCTACGGCAGGTACAACTATCTTCTTTAATGGTACTGCGTCAGATCAATATTTGGCCATTGTAGTACCAGGTAGAATGTATGCTGACATTTATAAAAAGAAAGGACTCGCTCCTGAAAACTTGAGTAGGACGCTGGAAGACTCCGGTACGGTAACATCCGTGCTGGTGCCTTGGAATACTTGTGGAGCTTATCATTCCAATGTACTCGGGGTGGCAACTGGGGCATATATCCCTTATGCTTTCTTTAATCTTATCAGTCCCGTCATGACTATTGCCTTTGCTTATCTCAACATTAAGATCAAAAAGCTGAAAGAAGGTAAGTCAGAAATGGAAGTGGCAGCATGATGTTTCCCCTGTCAATTACAAAGGATGAAGTAATGGATCGTCCCCTCAAAAGTTATGAAGGGAAGGTGGTCATTGCTGCGGATGTAAAGAGTACTGAAAAAGCCATATCAGAAATCAATCAATTCGATGTGGTAGGTTTTGATACTGAAGCAAAACCAACTTTCCAAAAAGGGCAAATCAGAAATATTAGCCTTATTCAGGTCGCGACTGATGAGAAAGTATACTTACTCCGAACGCATCATATCGGTGTGATAGATAGCCTTCACCATTTTCTGCAAAACGAAAAGATTAAAAAGGTCGGGATAGGCCTATTGGATGATTTCAATCTACTGAATAGACTTAGAGCCTTTGAACCAAATGGCTTTGTCGATTTGAATGATACTTTTCAAGAATTAGGAGCAGAAAACATTGGCGCCAGAAACCTAGCGGCCATGGTGCTGGATATTCGTATATCTAAATCCGCACAAACATCTAATTGGGAAGCTGAACAGCTGGCCCAAAAACAAATCAAGTATGCCGCTACGGATGCCTGGATCTGTCTCGAGATTCAGAAGAAGCTCTCCTTTTGGGGCTATGTTTGATTTTTTCAATTGGTCTACTCCTTGTCTACGCCTAATACTTCGATAGGCAAACTTCTAAAACTACATTTGTTTAGTCCATTCGACATGCTAGTAATATGTCTGTTGGACCATCGGCTAACGTTGTGTTGAATGTATGTGTAGGGGAAGCCTTAGCTGAAGACAATAGCGAGTTTAGTTTAGTACTATGTGTTTTGGTGAGTAGAGCTGACCCATACGGGGACGGCTCTTTCCATTTATGGACTTGCCTAAACCCATGTAAGACAAGAACTTAATTCTTATATATTCGGATAACTGCCTTTATAATTTTTTAATACATTGTCATTGTGAGACGTTTTGGCTGGCTGCTTATTCTACTCCTAATTTCCTCTTTTTCGGCTTATAGCCAAGAAGAGGTGACGTCAGATTTGCGCGAGCAATATGACTCCCTATTTACATATGAGCGTGAGGGTGATCTGACTGATGGCATTGCATTCGCAAAGCAATTAATCGCCCGAGCCAGAGAAGAGAATGACAGTTACATTGAAGGCCGTGCTTCTTATACACTTTCTCGTCTGTATTTTTTCAGGAGTGATCTCGATAGTAGTCTAAGAAATACACTCAAGCTACTACCTCTTGGGCTAGAGGTTCAGGAGTATCAAACTTCAATTAATGCCTCAAATCAGGTGGCGCTTATCTATTTTGAGATGAGTGCCTATGATTCTAGTCTTGTCTATTACGCCAGATCAGCAGAGCTGGCCAAACAGTATGTACCGAAAAGATATCCCGTAACACTCGTGAATCTGGGTTTTATTCATGGTCAATTAGATAACCGTGAATCTGAATTGGAATATTATCTGGAAGCCTTACGGGTAGTCAATGAAACGCCTGAATACGATTCTCTTGGTGGTATTCGGGCAATGGCTTATGGTGGTGTAGGAGACTATTATGTTTTCATAAAAGAATATGACAAAGCAATCGAGAGTTTTGAAGCAAAGCTGGCATTAGGAGAGCAAAAAGGTCTTCTCAGAGCTAAATATGAGGCTTATGCTGGACTAGGGAGTGTTTATGCCCAGACGGATAACTTCGACTTTGAGAAAAGTAGATCGTACTATCTAGAGATAGTTAAAGACACTACCGAGTCTTATTTACACTATCGAGGTAATGCGCTTATTAGTTTGGGTAAACTCTATAAGAACAATAATTTGTTAGAAGAGGCACTCGATTACTTCAAGGAATCTTATGAGTACTATTTGACTACAAAGAGTAAAGATTGGCTCTCGCGGATTGAACATCAAATAGGTGATACTTATTTAGAATTAAGGCAATTGAACCAAGCGGAAAGCTGGCTTAATAAATCGCTCAAAAATGCTATCGAAAGCCGACTTGCTGTTCGTGAAAAGAATGCACTCGCAAGTCTCTACAAAATTGATTCTATCCGCGGAAACTTTAGATCTGCCCTGGTCAAATATCAACGCTTTAAAACCATAGAAGACTCTCTTTTAACCGAAGATTCAAAAGATAGAATCAACGAGTTACAAGTAAAGTATGAGTCAGAACAAAAGGAAAACGAGAACCTTCTGTTAAAGAATGATCTGGAAACATCTGAAGCCAGAATAGAGAAACAGCGGCTTATTCAATTAATCATTGCAGTTTTCACTATTACGGTGATTGTTCTGGGTGTTTTTCTTTACAGAAGTTACCAGCGTAAGAGGCTTTCAAATAAAGCGCTAAGAGAGAAAAATGCACTTATCTCTAGTCAACATGACGAGCTTGCTTTTAAAACAGACAAACTCCTATTGGTCAACTCTCAACTCAAAGCGCTGGCAGAATTTAGGTCTGACCTCACTAATATGATTGCTCACGATATGAAGAACCCCTTGAATGCAATCATAGGTCTGTCCAATGGGGAAAGTCAGGATAAGAGAGTTCGAAATATCACACGGTCAGGTTATCAACTGTTGAACCTTGTTACCAACATGTTGGAGATCGACAAGTATGATACTACCGAGTACAAACCGGAATCAACTATTGTATCTCTTGATAAAGTGATTCTGGAGGCCAAGCGGCAAGTCGAGATACTGATGGAGGCAAAGGAAATTAGTTTTGAGAGCCTAATTCCGAAAAAGACTTGCGTTCGAATTGATGTAAAAGGGATTCAAAGAGTATTTGTGAACTTACTCTCCAATGCCATCAAGTACTCTCCTAATCAAGGTCATGTTGTTATTGAGAAGGTGGCAATTGAAGAAGGAATGATTCAGTTAAAAGTCACTGATCAAGGAGCAGGCATACCAGAAGATCGACTCCCCCATGTATTCGATAAGTTTTGGCAGTCCAATGCAAAGGATTCTGGTTTTGCTGCTTCAACAGGTCTGGGACTGACTTTTTGTAAAATGACTGTTGAGGCACATGGTGGAAAGATTTGGGTCGAATCAGCAATAGGAAAAGGCACAGCTATCTTCTTTACGATACCCATATCTACAACCGAACCCTGCGAAGAGTCATTGAACATTGACGAAGGGTATGATTCATCGAAAGACATCTTGATTGATGAGGAGCTACCAATATTGACTTCGAAAGCGGAATTCTTAAGGGAATTGAAAGTTCATCAAGTCAGTGCAATTTCCAGAATACTCAAAGCTCTGGAAAAAGAAGGTATCCAATCTAAGTGGTTGAAAAGTCTTCAATCTGCAGTCTATAATGCTGACCAAGATCGATACGATGAACTGCTTGACATATTAAACCGGCAAAGCAATGAGTCTATTTGATAAGCCAGCAAAAATCCTGATTGCCGATGACGATCCATTGAACCTGGAAGTCATGCTCGATTTTCTAGATGCGGATCAGCTAGATGTTCTTTACGCCCCACACGGCCAAAAGGCTGTTGAAATTGCTATTAATGAAACACCAGATCTAATTATTTTGGACTGGGAAATGCCGATTATGAATGGCATCGAGACCATTAAAGTTCTCGCTCAAAACAAACAGACCAAGCACATTCCCATCATAATTGCCACCGGAGTTATGAGGGAGTCTATTGACCTCAAGACTGCTTTGGACGCGGGGGCTATCGATTTCTTGAAAAAGCCTTTTGACAAAATTGAGTTCAAAGCGAGAGTGGACAGTGCTTTGCGATTGTCGTTTTCTAGAAAAGAAGTTCGAAAACAGCACAGCGAAATACTTGAACTGACAGGGAGAGAAAAGGAACTACTCAAAGAGAATCTCGATTTAAAATCGAGAGAACTGAGCTCAGCTACCTTGATTGACTATCAAAAAAACCAACTATTGATTGAGTTGGTAGATAAAGTAAAGCATATTGATAAACTCACTCAGTATGCGTATTCAAAGGATATTCGTCAAATCACCAGACAGATAGATGGCTACATCAATTTAGGTAAAAGTTGGGCAGGCTTTCAGTTACACTTCAATCAAGTTCATCCAAATTTCTTTGATAAGCTTAATGAAAATTGGAGTCTCACGAATAATGAAAGCCGTATTTGTGCTTACATAAAGATTGGTCTCGAGAATAAGGAGATTGCGGCCCTAACTAATGTTGAAAGTGCTTCCGTGAGGCGAGCACTCAGCCGATTGAAGAGGAAACTGGGATTGAAACAAGAAGACAATCTGCGAGAATTCATCAATAACATTGGTTAGGCACTTGTCGGTTGATAATTATTCCGAATCTGACGTTTGAGTCTTTATTCCTCTTAATTTTATGACAAACCACAGAATGTCATGAAGAGATTTTTTTCACTGATTGTTGTCCTTGCCTGCCTTAACAGTTTCTCGGCTCAGGCCTATCAAATCGAGCAATTTACTGATCCATATTATGAGTTAGTCAATGCTGAGTTTGACAAGGAAAAAGCCTACAAGACCATTGAGTTTGTTGAATCTCATTTCAGAGTTGTGGGCAATGAAGGCTTTAATCAGGGAATACAGTGGGTGGAAATGAATCTCCAGAAGGCCGGATTCGTTCCTGAAAGGCTGGCTAAAGAAGATCAAAGACTTATCTACAGGCTGGAGGAAAAGCCTCTGAGAAACAATACTTGGCAGCCTTACAATGCAAGTTTGAAACTCGGGGATGAAGAGTTGCTCAATTTTTCAACCAACAGAAATATGATAGCGATCAATTCCTACCCAACCGATGGAGAACAGGAATATGAAGTGGTGTATGTTGGAGCTGGCAGAAACCTGAACTTAGACCAAGACCTGAAAGGCAAGGTGGTTTTTGCCGAAAGAAGCGTGGGTTCTTTATTTGCCATAGTTGTGGATAAATATGGAGCTGCGGGTGTAATTGGCTACAGTTTACCGAGTTATACAAAGCCAGAGGTTAATGTCAATTCAATTCAGTTTAGTGCAATCCCAAGGGATAGCGTCAACAAGTCATTTGGGCTTTTACTCTCTTACCAAGCCAAAGAAAAATTGAAAGCAGCCATCGCTGCTGGTAACAATAAAATTAAGATCAATCTAGATACTAAAGTCTATAAGTCTACTGAGCTTACCGTGGTAGCTGAGCTTAGGGGTAGTGAACTTCCAGACGAACGTTTTGTATTCAGTGCTCACGTTCAAGAACCTGGAGCCAATGACAACGCGAGTGGTGTTGGAGTGCTACTTGAAGCGGCCGAAACGAGTGCCCGATTGCTAGAAGCTGGAAAAATTGATCCTAAAAGAACGATCACTTATCTGTTTGGCGATGAGATTACGTCTACGCGAAGATTTATTCAAGAAGACCCAGAAAGAGCTAAGGGTATCAAATGGGGTATGAGTCTGGATATGGTGGGTGAAGACACGGAAAAAACTGGTGGTACCTTCCTCATTGAAAAAATGCCCGACCCAGGAGCTATCTGGATTAGAGGGGTAGAGAAGCATACAGAATGGGGTGGCAGGCCTTTACAAAAGAAGGATTTAAAACCGCACTACTTCAATGATCTAACCATCGGTGTGTTTGAGAGTATTGGTGAGAAGAAAGATTGGAAAGTCAACTTCAACCCATTTGAAGGAGGGAGTGATCACGTTCCTTTTCTATCTGCCAATATTCCAGGCTTGTTGCTTTGGCATTTCACAGATCAATTCTATCATACCGACCAAGATCGATTAGATAAAGTGTCAAAGGAGACCCTACATAATGTGGGGACTGGAGCCTTAATGATTGCTCTAATGCTCACAGAGAATAAACCAATGCTGGCTAATAGAGTTCTGCTAGCTGCATCAACCGCAGCAACCTATAGGTTGCAGGATGAGCTAAGACTGAGTAAGGAGGCCCTGAGCAATGGTGGCGATCGTGAGAAAGAGGTTGATATCCTAAGCACCTGGTCTGATTATTACCGACAGGTTTTTGATACTGTAAATGATCTCGATCCTAAAGGAGGGATGTTCAAAGACAATCTAGAAAATACTAAAGATGCCCTTATGGGCTTTACAAACTTGATTTTAAGGCAATTGAAGTAGCTTGATGTCTAGATTACCATTTTCCCGCATAACTCAAGTCCTCTTGTGCTAGATGATTCAGATAGGCTCTTTTGGTTCGAATAATCTGCCTTAGATGTATGTAGTCATGTGCGACCCAGTTTTCTAAAAACTGCCAAGCACTCATTTCTCCTAATTCGGGATGGGCCAAACAGCTTTTCCAGTCGGGACTGTCCAAAGACCGGAGCCATGCGATTGACTGCTGTCTTTCATTCAGCCAAGTTTGAGTCCTTTCTTGATAATCTTGCTCAATGTAATTTCTGGATGTTACCCAGCCTACCGGATCGATCGGTACAAAGTCATATTGATCTGGGTAAAGTGAGGTTTTGACCCTAGTTCTGAAGTCCAGAACCTCTTCGTCTACCAAGTGGCATACAATTTCTAATAAGCACCATTTATCTTTATCAGGCTTCCAAAGTGCTTGTTTAGCTTCATGTACTTCGAATAGTCGTTCGAAAACAAGAGCATTTGCCGAAAGCTCATGGATTAAAAAGTTAGTATTAGCTGTCATATTATTCTAGTGAGATGCATCCTTTCTAATCTAATGATGTCTATATGAAAAAACTTACTAATCATGCAAAAACTCAAACCAACACTCTTTATTGTTCTCTTTCTTTTGGCAGTGACAACGGCCTATGCTCAAGAGACGATTGAAAAGACATACACAGGAATCAAAAGCATTCGCTTAACGACTGCTTCTGGTAACGGAACCATTAAGAAGAGCAACACTGCTGAGGTGAAAGTTCATCTAAGATATACCTATGATGAAGATGTTTATGAGCCTTCTTTCGAGCAGAAAGGAGACAGACTTTACATCGATGAGGACTTTAAAAGAAGTCGTTGGACTAAGGGCTATTCTGAATGGACGCTAGAAGTACCTGACGGTATCGAACTAGATTTTAAAACAGGTTCTGGGAATATTGAAGTCTCTGGTGTAAACATCGAAGTGCGTAGCAGCACTGGTTCTGGTAATATAGATATCGAAGAAGTGAACGGAGAAATTAGAGCAAACACAGGCTCTGGTAACATCACTTTTGATCAGGTAGAAGGGCAGTTAGATGCGAATACCGGATCAGGATCAATCCGATTAGATAGAACAAAAGGAGATGCTGATTTGAATACTGGTAGCGGTAATATCCGAAGCAGAGGTATTGAAGGCGAATTATCAATGAATACTGGTAGTGGTAATATTGATGTGACTGATGCCGTGATCACGGGGTCATCAACTTTTAATACTGGCTCTGGAACGGCTGAGGTTAGCTTGGCGGGTCCTTTAGATCACGATTTATCAGTGAACACAGGTTCTGGTAACGCAATTCTCGACTTTAATGGTCAAGACATTGCCGGGGAATTTGTAATGGGCGCCAGTGACAAGGATGATATTAGAGCACCATTCAGATTCGACAAGGAATATGAAGATGACAGAAACAGAAGCTACAGTCGAAGAGGAAGAAGAAATGGATGGGTCAAAGAAGCCAAGGTTGGCAACAAAGACATACTCATCAAAATTAGCAGTGGGTCAGGTCGCGCAGTGGTGAAAGGCTAAGTTCTTTCACTTTTTTCAGATTGAGTGTAACGATCTGAGAACTTTTCAGTCAATAGGTCAACGGTCAGTAACTCAAACGTCAAATGCTCAAAAATTTCATACTGGTAACCCTGCGCAATTTGCGCAGGAATACCCTTTACTCCGCCATTAATATTTCAGGTCTATCAATAGGCATCGCTTGTAGTGTACTCATTTTATTATGGGTCCAAGACGAAACTTCCTTCGATAGATTCATTCCCAAAGTCAATAAGATTCATCAAGTCTGGGTGAATGCTCATTTTGACAATAGCATTCAGTCTTGGAATTCAGTACCTCTTCCTACCTATATGGAAATGAAGGGTGCTCACGCTAAGATTGTCAACTCAGTAGTCACGGGTTGGGGAGGCCAGCGCTTAATTGCCAGAGAGGATAACCGAATAATGAAGAATGGTTATTTCGCCAGCAAGGAATTCCTTGAGATGTTCGAATTTCCTATGGTCAAGGGAGATAGAAGCACAGTGATGGACGATCCATCGTCCATTGTGATTTCTGAAGAGCTTGCACGAGTACTTTTTAAGGATGAAGATCCTATCGGTAAATTTCTCAAAGTAGATGACTCCAGCACTTTACAGGTTACCGGTATTTTCGAAGATGTTCCGGAAAATTCAACTTTTCAATTTGATTATTTAATCCCTTGGAAGCACAGAGAGGCTACTCAGCAATGGGTTAGGGACAACACTACCAACTGGGGTAATTACTCGTTTCAGGTTTTTCTGGAACTCAATGGTGATGCGGATGAACTTGAGGTAGAAGAGAGTGTAAAAGGTATGCTAATGGAGAAAGGTCAAGACGATATTGAACGGGCATTTTTCCTTCATCCAATGACAAGGTGGAGATTGCATAGTAATTTCGAAAATGGTGTCGAGGCCGGTGGGCAACACGAATACGTGACTCTGTTCACGGCTATTGCCATGTTTATTTTGGTGATCGCCTGTATAAACTTTATGAATTTGGCCACGGCCAGATCAGAAAAGAGAGCGCGTGAAGTGGGCATTAGAAAAAGCCTTGGGTCCAAAAGAAGTCAGCTGATTTTCCAGTTCTATGGCGAATCGATCGTCATTTCCATTATTTCTTACCTGATCGCTATTTTGGTGGTGCTGGCACTTTTACCTGCTTACAATAATTTGGTGGATAAGAGTCTGGTCGTTGATTTTCAATCGAGTCAGTTCTGGATTTTTTCCTTTGTGATCATTCTAATTACAGGCATCGTTTCAGGTAGTTATCCTTCACTATACTTATCATCATTCAACCCAATTAAGACATTGAAGGGTAAAGTGAGCGTAGGCAAAAACGCCAATTTACCGCGTAAGATTTTAGTCATTTTTCAAGTTGGTGTAGCTGTTGTGCTTATCGTAGGTACGATTGTTATCGTTAAGCAAATAGACCTTGCGAAAAGCCGAGACCTTGGCTATGAGCAGGAAGGGCTGATCACCGTACCGGGCACAGCCGAAACGCTTGAGAACTATGATGTGATCAAGCAAGAACTTATCAGAAAAGGAGCTATCCTAAATATGACGCGCTCTAATAGTAGTGTGACGAGTGTAAATTCAAACAATTTCTTAAGCTGGCCTGGAAAGCCAGAGTCGCAGCGTGTGATGTTTGTTACGATTGTGGCTAACTATGATTATGCAGAAACTGTAGGAGCTAAAATGCTAATGGGTCGTGATTTCTCTAAGGAGTTTGCTACTGATACAGCTGCGATCATTGTTAACCAAGCTGCTTTAGACATTATGCAGTTAGAGAATCCCATCGGCACACAATTGGACCTTTGGGGGCAGGATAGAACCTTGGTAGGAGTGGTTGATAATATCCTGATGGGGTCTCCATATGAGCAGGTAAGGCCAATGTTTATTATTCTTGATGACTGGGGCTATGGTTCGATGACACTGAGAATGCCAGCTACCAATAATGTGCAGGCCAACTTAAGTCAAATTCAAGAGGTGTTCGAACAATACAATCCTGCCTACCCATTTGAATACAGGTTTGCAGATGTTGACTTCGAACGAAAATATACTACCATCAACCTTACCAGAAATCTTGCTAGCATTTTTGCGGTGCTCACCATATTCATCACCGGACTCGGGCTATTTGGTCTAGCATCCTATATGGCTGAGCAAAGAATTAAGGAGATCGGAATTCGTAAAGTTTTAGGTGCTTCAGTCACCAACTTGATAAGATTGATATCGATTGATTTTGCTAAGCTGGTAATGATCGGATTCGTCATATTCTCTCCACTGGCATACTTTGGTCTAGATCAATATTTGGGCCGATACACGATAAGAACGTCAATCGACTGGTGGATCTTTGCTCTAACCGGAGTTGTGGCACTTGCGTTTGCCTTGGCTGTAGTAATCAATCAAGCAAGAAGGGCGGCATTAGCCAACCCCGCGAGATCATTAAGAAGCGAATAGCTACTTCTTTGAAGACTTTCTAAAACCGACATTATCAAGGGCAATTAGCCCTTGATCGGTTTTGTCAAAGACAAACTCGATGGCAGTTATACCGGCAGAATCCGCTGGAAACTCTGCTAAAGGAAGAGTAACGCTTTCCATTGCGATTTCCCACGCACCACCAAAGGAGCCATTCATTTTATCAAGCTTCATATACTTGACTTTAAGCTTCGGAGCTAGTTTTTTGTATTGAGCAAGACTGGTTTTTACCGTATCTGAAGTGCTGGTAACAAGGTTAATGTTAAAGTCGACTAAAACTGTGTCTTTGACTTTCAATTCACTGTCGCTAGCTCTGCCAATCGTAAAAATCAATTCGTCATTAGATGATAGGCCAAAGGGTTGATCTAGATCAAATTTGTACTTGGCTACCTTCTCTGTGGAGTCTTTTTCCCAACCAATGACCACAGCATTGGTACCCTGCGTTTCGCCACCTCTCATTTTTAATGCTTCTTCCCTCCAAACTTTTAGGTTTTCAGTTTGGATCATTCCCGATTCGCCTGTGTTCAAGTCGATGTCTCTTTCGAAATCAAACAGCACTTGATCATGTGCATCTTGATAATTATTCAAAAACACCGTTTTTGGTAACCAGTTCTTAGCACTGTAAGCATTCTTAAAAACTTCATCATAGGCCTTTTCCTTATTGAATGTTCTTTCAGCAAATGCGCTGATAAAGACTTTGGCCGCTTGGCGCTGTTCTTCCCCGGTGATAAGTGCTCCAGTATTTAAAAACCATCCGAAGGGCTCGCCAAAATCTCGTCTTCCCCAAATGGAGTTGAACTGCCCATGATTCGCTTTGTGGATTAAAACACCCGCTTTAAAAAAGTCGGTGGAATCATTATTCTTAATCCGCTGATATTGCCTCAGTCCGAAGAAACTGGCCTCGTCTGCGTCATAACTACCTTGAAGAGATAGGTAATTAATATTCTCCAATTTCATTCGCCTGAAATAGCGCTGATCGGTTGGAGCAATCGTCACTATACCTTTGATCCCAAAGTTGAAGTTGAACTTGACCTGAGCATTGTCAGGGAAGTAGGGAAGGCGATTGTAGGCTGCCGCAATGCTTACTGCTTCGCCACCACGTGAGTGGCCCATTAGCATAACTTGATTTAGGTCCGCTCTTTCAAACAGGTCCGATGATTGATCTTCAGACCAGGACTGCCATTGCTCTAAGTGTTTGAGGAGTAGCCATGCGCGAATAGGCATTTCCCTTCCTCGAAAATCGCCCGACCATGTGCCATTGATGTAGTTTTCATCAACCGATACAGTGATAAACCCTCGGCTTGCCAAAAGCTCACCTAAGTATGCATAGCCGGGATCGGAATGATGCTCCATGCCATGGTTTCCATGCACGATAAGGATTAAAGGCAGTTTGCCTTCTTTTCTAGGCATCCAGACACGTCCATTGATAGGAGCCTTGTCTATGCCGAAACCCCAGTAACGTTCACGCCATTTCTTGCGCTTACCCTTCCACTCAGGAAGAAGAAGACTTCCATCTACGGGTTCCGTCTTGTATTTAACCTCTTCGGCAAACTCAGGCCTTCGAGTATCAGTACCACTTCCGTAGGTAAAGGCGTCCACTTCATATGCTCCAGTGCTAGCAGGGTTATCAATCCCTAAGCTTGCAAGATCAACTTGAGCAGTGCCTTCGAAACTCAAAGGGTAGGGATCTTCTCCACTTGAAACGATCTCTGATACCGGAATATAAAGGCATGCAAGGCCCACCATGGTCAGTAGTCCATAAATCATTTTACTCCCCATGCCTTTGATTAGGTTATTTAATGAACCTCCAATCAGTGCCATGCCCAATATTCCCAATCCGAGCGTGATGTTTACTTGTCCTTGCGGCCAGCTGAGCCTCATGTAGCGGGCTAGTAGATAGACCCCAATAACAGCTAGAATCAGCGAGATATAATTGGTGGGTAGTGATTTGGAAATAGCGCTTGCCAGTGTGCCTAGCCAACGGAATAGGTAGAAAGCGATGATGCCGGTTAGAAGGTAAACGACCACTTGTAGATAGGGAGATAGCCCAGTTCTAAAATAGAAACCGGCAAAAGCCATGATAAACAAAGACAATAAGAGCAAGCCCCAAAAAGCACCCTTCAAAAACCCTTCCTTGGAGGTTTTAGGTTGTTTGGGTAGGCTATTGAGCTTTTTAAGTTTGTTGAATTGGTTGATCATCTTCCTGAGGTTGAAGGGGGGAAGATATAGATTTTTGGAATTCGCTCTACAGTATTCTTACAAGTGGCAATTATCGATTCCCAATCTGAGCAAAGTATTTATAGCACTGAGAACCATTGAAATCGAATTGAGGGCCTCGCTTCATGCCGTTCTTTTCCGCCACCTTTTGGGAACCAACATTGTCAATGCTAATGATTGAAATCACGCGCTCGTCTAAACCCTGCTCTTCGAAGTAGGCTCTGAATCTCATGGCCATTTCGGAAGCATAACCCGTTCCCCAACGACTAGGGATTACCGAGTAGCCAATCTCAAAATAGTCTTCACCCATTATGTTTTCCCTCAAAATCAACCCCACATTACCGATTAATTGATCAGTTGACTTTTCAATAGTCGCCAACATACCAATGCCTGTTTCTTCATAGCGTTTCATTTGTCTTTCAGTCCAAATGATGGCTTCCTCTTCTGGACTTTTAGGGTCGTCAATGCCCACAAAATGGAGATGTGGGTTGTCGATGAAAAAGGCTTCCCAAGGTTTGGTGTCATCCTTTGTTATGGGACGATAGTAGAGCCTTTCTGATTCAATAGGTAGTTGGTATTCGTGAATGAGCATATTGGATGAGTTAAAAGTCGAGTGAGCCGTTAAAGTATAGGAATAGAAAAAGAACTACAATAAGGAGAACCCCGAAAATTAAGATCAGCTTTTGGTCTTTTTTGAGTCCTCCTTTATGGTTTTTGTCAGATTCGCCTGGTAACTCGACACCTTGTGCTTTCAAAATTTCAGTAGCAGCCAGAGCATCATGCTCATCGACTTGTAGTTTTACTCCTCCAATGGCATTTGAGAGAAAATTTTCTGTTTGCACACTGTATTCGTCTTTCAAAAAGACTGGAATGCCCTCAGATTCAAGCCTTGCCTTGATGATGTAGGCATCTTGAGGTAAATGAAATATGGCCACAGTGATGAAAGTCATTTTTTATGTTTTAGTTCAATAGAATGACTCAAATTATTCAATAACGTGACCTTTTCATCCAGTTTGTCCATCTGGCTTATAATTACTTCCAGATGCATAACGCATAGTGAATCGTAGTCTTGTCCTTTGACTTTTAAGTCGAGGTCTTTCACCAGTTTCATTACCTCATTCATTTCGTCATAAGGAAAGCGAAGCGTCACCTGCTCAGTAATATCCTTTTTAACGATTTGATTAGCATCGAGTGCTTCGGCCGCTGCCGTTTTATAGGCATGGATTAGTCCACTTACACCTAGTTTGGTGCCCCCGAAATAGCGAATCACGACTACTAAAGCGTTGGCGAGTTCACGAGATTTGATTTGACCGAGAATGGGGTCACCAGCAGAGTGATTAGGCTCTCCATCATCATTGGCCCGAGTTTCGGCTCCGGCATGTCCCAAAACGTAGGCGTAGCAATGATGACGAGCATCATAGTATTCTTTCCTTAAACCTTCGAGCCTTTCTTTTACCTCATCCACGCTTTCAACTGGAAAGGCGACCGCAATAAATTTGCTGCCTTTTTCCTTGTAAAGGCCTTCAGATTGAGTCGATATGGTTAAGAAGCTATCCTTCATATTTAGATGGCCTTCAGTATTTCCTGATGGCTCAGCAGAAGAATGACAATTATGGCTAGGCCAACCCCAAGCCAGTTGGCCTTGCTGAGTTTCTCTCTGAATAGAACGACTGCCGCGAGGGTTGAAACGATGATAATGCCAATGTTTAAAGAAGGGTACAGGATGGCACCATTATTATCGAAGGCGCTGAGTGCTTTCAGCTGAAAGTAAATCGAAAAATAGTTCGGTACGCCAAGATAAATACCCCCTAGAATATCCTTCCGCCTAAATTTTACACCCTGAATTAATGCTACAGTTAAACCGATGATAAAGGCGAAGCCAAAGATGAAAATTGGGAATACAGACTCAGTAGAGGCTGTGACAAAGTGATGATTAGCATAGTTTAGGGAGGTATCGATAATTCCCCCTAAAAAGAATACGGCTAAGGGTAAGGCAATATAACTCAGTGTTAGCGCTTGTTTCTTGGAGTGGATACTTGATTTCTTTCGACTTACCAGTAGAATCGCAACGAATGCGAGAGCAATACCTACGTAGTTCCAAATGTCAAGGTCATTTGTGCCAAGTTTAAGGATAAAAAGGCTGAAAACGACAGGTATGGCCAAGCTCATTTTACTTGCGACCGAAGCCACAGAAACTCCCCTGAGTTGGGTGGTTCGGGCCATTAGATAGAAAGTGCTGACAAATACTATCCCTAATCCGATCGCCATGTAAAACCAATTAGATGAGGTATCAAGCTCGTTGGTAACGTGGTTAAATCCGGTATAAAGGGTTCCGGTGATTACGCATACACCATAATTGGTAATAATGGCAGGGAAGGTCTTAATGGAGAACTTGCTAAATGACCTGAATGCCATGAAAATGGCTACGTTGGCAAGTATGGTGAGGAGCAGGTAAAACACAGTGCGTGAAATTAATCAAAAGAATGACGCACTTCATTGTTGATACAAAATATTACAACTTGTATAATACATAATGTATATTACAACTTGTAAATTACAGCCTGTATACTTAATTTTGGTATTGCATGACAAATCCGTTTCTGATCAAAGGCTATCTAAGTGCTGCCTACTTCTGTGATAGGGAGGAGGAGACGGAAAAGATCATTACCGCCATTCGCAATCGGCAAGACCTAACTATTCATGCTTACCGCAGATTGGGTAAGTCAGCATTGCTAAAGCATGTGGAGGGTCAGGTAGGAAAGGAATTCTACTTTATTTATGCTGATATCTGGGGAACAAGCTCAGTCTCTGATTTCCTTAGAGAACTGTCTAATGGCATTGTCAAAAGCAACATTTTTTCAAAAAGAGGGATTGGCCAGCGTCTACAAGAGTTTATCAAATCTATCGGTACATCCTTTACCATCGGTTTGGATGGTAGGCCTTCTATCGATGTGATCTATAACGATCAGCATAGCATCTTTAAAAGTTTGGAAGAGGTAATCGCTTTCTTAGATAATCAAGATAGACCTGTTGTTTTGGCTATCGATGAGTTTCAAGAAATCAAGAAGTACGATTCGGCCAAAATGCCAATCGAGGCAACCTTAAGAAAGCTAACGCAAAACAGTCAGAACGTTCGTTTCATCTATAGTGGAAGTGAGTATCACCTGATTAATGAGATATTCAATACGCATAGTAGGCCGTTTTACCAAAGCACGCGTATGATGCAACTAGGGTCTATCCCGAAGCAGGAGTATCAGAAGTTCATCGTAAACCATTTTAAAAAAGGTAAGAAGCCAATCAACGAAACTTTGGTTGAGAACATCTTAGACTATGCATATCTGCATACATATTATGTGCAGGCAATTTTTAACTATTTGTTTGGCTTGTCCAAAGTGCCATCGACCTGGCAAGAGTTTGAACAGGTGTATTACCCATTTATAGAAGAAAAAGGAGTGTTCTATGCCGAGTTGCCCCAGCGTATAACACCTCAACAATTTGTGGTGACTAAAGCCTTTGCCAAGGCGGGTAAGGTGACCTCACCAACGGGTTCTGAATTTTTGAGGTTGGCGAATTTCACTAATTCTAGTAGTATGAGAAGGGCAGTAAAAGCACTCGAAGAGAAGCAGATCATCATAAAGGATGGAGATTTCTACCGACTGTATGATGTGTTTTTGGGGCATTATTTAAAATTCAATTTTTAGCAAATGGCAAAAAGACCAGAGCTTTATTCATTCACTCAAATCGCAGATCGTAGGGGTAACCTCTCGTTTCTCGAAGAATTGAAAGATGTGCCATTCGAGGTGAAAAGAGTCTATTGGCTTAGTGAAGTGCCAGAGCAACAGGTACGAGGTGGTCATGCACATAAGACAGGCGAACAGGTGATAATCTGTATTCAAGGCACCATAGAAGTAGTACTCGAGTCGCAGGCCGGGGAGCGCTTGTCTTATACTTTGGATCAGCCAAATGCTGGGCTCTACATTCCACCACTGTGGTGGGGTAAGATGTTGTTTAAAGGAAAGGCAATGCTACTAGGCTTGGCCTCAGACGAATTTTCAGAGGACGATTATATCAGGAACCGAACAGATTTTTAGATGTCGAACTATAGGCTATATGATGTATTGAGTTCAAAGACTAAGGTCTCTTATATCTCCTATGCTTATAACGATCCGGCATTTCTGAACACGAATAATGATTTTGATAAGGTACATTTCTATTGGATAGATGATCAAGCGGACGAAGCCCATGCCCATGTCGCCTTCTCCATTGTTGACGATATCGCTTATAGCCCGCATAAACTTCCTTTCGGTGGCTTAGAAGTATCTGAAGCCCTTTCTGAAGAAGACATTACGGCTTTTCTCCTGAATGTCGAGCAGGCTTTGGTAACAATGAAAATTAATCGTGTCAGAATTCACCAGGCACCAGATACTTACTTTAGTCAGTCTAAGATTGCCTCTGCTTTAATCGATTGCGAATACCAAAGTATTCAAGAACGAGTCTTCCATACTATTGCTGTTGATGAATCGGACCTCCTGGACCGGATGCATAAAATGGAGCAACGCAAGAATAAAAAGTGTGTTGATGGAGGAGCTACATTTAAAGAGGTCAAAAGAGATAAAAAGAAGGTCTTCCAATGGATCAACAGGTTCAGAGAGTTAGACTACAAACCACCTTCCATGTCATGGGCTGATCTCGAAAATACCAATTCACTCAACCCTAAAATGTACCGTGTCTTTGGCGTCTATATGGATGATTTCATGTTGGCCGCCACAGTAGTAGTAGTGGTGAATGATGAAGCTGTTTATCATTTTATGCCCGCGAGTGATGTCGAATTTCGACACTATAGAAAATATAGTCCCATGGTATTTCTAGTAAATAACCTATACAAATGGTGTCAGGATAACTCTATTAGAGTGCTTGATTTGGGGACTTCTTATGTGGATATGAAGATGAAGGAATCATTGGCCAATTTCAAAGAGCATTTAGGAGGGAAGACATCAGAAGCTGTGAGCTGGGAGAAAAAACTTAACCATAAAACCGTGAGCAATTGAAAAAGGAGTTTTTTAGAAGTTCTTCCTGGTCATTTACCGCAGTAGCCTTCAGAGCACTTGGTGGACTGACTATCAATAAGCTCTTTGCCATTTTCTTAGGCACACCGGGGATCACCTTACTATCTCACTTCCAAAACTTGACAGCCCTGTTTACTCAGCTTCCTAGCGAAGGAGTGAACAGAAGCATCATGAAATACTGGTCAGACCCAGAGACTGATGAGACGCAAAGACTTCGGCTTTTTAAAACGGGAATATGGGTAACGGCAGTCATATTTGCGACCACATTAGCTGTATTGTACTTCCGTTATCGAAGCTACTTTTTTGACCGATTTATCAATGAGTATACACCCCAACAGTTCTTGTTGATCTTTATTCCCGCGGTTATTCTGATGCTGCTATCGGGTTATCTCAACTCCGTCATACTTGCCTTAAGAAGGGTGAAGGCCTATGCACTAATTAATGTGTCAGGCCTTATCATGCTGGTAGCTATAGTCTATTTCGGTGTCACTTATGGCACGTTAGATCAGGCCTTACTCAGCTTCGTTATTGGATATGGTCTTATGTTTTTCAGTGCGCTGGTATATCTGATATATCGCAGAAAATCCATCCATTTGGGTGTTGGCTGGCCAGATGTTAAGTCAATCAAGAAGATCTGGAAATTCATTGCCATGGCCATTAGTGCTATCGCTTTGGGGCGCCTATTGGATTTTGGAGTTCGTAACTATGTAATTGAACTCTATGGGCTTGACAGGACTGGCCTTTGGCAGTCCGTAGTAAAAATGTCTACCAGTTATATGTTGGTCTTCACCGGAACGGTCGGAGTAGTCTACTATCCTAAAATGGCATCGCTCATACATAAGCCGCTTGAGCTAAAACAATACGTCTTGAAGGTGATGGGTTTTGTAGCTTTTGTATCCTTGATTTGCCTAAGCGTTTACTATTTCAATAAGGAATTCATCCTTAAACTCTTCTTTGCTAACGGTTTTGAGAAAGCAGCATACCTAGTGCGCTATCAAGTCATTGGAGACTTTTTTGCCATCATTTCATACTTGCTAGCTTATTTGCTCAGCGCGCGAGTTCAGACCATGAAATATATTGGTGCTCAAATAGTCTCAGCAGCTATATACCTAGGTCTTATTACTTTGTTAATCGATCGCTTTGATCTGGAGGCGCTCACCATTGCTTATATGTGGCGTCATATCGGTTTCTTCTTAATTCTTGTGTTGTTCAATAGACGAATGCTTTTCAGATGGAACCCTTAGTTAGTATTATCTGCATATCGTACAATCATGGGCCCTATATCCAAGAGGCTTTGAAGTCTGTGTTAGCACAGCGCTATGAGAGTATCGAGATAATCGTCCTGGATGACGGAAGTTCAGACAATAGCCAAGAAGAGATAAAGTCGACTTTAGGGGATAATGCTATTCGGTTTATCGCTCATGAAAGCAACATTGGTTATACAAAGACTTTCAATGAGGGACTGGCTTACGCGAAAGGAGACTTTATTGTAGATTTTGCTTTGGATGACGTTATGCTTCCAGACTTTGTGAAATCTGGGGTCGATCGTTTTATCCAAGAGCCGAACAAAACCGGAGTTGTTTACTCAAATGCTGATTACATTGATGAGTCTTCCCAATCGATAGGGAATCATAAGGAACCTCTTTTGGCCAAGGGTCTGGTAACTGAATTTGCTCAGGGCGACATTTTTGAAAATGTTTTGAGGCGCTATTTCATTTGTACACCGACAATGATCATAAAGAAAGAAGTCTTTGATCGCCTTGGTGGCTATGATGAATCTCTTGCTTATGAGGACTTTGATTTTTGGGTAAGATCTTCTCGCTATTGGCACTACGCCTACATTGATGAGGTGCATATGCAAAAGCGAAAACTTCAGACAAGCATGTCTGCCAACCGCTATCGACACTCCCAAAATGAACAATTGGCCTCTGCCTTAAAAGTCTGTCAAAAGGCATTTCACCTCTGCAAAACTAAAGCAGAACGAAAGGCTTTGATCGAAAGGCTGAATTATGAATACAGACAGTGCTTGAGAAATGAAGCCATCGAATTGGCCGAAAGCTATCAAAGTCTACTCAAGGAAGTAGGAGGAGCAATAGACATTGTCTCCAAAGCTGTCAGATTTCTTAGGGGGGATTTCAAACGCTGATACATGGCAGAAGTGTAATGAAGTTTTGATGCAACCGTCTTTAAAAGTAAGTGTCTTTTAAGCATCAAAAACTCAACCTTCCATGCTAGCCAACAACATTAGAACCATTTTCAGGTCCCTCATCAAGAGTAAGTCTTATGCAATTCTTAACCTTTTAGGGCTAACCTCAGGCCTAATAGTTTTCATACTTATCACCCTGTATACTCAGCAGGAGTTCAGTTATGATAAGTATCATTCAAAAGCGGAAAGGATTTATCGAGTCTATAAAGAGGACAATGGTAATTTTTACAAAGGGTCAAACAAGTATGCCGTAGTGCCTACCCCTTTGGCTCCAGCTATGAAAGATGACTATCCCCAGGTAGAGGAGTTTTTTAGAATAGATTCTTACGGAAATACTGTAATTCGGGCAGAAGGTGAGGTTTACTTAGAGCCATCCATCCATGCTGTGGATCCTACAGTTTTCAAAATGTTGGATTTTGAGATAACCCAAGGGGATAAAGAGAGTATTCTGATTGGTTTAAAGGATGCGGCAATTTCTGAAACGATTGCCATGAAATACTTTGGTAGAACAGATGTAGTGGGAGAGACGATTAGGTTTAGGGATGAATATCCACTTCAAATCTCAGGGGTTTTCAAGGATATGCCGAAAAACTCTCACTTCGTTATAGATATTGCCATCAATTTAGAGGGAATTCTCACGGCAGTTAATCGAAGAATGGACAACTGGAACAACAGTAATTTCCATGCATTTGTATTATTGGCTGAAGGTAGCAATGCAGCTGCCTTAGAAGCAAGGTTGCCAGAAATGAGAGCCAAGTATGCCGATGATCCTATCGATGAGGATGGTCAAGAATCAATCTACTACCTGCAGGCATTGACAGATGTTCACTTTACCAAAGGTGTCAATTTTGATATTGCGCCAAATGCCGATGCTCAGGCCCTTTATATCTACATGGGAATCGCATTCATGATATTGATTATTGCGGGTATCAACTATGTGAATTTGGCTACGGCTAGGGCGATCAATATGACGAAGGAAATTGGTATTAGAAAAGTCATTGGTGCCCTGAGGTCTGACTTGATGATCCGTTTTATGATTGAGTCTACGATTTTGGTTTTTGTTTCAATACTGCTTTCAATACTACTACTTTTGGTGATTCTGCCTGCCTTTTCAGTCTTCATTGACAAGGAAATAAGTATGGACTTTATGGCGCCTCAGTTCTGGTTACTTATCGCTATGATCGGTGTTGGCATGACGTTATTATCTGGTATTTACCCTGCTATGATGCTGTCTAGATTCAAACCTATCTCAGCTTTGAAGGGAAAGGGCCGTGTAGCCAAGAGCAATACTGTATTTAGAAACGTTTTAGTGGTCTTTCAATTCGCTATCTCCTGCGCACTAATTCTTGGCGCTTCAGTCTTGACTAAACAACTGAACTTTATACAAAACTTAGACACGGGCTATACGCGCGATCAGGTTTTGGTAATGGGCATTCGTCAAAGAGGAGAGGGTATCAGAAATAAGGTAGAAGTTTTCAAGGAAGAGTTGAAGAAGATACCTGGAGTGAAGAATGTGACCTCTTCAAATTCATTACCTAACAATATTAGTTCCAATGGCACGGTAAACTGGGTAGGGAAAAAGAAAGGAGAGGATGTAGTGCTTTATACTAATGTGGCGGATGATGAATTTGTAGATCTCTATGGTCTGGAAATTGTAGAAGGAAGGAATTTTGATCTGAGCATTCCTACAGACGAAAAAGCCGTGCTTATCAACGAATCTGCAGTAAAAGCATTGGGTTGGGAAGAGCCTATTGGTAAGCAGATGATGCGGTGGTTTGGAGATACCGGCACTGTGGTGGGTGTACTCAAAGACTTTCATGCACATTCAGTACACCTTGAGATAGAGCCAGTCCAAATTTTTCACAGGGCAGGGCAGTTTAATGTGTCCATTAAAATTGAGGGAACGGATATGAACGAGACTATTGTCGCTATTGAGGAGGCTTATGCAGGGCTCAATTCTGTTTACCCATTTGAATACAACTTCTTTGATGACATCTTTGATCGAGCCTATCTAAGCGAGATTAAGACTGCTGAACTGGCCAATTGGTTCACTGGCTTGGCTATTCTAATTGCCTGCCTTGGCTTGTATGGTTTAGCTGCACACCGAGTTCAGCATAGGATAAAGGAGGTAGGGGTAAGAAAAGTACTAGGGGCTTCTGTTGGAAGAATTCTGCTACTATTGTCTCGAGATTTTGGCCTGCTCTTGCTGATCGCCTTTTGCATTGCGGCCCCCGTTGCTTACTATGTGATGGAAGGTTGGCTTGATGGCTTTGCCTACCATACTAATATCAATCTTCTGACCTTTATAGTGGCATTACTGATGATGGCTCTTGTTGCTGGATTGACGGTCGGTTACCGTACCTATCGCGCGGCAATAAGAAATCCTGTAGAGGCATTGAGAGAGGAGTAGATAAATTGCCATGTAACGATATGCCATTCGTGTTATTTGTAAATCAAGTTGGGGTATGGCGAATCCGATTTTAATCATTCACCCCCGAATCTTGAATTTCGCCACATAATTAGATTTTGAGATTGATCTTGGCTTAGTGATCCAATAGCTTGTAGAAAAAAACTATGAGCTCTAAAGTCAAAAACATTGTTGCCTGGATCCTAAGCATGCTAACAGGTTTGTATATGCTTGGGTCTGGCTATCCTAAGGTTTCTCCCTCTGAAGGTATGGTTAGACGCTTTGAAAACTGGGGATACAGTGCTGAGTTTTCTACCATTATTGGCGTTCTGGAAATACTTTCAGGTATTCTCATTTTCATACCTAAAACTGCTTTTTATGGAGGCGTGCTTCTTTCTATTCTAATGTTGGGCGCAATTTATACACACCTAACCACAGGGATTGGAGGTCCAATGTTTGCTATTATCATTCTTTTGCTTGCCCTGGCCATTGCCTACCTCAGGTTTGACGATAAACTATCTATTAAGAAATAAACTAAAGCTTAGGGTGGGGGTCACTTTTGATAGAAATCATCGACCAATCCTTTGGCATAGTCCCAAGCTATTTCTGATCCTTCTTTGATCTTTTTCTTTTTCTCAATGACAGTTTCATAAGGGACATCGAACTCTTTCCATGTACCCCCGTTATTAGAGTCATTCTGCATCATGGGGGCTAGTCTGTCCACGGCTTTTGCAAACTTTGCCTCGGCCGTTTCTGCTGCTTCGAATTCTTCCCAAATGGTGATTAGTTCTTCTGCTTGACCCTCGGGTAGTAACCCGAAAATCCGTTTAGCAGCCTTTAACTCCTCCTCGGTATTATCATGACTCTTCGTGGTGTCGAAAAGAAACGTGTCGCCAGCATCTATTTCTACTATGTCATGAATAAGGAGCATTTTGATGACCTTCAATAGGTCAACTTTCTCATTACTCTGCTCAGACATTACTAAAGCCATCATAGCCAAATGCCAGCTATGCTCAGCATCATTTTCATGTCGGTTACTATTGAAAAGCGAAGTCTTGCGCTGGATATATTTGAGCTTATCAATTTCTTTGATAAAGGCAATTTGCTTTTGGAAGTTAATATCTATCATGGGTAAAAGCGTCTTTCATTCTCTTGAAGCGAAGTTATAGATTGTTTCTAATTTGATTAGTACTTATGCGTTATCTTCTTTCTCTGAGCATAGCGAAGAGCCTAAATCCATGCTCGTCCTTTGGTTCATTTAATCTTGGTAATGTGAAATGCTTACATAATCATTTTAGGCCCTTCACTGGCGTTCAGGAAGAAAAGAGGGATGGCGGTTGGTTTGTACAGTTTACCTTTTCTTTCTCCCAGTGTAGCGAAGAGTCTTCTTTAGGTGAGGTCTCCCCGGTGGAAAGCATCTCGTGGTGGCCATTCCATGATTTCGGAGTTTAGAAAACTCCATTCGGGGTTGAATTCTGTAATTAATTTTTCCTTCTTTAATCTTATCCAACCCTTGATTTCTTTTTCTCTTTCAATGGTATTGAGTACATATTTTGAATGTTCAAAGTATAAGAGATTAAAGCAATGGTATTTGCCTGCGAAAGTTTTTGAGTCTCCTCTATTTAACCAATGCTCAGTAATTCTCTGCATTAGATTATCTGTGCGACCCGTGTATAGAACAGTCTTAGTTTTATTAGTGGTGATATAGACATAATATTCTCTGGAATCCATGCGTGTTTTGATTCAAGATACTGAATAATATGTTTGAGGTCCTTCACAAACGTTCAGGAATGGAAGAGCGTTATAGGTGCGGAATCAAAAAAGCCAATTCTTAAGAACTGGCCAATTGAATTCTAATTGATATTTCTAATTCTCTATACTTCTGCAATATTGACGTCAACTCCACCAGTGGCGAAATTGGGAATATCATTCACTGTGGCCACTCCTTCGGGTGAACCCATCCCTGCTTGGAGCTGCTCCATTGACTCGAAATAGACTTCGGCCATTCGATACTGTGAAGCTTTACCGCCATCTGGTGTGCCAATGAATTTAGACAACTCCACTTTGCTAACATGAGGAATTTGTGCAGCGAGACCTAAATGTGTTCCCATATAATAATTCTCAAATGCTTCTGGGTCAGTGGGATGCCCATATACTACTACTACTTTTACCATGGTTTTGGAATTGATTAGGTCATCAATTTAAAGAGAGTCAATCAAATACTGCCGACCATTCATATATGATTTTCAAGTTTTTTGAGGTGTGCTGTTTAAAAATTCAAAATATTTCCTCTCTTTTTAGAAACTAATTTTTATTATTGAAGTTAATTACCAAAAAGAGAAGAAATGAAAAAGCTGACATTAGGTGCATTTGAAGAGATAGTGCTGCTCACTGTGGGTGTACTTCAGGACAATGCCTACGGAGTGACTATCAAAGCGGAGCTAGAGGCTAATATGAAGAAAACTATTAGTCTGGGCGCTTTATATGCTGCGTTGCAACGTCTCGAAGAAAAGAAGTGGGTCGATTCGAGAGTTGGTGGTATCACAGAGGAAAGAGGAGGTAGACGAAAACAGTACTTTGACATAACCAAAGAAGGGGTCATGGCACTGAATGAAGTTAGAGCAATGAGAAACGAACTCTTTGATCGATTACCAGCAAATAAAATCCAGTGGCTTGATCTATGAGTCAGCAAAACGTCCATAGTAGGCCTCCAAGGTTTGGAGAATGGTTGCTTAGAAGCTTTTGCTCCTATGATTACCTCAATACTGCCTTGTGGGACATGGAAGAAATATATCAAAACAACATAGAAAGAAAAGGTAAAGCCAAAGCACGATGGTTGTATACCAAAGAAGCACTTGGCGTGGTCTATCACCTTTATTTCAAAGGAAAAAGTCAATACTCAATTAACTCAATAGCAATGCTTAAAAACAACATCATCGTTTCCCTTCGTAACCTCAGAAAGCACAAAGGAAACAGCTTTGTCAATATCCTTGGCTTGAGCTCCGCTTTGGTCATTTTCTTACTTACACTGGCTTATACTACATATGAGTTTAGCTATGACACTCATCACGATCAGTCAGAGGATATTTATCGTGTATATAAAAGTGTCAACACCATAAACGATCCTGAATACAGAGATTCGGGTACCCCAGCACCTCTGGCAGATGCATTAACATCTGAATTCCCACAAATTCTCGGTGCGTCCAGAGTAATGAGATACAGAAAAATCTTAATGGAAACGGACACCGAAAAATTCATTGAACCTTTAGTGCACCCTGCAGACCCTTCGATTTTTAAGGTTTTTACTTTTAATCCGGTAAGTGGGAATATAGTCGATTTCATTGCAGAGCCATTAACCGTGGCATTATCTAAGACCACTGCCTTAAAATACTTTAACTCAGTGGATGTCATTGGTAAAACAGTGACGTTCAATAGCCAATTGCCAATGAAAATCACTGGTGTTTTTGAGGATATGCCAGACAACTCCCATTTTAAAATGAATGTGCTGGTTCATCTGGAAAGCGTAATGGAGGCATTCAATCAAAACATGACCCTATGGGGGAATAATCCTTTCTATACATACCTCAGAACAAAGCCTAGAACCGATGTTGCAGACCTTGAAGGGCGATTGCCTGAAATTAGAGCAAAGTACGCTAACGACCCAATGGATGCTGATGGTCAAGAGTATACTTACTTTTTACAGCCTTTTGCTAAGGTTCATTTTGACCAAAAGATTATTGGTAGCCTAGGTACTCCTGTAGATGGTAAGCGGCTAAATATGTTCTTAATCATTGCCACAATTATTCTGGGAATGGCTTGTATCAACTATGTCAACCTAGCAACAGCTCGTTCAATTGTGAAAATGAAAGAGGTGGGGATTAGAAAGGTGATTGGAGCCAAACGAGGCAATATCATCTTACAGTTGCTAATGGAATCTGGCCTGCTTGTTTTTATATCCTTAACCTTGGCCATTGTGGTGACCGGACTTGTTCTTCCTACCCTAGCCAATTTTGTGGACAGGCCATTGACCTTAGATTTTCAGGAATTGAATTTATGGATCTTCGTGATTGGTCTCGGTGTCATTATTACACTTATCTCCGGCATCTATCCAGCTTTGATTACAACTAATTTCAAACCGATTAATGCATTGAATGGAAGAGGGATAGTTGGAAAAAAGGGAGGAGGGTTCCTGAGAAATATCTTAGTGGTCTTTCAGTTTTCAGCCTCATTTGTTCTGATCATTGGAGCCCTAATATTAGGAAGGCAACTTAGTTATATTGATAACAAGGACACGGGCTATTCCAGAGATAAAATAGTGGTATTAAGTACTAGCGATGATGCCGTGGATGATAGGCTCAATGAGTACATGGAAGAGATTAGTAAAGTGTCAGGTGTATCTGCGGTTGCTACCTCATGGTCATTGCCAACTAATGTGACTTCTAATACTCAAGCCAACTGGACCGGTATTTCGGATGCTGAAAGACTCCCAATGTATATGGTTGGAGTGACTCATGAATTCTTTGATCTCTATGATATTGAAGTCATCGAAGGGAGGTCTTTTGACAAAGAGATCAGAACAGACAGGAAATCAATTCTACTGAATGAGACAGCTGTTAGGAAATTAGGATGGGAAAACCCAATCGGTCGTGAAATGATCACACAATCGGGTATCAAATCTACCGTAATCGGAGTAGTAAAAGACTTTCATATTAAGTCACTCAGAGAAGAGATCGAGCCTCTTCAGATCATCTTAAGTGGGAATTACGCCACACTCTCGGTTAAAATCGAAGCAGACCTCTATGAAACATTGGTCAAAATTGAAGAAGTATATGATAGTTTTTCGCCAGTCTATCCATTTGAATATCGTCTCTTTGAAGATATATATGATAATGCCTATGCCCAAGATCAGAAAACCTCAGAGTTATCACTCTGGCTTACACTGATCACCATTGTGATTGCGTGTCTTGGTCTCTATGGCCTGGCTACGCATAAAGTCGAGCGAAAGACGCAAGAAATGGGAATTCGTAAAATTTTAGGTGCAAGCACAAGCAGTATTTTGAGCTTGCTGGCAAAAGATTTTACCAAGTTGTTATTCTTAGCATTCTTAGTTGCAGGCCCAGTGGCTTACTATATCTTGAATCAATGGTTGGACGGGTTTGCCTATCACATTGAGATTGATGTAGTGACTTTTGTAGTAAGCTTGTTGCTAATGGTATTGATTGCAGCGGTAACCATTGGTTACCGAACTTATAGTGCCGCAGTCAGCAATCCGGTTGATGCTTTGAGAGATGAGTAGAAGGGCTTAGACTAGCCCCATCTTCTCCATACGATAGTACTCACGGAAGCTAATCATGCGCTGCTGGGTTTCATCCCAGAGTTTATTAGACATAAGCGTTAGGCTTTCTCTGAATCCTATAATGGTTGGAAATTGATTGAGCCAAGGGTTTTCTTTAATGCACTGCTGAAGGTTGTAATTAGGAATCGCAGGGTTCAGATGATGTACATGATGAATACCAATGTTCCCAGTTAGCCAATTGAACAGTTTAGGAACTTTGTAATAGGTGCTTCCCTTTAGCGCAGACGTAACATAGTCCCAATTCTTTTTCCACTGCTTATAACCGTGCTCGTGCTGGTGTTGCACATAGAAAAACCAGATGGCGATAATAGCAAAGAGAGTCAGTGTGGTGATATGAACCAAAAGGAATTTCTCCCACCCGAGACTAAAACCAAGGGTAGCGAATAATGCCAGAAGAACTAGGTTACTCATAATCACGCTGCCTTTCAGCTTTTGGAAGGCAGGCATTTTTATTTTAGCCAATCTGTTGTGAATGAAGATATAGTATACCGGCCCCACTAAGAACATCACAATAGGCGATCTATAGATTCGATAGCCAAGTTTTTTGCCTTTGCTGAAAGCTTTGTACTCAGCAACGGTATAGGTGGTCACATCACCAATATCTCTTAATTCAAGTTGCCCGTTTAATTTGTGGTGAATACTGTGTGATTTTGCCCAATAGCTGAAAGGTATAGCAGAAATATAACTACACAGGTGGCCAATAATCTTTTGAGCCTTTCTATTCTTGACAAATGACTGATGTCCACAGTCATGCTGGATAATGAAGATTCTTACTAAGAAGAAAGCATTTAGAGCACCTAGCCCAAGGGTTATCCAATAGCTGATATCCAGACTCAGGTACATCAAAATCCATATCCCAATAAAGGGTACAAATGAATTGATGATTTGAATTGTAGCCTTAGTCTTATGCTCTTGTGTATACTTTTTAAGGCTCTGTATCTTCTCCTTACTTAAGATTATTTTTTCTGCTGTGACTTGCTTCATAGATCTCCTCAAAATCTTTTGTAAAGCTATTTGTTTAAAACGATTTATCGAACTTAGAACGATCGATTTTGATAAAAGGTGTCAGCGGGCACAATTGACACAGCGTTGACTTTCTGGCCTTATCAAAATTCGACCAATGGGAATGGGCTGATTGCAACTCACACATAGGCCAAAGCCTGGACTATCGATTCTAGAAATGACGCTTTGAAGGGCCGATAGTTTGTTTTCTGCCTGTCGAAGTGCGGCTTCCATCACACCTTTGTTGTTAATAGCATCCATTCTAGAAAGTCTGCCGATTGCATCATCAGGCGAAATCGGTTGAGACATCTCTTTGTACTCACCAATAATCTTTTTAGTGCGACTTATTTCAGCTTCAAGCTGGCTCTTGAGCTCGGAAGTATTCATAGCCTTAAGGTAACCATAATTTTCCCCTCCTTAGCGGTCAACTACTCCACATGCACGGTGAATTTACCTTTTTATAATCCCCACTTCCTCCAATCTATCCCTTCGAATGAAGAATGAGAAGTGCTCGAATTCAAAAGCGACAGCCTCATCGCTTACATGGTCTGTGCCCTCGGTAACTTCAGGCGCTTTTTTGCCTTTCATTATCTGTGCGAAAGCGTCCTTAAGTTGTTTTAAACGAGAAGGATCTGCAATAGGAGTGTTATGAGCTGTAAATACCTTTTTTAAGCCTTTACTCTTTCTATATAGTCTATTGACACTTTCTTGATAAGAAACTAAATCTGTTTCAGGATCGAATAACCAAATGGGACCTTCGTAAAAAGTGTCACCAGTCCACATTAAACCATTCTCTTTGTCAATAAGCACGATTGCATCAGGTGTATGGCCTGGAGATGCAATCACCTCTAGCTGTCTATTGCCTAGATCTATGATATGCTCGTGCGTGATCAGTTCAGAAATTTTGAAGGGTTTGATGGTATAATTGGCTGTATCTAGCCCCTTGGCTTTTTCAAGACAAATTGCTTCCTGTGTAACCTCATGGCTTACAATAGAATGATCCATCCCGTTTTCAGATCTACCAATTGTGTATTGGGTGTTCATGGCAAGAATTTGGTCGAATTCATGATTACCACCAATGTGATCATAGTGTGTGTGGGAGTTCAATACTGTAATGGGTAATGGGGTCAATTCTTCGACTACAGTCTTTATTGAATTCATCCCCATACCTGTGTCAAATAGGAGTGCCTTATCCTCGCCTAAAATCAAATACGAGATAACTTCTTGAAAATTGAAGGGTTCGGCTATCGCAAAAACATCGTTTTCAACTTGATAGACTTTAAACCATGTGCTTGAAGTGCGAATTTTTTTAAGCTTAGAAAATTGACTCCTCAATTCTTGATTACACCAATCATCTTCTTGACTAAGTACTTCATTACCAAACGCTAAGCTTAGTATTGCTATCGATGTCAATAAGTATGAAAGCCTATTCATAGTGTGGTCAACTAGGTTATGGAATGGTTATTAATAAGAGGTTGTCCCTTGTTAGTGTCTTTTAAATCTTTGAAAAGTCCTTATATTAATAGGAACCAAAATCAACATGAAAGTACTATTAATCTATCCAATTTTTCCGACTAGCTTTTGGTCATTCGAGAAAGCAGTTCAGGGCATAGGTAAGAAAGCATTTATGCCACCCCTTGGCCTCATAACAGTTGCCGCTCTTTTACCTCAAGAATGGCAATATCGACTTAAAGACAAAAACATAGAACCAGTAACCGAATCAGACTGGGAATGGGCTGATATGGTCATGTTCTCAGGAATGATTGCCCAAAAAGAAGATTTCATGGGTCTGATTCAAGAGGCAAAATCTAGAAATAAACCTGTAGCTGTCGGTGGGCCTTATGCCACATCCCTTCCTAATGACATGTTAGAAGCAGGAGCCGATTTCCTAGTGTTGGATGAGGGAGAGTACACAATTGATTTGTTCGTCAAAGCCTTGGAGAAAGGCGAGACGAGTGGAATATTCAGATCTAAGGACAAACCAGATGTGACTTTGAGTCCTTTACCTCGCTATGATCTATTGGATATGGATGCCTATTTCCTAATGGCCATTCAGTATTCGCGAGGATGTCCATTCCAATGTGAGTTCTGCGATATTATAGTACTCTATGGGCGCAAGCCAAGGACTAAGACTTTCAGCCAGATAGAACAAGAACTGAATCTATTGAGAGAACTAGGCTGGTCGGGAGGAATCTTCTTTGTTGATGACAACTTTATCGGGAATAAGAGGACTGTCAAACCATTCTTGGAGAAGTTGATAGATTGGCAAACTGCCAATGGCTATCCATTTAGCTTTACAACTGAGGCATCCATTGATATGGCTCAGGATGATGAGCTTCTGGAGTTAATGGTGATGAGCAAGTTTTCGACTGTCTTCATTGGCATCGAGACACCAGATACGGACAGTTTGAAGCTCACTATGAAGCATCAGAACAATAGACGACCAATGAATGAGTCCTTGGAAAAAATCGCCAAGGCCGGACTCAGAATCATGGCCGGTTTCATAATTGGTTTTGATGATGAGAAGAAAGGTGCGGGGGGCAGAGTCTATGATTTTGCTATGGAGAATGCAATTCCGGGGGTCACCTTCAGCATGCTTCAGGCACTACCAAATACCGCCTTATGGGACAGACTTAAAAAGGAGGGAAGGCTTTTAGATGATGCTAACCTGAACCAAACTACGCTACTGAACTTTGTGCCTTCGAGGCCAATTGAAGATATAGCAGAAGAATATGTAGAGGCGTTTTGGAACCTCTATGATCCTAAAAACTACCTCAAAAGAGTGTATGATCATTTTATGATGGTAGGGCAGGCAAAAGTTCATAGTGACCCGGAAATACGTCATAAGCTTAGAAATCAGCATAAAACTGACTTTGACTATCGAGGAATCCTCTTCGGTTTGAAGATGGTTTGGAAGCTTGGCTTCTACTATGAATCAAGATCAGTTTTCTGGAAGTATCTCTACGGAATGTACAAGCATAATAGAGGCGGAATTGGCAACTTCTTTTCGTTTTCCGCTTTCCTTTTACATTTCTTGCCTTACCGAAAGTTGGTGAAGAAAGAAATTGAGGAGCAGTTGGCCATGAGGTTAGAGGGTAAAGTTCAGGTCCTTGACCCTAATATTGAACTGTCCGAAGATAGGCAAGGAGATGTGGAATGGTATAAAGCGAGCTAAATAAGACTTACTTGTTAAAAAAGGTGTCGGCTATTCCGACACCTTTTTTTTTGTTTGGAAGGATAGCTTCAATATGCGATGAATGCTTCTAAAACCATTCTTCTGAATCGATTTCAAGGAACCGACATTGTTGACTTCACAGGAGCATATAGGTTTTCTACCTTGGTCATATGCCAATTCTTTGGCTTTGCCTAATAGATAAGCCCCGTAGCCTTTAAGCCTATGGTTTTTAGAAACCACCATCCCAATGTCTGCCACTGTAAGATCTGTTTCACTGTTTCTGACTTCGCTGGTGCCAAGGATTGTCTCTTCTTCAGTCATGAAATAAAGTTCTCCTCGCGAAATAAGAGTCCCTAAATATTGATTTAGCCACTCTTTGGGTGCTCCGGTACTATCATTATAAAAATCCACCAATCGATCTTGATCGTTCTCCCATGCAAGCTGAACAGGAGGTTTTTCGCTGTTGCTCAGCTTTGATTCAAGCGCATCGTAGAATAACAATGTGTTTTGTTCAACTGATTGCTGAAACGGCATGGCCAATGCCAGAAATACTGGATTGTTAGTACCAACAAGTGCGGAAGTAACCTTGAACTCATTAATTAACTGATCGAAAACTTCCTTACCGTGCTCCAGCCACCTTTCTATGATAAAACATTGTAAGACTTGATTTTCACTGTTGAGACAAGCATAACCAATAGTCTGGTTACTTGTGCGGATTTCTATTTTTGTCGCTAACGCTAAAAATGATTCCCACATGTCATCTTGAGGAGCAACAAGTGTGTTTCTCCAGATTTCTCTCAAAGAATCAATGCTGTCACTGTGGGTTGTTTTATTGAAGTAAAATTGATGTTTCATTGTATAAACAATTGCCTTGGCCTTGTGATTTTGTGGCCAATGTGTTTAAAAAAAGTTTTGGTAACTGCTGAGTATTGATCTACTCAGTTAATTGAAATACAAAGGAGCCATGAGACTAGTAAGAACTGGTCTTAGGATATGATTAGCATGACTCAGAATTATACATTCATGTGCGCAAGGTAATTAAAAAGTCGAATGATTTAACCAATCATACGGCTACCATTGTCAGAATGGGCTATCTATTCTAATTTCGATTTTATGGAAGAGCAACTTCCAGAAGTTCTAAATCAGCAGAGTAATCAGTGAACTGGTAATTCAAATTTGGAGGGATCACGAATGCATCTCCTTTTTCCAAGTTATGTACAGGGTGTCCCTCGACCTGTAATGAAAAGCTTCCCTCTGTCACGAAAGAAAAGAGGATGTCCTGCTGGTGGCTAAGTGTTTGAGAAAAGCCATGTTTACTATGAGTGCCATACACCTTTACCGAGGCAACGCCCATTGTCGCTCGGTGAATACCAGTATCACGATATTGGAGATTTTTGATGCTATCAGATGACCAACTTGCTTCTTTGACCTGATGATGACAGAATGTTTGATTACCAAATTCTCTCTCTGGTCGAATGTCCGAAGTTGGTAATTCCATTTCATGATCAATTGTGGTCATGTGTTCTGCAGGTACACCAATCTCGATAACTTCAAGGTTATCCGATGCCTCGAGTACACGATGTCTTATTTCAGGAGGTTGTGTCACACAATCACCGGCACTAAGAATAAAGGGAGGCCCTTGATCTTCATAAACCAGCTTTACCCACCCTCGATAGCAGTAAATTAATTGAAAGCCAATGGTGTGATAATGTACCATGTCAGGTACTGGGCCACCGTTGGGTATGCGTATGTGAGAAGCCATGATTCCGCCTCCTAGTCGATCTGGAACTAGATCTCGGTATTGCATACCAGCTCTTCCGATCACCCAAGGTGCTTCGTCTCTTAACTTACGAACCTCAAATTTATGCTTGGTCAAGGGTGCAGGAACTTGATAGGTCTTAATTCCTACGGTAATTACTGTACCGCCTGGCGATAGTAGTTGGTTTTCAATGCCTAGAATGTCCTTTGGATTATCCGATAAGATATGGATACTTGGAGGCGAGACTTTTGCAGACCTGTCTATTCTAAGCTGAATGCCATAACCAGACATAACTGCAACTTCAGGGTCATCATCAGGGAATATGTTGTCTAACCTAAAACCTATTCTTTCGAAATAGGACATTTCTGCATTTAGGTCGGTACCTGGCAATATGATCTGGGCCTGATTATGATACATTCAAGCCTTAAAATACATAAGAAGATTGTAGGACCTTACTAATTAGGTCATTCATTTCTTAATAACTCTTCAACAACATTGTAGGCCGTTAAACCTGCTCCGTGTACTGTGGCGGTCTCTTCTGTATGGTATGCCTCACCAGCAAAGAATAACTTATTATTTACAGATTGAGCAAGGGTTGAAATGGCTTCCTCATTTTGATAGTGGGAGTAAGAACCTCCAATGAATGGCTCTTTGGACCAATTTTGTGTAACGTGTTTTACGTAATGCCTTGAGACATTTTCTCCGAACATGTTATCGAGTTCTGCGAGTATGAATGTTATGAGTTCTTCATCCGTGGCAATGTTTGCGTAGACACTTGATGGTTTACCAACTGCAAACAGGCCTAGGATATTTTTGCTAGAGCCTTTTCTAAAAGCAGCATCATAGAATATCTTTTCTCCATCAGTGTCACTTAGAATTGCCGACAGACCACCGTCATAGAGCAGATCAGGATAAAAGCGTTCAGAGAATTCCATAAACACCTTAATACCATCAGGCATATCGACATCGTCAAGTGCCGTTATTTTTGAATCGGGAAGGGGAGGTGTAAAACTGATGCTACCTTGTTTCAGTATGGTTAATGGTACGGTTAGGATTACTCTATCTCCAGTATAAGTAGTGTTTGAAGTATCAGTGACCGTAATTATGTCAGATGAGTAATCTATTGACTGAACAGGGCTGTTCAATCTTATCTTATCGGAAATTCCCGGTACTATGTATCGATCAAAAAAACTGAACCAAGTTGTGTTTTTAAACTTGAGCTCGCCATAGAAATGGGTGAAAATGTTTCGCTTTTTAAGCTTACCATTATTCCAAACGTGCAATGTTTCAGGGGAGTAGTTTATGATTTCGATTTTATCACTAATGGTATTGTCGTTTAGCAAATCAGATAAAATTGACGCCTTGGTATGAATCCACTCACCTCCTAAGTCTATAGGGAAATCTGCAAATCCTTGAATCTCCTTTATTCTGCCACCATATACGGATGATGCCTCGATGATTTCAAAGTCGATGCCCTGCTGATTTAGTACATGTCCTGCTGTCAATCCTGCTGCCCCGGCACCAATGATCAGTACCTTTCCAGAAAAATTGGACTCGAAGATTGGACTAAACTCGTCTTCACAGCCAGTGAAAAGGCTTGGTAGCAGTAGTGCTCCTAAGCCCATGGCAGATGTCTTTTTAATAAATTCTGTTCTATTCATTGCCAGGGTTTTTAGAGATAAGTGAGATTTTCATGCCTACTTCCAGAAACATGGCCAAACTACTTTCCACCTGAGTGGATAGTGTTGGTCCAACCGCGTATTTTGAAAACCAAGCCACTTTCTTATGGGTGTTCCAACCGAATTCGTAACTGAGGGTTGGTAAGAAGTAGCCCTTATAGATCCTTTCTTTGTCGCTAGACTTACCTGAACCTAGACTTGTACTAAAGGAATTGAGTTTCGCTTGATAACGATACCCAATGCCAAGAGCAAATGTGTGATATACATGCTTTGAACTACTTGTTTTTCTTTTACCTACTTCAACGTTCAGTACTAAGTTGTTGTCATCACCAATGTTAGTGAAAAAGCCTATTTGGGTACTTAAGAGCCATTTATTGACATTATAATCACTTGCTGGGAAAATAAAGTCAGTCCCTACCTTAAACCCTGGTTGTAATGCAAATTGACTGTAGTAGCCAAAAGATATTGCTGTTGGCTTTCCTATATTCTGACCAATGGCCTTAAAGGACAATGGAACGAGAAGTAATAGCAGAATTAGTTTTTTCATTGTGAGACTAGCTGGTCATGGTATAGTTTATGGAAGATCCTTCTCAATTTTGTGCTAAATCAATTCAATATACTCTGATTTCCCTCCAGAGCGATCTCCATTTAACCAGTTCCAGTCAAAATTAATCTGTATTCGCTCACCTTTCATGCTTAGCGTTCCTGTCGATTCTCCTGCCATCAGTTCACCCGTCTCGGTAATACAGTGATACAACAATTTAATGGTGTCTGGTTTAATTTGCCTGCCTACCAACTGCCCTGTTTTAATCAATCCGCCTTGATAATTTCCCGTGATGATGTCACCATCTTGATGATACTCAAATACAGTTTCATGAGAAGAAAGACCACTGTTGTTTTCTGCAGTGACAAAACGCTTCTGATTTAAATTGTATGCCTTCATGGTCTCAAGTTCACATTTTGAAATCAACCAAACAAGCAGATTGTCTCTGGTGGTTTTCAGCCACTTTCTAATTTAGTTGAGAATAAATGAGTGTTGAATGGTACCTTCATTACTGAGGTTAGGCACAATTAGATGCTCTACTCACCACAAACACAGAAAACTAAGCTATGGAAACTCAGATAACCTCATCGGAGATAATCGATGTATTACGAAAGCAGATCGCAAATGACAATGTACTGGCAGTTGCTCTGAAAGAATCCTTGGTGCTTGCCAATACCGGAGCCAAGAATGGTCAGTTGAACTCGGATTTATATCAAGCTCTCAATGAATTGTATGATGGAAATGGTTGGCCTACAAATGCTGACGATTACTACAGTTACCTAACTTCTTTCGCTGAGGTAATCCCAAGCGAAAACCAAGTGCCTACTTATACGGCTTGGAATAACAACGATCAACAAAATGGCTACAGTCAAGAGATTTACGATCGTCTATGTCATTTCTACTGGTTGATCGATCAGAATATTGAAGTCAATGGCCAGGAGATCGTCCTGCAGAATTATGTGAGCGAGGCTAACGGATTTAAGTTTGAAGTGTGGTTAGATGACTATGCTAAAGCTTGGGGAGACTTCTTGAATACACCCGCTTCTTTGACACCAGAGACACTCCAATCTTTCGAAGACGATCCAATGTATAACCTCCAAGATTCTTCAGACTACATTGATGGATGGACGACTTTTAACGATTTCTTCTATCGACAGTTGAATGCCAGCAATACGGATCTGACGCCAATGAGGCCGATCGCTTCTCCTAATGACAACAAGGTAGTCTCTGCACCAGCAGACTGTACATTCAAGGCCATCTATAATATTGATGCTAGTGGAAATGTGATAGAGCAAGGTCAGCAAACCGAAGGAGTTACCTTAAAGCATACTCATACAATAGGCCAGATTAGCGACCTCCTTAATGGGAGTGAATATGCAAGCGCTTTCAATGGGGGTACTTTCGTGCACTACTTCCTGAGCCCATTTGATTATCACCGCTTTCATGTACCAGTAGCCGGCATGGTAATCGATTCGCAGGCAGTGGCAGGAAATGTATTTCTAGATGTGGTACTCGATAACGGTCAGTTCGATGCCCCTGATGGCTCAGAAGATGGTTATGAGTTTACTCAAGCCAGAGGGGTGATCATTGTTGATACGAAAGATAGTCCGGCAGGAGATATTGGTAAGGTCGCTATTGTGCCTGTTGGTATGGCTCAGGTTTCTTCGGTACACATGGAATTGAATGAAGGTCAAAACGTTGCCAAAGGTGACGAATTCGGATACTTCGCTTTTGGAGGCTCAGATATTATTCTTGTCTTCGAGAAACCACAGAATCAATTACTCTTCATAAAGGAATGGGCAAACGCCCAAGGTATTGCGGCACCTTTCCATTTTAAATATGGTGAAGCAGCAGTTATAGTCGGCTGAGGCTTTTTAGGTGAAGGGGTAGGCGCTGTTAGAATCCTAACAGCGCTCTTTTTGTTTAAGCCTCATTTACTTAGCCGATCGAGTTCCTTTTTAGCTCTTTTTGAAACAGACCTACGACTGTCTTTGGAGAGCCTCTGCAAATGAGGCAATATCCATACTTTCAGACTCTCATCCTTTTTTGACCAATTACCAAGGGTGTCAATTGTGGTGTTCAACACAATCCAATCATTATGAAACTCAAGGTTATGCTTCATGATTTGCTTAGCCCTTTCTATCTGGCTCAAAGACATACCTGATTCTAATAGATTGAAAAGGCTGGCAAGCGTCCACTGGGTAGAGGCTTGATCAATTTTAGCTATCTCTTCAAGAAAGCGATCCATGTAAGGAATAAGGATCCCTTTTTGGGCCTTGCAAATTCGCTTCATCGCATTGGAAGTACGTAAGCGAACCACCTCATCATTGCTGAAGTAGCAATTGAAGAGTTCTTCGAACAAAGATGGGCTAGCCAAAACTTCTTCAACCACTTCTACAGTATTGCCCAGAGAATTGGGGTGTCCCCCCGTCAATCGTTCCTCGAAATACACCATTGAGGTTATTTTGCCCTCATTTGGTTACCGCGCTTTTCATGAGTCACTTCAGCAAGACCTAGGGCTTCCATTAAAGGTGGAAGGTACATGCCAAACCTTCCTCGAAAATTCTTTTTTAATCCATACCAACCACCAACGGGGTTTTCGGGTGAACGACCCCAGTGCTCTACTGTGCCTTCCTTGGTTTCTTGTTTTTCATCTTTGCTCCCCAATTCCATCCAGTCGCCATGTTCTTTCAACATGTTATGAAGATCACGAATGCATTGGATATCATAGTGGAGTATGGTGGTCTTGACAGTACAAACTAATATTTCCTTGCCATCTTTTTCATCTACATGCATAGTGTATTCAGAGCTCTGCGGAGGTGTCTTTAGCACTAGAGGATTGTCCTTTGTTCCTATTGCTTCTCTATAATTCATAGTAGCTTTGGTTGTGTTTTTAAGTCTTAGACCTGTTAACTGTCTCTTCGGTTGCAAAAGAGAAAGCATAATTATCATTTATTTGATAACTAACATTCTCGGGTTTATTGGGTACAACCATTCAATTCCTCTTGTAGTAATGACTGCATCATCTTCTATGGGTACTCTGAGCTTCTTTCCTCCCCATTCAGGGATTTTTGTATAGGCGAAGAATTCAATAGAAATTAAGTTAGAAGGCTTCAGTTCATAGTTGATCCTGATGGGATTCCAATAGGCAATGGAAGGGCCAATACCATGACCCCAATTACCAACAGAGTGGCAGCCGATAATCACATCCGTCATATCCAGGTCGGTAGATTGATTAAAACCTTTCATTCGATTGAAACCCGCTGCAGTAAGTTTTTTATAAACTTCTTCCTCAGCTTTTTTGGCTGTTACCCCTGGCTTTATCGTTCGTTGAACTATATCACGAACCTTCATGCTCTGGTCAAACGCATTTTGAATGCCAGCCGGAACTTTGGTTTCACCTTCTTTCAACACATAAGCAATCCTTTTCATATCAGTGAACATGTTCATAAGCCCTACGCCCCAGTCTATCATTATGACATCGCCTCTTTGTATGATTCTGTCAGAAGAGGTTGCTTCTACACCATTCGGACCAGTAATATATACTGATGGCATGCCGAAAGAAGAGCCTAGGTTATGCTTAAATTGTTGCTCTTTCATCCACCATGCCACGTCTTCAAGAGTTGTAATACTAGGTGTGATCACCTCATTAGAAAGGGCCCTTTCCGCGATGGTATATGAGAACTCTCCAGCCTCGCCATAAATGGCAATCTCACTGGCAACACGTCTTGACCGGAAATCAGAAACGAGTTTTTCTGCGGAAACAAACCTGTCTTCATATTTTTTGCCCAAAATTTCGGCCAACTCAAGATAACCTGAATGTGTAAGGCCATCCGCACCGCCAATATTTCTTGAAATGTTCAGTCCGATACGTTTAGGGTCTCGTTCAGTGACGAATTCTTTAAGTTCATCCACCGAACCAAAGTAGTCATATGCACCTCCTTGTTTCAATAAATAACCGTCATTCCCAAGAGAGACACGTTCTATCCGATCGCCACCACGATCGGTAAAGATGTAATAGCTTCCGAAGGAGCCTACATAGCCTTCACCCATATCTGAATAAAGTGGGTCCAAATTGCCTTCACGATTCATGATAATCCACATATCGATATCATTCTCTCGCATGACTTCGGGAAGAACTAAGTCGAACTTGTCATTGCGAACTTGATTCATCTTCCGCCACCTGCGCATGGCTTCTTGACTAAATGCTGTAGTACAAATGAGTAATAGGAGGGTTGTGATAAAGGCTCTCATGGTCAAAGTGTTTTGACCTAAAATACTAATTAATAACTTCTCCGAGGAGGTAGCCATGTAGGAAAAATCTTCCTGAATCTCGATGGGAGCTCATCTGCCTGATGGATATGCTCTTCAGTTATGGGATGAATAAAATTGAGTGAGTAAGCGTGAAGGTATAGACCTTTCCCTTTTAATATTAAACCATCAACTCCATATGTCGGATCTCCTAAAATGGGGTTGCCAATACTTGCGAGGTGTATTCGCAATTGATGCCTTCGGCCAGTTTCGGGAATTAGTTCTACCAAGTTTAACCTTCCAAACCGATCTGAGTGAACATGATCGACCCTTGAATATCTAGATATGGCATTTTTACCATCTACGGGCGAGGTAATAACTCCGCTTTCCTCCATTTCTCCAATAGTTATGGCATAGTAGGTCTTGCCTATGGACTTACTCTCAAACAATGCATTTAAGGCGCGAATGCTACTGGAAGTTTTTCCTGCTAAGAGAAGACCCGTAGTCGCATAATCTAGTCTATGTACAGGTTGTGGGACTATAGCGTCTGACTCATTACTTTGGTTAAGGTTTTGGCTAAGAGCATTGGCAATGGTCTTGAAACTGTTTCCACTCACCTGAATACCTGCTGGTTTATGGATTATGGCGAGGTGATCGTCTTCAAATAATATCTTAAGTGAGAAAACCAGTGTCTTTTTGGGTTTAGCCTCTTCTGGAACAGTGATGGCAATGACTTCTCCACCTTTTATCCAAGTTGCTGTTGAAGCGGGAAGCCCATTTACTTTTATGTGCTGCTTCTTTATTGCTTTTTTTAGTGCCGATTTGGTGGGAGCGCTTTGGAATATACCCACACCATACTCTTGAAGCCGGAGGGGTGTGGTAAGTGAGGGAACGGTATGGCTCTCTGAGATTTTAATGACTTGTTTGATAACTGGTTCTGCATATGAAAGAACAATTTTTAACTTGCTTTACATAGACCTCTTTGTCTAATCTGTCAAAATGGTCTTCAGATTATCAACCTTAAATTAATATTATGCTCAGCCTCAGAAAAAGCGCAGCGCTCCTGCTGTCTATCCTCTGCTTGTTTTCATTGTCCAATTTATCCGCTCAGTCTGTAGACGCTGCAGCTTTGCAGCGTGCAGCCAATGGCCTCAAACTGCGTAACATTGGTCCGGCCGTTATGGGAGGGCGTATTGCCGATATTGCTGTAAACCCTCATAATAAGAGTAATTGGTATGTAGCCGTAGGTTCTGGAGGTGTTTGGAAAACCGATAATAGCGGAATTACCTGGAAACCAGTCTTTGACAATCAAGCATCCTATTCAATAGGCACGGTATCTATAGATCCAAATACCCCAAGTACAGTTTGGGTAGGCACAGGCGAAAATGTTAGTGGTCGTCATGTCGGCTGGGGAGATGGCGTGTACAAGAGCACCAATGCTGGAGCTACTTGGCAAAGAATGGGCTTGGCAAAGTCTGAGCACATCGGAAAAATCTTGATTGACCCTAGGAACAGCGATGTTGTTCTGGTCGCAGCAGAAGGACCGCTTTGGTCAGCTGGTGGAGAGCGAGGATTATATAGGTCTACCGATGGTGGTAAGACTTGGACGGCCACTCTACAAATCGATGAAAACACGGGCGTAACGGATATTGAATTTGACCCTTCAAATCCTGATGTGATCTATGCTGCTGCTTATCAACGAAGAAGAAAGACTTGGTCGCTTTTGGCTGGTGGGCCAAAATCTGGAATCTATAAGTCTACAGATAATGGTTCCACATGGAAGAAGATCACTACGGGCCTTCCTAGAGCAGACATGGGTAAAATCGGACTCGCTGTTACGCCTGCAAATCCAGATCTTGTTTATGCGACCATTGAGTCAGATAACCGAAACAAAGGCTTCTATAAGTCTACCAATAAAGGAGAAAGTTGGGCTAAGCAAAATAGCTATACTTCAGGTGGTACAGGACCTCATTATTATCAAGAAATAGAGGCTTCACCACAAAACCCAGATTTGATTTATCAAATGGATGTATTCATCCGTGTGACACGAAATGCCGGTAAAGACTTTAATGTACTTGGTACTGGAAGAGAGAAGCACAGTGATAATCACGCTTTGTGGATCGATCCGGATAACGGGAATCACCTGATTGCCGGAACGGATGCGGGGCTTTACGAGACTTTCGATGAAGGAACTACTTGGCGACACTTTCCTAACATGCCTGTTGCTCAGTTTTACAAGATTGCACTCGACAATGCCGAACCTTTCTATAATATAGTCGCTGGGGCTCAAGACTTAGGAACACTGATTGGGCCATCGAGAACCACTAATACGGAAGGTGTTCGAAATCAGGATTGGTACATCCCTCTAGGGGCAGATGGCTACGATGCAGCCTTCGATCCAGAAGATCCAAATATCGTCTATATGGAGATTCAGGGTGGTGAGTTAAATCGATTGGATAGAAGAACAGAGGAAGTTATAAAAATCAAACCCTCTCCGGCTCCTGGGGATGCTCCCGAACGATTCAATTGGGACGCACCAATTATTGTAAGTCCTCATGACAGTAAGACCATTTATTTCGGTTCACAGAGAGTTTGGAAAAGCGAAGATCGTGGCGACTCATGGACTGTGATTAGCCAAGACCTGACGACAAATACGAATCGCTATACGCTGGAAATGATGGATAAGGTACCAAGCGTGGATGCCTTGTATGACAATGGCGCCATGTCAAAGTATGCGACATTGACGGGTATTTCAGAATCTCCAGTAGCCAAAGGCTTGCTTTACACAGGTTCTGACGATGGTTTGATTCATGTGAGTGAAGATGACGGACAGAGTTGGAAGAAAGCGGGTAGCCTTCCCAAAGTGCCAGAAAGATCATTTATCAATGACATCGAAGCCTCGCAACATGATGCGAACACAGTATTTGCCATTGCCGATGCTCACAAATTAGGCGACTATAATACATACCTCTTTATGAGCGCGAACAAGGGAAGGTCTTGGCAATCAATTGCCGGTGATTTACCTCAGGGAACCATTGTTTGGTCTATCAAACAAGATCATGTAGATAAGAATCTATTATTCTTGGGAGCTGAATATGGTATTTACTTCTCTCCAAACATGGGTAAAAATTGGATTAAGATGGCTGGTGTTCCAACCATTCCCTTTAGAGATGTAGAGCTTCATCCAAGAGATAACGATTTGGTGGGAGGGACCTTCGGTCGTGGTATCTATGTATTGGATGATTATTCCCCATTACGTGGTATAAGTCAGGCTATGCAAGCCAAATCGAATACTGTCTTTCCGATAAGAGATGCTTGGTGGTATATACCTAATGCACCAATGCAGGCAGCAGGAATGCCAACTGCAGGTAGCACAAGCTATAAGTCCAAGAACCCTGATTTCGGGGCAATCATTACATATTATCTCCATGATATGCCAAAGACCTCTCGTAGTGAGCGTTTAACTGCAGAGAAGGCAATGAGTGATAAGGGGGAGAGCATTCCATTTCCGGGTTGGGATAAACTAGCAGAGGAATCAAAAGAAGACAGCCCTAGTTCTATGTTATTGGTACGGGATGCAAGCGGAGCATCAGTCCGATGGATTCAAGGGGCTTCTGGTAAGGGGCTTCATCGCACCACTTGGGATTTGAGACTGCCAGCCTCAAACCCTATTAATTTGAGTCAGCCTGGTTTTAGACCGCCATGGGCAGGTACACCACAAGGGCCACTAGTGGCACCAGGAAAGTATTCCGTAGAGCTGTTTGTATTAAATAACGGTTCGCTTGAGTCGCAAGGAGCTCCACAAGAGTTTATGGTAAAAGCTGCGCCTAACGCTAGCTCGGGAGCAGACTACCAGGCAGTGGCAGCCTTCCAAAGACGAGGCAATGTCCTATCCAGACAAATGTCGAATACAAATTCTAGACTGGGTGAAGCTGCTCAGAAATTAAGGTTCATAAGAGCTGCCTTGCCTAAGACACCAAGGGTCACACCAGCAATGTTCGAAACATTGAAAGCCTTGAATAGTAGTTTGGCTGATTTGAGGAAGAGCCTTAATGGTGATCCAATTCCTTCGTCCAAAAACGAATCGACTTCACCATCCATTAGATCGCGTATGGGAACTGCCATTGGCGGGCATGGTGCCACAACGCAGTTGCCAACGGAGACACAGAAGAGGGATCTGGGTATAGCCGAAGAAGGCTTTACCCAATTCTTGAAAGAGGCCGAGAATTTCTTTGCCGCTCTAACGGCTTACGAGGCCGAACTCGAAAAGGCAGGAGCTCCATTTACTCCCGGCAGAAAGAAATAGGAAGTAATTAAGTTCGAAAAGGAAGGGAAGCCGTATTCAGGCTTCCCTTCCTTTTTTTGGTAGATAATAGCTCGTTTTGTTTGTATACAGGCAATGCAAACGTAGGCAAAGGAATTTGAATCATCTTTTTATATATTCAGGACCAAACGGAAAAAATGAAACGCGAATCTTACCTCAAATCATATTTGGCAATCATTCTTTTGCTCTTGGCTTTTTTGAGCTGTTCTTCTGAGAAATCAGCGAATGAGTCTGAAGTCACAAAAGCTACCCTTGTAAAGAAAGGGTCTGGCTTTGAACTACAACTTAATGGCGAACCCTTCTTTATACAAGGTGCTGGTCTTGAGTTTGGGAGTATCCCAAAACTAGCGGCTCATGGAGCGAATTCATTCAGGACTTGGAGGACAGATAACGGACAGCGTTCAGGAAGAGAAGTACTAGATGATGCGCATAAGCATGGACTTAAGGTGACAATGGGGATTGACGTTGGCAGAGAGCGTCACGGTTTTGATTATGATGATGAGGAGGCTGTAAAGGCACAGTTGGAAAGAATCAGAAAAGAAGTGATGGAGTTAAAGGATCATCCTGCGCTTATCATTTGGGGAATCGGTAATGAGCTAAATCACGAAGCGGAGAACCCAAAAGTTTGGGATGCTGTCAATGAAATCTCTGAGATGATCCATGAGATCGATCCTAATCACCTGACAACAACCTCACTAGCTGGGATGAATAAGGAGTTTGTCCACTTGATTATGGAAAGAGCACCGGACTTGGATATACTGAGCGTTCAGATGTATGCCGAAGTAGAGATTCTTCCAAGATTGCTAAAAGAATCAGGATGGGAAGGCCCTTTAATGGTAACAGAGTGGGGAGCGACCGGCTACTGGGAAGTTGGCAACACGGAGTGGGGAGCTCCAGTTGAAAATAACAGTTCAGTGAAAGCAGACTTTTATATGAGTCGTTATAGAAAAGCTATTGAATCTCAAAGACCTCAAGTCATAGGTTCTTACGTATTCCTTTGGGGACAGAAGCAGGAAAGAACACCTACCTGGTTCGGTATGTTCATGCCTGATGGTAAGGAGACCGAGTCAATTGACATGATGCATAATATTTGGAATGGAACTTGGCCAGAGAATAGAAGCCCTAGGATCAACTCATTCACATTGGAGTCCAAAGGGCCTTATGATAATATCAAGCTGTCTGCTGGCCAGAAGTATAATGCATCTATCGATATGACCGACCCTGACAACGATCAATTGGTCTATCGTTGGGAAATAATGAAAGAAAGCACAACCAATGCCACCGGAGGAGATGCCGAGGAAGTACCCGAAGTTATAGAAGGGCTAGTTGGGAGTGATCAATTATCGGCAACTTTGGAATTTACTGCTCCGTCAGAGGAAGGGGCCTATCGGCTATTTATCTATGTCGATGATAACCAAGGTCATACTGCTCATGCTAACATTCCATTCTATGTGAATAAGTAGCGGTATTAAAATATGTGAAGAGGGTATCGGTAACATAAAAAGGCATTCCGAATTACAAATCACTTACCTCAGACATGACTTTGATCTTCTTTAAGTAGTCACTTGGAAAGTCTAGTGACTCAGCCAATGAATGGAGAGACTTGGCATATGATGCATTCGTTCCCGTCAGAGATTCAGCAGGTAGGTTGTAACATACACCTTCCATTGTGTCTCCAGAGTTTAATGTGATCACCACGTCTTCGGGAATGTAGTCGGCCACGCTGGCTTCGGCATAGAGACTTTGAATCGCGTTCTTATCAACGCTCATTACCAAACCATATGATCGTTTGTGCTTACTTGGGATTAAGGAGGCTCGATTCCCAATCTTCAAAGTATAGTTGTCTAAGTAGCCTTTTCTTATGTTGCTGGCTTCGATACCATTTTTAGATAAAATGTTAAGGTCCATAAATAGGCCGTAGAAAAAGACTTCCATATTGAATACCAATTAAAACCGAAAAACTCCCCTCTAATCTACTGAAACAAATGCTTAGGTGGAAGTGCTGATTCCTAATAACTCGCCAAGAGTTATGGAAGCCTGTGCAACCCTTTCAAAATGGATTTGTTATTTACTTAACAAATATGAAATTAATAATTACTTTTATATTTGTTAAGTAAATAGAGTCTTATGTCCGAACAATCACTTGGTGAATTTGAAGAGCTGGTTTTGCTCGTTGTTGCAGCAAACAATTCAGAAGCCTATGGAGTGCTCATTCTGGAGCAATTGAGCGCTAAGCTGGATAAGAAACTCAACATCAGCGCAATTCACGTTGTCCTTAAGAGAATGGAAAACAAGGGCTACGTGGAATCTAGTTTTGGAGGTATTACTAATGAAAGAGGGGGGAGAAGAAAGAAGTATTATAGTATCACCTCTCTAGGTAAGCGAGTTCTTGACAGACAGTATGAGCTAAGAACCAGTATCTACCAACAGATCCCTAAAATTTCATTTGGTCAATGAAACCACAGCCACCTAAAAGAGCGCTCCGCTTTCTCCGCTGGTTTTGCCGAGAAGATTACCTCGAAGAGTTCGAAGGCGATCTGATCGAATTATTTGAACAACTCCATGCGGAATCGCCAAAAAGTGCTCGGAGAAAATTCTTCTGGGGCGTATTGCGCTGTTTTCGTCCCGGATTTATTAAAGCATTTTATCAAGTCAAATACTCAATTACAACCGCCATGTTTAAACATAATCTCTTAATTACACTTAGAAACTTTAAGCGCTATAAAAGCTCTTTCCTCATCAATCTGACTGGGCTTTCTGTTGGACTGTTATCGGCACTACTGATCTACTTTTGGGTATATAGTGAAGTAACTGTAGATGCTTTTCATGAGAAAGACGAACAACTGTATCAGGTGATGAGATACTCAGATTATGGTCAAGGTATCCGTGTTCATGACAACAACTCAGACTTGCTCGTACCTGCTCTGAAAGCCGAGATTGCCGAAATAGAATATGCAGCACTCTACGTAGAAGTTTGGTCAGAAGTCTATTTGTCTCTGGGTGAAAAGAAAATCAAAGCAGATGGAATGCTGGCTGGGGAAGATTTTTTCAAAATTTTCTCTTATAACCTCGTTCAAGGAGATAGAGATCGGGCACTTGTAGATCAGAATAGCATCGTCTTATCGAAAAAAATGGCTGAATCCTTGTCTGCTGATCAAGAAGTTGAATTGGGTAAGGTCGTTTCTATTTTGGGAGAAACTGAATATGGCGCTCGATATGCTGGCGACTATGTGGTGACAGGTATAGTTGATCTCTCTACTCAAAATGTCTCTGAAAGATTCGACTTTTTATTGACAGAGAAGCTCTTTCTAAACAAGCGGAGTGAAGGCAATGGTAAATGGAATAGCAATAGTTCCAGAACTTATGTCACCCTTCATAAAGACACAGATGTGGAGCAGTTTAGCGAGAAACTGGCAGCCTTTTTTCGGAATAAAAGATATCCCGATAACTCAACAAAGAGCCCTGAATGGGGGGAGCATATGTTTCTGGAAAAATACTCAAAACGTTACCTCTATAACCGCTATGAAAATGGCGTGCAATCAGGTGGGCGAATCGACTATATCATCCTTTTTTCTGCCATAGGGCTGATGGTATTATTAGTGGCATGTATCAATTTCATGAACCTGTCCACAGCCCAGGCTTTTAGAAGATTGAAGGAGGTAGGTGTTAAAAAGGTGGTAGGTGCATCCAGACCGATGTTGGCACTACAGCATATCACCGAATCAGTGATTTTGGCAGGGATGGCCTCTTTGATGGCAGTCTTTGGTGCCATTGCCCTTTATCCAAAACTGAGTATCATCTCAGGAAGAGATATTCTTGTCAATTGGACGCCCGAATTGGTGCTTGGTATTTTATCTATTGTCTTGATAACCGGATTGATTGCCGGAAGCTACCCAGCCTTTTTCATTTCCCGACTTCGGCCTATTCAAATTTTAAAGGGTAAGCTAAAAACATCCGTAAGTGAGGTGGTGGTTAGGAAGGGTCTGGTGGTTTTTCAGTTTTGCGTATCCCTTATACTGATTGTCACGGTGATGGTAGTCACCAAGCAGATTGAATACACCCAATCTAAAAACCTTGGCTATGAAAGAGACAATGTGTTGACCTTCCCTATGGAAGGGAAACTACTTGAGAATCAAGAGGCCTTTTTAGTGGAGGCAAAGAAAATCGTAGGCATTCAAAACGCTACTATGCTGGAAGGTAGTGCTGCCAATTTTCGCAATTCTGGTGGAGGACGTCCAAGAAAAGGCATGCCTTCGATTTCGTTTACTTTCGCCAGAGTCGGCTATGATTATGTAGAAACTCTGGGTATAGAAATGTTAGAAGGGCGTTCCTTCTCTAGAGATTTTGCTAATGAAGAGTCAAAGATCATACTGAACGAAACTTCTGTGAAGGCCATGGGCTTAGAAAACCCAATTGGTAAGACCTATGATATCAGAGGAAAGAGGGAGGTGATCGGCATTATGAAGGATTTTCACTTCCAATCTTTCCACCAGGAGATTAAACCATCATTTTTAATCTTGGTACCTGAAGATGCCAATACTATAGCTGTGAAAGTTCAGGCTGGTTTAGAGCGCGAAACCCTCATTGAATTGGAGGAATTGTACCATACTTTCAATCCTAATCTGCCTTTTGAGTACAAATTTTTGGATCAAGACTATGAAGAACTCTATGGTGCGGAACAGAGTACCGCTAAGTTATATAAGTACTTCGCACTAGTGGCCATATTTATTTCTTGCCTTGGACTCTTAGGACTTGCCGCCTTTACTGTTCAGACAAGATTAAAGGAAATAGGAATTCGAAAGGTATTGGGTTCCAATGTTTGGAGGATCATCTCGCTGCTCAGCCGAGACCTAACCCAAACTGTGGTGATCGCACTTGTAATTTCAATGCCCATTGGGTATTACCTGACACAGCAATGGCTCGATGGTTTTGCCTATCGAATCGATTTGACCAGTGGCATCTTCATTACGTCTGGAGCGGTTGTGGTTCTATTGGCATGGTCAATTGTTGCTTTACAGGCCATGCGTGCTGCAAAAGCGAATCCTGTAGAATGTTTAAAGGATGAATAGGGAGGGACGCTCAGGTTCTTTAGTAACCAAGGTCAGAGAATCGATTGAATACCACTTTTTAGTTGGTAAAGTTCCATGACTTGTTTGTCTGTCAAGGGTTTATTGAAAATTGACAGTTCATCCATTAGACCCCTGAAGTTCAGCCCAAGAAAGATGTTTGATTTATCAAGGTCCCAGATAAACGGATCATCTATTCCGTTTACTGAACCTGCTTTTTCTCCATTGATGTAAAGGCTTGCCAAGCTGTTTGGAGTGCCCAAGTCATCATAAGAGATAAGGATATGCGTCCATGAACTTCTTGAAAATTGAGACGCTTTAACGCTTGCAATACGCTTGTCAAATACATCCTTTACAGATGCTGTGAGGGTGTCCTGGGTCCAGGCTACTTTGTCTCCAATTACACCTAGTCTAAAGTCACGAGGCGCGGTATCGGTGAAGTCTACCCAAATGGATGCATCATTGAAATTTGTGTCAGTGATTTGAATTGGGTCTGTATATCCATCAAGTTCTTTAGAAGGCTCTACACTTAACCAAAATGAGATGCTACCTGACCAGTTTTTCGGGTCGTAGGCAATGTTGTCTTTGCTTTTATAGAACACAACTTTCGAATCGGTTTTAGCAAACTCAAATGCATTTCCAAATAAACCTTTACCCTCTATAATTTTGTAATCAGGGTTATTCATACCGACTTGAGTATCTTCTAAAACTCTACTTGAGTTAGCATAAGATGCTGTGGCAGTATACATGTTAGCATCTCCCAATGCGAAATCTGCACTGGTTCCATTGTCAAAAGAAGCATAGAATGTCAAGGCATCCCTAATTTCTGATGATGGTTTGGACTGACAGGAGAGTAGTGAGAATAATACACCAACTGCGATACCAATACGAGAGTCTATCATGATTTATGCCCAGTTTAGCTAAGAATGTTTGATCTTCAATGTTCAAATAAAGAAGTTTCAAGTAAAGTTGTACAGACCTTTGGATGAGAGATTTTGAAAGTATGTATGAATTTTTCTCAACTCCCTGAAATTTTGTCGTCCTTGGATGGGCTGCCTCTTTAGTCCGGATTATTCACCCTTTAGCTTCGGGAAGATTATTCAAGACTTATTGTCTTTCTATAGAAAACATATGATACGATCAGCAAGAGCAATGGAATGGCTGGACCAAATGCTCCGCCATCACCAGCATTCAAATGGGCAATTATTGCCATTACCAAATCAAGAGCAAAACCTAAGTAGGCTAATTTTTTTATCATTGGGTTTTTAACCAGCCATATTGCTGCTATTCCCAATATTTTAACAATGGCCAAAGGGTAGATTACTCCTGTCGGGACACCTAGGCTTGTAAACATTTCGCTTACCATCTCATATTGGACGAAATATGTGATGGCGCCAGCAAGAATCATTAAACTGAATATTGCGGTGACCAATCTCTGGATTATTAAATCTCTCTTTTTCATTTCAGATATCATTTGTTTCTGTTGGCGAAAGTAGTTTGAATGCTTTCTTTTGCAAAGCGACTATATAAAATATAGCACTATCCAAAAGTATAGCAATGACAGGCAATGAGGAGAATACAAAAGTGCCTATGAAGGAGCACTATGGTAACTACATGATTCCAATTAGGGATGCGATTGAGGTTTTCAGTGGTAAATGGAAGATACCAATTATTACCGCACTGACCTTTTACGAGACTTGTCGGTTTAAGGAATTGGAGAATATAATAGAAGGTATAACACCAAAAATGCTATCGAAAGAACTAAAGTTTCTGGAAGAGAATTTAATGATTAGCAGAAAGGTAGGAGATGCACGTCCAGTGAGTGTAACATATAGTATTACCGAGTATGGCAGGACGTCTAAATCTGTAATGACTGAACTATACCGTTGGGGAGTAGAGCATCGAAAAAAGGTGCTTAATGTAGAAGGGAAAATGTGGGACAAGTGTTAACGTATCAATGATAAACAAGGCATTTGAATACAATGTAAAGTAATGCCTTTTACTTCAGGTTACCGGTAATTCCACCTCCAGCAGTCCAAATGGTATTTACTATATGCAGAACTAACCTATCGTTTTCAACATGGCCACTGCAAGTTTACTTTGCTGACTTGCCGATAAAATCGTTCTTGTATTAACTCATGATAAGGTTTGCCGTCTATATTTCTAGAATGATGGTGTGCAAGTCAGAGAAAAACTGTTTTCTACTAGAGCTTTTTTGGATCTCATAAATCTCAAATGCCAAGTTTTCAGCTGGATTTTTTACAATCTGTTAATTCATAGAGGAAAAAATCTCGGCAGCCGACTGGTGGTTAACAAGGTGTTTTAATCTTACCGCATGATCTTTTCCATCTTCCTACCCTTTGCCAATTCATCTACGAGCTTATCCATATACCTAGCCTGACGTGTAAGTGAATTGTCAATCTCTTCAATTCTATAGCCACAGATTACCCCTTTAATCAGGTGAGCGTTGGGGTGTATGTTTGCTTCTTGAAAGAATTCTTCAACTGTGACCCTGTCATCAATGAGCTGCTGTAGTTTATTCGAGTCAAAACCTGTTAGCCACTCTAGCACTTGACGCAGTTCTTCTTCAGTTCTGCCGTTTTTTTCAATTCGATTAACGTAATGAGGGTAAAATGAAGAGAAAATCATTGTTCTTACGCGCTCATTATGTTCAGGGGTTGTTTTCATGACTTAACTCGGTTATTGATAGTAATCAAGTTAATAAAAAATAAAAACTCACTACAAGGCCTCCATTCGAAGGCTTTAGTGAGTGGCAAGATTCTACTTCATTGGAGGACAATTCTACCTAGCTTTTACCTTTTGAGAAATTGCTACTTATACTTTTTATGTGCCCAGGGCCTATTCTGCAGCATCCTCCAATGATATCCGCACCAAGTTTCACCCATTCCTTTGACATCTCAACAAAATGCCCTGGCTCTGATAGGCCTCTCCAGGTTTTACTCTCGGCATTATATGCTTCTCCGGAATTAGGGTAGACGATTATTCTTTTGTCACCCGAACTTGCCTTTATACGCTGTATTAATCCAGAAATATAAAGGGGGCTTGTGCAGTTAAGACCGACCGCAAAAACCGTTGGGTGGTCTCTGAAGATTGAGACGCAGTCCTCTATTTTTGATCCGTCATTTACATGCTGCCCATCTTTGCAGGAGAAAGAAACCCAAGCAGGTTTGTCTACTTGGTATAGGATGTCTGAAAGTATCCGAGCCTCTTGAATACTCGGAATAGTTTCGCAGGCTAGAATGTCTGCATTTGAGCTATTCAATATGCCTATTCTCTCCTCGTGAAAATCTCTTAATACTTTGTCAGAAACACCATAGTTGCCGTGGTATTCAGAGCCATCTGCCAAATAGGCACCATAAGGCCCAATACTGGCCGCAATGAGTGGTTTGACATTAACTATCCCTGAGTCCATAACATCATCTACAGCTGCTTCAGCTAACAAAACTGATTTCAAAATAAGCTTTACGGCCATGTCCCTACTATAACCCATGTCCATAAGTCCTGGAATACTTGCCTGGTAGCTGGAGGTAATGATGCATTGTGCCCCAGCCTTTAGGTATTCAAGGTGAGCTTCAATGATAGTTTCAGGACTGTTGGCTAGTAATTGAGCAGTCCATAGCCGATGATTTAAATCACAACCGAAGGACTCGAGTACATTAGATAAACCTCCATCTAGAATGAGTGGGTAAGGAGCTTCAAAGAATTTATCGAATCTCATGCAATGGACTGCTAGTTTTCTGAGGCTAAAGTTATTTTCCAACTTATGCCAAATTTATCAATGCATTGACCATAGTAAGCACCCCAGAATGTCAAACCTACTGGTACTATTGTTTGTCCATTTTGCGAAAGCTCACTAAATAATCTGTCAACCTCTTCTTTACTGTCAGCATGAATGATAAGCGTAAAGGTTTTATGCTTTGCGACTTGCTCATATACCAATGAGTTATCTGAGCCATTTAACATGGTCTCTTTACTCAGAGGTAGGGTGACATGCATGATTTTCTCGTCAGACTCTTGGAAAATATTCCTATCTGATTTCGGTACGTCTTTGTATTTACTAATATGGCTGATGCCTTTACGAAAAACTGATTCGTAAAAAGTAAATGCTTCTTCACAATTCCCGTCAAAGTAGATGTATGGGTTCACTGTTATCATAAAGTGTTATTTAACTTTTCTGCTCCTTATACTACCCGAGAATAATCAAATTACTCCTATACCCAACTGCTTGCTAAACTTATCCAAATCCAATTTTGCAGCATCCAAATGAGATGATTTTTGCATTGGCATAATCTCATTACCATTGGCATCATACAGTATCAGTCTATAATCATTATTAGCTATATCAAGCGTCCGATTACTCAAACTGTAAGCCCGCCAAACGGTATTTGATTTTTGAATGCCAATTTTCATGTCTGCCTGAATAGAAATCCATTGTCCGCTCGGAATAATCCCGAAAAAATTGTTCGTAAACTTTAGTCTTTTTTTATCAAAATCTATCACCGTGCTTGTTGAAGAAAATCCGATGAAAGCGCCTATCAAAACCAAAATCATCCCAGTCAAGGCAAAGTAGGTCATAATCAATCCAGCAATAAACGTAAAGATTCCTGCCGAAGTCCCGACTGGCCCAAACATTTTATCCAATTTGTTTTTTGTTGTCATTTTATCAGTCGGTTTGTTTTGTTGCTATCTGTGGCTCTTCAAGTGTAGCCAACGTTGTATAACACTCATTAAAGCTAAACTTTCAGCTCTAGATTATCTAGTGGGGATTGTATTTTTCCCATCTCTTAGAACGGCAATGAACTTACTGTGCTTAAATGTCTGACCTGATTCTAGTTAGGCTTAATTAAACCACACTGCGTAACGTTTTCGTCTAAGTGCTAAAGCCAGTTGCTCTTCCGTCTTTAATGCTTCAGTTCGGGTCATAGGATTAAGGTGGTTGTAGAGGCTAGGGCGTAGGTATAAACCATATTTTTCTACAATGTTGGAAGAAATTTTGTACCCTTTTTTACTTCTATGTCCAGTTTTATGCTGTTTAAACCTTTCCTGGGGAGTCTTACTGGTCATGCCTACATAGAGGCATTCCAAAACACCATTGAATTGAGGATTGGCTTCTCTGAATCGAGTATTCTCACTGAATACTTTTTTTGATAATTCGATTACATAAACACGGTAGACAGCGGGCATAATTACATTAAGTTATTCGCTTAATCTCTTCAAAGCAATAAGGGCAATTGAGTAGGCAATGTTAGAACGTGGGTAAAATATATAAGTATTTCTCCCATCCCTTGTGCGTGCCATAATTTACGAAAAAAGGAAGCCCAATACTGAGCTTCCTTTCTGTTGTCTACTATCTAAAACCTTGTGTCTAACAACTAAGCCTTTTCAGCTACCCATTCTTTAGCTGCCATAAAGGCTTTGATCCACGGACTAAGTACATCCGCTTTTTGGTCAGCAGGATAGTTCCCCCAGTTCCAAGGGAATACGGAACGTTCAAAGTGTGGCATAATGGCCAAATGTCTACCGTCTTTACTGGCTAACCCAGCTACATGGTAGTCAGAACCATTTGGAGAAGCTGGGTAAGCTTCATGCGAGTATTTAGCAATTACGTGATATTCGTTTTCGGCTTCTGGAAGTCTAAAACGCCCTTCACCGTGCGCTACCCAAATACCAAGTCGTGAGCCAGCGAGTCCGCTGAGCATCACTGAGTTATTTTCTGGGATAGTCACATTGACAAAACCCGACTCAAACTTATGGGCAATGTTATGATCTAGCTTTGGATGCACTTCATGTTCAGGGTAGAGCAATCCAAGTTCTCCCATCAATTGACATCCGTTACAAATACCAAGAGAGATAGTGTCCTCACGGGCATAGAAGTTGTCTAGTGCTTGCTTAGCCTTTTCGTTGTAAAGGAAGGCACCTGCCCAGCCTTTGGCAGAACCTAAAACATCTGAGTTAGAGAATCCACCAACAAAGGCGATAAAGTTGACATCGCTAAGGTCTTCCGCACCGGAGATTAAGTCTGTCATGTGGACATCCTTTACATCAAAGCCTGCCAGGTGCATTGCGTAGGCCATTTCTCTATCTCCATTCACTCCTTTTTCACGGATGATGGCAGCTTTGATACCTGTCTTGCCTTTGCGATCAGGATCGAGTCCTAATGCTGCGTACTGTCCTTCAAAACCTTCAGGAAAGGTGAATGAAAGTGGTTGCTTCTTATAGTTATCGAATCGTTGCTTAGCCAAGTCTTCACCAGACTGCTTCTGATCCAATAGATAAGAAGTCTTATACCAAGTATCTCTCAGGCTCGCAATGTCCATCAAGTAACTCTGTGTATTCGTCTGGATAGATAAGATAGGCTCCCCAATTGGGCTACCCACTTCCAAATAAGAAGCTTCGATGGTATCGAATAACGTCTTTATGTCTTCCAAGTCTTCATTAGCTACCTGAATCAATAGCGCAGGTTGCTCTGAGAAGAAAGTCGAAATATCGTCAATGCCTTTAATGGCTTTCAAGTTGGCTGCTATACCAAGGTCTACTTGAGCGAAAGTCATTTCGAGCATGGCAGTGATTAAACCACCGGCAGAAACGTCATGTCCAGCCATGATTTTGCCTTCTTTGATCATAGCTTGTACCATATTGAAGGTATTGGCAAAGCGATCAGCATCATCAATAGTCGGAGCAGAGGTACCCACCTTACCCACGATTTGAGCAAAGGAGCTACCACCCAGTTTAAACTCACCATCAGATAAGTTTACGTAGAGGAGGGTAGACTCAAAGTCTGGTTGTAAAACGGGCTCAACAATCTTTTTCAAGTCGGTGACTTCCGCACCAGCAGATATAATTACCGTACCAGGCGCATAAACTACCCCGTCCTTGTACTTCTGTGTCATCGACATGGAATCTTTACCTGTTGGTATGTTGATTCCTAAGTCACAGGCAAAGTCTGAAACGGCTTCGACTGCCTTGTAGAGTCTTGCGTTCTCTCCTTCGTTTTTAGCGGGCCACATCCAATTCGCGCTGAGTGAAACGCCACTAAGCCCATTTTCTATTGGTGCCCATACAATGTTCGTCAATGCTTCTGCAATGGAAAGTTGAGAACCTGCTACCGGATCGACAAGAGCTGAAACTGGTGCGTGTCCAATAGAAGTAGCAATACCTTTCTCACCTCTGTAGTCTAGTGCCATGGCACCCAGATTATTGAGCGGCAATTGGAGTGGGCCTGCCGTCTGTTGCTTAGCCACACGGCCCGTAACACAGCGATCCACTTTGTTGGTTAACCAGTCTTTGCAGGCGACAGCTTCCAGCTGAAGAACTCCATTTAGGTATTCTTGAAGTTTTTTAATGTCGTAACTAACCTCACTAAAGTTCTGGTCGATCGTTTTGTCTTCCAAAATGGTTTTCGGAGACGATCCAAACATGTGCCCTAGATTCCAGTCGATCGGGTTTTCTTTAGAAACCTTGTTCTCGAACTTGAAGTGCATATCGCCAGTAGTTTCACCGATTACATAGAAAGGAGCTCTTTCGCGCTGCGCCACCTTCTCCATATAGGCAATGTCTTCTTCCTTGATCACAAGCCCCATACGTTCCTGAGACTCATTACCAATAATTTCTTTGTCTGAAAGGGTAGGATCTCCAACCGGAAGTTTTTTGACATCGATCGTTCCACCGGTTTCTTCTACTAGCTCTGAAAGACAGTTCAAATGCCCTCCAGCACCATGATCGTGAATGGATACGATTGGGTTTTTACCCGATTCTGACATGGCACGAACCGCATTGTAGACACGCTTCTGCATCTCAGGATTCGAACGCTGAATGGCATTGAGTTCGATGCCACTTGAGAACTCACCTGTATCTACCGATGATACTGCACTACCACCCATACCGATGCGGTAGTTGTCACCACCCATCACTACAATCTTGTCACCCTGATCAGGAGTGGCCTTTAAAGCATCTTCTTTTTTACCATAGCCAATGCCACCGGCAAGCATAATCACTTTATCAAAGCCATGTCTCTTGCCACCTTCTTCGTGCTCAAAAGTCAGTACCGATCCGGAAATCAATGGTTGACCGAATTTATTCCCGAAATCACTCGCTCCATTGGACGCTTTGATCAAGATATCCATCGGGGTTTGGTAGAGCCACTTGCGTTCTGGCATATTGGCTTCCCAATCACGACCATTTTCTAGGCGAGAGTAGGAGGTCATGTACACAGCCGTTCCTGCCAAAGGCATAGAACCTTTTCCGCCTGCCATTCTATCTCTTATTTCTCCACCAGCTCCAGTTGCTGCTCCATTGAAGGGTTCTACAGTAGTAGGGAAGTTGTGTGTTTCTGCTTTAAGCGAGATCACTGATTCAAAGTCGGAGGTTTCAAACCAATCCGCTTTGTCTTGCGTGGCAGGAGCGAATTGCTCTACCACAGGTCCTTGTGTAAAAGCTACATTGTCTTTGTAAGCTGAAACCAATCCTTCTGGTTTTTCCTCAGAAGTCTTGCGGATCATTTTGAAAAGGGAGCTAGGCATTTCTTGCCCGTCAATGATAAACACACCATTGAAGATTTTGTGACGGCAGTGCTCTGAATTGACTTGCGAAAAGCCGAATACTTCGCCATCGGTAAGTTTTCTACCCAATTTGTCACTGACCTCGTTCAAATAGTCAATTTCTTCTTGGCTAAGGGCAAGTCCTTCTTCTTGGTTGTAAGTCGCAATGTCTTCAATATGGCGAACGGCTTCAGGTTCAATATCAATAGTGAAAAGCTCTTGGTCTAGTCCTTTGTAAAGGACCTGAAGCATAGGGTCGAAAGCCGTGTTTTCACTTTCCACCTTTTCAAACTCTTCGATGCGTTCGATACCGGAAACGCCCATGTTTTGGGTGATTTCCACGGCATTGGTACTCCAAGGAGTAATCATCTCTTTTCGTGGACCAACAAAAAAGCCCTCCAGAGTTTCGCCTTGTATCAGTGAGGCATTTCCGAAGAGCCATTCAAGTTTTGGAAGGTCTTGTGACGCGAGTTGCGAAGAGAGGCCAACAGCATAAATTTTGCCAGCCCCGGCATCGAAAAATTGGATCATTAGAACGATTGGTTTTGGGTGTTAATACCGCTGGCAAAATTAAGAAAATCTTTGAGTTTGACACCATGAATATTCCTCGTGAAGAAGAGGTTTTCTTATCATTAACCAAGTGTTTTTACTGGGTATCTGATATAAACACGCATTTGCCTACTTTGGCCATTTGAACGCTTGCCCACCTCCCTTATGATTCTCCAATTTTGATCTATCGAGTTTTGAAAGTCTCAGCAGGTTGCTGACTGTGGTTAACTTCCATGTCTGAAACCATACTTTACCATTGTCACCGGTTGCTTTAAAACTCTGATTTAAAACATGCGGAATATGAAAAAATCAAATAAAATTAAGAGCTGCTTAGTATTGATGCTATTAATGTTAGGCACATCTGCTTACACACAAACCACGAAGCAGGAAGCAGAGAAATGCCCTTATCAAATAGCCCAGCCAGTATCTTTTGGTCATAACCCCGCGGTTAAGGCCAAGGAGGCAATTGAGAAAATAACTAAGACGGTTAATGATAAACAAAAGATACTTGATGCGGTCTTCGGTGTCAGAAACTTGACGGAGATTTTTGAAATCTGCGAATTTTGCGCAGCCCCAAGTGGTTTAGGCTGTATGTATTGGGAGTGGACAAGGGTTGAATGGAGATTTCCTGTTTTATATTGCTATGCAGACGAGTTTAGGCTTCATGGCTTCAATGTTTCCGAAGCAGTTGTAAAATTCCCCGATCACTATGCCCCCCTGCACAAGACTCTTTTTGAGGAGCTTCCTAAAGTGACAGAGGCGCTGAATGGATTGAGTAATCCATCCGATACAACCAATACTCATATATCGAAAATCATCGAAGACATTGGTGGGCTGCATAGCTCGCTGGATGCGGCCAGTAAGTCATTGGGTAAATACAATCAAGATGTGACCACGCACCTGGATGCTTTCAATACAGTCTATGGAGAGTTTAGTAAAAAACAGACAGAAAGTAGCAGCAGAATACATGAGACCGGCTTCCGCTGTGGCCGTGAGACCATGCTCAACATGTGGAAAGAGAAGTCGGATGCCTTGGGCACCGAACTGGCCGAGGTGATGACCAAGCTGACCGATTATGGAGTGACCAAAACAAAGATTGATAATGAGGTTTCTGAGATACTAGGGCCTCTCACCGACTTGCTCGACAACTTTGTTTCGGCATGCTGTAAATTATGGGAGGCTAAAAACGCAACGGGCGTTAATAAGTCAATTAAAATAACCGAGGCTCAGACGTTTTGGAAAGATTCAGTGACAGAATATATCACAAGTGAATTTGGGGCTGGCTAGGTCAATTATGGAGGTCCGCCAGTCTTTGTTCTACTCAGAAGGTTGCAGTCGTCAGTTTGTCAACTTGAATACTATGCGCTGGGGGCTCTTTTTACTTTCTTAAATGATCTTGGTGAATCATTATTGATTCGAAAAATCAACTCTTTTTTATGGCAAATTCGGTGCTTGACATTGACTGGGCCATCAATTCTAAACTTAGTCAGAATCGCTCCAATTGCCTGCTGGACTTGTATAGTACCTCTAACTTCACGGACGTTAGTAGGGGTTTTTACGGGGATGTTGTTGTAAACCCCTGTTTGTCAACATTGGCCATTTGCACGCTTACCCACCCTTATGTGATTCCCCAATTTTGGTCTATCAGTTTTTGAAAGCCTCAGCAGGTTGCTGATCGAAACTTCTCAAACAAAACCAAAATAAAAAAAACATGTCAACAGTTACGATTGAAACCAAATCAAAGTCCACAACCTCTATTGCACCCTCCAATAAACTGGAAAACGCAGACGGAAAAGCCTTTATCCTTTTTGGGAAAGATTGGCTCAAGTTACAGTCTTTCATTACTACCTGTCTTAAGATGCCTATTACCAAAACTGACTTTACAAATAGATATGGCAACTTTTCAGATGAGCAAATGATTGAAGATTGTGTTTCTGCCATGCAGCAGGTACAGGCCATGGGTGCGTTAATGGGAGACCCTACAACCTTGCGCCACAACATTCAAACTAACCCAAATTATTTGTCAGGTAAGACCCCGCCTAAAGGTCTCTTTGCACATTGTGCCTGGATGGCTGGTAGGCTCAGTACTCATGCCAGTACTTACAACAGTAACCTGAGTGTACTGAAGGATTTTATGACCAACAAGCCCAAAGAAAACAAAAAAGTGTTGGCAGATATTATGTCACCAACTAGTGGTCTGCAGGCTACAGCCAAGAGGGGGTTGAAAGAAATCCAGCATTTACAAAAGAAGCTCACCTCTTTTGAGACATCATTCAACAGTGCAAAATCTGCCATTACGACCTATGTTGATGAAGATTCATCTGTGATAGCGGCTGCCAAAGCTGCTGAAAAGGTGGATACTACAAAAATTGCTTCCCTTCAGAAGTCAGCCACGGCAGCCCATAAAGCTTTTGAGGGCCTTACGATAGCCGAAGCTGCACTTACCGCAGTTGCCTTTTTATCATTGGGTATTCTCATACCTGTAGCAATAGCGGCTGATGGTGTATTGGGCAAGCTGGCCAATGCAGAAAAGGAGAAATACAATGACCTTATGTCGGAAATTGGAACTGATAAAGTAGAATTATCTCAAAAAACGAGGTTGGTAACTGACCTGACTTCTTTCAACAAGACGTTGTCTGGTATTGGAACGCTCTTATCCGGCTTCAAGACAAGCCTTGAGAAGATAGAAGGGGTGTGGACAAACCAAAATATTGCGATTACCAATATTATGAATCTTCCTTACAGTAAAATAGGTAGTTACAAGGAACTGAAAGAAGCGATTCACCTGACAACAGCGCTAACAGATTGGACCACTATGGCCAGCAATACCGGGGAATTTGTGACAGATGCAATGATTTCTTACAGCACCTCAACGCAATACCCATCTCAGTATTCTTAAAGCTTATCAATATTAACAAGACTGGTACTGAACCCGGTCTTGTTACTTTACATCTTAACCATGCATCGGCAAAAGAACTGGTGCATGCCGTTTTTATAAAAGCCCTGATAATCAGCCAGACATTCAGGCTAACTGGCCTTGCTGCATCTATCAATTCTTCTGTTTCACTTTTAAATCGTAGGGGCAGTAGATCATTGTTCTTATAACCGGTTGAATGATCTTTTTGATTTAATCCCATTGGGCGTCTGAATGGAGCGCTGGTAGGGGTTTTTACGGGGTTCATGTTGTAAATCCCTGTTTGTTTACTTTACCCATTTGCACCCTTACCTACTCTTATATGATTCTCCAATTTTGAACTATCATGTTTTGAATGTCTCAGCGGGTTGCTGATGAATATTTATCAAAACAATAACCAAAATAAGAAAACATGTCAACTTCTACCATTGAAACCAAAAAGGGGATGGGCACATCTATTGCACCATCCAACAAACTCGAAAACGCAGACGGCAAAGCCTTTATTCTTTTCGGAATAGACTGGCTCAAGTTACAGTCTTTCATCACTACTTGTTTGCAGATGCCCATTACAAAAGATGATTTTACTGCTAGGTATGGTAGTTTTTCTGATGAGTCACTGATTGATGATTGTATTGCGGCCATGAAGCAAATACAGGCATTGGGAACAGAGATGGGCAGCCCAACCACACTGCGTCATAATATTGAGAAAAACCCTAATTATTTGTCGGGAGATACTCCTCCTAAAAGTGTCTTTGCTCACTGTGCCTGGATGGCCGGCAGGCTTAGTATGCATGCTACTACCTACAACGGTAACTTGGGTGCACTGAAGAATTTTATTACCAATTCACCCAAGGAAAACAAAAAAGTGTTGGCAGATATTATGTCACCAACTGGTGGTCTGCAGGCTACAGCCAAGAGGGCACTTAGCGAAATTGTAGCTTTACAGAATGCTCTGAGTACTTTCGAGGCCAATTTCGTTGCGGCACAAAAAGGCATCAAGAAGTATGTAGACAGTGAGTCAAAAGTAATTGCAGCGGCTAAAGCAGCGGAAAATGTAGACACTACAACCATCGCTTCACTACAAGGGAAAGCAACGGCTGCACACAAGGCCTGGGAAAACTACACCATTGGTGCTACCACTTCTTCTATTGGCATTGCTGTAATTTCATTGGGCCTTCTAGCACCACTGGGAGCAGTAGCAGGAGGCGTACTCGGGCACCTGGCAGTCGAAGAACTAGATGCCTATAATGGTTTTATGAAGAAAATTGGTAATGAACAAAAGGCATTGTCTCAAAAGACCAGATTGGTTCTCGATTTGACCTCGTTTGATAGCATGTTGTCTGAAGTCAGCAGCCAATTGTCAAAATTTAAAACTGATCTGTATACCATCCAGGGAGTTTGGCTTTCGCAAAACACCCAAATTACGGCCATTACAAAGCTGCCATTTAGCAAGATTGGGTCATATAGTGAAATTGTGCAGGCCATTCACCTGACAGTGGCACTGAAGGAGTGGAATGCCATAGCGACCAATACTTCTGAATTTATAACAGATTCGCTCGTTTCTTATAACGACTCAGTTCAGTACCCAGCTCAGTATCCAACTAGTAGCTGACGGATATTTAAAGCCGGCCTTCGGGTCGGTTTTCTTTTCAATCGAAAAATAAATCAGAGACCCAATTACAGTCCTACCAGAATAAGCCAGCTATGAAAAAGTTGAACCGAAGTATTCCGAAGTTTTTGACTTTACTCCTTCTTACATGTCTTTTGGCCTGTACGCAAACCAAGGACTCAGCTAATACACAATGCCAGTTCTCAACCACGCAGCGAACCGTAGTGGAGGACGACCCCTCCATCAAAGCCAAAAATGCCCTTGATGCATTGGGCAATATGATGAATCACGGTGGGGACATCTACAGAACCATCGGTGAAATTGATGATCATGGTATTTTGGTGGTCAATTGTGAGCAGTGTATTATTCCAATATTTGGCGGTTGTTTGGATTACGAACCAATCACACTAGAGTGGCCCTTTCCTGTTATAAACCGTCAGTATTTGTCACAATACAAGTTCAGAGGGCAGAACATGACCCAACAGGTGTTGAGTTTTCCAGATACCTGGAACCCGGTTGGTGGGTTGTTATTTCAACAATTTCCCCGAGTAGCGATAGGGCTTGATAGTTTGGGGATTCCTGACAAAGCCCTTCCGGCCAATATCGATTCTTTGTTGACCGTGATAATGAATGAAACAACTGCATTAAAGCCATCGGTAGATGCTGCGATCGAGTCTTTGGGTAATTACAATACAGCCTCTAACCAAAGTCTGGATAACATGGCTGCCTTACAGGGTGAGTTGAGGCAATTTGCTGAGCGGGGAAGCATGGAGCTCAACAACTTCATCGTGAGTGTGCCATGCGGTAGAGAGGCATTTCAAAATGGATTTAATGAACGAGTAAATTCGCTAAACCCCATGATGAATGACGTCATGCAGCGACTGGCAAATTATGGAGTTGCTAAAAGTGCTTTTAACAATGAGATATCTGAGATCATAGGGCCATTTACCATTATTCAAGATCGTCTTAATTCTGCCCAGCGCAAAATATGTGATGCTCAAAATGCAACAGGCTTTGATAAGAAAGTCAAAGTTGTAGAGGCCCAGACATATTGGAAGAGCGAAATTGATGGCTTTATCCAGTCAGAATTTCTCTGAGCGGAGCCCTTTTCTTAAACGACATGACTTCACGGTTTGATCAAGAAAATTGATTCGTTGTGAAGTCTTTTTTCATGCATGGTCAGGCAATGGCTGTAGCGCAGCCTGGTCTATGTGATTTCAAGTCAAAGGATTCTATGCAGTTCTATCACCGAGGGCATGTCCAAACCGGGTCAGAGCCTCGGGTTTCAGGGTAAAAAATGGAAGTTGATCCGGTGAGAATAGGTGTTTTTACGGGGTGCTTAGTGGTATCCACGTGTTTTTCCAATTCAACGTTTTATACGCTTACCTGCCGCAGATCCATTCTTCAACTTTGGTATATCAATGTTTCGACTATCACAGCTGATTGCTGACGAACGAAATCATCAAAACAATAAACGAAAAATTAACATTATGTCTACATCCACTATTCAGGCTACTACAGGTAGCAGTACTTCAGCAAGTCCGTCAAATAACCTGGCGAGCAAAAACGGTCAAGCCTTCATATTGTTCGATCATGATTGGCTTAAGTTGCAGTCGTTCATTACGAGCTGCCTTCAGATGCCAATTACTACAGGAGACTTTGCTTCAAAATATGGCACTTTCTCTGATCAGACCCTGATCGATAATTGTGTTACGGCCATGCAGTCAATACAAGCTATGGGAACTCAAATGGGAGACCCTAGTGAACTTCGAAAAAAAGTAGAGCAGGATCCTAATTATTTGTCTGGCCCGACTCCCCCAACAGAACTTTTTGGTCATTGTGCCTGGATGGCTGCCCAGCTAAGTATCGCTGCTTCGAATTTTCATGATACCTGGTCTGATCTGAAGCCTATGTATATGGGCAACACTCCAGCCCAAAACAAGACACTCCTAGATAGTCTGCTCACTGGTTCTGGTGGATTGAAGTCTACTGCTAAAACCTCGCTGGCACAAATTCAAGCGCTTCAAGGCAAACTCAGTAGCTTTCAAAGCACATTTTCAGTTGCCAAAAAGGCAATTACTAAATACTGTGATCAAGAGTCACAGGTGATAGCCGCTGCGAAGAGTGCCGAAAATGTTGATACAAGCGCTATTGCCACATTGACACAGCAGGCGACTGAAGCTCACAAGAAGTGGGAGGATTACACGATTGCTGCTTCTACTGCCTCCATAGGTATAGCTGTTATCTCAATGGGGATTCTCTGGCCAGTTGCGGCAGCAGTTGGTGGTGGTTTAGGAGCAGCGGCTGCTGCAGAGATGAAAACCTATAACAATTTGATGGGTCAAATTGGTAGCGATAATACAGATCTGTCTGAAAAGACGAGACTTGTAACTGATCTGACCGCATTTAACCTGTCTTTGGTCAATGTGGATTCTTATTTGTCCAAGTTTGCTGACAAACTCGCGACCATTGAAGGTGTGTGGCTTGATCAAAACACACAATTGACGGCTATTGCTGACCTCTCTGCCGACAAGATAGGGACCTATTCTGGGGTAGTGCAAGCTACTGATTTGCACAACGCCATGGAGGAATGGAAGTCTATTGCAAACAACACCAATCTCTTCGTTACGGATAGCCTAGTTGACTATAGTGATGCGATTGTTTATCCGACACCAGTCCCTAGCCAGGGATAAGTCGAAAAGATAAGGGCCGGCCTCAAGGCCGGCTCATCCTACCATCCACAAAAAAACTGATATGAAAGCCTTAGCAACTTCTTTAGAGTCTAAATATAATTCTACCATTTTGACCACCGATCCTAGTACTGGTGATGTTTCCGGGATTGTTTTTTCAGGTGATCAAGTCAAGTTATCAACGTTGGTAAACCAGTTTCCGCCTTCGGGTGGACTCACCCTGTCAATCTACGCCAATAAACTTATTGCAGATATTCCTGAACTTAATGCAGAGACTACAGTGATTGTAGCTCGTGAAATTGATTTAACTGAAATAGGTGATGCCTCATGGCCAATTGCAGTACCCTCGACTGGCAACTTGACCTCTTTGGAATGTCTCATCCAGGGTTCCGTTAACAGTGGTGATCCACAGGCATTTAATTTGATCACTTCGGAGACCAAGGGTAGCAACCCAGCTCCCCTTTATACGGTGCCCACAAATGGGGGTACACTTAAAATCGGACTTTTTCAAGTAGAGCCGAACAATACTGCCACAGGGACAACACTAGATGCAATAGCAAACTTTGAAGATCTTCTGTGGACTCCTTATGCATTGAATAGCCTGTATGCATGTTTTGCAAAGGCTTCTTCTCTAATGAATGCAGGTGATGTGGATAGTTTGCAAGAGGCAAATAAAATTTTGGCGTGGGTATGTACAGCGATTTCGGCTTGTGGTACTATTCCAAGTACCCATGAAGAGTTGTTTGCACAGGCTTCTTCATTGGTGATTTCGTTGAATGCTCCAGGTGATTATCAATATGTTGCGCCACTTTCTGCAAGTTACTATGGTAGTGAAGTAAACAGCTTAATCACAGCGGTACAGGACTATGATTCCAATTTAGAATCCCTGGAAAATGCCGTACATATCGAAGAAGTGCTGGAAGAAGTAAGTACTGCTATAGAAAGCACCGCTGCAACCGAATTAGCACCACTTCAAACAGAGTATGGTCAGTCTAAGAACGCCATAGAAAGCCTTTATAATGAATACATTTCGGTAATTGGGAATTTCGACAATGCTATGACAATTGCTAAAAACAAGAATCAACTCTTGCAAGCGGCCATTGATCAGGCTAAAGTCTCCAGGTTCATCAACGATGGGATCAGGACTGCGGTGGATGCTGTAAAATCGGCTGCCAATATTGCCGAGACCGTAGAAGGAAAGGGTGACGGTGCCGCTGAGGCACTTTCCAGTGCTCTAGAAGCCATCAAACAAGGCTATGAAACTATTAAAGGTATCACCGAAGATTACGGGCAAAATGATTTAGTAGAGGACGCCAAAGCCTTAGTGGAAAATAACAAGCAGCTGTTCAGTTACGTGATGAACAGTCAACAGCTTTGGTATGATATTAATAATCCCGAGAACGCTCATCACTCAGTGAACTTCAATCCGGAACCGGTTACCCTAGATCCAGGGTTGGCTTGGGATAATTTTATGACTAAGGTTACAAATGTATTGTCTAACCTTTCCGATGAACTAGGTGATAATCATTTAAAATCCGCTCAACCTGCCGGGAATGACTACCTAGCCAGTTTGCAAGTGGTTGCTAATTATGGGAAGGCCTTGAATACTAAAATCGTTGCTTACGGCAATCAACTGTGCAAGGCCGTAGTCTTAAGAGCTAAGGTCCACGCGATCAAAAATACCACAAGCATTTGGAATAAACTTTCGGCAAAATCGGAAAGCAAAAAAGAGAAATTATTGGCTCTGGAAGGCTTGGTAAGAAACAGAAGAGACTCTACGATGCGATCAATATTTGTTGAATTTGCTTACTACAAGGATGTTTTCTTTTACAATAACTTGGTTGAGTCCAGTGTAACGATAAGCCTAGATAGTACACCGGCTGAACTGACCACCGCTTTTTCAACTATCAATAATTGGGTTGGTGGCCTATCAAATGGATCTACAAATTTACCAAGTAAGAATACGCATGTATCTCTTGAGATTCCGATAGTAAAAGATGGGAGTTCAACGAGTGGTCAGGGATTAGTGGCAACGCAATCCAGCGATAGCAAGGGTATACAACTGACCTTTTCTATTCCAACGGGCTTAGCACATATTACGCAACAACTTCCACACCCCAATTCAGCCATTTGGGTGAAATCTGCTAAATATTTTGTTAAAGGTGTGTTGGCTGATGATGCAGGGGTGATTCCCATCACAATTTCTACTTCGGGGAAATACTCCAATGGATTTGGAACCGATACTTACAAGTTTGTTTCTAACTCGCTAAACGGTGGGTTTGCCTATAAGCCAGGTGATAATGGTGAAAAGCCAAAAGTCACCTCCCCCTTCAATGTCGGAGACAACTACCTGTTACCGACTCCATTTACGCTTTGGACAATCAACATTCCTAGCGAGTGCGATGCAAGTGGTGCCACGTTCATTCAACTTGAATTAGAAGTCAATCTATTGTCACAATCCTGAAAACCCCTAACCGGTTGACTGTACACTATCGTACCCGGTTGGGATTAAATCCATACAAAATGAAAACACTTATTAAAACCATTTCAATTGCCTTGCTAATACCCTTGAGCGGGTTTGTAGTTGACAATCAATCCCCCGCCATTTCAATGATGACTCCTGGGTTGGTGGCTCAACTCTCTTTGCCCAAGGCCAAGCAGGCTATTCAAGCTTTGAAAAACATGCCGAGTAACGGCCCTAAGCTTCAACAGCTTATAGACAATTACAATTATGGCCCTTTTCAAACTATTACCAAGTGCAGTGTTTGTACGGATCACTTTATTGGGATATGTGTTGAAGATGAAGATTACACGTATACCTGGAATTTCCCGAGCTATTCGAACTTTATGCAACAGTTCAAACAACTGAGTCAGCAACTACTCAGTGATATCTCAAACTTTAAACCGTACTATCAGCCTCTGCAGTCAGCTTTGGTAGATGCTATGCCAAATGTTTCACAAACCCTTCAGACATTGAAGGGCTCTACGACCGCCAATGTTCAGACCAACCTGTCTTCCTCCATTATCAAGATAAAGTCTTTAAAAAAGAGTCTGGATTCGGCCATTAGCTTTTTGGGGAATTACAATCAGGCCATTGTCAATGATTTTGCAAACCTCCATAACAACTATCTGAGCTTGACGAGTGTGACCTCAAGCGATAGGGTGGCGATTGATAATTACGCTCAGGGAATGGCTTGTGGGGGCAGTACTTTGATTACTCAATGGCAGACCTTAGTGAATGAAATTCAGAGTAGCATGACTGGCTTTGTTCTCCAATGCCAAGACTTCGGTATTTCCACTCAAACGGTTAACACTGATATGGGGGAAATCATTGGGCCTTTGGTTTCCATGCTCAATCAGCTAAATGGTGTTTCAGAAAAGTTGGCTGCAGGTCAAAAGACGAAGAATGCTGCCATACAGGAGATTAATCAAATGGTCGCCATGAATTTTTGGACACAACTGAGTCAATTCGCTCAACAAGAGTTTGGGCAATAGAATATCCCATGTGCTATGCTATGAATCGGTAAATCAGACTGTTCAGGCATAGTTTTAAACGCTGAGAAATCAAGAATATCAGAAACCCTAATCAGTATAGGTCTGATGGGGTTTCTATATTAACTTATTCATATTCAGGATTTTAAAAAATAGATATACTTGAATTAATCACTGCTTTTGATCGTCAGTCTTTTTATTCATATTCTTACATTAAATCAATAACCATATAAACAATTCCAATGAAAGTACTAAATGAAACTCTAGCGAGTAAGTCAAAATCTTCATGGCCGAAATTGAGGCAAGAGGAGGTTAATAATTGCTTTGAAATCTATGACGAGCAGAATGAAGAGTACAATCGAATTACTGGAGCATATTTTGGCCAGGTAGAGTCCTCTTTTCTAGATGCAATAGAGAATTGGAATAGCAGTTCAAGTCTTTCTTTCTGCATGGGGATCGATAAGAATACAGATCTCTTCAGTCCTTTTTTCGAACTAATGGATGATAGTGGAGTAGTACATCTTGGAATGGAAGAACAATTAACTAAGACTTTTATCTCTCCCAATACAAGTAAGTACCAACCGCATCTCGGGGTTTCTGTTGATTATAAAAATGAAGTTTGTACCAACTGGGCCTTAATTCCATACTATTTGGTGAGTAGGATTTTCTTTCAAACAATTAGCATGGATGGATCGGGTCATGGAATAAGCATCTCTGGCGAAGAACAATTGCTTAAACGACCAAAGCGGGTTAAGAAATTTATCATTCAAACAGAAGATATCGATGCAATGAAGTCTGTTCTGCAGCCTCAAAGTACTATAAAGGTGCACTTTGGTGTGAATTACGGTCATTCGGCTAACCAGCAAATAGCTTTTACCCCAGTGATTGAGATATCGAATAACACAGGGCTGGCATTGGATGATGAGGGTGATACCTTTTTGGATTTTGTAGGTGCTTGTCCTCCAGCATGCCCTGACTGATTTCGATTGAACGCTTAATTATTATGAGTCCAGAAGCATTGAATCTTGTGAGGATTTCTCAGCTCTCAATACTGATACCATTGGTGTTAGTATTGATGAGCTATAAACGATTTCAACCTAAGAAGATTTTGTTGGGCTTAGTGATAGTCTTTACTTTTGGAGCCGAGGTCATTGCTTTTTTGATTGTTGAGTTCGTTCAGGAGCCTAATAATTTACCGGTCTACCATGTCCTTGTTATTCTGTTGTTTTTCTTGTTTAATAGACTTTACAAGCATATTCTCAAAGACACTATAAAAGGGGAGGTATTTGATGTCTTGATGGTCTTATTCACTGTGTTTGCAATTCTTAACAGCCTTTGGTTACAACCGCTTAATACATTCAACTCAAATACAATTGTTACGGCAAGTATAATTTATGTCTTTTTGTCTCTGATACACTTTAGACAATTCCTTCAATTGTCAATACTAAAACCATTGTCTGGAGATTGGACATTTTGGTTGAGCGCGGGCTTGCTTCTTTATCACTCTGGTTCATTGATGCTCTTCTTTTTTGTAAACTATGTAGAGTCAGTGCCAAAGGAAGTTGTTACTGCCTCTTGGTTACTTAATGCTTTGTTTAATGTATTTCTAAACGGTTTTTATACCATCGCATTATGGAAGAAGTCAATAGCATAACAGTCTTTGACTGGGTTTTGATTGGAATGAGTATGATGTTTATTCTTGCCTTAGCCGTGATTGTGTTTTTCTTAACCTACCAGAAACGTCTACTAAAACAGCAAAAAGAACATCAGCAAAAAGAGGCGGATTATCAGCAGCAACTGTTACGAGCTAACTTGCAAAGTCAGGAAAAGGAGCGAAACCGAATTGGCAAGGACCTGCACGATGAAGTGGGGGCCTTGCTTTCTACTTCCAAGTTGTATTTCCGACACTTGGAACAAGAGGTTGATCCGAAGAAGTTTTTTGAACTGAAGGAGAAGGCGTTGACCATTTTAGACCAAACTATGACCAGCGTGAGAAGAGTGTCACACGACTTAAAACCGGTAGTACTGGAACGGTTAGGTTTAGTAGAAGCCATCTCGAATATCGCTGATCAGTTGAATGAAAGCCAAGCCATTCAGGTCGAGTTCTCCAGTAAATGGCAAGGGACTTTGGACAAGGAATTTGAATTGAATTGGTTCCGTATTGTTCAGGAGTTAATGAATAATGCGCTCAGGCATTCTGAGGCCACCCAAGTACGTCTAGCGTTAAATGGGGATGAAGCTCGGATTACCATGAGCTATCAGGATAATGGCGTTGGATTGTCAAATCCGACTTTAATGATGGACAAGGGGCTCGGAATGCAAAACATTACCAGCCGGTTGGGCTTAATGCGGGGAGAACTTTCCGTAGAAGAAAACAAAGAACAAGGACTATCTCTTAAGCTGTATTCGGCCACAAGAGAAATTGAAAAAGGAGATTAAAATGATACAAGTAGCAATTTGTGATGATCATCAACTATTTCGAGAAGGCATTCGGTTTCTACTGGATCAGATGACTGACGTAGACCTCCTATACGAGGCAGCTAATGGTGAGGAGCTGATGAAAAAACTAGAAGAGGAACAGCCAAATGTACTGTTGCTCGACCTGGAAATGCCCGATTTAGATGGAGTAGAAACACTGAAAAGAATCAGGCCATTGTATCCTGATCTCGGAGTGATTATCCTCACCACCTATAGCGATACCAAAATGGTGGCTTATCTGATGGAACTTGGAGCTAATAGTTACCTTTTGAAGGATTGTGATGCAGAAACCCTACAAAGAGGTATTCAATCAGTCTATCATGAAGGATACTATTTTACTCGTGAGGTTTCTAAGGCCATGTTGGGGGGATTAAAAGGTAACGCCCGAAAAAAGCCAGAATTAAAGAACAATGTTAAGATTTCCGAACGAGAGCTGGAGGTGTTGGAACTCATTTGTCAGGAATATACCACCAGAGAGATTGCAGAAAAGCTGTTTATAAGTCATAGAACTGCTGAAGGTCATCGAAAAAATCTTATCGAAAAACTCGGTGTCAAAAATACGGCCGGCCTTATCGTTAAGGCGATCAAAGAGGGAGTTATTGAAATTTGATTTACTTAAAAGCATTGAATTCAACCAAGTGAAGCCCAGGGTTGGCACTGTTGTAGAGCATGTTGATGCGTAAATATCTGGCTTTGGTCTTAGCTATTTGATGTTCATAACCTTTTAGAAAAGGCTTGCTCGTTTTTAGGGTTTGAATAAACCCGGGCATTTTAATTATGTGTATAAACTATCAAGAGTATTGTTGAGCCACTGTCCTCATCAGAATCAGAGTAAGGTCTTATTTGAGCAATACCCACCTTAGCATTTTCTGAACTCATGAATTTTCTAAACTCAAACACATCAGACATTCCTCTCCAGAGAAAGTTATAGGAGAAATCGCCTATTGGTTCTCCAAACAACTGAAGACTCTCAATATCTGGTCTAGTCGGAGTTCTATAGTCTTCATCATTATAAAAGAAGATCTCATGGCGATAGTCGAAATCTTCTGTATTGGAAATTTGGCCAGGTCCAAGTTGCTCTGGCAATGAGTAAGCTGAAACCAATTCTCTTCCATCAACAATGTGTGTCAATGTTTGAAAAAGTGAATCACCTCTTTGAGATGTTTGAACATAAAATGGAATGCTATCCTGAACTGCTTCTGTATTCAATTCAAAGAGCGCGCTTTGTTTTTTAGTTAAATATCCGTTTTCCAATTCAAAACGTCCTATAAAAACACTGGTAGAGTTCGGTTCATATGGATCAACGTAAGTAGTACAACTAGCTATAGATAGTATAAAGAAGGCCACTATGGGCAAAAACTTTCTCATGATCCGAAATTAGGGTTAAGAAGATTTTTTTCCTAGATACATCAAGTTTAATCTTCTTTTTTCAATGTCGACAGGCAATTTCCAATTGCTGTGATGTCTCCGGTTAAAATCGACTTAAAGAGGTATATCCTAAAAAGCTTTTGAGCATAAATGAATCACGGGAGAGCTATAGTCGGGCTTTCACCTGTAGTTAGCAATTCTATCTTTAATCAGAAAACTACAAGTATCTATAAGAGGTTGTATGCGGTCTATTGCCAGAAATACGTCATGGCTCAAATGTTCAGCAAACTCCATGCGTTGAAGAACGTTTTTCTCTTGCCAACCATCTTGGTCATAAGATTCAACCTGTTCTGAGAATACATCCTCTTCTCGCCTTAACCTCATTAGAGACATAGCTAAATCCAAGTCCAAATCATTCATTTTGCCAGTTGACACTGCTAATTCGAAGACGTATTGTTGAAACTCGGGGTATTCCTTTCCAAACCAAAAGTTTAAGAATTTAGTCGAACCCTTTTTTCTGTATTCACGAGGTATATTGATCCTTACACTATCTCTTAGCTTGCCATAGAAGTCAGCCATAAGATCTACTCTTGCTTGAGTATACTCTACTTCGGCCTCTAATTTTTGCAGTAATTGAAATGTCTGTTTTTTATTTTTTTGATGTTCGCTCCAGTCATTGGCTTTCAGTGCCAACAAGACACCGGCTACAAGCATTATGAACTGGAAAAAGCCAGAACGAATTGATTGTTTGAAGTTCTTCTGCATAAGAGATGAAATTTAAGACATAGCTTAAAGTTAGCACGTATTGCTCTTTCGGTCGAAGTGATATCGTTTAATTCTTTTTCTGCGGGTTAATTACTTTCCAATTATTCCATATCACTACGATACTTTGTCTCATTATAAAGGTATTGAGGGAGGTTAATTGATATTTAATACATTGTAAGTTGATCAGAAATAAAACGGGTCATTCACTCTTCAATGTTTTTGCTGGGTTCGTTAAAGCTGCTTTTTTGGTCTTATGACCAATGGTGATAAGAATGATCATCATCAGGCCGATTACTGGAAGCGCAAAGAACAGTATATTGACATTTACTCTGACCAAGAAAGAATCCAGCCAATTGTTGATCAGAAAGTATGCTACAGGAACTGCGACTAGGGTGGAAATTGATACCAGCCAAATGTATTCCGTTGTCAAGACACGAATGATTTCTAGAACATTTGCTCCAAGTACCTTTCGAATACTGACCTCTTTCATTTTTTGATTAATCAAGAAAGAAGACAAGCCAAAAATCCCTAGACAAGAGATGAAAATCGCTACTATGGCAAAGAATTGAAGGGCTTGGTTGAATCGCTGATCGGCCTCATAAAGGGTATTGAAGTTTTGGTCAATAAAAGAAGCTTGAAAGGGGGAGCCTGGAAAAAAGGCTTCATAGCTACTCTCAAGAAATTGCATGGTCTCCGCAATGTTTTTGGTTTCAACCCTGAGGTTAATAAAGTTGCCACCTCCGTTGATCAACTCTATCGCTAGTGGCTCGATTGCAAAGTTGACTCCCATTTGATTGAAGTTCTCAACGACACCAACGATAAGCGGAGTGACATCATTGGCAAAATCTAGTCTTTTTCCGATGGCATCTTCAGGGCTTTCGAAATTAAAGCGTTCAACCGCCTCACGGTTCAAAAGAATGACATTTTGATCTCCAATCAAAGACTCATCAAAGTCGCGACCACTAATGATCTCAAGATCATGAAATGATACATAATCGTGGTCAGCAAAACTGCGATAGAGCATTACCGTTTCACCTGAAGGCCGGTCAAGTCGGTTAGTGGTCTGGAAGAAGTTGTTACGAATGCCAGGTAATATAGAAGATAGGGTAGTAGCTTTTACACCTGAATTCCTTTCTACTTCTCCCTGAAAAGCCTGAGTTTTTTGGGCATAGGTCGAATCCCTTAAATAACCAGGAGGCCCTTGTATTGCAAGAGTCTGCGATATATTCATGCCCATATCAGCATCCATCATAAACTGGATTTGAGATCGAATGGCCATAACACCGGAAAGCATGACCAAGACAATTGCAAACTGAAGAAGTATTAAAGATTTCCTTAGTGAGCTGCCTTGTGACGAACTTGCAAAATTTCCTCTCAGTACTTTTATAGGCTCAAATCTAGTAAGTACTAATGCTGGGTAGAGACCAGTCACTATAGAACCTAGTAAGAAGGTGGCTAAATAGGTGGACCAGAAAGGGATAAAGCTTCCAAAATAATCAAACGCTTCTGAACCAATGAGTTGATGAAACTTGGGTATTACTAATAATACAATGCCAATGGCTAATAGTAATGCCAGTAGGTTAATCAAAATCGCTTCGAGCAAGAATTGCTGGATAAGCTGCTTTTTGTATGCCCCTAAAGACTTTCGAATGCCAATCTCCTTGGCGCGCTTTACGGCTTTGGCCGAAGCGAGGTTAACAAAGTTAGTCCAGGCTATCAAAACGATTAACACCCCAATGATTTTGAACAGTGTTATGATCTTTTGGTCTCCAGCAGGTTTCAGCTGACTATCATAATCTTTGATAAAATGTATATCTCTAATGGAGTGTGCTTGTATTGAATGTTCTCTGCCTTGATTTTTATTGAAAGGTGCTCGGTATGTCTTTATCCATTCTACTAATTTGGATGACAAATCTGACTTGATGGTACCGGGTAGCACTTTGATATAAGTGTGATAGCCAGTTAGTCGCCACTTTAGTTCGTTTTCATCCATTTGAGGAAAGAAAACTGCCATTTGTTCATTGACCTGTTTAGCACAAAGCAGCGCTTGAGGATTTGGTAAATGTGTGTTTTCAGGTAAGTCCTCATAGATCCCTTTGACTTGTAGCTGCAGTTCCCATGGAAAATCGGTGGCATTGAAAGTGATGACTTTGTTCAATACATTTTCACTGCCGAAAATGCGTATGGCCTCTGTTTGTGAAAGGAAGATACTGCCAGGCTGATCTAAGTCAGCTGCCGACCCTTGTAGCAATTTGAAATCGAAAATATCGAAGAACGAACCGGTAGCGAAAAAAATATTTTCAGTGTTATAACCTTGTGTTTCATGAGAGAGAACCCCTGGGAGAGGGTAGAGATGGGTAGCGCTCATTACCTCAGGCATGTCATCCACAATACTCGATTGAATGGCCATATAATGACTTGATGCTTTGGAGTCAATTTCCCCAGATGTCATGTCGGTGGATATTCTTGAAAGTCGATAGATATCACCCTTACTTTGATCGTGCATCAAGTCATAGCTTGATTCAAAATTTACATACTGGAAGATCAAGATGCTGGCAACAATGCCAGTAGCAAGACCAAAAATGCTGATAAAAGAATGTTCCTTATCCCTCCAAATGTTTCGAATTGAGATTTTTAAATAGTTTTTGATCATGTCAATTGGACTAAGTGTTGGTAGTAATTTGAATCTTCGAACTACGGAGGGTCTCAACATTTTGAAAACCTCCTTTCTGTAGATTGACCTAGCTTTTTTTAAGCCTAGCAATTGATAGTTTTCTGCGAAGGTTTCTTCTAAATCTCCTGCGAGTTCATTGTAGAGTTCTTCTTTACAGAGAACAGAAAAGAGCCAATTGCAAAACTTCGGTATATGGTCTTCAGGTAACACTAATTTTTACCCAATTAAGGTCAAGAATGGATTTGTGAAATTCTTTACGCACAGCTTCAGCTTCTTTGAGGGCAGCTTTGCCTAGGTTGGTAACGGAATATAGCTTCTTACTTTTTCCACCACGTACCTTGGTTGCTTCTCCCAATTTAGAAGCTAAAAAGCCCTTGTCCTCTAATCGAGATAAGGTGCTGTGCAAGCCTCCACGACTTATACTTCTGCGAGATTTCTCGGCAATTTCTTTCTGGATTTTCACCCCATATGCCTCGTTTTCCAAGGCAAGGATGGACAAGAGTACAATTTCTTGAAACTCTCCAAGGTAGGATCCTTTCATCGATATTTATTTTGCATTCATTTACGAACTAAATATAATGTATTCATTTACGAACATTATAAGGAAAAGTTAATTTTCTTAGAAAATTGGGTGTTATGGACTGGGAAGAGCTCTGATCTGGCTCTTCTACTTCAGTACGAGTGGTGGTCAGGTTATAGTCCCGAGTATTCCATAGAATTTGCTAACCTAAGCTCGATTATTGCTTAATAAGTGATGTGCTAATCTTCCTTTTTGACAGTCGGATAAGAAATTCCCAACTGCTTTAAGTAGCTACCATACTTGGTTTCATCATAATAGAACTTCTCTAATTGAGGTCTAAACTGATCCATGATTCCTTTATTGAGGTAGATAGGGGGCATGTCACTTGCAGAAATCATCGGCTTGTACTTGGTCTCCTTACTTTGGACGTTGTTGAAATAGTCTTTGGCCTGATCCACAAGATCTGGCTTCAAGAAAAAGTCAAGAATCGTCATTGCTTCCGCCTGAGCTCCTTTTGTAGCCCCTTTGTGTGCAATTGGTGTGGCCATGGCAATGGCATTGCTCCAGTGGTGGCCTTGAAGTCCAGGGATGTTTGAAGGAAATCGCATAGTCACCGTAGGAATTTTCCAGCTGACATCTCCAATGTCGTCAGAACCACCACTTCTTGGTGTGGTTATTGGCAAGCCAAGAGAAGAAAGTTTAGTGTTAAGTCCTCTTGGATTCGATGAACCAACCTCTGTTTGCACAGCTTTCGCTAACTCCTGATCAGCTTCAGACCATTCTGGAAGGCCCACTTGTTTGATGTTTTCGTACATGGTTTCCGCAATAACTTTATTGAAGTGGCGCGGCCATGCCGTACCCAAAATTCTAGAAGTCATTTCTGTATCTGTCATCAAGGCAGCACCTTTGGCAATATTGTTAGCGTCAGCATACATATCCATGATGCCTTCATAGGTTACATCTCTGAAGTAATACCAGATGGATGCCTTAGACGGTACTACATTGGGCTGATCACCACCATCAGTAATAATTGAGTGCGACCTTTTTAGAGGGTGTAAATGCTCACGTTTATAATTCCATCCTACGTTCATTAACTCAACCGCATCTAGAGCACTTCTACCTCTCCAGGGCGCTCCAGCACCATGTGCCGCTTCTCCATCAAAAGTATACTCGACAGAAATAAGGCCGGTGCCTGATGCTTGTCCATAGGAAACAGAAAGGTTACTGCTCACGTGGGTGAAAATGCACATGTCAATGTCATCGAACATGCCGTCTCTGGCATACCACGCCTTGGCCGCTACCAACTCTTCTGCAATACCTGGCCATAGAATTAGAGTACCACCAATGTTCTCTCTTTCCATGATCTCCTTTACCGCCAAAGCAGCAGTGATATTCAATGGAATACCCGAGTTATGTCCTTCACCATGACCTGGAGCACCCTCAACCATTGGTTTGTGGTAGGCTACACCTGGGTATTGGGAAGCTTTTGGAATACAGTCCACATCGCTACCGAGAGCAATAGTAGGCCCTTCTCCATTGCTCCACTTGGCAAACCATGCGGTTGGGATGCCAGAGACCGACTCTGTTATCTCAAAGCCGTTTTCAGTAAGAATATTGGTGAGATATTTAGAGGATTCAAACTCCTGAAACCCAAGTTCTGCAAAACTGAAAACCTTGTCGATCATCACCTGAGTCTGCTTGGCATTTGCGGCTACAATCTCTGATGCTTCGCTTTTTAATCTTTCAATCTGCTTTTTAGAATATTTTTTTTGTGCTAATGCTGAACTGCTGATAAGTGCAAGGCAGCAGAGGGTAAGGAGGGTTTGCTTGAATCGATCCATCATTTTCTTTAAGGTTGATTCAACCAAAATAAGAAAATTATGCATGAACTGGGCTTGGGAATACACCAGTGGAAAATTAAGCCACCGAAGTTTTATAGATTGGCTTCGGTGGCTCTTCGTTTAGTCAATATCCAAATCCATGTGCTTCGGGTATTCAACACTATAACTGAATTGAATGACCCTTTTTTCGCCCGGATTTAGTTGAATGTTCCAGGCCAATAAACCTGTCTCTTTGTCTACTTTGGCCTCAGCCAAATCTTCCGGAATTACCCTAAAATTCCTGTTGGGAACTACCGGGATCTGGTCATAAACATTGATGTTAATGTTTGTTGCCTTTGTATTAACTATTGTGATCTCAAACTTGCGTTCGTCTCGTTTTTTATTGCTAAAGAATTTCTGTTTTTCGAATTCCTTTAGCCTCTTACGACTGACCACAATGCCTTCATCTTTGCCAAGGGAGATGTCTAGGGTATCCTTGCCTATGTTGGTGTCAATGATGGATTTACCAACAAAACTTTCTTCAAAATAGAGGTTAGATTCACCATCAAGAAGCTTCAGTTTCTCCCATTCAGGAATCTCTGCAACCAGATAGGCGTTCTCTTTGGCCTTAGGGCTAGTCGAGTAGATGTAGTTTGCTTCTACGTCCAGTGTTTGGATATCAACTACCTCCGGCTGGCCTGTACTTGGTATGTCATAAGGATGCTCAATCTCATAGACAAATGTGGTCTGATAGTTTATGTGGTTTATTGGCAACGGTTTGTTCTCACGTTTTGGTGCTCGAAGTTGACTTGCTCCTCGAATTTGAATTGTTTCGTTTTCAGAATCACGTGCGCTCCGTACTCTGACTCCGGCAACCTTACCTCGAAGAGCTGTGCCTGCATTCCCTGAATAAACGTAGTCATCATTCATGTTGATTCTTGCGACACTAAAAGTCAATTTCTTTTCTGGTGTGGCAGCTGCTACACCGGTTACTACTACCTCACCCAATGATGTGGCATCAGGCACAAGAGCTACATCTATGACTGACTGATTCTTGATAGGTATCTCCTGAGTAACATATCCTAGAAATCTAAATACTAAGGAATTATGACCGTTTGGAACTTGCATACTGTAATAGCCATCAGAGTCAGTAGGAGTGCCAGTTGTCGACCCTTTTACAAAAACACTAACCTGAGGTAGGGGAAGCCCATCGTCACTACCAACAACTCTTCCCGAAATTTGCCCTTGGGCTGAGTATCGATACCTTACTTGATTGCTCCTTCCTAAATAGAAGGGGCTAAGCTCGGGAGCCGTACCACTGACTTCCAGATTACCTGAACTAAGGGTCAACTTGATATCTTTCCAATCGATACCAGTATTTTGGAACACTCGAGCTTTATAAGTCAATGACAGCGGGTTATTGACAGTGGTGGCTCTTATGTCATAAGCCGGAAACCAACCTGCTTCTGATACAGCATAACTGATTTTTACTTCACGCTTCATGGCTTTATCAGCGTTGATGACCAAGAAAATATTAGAAGTAGGCTCATCTTCTTCCACATTGTAAGAACTAACCTGTTTGTCTATTTCATTGACCTGCTTCTGAAGGTTTCGAACCTCAAGTTTCAAATCGAAGCTCTTGTTTGTGTTGACTTCAAACTTGTTTGAAAAGTATTCCAATGCCTTTTGATATTCTTCTCCATTGGTACCTTCGTTGCCGATCACTTTCATATTCTTTGAGAGTAATTCTGCTTCTTTTTGAAGAATGAATATTTTCATATCTAGCACTTCAATCTTATCCATTAGAGATTGTTTTTGCTCAAGAAGCTTCTCTACTTTCTCAGGAGTGTTGGTTTCGATAAAGTCCTTTTCATGCCTGACCGAAAGGATGGTAATATCTTCCCCGCTGACTTGAATTGTTTTTGGGTCAAGGTTGGCTGAGAGCTTTGATAGTTTGAACTCGTTTTTGCCCTTTTTGAGATCAAGTGTTGCAGATCGCTTTAGTTCTGCTCCTTGGGTGTAAACTTTGGCTGAGATTAATTTGGATTCAAGATCTGACTGTCCATGAACGATATAGGCGGCCATGAACATCACGATTAGTAATGCTGAAGTTCTCATAAGTCGATAGTTTAAGGGTTAATATTTTGCATCATCGTACATATGATGCAAGACCAAACCATATTCCATAATAGGGTTTAGAAATTGAATCAGGCGGCCGCCTTACCAATCAAACAATATAAAAACCATTTAACCCTTATTATAACCAAAATAAATTTCACTTCACTGCTGAATCTAAGTTGATAATTTGCTAGCTACTCGTGTCTCAGAGCTTTTATAGGGTTTTGTAGCGCGGCACTTGCTGATTGAGCACTTACAGTTAGGAAGGTGATGAGAAACACTAGAGTTCCCATCAAAGGAAATACAAGAATGTTTATAGATGTACGGTAGGCAAATGTCTCCAACCAGGCATTCAAAGTATAGAAACATAAGGCCCCACCAATAAGCGTGGCTAGCCCAACGAGTAAGATAAATTCCTTGTTAAGCAAAAACATGATCTGGCCAGTAGAAGCCCCTAGCACTTTCCGAATGCCTACTTCCTTGATTCTTAATTGAGCCATGTAAGCCGCCAGGCCTACTAAACCCATAACCGCCAAAAGAATTGCCAAGGTGCTTAAGATCAAGCTTAGCTTGCCGGCTCGTTCCTCTTGTGCATAAGCGGCCTGCATGTCTTCTTCCATAAATTCATATTCAATGGGTACATTCGGGAGTACCCCATACCAAGCTTTTTCTATGGCTTCCAATGAGGCTCGGATGTCCTGCCCATTGATTTTGATTAGGATGTTTTCAGAAGGAGTTGCGGATCCATTTCTAACGAAAATGAACTGGGGGACGACTTCATTATGCAATGAAAGCGTGTGATAATCTTTGAAAACTCCTGCTACCAATCGATCTCTTTGATTGTTGCGCCCTGGGTTAAAAGTGATTTTTTTACCAATTGGATTATCCCATCCGATCGTTTCAACAAACTTTTCATTTACCAGAAGGGATACTCTGGGGAGTTCTGCAGTGCCCTTTTCAAAAATATCTCCTGAAACCCCATCAACCTCCATTACTTCAAAATAATCTAGGTCAGTGCCAAATGATAAGGCATCATTTTTTATTTCATGTCCTTCCGCCTGATAGGGCTGTCCATAATTCTCCGTACCTGGCGGCATGCCGTTGGTGAACCCCAGAATATTTGGGTTTGATAATGCCTGATTTTTAATTGCGCTATACTGATCGCCCGATCTGATGTTGTAGGCGTTTGATACTTTGATAATGCCCTCTTTGGCAATTCCTAAGTCTTTATTCTGGATAAATCGAAGTTGCTGATTAATGAAATATGCACCAGCACCAAGGAACAGTAGCAGTGTAAACTGAAGGGTGAGCAATATTTTTCTAAGTGACATGCGATGACTACCAACGAAGTTTTTGTTTCTAAAAAGCTTCAGAGGTGAGAAATGTGTCATGGTTAGCACCGGGTAAACACCAGATATAAGACCAACGCCCAGTGTAATGGCTAACAAGGTTGATATGTATGGGATGGAAGTTAGAAATTCATTGGTCAACTCGACTTCTACAAAATTTCTAAATGTAGGAAGCAGTAACTCGACCATTAGTATGACCAGAGGTAAGGTGAGAAAGGCTAACAAAACCGATTCTGACATGAACTGAAGGTTGAGATTTCTCTTAGAGCTACCCAGCACTTTTCTGATGGCAACTTCTTTGGTTCTCCCGGCATAAATTGCAGTAGACAGGTTGATGTAATTGGTACAGGAAATGATCAATATGAATAGAGCCACGCCTGAGAATAAAAGTAGATATCCTCTGTCTCCAGGTGGTTTTAATTCAAAAGTGAGTGGTTTGGCCAAGTGAATTTCTCGAATGGGTTGGAGTGCTATTTGTTTGATAGGGAACTGATTGTCTGGGATGTCTAACGAGACAATTTTATCCTCAAGAGCCTCGATGTCTGCTCCCTCTTGTAGTTGCATAATGGTGAAAACCCCATAAAAATCAACCTCCGCAGCTACCAGAAAATTGAATGTCAAGTGGCTGTTGTCGGGGATGTCTTCTAGTACTCCACTGACCTTAAGAGTGAGTGAGTCCCATTTGATAATCTTGCCCAAATGCGGTGAATCTCCTAGCAAGGCATTGGCCGAACTCTCAGTCATCACTACAGAGTTAGGTTCTTCTAACATCTGGTCGGGATCGCCCTCTAGTGATTTGAAACTCAAAATATCAAACAGGTCTGAGCCAGGATTTGTCACGAGGGTGCGGGTAGGAAATCGCTGATCACCATAAATTGCAAATTGTTGGGGTGTTCGTCTGAATTTTGCGATTTTTTTGACCTCTGGAAAGGGTTGGTCCATAAGCCTTTCAGCATAAATATTCTGTATTGAAGGAAACCAAGCCCTGTTATTTATTTCACCTGTGACTCGATAGGTGTTTTTGGGATCTTGATGAAAGTCATCATAACTGAGCTCATATTTAACATACAATATGGCTAATGCACAACAAGTTAGACCCATAGCAAGACCGACATAGTTGATGGAATAGTAGGCAGATTGTTTGCGAATATTTCTGAAGGTAGTTTTCAAGTAGCTAAAAATCATTGCTGTCACTTTTGGTTTTCGATACTGATTTCGTCTTTGGAGCATACTCAGACTGATAAACTGAAGTCCGTTAAAAATGAATAGCCAATTGGCTATTAACTTGCTGTTTCTACCTCTGTTGATGTCATACTGCTCAATGAGATCGCCAGTGATACCTTCCTGTAATTCTTCAGGACATATACTATGAAGTAATTTAAGAACCCATTTATGAGGTGTTTTCATTGTGGATCAATTGAGTTTAAGTTCAGGTACTTGATTCCATAGACTGATGCGTCCTCTTTGGGTGGCTTTGAGCATTTCCATACCTGCGCTGGTAAGTCTGAAAATTCGTTTTCTTCTACCACCTCTTTGGGTAGTAGACCCACCCATATGCGATTCTACTAACTTCTTGTCTTCTAGTCGATAAAGTGTCATATGGACCGCGCTAAGCCTGACGGATCGATCCAGTTTTGATTTTATTTCTTCAACAATGTTGATGCCGTATGACTCATCCTTTAGGTAAGCACATGTGAGCATAACTAATTCTTCAAATTCACCGAGGTAATTACCTTTCATAAAGTGGTTGTTGAAAAGCCAATTTTAATTTCTATATACTTTGTTAAACATACGGATTAGTTACTATTTTGTTGTACAAATAAAATTTCAAATTTGACAGACTTGATTTTTCCTTAGAGTTTGGACTTGAGTTTATCGAGGCTTTCACCAAATGTTAGTAGGAAATGCATGCAGTCATCATTGAAGTGAGTAAATGGCTTATCAGACTGTTGTTCTCTATTAGTAATGATTTGTTGATGAAACTGATAGTTGTCATAAGTTCGAAAACCCAATGCGATGACAAAAGGAATAGCGATCATTCCCAAAAAGACCCATTTATGTTTCTTACTCATTTTTTAAAGCCATTGAAGGGTTGAACAAAGCCGACTTGAAGGACTGGAAACATGTAATTAGAAAAACGATAGAATAGACAATTATGGCCGCCAAAACGAAGGTGCCTGGAGCCACTTCAATAGAATAGGCGTAATCGCGCAGCCAAGTATCAATAAGCCAGTAGCTAAGCCCACTACCTATAATTGCGGCCAACAGTATTATTAGAAAAAGTTGTCGATTGAGAAGAGTTACTATTTGGAGGAGCGAGGCTCCAAGAACTTTTCTAATGGCTATTTCTTTAGACTTCAAACCAATTACATAAAACATAAAGCCAACCAATCCCAGTAACGAAAGAAGCACTGCGAGAATCGAGAAAATAATGCTGATCTGTCCGGTGCGTTTTTCTTGGATATAAAGTCGTTTAACCGCATCATCCATAAAGTCGAATTGCATGGGTATTTCGGGGTTTAAAACAGTCCATTCGGTTTCCATTATCTCTACGACTGATTTGAGGTCATAGTTATTTGCTTTGACAAGGATATTGGTGTTTACGAATTGTGGTTGAGGCGTTAACGAAATGATTTGAGGAGTGATTCTTTCCTTGAGACTGAAAAAGTGGAAGTCTTTAAAAACAGAAGAGACCTTTCGGTTAAGTTCGTTTTCGCTTCCGGGCCTAAGTATGATTTTCTTGCCAATAGGGTCATCCTGCCATCCGAACTTGTTAATAAAATTCTGATTGACAAGTGAGATTACCTGGCCAGCTTCAGAGGCAAGTAGTACATCTTTAAAGTCACCTTGTAAGATTTCCATCCCCATTACATCGAAGTAGTCAATGTCGACTCCATAGGAGAGAAGGTTTTCAAAAACCTCATCTTGTCCTTCTGGTTTGTAGGCCATGGGTGACATCCCATCACCCATCATCGGGCCAAATGAAACACCACCGATTTGCGGATATGTAAGGAGTTTAGTCTTATAGATCTGGTAGACGTCCATACCTCCGATGTCAAAGGCATTTGTGATTTTGATTATTCTATCTGCCTTAAAACCCATGTCTTTGGAATCCAAATAGCGGATTTGACGATTCATTAACCAGGCGGAAATACCCAGTGTAAAGAGCAAGATGAATTGTGAGAATACGAGCACGTTACGCAGTTTGATTCCACCGCTGGTGTGTGCCGAATTTTTACTCTTTAATAAATCTGTGGTCTTGATTTTGGCTAATGTAATGGTTGGATTAATGACTGTGATGCCGCTTAGAACGCCTAGAAACGCTAAGCCTAAAAACCAATAGAGTGGATCAACCAGCAAGTTGTTCTCAATGGTCAACCCCATAAAGTCGTTGAAGATGGGCAAAGTAAACTTTATACCAATAAGTGTTAGTGGAATGGTCAGCAACGAAATACTTAAAGATTCTAGAAATAAGTTTTTCGTTAGTTGTGCGCGCCCTTCGCCAAGAACTTTCCTCATACCGAATTCCAAACGTTTCCCAGAATAGACAGCAAGAGAGAGGTTAATGTAATTGGTAATCGCTATTAAGAGAATGAGTAGTCCAATGACTATGAACAGTGTAAGCTGAAGCTTGTCTCCTTTGCCGCCCGCACCAAATCCCGCTTGCGAATCATAATAGATATTTTGAATTGGCATTAGCTTCACCTCCGATAGCTTATGAAACTCGTCAGTTGCTACACCTTCCATATCCAATATTTTAGTCTCTAATTGTCCAGGCTCTGCTTTGTCAGTAAGTTTTAAGTAGGTATTGGTATGGAAGTGAGTATTGCTAAAAGAAGCTGGGTTAGTGTAAAGAATGTCGAATTCCAAGTGAGTGTTACTTGGCAGGTCTTCTATAACCGCAGCTATCGTCAAATAGAGAGAATCATATTTTAGAGCTTTTCCGACTGCTAAGTTTTGACCAAAATACTTCCGCGCAGTGGATTTAGTAATGATCGCAGCGTATGGTGCGGTCAATGGATCTTTCCTAGATTGCTCCAGCAGTTCGAAGTCGAATAACTCAAGAAAGTCGGATCCAGGAGCTACAAGTTTGATGTTTTTTTCTACGAACCTGCGTCCTTCAAAAGAAATGTATGATTCACCCTGATTGTTAACCTGAACAATGTTTTTGATTTCAGGATAGTTACCAGACTTTAGGGCTCTACCGTGTTCGAACCCTAAATTGGAAGACCAATTGGGCGAGTTGGTTCTACCTTCAAAACGATAGATATTCTTAGCATCTGAGTAATGACCATCATAGCTCAGTTCATGATCAGCATATAAGATAATCAAGCTTGCTGCAATGAGACCCAGCGATAGACCAATCACGTTAAGGCTATTAAGAAGCTTGTTCTTTAGAAAATTTCTGATCAGTAGGTTGATAAATATTTTGACCATTGGGCTGTGTTTGTTCAAACATACGGTGGGTCAGGCCAAGGGTCGATTAATGGGGAGTTAAGCTTGTTTATCGAAAAATTAAAATGGTTAATAAGTAGTTAATTTTCTGAGATTTTAATCTCACTCTGATTACTTCCATCCTTATTCATAGTGTAAAGCCGGAAACCATTGCCATCACGATCAGAGGAGAAGAGTACTCTTTCTCCCATAGGAAACCATGAAGCAAAACGGTTGTTCCCTTTTCCTTGGGTAAGGTTTGTGACGTCACTGCCATTCCATTTCATCGAAAAGATATCCCAGTTACCCGTTCTATTTGAACTGAAAAGGATACGATCGCCTTTGGGGGACCAACTGGGAGAGTCTTCTCGAGCAGCATGATGGAACTCTTGGACTATCTTTTTCTTGTCTATATCTAGTAGCCCCAAGTCCCAGTTGTTGCCTTCATTTTTAACAATAATAATGGCCAGGTTTCCCTGAGGGTTCAAAGAGATACCATTATGATGCTCAACTTTTTCAACAATCAATTCGTCTTCATTACTCCTGATGTTTACCCTTCTCAGTTGATCTGCTTTTCCCCTATTTGATGTATAATATATGACATCATCTCTCCACACAGAGGCGAAGTTCAATGATGAATCTGCAACTAATTCGATGGTCCCTGACTCATTTAGGTCATGTTTGAATACGTGAAAAAACCTACCATTATTAATCTCTGAATAATTAATTGCCTGAGAATTTGGAGACCAATTGGGACCAGAGTAACCTCCTTTTCGGGTTATTTGCTTCAGGTTAGTTCCGTCCAAGTTGACCGTAAAAATATGTGATGGTCTGACGCGGTTCGACTCAAATGCAATGGACTTGCCATCAGGAGATACTACTGCGAATCGATCGTTATAATTTTGGGCAGTGACTCTGAAACTAATTAGTAGCAGAAAGAAGATCAGTAGCTGTGACTTCATTTTCAAGTAGTTTCCTTTGTTTTGTCACTTCCAGTTTACGCAAAGGGTTCTATTAAGGATAATTTAAAATGGTTAAGCAAAAGTTAAATTCTAACATTAAACTGCAAAAGCACGTATTTTCGATCTAACAACAGTATGAATTTATCAAAGCGATCGATCGGGTTAGTCATGGGGTTAGCTACCATAGCATTGGTAGGCCTTTCTGTTATTCAGGTTAGGAATCTCAATTCATCCATAGAGACCAATAGACAAATCTTCTTGCAAAAAGTAGATCTGTGCTCAGTCGGCATTGGAGAACAGTTTTCAAAGAATAAGACCTACGGAGAACTTTTGCATCAATCTGCACTGAGGGTCAAAGAAAAGGGGGCGTTCAATGACCCCATCATTGACGGCAAAATGAGAGCATTAATTGATGATGTTTTTAAGGATTATTCCCTTGACCTTCCTTATGAGTATGCAATCTATGAGCATTCAGAAACGAGAAGGAAAGAAGGTATTTACAACTTTGTTTTAGGCGATCAGGGTACAAGTTTGGATTTTGAATTGACAGATTGTACCAATCCCGATGAGAGAGGTCACTCTTGGACGGTGCTTACCTGTTCTAATGGTACGGATATGGATGGCGACTATCATTTAGCCGTGTTTTTCCCAAGTCAAAACGCCTATGTTTTTGCGCAGTCAAGCGGTGCTTTGATCCTTTCGATTGTCTTCATATTGCTCTTATTGTTCTGTTTTGCCTATACACTGATTGTCATCCAAAGGCAGAAAAAGCTATCTGTCATCAAGAATGATTTCATCAATAACCTTACCCATGAGTTCAAAACGCCAATTGCCTCAATTGCATTGGCCACTAGCATGCTCAAACGTGATTCGGTAGATGAAAATGAAGTCAAGAAGGCCAATTATTTGGATCTCATTGAACATGAAGGCAAAAGGCTCGAAGGGCAAGTAGATAAGGTCTTGCAAATTGCCATGATAGACTCAGGGAACTTCTCTCTGAATAAGAAACTGCTCAATGTTCACGAAGCGATAAAGAGAGTAGTGGAAAGCATGAGCCTTGTGGTAAGCAAGCGTCAAGGTCAAATTGAACTAGACCTTAAAGCCAGTCAAGCGGAGGTGATGGCAGATGAAACACATTTGGTCAATGTTATATACAACTTGGTTGACAATGCATTGAAGTACACCGTTGATGTACCGATAATTTCAATCACAACCAGAGACAGTGAAGATGGCATTGAGATCTCAATTAAAGACAACGGTATTGGTATAGGCGAGGAGATTCAAAAGTATATTTTTGATAAATTCTATCGTGCTGAAAAAGGCAATGTTCACAACGTCAAGGGGTTTGGTTTAGGGCTTAGCTACGTAAAGAATATTATAGAAGCACATAGCGGAAAGATTGGGTTGAGCAGTGAAATCAATAGAGGTAGCGAATTTAGAATGTATTTTCCTTTCACATAGTTATGAATAGAATTCTGTTAGTGGAAGATGATGATAGCTTCGGCTATATTTTGAAAGAGTATCTCGAAATCAATGACTTTAATGTCGATTGGGTTCAAAATGGAGAGCTTGGTCTAGATGCCTTTCTGAGAGGAGTATATGATTTGTGTATACTTGATATCATGATGCCACTCAAAGATGGGTTTACCCTTGCCAAAGAAATTCAAGAACATGATAGTTCTGTTCCATTCATTTTTTTAACAGCAAAGAGTTTGAAAATTGATAAGCTAAAAGGGTTTAGACTTGGCTGTGACGATTTTGTTGTGAAACCCATTGATGAAGAAATCTTTATTGCAAGAGTTAAGGCTTTGATGAAGCGAACTGGAATTGAAACCTTGAGTAACAGTGAAGGATCAAGTTATGAAATTGGTCTTTACATATTCGACTCTACTAATCAAGCCTTGTCTTACGGTGAAGTAACCCAGCGCCTTACCACAAAGGAAGCTAAACTGCTTCAGCTTTTGTGTGATAAGAAGAATCAAGTACTTGATCGTAATCTGGCCCTCAAAGCCGTATGGGGAGAAAGCGATTTTTTCAATCGGAAGAGCATGGATGTCTTTATTCATAAGCTCCGAAAATATCTAGAACAGGACCCTACGGTTAAGATTACCAATGTCCATGGAAAAGGCTTTGTGTTGGAAGCTTAAGTGCATCTTTTTGTTGTGATTTGAGCTGAATTAAGTATTTTTAAGAGTAAGTCAATTTAAACACATAAAAACTATGGCAATAAAAGAGAGCTTAGAAGAGAACAAACAAATTATTCTCGATAGCCTACCCACTGAAGAGTTAAAACAAGAGTTTCTAGCCGGTCTAGATAAAGTTGAGGAGCCAGCTGCTCCTTCTGTCGAAGAGCAAGTAGCAGAGGCTCAGGCTCCAGATCACGTGAGTGAAGAATTATATGAAGCGGTCAAAAAAGAAATCACCTCTTTTACACCGCCACCACCAATGTCAGCAGATGAGGAAAAAGCTGCCATTGAGGAAGGCCTCAAGCAGGTTCCTACAGAATCAAATGAAGACTAATCTTAGCCTAATCAAATCAATAAAAAGTCGCTTTATTCTTTATAAAGCGACTTTTTTATTTAGATAAGTTTCACAAAAGAGTAAAAACATTTCAAGGTCAGTGAAGTTGGTGATATATCCAATAGACACTCTTACTGCTCCTCTCTTTTGATCTATAAACTCTATCAGGTCAAAGTAGTCCTTCTGACCGTCTTTATTAAAATAGGCCTTGAGTTTATCAGCTTTGAGTTGATGATTGGTTTCGTCTATGCCTGGGTTACAAAAGCATCCTGTTCGGATCGATATGTTACGTTCAAAGGCTTCTTGCTCAATAGACAGAAAATCATGAATTGCCCCGTCTGAGTCAAAGAAATTCATGGCGATGGTTCCACCACGGTCTTTCATATTTCTGGGTCCATATATTTGGATCAGGGGTTTTCCATTAGCATGCTTTAGCCTCGCTAGTTTTTCTATCAAATACCCGGTCAAGGAGTTGACCCTATTTTTAATGCTTGAAATACCTATCGCTTCAATATATTCCAGACCGAATTTGATGGCCGGAATGTCTAAATAATTCACCGTTCCCTCTTCAAAGCGTGCAGCTTGTTTTTCTAAGTAGTGACCATCACCCTGAACACTCACAATGGTAATGGTGCCTCCAGCAAAAGAGGGTTTTTGCAATTTGTCATAAGCCGTCTTTTTAATAAGAAGCGCACCTAAACCTGTCGGATAGCCGAAGATTTTATAGAATGACAGGGAGACGAATTCGGGTTGGTGCAATTGTAGATTCAACCGATCACTCGGTACAAAGGCAGCGGCATCCAAAAGAACGTCCCAACCTTGCTCTTGTGCTTTCTCAATCCAACTGAGATCGTGCTTAACACCCGATACATTCGACTGGGCAGGAAAAGCAAATAACTTGTTCAATCCCCTTCGAGAAAGTTCTAAGTTGAGCTTTTCCTCATCTATTCTCAGTTCTTCAGTCAAGGGGCTGTATGTAAAAGGACAATTCTTTTTCCTGGCAAACTCTCGAAGACCATTTACAGAGTTGTGATTGTCGAAAGTCATTAAGAACCTTCCTTCTTGGTCAAAAGGATAACATTCTCCAATGATTTTTAGAGCAGCTGAGGCATTGGATGTGAAAACACAGATATAGTCTTCTTGGGCATTAAAGTAGTCTAGCACTTTTCTTCGAGTAGCTTGAATGTGTTTCTCGGCAAGAGCAGAACTGGGGTTAATAGAGTGTGGATTGCCTAAGATGGTGTTGCAGAGAAAGTCATGATGTGTTTTGACCTGACTTTCTCCAAAAAGTTGCCCACCTGTAAAGTCCAAATAAGTATGTTTCTGTTCATCTAGACGCTTGAAGTCTCTTGACCTTAATTCATCAATATGAAGAGTCTGTTCGAATGCTGGATATTTACTGATAAAGGACTTATAGGGGTTCTTTGGGAGTATCTGTTCGCCAATGCGGGAGATACTTTTGAGCAGTTCTAACATAGCCTATTGTTTAGTGGTGTGTGTATCTCTGCATGGTAGTTTCTCAAGCGATTGCTCATTCCAAGCGTTCAGTCCACCCATTAGGTTTTTGATTTTGGTAAAGCCATTCTCGGCTAGTATCGCGCTGGCTCTTGGGCTTCTGGCGCTAATAGAGCAGTACACAAGTATAGTTTTCTCACGATATGGCCCCAGCTTGTCCAGTCGATCGGCTATCTGATTTACAGGAATGTTAATAGCATTTTTAAACCTTCCAATCTGACTGGTCTTTTGAGTAAATTCACCTTCAGAGCGCACGTCTAAGAGTATTACATTTGGATTGTTTTCAAGTAACTCACACACTTGAGCGCTGTTAAGATTATTATAAGCCAAACCTTCATCGGGATTGTGTATGTTGATCAACTTCATGCCACAGCTTGAGCAGTTTCCTGGACCAGCAACAAGAACATCGTCTTGACTACAACCACAGGGTGTGCACTTATAGTGGGGCTTTTTATCCTGGGCCGTTACAGACTCGGTAGTAAAAAGAATAAGTGCCATTAGTACACCAATGACCACAAGTGCGTTTTTGCGTTTTTGAGCTTTCATTTTCGTTGTTTTAAGTTTTTGTCAAAACTATTTATTCGGAAAAGGCTAAAGGGCGAATGCTATGTTAAGCTTGGTCAATGACATGTTAAAAGTGTTAATGAAAGGTTAAGGGATTCAGAATGTATTCGCTTATCCTTAATTTCGAATAAATACACCTATCGTGCAGCTCTCAAGATTGACCATATATATAGTAATAGGAGCCGTGGCCCTTTCCGTCATTGGATTGATCAATGTACAGCTCAAGCTGATTAGAGCAGATGTTGAGGTCTATCAACAACAATTCAAACTGCTGGTGCCTGAGTATATCAGCGATATGCAAAGTGCTATTCGAAAAGATAAAACCTTAAGAGATCTGGTGAATTCATATAAGGGGCCAGAAAAATACTTCGTTATTGAGTCATTTGAAGATGCTCCTGACGATCAAATCCTTATGAACTTAAAGAAGAATATCGATGCTGTCTTCGATCTTAATAAGTTGAATATTGATTACGAGCTTAAGGTAATCATGGGGCAAGATAGGCGCTGCTTTTTTTACTCTGATGAGCAAGAGAAGGAGAGTAACCCTAGGATTACTGAGATAGTAGATCATGACAATTTTATGTGTCTCTGTGGACCAAATGTGGGGATGGGGCATGGTCAACATGGAGCAGGTGAGTATACGGCATTAGATGTGAGTATAGATTATCCAAATGAGCTAGGTGGGTTTGTGGGTGAAAACGGACCCTTGCTTAGAACTTCGTTGTTGCTTTTGTTGATTCTTATTGCGGCTTTTTCCTATACCGTCATCACCATTAACAAGCAGAAGAAGTTATCCGATCTAAAGAACGATTTCATCAATAATCTCACCCATGAGTTTAAAACGCCCATTTTCTCTATTTCATTGGCTTCGGGTTTATTGCGGAAATCGGAAGAAGTAAAACAGTCTGCGCGTCTATTGAAATACACAGAACTTATTGACAATGAAGGCAAACGGTTAAAAAGCCAAGTGGATAAAATTCTTCAAATGGCGCTTATCGACTCTGGTAATTTCAAGTTGGATAAGAAACAATTAAATCTTCATGATTTGATCGAAAGGGTATCAAAGAACTTTGAGTTAATAATCAATGAACAGAAAGGTCAATTGACACTTGATTTGAGTGCGGAAAGTGCCTCTATTTTCGCTGATGAAACACACCTGAATAACATCATATACAATCTCTTGGACAATGCCGTGAAGTATACTGAAAAGCGTCCAGAAATTGTTGTCAGTACCGCCAACACAGATGAGGGTATTATACTGATTATCAAAGACAATGGTATAGGAATGAGCGAGCAGGTGCAGAAGTTCATTTTTGATAAATTCTATAGAGCGGGTTCTGGTGATTTACACAATGTAAAGGGTTTTGGCTTAGGATTGAGTTATGTGAAAAGTGTGATTGAGGCGCATAAAGGTGGTATTAACCTTAACAGCAAAAAGAATGAGGGCAGTGAGTTCAACATATATTTACCATTAAGATAATGAGTGATAAAGTCAGTATTCTTTTGGTTGAAGACGATGATAACCTTGGTTATATTCTCAAGGAGTATCTTCAGGTGCATGAGTTCAAAGTGACCTGGGTAAAAGATGGTTTGCAAGGTCTCGATGCTTTTGAAAGTAGTAGGTTCGATCTTTGCCTTCTTGATGTGATGATGCCCAAAATGGATGGGTTTACGCTGGCAGAAAAGATTAAACGAGGATCGCCAGAGGTTCCGTTGATATTTCTAACGGCTAAAGCCTTGAAAATAGATAAACTGAAAGGCTTCAAGGCAGGTGCCGATGACTATATAGTTAAGCCTGTGGATGAGGAGGAATTGATCGCTAGGATTAATGCTATTGTGAAAAGGAGTGGTTTGCACAGGCAAGAAAGTCAATCCATCACCTATCAAATTGGTCAATACAGCTTTGACTACCCCAATCAAACATTGATTTTTGACGGGGAAAAACAAACTATCACCTCCAAAGAGGCTGAAATTCTAAGGCAACTTTGCTTGAGAAAGGGTCAGATCCTAGATAGACAAACCACTCTGAAAGAGCTTTGGGGAGAGAGTGACTATTTCAATCGGAGGAGTATGGACGTGTTTATTTCTAAACTGCGCAAATACCTGAGCCGAGATCCGCAGGTGAAAATTACCAATGTACACGGCAAAGGGTTTGTCCTAGAGGATTGACTAATTGTCCACGGTATCGTTGCAAACAGTCGGGTCATATTTGGAAATTGAGGCGATGTAGCTATTGTCCCGATGATTTACATCTACCCAATATGTCTCACCATCTTCAATAGTGATGGTCTGATTTAGCGCAAGACTTATGTTGAAGGCATTCTGATCATCTTCCCCTTCACCTAAAGTTATTTCTAAGGTTGATACATCAGTACGAGAAAAATTATGCCAGCATCGAAGCTCGCCAGCTGAGATCTGTACACTTTCAAAGTCGGAAGCCGATTTAACTACGTTATAGCCCAAAACGTTTAAGGTGGTGCTATTAAAAATGGTGAAATTCACTTGATTTGGCACAATCTGACCACAACTGGGAGGTGCAATGCATGTAGGTTGCGCGTCCTCCTCATTCGAACAGGCCTGAATCAGTATTATAGCTAGTATCCAAAGGTTGAGAGATTTCTTCATAAGCTTAAACGATTAGTTTGAACTATTAGACCCAAGACCGAGCCAGATGGTTGTGATCATAGTTTATGGATAAAACTTTTATAGGGGACAACTAATCGTTTCAAAATAGTGTCAATACGTTAAACTTATGTTAATTCTGATCTTTTTGGTTAGACCGCAACATAATTTATCATATTGCATCATTGTTGCATAAATAAAAAAACTATGAAAAGGTTTATCGCACTTTGTGTTATTGTTTGTTCACTAGTTACCGCTGGGTGTTGTAAGAAATGTGACCTACCCTTCGAGGAATCTGAGTTAAACAATTTGAAATATCAAATGTCTTCGGGTCGGACCTTTAGCAATGGTGCTGGCAATGAGGTGACCATGAGTTTTCAAGGGACTGATGTGGAGGATAGCGGTAAGACTTGTGGAGGCTTTGGTTCTCCAGACCTTAACGCTTGTTCCACGAATGCTACACAGCGATTCGATGTGTCTGGCGGTATTTCCGATCTGACCGTTGAATTAAATAAGTTCAGGGATGATACTTCCACCTCGGACTTACAAATGGTGATCAGTATGGGTGATGCCAATATTTTCATCTTTTTTGATGGAGGTGCGATGAGCCCATCCACTTCAGATAGAACCTCAAGCATGACCATTAATGGGACCACTTACGATGATGTGTTGACCTATTTTTTCGATCCCAATAATGACTGTAAACAACCTAGCGGCCCCAACTGTGTAGATGATAATGACATTGTAGGTGTAGATTTCAGCTTAACGGCAGGTCTACTTCGTTTTCAAATTCATAAAGGCTTACAAACCCCCAACGAAGTTTATACAGTGGTCAATTAGAACCTTTCACCATTGATATAAACAGAATCAATCCAATTCACTCCGAAATTATAGGCGATCGAGTTGAGTGTTCTATTTGGTTTGGAAACAATGAAATTCGCCCTTTTACCTTTGGTAATGGTTCCAACTTCTTCTTGAAGTTCTAGAGCGAAAGCCGCATTGTAAGTTGTGGCATTGAAAGCCTCTTCAGGCAGCAACTTCATTTTCATAGTCGCCAAACTATTGATCAGACCCATGTTGAATGATGGGGCCGAACCCGGGTTAAAGTCTGAAGCCAATACCAACGGTAGACCATTTTCGATAATCTTTTTGGCTGGGGCAAAGGGAATATTGATAAAGAAAGAACATCCAGGCAGGGCGACAGGAATGGTATCGGAATCCTTTAGTAGCACCATTTCAGATTCAGGGAGCACTTCTAGGTGATCGACTGACACAGCACCAAATTCGATAGCCTTTTCTATCCCTCCGATGGCATTAAACTGATTCACATGAACCTTTGGCTTTAGCTCATATTTCTCTCCAGCTTCCAAAATATGACACATTTGATCGACAGTGAAATAACCTTCTTCACAGAAACAGTCTATATAGTCAGCCAGCTTTTGAGAATAAATCTCTGGTAGCATTTCTTGAAGAATAGTTTTCATGTACTTCTCCCGATCAGCATGAGGAAAAGCATGGGCTCCCAAAAAAGTAGATTTGATGGGAATGGGGAACTCTTGTTTGAGCTGGGCTATCACTTGAAGCATTTTTATCTCCGCTTCAAGCGTTAGTCCGTAGCCACTCTTGATTTCAATGGCTCCAGTTCCACTGGAAATAGCTTCAGAAAGCCTTTGCCTAGCACCATCGAGTAAGGCCTCGAATGATGCTTCTTGAAGTTTTCGAGCTGAGTTCACAATACCACCTCCAGCAGCAGCAATGGATTGATAGTCCATTCCCTTAATCTTCATTACAAATTCCTCATCACGATCGGCAGCAAAAACTAAGTGAGTATGCGAATCAATAAAAGTTGGTGTAACCATGCGGCCTTGTAAGTCGATGACCTCATATGTGCTGTCAGCTTGGAATTCATCCATAGTGCCATGATCTTCAATCAAACCGTCTTTTACCTTAAGCCAGGCATTTTTGAGAGAGGGAACATCTGCCATGAGCGCACCACGAAGAATCTTGGTGCCGAACGCTCTAACTTGAGCAAGTGTGCCGATATTGGTAAAAACCTTTTGCATAGTTGAAGTTACTATTTTTGATTATGAATCGTCATGCCGCCCCGAAGCTTCGAGGTGTTTCAGCATCTCTGGGCCCCTGAAATGACTTCAGGATGATGTAAATAGGTTGTTAATCAAGGTGTCTTCAACCAATTGTGGTTTCGTGACTTTCAGCTTAGGTTCTGACTGCATGGCGCGGTCAATGGCGCTCATCGCATGAGGGTTTCGAGCCCAATTACGTCTGGCAATTCCGTTGTTGACATCCCAAAAGAGCATGCTTTTGAGCTTTTGATCAGCTTCTTCAGAACCATCAAGGAACATACCAAAACCGCCATTTATGACTTCTCCCCAGCCAACGCCACCGCCATTGTGCAGGGACACCCAGGTAGCACCTCGGAAGGCATCGCCAACAAAGTTTTGGACTGCCATGTCAGCTGTGAATTGAGACCCATCATAGATGTTAGAAGTCTCTCTGTAAGGAGAGTCTGTTCCAGAAACGTCATGATGGTCACGCCCTAGCACGACTGGACCTATCTCTCCATTTTTAATCGCCTCATTAAAGGCAGCTGCGATTCTCATTCTACCTTGGGCATCTGCATAAAGAATTCGCGCTTGAGAGCCCACCACCAACTGATTCTTTTTAGCCTCCTTAACCCAGTGTAGGTTGTCTTGAAGCTGAGGTTTAATTTCTTCTGGAGCTTCTTCGAGCATTTGCTCAATAACTGTCGCGGCAATGGCATCCGTGGCGTCTAAATCTTCTGGTTTACCTGAAGCACAAACCCATCTGAATGGCCCGAAGCCATAGTCAAAACACAGAGGCCCCATAATGTCTTGAACGTAAGAAGGATATTTGAACTCTTGTGAATCTGACTTGAAGACATCCGCTCCAGCTCTACCGGCCTCTAGCAAAAAGGCATTACCGTAATCGAAGAAATAGGTGCCCTTTGCGGTTTGTTTGTTGATGGCTTGAGCATGCCTTCTGAGCGTTTTGTATACCTCTTCTTTGAAGTTTTCTGGTTGCTCTGCCATCATTTCATTGGCTGCTTCATAACTCATGCCGACAGGGTAGTAGCCACCGGCAAATGGGTTATGCAGAGAGGTTTGATCAGAACCGAAATCAATCGTAAGTCCAGCATTTTCAAAGCCTTCCCAAACGTCAACAATGTTGCCGAGGTAAGCAAAAGAAGTGTTTTCGCCAGCTTTTCTCGCTTGCTCAACCTGAGTGATGAGTTCGTCAATATTTTCAATCACAACATCTACCCATCCTTGCTCTTGCCTTTTGTAGGCTGCTTTTGGGTTTACTTCGGCTGTTACCGAAACCAGGCCGGCAATTTTAGCTGCTTTCGGTTGAGCACCACTCATACCACCTAAGCCTGAGGTGACAAAGAGCAAGCCTTTGAAATTGCCATCAGGTCTCTTCATTCTGGCAGCATTCAACACAGTTATTGTGGTGCCATGGACAATTCCTTGTGGGCCAATGTACATATAGGAACCAGCCGTCATTTGACCGTACTGAGTAACGCCTAATGCATTGAATTTCTCCCAGTCATCCGGCTTCGAATAATTTGGGATCATCATGCCGTTTGTGACCACAACTCTAGGGGCATTTTTACTGGATGGGAATAGTCCCATTGGATGACCAGAGTACATAACTAGGGTTTGTTCATCGGTCATCTCAGAAAGATACTTCATTACGAGTCTGTACTGTGCCCAGTTTTGAAAGACCGCTCCATTTCCACCGTAGGTGATTAGTTCGTAGGGGTGCTGGGCGACTTTTGGATCTAGGTTGTTCTGAATCATGAGCATTAGTGCTTTTGCCTGCTCTGAATTCCCAGGGTATTCTTCAATACTTCTGGCAGAAACGAAATCTTTCGGCATAAAACGATACATATAGACTCTGCCATAGGCATTGAGCTCCTCTAAAAACTCAGCAGCGAGTTGGCCATGCCATTCGCTAGGAAAGTACCTTAATGCATTTCGGATAGCGAGCTTTTTGTCTGAATCAGAAAGTATGTCTTTGCGTTTGGGAGCTCGATTGATTTCTGGATCGAAGACTAGGGCTTTTGGAAGGCTTGAAGGAATTCCTTCTTGGAGTTGTTGGTGGAACTTGTTCATACTAGTAAACTTCAAAAGATGAATGATGGTCGCTGCTGACTTTGCAAATTTCAAGGAAGGCCCTGCTCTCTATGATTTTATGAGCCTTTTCGATGTCTTTCGAGAAGATACGATCGACTTCTGCATGATCAATCTTGCTTCGTGTGTGGGCGTGACAGGCTTCCAGAACTTCTCCCGACTTAAGAGGACGTCTAAAATCGAAAGCTTGTGCAGCACATAGTAATTCGATCGCGAGTATATGCTCTAAATTGCCGATGATTTCCAAGGCTTTTCTCCCGCTGATAGATCCCATACTCACATGATCTTCTTGACCTAAAGAAGTTGGTACACTATCGGCACTTGCCGGAAAGCAGAGGCTCTTATTCTCACTTACCAGCGCAGCAGAGGTGTATTGCGGTAGCATAAAACCTGAGTTGATTCCGGTGTCATTCATCAATAGCTGAGGTAAGCCTTCTACTTTTCCTTCCAATGACAGGTATATTCTACGGTCCGAAATATTGCCTAATTCAGCCGCAGCCAATGCTGCATAGTCTAAAGGAAGGGCCAGAGGTTGGCCATGGAAGTTTCCACCGCTGATGGTTTCTTCTGCACTTAAAATGATGGGATTGTCCGTTACAGCATTGAGTTCTACCTCTAAAAGTTCTTTGAGATGCAGCCAAGTGTTTCTTGATGTACCATGAACCTGAGGAATACAACGTAGCGAATAGGGGTCTTGTACGCGATCGCAATTGGCGTGTGCCGATAGAATCTCAGAGTCTTGCAGTAGCGTCTTTACTCTATTCGCAACGTGTTGGTTCCCTTTAAATGGTCTAAGTGCATGCAGTTCTGGAGAAAAGGGTTTGATGGAACCTTGCAATGCTTCGATCATCATAGCACCAATGATGTCGGCATGGCTTAAACAGTTATAAAGCCTGTCGAGTACCTCAACTCCATGAGCAGCAATAAATTGGGTGCCATTGATTAATGCCAGACCTTCCTTGGGTCCTAAAGCCACTGATGTTAGACCAGTTTTGTCAAACAGTGATTTGGTGCTGATTTTTTCACCTTGATAGAAAACTTCTCCTAAGCCAATCAATGGTAGGAAGAGGTGAGCTAATGGAGCTAAATCACCTGATGCACCGACCGATCCCTTTTCTGGCACAACAGGAATTGCATCATTGTCAATATGCCAAGCGATTCGTTCTAAAGTGCTTAACTGTATACCTGAAAACCCTTTGGCCAACGAGTGCACCTTCAGAATCATCATCAATTTGCTCAGTTCTGGGGCAATTGGATTTCCCACACCAACACTGTGGCTTTTGAGGATATTGTATTGAAGCGTTTCGGTGTCTTTAGCTGATATTTTAGTAGTGCAAAGTGGTCCAAAGCCCGTATTGACTCCATATACCGTAGTCTCCTTTTCGGTGATTTCTTTGACATATTGAGCGCTCTGATTGACCCTATCGATGGTGTCTTTTGTGAGTGTTCCGTTGATTTGACCTCGGGCGATTTTTAATGCAACACTTGTGGTTAAGCGATCCGATCCGTAGTTGAATTCCTTCATAGGTTTTAAGGGTTACTCGATTTATCAACTTTAAATCTACTTCTAATTAGTAATTCCTATAAATGATTTATTATTATTGATTAATAACTATTAGGAATCAATGGAATTACGTCATCTTAGGTATTTACTCGCATTGGGCAAGGAGTTGCATTTTGCTAAAGCTGCGGAAAAGCTTTTCATTACTCAACCGGCTTTGTCAAAGCAGATTCAACAGCTAGAAGAGGACTTAGGGACTAAGTTGTTCCATCGTACAAAGCGGAGTGTTTCGCTAACACAAGCTGGTAAATACTTAATGGATGAAGCCGACTACATCATCAATCACTTGGACCGAGTAGTTGAGGCGACTAAGCGTAAAGGAGAAGGGGAGCAGGGCGAGATTAGGGTAGGATTTGTAGGCTCGGCAATGCAGAATATTATTCCTGAATTGCTTGAAGAGATGAGTAAGTCACACCCAAATATCCACGCATCTTTAGATGAGTTGAACAACAAAGACCAGCTAGATGCTATCGCTCATGATCGACTGGACATTGGTTTCGTGAGACTCGAAAGTGTGCATAAGGGCTTTGAGCAACAAGTGGTATTGGAGGATTCGTTTTCACTAGTCGTGTCAGATCAACATGCCATTCAGCCAGAATCGTTTGAAAGCCTTTATCAATTTAAAGAGGAGCAGTTTATCCTTTTTTCCAACGATTACAGCCAAGAGTATTATGACAACATCATGAGTATTTTCTCAGATCATGATTTTGAACCTAAGGTTTCTCATCGCTCAGTACAAGCCAATAGCATCTTTCGTCTGGTAGAGCGGCAGCTGGGGGTGGCTATTGTGCCATCTGCACTTGAAGGCGGAGTGGATTTGGGAGTGCGTTTTATTCCTCTCGATCACTTGCCGCAGCGCACTAAGCTGATGGCTGTTTGGGATGCTAAGAACAGGAATGAGGCTTTGGGTAAGTTTTTGGAATTGCTCTGAATCTCCCTCCGCCTATCGGCACCTCCCTCAAGGGAGGACAAGTCTACCGTTTTTTGATGTTACCTGCTTACTGACAGGCTTCGCTTTCCCCCGCTGGCGGGGGTTAGGGGGTGGACCAACAAGTTTTCTTTCGCTATCTTCATTTTGCACATATGCCTTCCAATAACCACTATAACAAGCACCTCAAGGAAAATGCCAATGCCCTCCGAAAGAGAATGACGAAGGCTGAAGCTTGTTTATGGAAATATGTGCTTAGGGCTAGAATGCTTGAAGGTCATCAATTCAGAAGGCAGAGGCCAATAGATCGTTACATTGCTGATTTTGTCTGTCTTAATCTCAAGGTTATTATTGAAGTTGATGGACTAACCCACGAACATGGTGAAGTGGCCAATGAAGATGCTATAAGGCAAACTAGATTAGAAGCACTGGGATTCACTGTTATTCGATTTACTGATGATGAAGTGTTAACTCAAATCAATAGGGTAAGAGAATCGATACTTAGTACAATTGAAGAAATACTTGAAAATCTGGACTAACTATGTCTCCCTCTGCCTATCGGCACCTCTCTCAAGGGAGGAGAGGTTTAGCATTCCTTATGTCCTTTAAAGCATTTCGATAATTATCGAGTAAAGCTTTCTGCGATAAATTTGAGACCAATGGGTAGAGAAGTTCTCCAAAAATCCCAAGTGTGAGCTCCATCTCTAACACGATACTGATGACGGATGCCTCTTTTGCGCATTTCAATATGTAGACTGGCATTACCGATGGCCAAGAAGTCATCATCGCCACAGTCAAAGTAGATTCTAACTGTATTAAGCTTATTTACATCTGCGGTTTTGGCAATATCCAAAATGCTATTCTTTCGGTAGTGCTCGGAAAGCCTGGCCTCTCCTTTAAGGCCAGTACCTAAAGCACGTCCCCAATAGCCATCAAACCCTTGTTGACCACCGGCAAGCATTTCTTCGTCTGTGCCTACGGCTGAGCTGTAAGCAGCAGCAGCGCCAAACAACTCGGGGTAGAGCATAGCAAATCTTAAAGTACCAGCACCTCCCATGGATAAGCCACTGATGCCACGGAACTGTTTTTCTGCCCTGATTCTATATTTACCTTCCACATGTGGCATAAGCTCTTCGATAAACATGTCACCATATCTATACGAATTATCATGATTGTTCATGTAGAGGCGATCGTCACCATCAGGCATGATAATAACCATTGGAGGAATGTCGCCCTGAGCAATACCTTCGTCAACAATGTGTTGCATATCGCCAAACTGAATCCAATCGGTCTCGTTTCCGGTGAAGCCGTTGAGTAGGTAGACGACAGGGTACATGCGCAATGATGTGTTGTAACCATCGGGTAGATAAACGGAGTAGCGGATGTCTTTTTGTAAAATTTTACTCTGAAAGGACATGCTTTCCTTGACAACACTCTGAGCCGAAAGGGCAGAAATCGTAAAGGAAAATAGAAGGGTCAATAGGCTTTTCATGGTTGATCTTTAATTCAAAACAAACGCATCGTGTTGCCTGGTATATCTACTTTTTGATAACTCTTCTTTTAACAACTCGATGGCTTCGAGATTCATACCAATTCCTCGGTTCTGAACCCAGAAGTAATTGTCCTTAATATAAGATTCTATTCCCTGATTATTAAGATCTGCCATCAATTTGGTTATGCGTTGATCGATGTTCTCGTTCAGTTGTTCAAATTGATCATGTATTAATGTATAGGTTCTTCTCAGATCTTGGTTGCTCATAAATCCTTCATATTGTTCTGGGTAGCTTGTTTCTGCTCTGTTTAAATAGGCGAGCATATAATATTTGAATTCAAAGTATGCCATCCGAATGCTGCTCATGTTTTGCATATAATCCAGGTAAGCACTAGGGTTGTCACTTCCCATTTCCCGGTAAACTGGGAAGAGCTTATAAGATATCAATGTACCTCTGAAGTAGGCATTAAATTCATCCAGTAGTCCATAGATTCCTTGCTTTTGACTTCCCAGATTACTCTTTGGAGTGATGTATGGGTTGTACCGAAAAGTTCTTAAGGCTTTAGGGATATCCCTTTTTAGTTCATTGCTATTGTAAACATCAGTATGCTTGACTAAAGCTATGTCACTGCCGTCAATCATAAATGCAGAATAAGAATCTCCAAAATCATAATCATGAGATGATTCATTGCTGAGCATTTGATATGGGTAATAACTCGTGAAATTATGTAATGACTCATGAACCACTGTGTTGAGTGATCCTCGAATATCTTCGGCCGTTTTTCCACTTAACCAAGCTTCAGGTTTGGTGGGTTCTCCTGTGGTGATTGTCATCCCGTTGAGCTTGTATTTGGTAGGTAATTTGGCCAGTGATTGAAGCATTGCGTAAGAGTCGCTGTCATGTTCCTCGATCAAGGAGTACATGAGCCTTATTTGTTGACCCTTTGAAAGGCTTTGACTGTAAGCCACGGTTATGGGTAAGAGTAGTAGAACAATAAACTTGAGCTTCCTCATATTGGGATAATTGTTTTCTATTCTACGCTGAGATCTGAGTTTCAGTATACCTCATTGTCAATTCATTAGTTCTAGCTTTAGCATGCCCAAAAGGATAAATGTTATAATTTAGAAATCCATCAGAATTTAATCTTCTATGTCAAAATATATCATCACTGTAGATGCTGGCACAACCAGTGAACGCGCAATTATCTTTAACAAACAGGGTGACATTGTCAATGTCTCTCAGCGAGAGTTCGAACAATTCTATCCAAAACCTGGATGGGTGGAACACAACCCATTAGAAATTTGGGAGACACAGAAGTTCACTATTTCAGATGTTCTTGAAAAGCAGGGAGCCTCTGCAGCTGATATTGCCGCCATAGGCATTACCAACCAGCGAGAAACAACATTGGTTTGGGATAAAAAAACCGGTAAGTCTATTCACAAAGCGATCGTATGGCAGGACAGAAGAACGGCTGACTATTGCGAAGAATTAAAAGACCAAGCAACCATGGATATGATCCAGGAGAAAACTGGACTGTTGATAGACGCTTACTTTTCAGCTTCAAAAATCAGGTGGATATTGGATCATGTAGAAGGAGCTCAGGAAAGAGCCGAAGCTGGTGAACTGGCCTTTGGAACGGTTGATAGCTGGTTATTATGGAAACTGACGGGTGGAAAGGTGCATGCGACTGACGTTAGCAATGCGAGTCGAACGATGATCTTCAATATCCATACACTACAATGGGATGATGAGTTGCTTGAGATTTTCAACATACCGAAGGCTATGCTGCCTGAAGTAAAAAGCAGTAGCGAGGTCTATGGGCATACTGATCCTGAACTTTTTGGTGGCAAAATACCCATTGCCGGCATAGCAGGTGATCAGCAATCGGCTCTATTTGGGCAGATGTGTACAGAGCCAGGCATGGTCAAAAATACCTACGGAACGGGTTGTTTCATGGTGATGAATACGGGTGAAAAAGTCATTAAATCTAAACATAAGTTACTCTCGACTATTGCATGGCAAATTGGAGATGAAGTCAACTATGCCCTTGAAGGAAGTATTTTCATTGGTGGCGCCATTGTCCAGTTTTTGAGAGATAACCTACACTTTGTGGATAACGCTCCTGAAATAGAAGCCTTGGCAAAGACTGTTGAAGATAACGGAGGGGTCTACTTCGTTCCGGGCTTTGTGGGTTTAGGTGCTCCGCATTGGGATCAATATAGTACTGGTTTGATGATTGGTTTGACCCGAGGAACAGAGAAAGGGCATATTGCGAGAGCTGCGCTTGAAGCTTTGGCTCTTCAGAGTATGGAAGTGATTGATACAATGGCTTTAGATTCTGGGATTGAGCAAAAAGAACTTCGCGTAGATGGAGGAGCATCAGCTAACAATCTCTTAATGCAAATACAATCTGATATCACTGGATTAAAGATCGTAAGACCCCAAATTGTAGAGACTACTGCTCAAGGTGCAGCCTTCTTAGCTGGACTGGCTGTAGGCTATTGGGAGAGTAAAGAAGAAATTCAATCGCTTTGGGCCATTGATAAAACCTTCGAACCATCCGGTGATGATGTGTCGGAAGTAAAAAGAAATTGGTCACGAGCGGTGGATCGTGCTAAAGCCTGGGTTGAATAAAATCCTAATTAAATAGCGATCATGAAGAGAGAAAAGATGCTGAAAAGGCTCAAGAAGCAAAAAGAGCCATGGGATGTTGTTGTTATTGGTGGAGGTGCAACGGGCCTCGGAGTGGCAGTCGATGCTGCATCACGGGGTTATAAGACCTTATTGCTCGAACAGCATGATTTTGCGAAGGGAACGTCCAGCCGAAGTACCAAGCTGGTGCACGGAGGGGTACGGTATCTTCAGCAAGGCGACATCTCTTTAGTACTAGAGGCATTAAAGGAAAGAGGTTTAATGATCCAGAATGCACCGCACTTGGTGAAAAACCAGGCTTTCATTATTCCGAATTACGAATGGTGGGATGGTCCTTTCTATCAAGTGGGGTTGAAGGTGTATGATTTAATGTCGGGGAAACTTGGTATAGGTTCTTCGAAACGACTTTCTAAGGATGAGACTGTCGAACACATTCCAACTATTGATCAGAATGGTTTGAAGGGTGGTGTAGTGTATTATGATGGCCAGTTTGACGATGCACGAATGGCTTTGAGTTTGGCGAAAACGGCTCATCAGTATAATGGGGTTTTGCTTAATTACTTTGAAGTTACAGGGCTTGAAAAGAACGAAGAAGGAATCATTAGCGGATTGAAGGCTAAAGATTGCGAGTCAGGTAAGCATTATAGCATCCAGGCCAGGTCAGTGATCAACGCGACTGGGGTTTTTGCAGACAAAGTCAAGAAAATGGACGAGCCTGATGTGAAATCCATGATTCAGCCCAGTCAAGGTATTCATCTCGTAGTTAGTAAGGAGTTTTTGCCTGATAAGTATGCTATTATGGTGCCTCAGACCAAAGATGGTAGAGTAATGTTTGCTGTGCCGTGGCATGATAAAGTAGTGCTGGGGACAACTGATACTATGAAGGAGAAACCTGAGCTTGAACCAGAGGCGCAAGATCAAGAGATTGACTTCATATTAGAAACTGCCGGTCAGTACCTGACGAAACAACCAACCAGAGCAGATATTCTGAGTGTTTTTTCAGGCTTAAGGCCTTTGGCCAAACCGGAAGGAGATGGTAAATCAACCAAGGAGATATCACGGCATCATAAAGTAATGATTTCTCAGTCTGGATTGATCACGATTATCGGTGGCAAATGGACTACCTATCGGAAGATGGCAGAAGACACTGTTGATAACGCCATGTTGATAGGGGCACTGCCAGAGCGAAAGTGTATCACGATGAATTTGCCAGTTTCGGGGTATGATAAAAACCTCGATTTAACCACCGATCCACTTGCGGTTTATGGCACAGAAAAATACCAATTACTAGAGTTGGAGGAGGAAAATCCGGCTTTGGCCGAAGTGATCAGTGAGACGTTGCCACTGAGAAAGTCTCAAGTGGTTTGGGCTGTCAAACACGAAATGGCAAGGAGTGTGGAAGACATGTTAGCAAGAAGGGTTAGGGGGTTATTCCTTGATGCGAGAGAATCGCTGAGAGTTTCCGAGAAAGTGGCTGAAATTATGGCGGAGGAACTTGGTGAAGGGTCTGATTGGGTTGATAACCAACTAGAAGAATTTAATGAAGTAGCCGGTAAGTATGTAATCAAAGACTAGTTACCCTTTTTCTGATCTATTTTCTTTTGTATAGCTCTTTTTTGATCTCCCATACTAAGCCGATCGTAATAGGTTTCCAGGGTTCTAAGAATATTTAAATCTGTGGTATCCTTCTTGGATGCGACCTCCATTCTTGGCAATGCTTTTCTAATAAAGTCTAAGGCCTTCTCTTCATAAGCTTCTGAGTTGGCTTTGTACTCGTCATTGGTCATGTTATTAATGGCTAGGTAGTAGCTATTGGCCTGATCATTATACAGCATAGAGAGGTTGAAATTGGCTACCAGGTTATCAGGGGCAATAGATAATACCTTGAGATACGCTTGCTCAGAGTTTCCTATGGCACTTTGCAAGGCAGCACTATCCATTTCAGGGTTTGCCTTGATCTCCTTGATTTCTTCATCGTAGAGTACAGCCTTTCTCAAGGCCAGCTGGTCATTTTCGGTATCCGTTTTTAGTATTTCTGTAATGAGATCTATGGCTTTTTCATTGTCTTTGGAAAGCAGATAAATATCAAGCTTGTATCGATCGAATACTGCTGAATTGGGGAAGTCTTTTTTAGCTTCGTCTATAGTGATTAATGCAGCAGGGAAGTCCTTCTGCAGGTCTCTTTGTATGCTTATCATACTTTGATAGATACTCTCTTTTGGCCTCATGTCCTGAAGCATTCGAAAGTTGGTCAAAGCCTTATCATACAGTTTACCCTGAACTGCTGCATTGGCCGCATAAGTAATGATGGTTGAATCCTTGGGTGCTATGATGATGGCGTTCTCAAAAGCCTCGAGGGCTGATTTATAGTCCTGTTGCTGGTACCATTGAGCGCCATTTTGGATGAGTTCCTGAAAGATTTGCTCAATACTTTGATCAGCAGATAAGTTAATTCTAACATTATTCGAAGGGTACTTCTGAGTCATTTGATAACCTAATATGGCATCAGATAGGTAGGTAGACTTTACAGTTCCCGCTGGCTCGCTTTTGAAAAGCGCCTTGTTGATCTCAGCATAAGTGTACCACGCACCGCCATCTTCTTTGAACTCATCTGTTTTTACAGCTTCCTTAATCACACGAAGTGCCTCGGGTAAATTGCCCTCAGCTTGTAAAGTTCGCGCCTCAATGAGTCCCGTGCTCTGAGCAGAGACCGAGAAGGATATAATGAGGAATATAAAAACCCAAATCTTCGGCATGAGGTGATTTTGTGTGAAGTTGCTAAAGTATGATCATTAATTCAAGCGATTATTGATAGAGCAGTGACAGCTCGTTGCAAGTGCCTCCGTTGAGAGGTTTTTTTTAGAAAATTTTAAAAACCAATAATTCATAAGTCGTTTATCTGACATTATAATTTTCAGTCAATCAAGTAAGTCTTGACTTGACTTTCATGTTGTCATACACTTTTTATACCAAATTATCTATTGTGTGTACAACCGTTTTCATGATGGAAATCATGAAGATTTTTGATTTTTTCGGAACAAAAGTCTTGAAATCCACGTCATTACATCATTCGGAAACTTTGAATACGGTAATAGTTTCCTTAGTTTTGTCGGCAGATGGAAATGAAAGAGAAGATAGCAGAAAGGGCGAGTGAACTGATGCAGCAGTTTGGGATACGGACTGTAACCATGGATGATATATCTCGTGATTTGGGGATTTCTAAGAAGACAATTTACCAGTATTTCAAGGATAAGAAGGAGCTTGTCAATACCATAACAAGCATCCATCTAAACCTTGAGAAAGAAAGATTTGAAGGTACTGCCACCGCCAGTGAAAACAGTGTACATGAACTGATTATGGTTTCTCAGTGTCTGAGGGAGTCTATGAAAGACATGAAAATGAGCTTAATGAATGAACTACAGAAGTTCTACCCTGAAGCTTGGCAGATGTATGAGGACTTTAAGAAAGGTGTAATGTTAGAATCTATTACCGCAGTAATAGAAAGAGGGCAGAAAGAAGGACTTTTTAGGGCAGAGGTGGATCCTTATCTAATCGCTGTCATGCGAATCGAACAGGTTCAGACTTTTATAATGAGAAATTTATTTCCTAGGGAGAAATATTCTCTCTACGATGTACAAATGCAATTATTCGATCACTTTATACATGGTCTCTTTACGATAGAAGGCCATCAACTTTTTAATGATTATACCACGTCAAAAATTAAAACCAATGAGACGCTCAATTAGGAGATTAAACTATTTAGCGGTGCTTATGCTATTGACCATAGGAGTCAATGCACAAAGCGGGATTTCTCTTCAGGAGGCAATAAGCTATGCCTTATTGAACAATGAAGACATCAAAAATGCTAAGGTCGCAACAAAGGATGCCGATGCACAAGTCTTTGAGACCCGTGCTGATGGATTGCCTCAAGTCGATGCAGTATTCGGTTATACCAATAACACTAAGTTGCAACAGAGCATTGTAAGGGCTGATATATTCGACCCTACGGCAGGTCCCGATGATATCACAACTGTAGCCTTTGGAATTCAGCATCAGAGTAATTTCAATATCACCGCTTCCCAAATGATATGGGATGGCTCTTTCTTTATCGGACTGAAAGCTGCCAAGACGCTCCGCGAGAAGGTGCTTGTTGATGAAAAGAAGACTGAGTTAGATGTAATTGAACAAGTCACAAAGGCATACTACTTGGTTTTGGTTAATCAGGTAAGAACAGGTTTGATTGACACTAATATCAGTACAATCGAATCTACGCTCAAAGACACTAGAGCCCTATACGAAAATGGCTTTGCAGAGAAAATTGATGTTACCAGACTTCAAGTTCAATTGAATAATCTTAGAACAGAGCGTCAAGGAGTTGACCAGGTCATTGAGTCTAGCAAAAACTTACTGAAACTTACTATGGGTATGCCTGTGACAAAGGAGATCGACTTGAGTGGTGACCTTGCGAATTTTGATTTCGATTATTCTAAATCTGAGATTGATGCCTATGATGTTCAGGAGCGTATCGAAGCACGTCAGCTCGATTACTTAAAGGAATTGGCGGAATTGGATATCAAGAATGTATACTCTCAGTATATCCCAAAAGTGACTTTTAATGCAGGTTGGGGTAGAAACACGGGTAATGACTCCTTTAGTAACCTATTCAATAGTAACCGTCAGTGGTTTACGAGTTCTAGTATAGGTATAAATGTGAGTATCCCAGTATTCGATGGGTTGAGAAAGAAATATACTGTTGCTCGCAAGAAGTACCAGTTAGAGACCCTTGATAATCAGTACTCTCTTTTGACGAATAATTTGAAACAACAACTTTTAAATTCTCAGGATGCCTTGGATGTAAACCTTCAGCGTCTTGAAGTACAAAGAGAAAATATGGCATTGGCCAAGGAAGTTACAGACATCACTCGTGAGAAATACACGGAAGGTGTAGGTTCGAATTTGGAATTGATTAATTCTGAAAAGGATTATAAGGAAGCCGAAATCAACTACCTAAGTGCCCTTTATGAAGCGATTATTGCTAAAGTAGATTTAGACAGATCCTTGGGCAAATTAAACTAACAACACAATGACTTACAGAACTTCAAAATTATATAGAGACATGAAACCTCAGAACATCATCACATTTTTACTCATTGCTTTGATTGCAGTTAGTTGCGGTCAGAGCCCAGAGGGAGTTGAAGGAAAGAAAGCTCGTTTAGCGGAGGCTAAAGCTGAAATAAAGGCATTAGAAACCGAGATGGAGACTTTAACGGCAGAAATTAGCGCTGAAGATCCCGATTTCAATAAGCCAACAGAGACTGCTACTCTAATTACAACTGTTCCGGCTGCGAAAACCAATTTCGAGCATAAGATTCAGATTAGAGGTAATGTTGATTCAAGAACCAATGTCAACGTAAGTGCAGAGATGTCTGGAATTTTGACAGCCGTTAACGTCACCGAAGGTCAGTATATCAAAGAAGGCGATGTGATGGCAATCATAGATTCGGATAATCTTCAAAAGTCGATTGCTGAATTGGAAACTCAACTAGATTTTGCTACTACGATTTTCGAAAAGCGTGATAGGCTTTGGAAGAAGAATATCGGTACTGAAATTGACTTCTTACAAGCTAAAAACAACAAAGAAGCTTTAGAGAATCAGTTGGCAACCTTGAACACTCAGTTGGACAAAGCCGAAATCAAGGCACCGTTTAGTGGTACAGTTGAGCAAGTTCCAGTAAAAAGAGGACAACTGGTACAGCCGGGTGCTCCCATAGCTTTATTGGTGAGTAGTGCAGACATGTATATCTCTGCTGAAGTTTCAGAGTCTTTTGTTGGTAAGTTCAAGAGAGGTGACAATGTTACTGTAGAAATTCCTTCCCTAGATAAGAGCTTCGAATCTAGTATTATCTCTGTCGGTAGAGTGATCAACCCAGCGAGTAGAACTTTCACTATTGAAGTGAGACTTCCACGAGTAGATGACTATTTGAAAACTAATCTAGTGACACGGATATCACTTACAGATTATGAGTCTGAAGATGCTATTGTTATCCCTTCTCGAATCATTCAGGAAGACCTAAAAGGAAACTTCGTTTACTTGGTAAATGGCAAGAAGGCCAGTAAAGTCCACGTTAAACTTGGTTACTCATATGACAATCACACAGAGGTGGTCCAAGGGCTAGCTGGTGGCGAGACTGTTGTAGATAAGGGCAACCGTACAGTTGCAGATGGCACAACCGTAAGTATTCAAAACTAATCAAACTCAGAGCGATAGATTATGGCTAACGAGAACGACAAAAATGTAGTAGACAAGGAATTTGGCTTAACCTCCTTTGCCCTTCGTAATAGAATTACGGTATATGTGCTGACGCTGATCATTGTTGCGGCTGGTATATACTCGTACATCACACTACCGAAAGAAAACTTCCCAGAAGTTGAACAGCCTACAGTATATGTAAGTACAGCGCACCCGGGGAACTCTCCAGAAGATATTGAGAGCTTAATCACAAGAGAACTAGAAAAAGAGATCAATACAATCGAAGGAGTGGATAATATCCAGTCGACTTCAGTACAAGATTTCTCTGCAATTGTGATTGAATTTCAAGTGGGGATCGATGTCGATGACGCGGTTATCGATGTGAAAGATGCTGTTGATAGGGCAAAATCAGAACTACCAACAGATTTGAAGACAGATCCGAATGTGATCAAATTTAGTTTTTCTGAGAACTTCCCAATTCTAAATATTAACCTGACTGATCCAACCAAGACCTTGGACGAGTTGAATGATATTGCTGAATACCTGGAAGACGAGATCGAAAAATTTCCACAAGTTTCAAAAGCCAATATTGTTGGTGTTGATGAAAAGGAAGTTGAGGTCAGAATAGATCCATTCAAGCTAGAAGCTAGAAAGGTGACTTTCAATGATATTGAGAATGCAATATCATCTGAAAACATGACCCTGTCTGGAGGTAATGTGATTGCAGATGGATTGAGAAGAAACGTCCGTGTAATCGGTGAGTTTGATGACCCTTCTCAAATGGAGGACATCATCATAAGCAATGAAAATGGCAATATCGTTTACCTGAAAGATGTTGCGACTGTTGAATTCGGTTACAAAGACAAGCAAAACTATGCTAGACTAGACCTAAATCCGGTAGTCAAAGTTGATGTAATGAAGAGAAGTGGCGAAAACTTGTTGATAGCCACAGACAATATCATGGCATTGATTGCTGATAGTAGACTAGATGGTCAGATTCCAGAAACGACCAAGGTGACCATCACAAATGATCAGTCAAAAGACACTAGGGAGCAGGTAAGTAGCTTGGGTAACAACATCATTTTTGGGGTAATCCTAGTGGTGACAGTGCTCTTGTTCTTCTTGGGTACAAGAAACTCACTATTTGTGGGGATGGCGATTCCATTGTCCATGTTCATGGCTTTGATGATTCTTGGTCTTGCGGGTATTACCATCAATACTATGACACTATTCGGGCTAATCATGGCCTTGGGTATGCTTGTAGATAATGGTATTGTGGTAGTAGAGAACGTCTATCGTTTGATGGAAGAGGGATTGAGTCCTTTGGCCGCTACTCGTAGAGGTGTAGGTGAGGTGGCCTTACCTATTATTACATCCACTGCAACGACCTTAGCAGCGTTTTTACCTCTGGCTTTCTGGCCAGGGATTATTGGAGAGTTTATGCTCTATTTACCATTAACACTAATCATCACGCTTGGTTCTTCACTCTTCGTAGCATTGGTAATAAATCCAGTGTTTATCTCAAGCTTTATGCGCGTGGATGGCGACAGAGTATATGACCATAAAAAGATTTTGATTAGATCAGGCTTGGCCATCATCGCAGGTGCGGTTTTCGCTTTCGGACTTGGAGCAATCGGTTTTGGTAACTTCTTGATGATGATAGGAGTGCTGACATTACTCAATGTTTACATTTTAGGGCCTTTGTCAAAACGTTTCCAAGCAGGCTTTTTGCCTAGATTAGAAGGTATTTATGTACGAGTACTTAAGAGCGCTGTTAAGCACCCTATTAAGTATTTGGGTGGGGCATTTATGACACTGATTATCTCTTTGATGATTTTTGGGGCGTTTCTACCAAAAGTGGAATTCTTTCCAATAAATGAACCTAAATATGTAAACGTATTTGTGGAGTATCCAGTAGGAACAGATATCGAAAAGACGAATGCCTTTTCAAAAGATATCGAGGCACAAGTGCTCAAAATCATAGAGCCATACTCGGCCATAGTTGAGTCTGTATCTACTAATGTAAGCCAAGGTGCTGCGGACCCGAATGACCCAACCGCTGTTGGTCAATCTGAAGAGCCGCACAAGGCTAGAATTACTGTCAATTTTATTGAAAGTAAACTACGTGGCGATTTAAACACATCGGACGTTATGAACGACATTCGTGCGCAAGTTAAGTTGCAACCAGGTGTTACACTAACAGTCGATAAAGATGCTGCTGGACCTCCAACGGGTAAGCCGGTGAATTTGGAGATTATCGGAGAGGATTTGCCCACACTGATCAATCTTGGAGAAGATATCAAGCAGAAGATTTCAGAGTCGGGTATTCAAGGTATTGAGAAGCTGAAGAGTTCACTTGAACTCGGTAAGCCAGAATTGGTGATCGATATTGATCGGGATAATGCCAGAAGATTCGGACTGTCAACTTTCTCTATCGCTAATGAAATTAGAACAGCGCTATTCGGAAAAGAGGTTTCTAAATATAAAGAAGGCGAAGACGATTATGAGATAAACATCCGATTGGATGAAGATTATAGATACAATGTCGATGCTTTAATGAACAAGAATATCACATTTAGAGATCAAAATTCAGGTAAGCTGGTACAAGTTCCAATTTCTTCAGTAGCAAGCATTCGTTATAGCTCCACATATGGATCGATCAAGAGAAAGGATTTGGATAGGGTTGTTACGCTTAGTTCGAACGTTCTTGCTGATGCTAATGCGACAGTAATCAATGATCAGCTAAAAGAATTGATGGCTGATTATGAAATGCCAGCTGGCTATAGCTTTGCTTTTACAGGTGAGGCGGAACAGCAAGCAGAAGAGATGGCCTTTTTGGGTAAGGCGCTCTTGATCGCTGTATTCTTGATTTTCTTGATTATCGTATCGCAGTTCAACAATATCACAGCTCCGTTCATCATCTTGGTTTCAGTACTATTGAGTACCATTGGTGTGTTCTTAGGTCTGGTTGCATTCAATATGGACTTTATCGTAATTATGACAATGGTGGGTATTATCGCACTTGCTGGTATAGTTGTGAATAATGCCATTGTATTGATTGACTTTATCGTGCTGACGCGTAAGAGAAGAAGAGAAGAATTGGGAATGGGTGAAGATGAGATTCTTCCTATGAATGAAGTCGTGGACTCTATTATCACTGCGGGTAGGACTAGGTTGAGACCAGTACTATTGACAGCAATCACCACTATTCTTGGATTGGTGCCACTGGCTGTAGGTTTGAATATAGACTTTATCGGAGCCTTTGTTCAATATAGCGCTGACTTCTATGTTGGAGGTGATAATGTGATTTTCTGGGGCCCAATGTCTTGGACAATCATTTTTGGATTGACGTTCGCAACTTTCTTTACGCTAATTATGGTACCAACAATGTACTTATTGGCTGATAAGCTATTGTTTAGAATTGCCAAGTGGAGAGGTAAGGCAAACATAATTGATATGTCTGATTCATCAGGAGAAACTCAAAAGGTTTTGGCCTGATGTTTGATAATAACATTAACGTGGTGATTATGGCCTTCTTCAGTGAGGGTCATTCATAGTTAAGGTTGATTTGGTGGCTCCCGAGGTGGTACTCGGGAGTCTTTTTTTTGAACCCATTAAACAGGTCTCTGGTTAAAAGAAGTAGATGAGCATTTCGCCACTTTTCTTTGTGATCATCGTTGCCTTTCTAGGCTGGCTGGATTACTATGCTTATCAGGCTACAAAAACCCTTTTAATCGGAAAGAAGAATGGCACCAAAACGGTAGTAAGATACCTCTACTTATTGCAGGCCATTTTTATGCTTTCATTGGTGGTATACCTACGGTTTGTGCAAGCAGGGACTGTTCCATTTTCTTTTTTGATTTCCATTGTCTTTATGTCCTATACAGCAAAGTTGGCCGCTGTAGTATTAGTGTTTATTGACGATATCAGACGAGTGCTAGGGTTATTCTTTGCGGGGAGAAAAAGACGTTATGAAAAGAGAGTTGCGGCAGGACAGAAGATGCCACGCTCAAAATTTTTAGCAAGAAGTGCCGTGGTTATGGCCACGCTTCCAATTGTTACAATGAGCTTTGGTATTGTCAGAGGGGCATATGATTATAGAATCAGAAGGCGAAGAGTATACCTGCCAAACCTTCCAAAGCAATTCGAAGGAATTAAGGTCGCCCAACTATCCGATATTCACAGCGGTAGCTTTTATGATAAGACTGCTGTGAAAGGAGGGATCGAAATGTTGATGGCCGAAAAACCAGATATGATCTTCTTTACTGGTGACCTTGTGAATAATCAGACCAAAGAGGTTGCGGACTACTTCGATCTTTTCTCGAAAGTTAAGGCAGACCTTGGTGTGTATTCTACACTTGGCAATCATGACTATGGTGACTATATGGCCTGGTCGTCAATTTCTGAAAAGAGGAGAAACCTGGAGGATATGATAAAAGTCCACGAACGTATGGGCTGGGACTTGCTAATGAATGAAAATCGCTCGGTCCGAATCGGTACAGATCAAATATCAGTTCTAGGTGTAGAAAACTGGGGGGCGGGTCGTTTTGCGAAGTATGGACGACTTGATCAGACTGCCTTGAGTGCCGAAGGGGATGTTAAACTTTTGCTTTCACACGATCCAAGCCATTGGGATGCTCAAGTAAGAGGGCAGCAGCCAGATATTGACATTACATTTTCAGGCCATACTCATGGTATGCAGTTGGGAGTGGAGATTGGAGACTTCCGTTGGAGTCCTTCAAAGTATATCTATAAGCAGTGGGCCGACTTGTATCAAGAGGAGAATCAGTACCTCTATGTGAACAGAGGCTTTGGGTTCTTAGGCTTCCCTGGCCGAATTGGTATTCTACCTGAAATTACCATTATGGAGTTGACTTCTCGTCCTTTGGCGTAGGCCAACTCTTTATCTTCTGTCCTCCGTCTTCCGTCTTCCACCTTCTTTTCCTAAATTCAGGGCCAAATCAATAAATATGAAAAAGCTGGTCATTATTCTTTTGTGCCTTCTGAGCACAAACTTAAAATCTCAAACAACACCAAACTGGATTCGATACCAAAGTATTTCTCCTGATGGTCAACACATTGTTTTCACCTACAAAGGCGATTTATATAGAGTTGCCTCTACCGGAGGTGATGCTACACAATTGACCTTTCACCAAGCCCATGATTTCATGCCGGTTTGGAGTAAGGATAGTAAGCATATTGCCTTTGCGTCAGATCGCTATGGTAATTTCGATGTATACGTTATGGATGCCATGGGTGGACAAGCCACACGATTGACCTTTCATTCTAATAATGAGAGTCCATACTCCTTTTCACACGACAATAAGCATGTAATTTTTGGAGCATTAAGACAAGACAGGGCGGAACACCGCCAATACCCTCATGGTTCGCAGTCAGAGTTATATGAAGTTCCTGTTGCAGGTGGTAGAGTAGATCAGGTTTTCACTATTCCAGCAGATTACGTTCAGGTCAGCAAAGATGGTCGCTACATGGTCTATCATGATAAAAAAGGTGGCGAGAACGAGTTTAGGAAACATCACAAATCGTCTATTACCAGAGATATCTGGATGTATGATGTGCGAAGAGATGAACATAAAATGCTTACCAATCGTGAGGTCGAAGACCGTCAGCCTGTCTTCAGTGCTGATGAAAAGAGTCTCTACTATTTAAACGAATCTAGTGGGACATTCAATGTGTATAATATGTCAATTGAAGACCCATCACAAAGTCAGCAGTTGACAAATTTCAACTTGCATCCTGTGCGTTTCTTGAGCTTCGGTAATGGAACCCTTTGCTTTGGATATGATGGTGAGCTTTACACGATGCAGGAGGGTGGTCAGCCACAAAAGGTTGCTGTCAACATAAGAACACAAGACAAAGCTAATTCGGATAGATTCATATCTATTAATGGCGGTGTTCGAGAAATGGCCATTGCCCCCAACGGGAAAGAGATTGCCTTTATCGCTAGGGGAGAAGTGTTTGTGACTTCTGTGGACGGATCGTTAACCAAAAGAATTACTAATACTCCTGAACAAGAACGTTTTGTGACTTGGGGGCCTGACGGCAAATCTGTGGTTTACGCAAGTGAACGAGAAGGCAAGTGGAATATCTATAAGTCGACCAAAGAGAGAGCTGCTGAGGAGCCTTTCTTCTTTGCTTCTACCTTGGTGAAAGAAGAGGTTGTTCTAGCCAATAATGAGGATAATTATATGCCTCAGTATTCTCCTGATGGAAAGAAAATGGCTTTTATCGCAGGCCGAAGGACGCTTAGAATATTAGATGTGGCATCAGGAAATTCAGTCGACCTTTTGACTCCTAATGATCTTTTCCATATGCGTGATGGTGACAAATACTTCACTTGGAGCCCAGACAGTAAATGGTTACTCGTTGACTGGAGCATGAGCTTGAATAACAGTGAAGCGCTGTTGATGGCTGCTGATGGTAGCAATCGCATTAACCTTACCGAGAGTGGTTACTATGATTCCAGACCAAAGTGGGTTAACGGAGGAAAGCAAATGATTTGGTTTAGTAACCGTAACGGCCTGAAGAGCTATGCTACCAGTGGTCGATCGCAAAGTGATGTTTACTCGATGTTCTTTACCCAAGATAGCTGGGACAAGTATAAGCTCAATAAGGAAGAGTACGCTTTGATGAAAGAAATAGAGAAAGAGCAGAAAAAAGGCGAAAAGAGTGAGGACAGTAAAGAGAAGAAGGCTGATGATAAGAAAGAAGAATCTAAAAAGGATCTGACTTTCGATTTTGAAGATATGAAAGACCGCAAGGCTCGGTTGACTATTCATTCATCAAGTCTTGGCGATGCCACTCTTTCTAAAGACGGAGAAAAACTGTATTACCTAGCAAGCTTCGAGGGTGGTCAGAACCTTTGGACAACAAACCTAAGAACGAGAGAAACCAAAATGGCCATCAAATTAAATGGTGGGTTTGGATCTTTCCAATGGGATAAGGACATGAAGAATCTGTATCTCTTGAGTGGAGGTAGGATTTCTAAGATTAACCCCGATGCGGGCAAGAGGGAATCAATCAGTATTCGAGGGGAGATGGAATATGATGCTGTTGCCGAGCGCAGTTATATGTTTGATCATGTTTGGATACGCACCAAGAATATATTTTACGAACCAACTTTCCATGGAATTGATTGGGATTTGATGCGCACAGAATATGCCAAATACTTGCCTTCGATAGGTAATAGTTATGAGTTCTCGGAAATGTTATCGGAGATGCTTGGTGAGCTAAACGTATCTCATGCAGGGGCTAGATATGGAACAAGCATTCCTAATGCAGATGCCACAGCATCATTAGGGATTTTCATGGACTACGATCACAAGGGCAATGGAATTAGAATTGCTGAAGTACTTAAAGGAGGTCCTTTGGACAAAGCGAAGTTCAACATTGTGCCGGGCATGATCATTGAGAAAATTGATGGGGAATTAGTGACTCCGGATCGTGATGTAGCCACTTATCTAAACAGAAAGTCAGGCAAATTCACATTGTTAGAAATAACAGGTCCTAAGAAATCGGATAGACAACAGATTACAGTGAAGCCTATCTCGCTGGGTGCAGAGCGAGGGTTACTATATAACAGGTTTGTCAAGATCAACGAGAAAGAGGTAGAGGAGAAGTCGAATGGTCAGCTGGGCTATGTACACATCCCAGGCATGGGAGATGGACAATTCCGAAGCATCTATGAAGACATAATGGGAAAATATTTCAATAGAAAGGGCATCATAGTGGATACCCGTTTTAATGGTGGTGGCGACTTGGTAGCTGACTTAGCGATGTTCTTTACAGGAGAGCCATTCATTACCTATGCTACGGCTGCAAAAGATGTAGGGGGTGAGCCTACTTCAAGATGGACAAAGCCGACACTTGCGTTGTTCAACGAAAGCATGTATTCAGATGGTCACTGCTTTGCTCAGGGTTATACCGATCTGAAAATCGGAAAGACCATTGGTATGCCAGTTCCAGGTACCTGTAGTTTTGCCGGTTGGGAAGGGCTTCCTGATGGCGGTCGTTGGGGTGTGGTGCCAGTGAGTGCCAAAGACAAGAATGGCCGTTGGATGGAGAATCTACAAACTGAACCAACCATCAAGCTTAAGAATATGCCGGGCGTGATTGATAAAAATAGAGATCAGCAATTAGAGCGAGCAATTCAGGAGATGTTAAGTGATGTAGGCAACTAAATCACATGGATTTACATGTTTGATCATTATCAATGATTGGATCGTTTGTAAATTTTCTACCAGTTTTCTAGAGCAGAGTTTAATTTTCTGCTTGGGAAGACTTAACATTAAGAACACAAGCATACACGATACAACTCGACCGATTCGCACTCAACCGCTAATCGGTTTTGTTGTATATAGCATCGTGTTTTATTCTAGATGGTAATTAACTTCAAAATCAGGATTTTCACCTTCTACGTATTTAAAGTTAATTGACTTGGGTTTAGTCTCAAACCTATCGATAATCAAAGGACAGGTTAGCCCTGACATGTATGGATGAATTATCACGTCTTCAAAGACTCTAATGGTAGTAAAAGAATTAAGGTATTCATAGGGGTGTGCAGGTATATCTATTCTCCTTTCATAATTCAAAGGAGGAACGTTTTTAAAATCGAGGTCATAGATTGTACCCAAGGACACCCTGTCTGGAACTTCCAGTTCATTTTTGTCGGGTCCTACCAAACACGCATCTATATAAATGTTTTGAGGAATGAAGGTGCCTTCAGGATTTAGAAACCTCACCAAGTTTCTAGTAAGTGGCACCTGACATTCCTTTTTCAAACCTGCCTGCATTGTTTCGGAAATAATTATGTCATAAGTGTCTTTTATCTCAACCTCTGGTAATGTGGCATCAGCAAGAATGGTGTGTTTTAGGTACTTACTGATTCCCCAATCCGAATACAGTCTATTCATGGCATCCATCGAAATAGGATTATACTCCAGCATAGTGAATTGCACTTGGTCTGTGGTGTATATTGTTGTAAAAGGTGTCAATAGAGTAGCGTAAGGACCACACCCAGCATAAAGAATTTCCACGGGGCGGTTTAAGTCTTTACTAAGCTCGCTCTCAATGGCATTATGAATACCTCTCAAGAACAGGACTGTTCGCATCATGTCTTTAAGACAATGGGCTGCAGCAATTGGCGATACAATCTGGCCACTTTCTGCTTTGATGAAATGAGCATCTGTGAGGTCAGTGGCTTCGATTTGGGTAGGCTTGACATATTGGTCGTACATCCAATCGATGCCCTCCTTAATCTTTGAATAATCGTCTTTAGAAAAGAGTAAGTACTCAGTGGCTGTTTTAAAATCCATATGTTTTATTGTGGTGACTTCTATGTTTATCTGCTATTGCAACCATCGTTCTTGTTTGCAAAGCCTTTATGTCTTTACATATTTATTATACCTATTTTGAGACCCAGCAATGATCTCAAGGTAGAGGTGCGTCTCTTTAGTGAGCGGTTTTTCCAAATGCAGGACTTTCGAACCAAATTTCAGTATCTGTATAACAGACCATGAAGTCCAAAGATTGACCAGTTTCCCCTTGAATTGATTGTTCAAAGAATGCAACTGCCTGACCCCAATGATTATCAACTCGATCTGGGTTATTACTCAATTCAATGTGATCGTCAAGAAAGAGTGTATACCAAAAAGCAATTCCATGGATTGGTTTTGAAGAATCGACTTGGACCGTTAGCGGTAATTTTCTGCACTGACCTTCCGGTAGTGCATGCCATGTCTTTTTGAAGTCTACATCTAGGATTTTAAACTCAGAAGAGCAAAACTCATGATTCACTTCGCTGAGGTTCTGAGTGATGTATTCTCCTGGTACTCTAAATTGATCAAATGCAGAAACATCAAATCCAGAAATGGTCGTAATAGGGTTAAAAGCAGCTAGTGTTTCAGAATGTAGCAGCCGTCCTTTTATTTCTGCAGCCTTAGGGATAACGATACAGTCATCAGAAGCAAGTTTTTCCAGAGCGTGCCGAAATGAAGGCATTGCACCTTCACCTAACAGACCTGAATCAAAGATTTCGGCAATAATCACATTAGGAGTCTCTTGGAGATCACTTTTGATTAGTTGGGTGGACTTTCTGTCAAACACCTCGATTCGATTAGAAAAACCATTCTTTTCTATGTTGAGCTTTGCGACATCCGCTATGTATTTAGACATTTCACAAGCGTATATTTTTTTCGCACCATCTCGGGCAGCCATCATTGAAAGTAGGCCAGAACCTGTGCCAATGTCTAATACTACGGAGTCTTTATTTACGCTCTTTTTGATGGCTTTTTCAAACGCATCATTTCGCTCTTGGTCCGCTAACATTTTTAGATGCCAAGGAGGTACAAAACGAGTCATTACTTTTGCCAAGTTCTGATGCGCGGCCAGACTATCTGGATTTTGTTCTAGGACGCTGCGAAAGGTTTCAATAGCCTCATCAAACTGACCAAGTTCCTGATAAATTGTGCCTAAAAGATTTAAGGTGATGTTATCCTGAGGAATTAGTTGATTGGCTTTTTCAAGAAGTGGAAGCGCCTCTGCGTATCGTAGTTGTGCAAGTAAGAATCTCCCGTATTCGAAATTAGTACGAAATTGGGCTGGATCGAGAGAAATAGCCATATGAAAGTTCTTACCTGCTTCCTCTAAATTTCCCTCTACTTCAAATATACTGCCTAGATTGATGAAGGGTTCGGGCAAGGTCGGTTGCTTTTCAACGAGTTCAAGAAGTACAGCTTTTGCCTGAGACAATTTTTCTTGCATGAATAGTGCCTGAGCTAAAAGTAGAAAGGCATTTGGGCTCGCGGCACTAGATTTAATTGCTGAAGTCAATAGTACTTCGGCATCACCTAAAGCGCCTAAATGAATATGGAGCTGAGACAGTTGTAATATTGCTACTTCATTATCAGGAACTTCCTTATGAGCTTTTTCTATTGCATTTCTAGCGCCTTGGAAGTCTTGAACCTGACTTAGAAGTTGCCCGAGCTGCATAAGCCTTTCAAAACTGTTTTTTTCAATTTCAATTAACTTTTTCAGATGGGCTATCGCACTTTGGATATTTCCAGAGGCTAAGTAAAATTGAAAAATATCAGTTAGTACTTCTTTCGATTCGGGAGCGTCACTTAAGGCCTCCTTGAAATATATTTCGGCATTTATGAAATCACCTGATAATTGAAATTGTCTTGCTTTCTGAAGCAATGGAAGGCCCGAGGCAGTATCCATAAATACATGTGTTGGTTTATTAACATCAATAATATTCAAAGTTGTTGGAACCAACAAGTATTATGTAAGTTCAACGAGACTTATGATCAGAAGTCATCAAAAGGACAAACTCTTTGACCTGTCAAAGCCTGTTGATTTATAAAAAGGATTGGGAATTATAAAGTGAGAGTGTTCAAATAAATTGCTGGCTTTTCGTGTTATTAGCAATAACATATAATTCAATCACTCATTCAAAACAATATTATGAATTTAAGAAAACTCTTACTCAGCATGACCTTAGTATTAATGTCAGCATTATTTACCCAAGTAAAAGGTCAAGAGCTTGGTATACGCTTCGGGAACGGAACAGTTGGAGATGTGGCGCTAGATGCTGTTTTTTCACTGGGTGAATTTAGTAGGGTGCATGCAAACTTATCATTTGGAGATGATCAAGTGGGAGTTGATGCGCTAGTGGACTTTATATACAAACCCTTTGGCCCTGAGAATTTCAATTGGTATGCAGGTGCAGGCCCCTTTGTCGGATTAGGAGATGATTTTCAGTTGGGAGCCGTTGGCGAGATAGGATTAGAGTATCACTTTGACGAAGTGCCATTAGCGCTGGGTTTAGATTGGCGACCAGCATTTCGTTTAGTGGATGATACTGACTTTACTGTCGAAGGATTTGGTTTTAATCTGCGCTTTGTATTTTAAAAAAGAGTAGACCAAGAAACCATGATTGGTTTGAGGCCTACTATTGTTTAATCAAACGTTTATTGCGAATCAATACTATGATAGACACCAAGATCATTGCGATTGATAGGTAAAGAAATCCTCCTTTGATAGAAGTGAAGTTGACTAATGGCTGAAAGAAAAGGGGGGATGCAAACTGACCTAGAAAAATGAATGTGGTTAGTAGTCCGAGTACTTTACCTCTATTTTCAGGCGAAGCCATGGTAACCAGGCACAAGTTCGAATTAGGCATAAGCAGTCCGGCACCCAGCCCGGAAATCACCAAGCCTGGAAAGGTCATTGCGTAGCTGTTTGCCGTAGAAATTAGTAAATACCCTATGCCCATAAACAGAAAAGTAAGGCCATAAATCTGATAGTGAGTAAGCCTACGCTTGAGTTTAGGGTATTGAAAGGACATGATGCCACCAATAAGCATCACACTTGATATTGCCAGTCCAGTTTCAAAACTCCCAACCTCAGAAATTTCTTGCATCAAGAAGGGTATCTGTACTGGCATTAAGTAGAAGGTTACCATACCTAAGAATGAAACGATGAAAATCGTCCAGGCCAGTTTAGGTATGGCTTTGTCAATATCACTCTTTTCGTTGATTTCTTGTTTCTTAGGCTCTTTCAGGAAGATAAGAACAAGGGGGAAAGCGATAAATGCTAGTAGGTATACAGCAAAAGGATAGCGCCAACTGATGTCTGCCAAAGCTCCTCCAAAGGTGATAAATAAAGTGCCAGACAGTGCCATTATGCCAGCTTGAGTACCCAGGAATTGTTGCCTTTCATCTCCTTCAAAATAATCGCCAATCAAAGCTACTGCTGTAGTCATAATGCCTCCTACAGCAATGCCAAGAAATGCCCTGCTTATGATAATTTCAACTAAGGTATTGAGGTAAAGTCCGGCACTTCCTGCTGCGGCATATAGCAAAAGCATAAATGCTAATAGTTTAATTCTACCAAATTTGTCAATAAACCATCCTGAAATAGGGGATGTAAGCGCGATCAAAAGACCGGGTATGGTCAGAACAAGTTTTACAAGTGTTTCTGCCGAAGGATTGTCTGGAAATGCCTTCGTCATTTCTGGAAGAGAGGGAGCAATTGTTGCTCCTGCCATAACAGTCATCATACTACAGAGTAAGATGACTGCTTTGACAATGGGTTTATTTTTCAAATTGGCGTGGCCTAAGCCCGAAGTTTATTGAGTAATTGATTTAGAACCTTAAGCTCTTTCCCGTTCAAGTTATCGGTAATCTCATTAATAACTGACATCTCATTATCAAGCTTTTCCAAAAGATCCAATCCAGCATCGTCTATAAAGACTTGGATTTTTCGTCCATCGTGTGGGCAGGGCTTTTTCCAAATCAACTTCTTGGCGCATAACTTATCCACCAGTCTGGATGCATCGGCATTACCAATAATCATCAATTCTTTGATTTCTAATGTGCTAATAGGAGCAGAGTTCTGATCCTTTAAAATTCTCAACACGTTCAATTGCGGCAACGAGATGTCATACGGCTTTAGCTGTTCTGTTATCCTTTGGCCTAACCAATAACCAGTATAAATGATATTGACACGGGTTTGGTGCTTCTCGTTCTGGAATGTTCCTTTTATTAACTGTTCGTCTAGTGTCATTTCGATTAGCTTAACAATCTAATACAATGTTGTAACACAGAATGAGTATTACAAGTTTCATAACAAAAAAGGCCAGTCCGACTAGTCGAACTGGCACTTAAACTCAACACTCAAATCAACTAACTTATTCTTTTACAATGATTTGGTAATGCGGTGTAGGATTCAACGGGCAAAAGTAATTGTAAGTACCAGCTTTTAGTTCAACTACTTTGGAAGAAGCTTTTTCACCGTCTTTGATAGCTTTCGGTAAGTAGCCAGCCTTAATGTGGTCACCTTCTTTACCGTTTGTTACAGGTGCTATTACGAAACCTACTTCGTGATCTACTCCTGAGTTGGTCACTTCGAAGATGTATTTTCCAGGCTTCAATGTGAGTGCTTCTGTAGTAAATTTACCAGGTGTCTGGTCTAACTTGATAACTTTTGCTTCATCCTTTTGGGCAAAACCTGTTGCTACAAATCCTACTAGCAACGCGATAATCATTAATGATCTTTTCATCTTTCTTTGTATTTATAAATAGTGTTTGTTTCGATTGATTATGCCAATACTGTATCTAGTGACTTGGCTGCTGGGAAGTCAATTGCAATCCCGGTAATGTTGTTTACATAGTTGGTAACTGTGTTGTCTGCAACTAACAATACCAAGTCGATCAAGGCTGCATTGTCAAATCCTTGAGCGAAGAAGTCCTCTACATTGTTAGCAGATGGTCTTCCGTGGTTTTTGGTTATGTCCTTAGCCAATGTCACAAGTGAATTAAGTCTAAGGTCACTGCTGTTACCTGCTCTTAGGTCAAGCGTTTCTTCTTCAGTCAGACCACTCATTTTACCGATGGTGGTGTGTGCTGCTTGGCAATATGAACAACCATTTGTTTCTGCTACTGCTAAGGCCACGGCTTCTCTTTCTTTAGCATTGAATGAGCCTTGTGCTTGTGCACCTTGAAAGGCCAAATACGATCCTAGAGCGTTGGCAGAATTTCCAATAGTAGCATAGATATTAGGAATCATACCTATTTTCTTATTCACATTGTCTAAAATTTCTTGAGCTGCTGGGCTCACTTCTTCTCGGGTAGGAACTTCAAATGTTCTCATGATTATATATGTTTTAAATTTTTCAGTTTCAAAATTCAGATACAAAACCAGTGTTGCAACATTAAAGTTCAAACATTGAAATGAATATTTAAAAATTCTGACCAACTTGACTCCAACATTCAGTTGGTCAGATACTTATGTTCGAATATTTTTTTGATTAAATGAAAATAGAAGGGAATAAGCGCTAGATATATGCCCAAGCCCAATAGATAAGCCAAAGCTGAATTGGTAGTCTAAACCAGAGTATAGCTCTATACCAAAGCCTCTTTCCCTTATATTTCACTACCATGTCAATATTAGCCGGGAATACACCAATCAGCACTGCAATAATGCCCCAAGCTCCGATGGTTTGGGTTTCTGGAAATAGCAGTAGTAGTCCGAATAATACCTCTAGTAGACCACTAAGGTAGACTAACTCTAAATGGTAGGGGATGTAGCTGGGCATAATTTTCACATATGCCTTTGGCTTCCAAAAGTGTGCTAGGCCGGCTATGATATACATGCCGGCCATAATGTAAAGTGATTGGTCTTCCAAGGGGGACTTAGATTTTCTGTAGGTCGAATGGCAAAATTCTCATCCTTTTCCCACTTAGATCAAACACTGCATTGGCCAAGGCAGGTGCTATTGGAGGTAAGCCTGGTTCACCTACCCCGCCAGGAGCTTCATTATTCTCCATTAAGTGAACTTGAATGTCTCTAGGTGCCTCATTCATTCTGAGCATCCTATAGGTATCAAAGTTTGCTTCCTGGGCAGCACCATTCTTAAAGGTAATGGCATCCTTCAGAGCTGCGGTCAATCCATAAATGATGTTTCCTTCAGTTTGAGCGATGACTTGATCCGGATTCACGTAAATGCCACAGTCGACAACGGAAACAACTTTTGGCATGGACACTTTGCCGTTTTCTCGCTTTAAAAACACCGCATGAGCTACAATGGATCCAAAACTTTCGACAATGGCTACACCCTTACCTTCGTTCTCTCCGAGCTTCTCGTTCCAATTAGACTGTTCTTCCAATTTTTCCAAGACCTTGATAAACCTTGGCTCAGACTTGAGCTTAGTCTTTCTAAACTGAAGAGGGTCAACTTTCAACTCAAAGGCCATTTCATCTATGAAGCTTTCATGGGGGAAGGCATTTGTAGAACCAAAAACTGATCGCCACCAGTGTATAGGTATTTGATTTTTATATTCAGAATACCTTACTGATATATCATCAAAATCGTAATGAGTGTTAATGGCTTCCATTACTTCGAAAGGGACACGTCCATTAGAAGGTCTACTCTGAGTGGTAATGGCAGGGCTTACAACTTTATGTTGTAGTCCAATTCTATTATCTGAATTGAATGACATGGTCATTCGATGAAAACTCGTTTGCCTAAATGGTCCTTGTGTAGTATCATCCTCTCGAGACCAAATCAGTTTTACTGGCTTTCTCAATGCTTTTGATATCTGAAAACACTCTTCTAATGAGTCATTCATCGATCTTCTACCAAAACCACCTCCTAGGAAGGGTAGATGTACTTTGATTTTTTCTTCGGCTTGGTTGTCTGGGATACCAAGTTGCCTAGCAAATTGTCTTTGTACTTGCGGACTTTGGCTTGGTGCCCATACTTCAACAGTATTATCTTCTCTCACATGTACTGTCGCATTCATAGGTTCCATGCATGAGTGCGCAACATGTGGTAGTCTATAGTGAGATGTCTTTACTTTTATGTCGCTACTCGCACCTCTTTGTCCTTTACTAGCCTCAAAATCTCCTTTCTCGAAGTGTTCAAGCCCTTTTTCCTGAGCAAGCTGGGCCATATCAGTATTGATACTCTCTGTAGAAATCTGAGAAAACTCAGCATTGTCCCATTCGGCACTTAATTTCTTTCTCCCTTCCGTTGCGGCATAATAGGTTTCAGCAACCACCGCAATACCGGTGTTCTTTTTGCCATACACAGTACGTGTGACTTCCATTACTTCAATAACGCCTTTGACAGACTTGGCCGCATCGGCATCATAGCTGGTTACTGTTCCTTGAAGGGTAGGGCACCTTTCTATAGTCGCATATAGCAAGCCTTCTGTTTGTGCGTCAATGCCATAATCCGCACTGCCATTGACTTTGCCAACTAAATCGGGTCTATGAGTTGCTTTACCAATGATATTAAAGTCAGCCTTGTTCTTTAAAGTTGGCTTTTTGGGAAGTTCAAGTTTAGCAGCACTGGCAACCAAATCGCCATAAGGCAATGCATCTTTCGATCCTTTTTTATAGACAACACCTTCTTTTACTTCACAATTAGAAGCGTCAACTCCCCATTGTTTGGCTGCGGCCTGAACTAGAACCTCTCTGGTGGCTGCACCTAGCTGCCTCATGGGCATAAACATACTGCGCACGCTTCTACTACCACCGATCGATTGGCGGCCGTACTTTCTGGAAGCACTGGCTTTCACAATGGTAACTTGTTCCATCGTAACACCAAGTTCTTCGGCAATGATGGCCGGAATACCTTGAAAGATTCCTTGTCCCAACTCGGGTACGTGTGCCATAATCGTGACTTCACCACTTTCACTAATCGTGACATATGGATTGATCTGGATACCGTTGATTAAATCTTCCGGCATGATCATTTTCAAAGTGCTTTTATCCGAACCGAAAGCGAGGCTATCAAAACCAACGGCAAGCATAGCTCCTGCCATTCCGGAGACCTGAAGAAATCTTCTTCTATTGAGTTTATTTGCTTTCATTACTAATCTCTTTTGAGGCCAAGTGAATTGCTTTTCTTATGCGATGGTAGGTACCACATCTACAAACGTTGCCAGACATGGCTTGATCAATGTCCTCATCGCTAGGAGATGGATTCTTTTCAAGTAAGGCTGAAGCCGACATGATCTGTCCTGATTGGCAGTAGCCACACTGAGGCGCTTGAACATCTAACCACGCCTTTTGAACGGGGTGCGAATTATCTTCTGAAAGTCCCTCGATTGTAGTAATACTTTGGCCTACAATGGCGCTAACAGGCAATGAACATGATCTCACCGGGTTCCCATTTAAATGAACTGTGCACGCTCCACACTGAGCAATTCCACATCCGTATTTTGTTCCTGTTAAGCCGACCTCGTCTCTAATAGCCCAGAGTAGGGGCGTTTGAGGTTCGGCTTCAATAGTGTATTCCTTACTATTGATGTTGAGTTTATAAGAAGCCATATGTAGAGTATTTGATACTTACAAGTTACATGATATGTGCTCTATTTCATCAATATGGGGTCAGAAGAAGTTTTTTAAATAGTTAGGGAACCAAACTAAATAAATCATAGTTTGATAATTAGTAAGTAATCCTAACTAAAAATGAAAATGAAAAATCAAACCTTAATTGCATTCTTGATTGCAATCTTTTGCCCACAATTGATTTGGGGACAAACTCAACTACAACATCAGGACAATTTTAAAACAACTCCAGATTTCAAGATAAAGGAGGTAAATGCACAGTATAATGCCGAAATCGCAAGCATTGTCCTTGAGATACAGGTCAACGGTGTAGCAGGAAAGACGGTGTCTGAAGTACACGGAAGTTTGGATGGTGCACCGGTATTAGGATATGTTTTTCCCACAACCTTGAATGCCAGGGATGTTGGCTTTAATGAGACAGCCGGTATTGTAGCACTAGCACTAACTTCACATCCAGATTTTGACGATACTCCTTTATGGGATGAGAACTCTGATGCCGTCTTTGACAATGATGGAATTATTTGGCATCCACATTGGGTGATTCTAACAGAAGATAAACGCGTAGCAGGAGGCTTGGCTGTAAAACAATTTGACGCCAATGACAAATCTGTGAAACTACCTCCAACCAACCCTGGAATGCCGATGTACATGGATTCTCCAGGCTACCCAGTTATTACTAAAGGGAATACTATTAGAGTTGTAGTACCACTTTATAGGATCAATAATAGGACAGATTTTAAGTTTGACGGAGTCACTGCCTATATGCAGGTGAACACCTCAGACGCACAGAGACCTATGCTTGGTGTTTATGAAGTGTACTCAGTGGCTTCAGGCAATCTTAGTTTGCCTTATAGTGTCTCAAAATAAAGTGAGGTGAAAAGTATAGCACTTTTATTCATATACATACTGGTGGCCTTGTTTCTTCAAGGTTGCCAGTCTTTAGCAGGTGCTCCTAAAATCGAGGTGATTGCACAGGAAAGGTCAATGGTTTCGAATGGAGAATTGGAATTATTGAGCTCATTGGATTCATTGAACCTTAAAGAGTTACACTTGAATTTCCGCGTCTCGAATTTTGAACTGGGAGAAAAAACGTTATCTAAACGTTCAGAGTTGTTGGCCAATTCAGGTGCTGGTCAGCACATTCATGTTTTGTTGGATGATGAACCCTACATGGCCAAGTATGAGACTGGATTTGAACTACAGTTGCCTGAAGGAAGTCATACCTTTCTAGCTTTTTTGTCTAGGTCCTATCACGAAAGTGTAAAAACGGATCACTCATATGTGATCAAGGAACTGACAATAGGCACTGAAGCACAAAATTCAAAGCAAATAGATACTAAAGGGGTTTATTACAGTCGTCCAAAAGGGAGTTACAATTTAGATAGTGACAAGAGCCCAATACTTCTAGATTTTTTCTTAGTAGGTACTGAGTTAAAAGATGGGGTTAAGATTCGAGCTCTAATTGATGGAGAGGAATTCATCTTAGAGAAATGGACGCCATACTTTATATATGGTATTACAGAGGGAGTCCATTCAATCTCACTCGAGTTGATTGACCAAGATGGACATTGGGTTATGGGAAAGAAAAATTACTCCGGGGAAAGACATTTTAACGTAAAATTTAATTGAAATGAAAGCAGCAGTTTTTGATACTTACGTGACTAGGAAAAATGGTCGCGTTATGCATTTTGATATAATAACCCAAGAAGGTGAGTCTATCGAACATGTGATCGAGTATGGGAAAGAATACTTGCAAACCAAAAATGAAGAAGGGCAAGTTTTAAGCTCGAAAGAGTGTCGTTTTTGTCACATTGAGATGGCCACAAATGAAATGGAAACATCTATTTTAAATAAGGGGTACTTTATTTTGGAGATGGAAGGTTGCCGAGATGCATAGAACGGAGATAATTGAGAATCATTCCGATAAACTCAACCTTATAAATGAGTTAATTGATCAAAGGAAGTATGTCAAAATTCAGTATTTCAACGAAATTCATGAATTTCATACAGAATCAAGTTTGATTAAAACACTGAATAACAGAGTTATAGAGTTGGTAAGTGGGCAGTTTATCAATATAGATTCAATTGTTAGCTTGGAGGGCCAAGTAATGTCAGAGTATAGTCACATAATTGATTTTACTTGTGACTGCTAGAGGTATTATAGCTTGAACAAGGTTTAGATTGACCAAACTTTTCTGATCTTAGTAGGTGATCCTTAGAAAGGAATTTGGCTAAAAATGCCCGAGACTATTTTATAAGATGAGTATGGATATTATTGATGATAACAAAGCTTCAGAGTCTGAAACTGAGTTTAAAATTAGCTTGGTTTTATCCAAGCTGTCAGATTTTTACCGCCAATTACTCTGGTCCCAAGCTCAACCACACGGTTTGAGCCCAATACAGGTTCAATTAATTCTCTTTATAAAAAATCATTCTTCTGCTTTGAGCAAGGTGAGCCAACTCGCAAAGGAATTTCAGATGACAAAGGCTACAATTAGTGATTCAGTTAGAGTTTTAGTGGACAAAAATCTATTGAGAAAGGTATCGGAAATTAATGACAAGAGAAGTTTTTCATTACACCTGACAACTAGGGGAGTACAACTGGCAAATACTATTGAAAGTTATCAAGGTGATTTTCACAAGGCATTATCTAAACTGGGAACTGAAAAAAAGACAAATCTATTCAAGGGGCTTTTCGAACTTTTAGATAGACTAAATGAAGAAGGGCTTATTCCTGTTCAACGGATGTGTTTTAATTGTAGTTTCTATCATGGTGATAAGGAAAATAGCCATATGTGTTCTTTTTTGAAAAAGAATCTTCAGACTACTGATATTAGGGTAGATTGCGGAGATTTCAAATCAAAATAAAAAGGGCCTCGATATTTCGAGGCCCTTTTTATATGAGTTCTATAAACTTATCTTTTCTTCTCAATGGCAGTAGCCTCCCATTTGTTATTATCCTTGTTGGTATCTGCCATTCTTCCAGATGGATCGATTACAACAGAAGCTATCTCAGAAATAGGTCTATCCACCGTTAATTCATAAGATGGATGTGTCCAAGGCCAGTCTTCGTGTACAATACGCTTATCCGAAGTTTCTGCAGGCTTTTCGCCACGCATCATTCTCAATGCCATATAGTGCACCTCTTTGGTTCCGTCAGTGTAGGTAACCACCACATCAACAGGCATTGGCATCTTCTTGACTCTTTCTAGACTTACTTTCGTTTTTTGACCCTCACCAACGACATCTTTCACAGCATAGTCGATTTGTTTGGTGGTATAAACAAAGTATTCATTGTACCAATCCAGCTCTAAACCAGATACATCTTCCATCACTCGAAGCACATCATTTGGGTTAGGGTGCTTGAATTTCCACCGATTAAAATATTCTAATAAACCTTTATCTCTTGCTTCTTCACCAATGACATAGCCCATTTGACTCATCCATACAGCTCCCTTACCATAGGCCTGAGCACCGTAGATGCCATTAAGCTCATAATGGTCAGAGTGTGTACTCATTGCCTCTTCACGTCCGCTTGTAGCCGCTCTTAAGTAGCCACCTTGACCGGATCTAGAACCAATATTCTCCAATGTGGTTTCAGGCGCAGCTTCGCCTTTATTAGTACGTGAAATATGCTGAGAGATTCTAGAGGATGCATAGGAAGTGAACCCCTCGTCCATCCAAGGGTGTAATGCTTCATTACTTCCCAATACCCCATGATACCAATCATGCATGGACTCGTGAATGGTTACCCCTAACAGACTACCTCTGTTACCAGTGATCAATGTAGACATAGGGTATTCCATACCACCATCACCTCCTTGAATCACTGAGAATTGTTTGTAAGGGTATTGACCGAAATATTTGTTTGCGTACTCAAATGACATTTCTGTCAAAGGTCTTAGTTTCTCCCAGTTAGCACTGTTCTGACCTTCTTGGTGTAGAAAATGCAATACAGTACCATTCTTCATAGTGAGTTTATTATGAAGGTAGTCTGGGTCAGCTGCCCACATAAAGTCATGCACGTCTGGCGCAATGAAGTGCCATGTGAGCTTGCCATCAACAACTTTTTGGTTCACCCTGTCGCCAGAGTTCTCATAGCCATGTCCAATTTCAAGTGGATTTTGAAGGTAACCTGTACCGCCCACTACATAGTCTTTGTCTATTGAAAGCTTTACTTCAAAGTCTCCCCATACACCGTAAAATTCACGGCCTATGTACTCGTCTGCATGCCACCCTTGGTAGTCATACTCAGCCATTTTAGGAAACCATTGAGCCATCGAATAACGCACGCCTTCCGCATTATCTCTTCCGGTTCTTCTGATCTGTACAGGAACTTGTGCTTCAAAAGTCATATCAAAGGTGACTGTCTGCCCTGATTTAATAGGATCATCAAGCTTTACCTCTAGAATAGTGCCGACCACTTCATGGTCAACGTCCTTTCCATTCATTTTCAGAGAGAATATCTTCTGATAGCCAATCTGATCATCAGATAGTTTTGATATTCTGTCACCCACTCTGCGATCGGGGTCCTGAATGGTACGAGATCTAACATCCATCATACTTCCTGGTTGGAAGGCATTAAAATAGAGGTGGTAGAAAACCATTTTTAGGTCATCAGGAGAGTTATTGGTGTATTCTAACTTTTGAACTCCTTGATAGCGATTGGTCTCAACGTCCATGTCAATTTCCATGTAATAGTTCACACGCTGCTGCCATCGCTCATTGTCACTTCGGTTTGCCTTTCCCTGAGCCAGTAACATTGCTGTAGTACCAACAAGGAAAAATGCTTGAAACACTGTTCGTCTTATATTCATAATGATCATTTTTTAATCTAGGCAGGAAAATATCAAAGTTTGAAGTCCCCAACAAATGATAATTTTTGAATGGAGGGATTACCTGATCTTATACCTGATTTGAAATTTAACTTCAGTTCTTTTATTTCCTCCAATAGTTTCAAGTCCCGTGCCAATTTCATTCCGATCGTAAAAAGTCGTTCTAGCGAACCGAGTCCATATATCGAACTTGCGATTTAGACGATAGCTGAATAAGAGATAGCTTCTAACACCTTGGCCACTGTACCCAGGGATGGAAAAGGCGTATAAAACATCTCTTTCATACGCATATTGGCGATTTTGAAGACCTTCTGTGTCGAATATTGCAATTCGGCTGCTAAATGTGAGTGCCTCGATCTTAAAGTTGACATCTTGCATTATAGCATAGCCTTCAGTGTGCTCGCCTTCAATAGAAAAACTGCTATACTGAACTCTTGTTTGAAGGGTTATGGCACTGGATGCTTGGTATTGAGTATTAATTATATACTGTAGCTTTTTTCCATTACCAACCACTTTACCTTCATTCGCCAGGGTTGTGTTTTCTTCTTTGCTTTTACCTCGTAGCTGAAGGTACACTTTGGTGTTTGAATTGGCCCCATAGTTGAAACGTAAAAGGAAATCACTCCCTTGAGATGGCTTGTCGACTCTGAACTTGAGCCAATGGAATCGAAAGGAGTCATAATAAGCTGATAAGTCGAATTTGCGATTTAGTTTGTATTTGATGCCCCAATAGACACCACTTTCATTGATGTTTCGACTGTTTTCTGAAAAGGAAGACCCTCGAATTGAATGGAAATTCTTATCGTAATTCCTGACAATCAGACCGAAATCTATCCTTTTTGTTAAGTACGTACTGAAGCCTAGAATACTACCAGTTCCCATACTTTTTGAAATGGCCAATTCGCCAAAAAAATTAAATCTTTCCCAATAAGTGTTACCGTATACTCCGATGTTGAAATTTTGATTACCAGAGAACTCAAACATGTTGTAAGCCTGATCGCTTCTTTGTATCGGAACGCTAAAACTATTGAGGGCTGCGATAAAGCCAATTTTCCTCTTTTCACTTGGCTTGTAATTCAACGCTAGTCCGTATGTCTTTTCATTCACACGATGTCGATTTTCTATTTCCGCTTGAGTCCTGTGAAACCCTGTGAGTTGGAAAGAAGAAAAATAGCTTGCTGTTTCCTCATTAGTCAACCTAATGTTTGCATCCTGATTAAGGCTTGAGACAAAAACAGTGGAAGATAACTTGGAGGTTATAGCATAAGTAGTGGCTAAACCTCGCAAAAAACCACCCTCAACTACTGAGGTATAGGGTGAAATGCCAATGTTTGCCCTTTCTAGTGTGTTAACTGTTTCGGAACCCTTGCCTACAGAGAAACCCGAACCAAAGATTAAGCCTTGTCCAAATTGGAGCTGGTAATCACCTATTATGCCTTTTTTTAATCTCCCTTTGTTCTGGATCATTAGGTGAACGGACCAAAAGTCCATTCCGTAATTGCCAGATTTGGGTTTCCAGATAAATCTCTCACCTGCATCTTTCTCAGCGGTAAGCCCAATGCTAAAATCCCCAGGTTTAGAAACCCGATATCGGAGGTAAGCTTTGTTAGGAGAGCCGAAATAGTGTGTCTGGGTCTCATCATCAATGGTATAGCCTTCCTTTTTTTCTAACACCCTCTCATAGCGGAGTATCAGGTAGTTGTTTCTTTCCGACAATATCCTTTTTAGGAGTGGCGAGGCATTTAAACTTCTTGTAGAGAGGGTAATAAATGGGAGAATGTTATTGATCGTTTGTTTATCGAAGCCATCAACGTATTGGAGTTCATAGAGTGTGTTGAGCCTTTCAACCTCTTGGCGATACTGAAGTAGGTTTTGAACTTGGGATATTGACAGCAGGCCAAGATTGATGAGTTCTTCTTTTTCAGCTCGGTTAATGTCGATGGGGTTTTCATAGGCAAGAATTAATCGCTCATAGAGTTCTTGATAGTTTGACCCTACTTCCTGATCGTTCAACCACTTCTCGACAAATGATTGTAAGTCAATAGGCTTCCTCCCTTGAGCATGTGCTCGGTCTGTGATTATGAGCAATAGGAGAGAAATGATTAAAAGCACCGACCGTCTCATCGTTTGAATAGGTACTTGAGTCCAAAACTATGCAAGACTCCTGTTTCTCGTCCCGACCTGACGCCATAGTCAATTGTAAATCGATTTGAAATTAGACTAGCTCCGAATGAATGCCTTTTTACCGATGTGGATATTCCAGTCCTCACAATGAGCCGCTCCACTAACTTATAAGCCAAACCAAATCTGAGATCGGGATCTAAAACCACATCCTTCTCTATTTCAGAATAGATGTTTAATTGGTCGCTTGGATGATAGTCAATCGATAGTCTTATGATCACAGGTACTTTCTCCTGTATATCTGTAGAAATACTCGATTGTGTGAAATTATAAATGTAGGTTCCTAAGGTGAACTCTGGACTTAAGTTGGCAAGCACACCAATCTCTGAAATGAATACCGATTGCTTCCCAAAGCCATCAATTTGAAGTTGGAGAATGTTGGTTTTAATTCCCGCCTTAGTATTTCCGACTTTATGGGCAAAACCCATATAAGCCATTTGAGTATTGAAGATTTCATCACCAAACTTAGAGATGCCAAAACCAAGAACACTTGACTTAAGGGGAGAACTGACCCCAGCCATGACCGAATTGAATGGTAGGAAGCTAAGAGTAGTTTGGTATCCGATTATGCCAGAAACTTGACCAACATTGCTGAGGCCTGCAGGATTATTGAAAATAGACCATTCTTTGTGGTCTATGGATGATATGCCACCTAAACCTATTGATACAGCCCCATTTGGGGGTGTTCCGGCCAGCTGACTCCATGATGTAAGATTTAAAGTGACACAGCAAATCAAAATGATTGATAGTCTGCGCACATATCAATATAATAAAATCAACTATGAATAGTGATTAATGATATTAAAAATAAAGTTATAGTGCTGATTTGAAATTGAAGAAGAGTCCCTTAGTTCCCTCTCTATTGATGCTATACTCTAACCTAAAGACGAAATCATAATAGGTGACAATGTCAAGGCCTAAGCCTATACTGCCAATCCACTCATTATTGAAGAAGTTATTTTGTGTGGAATTAATGGGGTTACCCGCATAACCGGCATCCATAAAGATTTTGAGATAGAAGGCGTAGGGTAGGGTTCTGAATTGATTAATAAGGCTCCTTCGGTTAAGCTCTTGGACTCCCTCTAAAACTTTAAACCTCAATGAGCTTCGATTGGAGATATATTGATTGCTTTCAATAACAAACCTCTCATAGCCCCTAATAAAGTCTGGTCGATAACCAAAGCCAGCTCTAACGAAGTATGGGATGTTTTGTGCGGAATTATTATAGGCATCAATGCGATTGGCAAAGTAAAATTTGCCCTTCAAGTCAAAGAATTTTGAATACGTAAGTCTTGTAGTCAGCATGTCAAAATCATTGAAGCTACCTAGACCGAATTGACTCAACTGAACCGTCAATAGACTTCCGGTTAATGGGTAAGCTATATAGTCTCTCTTGTCAAGACTAAAAGTGTATGATAGCCTTATGTATTCTTGAACACTCTCATTTCTTAAGTGATACTCAGGGTTAACGTCTCTAATAGTATCTCCTACGGAGGATCTCACATAGCCCAGGTTTAGGCTATGTCTAGTATAAAAAGAGGGGCGTAGGGTAATTGTCCCATTTGTACTAAAGGCCCTTCTAATAACATTGTCGCTTTCTACAAACTGAGCCCTGTGAGAAATCGAATTAACACCCACAGTTTTGTTAGTAGTATAACTCGAAGAAAATCCGAGACCTATTGTTTGTTCCGAATTGATATATGGAATTTGATAACTTAAGGAGAACTGTTTAGCAAAGCCAAACTGCGCTCGGACTCTAAAACGATCATTTCGCCCAGTCAGGTTGGTATGAATGAGTTGGGCTCCATAGTTGACGCGTGAAAAGTCTCTGTTTTGGTTGACCCACCATTCTGTAAAATTTCGATCGGCTAGTTTAAAAATCGGTAGGGGAAAGATGTACCAGCGTTCCTGAAGCCTGATGAGTACATCTACCTCTTTCTCAGACATGAAGAGGGGTACTATCTCTACAAAAACAAAAAGCCTTGTGTTGGTCAGTTTTTGTTGGTCTAAGGTAACTTTTTCAGCAAAGTCAGATAGCTTTAATTCCTCTCCTTCTTCAAAGTCAAGTTCTCTTAAGACAATTTCTAATTTTGTCTTTGTATTTCCTGTGACATATATCTTGCCTACCCGAACAGTAGAATCAGGATTGATGTCTGCAACGTTACCCGTTTGAGAAAATGCAGGGTTGGCTAAAATGCAAACCCACAACAAACAACACCAACCAATACCTTTAATCACCTATCCCACCGATTTTCTTGACTTTATAAAGACCCTTATAAGGATGAATACCCCTAATGCAAGCAGAGGAATACTCAATATTTGTCCCATATTATAAGTCATTTCATCTTCGAAGGCTACTTGGTTTTCCTTATACGTTTCATGGAACCATCGCAATGAGAAAATGTAAACAAGGAAAATCCCAAAAAGTAGACCCTCAGGGGTTTTTTCTTTGTATTTCATCCATATACCAAGTAAAATGAAGAAAAGAACCAAAGATGTTGCTGACTCATAGAGCTGAGTGGGGTGTCGAGAAATCCCCCAAGTATGTACAGTCACAACAACTTTGCGATTAATTACCTTCAATTCGTAATCGAGAGGCTCATTGCCCTGAGCATAATGCTCTCTTACACTTCCATAACCTGTGAGTATTCTCTTAACATTGTCTTCAACAATTCTCCGAGCATCTTGCTCAGGTAATTGCGAGTTTTCAAAGGTGAGTGTTAAGTCCACAGGTACAATTCCGGGTGCTGGCCTCTCTGTTGAGATGCCTTTTGAGGCTTCTGCCTTTTCGATACCGAGCCCTGCGTCTTCAATCATTTCTTCGGCTACACGGCCAAAGACAACCCCATAGTCTGACTCAGTAGGCTTGCCTACAATCTCAGAGTTGACAAAGTTACCCATACGGATGAAAACCGCAGCCAAGGCAACAGTAATGACAATTCGGTCTATTATCCATAACCAACTTTGGCCTTCTCTCTTTTTCTTTCTGAATTTGAATCTGAAAGGTGACCAGCTGGCATCTACGAAATAGTTGCTGTATAAGTAAAGTGCTAGTGGTATGCCAAATGCTGCGCCATGACTTGCCAAGCCCCCTTCCCATGTTCTGAAAAACATTAATGGGTCAGCCAGAAACCTTTGGGGCTCATAGAACACCAAATGGCCTAACCGGGCACTAATAATGGTCGCAAGCACCATGTGGACAGTAAGCGTATCGACATTTAATAGGTCTTTACCTTCCTTCTTGAAGATGTTGACCATAATCTGATAACCAATAATAAAACCCATGGCAAACAACACACTGTACCATACAGGTGGTTGAATATCCTTAATGATTTCCCTCATTGGGTCCCAAACTATGTGTAGAAGCATTTTGTACTATTTAATGGAATCAACAAATATATGGGAATTACGAAAAGTAAATGGATTCCGTATGGTAAAGGTGTGTTAATTCTAAGGAACTCAATCGTGGTTCCATTGTGCCAGAACTATTGGCTTACCAATATTCAAAGATTTTGGAGATTTTGCCGCCCTTAAATTCGAATAGCGTCATTTGAGGCTCGCCCTTTTTTGAGCTTCCATCTTCTTGCTTATTCACAAAATGTTTTGTCACAGTTACCGCATTTAAGCCAGTAATCATATTTGCAATGATAATATCAGTTACCGATCCATCATAACCACCATTTTTCTGATTTCGCAAGTAGCCATTGTAAAGGTCATCTCGTGAATATGTTCCACCATACTTTGGGTGCACATAAACAAAGTCAGGAGTGAAAAGGTCAAAAATGTTTTCTACATCCTTTGGGGAAGAGTCGGATTGGAACACGATTACATTCAGTCTGTAGTAGTCATTTACTATATGGATCAAAGAATCTTTAGGAGTTACCTTTTCTTCTTGACCGAAAGAAATGAATGAACAAGTCATTGAAAAAATCAAAACTGCCAATGACCTTTGTAGATGCCTCATTTGAATGTGATTAGGAGCGGTAATTAAATGGATTCTCTTCTCAAATGAAAGTCGTATTTTCTGCTTAACTCTATTTTAACTCTTCTTTGAAACGAAAGAATTGGAAAGCGACATCTAATTCTGAGACTAACTTAAAGATGATACTCCTACAGGCCAGATAAGTAAGACACTGAACTAAAAGTTCAATGTCATATATGGGTTGTGTGGTTAGAATATAACCTCCAGTCGAATGGGTCAATGAACTTTTAGTTTAGCCATACGTCTTTAAGAATTTCTCGAAATCAGCCACTTTGGGAGGTTTTTTACCTTTGGGAGGCAAAAGTTCAAAGCCTTCGGCTCTCAAAAGCTCCTCTTGATATTTAACTCCACCATGGAATTTTATGTTAATCGAACCATCGGGCTTTAGAACCCGCCAATAAGGCGTTATGGATTCTTTTTTCTCAAGGCGTTCTTCTTCTGCAACTTCACCAAGGATTTTAAGGAATATACCTACCGAGATTGGGTCGGTTACCTGCACCTTCCTCTCTTTGGCCAAGAGGTCTCTGATGATATCATTTGTAAGAAGTTCTCCTTTATTGGTAGTATTGACAATGTTCTCAATATCGCGTGGGTGTGGCACCAAAAGTTTGCCTTTACCATACTTGTGCTCCCATTCGGGTGTGATAACATGAATTTTTTCTTCTCGTGCCATCAACTTCTCTCGAGTACTTTTCTTCTTGGACATTGGATTAGGCTAAGTTTCGTGTGATTGGTTTCTTGGTTCCTGATAGAGCTACTGAACTGACGAGGCTAATGATCAGGCCAATGAAAAATACCGATAAGAACATGATTAGCCCCTGAAACAGTGGTGACATTACAAAGTCTGGTGCCTGGTTCATACGTTGTAAAGCCTCCTCGTTCATTCCACTAGTACGCCAATTGGCGAATTCTTCTCCTGCAAAAACGAAGAATAGAACACTATATAGGAATGTAATAGTTGCGTTTACCAAAGTAATTGATGTGCCTATTTTTAGAGCCTTTTTAAATGGAACTATACCGCTGTTGAGTTTATGCTTGAAATACCTAATGCCCAGAGGTACGCACATTAACGAAAGGATAATGGAGGCATAGCCTGTTATTTGTGATGCTTCAACACTAAAGCTTTGTGCAACGGTGAACCAGTTAAGGAGGCCAAGTGTAATTGATACGCAGGCACCTACTATACCATATCGTAATACTAATTTTTTCATGATGTTCTGTTGTAGTTGGAACACAATTCTATGAAATTATCTTTCCGAAGGCGTCACTCAAAAGTATGATATTGTAGAAGTACTACTAAAGTATTACACGGATGAGGCGCTAGATTATCTTGAGGTCTCTTCCGATTTTGACGGCCTCCGTTCTTCTTTTTGCCTCAAGCTTGGCGAAAATTCGAGATATGTGAGTTTTGACTGTATTCTCAGATATAAAAAGTGATTCGGCTATTTGAGTATTGGAATATCCATCTGCCATGAATGTCAGAACCTTTAGTTCCTGCTCTGTCAAATTGGATTTCTTTGTTCTTTGGACCTGGTCAGTTTGGGGGCTGAGCGTATATGGCGAATGTGCCATATACCGATTGATCAAGAAACCTATCAAAATGAAAAGACAACCGACAACAATTATCATGATGTCACTTCGCGACTCTGAATTAGTCCATGACCATTTGCTAAGCTCAAATAGAAGAAATATTGAGATAGAAATTCCACCGAAAACCAGCACGACTTTTCTCATGTCACTTTCTGAAGATGCAGCCTAAGATACCCAAGATTTAAATAAGAACAATCCTGAAGCATTGTGAGTTTTACTGTGATTCTAGTTCCAACAATTCCTCATGAAAGCCCGATGAAAGAATCGGAAAACGACACCAGGTTCTAGGGTCCACGTTGAATTCGTCAAGATGAAAGGCTGGTGCTAGACGTTCTCTCTTCCATTGATTCCTGCTCCAGAGTCGAAAGAATTTGATGATATGTGCCTTTAATAGAATCGAGCTTTCTAAGTCCTTTGGTTTCAATTCTTCAAAAACCTGTAATGGTGACTTATGATCTCTAATGGCTAGTTTTTCAATCTCTACCATGATATGGTAGGGCATCAAGTCGTCTTCGTCTGTTTGATTTTGGTCAGATGGTCTAAGTTCAGCTGTCGGTGGTAATGCATTAATAGGTGCGAGACCTTCATATCCCAATTCGGCTTCTGCATATTTTAACCATTCGCGGATGAAATGCTTGTCCACACTCGAAATAGGGGCAAGACTTCCGCTAGTATCTCCATCCATCGTGGCATAACCTACATCACCCTCACTTCTGTTTGATGTTGTTAAGAGTAAAGTATTGGTAATGTTCGTTAACATCCAGATGATAGGACTTCTTGCCCTGGCTTGAATGTTTTGCAGTGCCAAGTCATCATCTTCCCAAGTCAACTCACGACCCAATGCGCTTTCAATGGTAGATGTATAGGCCTGAACGGGGTTGTCTATGTTCCAATCATAAAAGTTAGCGCCAATCGACTCAGACAGTGTCTTTGCAGCATTGAGAGTTGTCTCAGAAGAATTGACCGTGCCTTGATAAGCTGTGTTGAAAAGCTTATTTACAATTTCTTTTTGGCTGAGTTCATTCATATCCGATTTGTCAATGGCTTTTAGAAAGCCAGCTTTTCCTAGCTCCTCAATCCCTCTTTTTACCATCTCAGCGACCATTACGGCACAGGTGGCTGAGTCTGCCCCGCCACTTAATGAAAGTGTGTAGCCGTTGCTTCTGCTTTTTCTTAAATAGTCGAACAAAGCCAAAGCCGTAGCCTTTGGGAATTCCTCTTCCTTTGCTGTAACAGGAGAAACAAAATCTTTGTGAGGTTTATCTTTTTCCTCTGGGGATATATCCACCCAGGAGAGTTGATGTGACTGGAAGGAGAGTAGTTGATTTCTAAGGTACATGTGACCTTGTTGCGCAACAATGATCTCGCCATCATAGATCATTCTTCCCGCTTCGTTGCCTAGTAGGTTAGCATAAACGTACGTACACTCGAAGTCTATCGATGATTTTGTAACGAGATCGATCCTGTCAAGTGTTTTTTGCATGGCAAAATGACTTGCGCTTGGATTAAGAATCAGGTTAACACCTTTATCAATCAAACGACAAGCAGGTCGATCACTACCTCTCCAGGCGTCCTCACAAATCTCAAAGCCAATCTTCCAATCTTCAAAATCGAAAGTCAAATCTCCAATAGGGTACTTTTTTCCAAACAGCTCAATACTTTCAACCAATCCAATTGGCCATGGGTTGAACCATCTTGGCTCATAATGTACGCCATCTAAGGCCATGTACTGTTTGGCATAAATCCCGAGAATCTGCTTGTCATGTGCTACTAATGAGCAGTTGTAGAGCTTTTTTTTATGGCGTATTGGTAAATTGAGGGTGACCAAAAGGCCCTCTGTCTCTTCGACTAATTCTGGAATAAATGTCAAGGCCTTTTCAGAAAGCCAGTCGCTCAAGAAAATATCCTCACAACCATAGCCAGTGATTGAGAGCTCAGGAAGACAGAGAATTTCTACTTTCGAGGCTTTGGCGTCAAGAAGCACATGTCTTAGCCGGGCAATATTGCCATTCCAATCAAGTGGTGTTTGATTGACAGTACCTCCAGCAATTCTGTATTTGCGCATTATTCTAACTCTAGAATGATACAAGCTTCACGGGCAGCATCTTGTTCAGCTTTCTTCTTACTTAAACCATGGCCCTTGGCAATTGGTTCTTGATCAATAGAAACCTGAATAATGAATTCTTTATAATGACCTTTATCAATAGTCTCTATATGGTCAAAACTAGGGGTTTTAGTATTCTTCTGCGACCACTCGATAAGTTTACTCTTATAATTCTTAGTCGTATTGATGATTTCTTCTAAGTCGAAGTGGGGTTGGAGTAATTTTTTCTTTATAAAATTACTCGCAAAGTGGAAGCCTCTGTCAATGTATATAGCTCCTACAAGGGCCTCTAGAGCATTTCCATAAAGTGATTTATGTGAATTGGGAGTTTTGCGCTTTTTGTCGAACCTGACAATTTGAGGAACACCTATCGTTCGAGCTACATTATTTAGAGAATCTCGACTGACTATACGGGATCTTAACTCGGTTAAAAAACCTTCATCTTTGAAGGGGAACTTTTTGAATAGATATTCGGCTACTACCACTCCCAAGACAGCATCACCAAGATATTCAAGTCGTTCGTTTGACTCTTTAAAACCTTGTTTTACAGACTTTGCTACAGAGGTATGCTGTACAGCAATTTGGTATGGCTTTAAGTTAAGCGGCTTGCTACCTACTATCATTTTGATAGAGGCGGCAAGCCGCTTTTCTTCTTTTGAATGCCTTTTAAAAATTGATCTTAAACGGTTACCTAACCGAGGCATTAATCAATTTTTCTAAAAACTACCGATGTATTGTGTCCACCAAAACCGAAAGTATTGCTTAATGCAGCTCTAATTTCACGTTTTTGTGCTTTGTTAAATGTGAAGTTCAACCTTGGGTCAAACCTTTCATCATCTGTAAAGTGATTGATGGTTGGAGGTACGATTTGATCTTCAATGGCTTTAATACTTGCTATTGCCTCAATTGCACCGGCTGCACCTAACAGATGGCCGGTCATTGATTTGGTAGAGCTAATGTTCAGTTTGTAAGCATGCTCACCAAAAACTCTTTCAATAGCAATTACTTCACTCATATCACCCAGTGGGGTTGAAGTGCCGTGAACGTTAATGTAATCTATATCTTCTGGCTGCATTTCTGCATCCTCCAGCACATTTAGCATTACATTATAAGCACCTAAACCTTCCGGATGCGGAGCAGTAATATGATATGCATCAGCTGACATTCCACCACCAACAAGTTCAGCGTAGATTTTGGCACCTCTTGCTTTCGCGTGCTCATATTCTTCAAGAATAATCGCTCCAGAACCTTCACCCAAAACAAAACCGTCTCTGTCTTTGTCAAAGGGTCTTGATGCTGTTTGGGGTGAGTCGTTTCTTTCAGACAATGCTCTCATGGCATTGAATCCACCCATGCCTGCTTCAACAACTGATGCTTCCGAACCACCAGTGATCATCACTTTTGCCTTGCCCAGTTTAATGTAGGTCATGGCATCTATCATGGCATTTGTAGCAGAGGCACAAGCCGAAACTGTTACAAAGTTAGGTCCATGAAAGCCGTATTTCATTGAAATCATTCCAGCAGATATGTCTGAAATCATTTTCGGAATGAAAAACGGATTAAATCTTGGGTTTTTGTCGCCCTGAACGAATCCTTCGACTTCTTCCTGAAAAGTTTTTAGTCCACCAATTCCAGAACCCCAAATAACTCCTGCTTTCAACCTATCAATTTTTTCAAGGTCTAGACCAGAGTCTTGAATGGCTTCTTTGGAAGTGATCATTGCATACTGGGTAAAAGCATCCATTTTCCTCATCTCTTTGCGATCAAAGTGATCAAGAGGATCATAGTTTTTTACCTCGCAGGCAAACTTGGTCTTAAATTTTTCGGGATCAAATCTCGTGATCGGGCCGGCTCCACTTACACCTTTAATCAGGTTATTCCAGTAATCATTCAGATTGTTGCCTAATGGTGTAAGTGCGCCAAGTCCAGTGACTACAACTCGCTTTAGTTGCATATATGAGTCGTAATAGTAAGGGAAATATTATTATGCGTTTGCTTCCAGGTAAGAGATTGCATCACCAACGGTAGCAATATTCTCAGCTTGGTCATCAGGAATTGAGATATTGAATTCTTTTTCGAATTCCATGATCAATTCCACCGTGTCAAGAGAATCAGCGCCTAAATCATTCGTGAAGCTAGCCTCAGGTGTAACTTCAGAATCTTCAACACCTAACTTATCTATTATGATACTCTTAACTTTTGATGCTATTTCTGACATTTTGGATAAAATTTTAGTTAAAACTCGATGCAAAGAAATGCAATTTGCGGTTAATGTCAAACAAATTTTTTAATCTTGTCTGAGGCCTCCAATAGGGTCAATTTTGATAATTATGGCTAAAAAAAAGCTACAAGTCACATATGATTACGACTTTACTTTGCTGGCACTCAATGCCAATGTAAAGCCGTATCGATTGGCATGGAGTATTAATAAGGAGTTAAAGCTTGACCTATCGAAATGTGAGAATATTGAAATTGACTTTAAATCGGGAAGAGAGCTTAATGTAGTCAACTATATAGATTTGGGAGAGTACCGAACTATAAGACTATTGCGCAATAGGGCCGAAGAAAGTGAAGAACAATTCGATGCTTTTCTCATCCCAGAATTAAAGAACTTCGACTACTTCATAATTTTGGAAAACGAATCCAGTACTTTCGATGAGAATGCTTTTATAAGCAAAATCAAAGAAATACCTTTCGTGCAATTTGCCACAAAAGTGGAAATTGAAGCATTAAAATCCAGAGATAATCTGATATTCTAGTATGGGTCACCAAACAGTAAATAAGCGTGCCAAAATTGTGGCTACGGTAGGACCAGCAAGTAGGTCTAAAGAAATGTTAACAGAGCTGGCTAAGGCGGGCGTAAATGTATTTAGATTGAATTTCTCCCATGGAGAGCATGAAGGGCATGCTGAAGTAATTGAAAGAATCAGGGAGGTTAATAAAGAGCTTGGTACACATATATCGATCCTACAAGATTTACAAGGACCCAAGATCAGGGTTGAAAGTGTTGAGAACGGGGAGGTTTTTATAAACCCAGGTGATCAGATTGTTATCACAAACGAGTCTTGCGAAGGAACTGCGGAAAGAGTGAGTACTTCTTATCAAGATTTGCCTAACGATGTCAAGATAGGCGACATGATCTTAATTGATGATGGAAATCTTGAGTTGACGGTAAAGGGCGTTGATGGAGGAGATGTTATCTGTGAAGTAAAATATGGTGGTTCTTTGAAATCGAGGAAAGGTATTAATCTACCTTTCACCAAAGTTTCAGCACCAGCTTTAACGGAAAAGGATATAGAAGACTTAGCATTTGGAATAGCGCAAGGAGTTGATTGGATCGCACTGTCCTTTGTGAGGCATGCTGAAGATATTATTGACTTGAAAAAGCGTATAGCTAAGTCAGGTAAGGACATACGAGTGATTTCGAAAATAGAGAAGCCAGAAGCGCTTCAAAATATTGACGATATCATTGCTGAATCTGATGCCTTGATGGTAGCTCGTGGAGATCTGGGTGTAGAGATAGTTATGGAGGAAGTGCCGATGGCACAAAAGATGATGGTTGATAAGTGCAATAAGGCAGCCAAGCCAGTCATTATCGCTACTCAGATGATGGAGAGTATGATTAATAATCCTCGCCCAACTCGTGCTGAAACCAACGATGTAGCAAATGCCGTAATGGATGGGGCCGATGCTATGATGCTCTCAGCAGAAACTGCTGCCGGCAAATACCCACTTCAGACAGTCGAAACAATGGCAAGAACCATTGCTTCTGTTGAGGAATCGGCTAATGTGTATGATAAAGTTGGTATCCCTGTGCGTGATAGCGATACGTTTATGAATGATAATATTCTCTATGGAGCGTGCAAGTTGAGTGATAGGGTGGATGCTAAAGCTATTATTGGGAATACTGTCTCAGGATACACAGCATTTAAACTTTCTTCCAGTAGACCGAAGGCTAAGATTTTCATTTTTACTCCAAATGAAAACCTCTTGACAAAGCTGAGTTTAATATGGGGTGTTGAGGGTTTTCACTATAACGAAGTAGTCTCAACGGATGAGACTTTCAAGGACCAGGAAAATACTCTCAAAGATCACGGACACCTCGAAAGTGGCGACACTTTTATAACTACGGCCAGTATGCCTATTCACGATAAGGGCCGAACAAATATGCTTAAGCTTAACGTAGCAGACTAAGATTTAAAATCTACATTGGGCAATCCGAATTTTGAACCTGGGCTTGATTAAATAAAAATCAATTTACAGTTCAATTTGGAGTCCATCATAAGCGAGCTTCACGTTGTCAGGTAATTCAGAGTTAACTTTGTCATGAAGCCCCATTCTGTGACTGATATGAGTTAGAAATACAGTTTCCACATTGAGCTCTTCAATGAGTGCAAGCGCTTCTGAAAGTGTAAGGTGACTCAAGTGATCTTCTTTTTGAAGTGCATCTAGGATCAGAACTTTTGAGCCCTTAATTTTTTCTTTCTCTTCATCACTTATGGTTTTTGCATCCGTGACATAAGAAAAGTCTTTTATTCTGAAACCAAATACAGGCAGCAGATGATGCATTACCTCAATGGGAGTAAATTCAATATTATCGACTGTGAAGGGTTGGTTTTCAATCGGATTGAGCTTTACCTGAGGGACGCCCGGATATTTCTTTTCCTCAAATACATAGGCAAACTCTCTCTTAAGTTGATCTAAAACACGTTGATGACCATATAGAGGTATATCTCGTTTCTGAAGAAAGTTAAAGGAACGAATGTCGTCCATCCCTGCAGTATGGTCTTTATGTTCGTGAGTAAATATTAAAGCGTCAAGGGATTCTATTCTCTCTCGTAAGATTTGTTGACGAAAGTCCGGGCCTGAGTCGATAATGAAACTCTTACCTTCTGTTTCGATGTGGATGGAAACTCGTAGTCGTTTGTCTCGAAAGTCTAAAGAGCGGCAAACTTCACATTTACAACCAATCACAGGAACACCTTGGGACGTGCCGGAGCCAAGAACGGTTACCCTCACAGTTCTAATGTTGTTTGAGAAAGTTCGACTAATAGGTTAGCATTCTTATCACTTAGAGCGCTTTTATCTATTTCAATGGATTTAAGGATGTCGATGAGGCAATTTATCTTGCCCTCCGTGGTATAGTACTTGTTGACAATCGCAATTTTGGTGTCATTCAGAAGGCAATAGCCAGATTTGAAATTTCCCTTTTCATAACGCAATACATAGTCAGACTCTGCAAAAATATCTTCAAGCTTATTGAGAAACTGCTTTGTATAGCGAATTGTCATTAATAATTACCGGTATACTTCTTTACAAGGTCGATGAGCTGATCGTAATCTAACGGCTTCTGCATATATTCATTCATGCCCGCTTCAAAAAAATCGGATACAGGTAAATTCTTTGCATTTCCAGAAATACCAATGATTGGGATGTTAGCTTTTTTTGTTTTGCCAGACCTTATCTCTTTGGTTGCAGAAAGGCCGTCTAAAAGCGGAAGATTAATGTCCATAATAATAAGGTCAAAATCTTCGGATTCGAATTTTTCAAGTACTGATTTGCCATCTTTAGCAGACGTGATTTTACAGTTCTCAAAAAGTAGAATTTTCTTCAGTAAATTCTGAATTACCGAACTATCCTCAGCCACAAGAACTTTTTTATAGTCCACTTCAGTCATAATACTCATAGGTTAAGATTCAGTTGCGTTGCGTATTCGCTAAAAATTTCGCTGGTATAGTCTACGATTTCACCGATTCTTTCGTTGAGAGAGAGATCAATTTTATTTTTTAAATCGCTTTCGAGTAGAGTAACTAATTCCGAAAGCTTGGTAAAACCTAATGACCCAGCATTACCTTTTATGGTGTGCAAGATACTCAAAATTTCAGTATGATCGTTTACGTTTTGTAAAAAGAGAAGCTTTTGGTTGAAAGTGTTAGTTTCCTCGATGAACTCATTGTACAATTCTATTAATTCATCTTGACTTGCGTATCGCTTAAGTTCTTCAACTGTATCGAGGTTGAAGTCAGGAGTTACTGCACCACTCCGTGATTTCTTCTCAATCTTTGCAGATTCCTTGAGCCAATACTGAACCGTATTTTTTAATACCTCCGGCTTTACTGGTTTGGTCATGTAATCATTGAAACCAAACCGTATGAACCTATCTCGGTCTTCGGGGTCAGAGTAGGCTGTAATGGCTAGGATAGGGGTGTTCGAGCCAATCTTTTCTCGCATTCTGTTATGACATTCGAAACCGTCCATGTCAGGCATTTGAATATCAATGAGAGCCAAATCGATATTTTTTGTACTTGCCAATTTCAAACCTTCAAAGCCATTTTCTGCTAAGTGGACAGTTCTACTTTGTCCTCTTAGTACAGTATTGACATACTTTCGGTTTATCTCATTGTCATCAACAACTAAAATTATCCCGTGGGTATTCTTCATCAGCGCGCGTTAGGTCAATTATAATATATTTACGGCTAACATTCTAAAGAGCAGCATGCTAAAAAAGCATTTGATTTGTGTTGTAGGACCTACTGCTGTTGGAAAAACAGCTATTGGGATTAAGCTTGCGCAGGCATTGCAAACTGAAATAGTGTCTGCAGATTCTCGTCAGTTCTATCGGGAACTCCAAATTGGAACGGCTAAACCAGACTCGAGTGAACTAAATCAGGTGCCTCATCACTGCATTAATTCACTTTCCATCCATGATAACTATGATGTTGGACGATATGAAAAAGAGGCACTTGCCAAACTCGATGAGCTTTTTCAGCATCATGGTCAAGTGGTTCTGGTGGGTGGATCAGGCCTATTTGTGGATGCGGTATGTCTAGGGTTAGATGATCTGCCGCGAGTGAAAAACGGGGTGAGGGAAGGTTTGAATTCTGAGTTAGAAACCAAAGGACTTGATGTACTGGTCGATGAGTTAAAGCAATCTGATCCTGAATACTATGAAATTGTTGATAGAAAAAACCCGCAAAGAGTAATCAGGGCATTAGAAGTAATCAGGTCTACGGATAAGCCTTTTTCTTCTTTCCGTAAAAGGACTCCCAAACAAAGACCATTTGAGGTTATAAGTGTTGGGCTGGAATTGGATAGGGGGATTCTATACCGAAGAATAGACGAAAGAATGGATGTAATGATTGCTAATGGCCTTTTTAAAGAGGCGGAAGGCTTTCTACCATTCAAGGAATTAAATGCCCTTCAGACGGTTGGCTATACCGAGATTTTCGGGTACCTGGAAGGTAGCTATGATAAAGAGGAAGCGATCCGCCTTCTAAAACGTAATTCAAGGCGCTATGCTAAGCGCCAACTTACTTGGTTTAAAAGAAATGAATGCACAGAATGGTTCAACCCCAGTAATTTCGAAAACATTCACACCTATGTAAAAAATGAATTAGAACTGTCTAAATCCAAAGATTGATGCCACCATGCTGGCGGGTGCTTTTTTTATGAAAGCGTTGTATTCATTAGAAACGGATTGCAGTTTTTTAATCAACTCTTCCTGTGTCTTGTTTGTTTCAAGAAGCTCGACACTCAACTTTTCATCACCAAGCCCAGAGGCCGCAGAACCAATGGCGGACATCAGTTCTTCCTCTTTTCTGTAGCTCTGAAAGCGATCGGTGGAGGTCTTCTTGAGCATATTGGCTACCTCCGCCAAGTTAGATCCTTCATTCTCCCTGTCGTAGGTAAGCACTATGTTTTTACGAACACCACTATTTCTGGCCATCTCATCGATGACCTTGGTAAGCCTGGCCTTTCTTGGCTTTATTAGATTGTAGGTATAAACTGTGTAAAGCAATACTAGACCTAGTAGTGCAACGAAAATTGGAACATATCCCATAGAAACTAAATTTGAGTTTGACCGAAATTGAAGCTGAAGTAAATTTTTTTTACCAATAATTGCAAATGGCGTTTTGCCAAACTGCAATAATGACCAATCTTTAGGGTAGACTTTGGAAGAAAAAAGAAGACCCATTCTCATTGTAACTTATTATTGGCCACCTAGTGGAGGGGCAGGGGTCCAGCGTTGGTTGAAGTTTACTAAGTACTTGACCGAATTTGGCTGGGACCCGATAATCTTCACTCCGGAAAACCCTGATTTTGATCAAAGAGATAGCTCTCTTGAAAAAGACATTAACCCTGCTATTGAAGTTCTGAAGTTCCCCATTTGGGAGCCTTATAGTTTATTCAAGAGGTTGACCGGGAAGAAAGAACTGAAACAAGGTCAGATTCTTGAATCGAAAAATACAGGATGGGCTAAAAAGATATCCGTTTGGTTAAGAGGGAATTTTTTTATTCCGGACCCTAGAATCTTCTGGGTAAAACCTGCTAGCAATTATTTGTTATCGATTCTGGAGACAAATGAGATTAAACATTTCATTACTACTGGCCCTCCTCACAGTGTACATTTGATTGGTAAAAGACTGAAACTTAGAAACCCAGCCCTCACTTGGATCGCGGATTTTAGAGACCCTTGGTCCCAGTGGGATATTCTAAAACAAATGCATATCTCTTCATTCGTTTGGAAGAAGCATTTGAAGTTGGAGCAAGAAGTTTTAAAGGTGTCAGATGCAATATTGGCTACTGGGCCAACGGCCGCTAACGAGTTTAAGGCATTGGGAGCAAGGAGAGCTCACTTTGTCACTAATGGCTTCGATTTGGAGGATGTCGGAGAGAAGAAAGTTGAGCAACCTACGACTGAATTTGTTGTGAGTCATGTGGGTATGCTGAGCAAGAACAGAAACCCTGAGAATTTATGGTCTGTGCTGGATGAATTATGCGAGGACCAGACATTTTATGAGGCCCTAAACTTGAAATTGACTGGCATTCTGAGTACTGAGGTTCAGGATGCCATATCAGCATATCCCCGACTTAAGGAAAGACTGAGTACTCAGGATTCAATACCTCATGATAAAGTTTATCAAGAGTATCTCTCGAGTAACTTGCTGCTTCTGGTTCAGACTAATGACGATGGTGCAGCTTCTCAACTCCCCGGGAAGTTGTTTGAGTATTTAAGTGCAAAAAGACCAGTTTTGGCCATTGGAAGGCAGGACAATGATATTTCAAAGATTATCCAATCTTGCTCAGCAGGTGAGTCTTTTCAATATGATTCAAGAGATGAGCTTAAGGCATTTATCCAGGGTGAATTTGAGGATTGGAAGTCTGGGGACTCTAAATGGCAGTTCAGTAATATTGAGCGTTATGAGAGAAGAAATTTGGCCAAAGACCTGTCAGAATGGCTTCTATCTCTTTGAAATGACCCTTGACAGTGTGGTACTTAATAGTTGGTTCAATTCAGAAGAAACCTTGAGTCCAAAAGTCAACCCCATTAGAACAATCACAATAGCCAACGACCTGACCATTATGTCTAAATAGATATTGGATATTGAAGGCAGGAAGTAGTTCACAAGAAGGGTAAAGGCGGCAATAATCACGAAAACTATTGAAGACCGAGTGAAAGGTTGTATACCGAATTTTGCAAAGACAAAAATATATTTGATGACATTGAAAAGAAGCATAGAAAGGAAGGAGGCAATTGCTGCACCTTCAATGCCATATTCAGGAATTAGCCAAAGGTTAAAAGAAATGGTGAGCATGGCCAAAATTGATACAGTCACTACGTTAAAGCGATAATACTTCGACATAACTATAATTTCTCCATTCGTACCAAACGCCATATCGCTCAACTTGCCAAGTGCAATAAACAGTACCACGTTAAAGCCACCCAGATAGCTTTCTTTATTGGGAATGAACTGGTAAATGTTTTCAAGATTGGCCCAAACCCCGATAAATAATAGAGTACCAATAATCATTTGATTAATGGAGGTCTGTTGATATAGTTTTTTCACAGCCTTCATGTCACCTTTATTAAATGATTGTGAAAGAAGTGCAGAGCTGATTTGCGTGATGGCACGCTTCGGCATTTCTATCACCACACCAATAAAAAAGGCGATGGTGTAAATACCGGTAGCTTCCAGACCAATTGTTCCACTGATCATAATGCTATCTATCTGCAAGATGATCTGAGTTCCTCCAGCACCGATCAAGGAAAAGAAGCCAAAGTTTAAAACCCGTTTCCATACCCCACTTTTTAAAAACTGGAAATCTCCCTTTAAGTGAAGTTGACCTTTGATTTTTAGACTTATTCCCAAGCCAAACCAAACCAAACCATAGATGGCGATGAGAGAATAGATTAGCGTTTCGAACTCGATTAACTCGAAGCCATATGACAAGAGAGCAGTAGTTGTTAAAACCCTCAGTCCGATGTCTCTTAGAAAAGTAGGGACAACAATTTGTAATAAACTTCTAGAATAGGACTCTAAAAGTTGAAACTGGATGATGAGAAATGAAACGAGTAATGTGACTTGAAAATAATCTACAAAGAGCGCTGACTCTTTGGAAAAATAACTGACAATTGATTCTCGAAAGACTAAGGTCAAAGAACAGAGCAAAATGAAGCCTAATAGACCGCCTATAAGTATTGATGTCAGAAAGCCTTTATTGTTTTTTTGTTCTGGGAAGAACTTTACCAGGCTCTGCCCTAGACCAACTTGGCCAAATGTGGCTAGTAAAAAGGCTGAACTCTGAATAAGCCTGAACAAGCCTACTTGTTCTGTTGTCAAAAAGTAAGGGTAAAGCCATAATACATTGATGTATCCAACGGCAACGCCAATATAGGCGATGATTGAAGATCTAATGCTCTGCTTTATGACTATTCCCACCTAAATTCTCTTGGCCTCCACAATATAGTACCTCGGGGTAAAGCTTCTAAGAATGGGTCGAAAACCTGGAATTAAAGCCGGATTGGTCCATTTTTCTGACCGGATTACTTCCCAGCCAGATTTCTTCAACAACCAGTCAAACTGCCAGTCTTCAAATTCATGATAGTGCTGATCCCATTCATTGTTTTTGTTTCTATAAGCCTTGCTAAACCACAACCTCATTGGTATGGATGCAAATAACTTTTCTCCCGGGAGTCGTTGAATTACTCCCATAGGGTTAATTAAGTGCTCAAATATTTCGAATGCCGTTACGGCCTCAATGTCTTTATGCTCCTCCACTATCTCAGGGTGAATGTCTAAGTCGATCTCTGACGTGTTTGTTAGGCTGTAGCCATTCTCAGTCATATATGTACTCAAAGCATTTGGAGTACCTATATCAAGGATTCGAGAACCTTTTGGTAATGAGGCTTCAACGAAAGCCAAAGTTTTTTTAAACCTCCTAGCCTTGGAGAGTTGAGCTTCTTTTTGACGTAGAGCCTTTAGCATATAATTAGTTGAGTTGGGTTAAAAAAGTTGATTTATTCTCTTCTTCAGAAAGAACACGGGCATTCTCATGGGCGTTCAGCTTGTATTTGGTAATATCTTCTGCGGTCAACTTCGCTATTTCTTTAGCTAGGCTATTTGGCTCAAAGCTATCGCTCACCACTCCGAGTTTATATTCATTTACAACCTTTGTCATTTCAACTGATGGCCCGATTGCAATTGCTAACCTGGCCTGTACGAAATCATAAAGCTTGTTGGGAAGTGCGTAAGTATAATTAAAGTTTACGGGTTCAAGTAAGAATAAGCCAATGTCGTACTTGTTGATAGTTGGCACTATGTCTTCATTTGATAAAGGAGGTAGTATGGTAACATTCTTAATGTCTTGAATACTCAGTTTAAGATCATCAAAATATTCTTGTGTTGCCGAGGAAGCATATTCAGGAGCCATTAAAATAAAGTCAAGTGTATAATCTGCACCCAAGACTTTCATCATTTCGACCATTTTTTCAATCTTTCTCGATTTATTGATGATACCATGATGTACTAAGCGAATTGGTTTTGATATGGGTTGAGGCTTCAAATCATGATAGCGTGTAGCATTAGTCGTGATCAATGGTCGGGTGCCATAATTGTTTTCATATTCATCGGCCAAACCGCTACTTACAGTAGTCATGCCGACAACCGCTGGAATATATCGCTTGCATAAATGGTGGTACCAAGGAGCAAAAAGAAGCTTCCACCAAGCTTTGTCTTCGAAATGTCTTGGGGCGTATTCGTGTGCATCAAAAATCACTTTTCCATTAGTACTTAATTGAAAGGCCAAGGGTAGTGTTTCAACATCATTTGCAACTATAAAATCAAAGCCTTTTAAATGTCGAAGATCATTGAAATACCCATGTTGTATTTTATTTGCTAGGCCAAATAGCTTAAAGAATAATGCCAGAGCCAGTCCAAGTTTCCTGACAATCGTCAATTGTGTCATCGAGATTTCTTCGAACTTGACATGTGGTAAATCTTTACGACCTGAAAAACAAACTACTGTTACCGAATAGTTTTCTGTCAGCCATCGAATCTGACGAGTGACTCGAGCATCATAGTTTAAATCTGCAAAGACCAGTACTAATACTTTTTGCATATGGTAATTGTCCTAACGGGCTGATTTTTCTCTTAAAGACAAATAGACAGACCCAAGAAAAACGAGTAAAGTCAACACTGAGAACACTTGCATTACAGCAGAACCCACGGTATAAATCTTGGGGACAAACTTGAACTCAATTACATGGTTACCCGCGGGAATGGACAACGCTCTGAGGATGTAATTGGCCCTAAGCATATCGACAGGTTGGCCATCAATAGTTACCTCAAATCCTTTCGGATAATGAATTTCTGAGAATACTGCGAAGCCATTACCTGAGTTACTAGACTCATATTTCCAGTATCCAGGATGGTATTCTGTTAAGGATATATTACCGGCTGTACTCAGACCAATATTATCTGGTATCTCTGTGCTGTTGACTACTGCTGATGTTTTAGGGTCATTCAGGGTTAAGGTCTGATTAAACTCCTCATCAGTATTATTTGTATAATCCAATTCAGACACGAACCAGGCATTACCAAGTGCATTATTGTTAATGACCACTCCTTGAGGGCTGGCAGGATTAGTAATCAAGAATTTCGTATTCAACATATTGATGATTGGGAATGTGCTGAAATCAGAGCTTCCTGCTTGAATACTTTGACCAAGGCCAAATTGCTCATTTAACAATTTGTTATCAATTAGCTCCTGATATCTACGAATACGTGCTCCATGGTAGCCATTAATCAAATGATGATGATAAGCAAGTTTGCCATTATAAAAACCTGAGGTTAGGTCCAATACTCTGTCTCCCAGAATCTCATTTTGATTGATATACTGATCGGCAGGAGTGGCCGTAAAGTTCTGACGTGAGGTTGCTCTGTTGAAATTATTGTCCGATAGGAACCTTGAACTCACAAGAGTTACATCGAGTGAGGCAATGATCACTAAGCCAAAAATGGCCAGGGTATTAGATATCTTTTCTTTGGCATATAGATATAACAAGGCAGCGAAAACTGCTATGAAACCGAAAGCCCTGAGCGCATCGCTTCTAAAAAGTGCCTTACGATCTGACCGGACGGCATCTAGAATTACTTCTTGTATCTGGCTATCAACAGCACCTCTATAACTCAGTGCACCAGCACCAAGTCCAAGAAGTAGGGCCAACCCACCAGTTAAACCAAAAGCGATAAGGAGTTTTTTCTGAATTTCCTTACTGAATTTTTGAGTAAGTAACTTTTCAAGGGCTAGCATTCCTAAAAGGGAGATGCTGAATATTGGCAGTACGATGGTAAATGAAACTGACCTGAATTTGTTGTATCCAGGGAAATAGTCGAATAGAAAGTTGTTAATACCAGGCATATTTCGGCCATAGCTCAGTATGATACCCAGTAAGGCAATGCTTGCCAGCCAGATCACATACTTCCTTTCTACTAGCAGAAGCCCGAGTACGAAGAGAAAGACCATTACAGCGCCAGCATAATAGGTAGTGGCTGACTCTTGGCCCCAATAAGTAGGAATTCCATTGAGGAAGTTCTGGAGTTGTGCTCCATTGACACCATTTTCTCTTAGGAATTGGGATAACTCACCATCCTGTGGAAATGGGCCACTTCCACCCAAGGCATTCGGAATAAACAGAGTTGCCGGGTCCCAGATACCATTGGAGTATTGGAAGGCATATGTCTTGCCAAGCCCATCCGCATTCATTTCGGCATTTGCTTGTTGAGATAATTCCGAACTCCCACGATTGGAGTATTTCCCATACTCATATGTGGCGTAGAACTCTCCAAAAAAGGTTCCAATGGCCAGAACTAGGGCCACCAAAAGGAGTCCGAGTCTTTTTAAATATTCTTGGATCTCTTTTTCGCGAATAGCATAGATCAGTTGAATGAGTCCATAGATGCCTATTACAAAGGCCAGATAGTAAGTGATTTGAAGGTGATTAACTCTCAGTTGCATGGCCAGTGCCAAGGCAGTAAGGCTGGCTCCTAAGATTTTATTTCTGGTAAAACAGAGGTGAACGCCTCCCATTACTAATGGCATAAAAGAGACTGCCGAAATTCTGGCATTGTGCCCCGCGGTAATTCCAATTAGGTTGTATGAGGAGAGGCCAAAGGCAATTGCGCCTATAAGGGCTAAGTACGGTCTGACCTTAAAGCAAAGCAGCATGATGTAGAATGACAGCATTGATGCGAATACAATCCGCACAGGATGCTGCAATCCAAGAGTGAAAATAGCGTGAGTTGCCTTGATTAGTTGATTTCCCCATTTGACGCTTATCAAGTAAGCAGGCATGCCTCCGAAAATTGAGTTTGTCCAAAGTCCCTCTTTGCCAGTCTGATCTCGGTACTCCATTAATTCTTGCGCACTTCCTTGCCATTGGACAATATCACTCTGGACAAGAGTCTTCTCCTCAAAGAATACAGGCTTAAAAAAGACGACCGTTAGTACTAAGAAAACGACAACTGCGACTAAGTGGGGGAGAACATCTTTTTGGAAATTGATCTTTATCATTGCTGCACCATTGTAAACCAAGGCCCAATATCTCTATAAGCGGTGTAATACGAAAGGTTTTGTATGCTAAATGAAGCCTTTGGAGTCTTTTATTGCTAGGAAATTTGGCTAATTTTGAGGCCCAAATTGTTGGCAGATATGTTCGAAAGTTTAAGTGGAAAGTTAGATAGAGCCTTTAAGACATTAAAAGGTCAGGGAAAGATCACCGAAATCAACGTTGCAACTACCGTTAAGGAGATTAGACGTGCACTAATTGATGCCGATGTTAACTATAAGGTAGCAAAGGAAGTAACTGATAAGATTAAAGAAGAGGCACTAGGTAGAGATGTGCTCATTTCTGTTTCTCCTGGACAATTGTTGACCAAGATAGTAAGCGAAGAGCTGACTGAAATGATGGGAGGCCAGAAGGCCGATATGTCAATTCAGGGCGATCCGGCTGTCATTCTAATTTCAGGACTCCAAGGTTCTGGTAAGACGACTTTCTCTGGTAAGTTGGCAAAAATGCTTAAATCTCAGGGCCGTCAGGTATTGCTGACAGCTTGTGATATTTACCGTCCTGCGGCAATTGATCAGCTCAAGGTTTTGGGTGAGCAGATTGAGGTAGATGTATATGCCGAGCCTGAGAACAAAAATGCTGTGGAAATTGCTAACAATGCAATCAAGCATGCGAAGGCCAATGGTAAGAAAATAGTCATTGTCGATACTGCCGGACGTTTGGCGGTAGACGAGCAAATGATGCAAGAAATTGAGGAGTTAAAGTCCGCTTTGAGTCCTTCTGAAACCCTGTTTGTAGTTGACTCTATGACGGGACAAGATGCCGTTAACACAGCCAAGACTTTCAATGAAAGGCTGAACTTTGATGGTGTTGTTCTTACCAAGTTAGATGGTGACTCACGTGGTGGTGCGGCTCTTTCTATTAGAAATGTAGTCGAGAAACCAATCAAATTTATCTCGACAGGCGAGAAGATGGAAGCCATTGATGTTTTCCATCCCGACCGTATGGCCAACCGAATTCTCGGTATGGGAGATGTTATCTCTTTGGTTGAGAAGGCGCAGCAGTCTTTTGATGAAGAGGAGGCAAAAGCACTTAACAAGAAGATTCGTCAGAACAAGTTCGATTTTGATGATTTTCTTTCTCAGCTCGAGCAGATCAAAAAAATGGGTAACCTGAAGGATCTGATGGGTATGATTCCTGGTATGGGCAAAGCCTTAAAGGGAATTGATCTAGATGATGATTCTTTTAAACCGATTGAGGCTATCATTAAGTCTATGACCAAAGAGGAGAGAGCAAACCCTGAGATGTTAAATGGTAGCCGTAGAAAACGTATAGCCACTGGGTCAGGAACATCAATTCAGCAGGTCAATAACCTTATGAAGCAGTTTGCCGACATGCGCAAAATGATGAAAGCCATGAACAAGATGGGTGGAAAACGTGCTATGTCCGGCTTGGCCAATATGATGGGCAAGAGGTAGTTATCTGTCGCTGGCAGGTTCTACTTTTAGACCTTTCGAGTCTTTATACGATTCCCATTTTATCCAAGCTAGCTGATTATCAAAGTCTTTGGTTTGAAATGTAATTTTGAAGTGCTTGGACTTATCGTCAAAGCCTCCGAAATTCTCAGATGATTGCGTGTATAAGCTGTCTGGTTTTCGGCTAACATCGTATTTGATATCAAGGTTCTTGCGATCCCATTTGAGACTAAAGGCATCTAGTTTGTCATTGACTTGATATTTACCTTCCTTTTGAACAAGTACTTTCTCTGTTTCTAGTAGTTTCTTGTTATGGTAGTCATTGATTTGAATTTTAGCCCTTCCATATCTTCTCAAGAATTCGTCTGTTTTGTCTTCTCTCAAATAGACCTGAATTTTCACTAAAAGGCTATCGATATAGTAGAGATTGATGTCATCAATTTCATGAGACTCCGCTAAGTAATCAATTCGGTCTAATCGAAAAATATTGAAGTCTTCGGTATAGAACTCTCCGTAGTGTTTAAAGACAAAGTCATCAAGGTCTTCAATTTTTTGATTTAATGCCAAGGATGAGAATTCGAACTTATAAGAGGGAATATCAGTGTCGAAGTCGGCCTTTTTTACACGTTCTTCAACTACCGGTTCAGGAATCTCTTCTTTATCCTCTTCGACCTGAGCAGGTTTGGAACAAGCAAAAGTCAGAAGAATTAAAAATACTACTGAAGCGAGTTGTGCAAGTCTATTCATTTGAACTAAATTCTTCGTTAATCTAGAACATTGATCAGTTCTATGCAAATAATATTAACTAAGACTTTAATTGATTTAGTATTTCCGAATAGTCGGCAGAGGAGGGATTAGATAGCTCCCAGTCAAGATGTGTATTGCTTGGGTTATGAAATACCTCGTGACTTTCCCAGACGTGATCAATAAACCATTTGGGTTCATTACCCCAGCGCCTTTCAAGTTTTCTTCTCCTGATATACTCGCCACGGTCTAGGTCTAGCAAAATTTTGAAGTTAGAGGCATCTAGAAGTCTGGGATCAGTGAGACCAAATATGCCTTCAATAATTATGAAAGCGTATTCGTTTTTAAGCCTATTATAGTCATTATGGAGTCTGGTCCAATCGACCGACTCTGGACTTTCCCAGTCTGTTCTATCCCTTATCATGGGTATAAGGCTTTCATCCAGCACATATTTGTCTTGGTGCAGGACGATTGCTTCTGGAAGGTCATGCGCTAACTGTTTGGCTAGCGTTGTTTTGCCAGACCTACTGATACCCGCGATTAGGATTAGCTTAGCCATGTTTAAACATAAAAAAAGTCAGACTGTAGATCTGACTTTGAATAGAATTAATTCTTTTTAACGATACATGACAGAGTCTACTGCCTCCAAAGTTCTTTTGACATTTGGTAAAATTGCATCAATAAGTGTTGGTGCGTATGGCAATGGCAAGTCGAAGCTATTTACTCTTTTTACCGGAGCGTCAAGGTAGTCAAAGGCATCTTTTTGCACATTGAAGGCAATGTCTGTTGAAATTGAAGCCAAAGGCCATGCCTCTTCGACAATCACTAATCTATTTGTCTTCTTAACAGACTCAATTATGGTTTTATAATCGATAGGTCTAACTGATCTGAGGTCAATGACCTCTGCGCTGACGCCATTCTTCGCAAGTTCCTCAGCCGCTTCGTCAACGATCTTCATCATCTTGCCGAACGAGAGTAAGGTAACATCGCTGCCTTCTCTTACAATGTGTGCTTGACCGATTGGTAATAAGTATTCTCCTTCAGGAACTTCACCCTTGTCAGAGTACATCAATTCAGATTCCATAAAGATCACAGGATCATTATCTCGAATAGATGACTTTAAGAGTCCTTTGGCATCATATGGGTTAGAAGGAACCACAACTTTTAGACCTGGTGTATTTGCAAACCAGTTTTCAAAATTCTGAGAGTGTTGAGAGCTCAACATTCCTGCATTTCCTGTTGGTCCTCTAAATACAATTGGTACCTGAAATTGGCCTCCAGACATTGACATCATCTTGGCTGCCGAGTTAATCACTTGATCAATAGCTACCAATGAGAAGTTGAATGTCATAAACTCAATAAGTGGTCTGAGTCCGTTCATAGCAGCACCGACACCGATACCTGCAAAGCCAAGCTCTGCAATTGGAGTATCAATAACGCGTTCAGCACCAAACTCATCGAGCATGCCCTGACTGACCTTATAAGCACCATTGTATTCCGCAACTTCCTCGCCCATCAAAAAGACTTTTTCGTCTCTTCTCATCTCTTCTGACATGGCTTCTCTAAGGGCTTCTCTGAACTGTATAACTCTCATTGAATTCTTTTAATTAACGGCCGTAAAAATAAACATTCAGTACTCAATTACCAATACTGTTTTGTGCAATATGCAGGGCATAAAAAAAGCCTCCTCCCAATAGGGAAGAGGCTTTTTTATTTGCCTTTATCCAGCTTAGTTCATCAAGTTACGGAAAGCATCCGTACCTGAGAATTTTCTGAATTCTAAGTCTGTTAATGCTTTTTGCTTCAACGAAGAATCAGCAGTAGTAGCATTTCTTAAGTGCTCTATTACTTTGTTTTCGTTGTCTAGACGTGCAGCAGAGATCGCAGCAGCATAGTGTGCCCAAACATAACCTCTGTCATTGCCGATCACACTTTCAAGCGTGGTCTGTGCGTTTCTGAAATCTTTTCTAAGTAACTGTACCAAACCTTTATTGAATTGGTCAACAGAACTGTTAGATGCTCTATTCAGAGAAGCAATAGCTAGGTCATATCTTCCTACCATAATTTCAACAGCACCTTTGGCTCCGTTTACACCTTGTCTTACATCATTTCCAGGGCTCATAGTAGCAGCTTTGGTCAAAGCAGCATGTGCTCCCCAAAGATTGCCTTGCATGGCCATAGCCATTCCAATGTTAGATTGTGCCTCAACATTAGCATTCTTCTGGTTTGAGATGTTAAAGTGATTCAAAGCAGTAGTAATTGAATTTCTCTGTGTTCTACCAGTTTGACCCATTGCCATTTGAAGGTGAACAGCACCAAGGTTGTTGTGGATAGCCCAAGTGTCATTTTTTCCAGCAGCGGCTTCATAAATACTCTTCTTTTCTTCTAAAGAAGGGTTGTTTGCAGCAGCATAAGCTAGCTCTTCAACTGAAAGTTGACTGGCAGAATTCAATGCCATTGTAGCAATCTCAGCTTTAGTCTTCTTAGGCATTACTGTCAATACTTCAGTTGTAGCAGTCCTTAATGCAGGGTATACATCTTTGAAAACCTGCTTATAAGTACTAAGCTTCTGAAGCTCCTTTTCTTTTTGTTCGAATGACCCAGAACCATTGATGATGCTATTCCATTCTGATTTTTGGCTAGATGAAATACCGTCATAGCTAGCTAACATTGCTTTTAGACCATTCCAGTCTTGAACAACCGGCTTGATAATAAATCTAATGTTACTCGCTAAACCTTGGTAATCATACTTGTCCATTTGCTCTCTGTACCATTTTTCAATAGCGTCTGCTCTTTCTTGAGCTAGCTCACTGTTGATAGTCTCTTTACCTTCAGGTGAGTGAGAACCAGTAATGGTAACTGTTCTAGTTACATTCTTTTCAGCAATGAATGCTGCAAAACGAGCACCTCTATCACTGTCTTGCTCTGAAGTTTTGAAAACAGACTTTCCTTGGTCGAAGAAGAATTCAACGTTGGTTGGGATTAATTCTTCCTGGTCGTTGTAACCGTGATCAGCATAAGCCGCAAAGTAAGAAGGTTGCACCAACTTAGAGGTAGTAATTAAGCCCTCTGCAATGCCCAATCTTTCAGTTTCAAGGTAGCTACCAGATTTAGGATTAATTGCTTTGCCCTGAATCTCGATATTTCCTCTCTCCATACCTTGTCTAAAAGGGAATACATATTCCTGTGTGATTTTAGGCTGTTCAGTATTAGAGTTAGGGTAGTCTACAGCTCTGAATTCGATTTTTCTAAGAGCTCTCTCCTGAGTACCATATTTGTAGAATGCACTTAGCTCATAAACCTTTTTAGGTTTCAACATTTTTACTGGAAGATTCGCAGATAACTCGAACCTTACGGTGTCTGCATGTACTTCTAGTGGGCTAGGCGCTACAACAAGTTCCTGATTTTTAGCTGCTTTTTTCATCTGACTCAAGGCACATCCTGAGATTGACATGACCCCTATGAGCAGCAAAGGGAAAATAATTTTAGCAGTTTGGGTTTTCATAAGAATTTTGATTGTTTTCGTCTGTTTAAGGGTATTCCAACAGGGTGCAAGTTTAGTAATTTTTTAGTAGATTCCGATTTTACGATTAATAAATTGTTCCTAATTTCGTATTTTAGATTACCGATAATGGAAAGAATTCAACAGTTTTTCGAAAATCAGGCCTTTGGTGTTTGCACTAAACTGGGAGAGAAGTTGAACCTTTCAACCTCCAGTATCCGCTTATTCTTTATATACGCGTCATTTCTGACGTTTGGATCTCCGCTGATTATATATCTTGGTCTTGCTTATGTGATTAATTTTCGTAAGCATTTGCGAAGAAGAAAAAATCCGGTTTGGTATAATTAGTATTTCATTTTCAGATCTGAGAATTTCTTTTTACCCCTTATGAAGTAGGCCCAAATCACCCATCCTTTATATCGAGGTGAGTTAACATTGGTGTTGGTAGTATTTCTCTTTTTTAGAATTGATCCAATATGAAAGATTACATGCGCGTGGGCGTGAAGAATGGCCAGTCCGTGTTGTGGTCCACTTTCTATGGAAAACTTAAGGAGGGCCACCCAGTCTAAGAGTATTCTCAGTGGTAATTTCCAAATTAGGATGTTCGAACGCTCATTCTTGATAAGAAGACTTAACCCATTCCTAAAATTGAGATAAGTCTTTTTCGGTTTTGATTTATCCAGAGTTCCACCACCAACATGGTAGACCTTGCTTTGGGGGACAACCATAACACGGCCACCTGAGCTCCATATTCTCCAGCAAAGATCAATCTCCTCCATATGAGCAAAGAAGTCTTCATCGAGGCCCCCTAGATTGACATAAGTTTCTCGATGAATAAATAAACAGCTTCCCGATGCCCAGAAGATGTCTCGGTTGTCTTCGTACTGTTCCTCATCCTTTTCTAAGGTTTGAAAAATTCGCCCTCGGCAAAAAGGATAACCTAGTTTATCGATGTAACCACCTGATGCTCCGGCATATTCAAACTTTTCTTTAGCCTTTTGGTCAAGAATCTTTGGCTGAGCGGCTTTTATGTTCCTGTCTACCTGAAGTTGCCTGAGTACAGGTTCAATCCAATTCTTTGTTACCTCAACATCCGTATTCAGTAGAACAACATATTCGGATTCAATGAGTTGAAGTGCCTTATTGTAACCACCACAGAAACCTAGGTTCTTTTCGAAGGCTATGATTTTTACCTGAGGGAAACTCGTTTTTATGAATTCAATGGACCCATCGGTGGATCCATTATCCACCACAACCACCTCATGAGGAATGGAATACTTTACAACGGAGGGTAGAAAAGATTCTAGATGATGTCTTCCATTGAAGTTCAGAAGAACAACCGATAGTGTACTCATTAGAACATGTTTCCGAAGTCCATACCCGGAATATTCGGAAGGATCCCTTCTGTGCTATTCTTTATTTCTTCCTTGGCTTTTACTTCTACTTTCTCCAAGGCATTATTAATGGCTGCTACTGAGAGGTCCTGCACCATGTCTTTATCATCCTTTGTCAACAGGCTCTCGTCAATCTCTATAGAGATCACCTGCTTTTTACCATTGACGGTTGCTTTTACCATGCCTGCACCTGCTTCTCCAGTCTCCTGAATAAACTCCAAACGCTCCTGGGCCTCCTTCATCTTGGATTGCATCTCCTTCACCTTGCCCATCATTTTCATCATGTCAAACATGCGCTAATAATTTTTTGTCAAATCTATCGAATTAATACAAAAGTTCCCGACCTGTTGACTCTAGAGTTATCTGTATTCTGGAAAGTAATTCTATAGGAATAACTGCCGCTTGGTGCTTCAGTACCCTCGAACATCCCATTCCAACCAGGTGTAGGGCTATTAGTTTGAAATACCAAAGAACCCCAACGGTTATAGATCAGCATTTGGAAATCGTTGTAGATACCATCCGTTACGGAGAAGAAATCATTGATGTTGTCCCCATTTGGGGTAAATGCAGTCGGGATACCCAATTTAGCTTCAATGATTACACATACTTCAGCGCTTAAGGCAGAAATATTACCGCATTCATCGACATACCTAATTTGATAACAAGCCTCGGCTGTACCTTGAGGAATTGTTGTATCTACAAAAGTGGACAGCGCGGTTGTCGCGATTTGGCTAAATGTTGGATTAACATCTCTACGAAGTATTTGATACTCACCCAATAGGAAATTTGTACTAGGTAAGGTCAGCCGAATACTCCCTCCAACTAGTTCTCCCTGTGCTGCGTCTGTTGCGGGTAAGACTAATGTCGAATTAGCAAAAGGTGTAAGCGTTTGACTTGTGCTCACAATTCCGTTAGTCACTGTTTGGAAAAAGAAGGGCAGAAGCTGGGCGCAATTGGTGTGACTGATTGTGTGGGGTGTTGTGCTACTAGGCTCATTGAAAGTAGATCCCAATGTGCCATTAATGAAAAAGTCTATTTGGGTAAAACCGGCTGGCGAAGTCGACCAGGTATAATCAATGTCTATTGTGGTTTCAATATTATTTAGACTGAAGTTAGAGGCAATGCTCGACCCAATAAGTGAGATTGCTTGGATGCTCGCACAAATATCTGTAGCTCGAATTCTAAAGTCATACGTCTGTTGGTTGTTGTCAAGTGATAAGTCTTCCACAGTAATTGAAGTTGGGTTGAGTAGGGGGTCTAGATCAGAAAAAGCTTCAAAGCCATTGCCTTTATCAATCTCCAAAAAGTAGAGCAGACCGTCCATGAGTGGATCGTATTCGAAAGTGATATTAGTTTGATCGACAACCACGATGGAATTTAAAACCGGTGGAACGATAGTCTCAAGGGTTGAAACACGAATGGTCACTGAATTACAATCGGAATTATTCCCGCCAGCTGAAAAAATACCGGTAATGGTGATGTCATAGACCCCATTCACTGCATAGGTATGAGGCGTTGAACCGTTGTTTGCATTGACATCTTTTACAAAGTTTTCAATTGGCGTGCCATCTCCATAGTCAATGTCAAAGGATTCGAAGGGGTCGAAAGCATAATCAAAAAACAATCTCACCTCGTTGTTAGAGCAAATTCGCGCTGCTACTGAAGGTGAAAATTTGTCAAGAACGGTTATGGTAAGGAAGTCAAAACGGTCTTGGTTAGACCCTGTGCTAGATTGGTCTACCACTCTTATAATATATGTCCCTGGAGTGGTGTAGGTGAAAGTACGAGTTTCTCCATTAGAGAATGTTCCTGAGTTACCCGCTGGAGTGTTGGGGAAGTTCAGGCTAAAAGGATCATTGGGATCTCCTTCAAAGTTGAATTGAAGGTCACTGGTATTGACACCAGTATGAGTCATGGTAATGGTGAGGCTGCGACATCCGAAATTGAAATCGGCATCGAACCAGCCTTTTTGGCTAGTTTGTTGACCATAAAGTCCAGTACTTACCATAAGGAATAACCCTATGCTGAAAGCCAGCTTAATCAGCTGTGAGAATTGATATTGAACTTTTAACGGCATGCTTGATACTGCACTCATAACGGTGCACTGAGACGAAACTTATTCAAAAAAAACAATTCTGCCTATTCAGCCAGCAGAGGTTATCCTTCTTATTGAGATAATTTCTCAAGGAGTTGATCAAGGCTTACCTCGCTTTGTTCACCAGAAGCCATATTCTTTAAGGTATAGATGCCTGTTTCAATTTCTCGAGACCCAATCATCAATACGTAAGGTATTTGCTTTTTATCGGCATAGGTCATCTGCTTTTTCAACTTTGCAGACTGAGGGAAGATTTCACTTGCAATGTCGGAACCTCTTAGTTTGCCGAGGATCATTAGGGCATGAGCTTGCGCACCTTCGTCAAAATTGGTCAGTAGTACTTTTGTAATTTGTTCGTTCTTGCGAGGGAATAAGTCAAGTTCGTTCAGTGTGTCATAAATCCTATCTATACCAAATGAGATGCCTACACCAGATACACCGTCCAGACCAAAAACTCCTGTGAGGTTATCATAGCGTCCACCTGCTGATATGGTACCCATACTAATCGAAGTAGGTTTTACTTCATAAATCATCCCGGTGTAATAGGAGAGGCCTCTAGCTAAGGTTAAATCGACTTTTACTTTATCATCAGTTTTGCCGAGAGCCTGAAGATAGTTGAGCGTGTCTTTAGTTTCGGAAACTCCTTTGAGACCTACTTGAGTATTCTTTAGTTGCTCCGAAAGTGTGCGGAGTATTTCATCGTTATTACCCTCAATTGCCAAGATAGACTTCAGTGTGGTTAATCCGGAGATACTTATGCCAATGTTACTTAGCTCTTCAATGACCTTATCTAGACCGATTTTGTCCAGTTTATCAAGAATTGTACAAAACTTAGAGAATTGATCAGAGGCACCACAAGCTTCGGCAATTCCTTCTAAGATCTTTCTGCTGCTCAGCGATACTTGATAGTCTTCAAAGCGTAAACCATCAAAGACCTCTTCTACAATGGCTAAGAGTTCAGCCTCACAAATCAACGATTCAGTGCCAACTACATCAGCATCGCATTGATAAAACTCGCGGTATCTTCCTTTTTGAGGTCTGTCCGCACGCCAAACAGGTTGGATCTGGAAGCGCTTAAAAGGAAAAGCCACATCATTACGATTCATGGCTACATATCTGGCAAAAGGAACGGTCAGGTCATACTTGAGACCCTTTTCTGAAATCTTACTAGTTAAAGTCTTGGAACCACTTCGGTAGTCCTCTTCACTGGCCTTGCTTAAAAAATCACCGGAGTTAAGGATTTTGAAAAGAAGCTGATCTCCCTCGTCTCCATACTTGCCGGTGAGCGTACTTAGGTTTTCAATGGCAGGGGTTTCCAATGGCATAAATCCATATTTCTTGAAAACGCTTTTGATCGTGTTGAGCAAATATTCTCTACGATACATTTGAAGCGGACCGAAATCTCTAGTGCCTTTTGGAAGGGAGGGTTTTTGTGCCATTAACTCTGATTTTGAGCAAAACTACTAAAATGGAATGTGAAAGAATAAGCTCACTTAAGGAGTTGGTGAATTATTCTGAAGAATTAATGAAAAGATAGTTCGAAAAAAGTAAACAAACTCTTATCTTTGCCGCTCAATTTAGGAAAAGCCTATATCATGGGAATCACAAGATTAAAGAGAAAAGCCAGAAGAAATAAGCAAACTGCGGCTAAAAGAAATACTAACATCAAGCAATTGACTGCTCAGCCAGTGATCAAAAATGTGGATAAAGATGAGCTAATCGCATCTTTCCCAAAAGCTGAAGCACCAAAGAAAGCAAAAGCTAAAAAAGAAGCTCCAAAGGCTGATGTAGTAGAAGAGACGGTAGAGGTAGCAGTAGAAGAGGTGAAAGCTGAGGCTCCTAAGGAAGAAAAGCCAAAAGCTAAGAAAGCCGCTCCAAAGAAAAAGGCAGTGAAGAAAGACACTCCTGCTGAAGAAGAGAAGGCAGCTGAGTAAAGCTTACTAAGAATATTAATTGAAGCTCCGATTTATCGGAGCTTTTTTAGTTTCTACCTCTCTTACCTAATTCTATTGCTTCCATATTTTGGATCTTTCCATCTGCTAACTCAAATCGAAGCAATGTTCTCACTCGATGAAAGCCATGGTGACCCGCGGCTCCAGGATTCATATAGATCATGCCTCCTAAATTCTTGTCAGGCATCACCTTTAATATATGACTATGGCCACAAATGAAAAGGTCTGGCTTTTCTGCTCTAAGGTCTCCTAGAACATCTTTGGCATACCTTGGAGGCGTTCCGCCAATGTGGATCATGTAGATTTTAACACCTTCTATTTCAATAACCTGCTTCTCAGGCGCTCTTAGTCTAATTTGCTGATCATCGATATTCCCGAAAACCGATACAGTAGGTTTAAATGCTTCTAATCGATCGAGGACATTGGGATTGCCTATATCTCCTGCATGCCAGATTTCATCGCAGTTTTCAAAGTGCTTGAAAACACTTTCATCTAAATAACTGTGTGTATCTGAAATAAGACCAATTCTTTTCATTTGTGTTCGATTCTCAATTTGGGAATTGAGTGCAAATTATGGAAATATAATTGAAGGCTCTCATCCCTAAATAGGCTTTCTAACGCGTTAAAAGAAGATTTTTAAAAAGAGAGGGTTTGGCAAGCTTATCGCAATGCGATAGGAAAAACTAATAATTAAAACTATGCGCAAGTACCTAATGATTATGATGCTCGGATTTTTTGCTCTGACATCTTACGCACAAACTCAAGACGATCCATGGTGGGTAAACATTGAGTTGACCAACAATAAATTCAGCTATCGATTCTGGGAGAGTCTTTTTGACTTTGGTCAGCTTGATAATTCAGGCTTCAGAGTAGGGGTAGACAGATACCTATCTAAGAGCTGGGATGCTGAATTTGGCTTTTCTTATGGAAAGCTTAGACACGAAAATATTTTTGAAGGCAACGTAACCGATGTTGATCTTAAAGCAGTATACAAATTGACCAATGGCCGTATCTTCAAAGAGGATTCAAAAGTTGCTCCTTTTTTGTTTTTAGGCGTTGGACTTAATTCGTTCAGTAATATTCAAGGTTTTTTCGATGAATTTGAAGAAGGTACTTATGCAACCATACCAATGGGTGCTGGTATTGAGTTTAAAGTAACTGAAGGAGCTAGCATTACTACTAAAGCTTCTTATAAAAACAGTATTCAACAAGCTCCAAGCTACATGCAGTATTCTGTAGGAGTTTCTTTTTCTCTTGGTAGAAAGAAAGACTCTGACGGAGACGGCATATACGATAAAGAAGATGCTTGCCCTAACCAAGCAGGTCCTGCTGAGAACAGAGGTTGTCCTTGGCCTGATACTGATGGTGACGGTGTATTGGATAAAGATGATGCATGTCCTAGCGAAGCTGGAACTCTTGGAGGATGCCCTGATACTGACGGTGACGGCATTAAAGATTCTGAAGATACGTGTCCTACTGTTGCAGGTATTGCCAAATTTGGCGGATGCCCAGATTCAGATGGTGATGGCGTTCAGGATTCTGAAGACCAATGCCCTAACGTTGCAGGCACACTTAACGGATGCCCTGACCAGGATGGTGATGGTATTAAGGATAGTGATGATGCATGTCCAACAGTTGCTGGTACATTAAATGGTTGCCCTGATTCTGACGGAGACGGCATCAAAGATAGCGATGATACATGTCCTCAAGTAGCGGGTATTGCTGCTAACAATGGATGTCCTGAAGTAAAAGAAGAGGTAAAAGAAGCCTTAGATCTTGCAGTTAAGAATATCCAATTCAACAGTGGTAGCGATGTATTGAAGACTTCTTCATACGCTTCACTAAATCAAGTTGCGGAGTTGATGAAGGAAAATACAACTTTCGGTTTGAAACTTAGCGGATATACTGATAGCACTGGTAATGCAGATAAGAACTTGGAGCTTTCTAAAAGAAGAGCCAATGCTGCGAGAGCTTACCTAATTGCTCAAGGTGTTGACGAAGGTAGGTTATCTGCTGATGGCTTCGGTATTGCCAATCCAGTAGCTGATAATAACACAAGAGAAGGTAGAGCTGCAAACAGAAGAGTAGAGTTAGAAATAGTGTTTGAATAAGAGAATAATCAAGTTTAGAATGAAAGGGTGCTCAACGAGAGCGCCTTTTTTACGTTATATAATAGGGAATGAGACGATTTAAGGGTTATTTCCCCACATATGAGGAAAATTTAGAACATTTCTTTTTTAATATGAAAGTATGTTCATATATTTGTCGTATAACCTAAGCGTAATGGAGAGGCAACTTGACCATGAGAGAGTTGAGAAGATTGCATTCGTTCTCAAAACAGTAGCACATCCAATGCGTGTGGCCATCATTGATGCCTTAAGTGTTAATGAGAAGATGTCTGTTAATGACATTACCGCATATCTAGGTCTCGAACAATCCCTCACTTCCCATCACTTGTCCAATATGAAAATGAAAGGAGTGCTTGGCAGCAAGCGTGAAGGAAAGAATATTTTCTACTTTTTGAAAATGAAAGAAGCACCCGAGTTGATTAAGATCCTTGAGGATGTTAATGTAATGGTCTTTTAGACTGCCCCACTAAATATATCCCATCAATTTATAGGTAGCAATACCCACCATTTCCTTTATCAACTGTTCCCAACGTCCAATAGCCTCTGATTTTGGAATAAACAGATCATCGAAGTTTGCTGTGGATCGTGTAGTAAGAAAACCAGCTGGGAAGATATCAAAGTCCACGCCCTGCTTTTCTAGACAGAGCTTCGAACGCGTCATATGGAAAGCTGATGTTATCAATAAGTATTTCTGATCAGGGAACTTCTCTTTTAAGATTTTAGCCACGTTTACCGCATTCTCATAGGTATTTGCGGCATCAGACTCCTTTGTAATCACAGAGTCTGGAACTCCCGCCATTGTTAGGAAGGATTCTAGTCGATCGGCTGCTGCCGTATTTTTAACTTGTTGAAAGCCTAAGCCACCACTAACAATGATGTTCTTTACTTTGCCCTCATTATAGAGCTGTAATGTATGCGTAATTCTATCGGCACCATTTCCAAAATAAACGCGATCTCTTGGTGCCTTGCTGCCCTTAGTTACACCAGAGAAGACTATTGCAACGTCATAATTTCCAACCTCTTCCATAGGAATGGGTGCGTACTCCCACCAGAGCATTACTCTATTGCTTATATATTGATTAGAGAAGAAAACCAAAAGAAACACGCCTGCCCAAAAAAAACTCTTCTTCCATTTGCTAGACTTAAGCCAGGCCGACAGTAGAAATAATCCAATCATCCAGGTGATCGGACGAACAAAAAATGCCAGTATTTTAGAGAGAAAGAAAAACATGATCGATTGCCACGAAATTACCTCCAAGATTTATATATTCCTTATCTATTGATAATCAAAATGTTATATCCTTTTTCTTTTCTTGAAGGATTTTTTTTTCGGCATTGTGTAATGCCATTGTCACACCCTCGTCTATCTGATTGAATGGAGTTGCTAGAGTTTAAATCAAAGGTTCTACCCTTAAAGGATCGATTGTTTAGAATTGCCCTTGGCATGCTAAAATCGGTTGAAGAAGCAGAAGATACGCTTCAGGATGTAATGGTAAAACTTTGGAATAAAAGAGAGCAGCTAAGCATTTACTCAAGTATTGAAGCCTTTGCAGTAACGATTACAAAGAATCAATGCCTTGACAAACTCAAGTCTAAGAAACATAAGAACCAGATGGACATTCAAGAAATGGAGCTAGACTCGGGTTTTATAAGTCCATATAGGAGCCTTGAGTTATCAGAGAGTATGCAAGTGATGATGAATGCCTTCCAAGGATTGCCAGAACAGCAAAGAATGCTGGTTGTGTTGAGGGATGTGGAGGGGTTTACATATGAAGAAATAGCCGAGCAAACAGGCCTTCAGGTAAATAACATTCGAGTGGGCCTTTCCAGGGCCAGAAAAGCAGCAAGAGCTGCTTATTTAAAAGTGAGCAATTATGAAGGAGTATAAAGACATAGAACACCTTATTGAAAAATTTTACAACGGGGAGACTTCTCTGGAAGATGAAAAGCAACTCCATGTTTTTTTCCAAGGAGAAAGCATCCCCGACCATCTAAAGTCATATAAAGACCAGTTTTTGATGTCAGGAGCTGTTTCGGACATGACGAGTAAGCTTTCAAGCGATGACCTTTTTGCTAAGCTAGATCAGCAAGAGGCAGAAGAAACCAAGGTTGTCGAAATGAAAACTTACAGCTTCTCATGGGTCTACAAAGTCGCAGCAGCAGTGACCTTGGTATTAGTAGGCTTTTGGGTAGGTAATCAGCTTAATTCTAACCGTGAGATGTCACAAATGCAGGCAGAGCTGAAGGAAATGAAGAACCTTATGTTCGCCCAAATGGAAGGTAGTTCAGCAAGTGGCAGACTACAAGCAGTCAATAATTCCATGGACCTAGCTGAAGCCGATGACGAAACCGTGGATGTACTAATTGCTTTGCTCAAGAATGATGAAAGCATGCATGTGCGGACCAAAACAGTAGAGGCCCTTACGAAGCTTGGCGGTACTGAAAAGGTGACAAAAGCATTCTCCGATGCACTTTTGAACGAGACCGAACCTGCTGTACAAATCGCCTTGATTGAGGGGCTTGTAAGCATGAAAGAAGATGGGGCAACGGAAGTTTTAGAAAGAATTACGAAAGATGAAAAGGTGCTCAAGGAAGTACAAGAGGAGGCTCACTTGGGCATCTTCAAATTGAAAGAATTATAAACCAATTAGAATCGATTTTAATACTGAATAGCCCAATGGGCAAAAACTCAAATATCAACAACAAGAAGAAAAAAAGGAATATGAAAAAGTTAAATATAAAAATCGCATTAACAGCACTAGCCTTATTCGCTACAATAGGATTGAGTGCACAGGAGGCTTACTCTGTAAGTATTTCGAATGCTTCAAGTACGACCATTGTCATTAAAGAAGTAAACAGGGTAAGTGTTGAAGCATATGACGGCACAGAAGTACTGATTGAAAACAGTAAAGGCAATGCTAAGCCAGAACGCGCTGAAGGATTGAAAGCCTTAAGTTCAAGAGGGGAAGACAATACAGGTATTGGTCTTAATGTTGAGAAAAGCGGAAATGAGGTGACTATTTTCCAAGCCGCTAGAAGACCACAAGGTAAGTACACCATTAAAGTGCCAAAGTCAGTGAAAGTTCAAATTGAACACACGGGAAACTGGGAAGGTGGAAAGATAGAAGTGTATGGTGTGACTGGTGAGCTAGAGATTTCAGGTAGATACAATAGTGTTTATTTAGAAGATGTAAGTGGTCCGGCTTTAGTCAATACTGTCTATGGCAAAGTGGAGGCAATCTTCACTGAACTTAGTCAATCTGGCCCTACTTCTCTAGTGTCAGTGTATTCAACAGTAGACGTAACGCTGCCTGCAAACACAAAGGCGGATGTGAGTATCAAGACACCTTACGGAGAGGCATACTCAGATATGGAAATGGAGTTTCCTAAGTCAGAAGGTATGAGAAAGGTGAGCTCTACAGTGCAAGGGACACTTAATGGCGGTGGTGTTGAGCTAGCCATCAAGGCTTCTTACAGCAACGCTTACTTAAGAAAGAAATAAGGTTAAATAAAGAATTGGTACCGGCAAGCGGTGCCAATTTTTTCAGGTCAAAAAACTCAAACATCATGAAATCAACAATCCTCACACTGATGGGACTTTGTATAATGGTCTTGACCAGTTTTGGTCAGGAAGAAGTCGTTACAGAATCCTTTCCAGTTAAGAAATCAGACAAAATCACATTAGATTTTAAGTATCCGGAACTTGTCCAGATCAAAACCTGGGACAAGGATGAAGTCCAAATTAAGTCAACCGTCTATATCAACGGTGGCCGCGACAATGATAGCTTCGAACTATCAACTGATAGAGATAGAGGTGCAATACGGATAAAATCTAAAATCAAGAATATCGGCAAATTCAAAAACGCCAGCTACTATATAGGTAGAAGCAATGATGATGACAACGACAATGATAATGACGTAATCATCTCTAAAAATGGCACTAATGTAACTGTTGGAAAAGGAGGCAAAAGCTACTACGATGGTGTTCGGATTTCTGTTATGCTAGAAGTTACAGTTCCAAAAGGCGCTGACTTGAATGTAGATGCACAATACGGTATGGTTGAAGTAATTGATATACCAATGAGCATTAACGTTGAGGCAAAGTACGGTGGTGCCGATATCAGTTTGTCGGAATCAGCCATTGAATCCCTTTGGGCAGCTACTTCCTGGGGACAGATTTATGCGAACCTGTCTCGAAAGATGGACATAGGAGGCAATGATATGCCAGGCAAAGAAATGACAGCTCGCATACAGAACGGTCGTGGAAGCAAGTCTATCAAAGTGGATTCTGAATATGGCAATGTGTTCTTACGCAAAAACTGACCCATGAAAAAGCTAAGCCTTATCATCATGTTTGTGCTCTTCGCACAAGCAGTATTTGCACAACAAGAAGTTTTCGAAAAGTCGATCAAATATAAAGATCAACGCATTGATCTTAGAGCCGATTTCGCTAGCCAGGTGGCGGTTTCCAATTGGGACAAAAACGAAGTGATGATCAAAATCACTTATGAAATCAATGGAGGGGAACTGAACGAGGCTGTTGACATTGATCTTCGGGAACAAGATCATCGGATCAAACTCAAGTTAGAAATTGACGAAAAAATGATGCGTAATTCCAATGTTAGAGATTGTGACAAGGAAGATGCCATGACATGGGGGAGCAGAAATGGTCCACGCGTTTGTGCTGAAGTTTTTGTCGAAGTTTTTATGCCTAAGGGTACAGACTTGGTTATGGAAACCGTGATCGCTGACGTTTTAGTTAGTGGAGAGTTTAAGGATTTGGATATAAAAACGGTAACTGGTGATATCGATTTGACATGGCCAGAGAAGCACGGTGCGGACATTCAGTTGAAGACAGTTAATGGGTCCATTTATACCAACTTTGACTTTAAGCGGACTAAAGATAAAGGCTTGCCAATTATTAGTTCTCACGATTTGGAAACCATCTACAAGGACGGTGGACGTTACATGAAGCTGGAGACCGTAACCAGCGATATTTACCTGAGAAAGGGCTAAACTCATCTGTTGGCATTGAACTATTTCTCTTTTCAATTCATCATTAACGTAAGTGCTTACATAAATTAAGGATGCTATGAAAATGATTTTTCTTTCTTTTTTTCTGTTGACCTTATTTAGTTATTCCTTCAGCCAGGTTGAAACACCTCCTGGGCAATTAATCGATGTGAATGGATATAGTCTCCATCTCATATTAGAAGGTGATGGTGGACTACCCGTAATTATGTTTCATGGGGCTGGAGACATTGCTTTGATCTGGAATTTGGTATTACCTAAGGTCGCAGAATTCACCACGGCTATTGCAGTTGATCAGGCAGGGGAAGGTTGGAGCGAACATGGGCATGCTATTCATATGAAACAACAGGCTTTTGATACTTATAAAGCTTTGGAAAATGCAGGGATTGAAGGCCCCTATATTCTAGTGGGGCATTCGTTGGGGGGGATACTTGCAAGAGTTTTTGCCGAAGCGTATCCAGAACAAGTAGCTGGTGTTGTCTTGGTCGATGCTACTCATCCGGATGTAGTATTAAAGGTCTATAAAGATGGAAGTTCAAGCTGGAGAAGAATGCGTGAGACTGCCACTTCATCCACTATTCCTGAGGCGAACAAGGAATTGCTGCTGGATAAACCAGTGCTAAAATCATTTCAACCTAGTAAGGAGTTTGGAGATATGTTGGCGAAGTTTTCCGAAGGGGACCAAGAAAGGTTTCAATGGTTTTATAATCAAAGGCCTTACACCTATGTACCCGGCCGAAAGAGTTTTGAGTCAGAAGTCTTGCAGGAAGTATATGAGAATCCGTTAAAGTATTCATTTGGAGATAAGCCTCTGATAGTCATCACGGGAGGAGACAAGTCCTTTCCTGAAGGTGATGAGCATTGGAGTACCGAATCCTTGAGAGCGCATTCAATTAAATTACAAAAGGACTTACTCAAACTTTCAACTGATGCCGAACAAATAATTGCTAAGAAGAGTGGTCATCAAGTGCATTTAGATGAACCTGATTTGGTAGTCGATGCTATCAGGAAAGTTTATAAAAAGTTAAAAAGTAAAGATTAGCGTTAATCACTGTTAATATTCGGTAGATCATGCAACATTTTTTGAACTGAACGCATCTATACTACAAAGGCAACCATTACTTCGGTAACCATTTTTAAAAGCCGGAGTCTAATAGAGAAAGAATAGCAGAATGTTTACCCAACCCACTTTGTACTTAGGAACCATGAACGGTCAGCATAAAATCACCCTCAGTGGTGTGGTGTTCTATGTAGAAGAAGAATGCCGCAAACTTTTAACCGATCACCTCAATATTATTAACCGATCGAGCTCCGCCATTAAGTCTACAGAAATGGTCGATGAGAGAATGGCTGAAATGCTATTGGACGAACTAAAAGAAGAAGGAAAAGAAGTGATAACGCATAGAGCCGTTGAGCACTTTATTGAACGAACAAGATATTTAAGATAACCTGATTAGTTTTTGGTTTGAGGTAAATTAAAGCAGGTGTTTTCTATCCCGATCCTGGCGCATCCCGTCAGGATCTTTTTTTGTACTCTATTTGACAAAGTGCTAATAGTATTTCAGAAGTTCTAACCGATAATTGCGACATTAATAGGTATGAAGTCTAGAATCGTACTGATTGCTCTTTTTTATTGCATGGCTTTATCTCCAGTTTTTGCGCAGATTATTCCTGGTGGAGGCATTATCTATGGAGACGATATTGAAGAAGTAGGTATTAACCTGAGAGCTTATAAATTCTTTAATGAGAGAATCTGCTTCGGGCCAGAATTCACATATTTCAATAAACATCAAACGGTAATAGGAGGAGAACAGGCCGAAATCGGACTTTGGGAAATCAACTTCAATGCACATTATATTTTTGAGGTAGGCGAGGGCTTGGGCCTCTACCCACTGACAGGATTGAACTTTAGTCGAGAAGTAGAAAAAGTTGAGGGTCATAGCAATCTATCCGAATCAGTGCTGGGTTTTAACCTTGGTTTCGGAGCTCATTATGAAAAGAATAAGCTGCTATTCTATGCAGAGTACGATCGCCTGATTAGCGATTTAGGACAAAACAGTTTTACCGTTGGTGTGCTATTTATTTTAGGTAAAGAAGATTAGTGTTTTCTTCGTGCCGAAGCCTTTGAATATGACAAAGAGAAGACAATTCATAAAAAGAAGCGTGTTGGCAAGTCTGTCAACCGTTATTGGAACAAACATCGTTTTTGGTGAAAAAATGGAGAAAGATTACGAACCACTTTTCCTCCAAGACAATGATCCCCAAAGTCTGTTTGGCAAACATGCAGAAATGACGACCCTCAATGATCGTCCGTGGAACATCGAAGCAAAAGCCCACTTGCTTGACGATGCGGTAACCCCTGAGGATCGGATGTTTATTCGTAATAATGGCGTTATCCCAAGAAACATTGACCCAGAGAATTGGACCTTGACTATTGAGGGTGAATCTGCTCAAAACCAAAAAAGTTATACGCTCAACGATCTTAAAACAAAATTCAAGGCCTATACTTATCAGTTGACATTAGAGTGTGGAGGCAATGGACGGAGTGAATTTAATCCACCTGCCAAAGGTAACCAGTGGACCATTGGGGCGGTTTCTTGTGCTAACTGGACTGGCGTGAGGCTCAAAGACTTGCTCGCGGACGTTGGCGTCAATGGTGATGCAGTCTATATCGGCTACTATGGCAAAGACACCCATCTGAGTGGCGATCCCAATAAAGTAGTGATCTCAAGGGGTGTGCCCATGGACAAGGCCATGCAAGACGAAACTCTGGTAGCCTTTGCAATGAATGGCAAAGACATTCCATTGGCCCATGGCTATCCACTGCGATTGGTTGCGGGAGGATTCCCAGCATCAGCATCTGGTAAGTGGATCAATAGACTTGTCATCCGAAATATTGTTCATGATGGCCCGAAAATGACAGGTACAGCCTATAGGGTGCCTGCAGAACCTGTAGCTCCCGGAACAGAAGTACCTGAAGAGATGATGAAAATTATCGAATCGATGCCAGTTAAATCTTTGATTACTTATCCTAAGTCAGGAGCTATTGTTAAAGAAGGTCAAAGCTTGGAGGTGAGAGGTCATGCTTGGGCAGGAGAGCAAAGTGTAAACGAGATGGACATCTCCATCGACTTTGGTGCCACTTGGCAGCGAGTCAGACTAGGTCGACCTAAGAATAGATTGGCCTGGCAACGATGGTCGGCAGATGTGAAGCTTCCTCAGAAAGGATATTATGAAGTATGGGCAAGAGCGACTGATTCAAATGGCAAAAGCCAGCCAATGGTGGTACCCGGTTGGAATCCAAAGGGTTATTTAAATAATGCTTGCCATCGTATTGCGGTTAAAGTAGTGACGGTCTAATGAAGTACTTTAAAACGATAACGCTGAGCTTTCTGCTCTTTACTATAGCATGGGCCTGCAATTCTCCGAAGGAGGAGAAAGAGACACTCATAGAACCCACGTCAGAAGAACTTACATTAGATAAGAATGGGTTGGTTAATGCTGATGGAAAGAACCTAGTCTTTAGCCAATGCTCAGGATGCCATTCTCTTAAGCTTGTAACACAGAATAGAGCTACACGCGATGGTTGGAAGAGTATGATTGTCTGGATGCAGCAGACTCAAAATCTTTGGGACTTGGGCGATAATGAAGGTAAAATCCTCGACTATCTTTCCACTTACTATGCTCCTGCCGAGCAAGGCCGTAGAACTAATTTGGAAGTCGGAGAGTGGTATGAGTTGGATTAGTCTTTGTACTAAATCAAAACGGCTAGAATCTAGTTGTATTCCCGTTTAAGGAAAGTAGTTAACTGCTGTTGAAGGTTTTCCTTCCAAGGACCAAATGGCATAGCGAAACCTGTGCAGTACCTTACAATTGCAGAGAAGAAAGTCCTTACTCTCGAAGGCTTTTGTACTCTTATTTCATTTTCATGAATAGTAATTTGAGCAATGGTAAGCCACCATGCGCTTACAATGACTGTTCGTCCTGTGCCTAGCCCAGCGAGTTTATAGGAATATCTATCCGAAAGTCCCTCCCTTAATGCCCCAAGTAATTCCTTAGGTGTAGGAGTTAAGTTAGTCGTGGTTACTATCATAATACTCTTTTGACTATATCAAGATAAGCATTTTCATGTAATGTTAACTCAAGCTCTCGGCAAATACCTTAAACTGATTCATCCATTTCTGACTTTGTTTTTTAAACATTCCGGGAAAAAGCTTCGCCATCATTTTGGGCATAAAGCCATTGAACTTGGTGTACTCTACTTCTGAAATATATCTAGTCTGCTCTGGGGAGATTTCTTGAAATCTGGTGGTTTGAGTATTGGTCATATGAATGTGTGCATAGAGCGCTTTTTTCTCCTCTGGCAGGTTATTGGATATAATAGTTTCGGTGAGTTCCATCTTTCTATTTCCTTGCCCTAGAAGAATGAGAGACTTGGCACCCACTGTATGTGGCTCTCCTTCAAAGTGATTGATGGACTGAAACCCGTCTTGCCACTTATCAAAATACTTTTCATCTTCCCAGAGTTCGACAACTCTTTTGATGGGTAAATCAATATCTATGGAACAGGTATATTTCATAGATCTAAATTAACATTTACTCCCCAAAACCCTTCTTAATCTCTTCGGCCAATTGATATACCGCCATGGCATAGAGTGGACTATGGTTATAGCGAGTAATTACGTAGAAGTTGTAAAGCCCAAACCAATGTTCGGTATCGCCATCTTTATCAAAAATCAGCATCGTGGCAGGTAGGTCAGCTTGCAGCTCTTCGGCAGGGTTAAAGCCAATTTTAGTATAGTCCGAGACTTTGTTTTTCGGTCTTAGGGCTTGCTTTCTGAGTCCTGTGATCTTACGTGTCATCTCTGCTCTGGATGTGATAGGTTGCCCCTTTTTCCAACGATGGACTTTTAAGTAGTTGGCTACACTGGCAATCGCATCCTCTGGGCTGTCCATCAGATCACGAGTACCATTCTCTTCAAAGCTTTTGGCATAAGCTATATAACTGCTAGGCATAAACTGGGTATAACCCATTGCCCCAGCATAGGAGCCTAATACTTCAGTGGCTTCAAGGTCTTCTAGTTTGGACAGAGTTAAGAATTTCTCAAGTTCAGACTTGAAGAATTTTCCTCTTCTTGAATAGCCAAAGCCTAATGTATAAAGTGCATCTAATACCTTGTAAGAGCCCTTGATTCTGCCGAAGTATGTTTCTACTCCAATAATACCTAGGATAATCTCGGTGGGTACTCCCGTATCGGCACTTACCTTTTCGAGGGTAGTTTTGTGCTCCTTATAGAATTCAATACCTGCATCAATGCGACCTTGTTTGAGGAATATCTTGCGGTAGCGTTCCCATGTCATGGTGCCTTCGGCTGGCCTGGAAATCTTGTCAATGATGTCTTGCTGGAATTCTGCCTGCCTAAGAATGGAGAGGACTTCGTCCTTGGTGAAGTTCTTTTCTTTGGCCGCAAAGCTCGCTGCAAATTGCTCAACTGCAGAAGGTTCTATCTGGGCGAAAGAAGCTAGGCTGATCAAGGTGATTAGAATTCCAAAAAGAGATTTGCGCATAGGATGAATATATGTTGTCAAATATATAATACGTAGCATAGGGTCAAAAGGCTTATTATAGATATGGAGGTTATTTTAGTTATGAGCTATGAGTTGCGAGCCTTGAGCTTTACATCACAAGTTTCCACGAGGTCCTAAATGTTGGGTTCTTTGGATTATCTGAAGCTTACTTTTCTTGAGTCTTTGACCTCCATCCTCAATCCATTGTCTTCTAACTTCCGTCTTCTAACTCCCTGTTCAAGTCATCCCGAAGTATGAGGGATCTTAACCACTAAAATGAGCTTTGTTCTTTCAGGATGGTCAAGATTCATCACTGTTTCTACCTGCTAAGCAGGCAGGCTCAGAATGACGTTCTAATAAAAACATATGTTTCCATCTTCAGTCTACTGTCTTCTAACTTCCGTCTTCTAACTCTATTCCACGTCATCCCGAAGTATGAGGGATCTTAACCACTAAAATGAGCTTTGTTCTTTCAGCATGATCAAGATTCATCGCTATTTCTACCTGCTAGGCAGGCAGGCTCAGAATGACGTTCTAATAAAAATATATGTTTCCATCTTCAGTCTACTGTCTTCTAACTTCCGTCTTCTAACTCCCTGTTCAAGTCATCCCGAAGTATGAAGGATCTTAACCACTAAAATGAGCTTTGTTCTTTCAGAATGGTCAAGATTCATCACTGTTTCTATATGCTAAGCAGGTAGGTTCAGAATGACGTTCTGATAAAAATGTCCGTCATAAATTTCTATCTTTCCTGCATGTTTGATGCCAAAGACATAGAACGCTTTCGAGAGGAGACCGATGGGGTTAAAGAAGTGATTCATTTGAACAATGCAGGAAGTGCCTTGCCGCCCAATGTAGTTCGTGATGCCGTAGTGTATTATACCGCAGAGGAAGCCACTTTCGGAGGCTATGAAACCCACTCACGGTACTTTGAAGAAATCGAATCTACCTATGACGTGATTGCCCAACTGATCAATGCTTCAAGAGAAGAAATTGCTTTGGTAGAAAATGCCACTGTGGCATGGAATGGAGCTTTTCAAGCCATTGATTGGCAAGATGGTGACGAAATTATTACCAATCAGTCTGACTATGCTAGTAACTATATTTCTTATCTGCATCATCCACGCGACCTGAATATTAAGGTAATCCCTAATCTCCCAAATGGCGACCCTGATCTAGTAGCGTTAGACAAGTTGTTTACCGACAAAACCAAGCTTGTTTCTATTACACATATGCCTACCAATGGAGGTTTGGTGACTCCGGTTGAGGCTATAGGTAAAATTGCAAGAAAGCACAATGTACTCTACTTATTAGATGCTTGTCAGTCCGCTGGTCAGTACCCTTTGGATGTGGAGGTCATTGGTTGCGATATGCTTTCCGTTACGGGTCGAAAGTATATGAGGGCACCAAGAGGAACCGGCTTCCTGTATGTAAGAAAATCTGTCTTGCCGAAACTTAGGCCATTCTATGTTGATTTACATTCAGCAAATTGGACTGGTAAGGATACTTATGAAATCCGATCCGATGCACGCAAGTTTGAAAACTGGGAAGGAAATCGAGCGGCAACTTTAGGTCTCAAGGTAGCCTGTGATTATATCAATGAGATTGGTATCGAGAATATCTGGGAGCGAGTGCAACAGCTAGGAGGCTATTTGAGAAACGCACTTTCGACAGTCGATGGTGTCCAAGTACATGATATCGGTTCGATAAAGAGTGGTATTGTATCCTTCACCGTTGAAGGTCATACAGCCAATGAGGTGAAAGAGTATTTACTGGAGAGGAAGATAAATGTCTCTTGGAATGGTGTGCCAAACACTTACTTGGATATGACTGCCAGAGGTCTCAATGAGATTATTCGTGCTTCGGTACACTACTATAATACAGAGAAGGAGATTGATGTTTTTATCAAGGCATTGGTGCAACTGAAATAGGCTATCTGTCCCATTTAGCCCATTTATCCGCGAATACCCAGAAATCAGTAAGTCCGAACTTTTCTGGACTCGCGCCCCCAAACATTACAATCTTCTTAGCATCAACCTTAAAGATGGCTGGTTTACCAGCTCTAAACGGGCCTTGATTATCCAACTGAGTCCACTGGCTGTTCTTGAACTGCCAAGTGTCATTTAAGTAGTCGCTGTTATAGCCACCGAAAATCAATGATGCCTCACGGTGTGGGTCATAGACTGCAGCGTGATGATCTCTAGGAGCAGGGCCATCAATATCTAAAACGTGCCATTGACTATCCTTCATAATGAGAGTTTCTGAGGGTAATTGTTTTTTGCCATCCTTTCTTGAAAATCCGCCAAAAACCAGAAGTCCTTTAAGGTTTGGGTCGAAAACCATGGTATGCTGCATGCGACCCTTCACATCACTTTTTACCTCAGTCCAATTTTGTCCATCGAAGGTCCAGGTGTCGGAGAGACTGTTACGATCGTTGCCGGACCCTCCAAAGAGATAAATCTGTTTTTCAATGGGATTGTAAGTAATCCTATGAGATTGTCTAGCAGTGGGAACGTTTTGGGTTTTGATTTCTTTCCAGTTTTCACCGTCAAAAGTCCATGTATCATTCAGAAGCCCATCTTTACCTCTACCACCAAACATATAGAGTAGTTCTTTATGGGTGTCATAGGTCATGGAATGACCGCTTCTAGGACTTGGTGATACGAGGCCATTTACCTGAGTCCAAATCCCATTCCATATCCAAGTATCATTGAGTCTTTCTTGATTAGCATAACCACCAAAAAGAACGGCTGAACCAAGATGATCCATATAGGTCATAACCGGTTGGTTTCTGCCCAAAGGTTCGTTCTGGGCCATTGATTCCAAATTCAACAGTAGGAGACTTATAAATGAGAGGAGAAGCCGCACCACTTGTTAAACGTTTTCTAAGTATTTGGTTACAAGCTCAGTAATTGTGATAGTAGCTCCTTTACAATTTTAGCGGCTACCATACCGGTAACACCATTGATATCTCTATCAGGATTGTACTCTACCACGTCACAGCCGACTATGTTGGCATCTAGTTTCTGAATCATGCTGATGGCTTCTCTCGTGCTGAGCCCTCCCGGTTCGTGATGCGAAACGCCCGGTGCAAAAGCCGGATCAAGTACGTCCATGTCGAACGTAATATAAACTGGCCCATCGAACTTCATGTTAATATCTGCAGCCCAATCTTTCATCTCAATGACATTTACACCAAAGCGATCGGCCTGCTCTTTTTGGTGTTGGCTCATTGTACGAATCCCAATCTGGGTTAGGTTTTTAGCCAGCCCATATTCCATAATTCGCGCAAAAGGACAAGCGTGTGAATGTCTATTGCCATCCAGTTCATCATACAAATCGCCATGTGCATCAAATTGGACGATGTGGAGGTCTGGGTGCTTTTCAGCCATGGCCTGCATGATAGGGTAGGTCATTGAATGATCGCCTCCTAACGAAAAAGGAATGGCCCTTTGTGCCAAAATTTGATCTATCGGTTTTCTTATACTCTGATAATCCGATGGTATTGCGTTACCACACCATTTTACTCGTACATGCTCATTGAGGTCTGTCAGGTTCTCAGTAAAGAAGTTGGCAGAATCAGATTCAATAGAATCAATGATCAATTCAGGTGCCTTGGCCGGGCCTTGCATAAAAGATGAGTTCTCATCAAAGGGAATACCGACCAATGCAATATCATTGTCATTGAGTTGATCGAGTGTACTCCTGATAAGTCCCATTACTTTTTCCAGTTATCTCTGAGTGTTACTGTTCTGTTGAAAACCAAATTGTCACCTGTTGAGTCCTTATCCACAATAAAGTAGCCTTGTCTTTCGAACTGGAAGAAGTCTCCAGGCTTGGCACTGGCCAATGACGGTTCTAATAGTAAATCGTGGTTGACTTCCAGTGAATTTGGATTCAAGTGATTGGTGAATTCATCATCAATGCCACTCAGGTTTTCCGTAGTAAAAAGTCGATCGTACATTCTTACTTCAGCCTTCACTGCATGATCGACCGAAACCCATCCAAGTGTACCTTTTACTTTTTTGCCGCTGGTGTCGTGTCCACTGCGGGTCTCAGGATCGTATTCGCAATACAATTCTGTGATGTTACCTTCGGCATCCTTCTCAAAACCAGTACATTTTATAATGTATCCGTATTTTAGTCTTACTTCACGATCGGGACCTAGTCGGTACCATTTCTTGGGAGAAGGAGGGTTCTCCAAAAAGTCTCCCTGTTCTATGTAGATTTCTCTAGTTAGAGGCATTTCACGTGTACCAGCTGATTCGTCACCAGGGTTATTCACCGCAGGCATCATTTCAGTCTTATCTTCAGGCCAGTTGGTAATGGTAACTTTTAGCGGGTCGAGAATACCAAAAACACGATTGGCCTTTTTGTTTAAGTCCTCACGAATGCTGTGCTCTAGTAGAGCAATGTCAGTAATGCCATCACGTCTTGCCACACCAATTTTGTGGGCAAAATTCTTAATCGACTCTGGGGTGTAGCCTCTTCGTCTTAATCCTGAAATGGTAGGCATTCGTGGGTCGTCCCAGCCAGTTACATGACCTTCTTCTACCAATTGCAATAGCTTGCGCTTACTTACTATAGTATAACCAAGGTTCAGTCTGGCAAACTCTGTCTGTTCAGAAGGGTAAATCTCTAACTCATTGATCAGCCAGTCATACAATGCTTTATGGTCTCTAAATTCAAGCGTGCAAAGGCTATAAGTGACGTTCTCGATAGAGTCTGACTGCCCATGCGCAAAGTCATAATTAGGATAGATGCACCATTTATCGCCAGTACGGTGATGGTGTACCTTCTTAATTCTATAGATGATAGGGTCCCTCATATGCATGTTAGGAGAATCCATATCTATTTTAACACGAAGCACACGGCTACCTTCTTCGCAAGATCCATTGCGCATTTCTTCAAAGAGGGCAAGGTTTTCTTCTACGCTTCTGTCCCTATAATGGCTTTTAATTCCTGGGATAGAAGGGTTGGTTTTGCCAGCGCTAATTTCTTCGGCACTTTGATCATCGATATACGCCTTGCCTTTTTTGATAAGCTTGATGGCAAATTCGTAAAGTTGATCGAAGTAGTCAGACGTGAAAAGAGGTTTGTCACCATAGTCGTAACCGAGCCATTTGATATCATCGATAATGGCGTTGACGTATTCCATGCTCTCCTTGGCCGGATTGGTGTCGTCAAAACGAAGGTTACACTTACCATTATACTTTTCGGCAAGACCGAAATTCAATACGATGGACTTCGCATGTCCAATATGCAAGTAACCATTCGGTTCTGGAGGAAAACGCGTCTGGACAGTAGAATTCTTACCTGATTTTAGGTCTTCTTCTATCATTTGCTCTATAAAGTTGAGCGACTCTCTGTTTTCGTTTTCCGACATTTCTTCTTAATTCTAAACTGGGTGCAATTTTACTAAAAGACCATCATATGAGCGAGCAATAAGCCAAATCATTTATTCATGGGTTTTCATGAAGGCTTTGAGTCCTTTGAATGGTTTAGATCATTCTTTACCTTTCGATCAACCCTTTTACAATGAAAAGACTCGTTACGCTGACTGTTGTCCTTCTTTTATCAAGTGTCTTCGTGAAGGCGCAGTCTCTCATGACCTTTGATCTCGCCCCCGGTGACTATACTGTTGGTTTCAAGACAGATGTTATTTATGATGAGACTAGATCGTATGAATACTTGGGTAATGGACGAGATGAGGTTGAATTGAAATCGGGTCCAAGGCCTATTTATCTTAGTATCTGGTATCCTGCCGAAGCAAGTTCTGCCCAAAAGATGAATTATGGTCAGTACCTCGATCTCTTTGTAAGAGACAGAGAGCGTACAAAAGAGTATATCTCTGGCTTTGTCAATAATGGTCGCGAGCAGGAAGAGCGAAATGCAATAACACAGTCTGTAGCCAATGCCGAGGCCTTGTCAGGAGATTTCCCTGTAATCATTTATGCCCCTAGCTTCAATGCACCATCTTTTGAAAACTCTGTGCTTTGTGAGTACCTGGCAAGTCACGGATATATTGTTGTAGCCTCGCCAAGTCAAGGAGATAAGAACCGCTTGATGACTGCTGACTATGCAGGTGCGAATGCTCAAGCAAAGGATATAGAAATACTACTAAAATATGCTGAAAGCCACCCTGAAGCACGGGCTGATAAGATGGCTGTTATGGGGTTCAGTTGGGGAGGCCTGGCAAATGTGATCGCTCAGATGAGAAACGATAAGGTAGATGCACTCTTATGCTTAGATGGTAGTGTAACCTACTATTATAAAGATTTTCGAAATTGGCCGGAAGTTGACCTTGATAAGATTAATGTGCCCATCATGTACATGGTTCAGAAAATCTTTAAACCTACAAGAATGGTAGAAGGTGAAACGGTTCGTATCAAAGATGTTTACGATTCCTTGGAAAACGACCAAGCCTACTTTCTGAAATTTAACGAGTTGCACCATCAGAACTTTGGAGCTCATTTTGTAAAACTGAGAGAAAGAAACCCTGAAGTCGAAAGTAGCCAGCCACTGATTAATGAAAGTTATGAGGCTATGACTCAATATGCGCTTAATTTTTTCAATGCCTATCTCAAAGGGAATCCAAAAGCCTTGCAATTCTTGTCGAATGAAGTTTCAAGAAATAAGATCAGGCCCGAATTAATAGAAGCAGAGAGTAAAAACCCGAAAGGGAACTAGCTTAGTTCTTTACAATCCGGTTTCTAAGGGAATACCTTTTGCCAAGCTCGGCCATCTTTTCATAGAACGCCTTTCTGTAATGCTTGGGCATCTCATTGCTCTGGCTAAAATAGCCCTGATACTTTGTAAGAAGTTGGGGGTAGTGTTTCTCAATTGCTTTTAAAACCAGTGTTTTGCTATTGGAAGCTTCGTTACCAAAGAGTGTCAAGTCAGCTGGCATGCAGTAATGCGCTCCACTTTCTTTATATGATTTAAACATCAACTCAAGGCTCTCTGTAGTATCCGAAATCCAAGGAAGGAGGGGCATCATGCTTACACCAGTTAAAAAGCCAGATGCACTGAATTTTTGAAGGGTATCGAGACGTTTTGTGGGGGGTGTTGCACCTGGTTCAAAGATTTTACCTACATGATCATCAAGTGTGGAGAAGGAGAAGGTTACCATTGCCCCGCGGTCTAAGCCGGTGAGATCTTTCGGTAGAATGGCTGCTTTGTCGATTTGCTCAATCAGGTCCATGTCACGAAGGATAAGATCTGAACGAGTAATCATATGCACAGGGAACCGATACTTTAGAATTATCTCGAGGAGCTGACGGGTTAGCTTGGTCTCCTTTTCTAGTTGAAGGTAAGGGTCTGTAGCAGAGGCTAGCACAATGACACCATGATCACCTTTGGAGGCTCTTAGTTTCAAGGCCTTTTCAAGCAGTTCAGGCGCATTGATTTTAACGCCAAGTTTCCTTTCCATGTGAATGCCATACTTACTACCTCTGATGTAACAGAATAGGCAGTTGAAGGAACAACCACGATAAGGGTTGACGGTGTAATCATCCAAGAACCAAGGGTCTCGTCTTTTAGTCTTGTTCAATATACTCTTAGCTGTGATTTCATTCATAGCTAATCGGATTTTGCTTGGCCATAGAAAGACCAATATTGATTTTGTTCTGAAACCACCTAGAGAGTTTTGTCTTTCTGATCTTCTGTTCGTGTTTGTAGATCAAATCTGGATGAAATCTGGCTATGGTCTTGGCAGGCCAACCAACACCCTTTTTGATATATAGTTTTGTTTTGTGTCCATGCTCGAGCATTAAGAAGAGGAGCTGTTCCACTTGCTCTTTGGGTATCTTTTTCTTGGTGGCATAATGGGTGGCTATGCCTATTGATCGCTGAATCCACATGTTTTCATGATCACCCATTTTGACGAAGTGCATGTAGCTGATATCAAAGTTGCGAAGTGCACCTTCTCCGAATACCCTTTCGCTGATGATATCGCAAGCATACCAAACATCAGCCCGGATGATATGATCGACAGCTTTATTGAACATGCCGGATACATTCGTATCTAATTGTAGCTGCAGGAGTTTCCCAATAACAGGGTAACAGGATTCATGTTTGACGACAGCTAGTCTTTCAAGTAAATCATCTATTTCAGAGGCATTGAGAATTTTAGAAAGCTGAATCGCAACATATTCCAAGATTGGAAACTTAACCCGATGTGCTAAAATATCTCGATTGAGTAGATCCCAGAAGTTTTCGGAAACCTGATTTTGCTGCTTTGATTTTAACTGTTCTTGAACAAGAAGGTCCAAAGTAGGTCTAATACTTTGCTGGGAAGTGATTGTTTTCAACAGAGATCTTATGATTATAAGAAATCAATGTACGCAGTTTGAGTGAATTAAGACAGATTGTGCATAAACCTGTGGATAACCCAGTGGATAAGTATGTGAATAGAGAGGTGGGAAACTTGTTGAAAACTAGGGATTTACAAAGTTTGCATGTAAAGTTATGTAAGGTACCTTAGGTATACCAAGTGAGGGATAAAGAACAGAAGCCTAGCTTCAGTCTCTCTTCGGGGGAAGCCCGAAAAAGTGTAGTGAAAGGGTTGACATGCAAATGTTAATCTGAGACAGTCAAAAGTGATGCTGTTAATATTTCTCCTGATCGCAAGTGAAGGTGTTAATATCGGAAATTTACTTCAGGGATAATTTCCAGGCGTTTGTGATCACTACTTGAAAGGGAGTAATCATAAGACGTTCTAAAAATCTTTCTATGAAAGGTGATTAGACAGCGCTTTAGCAGTTGACTTTAACGAAAACTGAGCAATCAGTATTGGTTAAAGTCAGGGAAGTACTTCGGTATTCTCCTAATCACGGTCAACGATCATCGGCAACGGTGATTGACACCCGGCTTGCAAAAGCAAGGTGGAATATGTGGAGACTACTTTCGGGTAGCCTTGATAAAGAACGTTGACACACATCTGCAAAGATGTAGAAGACTGCAAAAGCTTCGCATAACCGATTGGTGCTGAGCACCGAACTATAGGTGAAGCCGGAAAAAGACAGCGTTTGGACTTGATTGCTTGGGCCTTCAAGTTTGAACAAAGTTCTGAACAGTAACTTGGCGTCTTTAAATAGTTCACGCTATTTAAAGATGAGCAGGGGGCGAGTAATCGTCCCCTGACTTTGTTATTTGGGGGTATTTGAAAAAATACGGAAAAAGACCACTGGGGAGTGGTCTTTTTTTTTGTCTTTTCTAAACCTTTTTGAGGCCTGATCGTTGTCTTACTAAATTTAATGATAGTAATACTATTGTTTAGGATAGTTTAAGACTGAAAAAAGATAGCTATGGCATTATTGAGGCTGGAATTGAATTCGAATCTCTTTCTTAGAGATCCGCAGGAGACGGATTTAGGTAGAAAAATCATAGACCAATCCATCCGGATGATTGATGAATTGGGTTTGGAGGCATTTACCTTTAAAAAACTATCAAAGGCTATTGACTCAACAGAAGCCTCTATCTACAGGTATTTTGAAAATAAACATAGACTTCTGGTCTACCTTATCGCATGGTATTGGAATTGGCTGGAATATCGTATAGAGTTTGAGACGCATAACGTAGCATCTCCAACCGACCGTCTAGCCATTGCTCTTAGACTTGTAACTGAACATAAAAGCAATGATGCTACTTTTCCATCGGTCGATGAGTCAGCTCTTCAACGCATTGTTACCAATGAATCTGATAAGACCTACCTCACCAAGCAGGTAGATAGTGATAATAAAGAAGGCCTCTTCCGTGGTTTTAAGACATTGTGCAAACGTATTGCCGATATGGTGGAAGAAATAAATCCATCGTATGCGTATTCTCATGCTTTAGTGAGCACAGTGCTGCAAGCAGCACACCAACAAGTATTCTTTGCAGAACATCTGCCATCGCTGACAGAACACAAAGTTGTGAAAGGTGATGTTCACCAGCAGAACTACGAATTCTTACTAGAACTTATCCAAAAAGCCTCTAAGGCCTAAAGCTAAATCTTATGACGAATCAGCACATTGCGAATTCCATAAAGGAAATTTCGGTTTTGTTGCGCAATAACCTTGAAGAAGCACTGTTTCAAGATCTTCAGGTTAATGCAAAGTCCTATGCCATTGATGAGGTCTTTGAATTCAAGCGAGATCTAATTGAGACGGCTAATAAATCACGTATTGTCTTACTAGATCAATCTTTGGCTGGAGTGGAGTTGACTTCTTTTATCAAGGATGTAAATATTCCTTTGATCGCATTTAGACAGTCAGCGGAAGGATTCATACCGGTGATTCTGAGTAAGGCCAAAAAAGGTACGAAGGTATTGGAGATTACTTCCGATGCAACTTTAATAGGTGACTTTGAGGAAGTAAAGTCTCAACTGTTGCTAGATGCTCAAGGAGACATCATGCTCTTGGGAGCATTTAGCTACCGTAGTTTGGTATCAGAGCATGAGGAGGGAGAAATTCCTAAACCTCTATCGCCAGTAAAAAGGCTTATAAGACTTCTAAGCGAAGAAAAGAGAGATATCTTCTATGTCTTTGTTTATGCTGCCTTTGTGGGCATTGTTTCTCTAACCTTGCCTTTAGGTATTCAGGCTACCGTAGAACTGGTTTCAGGAGGAGTGGTCTTTAGTTCTATTTATCTTCTAATTGGGCTCGTTCTTCTCGGGATTCTGGCTTCTGGGGGGCTGCAGATAATGCAGATTACATTGGTGGAATACTTGCAACGAAGGATTTTTACAAAGGCAGCTTTAGAGTTTACTTTTAGGATTCCCAGAATGAAGATTGAATCACTAAGCAATCTACATGCCCCTGAGTTGATCAATAGGTTTTTCGATGTATTAACGATTCAAAAGGGACTGCCGAAATTGTTAGGGGACTTGACCTCAGGGATCATACAGATAATTTTCGGGCTGGTCTTGCTATCCTTTTATCACCCATTCTTCGTGTTTTTTGGCCTAGTACTAATACTTACCTTGGTGCTCATTTTCAGACTTACTGGACCGAAAGGCTTACAGTCATCTATCAATGAGTCTGTGTATAAATACAAAGTGGTTTATTGGTTGGAGGAAATTGCAAGAACCCTGAACTCATTCAAGATTTCGGGTAATACGAACCTTCCTGTTAAGAAAACCGAGTATAACGTTAATAACTACCTGATTAACAGAAAGGTCCACTTTAAGGTACTGGTCAATCAGTATGTCTATATCGTTTTGTTTAAGGCGGTGATTACTGGTGGTTTATTGATTATTGGCACCTCTTTAGTCATCAACCGAGAGATTACCCTAGGCCAGTTTGTAGCGGCTGAGGTGATCATCATCCTAATCCTCAACTCAGTAGAAAAAATCATTACCTACATGGACGTGGTGTACGATATGCTCACTGCAGTTGATAAGATAAGTCAGGTAACAGATTTACCACTAGAAAAGGTTGGAGGTATAGACCTGAGCAATGATGAATTAGACAAAGGTTTCTCTATAAGACTTAAAAATCTGAGTTATACCTATCCAGGGTCCAAGACACCTGCTATTCATAGTATTAACACAGGTTTTGCCTGTGGTGAGAAGGTCTGTATCTCAGGTGGGAATGAATCAGGAAAAACCACATTAACAAACACCATTTCTGGGATGAACCAGAATTATGAAGGAGCCCTTACCATTAACGAGTACAGTTTACGAGACTTGGACCTGACTAACCTCAGGGATAAACTAGCTAAGAATGTTTCGGCCGAAGATATTTTTGAAGGAACAATTCTTGACAATATAGTGGTAGGTAAACCTCAGGTTTCTACTAAGGATGCTGTCGAAGCAATTGCTAAGGTCGGCCTTTCTGATAAGATTAATATGCTGCCTAACGGATATGGTACACAGGTGATCAGTGGAGGGAAGGGCTTTTCAAGCAGTTTTGTTCATAAAGTGATTTTGGCAAGGTGTCTTGTCAAAAGACCTAGGCTACTAATTCTAAATGATTTCTTCTCTTCCTTCCAAAGGTCAGAAAAGGAGCATCTAATCGATGTAGTTACAAGTAATGCAGAATGCACGCTGGTAGCAGTTTCTAATGATCCTTTGGTGATGGCTGCTTGTGATCGCGTGATTGTTATGGAAGAAGGTACCATCAAAGCAGAGGGTACTTATGCCGAACTTTTATCGGAAGGATATTTAAATAAAATCATTAAAGTCTAAGCCATGTTGAATCTATCAGATAATAAGAATCAAGAGATCCAGCATCAGCAGAGTGTTCTGTTTAAGACTTTAGGGTCGCCAAAGGCTGGCAAGAAGCTAGCAAGAATATTATTAACAGTGACTTTTCTATTCTTCATTTTGCTGTTCTTTCCGTGGCAGCAAAACATTAGAGGTAATGGAAGCCTTACTGCATTCGACCCAAGTCAACGACCACAGTCTGTTGAAACTGCCATTGCCGGTAGAATTGATAGCTGGAATGTTCGCGAAGGTGATTTTGTGAATAAGGGAGATACCATCCTTACACTCACAGAGGTGAAGGATAAGTTTTTTGATCCAGAACTCTTGGAAAGGACTAGGGAGCAGATTGAAGCCAAAGAGTCTAGTATTGATTCGAAAAAGGATAAAGTAGCCTCTCTAGAAACTCAAGTTGGTGCACTGAGAGAGCTGTTAGTTGCCAAACGAGAGCAGGCTGAGAATAAGCTTATTCAGGCCAAATTCAAGCTGCAAAGCGATAGTATAGACTATGAGGCCGAGAAGATAAGATATGCCAACCAGCAGGACATCTACGAGAGAAACCTGAGAAGAAAAGAGGCTGGAAACATTGCTTTAACCAAGATTCAAGAGTTGGAATCCAAACTACAGGAGACTAAAATGAAGCTGGCTAGTGCTGAGAATACTTTTGGTGCCAGTAAACAGGAAGTAATTAATGCGAGAGTAGGTATAAGTGCTATTGAATCGGAGTTGCTCGATAAGATTAGTAAAGCCGAATCGGATAGGAATAACACGCTGGCCGAAATTGCAGATGGCGAGGGTAGTTTGGCCAAACTTCAGAACGAATATGCCAATTTGACGATTAGAAATGAGCAATACCAGATCATTGCTCCTCAAGATGGATACATCGTAAGGGCCATGAAAGCCGGTATAGGCGAGACAATCAAGGAGGGTGAGTCTGTCGCTCAAATTATGCCAGAGAATCCTGAGTTGGCCGTTGAGATGTATGTGAAAGCCATGGATGTTCCGTTGATCGGTTTAGATCGGAAAGTTCGTATTCAGTTCGATGGCTGGCCAGCACTCCAATTCTCGGGATGGCCAAATGTATCTGTCGGTACTTTCGGAGGTGTGGTTAGGGTAATAGACCGGGTGAATAGCACAGGAGGAGAGTATAGGATTTTAGTAACCCCTGATCCGGAGGATGAGCCATGGCCTGAGCAGTTAAGAATAGGCTCGGGGACTAAAGGTTGGGTAATGCTTGATAACGTTGCCGTTTGGTACGAAATCTGGCGTCAGCTGAATGGATTTCCTCCAAGCCTCTATGAGGCACCTAAAGATGTCAAACAAGAAGCATCAGCAAAAACGAAGTAGCGAGATGAAGAGACTATCTATATTCCTTTCGTTGTCGCTTTTTATGCTGGTGACTATCAGAAGCCATGGGCAAGACTTAAAGGTCAAGTCTTTGGAAGAGATGCTAGCGGAAAATGCTGTTGACACGACAAGGATTCTTCGTTTAGAGTCCTTTGTCAATATGGTGCTGTTAAACCACCCAGTGGTGAAGCAAGCTGACCTGCTTCCCGAAAATGCAAAGCAGGAAATTCGTTTGGCTAGGGGTGCTTTTGATCCCAAACTTGAGGCTAGCTGGGATGTCAAAAATTTTGACGACAAAGAGTACTATGATTTCTTCAATACGACTTTGAAGGTGCCTACTTGGTTTCCTTTGGACCCTAAGATCAGTGTGGATAGAAATAGAGGAGAGTTTGTCAGTCGCGAAAACTTAATACCAGGCTCTGATGATTTTCGTCAAGTGACTGCTGGGTTAAGCTTGCCAATTGGGCGAGGCTTACTGATCGATCAGCGAAGGGCGACTGTGCAGCAAGCCGAACTCTTTGCTCAAATCACTGATGCTGAACGACTTAAAATGATTAATAAGGTCTTGCTTTCGGCTTCAAAAGATTACTGGGAGTGGTACTTTTCTTTTTACAACTTCCTTTTGATTGAAGAGAGCTTGAGCATCTCAGAAGAAATTTATCGCAGGGTAAAAGTTGATTTCGATTTTGGAGAGTTGGCAGCTATCGACACTGTTCAAGCGGCCATTACGCTACAAAACAGAAAGGTTGATCGCAGGCAGGCACTCATTGACTTTCGAAGAGCAGGCCTTATGCTCTCCAACTACTTATGGGGAGAGAATCAACAGCCAATGGTGCTTCAGGATGATATAATACCCGAGTTAGATTTTGCAATGAATATGCTCGGTTCCTCCATGCCTTTGGACAGTCTTGTTAACATGGCCATGACAAGACACCCTGAATTGTTGAAGACCAACCTGAAACTAGATCAACTTGATGTAGACAGGCGTTTAGCAATGGAAAACTTAAAACCGCGAGTGGATTTGAACTATAACCTGATTAATTCGCCTATCAATGCCCAAGGTAATTTTGTGGACGTGCAACTGCGTAATAATTATAAGTTTGGTGTCGAATTTGAGTTTCCGCTATTCCTGAGGAAAGAACGCTCAAAACTTAGACAAACCAAGATCAAGATTGAGCAAACGGGATATGAGCTAAATCAGCTTGAGCGCGAAATAGTGAATGATATTCAAGCCTCATATTTTGAACTTGATAATACGCAAGGAATGCTTGGTCTTATGCAGCAGGCCGCTAATAATTATAAAACATTATTGGAGGCAGAACTTTTCAACTTAACCATTGGTGAGAGTGATCTCTTCAAGATCAATTTCCAGCAAGACAAACTCTTGGAAGCTCAAATTAAGCTTATGAAGATGAGAGCAGACATGGAAAAAGCGCGAGTTACCTTATACTGGTCTGCCGGGTTGCCTTATCTGAATTTTAATCAAGACAGTGCCAATTAGGTAATTCTCAGGGAACAGTTTAGTCCTTTGACAGGTTAATTATTAACTTTAAGCTCCTGTAAAACAATATTGAAATGGAAAGACAACAAGTAACCGCAAAACGATCTCTTACACAAGCCACTGAAGACTTATTGAACCGTCAAATTATGATGGAGGGTAGTTCAAGTGCCTCTTATTTGTCAATGGCTTCTTGGTGTGAAATGACGGGTTATGAGGGCTCTGCAAAGTTCTTGTATCTGCATTCAGACGAAGAGAGAATGCACATGTTGAAAATTTTCCATTATGTAAATGAAGCTGGTGGGCACTCAATCCAACCAGAGATTACAAATATCAAGCATCATTACAATTCTTTAAGAGAGGTGTTTGAAACCATTCTTGATCATGAAATTGCTGTGACCAATTCAATCAATGAGATTGTAAACCACTGTTATGAGATCAAAGATTTTACTACAATGAACTTCCTTAACTGGTTTGTTGAGGAACAGCGCGAGGAGGAAACACTTGCAAGAAGAGCGGTAGAGCTGTTTGACCTTATCGGTGAAGATGGTGTAGGTCTTTGGACGATTGATAAGGAAATCATGAACCTTGTGGGTGAAGGTGACCAAGATCCAAACGCATAGACAATGAACCCTTAAGGGTATTATCAAGATGGATTTGACGGTTTATTTATCAGGTGAGATTCACTCCGATTGGAGAGAAGCTATCATCAAAGGTGTAGAAGAGGCGGGCTTGCCGATCGATTTTCTTACTCCTGTAGTAACTCATGAGGCTTCTGACAATGCAGGAGATGTTCTGGGAGAAGAGGAAAATCCGTTCTGGAAAGACCATAAAAGTGCAAAGGTCAATGGTATTCGAATCAAGACTAGTATTGAACAATCCGATTTGGTGATTATCAAGTTCGGAGAAAAGTATAGGCAATGGAATACCGCTTTTGATGCGGGTTATGCTGCTGCTTTAAATACACCCTATATAGTGATTCACCCTGATGAGTTTACACATGCATTGAAAGAAGTAGATGCTAGGGCCGCAGCAGTGGCTAAAGACGAAAGTCAGGTAATCACCATTTTGAAATATCTCTGTACTCAGAAGTAATTAGTCTTAGCCCTTTTGTTAGAGTCACTCCGAACCATACTTTCAAACCTCAACTTTAGTCAGGAATTGATTGAAGAGATTGTTCGATCAGGTAGACCAAAGAATTTAGGAGCTGAAGAGCACCTGATAAGCCCAGGTATGGTTGCTGACCATATGCCTATGGTAATTACCGGTACGCTCCGGATTATGCGTGAAGATGAGGAGGGCAATGAAGTCTTTCTTTATTATCTAGAAGGTGGCGATGCGTGTGCCATGTCTATCAGCTGTTGTCTAAGTAATCAACCAACTCCTTTTAAAGCTGTTGCAGAATCTGAGGCCACACTTTGGATGGTTCCAATGTCGCAGATAGACGGATGGATGGCCAAATACCCTTCCTTCAGAAGCTTTGTGATTGATTCTTACCAAGACCGCTTTGATGAGTTAATGCATACGATCGATAGTATCGCTTTCATGAATATGGATGAGCGCCTGATGAAATACCTTCTTGACAAAAAACAAAGCCAGGGCTCTTTTGTCATCGAGAAAACACATGAGCAGATAGCCCAAGAATTGAACACATCTCGAGTAGTGGTCTCTCGGCTACTCAAAAAACTCGAAAAGGAAGATAAGGTCGAGCTTTATAGAAATAGGATAGAAGTGTTATAGAGACTACTGATTGAATATCAGTTGTAATTCCTCATTCTCCCTGAAAGCAGTATTAATGGAATCGTAATCATCCTTATTAATCTGATAGAATTTTTCTGCTTGTAAAGCCTCAGACCAGCCGCTCTTCAAAGACACAAGCGCTTGGGGACTTGTATTATGAAGCTCAAGTAATATTTCGGTGATTGAATCTGCAGTTTCACGGGCTAGGTCATTATTTAATAGCACAGGCCCCAATGGTATTTCATTTGAAATCCATAAAGCCGTAAGCGATTCGAACATGGCTGGATTCTTTGTCTTTTGCGAATAGTATTCGTTGCTGCCAATAGCACAAATGTCAGCTTGACCTCCCAAGAGACTTTTCCAGGTATCCGTATGATTACCACCATAGCTTACATTCTTAAACTGGGTATTAGGCGATTGTATTCCGATAGAGTTGAGTAAGAGACGCGGAATCAAATTTCCCGAGGTTGACCCCTCATGAACAAACATCATTCTCAGCTCCTGTGCTTTGCTCGTTAAGTCTTTTAGACTCACAATATCAGTCCTGTTAGTAAGTATAACAGTCTTGTAATTATCTCTGGCTTCTACTTTTGTACGGAGTGCCGCAACTACCTCCATGTTGCGGTTATCTAAAGACAATTTCAGATACCCTAGGGTATTGATTAGGCCAATGTCCACACTGTCGGAATTAATACCTTGAAGCATAGATGCTACATCAGGGTAGCTTTTTAAATGTATAGGACGATCCAATTTCGATTGCAATAGCTCGGCAAGTGGTTTGAGGTTTTCAAGCCTATTATTGGTGTGGTAAGTATAAGTGGCAAGCGTTAAAGGTTCCTTTTCAGGTGTGCAGCTAACTAAGCATACAAATATCAGGATTAGGATAAAGAGAAGTTTGTAATTAAAGCTCATGATAGTACAGTGTTTTTCCCTATGGTGTATCTAAAAGGCAATCGCCCCGTTAAGTGGGGCGATTTAGCAAAGTTCTTCCTGATGTCATTTGAAAATTACATGAACGACATGTAATACAATAAAAGTTTGCTTTTCTATTTTTCGGAGACATCCTTAAAGAGTAGCATATCTTTTATTCTTGCCGATGCCCCATCATAAAAACCGGCTTCATTCTGGTTGTCTCTCGGGTTTTGGAAAGTACCAAATAGGTAATCATAAATAGGAAAGTCAGAGTAATTGTATTTGTGCTCTCCACGCTGGTGATGAACCGCATGCTGTTCAGGTCTTTGAATAAACCAACCCAGCCAGTGTGGTGTGTGAATGTTAGCATGCTGGAATTGACTTAGAAAGTTCAATGAGAAAATAACGATACTAATCGCTATAGGGGAAAGTCCCATAAAAAACGCAAAGCACACACTAGCCAATAGTGTGAAGCCGATCATATCCATAAGACTGAAGTAATAGGTACTTGGAATGTCAAGCCTCTCAGAGCTATGATGCATCTGATGAAAGATTCTCCAGAGCGTGTCAGACTTGTGCATGGCACTGTGATAGAAGTAAAGGAGGAATTGATAGAATAACAAGCCAATAACTACCTGAAGAACTGTATCGAGACCTGAAAGGTTAATTAGCTGATAGCTTGCTAAATATTCATCAGTAAGGAGAGGTAGATAGGATCCTAAATAAAAGAAAACAAAAAAACTAACTATGCCTCTGATGGTTGCATACTTGATCTTGGGTAAATCCTTTTTTCTTGGGAACATACTTTCCCAGGCATAGAGGAAAAGGAACATGCCAATAACGACCAATGACACGGGATCAATTAATATTTCGAGTGGGTTCATAAAAAAATATTTGTTTTTAAACAGACTAGTTGGTGCAAATATAGAATATTTTATTTTAAACAAACTAGTTGGTATAAAATAATTATATTGGGCCATGCCGAAAGATGGAAGTAAGACTAGATACAAGATTTTGGATGAGACCATGACACTGGTTTTGGAAAATGGTTTTGCAGGGACAACCATAGATCATATACTGGAGCGCACAGATATTACCAAAGGAGCTTTTTTTTATCACTTTAAAAGCAAAGCAGATTTAGCATTGAGCTTGATGGAATACTTTGCGCGCCTAGATATCGCTGAGCTTAATACTTCCATCGAAGAGACGGCTGAGTTTAGCGTTGATCCAAAGAAGAGGCTGATTAAATTTGTTCAACGATTTATTGACCTTATGACTGGCTTGGAGACACCATATCCTGGTTGCCTTTATGCTTCCTACGTTTATGAGCCTGAGCAATTTGGAGAGGAAATAAAGAATATAGTGAAAGAATCAACATTGAGCTGGAGAGAAGCAATCGGTGAGTTGATCGAGCAAGCTGCAGCTCAATCCAAAGTAAGAATACCCTTAGACAAGGATTCTTTGGCTGATCATTTCACTGTGATTTTGGAGGGGGCATTTATTGTCTCAAAGTCGCTTAACGATCCCAAAGTGACCGCCAACCAACTTATACATTATAGAAACTATCTCGACTTGATTTTTGAAATTAGCTAGGGGAGTTAGCCATCAATTGATCGTTAACCTTAGTCCTATAGGACCTACTAATCGGTAGTTCAATGTCATTGATGAGAACGGTCTCCTTTGTGAATGACCTGAGGTGATGACAATTGACAATAAATGATCGATGAATTCTCAGAAATTGATCAGGGTGCAACTTTTCATGTATACTCGTGAGCGTTTCACGGGTGATGATCAGTCCTTTCTTGGTATGGATCTTTAAATAGTCACTCAGGCTTTCGATATAGAGTATTTCACCCAATATAATCTTGATCATTTTTCGGTCCGAACGAACGAAGAGATGATTATCTGAATTTACTTTTTGGCTTGCTTCGCCCTTGCCAGCCCTTATCGCTTTATACTTTTCAATGGCCTCTTTGAAACGCTCGGGACGTATGGGTTTTAATAAGTAGTCGATGGCCCGAAGGTCAAAACCATCTACCGCATAATCACGAAATGCGGTTGTAAATATGATGCTGGTGTTCTTATTCAAGGTTTTTGCCAGTGCTAACCCAGAGATTTCAGGCATTTCAATATCCAAGAATATTAAATCTATCTTCTGACTAGCCATTATATTGATCGCTTCAATGGCATTCCTACATTGGGCGATCAGATTAAGTTCAGGGTGGTCTTGTAAATATATGTCAAGGACCTCACGAGCTTTCGGTTCATCATCTACTATAAGGCATTTGATATTACTCATGAACAGTTGGTTTAAGACCACTAATTTCAAGATTTACTTTGAACATATCAGCTTCTTGAACAATGTTTAGGACATGCCTTTTCGGGTAGAGCATTTCCAACCTTTTTTGAACGTTCTTTAGGCCCAAACCAGGTTGATAGGCTTTGTTTAAACAAGTATTCTGAATACTGAAACGTAGTAGGTCTTGGTCTACTGAGAGGTGAGCCTCTACTAACTGTTCCACCGATACAACTTTGCCGTGCTTAAAAGCATTCTCTACAAAAGGCATGAGCAGCATAGGTGCAATCTCATAGTCTTCACGATCAATTTCCGTTTCAAAATGCACCTTGAGTGTATCTTCGAAACGTGTTTTTTCTAGGTCGATATATGACGTCAAGTGATCAGTTTCCTTGTTTAAGGCTACGATAGGTTGATTGACCTGATAAAGCGTATAATCTAGTAGGTCTGATAGTTTAAGGATTGTCTCAGGTGTCTCTTTTGCTTGTCTCAATGCTAAGCTATAGATAGTATTAAGGCTGTTGAACAGAAAATGTGGGTGGAGCTGACTCTTGAGTGCATCTAATTCTTGCTTTTTGATGACCAGATCATTTTCTGCGAGTTTCTTCTCTAAGTTCAACTGTTCCACCAAGGCTAGCTGTCTATGCTTCCATAGACTTACGAAGCTCACGAGTACAACAATAGAAAATATGGCAGTAAGCAGGAAGGGGTAGTTTCTGCTAGTAGAAGGCATTTGGTCAACAGTCAATCCAGGCACGAAACCAACGACAATGAGAAGAAAGGTCAAGGTCAAAACTGCACAACCCAAAATGGTTGCCAGAGACCATGTTACGAATGGAATAAGCTCATTTGTTAAAACATATTTTGGAATCAATTTGTAGACAAAGACCAGGCAGGTGATGAGCGTGATTGGCACTAGGCCTGCCATAAAAACTATATTATACATAGTACCGACTGAGCCATAACTTAATAAGAATTGAAGGCAGGCGGTGATTGTTGCTATTAGTATGACATACCGTGTTTGGCGATATTTTGGTGCGAGTAGCAATTCCATATGACACAAATAAGGGGTTTAATATTTACCACTGAAGGATTTGCGATGGATGACCATTTAAGCATGGTATTATGCAGGCATTGAGAGCGATTTTGCTTTTGTCTCCATGTTATAAGCCGTTGAGGTCGCTAAACCGGTAAAGTCAATAAAGGAAAGGGTAGCCTATCTCTTATCAAGGTTTGGTGAAAGATTATAGTTTAGACTTGCCTCATAAACCAGAAAGAAAATAAGAATGATGAAAAGAATATGTCTAACAATAATGGTGGTATTGTGCTATCAGGTTGCAATGGCTCAATCGAAAGGAGATTCATTGCGGAGTGCGGGTGCTCTCGAGGCGGCTTATATGGCCTATGGTGTTGAGTTTTATCAGAATCCTGCTAATGCAGATGTTGCCTATAAACTTGCCTCTACCTTGTCGCTTGCGAACCTTGCGGATACCTCTTTCTTTTTCCTGAATGTCGCACTTCAAGGGAAAAGTGATCTAATGCCTCTTGCTGATAGTGACTTCTACAACCTGTCAACCGACCCTAGGTGGAAACAAGTTGAACAGCAACAATTGATGAAATACCAGCAGGCTAATGGAAAACTAAAGAAGCCAGAATATGCGCTACAATTGATCAGAATAATAATGAAAGACCAGGCGCTGGATTACCATTTGGATTTGGGTAGAAATGAGTTTATGAAGAACCGCTACGCTCCACATTGGTTTTTTCTGCTGAACAAAACGAAAGGACGACTAAATGCTGAAAACTTTGTAGAAATGAATCGGCTATTGGATGAACATGGCTGGCCTAAGTATTCAGATGTTGGTGATTTAGCGGCAGATGCTCCACTATTGGTGATCAATCATCATGAGAGCGAAGAGATAAGGATGAAGTACTTAGATCAAATTAAAGACGCTTGTCTAGCGGGAGAGGGCAGTTGCATGGAATATGCTAAGATACACGACCGGATATTGGTGAATACTGATCAGCTCCAAACTTATGGAATGCAGTTCAAGTATAATCGAAATGGTGTGTTAGAACCCTTCCCGATTGAGAACCCAGAGACTGTCGATCGAAGACGGAAGGAAATCGGTTTAGAACCCCTTGCCGTTTATCTTAAGAGAAAGATTAATTATGACTGGAAAGTAGCCCAGAAGTAGTAAAAAAGAGAAGGGCCATCCTGATAACAGGATGGCTCTTTTGCTATGAATTAGGGTTCCAAACACCCGTTTTGGCCGTTTCTGTTGCATAGTCAGCGAAGCTTTTCGCTGGTCTACCCAGTAACTCATCTACCGTTTTGGTAGTGCTTGAGTTTCTGCCATCCAGAACGTTAGTGAACAAATAATTGATTAACCAGATATAAGATTCTGGCACCTTGTGTTCTCTGAGCATTTCAACGTAAGAGTCAATGTCGATTGCATGTAGCTTGATATCTCTTCCAGTTGCCTGATTTATCATTGAAATTACATCTCCGAAGGTGATCAGTTCTGGGCCTGTTACCTCAAGCACTCTTCCATTGTATTTATCTTCCGTTAAGGCCTTAACCGCAATTTCGGCTATGTCGTCTGTATCGATAAATGGGATTTTAACTTCTGTTCTAGGCAGTGCTACCTGACCGGCATAAATTGGATCCAAAAAGAAGCTTTCGCTAAAATTCTGATTGAACCAATCTGCTCTAACTACAGACCATTGAAGTCCCGAGTTGATTACAATCTGCTCACAATGTTGGGCTTCTTTCTCTCCACGGCCTGAGAGAATTACTAGCTTTTGAACATTACTCTTCTTGGCCATTTCACACAGGGCCGTAATGGCTTCAGGTGCTCCTGGTACTGCAAGGTCGGGTTGAAAAGTGATGTATACTTTGTCCATACCGGTTAATGCCTCTTGCCAAGTGGTGATATCTTCCCAATCGAAGCTTGGTTTCGCACTACGCGATCCTATTCGCACATTGTGTCCTAGAGCAGTTAAGTGTTGGGCAACTTTTCGGCCTGTTTTACCTGTGCCACCAATTACTAAAATGTTGTCTTGAGTCATTTTCTTATGCTTTAATGATTAATAAAATTTGTATTGATAAAGTGAGTCTTTGTGGCCCATAGCAATAGGCTAAAAGAGATCACGGAGAATGCTGTTCTGATTAAATGGTATTGATTCCATTGAAACTCATATGAGCGTCTGGTTGCTTGAAGCTGATCAATCGATAGCTTCGATAGCTCAATAATGTCCAACCTGTTGTTCATAGGAACATTGCCTAAGGCAGTTACCCCAACAGTTCCAATGATATATACTAGCGATGCGATGAGCACCCAAGCAAAACTCTGAGAGTCATCTATTCGATGAAGCCCAATTCCTGAGATGACCATTAGAATCAATGGTCCGAGAAAGATGATAAAGAACCAGGGATTGAGTATCTCTCGATTAATGGATTGCATAGACTCCAGGTAATTGAGGTCTGAAATTTTGCGCGTACCAGGGATAACTGATACTTGCCAAGCATAGAATAAACCAGCTGAGAGTCCAGTAATTAAAGTCGTAATTAGTAAGATATTGCCTTTCATAACTAAGGGTTTTATGTCTTTCGTTGACACAAAATTGTCTCAGTTATTTGTGGTTGGCTTGTCCGAAAAGAATTCTGATTTGTTCGAAAAGAACTATCGCTTTATTTCGCTTGGTCGAAAGCCAAATTTCTTTGTGAAGGCATTGGAGAAGGAGCTAAGACTCTCATATCCTACCTGCCATGCGGCCTCTTGTATACTTAGCTCACTATCCTTGAGCATATCATGGGCTTGACTCAGTCGCTCATTCTGAAGATGCTTAAATACTGGCATGCCGAAGACTTCTTTGAAGTTCTTTTTCAGTTTGTTGCTATTGAGCCCAATAAGTTTCGAGAGTTCATTCAAAGAGGGCGGAGCCGAAATATTACTATCTAAGATTTCCTTGGCCTCGTAGATTTTTTCGACATCCTCATTTTTCAAAGTGTCTGTGATGGGTTTATCAAGTTCTGCAAAGAAGTGTGCCAGCAGCTCGGTCACCTGACTCCGTAGGAACATCATTCGTGTATTGCCCGTAAATGTGGTACTGAAAATTTTCTCTACGGCAGTTTGCATATGAGGAGTCATATAAAAAGCGGGACCGCCAACAATGTCTTTTTTGGGAACTACAAGTTCGCTCAGTTGCTCCTCATAAACTTTCTGTTCATGCTCAGGGAGTTTCTTGAAGTTGTCTAGAGTAGATACAATGCAAATAGACTGCATCGGTTGTTCTGGAGAAATTGTGTGCTCGAAAGTAGATCCTTTACCAGCGTAAAAGGAGAGGGCTGCACCCTTCGTGTTGTGATAAGTCTCCTTCAGATTGTCCTTTACAATATTCAACTCTACTTCCCCTTTGCCATAGAAAGCAATACCAATTACGCCACTCTCAAAACCACATTTTTCCACAAAGGTCTTTTCTGCACTTGAGTGTTCAATAAGCACAATGAAGTTGTTGATATCGATAATGTCTCGGGTCATGGCCTAATTATCACTTTTATAGAAATCTAAAATATCCTCAAGTTTAGAAGAGGAATCGGCCAAACCTCCTTGACGGTTTCGCATGAGCCAAAGTTCCTTGTGAGTGTCAATCAGGACTTCTAGGGCCTGACCTAACTCATTCCTTTTTTCAAGAGGAATACTCTTGGTTTGATAATCTTCAGTCTGAAGTCTAGCGATACCCAGATCAATACCATACATAGCTAAGGCTGCGGCTTGGCGAAGCTCAGCAGAAATGTATTTAGCATCAGCTGATGTTGGTTCTGCTCCTTTCAACAAATCAAGTGCACTGAGAATTGTGGTTCTTGAACTCTCAAGGTTTTCTATGGTCAGGTTTTTGGTTTGATAATTCCCTTGCATGGTCCATAGATAGCGTCTTAGTAATAGGTGAAATGCGTTCGCATTTCCCTTTGGAATCTTGGTGTCTAAATAGGCATTTCCTAGTTGCAGAACAGCCTTTGCAGTTAGGCCAGTTTTATCCATAAAAACGTATTGGTTGAGCTGAAATTCTAAATGCTTGAGGGATGAGTCTTCATAATTCCATGCATAGCTAGCGCCTATCATCATGCTTGGGTAAATAGTGGATACAGGCTGCCAGTGACCGTAGTCACCCCAATTGGTATTCAAATATCCTTTTGCACCATTCTCTTTGCCTGTGAGGGCAGCGTTCTTAAGGTTGCCAAAGGCATTCTTGTTTCTGCCAATGAGAGACCTCCATGATGATGTTCCTGGGCATACATAAAAATCAAGGCCCGCTTCCTTAAACTTTGGCAATTGCTCATCAAATGGATGATCATCTTGATAGCCCCAAACCAGGGCCGTCATATCCTTTGGTAATTGACCGATCAGTTCAGGGTGATTGAGAATGATGTCTCCCCAAAACTGAGTTTTAAAGCCTAATCTGTTGGCTTCAAAATTGAGTTTTTTAAGGTAGTTAAGGTATACCTGCCCCTTGCCGATTTTGTCACATTCAGCTTTTGATTTTCCTTCACAGAGTTCTACCGTCTCATCGCCACCGATATTAAAGAATTGACTCGAAAAGTTGGGTAATGCTTCGGCATAAAGGGACTTCATAAGCTCTAATGACTTAGGGTTGGTGGGATCGAAACTTGTCCTTTTTCGTTTACCCCAGACCGTTTGACAGTCTTCTGGGCACTCTGCTAAATCCAGATACTCGTCATGTTTAAGCCAGTTTTCCATATGCCCAAAAGAGTTCTGATTAGGAACCAGGTCGATGTATCTGGCCCTGCAATAGGCATCCAATGCTTGTATTTCATCAGCGGTCAAAGGACTTGAGTTCTCCCAGACCACTTTATGATCTTTATAGGCATAGGTATGTTCGGTATAAAGTTGCAGCTCATTAATTTTCCAATCGGACAATTGATCAACTAATAGATAAAGGCTTTCCATTGTGGGTACCTTATCTCGACTTACATCAAGCATATAGCCTCTTCGCTCAAAGTCAGGCCAATCGCGTATCGTTAAGCAGGGAAGTGGCTGACTTTCGGTAATTGCATATTCAAGTAATTGAAGTATGGTCTGTTTGGCATAATAGAGTGCCGCAAAACTGTGGCCTTTTACTGAAATCTGATTGCCTTCAATTTTTAAATCATAACCCTGATCAGGTAGATTGATCGAATCTAAAGTAAAGCTGAAGTTGACCTTCGATGGAATGGGTTGAGCAATAGAGATGTCGCCAAGCAGGTCTGTTTTTTTTAATGAAAGCACGAAGTTTTTCAGCTGACCAGCCTGTTGATAAACATCGGATAGACAACCTTCTTGAATACTAATTTCTTGTGGAGGGTTGATCAGGTACTTATCTAAATCATTGGCCAAAGTACTGACCGATAAGACTATACCAATACAAAGTAAAGTGAGCTTACTCATGCGCTTTCAAAGTTCACTCAAAAGTTAGCAAATATGCGTCCTAAAATGAATTTGAACCTATATTAAACGCTACTAGGATTATGATTATATCTAATCTGGTAAGACCTCACATTGCAAGCCGCAAGTGGAAACCATTTCGATAATTTCCTTTTCAGAAGAACGGTCATCAGCTTCTACTCTGAGTACATTATCAATGTCTTCCATATCTATGGACCATTCAAAAATCTTTGGTGAATAGGCAAAGATGGAGTTGACCTTTTTGGCTTTAAACCTGTTTCCAATATTGGTTTTGAAAATAAGCAGCTTCATAGTGTCGTTGTTTTGGTCTTTGATTTTCTACGTATTGTGTTGTGTTTAGAAGGGAGTCTTGGCTGAAACGGTGAATTACCATTTTGAATCCTCTAATTCCTATGTTGAAATGCTAGCCGGGACAATTGAATGGATGAATATGGCTCAACTTGTGGCATAGATGTCTAGCACCTTTTGCAGACAATCTATAGCCATGTTCGAATAGTTTAAAGGCTAGTATAAATAGATAATGCATGATTTTGTTGTTTTGAGATTGACGTGTTGTTCGACTAATTGTGGACAATTATTTTCCCCTTTGTTCTTCCTTTCTCTTGAAGCAAGATTGCTTCTTTTAGTTGTTCCATAGGAAATGATTTATCGATTACTGACCTAATCGCACCTATTGATAGAAGCTCCATAAGGCTTTCAAGGTCTCCCGTGTCCATTTTGGCTTCTATTCCTTTGAAAGTTTTAGAGCCTGTTAGTTTTGCCATTCCGCCTTGGACCATGTAGTTGATCATATGTGAAAATCCGCCCCAACCAATTAGCAGTGAGATGCCTTCTGTCTTGAGCATGGCCTTGGCTGCTTTAAATGAACAGTTACCTACATTATCCAAGATGAGATCGTATTTCTCTTTTGGATTGCGATAGTCCTCCAAATCATAGGCAATCACCTGATCTGCTCCGAGACCACGGACCATTTCCTTGTTATGAGAGGAGCATACGCCAGTGACATGAGCTCCGTAGTGCTTAGCAATCTGTACTGCATAGGTGCCTACACCACCAGAACTTCCGTTAATGAGAACCCGCTGACCTGATTGGAGCTTTCCGTAATCCATAAGTGCTTGAAAGGCTGTTAAGCCTGCAATAGGGACGGCAGCGGCATCGCCAAACGAGACATTTTTTGGCTTTCTAACTAAGAGTTCTTGAGGCACAGCAACGTATTCTCCGTATGCACCCATTCCACACCTCATAATGTCACTGACGACTTCGTCACCTGGCTCCCAATTCAACACAGATGTTCCAACAGTCTCAATAATGCCTGAGACATCGGCTCCGATATGTTTGAATTTGGGTTTGAAAACTCCCATGGCCGTACGAACCAAAAATGGATCAGCTCGCATGATCCGCCAGTCAGCAGGATTGATGGATGCCGCCTTGATTTTGATTAGAACCTCATTGGCCTTTGGTTCGGGTATGGGCATCTCAATGAGCTCTAGGACCTCTGGACCTCCATAGGAGTTTCTGATGTAGGATTTCATGTTGTTTTGAATTGTATTGACTATAAATCTTTGTTACGAAGCGTCCTTGTCATCGTAGGAGAATACTTCATGTAAGGGTACTTCGAATACCTGAGCGATACGAAAGGCCAGTTCAAGGGAAGGGGAGTACTTCCCCTTCTCTATGGCAACAATGGTCTGCCTTGTCACATCGACCTGCTCGGCTAATTGCTGCTGAGTCATTTCTCCCCGCATAAAGCGGAGCGTCCTTATTTTGTTTGAAATTTTGTGCTTTGCCATTAAAATCCCCTTCTATAAAACCTCAATTGTAAACTGTTTTCGAATATTTCGGAGACTACTCCTCCGATTATTATGCAGGCAAAGAGTGCAGTTACTGAGTAATCCAAAGCCTGAGTTGCCATCGCACTTACTAAGCCAATTCCAAAAATGGCTTGACCAATGTTCTTCGATTTTAGCTCGATTATACGGTCTCTTTCGTCCATTTTATCCATTTTCTCCTTTGTTAGAATAGCATTAGAAATACCGAAAAGGATGTGAATGACTATCCTGGCGACTATGGCAATGGGTATATACGTGATCATGGTTGTGCCCCAAAACTTAAGGAGTTCATCGGTATTCAGTCCAATCTCTGGAGAATCGCTGAAAACAAACCAGAAGTAAATTCCTGGGACAATGATGGCACTGATGAGGTTGACTAGACTTCGTTTTTCTTGATATGACATTTTGAAATAATTAGTATAAAAAATTTGACCTGATGTAAAGTATTACGGACCAAATGTATAAAATGTTTGACATAGAGTAAAATAAAATATACTATTGATTTTTAATGCACTGATTATCAGTGAATTGAAGATTTAGAAATTTTAATGATTAACTGATACTTTTTCGAAATAGGATAGAAGCTATGAATCCTATTATGCCAAAAATGGCAAGTAAACCGAAGAGGTATTGGTGTCCTAATGCACCGGGATTGTTGTCGAGAATAACACCCATCAGAGGTCCCATGAAGGCATCTGGACTATAGCCAATAACCGATACAAAGCCAATGGCACTTCCGGCAATTGATAATGGCATTTTTGACTCTTGAAATAAGGCATAATACAAACCTCTGAGTCCATAGATGCCTAAACTGGTACTGGCAATTGTGATGGCAATCATAATTTCCATTCCCGGCTGTAGGAATCCGGTGCTTATGGCAATGCTTCCTGCAACTAGAATCAAAAAACTCAATCCTGTCATTTTTGAATGCCCATATTTATCACCAAGAACTCCTGCCGCCACAGCAGCGATTGGCCTAACCCAAAATGATATAGTGGCTATATGCGCTGAGTTTACATCATTGTAACCGAAGACGACACTGGCGTATAGGCCAAAATCATCTGTGCACTTATAGCCCACGTAGCTACAAAGTAGGATGAGGGATTGTAACCAAATAGACCTTCTTTTTATAACTTCCTTGACACCTTCAATGGATAGTTTTTGAGTTTTGTCTGCTGTTTTAAGCTGGTCATTTGGAAATACATACCAGACAAGCACCGCACTTGCCGCAACAACCCCACAGAAAACGAAAATGATTTTGCTCAGGGCACTAGACAATTCATCGATAGTGGCACTTTCTACAACTGAAGGAAGAAAAGCATCTAAAAGTAATACAGAGGAAGATGCTATGACAGCTGCTACGAACCCTCGACCACCATCAACAAGTCCATAAGAACGACCTTGGGTGTTTTCCCCTCCAAACTTGCGAATAGCCTTGACGTAACCTGCCCAAAAAAGGAGGATAGTACTAAGCCCCCAGAAGCAATAGAGTAGGGTAAGGGTAGCAAGTGAGGGAATGAAGGCCATTACCAAACCAGCTAACGATGTCATAAGAAGAGATACAATTAGAAGCTTCTTTGGCGAGTATTTGTCAGCTATTGGCCCTCCTAAGAAGTAGGATGTCATTGCTACTATACCGTAGAGAGAAAAGGCGGTACCCAATTCCAGATTGTTAATATCAAATACCTTCAGAAAGGTTGGGCGAAAGACTCTGGTAACCACAAAAGGGAGCAGAAAAACAGCTTCCCCTATGAGCATAAGAGTAAAAAGTAAGAGCGCCTTTTTTGCTTTCATCAACCTGAAAGGTGGCCAATATTTATGCAAATAACAATTTGAATGATGTACAAAGAAGCCCGAAATACGGTGCACGTTTTGGGCTTCTCATGTCAATAAGATTCAAGACAATATCATTTATTAGCGTTCACAACGCGCAGTATTTTTCCATTTTCTTCATCGCTGAGTAAGTACAATTCACCTCCTGGTGATACAACAGCTTTTCGCAACCTTAGTCTGTCATTGATAAATAACTCTTCGGTACTCACTATTTCATCGTTTTCAATTACTACACGCCATAAATTCCCTCGACTTAAACCAGGTACAATAATGTTGCCTCTCCACTGAGGGAATTCTGATCCATTATAGAAAGTCAACCCCGTGGGGGCGATGGTATGTTGCCAGTAGTGTTTAGGATCCGTGTATACGGCTCCGGGTATTTCATAAGGTTGATAACCTTTTGTTCTATAGCCTCCAGAGGTTCTGTTTGGCCAACCGTAATTGGCTTTTGGAATCATTACATTTAACTCATCGCCCTGCATAGTGCCGTGCTCGCTGAACCAAATCTTTCCAGTATTTGGATCTAAAGTCAAACCCTGAGCAGCTCTTATGCCTGTGGCATAAAGTCCTGGAATAGCGCCTTTTCCGAATTTAGGGTTGTCGTCAGGTATCGAACCATCCGAGTTGATTCTTATGATTTTTCCACGCTTATCGGTGATGTCCTGTGCTACTGGAATTTTCGGATTCAGATGCTCATAGTAGTTACGTTCGCCAATGCTGATGTAGAGCTTACCATCTGTACCGAAAACCATTCCACCTCCGTAGTGAAATAAACCATGGGAGTAAGGTGCAGCTATGAAGAGTGTTTCCAACTGCTCGATACTATTTCCATTTAGTTTGCCGCGGACCACTTTTGTTGTGCTCGCTTTCTCCTCATTTTCGGCTGCGTAGGAGATGTATATGTATGAGTTGTTAGCAAAATCGGGGTCTAATAGTACTTGAAACCAACCGGCATTGAAACTATACATTTGTCCGTGTGCCCCTCCGGGAAAAACGCCATTACCATGTTTAACAGTGTCTATCAATACCTTTCTGCCCACATCATTCGGAAGACCTTTGATAGGCTGTCTTGTTTTAGTCTTAAGGTTAACACGAAGTAAGTCACCGTCCTTTTCGGCAACTAGTGCCTCTTCTTCTGAAAGAAAAGCCATACTCCAGGGTCTGTTTAATCCCTCCATCACTAGCTCTTTACTTGGCTTAGGAGTAGTCTCTTTTATTGATTTAGGAATAGGCCATGCGGTCGCTGCCTTGGAGATTATCTTCCAAGAGCCTTCAATTTTCTTGAGTAGAACGAGATCAATAAACTGCTTATCGAAGGAAGGAATCAGTGTTTCGATTTTGGCTGAAGCAATGTCTTTCACAACATCAATTGCGAGTATTTTTCCATAGCGTCTGTTTCTCGTTCCAGGAGGTCTTCGGGTATAAAGCGAAGCATATCTCTCGGCAGAGTATATCATGACTGTATCTGCGTCATTGTGTAGAAACATTGGTGTGCCAGGGTAGAAGGCGCTAAGTATCTTATCTGGGTAGTTGTAGCTAGTGCCCTCAATAAAGTCTTCAAGCACTGACCTAACAAGCTCCTGATCACTTTGACCTCGGAGACTAAACGAGGATAGGAATAGGAGCGTTGCAAAAAATGAGATTCGTTTCATGAGTGAGTTTTTAATGTCACTTCAATTACGTGCAAAGGCCTCGTTTTGGGTGTCTATTCTAGTTTGAAGAAGTCTTGGATGATCAATCTGGAGTATTTAGACCTATTTTTTGGCTGAAATGGACTTCTTGTATGCCGAAGGAGTAAGTTCAGTAACTTTCTTAAATGCCTCGAAGAATGCAGACTTTGAATTGAAGCCAGCTTCAAAGCCAATGCCTTCAAGTGATAATTCATTCCGAACCTCTATCAACTGTTTTGCCTCATTCACGCGATGCTCTTTCACATATTGAGAGAATCCATGATGGTACTCCTCGTTCAAAACCCTAGACAAGTTATGACGAGATATTCCCACCTCAGCTGCTAAGTCGTCTAGCTTGAGTTTAGGGTTTATGAAAGGCTTCTGTGTGGTCATAAGTCGCTCGACTTTCTGGAACAATTCAGAGGCATTCTCCAACGGTGCTTGAGTACTCTTCGGTGTCAAAGCCTTTTTTGACACTAACTTTCGACCTGCCAAATAGTAAAAACTTATAGAGAAGATAATTGAACCCCAGATGTAGGTGTAGCCATCAATAAAAAGTGCAATCTGATAAGTGATGGTGATGAATAATACGGACAGGGCAATGCCCAAAACGTATCGTCCTTCTTCATTGAGTTTCAACGGTGACTTAAACAATTGAGCAAAAACCGATCGGGTGTGATAAAGTCCCATCAATACAAAGGCAGCCCAGACCAAGTAAATGCCTTTGACCATATAGGTGTTCCAAAAATCGGGCTCAGTTCTATAAGGCATTAATATACCGACTGCAATGACGGCAATTGCCAATATGATGAGTAGGAGGCTGTCCTTTTTCTTATGTATTTGATTTCCATCCTGCAACGACCGCGCATAGAGGTAGAAAAAAGGGCCAATAAAGACACAAGCTGATAATCCAATCTGGAGGATGAGCTTGTCTACGTCCCGATCGAAATGGACCAGAACCGATTTTCCAATTCGAATGCAAAGTGAGAGGATTAAGCCACCAAAGTAGATGTCGAGTAACCGCTTGGGTTTCTTAGTAAAGAGGTATATGCTCAGTAGTATTCCGTTGATAACACCAAGACTCGCGAATAGAAAAAGGCCAGACATCTAAGCTAAAATAATACTATGCTGATTTATTTCTATGACTTCTCCGATTGTACACCTTCCCAGTTGATTGGGCTTACATCATCATGGTTAAGAACCCTAGGTGCCTCCCGATCTATCCGCATGACCAATTTACACTCTGGATCAGGGCAAATAACTCTTGCATCGGTTTCCATCCAATCAGCGGGGTTGTTTTTTCGCTGCTTGGCGGGAAGCAAGGGAAGTGTAGACTGAAGAGCATATAGGCAGAAGTTTTTGCCTTCAGGCATGGATAGTTTTCCCCCTTTCAATTGGAATGAGTCACCAATTGTCATTTCGCAGGTGCAGTTACCATCAATTTTTTCAACAATGATGTTCAAGTCGTAAAGCTCGAATTGATCATCTCTAAGTTCAGAATTATCACTCATTGGGTTTTGCCTTTTCTTTTCGTCCGTATCCGAATATAACCACTAAGATCACCATCACCAATAGTCCCCATGATACGAAGTTGAACAAACCAATTTCAAGGGGTGTGACAGATGGGACTCCGAACTCTTCTCCCGAGTGCGACATGTTGGTCATCAGAATAACGGGTATGAAATAAGGTAGCAAAAATGGAAAAGTACAAGCCACCAAACTCAATAGGTTCGCCCTGCGAGTATTTGAAAGCCCCATTTTCTCTCCGGTTTTATTAGCAAACTCAGATACCATTAGGATAGCCACTGCACTGTGTGTTGTGAGTAGAACAGCAGCGCTGATCGCCCCTGTAATCCAGTATTCGGACTGTCTTTTAGTTTTGCTTCTAATTGAAGCGTAGTCAACAAGCCTGTTTATTAAACCACTCGCTTTTAAAGTGGCTACCAAGCCCATTAATAAGATTGTAAAGAAACTGATGCCTACGGCACGATTAATTCCATCAATGATGAAACTCTTGGCAGTGAAGTTTTCAAGATCTAAGGAAATGAGTTTGTCTATTGGAAGAAGTCCTAATGCCAGCCCCAGCGCTATACCGAACATAAGACCTGTCAGCAAACCTATAAATAAGTGTTTGCCCTTTAGAAATAGGAAGATGATTAAGGCAGGAACCAAAAGCATGGGCAAACCACTTGGATCACCTTCAACCACCCACGAACCTTTGTCGAATTGATTGGTGGCTACTCCAGCACTTAAACCGTAAGCTAAAAGAGCAAGAAGGGCTACGGGTAAGATGTATTTCACTCTGCTTTTCACAGTCGCACCCATCTCCGCCTTTTGACTTAGAGCGCTAACGATGGTGGTATCAGAAACAGGAGCAATAAAGTCGCCCACAGTAGCTCCACCAATAATGGCACCGGCAAGCGTGGGTAAATGAACTCCGAGTTGACCGCCTGTCGGGTAGAGCAATGGGGCACAGATTAATATGGTCGCAAAGCTGGAACCTGTAGAAAGCGATACAATGCAACAAATAACGAAGGTGGCAATGGCGAAACTACCACCGTACAAATTCAATTCAGCTGAAATCCAGATCAGTGCATCTACAAATCCCGTAATCTGCATTAGAATACCAATGGTTGAGGCGAGTATCCATGCTGTGATCATGATCATCACGATTTTGTTGGACATGCCTTCAATAACTGTCTCGGAATAAGCTTTACGATCTTTAGCCAACCCGAGTCCAACGGCCAGAGCAAGAATTAAGACGGGCCAAAAACCTCTTTCATCTGGTGCACCGGACAAGGCGATGGTAATTACACCCCCTACAAAAACTAAAAATGGAATAATTGCACCAAGTCCACCTCCATAGAAGTTTATGGAGCGCTTGTTTTCATCTGAATTAAGATCAAGTTCCATGGTCAGTCTTCATTGAGGTTATAGCGCATTATACGTCCGTGTTTCCCTTCTTTATCCCTTTCAAGGTCATAAACAGGGCCCTTAGGACCCTCGCTTTTATCAACAATCTCTTTGATTTTGTTCAGGTCTTCAGCATCCAGTTGGAAACTCGTGAGCGACTGAAGTCTAGCCAAATGGTTCCTATTGCGAGCTCCAATGATAACCGCTCCAACCATTGGCTTTTGTAGAATGTATTGAGAGGCCACTTCCGCAATACCTACTTCATGTTTGTTTCCAATACGCTCAAGTGTATCTAGTGCCTCTTGGAAAAGCTCGTAGCCTCCAAACTCATCAATAATCAATCGATACTTGACCAAAGATCTGTTTTCTAGGGGCTCTTGAGGCTCCGGAGTGTCTAAGTACCTATTGCTGAAGAAACCTCCTGCCACAGTGCCGTAACATAAGAAAGGAATATTGTAGGTTTCCGAGAGCTTTTCCAGATTGCTTTCAGGTCTATGGTCAAGAATTGAATACTGAACCTGATTTGTAAGTACTTCTACACCCGCATCCAAAATCTCCTTTAGATGTGCGGCATCGAAGTTTGTGACACCTATATATCGGATTTTACCTTGTTTCTGGAGCTCGGCCAGATGCAAGGCAGTTTCTACATAATGCTCAAATTGATAATCCCACCAGGAGAACTGTACAAGGTCTAAACGCTCAACACCAAGGCGGCTCAATGAACGATCAATGATTTTGGCAGTGTCTTCAAATCGTAGATTGGCTAATGCACTATAGTCAGGAACGTACTTGGTATGAATTTGAACATCAGATAAGTCACCTGACTTGAACTCCTGCTTATACTTCTTTAGGAATTTGCCTATAAGCTCTTCTACTCCGGTATAGATATCAGCACAATCAAAAGTAGTCACCCCAGCCTCTACAAAAGCTCGCATGTCGCTAATGGCCTTTTGCTCATCGATCGTGCCATGTCCACCGGCCAGGTGCCAACCTCCTTTGATCACACGTGAGATAGAGTAGTCTGGACTCAGCTCTATTCTTTCCATCTAGCTTACTTTTTTGTGCTTGCTTCAAAAATACCATAGAATTCGTCTATCGGAATTGGTCCGGACTTCATGATGGTATCCATAAAAAATTTCAGATTGAATTTTGATCCAAGGCGTTCTTGTTCGTGTTGCAGCAGCTCGGAAAACTGTGCTCCACCAAGAAAGTAAGAAGTCAACTGCATTGGAGATCTCATTATTCTGCCCCAAAGACTTTTTGCAAACTGGGGCGCGAGAAGAGATTTCTCTGTCGAAAACTGCATGACTTGTTCCTGAGTCCATCCCTGAGTATGTACCTGCACAGATGTATAAGCGCGATTGGCATTTTCAAGTCGCTTTCTCAAGTGAGCCAGCATGGTGAGGTGGTTCCCTTTCTGCCAACCAGCATCTAGAAGTACCCTTTCTGTAAACGTTGCCCAACCTTCGGTGTAAATACCAAAAGGAAAAAGTAAGCGAACAGGGTGTGATGTTTCTCTGCTGATCTTCATCTGCATATAGTGACCAGGAAGTAATTCGTGAATTACAATCATCCGGTTAAAAGGCTTGTTAAAAGAGGCCCAAAAGTCTATTTGCTCTTGTTTTGGTAGCGTTTCTGGTATGGAGGGTAGAAATAATGTCGTTACAGGGTTCGGGTCGAAGGGAGGAGCGCTTGAAACCCAGCCTATTCTTGCCGCAGCACCTGCACTTTCTGGCGCTGTCTTTATTTCTAGAGTATTATTCTTTGGGAGGGTTGCAATATCATTTGCCTCAATAAACTGAATGGCATCTGCAGCAAGCTTTTGCCAAAACTCTAGGTAGTCTTTGGCGTTGAGCGGAGCATCTTTTTCCATGTCAGCCAATGCGGCTTTGGTCAATGCTTCGAGCGAAGAAGGGTGTGGACGATCAGGGTATGCTTTACTAAGGTATTCACGTGAAACGCTCGCCATGAGCGCACGGACTGTATCAATTTCAGCTAAGGCGATTTCTGACAATCCTTCTGGGGATAAGTTGCTATCTGTGTATAGGGAGAGTTTGCGAGCATATTCTGCCGGCCCAAGAATTGAGCTGGAGCTTACTGCATAGGGCATCAGTTTTTTCTTGGCTCGTGTCATTAAGCCTTTAATGGCCCAGATTGCCTCTTTTATAAGTTGATCGTAATCACAATTAGATTGTAGTCCTTGAGTTAAGGCTTTAAAATCTGTGGACAGGTAGTCCACTAAGTTGCCGAGTCTGGCATTGGCACTTCTCGCTTCACCACTCTTTACCCGCTTTAATTTTGTTCGTCCATAATCGCTGATCTGTCTAATGCTGACTAGTCTTTGACAATACAGACTTGCCCTTTCTTGCTCCGTGAGAAAGTCGGCATTTGATACACCCCGAAGAGCGGATGTGATGAGACTGCTATAAAAAGCGAGCGAGTTTAAATGAGGCTGTTCTTTGGTCCACTTGTGGAGTTCTTCCTTGATTTGGACCTTTAAGAGACGACCATTTATGGATTCACCGGATACCTTATTGAGCATCTTTTGATTAAAAGAAACCCATTCCTTAATGTTTCTTGGTGAGGGATTTTCGTAAGAATGAATGGCATCATGCATTCCATTAGATAAGGCCCGTGAAGGATAAAAATCCTTCCATGCATCTATATACTTTTCGCTTAAACTTTGTGATTGAAGTGATTGCCCGAGGCAACATATGAAAATGATGGTCAGAATGTGTTTCATTTTTCTTTTCACGAGGGTTTGATCATTGGTCTTCTATCGCTTGCTTAAGCCTGGCCTGCATTCCTAAGGCAATCATATGGTTGGAGTCCGCTGCAACCACGCGATCGACCAAATCGCTCGCCTTTTGAAGACTATCAAAGGCGATATAAATATTAGCCTTCAGCATAAGAGGACTTAGATAGGAGGGATCGGTCAGTTTTTCATCTAAAATCATTGACAGTGCCATGGCTCTTTCCGTATGACCAAGTTCCAGTTCCAAATCTCCTGCATAACTAATAAAAAAGCCGAGTTGCTTTTGTTCAGAAGTAGCAAGCAGGGCCAATGAATCCAGTGCCACTCGAGGTCCATGAATGGCATGGAGAAACTCTATATACTCCGCTTTAAAGTAGTTGTCTGTAGGATACTTCCTCACAAACTTTCCGAAGTTCCTCTCGGCCAATTCTACGCGCTTTCTGTTGGCCTCTGGAGAGTTTGGAATGCCCAAGCCTCTGTTATTAGCAGACTGCATGCTGAGCAGATTGACATCAAGCAGCAATCGTTCATCTTCATTTGCTTTATCCTTGTTAGCATCTAGTTCAGCAAAAAGTGTTTGACGCTCTTCTAAATTTCGAGTAATACGTCCAATCATACTTTTTCCCAGCAACCAGTCAGGATCGAGTGCTGAAGCCTTTCTAAAAGCAATTTCAGATTCGGTCCAACGACCATTGTCCAGAATCTCTTCCCAACCTTTGAGAAAGTAGTGTCTGGCAGAATCGATTTCGGTACCATAGTCAGGCATTACTACTGCCTTTGACTTGCCACAGGAAAATGTCAGTCCTACAATGGTCAGGAATAGGAGAAATTGGGTGGATAGGCTATGGCCTGAAATATGGCGGTTGAGAAGTTTAATCAAACTATGGTGGTTTTAGTCGGAGTAAATTGGTCAAAAGATGAATGATAAACAATTCGGAATCTTTAGGCAGTACAATTGGAGCTCTAAATTTTATAAAATTTAATGCTTATTTTCATCCGAGGATTCAACCAAAACTCCCTACTGATTTCATGTCAGGATTTGACAAGCTCAATAATTTCTGGGAAGAACTAAAGAAACGTAATGTAGTTCGCGCCTTCATCTTCTATGTCGTTTCAGCCTGGTTGATCATTCAGTTTGTTGCCACCGTTTTCCCATACCTTGATTTACCAAAATGGGCGACTACGGCTGTAATTGTCACATTACTAGCAGGTGCTCCCGTAGTTTTAATAGTTTCCTGGATTTATGAGTTGACTACGGATGGTCTTAAGAAGACAGATTCGGTGGACAAGGAAAAGTCGATCTCAGTTAATACAGGTAAGCAACTGAACAGACTGACTATTTCGATTTTAAGTTTGGCAGTAGTCTTCCTACTGGTCGATAAGTTCTATCTAAGTGTAGAAGACTCGTCAGAAACAGAAAGAACAGAAGCCATAGCGGTTTTTCCTTTTTCCATTCAAGGCGGTTTGGACATCCAATATTTAAAGGATGGTATGGTCGATCTAATCAGCGGCAAGCTGGATGCTATGCCGGGATTAAATGCTACAGATCCGAATATTATTCTTGGTGTTGCTAATTCCAAAGGCCTCGACAATAGAAACCCTGTTGCTGCTGCTAAGGCGGCAGCGGACCTGGGAGCGAATAGAGTAATCTTAGGGAGTATTACACAAGTAGGTGAGTTACTCGAAGTTAAGATTTCTAAATATGATCAGGCCGGCCAGCCAGTGGGTAATGCGATTATTGAAGATGGAACTGAAACCGAGCTAATGGGCAGGGTTGATAATATTATCAGAAGATTAGTAGCTGATGAATTAAGAGAACAAGGGAGTGAGTTCAACAGCGAGGCAATTTTGACTACAAATAACTTGGAGAGCATTGTTCCCTTTCTCCAAGGAATACAACTTAGCCGACAAGGAAAACACCAGGAGGCTTTGATACAATTTAGAGAAAGTCTTGAAGCAGATTCGACATTTGCATTGGGTTATTATCGCTATATCGTCAATGCAGGTTGGATTCGTGATGTTAATGCAGGCTCTCGAAGTACAAAGGAATACATACCCTACTTCGACCGTTTAGAGGCTTTGAGTAAGAATCTGAAAGGAAAAAATGGAGAAGTGGTAAGGGCAAGACTGGCCTATCTCAATTCTGATATTTCCTCCGAACGTCAGTTTCGTGAATTGTTAGACAAATATGGAGAATCCATTGAAATCCTTAATGGTCTGGCAGAGTCAATTTATCATCACAGGGAGATTGTAGCTGGTGACCGAAGAGATGCCAAACCCTATTTTGAGCGATTGATCGAACTTGATCCAACTAAGGATGAATATTTCGAGCATCTGATCAACATTGCAGAAAGCGAAGAAGACCTTGAAGCATTTGAAGATTATGTTAGTTACTTGGACCCTGAGTCAGATCAGCGATACGGATTGGAATTTAGTCGAGTTATGATGCAGGATTCCATAACGGATCAGAATATCGCGGAATTGCATGAAGTTATGAGACCTGATTTTGCTTTCAATCCAAAGCGAAAAATCGAAGTTCTGGATGGGTTTAAAATTGCCAAGAGAGTCCGGAAAATTGATGATAAATTTATTGGTCTGGATACATGGCTAAACCTTCTTGAACCTTCAGTCACGGGACAGCATAAAGATTTTATTGAGAAGCAACTTGCAGACTTTGAACAACATGGCTCTTTGTCACCGGCTTTCGCTGGAAACTTTATTCAACTCAGTTTTGAAGCAATTCCGCTCTGGAATCAGTATGCTCAATCGCTTATTCCAAAAATAGAGTTGACTAAAACGAAGGCTTCTGAAGCCATGTACGGAATTCCTCAATTGGAGCTGGACTATTTGCTCGGCTTGGCGTATCTCTATAACGATAATCTCGAAGAGGCTGAAAACCAGCTAGGCGTATTAAAGAGTCATTTTAGCGATGAAACAGTTACTCCATTTGGTAAAGCCAGAGACCAGGCAAGATTGCTCTATTTTAATTTGTCTGGATTTATAGATTACACAGAGGGGGATATAGAAGAGGCCAAGATTAAATTCGATTCGGCCGTCACCAAGGTAAAACGCGTGACACTGGATTATGCAACTTTTCTGGCCAAACCACGAAATTTTCATTTAGCAGAAATAAAAATCAAAGAGGAAGCCTTTGAAGATGCTTTGGACATCTACCTAAACACCTTGGAGTCGGAGGCGTTCACCATTTTGTTCTCAGGGTTTACGTGGGGGTATAACGTTTACCGTATCGCACAGATGTATGATAAGTTGGATCGAAAAGACGAAGCTATTGCTTATTATAAAAGATTCTTGGAGGCCTATGTTGATCCTGATGAAATGTATATGCCATGGGTAGATGATGCCTATGGTAGATTATCAGTATTGGTAGAAAGACCCGAGGAAGAATTAAGAGGTCAAATCAACTAAAAGATGATTTTCTTACTCCGAAAACTTAGAAACAAGATGGTAGAAGGCGGTAAGGTTAAACGCTATCTTCTGTATGCTGTAGGCGAAATACTCCTAGTTGTAATCGGTATTGTGCTGGCTGTACAAGTCAATAATTGGAATCAAGCAAGGAATCTTAAGAAGTCGGCTAATTCACATCTACTGCTTTTTAAGCAGGACTTAAAACTGGATTTGGCAGAACTAAAGCGTTTAGACAGCTTATTAGAAATCCAATACCATGCTGCAGACTCCGTGTTGATGCAGTTTAAGACATTGATTCCAGTTGATGGCAGTTTTGCGGGCAATCTGACTTATTTAGTTTTGGAGTACAATTTTAAAGCAGAGACCAAGGGCTTTGTATTGTTAAGCAACTCAGGAGAGATTGCGGCCTTGGAAGATTCACTTCAAAACCAAATAGCGGAGTACTATGCTCTAGTGGAGAGTGTTAAAGAACGAGAGGCTATTTCGAATACATTTATTAAGGATAAGTATGAGGTAGCAGTGATGATCAAGCATCCTTACCTCTGGGGTAAGCATAATAGACAGGCCGATGTTGATCTATTTTATGAGGATGACCCAAGGCCCCCGACAACATTAGACTATCCGTATATTCTTGCCGACAAAAGCCTAGAGGTATTAGCCTTTGGACGTAGGTTTCAGATTATTGAACAGGCGAAAAAGTATGCTGAAGCCATCATGGCTTTGAATAAACTCATCTCCATGCTTGATTGAGGGTAGGACTTTTTCGCCTTTCAGTTCCAACAATTCCCAATTAATCAGGTTACAAATAAAAATATTTTGCTCTACACTTGTAGAGATAAATTATATACTCTATGTTTGTAGAGTAACATCTAAGAATGTAGACTTATGCAGTTATCAAAAGCCGAAGAACAATTAATGCAACACCTTTGGGAGTTAGAAAAGGCATTTATGAAAGAGCTGCTGGATGTATATCCAGAGCCTAAGCCAGCAACGACTACACTTCTGACCTTGTTGAAAAGGATGATGGATAAAGGCTTTGTGGCCTATACCTTATTCGGAAACTCTCGGCAGTATAGGCCTTTGGTATCTAAGGATGACTACTTCTCAAATCACTTGAACGGTTTGATAAAGAATTTCTTTGGTGATAGTTCTGCGCAATTTGCATCGTTTTTTACGCAAAAGGCGAATTTGACTAAGGAGGAGTTAGAAGCACTGAAGGGAATAATCGATAAGGAGATTAAAAGAAAGTAGTTATGCTTATCTATATCCTAAAGTTTAGTTGTTGTCTTGCTATTTTCTTGGCCTTCTATAAGCTTGCTCTTGAAAAAACGAGCGTACATAAGTTTAAACGAATCTACCTTCTAACGGCAATTTGTTTGGCCTTGATCATTCCCGAGCTAACCTTCACAACATATACAGAAACAACAAAAATACAGTTACCGATACCCTCGATGATCATCACGGAACAGGTGGAATCGTTCACAGAAAGAGAGGTTATAGAGTCGCCTGTTAATTTTTGGCCTTTTGCTCTTTATGGGGTTTACTTTATCGGTTTAGCTCTTTTTGCCACTAAGTTTTTCATCAATTTTTTCAAGATTATTCTCAGGATAAAAAGAAATCCCAAGCTGAAAGAAGTCTCATTGATCAAAGTGTTATTGAGAGAAGAGGTAATCCCTCACACGTTTTTGAAGTATGTGTTTTATAACAGGAAGAAATTTATCAACGAAGAAATACCCAAAGAAGTCATTTGGCATGAAGAGATTCATGCCAAGCAATTGCACTCCGTTGATGTGCTCTTAATCGAATTATTACAGGTAGTTTTTTGGTTCAATCCACTGATTCGATTGACTAAAAATTACATGAAACTTAATCACGAATACCTTGCTGATCGGGGCGTTCTCGAGAAAGGGGTTAAACCCGGCCTATATCAGCAAATAGTACTGGCTTTTGCCATTAATAAACTACCATCAGATCTGGTGAATGCTTTTCAATTTTCATTTATCAAAAAAAGATTCACAATTATGAAAACAAGAACAACAAAACGGGCAATGGTACTGAGGTGCTTATTATTGCTGCCTTTGGTCTCTCTAACGCTCTTCAGTTTTAGTAGTAGAAATACAGAAGTACTTCCATCAATTGTCGAAAGAAGTGAACCCATCCTTGAGGAGGTCATTCTTATGGTCCAAGATGAGGGCTTAACAACTTTGGAAGAGTACAATAAGCTGGCGAGGCAATATAAAAATTACCCTCCTTATGACTTTGTAACTAAGGCCAAGGACATGTACCGTATGTGGACCTTGCACGAGCAACTGACTGCTTCAGAAAAAACTAAGGCAGAGCCATATTTCAGGTCTACTTCTACACTGACCATTTTTATTACCAATGATGGTAAATATTTAATGGATGGCGAAGAGGAGGTTAGTATTGAATCCTTGGAGTCAATTTTCAAACAGCTGACTGCAGAAGAAATGTCAGAAGCCTATGCCTTTAGTGATGAAACAGATGTAGGGAGGTATGTAAGAGATAATAGAGCTCGCAATATGAGTCTAGAGTCTCTAAACCATATCTATATTAATCTGTATTCTGAGGAGTTTGTTCATGGTAAAGTGATCAACAAAAAACCTACGGTTGAGGCAGGTGAGGCCATGAAAAAGTTAGGGGTCAAGTTCGTTGCACCTGCTCTGGTTAATCCTAAACTGAAAACATACGTTGATGATTTGCACCAAATGTTTAGAAAGTACGGCATCAAAGTAGATTATGATTGATCTATGTAATTCATGTTGTCAATGAAAAATGATCGGTTAACTTTATTAGCCGATCATTTTTCGTTAAAAGCTAACATCCATGTCGCTGAAACCGCAGATTTGTGAACACCTTCAAACCCTAGAAGTCAACCCTCCTGATCAGTACGAGTGTGATGAATGCGTGAAGACAGGCGACTCTTGGTTGCACTTAAGAAAATGCCAGACCTGTGGAACTACCTTGTGCTGCGATTCATCGCCTAATCAACATGCTCGAAAGCATGCTGAAGTACATGCTGGCCACTCCGTGATACTTTCTGCTGAGCCCGGTGAGAAATGGGCCTATTGCTTTGAGCATGATAGCTTCAACCCCAAAGCTTACTAATGACGATGGAAAGTAGACTCAAAGAGGATGACTTAGGAGGGGAGTTTCAGCTTTGGAAAGACGAAAAAATGGTTGCTCATATGATGTTCGCAAAACCACTTGCCGATCGGATCATCATTCAACATACACAGGTAGATCAATCTCAGAAAGGAAAAGGACTAGGGAAGTTACTCTTCGATCAAATGATTGATTATGCTAAATCCAATGACCTTTCTGTAATTCCTCGTTGCAACTTTACCCAAAAGATGTTTGAGAGGTTTCCGGAATATAATTACCTGCTGTAGCCGGTCTCTTGCACCTTTGGTTTGCTACTCTGGTAGAACCACCAAACATTCTCTATATTTAGAACAGACACCTCATCCTCAAGGTGAGGCCTTCAACCAAAACAAACACACATGAATCCACAGTTTCGTCCAACGGAGCAACACACGTTGCACTTCGATTTTTCCTATGTAAAACAAGATGTAAATTTTACTTTCCACCACTCTTTTAAGGATTTTCCCGTAAAGAAGCATACTCCTGAATCTATTGTTAAGGCCAAAGAAACACATCCAAGTCTTAGGTATATTAATGATGATCGACTTACACACTTTATTGACGTTGATTTACCTGCCGATGTGATTTGTCTAACGCATGTTACTTACCCAAGGCAAACGAGTAATGGGGTTACCAATCAAATTACCCAGATGGGAATTCATACCCCTCAAAAAGGCAAAAGGAAATTTTACGACAGGCAAAAAAGCAGAGGGGCAAAAACTTGGGAGGTGCACCCAAAAATAAAGCTCTATGATAGAGTTTCTGAATTGGCCAATAATGCGGCTTTAGAAAATGAAGAGGACACTCAGTATCCATACGATGTAAGCGATTGGCAGGGGGCAGTAGACACTTCGATTGCCCTACTTTTTCAACACAATGCGCTGATCAATTTGAGTACGGAAAATGATCAGCTAACCCCTAACCTTATTACGGACTATATTACTCAGGCCATTAATAATACAAGTCTTGATTTTCCTTTTGCCATATACGATGCTGGTGAGGACTGGTGTACTATGACACCTGCTGTGGACCCGAATGGTAATCAGCTATTGAATGAGAGCGGTGAGGTTGTTTACACCATGGAACTTTCTCCTGATGTAAAAAGCGCCATGGAGGCCCCTTTGAAATTGGCGGTTAAATACTGTGCGGATGAAGAAGAGTTAGAAGGGCAAACCTGGAATAGCGTTGAGGGGGCAACCAGTGATAGTTACAATGCCGATGCGAATGTCACCAACTCTGAATCGCCAGGTGCGATGCAACCTGTTTCAAAGGAGGTCACTTTAACAAACGAAAGTGCAAACAACAATCCTTACAATTGGGTGATCAGTAATCACTCTAAAGGTCATGGGCTTTCAGTTGATAGTAAAGTAGAGTGGAAGAATGCATCTGGTTCAAAGACCTGGAAAGGATCGGGTTTATGGTCTGATTTGGATACACAAATCCCATTGAACGATAACATTGTTGCCGCATTGTTGAGAGAAGAAGTCTATATCAAGGTATGTACGGCCGACCATGAAAGTGGACTAATCGGTGGTTATTTGAAAATTGTAGGCGAGATTGATGAGGATCTGCCCGTGAACTTTGAAGTTGAACTAAGTAGTTCCTGGACCGAGGAAGATCCGATTGAAACCGAGGCCACCCTTTCGGGTAGTTTTATCCTTAATGAGGTGCGTACGAGTATGTCATATAGTATAAATGCCTCCAATCTCGACAACAACTCCGCCACAGCCATGCTGTGTATGGATAATAGTAACATAGAATTTCCACTTAGGTTTTCGAATGACGGAGGATTTGGTGGTTCTATTAAAGTAAAGGTGACAAACGAATGGCTCAGACATTTATCTGCTTATGTCACGTTCTTAGATGAAGATGATAAGCCCATAACTTTTGATAAGAAAAATGATCAGACTCTGGCAAGTGTCGCAGAAGTGGATTCTCCTGAGGCGCAATGGCCCGAGCAAATGGCTGAATACCTTGGTGATGTATTCGAACCAGCTCCCGACAAAAAGTATCTACAACTAATTCAGCCAGTAACAGAGGTCTTTGGTATTCCCTTGGGTGGAGACCCTACAACATTGACCATCCCTGTTCCTGATGAGGCGCATACTGTAAAACTCCTTTTTGGAGGCCTAGGGACTGGTAAAATTGATAATGATGTCTGTTGGGTGGGTATTTTGGCTACATGCCTAGTCGAGTTGGCTTTACCCGTTATTCTACTTGCTGCTGGCAACTCTAATAGCGATACTGAGGATACCAATAGTATTATGAATGATCCCGAAATGGTTTTTGCCATGTGCGCTGCTGGGGGATTTTTAGTAACAACTGCGACAGCTACTTACATCGCTACTTCCCAGGATTCTGAAGTGGCTACTAAGGATGTGATTTCAGTACTGAGTCCTCTTCTGTTGAATCAGGCATGTACACTAGGAAAATGGATGGCCAAGAGAATGGCTGAAGGTGCTGCTGAGCGTTGTATACCATTTATTGATGCTGCCAAAGCAGCCTTTGATGCAGCGGTAACTGCTGCTCAATTAGCTCAAACTTCTATTGAAGTAGCTTCATCGCCTTTTGTTTTTGAGATGGAGGCAGTGAGGGCTATTGATCTTCAGATGACATTGGTTGCTGATAAGGATTATAAAAAATTCCCGGATCAGGCTACCAAATACTTAGTATCGGTGGTCTATGATAAAAGTGTGATAAACCCAAAGGAGACTTTTGAGCTCCCCGCAGGAAAACCTCTTAGTGACGACATCATTGTGAACTTTGAAAATGTGCCAGCGGGAGGTAAACTACGAGTTTATGTCTTCTTCTTGTCTGATAATAATTGGCAGGCAGGCCAGGGTTGTACCGACTGGTTGGAAGCTAAAGGAACTGATGGCAGCACACTTGTAATACCTGAATTGGAAATAGAAACTAACCTAGTACCTCTCTCGGCAAGTTCTGTTTATGAGCATAAATCAAAAATAGCTTTTAGTGAGGGCGAGGGTCATTTTTGGCAAGCTGCGGAAGGTCAGCCACCTACGGCCACACTTCATACTGACTCTCCTTATGCACCTACCAAGGTTACAAAATGGAATTCTATCACGATGTCACAATCGCCAGCCATGATGGCTTATGACTGGATGGCCTCTAATCTACCAGGTGCGGATAATAGCAGTAACGCTTACACCGTTCAGAACCTCTCTACATTGCAACATCCAGAGCAGCAATTCTCAATGTTGGAGAAACCGACTAATAAAGAAGGTGGAGTACTTTATGATATGGCAGGACCAGATGATGGATCAGGCTTAAACTTCTTTATCGACCCAACAGCCGGAGAATTTAATCCAGAAACCAATCCTGGCGGTGGCTATCACTTGCGAAAGGTCTCCCTCAAGTATGTGAAATATGAGTCATCTGAAGAGGTAGTTCCGCCCGAATTTTCAACGGATACAAATGAGAGTTGGGGTAGATTTCCGGTGGAGATTGACAAGTTTGTCAAACACCCACAAGGTTACGTGTTTGGGATAAGCTACTCACTTCATAAACTTTTCTATCTCGAGTTGCCAGATAAGGCAATGGCTGATAAGGATGCGCCTATGGCAAATTCTACTGCCGGAGAAGGATTTAGAGAAGGCTTGGTCAATGGACCAAGGGGTATTGAGTTGGGGCTTGACGGGGTCATTCTAATTTTGGAGGCTGTAAATAATAGGGTTCAGGCCTTTGACACACAAGGAAAACCAATTCCTTATTTTACTGATCCCAACGATGAAAGTGCTAAAGTATCCACCATGAACCTAGCGAACGCTGATGGGGCTACTTACCTAGATATGGCTGTTGAAGGAGTTGGGTATATCTATGTGTTACGACATGATGCTGATGGATCGGACCCTAACAGTTATGCAGTAGATGTATATAAACCAGATGGTAGCTTTTTAGTGACCACCACAGGTGTATCGGCCGCAAAAATCACAGTGAGTCTCTTACGAGCAATATATGCCTTGAATTATGAGGTGATCATGGGAGATAAAGGCCGTATTGAACCTTCTGTAAGTCTTTGGGTGGCACCAGCACCTGATCCAGAATAAGCCTGATTCGAAGAGTACGATTTTTACTGTTTACATTCTTAAACTTTAACCATGCTTAAAGAATTACCCAAGGGTTTCTCATTCGATCAGAAATTAGTATTCACTCCTGTGACTTTTCAAGGTGGTAAAGCAGTACCAACCGCATTTGTAAAAGTGGATGACATGAATGCTTGTGTAGTGTCTTCATCACCCTTGAATGGTACTTTGATCTCATATTTTAACTATGATACTCAGTTATATATAATATGTGATACTCAAGGTGTACCACTCACTATTAAGTCTCCTGTGTATGTGTCTGGACTTATGGATAAGGTAAACAAATACGCACTCTGCGTTGGAGACAATGAAGATTACTGTTTTATTGAATGGATCAGTGTTAATCCAATGCAAATGGTAATTTCTCTTGGTTGGAGGTCATCGGCCAATGGGAAAACGAAATACCTTCATAAAACTCAGATCAAGGATCAGGTTGGAGGTACCGCGAACATATTAGAGTCAAAGAGCGATAAGGACTCAGCCCTCCAAATGACAATCACAAGGACCACCTACTACAATAACTATGATAAAGAACTGATAGGCGTACCTGATTTTTCTTACACGGTATTGCCTGATGACCTAGATTTTAGTGATCAGAACTTTGAAGGGGCAAATTTTCATAAAGCGATTTTTGCTAAAGCAAGTTTTAAAAATGCAATTCTCCGAAATGCGGATTTTAAAGGTGCAAAATTCAATACTTGCGATTTTCGAAACTGTGATATGACCAACGTTCAGATAAATAGTAATTATCTGGGAGACTCAAAGTTTAACAAGAACACGGTACTCAAAGGGGTGGGTTTGACAAACCTTGGTTTTGAAGATCAAGATCTTTCTGAATTAAATTTTTCCGAATGTGACTTGACCGAAGTTTTTTTTACTGGCTGTAGTCTTGTTCGAATAAATATGAGCGGAGCTGAGATAAACGATTCGAGTCCGATAAGCTGTGATCTTTCTTATTGTAATTTCCAGGGTTCCACCCTGAACAACGTATTATTCATGGATAGAAATATCTTAAAAGGAATGAGTTGTAAGAACGCCTCATTGCTGAATTGTGATTTTAGCAAAACTTCTTTGGTGGGTAGTGACTTCAGAAACTGCACCATAAAAAATTGTGATTTTAGCCAGTCAGATTTGTCAGAGGTCGATTTTAAGGAAGCCATACTTAAAAATTGCAATTTCAGTGAAGCTTTTTTTAAGGGCGCAGATTTTACAGGTGCAGAGTTGATCAACTGTAATTTCAGTAATTGTAACGAACCCAAGAAAGTGGAGGGTCAGTCATATTTGCCGTTTGAAAAAGCTGATTTCACAAAGGCATACTCTAACAAATGTAATTTTGGGCATAGTGATTTGAGAAAACTCATTCCCGGTAAGGGAGAGGAGAAGATCAAGTTTTATAATGTGGACCTGAATGACCTCAACTCTAATACGCCCAAGACGCTTTTAGTAAACACTCAGTTCGATTATGAATTGATTGCAGGAGACTGGACCTTACTTGATATGTCTGGAGCAAAGATTCAGGGAGATCCACCACAGGACTTAACAGGACTAAAAGCTGCTTATAGTATTTTCCCCGTGAACTTTGATTTGGGGGGAAGAAAATTGGATCAATCAGACTTCAGACATTCTGAGTTGGTGGGGGCTAATTTTAAAAATACGAAGTCTACAGGTCAGGTAGGCCCCAACTTTTTCAGCACCAATTTAAGCCAGAGTAATTTTCATCAATGCAAGATTGAAAGAGCAATTTGCGATTCCGCCATTTTTGAAATCGCCATACTCTCTTATTCGAACTTCAGTTATACCAGTTTTATTGGTGCAATACTCGGTGGTGAGGGGGGGCAGCGTGCTGCTAATTTTGCAAATTCTAACTTACAAGGCGTTTGCTTTGACGATGCCAATCTTGTGGGGGTAGATTTTTCTACTTGCTATCTACCCGAGTCTACCTTCGAACGGTCGGCCATTTATTTGGCAAACTTCTCGGGTTCTTATTTGGTCGATGTGAATTTTTCGAATATTCAAGATCAACTTTGTGAAGGTGTGGATTTTTCAAACTCATGTCTCCTTAATACCGACTTTAGAGGAACCAAACTCTTGATTTATCAAGGGAAACCAACCGACCTAAGCAAAGCCTGTCTTCAGGGGGCAAATTTTAATGATGCGGATCTTAGTGGAGCCAACTTGGCCGATGCTGGGGTGGCCTTTGAGGCAGGTGTATTTCCCATTATTATGAAGAGTTCAGACCAAAATGGACCACCCGATCAGACGATTGAAATAAGTTATGATGTTCAGACTCCAATGAGTGCCTTCGAAACTGATGGCCAAACGATATGCCCTAATAACTCTTTCGGAGCTTGCAAAACACCGGATCAGTATGAAAGCGAAAATGCTCCTACTAGTTTTACCTGGTATAGAGATTGACTCAAGATAGGGTTTTACCTAACCTAATAGACTTTAGGTACTTACAGGTTTCAATATTGTTCAAAAGATGTTGGAGAGGTACCGTCAACATCTGGGCCTGTTCTAAAACCCTGAGGTTGCCAATTGAATATTTTCTTGGCAACCTCATGGCTTAGTTAAAGATCATCTGCAAACTGAATGTTGATCTTTAAAAACGCTGTGTCTCTTAACGAGACCAGCTTTGCATAATCTTCACCATCGAACATCTCTATTAAGGCTTTTCTTGATGGAAAGTCCATGATCAAGAGGTGAGTGAAAGGCTCATTACCAAGATATGTTGTTTCAATTTTGCTTCTCTTCACAATCTTGCCACCAAGGCCAATCAGCAAAGGCATAACACCTTCGACATAAGCTTTAAGTGATTCCTGCTGGGTCATGTTTGGGGTGGAGGTAACTACAAGCGTTGTTTTATCTGATTTCGATTCCATTATCATTGTTTTATCATGTTGAACTTGAGTAAGTATTAAGGCAAAGCACATGCTTGCCAGAGTGAGGCGCATCTTCATACTAGCCATTCTGAACTTGGTATTTTCCTGGAGTGAACTGGAAGGCCTTCATGAGTCTTGTCCACATATTGATTTGGGTGATGGCCAAGGTTAAATAGCATATTTCTTCCTTCGAGAAATGGACGAGCAATGCATCAAATATCTGATCCTTCAAAGGCCCTCTTGTAAGACGGGTTAAGCAATCGGCATAGGCTAGAACACTGCGCTCCAAAGGCGTGTAGTAGGGTGTGTCCTCCCAAACGCAGACTGATGAAAGCCTAAGGTCGGTTTCGTTGAGGTGTTTCAGTTCTTTGTGGTGCATGTCTACACAGTACGCACAGCCGTTTTTCTGAGCAACTCTGAGTCTTATAAGTTCGAGTAATTGAGTGCTTAGACCAGAATTCTTGATTAGAAGCTCAATATCCATGAGCCTATTGAACATTTCTTTGGGTACTTCTTGATACGATATTCGTTCCATAATTGTGGGTTTTGATTATGGATCAAATGTATGTTCGGGGCTAAGTAAAAGTTCTTAAGATATCTTAAGAAATCAGCCCTTGCGGAGTTGACTGAGATATTCTGGCGTAATGTCTAAATAGGAGGCGATCATATACAAGGGGACACGCTGGGCAAAATCGGGTATCCATTCAACAAAATGTTCATAGCGTATTTTACTATTCATTTTCATATAGAAGCCATACCTCCTTTGAATGGCAATGACCATGTTCTCAGCCACAATCCTAAAAAACTTTTCGAGCGCAGGTATTTCTACTAGTAGTACATCTAAGTCATCCTTTTTGATCCTAAGTACAGTTGTCTCCTCCACGGCTTGAAGGTTTATATTCGAAGGTCTTTGGAGTGCGAAGCTCTCGGTGTTTGTCACCCACCAATTCTCAATAGCAAACTGAGTGATCTTCTCAGTTCCCTTATCATCTATATAGTAAGACCGAATCAGCCCGTCTATGATGAAGTACTTGTGTTGGCAGACTTCTCCTTCTCTCAAAAGCAGGTCTTTCTTTTGGTAAGTCTTTATTTCAAAACAGCTGTATACTTCCTCAAACTGTGCTTCGGTCAGCGAAATATGTCGATTAAAATAGTTTTGAAGTTGTGTTTTCATAGGCGGTCGACAAGTTAGGAAGGGTAAGTCAAAAACCACTAGAAATCGTCAGTCGATATACTCTACCAATTCGCTGTGGTAGACCTTTAGTAACTTTGGTTACTTTTGATGAAATGGAGCACGCTACTTTTGTGTGACCATTTAAGAAATTACAATTGAAGCAATTTTTTCCAATATTAAGCTGGCTACCCAATTATAAAAAGAGCTACCTCAGCGGAGACCTTTTTGCTGGGCTTACGGTAGGGATTATGCTTATACCGCAGGGTATGGCCTATGCCTTGATTGCGGGTTTGCCGCCAGTCTATGGTCTGTATGCTTCTGTAGTACCACAAATTATTTACGCCATCTTTGGTACTTCTCGACAGCTCTCTGTTGCTCCCGTGGCCATGGACTCACTTTTGGTTGCTACCGGGGTATCTGTTTTGGCAGTAGAGGGTACTGATGCCTATGTGACTTTTGCCATCTTATTGGCCTTCTTTATGGGGGTGGCTCAGTTTACACTTGGACTTATTCGCATGGGGTTTATTACCAACCTCTTATCTAAGCCAGTAATTAGCGGTTTTACTTCTGCTGCCGCTTTGATTATAGGTTTAAACCAACTTAAATATCTTCTTGGAATTGATGTGGCCAGAGGGCACGAAATACATAAGATACTGGCAAGTGCTTTCGAGAAGATAGGTGATGTCCATTGGGCTACCCTTTTAATCGGTCTTGCAGGAATTGTCTTTATCAAATTGTCAAAACGAATAAGCGCTAAAATCCCTGGTGCATTGATTGCTGTTGTTATAGGTATACTCCTAGTCTTTGGTTTGGGCTTAGATGAAAAAGGAGTGAGTGTTGTCCAAGACATTCCTCAGGGGCTACCAGCCTTTGTATTACCAGACCTCAGCTGGGACTTAGTCAGGCAGTTACTTCCATTATCATTGACTGTTGCAGTTGTGGCCTATATGGAAGCTTTTTCGGTGGCGAAGGCCATTGAATCGAAAAGAAGAAATTATAAAGTAATGCCCAATCAGGAGCTGATCGCACTTGGAGCAGCCAATATTGTGGGTTCCCTATTTCAAAGTTATCCCGTTACTGGGGGCTTTTCACGTTCCGCTGTTAATGAACAGTCAGGGGCACAGACACCGCTGGCTTCGATAATTAGCGCTGTCTTAGTGGCTTTAACGCTGTTGTTTCTAACCCCTCTATTCTATCACTTGCCACATGCTATATTGGCTGCTATCATTATGGTAGCAGTATCAGGTTTGATCGATACTAAATATGTGCTCACACTTTGGAAGACAAACAAGGTTGAACTCGGCCTTCTACTAGCCACGGCCTTAGTTACTTTGACTTTTGGTATGGTACCGGGTATTGTCTCTGGTATTATCCTATCGGTTCTTATCCTGCTTTTCAAGGCGGCCAATCCACATATGGCGCTTTTGGGCAGGGTGAATGGCTTTTCCGAATATCGAAACCTCAAACGCTTTGACAATCTACAGACTTGGGAAGAATTGATGATTGTAAGAGTAGATGTGCCTTTCGTATTCGTCAATATTCAAACCATCAAAGAGAGAATAACCAATGCTGCTTTGGCGAAGGAAGGAAAACTGAAATTTGTAATCCTAGATGCAGCTTCTGTTGTTCATATTGATGCAACAGGAATTATAGGTGTAAGGGATCTTATTGATTCCTTGAAGGAAAAAGATATAACACTTTTATTTGCAGAGGTAATCGGTCCGGTTAGAGATGCCTTGCATAAAAATGGACTGGTGAGCAAAGAGTCAGGCGATGCCTTCTTTCTAACTACAGACGATGCTGTGAAGTACTGTTTGTCAGAAGAAGTGGAGGATTCAAGAGCTAAACTTGCCATGCAAACCAATGCTTAGTGTAACAAGAGTTACAGACTTGAAGCATGGGAGGAACGTTATTTGAGCAATGATTGTCTTAAAGACAGCGAGAAGAGAAAAAACAAAACAATGAATATAGAACAGATTTATACTGGTTGTTTAGCACAAGGTGCTTACTACATCGAAAGCAAGGGTGAAGTGGCGATCATAGATCCGCTACGTGAGACACATCCCTACTTGGCAAAAGCTGAGAATGATAAGGCAACTATCAAATATATATTTGAAACACACTTCCATGCAGATTTTGTTTCTGGCCACTTAGAACTTGCTAAGAAAACTGGTGCTACAATCGTTTATGGGCCTGGCGCCAAGACATCCTATGATATTCATGAGGCGCATGATGAAGAGATCTTCGAATTGGGAGACGTAAAAATCAAAGTACTTCATACACCAGGCCATACGCCTGAAAGCTCAACTTTCTTGCTAATAGATGAGCAAGGCAACGAGCATGCTATATTCAGTGGAGATACACTATTTATCGGTGATGTGGGGCGACCAGATTTAGCGGTTAAATCTGACCTTAGTCAGGAAGACTTGGCAGGGATGCTCTTCGAAAGCCTGAGAGAAAAAATCATGACGCTTCCGGATAATGTAATTGTTTATCCGGCTCATGGTGCTGGTTCGGCATGCGGAAAGAACATGAGCAAGGAAACTACCGATCTTTTGGGTAACCAAAAGAAGGTCAATTATGCGCTTAGAGCGGATATGACCAAAGAAGAGTTTATTAAAGAAGTTACTGAAGGTATTTTACCTCCGCCCCAATACTTCGCTAAGAATGCCATGCTGAATAAGACAGGGGTAGACAGTTTAGATAATGTAATGGCCAAAGGGAACGTAGCACTCGATGTTGAGACTTTTGAGGCCATGGCTAATCATGAAGGAGCACTCGTTCTTGATACACGCCATCAGACTAATTTCATTAACGGATTTATTCCTAACTCAATTTTCATTGGTGTTGACGGAAGTTTCGCCCCTTGGGTAGGTGCTTTGATTGCTGACTTGCAGCAGCCAATCGTTTTAGTGGTCGATGAGGGTAGAGAGGAAGAGGTGATCACCAGATTGTCGAGAGTGGGTTATGACAATACCCTAGGATACCTTAAGGGTGGAATCGAGGCTTGGAAAGCAGCTGGTAAGGAAGTCGATTCTCTAGTTTCAGTGAGTGCGGGAGTACTTAAGGAGAAACTCGAAACAGAAAGTATCAATGTACTTGACGTTAGAAAACCTGGAGAGTACCAGGCAGAGCATATTGAGAAAGCTAAGAATACGCCACTGGATTTCATTAACAATGAGATGCACCGAATAGACAAGGAGACCGAATACTATGTTCACTGTGCAGGTGGATATCGATCTGTAATCTTTGCTTCTATCTTAAAGTCTAGAGGCTTTGACAAAGTAATTGATGTTGCAGGAGGCTTTGGAGCGATTGTCAAGGAAGGTATTCCAGTGACAGATTTTGTTTGCCCAAGTACATTAGACTAAAAACTAAAATCAAGACATGTTAGAATTTATAAGTCAGCCCTGGCCATGGTATGTGGCAGGGCCAGTGATCGCTTTTGTCATGTTTGGACTGATTTATTTCGGAAACAGCTTCGGAATGTCAGCCAATTTCAGGAACATCTGCTCCATAATGGGAGCTGGAAAATCCTGTGAATTCTTCGACTTCGATTGGAGAAAGCAAATGTGGAATATCGTTTTTGTTGTCGGTACAGTGCTTGGTGGTTTTATCGCCAGCCAGTATCTGATGGATTCGAATATTGTTGCCATTAGTGATTCAACAATTACGGAGTTGTCTGCACTGGGCGTTGAGAATCCGGGAGTCGGTATGATGCCTGAGTCCATCTTCAACTTTGAGTCGCTACTTTCTACAAAAGGCTTGATTATGATTGTGCTTGGAGGCTTTTTGGTGGGCTTTGGTACGCGTTATGCAGGCGGATGTACCTCTGGCCATGCCATTAGTGGTTTAAGTGACTTACAGCCAGCCTCCTTGTTGGCCGTGATTGGTTTCTTCGCGGGAGGCCTTCTTATGACCTGGTTAATTCTTCCTTCAATTTTAAGCCTTTAAGACAGTTATGAAGTATTTCAAATATTTAATCCTCGGAACGGTCTTCGGTATAGTACTTACAAAAGCTGAGTTGATCTCGTGGTTTCGAATCTTCGAGATGTTCAAATTTCAGGCATTCCATATGTATGGCGTAATTGGTTCTGCAGTAGTTCTTGGTGTTATCATCACGCAGTATATCAAAAGGACCAAAATGAAGTCCATGTCGGGAGACCCAATAGAAATCGCCCCAAAGAAATTTTCGTATGCTAGGTACTTAATTGGAGGTACTATCTTCGGTTTAGGCTGGGCTTTGACCGGTGCTTGCCCAGGGCCACTATTCGTTCAAGTAGGGAATGGATACTTGGTAATGTTGGTGGCTATCGGGTCAGGCTTGCTGGGTACTTATGTCTACGGTTTGCTTAGGAATAAATTACCTCATTAATTGCGGGAAATTTCGACACTTGAAACGTAGCCTAATATTATTTCTTGCTTTGCTCGTCTGTTCCGGGTCTTTTGCTCAGGACCTTGGCGAACTAACAGGAGCTTTTAAAACACGCTATATGCGTACTGCAAATCGGAAAGATCTTGCGGACTTTTCAGCCACAGTAGCCTATGGTTATTTAAAGTATACTTACGAGGTAAAGAATTGGCTTTCCTTTGGAGGACAAGTGAATGGTTTGGCTCATGCAGGCATTGACAATATCACTAAGAGAGACCCTCTTACGGGTTCTGGACCTATATATGAAGCTAACCTGTGGAATCCGAACTATTTGAATGGGAATACTGAGTTTGCCCTTCCTCAACTATATGCTCAATTGACTTTCAATAGGCATAAAATCACTTTAGGGCGGTTTTTAATGGAAAGCCCAATTGTTAATTCCGAACCATGGCCATTTCCTAATGCAATGCAGGGTATTTGGTATGACTACAGCGCGAATAAAGACTTAAGAATTCAACTAGGAGGCATCCAAAATATATCACCACGGTTTACCGCGCAGTTTGATGGCATTGGTGAGACAATAGGCTTGATAGCAGCAGGAGTAGACAAGGATGGAAATCCAAGTGGTTACCCTGGTAATGTGAACTCTAATTTCCTTTTAGTCGGAAATGCCAATTATAGTTTTTCTGAAAGTGTGACTATTGATCTGTGGAACTATTATACAGACAATGTTTCTAATACAATCTATTTAGAACCATCTCTGAAACTTGAGAATGATTTAAGTATTAAGACAATGCTCATTTATCAGTTTAAAGTAGGTGAGGGGGGTAATGAAAATCCATTGTTGGCCTACCTAGAAGATGGTCATCAGGCTATGCAATTTGGGTTTCGAGTCGAGAAAAAGCATAACAACAGTACTTTTCAGCTTAATTTTTCGAGAATCACTAACAAAGGAAGGATGTTACTTCCAAGAGAGTTGGGTAAAGAACCTTTCTATACTTTCCAAAGAAGAACAAGGGTGGAAGGAATGCAGAATGTGACTTCCATTATGGTCAAATGGCAGCGGAACTGGGAGAACGAAAGTAGAAAAATGAGGCTATTCACTAGCATGGGAAGTAATAAGTTGGCTAAGCCTGATAATGCACAAGAAAACAAGCTCAGACTTCCATCACATCTTCATTGGGACGCTTCTCTGAAATACGAACCTAAAAAGGCATCCTTCAACGGATTCTCTGCTGAAATGCTGCTCGCTTATCGATTCTTGAATGAGGAGATAGGTAATGATGAAAGAGCAAGGATTAACAGGGCTGATTTTGCACACGTTGATTTGATTCTTGCGTATACCTTTTAGTTAATTCTTAAATTGACTTATGGACTTTGGGAAACTAATACAAACAGCTACTCAAGCTGTATATGCCGTTTTTGTGTTGGTTTTAGTCTCCTTCGTTTTTCTTCTTGTCTTATGGACAAATCCTCAGTGGGTCTACTCGCCCAAAGTTTCCCCAGAAAACTGGCAACCCCGAAATGCGCAAACTGATTTAGGTACCAGTCCGAGGGAAAACCTAGTGCGCTTGGGTTATGATATTATCACTGAAACCAGTAAGCATATTGGCCCTTTAGCTCTGGAAATTAAGAATCGCTTGGCAGGCAACAACCTGAGTTGTCAGAGCTGCCATTTGGATGCTGGTAGAAAGTCAGGATCAGCATCCTTTGTTGGAGTTGCTAATCGATTTCCTCAGTTCAGAGGTCGTGAAAATAAAATTGGTTCTTTGATAGAGCGCATCAATGGCTGCATGGAACGCAGTATGGATGGGGAAGTGCTGCCCGATAGAAGCCTAGAAATGCAAGCGATCATCGCATATATGGAATGGTTAAGTGAAGATGTACCAGAGGAGAGAGAAGCAGAATTCAAAGGTTTTGCCAAAGTAGAATTGCCTAATGAAGCGGCCGATCCTGTGAGGGGGAAGGCCATTTATACCAAGCACTGTCAAACCTGTCATATGGAAGATGGACAGGGACAAAGACCATCGGCAACTGAAAAATATGTATATCCACCATTGTGGGGAACAGATACCTATAATCATGGAGCAGGAATGCATAGGGTGATTACGGCTGCTCAGTTTATCAAGGGGAATATGCCGTTTCTTCAAGCCACTCTTGAAAAACCAGTACTTACAGATGAGGAGGCATATCATGTGGCAGCCTATATCAATAGCTTCGAACGGCCACAAAAAACGAAGCCAGAAGCGGACTTTCCAGATAAGAAGTTAAAGCCAGTGTCTACACCTTATGGCCCTTGGGAAGATCAATTTAGTGCTCTGCAGCACAAGTATGGACCTTTTCAGCCTATAATGGAGTTCTATCAGAAAGAGTACGGGATTAAGAAGACCAAGTAGCCAAATAAAATGGCTTTTCGTTTCATTAGAAGCTAGAAGCTAGAAGCTAGAAGCTAGAAGCTAGAAGCTAGAAGCTCACATTACTTCTTCACAAACTTGGTGAGAATGTAGATGGTCTGTCCATTCACTTTCCCTTGGATATGCTCAGGGTCATCGTGTACAAGTCCAATATTCCTAACTGCCGTTCCACGCTTGGCGGTAAAGCCAGCACCTTTTACATTGAGGTCTTTTATCAAAACGACTGAATCTCCAGCTTGCAGCTCGACTCCATTGCTATCGATGTGCTTTGGTGCATCTTCGTCAGTTGCTCCGGCTTTGGCATAAGCAAGAGTATCGTCATCCAAGTAGAGCATTTCAAGCAAATCTACGGGCCAGCCTTCACCTTTCAACCTGTTCAGCATTCTCCAAGCAATAACTTGAACAGCAGGCGTGGGGCTCCACATACTATCGTTTAAGCATCGCCAATGGTTAGGGTCTGCGTGGTCAGGGTTTTCAATCTGAGTTTGGCAAGTTACACAAGCCAGTATGGTTTGGTCTATTGAACCATTAGACGGAGTAACAGCAAAAGAAGATAGATTATCTTCTGCTCCGCATAGCTCACATATACTGCTTCTTTTTAGTAATTCTTGCTCTAAACTCATCTCTTAAGTATTGTGTGGCGAAAATATGAATTTAAGTTGTGAAGAGTCGCTTAGCGGGTAGTGGAAGAAAAATTAAAGGCGATATCTATTCGACATCGCCTTATACTAGTCCACTTCCTGCCTACCGCCTTTGGCTTCATTTGCACCACACATTCTGACCACTTTGGGCTGGAATGTGCCGATTACGTCTACAAGGTCCTTCTGTCTGTCCATCACCTGATGGATGTCTTTGTAAACCTGTGGTGCTTCATCTAGTCCAGAGCCTATCAATGTGATACCGGCCTCTTTAATATGCTTCTTCACATCTTTTTTAGAAAGGCTCTGTTTAGCTTTTGTTCTAGACATTAACCTACCTGCCCCATGCGCAGCTGAGTTAATAGATTCTTGAACCCCTCTGCCTCTGACAATAAAGCCTGGAGAGGTCATAGATCCAGGAATAATACCCATTACACCTTCGCCTGCAGGAGTTGCTCCCTTTCTATGGACAATGATTTCCTTGCCATCACTATCATGCTCTTTCCAAGCAAAGTTGTGATGGTTTTCCACCATTGCTAGTGGCCTTTCCCCGAGAGCTTTAGCCAACCTTTCATGAATTTGGTGATGGCATGCCGAGGCATACTCACCTGCCAAATTCATGGCAAGCCAATATTCTTGACCTGCCTCTGAATTTAGATCCAGCCAGGCCAAGTGTTTGGCTTCGCTCGGTAACTTGGTCATGTCCATGGCCAACTTGGTGTAATGTCTCGCGATATTAGCACCTAGTCCCCTCGATCCTGAGTGGGAGAGTACCGATAAGTATTTGCCTTTAGGTAAGCCCATTTCATTGTCATCAGTTAAGATTTCTCCAATACCGAATTCAACAAAGTGATTACCGCCACCAGAAGATCCAATCTGGCTCCATGCTCTGTCCTTTAGTGACTTGATGATATTGATTTCGTCAAAAAGGCCGTTTTCAAGTACTTCATGGTCCATTGGACGTTTGAATGAGCTTTGCCCGAAACGCGTGTTGTCCATTAACATCTTCTCTAATGCTCCTGTACTCTGGTGCACATAAGCAGGAGGGATGTCATATAGAGTCATACACATTCTGCAACCAATGTCCACTCCAACACCGTATGGAATAACTGCGTTTTCAGTAGCAAGTACACCTCCAATAGGAAGTCCGTATCCCTGATGTGCATCTGGCATTAAGGCGCCAGACTTTGTAACAGGTAACTTCATTGCAATCTCCATTTGGTTGATTGCACCAGGTTCAATTCCTTCACCGCCATAAATGGCATAGGGAATTCTCTTCTGACGCATTTCTAATGGCTTGTTTGAAATTTCGCTGATCATCAATGCAGTGGCAACTGGCCCGAGCGTTTCATGCTTAGCATATAGAGCAGGGGTTGTTAACACCTTTTTGAGCATCGACTTTTTGTGAAGTATGGACTTGCCTTTATAGGCGGTTTCCATCACACGCATGGCTTCGCCAATGGCTCTCCCTTCTGGGAACCCTAGCTTTTTCAGGTCTTTGCCTGTTAATTTTCTTGATGCCATGATCTTATCGTTTAGAGGCGTTTTGCTTACTGCCTTTCGCCTTAGTTTTATACTTATTTCTTTTGATATGCTTCTTAAGTCTACTTGACTCCTGCTCATTCATTGAGTGAATAAGTGCCTTTTTGAAGTGCTTAATAGCCTTTTCATATCTCTTTTCTGCTTCTGCTGCCCTTCCCAGGTTTTCATAGACAAGCGTCTTGCTTACCTCATCGATTTTTTTGGCTTTTTTCATCCAATACTTGAGGCCAATGTACTTTTCTTTTTTTGTGTAAAGCCACGCTAGGTCGGCATAAGCACTTTCATATTTTGGGTCAAACTTTATTGCCAGTTGATAATGCCTTTCCGCTAATGCTGGGTTTTCAATATCATAGTGATATAGTCTTCCCATTATGTAGTGGAGTTTCGGATAACCCGGTTCCTCCATTAGACCATTTTCCAAAAGATTTTTTGCCTCGATTAAATTATCATCATCAATTGCATCCTCTGCCTGCTGAATTAGACCCTCGATATATTCTTCGTAGATGTCCATTTTTCTAAAATTCAGAGGGCAGTTTGCCCTCAGGTGATCGATTCTATTTTCATATTTGCTTCGTTGACATCAGAACCCTCAGGCAACGTCACCCTGAACATACCAAGAAAGGTATGTTTCAGGAGCTACTTGTTATGAGACCCTGAAATGAATTCAGGGTGACGCATTCTTGAGTTAGGTGTTCGTCAAAACTTATTTAAATCCAGTGAATACTTCTTTCAACTGGTCTACAACCTTATGTCCACCTGAGAGAGAGATGTTGCTCACCTTATCAGCGATTTTTTCAACATATTCCATCTCTTTCAACTTGAACAACATTTCGTTGTCTTCCATCAATTTGGCGGTGTTAAGCAAGTTTCTAGTAGAGGCAGTTTCTTCTCTTCTTGTCACTACATTGGCTTGTGCCTGTTTCTGTGCTACTAATACTTGGTTCATGATGTTTTTTACTTCACCGGGCAAAATGATGTCCTTGACACCATAGTCCCTGATCTCAATTCCCAAATCTTTGGCTTTCACTTTAAGCACTTCCTTTACATAGTCCGTAAGCGAGTCTTTCTCTTCTAGCAACTCATCCAATGTGAACTTGCCGACAAACTCTCTAAGTGCGATTTGCATCAACACATAGAGTTGTTTCTCGTAATCTTTGTTTTCGACCAAGGCTTTGACAATGTCCAATACCTTGTATTGTCCATAAAAATTGATTCTCAAAGCAGCTTTGTCTTTGGTCAAGATTTCCTGACCCGTTACTTCCATTTGCACTTGTCTCATGTCGGCTTTCAACACATTCAAGGCTATTTCATTTTTCCAGAAGTAGTAGTCTCCTGCATCCAATTGTTTGTAGAAGGCTCCATTAACCATCAAGATGGCCTTCTCATAGCTTTCTACTTTGCACACTCTGATGTAGGGGATAAGTGCTCTGTCTTTTTTGACACTCAATTCAATGTCCTCGGTAATCTCAATTTTTGTGAGGTCCACCTTCACAAAGGTGTAGTCAATCAAACCTTTCCAGTACACGTAAGTCCCCGGAGTTAATACTTCTCTGAAGTTTCCTCTCTTGTACTTAAGTGCAATTTCATTGTCACCGACTTGTACTATGTTTAGCATTGAAACGAGCTTTTGATCATGCAAAAACAAGTCAATTGTTTTGGGTGCCATGAACGGCTTGACCATATCATATTCGACTACATTGTCGAAAAGAGATACCCAATGCGTACCTGCGGTAAGCACATTTCGGTAGTCTCCATTCCTGAAAACAAGCCCTACTTTGCCTTGGTTAATTCGTACCCTTTTCATCTTTCTAAAATTTGTGAACGCCTCTCCTAAATCCTCTCCAGTGGAGAGGACTTGCAAGTCTTTATTGCTCCTTTCTCCTCATGGAGAAGGGTTGGGGGTGAGGCCCTCGGTTAATTATTCATTATCACTATTGGCCAAATAATTTCAATTCAATAGGAAGGGGCTTGACAAACCATCTTTCCAAAACGGGACTTTCATTGAGTCTGAATTCATGATTGAGTTCCTGCATAAGCGTGGTTAGAATGAACCGACCTTGGGCCAATTCTCTTTTCAGTTTTATACTAGAAGTCAATCATTGCATCAAGCGGTATCCTGATTGCCCTGGTTTCTTCAAAACGTTCCTCATTCCCGGCAATAGGGCCTGAGGGGTCTGTCAAACACCACATCCTGGTATCGCTGTTTTTATAGAAGTCAGCACTTCTGATGGATTAACAGTCCATTCCTCATCTTAAGAGGTGCTTTACTCTAGCCACCTGAGTTATCCCGACAACTTGCCGAGAGTGGGATTCGAACCCACGCCTTAAGCGTAATTTATGGTGGGAGATTAGTCCACTCACAAGAAGCATATCCATGCCTATTGGCAAGAATACTATGGGGTTTTTGACACCCTCATCAGGCCTTATACCTGAACTTAATTCCCGCGGAAATAGCTGGATTCGAACCAACAACCTTCTCCTTAACAGGGAGTAGCTCTACCGTTGAGCTATACTTCCGTTTAGGCTATCCTTTCGCTGGGCTTGAGATCAACAAGCTTTGTGTCAGAATAACCTGCTATTCACTTTAGAGCTTTTACAAACATCACAACCCGAACGAAAGGTTGTTTAGGGCCTTTAACCCTTCTCTAAATCAGGAGACACCCGTTCTGCCTCTCCTTTAGCATCTTAGTTTCCTTCGGGGTAATTAGCTTTACCCCTCCGCTCTTTGAGCACCTCCCCAAGGGGAGGATATGCTCACTTCAGTTGACCTACCAGGACTTGAACCTGGAACCTCCAGCTTATAAGACTGGCACTCTAACCCGTTGAGCTATAGGTCAATTCAAATGATACCAGGCCAAGGCTCGAACCCTGCTTGCCGCAGGCAGGTTGAATCTCCAGAACCAAAACTGGCGTCTTCCCTCCCGAAGCTTCGGGAAGACCACCCGGCATTTTTGAGTCAGGGGAGGGGATCAAACCCTCCTAACTGGTTTTGCAGACCAGTGCCTAGTCACTCGGCCACCCTGACAGGAATAAAAAAAGCCCGACCTTCAGAAGGCCGGGCTTTTCAAAACCGATAAATCAGTTTTGTCAAGTCATCATTTCATCGACCTTTTGAATAGTATGTATTCCCCCACAAGCAAAGTCGTAAAGACTCTGATTGAGTTGATTTAAATTCTCCGTTTGTATTTGCTTCATCTGTTGCAGCATTTCATCAAATTTTAAGCACAAAAAAACCCGAACCATATGGCTCGGGTTGTCAATTTCTTTATCTGAAAATTAACTCTCCCCGAACCGGGATACACTTGAATTTTGGCAGTCCGGTTGGCTAGCCGGTGCTGTAAATTCGATATGTAAATAGTTGTATATCATTTCGTTTTTCTGTGCCACAAATGTATTAAAAAGGTTTTCGTAATTCCAAGGATTAAGTTTTAGGGAAAGCAAAATTGAAAATTTTATCACAATATAATATCCTGTTTGTCAGCGATTTAGGGTGTTTAAAAAATTATCAAAAAATATTTGAATCACGTAAATATAGGTCTCGTACTGATAATAAATTGCTTACCCGTTTATCCAAATACTAATCTTCTATTGATTCATAAATGAGCTTGTACATGTCTTCCCAGAAGGCATTATCATTGAAGCCAGCTATCTGAGTCATGCCCACAAATACCATTTGCTCTTGCGGATCTATAAAGAACTTGGTATTGAAGTAGCCACCCCACTCATAGGTGCCTGGGCTCTTTGGACTTCTTTTGGTTGGTGAATCAAGGTAAACCGTAAAACCTAAACCAAAACCACTCCCTACTCTTTGGGCTCTGGCTGGTTTGTAATCTGTAATTACATCAGGCATTTGATCTCTACTCATCTCAGCTAAGGCTTCAGCTCCCAGAATTTTACCACCTCCAGAGACTAGTGTCTGAATGAATGTTGCGTAATCCATCATAGTTGAGGATAGCCCAGCGCCTCCTGCAAATACATTTCGTGGGCCTTTTTTGGGGTAGTCAGTGCCTTGGGTCCTACCCATTTCTTCAACCGTCATCCATCGGTCTCCAAGATTGGCATAAACACCAACCAATCGATCAAACTTGCCTTCGGGCAGGTAGAAGTAGGTGTCTTTCATCCCCAATGGATCGAAAACATTGACTTTGAAGTATTTATCTAAGGTTGTCCCTGATACAACTTCAATAATTCTACCGAGCACATCCATGTTTAGGCCATAGGAGAATTTTTCTCCTGGTTGGTGTGCCAATGGCACTTTAGCCAATCGATTAATCCACTCTTCGGTTGTCCAGGTCTCATGCGAAAAACCCACGTTCATATCGAACTTCTGATAGACCGCCATCAATTTGCCTGGGTTAAAACTACCGTATACAATACCTGAGGTGTGCGTCAGTAGATTTCTTACGGTAACATCTTTCTCCACTGGTATAGTGGTGTAACTGGAGTCTGCTTTGTCGAATTTGTCTAGTACTACTTGATTCTTGAATGCAGGAATGTATTTATGAACTGGGTCGTCTAGGCCAATTTTGCCTTGTTCATAAAGCTGCATAATGGACACTGCTGTGACTGCTTTGGTCATTGATGCGAGTCTCCAAATATCTCCTTTGCCATAGGCCTGTTCGTTTTTAGAGTCGCAATAGCCAAAACTCTTGTTATAAACGACTTTTCCTTCTTTGGCTACCATGAAAGATCCACCTGGTAATTTGTTGTCATCCATATATGCTTTCACATGTTGATCGATTTTGTCTAAGGCATCGGAAGACATGCCTACAGAGGCAGGCTGACCTTTGGTGAGTGTCGCTCCATTTTGAGCAAATACTGCTACACTGAAAAAGAGTAAAAAGGCGAGGGTTAATCTAGCTTTCATGGTTTGAGTTTTAGATGCTAAAGAGCTTATGAGATGTTGAGAAGTATTTTTCCTTTTCGGCCAGGACTTTCCATATGTTCAATGGCCTTGTGAATTTCGTCTAGTGAGTAATGTGCTTCTACATCAGCTCTAAGAGATTGCTCGGTGAGCATTCCTAGTATTTTTGGTACTATGCTTCTTCTTTCGTCACCAGACAATCCTGTGAACCATGTGGTTAACCAGAATCCTTTTACTGTGAGGTTTTTGAAGATAAGAAGACCGCTGTTGAGAGGTATGGGCTGTAGACTTAAGAGGCCATAGACCAGTAGTTTACCACCCGGTTGAAGCGCATTGAGAACTTTATCTCCTAATTCGCCACCTACAGCATCGAATGCAGCACCAACCATAGCTCCGCCTGTGGCTGCCTTTACAGCTTTATAGATATTCTCAGTTTTTTCGTTGATGATAGCCGCTGCACCCAAGTCTAAAAGTGCCTGCTTTTGGTCATCACTTCTAACGGTTCCAATTACATTGATTCCTCGGCTTGCGGCAATTTGAATCACAAATTTGCTAAAGGCCGAAGCTGCTGCTGTCAGCATCAACCAATCACCCTCTTCAAGGTCTGCCTCAATCAGCATTCCATACGCGGTTAAAGGATTGACGAAGGCTTGGCAAGCCACGTCATCAGACATGGTAGGAGGTTTCGGAATGATGCTATTGGCGGCTACACATACATATTCTGCCCAACATCCCAGGGCTGTGAAAATAACCCCACTGCCAACAGGCATATCTACACCTTCACCGCAAGCATCGATCGCTCCGGTACCTTCAAAGCCACCGATTTGTGGAATTTGAGGCCTAATGCCATACATGCCCTGAATGAACATGATATCGGCAGGAATGATATTGGCTTTGGTTACTTTGATTCGGATTTCTCCCGGAGCGGGTTCTGGAATGGCAATGTCAACGAGTTGAAGAACGTCCGTTGGCTTCCCTAGGGATTCAAATTGTACAGCTTTCATATTTATTATTTTTTTCTATCACTCTCCTCCTTGAGGAGGAGTGCCTGAAAGGCGAGGTGGTGTTTGAGACGAGAAATACGTGATACTCGTCAAGCATAACAAGTTAATTATTTATCTTTCATTGACGCAGATAAAAATCATTAATCCATGCAGATCGCAGAGAATTTTAGGTTGGATGGCAAGGTGGCCATTGTAACGGGAGCCAGTAAGGGAATTGGTAAGTATATCGCTCAGGCCCTTGCCCAACAGGGAGCTGAAGTAGTTGTTTCCAGTCGGAAGTTGGATGCCGTGACTGCAGTAGCAGATGAGTTTGTCGCTGCGGGCCTAAAAGCAAAAGGAATTCCTTGCCATATGGGTGATGATGAACAGGTGAAGTCACTGGCTGAGCAGACTATCGCCACCTATGGTGGTATAGATATTATTGTGAACAATGCCGCTGCAAATCCCGTGTTCGGTCCAGTACAAAATGCCGGAGACGATGTGTTTGATAAGATCATGGACGTAAACGTCAAAGGGCCTTTGAATCTGGCGAAGTATGCTTATGATTCTATGAAATCAAGAGGCGGGGGTTCTGTGGTGAACATTAGTAGCATTGAGGGCATAACACCTGGACAAGGCTTGGGACTTTACTCAGTGAGTAAGGCTGCCATTATTCAGTTAACAAAGGTCCTCGCGAGAGAGTGGGGTCCAGATAATATTCGAGCCAATGCGATTTGCCCTGGTTTAATCGAGACGAAGTTTAGCGAAGCGCTGACTTCGAATGAAAAGATTTTGAAAATGGTAATGATGAAGCAGGCATTGCCAATGCTAGCTCAACCAGAAGACATTGCTGGGTTGGCGCTCTTCTTAGCATGTGATGCCTCTAAGTTTGTAACTGGAGCTTCTATTACCGCTGATGGGGGGTATACAATTTAGTGATCGGTTATTTGAAATCAGTGATCAGGATGTAAGATTTATTTATAGTGCCAATTATTGAATTAAAGACTTTAGTAAATGCCAATGTCAATCTAGTATTTGATTTGTCACGTAGTATAGACCTTCATAAAATTTCAACCAAGGATACTAATGAGGAGGCGATTGCGGGTAAAATGAGTGGCTTGATTGAATTAAATGAAAGTGTGACTTGGAGGGCAAAACACTTTGGAGTCTATCAGAAACTCTCTTCGAGGATTACTGAATTTGATAGACCAAATTACTTTGTCGATGAGATGATTGAAGGAGCTTTTTCTAGTTTTCGACATCAACATGTTTTTAAATCGCTTGATGATAATATGACTGAAGTTATAGATGTGTTTGATTATAAAAGCCCGTTTTGGTTTCTCGGGACAATTGCAGATAACTTCTTTTTAAAGAGATACATGACCAACTTGTTGAGAGACAGGAATGATGTCATAAAAGACTTCGCTGAGAATAATAAATGGCAAAGCGTTCTACCTGATAACTATTTTCCGTTGACCAATGACTGATCTATTCGCAACAGATAAACTCAAAGCACTTTACCCGAAGGTGAAGACCTTTATAGAAGAGGATGTATACCCATTGGAGTTACAAATGATTCATGGTGCTTGGAACGAAACCAAACATCAGTTGGATGAGCTCAGGCATAAGGCTAAATCCTTAGGACTATGGACGCCATATCTTTCTGAAGAAGAGGGAGGACTTGGACTGAGCATGACGGAGTTTGGTCAAATCTCTGAGCTTTTGGGAGGAACACCACTCGGCCACTATGTGCTCAATTGCCAAGCCCCTGATATCGGTAATATCGAACTGATGCATCAGTTTGCTTCTGATGAATTAAAGGCTCAATACCTTCAGCCTCTAATCAACGGAGATATTAGAAGTTGCTTTGCCATGACCGAGCCTGAGTTTGCTGGATCCAACCCCGTAAACCTAGGCACTACCGCAGTGTTGGATGGGGATGAGTATGTAATCAATGGACATAAATGGTTTACTACAGCTGCTGATGGTGCTGCCTTTACCATTGTAATGGCCGTCACTAATCCTGATGCAAGCCCTTATGAGCGCGCGAGTATGATTGTGGTGCCATTAGATAACCCTGGATTCGAGAATGTTCGAAATATCTCCATCATGGGTGATGAAGGAGGAGGGTATCTAAGTCACTCAGAAGTTAGATTCAATGACTGCCGTGTGCCGAAGGCTAATCTTGTCGGTGAAGAAGGAACGGGCTTTATGCTAGCACAGCAGCGCTTAGGTCCTGGAAGAATTCACCACTGTATGCGGTGGATTGGGATATGCGAACGAGCTTTTGACATGATGTGCCAAAGAGCTGTCAGTAGAGAGCTTAGAGAAGGCAAAAAACTGGGACATCAGCAGACAATACAGAATTGGATAGCTGAAAGTCGTGCTGAAATCAATGCTTCAAGGTATATGGTACTCCATGCTGCACAGAAAATGGATGGCGAAGGTAGCAAAGCTGCCAGAATGGAAATATCGACTATCAAGTTCTATGTGGCTGATGTCTTGATGAAAGTTTTGGATAGAGCAGTTCAAGTACACGGTGCTCTTGGAATTACAGACGATACTTTACTTTCATTTTGGTATAGGCATGAACGTGGGGCTAGAATTTACGATGGACCAGATGAGGTTCACAAATCGAGTTTAGCGAGAAGTATATTGAAAGGATATGGTCTTTAAAGCTTACGTCACTCCGAGGCTTTTTGCCGAAGGAGTCTCCCGAATAGAAGGGGAGATTACTTGGTCCGATACCGTGCTCGTTTCTTGCAATGACGATATGCGAATATGATTGACCAACCCAAAGACATACGAAAAGGAGAGGAGTTAGACCTTGATAAACTCAAGGCCTTTCTGTCGGAGAACCTGCCAGAATTTTCTGGAGAGATAGCTGTGTCACAGTTTCCTAGCGGGTTTTCTAATCTCACCTATCTGCTGAAATCGGGCAATAAAGAATATGTATTAAGAAGACCTCCGTTCGGTGCCAATATCAAAGGTGGACACGATATGAGCAGAGAGTTCAAGGTGTTGTCCTTGTTGAAGCCGGTTTACCCAAAGGTGCCGACTCCTGTATTGTTCTGTAATGATGAGTCCGTACTGGGTGCTGAATTCTATATGATGGAACGTGTAAAGGGTGTTATTCTTAGAGGAAGACCCCCGAAGGACATTAACCTCAGTCCCGACTTGATGAAATCTATTTCAGAAGCTTGTATTGACAACCTAGCGGCATTGCATACAATGGACATTGAGACTTCTGACCTCAACAGCTTCGGTAAACCCGAGGGTTATACGCAGCGGCAGGTCGAAGGATGGATTAGACGCTATTATAAAGCCGAGACTGACGAACTGGGATCAATGAATGCTGTCGCTAACTGGTTGGAGGAGCATTTGCCATTGCAGGAGCAGATCAGTTTTATACACAACGATTACAAGTATGATAACCTCGTACTCAACCCAGATAACTTAAGTGAGATTATTGCCGTGTTGGACTGGGAAATGTCCACCGTTGGTAATCCATTAATGGATTTGGGGACTTCGCTTGCGTATTGGGCTCAGGCTGACGATTCAGAAGCACTCAAACCATTCAGTCTTACTTGGTTGCCAGGTAATTTGGATAGGGCCCAGTTCGCAGAACGCTACGGTGAAAGAACAGGCTTTGATCTTAAAAACTTAGTATACTATTACGCCTTTGGGGCCTTTAAGATCGGGGTAATTATTCAGCAGATCTACGCCCGATACAAGAAAGGATTAACACAAGACCCTCGTTTTGCAAACCTTATTTATGCTGTAAAAGCCTGTGGTGCTAATGCAGCCAAGGCGATCGAGAGAGATAAGATTTAACTCTAAAAGTCTCCTCCTTATAAGGAGGAGTGGCCGAAGGACGAGGCGGTTGAGATGTAGTTATAAAATGGGAAGAACCCCACCGCTCTACGAGCACCTCCCCTTAAAAAAGGGGAGGAATTTGAGAGTGACTTTGGAGTAGATGTTTTGATTGGGTGGCCAGAGGCTGAGGTGGTATGAAAATAAGACGTCATCCTGAACTTGTTTCAGGATCTATTTGAGGAGTTTCCGAATTGTGTTCGGAATGAGTAAGGCAATGAGAAGAGTAAAATTGACAACCCCACCGCTCTTGCGCCTTCGCTAAAGCTTCAGCGTAAGCGTTCGAGCACCCTGTCTGACGACAGGCAGGCTCCCCTTGAAAAGTGGAGGACTAAAATTCTGTTAACTAATAGTCTCCTCCTTGCAAGGAGGAGTGGCCGAAGGCCGAGGTGGTTGAGTTGTAGTTATAAAATAGTAAGAACCCCACCGCTCTACGAGCACCTCCCCTTCATAAGGGGAGGAATTTAAGTATTGTTTTTTGAGTGATATATTAGGGCAGTGGATGAAGACTGATGTGGTTAAATTGAAAGCTATGGAATTGAAAATAGAAGGCGTCAACAAAATACTCATTTTAGGAGCAGGGACTCTAGGTTTAAGAGTAGGGCTTCAGTCTGCTATAAGTGGTTTTGAAACCACAATTTATGATATTAATGAATCGGCTTTTGATGCTGCCATCAAAACGCAAGAGGGTATTTTGAAGATGCTTGTTAGGCATGAGAAACTGTCGGAGCAGGAGGCCGAGGAGGCAAAGCAGCGTCTAACGTTTACCACTAATGCTGAAGAGGCAGCCGATGACGCAGATTTTCTAAATGAGTCAGTCACCGAAAATCTCGAACTAAAGAAGAAGGTCTGGGAGCAGTTTGGAGAACTTTGTCCGGAAAAGACGCTTTTCACCTCTAATACATCTTACCTGTTGCCATCTGACCTGGCCGAAGCGACAGGTAGACCTGAGCGATTCTGCAATTTCCATTTTCATGATGTCTTCTATGCCAACGTAGTAGATATTATGCCTCACCAGACTACTGCTGCTTGGATTCCGGACTTCCTACATCAGATGGGAGAGAAACTTTGGCAAACACCAGTTTATGTCAAGAAGGAAAACCCAGGCTACATCTTCAATTACATGTTAATGGCTTTAATAGGAGCTGCGGGCTCCCTTAAAACAATGGATGTGGGTAGTATTGAAGATATTGATCGCAGCTGGATGGGCAATTTCAAAATGGATATGGGACCATTTGGCGTTCTCGATACCGTTGGGCTTGATACCGCATGGCATATCACTAGCAGTCAACCAGATAAAAAGAGCCAGGCCTTTGCCGCTTTACTCAAGACGTATGTCGACAGTGGCAGATTAGGAGTGAAAACTGGAGAGGGTTTTTATAAGTATCCAAACCCATCTTATAAGGAGGATGGCTTTGTGAAAGGAGCTTAGTGTACTTTCTATTTGTTAGATCCGAACACAGAGTGCTATTGTATTCTCTGTCAATCAGGTAGTTGTAATTTTTATTTAAGGATGATTTCCATTAATTTGCTTCCTCACCTGGACGTTAAACATGAGAAGACTACTACTCAGTGTAATGCTATGCTATTCCTGCTTGAGCATTTCAGCCCAATCGGCTAGTCCGTTTTTCTATCAACTTTTCGCAGATTATGGTTTGTCTAGTGACAAGACTACCGTTTCCCTTCAAGACTATAAGGGTTTCTTATGGTTTGGAACAGAGGAAGGCCTTAATCGAATGACGGACTATTCTGAGTTCGATATTTATCGGTATGACAGAAAGGACACTTCCACACTCAGTAATGATCATGTTACCGTACTTATGGAAGACAGTCGCGACCGCCTTTGGGTGGGTACGAGAGATGGACTGAATCTTTATAACCGAGAATTAAAGACTTTCACTAGAGTGCCATTGAGTGATCTAGGCTTTGGCACTTCCGTGAACTCTATTTACGACATTATCGAAGATTCGGATGGCGACTTATGGCTGATCAGCAATGATGAGCTTATAAACCTGGATGGTAATACGCTCAAAAGAACTTCGACAATCACCGCTAGTGGAGTTCAAGGAAATAGCCTTAAGCTCAATGACCTTGAGTTTTATCAGACAAACCTGTGGGTAGGAACTTCAGAAGGACTTTATGAACTAAGAGGTAAGAAGCTTCTAGGCGCAGGTATTGGTACTACCTCCGAGATTACAAGCTTGTTGTCAGTTGAAGATCATTTATGGTTGGGAACCAAAGGAGATGGGCTTTTAAGATATAATGCCATATCTGACCAATTGGATTTGTTTACAAGGAACAGCAAGCAGTTTCCGTTAAACAATGATTTTGTCAATGACATTTCATTGGTTGATGGGAACCAGGTTTGGGTTTCAACAACGGACGGTATCAACGTTTTGAGTCTTGAAACAAACACAACGGAGTCCTATCGCTATGACTTCGATAATGGGTTTTCGCTTTCCGATAAAGTCATTAGAGAGGTTTACCAAGATGAAGTTGGGTCTGTTTGGATCACCACTCCAAATTCAGGTGTTAACTTTTTTCACAAGGCGGACAATCTTTTTGGCTACTTCGGCCAAACGCACGAGGAGGGGACTGACAAGGATCTGATGGACTATAGTACTTTTTCAATCCAATCATCAGACGATGGAAAAGTGTGGATTGGTTCTCGGAAAGGTGTTTCTAGTTACAGCCCGGCAAATAATAAGTTTAAACACTATCCATTTGGACCTGAGATTAGTCAGAGGGTGAGCAAAGTTTTGTCCATTGCTCAATGCAGTGCGAATTTTTTATGGTTGGGCACTGATGATGGACTGGTCAAGTGGACTGGGGATGGTGCAGCATTTAACTACATTATGCCATCACAATTAAAGGGTCTGGAGATCCTCTCCGTCATGGCCGATGAGGAAGACAATCTTTGGTTGGGTACCGCAAATCAAGGAGTCAAAATGTACTCCAGTATCAATCAGGTATTAAGCGAAGTGCCGTTCTTTGGTGAGGAACTGAGTTTTTCTGGGCAACCTAAGATAAATGATATCAAGAAATTTGGTAATCAAATATTAGTGTCTACTGAAAAAGGACTTTACAAATTTGAGGAAGGTGCTCTTATAAACGTAAAGCTGACAGGCTTGGGGGATGGACTTGCCTCGGACATACCAATTAATACCGTCTTTCAGGATAATCAAAATCGTATCTGGCTAGGTACACAGCAAGATGGGGTGTTGGCATTAGATGAAGATGGAGCAGTTCTTTATCACTTTGACAAAGCCGGTGGTCTGGCCTCAGATGATATTCGCTCTATTGTTCAAGATAATAACAGCGATCTATGGCTCTCAACTAACGATGGTGTCAGTAAACTTTTTAGATCCGGAGTAGAAGCGGATAGCTTTGCAATTAGAAACTATGATCTAACGGATGGACTTCAAGGGAATCAGTTTTCATTAAATGCTAGCACAATCTCTCAGAGTGGTGAGATTTTAATGGGAGGATTAAGTGGGATAACAACTTTTCGTCCAGAGGATATTATAGACTACCAGGTCGTTCAGCGCCCTGCTTTTATTAGTGCCTCGGTTAACGGAGAGCCTCTTAAGGTCAATGAAAGTCAGGGTTTATCGAAAGACATTTCTATGCTGGACGAACTAGTCCTGAACTGTGAACAAAATGACTTCACAATCAACTTTTCTGCTTTGGACTACCTGAGACCTGATGATGTAGTATATCGATACAAGCTGAAAGGTTATGATCAAGACTGGGTTGAAGTAAAACCTGAGGGTAAGGCATCCTATAAAAACATACCTACAGATAGATCATTTGATTTTATTTTCCAGTCCAAAGGTAGATTGTCTTCAGAGTGGTCTGAGGAATCGAAAATGGTCATAATGGTGGAGCCTCACTACTATCAGACTTTCTGGTTTAGGTCACTCATTGTGATTGTAGGTTTAGGGTTTATCCTGCTGTTATTGTGGTTCCGAGAGAAACGAACAGTAACAAAAAGGCAAGAACTAGAAGCCTTGGTGAATGCGCGTTCTTCTGAGTTGAGAAAAGAGATCGGTCAGAGGCAGGAAGTCGAAGAAGCGCTGATTCAGGCTCTTGTAGTTGCCGAAGATGCCAATACCATTAAGAATAACTTTTTGGCTAACATGAGCCATGAAATCAGGACACCTCTAAATGGAATCATAGGGCTGACTGAGTATTCCTTGGATAATAGTTTAGACGAGGAGCAAAAAGACATTTTAAGGACGATTTCCAGCTCTGCTACATCTCTAAAACTCATAGTCGATGATATTCTCGATATCACCAAAATTGAATCTGGAAATATAGCATTGGCCTCTGAGCCTTACAGTGTAAAGGAATTACTGAGTGATATTGTATCGGCCTTTTCGATTCCTGCAAAGAAAAAAGATATCTCGGTAAAGTACTGGGTGCTTCCTGATGTACCGCCTTATGTATTGGGCGATCCTCGTTACGTGCGGCAGGTGCTTACGAATTTGTTGTCGAATGCCATTAAGTTCACAAATAAAGGAGGGGTGTCGATTTTCGCGGAAGCACTCTCTGAGCATGAAGGTGAAATGGAAATATGGTTCACTGTTACGGATACCGGAATCGGTATTTCGGAAGAGGCACAAGAGAAGATTTTTGATCGCTTTGTACAAAACGATACCAGCTATACCCGAGAGTATGGAGGTACTGGCCTAGGCTTGAGCATCAGCAAAGAACTGGTGATTAAGATGGGAGGCGACCTTTGGGTGGAAAGTAAAGAGGGCAAAGGTTCAATCTTCAAATTCTATGTTAAGTCAAAGGAGTACCAAAGTGAAGAACAGCCACTTAAAACGAGTAAGAAAGAAAAGCCTTCCAGTAAGATCAAAAAGAGCGCAGGTCGAATCTTAGTGGTTGAGGATAACCTGACCAATCAGAAAGTCGCATTGAAAATGTTGTGCAATAAAGGCATGACCGTCACATGTGTGGAGAATGGAGAAGAGGCAATCCAGAAATTCAAAAATCATGATTTTGACTTGATCTTAATGGACCTTCAAATGCCAGTAATGGACGGCTACGAAGCTACCCGTCAAATTAGAGCATTAGAAGGTGCTAAGGCCAGCGTGCCGATCATTGCACTGACAGCTGCGGCAATGGCAGGTGAAAGAGAGAAGTGTATGAAAGCTGGTATGGATGAGTACTTAACCAAGCCTGTCAGCTATAAGAAACTTATAGACACTGTAAACTCCTTTCTGGAGGGTAATGAGCGGGTCAAGGCCTAGATAGGTTTTCAGTTAGCTTTGAGTTCCCTCAATGGCAGAATCAATTTTTTGCAGAATTCTTGATAAGTCCTGAAGGTCTTTATCAGTAAGTTTTTGGCTCATAAAGGATCTAATCTCTTGAACAACAGGTAGGGCTTGTGAAACACGATCTTTCCCCAGTGGCGTAAGCGCTAGTGTAATAACTCTTCTGTCTTCCGTACTCGGAGTTCTCTGTACCAGACCCTTTTTTACCACGACATCGATCATACGAGTGATCGTGGGCTTGTCCTTCAGCATGATATCGGAGAGCGCTGACGAGCTGAGCCCATTGTCCTGTTCAGATAGGATTTTCAGAATCCCCCAGTGATCGACTGTAATGTCCAGTCCAGCTGCCTTTAACTTTTCGTTGCTATACCTACGCATATTCCGTGTGGTATAATTGAGCTTAAAACCGAAAGAGTTGCTGATCTGATCCATGGCGCTAAGATAATTGTTGTACTAACTAATCCATTGCTTTGAATTAAGTAAAATTCTTATTTAGTTAGTATACTAATGATTGTTGTACTAATTAAATTAAAATATGATGAAAAAAATAATGATGATGCTTGCATGTTCACTGATCACAATGACTTCAATGGCTAAAACAGGGGATAAGGGTGATATTGAAAAGGTGATTACTACATTAATGAAAGGAGTGGATCACCAGAAAGGCGATGAGATTTTGAAGACATTTCGAGAGAATGCGACTGTGCAGGCAACCAACCAGGGTAAAATCATTTCTGTTGATTATAAGCAGTTTGCCGCAATGCATGCATCAAAAAAATTTGGCGGTCGAGATCGCTCTGTTGAAATCGTCTCTGTTGATATAACAGATGGTATAATGGCAACGGCTAAGGTGGTTGCTCAAGACGATAAAGTACACTATGTATACTACCTCAATCTATCGAATACTGATGGCAAGTGGCTAATACAGAGTTTTTTACAGCACTCAAAATTGAAGTGATTTTTATTTTTTTGTTTTGAGTAAAAAGGGCAGAAGTAATTCTGTCCTTTTTTTATGCGCAACGGCCCATGTGCCTTAATGACTGAGAATATTTCTAATTTCATTGAACCTTCCAGGTTTTTTCAAGACTTCTAATTGAAGTTCAATGGGACGCAGTTCAGAGCAAATATTCGATGAGTTATTAGTGATCCGCTGTCAGGAGAAAGATCAGGAGGCCGTTGGTCTTTTATGGAAACGCTGGCAACCGAAGCTATTAATGTGGGCTTTCGGCTTTCTAAAAGATCAGGATCAGGCCTATGAAATTGCTCAAGAAAGTTGGATGTCCATCTTTAAGAGTATCCATAAGCTTCAAGACCCTGCCATGTTTAGGATTTGGGCATACCGAATAGTCCAGAGAAGATCTGCTGACACAATAAAGAGACTTCAACGTGATCGGCAAGCAGTAGAAGAGTCTCGCTATGAAGTTGAGGTAGGAGAGAGCGGTGATGATGTACGAGAAGAGAATATTCAAAGAATGCTTTCGTCTATTCAATCCCTCCCGGTTTTACATCAAGAGATGCTAAGGCTATTTTATCTGGAGAAGTACTCTGTGAAAATGATAGCACGACAGTTGGGACTCCCCGAGGGCACCATTAAGTCTAGGCTGTTTTACGCCAGAAAGGAATTAAAAGAGAAACTAAAAGAAACGAATCATGAATAAATCAGACAAAGAAGTAGACGAATTGATCCACCAGGCACTTTCAAAAGAGGAAGCTGCTTATTTCGACAAGATGGGAGAGCAAAATATCCCTCAACAAGTATTCAGTCTTTTTCAAGGCAAAAACAAGTGGATGAACGTGTTGATGGTTTTTATGAACCTAGCCGTTTTCGCTGTCGCGGTTTATACTTTCCTTAATATGCTGAATGCTGAAGTGCTGGATGAAAAGCTAGACTGGATGTTTTATACCCTGATTGCTTTTATGGCCATGTCGTTGTTAAAGCTATGGGGTTGGAATCAGATGGATAAGAATACTTTGATGCGGGAAATCAAGCGACTTGAATATCAAGTGTCCCTACTCAAAGCCAAAGACTAATAAAATAAGCCCCGACATTGTTGGGGCTTTTTAGCTTTGTTAAGGATGTTTTGATAATAGGTCAGATATCTTTTTTTGCATTTATAATACCATAGATAGCATGAAGTCTACTTCTTTCTATTGCCCAACCAACATTTCCATAATCGAAATGCCAGTACTCTTTGAGGTCGCAGACAAAACCCTCTCTTTCAAAGAGTCTCATAAGCAAATTCCTGTTTTCCCTAGCCTCGGCAGATATGTCAGGATGATGGGGGTAGCAGAGCTCGGTTAGGTCAATGTCATGTCCTTTATTGGTGCCGAAGTCGAGGACAGTCTCCGTTTTTCTATCGTAAATCAAGGCATCTAGAGCACCTCCTGTCGCATGGGTGGATTTTTGTTCTGGAGCAATGAAGTGTGCGACTAACTCTCTCAGTTGCACGAGCGACTTCTCTGGGTGCTCTTCTTTAAGGAATGTTAGCTTATTATTCCATAGTTTTCTTTGGTGTTCGAAGGATCGCCATGCCGATCGTATGATCAAAGTCTTGTTTTGTTTGTCAAGGGCTTTGCTTATTCTGCCAATTTTCTCCACCAAAGCCTTACGAACTAAGTACCGGTAATCTTTCATTATTGAGGGTTCGAAGATGAGGTTGAACCCCGAATCTTTTAGGCTCACTAATCGTTCATTGTTTTCTTTAATAGGAAAGACTGGTTCTAGTTGCTTGTGCAGTAAGTCCTGTCTGTCTACATAGGCGCAATATTCCTGAGCATTCATAGTGTCACTAGATCATTAATTTGGATACATAGGATGATGTCATGAGTGAAAGCAGCGCATTGTAGTTGATTTGAAACCTTACCTCTTGACCTACCTTGAGATTGGATTCATGGACATCGATTACAATGTGGTCACTGCTTGCAGCAATGATGGAGATATCTGAAATAGGGGTAAGGCCGGTAATATTTACGTCCTGCTGTCCAATTCCCAGAATTGCTCTTTTCATTGCACCTCTGTCTTTGAATGAAGGGGTATCGCCCGAGGCATTTTGACCTTTACTGCCAAAGGGACGACTGGGCTTTTGTTGTACTTCTATGATTTCAGCTACTAGCTCAAAAGCATCTGTAAACAGTCCTGGTATTGGCTTTCTATGTATGGTTTCACAGCCGAGAAAGATTGATTCACCTAACCGAAGGTTATTGACTAAACCAACTGTGGTGTTATGCTTAAACCACTGATAGTTGGCTGAGTTACCACCGGAGATGATTTTCAACTTTATCCCAAACTTCTTTTCAGTCGATCTAGCAATGGACGAGAGTTGACTCATCTTGATTTCATCAGGTATGACTCCTCCTAAACAAGCCAGGTTGGTGCCCAGGCCGATGAGTTTCACTCCTTTTAATGCTAATAATTGAGTAATGGTTTTATTAAGGTCATCCGGCATAAGACCTTCTCTCAAGTCGCCCAGTTCTACCATCAAAATCACCTGATGAACTACACCCAACTTCAAGGCAAATTTTGAAAGTGATTTGAGGACAGTAATTTCCGAGTTTAGGCTGCAATCTGCTGTTTTTACGACTTGCTCAGTCTGACTGAGCATAGGACCTCTTAGTAGTAGGAATTGAGCTTTAATACCATTCTTTCGCATGTTTATGATGTTCTCCAAGCGAGAGTCCGCGAGGGTTTTGATACCACTTTGGAGAAGTGTCGCTGCAATCTCAGAATGACCGCAGATTGCTTTGGTTACACCACTTATCTTGATACCATTCGATCCATAAAGGTTGACCAGTGCTCGGGCATTATGTGCTATTTTTTTAAGATTGATTTCTATTCTCGGAGATCTCATTTGAGACTCAGAGGCAGAGGGTATAAATGTGACAATTGAGCTACCAATTTATCACAACCTTGAGTGAGTACGTCTGTAACCGGAATTCCATGCGCCTCTTCGTACTTACGAATATGAATGTCAAGTTCCTTGTCATCCATTCCTTCATGATTGAGTGTTATCGCCACTACTTTAGATTTGGAGAAAACTTCTAGGAGCTCTATTTCACTCGCTATAGTAGGCATTCGGTAATCAGGAAAGTCGCAACGCGTTTTTCTATTGGGGGGATGCTGCAAAATGATGGCATCGGGCATAGCCCCACGAATAATAGCAGAGGAGGAGGTGAAGGCAGGATGCCCCAAGGCTCCTTGTCCCTCTACAACAATGATGTCTGGTTTTTCTTCTTCATAAGCGCTTACAACGGCATGTTCTACTGCACCACTGGCGAAGCCTGAACTGAGCACATCTATGGCAAAGCCATATTTAGCACCTTGTAGCAAGCCCGTCTGACCTGTTGCTATAAAAACAACCCTGACACCTTCAGCTCTTAGAGCTTTTACCAATTCTACGGCTGTTGTCCTTTTTCCGACAGCGCAGTCAGTACCAAGCACTGCCACCACTGGTGTTTTTACAGTTTTGATTTTGCCTGTAAAGGCATGCAAATGCTCTCTTTTCAGAGGTTTTCTTACATCATAGATTTTCACTCCAAATTCTGCAGCTTGCTTGGAGAATTGAGGGTCATCAGAGAAGAATTCAGGCAGTCCGTTTACTATGTCCATTCCCATTTTCATCCCAGAAAGAATGACTTCTCGGTCTTCATTACCTATCACTGGTGTGAGAGGCGCCATGCCGTAAATCAAGTATTCTGGGACCTGACGAAGATTTGCAATGGCCTCATAAATACTCTTAAAAATGGGTACGCCATTTTTGATACCATCCAAATACTCTCCAGCATCCATTGCGGTTTTGGTGCTATCGATAACTCCAACAATTTTGAATTTTTCCGAATGTCTGACTAGGCCATTGGCCACTTTGCCATCCAATTTCCCAAACTCGTTTTCACAATAAATGAGTGCTTCTGATTCCATGGTTGCTTGATGCTCAGAGGTGTCTCTGAGACTTCTTTGTAATTAGTATTGATTATGCTTTTTCGAGTGGTTGGATTAGTTCACGTTCATAGTAAACCAATTCATCCTCTTCTTTATCGTCAACTATTTTGCAATAGTAAACCCTGTGGACGTAGCGCCTGATGACCAAAGGAATCGAAGGACATTCTTTGGCATATACGATTTCTCCCTCTTTATACTTATTGTCCTTTTTTGGTTTAAACTGGTCTATTCCCATAGTCTTCTGGTCTTCTTATTTCCACAAATACATCCTCCTTTTTGGGATCAATCGGAATCAATTGAAGCAGCAAACGTGCTTGTTTCTTATCCTTTTGAGAGCCCGTCAGTTCACGAAATACGGTTCTTGCATGAGTAAAAACCTTCGATGTGATCTGACTCCATGCGTTGAAGACTTCTCGAAACGGACCTAGAATGCTGTGATTCAGGATGTCAAACTGATTGGGTTTGCTGATTTTTAAATCAGACGAGACTGGCTTTCTTCTTTTCATGATTCTGAGTTTTTGATTACCCCAAAGCTGGTCATAGTCACCAGAAAAAGGGTTATACATCAATGGAAAAGCCTTACATAAATCTCATGTAACTATCAGATTCCATGTGATAGTAAGTCACTTGCTTAAGACTTGAAGGGATAAACCCAAAGAATTGACTTTGACCATAAATTTCTTCAACCAGGGTCGCAGTCAAGTTCAATGGGTTTTGGAATTAACTAGAAGTTCAATAGTTAGATTCTCTTGATTTCTCCTGGCGTTTTTCTGCTTTTGCGGCACGCTTTTCTTTTAGGGTCTTTGTTGCTGGAGTCTTTCCAGATTTAGATTTCCCTTCTTTCTCTTTTGACATTTCTTCGAGTTATTCAAGCCGTCCATTCGACCATAGAACAAGGTGGGTGTTATGTTTGAGCATTACTTACACTCCTGAAGCAAAGGCTTACATATATCACAGGTTCTCCAAGTTGGATTTTCGCTTTTCTTTTAGTTTTCTGTAGAAGGAAGGAGTAAGGCCTGTTATCTTCTTAAACTGATTGGACATATGAGCAGCGCTGCTATAGTGAAGTTTGTAGGAGATTTCAGAGAGGCTGAGTTCGTCATAGAGAATTAGCTCTTTTACTTTCTCTATTTTATTAAGGATGATGAATTGTTGAATAGTAATACCCTTTACCTCTGAGAAAGTGTTTGCTAAATAGGTATAGTCGTAGTCCAACTTCTCACTTAAGTAGTCAGAATAATTCACCTGAGGTATTTCATCGGAATAATGGATCATTTCAATAATCGCATTCTTGATCCTGTCAACGAGAATACTTTTCTTATCATCAAGCAGTTCTAGCCCTGATCGGAGTAAATTGGTTTTCAATGACTCACGTTGTTGGTTAGAAAATGTGCTAAGGATTTCTACGGTTCCTAATTCCACAACTGCATGTTTTAAGCCTAGTTTTTCCAGTTCTTGTTCCACAAGTATCTTGCAGCGCAGGCTTACCATGTATTTGATATAAACTTTCATAGAGGCTTTCCATAGTATACGAGTTCTGTCTAGGAAGAACTGGATGTTTGAGGAATGATTTTGTGCTGACTATGGAGAGGCATGACCCGAAATCAAAAAAGCCCCACTTGACAGTTGAGCTTTTACTTTTTGTGGCCCCACCCCTCCAAAGGCGGACAAGCTGGGCTTGAACCAGGGACTTTCTGATTATGAGATTGTCAAACGATGATTTGATGGTGTGATTGTCTCGTAAATATTCTAAATGAAGGTGAAATAGTTGAATTATTTGGGTCTCTTGACGATTTAGATAAGACCATGTCTGTCAATTAGCTGGAGTAATTCTGACTTCAAACTCCGACTAACCGGAACTTTGTGACCTGAGTACAAAACCACTTGATTCCCATCAATGCTTTCAATTTTAGCCATACTAACAATAAAAGATTTTTGACACCTGAAAAACTGATTGGTAGGTAATAGCTCAGCTAAAGAACTAATACTCATAAGAGATACCACCGGCTTCTTGTCTTTTAAGTGAAACCTGACATACTTCTGCATGCTTTCCACATATAGAATTTCATTGTAGAGAATCTTTACCCCTTTATAATCAGATTTTACAAAGAGGTAAGTCTCTTGTTCACCATCCTTTGAGGCAAAAAGCACAGGTTCCTTTTCCTTCAACAGGGTCAGGGCCCTAGACACTGCCTTGAAAAAACGATCAAACCTTATGGGCTTAAGCAAGTAATCGATCACATTGAGTTCGTAGCCTGCTAATGCATATTCAGAGTAGGCTGTAGTGAAGATAGTATAAGGAGGATTTTCGAGAGCCTTCAAAAAATCAATACCCGTCAAATCTGGCATTTCAATGTCTAGAAACATGATGTCTATCTCTTTCTGACTTAAAACCGCCATGGCTTCCATTGCAGTATGGCATTTTGCTACCACTTCTATATTTGGAATTTTCTTCAAATGTACCTCTATCAGGTCCTGAGCAAGGGTCTCGTCATCAACAATTATACAGTGGTAAAGTCTCATGCGTTCAGGTCTATGTACAAATCAGTTTTAAATCTGTCGTTGGTAGAATCAATTTGAAATCGATGCTGCCCTGGATAGTAATGGCTTAGTTGCTGTTGTACATTGCTCAATCCGATTCCGTTTTTTTTGTTGGAAGAGTTAAAGGAGTTTTCGGTCCAAAAATGTAATTGATTGTTTTCAACTTCGAGATTGATATTAAGCACTCCATGTTTGTTGTAAGTAATATCTCCATGTTTAAAGCAATTTTCTACAATGTTGATTAAAAGCAAAGGAGGGATTTGTTGCGAGCTTTTTATCCCTTTGGTAGTCAGTAAAATATTCTTTCCTCCTTTGGGTTTTTTAAGTTGTTGGAGCTCAGTATAATTCCTCAATAATTCCATTTCCCTTTCCAATGATACGTAAGCTTGTTCCCCCTCATATATGATATAGCGTAATAGGTCCGAGAGTTTCTCAATCATTAAAGATGTATTCTCATGCTTTGTAATACTCAATGAATAAATATTATTAAGGGTATTGAACAAAAAGTGTGGACTTACCTGAGATTTCAGAAGCTGTAATTCAGTCGTTAACTTTTGATTGCTTAGTTCGAGGTTTCTCTTTTTCTCTAGCTCATATTGGTTCACCTTCCAAAAGAGAAAGGACACCAGAATGAACATGGTGAAATTTAGGGCGAATGAGATGACAACGCGAAGTTCTGATTCACTAAACAAATAGAAACCCAATTCAGAGAAGTAATAAGGAATAAACAGAATAATGAAAAACACAATAACGCTTATCAAGTAGGGCGTCATTCCTCTTCCTTGAAGTATTCTGGGAATGAGTATCAACAGGTTGACGTAACTAACGATCACATTGATGGCACACTCCGAAAGGCTGAGCAACAATGCCATTTCAAACTCATAATCAAATATGAGAGAGTCGAAAGTCAATCCAAAAACAAAGACCCAAAGTAAAAAATGAAAGATTTTGCTCTTTTCCATATCCAAGCAGAAGAGCTCAAAAGTAAACCTATCAGTCTCTGCAATTAAATTTTATCCACGAAAGGGCAGATTTGAGGTACAAGATGCCATTTTCTTTCTAAATCCACTTCTTATGTATTTCAAGGTTAGAATAGCTGCTTAGGTGGAATATTTTTTAGTCAGTGGACAGGTCACCCTACATTTCACTCAGAATCAAAAAAAGAATATTATGAAAAACGGAATGATTTTAAAAGGTCTGGCTTTGACGTTGTTAATTATTGCCAGTTGTGCTGAAGATGTAGTGCCTACCATCTTGGTCCCAGAAAATGTAGTGGTTTATACCATGCCCAGCGAAGAAGAAGCACATGAGGGGACCTGGTTGCAATGGCCACATAAGTATACCTTTGGTCAAGAACAGCAAGACAGATATGACCCAATATGGGTGGATATGACTAAAGCCCTACATACAGGTGAAATCGTTCATATAATTGCTTATGACCAAACGGAGAAAAGTAGAATCACCCAGTTATTAACCAATGCCGGAGTGGACATGCAACAGGTAGATTTTTTAGTTCGAAAAACCGAAGATGTTTGGGTAAGAGACAACGGTCCCATTTTTGTCCGTGATGAAAATGACAATTTAAGAATCACTAATTGGGAGTTTAATGGCTGGGGAGGTAAATATGCCTATGAGCATGATAATCAAATACCATCTCATGTTAGCACCGCAATTAGCGTTTCAAAAATTGATGTGAATATGGTACTGGAAGGAGGTGCCATTGAAGTGGATGGTCACGGTACACTAATGGCCACCAGGAGTTCTATTTTGAACAGCAACAGAAATCCAGGTCTAACTCAGGAACAGGCAGAAACCTTTTTCAAACATTACCTAGGGGTTACCAACTTTGTATGGTTGGATGGTATAGCAGGCCTGGACATTACGGATATGCATATTGATGGAGTCGCCAGATTTGTAGGAAATCATACCATTGCTACATATTCAAAAGAGGTTGTGGAAAACTTTGGAGAGGATATTATTATCAAGGATTATGAAGTATTGAAAACCGCCAAAAATGCTGTTGGTCAATCTTATACAATAGTCGAATTGCCTTTGGCTTGGCAGTCAGAAGGTAGCTATTTGAATTATTATGTGGGGAATGAAGTAGTGGTGGTGCCAAACTTTAATGAATCTACCGACTCAGAGGCTAATGCGATTATTCAAGGGCTTTATCCAAACAAAACGGTTGTTGGTGTTAATGTACTTGAATTATGGAAAGATGGAGGTGCTATACACTGTGTTACCCAACAACAGCCTAAATGAAATAAAGACGCGTCTCGCACAAATAGTCTTAAAACAAAAATGACTCAACCTAAGGGCTGAGTCATTTTGTTTTGTGGGCCCACCTGGGCTCGAACCAGGGACTTTCTGATTATGAGTCAGATACTCTAACCAACTGAGTTATAGGCCCTATCCAAAAGCTGTCGAAGGCCTTTGAAAATTGGATTGCAATGTTACATATTTGCTGCTAATTAAACAACCTCCAATGGCCTTAGATATTACTGAAATTGACGCAATAGTTTTTGACCTTGGAGGAGTGATCCTAGACCTTCATATAGAAAGGACTTATCAGGCTTTTGCCGGACTTGGTGATTTGTCTTTGGAAGAGGTTAAACAGCTATCCAATCTAGATTTTTTCAAACAATACGAAACGGGCGATATCGATGATCCTACCTTTAGGGCACACCTTAGAGAAGAACTCGAGTTCAAAGGAGCTGAAGATATCTTGGATGAGGCATGGAATGCTATGATTGGGCCAATAGCAAAGAACAAGTTTGAGCTTCTTGACCAATTAAGCTCAACACACAAACTTTACCTGATGAGTAATACCAATGAGATTCATATGAAGAGAATCTTACGCATTGCGAACCATATATCGTCTGAAAAGCATTTCTATAAGTATTTTGACAAGGTTTTTCTCTCATGTGAAGTCGGTGAACGCAAGCCGAATGTTGGCTTTTACGAGCACCTAATGCATGAAACAGACTTAGCACCTGATAGGACACTTTTTATCGATGACTTGGAAGAAAACATAACTACTGCGAAAAACTTAGGTTGGAAAGGTCATCACTTAAAACCTGATGAATCTATTGTAGAACTTTTGAATCAGTCCAATGAATATTAATGGCAAGGCATACCATACCATTTGGGTAAAGGAGGGTGAGCCCGATACTGTTCAGGTTATTGACCAGCGTGTCTTACCGCATCAGCTAGTCATTCATGATATTAACAGTCCTGAAGAGGCAGCGGTGGCCATTTCAGATATGATTGTGCGAGGTGCACCATTGATCGGTGTAACGGCAGCATATGGACTTTACCTGGCTTGTTTGCGAAATGCTGATAGTGATGAGCTGAAAGAAATAGCCAGTATGCTCAAAGAAAGTCGACCTACAGCAGTAAACTTAGCCTGGGCCGTTGATTTGGTGATGGATAAGCTGCTCAATACACCGATTGATCAAAGGCCTTCTGTGGCACTAACGGCAGCTGATAGGATTAAGGCTGAAGACATTGAGATTTGTCGAATGATTGGTGTTCATGGACTCGAATTGATCAAGAAACTCTACGAGGAGAAAAAGGAGACTATAAACATTCTTACCCATTGTAATGCGGGTTGGCTGGCAACGGTCGACTGGGGTACGGCTACTTCGCCTATATATCAGGCCGCTCAAGCCGGAATTCCAATTCATGTGTGGGTAGATGAAACGCGACCACGCAATCAAGGTGCTAACCTTACAGCTTACGAGCTATTGCAGCAGGGAATTCCGCATACCTTGATTGTCGATAATACAGGTGGCCACTTGATGCAACACGGAATGGTAGACATTGTTATTGTTGGCACAGATAGAACTACTGCTCAAGGAGATGTGGCCAACAAAATCGGTACCTATTTAAAGGCTTTAGCGGCTAAGGATAACAATGTCCCTTTTTATGTAGCCTTGCCTTCTTCAACCATTGACTGGACTTTGAATGATGGTATTAAGGAAATACCGATTGAACAGCGAAGTGAAGAGGAGGTCACCTCAATTTCAGGGTGGTCAGAAGGAAAAATGCAGAAAGTGCGCTTGAGCCCCCTTGGAACTCCTGCTGCTAATTATGGATTTGACGTAACACCAGCACGATTGATCAGCGGATTAATTACGGATCGGGGAGTTTGTGCTGCTTCCAAAGAAGGTTTGTTGGGCTTGTACCCTGAAAGAGCATAGGACTATGGATGATGGGTATATCAAATTTAAGATTGATTGGCAGGAGGGGAGTGCACCCGATTATCCAGAAATGGATGATTTGATCATGTGGCGAGATCGCATGTATGATATGGGTTTGATCGGTTATGATGAAAACTACAAGGTCGGTTTCGGAAACATCAGCATACTTCCCTCAATTAACAAAAACTTCATTATTTCTGGAACACAGACGGGCCATATTGAAAGGTTAAAAGCTGAACACTTTACGGAAGTAACTGACTATAGCATTACCAAAAACCAGCTGTCCTGCCTTGGTCCAGTCAAAGCATCTTCAGAGTCTTTAACCCATGCTGCCATCTACGAGGCTGATCAAAATATTCGTGCGGTCATTCATATCCATCACGATCAGCAATGGGAGGCCTGGTTGGACCAAATCCCAACAACAAACAAAGATGTACCATACGGAACGCCAGAGATGGCTTTCGAAATCGCTAGACTATTCAAAGAGAATAATTCTTTCAATCTTCTGGCAATGGCCGGCCATCAGGGTGGCCTGATTGCTTTTGGCGAAAACTTGAAAGAGGCTGCTCAGCCATTTTTGGAAGTCTTAGGGTAAACTCGAACACAGTGCTTTAAAGGGAGTTTTTTTATCGGCCTGTTTTTCTATTCTGTATTACCTTCTAACTTGTAAGAAGCTTATGAAACTGAGAAAGGCCATATTGACAGTACTATTGATCACCTTCATCTCCGGGTTTTGTTTAGGACAAGATGCAGAATCACATTTTAAGGGTTTGAAAAGTAACATGGTACATTTCATACCTGGTCTACAAGGAGCTACCATAGGCTATGAACGTAAGTTATGGCATCCAAAGAAGCAGGCCCCCTTTTTTAAAACCATCACCGCCAGATTTGAAGGCGGTGTCTTTCGGTCCGCTTTGGCTTATGCATGGAACGATGAGGAGGATTTTAATTCATTCTACGCCCTGTCAATTTCTGGCCTTACAGGAAAAGGGAAGAACCATCTAGAGTTCGGATTTGGAGTGGTAAGAACGGAGGGTATCGAAAATATTTATTGCTGTTTAGGAGACTACAGTTGGGATATTTATCCAAACTTGGGTTATAGGTTTCAAAAGCCCGATGGAAAATTTGTCTTTCGGGTTGGCGCAAGTCACCCTCGATACACATACGTTTCTGTAGGGTACGCTTTCTAAGTAGTCTCACTACTTCGGCTTATAGCCTTCAATAAACTTTTGTCTTGTTAAAAGCCTTGATCAGGCGTCTTCTCTATAGGCCATAATCCCTCCAGCAAGGTTAATTACATTACTGAATCCCTGAGACATCAGGTACTTTTGGGCTCTTGCCGACCTTGCACCACTTCTGCAATGAACAATTACTTCTTCATCTTTTAAATGGGTGATTTCAGACAATCTCTTTGGCAAATCTCCCAGTGGTAATAGTTGGGCACCAATATTATCTTCATCGAATTCCCATTCCTCGCGAACATCAATAATATTCAAATTGCCACCGTTCGCTTGTCGTTGTTTTAATTCTTGAACTGTAATTTCCTGCATTTCAGTTATTTAGAATAATTCGTTTGGTAAATACATCTCCACCGATGGAGAATTTCAGCAAATATATTCCTTTTTTATTTTTACTCAGATCGATATAAATGCCACCGGTGGTTTCGGTGAGCTCATAAGCACCTTCGGTGCCCCAATTGTCATAAACTTTTAGTGTCTCGATATTTGAATGAGCAATAAAGACCCGACCATTACTTGGGTTGGGGTAGACGCTTGGTGCAACCTCACTTGGCTGGCTTGCGGGAACAAAGTTGTCAGCCACTTCCTTGTCGAACCTTGGTCTCATCATTAGGCTACCCCTTACGAATTCATTGGGTCTCCAGTCGCCACTGACGTTAAAGAATAGTTTGTCCCCAGTGTCATTGTTCTTGTCAAGGCCTACGGCCAAAAACTCATTTGTCGCCTGTTGAAAACCAATGTAGAATGTGTCTTGCACAAAGACGGGTGTATCTAGTGCGTAAGCCCTTAAATCTCCAATACTCGATGGCCTGATGACGCTATAGGAGTCTTGAAATAATACAGATTCAGGGTTGTCGTCCAGATCGCTCCAAACTAATAATTCAATGGGTTCGCCTGCCTGCTGAGTGAATGGAAAATTAATATCGATATGTGTTAAAAGAGCACGCTGTTCTGCAAAGAAGGCATAGGCAATCTGACCACCTCTTTGATTAATACCTGCTGCAAAGTCAGGGTCTCCATCATCATAAGCTAGATAATCATCAATAACCGTGGTGACTCTCACGGTGTCATTAAGCCTGTAGTCGACAGATTGATTGAAAGTGGTATCAACTCCAGGGTCAATGGCTTCAATCAGGAAGTTATCTCCAGACCGTATGAAATAGGTGGTCTCGAGCAGGAGTGAATCGGCATTAACATTTAAGAGGTTACTATTTAATGCCGGAGAAGTAAAGGTTCTCCTTTCAAAGCCATCAGGTATAGGGTTGGCGATCGTTTCGTTATTTAGGATTTCGATCTCAGTGTCTCCAGAAGTTTCTCTTACGATTGTGTTGAACTGTATGGGTTGAAAGAACTCGTTGAGGTTATAGAACTCGGCATCTGTTTCAACCAAGTAGCGACCCGGATTGGCAAAGAATTGCTCGGTTGGCATAGCCGAGTAGGGAGCAATTAAGAAAGATGGTTTGCGCGTTAAGGCCCTATCAGGATGGGCGATGTCATTTGCGTGTCGAGAGTCGTTCAGAAAAATGTAATCTAACAGCCATGTGTCAAAAGCTCCAGCCAATCTTGAATAAGACTGAAATCTGAACTGAAAGCTATCAAAGAAATAGTTTCGAGGTACCTGGATGAGCTGCTGAGTAAAATCATCGGACTCATTTTCTCTTCCCCCCACTTGTGACCAGACATTCTGCCATTGACCCAGAGCATCTTTGAATTGCAAGACCAAAGAATCTTCAAGGTCTGGTATTTCTCCATTACCATTGAGTTGCCAAAAGAAGCTTAGGTATACCGAGTCGACCTGATCAGCACCAAGAGTTGATAAGTCAATCAGTTGTGAGACGAGACTATCTGTTGCTCCATTGATTAGGCTGTTGGCATCATAAGGCGCCCCATTTACATCTACGCCATCAAATACAGCTACATTTATGGTGGGAGCGTTTCTACCTAAACCATTGCTAATTCTAACGTTATCTGAATTTGACCACTTGCTTACCGATGGGATAAGATTGCTGGTCGAGAAGTCTTCCCAGAAGGGGATGTTAACTGTAGCTAAAGTCTGACTTGTCTGGCTTCTTGCATACCTAACGCCTCCGGATCTATTGAAGGTATTTGGTAGTGGTCTCTCCACAATTTGGCCAGTCACGGAAAGTGAGACCACAAATAGAGATAATATGATTGCCTTTATCCTCAAGTCAATTGCCGCTATTCTCTTTTTCTTCTTCCTCTTTTGGAGGCTCGTCACCATTGATCCAAAGTTCAATGATTCGATTCTTTCTCACGACAGTACCCAATGGAGGTAATTGCTTGTATATGGTGTTTTCCGGCACAGTATCGTTTTTAATGTAGTTAACGATATCTAAACGTAATTCTGCTGCTTCAATCTGAAATTTTGCTTCGTCTAGTGTCTTGCCAATGAAATCCGGAATAGGGAAGGTTTCAATACCAATACCATTTCCAATAACAAGATCAACCACTGAACCTTTGTACAGCATGGTACCTGGTACAATTTCTTCACCTTCTACTTCTTGTTTGATCACCGCATTTTCCCGAAGGTCTGGGACATAGGTGATTTCTCCTCTCTTAAGGCCATTGCTACTCAATATGTCTTCCGCGTTTAGCAGATCTGTATTGATCAAATTGGGCATTCTTACTTGAGGAGGGACGTTGGCATTTAGGGTCAAGTAGATTTTGCGGTCTTCCTTCACTTTGGCCCCGCCTTTTGGATTTTGACTGAGGATTACTTCTGCCTCAAAGTTTTCTGAGTATCCCGAGTCTATCACTACCTCATATCGAAGGTCCCTGTTGGTTAGAAACTCATCTATGCTCTCGAATGGGGTACCGACCAAATCGGGTACCGTAATGGTTTCGTTGTGGTTAGTACTGGCTGGAAGGTATATGTAAAAAAAGAATAGTAGTAGAACCACCGAAATACCTACCATGATACCAATGTTCTTTAAGAAACGGATAATGGTAAAAGGCTTATTGCTCATCTTCAGTAAAAGTAACGTCCGCAAGCGTTGTTCATTTTATGCGGTACGAGAAGTTATTGGCAAAGATAGTTATTAAGTAAAACTGACAAATTTTAAGGGGAATCAACCGGGCATCCAAAAGTCAGGATACCTCATGGTAGATGGCCTGTTTTTAAACTTCGGCAACGTTCACAGCCTCAACGCCCTGAATTTCAGGAACGTCACGTTTTATAGCCTCTTCCACACCAGCTTTCATCGTCATCGGTGACATAGGACAAGTTCCGCATGCGCCCTCTAATTCTAGTCTGACGATCATGTCATCGGTAATCTCCAATACTTTCACATTACCGCCATCGGCAATGAGAAATGGCCTGATTTTCTCTAAGGCTGCTTCGACTCTGTCCAACATATTATTAAACTTTTAATTCAACCTTTTTCGTTTCAGCTTTTTCAGCGTTTCTTATCGCTATTTGCTGTGCTACTGTTTCAGCTATACCTATAAAGGCATCTGCTGTAGTTCCTTCTTGCATTATAGCAGGGTAGCCAATGTCGCCACCTTCTCTAATACCTTGCACCAATGGTATCTCACCTAAGAAAGGTACCTCATGCTTTTCAGCAAGCTTCTTACCACCGTCTCTACCAAAGATATAGTATTTATTATCAGGTAGTTCTTCAGGTGTAAAGTAAGCCATATTTTCTATCACCCCAAGTACAGGAACGTTGATCTGAGGCTGTAAGAACATATTCAGTCCTTTTTGCGCATCTGCAAGGGCTACTTTTTGAGGAGTGGTAACAAGCACGGCTCCTGTAACAGGCACGGTTTGTACCATAGTCAAATGAATGTCACTTGTTCCTGGAGGAAGGTCGATCAACAAATAGTCAAGGTCTCCCCATTCCGTATCGGCAATAAATTGCTTCAAAGCACTACTCGCCATCGGGCCTCTCCAAACCACGGCATTTTCGGCTGGGGTAAGAAAGCCAATTGAAATTAGCTTGACACCGTATTGCTCAATAGGGATGATGAGGTTCTTTTCGCCTACTTTTTTAATGCCCGGCTGCTCATGCTCACAATTGAACATAGTGGGCATAGATGGGCCAAAGATATCTGCATCTATAACACCTACCTTGGCACCTTGTCGAGCAAGGGCGACTGCCAAGTTAGCGGTAACGGTAGATTTTCCAACTCCGCCTTTTCCTGAGGCTACAGCGATAATATTTCTCACGCCAGGGAGCAAAGGTGTGTTGTCACGTGTGGTGGTGACATCAGAGGTCATTTCAATCTCCACTTCCACATCAGGGCTAATATGCTCGCTGATAGCATCAAGACAGTTATTTTTAATAACCTCTTTCAATGGGCAGGCCGGAGTCGTCAATACCACGGTAAAAGACAATTTGTTGCTATCCACCGCTATATCACGAATCATATTCAACGTAACAAGATCCTTTTTAATGTCAGGATCATCTACATGTCTTAAGGCATTTATAACACTCTCTTTAGTCAACTCCATTGCTTTCGATTTCAGATGCAAATAAAATGCATTCGATTTACTTTTCATTAACAGTTGAGTGAGATATTAGTTCAAGAAAAGTGTTTCCAATCGCTATATTTGAAATCCGAAATGGCAATCAATGACGCTACCATCCAAGACATCAAGAATCGCATCGATATAGTCGATGTTATTGGAGATTTTGTCACACTCAAAAAAGTAGGTGGAAACTACCGTGCGCTGAGCCCATTCACCAACGAGAAGACACCTTCCTTTTACGTTTCTCCTTCCAAAGAAATCTACAAGTGTTTCTCTTCTGGAAAAGGTGGGGATGCAATTTCCTTTGTAATGGAAGTAGAAGGAATCAGCTATATAGAAGCCTTGAAATACCTTGCCAACAAGTATGGCATAGAAATTCAGGAAGAGGAGCTGACTGATGAGCAGATTGAAGCTCAGAATGAGCGAGAGAGTCTGTTTATAGTACTCAACTTTGCTAGCGAGTATTTTCAAGATTTACTACATAAAAGTGATGAGGGAAAATCAATTGGCCTGAGTTACTTCAAGGAAAGAGGTTTCACGGAAGCGATCATCAATAAGTTCGACCTGGGTTACTCGCTTGACGTTTGGGACGGACTGCTAAAAGCAGCAAAGGAAAGAGGGCATACGGAAGCCATGCTTGAAAAGGCAGGTCTCATTCTGACCTCTGAAAAAGAGCAAAAGAAATACGATCGCTTTAGGGGAAGGGTGATTTTCCCAATTCATAACGTAGCTGGAAAAGTCATTGCTTTTGGAGCCAGAACCTTACGAAGCGATAAGAAACAACCGAAATACCTCAACTCTCCGGAGACAGAAGTATACCATAAGAGTAATATCGTCTATGGTATTCATCAGGCTAGACAAGCGATTCGAAATGCTGATTTATGTTTCTTAGTAGAAGGCTATACTGACGTTATATCCCTACATCAATCGGGTGTCGAAAATGTGGTTTCATCTAGCGGTACCTCACTAACAAAAGAACAGATTGGTCTAATTAGTCGATATACTAAGAATATCACCGTCCTCTATGATGGTGATAGTGCTGGTATAAAAGCATCGTTTCGAGGGATCGACATGATTCTGGAGAATGATCTGGATGTAAAGGCAGTGGTGTTCCCTGAAGGTGAAGACCCTGATAGCTATTCAAGAAGTATGAGCTCTGAGGCCTTTCAGCAATATCTGGAAGACAATGCTCAGGATTTCATCACTTTCAAAACCAATGTGCTTACCGATGGTGGAAAGCAAATTGATCCTGTCAAGAAGGTTCAGGTTATTCGTGACGTTATCGAGAGCATTTCTCTGATACCTGATGGCATCAAAAGGTCTGTCTATATCCGTAGTTGTGCCGATCAGCTGGAAATTGAGGAGCAAGTCTTAATAAGCGAGTTGAATAAAATTCTTATTCAAAAGCAGCGTAAGGATCGACAAAGCCGTGATAGGGCTGAAGCTCAGGCAGTAGATTTGTTACCAGAACCAGAGGTTGCTACTCAGAAGCAAGAGTTAAAACTTACTTCATATCATGTAGAGAGAGAGTGCCTTCGATTGCTTGTCAATTACGGCAATGACCCTTATGATGATGAGATGACGGTTGCTGAGTTCGTGCTCCACGAGACGGAATCTGTGAACTTTGAGGATAAAATGATCGAAAAGACCTTCAATCATGCGGCCCATCTGGTAAGCAAAGGAAAGAGAATTGAGCCTGATCAGTTTATTGGTCCACAAGACCCATCTATGAGTCAACTAGTGATTGACCTTTTAGAGATGAAGTACTTTGTCAGTGAAGGGTGGCAGGAAAAACATCGAATTTCCATTATTCATGAGTCTGAGGATTTAGCAGAAGCGTCCTACAAAATTGTGCTCCGTCTGAAGTGGAAAAAGTTGAATTCTCTTATTCAACAGAATGATGATGCTTTAAAAAAGGCTCAAGACTCAGAGAACATTGCCGAACAAGATGAATTGCTCAAAATGAAGATGCATTTGAAAGCTATGTTTGATGAGGTTAGTACGGAGTTGGGCGTGGTAATTTCCAGGTAGTTTTGTGGAGGTCATATACTTATTACCTTTGCATCGCTTAAATCAGAGGAATGGCTGAAGAAATCAGATTAAATACCATTGAAGAGGCTATTGAAGCTATCAAGAACGGTGAAGTAATCATAGTTGTTGACGATGAGAACCGCGAGAATGAAGGAGACTTTATCTGCGCTGCGGAAAAAGTGACTCCTGAAATCATCAACTTTATGGCAACTCACGGTAGAGGTCTTATATGTGCATCACTCTATGAAGACCGTTGCAACGATTTAGGTCTTGACCTAATGGTTAGAAACAATTCCGCAGCCTATGAGACGCCATTCACAGTTTCCGTTGACTTAATTGGTCATGGTTGTACAACAGGCATTTCGGCATCTGATAGATCAAAAACTATTCAAGCCCTTATAAATCCTGATACAAGGCCAGAGGAACTGGGTAAGCCAGGGCATATCTTCCCGCTTCGGGCAAAAAAAGGAGGCGTATTGAGAAGGACGGGTCACACGGAGGCCGCGGTTGATTTTGCTCGTTTGGCAGGACTCAAGCCTGGCGGTGTGCTGGTCGAAATTATGAATGAGGATGGCACAATGGCCAGACTCCCTGATCTAAAACTTGTTGCAGACCGATTCAATTTGAAGTTGGTCTCGATTGAAGATTTGATTTCTTATCGTCTTGAAAACGAGAGCTTAATTGAAAAAGAGATCGGGATTGACCTGCCGACAGAATATGGTGACTTCCACCTGCAGGCCTATAAGCAGATCAATACTGGCGAAGTTCATTTGGCAGTGGTCAAAGGAGAATGGGAGCCTGACGAATCGGTTTTGGTTCGTGTGCACTCATCCAGCACTTTGGGTGATATCTTCGGTTTTAAGTTTGATGCCGGTAATCCTATCAAGTATGCCATGCGAATGATTGAAGAGGAAGGAAAAGGAGTTGTGCTTTACATGAATCAGAATGCTCGTGGACAAAGACTACTGCATGAGATTCAAGCCCTTAAGAAAGAAGGAATTACGGATAAGCCTCTTAATCGAAAATTTGGTATTAAAATGGATGAGAAGGACTATGGAGTTGGCGCTCAGATTCTTCGCGACTTAGGTGTATCAAAGTTGAAATTGATATCGAACAATCCTCAAAAGAGAATTGGTATCATTGGTTATGGCCTTGAGATTACCGAGTATGTGGCTCTAAAGGGTCAAAACGCTTCTCAAAGCGTGATTTAAGACCCGATTATGGTCTAACATCTGATAGATTTTATTAAAACCTTTTATTTTTTTTCGAAAAGCAGCCTTTTTCTGTAACAAAAAGTATAGATATCGTTGTTACTATTACGATGAGGCTATTCTTAACCACGATACTTGTATTCAGTGCTTTAAGCGTTCAAGCTCAGCGCTTTGGGTTTCAGTTTCCCAGTGAAATGTGGCACAGTGGAGAAGTGGTTTTATCAGATGGAAATACAGTCAGAGGAATCATAAAATATGATATCTCTGGAGACGTAATTCAAGTTGATCAGGATAAAAAGATTCAAACTTTCGCAGCAAGTCAAATCCAGCAGTTCAAGATTTTTCAAGAAGACATCGCAAGATTTAGACTGTTTTTCTCCATTCCATTCTTAAACAAGAATGGTTATAGGAGACCATCATTTTTCGAGTTGATTTTTGAGGGAGAGACTAGTCTCTTAGCGAGAGAGATGATTCTGGTGACAACACGGCCACCACGTGATCCTTACTTTTCAGGTGGTCGAAGGTACAATCCTTATGGGCTTACCAGTAATGTTAGAGTGCTTGATCATGAGCTTTATTTGATGAACAACAAAGGCAAAATCACACAACTCACAAAAAAGAGAAAGGATGTTATTTATTCATTCGATGATAAATATTCTGATCTTAAAAAGATCATCAAAAGCAATCGGCTGAAAATGAATAGCATTGATGACATAGCCACCTTGGTAGCGGAGTATAATAAGTTGGGTGATCAATAGGTGCTTCAGGCCAGTCCTGAACTTAGGATAAATTACTGTGTGCTAAATCTTATGGAATGAATAGGGTATCGATAACTGTTTGTCTTCTTCTGTTCGCTTTGTGTGCCAATGCTCAGATCTCAGATTTAAACGGTTGGATAGATGAAACTTGGCGACCCTTGAATAGCCCAAGTACAAGTCGTTCTGATGGTTCAAGCCACCGAAAGCCTAACAGGCGTCAGAGAATTCAAGCCTTTCCTCCTGTCTGGAATCACGGGTCAGTTTTACTTTCAGACGGTAGTTTGTTAGAGGGAGTGATAAACTATAATGTGGCTAGAGACATAGTTCGAATTAACTCAAGCGATACTGTCCGAATACTCGCAGCCAACCAAATTCAGCATTTCGAAGTTTACAAGAATTTACCCCGGGTAAGACGCAACAGTGTTGACACAAGGGCCATAAAGGCCAAATACTATAGCCTCCCGTATGTCATAAGGAACGGCTACTCAAGACCCAAACTATTTGAAATGGTGGTTGATGGTAATACGAGCTTGCTCAGGAGATGGGTTTATGGTACTAGGTACTCCGATCGTAAATTGTATCTCAAAAATCCGGAGGGAAAGATTACTCGAATTAAAAAAAGAAGAGGTCAGGTCATCCAGTCTTTTGATGGTAAGTATGACGAACTGAAACAGATAGCCAAACGAGAGCGACTTGATATGTATGATGTGCGCGATGTAATGAGATTAGTCCAAGCTTACAATCAGCTCATGGATCAATAAGATTTTCTGATTTTTTTCATAAAAAGACAAGGTTCATTGCGCTTAGAAAGTCTAATGTTTCGAAATTAGGACTTCAATAATAGCACTATGTCCAAACCACTAATTCTTGTTTCTAATGACGATGGTATAACCTCGAATGGTATTCGCTTTCTAGTTGAGGTGATGAGCACCATTGGTGAAGTAGTGGTAGTCGCACCTAACAGCCCTCAGTCCGGTATGGGGCATGCCATTACCATCGGTGAGCCACTAAGACTTCTCAAGACATCTCTTTTTGATGACCTGGGAGTGAAGTCGTACGAATGCTCTGGTACTCCAGCGGACTGCGTGAAACTCGCAAAACACCATGTTTTGAAAGATAGAAATCCTGATCTGGTTGTGAGTGGGATAAACCACGGAAGTAACCTTGCCGTAAGTGTGCTGTATTCGGGTACTATGTCTGCTGCTATTGAAGGCGCTATAGAGGGCTTCCCAGCCATAGGGTATTCTCTCTCAGATTTTTCCCATAACGCAGACTTCTCGCACACAGAAGAATTTGTAAAGCATATAGCAGAGCAAGTGCTAAAAAATGGACTGACCAGAGGCGTTGCTCTCAATGTTAACTTTCCTCCCAAGCAAAATGAGAAGATAAAAGGGATAAAGATTTGTCGTCAGGCGAAGGCCCACTGGGAAGAAGAATTCGATCATCGCAAAGACCCTTATGGTAGACCATATTTCTGGCTCGCTGGAAATTTTGTTAACAATGATAAGGGAGAGGATACTGATGTTTGGGCAGTTGATCACAATTATGTGGGTGTGGTACCATGTCAGTACGATTTAACCGCTCACCACGCCATTGCCCAGATCAATGATGACTGGGATCTTTGACTAAAATTTGCTAGCTAGTTTGAAAGCGAGAAAGGAATTGTATCGCCATATATGGTATTGTTTGCTGTGATCGCATAAGCCCGTACTCTCAGAGCTGCGTTTGTTGGTATGTTAAGAATTTCCTCAGAGAATTGATTTCCATCTAGATTTTTTGCTACAACCTTATTCCCGAATATGTTTGGAATACCACTAGACCAAACAAAGCCATATTCAACTATTTCTTCATTTAAACTGTTTTGTGTGATTGCTCCAAAAATTCTTATTGAAGTGGGTGACAAAACTTCCATAGAGATGGTCTGAATCCGTGGAAATTCCCTGTCGAATAAAGTGTCTTGCTCACAGTTTGTAAGTAGGGTCAAACAGAAAATACAAATGCCAATTCTCATTTTAAGCTGATTATGATTCCAATTGATGATTGTTTAAGAGAACTAATGAAGCCATCAGGCGCGACAACAAAGTTCGTGATTGGAGAAAACAATTCTCCAATCAGCCCTATCTCGAAGTTTTGGACTTGAAAAGTTACTCCAGTTCGTACCCAAGCTGTAAAAAACCGCTTTATTATGTCCAAATAATCACGATTCTCTGTTGTTATGAACGATTGTGTGATATTGTCATAAAGTATATTGCTTGAAAAGTTAGTGACGAAACTAAATGCTATTCCCGGTTGAACAAAGAAGGAAACTTTGTCCCTTATTATATAGTATCTCAGAGAGAGTGGAATTTGAATAAAATCGATATCATGAATAGTTTCATATTGGTCTGCTATAGAACCAGGGGGACTGTTAGTCACAAAATTGGTATATCGACTAGCTGTGTACCTTAGTTCAGTCTCAAAGTGTGATTTCTCTGAGAGCCTCGGGAATAAGAAACTTGCACTTAAACCAAAAAACAAATCACTAGACTCGTAATTGTTATTCAATATACCCGCTAGATAGTTTTCATTGAAAACTTTAAGGGTTGATTTTCTTATACCGGCCGACACACCATAGTTAATTGCTAACTTAGGAATGCCACTCTTCACTTCTTTAAAGTACGAGCCTTTACATTTATTGTATTTTATAATTAGATGAGTGAGTTCTGATTCGTTAAGGCTGGCACTTTGTACTTCTTCGAGTACAACCCCACAGTCCGATAAAAATTCAAAAAGAGCCCCTTTCCATTGTTTGTTTTTTCTCTTGAAACCTCCTTCTCCTGCATACTCGATGGTACCTTCAGAAAGTTTTAAGGTGTTTTTGGACTGATTTCGAACAAAAAAATCACCACGGTGGCGATAGAGCTCAACTTCACCAAGAACAAGAGTTTCAATAAAGAGGGAATCGATTAATTCTGAAGAATAACTCTTGCCTTTATAAAAGCCATAACCTTTCAATTGTTGGGGAAGGTATCGTATTGAACTCTCCTCCTTCTTTACCTGAACGTTTAGAAAGCGACTTTTATTTGGAGTGTTTTTGAGCAGAACATTGGTTGTGTCGCCATTTAACTCAATGACATAACCTTCTCTCCAAGAAGATTGTGCCGATAGAAATAGGTTCATTACTGAAAGTATTCCTATGAAAACAACTAACCTTAACTTCATGGTCTAAAAATAACTAGAGGGCTTACAATCATATAATTTTTCCAATAATAACTTAATATTTTTAGATAGAAGGTTTGGGTGTTCGATTTGTGGTATTAGAACAGTTTACTTTTCGTCCTTTTTAGGGACTGGATCATAACCATGTCCGCCCCACGGGTGGCACTTGCTGAATCTTTTGATACCTAACCAAATGCCTTTGATCGGTCCCCATTCTTGAATGGCCTCGACAGTATATGCCGAACAGGTAGGATTAAATCTACAGTTAGCCCCTAACAAGGGTGAGATCGCGTATTGGTAAACGCGAATTGGGAAAATGAATATGGTCTTGATGACCTTCTTCATCACTTGAAGTCTTTATAGAGCATACTTGCCTGGATTCCCTCGTTGTTCTGATACTTACCGTTCTTATACGTGTCAAAATCACCTTCAATCGTATGATAGAAGATTTGGCAGATATCCACACCTGCATAAATTCTGATTGGTTGAACGCAGAAGATTTCAAGTGTCCAAAATCCATTAAAACCCACATCACCGAAACCAGCGGTAACGTGAATAAAAAGCCCTAATCTTCCGATAGAAGAGCGGCCTTCTAGCATAGGTACAAACTTGGAAGTTTCAGTTTTCTCAACAGTTCTACCCAAATACAGCTTTCCGGTTTCCAAAAGAAGTCCATCCTCAGGAATAGTTAGGGGCTCAACTGGATTTGGATGCTTCATATCCAATACCGGATTGGAATAAACCATCAGCTCATTATGTAGCTTAAGATTATAGCTATTGGGATTAAGCTGAGATTCACTAAAGGGTTCAATGTTGATCCCTTTGCCAATTTCTCTCTTGATTTCCTTACCTGATAGAATCATGTTGATTAGTCTATGGAGTAGGACATACCGCCTCCCTTTTCATCCTTTATTTGTACGCCTTTTTCTTTTAGATCATCTCTGATCTTATCGGAAAGCGCATAATTCTTAGAAAATTTTGCCTGCTTTCTCAGTTCAATGAGTACCTCCATTACACCATCAAGTACATCACCATCCTGGCCGCCAACCAATTCGTTTCTAAGTCCTAATACGTCTGCAATAATGCCCTTGAAGTGGCCTATGGTTTCTTCAAAGATCGATTGATCTATAATAGCAAGCTCTTTTGGGTTTTGGTAGAAAGTGTTAATTCTACTACAAATCTCAAATAGGGAGGCAATCGCTTTGGCTGTATTGAAATCGTCACTCAAGTCGTTTAGTGCTTTCTCGATTAAGCCCTTAAACTCCGCTGACTTTTTCTCATCAACATTGCCTGTGCCAGCTGGCGGAAGTTTTTCTAATAGATTGACGCTCGCCATCAACCTTTTATAACCTTTTTCTGCTGCTTGAAGCGCTTCGTTGGAGAAATCTAGTGTACTGGCATAGTGACTCATAAGCATAAAGAATCTCACTGTCATCGCACTATAACCACGCTCTAGAAGCTTGTGATTTCCAGTGAGTAATTCTTCTGGGGTAAACCCATTACCTTCGCTTTTGGCCATTTTTCGGCCATTCACTGTGAGCATGTTTCCATGAACCCAGTACTTAGCCCCTCCGTGACCACTGCATCCTTTATTCTGGGCAATTTCCGCCTCGTGATGTGGGAACTTTAGGTCCATACCACCACCATGAATGTCGAAATCCTGACCTAGGTATTTGGTGCTCATCGCGGAGCATTCTAAGTGCCACCCGGGGAAGCCTTCGCCCCAAGGGGAGGGCCATTTCATTAGGTGTCCACCCTCAGCTTTCTTCCAAAGTGCAAAATCCAATTGGTTTTTCTTCTGATCTTGACCAGCTAGCTCTCTTGTGTTGGACATCATCTCCTCGACATTTCTTCCAGAGAGTTCCCCATAGGGCTGATCATCATTGTATTTTTTGACATCGAAATAAACTGAACCATCTACTTCGTAAGCGTAGCCATTATCGATGATCTGCTTGATAAATTCAATTTGCTCAATGATATGACCTGTAGCGGTCGGCTCTATTGATGGCGGAAGGGTATTGAAAAGCTGCATTACATCATGAAACCCATTGGTGTACTTCTGCACAACTTCCATGGGTTCTAGCTGATCCAGTCTTGCTTTTTTAGCAATCTTGTCTTCGCCCTCGTCTGCATCACCAACCAAATGGCCGACATCAGTGATGTTTCTGACATAACGTACTTTGTAGCCGAGGTATGTGAGGTACCTGAAGATGATATCGAACGATGAAAAGGTTCGCACATTGCCCAAGTGTACATCACTATAAACAGTAGGTCCACATACGTACATTCCCACCTTTCCCTCAGAAAGAGGCTCAAACTTTTCTTTTTGCTTGGTTAGAGTGTTTTGAACGCTTACAGGATACTGTTCGTAGAGTTTCATTTAAGCTTATTATTGATGTATGCTAAAAATTCGTTTCTAGTATTTTCTTCTTTGAACTTACCGCTGTATTCAACAGTCACTGTTGAAGAAGATTGATCTGAGACTCCTCGAGAACTTACACACATATGCTCAGCATCAATAAAGACCGCTACATGTTCAGTATTCAGGGCACTCTTCAATTCATTTAGAATCTGCAATGCTAATCGTTCTTGCACTTGAGGTCTTCTTGAGAAGTAGTCAACAATCCTATTAATCTTTGAAAGCCCAATGACTTTTCCATTAGGGATATAAGCTACATGTGCTTTACCCACAATTGGAAGGAAGTGATGCTCGCAGTTAGAGTATACAGTGATGTCTTTTTCGACAAGCATTTCTTTGTATTGGTACTTATTCTCAAAGGTTGACATAGAAGGCTTGTGCTTCTCATTCAGACCTTTAAATAACTCGTTTACATATAGCTTGGCAACACGCTTTGGTGTGCCTTGAAGAGAGTCATCAGTCAGGTCAAGACCAAGGGTATGCATGATCTTTTCGAAGTAACCTTGTATAAGCTCTATTTTTTCAACATCAGAAAGGTCAAAAGCGTCCTCTCTTAATGGAGTGGCAATAGATGACATAATATGCGCATCACCCATCTCCTCAATTTCTCGCAATAATTCCTCTGATGTTTTATTAGGTTTATCGTCCATTCGAATGGTATTCTTATTGTATCTGTCATTGTACTCTTGATTGACAGAAAAGTTTGGCAAAAGTACTATTTAATCAGCTATGATTAAACTCAATTTTACCTTCGATTTGATCAAAATGTTGTCAAAATGAGAATTCAATTGGTAAGTAAGTGATTGAGTCAACCTGTTCATCACCAATCTTACCAGCGGAAAATTGGAAACCACAAGATTTTGCAATGTCAATTGCTACTTTGTATAAGCCATGAGGGTCTTCCTCTAAAGACCCTAGAACTTTTAAGCTCCCATCTTTTAAAACCACCATTTCAACATAAGACGTATGCTTGGTAGTTCCGTCAGAAGGTATGGGGGCTGCACCTTTTTTGTTTGAATAGCAGTCAAAACTTTCTTGACTCACTTGCATCATTGATACCTGAGTATCCAGTGCCTGATAAGACGCATATATCGGTTTATTCTGAGGTAAATCGAATTCTGATGAAGAGACTTCTCTAGGTATAATTTCTGTAATCTCAATAACTTCGGTGTACTCTGGGTAATCATTAATTGTTTTAAATGCGATCCGACCGTCCAACAATTTGGAGGTTTCATACCAGTTTCCAACTTTATGTTCTTTAAAGGACACAAAATCAAACTTTAAACCCTCTGCGTAAAAGGCTTAGCTTGTGTAGTTTGGGTGTTTCTCTTTGACAAGAAAACACTCTTTACCGAGGTGAGTAATTGTGCTATCTCGGTCAACCTGAAAGCCTAGGAGTGGTACATCATAACGCCTGGAATCTCTGTAGCTGATGTAGCCGTCTTTTATTTGTTCATCATACATCCTCTTGGAGTCTCCATGGTATGTATAGGAATAGGTAGGGGCACCCGCTTTGAAATATGAGGTTTTGTAATAGCCACTTGTAATTTTATACCTGTATTCATCGTTCGTGGCTATTCTGTCTATATCTTCAATATTGAATGAATCATTTTTAGCAGTGAGAGTAGTCTTGTACTTTATTTCACCAGTAAAAAATTGTGCATGAGTATTGTGCCAAAAAAGTGAAACAGTGACTATTACAACGAGTCTCTTAAAAAATTTCATAAGTAGTTCTTAGGTAATGATTCGAATTTTGATAAGCGCATATTGACTTCTAGCTCTCAATTAGTTATTGGGAAGTTTAAGCTAAGAATTTCTGTCCGTTTTTTTAAGAAGAACTCTTCCTCATTACTGGTAAAAATTGGAATAACAGGAATCATCTACATGATTATTCTTTCCATCAGTAATACAATACAGAGACTTTTTCCTATACTTAAAATATGAATGCGTACAACCTCATTATAGCATTGTCTTGTGTGATCATTTTTTCACACATTTTCAACTTTGTTTCTAAGCGAACTAAAGTACCGAGCGTAATTCTGCTGATCCTTTTAGGTATTGGTATCAAGTTGGTGATGGATTACAACGACTACAATCAGGATGCTCTGATATTCAGTACTTTAGAAGTGCTGGGTATTGTTGGTCTTATTATGATTGTACTAGAGGCTGCTATTGATTTAGAGCTCTCAAAAGAAAAATGGCCTATCATATGGAAGTCGTTTACTGTTGCCTTGTTGTCACTGCTAGTCTGCGCATTTGCTATTTCCTTTATCATCAATCAGGTTTTTCATGAAGACCCAATCATCTCACTAGTTTATGCTGTACCGCTCTCTATCATGAGTAGTGCCATAGTTATTCCTAGCGTGAATGGCCTATTTGAGGATAAGAAGGAGTTTATGATCTATGAGAGTACTTTTTCTGATATTCTCGGTATTATGTTTTTCTATTTTCTAATAGAAAATGTGGGGGCAGAAAACACTGGTACTGTTGTTTATAGTATCATCGGAAATATTGTTATCACAATAGTTGTCTCGATTGCCATTAGCTATGCACTTGTTATGCTTTTTCAGCGCATAGTGGGGGATGTGAAGTTATTTATGCTGATAGCTGTGCTCATATTGCTCTATGCTATTGGAAAGCAATTGCATCTATCTTCATTAGTCATAATTCTAGTTTTCGGTTTACTGCTGAACAATACGCACTTATTCTTCTTTGGAAAGCTAAAGGCTTGGCTTGATGCCAAAATGATTAATGGGATACTGAAAGATCTACATTTAGTGACCAGAGAGTCGGCCTTTGTTGTACGGACTTTCTTCTTTGTTGTCTTTGGAACAACGATCGATTTTAGGGCATTGCTAGACCTTGAAATTGTCGGTGTAAGTTTAATTATTGTTGCTGTCTTTTATGCTTCGAGATTCCTTTTACTCAAGGTGTTCTTCTTGAAGAAGAGCATATTACCCGAGGTATTTATTACGCCTAGAGGCTTAATTACAGTGCTCTTATTCTTTTCCATTCCCGTAGAGTTGGCTTCTGAAACTTTCAACTCCGATATCATTTTGATTACCATCTTGGCGACTAGTATTATAATGACTTGGGGGCTTATTCGCTACAGTAACGTGGAGCCACCCAAGGAAGCGGAAGAAGTCATTGCCGAAGCACTAAATCAAACAGGTGATAGTGGAGAGGTCTCTTACTTTGTTTCAAGAATGAGCGAAGATGCCAAAGCTGAAAGTGAGTCTAAGGCTCCAGATGAGGTCTTGGGTGATAGTGATACAGATGGGGATGAGCCAGAGGGTCAATAAGGGTCCACATTCACAATCACTTCGACTGAAGCGAACTCTTTCTTTTTCAGAAGTTCCATTTGGGCAGCTTTAATGATGTCTTTGACTGCTTCGATTTTATACTTGCGCTCAATTTTGAGGTAGATTTCCATCAAGTATTTGTCTCTAATTTTATTGATCAAAGGTTCTTGTGGTCCCAGAACTCTTTTTTGACCAAGGTCTTCTTTTAAGATATTGGTAAGAAAACGTGCCGTTTCATTAGTAAGCTTCTTGTCCTTACTCCTTATCAATAGGTATATCATCCTAGTATAAGGAGGGTAGTCATACTTCTCACGTTCAAACATCTCTCCTTGATAAAAAGTGAGAAACTGATGGTTTTGAATAAGTCTAAGAATGCCCTGATCAGGGTCTCTTGTCTGAATAATCACTTTCCCCTGCACATCTCTTCGTCCAGCTCGACCACTCACTTGGGTGACTAGTTGAAAGGTGCGCTCGAGTGAGCGAAAATCCGGAAAGTGTATCATGCGGTCAATGTCAAAGACTCCCACCAAACTAACCCTGTCAAAATCTAACCCTTTACTGACCATTTGAGTACCCACCAAGATGTCTATGTTTCCCTTTTCAAAGTCATGAATGATGTTTTGATAGGCATACTTGGCTCTGGTTGTCTCAAGGTCCATGCGCTGAATCCTAGCCTCGGGCAGAATTAGCTTCAGTTCCTCTTCGATCTTTTCTGTCCCTATCCCTACCGTGTGAATGCGAGTTCCACCACAGGCAGGGCAAACCAGTGGTACAGGCTGTTTGTGCCCACAATAATGACAATTGAGCTGGTTCTTATATTGGTGATAGGTAAGACTAACGGCACAGTGTGGACATTCTGGAATGTAACCACAGTCTTCACAAGTAAGGTAGTTTGAAAAACCACGTCTATTTTGAAAAATAATCGCTTGTTCGCCCTTCTCAATTACTTCTTTTAGCGCCCCAATAAGTTCTGAGGTGAAATCTCCAATCGCGGTTTTCTTCTTTTTTTCACTTCGGATATCAGCAATCTGAATGTCAGGTAAATGTGCATCATGAAATCGACTATTGAGTTCTACTAGCCCATACTTTCCTTGAAGAGCGTTGGTGTAAGACTCTAACGAAGGTGTCGCAGATCCTAAAAGTGTTTTTCCTTTATGAAGATGGGCCAGATAAACAGCTACATCTCTGGCGTGATATCTTGGTGCTGGATCAAATTGCTTGTAAGAATTCTCGTGGCTCTCGTCTACTATAATTAGGCCTAACTGCTTGAAAGGCAAAAAGACCGCACTTCTAACACCGATTATGAAATCGAACCGACCTTCTAGTAGTCCATGCCATACTTCAACGCGTTCGTTGTCAGAAAACTTTGAATGATAAACACCCATTCTATCTCCAAAAACTGCCTGCAGTCTATTGACAATTTGAGCTGTTAATGCGATTTCAGGAAGTAAATAGAGTACTTGGTTTCCACTATCAAGGGCATCTTGAATCAGGCTGATATAAACCTCTGTTTTGCCACTTCCCGTTATCCCGTGAAGTAGTGCAGTCGACTTAGTCTGGAAATGCCCAAGTATTTCATCTCTAGCAGCCTCTTGTTTGTCTGTAAGGTTGACTTCTTTTAAAGCCTGCTCTGTAGATTCTCCAAACCTGGAGATAATGACCTCAAAGCTTTCAAAGATTTGATTCTTAATCAACGTGTTCAGAGATGAGAGCGAGAGCTCTCCCTCATTGAATATAGATTTATCAATGCCCTGCTCGTTCTTTTCTGGTTCTTGATAAACAGGAACTTCTTGCAAGTACCTAAGCAGGATATCGGTTTGCTTAGGTCGTTTTTCAAGGGTCTTGAATAACTCTTCTATGTGTGCTTCAGAAGTGAGAAACTCAGGGTTCAACCGGACCCGTTTGATCTTTTTAGGCTTGTATCTCTCCTTTACTTCTTCATAAATGATGATCAGTTCCTTTTGGACTAAGGATTTGATGTACTTATAGGCACTTTTGAGCCCTAGAGAATCTGCAGCTTCGCGATAGGTAAGTGAGTCATTATTATCTAAGGCATGCAGTAGGATGAGTTCTCTATCATCTAGGGGGAAGTCAGTGTCATTCCAGTCTCTATCGGGATGTAGTTGAATCCTGGATTCGCTACTTAGTTTAAGCCCCGAAGGCAGGCCTGCATTCAAAACCTCACCCAATGTGCACATGTAGTAACCGGCCATCCATTTCATTAATGCCGTCTGCTCAGGGGTTACCACAGGTTCGGCATCCAGCACATCCAAAATTGGCTTGGCTACATAAACTTCAGGAGCGTTTTGATGAATGTTATCAATAATACCAGTGACTACTTTTTGACGCCCAAACTGGACAATCACTCTGATGCCTGGTTGTAATAGTTCTAAAAACTCTTTCGGAATGCGATAGGTAAATAACTGAGGGATAGGGAGTGGTAGTGCAATATCTGCAAAGTAGACTTCACCGCTATCTGGTGCATCGATATTAAGTTGTAATTCCCCCAATAAGTCAGAAACTAAAGAATTTGAAAGTAAGTGTAATTCAACTGAAAGTGAACAGTAAGGTGAAATAATTCCATACGGTGAACTTTCTAATTTTTTTGTAGCTGTTCAAAGAGCTGGTCTGCATTATTTACTGGTAATTGGCAAGCCTTGTTATAACACAAGTAGAAAGTTGTTTTGTCACCAACTAGTTCACGACCTTCTAAGAGCGGCAGACTTGACTTGACATGAGGATTCTTACCAACAATCACCCGGTTAGGGATGAAACGTTGAAAAAGCTGATACAGGTCCTGACTTAGGTCTTTGCTTACAATGGCTATCTCAGCTGTTGGATAAGTCTTCTGACTATAAAAAGTAGCCCAATGTGCAAGGTCTTGTGGTGCCATGGTGACTATGCGGTCAATTCTCCGTAGCATGGCATGGGCTTTTTCAACATAGTCTTCAATGTCCAATAGCATTCCAAGGTGATAAAGGTTTGTTGCCATAAGCGCATTTGAAGAAGGGATTACATTGTCAAAAATCTCCTTCTTTCTAGCAATTAATGCTTCAGCAGTATTGGCCGTAAAGAAGAATAGCTCCTCTTCGGCATGATAGAATTCTTCGAGCGTAGTTTGCGTCAATTGATCAGCATGCCTCAACCAGTCTTCGTCAAAGGTGACTTCATATAGGGCCATGAACCCTTGGGTTACTGCGGCATAATCTTCAAGATATCCGTCTATCGAGGCTTGACCATTCTTGAAGCTTCGCTTTAACCGACCTTCGGTATACATGTTTTCAAGAAGGAAATGTGCGTTTTTTAGTGCTAGCTTCAAGAATTTATCTTCGCCAAAAACTGCGAAAGCATCACAAAGTCCTTTGAGCATAAGCCCATTCCATCCCGTCAATATTTTGTCGTCAAGGTCTGGCCTTATACGCTGGCCTCTTGCTTGAAGGAGTTTATGGTTAGTTGACCGAACAATGTCTTCCAACTCATCTAAATCTATACTGTGTTTTTTGGCAAAGGCTTCATTCGTATCACTTCTAAAAGGGATATTCTTTTGGGGTTCCCAATTCCCAGAAGTGATATTATAAAAGTCAATCATAAGGTCGGCATCGGAGCCGAGTAAGGATTCGAATTCCGAGTCCGTCCACAAGTAGAATTTCCCTTCTTCTCCCTCACTATCGGCATCCAAGGCAGAATAGAAGCCACCTTCCGGACTCGTCATTTCTCGTTCTAGCCAATCGATGGTCTGGTAGACAGTATGCTTATACAACGGATGTTTGAAAACCTGATACCCCTCGCAATAGAGTGTAACCAATTGACCATTGTCATAGAGCATTTTTTCAAAGTGCGGAACAAACCAGTCCATGTCTGTAGAATATCTGGTGAACCCACCACCAACCTGATCATACAAACCACCCCAAGTCATATGGTTCAATGTTCTTTCAACATGGTCCAAGGATTCTTGATTTTGGTTAATCACTCCCTCACGTAATAGAAAGCGATAGGTGACGGGCATTGGAAATTTTGGGGATCGATTATTACCACCTTTGTCGAGGTCAAAGTTTTCAGCAAACTTCTTCGCCATTTCAGAGAGCTTTTCCTTAGTGAATTGTTGATCGGTAGAGGTAAGGCCATATTTCTCTACCTCGCTTCTCCCCAGCGTCTGCATAAAGCCTGTGGCAGATTTCTCCAGTTCTGCTCTTTGTTCTTTAAAGACTTTTCCGATCTGATTACAGAGTTGTGCCCAACCCTTTGGCGGAAAGTAGGTGCCACCATAAAATGGGCGTTGATCTGGTAGAAGGAATGCATTCAATGGCCATCCACCCTGAAGTCCCATGGCATGGACAGCGTCCATATATACCTGATCGACATCAGGTCTTTCCTCTCTATCTACTTTAATGCAGACAAAGTGCTCGTTCATTATGGCGGCAATGTCCTCATCTTCGAAGCTCTCATGTTCCATTACATGGCACCAGTGACAGGCAGAATAGCCAATACTCACAATGATTGGCTTGTCTTCTTTTTTCGCTTTTTCGAGTGCCTCTTCTCCCCAGGGGTACCAATCCACCGGATTATGAGCATGTTGTAAAAGATATGGAGACGAGGCTTCAGCAAGTCTGTTAGTGAATGGTTTGTCAGCCATGTGTTTCTAGTCGTGATTTGATACTTTTTATCTCAGCTTCAACATTAAGTCGACTCTTTAAGTTTTCGAGTCTCGACAAAGTCTGACGTAGAAAGTCCTGATGTTTTTTCTCCTCTGGGTTGAAAGGCCGATGGGCCAGTGCCTTTTTGACCCTTGCCCATTCATTTAATGTCTTTTTGGTATCCGCTGAACAAAACGTATTTATGAAGATGTCCCAGATGTAATCAATGGCCTGTTCATTTGGGTGAATCAAGTCTTTCTCGTAAAACCGATAGTCCCTTAAATCATCTGTAAGGATTTCGTAAGATGGAAAGTAATGAACGTCCTCTGCCATATCAGAGAGGTAATGGCAGGCAAGTCTCAGTACTGCTTTACTGGTGGCATTTAGGCTCAAAGTTTCTCTGGTATGCCTAACAGGACTGACTGTCAATACAATTTGAATATCTGGGTTGATTTCTTGAATGGATTCCTTGATACTCATGAAACTCGTCATGATCTCTTCAACGGTGAGCAGATACTTCCTGAATTTCTTTTGAGGCTGCTTATGACAGTTAGCTACCAGCATTTGAGTGTCTTTGGTCTGATAAACCCATGCCGTACCAAATGTGAGAAAGAGCACCTTTGCATCAACCAGTCTTTGATTTGTAAGACTCATTTGATGTTGGATGGTTTCGAGTAATCCTTCTCTGGTTTCACTTCTAAAGGAAGAGTGGAGTTTATAATTATAGTAAAGGCCATCTCGGTGTAGCATAGCATCTTCCAGAACTGTTGAGGGTTCCAGGGCCATATCTATCAGTTCAAAGAGGGAGAGGGGATCGAAAATTGTCCCGAACGGATTTGTTAATGTCTCAAATTTATTGGACTTAAGGCGCTTGCCTATTTCATCTGAGAAGCACGATCCGAGCGTGATCAACCGGTCTTGATGACTGATTGAAAAGGGTGTTTTGAGTCTTTCAATTTCGGTTCGAAACATGATCAAAGATACTTTATCTTTTTTGCTAAATGCGACTCATGTTTTGATGACATGGCTACAATGACTGATCTATGGAATCGGTTGCCTATGTCTGGGTAAAAAACAAACGTTTGTTATTTGGAAATGGCTGTATTATAGTGAGTTAGTGATTGGTTGGCAGTGCAAACGTTTCACCACTTTTTTTCTCACATGTTTGTGCTGATTTCAGATTGGGCCAACCTTTGTCTAGGAAATTATTTTTGACATGAGCATTAAGAAACAATACTTAAAAACTAAGCCAGAGGCTAACGTAACTTTTCAATTAAGTGCAAAAGTAGCACCAGAAGCGAATAAAGTAGCCGTGGTTGGTGAGTTCAACGATTGGGACGAGTCAGCAATCGAAATGAAGAAATTGAAATCAGGTGCTTTCAAAGCAACCGTCAAACTGGAGACAGGTAAAGAGTATCAATTTAGATACTTAATTGATGGTGAGACTTGGGAGAATGATTGGGAAGCCGATAAGTATGTGTCGAATAACTTGACATACGAAGAGAATTCTGTAGTTACAGTTTAAGCTTCTTGTAAAAATCCATAGGTGGTTCTCGTTGAGAACTCTAAAGCGGTCGTTGCCTTGACGACCGCTTTTTCATTTTGTGGCATTAAAAAAGCCGGTCTTGCGACCGGCTTACAACCAATATTTAACCCTAATAGACTTACGCCAAGTTACTCAGCGATTCTGTAATATTCTTTGTTTCCGAGGCTGCTTAGGTACTCTGCTTGATTCACAAGCTTTCTAAGTTCATCGTTATTTTCAGGGTTGCCAGAGGCAAGAAGATTATTGTCGTTGTCATAGACACTGATTTCCTGGGCAGCATCTTCTTCCATTTCCATTACAATCTCTTCTTCTAAAGAGAGTTCTTCTTCCGCCAAGAACTGTTCAATTTCTGAGATTAACTCCATCTCTAATATTGACATTTTACTTTCTGCAAGCTCATTTGACTTGAGGTTGCTGGCTTGAAGTAGTGTGACAGCTGCAAGCATTATGGCAATGATTGCACTGAAGTTGCGAACATTTGAGCGACTGTTGTTTTTTGTTTTGTTGACTATTGGGCTTTTCATAATTGTTGTTTTTACTGACCTGCCCAATAGTTTGCAATGGCTGTGCCAATAATTATAATTATCTGATAATCAGACATATAAATTATGATGATCGTTTTCGTACAATTTTATGTGTACTGAAAACGTACACAGTGTGACTGCTTTTAGCACACTTTAAGAAAGATTATGTATAGACGAACTTGAGCCATGAGCTAAATACGGAAATTCTCACGTGATGAGAATTTCCAGACTAGTCATTAGGCATCAATTGCTTGGCTTTTGATAAAGCTGAGATCAACACCTATTTCTATAGCGATATTCTCCAAGGTTTCCAGAATTATCTGGTTTCCATCTACAGGCACTTTGCTTCCAGAAAGAAAATCCCTGCTCAATTCGAAGACATCGTTTTGGAGATTTACCAGTAGTGGGTTCAAACTGACTCTTTTGGCAAGTTTGAGTGCATTGAGAATTTCATCCAAGAGTTTAATGTCGTTGTCTTGCTCAAATTGGTCGAACATTTCGTCCAACTTGGTATTGAGTCGTGCACCGATCAATTCATTGTTCAATTTGACATCCCACTTGAGCGTTTCATCTACCAACTCTTCCATCCGTTCAATATTGAAATGACCATTTGTGAAAAGGTCTTTAAATTCAATATTGATAACATCATCAATGTTCTGCTTGAGTGTGGGTGGAATTTGCAACTTTTGACCCTTCATGACATTGAGGATACCATAGTTTCGATCATAGATCTTTCTATAGGAATCATAAGCCAGTTCTTCACTTTGTTTAAGGTATTGGTTCACCAACTTCATTTGCTCATCCTTAAACATTCCAAAAAACGAGAAAGTGTGCGCTATGAATTTTTCTTTAATGATGTCTACTACCTCGGCCACATTACTGCGCTCAAAGGCTTGCGTAAGGGCTGATGAAATCGGTTCGAACTCCTTTTTAGACAATCTTTTAGAGGTTCCACCAATGAGGTGGTGTTGTCCTAGATAGATGACTACAAAGCTGAACTCTTTTTTAGACGTGGTCACTTTCGAATTAACCACTGTTGTGCCATAAGCAAGCTTTTGTAGTCCAGCACTCTTTCTTTCAAAGAAGATACTCTTGCAGTCATAATTCAGAACGGTCAAACTTTGTGGATTGTCAGCAAAGAGTGAAGCCACCGCGTAATGCATACCAACCTGGGTCAAGGACAACTGATAGGGAAGTATATGTTTCAGGTAAATGTCTTTTCCCGTTCCTTCGCTTGGTACATTACTTTCAGCTTTGGCTAGGTCTTCGATAAACTTGTTTTCAAGTTCTTGATCTGACTCGCTTTCGGCCAATTGAATGGCGCGGCAGGCATATTGCAATATTTGAAGTGTCTCAATACCCGAAATGTCATTGAAGAACCATCCACAACTCGTATACATTAACATGGCGTTGCGTTGCATTTCGAGCATACGCATTACATGTGTTCTTTCATCATCTGTGAGTTGCTGCTTGATATGTTTCTTAAGGAACTGTGACATGTTTCCTTTTGACCTATCCATAATCACTCGGATATAATCATTGCGCATGGCCCAAGGATCCTCAGTGAAACCTGAAACGCCTTTTGTATAGATGTCAATCATATGATTGCGGGCATTGTCAAGTGCGGTCCTCAATGGCTCACGCCACTTCTGATTCCAATGACCTTCACCACCGGTATGACAACCGCAGTTGCTTCGCCAACGTTCTACGCCATGTACACAACTCCATGAACTGTCTTCATGAATTTGAACCTCGTATTCTGGTTCAAACATTTCCAGGTACTGGCCATAGTTAGTCAGTTTGGTTAAGTCGTTTTCTTCAATGTACCTCAAACAGTAGGCTAGGGCCATGTCGCCATTCTTGTGATGGTGACCATAGCTTTCTCCGTCTGTCGCTATATGCACAAACTCTCTTTCGTTGGTGTCGCGATAGCCTTCCATTAGATCTTCGGCAAAACGTCTACCATCTTGTAGGATGCCCTTGAAAGCTACATTTTGAGATCGCTGTCCATCGTAAAAGAAAAGAGCAATCCGTTTTCCATTTGGTAATTTATAACTGTAGTGCTTGTTGGGGTCGATACCCTCTATCCAGTCTTTTGATCCAACCTTTCGGTAGCGAGCGGCCTGGCGTGGAGCCAGCAAGGAATACTTAATGCCTTGTTCACTCATTAGTTCGAGTGTTTCAGTATCTACAGCGGCTTCACCCAACCACATGCCTTCGGGCATGCGTTCAAAACGTTTTTTGAAGTCTTCAATACCCCAAACGATCTGAGTTTCTTTGTCTCTTCGGTTGGCCAAAGGCATAATCATGTGATTATAGACCTGTGCTACTGCCGACCCATGACCACCAAAGTTTTCCATACTCTCTTTGTCAGAGTCAAGGATCGCTTGATAGGTGGTTTGAGCATGCTGCTCCATCCATGAAAGCAGGGTAGGGCCAAAGTTGAAACTGATCTTGGAGTAGTTGTTGACAATATCTATGATCTTGCCCTGATCGTTAAGCACTCTGGAGAAAGCATTGGGATAATAACTCTCTCTGGTGATTCTCTCGTTCCAATCGTGATATGGAAATGCGCTGGGCTGTATTTCTATCTTCTCTAACCACGCATTTTCCCTCGGGGGCTGATAAAAGTGCCCGTGAATACATAAATACCTATTCATCAATCGCTTCCTCTACTTTTTCTTTGTGGTTTTCTTGGCAGTCTTTGGCTTTGCCTTTATTTGCTTGAACATTACTACGGCCAATGGCGGAAGTTTCAAGTCTAGAGAATTTGGCCTGCCATGTTGTGGCTCTTTCTCTGACTTAATAATGCCTTCGTTCTTGATTCCGCTTCCCCAGAAATTAGTGTCATCAGAATTGAATATCTCTTCCCAATCTCCGCCATTGATTCCTATGCGATAGCTGTCTCGAACTACAGGGGTGAAATTGCAGACCACAACAATGTCGTCTTCAGGGTTCTTACCTTTTCTGATATAGCTGAGTGCTGAGTTTTGATGGTCATTTAATTCAATCCATTCAAAGCCTTCCGCACTGAAGCCATGTTCGTAAAGAGCTGCTTCGCCTTTGTATAGATGGTTTAAGGTTTTGGTGAACTCCTTCATGCCCTTGTTTGGATCGTTTTCCAAAAGATCCCAAGGAATGGAATAGTCATGCTGCCATTCAGTAGTCTGCCCAATTTCACCTCCCATAAACACCAGTTTTGTTCCGGGATGAGTATACATATAGGCGTATAACAGTCTAAGGTTTGCAAACCTTTGCCATTCATCGCCTGGCATTCTGTCAATCAATGGCCCTTTACCATGCACCACTTCGTCATGCGAAAGGGGCAACATAAAGTTTTCAGTGAAGGCATAGTTTAAACTGAAGGTAATGTCGTTTTGGTGATACTGGCGGTAGTAAGCATCCTTCTTGAAGTACTCAAGCGTGTCATTCATCCAGCCCATCATCCACTTCATACCAAAGCCTAGGCCACCGAGATAAGTTGGTCTCGAAACGGATGGCCAAGCGGTAGACTCTTCAGCAATGGTCTGAACACCTTCTAATTGGCTATAAACAGTTTCGTTCAATTCTTTGAGAAAGGAAATTGCTTCCAAATTCTCTCTTCCTCCGTGCTCGTTAGGGATCCACTCACCTTCTTTTCTAGAGTAGTCTAAATAAAGCATGGACGCCACGGCATCAACCCGCAACCCATCCGTATGGAAGGTGTCTAGCCAGAACATCGCACTGCTAATTAGGAAGGCTCTGACCTCATTTCGACCATAATTGAAAATGTATGAACTCCAGTCGGGGTGATAGCCCTGGCGCGGGTCGGCATGTTCATACAGGTGGGTGCCATCAAAATTGAATAACCCATGAGCATCACTCGGGAAGTGGGAGGGTACCCAATCCAAAATGACTCCAATCTCAGCCTTATGGAAAGCATCGATCATGGCCATAAAGTCTTCCGGTGTGCCATACCTTGATGACGGAGCAAAGTAGCCAGTGCACTGGTATCCCCAAGATCCAAAGAAGGGGTGTTCCATTACAGGTAGAAACTCAATATGAGTATAACCCATGTCCTTGGTATAGTTCACCAAGTCTTTGGCTAATTCTTTATATGATAGGGACTCACCATTTTCTTTCCTTTTCCACGAACCCAAGTGAACTTCGTAGACGGAAAAGGGCTGATCCAATGCATTCTTTTCTTTTCTGGCCTTGAGCCATTTACTATCCTTCCATTTGTAATCAATTTCCCAAACAATAGAAGCTGTCTTAGGCGGTACTTCCCAGTGGATGGCAAATGGATCACCTTTTTCGAGAATTTGGCCAAAGTTGTTTGAGTGGACTTTGTATTTATAGACTGTGCCTTTTTCTATGCCAGGAATAAATCCTTCCCAAATACCAGAACCATCCCATCTAGGATATAACTCGTGACCTTCACCATTCCAATGGTTGAAATCGCCAATCACTTGTACCTTGTCAGCATTCGGAGCCCATACTGAGAACTGGGTTCCTTTTTTACCTTCTACTTCTATCAGCTTTGAGCCTAATTTTTCATAGAGTTTGAAGTGCTTACCTGATTTGAACAGCTCACCATCAAAGTCTGTCAGTAGAGAGTGTGCAGTGATATGTTGATGTTGTTCCATATTTAGTCTTCTAATATTTGTCTGATTCCGGTCAGGGGTATTATGACCCAATCAGGTCGGGCTTTTAATTCATAGCCAATTTCGTAAACCGCTTTTTCTAGCAAATGATACTTCAAGAGGTATTTGATTTCTGATTGATAACCGATGTCCAAATTATCACTCATTGCCGTAGTGACATATTGGTTGAGAAATACGGCTGAAATGGCCTGGTAATATTTTTCACCTGCCTCGAAAAGTTCTTCTCGAGATAGTTTGAAACTGTTCTTAGAACCGAAAATGGTAGCATACACGGCATAGTGAAAACTTCTAAGCATACCTGCCACATCTTTTAGAGGTGTTTGCTTTACTTTTCTATCGCGAATGGTGCTTTCTGGCTCACCTTCATAGTCTATGATGTAAAAATCATCTGCTTCGGTCATGAGAATTTGCCCGAGGTGCAAGTCTCCGTGAATTCTAATTCTACTACTATTAAGCTCCACCTCGTCAAAGGCTAAAAAGCGAGCCGTTATTTCCTCTCTTTCGGACACAAAGTCTTCGGCATACTGCCTAGCTAGACCTTCGAGTTTATCAAAGTTTTCTTCGACTAAGATAAACCTGGCATTGAGCTGGTAGATGATCCTGTTCTTCAGCCAAACTGTGTAATCTCCATTGAATTGAATTGGGTTGAATTTCGTGTCGACTTTATTTTTAAATAGTGCTACGTGCATTTCCGCCACGCGCAGCGCCATTTGCTCGACTTTCGATAAAACATCATCGCCAATAAGAAGCCTAAAGTCTGACTTTAAATCATCTGGACTACACAGACTGAAACTAGGTATGGATTGAATATCTGCGATATCAATGTCTGTAGCTTCGATTCGTTCGAAATAACCCCTCATCATATCAAGTGTATGATTCCAGGCTTCACCAATGTTTCCCACCTTCTCCTGCATAATGCCAATGGAGAGTGTGGCGTATTCATTCTTTATCCAGCTAATGCTTCCACCGTACTTTGGACTGTTTTTAAAGTCACTGTCATCTGATAAGAACTTGGTAAGCTCTAGGTCTGGGTTGTCATCCTGGAAGAGACGTCTGTAGACCTTGAAAAAGAATTGTCCATTGTACTCTATAGACGTATTACTTTGGTCGAAGCCCATTACCTGAGAACTTGAGTAGGGAGGGCTTGACCTTAAAACTTTGCCTCGCTCGAAGATAAGTTTGGTATTACCATTCGTTATCGATTTCTGAGATATGATTTGATCATATAGTGCCTTTCTAAAGCTTTCGTAGTATAGGGCGTCAATGATCCATCCCTTTTCATTCCCGATTTCAGTGGCCTGAATTCTGCCTTTCTCCTCTATTTCGATAGACTGGTCTACAAAGGCCAGTGTTATAAAGTAATATTCCGTGAAACCTGCTTCAAAGTTGATTTCAAGTGTCACGAAATAGGCTGTCTCTCCATTTTCCATGGGAAAGGGCATGTACTGCTCTATCCTAAAAGTCTTAGCCTTTTGAGTTTTTGCAGCATACCACCGAGTAGTCATCATGTAAGCAGGCAGAACCTCATTGCTTAGTTGAGTTCTGTATGCTTCTTCTTCGAAAAGCTGTTGCCAATTCATTTTAGAACTTACTGCTTTGCCTGACATAGCTACAAATTAGTAGTGAATTGAAAATATATGGTAAGGAACTTGATAAGGGTCGAGCTCAACGAAATTCCACTCTTGATTCCATATATAGCTGCTTCCAGTAACCAAATCAGTCATCCGCATTGGTGTGTCACCAGAGATCCCCATTTTATGTCTAGGGACTTGAACCCAGCCTCCTTGCTTGTTATAAGGATCAAGGTTTACTACGCAGAGTATATTGTTTTGCCCATCTTCGCTTTGTTTGAAATAGGCGAGTATTTGATCGTTTTCTATCGTACAGAAGTCGATATTATTGGTGAACTGAAAGGCTGATTGCTCATTTCGGATCTGATTGATTCTTGTGATGAGCTGCGTCAGTTTGTTGGTCTTAGTCCAATCCCACTGCCTTACCTCATATTTCTCAGAGTTTAGGTATTCTTCTTTACCGATATAAGCCGCATTGTCTATTTGCTCATAAACGGGGCCGTACATCCCATAATTCGAAGACAACGTGGATGCCATCATATGCCTGATAATATAGAGGTTTTCATTGCCTCCCTGTAACATCCATGGGTTGATGTCTGGTGTGTTAGGCCAAAAGTTAGGCCTAAAGTAATCCTTCATCGGACCTTTAGACAGCTCAGTCATATATTCAATAAGCTCAGCTTTGTTATTCCTCCAAGTGTAATAAGTATAACCCTGGCTGAAACCGATTTTTGCTAAGCGCTGCATGGTTTTCGGCTTGGTAAAGGCTTCAGCTAAGAAGAGTACATCTTGATCTACCTTTTTAACCTCTGCAATGAGATATTCCCAGAAACCGAAAGGTTTAGTATGCGGGTTATCCACTCTGAAGATTTTGACACCCAGTTTGTTCCAATAAAGTACTATACTGATAAACTCATCCCACATCGGCTCCCAGTCTGCAGACTCGAAGTAGATAGGATAGATGTCTTGATATTTTTTAGGAGGGTTTTCGGCATACTGTACCGTGCCATCGGGTCTCCATTTAAACCAGGTCGGATGTTCTTTAACGTATGGGTGGTCGGGAGAACATTGAAGTGCAAAATCAAGCGCTATTTCGATGCCACTTTCTGCCGCTGCTTTGATTACTTTTTTGAAGTCAGCCAACGAGCCGAGTTCTGGAAGAATGTCCTTATGACCTCCTTCTTTATTTCCTATAGCCCATGGCACTCCTACATCGTCAGGTAGAGCAGTTGTTGTATTGTTCTTTCCTTTTCTATGGGCAGTACCTATCGGGTGAATCGGAGGGAAGTAGATGACGTCAAACCCCAATTGCTTAACATACGGGATTACATCCAGGCAGTCCTTGAAAGTCCCATGTTTGCCTTCTTTTTTGGCGGTTGATCTTGGAAAGAACTCATACCAAGTACTGAAAAGAGCTTTTTTTCGATCTACATAAAGTGGAAGTTCCTTGTCGTAAGTAGTCGCAAATTCTTTGGTAGGATTTTCAAAAAAGATAGTGTGTAGCCTTTTAGACTGTGCTTCGGCAATCGCATAGTTATAAGACTCTGGCTTTTTGAAAGCTTCTATCAGCTCTTCTAAATAGGCTTTCTCTTCCTTCGCAGACTTGAGGGCAGTTTCCAGATATTGGATTCCGTCTAATAGTTCAACATCCACATGTTGCTGATCGGCAATTTTGCGCTCAATATTGTGCTGCCATGTTAGTGGGTAATCAACCCAAGCCTCAACAGTGTAGGCATAGTTTCCTTGTTTTTCTGCTACGAACTCTCCAGCAAAAACATCATTGTCAGTCAAATGCATTGGCGTATATTTCCATGTCCGCGCATTGCCAAACTTATATTTGATGTGTGCATTTAGCACATCATGTCCATCGGCTAGTAGGTCTGCAGTTACTTGAAAGGCCTGTCCGACAGCTCTTTTGGATGCATGTTGACCACAATTGATTTCAGGGGAAACGTTTTCAATAACTACTCTTTTTTGTCCTGATTTCATGATAAGGTGATGACTAGAGGTTCCTAGGTTGGTTTTCGGTTCAATTCACATAAACTATCCCGGAATATGTAATAGGCTTTCTATTGCGAACCTAACTCATTTCAAATCAGTCTCTTTGTTTCGCTTGCCTTTTCACCATAGCGCTGCTATGGTTTCAAAGTCGAGCTTCCTGATTTTTTATGGGTTAGGCCCTCATAACGATTCCTATTGCATAATCCTGGATTAAGCTTCTGATTCACTGGGAAATAAGGCAAAATTGATGGGCTATTCAAACCTACCCATATGAATTCTTGTGCAAACGGTTGCCTATGACAAGAGGGGAGTTTTTAGGGAGCAGGGAAGTGATGAAGTGAAAGGTGAGGAGGTGAATGAGTAAAATGTGAGGAGGTAATGTAAATCTAGTCAGTCGTCATTCCCGCGAATGCGGGACTCTCCATCTTAGGGATGGAGAGTCCTACTTCTATGGACATGATGGATATTGTTTATTTTTTTAAGCTCTTGACTTGTTCCTTGAGCGCCTCAATTTCTTTTTGTTGCCTTTCTAATTGTTTCTGCTGTTCAATAGTATAGAGTACTAGCTCTTCTACTTTCTCCAATAGTTTTAGCTGCATACCGCCCACATCCTGACCATTCTTTTCGACTTCTTTGGCCGAAGGAATATTAGGTAGGTGCCTATTGGTATTGATATAGTTTTCAAGCTCTGTAAGAGTTCTTAGTTTATAGTCATTCGCAAACACATAATCTGGTACAGAGCCAGGGGTGGCCGTGACTTTTACTTTTTTGGATTCGAGGTTGCCATTGATAACTGTCTTTCCATGTCGATCAATCGTGAGCCTATCACCTAATGAACCTCCATTTGCAGTCTGTATTTTGAAAACACCATTATTGTTTGCTTCTGAAGTTTCAGTAATGATTTTAGCCGCTGAACCGACATTGTTCTGGAAAAAGATAGAGCCAATGACGTCTGTCGAGTTGTTATTGGTGTGTCTTAGGTATAAGGAAGAACCATGTGTATTTGAACCGTCACTATATAGTTTTGTGCTTCCATATTCATCGATCTCCATCAATTTGGTTGCAGCAGGAACAGATGTATTGTTGGATAGGATTTGAAAAGATGAGCCGGTTCCATTGTTGTCTGAATCTATTATTATCGAGGCACGACCTGCGTAGGATAATTTCATTCCTTCACTTCCTGATGCGTCAGCCCTGATGAAATTGTAGGCTGAGCCACCAAATTTTAGACCCCGGTTATAGTCAAAAAGTACATTGCTATCTGTTATTGTCAGGTCGGAGCTGAAACTTCCGTCACCAAAAAAGTCAACGGAGTTGTCTGAGTTTAATTTCATCGCTAAACTATTGGTTCCTGAGTCTGCTGTGCGAAACTCTAAGGAACCATTGACTGAGTTTAAACCTGAAGTATTGACATTTCCTTCTGATACTAATTGAATTGTACCGAAAGAGACTTGTCCTGAAAGATTGTATTCGTTGTTAGAGGCAAAATCCAATTTGCCAATAATACTATTGGTGGTTATACTCTGGTTGCTATTGATGATTCCCAAGAGTGGCACGGTACCTGTCAGGTTTGTTGTTCCTACAAAATTGACTGTACCATCAAATCTGGCTGTCCCTAAAACATCAAGTGTTGCAGATGGAATTGTAACACCAATCCCCACATTGCCTGAAGTGTATTTTATTCCGGTGGACACATTACTCCATTGGCCATTAAGAGGGGTGGAGAAGAGAATTAAGAGTATAGTGATCTTGATTTTAATAAGGTCGTAGGTTTTATTTTTCATCTTTCTTAGAGTTTTCTAATTTTTCGATTCGATCCAATAATTTGTCTATTGTTTTCTGCTGTTCAATGGTATAGAGTACCAATTCTTCTACCTTTTCCAAGAGCTTCAACTGCATATCACCCACATCCTGACCGTTCTTTTCTACTTCTTTGGCAGAAGGGATGTTAGGTAGGTGCTTGTTCGTATTGACGTATTTCTCAAGCTCAGAAAGGGTTCTTAGTTTATAATTATTAGCAAAGACGTAATCGGGAACTGTTCCAGGTTGAGCTGTTACTTTTACTTTTTTAGCCTCTAGATTTCCGTCTATGGCTGTGTTGCCTCCCAATTCATTAATACCAGCAGTTTTGATTCCTCCTAAGTTGAATTCGGCTTGAAGTCCATTATGGCTGTAAGCTCTTATTATGCCATTGTCTGAATTTCCAGTATCTCCTAGATCAATGTAATGACCATTTCCTGTTGTTCCATACTTTATGGCTATCCGACTGTTAGCATTTTCTCCAATTACCAGTTGTCCATTAATTTCAGTGTTTACATTAATTTCCGTATTCCCATTATTTTTCCATTGCTGCTGCCAAACTCCCGTGTTTGCATTCCATACACCCATATAGCCACCACTTTCAATCCAGGCGAATTGAGCTCGCGTGCTATTATTATTTCTAAATATGAATCCCGATTCGTTTGTTGTGGCGTTCACAATGTTATTTCCACCATTGGTGGTTAGACTACCGGCTAAAGTTGTAGCACCAAGTTTCGAAATACTAAAAACAGCGTTGGCTTGATATTCGGCTTGTCCACCGCTTTGATCAAAACCTATTTGAAATAAATCATGTGGTGTGGAATAGGGTATTCCTGCAAACCACTCTCCTCCATAGGTTATATCACTGAAGAAGGTGCCTTTACCACGGCCTTCATAACCTGTCATTTTTATAGATGTGGTCATGGCTGGAGCACCGGCTGTGTTAGTTGCCGTTAGATTTAAGTTTATCGATTGTTTGCTGCTGTTGCCAATAGTTAGGTCACCAGTCATCGTATCACCAGCTTTGTTTACATAGCTCTGCGCCTGTATAAGTGAGGAAGCTAGTAGAAGTAGGAGGAGTGTGGTTAAATTCTTCATAAAAATCTTATTTTTCATTCAATAGTTATAGATGAAAAAGTTAAGTAATTATTCTTATAAAATGTATTTCTATTATGTAAAGCTACCGTAATGTGGAGTTAGGAGTTAGGAGTTAGGAGTTAGGAGTTAGGAGTTAGGAATGCTTGGGTACAAAAAAAGCCTGTCCATTTGCATGAACAGGCTTTCCACTTATTGTTTTTATCTTATTCAGCGATAACCGCGAATTTTAAGTCTTTCTTCACCTCTTTGTGAAGGTCGATTTCTAATTCGTACTCGCCAAGCATTTTGACTTCTCCTTTGAAAGAGATTTTCTTTCTGTCAACATCAATTCCTTTTGCTTTCAAGGCATCAGAAATTTGCAAAGTAGTCACAGCACCAAAGATTTTGCCACTGTCTCCAGCTTTTGCTTTGATCTCAAGAGCAGTATCGCCAATTGCATCAGCAATTGCCTGAGCGTCTCCCTTGATTTTATCTGCTTTGTGAGCTGCTTGCTTGATGTTCTCAGCAACCATCTTTCTGTTTGACTCGCTTGCTAATACAGCAAAGCCTTGTGGGATAAGGTAATTTCTACCATAACCTGGTTTTACGCTTACAGTGTCGTTCTTGTAGCCTAAACCTTTAATATCAGTCTTTAATATAACGTCCATTTTTCTTTACAGTCTAGGGTTTACTTCAATCCGTCAGCTACGTAAGGCATCAAAGCAATATGTCTTGCTCTTTTCACAGCCTGAGTCACTTTCTTTTGGTATTTCAAGCTTGTACCAGTAAGTCTTCTTGGAAGAATCTTACCTTGCTCGTTTACGAAGGCCATCAAGAAATCTGGGTTCTTGTAGTCAACGTATTTGATTCCGTTTTTCTTAAAGCGGCAATACTTCTTGCGTTGCTGCTCTCTGTTGATTGGTTCGTTTACTAATGTCATGATGCTGCCTCCTCTTTCTTTTTCTTATTAAAAGCGCCACTTTTTCTTCTTGCGTTGTACTCAACTGCGTGCTTGTCTAAAGACACGGTTAAGAATCGCATGATTTTTTCATCCCTTTTGAATTCTACTTCAAGGGTTGCTACTGTTGCTGGGTCGGCTTTGAACTCAATCAAGTTGTAGAAACCTGTAGACTTGTGCTGGATGGCGTAAGCCAACTTTCTAAGTCCCCACCTTTCTAGGTTCACGATCTCTGCTCCATTGTCTTTTAGGAGTTGTTCGTAATTGCCGACAGCATCCTTCATCTGCTCATCAGACAAAACGGGATTTAAAATGAATACTGTCTCGTAATTGTTTAACATTTTTAATGTATTTGTTTTTCGGCCTGCAAAGATATGAATTACTCTTAAAAAATCCACCTCTTGTAAAAGATTGTCACAGAATTAATCGACACCTCTTCCTTTTCGTATTTTCGAGCAGATATAATACGTAATCGGTTGAAAAAACGCGCAAACAGACCTCTTATCGCTATTCTATCCATATTGATCATTCCTGTGATTGTATATGGAGTTTTTGAATTGAATTCATTGACGGTTGATGAACGTGAATTAGAGAAAATATATGAGCGTCAACTCGAATCAGTACTCTTCTCAATCAATCAAAGTGTTCAAGATAAAGTATCTCTTATTACCACAGTCTTAGACAATGACATCGAAAATGTTGGAACGGACGAATGGATAAGCGAATTGGGTACCTACAATTTTTTTAATGCATTATATCTAAAAGGCACTCAAAAGCCCTACGAACAACTTTTTACTTTTGACGAATCCTTCGATGATTCGTTCGCGCAAAGAGCGGATAGTATCTATGCGGCAAACTCACCAATTGTAAATAGGCTTACACGATACAAAGACGCGGGTGGGTTTTTGAAAATTGAAAATGGCGAACAGGCCTTTTTCCATAATGGTGTCGAATTGGACTACTTCTATTTTGTCCTCGACTCAGGAGAGGAAACCAAGTTTGGCATCTACTTTTTTGATGCTGTTTGGATGATAGAACAGTATCTCGTTCCAAAATTCCAGGAAATCGCCCGAGATGACTTTGTATTGTCATGCACTAGAATTTCAGATAACTACTTGGTCTATTCCACTTCAGAGAACACACCAGGCAATTATGAGAGAGAGCCTATAGATTTACTACCCAAGTACGAAATAGGTATAGACAGAGTAGGAGGTACTGTTGAGCAAGCTGTTAACAAAAGAAAAAGCCAAAGCCTTTTGGCGCTTGGGTTGTTGATGCTAGTCATGATCATGGGGATTTATCTAGTTTTTAGAAATATTCAGCAAGAGATGAGATTGGCTCAAAAGAAGGCTGACTTTGTGTCCAATGTCTCGCACGAGATCAGAACTCCCTTAGCGCTTATCAATATGTTTGCAGAGACCCTACTGATGGATAGGGTTAGAACAGAAGAAAAAAAGAAGGAGTACTACGGTATTATTACTAAGGAAGTCAGTCGCTTGACTAATATGATTAACCGCATACTAAGCTTCTCTAAAATCGAAGCTAGTAAACGTACTTATGATAAGCGACAGTTGAACCTCAATACTGCTGTAAGTGATGTTTTCAACACCTATTCTTATCACTTAGAGAATAATGGCTTTCAGCATGAACTAAAAAGCTCTAAGGAAGATCTATCTATTAATGCCGATCCAGAGGCCGTCACTGAAGTTTTAGTCAACCTGATTGATAATGCCATGAAGTACAGCCTAGACGAGAAAAAAGTAGTTATAGAGACTGGTCGTAAAGGAGAGAAGGCTTTTGTATCGGTTACAGATCATGGAATGGGAATTCCTAAGAACCAGCTAGACAAACTCTTCGAGAAGTTTTATCGGGTACCTAATGGTGATGTTCATGATACCAAAGGTTCGGGTCTTGGTTTAACTATTGTGAAGCACATTATGGATGCTCATGATGGCAAAGTTGAGGTGTACAGCACTCCGGGTAAAGGCAGTACTTTTAAATTGATTTTTCCACTTTATACACAATTAGATGCCTAATATTCTGATCGTAGAAGATGAGCCAGCCATGCGCCTTGGCTTAAAGGATAACTTAGAATTTGAATCCTATACTGTAGAGGTAGCCATTGATGGTCAAGAAGGCCTTGAAAAGGTTAAGAATGGAGATTTTGACCTGATCATATTAGACGTTATGATGCCCAAGATGTCTGGTTTTGATGTCTGTAAGGCTATAAGGAAAATGGGCGTTATGACACCTATAATCTTTCTTACCGCCAAGAGCGAAGAAATTGATAAAGTATTAGGGCTAGAACTTGGGGCCGATGATTATTTAACCAAGCCTTTTAGTTTGAGAGAGTTGATCGCCAGGGTGAAGGCAATTCTTAGAAGAATCAAGACTCCAGAGAATCAACCTGTCAGTGGTCCAGTGGTAATCGGTAATCTGACAATTGATTTTTCACAGTTTACAGCCCAGAATGCCGAAGGCGATGTTAGAATGTCTCATAAAGAGTATGAGATTCTGCAATACCTGATGGAGCACAAAAATGAAGTAGTCAGTCGTTACGACCTATTAAATAAAGTATGGGGTTATGAAAGTCAACCCACGACAAGGACTGTTGATAATTTTATGCTGCGTTTACGGCAGAGAATAGAAGAGAATCCAAATGAACCCAAGCATATTTTAACCGTACATGGGGTAGGATATAAGTTTATAAATACTTGATAATTAATGGCTTGAAGAGCGGTAAATTGGTTTATGACATTTTGTGACATCTCTTTACCCCAACGTGACATACACGCACTTAAAGCCACGTATGTTTGAAGTATAACAACGATGCCCAGGGGCAAAAACGAATTACAACTAAACTAGTAACTAACTAATCGCTCTAAGGACGGGGCGGTTAGTTTTTTGAAACGCGAACAAATGTTTAAGAAATTATTTACGGTCGTATTGCTAATGGTCACAGCAATTACACAGGCACAAGACCTTGATAGACTTCTTAACCTTAGAGGTCATTGGAAGTTTTCAATTGGGGATCATAAGGAATGGTCAGAGGTCAGTTATGATGATTCTGATTGGGAAGAGATTTATGTGCCAAGAAGATGGGAGAGAGAAGGTTTTAACGGCTATGATGGCTATGCTTGGTACCGCACAACCTTCAGTGGCGATGAGCTTGAAAAAGATGGAGCTCACTATTTACGACTCGGTTATATTGACGATGTTGACGAGGTCTTCTTCAATGGTGTTAAAATAGGTTTCTCAGGAGGATTCCCACCTGACTATTACACTGCATGGAATGCTAAACGTGAGTATAGAATTCCCAATGAGTTACTCAATTATAATGGCGAAAATCTTATTGCAGTTCGCATTTATGACAAAGGTGGCGAAGGAGGAATCTATAGTGGCGAGGTAGGCTTGCTTGTGGCAGATGCTGCGTACAATGAAGTGTATTCCTTAGAAGGTCTCTGGAAAATATCGAGACGCGATCGTGATGAATTTGCTGAGGTTGGTTTTGATGATTCACGCTGGGAAGATATCGTAGTGCCTTCAAACTGGAAGACGATCGGCATGCGTAACTATAAAGGCTTTGCGTGGTACCGGAAAGAGTTCTCAATCCCAGAGGGAGGCAAGGAGACAGAGTTTACCTTGATTGGTGGATACATTGATGACTTTGACGAAATCTTTGTGAACGGTGTAAAAATTGGTGAGACCAAAGACGGTAGAAGAATTGGAGCGTCTAGAAGTTTTAGAGAATTGAGAATATATGATATCCCAGCGGGTCTACTGAAGCCAGGTAAGAATACAGTTGCCGTGCGCGTAGAAGATATAGGGGATAATGGAGGTATTTACGAAGGGCCTGTCTCAATCGTGCCTAGTAAAATTGTAACAAAATTTACTCGAAAATTCAGTTTTTGGCGCTAAGCTTTTTGACTGATTTGCTGAATGAGTCGATCATTCAATTCGTGCTCACCCTCGAAGGTTAATACTTCGGGGGTGACTTTTATTTGGGCTGCGATGGATTCCTGTTCTTTTATTCTTGCCTCAGTTAAATACTGATCACCAAGTCCGTAAACCAAATAGCATTCCTTGTCTGACAGTTTCCTTCGACTCTCTAAGGGTGGCAGATCCGGAGGAAAGATTCCTGCCCACAAGACCAATCGATCAAAGGCAACATCTGTCTGGGTGGAGAAGCGCGAGATAGTAGCGGCACCCTGCGAAAAGCCAAACAAGGTTACTTTAACATCTGATTTTAGTTGGGACTTAGCCTGATTAAGAACAGCGGTCAAAAAAGTGAGATAGTTCTGAATATCAGAAGTCCTATCTTCCTTTGTCATCCAGGTGGCACCAACCCTGCCGGTAAAGCCTTGCAGATAATAGCGAAACAGACCTTCAGGAGCAACTATCAAATGTTTGCCATCATCCAGCGCTTGGAATTTCTTAATGAAATACTTTGCCAATTGACCATGTCCATGACAAACAAACCACAATTGCTCGATATGATTACCCGGTTCCCCCAGTACTTCATATCTCCCGTTAAACTCAAATGAAACTCTCTGCTCCATTAGTCTCCCAACTGGTCAGATGAAAACTTAAAGGGTAATAGGTTTTCAATAGAATTTGACTTCATGATATCACCACTTCCACCGGTCAAGTAAACCTCGATAGGTGATGCCTGATCATTCTCATATTCACTCATTACCTGTCGACAGCTACCACATGGTGCTGGAATGTTATTTTCATTAGCATCCATTCTGACTGCTGCTATGGCGACTTTAAGAACGCTGGCTTCGGGCTTATTAGCTTTGGCTGCAAAGAAAGCAACACGTTCCGCACAAAGCCCGGCAGGATAAGCAGCATTTTCTTGGTTATTTCCCAAGACTATAGAACCATCCGAAAGCATAAGGGCGGCACCGACTTGGAAATCAGAATAGGGAGCTCGGGCATTCTGGGCTGCCGACCTTGCTCGATTTATTAGGTCTAATGTTGTTGTGTCTAACTCGGATTCTTTGTAGATGAGAAGAGAAACTTCTCGTTTAAGTTCTTTTGCCATGTAGTAATATGAAGCGGATTGGAAGATACGAATCTTTTGAACTAAGGTTGTCTAGAAGCATTTCAATTAATCATTTGAACTTAGAATCCTTTTTGCCTATTTCGAGGTTAAACGAACTCATCTATGAATCACATTTTGGTTTTGGGAGCAGGTCGCTCCGCTACTTCACTTATCTCGTACTTGCTCAAGGAAGCAACAGTTAAAGGTTGGAAGGTTACAGTTGCTGATTACGCGCTTCAACTAGCTCAGGAAAAGGTGAATGGACATGCCAATGGTGAGGCGGTAGCCTTTAATATTAACAAAGAGGAAGAAAGAGATGTCTTGATAAATGCATGTGATGTAGTAATCTCAATGCTACCAGCATCTTTTCACCCTGTTGTTGCTGAGACCTGCCTGAAATTCGGGAAGCACTTGTTGACTGCATCATACGTTTCGGATGACATGACAGGATTGAACGAACAAGCGCTATCTAAAGGACTTCTTTTCTTAAACGAATGTGGTTTAGATCCAGGGATTGACCATATGTCGGCCAAAAAGGTCATTGATCATATTCGCGAAGATAAAGGGTTGGAACTAAGAGCTTTCGAGTCTTTCACGGGAGGACTGTTAGCACCTGATGCTGCAGACGATAACCCATGGCAGTATGCATTTACCTGGAATCCAAGAAATGTAGTGTTGGCTGGTCAGGGTACTGTTAAGTTTATTCAAGAAGGACGATACAAGTACATTCCTTATCCCAAACTCTTTAGGCGTATTGAAATGATTCATATCCCCGGTCATGGATATTTCGAAGGCTATGCCAATAGAGACTCTCTAAAATATTTAGACGTTTATGGCCTTCATGGAATTAGCACGCTGTATCGCGGCACTTTACGTAGACCTGGCTTCTGTAGAGCCTGGGATATTTTTGTGCAATTAGGTGCAACTGATGACACCTATCAAATGGAGGGAGTGCCCGAAATGACCCATCGTCAATTTATCAACTCCTTTCTTTCTTATAACCCCAATGATTCCGTAGAGCTCAAACTGGCGCATTACTTGAAATTAGATGTTGACGGTACTGAGATGCACAAACTCAGGTGGCTAGGAATGTTTGATGAAGAATCAGTAGGCTTGCTCAAGGGCACACCGGCTCAAGTACTAGAGCATATTCTGAAAAAGAAATGGACCATTGGTCCAGATAAAAAGGATCAAATTGTGATGTGGCATCTTTTTGATTATGAAGATAAAGGGCAGACCAAGAGAATTCGTTCAGCAATGGTGGCTACAGGTGAGAATGCGACTGATACTGCCATGTCTAAGACAGTAGGTCTCCCACTTGGAATCGCCACTAAATTATTGATGGAAGGGAAAATTGAAGCAAGGGGAGTCCAGATTCCGATTACGCCTGAGTTTTACAATCCCATCTTAAATGAGTTAGAAACCCTAGGTTTTGAGTTTGTTGAGGAAGAAGTGATCCTAGATTAAGATCCTTTCTTGTCTTTCTTTTTCTTGTCCTTACGCTTAAAGAGATTGCCAATCTTTTTGAAGATACCTTCTTTCTTCTTTGGCTCAGCAGTCTTATTACCACCTTTGAACTCTGACACTTGAGGTTTGTCGTTATTGACAAAAACTCGATTTAGCAAGCCTTCTTTCTTTTCCGGAATGCAGGACATTCGATTCAAAGTATTGATGGAAACAGGAGGGAAACGGACTTTGGTATAGCGATCAAAATGACTGTCGGCATTCATTTTTTGGAAAAGCTTTCCGAATATGGGTAATGCTGAGTTTGCCCCTTGCCCCATAGCGGTTGTTTTGAATCCAACTCGGTGATCATCAGCACCCACCCAAGTTACAGTTACCAGTCTAGGTGTTAGGCCCACGAACCAACCATCCTTGTTATCTTGTGTAGTACCTGTCTTACCTGCAATATCGTTTTGAAGTCCGTATGACCATCGAAGGCGTTGTCCTGTTCCTTCTTCAATCACGCCCTTCATCATCTCAATCATGACTTCTCTGGTTTCTTCAGAGAAGACAGGAGAGTCGACAGTTTCAGTCTTGAAGGAAGCTAGTACCTCGCCATCACTATTCTCAATCCTTGAAATAAAATAGGGAGATACGGGTTTTCCGCTATTCAGAAAGCTGGTATATGCTTTGGTCAATTCCATTACCGACAGTTCAGCAGTGCCAAGGGCTATGGAGGGCACTTCCGGAATTTCAGACTCAATGCCCATGTTATGTGCCAGATCAATCACGTTCATCATACCGCCATCTTCCATTACCTTGACCGCCACAGTATTGACAGAACCACTCAAAGCAGCTTTCATTGCATAGCGTTTGTCATAGTCCGAAGCGCCATCATTGGTTGGCGTCCAATTGTTGTAATTGGCATAAGTCACTTGACGGGCAGAGTAGAATTTGCAAGGGTCAATTCCGTTTTCTACCGCAGTTGCATAAACGATAGGCTTAAAAGTCGAACCGACTTGCCGCTTACTCTGCCTTACATGATCGTATTGAAAATGCTCAAAATCGATTCCCCCCACCCAGGCCTTCACCTGACCTGAATATGGGTTTACCGAGAGTACACCTGCATTGAGGAACTTCTTATAATGTCTTATGCTATCTAAGGTGCTTACCTGCACGACCTTCTTCCCATTCCAGTCCCAGAGCTCTACATTATGTTTTGCGCTCATTGAATCAAGAATTTGTGATTCTGATAGACCTTTTGCATTTAGTCTGATGTAGGTTGGGGAATTTTTAATTTCACTTCTGATGATGTCTTGATTCTTTAACCATGGTGCATTTTTTCCATAACTCTTCTCAAAATCAGACTGCAAGGTGGACAGGTGTTCCTTTGTGGCTTCCTCTGCCAACTTTTGCATCTCATAGTCGAGTGTCGTATAGATTTTGAGACCGCTAGTAAAGAGGTTATAGTCGTTGCCTGTAGAGTCGTTATACGATTGGAGCCAATCCTGTACCTTCTTTCTCAAAGAAGCTCTGAAGTAGGGAGCAATACCTTTGTTATGACTAAAGGGGCGGTAAGAAAGCTCCAGTGCTTTCTTGGAAACAATGCTGTACTCTTCGGTGGTGAGATAACCGTACTTCTGCATCTGGTTCAATACCACATTCCTTCTGAGTAGCGACCTTTCAAGAAAAAGTCGAGGGTTATAGCGATAAGACGCTTTTAGCATCCCCACGATAACCGCAGACTCCTCGAGTGATAAATCTACAGCCGCCTTGCCGAAGAATTTCTCAGCAGCACTTTCAATGCCGAAGGTATTGTCTCCAAAAGGGACTGTGTTCAAGTAAAGGGTAAGGATATCTTCCTTTGAATAAATCTTTTCTAATCTGGTAGCTAGAATGGCTTCTTTGACTTTACTCACAGGCATCGAAAAGACCCCATGATCTTTTCTGGGATAGAGATTCTTAATCAACTGTTGGGAAAGTGTACTTCCACCTCCCGCAGATTCATCTTGAAGAAGAATGGTCTTAAAGATTACCCTAAGTAGACTTCTTCGATCGACACCATTATGTTTGAAAAAGCGTGAATCTTCAGTCGCTATTAATGCATCAATCAGTTGAGAAGGAATCTGCTCGTAGTTGATCGGTTGTCGATCGAAGATGAAATATTTACCGAGTAGCTCACCGCCCTCAGCATAAATTTCTGTGGCTTCGCTTTGCCTAATGTCCGCAAGTTGATCTCTGGAAGGAAGGGGCTCCCATAACTGCCAATAAACACTCAAAAAGAAACCCAATGCCCCAATGGTAATGGTAGCGAAGATGGCAAGCAGCCATTTCAATCGCTTGGTACGTTTCGTTTTTTTCTTGGTCATAAGGTCTAGTAGGTAACGCGGTGTTTAGGTACATCTTATGCGTTGATGACATAAAGTTAGTTATTCATGTTTCCTGTTCAAAGGCTGTGTTTTTCGACTTAAAATCAAGATTATTGCCAAGTGGAGCAGAAGCATCATTTTCTTAAGCGACAAGAGGTACTCGATTTTTTGATGGAAATGGATAAGACTGATTTTTCTTGCCAATACGACCATGAAAAGCATTCTTATTTCTTTGATAATGGTTCAGATGAATTCCAACTGAGACTACCTATTACAATTAAAATCTCCCCCGAGGGAATCGTCTCTGAATCGGAAGTAAAATACTTGATGCTCTTAGTTCAAACGGGGAGTGCTTCTATTGGTGTTTTTCAGGGAGAAAAATGTCTAGAGCACAAGGTGTTTACCGCCTATATGGTTCGGAAAAAACAAGGGGTAAGCCAAATTAAACACCTGAAGACTAAAGGCAAATCACGTGCAGGGTCTAGGGTCAGGTTGGCCAAGACACTTTTGTTCTTTGAAGATATCAATGAGCGCCTGACCAGGCACTTTAAGGAAAATGAGTTTGACCGTATTGCCTTCAGTTGTTCAAAGATTCTGATGCCCTACTTGTTTGGTTCAAAAGTAACAACCCCTTTCGAAAGGAAAGATGAGCGGATTTACAAAATCCCCAAACACCTACACCAACCTAATTTTGAGGTAATGCTTGGCATGCAAAGGTTCCTGAATAAAGGGGAGTTGATTTATGATGCTAAGTCTTTTCCTGAGGTTGAATCGAGTTTAAATCACTTGTGATGGTCAGCGGCATAAGCAGCGGCACCAATAATTCCTGAGTTGTTCTCTTTTTCACCTACCACAAATGGAGTTTGAATAGTGATTTGGTCTCGGTACTTGTGTATGTGTTTACTCACGCCACCTCCTAGGATAATAAAGTCAGGGTTAATAACCCGTTCAATATGTTTTAGGAATCTATTGAGACGCTTACCCCACTTTTCAAAACTCAATTCTTCTCTTTTTCTGGCAGAATCAGCAGCATAGAATTCTATTGGATCGCCATTCTTATAGTAAAGGTGCCCTAGTTCAAAGTTGGGTACCAAAACACCGTCATAAAAAAGGCCACTACCCAAGCCGGTGCCAATGGTTACCATAAGCACAACACCTGAATGATGGCGCCCAGCTCCAAATTTCATTTCGGCTAAGCCAGCAGCGTCAGCATCATTGATGACGTTAAAAATTTGATTGCAGCGCCCTCTAAAGAGATCATCAATTTGCAGGCCTTTCCAGCTCTCATCAAGGTTGCTGTGATACTTAGCTTTGCCGTTAACTACTACGGTAGGAAAGGCTACGCCAATATTGTCATTCCAGTTAAAGTGCTCCTGAATATTACTGATAACATCAGCGATGTCATCTGGTCTACGTCCCTCTGGTGTAGGTATTCTGAATCGGTCTGAAATTAAATATCCTGACTTGGTATCGACAATTGCTCCTTTAATACCGCTTCCGCCAACGTCTATGCCCAGTATCTCCATGTGATTTTTGAAAGGGCGCAAGATATCGGAATTATTTAGCGAGTGCAAACCTCAAGCGCTATCGTATGAATTGACTTTACAAGTGGAGGTAATAGTCTTTCAAAAGGTGAATGAATGCTTTAGAGTAAGAATTGTTTGAAGCTTTGATGATAAGCTCTGTTTCGGTCAAGGAACTAACGGAGTGCTTGATGAATTTTGAGATTACACGAAAGGTTGGCCCATCTTTCTTATTATAAACCATTGTTTTCTGGGCTAAAGAAAATCCTTCTATGATGGCCAAGGATTCAAATTGGATCATTTCATATTCTGGATACATTACCCAAAACGAGCCATTCTGATCCAATAGCTCAAAAGAACGCCTAGCCAGCAATGGCATAGGCAAAGTATCGTCATGAACAGCGAGATTTTTAGTTTCGGACTTCCCTTTATAACCGCTTTTGAAGAAAGGTGGGTTACAGACTATTTGATCGTATTCACTTTCTGGTTGAAAGCTTTGTAAACCTTCTTGGATAACCTGTATTTGATCACGCCAGGGTGAGTTTTGGATGTTTTTCGCTGCTTGCCGAGCCACTTCGTTATCAACTTCGATCGCATCAATTGCAGAATCGGTTATTTGCGCCAACATTAGTGCAAGGAGACCAGTACCAGTACCAATGTCTAAAATTCGACCATTTACTACGGGTTCTATTGATGCTCCAAACAGACACCCATCGGTAGTCACTTTCATGCCATCGACAGGTTGATCGATTCGGAATTGTTTGAATTGGAAGTAACTATTGGGCAAAATGAATATTAAGAATAAAGTCCTGATTCGAAGCCCTCGTCTATGAGGTGGTTATTGCTTTCTGCAGCTTCAACAGCTAATTGATCGCAACGTTCATTCTCCTCAATACCTGCATGACCTTTGACCCATTGGAAGGTGACGTAGTGCTTCTTATAGATATCAGCAAAACGAAGCCAAAGGTCTTTATTCTTCTTGCCTTTGAAATCCTTCTTCATCCAATTCCAGAGCCATCCCTTTTCTACAGAATCAATCACATATTTTGAATCTGAATATACCTTCACTTTGGCCTTCTCGACTTTGATGGTTTCCAGACCAACGATAATGGCTAGTAGCTCCATCCGATTGTTTGTGGTTTTACGATAGCCTTGGGACATCTCTTTGCGATGCTCTTTATATTTCATTACCGTACCGTAGCCGCCAGGGCCTGGGTTACCACGCGAAGAACCGTCAGTATAGATTACAATCATATATTGACAATATTATCCTTAAATAATTTGATGGCAATGGAGAGGAGGATAATTCCAAAAACCTTTTGTAAAACACCTAACCCAGCCGGTCCGATTTTTCGCTCTAACCAGTTAGTGGATTTAAGTACCAGATATACGAAACCTAGGTTGACAACAATGCCAATCAGAATATTCCATTCACTATACTCAGCTCTGATCGAGATAATCGTAGTTAAAGTTCCGGCACCTGCAATCAAAGGAAATGCAATCGGAACAATTGAAGAAGTTCCCGCTGCTGAGGCATCGTTCTTAAAGAAGTTTCTGCCAAGTATCATTTCTAAACCTATGATGAACATGACCAATGAGCCTGCAATAGCAAATGAGCCAACATCAATACCGAAAAGCCCAAGCAAGTTGTCTCCGACAAAGAGGAAAAGAATCATCAGTACACCTGCCGCCAAAGTAGCTTTCCCCGACTGAATATGTCCGTTTTTCTTCCTTAAATCAATGATTACAGGAGTTGAGCCAAGAATATCGATTACCGAAAAAAGTATAAGTGTTACCGAGATGATTTCCTTAAAACTAAGCATCACAAAAATGTTTCTGCAAAGCTAGAAATTGGTAGTCAGAAATTCTTTTTAAGGCTTGATAATTTTTCCAGAATGGTGTTTGAAGGAATTGTCCTTGTTTTCCTAAACTCATAACCTAGCCATTTGCCCGAATACGCCACGAAGTAATCTTCGAGCCTTTTTCCAGAGCCAGCTAAGTCTATAGCGACTTGCTCGGTTGGACCCTTTCTAATAAAGTCAAGGAACTCGAATTCTGCAGGTTTGTACTGAATAAGTGGGTTAGATTCAAATTGACTAAGGCTTTTTAACTCATCGGCACTCATTTCAAAATCATTGAACTTTTGACTCATGATTTGCAACTCCAAGTGATGGGATAGTCCTTTGTGCTGGTATTTGATATTAGCCAAAGATAAATACGGAGTGTTGTCATAGTAACTGAAGTCAATCTTGGCGCTGGCTTTAAGTTGTTTGCTAAAAGCGTTGCTAAAGTAGTTGTTGGTTTCTGCAGCAATCGAAATAACTGCTAACGAATTGGCATCTATATCTATAAGTCCACGATCACCTTTCCACTTGTAACTTACCTGATAAATGAGCTTTGAGTTTTTAATGAATTCATTCTCAAACTTGAATTTATACTTGGTAACGAATTCTTCTGAAAGAAGCCCCCAGACTTCAATTCTCCTAAAGAGATTTAGAATAGACCAACCTGATGGCCTCACGTTGCCTCTGTTGTATTCGTCATTTAAATTAGCATCATATGCAGCCCATTTGGGATTTTCTATATGCGCTCGTGTATTTTCATAGAAGAAACGATAGTTACCAATAGGAGAAAAATCCTCTGCCAATTCTGTCATTATTGAATATCCGAGACTTTGAAAATACATGATATGCTTGCCATTAAACAATGCATATTCTTTGTAATGAGCTTTGGCAATATGACTCTTCTGGTTACGCTGTTGGTTGTATTTCTCGACCACATCCAACATAAATTTGCGGATATCAAATCGACCTTTTTCACCAACGACTTCTACTTCATCTAATGCAAGGAAGTCAGGTATTAACTTGAATGTCTGTTTATTTAAAGAATTGTCTATTCTCAACTTCTTTGGACTATATCCGATGCTCCTGATGACGATACTATCAAGCGAATTAGCATTGTTCAAAGTGAGTTGAAAAAAACCCTCAAGATTGGTTGCTGTCCCCACAGAACCCTTAAGAAACAAGACGTGAGCATACGGAATCCCTTCGTTAGTTTCTGAGTCAACCACTTGTCCTTTTATGGTAGTTTGGGTCAAACCGGACGACTGTATTGAAACAAAGAGCACCAGTGTAAAAAGAAGGTGCATTGATTTTATCATAGAGTCATTAATTACCTTTCAAGTATCCCAGCGCCATATCATAACCCTTCATCCCAAAGCCAGTAATTAAGCCTGCACATTCCTTAGTAATCAAACTCAAATGTCTGAACTCTTCGCGGGCATGGATATTAGAAATATGTACTTCAACCACGGGTGTTTTTATGGCTGCAATAGCGTCAGAAATAGCCACAGAAGTGTGCGTATAACCACCGCCATTGAAGACAATGCCATCATAGGAGAAACCAACCTCATGAAATTTATTGATTAACTCACCTTCAACATTGCTCTGATAGTATTCCAAAGTCATTTCAGTGAAGGTGCTTTTTAACTTTTCCATATAGTCTTCGAAACGCTCATTGCCATAAATGTCTTTTTCCCTTGTTCCGAGTAGGTTAAGGTTGGGGCCGTTGATGATGATTACCTTCATGATGGACAAATCTAAGCCATTCTGCATTTCTTTCAGAATCTATACTAAGTTTTGCTTATACTTGGTCATGTCTTGGGATGTATACATTCAGGAGTATGAAAACTACTTAAAGCTTGAAAGGTCGCTTAGTGAAAATTCAGTCGATGCTTATGTGCGGGATATTGTAAAACTGAAGCAGTTTCTGGTTTTAAGAGAGAAAGACCTGAATCCCTTGCAAGTAACGATTGTAGAGCTTCAAGATATGGTAGAGTGGATCAATGAAGTAGGGATGAGCGCTTTTTCGCAAGCTCGAATAATATCAGGGCTCAAGTCATTTTATAAATTTCTCATTTATGAAGGGGAAATGGATACTGATCCTACCACACTTTTAGAGGCTCCGAAGCTCGGTAGAAAACTACCGGATACGCTGAGCGTAGAAGAAATAGATCAGATTCTCGAGGCCATCGATCACTCCACACCCGAGGGGACAAGAAACCGTGCAATGCTTGAGACACTTTATAGTTCAGGACTCCGAGTGTCTGAATTGATCGGCTTGAAAACCTCTAATATTCATTTTGATGTTGGTTTTCTTAGAGTTTTTGGAAAGGGTAATAAGGAAAGGTTGGTGCCCATTGGACGAACAGCATTGAAGCATATCTATATTTATCGTGAGGAGGTCAGGGTTCATTTGGATGTGAAGCCCGGTCATGAGGCCTTTTTGTTTCTAAATAGAAGAGGTAGGCAGTTGACACGGCAAATGGTCTTTACCTTTCTGAAAGACCTAGTGGCAAAAGCTGGGATTCAAAAGACGATCAGTCCACATACCTTTCGCCATTCCTTTGCAACTCACTTGATAGAGGGGGGGGCTGACCTCAGAGCAGTGCAAGAAATGCTCGGCCATGAGTCTATTACCACTACTGAAATCTACACGCATCTGGATAGAGATTATCTCCGACAAGTCATTCAAGAGTTTCATCCTCGGAGCTAATCATGGACTTGATAGAGGCGCTTTCACGGGTATAAGAAATAAGCCTGAGTATTTCCTTTAGAAACCATTATAGCTTTCCATATTAAGCCCTATTTTTGTGGAAAGATTCCCCCAATTGTACAAAACCCTAATACGCCCCTTTCTCTTCACCAAAAACGCAGAATCCGCTCATTATTTTGCCTTCAGGTGGCTCAAGCGATTATTTAAAATCCCAGGTGTTCAGGCAATAAGTCAGAGCCTTTATGATTCTAAATACACTTCGCTGGAAACTGAATGTTTCGGTCTCAAATTTAAAAACCCAGTAGGTCTTGCAGCTGGTTTTGATAAAGATGCCAAGCTCTATAATGAGCTGTCTGCTTTAGGTTTTGGTTTTATTGAAATTGGTACAATTACTCCTAAGCCTCAAGCAGGAAACCCCCAACCTAGATTATTTAGGCTGCCAGACGATCAAAGCCTTATTAATCGAATGGGTTTTAATAATGGTGGTTTGGATGAGGCTATTGAAAGATTAAAAAACCGAAAAACAAATGTCCTTATAGGTGGGAATATCGGGAAGAACAAGGTAACCCCTAATGAGGAAGCGGTTAATGATTATCTAATCTGCTTCAATGGGCTGCATCCCTATGTAGACTATTTTGTAGTTAATGTTAGTTCGCCCAACACGCCCAACCTACGGGCGTTGCAAGAAAAAGAACCCCTGAAACACATTTTAAACAGTCTTCAGGAAGCGGGTAAGGCATTTTCAGAAAAGAAACCAATCTTACTGAAAATAGCACCAGACTTGACCGAAGAACAACTTTTGGATATTGTTGAAATTGTCAATGAGACGGGTATTGATGGTGTTATTGCTACTAATACTACCATTTCGAGAGAAGGATTGAATACACCCAAGAATACGATAGAAGAAATTGGTGCAGGAGGATTGAGTGGAAAGGCTGTCAAGGCCAGATCGACAGAGGTGATTAGATTTCTTAATGAGAAGTCTGACGGAGCATTTCCGATTATTGGAGTGGGAGGGATTCAGACAGCAGATGATGCAATTGAGAAATTAAAAGCAGGTGCAAGTTTGGTTCAGGTTTATACCGGCTTTATTTATGAAGGTCCGGGTATGATTAAGAGAATTAATAAAGGTCTTGCAAAATGGAAAGAAAACAAGGCTTAGATCGTTTGATGAATGATCAGAATAGGTTCATAATATTCGATTAAATTCGTATTATCAGGTTTTAGATTTTTAGATGGCTAAAAACACGTATAAGTCCAACACTTTTAAGTCCAACACCAAGGACAAAGGCCCAAAAAAGAAACGTTCGCTGAAAGTCGATATCCCATTTCTAAGGGATAGGAGATTTCAATTGTCGATTGGCTTTTTTCTTCTGCTGGCTTCCGTGTTCATCTTTTTGGCTTGTGTCAGTTACCTATTTACGGGTAAAATGGATCAAAGTGTGGTGGAAGCTTTCTTTGATCAGAACGAAACAGTTAAGTCATTAGGGCAAGAGGCAGGTAACTGGATGAAGTTGCTTGGAGCGCTGGTTGCCCATAAACTCATTTTCTCCTGGTTTGGAATAGCAGCATTTTTGATCCCACCGTTGCTTTTCATCTTTGGCTACAAAGTGATTTGGGGAAAAGCACTTATCAAGTTGTCAAGAGCCATCACTTTTACACTCTTCTTCTTGATCTGGATAAGTCTACTGATGGGCTCAATGATCAAAGGAGATGAATCTATCTCTGAGTGGAGTTTTTATAGCGGAGGTCTTGGTTATCAGTTGTCAATCTTCTTTGACAACCTTTTGGGCTTTGGAACAATTCTGTTTCTGGCTTTTACCTTGCTGGTATTCGTGATCTTCTTTTTCAATATCACCGAAATACTTTCTTTTAAGAAGACCCCAATTGCCCCCGTCTCGAAGGAAGAATCGAACGAAGAGTCGAGTGAAGTGCTACCAGTTGATACTGATGCTAGTTCGGTGGAAGACCCAATCGAAGATCCTAGTGCCACTGATGTAGTGGATAGCGAAGCTGAACTAAAGGACTGGGTAGTCTCTTTGAAGGAAGAAAAGGAAGCCGCTAAGTCTTCTGAGCCTATAGTAGAAGAAAAGGAAGAACAAGTTACGGAAGCGGTACCTGAGGTTGCAGATGAACCAGCAGAGAGTGCTCTTGAGTTAGAAGTTACACCAGTCAACAAGCCTCAGCCAAAAGCGCCTGATGCTCAGCCTGCCTTTGAGGTAGAAATCAATGAGAAGGCTGAAAAATTGGTTGAGAAGGCGGGTCATTATGATCCAACTCTTGATCTGGCAAAGTTCCAGTTTCCGAAAGTGGACCTTTTGAGGGAATATTCCACAGGTAAGATATCTGTTACCAAAGAGGAGCTTCAAGCCAATAAAGACAAGATTGTCGAAACACTGACCAACTTCAAAATTGGGATTGCTAGTATTAAGGCAACGATAGGGCCTACGGTAACGCTTTATGAAATTGTACCAGAGGCAGGTGTCAAAATTTCTAAGATTAAAAACCTTGAAGACGACATTGCACTAAGCTTGGCTGCTTTAGGTATTAGAATTATTGCTCCAATTCCAGGTAAAGGAACGATTGGTATAGAAGTGCCAAATAAGAATAAGGAAATGGTTTCCATGAAGTCAGTGATTTCTACTGACAAGTTCATGAACTCTGACATGGCCTTACCGGTCGCCCTGGGTAAAACTATTTCAAACGAAGTATTTGTAGCTGATTTAGCTAAAATGCCTCACTTGCTAATGGCAGGTGCTACCGGTCAAGGTAAATCAGTCGGACTCAACGTTATCCTGGCTTCTTTACTTTATAAGAAACATCCGTCTCAACTGAAGTTTATTCTGGTTGACCCGAAGAAGGTGGAGCTAACGCTTTTCAATAAGATCGAAAGACATTACTTGGCTAAGCTTCCGGATAATGATGAGCCTATTATTACTGATACCAAGAAGGTTATTTATACACTCAATTCCTTGTGCATTGAGATGGATCAGCGGTATGACTTGTTGAAAGATGCCGCTTGCCGGAATATTAAGGAGTACAACCAGAAGTTTGTTGATAGAAAGTTAAATCCTGAGAAGGGACACAAATTCCTCCCTTACATCGTCTTGGTCATAGATGAGTTGGCAGACTTGATGATGACAGCTGGTAAAGAAGTGGAAACACCTATCGCACGCTTGGCTCAATTGGCTCGAGCGATCGGTATTCACTTAGTGGTAGCTACGCAAAGACCATCAGTGAATGTGATTACTGGTATTATCAAAGCGAACTTCCCAGCGAGACTATCGTTCAGAGTAACATCGAAGGTAGATTCAAGAACAATTTTGGATGCTGGTGGTGCTGATCAACTTATAGGGCAAGGAGATATGCTTTTGTCCATGGGTTCCGATATTACAAGATTGCAGTGTGCATTTGTAGATACGCCAGAAGTAGACGAAATTTGCGACTTTATTGGTTCGCAGAAAGGTTATGAGACTGCTTACATGTTACCAGAGTTTACTGGTGACGAGGGAGACTCTAGTACAGGAGATGTTGACCTTTCTGATAGGGATGCATTGTTTGAGGAGGCTGCAAAATTAATAGTAGCACATCAACAAGGCAGCACAAGTCTGATACAGCGTAAATTGAAGCTTGGGTATAACCGAGCTGGACGATTGATTGATCAACTGGAAGCTGCTGGCATAGTAGGACCATTTGAAGGGAGTAAGGCCAGGCAGGTCTTAATACCAGATGAATACAGTTTGGAACAGTTATTGAATACTATCGATGATAATTGATTCCACGGAATAGAAAGAAGATGAAGAAGTTAATATATGTGTTGATTTTAGCTGTTGTTGCTTTAGCAGCTAAAGGCCAAAGTGGAGATGCAAAGACTGTGCTCGATAGAATGAGCACTACTTATAAGGCAATGGCAGGGTTTGAGATTTCCTTTGTTCAGAAGAATTTCAGTGAAGCTGAAGTAATTGCCAGAACGGCAGGATCAGCCTCGGTAGCCAAGGAAAAATTTGTTTTAAGAATTGAAGGTCAGCAAATCTATTGTAATGGACCTGTATTATGGACTTACCTGGTTGAATCTCAAGAACTGACCATCAGTAATTTTGAACCGGAAGAAGGAGCAATTAACCCTGCGAATATCTATGATATTTATAAGGAAGGTTTCACTTACGAATACAAGCGTCAAGACAATATCAACGGAGAGTTAGTGGATGTCGTAGAGCTCATTTCTACAGATGAGGATGCAGATTTCACCAATATTGTGATGTACATCGGTCAGAAGGATGCTTACTTAAAAGCTTGGGATCTGATCGACTATGATGGAGCCAAAACTAATTTTGAAGTTTCAGCTTTCAAACCGGATCAAGCTTTTGATGCTAAGTATTTCGAATTTGATGAAGAAGCTAATCCAGTACAACATAAAGAAGATTTGCGTAACGAATGAATAGAGCTGCGCTCTTTGAGCAAATTAAAAAGAAGTCATCCTACCTCTGTGTAGGTTTAGATACTGACATTCAAAAGATTCCAAAGCACCTTTTAGACCTCGAAGATCCGATTTTCGAGTTCAATAAGCAGATCATTGACGCCACAGCTAAATATGCAGTGGCTTATAAGCCTAATATCGCCTTCTATGAGGCACATGGAATTGAAGGATGGAAGAGCCTTCAAAAGACGATAGACTACATTCCCAAAGATATTTTTACTATCGCTGATGCCAAAAGAGGAGACATAGGTAATACCTCCAAAATGTATGCCCGGGCCTTTTTTGAGCAAATGGACTGTGATTCAATTACGGTAGCTCCTTATATGGGAGAAGACTCGGTAAAGCCCTTCCTCGACTTCGATAATAAGTGGGTGATTTTATTGGCACTTACTTCAAATGCAGGTGGAAAGGATTTCCAAAACCTTGGATTGAATAAAGGTGGCGAGCTTTATGAAGAAGTACTCCGCAAAAGCCAAGAGTGGGGAGATACAGATCAGCTCATGTATGTTGTGGGTGCCACTAGAGCCGAAGCATTACAAAATATTAGGAATATAGTGCCTGACCACTTCTTGCTAGTTCCTGGTGTTGGCGCACAGGGAGGAAGTTTAGAAGAGGTTTCTAAATATGGAATGAATAACCATTGTGGTTTACTTGTCAATTCCTCAAGAGGTATTATCTACGCTGATAATTCAGCAGACTTTGCAGCTGTTGCAGGTCAAAAAGCCGAAGAACTACAAGCGCAAATGGCTGGGTTTCTGGATAAATACCTTTAAATTCTTGGTGTAAACCTGCACCACAATGATTCAAGAAGCATTTCTGCACTTTGTGTGGAAAAACCAGTACTTCAACAAGACTGACCTTTTCACGAGCAGTGGTGAACCCATTACGATTCAAAAAACTGGCTTCCATAATCATTTGGCGGGACCTGACTTCAAAGAAGCACACGTAGTCATAGGTGGTATTAAATGGGCAGGTGCAGTCGAAATACATTTGAAATCTTCTGACTGGTATCAGCACAAGCATGAGGGAAACCCAAACTATGACAATGTCATTCTTCATGTTGTCTATGAACATGATAAAGAAGTGCTTGACGACCATAAAAAACCATTGCCCACTCTTGTGCTTAAGGGTTTGATCAAACCTAAAATGTTGAATCGATATAATGCAATGATCCAAAACGGTGACCCAATTCCTTGTGCGGATCAACTCCAATCTACAAAGGTGATCACCCGACTTTCAATGTTAGAAAGAGCCTTAATTGGTCGAATCGAAGATAAAGCAAGATCGGTCACAGAGTTACTGGAAGCTAATAATTCAGATTGGGAAGAGACGGCCTATCAATGGCTGTCCAAGGGCTTGGGCTTCAAGACCAATTCAGTGTCTATGTTGGATTTGGCGCGCTTGGTGCCTTCAAAAGTACTGTTTAAGCATAATCAGCTGATGCATTATGAAGCACTTCTATTTGGAGCATCTGGTTTGCTGAGTGTTGATGTAATCGACCCATATTTGAAAACACTCAAATCTGAATACGATTACCTCTCAACCAAATATGGCCTCTCTCATGAGTTGCGTTACAATCAATGGCATTTTTCAGGTGTACGTCCAAGTAATTTCCCCACAGTAAGAATTGCCCAACTAGCGGCATTGATGTTTAATCATCAGAATATTTTCTCCCTTTTTACGGAGTTTGAAGATCCAAAAGGGTTAATCAAACAGCTGCAAGTAACCCAATCCAGTTATTGGCAAGAGCATTTGGTCATTGACAAAAAGAGTAAGACTAAAATTGGTGGGCTCACAAAGTCAGCCAAGGAGAATCTCTTGATCAACACAACAGTTCCATTGCTTGTGGCCTACGCCAAATACAAAGACAATTCAGAACCATTGGATAAAGCGCTCAATTTGCTCATGGCACTTTCGAAGGAAGAAAATAAGATTACACGACTTTGGAATGCCATCGGCTGGAATGTTTCTTCGGCATTTGATAGTCAAGGCTTGATTGAATTGCACAACACCTTTTGTAAGCATAAGAGATGCATTGAATGTACCATTGGTGCTGAATTGATTAAGGCTTAATCTTAGTCAGTTGGGCGTATTCTTACGAAATACTTTATCTTTGCCCTCCAATTCATTAATGCATGAAAAACCCTGTAATCATTTTCGGAGCTAGTGCTTTAGGGCAGGCAGCCAGAGAGATTTTTGAGAGTAACGACATCATTGTTTACGGCTACCTTGACGACAATGAAAAACTACATGGAACTGAGCTAGGAGAGTTATCTATTCTAGGCAGAACAGATGACGATGGTTTCTTGAAGTTGATCGGAAAGAAATGCGAAGGGTTCATTGCCGCAGACGATAGAAATCTGCGTAAGGGGATTATAAAGCTCATGAAAGAGCGAAGAAAGATGATGCCAGTAAATGCCGTCCACAGTAATACCGAGATCGCTCCATCAGCACATATTGGTCATGGAGAATTCATCAATAGTGGGGTAATTATTGGAGCGAATGCAAAACTTGGTGATCACTGTATGCTGCATAGTAATGTAGTTGTAGACTATAGTGCCAGTTTAGGTGATCTAGTTCAAGTAGGTGCTGGAAGTACCGTTGGTGCTGAGGCCCAAATTGAAGAAAATGTATTTATAGGTTCTGGTGTAACAATTGTACCAGGCGTTAAAATAGGCAAGAATGCCAGAATTGGTGCAGGGTCTGTGGTTATCGGTGATGTCGAAAAGGGCAAAACGGTATTCGGAAATCCTGCAAAAGAAGTTTAGAATAAATTCACCCTACAAGCAATAGGGCAGAAGTTATGGAAAAGAAGTATTCAATATTACTCTATTACTGCTATGCCGAAATCAAGGATTTTGAAGCATACAGAGAACAACATCACCTTTTTTGTGTCGATAACAACCTAAGAGGAAGAATCATCATCTCTCCAGAAGGACTTAATGGCACCGTTTCAGGCCTGCGAGAAGATTGTGAAAAGTACATGAGCTATGTGCAGTCAGACGCGCGTTTTGCAGATACGGAATTTAAGGTTGAAGCGCATGATAGAATGGCTTTTGCCAAGCTACATGTTCGCGTTAAGCCAGAAATTGTTCATTCTAGTTTAAGACATCTCAACCCAAGGGAAGAGACCGGGCAGTACGTAGAGCCAGGCCAGTTCAAAGAAATTCTTGAAAACCAGCCAGAAGATACCGTCATTCTTGACGTTCGTAGCAACTATGAGCATAACGTAGGGAAGTTCAAAAATGCCCTGACGCTAGATATAGATAACTTCAGAGACTTTCCAGAAAAGGTTAAGGAGCTTGATCACTTAAGGAACAAGAAAGTTATCACCTATTGCACAGGAGGGATCAAATGTGAAAAGGCGAGTGCCTACCTATTGGAACAAGGTTTTGAGAATGTGTATCAGCTTCACGGAGGTATTATCAAGTACGGAATTGAAGCTGAAGGAAAAGACTTCGAAGGAAAGTGTTACGTGTTTGACAATCGTATAACGGCAGACGTTAACCATGTTAATCCAAGTATTCTTTCTAGGTGTCATATTACAGGAGAGCCTACCGATCGTATGGTGAATTGTGCAAACTCTGAGTGTAATGCACACATTCCTATGAGCGAGGAGGCTGGTTGGTTAATGGATGGCTGCTGTTCTGACGAGTGCAGAAACAATCCTTCTAGAAGACCTTATGATGGTACAGGGTACTATCAAAAGAATACGAACCATTATAACCCTCTCAAGGGGGTTAAGCGCGAACCAGCAAAAATTAACTCATGAGCATAAGAATCCCTGAGTCGGAATTAATACTTACTCCTCAGGGACGTGTATATCACCTGAACCTATCTCCTGAAATGGTCGCGGATACCATTATAGTGGTTGGTGACCCTGAAAGAGTACCGAAGGTGAGTTGCTATTTTGACAAAGTAGAACACCAAGTAAACAGTAGAGAGTTAGTCACTCATACAGGGACTTTAGGAGGGAAGAGACTTTCCGTTATCAGCTCAGGAATGGGTACTGACAATGTAGAATTACTCATGACCGAGTTAGATGCCTTGGTAAACGTAAACTTGGAAACTCGTGAGATTAAGGAAGACTTGAAGAGCCTTCAGATAATTAGAATTGGAACTTCGGGATGCCTGCAGCCAGAAATTCCAATTGACGCATTTCTGGTATCTACGGCAGCATTAGGCTTGGATACACTGATGAACTTCTATAATTGGACTAGTGACAAGGTTACAGAAGACTTCACTCGAAAAATACAAAATGAGCTTTCCTTAAGTTTTCAACCATATTTTGCCAAAGCTTCTGAAAAACTTTTGTCCCTTTTCAGTGATAACTACTATCAAGGTGTTACCATCACAGCTCCTGGTTTCTATGCACCTCAAGGACGCCAAGTTAGACTTAAGCCTAGAGTGGATGGACTGGTAGATAGACTCGCAGCTATGAATACACCCTTTGGCCAGTTCACCAATCTTGAAATGGAAACAGCAGGCTACTACGCAATGGCACAACTTTTAGGTCATGAAATGATTAGCCTCAATGCTTTAATTGCTAATCGGGCACGTCAAGAGTTCTCTAAGAACCATGAGTCTGCGGTAGACGATTTGATCAAAAGAGTATTAGCTACACTTAGCGCTTAATTAGTCATCTCTAAAATTCGATCAATGCGTGTTTTCGCATTTTCATAATATCGATTGAGCAGGGAAGTTTCATTCATGGTGAAGCCCACGAAGTTTCTGAATAGTGGCGTTTTAAAATAATCTACATGGATGATTTCATTATTGATGAAATCATAGCTAGACATAAACTGAGGATAGAAGTTATCATCTAATGCTCCCGCAAGGTTGATGTGTTCACGCTCGATAAGGTCATAAGATCTATATAGTTCTATAAGTGCTTTTTTGAAGTCCTTGTTCTTGAAGACCTTGAAATCACCACTCTGCTGTAATGATAAATAGGTACTTTCATTCGGTTCGAAAAAGTTGTAGTTACCAATGAGGTCGCCATATGTAGGCATGGAATCATAAGTCAGGTTACTTTCCTGTCTTTGAAAAAAAGATATCGCTTTACTGAGTAATCGAAGCTTTCTCTTGTTACTCTCAATGGAGGTGCTTAAGTAGTCAGCGTCTTTCTGCAGATCTGATCGAAGGTCTACAATGTATTGTGCCTCCAGGGCTCTTTCTTTTTTGGCTTCCCCAAGGTTGGATAACCAGAAGGCAATTGTGATACCCAGAATCACAATAATAAATTCTATGAAGTAGTCTTTAAAAGTAGATTTTCTATTGTTTCTCATGACCAATTATTTGGTCTAAAGATTCAAAGAAAACAGAAAGGCTGCATTACTTCTTTTTAGGCTTCAAATTGCCTTGAATAAGGAGGTTAAATTCTGTACAGGTCAATACACCATTGTTGGAATAGGGGCACTGTTTATAGATTTTTTCCCCTAAGGCATCTTTAGTGATAATCACATCATCTCCACGACATACCGGACAAATGATAGGAGTGGCATCATCACACTTGATAGTGTTACGATAAAAGAACTTACTATTCACATCTGCTGAAGTAGCAACTCCGCGGTTTTCTCTAAAACCTTCTTCGGCTTTTTCTAGCAAAACTAAAGTCTCTTTTGAGAATTGACCTTGACTTCCTTTCAGCTCTAAATACTTATTGAGCCAGTCTATGCTTTGAGAAAACTTCTTTAAGAAGAGAGAGTTTTTTCCGAATTGAAAACAGAAATCAGCTGGCAGGACTTCAATTCTGTCTAGTGCCCTCATAAAATAGATATCAGCTTCACCATACTTTTCCTGATCCATAAAGACTACAGCAGAATCGATAAATAGTCGAGGGTCTTCAGGTCGGATTTGAGCCTGTATACTCAAAACTCCAAAAAAAGACAAAAGGCAAATGAGAAGTGCTTTGTTCATACGGAATATTGTGTGGCTAAATTAACAAAGTTTGGACACTAAAAAGCCCCGGTGTCACCGAGGCGATACAACTTAACAGTATTTAACGAGTGTGTAACTAAGTATCTCTACTTACTTGCTGCTTGCCTTTTTCTTAGGCAGGGCGATTTTTTTACCCGCTATACTGTAAATACCGAGACCTGTGGCAATTACTGCTGCTGCTGTGATTAAAAGTGTTTTCTTTTTCATTTTGAATTATCCTTACCTCTCTTATACGACAATCAATGTGCCAAGTTTGTTACACCCTAAGAAAAATATTCTTTTTTCTAAGAAGATTGTAAGTTATATACACTTCAAACCTGCAAAACCCCTAGGCTCAGAGAATAAACTCCACCCATCACTTATCCATTTTGGGGTGAAGGTTTCTTTTATACTTTTAGGCGAAGATTAACCTAGAATACTTATGAAGAAAGTCTTTAAGACATTGGGTTTGTTTGGTCTAATGATGGCCTTTCAAACGGTGAGCGCTCAGGAAGCCCCTCCGCAAATTGATACAAGAATTTACGAAATCATTAATGCTACTTCAGCGGACCGTATTGAAGCAGATATTCGGAGACTAGCAGGTTTCGGAACAAGAAATACCTTTTCAGATACCGTTTCTGAAACCAGAGGTATAGGGGCTGCCCGTAGATGGATAAAATCGGAATTCGAAAAAATCTCTCAGGAGTGTGGAGGGTGTCTAGAAGTATTCTACCAAAAGGACTTTGTTGAGAAAACAGAGGGGAGCCGAGTACCACATAGTGCATGGATTGTTAATGTTGTTGCCGTGCTAAGAGGTACTGACTATCCAGATTCTTATGTAATGATGTCAGGTGATATCGATTCAAGGGCATCTAATACCATGAATTACGAGATTGATGCACCAGGCGCCAATGACAATGCCTCTGGAATGGCGGGCACGATTGAAGCTGCCAGAGTGATGTCAAAGTATAAGTTTAAGCATAGCGTAGCCTTTGTTGGGCTTTCTGGTGAAGAACAAGGCCTTTTCGGAGGGCGAGGGCTAGCCAAGTATGCTCAAGAGAATAACTGGAAAATGATCGGCATACTGAACAACGATATGATTGGAAATATTGAAGGCGTTGATGGAGTAATTGACAATAGAACTTTCAGGATCTTTTCTGAACCTACACCTGCTAACGAAACAGACAGGCAAAGGGGGGCAAGGAGGTTTGCAGGTGGTGAAGTCGATGGTATTTCTCGTCAACTAGCCAGATTTATTCATGGGCAGGTAAAAACCTATATGCCTGAAATGAACCCAATGATGATTTATCGTCTGGATCGCTTTGGAAGAGGAGGTCATCACCGTCCATTCAATGATTTGGGTTTTGCAGGTGTGAGAATTATGGAAGCCCATGAGAATTATAACAGGCAGCACCAGAACATTCGTGAAGAGAATGGTATCAAGTACGGTGATGTAATTGAGGGAGTAAATTTCCCTTATGCCAAGAAATTGACTGCGGTGAACGCTATTTCATTGGCAGGCCTTGCCTGGGCGCCACCTGCACCTACGGAGGTGAGAATCGGAGGTGCGGTTAGACCTTCAACTACTCTGCAATGGGCAGCATCTGACGACCCCGATATAGCAGGCTACAAACTCTATTGGAGGCTAACAACTTCTCCAACTTGGGATAATTTTAAGTTTGTCTCGGGCGTGAACGAATTCACTTTAGAGGGAATTGTTATTGACAACTATTACTTTGGAGTGTCGGCTGTTGGCAAAGATGGTAATGAGTCGCCAGTGGTTTTTCCAGCTCTGCAGATTAGAAGGAGGAGGTAAATAGCTTCTTTGTTTGAGATATTGAAAGGCAGCCATTGGTTGCCTTTTTTATTTTAGAAGATTTGCTCGGTCAATTCTTTGAATAAAATCATCTTTTTTGCTCTTACTCAGACTGATCATCATATTGTCACTTAGACGAAGAGTATTACCTTCTATAGCATTGATAAAAGAGATATTCACAATATGAGAGCGATGGACCCTAAAGAAAGTCTGTGGAGGCAAAACTTCCTCCATTTTGTTCATTGACTGTAAGGTCATTATCTTTTTACCAGTGGTAGTAACAATTTGCACATAGGCACCTTTACTAGTAATGTACTGGATCTCTGCATAATTTACCTTCAACACCTTGTTATCAGCTTTGATGAAGAGAAAATCATCTATCATTTCAGCTTCAACAGCAACGGATTGAATGACCGAGAGGGCCGTCTGAATATTGGCCTTTGCTAAAAGACGGTTGACTGACCTATAAAAGCGATCGAATTCGATAGGTTTCAAAAGATAGTCTGTCACGCCATATTCATAACTTTGAATGGCGTACTCAGAGTAAGCAGTGGTGAGTATTACCTCAGGACCCGGTCCGAGGCTTTTCAGGAAATCAATCCCAGTAATTTCAGGCATTTCTATATCCAGAAAAAGTAGGTCTATCTGGCCTATTCTGACATAAGGCATGGCTTCCAGTGCTGTAGAGCAGGTGGCTATCAGTTCCAACTCAGGTATTTTGGAGATGTAATCAGCTAATAAACTCCTAGCAATCGCTTCATCATCTATTACCACACATTTCAGTATCATACCAGTTGCAGTTTAAGGCCAATTTCAAAAAAATCATCAATCATTCCAGCTTGCAGGCTATGTTTTTCGCCATATTCAGCGCTCAACATCTTTTGTGTATTGAAGAGACCTATGCCTGAATCTTTCTTCTTTTTGACATCCTTTTTAATAGTGTTACGAGTGGTGAAGTGCAGTTCGTTGTTTGAAATCTCCAGTGTCACGGTCACCCAACCTTCTTCGTTGGTCTCGATATCACTGTGTTTGAAGCAGTTCTCAACAAAGTTTATTAGGAGCATTGGCATAATAGTATGTTTGTCTGCGATTCCATCACAATAGAAATCTATTCTATCCACAAGGCTTTTCGATTTCATCGATTGAAGTCTGAGGTAATTTTCTATGAGTTCTCGTTCTTTTCTAAGACTTACACGTGGTGCACTGCAGTCGTATAGTAGGTAACGGAGTATTTGTGAAAGCTGTGAAATCATTTCCGGTGCACGCTTGTCTTTCATATGCACGAGTCCATATATGTTGTTAAGGGTATTGAACAGAAAGTGTGGATTGATCTGGCTCTTTAGTAAACCCAACTCTGCTTTCACTTTATCAGCTTCTGCTTTTACTGTATTCAATTTTTGTCCATAGTAGTAGTGTGTATAAGCAGAAGTAGACGCTAAGAACAATCCAACGAGAGTGAATATTAGCCAAAGGAGGACATTCAGTATTAATGGAGGCTTACCGGAGATATTCAGAAGGTCAATTATTGAAACTATCAGCATGCCAGCTAATACTAATACAATTAATCGAATGACGTATTTCTTCTTTTCTACATCCGTATTGCGGATAAGCCCTTTTACAATGTGTTTTTTGTAGAGAGTTATCACAACAATAGAGGTTAAATATATTTGGATACTAAAGTTAAATGCAACGAGTGGGCTATCTCCTACATAGAGTGATACTGCAATCACCATGTACATCATGTGCATGATGACAGTCGGTACGGTATTTATCAAGCGTTGCGCTCTATCTTCCTTTTCGGTCACGGTCAATTATCTGAGTTTTTCTAAGAACGCGTTTGTTTTTTTTATGAAATGGTTTGTATTGTGAACGAATGAATTAAATCATCGAGTGGATGACTTCATGCATCTTAGAAATAGTTTGGTACAGAATATAGGGTCTTTTGTTCAAAAATATTTTATAGTCGAACTTAACATGCGATTTTGTAAAAGTTGATAGCCAATCTGAAAAAGATCAAGAGCCTTAAATGGTCTAGCGAATTTCATGGATCCCAAAAAGGAAAAACTGTATCCTAAATTGTTGGATAATAGCTTTGACTTTTTTAACAAAAAAATAACTATGAAAATGGTTAACTTAAAAGAAGTAGCTCTAACCACCTAACCTTAAACTCTTATGAAAATCAAAGCCATTATCATTGTGCTAATGGCATCCATGGTATACAGTTTTGCCCAAGAGCCGGGTAAAAAGGATATTCATATTGGGATGCTTTTAGACGTTCGTACCTCAGAAATTGAGCCACTAACTGATCGTTTGAAGAACGAAATTAGGGCCATCGTAGGGGAAGATGCCAATATTGTTTTTTCTGAAGATCAAGTTCTGGTCAATGATTTTGATTTGGACAAGGCTGAAGAGCATTATCAGATGATGGTCAAAGGGAAGAGCGATATAATTTTAGCCTTTGGCGCAATCAATAATGTGATTGTATCAAGAAAAACGGAGCACCTTAAGCCCACAATCCTTTTTGGGTCAGCACCTGGAGATTTTGCAGAACTTGATAAAACCAAAACATCATCAGGTATTCATAATCTAGTGTACCTGGTTACTTCACAATCTTTTGAGGTTGATCTTGAGGTTTTTTCTGAGCTTTATCCTTATGAAAATGTGGGGATAGCAGTAGAAGCAGCGATGGAGCGCACTTTGCCAGTCAAGGAGCTACTTGACCGAATATTTCAATCGAAGCAAGCTAAATACCGACTGATTCCTTTCGAGAACATAAACGATATTACCTCTGACCTAGAGGGGCTCGATGCTTTGTACATGGGAGGAGGTTTCCTACTGACTGATTCTGAGGTGTCTGGTTTAGTGACCGTCCTCAACCAAAAGAGAATTCCATCTTTTACTTCTACAGATGTGAATGATGTGACTCTAGGATTGATGGCCACCAATCAGAGAGCAGAAACGTTGGATCAGTTCTTCAGAAGAATTGCACTGAGTGTAGAGGCTATTATTAATGGTGAAGATGCAGCCAACCTGCCCCTGTATATAGAGAGTAATAGTGAGTTAACTATTAATTACAATACGGCAGAGAGACTTGGTGTACCGCTCAAGTACAGTCTAATAGCTACCACAAATCTGGTTGGTGATTTTGAAAATGTTACTGCAGAAAAGAGGTACAATCTATTGGAGGTTATGAAGGAAGTTTTGACTGCTAATCTGACTTTGAGGTCAGGAGCAAAAGACATAGAGCTGACAGGGCAGGATGTCAAAACCGCTAAGAGTAATTACTTACCTGAAGTAACGGGTTCTGTTACTTCAACCTACTTGGATCCAAAAATAGCCGAGATTTCAAATGGACAAAATCCCGAATACTCTACCGATGGGAGTGTTACAATTAGCCAGACAATTTTTGCTCCGGGTGCTACTGCTAATATCAAAATTCAAGAAGATCTTCTGAATGCCCAGCGAGAAACATATAATGCAAGTCAGTTAGATGTCATTTTCGATGGAGCGAATGCCTATTTCAATGCATTGTTACTCAAGGCTAACTTACAGATCAGCTCGAGGAATCTCGACCTAACGAAAAGAAACCTTCAGCTCGCCCAGCAAAATTATGAATCGGGGCAGTCCGGTAAATCAGATCTCTTGCAATTCCGTAGTCAAATGGCACAAAACACACAAACGCTGGTGGAAGCAGTGAATCAATTGGAACAAGGGTTTTTCTCATTGAATCAGTTGTTGAACCAACCGATTAATCGAAAAATTGACGTACAGGATGCTGACTTAGGAAAAGGAGTGTTCGAAGAATACGATTACGATCAGTTAAGAGTATTTCTTGACGATCCGAGCTTGAGAGCTCCCTTCGTGGAATTCTTAGTTGGCCAGGCAAGAAACAATGCGCCTGAGTTGAAGTCATTGGCATACAATATAAGTGCTAACGAAAGAAACCTACAATTGGCAAAGAGAGGACGTTTTTTGCCGACTATTGCACTGCAGGGCCAATATAATAGCAATTTCACTCAGGGAGGGGTGGGTACAGAAGTACCAATGGGCTTTGCTGCCACTCCAAAGTCTAACTACAATGTGGGTTTAAACTTATCCCTGCCAATCTTTCAGAGAAATCAACAAAACATCAATAGACAAACTGCTTCTATTCAGAAAGAACAATTAGATATCAACCGCCAGAATATTGAACTCAACCTAGAGAACAATGTGAATGTGGCTGTACTTCAATTAACTAATCAGATAGCCAACATCGAGTTATCAAAGGTATCAGAAGAAGCAGCTAGAGAGGGCCTTGAACTTACTCAAGAGTCGTATGCTACAGGAGCTGTCAATTGGGTGCAATTGACAGAGGCTCAGGATAACTACTTGAATGCTCAGTTGGCAAATGCCAATGCTATTTACAATTATCTGCTCAGTTCACTTCAATTAGAGCGTATCATGGGTTACTATTTTCTGCTTCACACTTCCGAAGAGAATGAAAACTTCAGACAAGAGTTCTTCACCTATTTGACCACTAGAAATTAATTCATTATGCAAAATATTGTAAAATCAACCGCCCTATTTTTCCTTTTAACACTCTTGTATTCATCATGCGGAACGGAAGAAGAAAAAAATGTAGAAGTACTGCGACCAGTAGTTTATCAGGAGGCTGGTCTCCAAGGGAAATCTGTTGAACGATCCTTTAGCGGAACGGCAGAAACGGAAAAGGTGGTTAACCTGAGTTTTCGAAATAATGGAATTATTACTCAATTCGATATGAATTTGGGTCAACGTGTGCAGAAAGGACAATTGCTTGCCAGACTAGATAATGTACAGGCAAGGCTAAGTTATGAGCAATCTCTATCGTCACTGAGTAGTTCAGAGTCACAAATGAAAACGGCCAAACTGAATTATGATAGGATTAGATCTCTATATGAGAAGGGCAGTGCCTCTCTGAGTGATTTTGAAAATGCTAAAAACTCATATCAGAATGCGCAGAGTAGCTTTGAGTCTTCTCAGAGAAGTGTGGAAATCCAGAAAGAACAGATCAACTATGGTTTTATATATGCTCCGGAAAATGGCATAATTGCAAGTGTTTCATCTGAGATTGACGAGAATGTTTCATCAGGCCAAGTGGTGGCAGTACTCAATGCAGGTGGCGAGATGACCATTAGATTGGGAATACCCGAAAGCGTGATTAACAGTGTCAGAGAATGTAGCAATGTGAGGGTTTCTTTTTCTGCCTTAAATGGGCAAGTTTTTGAAGGACAGGTAACAGAAATATCCCCTGCCGTTGATAGAAATACCGCGACTTATCCTGTCAAGGTGGCCCTGCTAGCACCAACTGAGGAAATCAGAGCGGGTATGGCCGCCAATGTGACCTTTGGTTTTGGTAATGGTGATCCCGATGTACTAATTATCCCAGCTAAATCTGTAGGAGAAGATAGTAAAGGGCGCTTTGTCTTTCTAGTGAATGAACAGGGTAAGAATGTAGGTACAATAAAGAAACAGCACATAACATTAGGCGAGTTCTCTTCAAAAGGCTTTGAAGTAATTAGTGGCCTCTCTGTCGGGGATAAGATAGCCACGGCTGGACTCCAGACTCTGCTCGATGGTCAACGAGTGAGCCTACAAAAGTAATTCCTGTTAGATAAAAATTTAGAAGATGAATCTTACTCAATTTGCGATAGAAAAAAACAGGATTACCTGGATGGTCCTAGGTACGATTATCATTATGGGATTGACCTTGTATAGCTCACTACCCAGAGATAGCATGCCTCCTTATATTATAAGAGTTGCGACAATTGTCTCTCAATTTCCCGGAGCGAGTCCTGAGCGAGTCGAGCAACTGGTGACTGATAAGATTGAGAAGATTGCTCAAGAACTACCAGAGCTCAAAGAAATTAACAGTACATCTAGAACGGGGCTTTCAGTTGTTTCGGTTACACTGAAAGATGAAGTTGGTCTCGAAGACTTACAGGCAGTATGGGATCGACTTAGAAGAAAACTCAATGGCGTTCAAGGTCTGCCACAAGGTGTTGATCCAAACCTGAATGATGATGGTATAGGAGACGTATATGGCATCGCAGTCGGATTGGTAAGCGATGGTTTCTCTTATGCTGAAATGAAGGAATATGGCGATGATCTTAAGGATGATCTAATTAAGTTACCCGATGCAGCAAAGGTGGCAATGGGCGGGGAGCAAGAAGAGCGTGTTTTTGTGGAATTTGATAACGCAGTTCTTCTGGAATATGGCCTTACTTCTGACAGACTCAAGGGCATTATAGGTTCTGTGAATATACTCAGTTCAGGAGGGCAAATTAACCTGGGTGAGGAACGTATTATATTAGAGCCTACTGGAAATTTCAACTCAATTGACGACCTAAGAAAGACCCTTATTTCTGTTGGAGATGGTAGTCAGATGGTGTATCTGGAGGATATTGCCAAAGTTTCTAAAGGATATATTGATCCGTCAAACCAATTAATCAGAGTAAATGGGAAAAGTGCCCTTTCCCTTCATATAAACCTGAAAGATGGTGCCAATGTGATTAAGCTAGGAGAAGATGTAGATGTTGTGCTAGAGGAGTGGAGAGCCAAACTACCAATAGGACTCGATCTAGTGCGTTTGTCATCTCTGGATGCATATATCGATGTGAAAATCAGCGATTTCATCGTGAACCTTATACAGTCGATTAGTATTGTTTTTGCTGTAATGTTGATCTTTTTGGGCATTCGTACCGGGAGTATTATTGCTAGCTTGATTCCGATCGTGACCATCATGACACTGATGCTTATGGGTTTGATGGGTGTCGGACTTAACCAAGTGACACTAGCAGCGCTTATTATGGCCCTGGGTATGATGGTCGATAATGCGATTGTTGTAGCGGAAACCATTATGGTAAAAATGGAAAATGGTGCTAAGGCAAAACAAGCGGCTATTGAGGCTTGTAGTGAGTTGTTTATGCCCCTGCTTATTTCTACTCTAACCACATCTGCGGCTTTCTTGTCTTTCTATCTGGCCGAGTCTGTTATGGGAGATATTGTCGGCCCCATCTTTGTCGTCATTACTTTGGCTTTGCTTTCATCTTGGTTGATAGCGCTTACAGTTATTACTATGTTTTGTTATCTCTTTTTGAAAGTCAAAAAGAAGGGGGAGGCGAAAATAAGTTTGATAGACAGGGCCATCAATTGGATTAAGAACTATTATGAGATGCTGATTATGTTCGCATTGAACCGTAAGGGCTTAGTTATGACGGCCATTATACTCTTGTTCTTTGCTTCGCTTTTTGGCTTCACAAAAATACCTTTTGTATTCTTTGCTGATAGTGATAGAAATATGATCACTATAGATATAAACCTGCCACTTGGTACACGTATTGAACGTACGGCCGAAATAGTTGAAGGGATAGAGCGTTTCATGACCGATTCACTTTTGGTGAAAGATGAACGTACTGCTGGTATAGATAGCTGGTCTTCATATATAGGAGAGGGCCCAGAATCCTATGACATGGGATATTCCCCTGACGAAGCAAATCCGAGCTATGCACACATTGTGGTAAATACTTCGAGCGCTGAGTTAAACAATGCTATGATCAGTAGGTTGGATGCCCATAGCTTTCTTGCTTTTCCTGATGCTGATATCAAAGTTGGCCCCTTGGGGGCTGGAGGTGGAGGAGTACCCATTGAAATTAAAGTGTCGGGAGATGATCCAGACATACTGGCGACTATATCTGAATCTGTTAAGCAGCGTCTCAATGCCATAACAGGAACCAAGAATGTAAAGGACGATTGGGGGCCCAAGAGCAAGAAGTTTGTGATCAATATTGATCAGTCAAGAGCTCAGTCTGCTGGCATAACAAGTCAGGACATTGCGACCTCGCTTCAAACTGTCTTGGATGGTTTTAGGACCGGAGAGTATCGCGAAGATGATAAATCGATACCCATTATGCTACGTAGTGATGCTAGTCAGCAGCAAACCTTAGAATCCCTAGAAACGATGAACGTGTTTGGGCAAAACAATGGGCGAAGTGTTCCTTTAATTCAAGTTGCCAATATTGAGCCACAGTGGCAGTACTCGAAGATCAAACGCTTTAATATTAATCGCACGGTGAACGTGTCTAGCGAACTGAAAGAAGGAGGCAATGCCGCAGCCATTACGGCTGAGGTCACACCATGGCTGGACACAGAAAAAGCAAACTGGCCTTCAGGCTATGACTATACGTTTGGTGGAGATGCAAAGAATACCGCTGATAACCTTGGGGCTGTGATGAAATACCTCCCGCTTTCTGGTTTTATTATCGTGCTCCTTCTCATTATTCAGTTTAATTCGTTTCGAAAAATGGTCATGGTCATTTGTACCATCCCTCTAGCGTTGATCGGTGTGGTTGTAGGGCTGTTAGTTTTTGGTGAGAATTTTGGGTTTATGCCATTTCTAGGAGTGATTTCACTTGCCGGTATTATTATCAATAATGCCATCGTGTTGGTAGACAGGATGGAAATTGAGCAAAATGACTTTGGCAGAAGCCCTCAAGATGCAGTAATCGTGGCTTGCTTACAAAGGTTTAGACCCATCTTGTTAGCTACTTTTACTACTGTACTCGGATTATTGCCATTATATCTTAGTGGAGGAGAAATGTGGGAGGGCATGGCTGTTTCCATTATGATAGGGCTCCTGTTTGGTACGGTCATTACCTTGGTATTTATTCCATCCTTTTACAGCATCTTGTTCAAAGTCAATTATAAGGGCTATTCATTCAACAAAGAGATGTTAAATGAATAAGGCAGGGACTTATGAGCGACTTTACAAAAATAGATTTGAGTTATTTTTCGGAAGCTTAATAACTATTCTTTTTGGGTCTCTAGTTGTGCCGATCGACTTTTATGAAAGAGTGCTGTCCCCTGTACTCTTTTTATTGAATTTGATAACGAGTACCCTATTGATTTCTCATAGAAAAGGGCTGGTGAAGTTTTTTGTCTTTCTATTCACCATTTCGTTGATCTCTTTCGGACTGAATTTCTTTAATAAACCAGTACAATTTGGTTTTGTAGAGTATATCAGACTGATTGTTTATTTTCTTTTTTACATAGTAGTGACTATTGAAATAATAAAGCAAGTTTGGAAAGCCAAAGAAGTAAGTAAAAACGTAATTATGGGCCTTATGAGTGGCTATATCTCCATAGGTCTACTCGGGTTTTTTCTGTTTTTGAGCATAGAGATATTGAACCCTGGTGCCTTTAATGGATTGTTGATGGAGGGATCGGCTGACGCAGGTGCTAAAGTAGATTCGTTGATATATTACAGTTATATAACCCTGTTGACAATCGGCTACGGAGAGATTTATCCAGTGACGGCTGTCGCTCAAAAGGCAGCGATTTTGGTGGGGCTTATGGGGCAGTTCTACCTTGTGATCATAACTGCTGTGGTTGTAGAGAAATACATAAGATTTTCACAAAAGAAGAGATAAACCAATGACTAAAGATAAGTGGTTGCTGATCAGGGATTATGTGTTCGCTTGGACCTTGGCTCTTATTGTCTATAATCTAGTGAGAAGTGTAGGTACCATTGAAATAGATGGGATACAACTTTCTACACAACAGGGCCTACTGGTATCACCTTTTTTTGGGATGCTTTTTGGGGTTGTCTTTGGCTTTGCTCAAATGACTTTTGAACGACTCTATGATAAGAGAACAGCACTTCCAAAGTTATTTTTATTGAGATTGCTCCTTTCCTTAGTCGTTCTTTTGTTGGCAACAATAGCGGCTTTTATCACCTTTATTTTCCTTTTAGAAATGGGAGATTTAAAGTTTTCTGAGTTTATCTTCAATCCACCAATTTTTGTTTTTTATGGATATATATTGCTGATAGACATACTTATCTCTTTGTTGCGACAAGTAAGTTTGATGCTTGGACCAGGGACCTTGAAAAAATTATTTCTGGGGCAGTTTTATCAGCCAAGGGAAGAGGAGAGGGTTTTTATGTTTCTGGACCTTAAATCGTCTACTGAGATGGCTGAAAAATTGGGGCATTTCAAGTATAGCCGAATGATTCAGGATTGCTTTGATGACCTTGCCGTAGTGACCAAAACAGAGGCAGAGATTTATCAATATGTAGGTGATGAAGCTGTGCTCACATGGCACAAGGGCCCAGGATTGAAAGACAAAAATTGTATTCATGCCTTCTATCGATTTAAGGCCCAAATAAATACTCGAGAAGACCACTATTTGAAAGCTTATGGGCATAAACCTTTTTTTAAAGCAGGCCTGAATATTGGAAAAGTGACTGTGGCGGAAGTAGGAAAGGTCAAGAAGGAAATAGCCTATCATGGCGATACAATCAATACAGCCGCAAGAATCCAAGGAAAATGCAATGATTTCAATAGCGAGTTGTTAATCTCGAAGGAACTTAAAGATGCCTTGGGTGAAGACTTTGATTTTGAGACAAACCACATGGGGCATATCCCTCTGAAAGGGAAAGCGAACGAGGTGTCCATTTTTAGTGTAGAAGAAAAACCTTAAGGCTCCCGTTTTTGTTTCATCGCACCTTGGACAGTTATGTCGGTAGCCTTTTTTGATTGACGTTTTGCCAGTCTTTGCTTCTGTTGTAATTCGCGGAACGTTCTTAATTCATCCTTGGACATGCCTTTGATTCTTTTGCAGGCTGGTGAATCTGCTATTTTGGAGAGCTTATTTGTTGATGGATGAACATAGAATTCTTTGAAAGTATAGTAGTTAAAATCTGCCACTTCCTCGGGATCTAACTTTAAATACTTCTGCTCTCTCTTATCCCAAAGTCCGTCTTCCTCCTCTTCCACCAGGTCGGCAACGAACCATTGAACACAGTCTTTATATTCAGCTAGGTTCGTGGGGATTCTATCCATAATTTCTTCATAAACCCCATCCCAGTCGTCACCAATTCTTCCTCTCAAAAATCGAATCAGTAGCCCGTAATTCACTTTGTTATTAAAGAAGTGCCTGCGCCTGCCCATGCCCTCATATTTGGGAAGGTCTTCTGAGGAATGTTGCTTTTTGGAATTCCGTGTATCAGCATAATCACCTGACTCTACATACTTCCTTTTGCTACCGGAGGTCTTGAGCCGGCTGATTAACCATTTCTTATTGTGATCTCGGCTTTTATTACTCATTACTTTCTAAGCTATGTAAAAAACCAATAATCTCTTACCGGTTCTTTGTTCCATTGATCCAACTGATTCCTGATTTCTATTTTTCCATCCGGAGAAGCCACCACTACCATAATCTGTGGGTTAACAAGCTTTTGGATAACCTCAAAATGCTCGGTCTGAATATCATAAATATTGATTCCAACCTTCCTAGCATTGTCGGAGACCCAATGAAAGGTATCACCTCGCTGCTTAAGTAATTTGGCCATGTCTTTGCCATTTCTACCAGTTCCCCAAAGTACCAATGGCCTTGATTTATCACGGTCTAACGCATAGAAATACTTCAACTTCATACTGAAGTATCGATTGTCTTTGTATTCATCCCATGTCCTGGAAATGCGGTTGGAACGATCTCTCCAATGGTGAAGGACTTTATCTATACCGATGACTCGTAGTTTGTGTTTATAGAATCGGAAGCATAAATCGTAGTCTTCAGGGTATACTTCAGGGTTGAAGCCATCGACCAAGTCAAAATCATCTTTGTGAATAATCCAGCAGTGGGAGGGTATCACACATTCCTGGTAGATTTCCTGGTAGTGGGTGCTGTTTCTGGCCACTTCATTGAGCCATTCTTCATAGCGAAGAAAGCCACCACCTACTTCGCCATCGTCAACAAAGTGTTTTGTACCTCCAGCAATGATGTTCCCTTTGCCATGGGCTTGCCATGCCGACACCAAACATTCGAGTTTGTCAATCGGCATTTTGTCATCAGAGTCCATACGGTTGATCAAATCACCCTTGGCAAATTGATATCCATATTTGAGTGTAGGAATCAGCTTTGGTCTATCGCTATGAAAAACGCGGATTCTTTCATCCTTAGAGGCGTAGCTTTCAAGGATTTCAGGAGTCTCGTCAGAAGAGTGATCATTAATAGCAATCAACTCCCAGTTTGGATAGGTCTGAGCTATGATGGAGTCAAGACAGTCTTCTAAATATATAGCAGTGTCTTTTGCCGCCATAATGATGGATACGAGAGGAGTGGTATTTATCATCTCGGGCAAATTAGCATAAAAAAAGCAGCACAGGGCTGCTCTTCTAATGGTGAACTTATTTCTAATTATTGCCCAACCTCATCCCGTCAGAAAAGCCAAATATTGGAAACTTGGCAAAGTCTTGTTCAAATACACTACCCCTAAGCTTTTTTGAGTCAAGACTTCCTTGAACACTACCAAAGAATTTATCTTGGATAAACTCACCGGCAATTATGAAATCTGGGTTGAATAGTATCTTCACGTTAACACCAGTTTTAATGTCATATCTATCCAGAATTCTTTCTATTCTGAAAGTCTGCTGTTCGCTTAACGGATTACCGTTAACAAGAATTCTTGGTTGATCAAGAAACATGCGTATACCCGCTTTCTTAGAGCTGATAATATTATCCTGTGTCAGTTGTCGGTAAAGGTCCTTTTTCAAAGTCCTCATGCCTTTGCCATTTAGATCTATGCCTTTTCCTTCATTTTCTTTAGTATAGATCGACACGGCTTCTTTTCCTGAGTCAAATAGCTTTCTATGATCGCTTTTCGCCTTAGAAGTATTATCTCTTTCAGTCTTTCGGTCATTTCCGAAAATACGCTCTATCTGAGATATGTTGACTTCTGAATCTTTTAACCTTCCTTCTGTTTTTAAAATGATGTCAGAATCCATTTCTTCGATTTTTGGTTTGCTAGGGGTGATGAGACCATTGAGGCCTCCTAGTTTATCACCACTTCTATCGAAGAGACTATTAATGGATATTTGGCCCGAGTCTAGGAAATAGATTTCCATGTCTCTTCCAAGTGCACTACCATTAAACCCTTTGGAAGTAAAATCCCCAACCTGAATGAACTTGTTAGATGTAACAACCCGTCTGTCTGGGCCCGGACCAATATCAAAAGATTGAAGAAGTTGAGCATACTTGGCGTAGACCTCACCCCTTAAGGTGGTACCATTAATGATAATGGCATTCTCTTTAAATTCTACGGTGTTGAACATAGCATCAGATTCGTAGAGCTTGTCGTCTTTCATATACCTAGTGACTTTCTTCTTCAAACTTCTTAATTCGGCACCAGTCAGTTCGATTTTGTTCATGGCTGCCTCAGGCTGAGGTGTGTCGAATCGTCTTTTAGGAAGTGTTGCATTAAGGCGATTAACATTTGTTGTTTGCTGAATTGTCGCAACCACTTGCTCTTGACTACCTTCCTCTTCGGTAGGTTCAATAATCGAAATTTGAGCTGTTTCCTCCGTGGTAACAATCTCTCCCTTTACGGTATCAGTTTGAATATTGCTGAGCATAATTAGTGTTGGAGACTCTAAGCTATCCAGCACTAGGGACGGAGGGTTTGCTGTACTAGGATCGATAGGTTCAAAGACCTTGTCCTCTGACGGTGATGAAAAATAGATCACTGCACTTGTGACCAATGCAATTGCTGTTGTTGTCATGATAATTGAGTTTAAATTGAAATTTTGAAACCAGTTATTGGATGGTGGAGGAAGTGTCGGTATGGTTTTGATAAAACCCAATACTTCTTGCTTGGCCAGCTCGGTAGGAGCCTGCTTGGCAATTTCAATCAGGTATGAAGTGTCTTTAGCTCTCATAATGTGATTGTTTGAAGTGTTTCCATTAAACTAGACATTGAAGCGGACGAATCGTCTTTCATCAATGCGGCTAGTTTTTTTCTTCCTCGACTTATTTTAGTCTTAATTGCACCTTCGTTACTGCCTTGAATTTCAGCGATTTCTTTCATGCTAAACCCATTGATCTCAAAGAGCACGAGTGCGTCTTTTTGTTTCGATGGAAGTTTGTCAAGCATTCTATAGAGAAGCTGAATATCTAATACAGTCTCGGGTTGTACACCTTGATCTGCCAAGCGTTCGGCATGTAAATCCGTCAACTCAGCTTGAGGCTTTTGTTTCCTCCAATTGCTGATTGACCTGTTACGCGCTGCTCGGATCAGATAATGTAATAGCTGTTCCTTATTATCAATTTTCTCAAACTTGTGATAGGCCGTAACCAGTACATCTTGTATAAGGTCTTGAACATCCATTTTGCCATAAGCAAGGGAAGAACAGTACCTTAAAAAACGGTCATGACAAGCGTCATAAGCTTTCATGAAATCGTCTTGTTTAGTATTGGCCATAATCGAAAATAAGGATTCTTTGGTGGATAGTCGTCTGACCTGACAATAGGTTACATTTGGTATGAAACTTTTTCTATTTGTGCTTTTAGATACTCAATTCAAGTGATTTCATTCTATGATTCGACTCTCTCCTAAGCGAAGAGTATTCCTGCTTTCTCGGTTGACTTATGTCATTGTCTTTACAGTAGGTAGAGATTGTGAAGCTGAGTGCTGTCAAAAGTATGGTGCAGGATTAGATTCTGCTCTTGACCATATAAACCTCATGATAGAACGTTCCGTCAATGCAAGAGGAGTTGTGCTCCTCTCCGTACTTTATAAAACCGAGTTGTTCGTATAGTCTTAGAGCAGCATGATTATCCGTTCGAGTAGATAGGTTGACTTGTGTGAGAGTGGCTATTTCGAAGGCCTTTGTTACCAGAGCTTGAACTAATTGTTTGCCAATTCCTTTGCCTCTATAATCAGGGTGAGTGTATATACCCCAAAGAAAACCCTTGTGCTTAAGTTTTAAAGAGGGTTCTCTACGAAAGCCACCGATTCCCATAAGAACAGAATTGTCAAAATAGCCCATGATAAAATCATCGGAGTTATCGAGTATTTCTTTGTAGCGGCTTTCTCTTATTGGTTGTTCTTCTATTTCGCTTGCCCAGAAAGAGGTGGGATCAGTAGTGAGTCCCAGAGACCTTAACTCAGCGTATTGAGAATAATCGTCAGATGTGAGTGTCTTGATCATGGTTGAAGCTCAAGTTCTTAAATAATTGTAAAAGAACCAGTTATCATGAGTTTTTAACAACTATTTGTTTTACAAACATAGATGTTATAGATTTGATCTATATTTGTAAATATAATTGTTTCGATATGAAAGGAACTAACATTGGAGAACTTGAAGAACTGGTTTTATTAGTAATAGGTGTCCTGTACGAAGGAGCGTATGGTGTTTCAGTCTTAAAAGAAATTAAAGAGCAAACTGGCCGAGAAGTTAATATCAGTGCCATACATGCGGTAATGAATCGCCTTGAGGATAAAGGCTTCTTACGGTCAGAAATGGGAGGTTCATCCAACACCAGAGGGGGTAGGCGTAAAAGGAACTATTACTTGACTTCAAGTGGAAGGGCCACATTAGATCAGGTTAGGTCAGTGAGAGAAAAACTATATAACCAGCTATCTCCTTCAGCTTCATACAACCTGTCAGTATGAATTCAAAAGAACCACAACCACCAAAGTGGGCAGACCGCTTTTTAAGCTGGTACTGTAATCCAAAACTTTTGGAACAGATCCAAGGAGATGTTCATGAACTATTCTACTGGAGATTAGAAGAAAAAGGCCCAAGAAAAGCAAAAAGGTCATTTGCATGGGATGTAATTCGCCTCTTTAGGTGGTCAAATATTAAAAGGAAATCGAATAAAACTCAAAAACTAAACAACATCGCAATGTTCAAAAATTACTTCAAAATTGGCTTAAGGAATCTGTGGAAGCAGAGGATGCCTTCCTTGATTAATGGACTTGGTTTGGCTCTGGCGATTGCTTGCTGTCTTGTCGCTTACCAATTTTCTATTAAAGATTTTATAGTTGACAAATTTCATGAAAACAAGGATCAGATATATTTGGTAACGCCCGTCCATTTGATTGAGGGCACTCCAAGGTATTATGCTCGTACTGTTTCGGATATTAACAAGTTGATACCTGAGAATGTAGCGGGCGTAGAATCAATTGTTAGGTATTATCCCGGTTTTGGAGGTGTTTCCGCTAATGACAAAGAGTTTTGGCAGACGATATCGTTTGTAGATCCAGAGTTCTTTGATGAGTTCACTTTCCCAATCAAACTTGGAGAGAAAAAACCATTGAAAGAAAGGGGCGAAGTAGTACTCAGTGAGTCAATTGCGGAGAAGCTATTTGACCGAGAATACCCGATAGGAAAAACAGTAAACATTAGTATAAGAGGGATCAAGCAAGACTTTATTATTTCTGCCGTAATGCAGGATCGTGGTCATGAAACCAATATGAGTGTTGACATAATGATTAACTATTCGAGTATGCCTTTCCTTCAAGAAATGATTGGTGCAAGTACCTACACTTTTCTCAGTATACCGAATAAGGAGTCTGTTCAAACGGTGGCTAGTGGATTGGATAAATTGCTGACTCTTCTTCCAGAAGATAAAGCCGCTCAATACCGTTCAATAGAAATGGTGCCATTCATCAGAATGATGGACTTTGGAGAGCAATTAGTTGGCACTTTCGCTTGGGGCATAAATTATGAGGGAATTCTTATTATAGGTGCAATTGCGCTGTTCATGCTTACCCTTGCCACCTTCAATTACATCAATATTTCTACCGTAATGGCCATGAGTAGGGTAAAGGAAATTGGGGTGAGAAAGGTAGTTGGAAGCAGTCGATTACATATCGTGTTACAGTTCTTGACTGAAAACTTTATTCTTTGTCTATTGTCTGTTTTAATGGGTCTTGCTTTGGCAAAGGGCCTCTTCTTACCATGGTTTAACATTGTGGCAGATGAATATTTTTTCTTTGATTTCAGTAACCCAAGAATCTTAATTTTTATAGTGTCTCTATTGACTTTTGTCACCTTGGCATCAGGGGTTTATCCAGCGTATATCGCGGCAAGAATGCAACCAACAGTAATCTTTAGAAACGCTGGGAGCAAAAAGAGCAAAAGGCGTCTGACGGGAGTCTTGCTTACAATTCAATTGGCACTTGCCTTGATTACTTTAGTAAACGCACTAATGTTCATCTATACTGAACAGCATAACAAACGCAGTGATTGGGGTTTTGAAAGATCGAATAGACTAGCACTTGCCAATGTGAGCAATAATAACTTTGATATTCTTAGGAATGGTATTGAAGGAATTTCAGGCGTTGAAACGATCTCTAGCAGTTATGGAGGGATTACTGGCTTGGGCCGCTTCACATATGTGGATGTGAACAATCGGTCAGTTCTTATGAGAATCGCCTATGCTCAGGCTGATTATGCTGAGACGATGGGGCTAAAACTATTGAAGGGGCGTTTTCTTGATGACGAAATTGTTGAAGACCAATCTAGAGGGATTATTGTCAACGAAACTTTCCTGAGGAGAACCGGGCTAGATAGTATCAACTCAAAGATTGCTATAGATAGCACTGAACTTGTGGTTGTGGGCGTTGTGAAAGACTATTTCTATAATGGATTCATGAGCCCCATCGCACCAACGATAATCAAGATCGGTAATGGTGAGGATTATAACCACTTGACAATTAAAGTGGCTGATGGAAAAGTGGCTGAGATTGAAGCGGCTGTAAACAAGGTGCTGATCGATACCGAAACCACAGAGGCAGTTCTAATGCCAATGGAAAATATTCTTGACGATTATTTCATTGATAGTACAAGAACACAGAACCTTATGATCTTTTGTGCGTCAGTAGCAATTTTTCTGGCAGCAATGGGCATTTTTGGGCTAGTATCCTTGAATATAAAACATAACATCAAGCGCTTCGGAATTAAAAAGGTGCTGGGTGCTGAACGCAAGCATTTATATAAAGATATTTGCAAACCCTTTGCCCTAATAAGCATTATAGCCTTTATCATTGGTGGCTGTGCCTCAGTTATACTGATTTCTCCCATACTTGAAATGGCACATTCTTACTATCCTGAATTTAACCTAGCTTTAATTCTGAGTGGCATATTGCTCTTACTGCTTGTAATGGTATCAACTGTAAATACTCAAGTTAGAAAATTAGTTAGGCTTAATCCGGTGGACACCTTAAGGAATGAGTAAAAGTTTCCCAAGCCCACCCAAATGGGCAGATCGCTTTTTAAGCTGGTACTGTAACCCAAAGCTGCTGGAACAAGTCCAAGGAGATGTTCATGAACTCTTCTACTGGAGATTAGAAGAAAAAGGCCCAAGGAAAGCAAAAAGGTCATTTGCCTGGGATGTAATTCGACTGTTTAGGTGGTCAAATATTAAAAGAAAATCGAATAAAACTCAAAAATTAAACAACATCGCAATGTTCAAAAACTATTTTAAAATCGGTCTGCGAAATCTCTGGAAGCAGAGAATGCCTTCAGCTATTAATGTTATTGGTCTGTCGTTAGCCATAGGCTGTTGTCTGGTATCATTCAAATACATAGAATTCCAGTTAGTACGAGATTCATTTCATGAAAAAGGGGATCAAATCTATTTAGGAACACATAAAGCTTTTGAGGACAATGGTGTTTATGAATACGGCTATTTCTCTTGGGCAATAGGAGACCTTATACGTGAAGATTACGCAGGTGTAAAGAATGTAGTACAGTATAACACCAGAAGTGTGCAGGTTGAATTGGGGGACCAAGCGTTTTCAGAAAATGGAGCCTTTACCAACAAAGAGTTCTTTGACGTTTTTTCCTTTGATATCATTTATGGTGATAAGGAAGCTTTGGCGAATAAGGATCGGGTAGCATTAGCAGAAATGACTGCTAAACGGTTTTTTGGAGATATCGATCCAATTGGTAAAATAGTGAACATTACCATTGGTGGTGAGAGCAATGATTTTGAAGTGGGAGTTGTTTACAAAGAAGCACCCAATAACTCAAGCATTTGGCCTGAGGTTATTATTCATCCGGATTGGTTCATTGGAGATGCCGACCGCAAAACGCTTATAGCAAACTTCTTCTTAGAGCTGGAACAAGGGGTGGACTTCACCGATGTTATCCGTCAACTTCAATCGTTGGTTACAGTGCAGAACGGCTTCAATTTGGATAGAAAGTATGAAGAGGTTGGCCTAGAGCCTCTTACAACAATGGCCAAAAACTCTGATAGAATTCGTTTTGGCCTTGGCTCAAGACCTCCAATGGCTCCAATGATTTTGCTAGCTTGCATCGCTTCATTTATGCTCATTTTGGCCACTTTCAATTACATCAATATTGCCACTGCAATGGCTACTAGGCGAATCAAGGAGATTGGTATTCGAAAGGTAATCGGTAGTAATAGAGGTCAGTTAGTAGTGCAATTTTTAACGGAGAACCTGATCCTTTGTGCCTTGGCTATGGTGCTTGGGTGCTTATTAGCCGCTGGATTCTTCATTCCCAAGTTTAATGTCATATCAGGAAGCACGCTTAAACTCGATATTCTTAATCACACCAATCTACAGCTGTTCCTAGTAGGGCTCCTGTTCTTTCTGACCTTTGCATCAGGTGCCTATCCGGCTTTCTTTGTTTCAAGGTTTAAACCCGTTAGAATTTTTAGAGGATCTGAAAGTGTAGGAGGAAAACGCAGATTCACCATGGGCTTATTGACTTTTCAGTTTGTCTTAGCCATGATTACGATTGTTGCCGGGGTCGCATCTGTTCAGAATAATAATCTTTACGAAAACAAAGCCTGGGGGTATAATCAAAACGACAAATTGGTTGTGAACTTGTCGAAAGAGAAGTTTCAAGCCTTTAGATCTGAGGCAATGAAAAACCCGAATGTTTTAGATGTTGCAGCCAGTTTTAACAGTCTGAATAAGCACTGGGATTTCAGAAAAATGAAAATAGGTGAGCTTGAATATGAAGGACAATATTTAAGAAGTGATGCCTACTATCCGGAGTTTATGGAAATACCATTGGCAGAAGGTCGCTACTTTGATAAGGCAATACCCAGTGATTTGACTTCCTCTATCCTTGTGAACCAAGCATTTATCAGAGCTTTTCAATTGGAAGATTTTGTTGGGGCAACGGTGACTATTGATAGTACTAATTTTCAAATTGTGGGTGTTTTAAAGGATTACTTCTACAGTTCCTTCCAAGATGGTATTGAACCGGCTGTATTTAAAGCTCAGCCTGACTCTCTTTTGACAACATTAACCTTTCAGGCCAGAGAGGATAAAATGATAGAGTTACGAGATCAACTCGAATCGACTTGGGCTCAAATCGAAAGTGAGGCTCCATTTTCTGCTCATTTTCAGTCAGAAGTAAGAGCGCGCGAATTTGAGGACATGCGAGGCTTAAGAAATGTATTGGTCTTTACAGCTTCCTTGGCGGTTTTGCTCTCGGCAATGGGTTTGTTTGGCTTAGTTTCACTTAATATCTCAGCACGGTTTAAAGATTTTGGTATTAAGAAAGTATTGGGTGCTTCAGCGATGAACCTGTTAGGAGATGTTTATAAGCAATTCTCCTTCATCGTAATATTTGCCGTAGTGGCAGGAAGTCTGTTGGCTGTAAAGGTAGTGGACCTGTTGCTCGTAAGTGTTTATGGAGAACATACGCCTGTGAATATTGTGCCTTTAGGCTTAGCAGGTCTCTTATTACTAATGGTAGCAGCGATTACTATTAATATCCAAATGCGAAGGGTTAGACTGATGAATCCTGCTGAGACACTACGAACGGAATAGGAATAGAGGTGTGGCAAAAGCCACACCTCCTACACTAGGATTTAGTGAATGAGATACTTCCTAGTGAGTAGTCAGATAAAATAAACCCTGTAATCTCACCTTTTTTATCACGCTGGAATGTAATGAATCCATCGTGTGCAGATGTGAAATTATCGTCCATCGCTGAGACATAATCCACAAGTCTTCTTTCTCCAACATATGTCGAAAGTGTGTTGTCAGAGATATCAATTGTATAACTAACCCCAAGCTCTTCTGAGTAGAAACTACCTTCGAATTGGCTGAGTTCTTTGGTGTTGTAATCGGCAGGCTTGTATGATTTATATACAGCAGGTTCACGCCCATTAATAGTGATGCTCATTTGATGCCCATTGCCTGATGTTTCGAACACTATATTGACATCAGATGTATTTGTGTCTATCGTGAATTCATTTTCAGATACGGGAACTATGGTGCTTGTTACATTGGAATTGACTTCTAACCTTAATGTGTCATTGACTAAGTGAATCTTTCTTAAATATCCATTGTCCAAACTAAAATAGTCACCTACAAATGCTGAGAGCTTCCTTTTATCCAGGCTGACTAATCTTTTCGGAGGCCTGGTGTTGTTAGAGGCTTGAATAGTGACTTTCGGTAGTATAGCCTCGGCTAAGTCATATGCTTTGCCAGGAGCACTTATGTTCATATTACTATTTAGTGCAACAATAGACAGTGCTTCATTAGGGAAGTTTATATACATGGCATTGTAGCCAAAGCTATAACCATTGTGAGCAATCAATTCGTGCCCGAGTAATGAACCTCCTTCAAGTCCAAATCTATAGGTCATTAACATACCATTGTTTAGAGTAGAGGTTCTTGAGATTCTTTTGAAAAGCGATTCACCGCTGAGCATTTTCTGGTCTAAAAATCTATTCCACTTCACAAGGTCATTAATGCTTGTCATGACCCTGCTGCTCCCGTTGGCCAAGAAATGATCCGATAATATCCTCTGATAATTAGGAGATTGACCCTCATAAGCGGATGCCCTGTTTTCTATCACATCATTCGGACTGCTATAAATGAGTGAGTTACTCATTCCAGCTGGCAGAAAAAGATGTTCTTTCATGTATTCAGGATACGTTTGGCCCGTTATTCTTTCAATCACCATGGCCAATAGGGTATAGTTGGATTGCGAAAATCTATAAGTAGAACCAGGAACTACACATAGGGCTTGTTGCTTACTCAAAGACGCAAGCGCCTGAGTATTGTCATAGGAAGTGTCCAAAGGGTTCCCAGCCGCCATTAGTAAAACAATGTAATCTCTAATGCCACTGGTATGTGTGAGTAGATGTCTGATAGTGATTTTACCTTCTTTGTATATCGGTATCTCTGGTAGGAACTTTTGTAACTCGTCATCTAACCTGAGTTTGCCGGCATCCTCAAGTAGCATTATACCAGCTGATGTGAAATGCATGGATAGCGTACCAATTTCAAAGACAGTTGATGTTGTTGTAGGAGTCTTCAGATCCATATTAGAAAATCCAAAGCCATTTTGATAAATGAGATTGTTGTTATGCATTACACCTACCGCACAACCGGGTTGCCCATTGCATTCTGAGAATATGCTGTCTGCTTTCGACTTGACAGAAACATAGTCATATTTTGACTGAGCAGCTAAATTGGCCGTTTGAAAAAAAGAGGCGAGTATTGCCAAGCCTAAAAGGCTATTTTTTAGAAGTGTTTTTTTCATTTTTAATTGAGTTTTTTGAACCATAATTTTTTGATTTCAGGGGTGTTCAGATAGAAGCCGGTGATTTGGCCTTCTAAATTTCTTTCAAATTGAATTTGACTGAAGAACCATGCGTCTTCACTGGCGAATTGATCCGCTGTTAGTGGATCGAGAATAATATCTTCTGTACGTAGGTTGGTGGCAGTCAAGTAGCCATCACGAACAATGAACTTGTAAATTGAACCAACAATTTCCGTGTAGTATTCGCCTACAAACTCGGCCAACGATTCCTCATTGTGATCCACGCGCTCATACCGCGTGTAATCATTGGTAGGCGTGTTGTCGGTATAAATTGTCATAGCTGCCTTTCCCTCTTCTTTATAAAATCGGATGGATCGATTCGATCTGCTATTGACCAATTTGAATTTTCCGTTCTCCAGGACTATTGGGCTAGACCAACCTCTAGGTACTTGATAGTAAAGCGTATCATTTCTAAGCTCTATCTGCTTAGCGTGCATATCGACTGGGTCCCAGTAGTGCCCGACAATTTCTTCGGGGCCGATGAGGCTTTCGAGCTCAGAAGCTTGATCCTTTTCCTCTGAGCGATCAGGCAAAAGGAGGGAGGCAACCTCTAGAGCACGATCATGTGTATTGTAGTAGTAATCATTGCTCAACAAGATGATGGTGAGATTTTCATCCGAGAATTCTCCTACAAAACCTCTATAGCCAAAGTAATAGGCATCCTGATAGCTCACTTCATGACCCTTGTGCTTGGCTTTGTTGATAGATACAAGTGATTCTGATTCTCCTTTTTTCTGGACGAATTGAACCCATTTTTGCAGATCGTTTAGGGTAGCATATAATCCAACAGGTCCTGAATCGGTTCCGTACTTGGCAAAACTTGTTTGGTGGCCTTCGCCATAATCAAAGTAATAGAAGGCCTTGTTGCTTACCGGTGCTGCGTAGTTTTCTGAAACAAACGCATCGTTCATGTTCAATGGCTCAAAGAATTCTCGTTTGAGTACCTCATTTACAGAGTTGTCAGTGGAACGCCTGATAATTTCGGCTAGAAGAAGGTAGTTCGTATTTGAAAAGTTGTAGGCCTCACCAGGTGGGTTATTCAGGTTACTTACCTTGCTGAGCATCTGGAGGGCTTGCTCTTTTTTAAACACATCGTCATAATCCCAGCCACCAAGAGATTTCAATGACCAGTAGTCATACAAACCGCTTGTGTGCTGAATCAGGTGGTTGACCGTTATATCCTTTGCAATTGTTGGTAACTCAGGAATGTATTTGTTGGCCAAGTCATTGAGAGAAATGATGCCTTTATCTGCAAGGTTTTTCGTTGCCAAAGCAATGAAGTCTTGCGTCAGGAAATTGAGGTGGAACCTCGTCTCTTTGCTTATAGGGATTTCCTCATTTAAGTTGGCCAGACCAAAATACTTGGTATAGATAGGAAGGTTTTTTCTCAGGATCACAAGCGCCCCGCCCGGTAGAGTAGTCTTTTGATCAACTTCCAGAATGTTGGATATCTGGTTTTGGATCTCAGGACTTAAGACTTGTGCTCGCCCAATCGTCTCTAGACTGATAAGGCAAGTAATCAGTAACATTGTTTTTCTCATTCAACTATTGTTGATGGAAATGTCGTTACACAATTATTAGAAGAGGTGTTGAGTGATAAAGCAGTATTACAGATTTATAAACCCGCAGAAATTCGTGTTTTTTGATCGATTAAAGTGGGAATTTCATCGACTAACGGTGTTTAGCAGCTTTTAACTTTAATCTTACAGTTAGTAAGGTGGGCTCTGATATCAAAGCATCGAAATGCTGATTGACTCTTGAAATGGTGAAGCCTTGGAGCTTAGCCAGCCAGACTTCTCCATAGGTAGAAAACAGTATAGGCTTCCCAGCCTTTGACAGATTTAAAGAATTGCTTAATGGCAGCTTCGTCCTTACGGTCCTCTATGATTTTATGATTGAAGAGTGCTTGTGTTAAGCCGGTATCGCCAAATGGGATGGCTTCGGGTTGGTGAAGTGTTTTCATTAAGGCATAATTTGCAGACCAAACCCCAATCCCTTTAATCTCAATCAGCTTTTTTTGCCTTGACTCAAAGTCGGGTATTGCAGCGATTGATCTCTTGTCAAGTCCATTTTCTAGAAAGGCGGAAGCCACGTTTTTCAAGTATTGAATCTTCCCACGCGAAAATTGATTAGCTCTCAATACATCCTCATCTAACTTTATCAAAGACTCAGGGGTAGGGAAGTGGTATAAGGTTTGACTATTCCATTGAATTGACTTCCCATAGATCTCGACTAGCTTTCTCTTGAGTTTGAAGGCAAAGGTCAGGTTGATCTGCTGACCAATAATACTCCAGCACATGGCTTCAAAGAGATCTGGAATGCCAATAAGTCTTAAACCCTCATAAGCGTTTTTTAAATCATTCAGCGATTCTATCGATGTGAGTAAGTCATAAAAAGGCTCTATGTCTCGGTCCAAATCAAACCATTCTCTGACGTAATCCTTAACAAACTTGACCTGGTCGTCCGGAAGATCATTTGACATTTCGATCACTAGCCCATTTTCTTCGTCCGTGACTGTAAAGGGAAGTAACTCATCTCCGTAAGTGATGGCTCTATGAACTTTTCGCTCTTCCAATTGAAACAGGCATTCATCATAACCTCTGTCTAGAAAGAAGAGGCATTGATCAAAATCAAAAAGGGCAGGGGTTTGGACTTGGACCTTGGTTGTCATATTACTGATCTACTCGAAATTCTTCGTCCAAAATGGAATACATATAGTTGTCGCGCCACTCGCCACGAATTGGGAGTATTTTTCTGCGGAGACCTTCTCTTTGCATACCTAACTTTTCAAGAACACGGATAGAGCCAATATTGTCCGTTGCTACCCCGGCTTCGATCCGATGAAGTTTTAGTTCCTCGAACCCAAATTTGATAAGCCGTTTTGCAATTTCAGTAGCATAACCTTGTTTCCAGAATTCAGGAGAGATGTGATAGTGAATTTCTGCCATCTTGAAACGATTATTAGAGCAAGACATGCCCGTTTGGCCAACAAAGGCATTTGTTTCCTTCATCCTCACAGTCCAACCATAAATAGATCTTGGGGTGTTTGACAGGTCTTCAATGGCGCCACGAATGATATTCCTAGTTACTTCCTTGTCACTGGGAATACCAATTGTATTAAATCTGGCTACATCAGGAATGCTATGAAAAGCAAAGATTTCATCCAGGTCATTCCAGCTTAGTTCTTGCAATACGAGTCGGTCTGTTTCAAGTCGCATGCATAAATATAATGCTAGACACGACTCGTACTACAAAGATTATTGAGAATACATCTAATAAATGAGCTACCTTTTACCTTGGTGCTACTCATGTCATGTAGCATCGAACTACCCTTATCGCTTAATAGATCGCTGCTCGTTGTGGTTCGAAAGCTTCGTTTTCGATATACTGATCATAAGTACAAAGTTTATCTAGGTAGCCCTTTGGTCCAATTTCCAAGATTCTGTTGGCCACGGTCTGCGTAAACTCATGGTCATGAGAACTGAATAATACGGTTCCAGGAAAGTCTTTTAATGCATTGTTGAAGGCCTGAATTGACTCAAGGTCCAAGTGATTGGTTGGTTCATCAATGATCAAAAGGTTGCCTTGCGCCAACATCATTCTTGAAAGCATACAACGTACCTTCTCACCTCCCGAAAGGACATTAGATTTTTTGAAAACTTCCTCTCCAGAGAAGAGCATTTTTCCCAAAAACCCACGCATATAAACTTCGTCTTTCTCTCCTTCTGTGAACTGTCTTAACCAGTCAATGAGATTAAGGTTGCTCGTAAAGAACTCTGAATTCTCGTTCGGTAAATAGGATTTGGTAATAGTCTGCCCATATTTGAACTCACCAGAATCCGCCTTTCCTTCACCCATTAAGATTTGGAAAAGTGAAGTTGTGGCGAGACTGTCCTTACTAAGCACGGCAATCTTATCACCACGATTGACGAACAGGTCAAGCTTATCGAAAAGGGTTTTATCAGCAGTGGACTTGCTTAGGCCCTTGATTTCTAGAATCTGATCTCCTGCTTGTCTTTCTTGCTGGAAAATGATAGCAGGATATCTTCTGGTCGAAGGCTGAATGTCTTCTACATTGATTTTATCCAGTAATTTCCTTCTACTGGTAGCCTGCTTAGATTTAGAGGCATTGGCAGAGAATCGCGCAATAAACTCTTGTAATTCCTTCTTCTTTTCTTCCGCTTTTTTATTGGCTGAAGATCGCTGACTAAGCGCCAGTTGACTTGATTGATACCAGAAACTGTAGTTACCGGTGAATAGCTTTACCTGCCCAAAATCTACGTCAACAATACTCGTACAGATGGTGTCCAAGAAGTGTCTATCGTGAGAAACAACAATCACGGTATTTTTGAACTCTAATAGAAAGTCTTCCAACCAAGCAATGGTTTGAAGATCCAAGTCGTTGGTAGGCTCATCCAGAATTAGGATGTCAGGATTACCGAAGAGGGCCTGAGCAAGCAAGACACGTACTTTTTGAGAACCGTTAAGGTCTTTCATCAGACTATAATGTAGGTCTTCTTTGATGCCAAGACCGCTTAGAAGGGCAGCAGCATCCGACTCAGCATTCCAACCATCCATCTCTGCAAACTGAGCTTCAAGTTCTGAGGCTTTTAGCCCATCCTCTTCAGAAAAGTCGGGCTTCATATAAATGGCATCCTTTTCCTTCATGATACTCCATAGAACCGTGTGGCCCATCATTACGGTATCAAGTACGGAGGTCTCATCAAACTCAAAATGGTTCTGCTTCAAGACGGCCATTCGCTTTCCGGGCTCAATAATTACCTTACCTGAGTTAGGGTCTTGGTCGCCAGAAAGAATTTTGAGAAATGTGGATTTACCCGCACCATTAGCACCAATTACTCCATAGCAATTGTTGCCGGTGAATTTAATATTAACCTCATCAAAGAGAACTCTCTTACCAAATGCGAGGGATATGTTTTGTGCTGCAATCATAGCCTAATTATTCAGGCCGCAAAGGTAAGGCTATTGTATGTAAAAGGGAACTGTGCTGTAAACTTTAAGTTAAAGAGTCACATTTCTATTAAAGTGTTCCGCTTCGCATCATGACTCTGTTTCACATTGGAACAAGTGTATGTATGCAGTTAGGCGTAAGTATTAGATAGCCAGTCTGTTATGTTTTTGGTACGTCTTTGGCAAATAAGAAGGAAAACGAAAAGCAATGAAAACTCTAGTATCTACAATTCTTTTATCACTTTGTTTAATGTTGAACCAAGATTTGACTTCTGATCATTTAAAGGTTTACGATGGCGAATGGAATGGCACATTGACCTACCTCAATTATGGAGATGATAAAACCATGGTTGAACTTTCGGTAAGAATGGTAGCCACATTTACAGGCGAGAAATTGAAATTCGAGTATTTCTATAATGAAGGTGACGGTCGAGTGGAAAAGAGAAAAGGTATGTTCCAGATCAAAAAGAACAAAATCCTTTATAACGGAAATTGGACATTAGACGAAAGCGAAATCACAGACCTCAGTCATTGGAAGCTAAAAATGTCTAGCGAAGGAAAGGACAATAACAAAAAGGCATCGTTCAAGCAGACCGTTGACGTATCTCCCGAAAGAATTGTCTATATAAAAATGGTTAAATATGAGGGTGAGTCGGAATATTTCATGCGCAACAGGCATGTGTTTGAAAGGTAGGAGGTAGGGAAGTAGTTATTTTGATGGCTGCTTCCACCTGCTTTTTTGCCAGTCTGATTGCTCAGTTTCTGATAAGAAAGTCCATGCAATGATACGACTGGCTTTGTTGCCCTGGCTCATCGCCATTACTTTAATTTCGGCAGCACCTGCGATTTGGAGATATTCCTGAACAGCCTTGAGATTCGATTGCTTTGAAATCAGTGAAGAGAACCAGAAGCAAGACTTGCCAAACTTTTTACTTTCTCTTACCAAGTCACCTACAAAGCGCCTTTCGCCTCCTTCGCACCAAAGTTCACCACCTTGTCCACCGAAATTAAGCTTGGCCTCTTTGATTTCTTTCTTATTGAGATTGCTCAGTTTACGTAATGTACCTTCCAGAGCTGCTTCTTGCGAAGCGTGAAATGGAGGATTGCAAATCACCAGGTCGACTTTTTCTTCATGGTCGATTATGCCATAAAGGATATCCTTTGGATTCGACTGGAAGCGGATATCGACTTTACCTTTAAGGCTTGGGTTGTCGTCTACTATCTTTTGTGCCGAATCAATAGAGGCCTGATCAATATCGGACCCTATGAATGACCAACCATAGCTGGCATTGCCGATAATTGGGTAAACACAGTTAGCGCCCACTCCGATGTCGAGGCATTTAATACTTGCGCCTTCTGGTACTTTTCCAAAGTTACTGGCACTGAGTACATCCGCGATATAATGAACGTAATCCGCTCTTCCCGGTATAGGAGGGCAAAGGTAGCCGTCAGGAATGCTCCAGTAGTCTAAGTTGTAATGTTGTTTTAGCAGTGCCTCGTTCAGTAACCTGACAGCATCCGGGTTGGCAAAGTCTACTGTGTCTTCGTTTCTCACATTTTTTATAATGTGTTCAGCGAGTGGGGGATTCACTTTTACCAATTGCTTCAGGTCATAGCGTCCATGATGTTTGTTTCTTGGGTGAAGCTTAGACCCTTTTTTAGGCTTAATCTCTTTGATCTTCGACTTATGAGGAGCGACCTCTTTGGCTTTATTTCTTAAAGCCTGTGCAAAGCTGCTGGGCTTGCTATGTTCTGACGAATCCTTCATGTCAATCGTTTACTTGATGCACTTTAGATAGTATTCCTCAACTTTAGTACGTGCCCAAGGTGTTTTCCTTAGAAATTTCAAGCTGGACTTAATGCTAGGGTCACTTTTGAAGCAGTTGATTGAAACGACTTCTGCCATTTTCGGCCAACCTTGTGTCGCGACCAAATACTCAAGGATATCAACAAGTTTGACACCATGCAATGGGTTATTGACTTCTCCCTCCTTAGGTTCTGATCTTTTATATTCTATCGGCATAAGAAGTGCCAAAGCTAGGCATAAAAATGTGGTTGATATAACTCTTGAACTGCTTATGAGTTTAGTATAGCGAAGTCAAAGAGCTAGTTACCCTTGGCCGCAATAAAAAAAGCCTCTTACCGAATGGTAAGAGGCTTTTTTGTACACTTTTCTTTATGATAGGAACTCTACTTCTCCTGAGCTAAGCTTGTAATAGGCAGAAACAACCTCAACCCCTGCATTCTTTACTGCATCTGAGAGGATTGGCTTGGTTTCTTTTAACTCTTCACCCACTATCTGGGCATTTACCTTGATGGAATTGGTAAGCAAGTCACCTTCCATTTGTTTTGCCATATTTACAGCAGGTTTGATTTTTTTGACAATTGATCCAATGTGTCCCCCTGGGTCGGCATCACCTAAACTTGCACCAACAGCACCACAGCTTTCATGGCCCATGACAACAATTAGTTTCGTTCCTAAGTGAGCCACTGCATATTCTATGCTACCGATGGCATGATCATCTATTACATTTCCTGCTACTCTGATAATGAATAAGTCTCCAATACCTCTATCAAACAATAATTCTGGTGCTACTCTTGAGTCCGCACAGCTTAAAACAATAGCAAATGGAGCTTGACCACCTGTTTGGCTATCTCTTCTTGCTGTATCTGTGTTAGGGTGAGCATATTGACCAGTCTGATATCTTTGATTACCTTCTGTTAATAAGACCAACGCTTCTTGTGCTGTCATGGGGTTCAATTTTATAGTTTACTTACTAAGAAATACAGACGAAAATTGTTTCGCAAATTTTTGAGTTTTTTTTTGGTGGTCATTTATCAAATTGAATCATATAAATAATATGTTTATAGAGGTTAGCTTCAAAATCTAGGACCTAAAATCTACTATCTAACATCTAAAAACTATCTTTGCGACCTATGAGTCAGAGAGATTTCAAAAGGCATACAGTTACTGCTGCCTTACCCTATGCTAACGGTCCAATTCATATTGGTCATTTAGCGGGAGTTTATGTACCAGCCGATATTTATGTTAGGTATTTACGATCTAAAGGGGAGGATGTAGCTTTCATCTGTGCTTCAGACGAGCATGGAATGGCCATAACAATGAGAGCCAGAAAAGAGGGGACGACTCCGCAAGCGATCGTTGATAAGTATCATGGTATGATCCAAGACTCAATGGATCAACTAGGAATTTCATTTGATGTTTATTCTCGCACTTCAAATGAAGTGCATCACGAGACAGCTCAAATGTTCTTCAAAGAATTATACCAAAAAGGCCTTTTCGAAGAACGCGTGAGTGAGCAGTACTATGATGATGAAGCCAAACAGTTTCTGGCCGATCGCTATATCACTGGTACCTGTCCTCGCTGTAGCCATCCTTCAGCTTATGGAGATCAGTGCGAAAACTGCGGCTCTTCATTGAATCCGACAGACTTGATTAATCCGGTATCTACTTTGACAGGAAACCCTCCAGTTAAAAGAGAAACAAAGCATTGGTATTTGCCATTACAGAATTATGAGAAGTGGTTGAACGAATGGATCGTTGAAGGCCATAAGAAAGATTGGAAACCTAACGTTTGGGGCCAATGCAAATCCTGGATCGATGGTGGCTTACAGCCAAGAGCGATGACTCGAGATTTAGATTGGGGGATTAAGGTGCCAGTAGAAGGTGCAGATGGTAAGGTACTTTATGTTTGGTTCGATGCTCCCATAGGCTACGTTTCGGCAACAAGAGAATGGGCTGAAAGTCAGGGAAAAGATTGGGAGCCTTACTGGAAGTCGGACGACACCAAATTGGTACACTTTATCGGTAAAGACAATATCGTCTTCCATTGTATCATATTCCCGGCCATTCTGAAATCAATGGGTGATTATGTGTTGCCAGATAATGTGCCCGCCAATGAATTTTTGAATCTGGAAGGGGATAAAATCTCGACTTCAAGAAATTGGGCCGTATGGCTTCATGAATACTTGACTGACCTTCCAGAGAAACAAGATGTTTTGCGTTATGCCCTTTGTTCTAACGCACCTGAGAGTAAGGACAATGATTTTACTTGGAAGGATTTCCAGGCTAGAAATAACAATGAGCTGGTTGCTATACTAGGGAACTTTGTCAACCGAGCGGTGGTATTGACCCACAAATACTTTGAGGGAAAAATTCCAGCGAGAGGTGAAGTATTTGATATTGATAAGGAAGTACTTGATCAATTGGGGCAAGTTCCTAAAAAGGTTGGTGAGTCAATTGAAAAGTACCGATTTAGAGAGGGACTGGCGGAAATGATGGAACTCGCCAGGATGGGTAATAAGTATTTGGCAGACACTGAACCATGGAAACTCATCAAGACTGACCCTGAGCGTGTAGGAACAATACTCAATATTGCACTACAGTTGGTGGCAAATTTGTCAATTGTGGCAGAGCCATTTATTCCTTTTACTACTGATAAACTGAGAGGCCTATTGAACCTCGAAAAGCTAGACTGGTCAAATGCCGGTAACGATGAATTATTGGCAGAGGGATCGGTATTAGAGAAAGCTACATTGCTTTTTGAGAAAATAGAAGACAAAACAATTGAGGCACAGGTCCAAAAATTAGAGGACACTAAGAAACAAAACGAAATGGAAAACAAGGAAATCACATTAGCACCTCTAAAAGAGGATATAGTCTTTGACGATTTCATGAAACTAGACTTGAGAGTAGGGACTATTATCGAAGCTAAAAAAGTTGAGAAGTCTAATAAGTTGCTTCAGTTTCTCGTGGATACGGGCATAGATAAAAGAACCATTCTCAGTGGTATCGCGAAGCACTATGATCCTGATGAGATGATTGGAAAACAAGTGACCATCATCGCCAACTTGGCTCCTCGAAAAATGATGGGTGTGGAATCTCAGGGTATGATTCTTATGGCAGAAGATGCTCAGGGTAACCTAAGGTTATTACAACCCAACGAAGCCGTAAACCCAGGTTCTGTAATCAGTTGATATGAACATCAATGGTCAACGCTTATTGTCTAATGTAGCCCGTTTTGCTGAAATTGGTAAGGTAGGTGAAATAGGCGTTGAACGTATCGCACTATCTGAGGAGGATAAAGAGGCTCGAGACTTGCTCAAAACCTTGATGCTCGACCTTGGGCTAGAAGTCCATATTGATCAGTTGGGTAATATGATCGGTATTCGAAAAGGAAGGAAGGATCTTCCGGCCGTTGCCTTCGGTTCACATTTAGATACTGTTTATGCCGGAGGGCGTTATGATGGCGCTTTAGGTGTGATTGCTGGATTGGAGTTAATCCAAACATTGAATGATCAAGGTGTTGAAACCGATCATCCGTTGGCAATAATCAACTTCACAAACGAAGAGGGTGTCAGATTTGCGCCAGATATGATGGGAAGCCATGTATATAGTGGACAGGCTAAGCTTGATGATATCCTTGTTTCAAAAGCTTATGATAATCCCAACGAGACGGTTGGTTCGCAACTAAAGGCTATCGGGTATGATGGGGCCTTAAAACCTGGGTCTATTGCTCTTGAGAGCTTTTTTGAGTTGCACATCGAGCAAGGTCCTGTTTTAGAAAATGAAGCAATCGATATAGGTGTGGTGGAAATGGTTCAGGGAATTCACTGGACACGTTATACCATCGAGGGTGAGGCAAATCATGCGGGAACTACACCTAATCAATACCGAAAGGATACTGGCTATGCCAGTGCTGAAATCATCAAGTTTATTGGAGATTACTCCAGAAAAGAAGAGAATCCAGTCCTTACCACTGTTGGTTCGATTCGGTATGAGCCAAATACAATCAACATCATACCGAGAGAAGTCAGTTTCACGGTAGATCTTAGAAGTACCGATAAGGAGGCATTGAACAAGGGACAGATTGAAATTGACACCTTTATCAATAAAGCAGTCAATGAGTCGGACTTGGCTGTAAAAAGCGAGGTAATGGTTCGGTTTGAACCAGTTCATTTTCCGAAAGAGATGCCCGACTTAGTAGAGAACACTGCTGCGGGCTTGGAATTAAGATCCAAGCGTATGCCTAGTGGTGCAGGGCATGATGCGCAAATGATGAATCATTGCTGTCCTTCCACCATGATTTTTGTACCCAGCGTAAACGGTATTAGTCACAATGTGGAGGAATATTCCAAAGATCAGGATGTAATCAACGGTGCCAATGTGCTGCTAAATGCTGTCTTGAATCGAGCAAAGCAAGTTTCCTAAGACTCCTGCCAAACACTTATCAAGTTTTTCGGTTCAATTGTCATTAGCTATTTTTTTAGTCATGCCAATTTTTAAAACTAAGATTAAGACAGAAGTCTTTGCGGCAGTTACGGCCATCATTGTGAGTGCATGTGCACTGGGAGTTTCCTTTTACGAAGTACGAATAAGGATATTTTCAAAAGGTAATCGAGGGTTTTGAGCCATTCTTTCTTCTACGGAAGACTCTGCATGATCTAAGATCTCCATTTTCACTTCAATATGTTTGAAGCCTCTAGAATGGATAAAATTTCGAATTTCAGAGATTTGCTCCTTAGACAATGACATTAGCCTTTACTTGTTTAAGTGTTTTGTGCATAATGCGAAGGCCTGAGACAACAAATAGGTGGTAAAGAGTAAAGAGAATAATAGCGATTGTCATGTTATTTAATAGCCATGCTTCCATCCACCCAAAAACACTCATAAGGACAAAGGAAGGGGAATATATCGCGTTTATCCTGCTGAGGTAGTAACTCTGGTAAAGCACTCTGAATCTACGGGCATATGTAGGAATGATAATAAAGTAAATCATCAAGATCACGGGGCCATATATTGAAAGGAACCAGATGTTCTCACTGAGATTAACTGAAAGGGAAAAGATGAAATAAGTCGCAGTGATCATTAATATTAGAAATGCCAGTTTCTTTCCTGTCAGGAAGGTCATCATCTCCTTACCAACCTCTTTGAGGGTGGCTAAGTGCTCATACTTCAGTTTTTGTCTTTGAAACTTGTTGATGTCCATTTCTCTAAACATTTCTGCACAAGCATCTACAAAACTGATGTCAGTCGTGTTCAGTCGTTCTTCTACAGCAGTGGCCACATGGTCGAGAATTTCTTCTCTGACATCGTCATACCAGATATTCTGATCGTTGATGTACTCTTTTATTTGTTCTATTTGATAATGGGCTAATCTCATATGGCCAGTTTGGTAATAAACTTTTCCTTTAATAATTGAATAACCACTAAAGCGTAGAGCACGAATAGAACAGAAAGAGTAATCTGTAACCATGAGTAGCTGGAGAAAGCTTCCAAACCACCTTTTTGGGAGCCCCATATGAATTTTGCTACTACATTGAGTAAGACATTCATCAGGTTGGTGCCTATGGCGGCAATCAATAACAACCGTTTATTGAGGTCGCTAGAAGAGTAGGGTTTGTTTTGTCTTTTGCAGTCGAAGTAAAACTTGATTTGACCGCCAAGCGCTATACTCGCAGGTATTAATGCACTTGTCGTCATGATGATGAGTAACACGTCCTTGGGCCTGAATAATGCATTCAGTTGGAATATGACGAGTGCTATGACCATAGTGATTAAAACAGTAGGCCAACTGATTAGGTAGGATAGAAACAGATCTTTCGCTCTTTTGAAAATGGCCTTTTGCCTTAATTTTTGCTGCGATTTCATCACCCTTTGAATGCCCTTGGCGCCTCCAAAGCCAGGTTGGACAACATCTCTAAGGTGTACATCAATATTTTGATTTAGGTCTTTTCGTGACTGAAAGGAGGAGAGGATATGGTCATACATCTCCTCAAAGAATTCCATAGACCTGATGTCTAAGGATTTCAGGTATTTAACGACTGTTATTTGGTCCTTTTTTGTCATCCCAGTCCGAGTTTAGGGTCGAGTAACTTTTGCAGACTCACGATAAATTCCTCGAGCTCAGCGACTTTAGAAACTGCAGCGGCATTGCCTTCCTTGGTCAGTTTATAATACTTGCGTACGCGACCATCCACTTTTTGAGTTTCTGTGGTCAGCAGGTTTTCCGCTTCCAGTTTATGAAGCGTAGGGTAAAGGGCTCCTTCGGTGATTTTGAATTCACCAGCAGTAATCTCTTTCACCCTTTGGGTGATTTCATAGCCATACATTTTCTCATGCTCTTCCAAAAGCTTGAGTACAATTGTGGCTAGACTTCCTTTTAATAACTTGCTCGAGGACATACGGCAAGTATACATAATTTTCTTATGCATAAGAAAGTTATGTATGTAAATTTTTAGGATATCGAATATTAGAACTTCTCCGTTTTGTCTGAAGCAAAAACATCTTTGCCCTTTTTAGCATGTATTCGAATGTTAATGACAGTTTCTGGGCTCAATTTATTTGTCATTTGATAGACCTGATCGACCAGCGCCATAATGTCTTTATAACTGCCTTCCAAAACCGTTTCGAAGGGAGTCACTTCATGTTTAATTCCTGACTTTTGAATCAGTCCTATGCAAGCATCAATGATTGGGTAGCCTGAATCCGCATCGAGAATAGGTACTACTTGAATACCAAGGTTGATTTGATTCATAGCAATTAGTCGTTGAATTGAGTCATTGTTCTAGAAACACCAATAGTACAAAACCCTAAGGTCATGTCAATTGCCTTGTCCATGGCAAACGGCAATTCTTCAAATTCCTGCTTTGTAAAATTGCTAAGCACATAATCTACTTGGCGACCTTTAGAAAAGTCGTCACCCACACCGAACTTCAGTCTGGGATAGTTTTGTCCTCCGGTGAGTTCTTCAATGTTCTTGAGACCATTGTGCCCGGCACTAGACCCCTTAGCTCTCATTCTAAGTTTGGCAAAGGGTAGGGCTATATCATCGACAATTACAAGTACATTTTCTTTCGGAACTTTTAATTCTTGCATCCAGTATTTCATGGCCTTTCCACTTAGGTTCATATAAGTAGTAGGCTTGATAAGATGAATTGCGCGTCCTTTGAATTTGAAGTCAGCATGATAGGCAAGGCGATCCATTTCGAATTTGGCCCCCTTTTGATCTGCTAACCTATCGAGGGTCAGAAAACCAATGTTATGGCGAGTCAATTCATACTCTGGACCAATGTTTCCTAAACCGACTATTAAATACTTCATGGGCTGAAAATAAAAAAATCCTGTTCAGTGAAGAACAGGATTTCCAATATTCTGTTTTTTACTAGTTTATTCAGCTGCTGCTTCTGCAGGTGCTTCTCCACCTTCAGCTGCTGCTGCTGCCGCTTCTGCCTCTTCGGCCTCCAGTTCTTCTTCACTCTTACCTCTAAGGGCACGTGGAATAGCAACTGTTACAACCGTTACGATTGGGCTAGTAAGGATTTCAAAATTGTTTGTTTCAATAGATCCAACTTTGATTGACTTACCCATTTTCAATTCTGAGATGTCAATCGTAATTGATTCCGGCATGTCTTTAGGCAATGCCAATACTTTCAGTTTTGGGTTTTTAAGTACCAATGAACCACCATTTGCTACACCTGGGGCACTACCCTCAGTGAGAACAGGAACATCCATTTTTACTTTTTTACCAACTGTAAGCTCCATTAAGTCAACATGCAGCAACACATCACTTACTGGGTGCCATTGTGATTCTTGCACGATAGCCCGGTATATCTTTCCTTCAATGTTGATGTTTACGAAACATGCATCCGGAGTGTATAACACAGGACGGAACTGAATCGCTGGCGCATAAAACTGCACCAAATCATCTCCACCATATAAAACACCAGGAACATGTCCTTCTGCGCGAAGCTTATTTGCTTCAGCTCTACCGAGATTTGCTCTTTTAAACCCTATAATCTCTACTTCTCTCATGATATATATATTAAATAAATAATTGACTGATTGAACCGTCTGAAGTCACATTGTCAATAGCCTTAGCGAAAAGCTCAGCTACTGTCAAGACTCTGATCTTATCTGACTCTCCAGATAATGGAATAGAATCGGATACAACCAATTCGTCCAAGACGGAATTATTAATGTTTTCGTATGCTTTGCCTGAAAGCACTGGGTGTGTACACACAGCTCTTACAGATTTAGCTCCCTGTTCCATAATGATCTTCGCTGCCTTGCACAGTGTTCCTCCGGTATCAACTAAATCATCTACAAGTACAACGTTCTTGCCTTCAACGCTACCGATAATTCGCATTTCGGCAACCTCATTAGCTTTTTTTCTATGCTTGTCAATGACAACCATTTCAGCATTGAAGTGCTGTGCGAACGATCGAGTTCTTTTAACACCTCCGACATCTGGCGATGCGAAGAGGAGGTTGTCAAGGTTGAGGCTTCTCAAGTAAGGCACAAAAATGGCAGAGCCATTCAAGTGATCTACTGGAATATCGAAGAAGCCTTGAATCTGACCTGCATGCAGGTCTAAAGTCATGATTCTATCTGCACCGGCAGCAGTCAAGATGTTTGCAACCATTTTAGCACCAATGGCTATCCGTGGCTTGTCTTTTCTGTCTTGACGCGCATAGCCAAAGTATGGCAATACTGCAATTGCTTTGTAAGCACTTGCTCGCTTAGCAGCGTCAATCATCAGGCAAAGTTCAATCAGGTTGTCACTTGGTGCCATGGTAGACTGAATCAAAAATACATTTGCCCCTCTCACTGACTCGTTAAAATACGGAGCCATTTCACCATCACTGAATTTTTGTAACTCTATGGCACCCAGTCCTTGACCATAGAATTCACCTATTTTCTTTCCAAGATCGAATGATCCGTTTCCGGCAAATAATTTGTTCACGTGGGCTTTGTTTTTCACAGTGCTTAAAATCGAGCTGCAAAGGTAGGGATTAATATTATAAATACCAGTAATCCTTTCCCATGATTAGGTTTAGGGAATGCAAGTATTTCTCCAAAGATAGTCTTTGATTTTGAGGAGGGAAAACAGCTATTAACAGTTTAGGTTTGTTGAGTTTTTCGATGGATTGATAATGTACTACTTGGTGACCTAAGATGCCTTTTGAGTTGCTTTTTTTGTTCAGCCCCATCCAGTGGAATGGTACTTGAAGCTGGTCGAGAATCTGAGCTGATATCCTGCCCTTAGTGTCCGTACCCCATAGCACCAAATCAGAACTTCCTGATTGATGCTTTACCAAGTGCTCGATTTTCAACTTAAAGAAGTGTTCTTGATTGTAATAATCAGAATTTCGGGAAGTTCTTTTGGCATGCTCTCGCCAATGTAGGGTGATGGCATCCACAGCCCGAACATTGAAGCCCGACTGATACCATTCGAGCACTAGGTTATAGTCTTCTGGGTAGGTCATTGCTCCTAAAGGCTGAATGTCTTCAAGCTCCTTCCTACGCATCATCCAGTTGGGTGAAGCGATCACACATTCTCGATAAACCCAATTCCAATGGTCTTGTTGATCAACCCTCTTGTTTAGCCAGCCTTCATATTTGAGGTAACCTTCAGAAATAGGTTGGTCACCAAAGTATTTGACTTTACCTGTGACAATTGTCTTCGGAGGCGAAGATGCTATTGCCTTGATCATCAACTCTAGTCTTCCTTCAGGCATCAGGTCATCTCCATCGAAACGTGTCAAGAATTCACCACTACATTCTTCAATAGCAATTTGCAGGGCGGGAGTGATGCCTTTTCCAGTATTGGTTAAGTATCGAATGCGTTCGTCCTTTTTGCTAAACTCCTCTAGAATAGACAGGGTTTGATCTGTAGAGTGATCATTGACAATTATGAGCTCCCAATCTATGAACGATTGATCTACAATAGAGGAGAGGCAGTCTGTTAAATACCGGTCAAGATTTTTGACAGGCATAATAACGCTTAAAAGAGGAGTTTTACTCGTCATTTACCACTTTAAAGTAGTCTTATATATCCTGCTTTGTCCGTTCTCGTATTTATTGATTTCTGTTAGAAATGAATCGACACTATCGAAGCCTCCCTTTTTTAACAGAACACTGCTGCGTCTGCTTGTGAAGTACAAAGTGCGTGTTTTCACATTTAAAAATGGACAGTAGTCTAGTTTGTCGGAGTTTATTTCTGAACCAAGGTTTTTAGCCCTGGTCCATTCACCATTTTCGTTTTTCTGACTTATGTATAAGTCTCCTAGTCCGATTCCATCGGGTCGACCGAAGCCACTAAAGATTATGATAGATTCATCTGGTGATACATAGGCATTGAATTCATAGCCTTTTGAGTTTACGGCATCACCTAGTGCAATGGGTGTGTCGTAGTCTTTGCCATTCCATTCGGCCAAGTAGATGTCATCATGAGTTTCTGAGCCTGTTTTGCTACAGGTGAAATATAGATTGCCACTATCTGTAATAGCCGGATAAAACTCGCTATCAGTAGTATTCACTTTAGGACCTGCATTAATTGGTTTTGACCATGAGCTTGTTTTAGAAGTTCTGGTTACATACCAAATATCCATGTCGGCTGTTGGTGCTCCTACAGTTTTAGGGCGGTTAGAAGCATAGAACAATTTTAAGCCATCGGCAGATAGAAATGGTTCTAGGTCAGTGTATTGACCAGAGAAGGAGGCTATTTCTTTTGTCCAGGTATTGTTATGTTTGTCAATTCTTACAATAAAAGATAGTTCGCCAGATGGACTTAGAGCAGTAAAATAAGCCTCATCTTCATTTTGAGAAATTGTAAAATCTCTGAGGTTTGGAAATCCACTTAACACGTCTTGATATGCTGGTTCAACCAATGGTGGTTTTTGTGCTAGGGTGGTGGCGCAGAATAATGAGATGCAGCATAAGCATATAAACTTTTGAGACATAGTTTTTAGTGATTTGTGCATCTCTAAAGTAAGTATCTCCCTGTACAAATGAAATCACATGATCGTGTGTGTGATTTGAAATGAGAGTCATCTACTCTTCAAAATGCCGATATAGTAATTAGGATCAACGGATAGACTTTCCCCAATCATTGCACTTCGTTGCCATCGACCGGTGGGTGAAATGCGCATCTTGTTGCCGTTCACTGTGATGTCTAGAGGCATATCGAATGTGTCGATGGTGTTGACCCATCGGTGATGGAGGTTACCATCTTTGAAAAAGTACTCAAAAACAGGAAGCCTTGGATCGCGCAAGTATTGGTTAAAGAAGGGTGCAAGTTTCAGGTCTAAGGTCTTCGATATATAGGCCTCAAAATCGGCTGACCACACTGTTTTATGATAGAATTCCTTGCCAAGCGACCTGAGTAACTGTCGCCATTGCTCATCATCATTGATAATGGTTCTGAGTGTATTCAGCATATTGCCACCCTTATAGTAGACATCAATCGGGTAGTCTCCATAGTTGACCTCGTAGGGGCCGATCATGGGTTTCTTATTGCCGATTTCAGTTCGAGTTCCTCTCACATATTCTTGGCCAGCTTCTTTGCCAAAATGGTAATCGAGAAAAAGGCTTTCAGAATAATTGGTAAAACTCTCGTGTATCCACATATCCGCATGATCCTTATGCGTAATGTTATTGGCAAACCACTCATGCCCAGATTCATGGACGATGATAAAGTCGAATTTCATTCCCCAGCCTGTGGTGCTTAGGTCTCTTCCTAAATAACCGTTTTGAAAGCCATTACCATAAGTAATAGAGCTCTGATGCTCCATGCCCAGATAGGGTGCTTGTACTAGCTGATAGCCATCCTCATAAAAGGGGTAAGGGCCAAACCAATGCTCAAAGGCAGCTAACATTCGAGGCACTTCCTTATACGTTTTTCTGGCCTTTTTTCTATCGACCTTCAAGGCCCAATAGGTGACATCTAAATCCCCTTTCTCTCCCTTATAGGTGTCTTTCCAGCTAACATAATCACCTATGTTCAAGTTGACGCCATAATTATTGATTGGGTTTTTCACTGCCCAGTGGTAGGTTTTAGTCTTCTTTTCTTTGTGATGGTCTGTTCGGACTAGACGTCCATTAGAAACGTTGGTTAAGTGTTCCGGTACTTCCACACTGATATCCATGCTGTCGACTTCATCATACATATGGTCTTTATTGGGCCACCAAACTGAGGCACCAAGCCCTTGACAAGAAGTGGCAATAAAGTCAGCGCCATTGGAGTCTTTCTTCCAACTGAAACCGCCATCCCATGGCGCGCGAACTGCTTCCTTGGGCTTACCTTGATAGTGAACTATAATTTCATAGATTTCACCAGGCATTTGCTTCTCCCATAGCCTCACAAAATGTGCATTACCATCCGATCGAAAGTCCAGTTCTCGGCCATTCTGAGTGACTTTGGTAATTCTAAGCGGAGCCTGCAAGTCTACTTGGAGCTCGTCACTGCTTACTATCACTTTGTATTGGATGGTATTAGTTCCTCTAATAGCTTTTTGCTCAGGAAGCACTTCAATGTCTAAATGATAATAAGTGAGATTCCACCAAGCTCTTTCAGGAGTAATGCTTCCTCGTAATGAATCTTGACGAGAAAAGTCTTGTGCCAAGGTGGTGAAGGAGGAGAGCAGTAGCGCAAAAATCAGGGTTCGTCTCATTCGATAATTTTTTATCAAGTTAGGTAATTCGGAGTCTTTAATCTTGATATTTGGGCGCGCGCTTTTCCATAGTGGCAGCAAACGCTTCTTTCAAGTCATCCGACAATAACATAGCTGCATTCCAGGTCGACATATAATTTAGTGAGTCATCTACCGAGTGCTCTCTGGAGTAGTGAAGCACGTCTTTGGTGCCTCTAATGGACAATGGGGATTTACTTGCAATGGTAGCAGCTATTTCCATTACACCTTCCATTAGTGTGTCTCTTGAACTGTAACAATGATTTACTAAACCAATGTCCTTAGCCTCATTGCCAAATACTTTCCGTCCGGTATAGGCCATTTCGGCTGCCATTCCGGGGGATATAATTTTAGGCAGACGCTGCAACGTCCCTATATCTGCCACCATGCCTAAATCAATTTCTTTGATGGTGAAATAGGCATCTTCGGTACAGTAACGCATATCACAAGCAGTAGCGATGTCCACACCACCTCCAATGCAGCCATTATGAATGGCGGCAAGCACGGGTTTAGCACATTTCTCAATCGCTGTGATTGTTTGCTGAAGGGTTAAGACCATTGCTCGGACTTTTTCGCTTCGTTTTCCCGAGCAGGCAACACCCTGGAGCTTGCCCACTGACATTAACAACTCAAGGTCAATTCCCGCACAAAAGTGAGTACCCTCTCCAGCTAATATCACTGCTCTGACCTCATCGGTTTGCGATAGCTTCTCGAAAATGCTTTGCATTTCAATCCATGCCTCCATGTGGAGTGCATTAGCTTTTTCCGGTCTGTTGAAAGAAACTTGGGCGACCTTGTCTTTGACTTCTACTTTGAAATATATGCTGTCCATGACTTGCTATTTAGGATGCACTTCAACCATGATTTTCGGTTGAGGCTATGGCCTTAATTTAGCCTTTTTATGTCTAATTGACCTATATGCATCGTTGATCAGGAAGGTAATATTGCCTATTTCAAGTCAGCGTATAGCCCACAGACAGCCGCAGAGTTGACTGCCACAATTGAAGACTTATTGAAGAAATAGATATTGAATTGGAGCAAAAAAAAGAGCTCTACACTTTCGTGCAGAACTCTTTTTGCTATCAGAGATACCTGATTATGGCATTTCTAAGTGTGAAATCTCACAGAATACCGGCTTGGCAGTTGAAGGTCCTCCATAAGGCCAGAGATTCATATGAAGTTGCATGCCTGAACTCTTTGATGGTACATAACTATACACCGATGTTGGCGTGGTATGAGATATGGTATCAGCCCCAGTGAATGGAAAGTCTTTAGACTTAAATGCTCCATAGGCCAAATAGAATTCTACCGGAGCGTCACCGGCTGTCCACTTAGTTAAAACCGTGACTTCACCTGACGCAGGTATTTTAGAGACATCAATCGCTATGCGTTTCAAAATATCCCAATCTGGCTCATCTTTAGTTTTAGCATCCCAAGGCTGAAGGGTAAATTGACCATTGTTCTTAGTTGGACCTCCTGGTTGGTTGGCGATCCATCCTGAGCCGTCATTGGCTTGGCCCTGGTACCCCAATTCAAGGAAGTCGATTTCTGAATGAGCATTGCTACCCCCGCCAGTACCTTTGTCATAAAGGAAAATACCAAAAGTAGTGGTCATGTTGAGTTGAGGCGGACTAGGGTTGCTTATCGCAAATTGATCCCAAGCCAAATTTCCTTTGCCATCAGTCACTTTAAATGTGCAGCAATAGGTGCCATAGTTCACTGTATTCTGAAACACGGCTTCGGAGCCGGCCCAGATTTCTTCTTCTTGACCATTATTGTTCCAGTACTGCCCTGAATTCTGTTGAAGACTCAGTTCTAAATTGCCATTCCCAAGAACCTGTACATTACTGGCCATCCACATACTCCCTCCATTTACTTTAAGGCCTGGATTACTGTAAGCTGGTGGTGGTGCGTGAGAGTCGGTCTGGATAGTGAAATTACCCCATTGTATTGTTGTCATCGTGTGGTTATTTATGTTAAAAATTAAACACTATCAATTACTACAGATTATATCTAGTAAGCAACAGCTTAACCGAAATTGATGAGGGGTATTTTGGACTTTCGCTCCGCTTCAGTTTTCACCCTTAACTTTTGTAAACCAAAACGTCTCACCGCGGAAGGCTTTGACCAAAAAGAAGTATAGACAGCCTATGTCAGTTTTGCCCACAGGGGAGAACTGAATCACTTCAGCCTTTCCTAGTTTCCAACCTGTTTAGCAATGGTTGTGTCAATTCTATAAACCAAAAGGTCTATGAAAACTCAAAAACTCATCCTGATTTCATTTTTTACATTTTTTACTTTCCAGCTTTCGGCACAGATTTCCGTAGGGTTTAAAGCCGGCTATACTCGTGCTTGGGAGAAATATGATGTCGATGTGCCAGAAGATGCCCGCATTCACGTTACGGGGTTCAATATTTCAGGAATGGTGTACCTCAAGATCAATGACCATTTAAGTCTTGGTATTGAACCCGGTTATGTTGAACGAGGTGCGGCCTGTGTACCGGGTTGGAATGCAATTGACCCCGGCTTTAGAGGAGATACAGAACTGTTTTTAAAGTATGCCGAACTACCAATTATGGCACAAGGTCAGTTGCCTTTGCTCAAGGGAAGGTTAGAAGTCTTTGGTAAAGTAGGTTACGGTATGGCATATCTCACCACCGCATTTGAAAAGATCACTGATCTGGATGGAATTGTTGCCCCAACGCGTTCCAAGTTGGATTTGAGTAGTGATGATCGACTAAATCGATTGGATCATGGAATTCACGGTACTATAGGACTAAGCAAGACTTTAGGTAAGGGGAGGGTTTTTATAGAAACGGCCTTTTACAGCAGCGTCAGGAATGCAGATAGGAATAATTTCTCTAGGAACCGAAACCTGAATTTTAATCTGGGCTATTTGCTCAGTTTGTAGCCTTAATATCTATATAAAACAAAGAATCCCACCTGAGGGGTGGGATTCTTTGTTTTAAGTTGTGCCAATAGTCTGAATATTGAACTCTTTAACAAAGTGAAGTTAATATGATTATTAGTTTCGAATCAATATGAAGAGGGTGATCCCAAAAGCAAACTTGTCAAGAGCTTAATGATTCAGTACTCTGTCAGTAAAGAGAGGGCTTGAACTTAAAATAAAAAAAGTTCTTAGGCTTCATATCTGAGCTACCTCGAAAGTCCTGCATTAATAGCACCTAAGATTAGTACTGTACTTATTGCAAAGATCACTGGCCCCATAGTATAAGCAAATACATGCTCTTTTCTTTATCAGAGCCCATTAGCTTTTTTAAGAATAACCCTACTCAAAAGTAGTAGGCTTATGAGGCTTGTTATTAGAACCATCACAACCCCATAAACTGATTCCGTCTGATTTCTTTAGGACGTGGTCAATAGTAATATCATAAATATTAAATAAGCTATTCTGATTTTAAAGAGTGATCTCCTTGTCAGAGAGAAGTCCTTGTCGGTGTAGTTGTTAATCCGGCCCAAAGATCCAATTGAGATAAAGAAAATGATCAGTGCGTCTATAGTATCAGGTTAACTTCAAGAGTGAGGAATGCAAAGAAATCGATAATCGGTATGGTTATGTAACACCGGTAGAATTCAAGACCATCTTTGATAAAACCTTTCCAATGAAACACCACATCGGCCAGAGAGGCTACCGAATTGGTTGTCATGAATAAAATGAGAATGATTAATGCTTTCTTGGCGATGGAGGCACTTTTCCACTCTTGCTTGAGTTCTTTTATGTCTCCTATTTATCCCATATCATACTTTTAACATGACATTTATGGCTCCTAGAATCAAGATAAAAGCACATGCGAATCCAATTGGACCCCATAACATTGATACAAGACGGTTCCTTAATGGGTCAGTCTGCTCTAGATTTTTCCTAATACTTCTGGTAAGCAAGAGCATTGAAGTAATGGCCAAGATCAATACATACTTTACTGGAATACTGGGTTGTGTCAGTCTTTCTTCAAATACCGAAGACGCATATTCTATAAAACCGATAGCTATTAATGCAAAGATTGTGATGAACCATGTCGATATTATTCCTAGAGGGATAGCTTCTTTTTTTCGAATTAGATGAAAATACACTCTAATAAGAGTATTCAATGTTAAAAGAATGATGATTAAGACATCGACAGTTTGGTCGTGTATTACTATCCCGAATCTGTCAATAAAATCACTTATTGGTAAGCTTACATTGGATCTGTAAAACTCGATACCATCTTTAATAAACCCTTTCCAATTGATCAGAATATCAGAGAGAGAAGCAACTGAATTAGTCGTAAGAAAAAATGAGAGAATAATAAAAGCCTTCTTAGTTGTGGAGGAACTCTTCCATTCCCTCTTAAGTTCATTCAAGTCACCCAATAAGCTCATATCACTTTTTCAGTTCCGCTTTAATAGATGAAAGAACTATCACCAAGTTGAGTTGCTTCCAAGGTAATGTCAGATACCTTGTTTTTTCTTCTTTTGTGTGACTGTGCTTTTTAATAGTGACGGATTTTATAAGCCCATTGTATTGGAAAGAAATGAAACTATTTAGTATCATTAAGATACGGTTTTACGAATTAAACCAAGAACCAACTAGGACTAAAGTGTTATAAAAAAACTATCTAAGGGTGGGGCTTTGAATTTTTGTTGTGCCAATAGTCTTAATATCGAACCGCTCGCTGATCACATGGAGGAATTGATTCAATTTTCAAGTCTATTTGAATATCTAAAGTTAGCATCATGAAACTTCTACAGCACTTTCCTCAGTTGATGTAGGTTGAAAACATAAATCATCATTCATGGCTTCGATAGGAAGCTTTTTGAACTCTTTAAGATGGCCGTGGATATTGAAGGTCTTTTCAGAAAAGTCTTCATTGTTCAAGTAGCATACAGATATGCCCTGACAATTATCATGTTCGAAAATGTCCCTCAAAGTAGAACCATCAGATGTACCGCATGAATGCCCAATGACTCTAACAAGAAAAGCTCCCTCTTTCAGAATTTTATTTAATTCTCCATCTTGGCCGTTGCGGAGGTAGATCTGGAACTTTAGATTGTGTGCGGCTTGGTAGATTTCACTGGTTAAGATTTTTTTGAGTTCAGGTCCGTCAACAGAACCAAATCCAAATACAATACTACTCGCTTGATCATTTAATGATCCATGTATATATGAGATTTCGGTATTCAGGTTATCCGGCTGATCCTCTAAGTATGGCTGGATGGTTGAGGTGTAATTGTAATTTAAGATTAGTCTTCTAAAGGATTTTTCTGGTGCTACATTTTTGAATCTTAATTTGGGAAACAGAAATCCTTGAATCCTTTGTCTGAGAGCTGGGTCGAGAGTCGAAATGTAACTTGAGTCTGACTGAATTTTGTCAAGATATTTGCAAAGTTCATCTTTCAAAAAATCAAGGTCCTCATTTAGTTTTTTAACATCATCTCTTTGGTCTTCGATATTGTTATTATCAAGTGCTTCATTGAGTAGTTTGAAATATTCTTTTTCAATATCAATCCAATTGAGATTAGCTTCTTTACTTAGAAGTTCATTTATGAGATCTGAATCAATATGGAATAAGATTACTTTTCTTGAACTCCGTGGCCTATCACCAAAGTAAATACCAGGGCCTTTAGAAGTAATATTTAAGTCAATCCAGTGATCATTGGCCACCTTCTTGATAGAGTCTATTCTCTTCAGAACGTTCTCTATTCCTTCTTGAATGTATGCCCGACAATTTATTTGAATAGGCCCAAAATACACAGTTTGACCGGCATTGTCGTAGGCATGCCTTATACAGTCTTTTAAAAAAGACAACATAAAATCTGAATACCTTGTTGGGAAACCATGGGCTAAGTCAAAGCCGTTACCTACTATTATAATTTGATTCATGGTTTAAAGCCTCTCTGGGTTTTAGAATTTGAAGACTGTCTAATATTTTTGATAGGTCAGAACAAAGTGCGTAAATGAGTCATGAGCCCTCAACAAAATTGATTTCCAAACTCTAATCTTGTTCATCAACAAACTCTATTTTAGTGCCATGTTTAAAGGTCCCTTTTCTTATATCTGAACCTCGGTTGAAATATTTCTTGGAGGTGAATTTCCTCAAACCAGAAAGGCTGTGCTCAGCTTGTATCTGAAATACGAAATATGACGAGCTGTCTGAGATCTGTAGAATAGGCTCTTCTGTGCTAAATAATACTGCATGCTCAGAGTACTGGCTTTTACTTTTTGCTGGGAAAAATTCATGAGTATTTTGAATTAACATAATATCTTCGGTGCGGATATTGAGATTCGGCCCAACCTGATAAGGTCTAAATAAAACCAATGAAGCTTTAGCATTATGAAAATTGAATCTGGTATCATTAACTACCTTGATTGTAAACCTGGTTTTACCATTGATTTTTCTCACCGCTATGACATTGCTGACCTTAAACCTTGGCCTCAGCCTAATGAACAAAAAAGTAACAATTCCGGATGAGATGATACCTGTAATGACGGGGATAACAAACAACTGATTGATAATCGACCATTTTTCCATTGCGATATATTCTTTCTGTGAATCTATTCATTTTCATAGATTCATCATAACTTAAAGAGTTTATAATTGCACTTATAAGAATCATGAATAAGTGTCAATTTGCTTTCAGATCATGGACCGCGCCCTTGTTGGTGTTTTCACCAACAAAATGGTTCGAAACAGTTCCTTCGTTATCACTCAGGATTGAAAGGGGAGGGCATAAAAAAAGTTTCACATTTCTGTGAAGCTTTTGTTGGTCTACTCCCGAGGTCTCGGGATAAATAGGGCTTCCCGAAACAAGTTCGGGACAGGCTTCTCGCCCATAATCAGTTTAAACCAAAAGAATCCCACCTAAGGGCGGGATTCTTTGTTTTAAGTTGGTCTACTAGGGCTCGAACCTAGACTCTTCTGGACCAAAACCAGACGTGTTGCCAGTTACACCATAGACCATCCTGTAATTGGAAGCACAAAAGTAGTACTTGCCTTTTTATTTGAAAACCTTTTCTAGAAAATTTTTAGAGTTCTTTTCTTAGTCCTCAACTTTCCAAAAGGCTATGCCACCTGCTTGTTTTCCAAGGTAGGCTGTATCTACAACCTTAAGCGTCTTAAGGTCAATTACATCCACCATTCCTGGGTCGTCATTCTTACCTTCCACGGATACAAAAGCATATCTACTGTCAGACGAAATGGCTACACCGTGTGTTACCTTTTGGCTGTTGTCAAGGCTGGCTAATTCTTTTCCTGTCTCTAAATCCCAGATGCCCGTCTTGGCAGCGGTCTTATAAGACACCACCATGTACTTACCATCAGGGCTAAGGTCGATATTGTAAGGGCCTTTATCAGTGATGAACTTACGCGTTGCTTTCCAGGTCTTAGTATCAATTTCTAGCACTTCAGCAGCACCGTTGCCCGCTACATAGACCAGGTCCTTGCTCGGGTGAGGGCTAACCCAGGTAGGCTTGAAAGCCGAGTGCTTCATGCCACCCATGTCCATTTTGCTATGGTCCATCTTACTGTGATCCATTTTTGAATGGTCCATTTCCTTAGGCTTCTCTTCCTTCTTGTCCATGGCAGAGTGGTCCATTTTGGAATGATCCATGGTAGAGTGGTCTACCAGGCCTTTGGATGCTTCGTCCAAATCCAACGTTCTGGCTACTTTTAAATTAAAGGCATCGATCTCAAATAGTTCTCCCGACATCATAGCCACCGAATAGTGCTTCATGCCATCTGAAGAGATTCTACTACCATGAGGCATAGCACCAGTGGTAATTTGGTCTAACTCTGTCATACTTTCAACATCCACAACAGAAACGGTACTCGGTACCATATCACCATGCAGGTTAAAGTTGACGCAATAGAGGAGGCCAGTAACGGGAGAGATTTGCATAGAAGCAGGGAAGAGGCCTAGCTCAACAGAACCCACTACTTCATCTGTGCCTGTTTTGTATTTGTAAAGCCTTCCGTAAGGGTTGCCATGTGCTAAACTCAAGTACCAGTATTCACCACTCGGGTCGACAGTAATACCATGAGGTCCTTCTATCTCCTGTGGCCAGACACCTACTTGAATGTTTTTGATTGTCTCGGCTTTTTTACCATCGAACTTAATAACAGAAACTTCATCCTCTGACTCTGCAGTCACATAGACGTAGTAGTTCTGGCTGAGGGCAGTAACTGAAAACAGTGCTGCAAATATTACTGATAGTACTATTCTTTTCATTGTCTTAAAGGTTATGAAGTGAATAGGTGAGTAAGTGATGAAGCAGGTTCTACTTCATCACCCAATCACTTCCTCACCTTACTTAGTTTTTATTTTAACGTTTTCTGCTTTAGGCGGTTCTACTTTTGACGCCCAAAGGCCACTATGCATATCTGAATAAAAGAGATGCCCTTTATGGAGTTGAGCTCCCCAAGTTTGCGGCATATTAGGTATAAAACCATTTGGATCGCCAGGCATAAAGAATGTAATCTCTCTACCTTGAGCCAAAAGATCTCCCATTAACTCCCCACTTATATCTACCACTCGAACGCCACCGTTGTAGAAAGTAGCATAAAGTGTTTCAGTTTCTTCATCTACCCAGTAATTATGAGACCCGGCAAACGGTATTTCAAATCGAGCTACTTCTTGAGGGTTGTCTAAATCAGTAAAATCGATCATGTGTAAATATCCACCTGCCAGATAGGAGCCATTTTCTGCATAGGGAAATACTTCATCGCCACCAATTACATAGAATTTACCTGTCGATTTACTTTTAAAAGGAAAGGCAGCATGATTGTCTCCACTAGGGTAGGTATAACTGGCGAATTGGACAGGGTTTTCTGGAGAACCACCTGCAATACCATTTCCTACATCCACCAATTGAATTCCATCAGACCAGTTGGAAGAATAGGCAATCCCATCTTGAACCCATACATCATGGATGGAATGTCCTGGGGTATCCAGTTCAAACTTGCTAACAGCCACGGGGTTTTTTGGATCTTTTATATCAATGATATAATACTTCTGGCCAGCACTCAGGGCATATACATAGCCCTTGTCAATGAAGACATTATGAACACCACCCGTTAGGTTTTTGTCATAAGTTGCGTGAATCTTGACATCTCTCGGATTTGATGTATCAAGGATCACCAAACCGTTCTTTCGGTTGGAAGCGCCCTCTCTGCTTATCACCGTTACGTTACCATCTTCAGAAACCTTCACGTCATTGACAGTTCTAGCATCAACTTGAATACTGTCTATCCTTGATATATTAGATGGGTCGGTAACATCCCAGAAGTAGGCTGTACCATCCGCACTCCAAGTTCCGGTTACGGCATAGTCACGACCATCTTCACCCTCCCAAACCCAAAGGTCTGAGGTGAACTTTTCACTCACCATTCCTTGGCCTACAGTCTTGATTTTCCGTTGAATATTTCTGGGTGAAATCCTAAGCGTCTTTTGGGCAGAAGCTACACCTGCAGAAGCTATAACGGTATAAATTCCGGCTTTATCAGCTACGAAACTTCCATCTTGCCTAATCAATCCTGAAGCAGTAGTAGACACGTCATCTGCAATGCCATTAAATGAATAACGAATTGGAATTTGCACTACCGCATTACCATTGTCATCCAAAGCTGTGGCTTTAAAATGAAAAACATCTCCCGTACGGCCCTCTCCGTTGTCTACTTCAAGCTCAATATTTGAAACAGGATTTTTAAGGATATTTATTCTAACAGTATTCTCAATCTCATCAAGTCGTGCTGTGATTGTCACCTCACCTTCTCTGGTGCTATGAACATATCCAAAGGGGTCAATCGTTGCGATCTTCTCATTGCTTGAGCTCAACTGAGGTCGCACATCTTTCCTTGTCAGCCCTGCTTTGTCAATTACTGTGTAGTTAAATTGAACTGGGCTCCCCTTATAAATTCTTTCTGGGATGTTGCCGATCTTAATCTCTGAGATTGCTGGAGCATTTACCGTGATGTCAAAAGAATGACGAGCTCCCGCAGTAATTGCCAAGATAGTCACTTTGCCAGGTAGGAAGGCATGCGCCACACCAACAGAATCGATAAAAACCTTTTTTTTGTCTCTAGAGAAGAGACGGACCCTGTCTTCTGTCTTCTCTCCATTATTGGTGACATATGCCTCCAGAGGTAGCTTTTCACCTACTTCGAGCGTAATGTCCTCGGCAGATATAACTATTTTCTTTTGAGCTTGTAATCCTGTCGACAACAGAACAAATAGAACTGTCACAAGTAATCTTTTCATATGCTCATTGATTAAGAAATGGATAAGGTGAATAAGTGATGAAGTAGGTCTTACTTCATCACCCAATCACTTCCTCACCTTATTTACTTTGAATCTTTGTTTCTTTTGGTTTTTCTGGCTCCAACTTAGCTGACCAAAGGCCACTATTAAAGTCAGAATAGAAAACATGTCCTTTGTACAACTGTGCTCCCCACGTAAATGGTGAGTTGGCAGTGTATCCATTCGGATCGTTAGGTACAATCCAAGCTATCTCTCGCCCTTGTTTTCTTAGGTCTCCCATCAATTCACCACTGAGGTCCACAATACGAACTCCTTCATTGTAGAATGCTACATAAAGGATATCGTCTTCGATCCAGTAGTTGTGAGAACCTGCATTAGGTACCTCGAAACGAGCAATTTCTTCTGGATTGTCAAGGTCTGTGAAATCAACGATGTGCAAGTAACCTGCAGCTCTGTTAACACCACCTCTTTGTGTATTTAATCCATAAGGGAAGATTTCGTCTCCACCGATCACGTAGAACTTGCCTGTTGACTTACTTCTGTAAGGGAAAGAGGCATGGTTCGCATTGTTCGGGTAAGCATAGCTCGCAAATTGAGTTGGGTTCTTAACCGAACCACCAGCAATACCATTTCCAACATCTACCAATTGAATACCATCAGACCAGTTGGAAGAATAGGCAATACCATCTTCAACCCAAACATCGTGAATAGAGTGACCCGGTGTATCTAATTCGAACTTAGATACAGCATATGGGTTTCTAGGATCATCGATATTGATGATGTAGTATTTCTGTCCACCACTAAGCGCATAAATGTGATTGTCTGCGATAAAGACATTGTGGACACCACCTGTCATATTCTCATCAAATCGAGAGATGATTTCTGCTTCTCTTGGGTTCTCAACATCAATGATGACTAAACCATTCTTTCTGTTTGAAGCACCTTCACGACTAATCACGCAGAGTTTACCGTCTTCAGAAATCTTCACATCATTTACAGTTCTTGCATCTACCTGAACAGAGTCAATTTTTGTGATGTTTGCAGGATCAGTTACATCCCAGAAGTAGGCAGTACCGTCCGCACCCCAAGTTCCTGTTACGGCATAATCTCTACCATCTACACCTTCCCATACCCAGAAATCTGAAGTATGCTTGTCTGTTACAGAACCTTGTCCTACGACTTCGATTTTTCTCTGTACTTCTCTGGCGCTAATCTTTAAAGTCTTTGATGCTGAGGCTACTCCACATGAAACGGTAACAGTGTACATACCAGCTTCGTCTGCTACAAATCGTCCGTCTTGTTTGATCAAGCCCGAAGCATTGATACTTACATTATCCGATACTCCGAAGAAAGAATAAGACAGTGGTGCGTCATCTATCACATTGCCCTTCGCATCAAGCGCTTTTGCTGTGAAGTGAAATACATCGCCAGTTCTGGCTTGATCTCCATCGGCAGACAACTCAATTCTTGTGATTGGATTTTTAACCACATTTATGTTCACTGTATTGACAACATCTTCTGATTTTACTTCAATGGTAGTCCTGCCGGGTTTATAGGTAGTAATCATACCGAATGAATTAACTGTTGCCACAGACTCATTCTTTGAAGCAAAAGAAATCGAAGGGTTCTTTCGGGTTAATCCAGCCTTATCAATTACAGAATAGCTTAAAGTGATTGGCGTACCTGCATAGATTCTGTTGGGTACATCATCAAGCTTTATTTCAGCAATAGGAGGGTAGTTGACAGTGACCTCAAAAGTCTTGCGAGGGGCTCCTGGAGAAATAGCAATGACACTATACGATCCTGGGAGAATGGCTGTCAAAGTATTGGTTGAATCAACAGATAGACTTCTGCGTGCCCTAGAAAACATTCTTACTGCAGTTGTCAGCTTTTTGCCATCTTTCATGACATAGGCGTTGAGCTTTTTCTTCGCTCCAACTTCTAGTACAATATTGTCAGGCTCAATTACGATTTCTTGGCCAAAAATTGCTGCCGGCAAGATCATTAACAAGGCCAGCACATAAATGCGAATTAACTTCATGATATTCAGTTTAAGGAATTTTATGGAATGTACTCAATCCTGTATAGTGATACAAGACTCACATATATGGGTGGTCGCTTAGTGAGTCATTTACCCATACGTCATCGGCTACTTAATCAATTCTCTTTCTAAAGCTTCTAGGGACTTGCCTTTGGTCTCTGGCATTACTTTCCAGGTAAACAGCAATTGTAAGAACATCATAAAGGCAAAGAAGGCAAAGACTGGCCATGGATTATCTCCAAAAATACCCTTGTCTTTATCTATAAATACCGGAGTCAGCAGAGTGATCAATGCCGCAAAAACCCAGTGAACACCTGAACCGAATGATTGGCCAAATGCTCTGACTTGATTAGGAAAAATTTCAGAGATAAATACCCAAATAACGGCTCCCTGACCAATGGCATGAGAAGCGATGAAAATCAGTATAAAGGACAATAGCAAGAGTGGATCAGCACCAGTTTTGAAGGCCCATGCCGTTCCTGCTAGACCAATGATATACCCGATAGATCCAATGTACATAAGCTGCTTTCTGCCCAATCGATCGATTAGAAACATGCCCAACATGGTAAAGACCAAATTGATGCCTCCAATGGAAATAGAACTCAAAAGGGCGTCTTTAATTCCGGCAGTGTCGAGCAACTCTGGGGCATAGTATAGAATGAAATTAATACCGGAGAGCTGGTTAAAGAAGGCGAGGAGGAAAGCCAGCATAATGGGCTTTGAATATTTCTTTGAAAAAAGACCTTGATGTTTGCCGATCGGCTCAATGTCCAACTCAATTTCTTTTAGCTTTTCTAAAGCGTTCTGAGGATTTATGATTTGTAAAACTTTTAAGGCCTCTTCATTGGCTTTCTTCTTGAGTACTAACCAGCGTGGACTTTCGGAGACGCCTAATACCATAATAGAGTAGAATACGGCCGGTACTCCTTCGATACCAAGCATAAATCTCCAGTCATTGGCACCTCCAACGCCATCAAGTAAGAAGTTGGAAATGAAGGCAATCAGTATGCCGAAGACAATCATGAATTGATACAGAGCCACCAATTTCCCTCTGTCTTTTGAGCCTGAGATTTCAGAGATGTAAGTGGGGGCAGCTACTGATGATGCACCGACACCTAGGCCTCCAAGGAACCTGAAGAAAGAAAAAGAGTAGGGTTCAGGAGCTAAAGCAGAGCCTATGGCTGAGACAAGATATAGTATGCCAATCCAGAAAAGGGTTTTCTTTCTGCCGAACTTATCACAGGGTATTCCTCCAAGCAATGCGCCAAAGACTGTTCCCCAAAGGGCCATTGACATGATGAAGGTACCATGAAAGAATGGTGTGGTGTTCCAGAGTTCTTTGATGGGTTGGTTGGCACCAGAGATAACTACGGTATCAAAACCGAAGAGAAAACCTGCCAAGGCTACTGTGATAGCCCAAAAGCGTAGCTTGTTAGATTGCATAAGGTTGAAAATGACTATTCGGAAGATAGTGTTTCTTGCCGAAATTATTTCCTACTGTTTGTCATTTGCATCAAAGGTAGTTCTCGGCCTTTCGGTGTTCCTGGGATCATCTTTATGGTTTCGAAGCCAAATTTCTGATAAAAGCCCATGGCATTGGGGTCGGAGAGTACTTGGAAGGTTTGATCTTTGAATAGGGGCTGAGCGAGGGCAAAGCTAAGCAGGTGTTTGCCATAGCCATGACCAATCTGCTCGGGCAAAATCCAGCAGTGCTCTATTTCAAAATAACCAGCCTCTTCAATGATCATACAGAACCCAATGGTCTGACCATTGATGCGAATAACGAATACATGATTAGCATTCAGAAATTCTGTGGTAAATGATAGGTCTTTATCCCAAAGTGCCAGCCATTCCTGCGGATAGCCCCAATGCGCCTTTGCCGCTTTGGCTATTTGACCAAATAAAAAGGCATCTTCATCAGATGCCTTAATAAGTTGTTTTATATCCAATTAGTAATTGATTTTCTTTAAGTATTTCTGGCTAGTCTTCAAGCTCTCTATAGAGTTGACGGCAAAATTTCTGTCTTGCTCTACGTAGAAGTATTTCATTCCAGATTCTTCTTTGTGTCTAAATATTTGCTTCCAGTCAATGATTCCGTTGCCAACCTCAGTCATAGGCTTGCCTTCATCTAGTGAGAGATCTTTCACATGCCAGAAAGGTATACGCCCTCTATTCTCACGCATAATATTAAGTGGGTTTTTGCCAGCATAACGCGTCCAATAGATATCTAACTCAATTTGTACCAGACCAGGGTCTGTGGCTAAAATGAGGTCAAAAGGAGTGGTCCCATCTAACTCTTCAAACTCAAATTCATGATTGTGGTATGCAAAGCCTAAACCGGAGCTATTACACATTTCACCACACCTCTGAAGTAAATCAGTCAAGGCTTTATACTGATCAATACCTTGCCTTTCAGAACTGTCAAGCCACGGGCAGACCAAGTATTCTGCACCCAACTCCTTTGCATCGTCAACAGCACGTTGGAATTCATGATTCATGGTGCCAGACACTTTTTTACCTGCTCCGGTAGGTACATGAATACTCTTGACATCAATTTTTGATTTATCAAGTATGGCCTTGGCTTCTTTAATTGGCTTGCCTAAGATTTTTCCTTCTTGAAAATCAAAAAGCTCACAGTAGCTATAACCTGCTTTTCTCAATGCCTTGAGTGTACCCGGCATGTCTTTATAGATAACATCCCTAACGGTATAGGCCTGAAAGCCAAATTTTTTGATGACCCCATCTTCAAAGGGATGGGAAAGTAATGGTGAAGCTGCCATAACACCTGCTGAGGCCAAGCTAGCCTTTTGTATAAAGTCTCTGCGTTTCATTAAATACTAATTGTAATTCGTTTTAAACTAATAAAAAACTACGTTTCAAACTATTTATCAGTGGTCATTGGGCCTATTAACTCAATAAACGTACCATCAGGGTCTTGTATTAGAATGAAATACCTGCCGTCAGGAATTTGAGTTGGAGTTTTGCCAAGTCGTTTTACCCTTGCCTTTTTAAGTCTTGGAATAAAGGGATCTAATGACTTAACGTACATTGTGACATATTGCATGCCTGTATCATCTTGAATATGCTTTTGCTCTGGATGCTGAGACTTGTTCTTAAAAGTCATAAGCTTCCACTCGGTAGCGTTGGGGTCATCTACAGTCTTCAGGACTTTGACATCAAAGGGCTTGCCACTTGTTAGGCCTGTCTTTCTGGCCACTTCGCGTTCTACTGTGAAACCTCCAGTTTCCTTTAGGCCTAGGACCTCTTTATAGAATTTGAGTGATTTTTTCATGTTGCTGACCACTATACCTACAGATATAGTACCTGAAGAGTATTCTACGGGGTGGGTAGATTTATCCTGAGCAATGCAAATGCTGCTCATTAGAGATAGGAATAGAGAAAGGGCTAGGGTTTTTTTCATGGCAGTTTTTGAATCAGGCTACAAAATAAGAAAAGCCGGTTAAACCGGCTTTCATTTACATTTTTTCGTACATCTCTCGGAGTTTTTTCCGAGTGATGGTATCACGCCAATTGCTTCCTAAGGCATTTTCCCATAATGGCTCCAAGAAGAGAGCTACATCAATCATCTTTTCAAACTGATCGTTACTTAAGCCTGCGCAAATTCCTTTTGGAATATCAATCTGATGTTTGTCTACCATAGCTTTGAACTTGGAGACACCTTCTGGGTAGAACTCTTCCAGTTGGTCAAATACAATACAGTTACCAATACCGTGCTTGGTGCCTAGCAAGAAACTCAATCCATAAGAAACCGCATGAGCGACTCCCACTTGAGAATAGGCAATAGACATACCACCATGGTAGGAGGCCATCATCAACTTAGCATCAGAGTCTTCATCCCAAACGTCTTTCTCAAGAAATACATCCTCACAAAGCTCTAGCGCCATTTCTCCATAAGATTGCGAGAAGGTGTTGAGATAAGTTCCTGTCAGTGATTCAACACAGTGAATGTAGCAATCCATTCCTGTATAGAAACGCTGATTCTTAGGAGCATTCTTAATCAGGTCTGGGTCAAGGATGATTTGATCGAAAGGCGTATAATCAGAGTTCATTCCCAACTTACGCTCAGGACCTGTTAGTACAGTCGTTCTTGAAACCTCGGCTCCCGTACCAGAAAGTGTAGGAACTCCTACATGATAGGCACCGGGTACTTTTACCAGATCCCATCCTTGATAGTCAGCAGAAGACCCTGGGTTAGTCATCATCAGGGCTACAGCTTTGGCTAAATCCAACATACTACCGCCACCAATACCAATAACCCCTGATACTTCACCAAACTCTTCAATCAAGCCTTTGGCAATAGCATCTACTTGCTTTGTTTTAGGCTCATCATCGGCACTGGCAAAGACTATCTTGTCTTTTCCTTCTAATGGTATACGTGAAATGAGACTTTCCCTTCCAGTGAAGAAATCATCCACCAAAAATATAAATGGGTAGTCACCTTTTCTTTGAGAGGAAAGGATTTCTGCGGTCTGACCAAACGATCCACGGCCGTAAACGACCATTTTAACCATTGGGAAGTTCTTGAATGCTGTCATTAGTCTTCAATAAATGCTTTTGCGTTTTCTAAATCTTCAGGCGTATCGATCTCGATGCCCATGTATTCAGTTTCTACCATCTTGATTTTTTTACCAATTTCAAGGTAACGGAGACACTCGATTTTCTCAGTGTCTTCCAAAATGGTCATTGGTGTATTGTAAAAGTCGAGCAGTGCTTGTTTCCTGAAAGCGTAAACCCCAATATGCTCATAGTACTTTGGGTTGGCAGCTTTGTTTCGAGGATATGGAAGGGGCGAGCGTGAGAAGAACAGCGCGTAATTCTGTTGGTCAACCACCACCTTTACGTAATTAGGGTCTTCAATTAAGTTGACTTTGGTCAAAACCTGCATAAGAGATGCTAGGTCGATTTGGTCAGCATCAGGTCCTTCAAAAACAGATAGTAACTCTGTAAGCGGTTCTTTCTTTGTAAAGGGCTCATCACCTTGGACATTGACGATGATGTCAGCCTCTATTTGCTCTGCAGCTTCGGCTATTCTGTCGCTGCCACATTCATGCTCCTTTTGACTCTTGATCGCTTTGCCTCCATTATCAACTATTTCGTTGTAAATAACGTCAGAGTCAGTGACCACATAGGTTTCGGCAAAAAGACCCGTCTTGATTACCGCCTCATATGTTCTAAGAATAACAGACTTGTTACCGAGCTTAGCCATGAGCTTGCCCGGAAACCGAGTGGCATCATACCTGGCAGGAATTAGGGCGACTACTTTCATGAAAGCACGGATTTAATCGTAACAGCCATTTTTTCAGCACGTTCTTGTGCCTGCTCTTCAGTCCAACTCAAATTGATCAGTGAAGAAATGGTTCTTCCCATTACTTCATCAGATTGTTTGAAACTGTCAAAGTCCATGGCTTCGATGGCTGAAACTAAGCCTGGGTTAAGAGGAAATAGGGAAGTAGCATTTTTCAAATGGTCCCACTTTTTGATGTAGTGCCAATTGTTATCGTACCAGTAGAAATTTCCTCCAAGTCCGTTTGCCAATAGCTCTTTGTGTGCCTTTCGGGTTAATTCTTCTGTTGGTAAGAAGAAGGACAAGAATGAAGCGTTATCACCTTCTGGATCGGGAATCCTTCTGAAAGTAACACCTTCCACCTGACTAAGTGCTCCTTTAATGATGGCGTTGTTTTTTCTCTGGGTTTCAAGAATCCAATCGAGCTTTTTGATTTGACCTAGGCCTACAGCCGCGTGTAATTCTGAAATTCTAAAGTTGTACCCGAGGAATGGATGAGTTTCTGCACCACGATCACTACCTACATGGTCATGGCCATGATCAGTATAATGATCGGCATTTCGATAGTATTCTTCATTGTTCGTCAAAAAGGCACCACCTTCACCGCAAGTAATCGTTTTTACAAAGTCGAAAGAGAAGGTGCCTCCATCTCCAATAGTCCCCAGTTTTTGTCCATTAAAACTGCCGCCAATGGCTTGACAGGCATCTTCGAGAAGTAGGAGGTTATGTCTTTTACAAATGTCTTGCAAGGCATCCAATTGTGCCATTGAACCACACATATGAACAGGCATTACCATCTTAGTGTTGGGGGTAATCGCTGCTTCGACAGCTTTAGGGTCTAGGCATAGTGTTTCATCAATATCAACCAAAACAGGAGTTGCTCCAGCAGTGATGATCGCCTCAAAGCTGGCAACAAAAGTAAAGGTTGGCATGATCACTTCATCGCCTGCACCCACACCCATAACGGCCATGGCAGTTGATAGAGCCGTTGTACCGCTTGAAGTGAGCTGGGCGTACTTTGCACCGAAGATATTTTGTACTGCATCTTCTAGTTCTTTTGCTTTCCAATGACCATTGCGCATGTGATCAAAGCCATATCGCATCAGAATGCCTGAATCAAGGACATCGTTTACTTCTTTTCTTTCTTCTTTACCGAATATTTCAAAACCTGGCATAAGGGAGGGATTTTGCTGGCAAAAATAGATAGAAAAGATGATGTCTCATAAGGTAGCAAGTGAATTGAATTCCCGATTTGGGAATGAAAATCCAGTTCTGGAACAATTTGACGATAAATATTAAAAGTCATAAATCGTAACTATCTGATAATCAATAAGATGTTATTAATGACGGTTTTGGCAAGAGGCTTGTAATTAGAAGAGTACAGGTTAAGTAATAAACAAGTGTGAAGTTGGTAGGTGAAGTTGATGGTTATTTTATCTATTTGGTTGAGGTGAATCCCGAAAAATACGTTTTCGGGATTCTTTTTTTGTACCTATTTGAAAATGACATAAAAAAGGAGCCCCGAATCATCGGAGCTCCTTTTAATATTTGTTTAAGCTTGTCTTAGTTCGTTGTCAAGACGCCTCTTAGTGCCAATACATTGATTTTAGGGATTGAAGATCCTTTACTTGCATTAAGTGCATCAATGATCAGGTTGGCAATAATTGCATAACCACGTGGGTTTGGATGGATACCGTCAGTCGAGAATATACCATTTGGACTGAAGTCCGGTGCTAGATTAACACCATCAACTCTTATTCCTAACTCACCATCGGCTGCTGCCGCTGCTGCCGCACCCATAGCTGCTAAAGCCGGATTGGCACCGTTAGTAGGATCTACTAAGAATCGAGCAGTTGCTGCATCAGTTCCTGATATATCAGCAAATGTCGGTTGTACATCCACAAGGGTAAGTACATCCGAACCAGCGCCTTGATTAATACCAGCAACCACACCTGCAATAGTAGCATTATAAGTGGCTCTAGTGCCCACAACAGTTGTCACCTCAGACTCTGATAATATCAAGTTGTCAGGCGCAGGGTAGCTCACACCTATAACGGCTGTAGGCTGTGGTACTCCATTAACCACCAAGGGTTGTCCTAGAGATGTAGCAGCTGTCAAGACTGGAAGATCAGATGAAGTAGCAGGTCTTGATTGTCTGTAAGGTTCGAGTGCAGCTCGTTGAGCCGCTGTTATGGCATTAGCACCTACCAAAATGTCGAATAGAGGACCAATATCAGTCAGAGCATCATCGAACATTAGAATTGGATTAGCTCCTAGTTGATAGCTTACTTTTCTAGCGTTCGCTTGTTCCACAGTTAAGAGCATATTCCCTGCAAGACCATCTAGTGCCGCATTGAGCCCAGCAAAAGCATTATTCAATGCTGTTACAGTATTTGGATCCGTCATTGGAATTGCGTTGTAAGGAACCGCTCTAAAGAAAGGAGCCAAGATGATCTGAGGAATGGTCATTACCACGCCTTGAGCACCTGACTGTGTCAACCCGCCTAAAGCTTGTGTAAGTGAAGCTTGAAAAGCTGTGGCATCAGTGATAAGGGCCTCGTTAGCTCCGCCACCGGCAGCGTAACCAAGGATATCATTGTTGCCTAACCAAAAGCTAAAGAAGGTTGGGTTGGCTTGTAGGGCATCCCCCAGTACTGTACTTACGCCTGGCTGACTCGCGAAACGCGCGTAAAGTCCGTTTCTTCCTGCTAGGCCAGCGTCTGCAACATCGACAAGTCTCATGCCCGGTACACCAAAGTTGTTCAAGGCTGATTTATCTCCGGCAAAGGCTGTTACATTCTCACCGACAGTTGGTACTGGTCTCAGTAGACTTAGGCTTAGTTCAAAACGGCCGAAGAATCCTCCAGCAGGGTTGACACCTGATCTACCATTTGCAGAATTAATATCTGGTTGATTGAAGGCTCCACCACCAACGCCAGAAATTGAGAACTGCTGAGACAGTAGGTTAGGGAAGGAGTTATCCTGTCCGCTTGTGTATAGCGCATTATCCATAAAACCTGCAGTAAGCGAGTTTCCTACAGAAACGTACTTACTGAAGTCTAAAGTCCCAGGAGTACCCGTTGTTGGGCCTGGTAGCGGATTTTCATCTTCGAGTTGTTCTAGCAGCTTCTGGTCTTCATCGCAAGACTGAATGACGAAGGTTAATGCTAAGATTGCGAATAAGTATATCTTAATATTTTTCATTTTCGTTCTGAGTTTTACTTGAAGAATTCGTCAAAAGTGATTTGGATGTAGTAAATACCACCAACACCCGGGTTACCAAATGATGTAGTATAGCGGTCGTTAAGGAGGTTACTAGCACCTAACTTAAATACTGACTTCCATTCTGGCATTCTGTAACTCACCTGAGCATCCAAAGCACCATATTCAGGAATGATACCTACTCCGAAAGAAGATTCCCATAGGAAAGCTTGCTGCCATCTGTAGTTGATGTTAAAACCAATTCTATCAGTAACTTTTCTGTTACCAAACTTCAAGTTGTAACGATACTTAGGCGTGTTATAACTGGCTCTAAAGCCTTGTGCTAATAGATCGTCCTGAGAAATCAATTCATTGTAAGCAACATTACCACCAATGAAGTAGCCTCCATCCAGGGTGTAGTCCACTTGAACTGCCCATCCTTGAGATTTAACTTCTCCCTCGGCATTGATGTCGAAACCGTAACGCTGCGTAGCTACAGTACCATTAACAATGGCATCTCTTTGTGCTGGCGTACCAGAGTCAGGGTTTGCACCGGTAAGGCCATTAGGTACAGCTTGTGTAAAGTCAATTTCAGCTATGAAATCTTTGTAGACGCTGTAGTAGTAGTACGCATCTATCAAAAGTCTTCCGTCCATAAACAAACCTTTATAGCCAACTTCAAAAGTGTTTACTTTCTCAGTTTTAAATTCTTGGTTGACTCGGGTTTCATCCACTAGGAGAGAAGCATCACCTGCTGCACGTGCTGCATTAACACTGTTTGTCTCATAAATCTGATTAGTCTGGAAGTTGTATCGATCTACCAATAGATCATTACTACCGATCAACCTTCTTGTGACTACATCTAGATCGATGAACTGATCTTGTGTGGTTGGAATACGGAAACCTCTTTGGAATGAACCTCTGATGTTGTGGTTTCCAGAGATAGTACCTACCGCAGAGATTCTTGGTGAAAACTGTCCTTTAAAGAATTCGTTTTTGTCGTATCGTACTGAACCTTGTACTTTCAAGTTGTCATCAAGGAAACGCTTACTGATCTGAGTATAAGCACCCCATTCGTTGAAGCTTATTTCATCACCATTTTCGTCTAGTGCAAATAATGTTCCTTCTGAATTCAGACTGTACCTTCTCCAGTTAGCACCGACAACAACTTCGGCCCAGTCAATTTTGTCAGATAAATCCCAGCTACCTTCTGTATGGAATAGTTTTGACTTGTCAAGGAATTTTGCACCGCCTTCAGCAATTGATATTCCTCTTAACTGATTAGCCAAACCGTCAAAAGCAGCAGAACCAGGCTGTGGCTGTACTGCATCTGCTGCTAGCCTAGCTGCTGCGTGTGATGCATCAATTCCAGCACCTTGAAGTCTTGCACCTGCAAATGTGAGTAGGTACGGCTCTAAATATGTCGCCTGATTGATAAGAGAAGCTAAAGTATTAGAAGCATAACTGTCTCCTGAGTTCTCTTGAGTAGTATATGCTCTCACATAGAAGTCAGAGCCCTTTAATTCCACTTTTGCAGTTGAAATTGTAAAATCGTCTAGAACAAATCTGTCGTTTGCCGTATAAACTGTACTACCAGAACCAAAATTGTACTGTCCGAATAACTCTAGATTATCATTAAGTCTGTAGTGCAGAGCACCACCCAATTTGATACTTTCCGTTGTGTTGTCTACAAAAGATGCTTCATTGAAACCATTCGGTGTGAATAAGCCATCAAGTCCGTCAGGGATTAGCGTTCTAATAGCAGGAAGTGTTGTATTACCACCGGCAATCGCGATATCTGCAATTTGACCAACTGTAATGTCAAAATCTCCATAGGTATTTACTCCGTTATAGAAACGATTGTTACCTCTTGATGTCCCACCTCTTTCAACAACACCTCCGGTTGCAAGACCTTGATCTCTGGTATCTGTACCTACAAAGTCATTAGCTCGTAGGTAAGAACCTGTGATTTTAAAAGCTAGCTTGTTATTAAATGACTTGGCCCATCTGAAGCCATAATCTTGGTAAAGCTCGGCACTTTCTTCAAGCATGCCTGTAGCATTGGTCTCAACACTGTTGACACCTGTTTTTGCGTATGCACTGAAACCTTGGTATTCAAAAGGATTCTTAGAATTAAGAAGAAGAATACCATTGATTGCGTTTGGTCCATATAGAGCAGAAGCTGCCCCAGGGATCAATTCGGCAGACTCTAAGTCGAGGTCGTTGATACCCACAATGTTACCCACGGCAAAGTTTAAGCCTGGCGCTTGGTTGTCGATACCGTCAATAAGCTGAACGAACCTTGTATTACCATTAGCACCGAAACCTCGTGTATTGATTGACTTAAAAGTCAAACTTTGTGTACTGAAGTCAACTCCTTTTAATGACGCCAAACCTTCATAAAAAGATGCTGCTGGTGTATTTTGAATGTCGAGAATATCAAGCTTTTCGATTGATACTGGAGAGGTGAGTATACTCTCTTCGATCCTCGATGCTGATACAACTACCTCTTCACCGAAGAGTACGGACTCTTCCATTCTGATTTCAAGGTTAGTGACATCGTTTTGATTAATCTCAATTTCTTGTGCTTTATAACCGACATAGGAGAATATTAGCGTCAGGGGAGCACTGCTGTTAACTGCTAAAGAAAAGGTACCATCAGCAAGTGTTATGGTACCTACTACTTTGTCTTTGACCCGAATGTTAACCCCGGGTAGACGTTCTCCTGTGGCATCGTCCACAACAGAACCTTTTACGTTGACCTGTGCTTGTGCTGACAATGTAATCGTTTGCATCATCAGAAGCACCAGTATTGTACATGTGAAAATTCTTTTCAAATTCATCATCATTAAGAGTTTTGAAACAAATAAAGTTTGGCTTGACTAGTTATTTAAGATTGTAAAACATAGGCGTATTTCCAAAAATAAGATGTTTTATGAAGGAATAGCACTTCAAACGAAAAAATGTTCGTCATGCATAACATTTTTTCATCTGTCTTTATGGATAATACGTCCGATTTGTATGGTGATCTTGGATTATTGTTGTTGATTATTGCGATTCTCCTCTTCTAGGTGCTTCACTAATTTCTCGCAAAGTCGGTTCATCGCAGTTGACATGAACTCATCACCAGTTGAGTTGAGCACACTTTGAGCGAGCCCGCCAAGACAATCCACGTAGAAGCGCTTCATTTCGTCTAGAGGCATTTCCTTGTTCCAGAGGTCTATTCGCAGGGTACTCTTATTATTATGGTCCCAGATGGAAAGGCTGAAGGATTTAGTCTCTTCTTCTTGATCACCATCTTTGTCGGTGGCGTTCCAAAAGATTTTTTCGGGGATATTTTCTTGGTCGAGTTCGACCCTAAGTTTAATTTCTGATTCTTTCATGCTCTGATTTTAGCGCAGCAAATATAGTACTTATCTCTACTTAAGAATAGGATGTTATCACAGACAAAATGTTGACAATTTGTCTCACGTTTAATAATAACTAAAGAGGGGATAGAGTGTTTGCCTTATTTGTCTTGCTTAATTCTTAAGGGAACAATGGTTTCTCCCCAGTGAAAGTTCAGTGTACCTTCTTTTCCTTCTATATATGAGAAGTAGTAGGCGAGCGTTTCCATATGCTGGCCACTTTCCGATTGTACGGTGACTCTCAATGCATCACTTCCTTCTGGATATTCTGTATGCCAAGCATCCCAATCATTGCTAAATATGAATACCCACTCGGTTTTACCTGGTATCGACCATAGGCTGTACTTTCCGGCTGACAACTTCTGTCCTTCGACCGTAATATCATTACTGATCTCGAAAACAGTCGCATTGTTAGCACCGGGCTGCCATACTTTGTCGTATTTAACCAGTTTGCCAAATAACTCTCTACCTCTTGCTACAGGCCGATAGTAGTCAATACTAATTTCTGTCTTAGCTATAGTCTGTGTGAGCCCAGCTTTTTGGCTCTTCTTGATTTTTTGCGCCTGAGCTGCGGGAAGTGCGAATAGGACAAGGGCTATTGCGATTAGAAATCGTACTTTCATAGGTTAAGTTTCTACTAACAACGGAAAACCCACTCCATAGGATTAGTCAATTTTCATTTCCGGTATTTCACCGTCAATGATTAGGGTGCCTTCTGTGGCGGCTTTTATTTCCTCAACAGATACACCAGGCGCTCTTTCTAATAACTTAAAGCCACCGTCAGGCAGAACATCAAGTACTGCGAGGTCAGTTACAACTTTCTTCACACAATTGATTCCCGTAATAGGTAGGCTACATTCTTTGAGTAATTTGGATGCACCACTGCGACTGGTATGTTGCATGGCAACAATAATATTGTCGGCAGAGGCTACTAGGTCCATGGCACCTCCCATGCCTTTGACCATTTTGCCAGGTATTTTCCAGTTGGCGATGTCTCCATTTTCTGAAACCTCCATGGCACCGAGAATGGTAAGGTCAACATGGCCACCTCTAATCATTTCGAAGCTTTCAGCAGAACTGAATAGGGAAGAGCCCTTCAGTGTGGTCACTGTCTGCTTACCTGCATTGATCAAGTCAGCGTCTACAGCTTCTTCTTCAGGAAATGGTCCAATACCCAATAATCCGTTTTCAGATTGGAGTACTACATTGATTTCTTCAGGAATAAAGTTGGCCACCAATGTTGGGATGCCTATGCCTAGGTTGATGTATGTGCCATCCTGAACTTCCTGAGCTATACGCTTTGCTATACCTATCTTGTCTAAAGCCATAATACTAATTTGATGATTTGGAGATGTGTTGATTTGATAATTTACTTGTTGCAATGATCTTGGAGAGTACTTTTGATATTGAAGTAAGTCTTTCCTGTAGTCCTTTAGGTTCAGGGTAATGACTCGATGCAGCACAAAGCTTTACCCAATATTCGCTTTCATCAGCTTCTGTAGCAGCTATTTTGAATTTATGAATAAAATCCCTTTTGCTCTCCGCGTTTTGGGCTTCCCAAGTGTTTGCACCAATGCTAGTTCCGCTCTTCAAGAGTTGATTTGCTACGACTCTCTTATTTTCCTTATCAAGAATTTCAGTGAATTCGATGATTTTAATTGAGAATTCAAAAGTAAGATCGACAATTAGGTTTGGTTTATCGCTTCTCATAATCTCATCTTCAAATCAACTAACCACCAAATCATCTCATTATCAAATTAACCCATTTTCAAATAATCAAATCGATTTATCATCAAATCACTTAATCCTCGTGGTTCTTTGTTCTATTCTTTTCTCATAATCATTGCCTTGGAAAATGCGCTGTACATAAATGCCCGGTGTGTGGACTTGGTTAGGATCTATTTCACCAATCTCCACCAATTCTTCCACCTCAGCAATTGTGATTTTTCCGGCCATGGCCATCACCGGGTTGAAATTTCGTGCCGTACCCTTAAACACAAGGTTTCCCGACTTGTCTCCCTTCCAAGCTTTCACTAAAGCGAAATCTGCTTTGAGCCAACTCTCAAGAAGATGCATCTTACCATTGAATTCCCTTACTTCTTTGCCCTCGGCCACTTCAGTACCATAGCCGGCAGGTGTAAAGAAGGCTGGAATGCCTGCGCCCCCAGCTCTTACTCTTTCGGCAAGTGTTCCTTGAGGGATTAGATCTACTTCAAGTTCTCCTGACAGAAGCTGTCTTTCGAACTCAGCATTTTCACCGACATAAGAAGATATCATCTTTTTAACCTGGCGCGTCTTAAGCATTAAGCCAATCCCAAAGTCGTCCACACCTGCGTTATTGGAAATACATGTAAGTCCCTTAGTTCCTTTTTTCACTAAGGCAGCAATACAATTTTCGGGTATTCCACAAAGGCCAAAACCTCCCAGCATTAGGGTAGCATTGTCCGTAATGTCATGAATGGCTTCATCAGCATTACTTACTTCTTTGTTAATCATGTGATTCTATTTATAGTTTGCTTAAGCAGTTTCTGACGGTCTTTTCATCTTCCTCCAACTGATGCTTTAAGTCGTCAAGCGAGTCAAATTTCATCTCATCTCTAATGTGACCTACAAATTCGATGCTGATTTCGCTATTATAAATATCTTGATTAAAGTCGAAAATATTCACTTCAATCGTTTTGTTCTCTCCACCAATCGTTGGTTTCTGGCCAATGTTCAGCATGCCATCAAACTTTTGGTATTTGTTACAAACTTTGACAGCATAAACGCCATCGGCAGGAATGAGTTTATAACTCTCTTTCACTTCAATATTGGCTGTGGGGTATCCGATCGATCTGCCGAGTTGTTTGCCATGGACTACTCTACCTGCCACACTATAATGTCGGCCAAGGTATTTGTTGGCTGTTTCGATATCGCCTGATTGCAAAGCCGTCCTGATTTTAGTAGAGCTAATACCAATCTCTTCAATATCCTGACGGGGGATTTCTTCGACTTCAAAATTGTATTTAGGAGCAAACGACTTTAGCTCATCTAAACCACCACTTCGATCTTTACCAAATCGATGGTCATAGCCAATAATCATCTTGCTCGTCTTAATTCTTTCATGAAGTACGACTCTGATGTATTCTTCTGGAGTCATTGAAGCAAAATCTCTGGTAAAAGGGATTTTTACCAAATGATCAATACCGTAGAGCTCTAATAGATTTGCTTTCTCTGGAAAGGTAGAAAGCAGAAGGAGGTTATTGTCCCATGGTTTTAAAACAAGGCGGGGGTGCGGCCAATAGGTAATCAGTACGGTTTGGCCATTCGTTTGATCCGCAACATCTCTAATTCTGCTAAGTATTTTTTGATGACCAATATGTACACCATCGAAAGTTCCTGTTGTGACAACAGCATTTTCTATTTCATTAATCGTTTCTGTACCGAGATGGATTTTCATCGATTATTCAAGCTCTTTTAATTGGGTGACTAACTCTTCTAAGTCGTAGGCCTTATCAACACTAAACTCACCAATTCTGGTTCTCCGAAGACTACTTAAATATGCCCCAACGCCCAATTGTTCTCCGAAGTCATTGGCAAGGCTTCTAATATAGGTGCCTTTGCTACAAACCACGCGGAAACTTATTGTTGGCAAATCTACCTTTGTCAATTCAAATTCAGAAATGATTACGCTTCGGGTTTTCCTAGCTATGGTTTCTCCCTTGCGGGCTAATTCGTAAAGTCTTTTACCATCTACTTTGATGGCAGAATGCATTGGTGGGACTTGTTCTATAGTACCGATAAACTTATGCCTTGTTTCTTCCAGATCTTGATCAGTAATGTGGCTTATATCAACGGGAGTACTGACTTCGCTTTCCAGGTCATAAGTAGGTGTAGTTTGACCGATAGTGAAAGTACCGGTGTACTCTTTTTCTTCTGCCATAAATGACTCTATGGACTTGGTTTTTTTACCTGTACAAAGGATGAGCAAACCTGTGGCCAATGGGTCTAGCGTTCCTGCATGCCCCACTTTTTTTATTCGAATTAGGTTTCTGATTTTTTTGACAACATCGAACGAAGTCCATTCCAATGGCTTGTCAATTAATATGACTTGGCCTGCAAGAAAGTTTTCTTGCTTGGTGAGCTTGGAATCGAGTTGAAGCATTTAAACTAATGTATAAATTATTGCGGCTATGCCTACCACATAACAATAGTAAGAAAAGTACTTCAGTTGGCTTTTTCTCACTAGACCAATCATCCATTGACAAGCAAGTAAGCCTGCAATAAAGGCGGCAATAAAGCCCACAACTAGGAGAGAAGTTTCTGTTTGACTCTCCATTAGGTCTCCACTCGCAAGGTCTTTGGCCATTTTACCGAGGATTAATGGTACGACCATTAAAAATGAGAAGCGAGCGGCTTTTTGCCGGTCTATGCCTAAAAGAACCGAAGTGGAAATTGTAGCGCCAGACCGTGAGATGCCTGGTAGTATGGCTATTGCCTGCGAAATGCCAATGACAAGTGCATTTGGAAGCGATACATTCTTCGAAGTGTTTTTTGCTCTATCTGCCAAGAAAAGCAATGTTCCTGTGACTAGCAGCATTACTCCAACCAGTAGAATTTGACCCCCGAAGAGTTGTTCTATTTCGTCTTCAAGAAGGACACCAACCAAAGCAGCTGGAATCATTGAGATAACAATCTTCAGGGAGTATTGAAACTGCTCGTTGTTCTTGAACTGGAAAAGACCACCAAGCAACTCAGCAATATCTTTCCTAAAGATTACGATGGTACTTAGGGCGGTGGCAGCGTGCAAGACTACCGTCATCAAGAGGCTCTCTTCTGGTACGCTGCTATCTCCTAAAATAGTTTTGGTGAGTTCTAAATGGCCACTGCTACTGACAGGCAAAAACTCAGTGAGCCCTTGAACAATGCCAAGGACAATCGCTTCGATAAGACTCATAAATTACTTCGACTTTTTAAAAATGGCGAAGAACTCAATGATGAAGCCAGCCATAATTATGATCGGACCCAGGGTGAGACCGAGAAATCCCTGGCCATGTTGGGTACTGTCTAGAGACATTACAATGAAGCCTAGTAAAAGCACACCCAAACCAATGAGCATCCATTTATAGTTTTCCTTGCCGAAAGCGAAGTTGTTTTTCTTCTCTGCCATAATATTAATAGAGTTCGTCCAAAGACATTTTCAAATATTTATTCATTGCCCTTAAAGTGCTAAAGTAGGCAATTATTGCACCTAATGCGATTAACAGTCCATAAAGTGCAATGACTAATTCTTGTTGTTGTAGCTGTTCAAGCCCTTTGACTTGACCATTCGCAAATTGCTTTAACCCATATAATAGGCCTGAAGCAATAAGTCCTGCCAGTGCTCCATGCAACAGTGACCGCTTAAGAAAAGGCATGCGAATAAAACTGCTTTTTGCTCCTACCAACTGCATACTTCTGATCAGAAAACGCTGGGAGAAGAGAGCCAACTTAATGGCATTATTAATGAGCAATAAGACCACTATTACTAAGACGGTGGCAATGCCTATAAGCAATAAGCTGAGCTTGGCAAGATTGTCGTTAATAGAATCTGCCAGATTTTTTACATAAGTCACCTCAAACACACCGCTGATCCTTTGAATTTGACTTTTAATAGTCTCCAAATCATCATTCGATTGATGTGACTCATTGATTTTGATGGTCAATGCGTCTCTTAGCGGATTGTCACCAAGAAACTCGGTAAAATCTTCTCCTGTATCTTCAACAAACTGTTGTGCAGCCTCTTCTTTTGAAATAAAAGTCATTTCTGCCTTTCCATTGGTCAGCAGGATGTAATCACTTGATGCAATTTCTCGCTCAATCCTACTACGTTGACTGTTGGAAATATCCTTGTTGAGATATACCTGAAGCTCAATATTCTGTTTGATGATACTGGTGAGCTTATTGGCTTGAAGAATAAGTGTACCAAAGAGTCCGATGACGAATAGGGCAAGGGCTGCGCTGAAGATAACACTCACATAGTGATATGAGCCCAGTTTCTTTTTGCGTTTGTATTTTTTAGGGTCCTTCGCCAATCGTCTGATTTTCGATCAAAAATAGTATTAATTCACTAGTTAAACTTCGGCCGTAGGTTAATATTATTTAAGGTCAGTTGATTTTAATCACCTTGTTTTCAGCAATACCAAACACACTGTCCGTTTTTCCAATGTTAATTCTTGCCGTACCTGTGAAATTGCCAAAGGCCGGAAGTATACCATTTTGATCTCCAAAGTAGTAGCATGGTATTCTGACAGACTGACGAGCCTTGCCTCTCAGTCGCACAGCAGGGTGAATATGACCAGCAATATTATAGAGTGAATGATCTTCCGGGATATGGGTGAAATTGAAGGGGCCTATATCCAAGCTCTCGATCACTTCTAAATTGTCCATACGGTAATTTGAAAATTCTAAGACATCATGATTGCCCAGAACCAGTTTGAATTGTAATGGTGCTTTTGACTTGAGCCACCTTTTGAAAATCTCCCAACCTTGATTGTGTTCGCTGTGAAATAAGTCCCCTAAGAGAATAACTTCCTCGGGCTTATGTCTTTGGATGAGCTTTTCTAGGGTCAGAATATCTTTAGAATGAACCAGGTCGCTGACTGGTATTCCAGACTTTCGGAAGTGTCCGGCCTTACCCAAGTGGAGGTCTGCGATGATTAAGAGCTTTTTTTCTTCCCAAAAAAGTGCTTTCTCTGGAAGTAGGTATAGTGTTTGCTCTTTTAATTTGTGTTTAATCATTCTAACAATTCGCAGGGCTTTGAGTTAACAAAATATTGCAAAGCACAGATCAAATATAAGAGAGCATTCGCATGAAATTTCATCTACTAATTTTTCTTTTTAGCACATTGGCCTCACCTAATTTCTCTAGAAATAACGGTGACGAGGTACTTGGCATTTGGCAAACTGATGATGGCAAAGCCAAAATTGAAATCTATAAGGAATCCGACAAGTACTTCGGCAAAATTGTCTGGCTAAAGGAACCAAAGAACGAAAAGGGAGAAATTAAACGCGACAAGGAAAACCCAGATGAGACATTGCGCAGCAGGACGATAATGGGAATAAATCTCGTCAAGGACTTTACTTTCGATGGAGATGATCGATGGGAGGGTGGTAAGATCTATGACCCGGAAAACGGTAAGACTTACTCATGCGATATGAAAATAAGAAAAGGCAAGCTTCAGGTTAGGGGCTATATTGGCTTGACCATGCTTGGAAGAACAGTTGTGTGGACTCGTTCTCAATTGTAGTTTCAGCCCTTTTTGTGCATAATAAAGAGTACGATGGATATCACAACTGACGCCAAAGCTGTAAAGATGACCAACAGCAAGGCCAGGAGCATTGAATCAGGATCGAGTTGAAGATCTCTGTTGAATATCACATAGTAGAAACTTATAAAGAACAGTATGACCGAGATGGTCAGTGCCAGCTTGAGAAATGTTGAAAGTGTCTTTTTCATTTCCCTCTTTAGTCTTCCTTAATGATTTTTCTTAGTTCATCAGACCATAAAATCCGATAGTGCCCCAAGCCTTTGAGCTCAATCATTTCTGCCTTGGGCAAGTGATTATGTACTTGCTTGCTGCTCTGGATTGGCAATATCTTATCGTCAACGGAGTGAATAATTTTAATCTGGTCGACATTGGAGATCTTTGCGCAATACTTTTCCATACTCAAGTCATCGACTAACTCCTTGGTGTCTTCTTCAATTTGTCTAATCAATCTAGAAATGGTTCGGTCTGTTACATCTACCATTTGTCTTATGCCCTCAAGTCTTTCTCGAAAGCTAAACGGAGATGTTACGATGGTCCATTGTGAAATGTCGAGGTGCTGATTTTCAGTAAGTGCCACTGCGGAAGCTATACTTCCAAAAGAGTGGCTCAAGACGTACTCAGGCTGATGCTCCCTAAATAGCTCGCTTACTAGCTCTATGTACTCAAACATATTGGTAGGGCCCTTGCTACTGTATCCATGAGACGGAGCATCAAAGGAGATCACCTGATAGCCTTTTTTCAATAGAGTCGGTACTATACCTCCGAAGTTGCCTGCCTGGCCTTCCCAGCCATGTACGAGTAGGGCAACTGGCCTGTCCAAGACACCCCAGTAATAAGTTTGAATATCGAATTTATTAAAGCGGATGGTTTTCTTGATAGACTGATCTAATACTTCATTCTCAAAGTCTCGAAGTTTTTTTATCCTTGGATTGGACATGACCTTATATACCTTCTTGGCCGCAATGGTTGGCGCAAATGTATCTAGAAAGGAGAGGTAAGCTTTGAGTAGTTTCATCACAGCAGCGATCTGTCCCCGAAAGCTAATGATCAAAAATCAAAAAGGTGTATTGTTAAGTTAAAAAAGCAAGCTTGTATTTCCTGAACCTTAAGCTACTTGCAAAAAGCCTCCAGATGCTGGCGAAAGAGGTTTGTAAGAGCACCCGCCTCAGGTGTTTCAGAGTTGATTATAGTTTGGATAACCTCTTTGTCATTGCCCCCATTCATTAATACAATGGCATGGAGTAGCATAGAACCAGTGAGGTAGAAATGATCTTTTTGCTGTGCCGTATAGCGCCTCAGCAATGCTTCTCTACCCACCAGGCCAGCTTCAAATAGTTTGGTCCAACTGGCATAGTCTGCAATACCTTCTTCGGCCTCCATATAAGTTTCTGTTAAGGTGCAATTCCCTGGAAGATCGTTATGCTGTTTCACGGTTACTGTATCTAGTGCTTGATAACGCTGATCTCTAAGGCTTAAGAAGTTACTTCCGAGTTCGCAGACTTGTGTCTTATTGTTATCCAATAGTGCTTCAATCAGATTGGCTAGCGCAGTTATTTCCTTGTTGATTAAGCCCTGGGTCGTCTCACTCGTGTCATAGCACTTATGTACCTCTTGACGATTGGGCTGTTTATCCCATACGGGCCAATTCCCCTTGTCCGTATACCATTTTTTTAGCTGAACTTCGATGTGAAATGATTCATGAATGGCCAATTGAACTTTGGTCATACTGGGGATTTTAAATGGGAATTGTGGGAAGTCGGTAGGAATATAAACTGCCGTTTCAATCTTCATATCAGTCATCCACTGGTTAAATTCTGGTGAATTTTTGGTGGTGAGGAAAGCCTCTGGCACGGGAGAGGTGATAGGTTCTTGATAATTCAGGTAATAGCTATAAAGTTGAGTGAGCATTTTTGGTTTGTCCACAAGGCAGCGGTATGATAGTGCCTTTCCCTTCTTCCAGAGCCCAAGGCAATGTTTGCCCTCTTCATTCTTTCCAGCATCGAGAACAATGGCGCCATCACCCATTTGGAAGTCTAGCCAAACGGATTGATTGCTAGTGCCGGCTTTTTCTAAGTCTCGCACGAATTCTTGAGCAGGTTCGGCATTCCAAAGTTCTTCACAGCCACAATCAGATTGGGATGTTTTTTGTGTAGAAGTTGTGCACGAGTACGCAAAGACAATAAAGAATATCATTGCGCTCTTTTTTATCCAGTGTTTCATTTGCCAATCATTCATCTGATTCTTCAATTCCAATAATATCTCCAGGTTCACAATCCAAAGCTTCACATATGGACAGCAGCGTTGCAAAACGAAGTCCCTTAGCTTTTCCAGTCTTTAGTAATGAGAGGTTGGTGACCGAAATACCTACTTTTTCAGCGAGCGTATTTAACTTCATCTTTCGCTTTGCGAGCATTACATCTATGTTGATAACGATTCTCATATAATCGACTCTTTGTCTTCTACCAGGGATTCTCCTTCTTTGAAAACTTCAGCTAGTACTAAACAGCCTATAGCAAAGGAGAGGGGAGCTAGGGGTAGAGTAAAATGCCATTGAGCAATACCGTGGAGGTAGAAGAAGTTGAAGGTACTTATGACGGTGGCAATGAAGCCATAAGTAGCCATTTTTTTGAAGTTTTGGATGTTGCCACCGTAAAATGCTTCTCTCGAAGCGACAGATCGTAAAATTCTCAAGATTCGGTTAACCACGAGAAATAATATCAAGAAGAAGGCACTGCCTCTTGCCAGCAACCATAGTTTACTGAATGTATTTATATCTGATAAGAGAACATCACCTTCGACACTGCATGCCGAGCATATTTTGACATTGCCAAATCCCACTCCGGACTTGACACTATCTGTTATGATCACATTGTCCAGAGCTTGAGGTTGAATAAGGCTGTATGTCATCGCCCCCAAAAAGATGACAAAAATGATGATGTTAAGACCATATATGAGATAACAGAGGTTCTTAGCGTATGAAATGGTTTTGTTCATTCTTTATAATTTCTCTTAAAGGTAAAATATTTTATGTAAAACATAAAAAATATTAACTAAAACAAGTGTTCATGATGTGAGAAGAACGAAAAAAGGCGCATTTGATAGAATGCGCCTTACGAAAATATACAGTGCTTGATAAAATCTTAATTCATTTGTTTAGCCAGGTGCTCTTCCAATTCATTGAACACTGACCCCCAACCATTCATAAAGCCCATTTTTTCTTGTTGTTGACAGTATTCTACAGTAGGGTGTACCACATTGAAAGTGAATTTTGTCAAATCACCCTGTGCTTCGAAGAGGGCCTGAATTTCTACACCTTCCGTCATTGGTCTGAAGTTAGCAGTAGAGCAAATCTTAGTATGTTCCACAATTTCTGTATAGGTGCCTTCAGCAATGAAGTCGCTGCCATTGGGCATTGTCATAATGTACTTCCAATCACCTCCTTCGGTGAAACTGTGCGTTTCAATTTTGACTTCCATGCCCTTTGGTCCCCACCATTGAGCAATGTGCTCGGGTTGACTCCAAGCATCCCAGACGATCTGAATTGGTGCTTTTAAGATTCTCTCGATTGTTAGGGTACGATCGTTTAGGTCATTGGAATTACTCATTGTCTTTCTTTTTAGATTGAATTTTTGTTACGTATGCTTCGAAGGAATCAATTTTGTCCTCCCATAATTTTCTGTGTTGATCGACCCACATAAAAGCTGGAATCAATTCGCTTGGTCTTATATGAAAATAGCGTTCTCTACCTTTTTGCTCGGCTTGAACCAATCCACATTCTATCAGTATTTTCAGGTGCTTAGAAATGGCAGGTCGACTCACTTCAAACTTTTCAGCCACACCATTGGCTGTTAACTTATCTTTTGATAACAGGTCAATGATGTCTCTTCTGACAGGATCTGCAATGGCTTGAAATACGTCTCTTCTCATTTAAAAAGTAACCGTTCGGTTACAAACATAGATGTAACCATTCGGTTACACAAGTTATTTTGACAGAAAATCGAAATATGAATGGGTAGGAGAGTTGAGCGAACAACTTTTTTGTTCTGAATGGGAGTGGTAGGCCGCTTATCAAGTAAATGGCTGATCTAGAGCACAGACGTTTTGGGAGGATAGAAAAATGACTAATTTGATTATCCTTCTACAGTCTCCATGCTGTAAACGTTTCAAAACATTTGATATGAAAAAAACCTTCACGCTATTTCTCGCATTGGTCAGTACCATGGTATTTGCCCAGAATGATGTATACTTTGCATCAACTCCAAGTTTAAACCCTGATGGTTCTGAAATCATTTTTTCCTATGATGGGGACCTATGGAAAGTCTCTGCCAATGGAGGAACAGCCACGAGACTTACTGCCATGGCGGGTAAAGAGTCTTACCCAAGAGTAAGCCCGGATGGTAAATGGATTGCTTTTTCATCTGCACAATATGGCAATACAGACCTTTATGTAATGCCTTATGGCGGTGGAGAAATTGAACGATTAACATTTCACTCATCTGCCGATCAGATGGAAGCATGGTCATGGGATAGCCAGACGATTTACTTTAGGTCAGGAAGATATAACAGTCGAGCTGCCTACAGCATCGATAAAAAGGGAGGTACTCCTGAAAGAATTTTTGATCATTACTTTAACTGGCCACATAATCTCGCCATTCACCCTGATGGTGATATCTACTTTAATGAGAGCTGGGAAAGTAGTAATCAGGTTGCCCGTAAACGCTACAAAGGGGCATTTAATCCAGATATTAAGTCATATAACCTGAAGAGTGGTGACTTCAAAAAGCATACTAGCTACGATGGAAAAGATATGTGGGCTACCATCGATAGAAATGGTAATATCTACTTTGTTTCTGACCAGTCTAATGGAGAATATAACTTGTACGGACTGGAGAATGAGCAGTCAGTGCGACTCACAAATTTTAAGACATCCATAAAGACTCCTCAGGTTAATGCCAATGGTGGTAAAGTAGTTTTTGAAAAGGACTACCAGCTTTTCTTATACGATGTTGGTTCCAAAAGGAGTAGGAAGGTATCAATTGATGTGTTTCAAAACAGTACGCTTGCTCAAGAAAGAGACTTCAAGACTAAGGGCAATGTTTCGGCATTCGATATCTCTGGAGATGAGAAGAAGATGGCCTTCGTCTCTCGAGGAGAGCTTTTCGTTTCGGATATCAGTGGAAAGTTTATTAAGCAGTTAAAAACCAATGCGAAAGAGAGAGTAGTTGAGGTCAAGTGGTTGAAAGACAATACGACCCTCTTATTTACTCAAACAGTTAATGGCTATACAAATCTATATACTATTGATGCTTCCGATGGTTCGAGCGAGAAGCAACTGACTAAAGACGATCAGTCTAACAGGAATTTGGAGATGAATGCTGATAAGACGCATGCCGTCTATCTGAGCGGGACTAAAGAAGTACGATTGCTCGATTTGTCGAACATGGCAAGTGAAACCATTGCCACACAGGAATTATGGGGGCTCTATAACCCTTTGCCAAGGTTCTCACCTGATGGGCAATACATCGCCTTTACAGCCAAGAACGATTTCGAAGAGGATGTTTATATCTACCATATCGCATCAAAGGAGTTAGTCAATTATACAAAGACAGGTATTACAGAGACGAGTCCATTCTGGGGACCTGAGGGTAAGTATTTGTATTTTGTTTCTAATCGAACAGAACCAAGCTATCCCTTCGGATTACAAGATGGAAGAGTCTATCGTGTTTCCTTAGCAAGACACGATCGTGCCTACAAATCTGATAAGCTAGCGGCCGTTTTTGATGAAGACAAAAAGGAGAAGGATACCGTAATTGTCTCGATTGACTTTAGTCAGGACTTAATGCGTTCATTGCAACGAATCGGTCCAAACTTTGGGACACAATCCAATCCGTATGTAGTAAAGGCTGGTGACAAAACTCATATCATTTACTCATCTAACCATGACGAGAATCAAAGATCTCTATGGATGACCACCATCAGTCCATTTGAAAGGAATAAGACTGAGAAAATTGCTGGTAGTGGTAGAGCAGGGGGTAACATCATTAAGGTTAAGAAGAACTACTACATTAATAATGCAGGAAAGATCAGCAAGCTGAACCTTGGGTCGAAAAAGCTAACCGCAATCGAGACCAACTTTACTTTCCGCAGATCGATGCGCAATGAATTCGAACAGATTTATTACGAAACCTGGGCGGGAGTAGAAGAGAATTTCTATAATGAAACATTCCACGGACAGGATTGGTCAAAGCTGAAAACACAGTACGCTGCTTTTCTTCCACATCTTAAGTCACGCGCTGAATTGCGTGTTTTGCTCAATGATCTATTGGGGGAGCTGAACTCTTCGCACATGGGTTTCAGCTCGTTTGGTGCTGAAGAGAATACTTTCTACAGAACTCGTAGCCTCAATTTAGGTGTGCTATTCTCTAATGAAGATCCTTATAAAGTAGAGCGAGTTGTCAGTGAAGGGCCAGCTGATTATCCTGATATGGATTTAAGAGCTGGTGACCAGATAATAGCCATTAATGGTGAATCCGTTGATCCGAAGATCAATAGAGAGTTCTACTTGGCTAAGCCATCTATCGATGAAGAGGTGTTCTTAACCGTGAAAAGAGGAAAGGAGACTGTCGAATTAAAGGTGCATCCCGCCAGTGATGGCTTAATGCGAGTTAACCTATATGACGAATGGATTGCGGGTAACCAAAGCAAGGTAGATGCTGCTACAAATGAGAAGGTCGCTTATGTGCATATGAAGAATATGGGAGGAGGATCGTTACAGCAATTCCTTATTGAGATGACATCAGAAGGTTATAATCGCGATGGACTGATTCTGGATTTGAGGTATAACACTGGAGGGAATGTGCATGATGAAGTTCTGAAGTTTCTCTCAAGAAAACCCTATTTGAAATGGAAGTACAGGGAAGGAAAACTCACTACGCAGGCCAATTTTGGAGCAGGTGCCAAGCCGATCGTTTTGTTGATCAACGAGCAAAGTTTGAGTGATGCAGAGATGACGGCTCAAGGTTTTAAAGAGTTGGGCTTGGGAACGGTGATAGGAACTGAGACTTACCGATGGATCATCTTTACCAGCGGTGCTGGTTTGGTTGATGGTTCGTTCTACCGACTACCATCTTGGGGTTGCTATACCTTAGATGGAAAGAATTTAGAGAAGGTAGGAGTAGCTCCAGATATCTTTGTGGAAACTGACTTTAGTGACCGAGTCAATGGGAGAGACCCGCAACTTGAGAGAGCAATTCAAGAAGTAATGAAGCAATTGGGTAATTAATTGTCTAGTGATTGAATCTCTATCTTGTAAATGGTTAAAGATGCTTTGACCCTCTATGTCATCCTCCAAAGGACAATGATATTTTGGCTCTCAAAGGATTGCCATTTGGTCTGAAGAGCGTGTAATTCACATCAAAGGTTAAGACTTGACCTTCAAAATATAGGTTTTCTCCCCAGTTGACCTTCACGAAACTGGGTTCTTGTTTATTGCCTTTTTTGGTGTAAAGTGTTTTTTCGAGAGCGGTCATTTCTGCTGCCATGTCTGTTCTGGCAGCATCGACTATACCGGTGCAATCAATAACCAGATTAAAACTGAGTAGGTGATTGAACTCGATGTGGCTGTTTGGAAGTGTCTGGTCCGGATTTAGCTGCCGATTGAAACCCATGACCTTTTTAGAATCAATCGACTCTGGATTGATCATTACAGTATAAGGTATGGTTTTTAATGGGGTCAAATACTCTGGATCAGAGTACCCGGTTATCTTCATAAACTCCATGGCCTTATTGTCTTACATTAAAATATGTGTAGGCCAATTCAATGGTTTCTATGGCAAGTCTATTCTCATCGGATTTTAGGTCTGAGACCGAATACTTTACTGGATAAGCATTGTGAAAAGTCCATATTACTTGGGCATCACCTTTAGCATTCAGCAAGCTTAGTGTGACGTCCTTCGTCTCAATTCCATTATCTAACCCTCCATCGATTGTTTCTGAACACCAATCAATCAATTTTGAACCAGCTGGAACCAAAGCTCTTTTCAAAACTAAGTTCTGACTTTTAGCTACAGTGGGCAGTCGATAATTAAATCTATTTTCTCCACCGCTCGGAACTTCCTCTAAACCGAGTTCCTTTGAAATTCCGGTTACTTCATGGAAAGCGGCATCCTCACCTTCGAATGAAAGTTCAAAGTAAAAACTAACCGGATAATTAGCCTCAGGCACCATTAGTAATGGTCAGTTTTTCATGGGCAATTTCTAAGGTATCTACCGCAACTTCATTCCCATCTGATTTTAGGTCTGTGCCGCTAATTTTGGTAGGCCATGCATTGTCTAGCTGCCATTGCATAGTCACTTTTCCGTTTTCATCTAAGAGTTTAATGAGCACTGTTCTTCGCGCGATAGTGTTCATTGATATTTCCTCAAACCAGTTCCAGAAGGTATTGTCATTAACAAAAATCCCACGTTTCATGATTACGTTTCCGTACTTCACCAAACCAGGCATCTTCTCGGTTGTAAATTCTTTACTATTGCTTTTTCTATATTCTATTATTTGGGCTTCAGCCTCCATTCCGGATACTTCTTGAAAAGCAACCCCTTTTAATTGTGTACCTAAGTCTACCTCAAACCTAAACTTAGGCATTGGCCACGTTGCATTTTCTACGCTTCCATCTTTTGCCATAATATTCTTTTAAGTGTGTTTAAATAAATGTCCTGAATTTTTCCGAGCTTTTCTTTACCAGAAATATAGCTAAATAGATACTAAGATGAATGGCATGCGGAGATTGATCCAAGTGATTTCCATTTATTGTGATTCGAAAGTGACTATTGGAGCTAGTTTGGCTGTAGGCTCTTAATACCCCCGATTAGTAAAAAGGAATTTTAGGATTCATTTGACTCACGTACTTCCTGAATTCCATCCAGAATCCATGGCATAAGCTCTGAAACTGTAGGGTGTACGAGTACTACTTTTCTGTACTGTCTACAGGGTATTTGAGAGTGTATGATGGTTGCAAACATATTGATGATCTCATCTCCGCCTATACCTAAAATTGAAGCTCCTAGAATCAAGTCTGTCTCAGCGTCAACCAAGAGTTTTGCAAAACCTTTTGTTTCTCCCATTTCTTTGGCTCGGCTGATGCGATTCATTGGTCTTGTTGCCTTCAATACTTTCCTGCCAGAGGCCAAGGCTTCTTTTTCTGTCATACCAACCCTTCCGAGCGGAGGGTCGGTGAACAAACCATAAATTGTATTTCTAGTATATAGTGTTCGATCGCCTCCAAACAATTTGTCCAAGACTATCTCTGCATCATTCACAGCAGTATGCGTGAAACCACCATGACCATTAACATCACCCACGGCATAAACATTCGGCACATCGGTTTCGCAATACTTGTCTATTTTGATATATCCTCGGTCATTGGTTTTAATCCCGGTATTTTCAAGGTCCAGAGTGTCACTATTTGGAAGCCTACCGGCAGCCACTAATAACTGATCTCCAATGAGCGACTTTGACTCACCATTTACCTCAATCATTACTTCCTTCTTACTATCTATCTGACTGACTTTGACGGTATTTGCCCCACAATAAACATCAATTCCCTCTTCTTCAAGAATGTTTTGTACGGCATCCGCAACGTCTTCATCTTCTCTTGGCATGAGGTGCTCGCTGCGTTGGATAATGCTGACTTTGGCTCCGAAGCGCCTAAAGACCTGAGCAAATTCAACACCTATATATCCGCCACCTATTACTATAAGGTGTTTTGGAACCTCTTCGAGATCCAGCAGCCCGGCACTATCTAGCCAATTGACTTGATCAAGCCCGTTAACAGGAGGAGCTGAAGGTTTGGTTCCTACGTTGATGTAGATGTTATCAGCACTATAAATCTGGCCATTCACCGAGACTTCTTTTTCACCAGTAAATCTCGCTCTTCCAATAATCAAATCTACATTGGGCGTATTGTTCATCCATGATGACAAGCCGTTGCTACCCCCATTGCGAATCCCATTCATTCGCTCTCGTACTTTGGAATAATCGAGGGTAAGATTTTCAGCACTGAAGCCATAAAAGTCGCCTCTTTTAGCTTGGTGATAGGCCTTAGCGGAGGCTACTAGCGTCTTGGTAGGGGTGCAGCCATAGTTGACACAACTTCCGCCAACCTTATCTGCTTCAATAACACCGATTGAAGTCTTAGTAGGTATTAATTTTCCGAGTAATGTACCGGTGGCTTGACCTGTGCCAATTATGAGGTGATCAAAGTGTTTCATGATAATGAATTTTGGCTGACCACTGAAGGTAAGAAAATATGGCTTTTCTTGCTCTTCAATTTTGTTAGCTGAGAATTATGACCTTCTTATTTCTCTTTTAAAATCCATTTTGAATCAAGGCTAATGGTTTTATAAGGTCAGTATTGGAATGGCAATAACTACAGCTTTGTATGGCACTTGATTAAAACAGAATGGCGGTGAGTTTAACCTCAAACCGCCATTGTATTTATTCTACTAGCAAGTGTTCGTTTATTCTATATGAGTGAATATTTTATTCACGATTTTCCAGTTATTGTCAATTTTGGTAAGGGACAAATAATCGTAATAATTATAACCCAGCATAGGAACATGTAGTTTTGCCATGGCAATCTTTCCCATAATGTCAATTCCTATGATTTTCATTTTTAAACTCTCGTTTAAATCTTTAGGGCTTTGCCTGTTTTTAACCCCTTCAATATACTCGTTCAAACTTTTGGAATAATCAGCACCCTGGATGTCTCCATAGATATTCACATCTCTATGAAAACAGGCCTCAAGTTTTACCACATTTCCGCTAAAAATACCCTCGAAGTAATTCGTAACAAGACTTTCGATTTCTTTTATATTCTCTTTGTACATAATTTTTTTAGATGATATGACCAACTGTATGTCCACCGGCTACATTAATTGTTTCTCCAGTTATGAAGCTTGATGTAGCCAAATAATATGCGGTTTCTGCGATTTCATTTACTTCTCCAATTCGATTTAACAAGTGTAACCCGGCTAAACTGTCAGCATCTTCAATTCCAATTTTACCCTGTAATGGACTTCGGATAATCCCTGGAGCAATTGTGTTAACTTTAATATTATTCTTTCCAAATTCTGCTGCCAATTGTCTTGTTAAAGAATGAATAGCACCTTTACTGGTTAATGGTGCAGTTGCAGGAAACCCACCTATAGCATGTTCTACCAAAACAGTACCTAGATTTATTATTGAACCATTTTGTTGTTTTATCATTTGAGGGATGGCTGCTTGAGAGGTAAAGAATGTTCCCTTCAAGTTCACGTTCCAATAGAGATTTAAATCTTTTTCTTCAACCTCTAAAAAAGGTTTTGGCGCAAACATTCCAGCATTATTAATTAGAACATCTACAGAATTAAACTTTTCAAGTGCCAGGGCAACAAGCTTTTGACCTGTTTCTTGTTTGCTTATATCTCCAGCCAGGTAAATAGCATTAGAAGGAGAATCAAATTCATTGTAGGCCTCTCTTAATTTTTCTTCATTGGAAGAGTTCATTACAACGTTACTCTCTCGCGCTATAAAATATTTTGCAATTTCTTTACCAATTCCTGTGGATGCTCCTGTAACGATTACGGTTTTGTTTTTCATCTTCTTTATTTTTTAGTTCCTAAATATTGTCTTCCACTGACGCCCCAATTTTCCTTAGGAATTTCATCAATTACTACGTGGGTCGTTTTTGGGTTTTTATCAAGGATGTCAACCACGAGCTGTGTGGCTCCTTCTATTAATTGACGTTTTTGTTCTTTTGTTACTTGCTCGTCAGTGACTCTAATGTTAATGTATGGCATAACCTTTTTATTAAATTTTGTGTCATACAAAAGTCTCGAGAACCGAGTTTTTTGGGAAGGAGGTATGTCACTTCCTTGAAGTGATCCAGGTCACATTTGGTGACAAATGGAAGAAATAGAACTATGTGTTTAATCGACTGAGGGTTTCTCTGGAAACACCTAAATAGGAGGCGATCATTTTTTTCGGCACACGTTGAAAAAGTTTTGGATACTGTTCTAGAAGTAAGTCATAACGCTCTTTGGACGAGTTTTTCAACAATGACAAAATTCTATTTTGAAGTGCTATTCTACCGAGCTTACTTTTCTTTGCCCAGAAGCGCTCCATTTTATGCATTTCTGTTGTGAGTTTTTCTCGATTTTCAAAAGTGATATAGAATAGCTCACTATTTTCGATACAGTCAATAGAGGTTTTAGATGCAGTACGCTTTGTGAATGATTCATAATCGGTAATCCACCAATTTTCCGTTGCAAATTGTAGTATATGCTCTTTTCCTTGGTTATCAACGAAATAACTTTTCAAACAACCTTTTAGTACCCAATATTCTTTAGTGGTAATCTCTCCTTCCTGAACGATATATTGATGCTTACGTTTTTTTGTTTGACCAAAATGGCTCAATATAAATTCGAATTCTTCATCTGTAAGGTCAATTAACTCTTCAATATGTTTTCTGAGCGGATGTGCCATTTTAACAGTTGCCTAATGCTAATGTGGGAATTGCTGTGATTCAAGGTGCCTTTTTTCGGTGTGTCACAATACGACAAAAAAGTACAACCTTCGGGTTTGTACTTTCCTAGTCATTATGACTTGTAGCAAATTTGTTGTATGCTATTTTATTTGCACGGTTCGTATTCTTAAAACATTTATTCGACTAACAAATCTATCATTTTGATTGCAACATCAGAGGCAGATGCTGGATTTTGTCCAGTGACTAAATTATCATCAACTGTAACATAAGGATCAAAAGGTGTTGTGTGAGAAAAATTGGCACCCTGATTCTTTAGTTCAGTTTCAAGTATAAAAGGAATAACATCCCCTAGTGTATGCTTGTCAATGATCTCCTCACTGATTGTAAACGAATTAATATGTCTAGCCTCCAATAAGTTTTTTCCGTTTGATAAAGTGACGTTGAGTAGGGCTGCTGGACCATGGCAAACGGCTCCTATTATATGTCCTCTCTCATAAACCTTTTTGATTGTTTCTTTAATCAGGGGATTGTTGACCATATCTGTCATTGGACCTAGGCCTCCAGGAAAGAAAATGGCGTCATAGGCGTCTACATCTACATTAGATAGCTTATGACTAAAGTTAAGGCGATTAAATGCCTTGCTTTCTCTAAAACCTCTGCTTGATTCTTGAGTTTTATCATAACCTACGTAAGGGGGAGTACCTCCTAAAATACTGGCAAAATCAACAATATACCCACGACTCGTAAATTCAAAGTAAGGATCTGCTACCTCAGAAAATTCATAACCGGCTGCATGTTTTCCTGTACCCGTAACACCACAACTGGTAATGATGAATAGTATATTTTTCATTTCTTCTGTTGTTTTTAATTACTCTTTTTGTTCAAAGGGAGCAGGCGATGCTCCCTTTGTTTGATTCGATTTTCAAGAAATGCTTGCTTATTTTTTTGATGTAGCAATAGTATTTAATGCATTTGCCAGTTCACTTGGAGCAGTTTCTAGAGGTACATGACCATGTTCTAATGTTACAGTTTCTTTGATCCCTGCCTTTTTTTGTACATAGCGCTGATGCTCTAAAGAAATTATTCTGTCTAAGGTAGTTTCTACATATGCTTTCGGAACTCTTCCAAAATTCTTCTCGGTTGTGATAACGCTTTCAAAGAATGGTGCAGTTGGTTCCTGAGCAACAAGTTTTGGTAATACCGCATCTATTTGAGCTTCCGTAGCGCCAGTAAATACTATATTCAAAATAGTTTCCCTCGTCATAGTTGCAGTGGTCTTGTCTTCAGAGAAGATTAGATTTTCAAGAAACTCACTTTCGTTATCCTCTTCAAACACTTCAACTGCCGTTTTTCCATCATAGGGTATAGCTGAAGCTACAAACACTAATTTTTCAATCTTTTCAGGGATTTCTTCAGCGACCTGAGAGAGAACATAGCCTGCAAAACTGTGTCCAACCAGTATTATCTGACCTTCCGTTTTGTTTAACTCTTCCTTTACGCGGTTTACATATAGGCCCAAAGTTATTTCAGAAACAGGTGTCTTGTCATTACCATGCCCAGGCATGTCAATAGCTTTGACAGTGTGCCCGCTTTTTTCTAAATATGATGTTGTGTCTTTCCATGACCATGCGCCTTCCCAAGCGCCATGAACTAGCAAAAATTTTTTATTCGAATTTTCCATGTCTTAACTTTTCAATGATTTGTTTTAATATCTGGATCAAAGCTCGGGCTGTTTTGAAGCTTAAAAGTTGTCATATGACAACCTTTAAGATTGTTCTCTTTTTTTCTGAAAAGTGATGATGTTCCAAGCCAGAGTTTAACCATGCGATCCAGCCTTATTATTTACGCTTAAAAACACGAGCTCTCATTTGTGGTGAGAGCTCGTGTTTATTGGCACAATTGTTTTTGGTTATCCTCTTGAGATAGCCTCAACAATTTGTTCGTTGGTCATGGCAACTCCGCCAAGATTCCATGCACCATCTACAGCATGAACGACATTCACATAGATTTTATCCTTGGGTTGTTTTCCTCCAGATAACTGGTGAATAATCTCTGTGACTTCAGCAAAATGTTGCTTTGTAACATCTTTGTCCGCAAGCGCAAACGAAGGGACTTTCCATTCTGCCCATGCTCCTGAGAATTCCTTTCCCCCGGAGAAGGATGAGCCCTTAGGAACTATGTGCACAGTGGCAGTAACACTAGGTGTCATCACGGTGTTGCCTGTTAAACCATGTGTCTTTAATAAGGAATCCGAAATTTGCTTTACGGCCTCTCCTTCTGAACCTTTAGGCAAAATGCCTTCTGTCAATGTTAATGTAAGTGGCATAATATATATGTTTTTAAATGATGAACTGAAGTGTTCATCAACGGTACAAAGATGCCCTCTTACGAAAGGTTAAAAGTTGTTATATGACAACGCTTTTAGGTGCTGTCTGTATTTATAAGACCCTATAATAATTGACCATACTCAAGTAGTGTGTAAATGAATTGAGTGAGAAGAATTTTGGAAATAATGGAGACAATTGATATCAATTCCTCATGAAATAGTAAGGAGAGGGGGATTGCATTCGTTAGGTAAACCCTACAATTTTGCCCGTAATTTACTTAGTGTAGAGTTTGTCATTCCTAAATATGAAGCTACAGCTTTACTCGAAATGCGTGATAGTAATTTAGGTTCGTGTTCCATAACCCATTTGAGTTTGTCAATTCCTTCCATTCCTAGAAAACTATAAATTCTCATTTGGGAATGAATAAAAGCAAACTCCATGAATTTGTGGTAAACATTTGCAAACTGCGGGATGGTATCAACCAATTTTAGAAAGTCTTCTCTATGTATGACGAGTAATTCAGAAGGTTCCAGAGAAACCAGACAATCCCTGGATGGTTTTTGTAAGATAAAACTAGTGTTCGCAGAAATGATGCTATCTTCTAGTGCAAAGTACCCCGTGACTTCATTCCCTTTGGCGTCTATTTCGTAAAGCCTCAAACAGCCTTTCCTGATGTAATAGAAATGCTTACATACTTGGCCTATGTTGCATAACATTTCATTTCTAGCTGTTTTTATCGGTTTGAAAAGCTTGATTATTTGTTGTAATTCTTTCTCTCCAATACTTCCGTGCCTTTTTATGTTTTGCTCTAATTCTTGATACATATCAAATTTAATATTCATGCTTTCATAGCAGGAATGTAAGAAGTCTTAATTGTGAAGGTATTGTCTTATGACCACCTTTTGTCAATTCCCCATATTTTTTTAATCGTTGAAATGGTCTATTAGAGATTTGGTATTAACTCTCTTTGTTTAAAAATCGGATATGGAGGACTGAATAATTTATTCCTACCAAAGTACCTATTACTTAACCTACACTAAATAATGAGATAGGTAGGCTTGGCTTGAGAAGAAAAATGGCCAATATTTTCTGCCTATACATGCACTCGCCTAACAAAGCCTGATGCTAAAAAACTGTTAGAGTAGTCATACTAAAAAGACTACTCTAACAACTGTTTTACTTCTCCATACTGGCGTAGATCTTTCTCCATTCTGAGGCATCGTAGATCAAATGAGATTCTTGGATGATGCCATCTTCCAGACGGAACCACTCTGTAGCAACATTGGATTCAACACCAGATATTGAAGATTTAAAAATATACATGGCAGCTACCCAGTCATTCGTTTCGGCTATATGCAGTACTTCTACTCCTGTTAAAACTTTTCCAATTTCTTGGGCTAAGGCAATGAATTCCACTTTGGACTTAAGTTCTACCATTGGATTTTTAAAATGATAGTCTTCGGCCAGTAGGGCCAAAGATTCATGGATCTTTTCAGTTTCGTTAAATCCATTTAGAAACTTTTCAACTACTTCTCGATTTGTCATATTCTTTTGATTAGTCTGTGAATAGATGCTGCCGGACAAAGTCAAAATTGCCATCAGCAGAATACTGCTTACTTTTTTCATAATTCATTTTTATTGATGAATCAAAGCACGGTGATCTACTAATCAAAATTCTTGGTATATACCAAGAAGTCAGATATGAATTCGATTAATCAGCTTGCTGAAGTTGGTAGGATCAATGCGTAGATAGGAAGCGAGATCCTTTTGTGGGATTAATTGAAGTAGGTGAGGGCTTCTGCTAACGAATTCCTTAAACCGATCTTCCATACTTAAGGCCATTATTTCATGTTGACGTTGTATAACGCCATTAAGAAAGAATTCAACGGTCTTTCTGAAAAGTGTTTCGATTTCCCTATGATTCTCTATGAAACTATTATGTTGCTCATAGGAGATTCTCAAAAAGTGGCTATCGGTAATTGATTCTAAATAGTATCTCGAAGGCGTTTGGGTAAAGAATGACTCTGGGATCCCACTGAAAGATGGTGCATAGGCAAAGGCTATTACATGTTCTTTGTCTTCATGCATGTAATATGATTTTTGAATACCCTCAATTACATAATAAAGATATTTCTCGGTTCGTCCTGGTACAGTAATTGTCTGTTTCTTAGAAACCTCGTACTCTTTCCAAAGTGAAACGTATTGGTTGAGAGTAGCCTCACTTACCGGGTGTATTTGTTTAAGGAAAGATTTGAATGAATCCAATGGCATGCCTATGTAAGGATGGGTTTATGTTGAATAGGTTATTCGAAGGCTTGAAATTTCTTTATTTGACTATTCTTTCATTATTCGCTCTATGACATCGGCATAAGCTATTTCGATTAGAGAACCGATTTTTTCATCATCGTATTGCCGATCGGGAAAGAGCTTTATATGCCGCATTCTTTTTCCATTTCCCTCAAGCAAGCCTTGTTCATCGGGAAGTTCCGCTCCGTAGAAGAATCCTAGGTTTATATGTGCTTTGTAGACGTTTATATATGCAAAGGGTGTGTTTTCAACACAGGCTACCGGGTGTCCATCATGGAATATGGTGTCAACCAGTTCACCACATTGTTGTATAACCCTAAACCATTTAGTGGCCAGGGGCTGTAAGGCTTTAGGTTTCTGATCCAGCCACTCTTTAAAGTCAATGTTCTCAATGTCATTACCTGTAAATCGAAGTAACTCTGTCATTCAATTATCCAATAGAATAGGTTGCTTTTTTGGCGGAATGACCAAATCCATGTTGTAGTTGGGAAGCATTACTTGCACATTTTGCATTGTTATCTGAGCTGTATCAATAAAGTACCATTTTAGCCCTTTGTCTTCTGAGATAGCTAGGAGATAGCTCTCTGTTTTTATTTTCCCGTTTGGCATCTTCATAACAATCGTTTGTGGTACTAGGCTGAATAGATTGTCATCACCAGTCGTATATATATCACTGGGTTCACCAATGTCGGCTGAAATAAACTCGATCTGTTGCTGTTCCATCATGTTTATTAATACTGATGTCATTTGCTCTTTGCCCCCCACCATTTGAACAATCTTAGGGTAGGTATATTCAATCACCGTATCCCAGTCGGAATTAACTGTTGCTGTGGCTACTTCTGTGGCTTTTTCTTTTATAATCGCTTTGCTGTTCTGAGCAATGGCCGAAGATGAGAATAAGAAAAGGAGGACTGCTATGAGTTGTTTCATGTGATGTTCTGGCTAAACTGTGTTTTAATGTAGCTTAAATTTTGCTGACACCAGTTTCTACTTTTTTTCTTCGCGCAAAATTTTCTCCATTTTACGACCCCTTGCCAATTCATCAATCAACTTTTCCATCTGTCTGCACTGTTTATACAATTCGAATTCATCCTCGATCTCTTCAATTCGATAGCCACAAACCACTCCTTTGATCATATGCGCATTGCGGTGAATCTTGGCTTTTTGAAAAAACTCTCTAAAAGATGCTTTTTCATCAATAAGTGTCTGTAAAGCACCTTGATCAAAACCAGTAAACCATTTAATTACTTGGTCGAGCTCTTCTTTTGTTCTGTCGTTTTTCTCCAATCTATTGAGATAAAGAGGATAGATGGATGCGAATATCATATTGGCAACCTTTTCATTTTTTTCGGCTGTAACCTTCATTTTAATTTGATTTCTGCTGAAGACAAGTTGCTAGGAGTGGGCAAAAGCAGGTCTTTGCCTTTCCTTTTACACATTGCATTGCTTTATAAATTTAAAACTTGTGGCGGACTTACCAATATGCATTTTCGGCTTTACTCCAATTCTAATTTAAAGCACTCTTTTACTTTCTCTCTATAGCTGCGACCGATAGGGATTTGCTCTGTGCCTACATGAATAAAGCCATATTCAATAACATCAGCTTTCTGTACATTGACTATATAAGACCTATGGGTTTGGATAAAATTCAAAGGCCCTAAATAGTCGCATAAATGTGAAAGTGAGTGTAGCGTAATAAGCTGGCCTTTGGCTGTGTGCCAGACCACATATTCTTTCAGACCCTTGATATACAGAATTTCGTCAATATCTATTCGATGAATTTTTTTACCCTCTTTTATCGAAATCTTCTTGTTATCCGTGATTACTGTATCTGGAGGGTTGGTAAATGAGTTTACCTTTTCTATAGCTTTCGAAAATCGTTCAAAATCAAAGGGTTTTAACAAGTAGTCTGTCGCATTTAAATTGAATGCTTCTACCGCATGCTCCGCAAAAGCTGTTGTGAAAACAACCCGACAATGCTTGGGCAACATACCAGCCAGAGTAATACCATCCATATTTGGAAGGGCAATGTCTAATAGGAGTAAGTCATATTCAACATTGTTGGCTTTTTTGATGAATTCTTCTGCACTGACAAACGATGCTACCAGTGTTAGGTGCTTATGATCGTTGACATATAGTTGTAGTTTTTGCCGGGCTAGACGCTCATCTTCTATGATTACACAATTAAGCATCATTCTTGAGAATTAAGAGTTAAAGTAGTTTTCGCCTTGTTCATAGATTTAGTAAAAACGAAGGTATGGGCATTTGGATAATACATGTCCAATCTCTTCTTCAGGCTATCAATACCGAAGCCCTTTTTCTCGCTATCAAATTTTTGCGAAGAAATGGAATTGTTCATTTCCACGTGCAGTGAACCCAGATTTTCTTTCACAATCATATTGAACTCAAAAACCTCTTCTGTACCCATTCCGCTATGCTTAATGCCATTTTCTAAAATCCCGAATATCAGCAATGGTGGAATTTTCAATGCTGAATTTCCTATTGAGACATTGAGATTATCACTTACGATGGAAGTACCGATTCTAAAATCGACCAAAGCCACATATTTTTTAATGAGATCAATCTCTTCGCTCAATGTGATGAAATCCTTATCCGTTTCATAGATCATAAAGCGAAGCAGATCGCTCAGTTTTATGACATAGTCGGATGCCTGTTCTTTGTCTTGCAGGATAAGTGAATGCACATTGTTGAGTGAATTGAATAAGAAGTGGGGGCTAATTTGAGACTGTAAATATTTGATTTTGGTTTGGGCATTTTCCAGTCGCAGCGCACTGGCTTCCTGGTCGTCACGATTTTTTTGCCTGACGGCTAAAAAGATTGTGCTGCTCAACAGCCCCAAGGTATAAGGGGCCGCACCATTCATGATTCTCCAGAAAGAAGTTGGCAAAGCATACACATCAAAACCCAGGTCTTTTTGTTGACGATCCGGATGTAAAAAGTTCATCCATTCCACAATGATTATCTCACCCAAACTAAATATTAGGTAAAGAAAAGTTAGCGCCAAAAAGCTGTATAGCCAGTACCTTTTTGTGCTGAAGTACTTCGGGAAAAGCCAACACCAATTGATGTACACCAGTACAATTGTCGGAAGAACTACGGATAGGTTTCTTATTAAATATTCATCAAGTCGACTTCCTTTACTTGCCCATAATGACATAATAAACCATGAAAACAGCCATACAAGTAGATGTCCGAGAACAACTTGTTGCTTTTTATCAATTAGACTTTTCACTGTTGCAAAATAGCATGATGTCGAATAGGGTTTTTGCTGTTAGTTCCGAAATATTGGTCATTAGTTGAATAAAGATTAAGGCTGAAGCATGTGTCCGTTAGTTTGGAGAAAAGATCCTCAAAACATAGCCATAATGTATTCAAAGTCTCTACTTATCGCACTTTTTGTCATCTCGAACATTGCTGTGCATGCGCAAACCACAAAAGCCCATTCTGAACTTGATGGAAAAATAGATGCCCTTTTCCAGAATTATGAGGGCAGGCCAGGTGTTGCTGTGGCGGTTGTAAAAAATGGCGAGACACTATTTCAAAAAGGCTATGGCCTTTCGAATTTGGAGTATAATATTCCCATTACCCCCCAAACCATATTTGATGTTTCAGCTGTCGCCAAGCAATTAACGGCTGCTTGTGTCTTTCTTTTGGAAAGCGAAGGTAAGCTCAGCCTGAATGACCCCATACAAAAGTTTTTTCCTGAATTCCCAGAATATGCTGAAGGGCAAGTGACTGTTAAAAACCTGATATATCAGACGAGCGGTATTAGGAGCTATCTGGCAATAATCTTTAGCCAGAATAGATATGCCGGAGATAGAATGGATAATGAAGATGCGCGCCATATGGTGATGAAACAACGAAACTTAAATTTTGAACCTGGAACCAGGCTAGACTATAGCAATTCTAACTACGCATTGTTGAGTGATATCGTGGAGCAAGTAAGTGGTAAAAAGCTGACTGAATATGCGAAAGAAAAGCTGTTTGATCCACTGAACATGGTAAACACTAGCTTTGTGGACAGGGCAGAGCAAGTGATTAAAAACAGAGCAATAGCCTACCAAGAAGAGGAGGGTCAGTTTGTACTTAATCACTTTTTTAATTCAGCTGTGGTTGGTGACGGCATGCTATATATCAACCTAGAAGATTTAATCCGATGGAGCAATAACCTAAGTACGGGAGCTGTAGGAGGGAAAGAGCTGATTGCGAAAATCATTACACCAGGTAGGCTGAATTCTGGTGCAGCAACTAATTATGGCGGAGGAATATATAATCAAAACCACTACGACATAGAAGGTTTGCCGAGTATACGCCATGCAGGAGCTTCTGCTGGTTTTCGATCATTGTATTACAAGTTTTTAAATCAAGATGTAGCCTTCATCATTCTGAGCAATAATGCGGATACAAACGTTTGGGCTCATTTAGATGAACTGACACCACTCTTTCTTGAGGACGAGATTGGTGAAGCACAAACATTGGCGGCTGCCAATGCTGTCTCATTGACCACCGCCAGTGTGAAGCTCAATAGAAAGGAAAAACAACGACTTTCAGGAAGTTTCTACAATACCATAAATGGTAATCTTAGATGGGTGGAATTATTAGATGGCAAGTTGTTCTATAAGCGATCTGTTGATGCTCCTGGGACCCCACTGGTCGCTATTAGCTCTAATGAATTGGTGTTTGAAGCGCTCCCTTTTGTAAAGCTATCTTTTAATCAGGGGCATAAACAAATGATTTTTACAGTCAATGACCTGGACCCGATAGCTTTTGATCGATACGAAAGTGTCGCCTATGAGCAAGCTGACTTGAAAGAGTTTGAGAACAATTACTATAACGAAGACTTGGAAGTCACCTACCAAGTTAAATCCAAAGAAGGCCAGCTGCAATTGTTGATAGAAGGAGAAGAGCTGGTAGTACTCACTCCCTTTTCACAAGACATGTTTAGAGAGGAACACTTTGGATATATAAAATTCCAAAGAGATAATTCAGGGCGAATTAGCAGCTTTTCGAGGACCGATAATACATTTACGAATTTGGTTTTCCACCTCTTGAAAAACGCATCCTGATAGCTTGTATGACCAGACGATAAAATGAACAAAATGACTTCAGAGCTTATGAGAAATAAATTATTCTTTTCGTTGATCCTATTTATAGCAAGTGTTCAAATCACAACTGCTATTACCCTCAATGACTTCCCATTTGATCAAACCCAAAAGGATTCAGTCCGCATGGCTGAAATAGATCGTTTTTGGGAGCGATTAAATCAATCTGTAATCGAGGGTGACTTTGAAGCATACAAAAAGTGCTTTCATAAGGATGCTGTCATTGTTTTTGCTTCAGGAGAATACAAGACTTCAGTGCCAATTGCTGTTGCGTTGAAAGGTTGGGAGCAAGGATTTAAAGATGTCAAGGAAGGGAAGACTAAGGTGAATGTAGAATTTCGGTTTTCACAAAGAATGGGGGATGAAACTACAGCTTATGAAACGGGAATGTTTATATATACCTCTACTGACAATGCGAGCAAAGCCACCAATAAGTTTATCATTCCATTTGACATGTTACTTGTAAAGCGAAATAATCAATGGTACGGAATGATGGAGGTTCAAAAACCATTGGCCACTCAAGAAGAATGGGATGCTTTAGGATAAGCATTTTTCAAACCTCTACTAAACTGGTTAAAAAGACTTGAGGATTCCGGCAATACTGATTGAGCATTCACTGCAAGCTGGCTAATGTGAGCGGAGGGCTAATGTCTAGATAAGCTCAGTTTGCTCATTGAGCTTATTGTTTGTTAGCAGCTATTATGTACTTTTTATTTTCTCAAATAAACTTTCAATTTTTGAATCGGGAAATTCTTTAACGGACTCATATTTTTCAGGAAGAAGAACTTCGACCATTTTAAAAAATTCATCCTTATTGTCGCTAATAGCCCAAGCATCAGCAATGGTATTCATTAGGCTTGCCCTTCTCGTATTGAATTCCTGAAATTTTAAAAAAACCCTTATCATGAATAAAATCAATACTAGAAATACCGTTTTATTAACGATTAAAAGTATTACTTCATTAGTTTTCTCCAAATCTATTTCTTCAGGAAAACTTCTCACAAGAAATAAGCCTCCAATGATTATTAAAATGACGATAGCAAGGTTCGCATATTCATAGAAAATGTATTTTTTAGCTCTTTTTTTAAAATGTTTTGCAACTGAATCTTCTTTTAGTACATGTTGTTCGTTCATTTTCAGGCTCCTTGTTGATGCTAACGGTAAATATAAAAAATCGTGGTTTTGGCTGTGTGTCAGCCTTGTGCGACCATGTTTTTTATATAATGTTGTAGCACGTATTAATTTAGATATTTTTCAATTTGTTCTCTTTTCTTCAAATCCACTAGTTCGAGCGAATTCCAATCCATTAAAGGAGTGCTCCATTCTTGACCAATTTTATTAAGGACTTCTATCACTTTTTCATTTTCAGTAGGAATTGGCCCGGCTATCCAAATGCCTGTCACAGTATCAGATTCAAAATCAAAACTCCGACAACTGCTGGTATCCAAGGTGTTACCCTTAATATCCCAAATTGAACATAATGACCTATAAATCCTATAATACTACAAATCAATAAAATAACAGAATGAATTTTAGTCATAGCATAAAAAGAGGGAATTTTTAACTCCCTCTTTTTTGATTTATGCAACCGAATAAACTCGAACATCCGGATTCACTTTTAAATAAGGTTTTAAACCCTCTACAACGTCTTTAACGAATAAATCGCTTGACAGATAGGCATTGGCATTTTCAGCATTATCAAATCCGTGAATTACTTGCACGTCTTCGTCTCTAACGAGAAGTTTTTTTGATTTTGCCCCTGTTATATTATCCAGAAAAGGTTGTTTGTACTTTGAGTAAACGCTAGAGGCAGATGCTCTGTCCGCATTTTCTACTTTTAATGTAATTTCTAAATATGCATTTGGCATAATTTCTAATTCTTAAGGTTAAACAAAAGGATTTTCATCTGCTGATGGTCCATAAATAGATGGAATTTCTACATCGAGCATTTTTAAGTAAGTACTCAATTGTCCACGATGATGGCACCAATGGTTGAGCATTAAAAATCGTAGCAGTGTCGGTCTTGGCCAATCGATGATTTCTTTTCCATCAAGTGTACAAGTCCAGTTTTTAGAATCCCAGTCTGAATCAGAGCCATTCAATATTTCGATAGCTGTTTTTATACTTTCGTCAAAATTGTTCAGAATGTCCTGTTTGTTTTTCGAAAGAGGATGTGCTACTAGAACTTCTGCTGTGGTTTCTCTATTGTTCGCAAATGTGGCGATCCTGCCAGCAATAGTTGCTACGTGTAAGGCAAGCTGACCTAAAGTCATTGCTTTTGGGTGTGGTTGCCAACCGAGCTTATCTTCTGGAAGACGTTCCAAAAGTTTTTGGGTAGATGTTTTTTCAAACTCTATCTCTGCAATTAATTTTTTTGAACTCATTTTCGTATGTTTTAAAATTACAATACAAAGTAAGTTCAAGCGGTTGGCTCAAAACGGTATCAAAAGATACAGAAGAAAAATATTTATAAAAGTTCTATTGCACCACGATTAAGTTTGACTTTCCTATCGAGTTCAAACTGTTTAAGAATTCTCGAAATAACCACTCTTGTTGTTCCGAGTTCGTTAGCCAGTTCAAGATGTGATATTTTGACTTTTTTGTCCTCTTGCCTTGAAACTCGACATTCAAGATATTCCATTACTCTTTTGTCTATTTGGTTAAAAGCGACACTTTCAAAAGTGTTCAAGAGTTCGTCATATCGGTTTCTAAACGTTCGAATTACAAATTGATTCCAAGATGCATATTCTTTTTGCCATTTGGTTATCAGTCTTGTAGGTACAATCAAAACTTCTGTTTTATCAACGGCTACGGCTTGTGATGGGCTTTCATTGTTGAAAAAACAAGCCGATAAAGACATCATGCAGGTTTGTTTTGGCTCGACATAGTACAAAAGTATTTCCCTGTCTTGCTTTGTTTGAAATACTCGGATTATTCCCGAAACTACGATTGGGACAACCTTTACAAACTGACCCTCACGAACGATTACATCGCCTTTTTTAAAAGCTTTGATTTGGCAATTCGCAAGTATTTCCTCCCGAAGTTTAGGCTCGGTGAATAGGTTAATTTTATTTAAAATATCGATTGTTAATGTCATTGTTCAAATTGCACACAACGTCTAGCCAAAGTGCATATACCCACACTTTGCTACTGGCACTAAACTAGGTGATCTGCGCCACACGCACAACTGATTCCAAACACCGCTGCGTTCAGAAAGAAAAATGCCAGAATTGCAAAACTCGCAGAAAGAAACAGTCGCTTGCAGAAGGCGCAGATTGGTGGTCGGATGGCACAAAAGCTTGCTATAAGCACTTTGGTATATGCAGCTTTAGCGCTTGTTGAGTGCCGTCTTAGTCCCAAGTTCCATTACAGTTGCTACACCACCAATATTCCTTTTCAGAATCCTCAAGTTTAGATTTTGACTTGGTGCCACACTCGTTACAGAGTTGTTCCTTGGTTTCATCTTCGAATGCTGTATAGCCGCAGTTTCTGCATGCCCATTTTGTAAGTTGAGATTCTTCTTCATCTATTGACCAACTAAATCGTTCTTGTTCACAAGATGGACACTTGAGTTCAGCCATTTCAGTGTTCAGATTTAAAGGTCACAATCTCAACCTTTGGCTTTTCGTTCGAATATGACTCAATGGCTTGTTGAAGAGCAAGTGTTGCCAATAAGTAGTTTGTCTCCTCGTTTGTTAGTCCAACTGCGGCAACTTTCTCAGTCAAGATTTCAGTTAGTTCGTTAAATGCAGCCTCTAGATTTTCTTCAGGTGTTCCCAGATCAAAGTGGTTATGGAGTTCGTTGATACCAACCATAAACCCGTCTTCATCTTTGGCTATCCAAGTGTTATAACGAGGGTTCAAAAAATTCAGGGTTATGGTAGTCTGATGTTCGTCTGACTCAGTTCTTGCCTTAGTTATCAGTTCTGGAAATCTTCTCTTGAATTCAGTTTGCAGGTTCATATGCGATTTGCAGTTGTGGCATTCAACGTTGAGTGTAAAATGCGTTTTAATGCATTTTTACATAGTGTTGTAGCACGTTTTAATTTAAATATTTTTCAATCTGTTCTTTGTCTTTCAAATCAATCAGCTCAAGAGAGTTCCAATCCATTAGAAGTAAGCTCCATTTATTGCCGATATTATTTAGAGCTTGAGCAAATTCTTCATTTTCAACACTGGGGGATCCAGCAACCCAAATCCCAGTAACAGAGTCAGATTCGAAATCAAAGAATATTCCATTATAGTTTTCACCGTATCCAAAAGTATTTTTGCTTGTCATTTCTCCAGGTCGAATTCCTGTTGAAACCTCTGTATATCTTTTAATGGGTAACTCTGATAAAATCAAATCAAGTTCTCTCGTTTTTATTCCTCGTTGTTTTAGTTTAAATCCATTTTCTTCTCTGACCATCATATCCGTATATCCACCTCCATCAAAATGCTTTTCTGCAAAGTCTTGAACGTTTTCAGCTTGTTTTATCAATTCGCTGAAGTTCTCATCAGGTATTATTTCTACTTGTCTGTAATCATCCTCGTGGTAAAAAATTGAATTGGACATATCAATTTGTTCTTTTTTAGGTTCACTTCCGGATTGAGTGTTTGATGACTTTGAACGCCTCTGAGATAACATCACAATTATTAACCCAACTATGAGAACTGCTATGATTATTACGATTTTCACTCTTTATCGAAGATTTTGGCTATTGTAAAATTTGGATTCCACTCTCGTAGTACATTAATTTCATTATCATCTGGACATTCAATTAGAATTCCAATATTCGGTTTTTCAGGTGTTGAACGAATCCCTTCAATTCCAGTGATCCTTCTTCTTATGAGTTCCCCATTAAATTCGAATTCAATTATGTCACTAAGATTAACAATCCCTTCCATGATTTTTCCAGCAAAAACAATTCCTCTTCCAGTTATTTTGAAAGTATCTTCTATTTGATATGTCGCCTTTGGACTGCTCATTTCATGTGCTACAACGTTTAGTATATGGCAAGTAGGGCAGTAGAAAGCGATAAACTTTCAAGGTTGTGCTGAGCCAAAACGTTGTATTTTGTTTTTAATTTATTCATTCTTAAAAGCCAAATTTTAAATATTTCCCTTCGGGTAATCTAACGATTTGGCGGTGTTGGTAAATAGTACTGGACTTTCGTAAGCTACTGAAAGTCCTATTTGTTGTTTACAGTGTTAGCTACCGTTTTATTATTTTCTTTTTTACAGTTTCTTTGTCAAAGTCTGTCGAATAGGTCATTTCGATTGCATGGTCGCTTGAATTAATTTTCACTGTTTCAAAGTCAATCGGACCTTCGCTTTCAAATTCCCCATAATCTTTTTCAAAAATCAGAAATTGTCTTTCTTTTATTTGATATGAACAACAAGGTGCTATAAAACCTTGAAATGGTGTTGATATAATTATCTCATCATTTTCAAATTCCTTTTCATTTGGAACTATGGGAAAGAGAATTAATGAGATTATTAATGCTCCGAATATTCCACGAAATATTAACCCAATTATTAGAAGTAACGCGGCAGTAGCATAAATTGAGAAGTAGATATTTATTCTCTTAAACGGCTTTAAGTAGAAAAAGAAAAGTGCTAGGCCACTTATTGCTGTTAAAGTCTCAATTCCAAATTCTATACTCCCTTGGAGACTATAAACCGATAGTTTTTTGACAAGAATATTTAAAATCCCAATCGTCAGAGTGACAAGATGAATTCTTATCAATATTTTCAACGGTCTTGTTTTCATATGGTAGCGAACCATTGTAGAAACGGAAATTAGCGAAAACCGATAGATGCCATTAACTATTAATATAAAAAAGCACTATTAGTTTAATGGTGATGATTATTCCACATTTTAAGGAAATACTGGTGGCTAAACGCTATTAACCAAACAAATCAGAACTCAGGTAGCGATCGCCCCGGTCGCAGACAATATGGACGATGAGGCCTTCTTCGATCTCATTGGCAATTTCCAAAGCGGCAGTTAATGCCCCTCCGGAACTCATACCAGCAAGAACACCTTCTTCTTTGGCAAGCCTGCGGGTCATATTAGTGGCGTCTTCCTGACTTACATCAATGACGCGATCTACCCTTGAGGGATCGAAGATCTTTGGTAGAAACTCAGGTGACCAGCGTCTGATGCCTGGGATGCTTGAACCATCTTTGGGTTGTGTACCCACAATCTGAATATTCGGGTTTTGCTCTTTCAGGTAGTGCGAGACGCCCATAATGGTGCCTGTAGTGCCCATAGCTGAGACGAAATGAGTTATCTGCCCGTCAGTGTCTTTCCAGATTTCGGGACCTGTAGTTTTGTAATGCTGGCCGTAATTGTCTGCATTCCCAAATTGATTCAGCATATAATAACCTTCTTCATTGGCCATTTGCTCAGCAAGGGTTCGTGAGTATTCAATGGTCTGTTTGGCGGGGGTGAGGATGACTTTAGCCCCATAAGCTTCCATGCTAAGGACCCGCTCTCTGGTGGAATTATCGGGCATTATCAACGTCATGTCAACGCCCATGATACTGGAAATCATAGCGAGGGCTATACCTGTATTGCCACTGGTAGCTTCCACTAGTTTGTCACCTGGCTTGATATCGCCTCGGTCTAGTGCTCCTTTGATCATACCATAAGCGGCTCGATCTTTCACGCTTCCACCAGGGTTATTGCCTTCTAGTTTACCAAATATCCTAACCTTAGGATTGGGGCTAATTCCTTTGTATTCGACAAGGGGAGTGTTGCCAATTAAATCTTCAATACTCATGCGCTTTCGCCTTTAAATATAATGGTGTCTGTGGTGCCTTCAGAAGTTGACATTTGGGCTTGATAATAGATTTTGGAAAAAGGAGGGATGCTGTTTGTGAGCCAGACATTTCCGCCAATAATTGAATCATGTCCGATTTCTGTATTGCCTCCCAAAATAGTAGCTCCCGCATAAAGGACCACGTTGTCACCGATGGTGGGATGCCTTTTCAGTGTGGCGTCCTTTTTATCAACACTAAGAGCGCCAAGTGTCACACCTTGATAGATCTTTACATGATCGCCAATAACAGTGGTTTCACCTATTACCACTCCAGTGCCGTGGTCTATACAGAAGAACTGACCGATATCAGCTCCTGGGTGAATATCAATGCCTGTCTTGCTATGAGCATATTCAGAAATGATCCTCGGTACAAGTCCAACACCCAAAACATGTAACTGATGGGCTATTCTATGTGCTGCTGTTGCCATAAATCCAGGATAGGTTCTGATTACCTCTGTTCTACTTTTTGCAGCTGGATCACCCTCGAAAAGTGCGGTAATGTCTTGCTCCATTTGTTGATAGGTCGCAGGCAATTCTTCGAAGAAACGTTCTGTCACATGAGCTGGATCTAGTTCTCCCTTGGTTGGGTTCTTGGATAAGATTTGGTCTAATTGAAGTTTCAGTCGCTCGATATAGAGTTCAAATTCTCTTTGGGTATTGAACTGCTGCTTAGCAAAGTCGGGAAATAGCACGCCCAATAACTCGTTGAACCAGTTGGCTACTGTTTCTGGTGATGGGCAGCTAGGACAGGCTTGCTGTCGAATGTATAGACTGTTGATAAAGTCGCGATCCATGTATTTCTAAGTGATGATTTGTACAAACGGTTCCTTTTGAATGTTTAACTCAAAAGGCTTTGTCCTTAGAACGACACGATAAGGAGAGTGTAAGGTTGTCTGTTTTGTCTATAATTTTAGTAGGGTGTTAACGAGGTGTTAATAAATACTGTCCTTTAACATTCTAATAACCTTTTATGAAGCGCGAAAAGCCTCAATTACTCTTGTTAACAAATTGAAGTCCTGCCACAAATGCGGGCGCCATTGATGCCATATGTGAAGCATCAAATTTTTGAGATTTCAAGACGATATCTTGAGCTGCTTTGTTTTTCAAAACCTTGATAAAGGCTTTATAAGCATCTGCAAATGTTTGTTTCTCTTTGGTTCCGTAGGATGTAAACACCCTTGCGGATTTATTAGGAAAGGACTCAATGGAATTAAGTTGGCTCAGAGCATATCCATTGTCTTCATCTACTGAAGGGCTAGTGATAATATAGCCATCGAACATCTCTGGTTTAGTCATCAATGCATACAAGCCAAACAGTCCTGCTGTTGAGTGTCCGTAGATGATTTTTTCTTCCGTGGTTCTATATTTCTCTTTGACCTTGGGAATAAGCTCCTTTTCAAGAAAGGCCATAAACTTATCGGCTCCGCCAGACCCTGGGGCGCTAATTACCTTAGATGGCATATAGTCTCGAGCCCTTTTCTGAATCCAGTTGCCGAAATCTTTGTATCCAATACCCACAATTATCATGGGAGGGTTTTCTGGTTCAAATGATATAAGTGTTTGGATGTCATGTGCCATGCCGAAGGTCACATTGGCATCCAGAATATAAAGCACCTTATAAGTCGTTTCAGATTGTGCATATCCAAAAGGAAGGCTTACCGATATTTCAAAATCGTCATCGACACTGCTTGATTTGATTGTGAATTGCTCGGTGTTTGCCAATTGAACTGGCTTGGTTTGGGCCGAAAGTGTACTTTGACCAAAAAGCATTAAGACCATGCAGCTGAGCACAGCAATTTGAGTTTTCTTTAGTTTCATTTTAGTTGTTTTAGGAGAATCTACGCATGCCTTTCATAAACTGCTTTCTCTCTTTGAACTGGTGGTTTGTCAATATGAAATAATAGAGCGGTCCAATGAATAGGCCATGGAACATGGGGATCTGTTGCTTACCTACTCTCGTTCGGTTGGATTTATAGGCATCTACAAAAATGAAGGCATAGGAGACTAATAAAAGACTTCCAAGGACAATCCAGAGTGTTGTGTTCATAAATAAATTAACGCCTGAATTGGCCAAAGTGTTATGCCGTAGGCATAGAAGCAAGCATCCGATCCAATGCATATACTCTGTGAGTACCTTCTTTTCCTTTGGCTTCGATTTCATAGGTACCACTGATGGTACACCACTTATCGAACTGTCGATAGAGCGCTTCGGAAATAAGAAACTTAGTATTTAAAGCCTTATTGGCTTGCTCTATACGGCTGGCAAAATTCACAGTATCACCAATGGCAGCTTCTTTTTCCATTCCTGTGATGCCGATAGTTCCCCAAATGACATTACCAGTGTGCGCACCAAGCCTGATTTTAAAATCACGATTGACCAAGGCATGTATGTCGTGATCAAACTTATCTACTGCGTCCTGCAAGGCAAAGCCTGCGCTGATCAAGTTGCCTGCATGTTTTGGATCGTCATCAAGACCGAAAATGGCCAAAAAACCATCTCCATAGTAGTCAATAATTCTGCCATTGTACTTCTTGATAATGCTACCCGCAATGTAGAAATATCGGTTTAGTACATGAACCACGTCATAAGCGGGTGTTTTCTCTGTGAAAGCGGTGTAGTCCGCTATATCTACGAAGAGCACCGAGGCCTTTTTTACCTGTCCCAGACTTCTGGGTTTTCCTTCTTCTCCATGCTGGAGAATTACGTCCTCGTCCACTTTGTCCATCACCAATCGTCTGACTTTTAAATCATGCTGAGGTTTTGTCTGGCAGGCCAAACGGATCTCTTCAGGTAGGCCCAGCTGCTTGGCCAAGGCCAGTTCTTTGTCATTTCTTTCTGGCAGTTTATCAAGCCCCTCTTGAACAAGTACGCGACAGGTAGAGCAAAAGGCATTACCACCGCAAGCATGAACATGCGGAATATCATGCTTCAAGGCAGCATCGAGAATCGTTTCTTCCGGATCCGTTTGAATACATTTTTTGTCACTACTGAACTCTAATTTTGCCATGCTTATGCTAATCCTTTTCACCGATAACCTCTAATGACGAGTCGGTTCTATGAAGTTAGCAATTAACGCACGGGGAGTGACAGATTGTTCCCTGAATTCGTGGAATCATCTAAAATTTATCTTCCCCACTCAGGAATGTCTTGCTCAATTTGTATAAGCTCGTTGAGGTAATATTCTCGTCTTACAATAGTTGACTCATCATAAATACTGAAAATGTCACAGTCATTGCACATCATGCTCGCAGGTAAGCCGTTGGGAAGCTTGGTGTTATTAGTTAGTCTGTCGAGCAAAGCTGCTCCAAACTCTCGAAATAAAAAGTTTTCGCGTTGTTGGTCATTTCGAGATTCCCAACAGTCGTCATGTCTCGAAATCTCGATTCGAGCATTGCCCTGATTTTCGTAATTCTCAAAGTGGCGACTACAAACACGCTGTCCGTTGAAGAAAATGTCTGCAATAAAGACCAATTCTACTCTTGATAGATCAAGCGATCCACCCCGGTTACTAACCTCCGCATCGAAACTGTCAAGGTGGACTTTTAATTCCTCATTTTGAAAAGCCGATGTGAAGTCATCAATATCTTCTCCACATGCGAACAGAGACACTAAAATCAAAACTGTGCAAAGGAGGCTAAAAACTCTGTTTGTCGATCGTGTTGTTGTAGAAGTCAAGGTCTAGTCGTTTAAAAAAAAATGATCTGCGCTCTGGTATTAAAAGCTCAGAATTATACACTAAACGACTTTTTCTAAATAAAGAAACACTCCGTCACATCAACTCAGAGAGCTCGAGCCAACGCATTTCTTTTTCATCAATCCGGTTTGTCAGGTCTTCAATGGCAGAAGACCATTGTGTAAGTTCCTCATGATCATTCGATCCTTGGTTGAGTTTTGAAATCAGCTCAGCTTTTTCTTTTTCGAGCGTTGGTATCTCTTTTTCAAGTGCATCGAACTCTCTTTTTTCATTGAAAGTTAGCTTGCGAGATTTAGCCGACTCCTTCGGTAGGGGCTTAGCAACAGGTGCTTCTTTAGTAGGTTTGTTAGTAGGTTTGTTAGTAGGTTTTGACTGGTTCTCGGTTGCTCTGAAGTCGGTATAGTTACCAGGAAAATCCTTGATGTTACCTGAGCCATCAAATACGAAAAGGTGGTCCACCAGTTTGTCCATAAAATACCTGTCATGAGATACAAGCATTAGGCAACCTTCAAAGGCCTCTAAATAAGCTTCGAGGGTATTAAGGGTGATTAGGTCTAAATCATTGGTAGGCTCATCAAGTACTAGAAAGTTGGGGCTCTGAATCAGGATTTGAAGCAGTTGAAGTCTTCGTTTTTCTCCACCACTCAGCTTTCCGATTGGTTTGTACTGTACATCCGGAGGGAAGAGGAAGCGTGTCAAGAATTGAGATACAGGCACAGTTCTGCCTTTTCCCACTTCAACCACTTCTGCGATGGATTTCGCAAAGTCAATGATCGTTTGCTGATTATCAAAGCTCAACTCCGTTTGCTTGTAGTAGCCAAACTTAGTAGTTGCACCTTTATCGATAACTCCTGCTTTTGGTTCGAGTTCCCCCATAAGGAGCTTGATAAATGTTGTCTTACCTGAACCATTAGGTCCGACAATGCCCACTCTTTCCTTTCTGGGGAAGACATAATCAAAATCACTTATTAACAGGTTTTCATCGAAACCATGGCTTAATCCATCTACTTCTAGTACTTTTTTACCCTGTCTCTGCGCTTCGGCCTTAAGTTTGAGGTCTTGTGAGTTCTCTTTGCTGAAGGCCTTGCTTTTCGTATCCTGAAATGCGTCAACTCGGTATTTAGCCTTGGTTCCCCTTGCTTTTGGCTGCCTTCTTATCCAGTCTAATTCCTTTCTATAAAGGTTCTTAGCTTTGTCAATTGACGAGTTTTCTGAAAGCTCACGTTCGGCCTTTTTCTCTAAAAAGAAACCATAGTTCCCTTTGTAGTGGTGTGTCTGCCCCTTGTCTAATTCTATTATCTCATCTGTTACTTTCTCAAGGAAGTACCTGTCGTGCGTAACAAGAATAAGGGCCATGTTAGATTGGCTCAAATAGTTTTCTAGCCACTCAATAGTTTCAATGTCCAAGTGGTTGGTTGGCTCATCAAGAATCAACAGGTCAGGCTTTTGGATAAGCACGCTTGCCAAGGCAATGCGTTTTTGTTGTCCCCCAGAAAGCTTTGAGACTTCTAAGTCAAGGTCATGTAGGCCGAGCTTCCCTAAAATTTGCTTGGCCTGGCTTTCCAGACTCCATGCATCGGCTGCGTCAATTTTCTCTATTAGTGATTCAAGAGCATCACTATCGGAATTGAGCAGGGCCCGTTCATAAGCTATCAGTAATTGTTGCGTTTCATCATTCTCATCAAATACTGCATCAAGTATAGTCTGGCCAGCTTTAAAGGCAGGGTTTTGCAGCAGCGACCTGACTACAATGTCGTTACGAAAAACAACCTCACCAGAATCTGGACTTTCGATGCCTGTCAAGACCTTTAATAAGGTGGACTTTCCTGAACCATTAATACCCACCAGGGCAACTTTCTGGCCTTGGGAAATGCCCATTGATAAGTCATTTAAGATAGTTCTGTCACCAAATGTTTTGGAGATACTTTCGACCGACAAGTAATTCATTGGGTCAAAATTAAGACAGTAACCGAGACTTATTAGATGTCGAGCCAAAGAATATGGAATTGGGGAATTTAGATTGGTTCAAATCAAACAAAACATCGCTTCCGTTCATCCTTATTAAGAGCAGTTTGAATAAATTTTTTGAAGTATTCCTGAATTAGTGTAATGAATCTTCACGAATCACGTACGTAGTTATATAATGTTAAATAAGGGTTAAAAATTATTAATATAATTTGAATAAACTATTTTTTTAGTTAAATAGGCTTCAACTCAAAATCTAAACAACATGAAAAAACGATCGCTCCTCATAGTCGTGGGTGTCTTTATCGCGGCTGTGATATTTTTTATCACAAAGGTCAATAAAAGTTCGGCAGAGACCGGTGAGATATTTGCCACTGTTCAAAGGGGGGAATTCAGGTCTGAAATTATTGCCTCAGGAGAACTCTTTGCTAAAAGCTCGGTTCAAATCAGAGGACCTGGGGGAATGCAGTCTGCTGGTATTTTCCAAACGAAAATCGAACATATCATTGAAGAAGGCACTGTAGTCAACAAGGGTGATTATGTTGCACGATTAGACCAAACTGAATTAGGTACCAGACGCCAGCAGCGGATGTCAGATTATACTGTGAGTACTTCACAGTACACACAAGCTAAGCTCGATTCTGCGATTGAATTGCGAAAGGCCAGAGATGCCATGGATAAACTTTTGTTTGATATTGAGAAGAAGAAGTTGGTTCTAGAAAATTCTGAATTTGAACCTCCGGCAGTTGTAAAGGAGAAGCAGATGGACCTTGATCGTGCCGAGAAGCAGTATCAGCAGGAGCAAGAAAACTATGAACTGCAGAGGCAAAAGTCCGTGGCTAAAATGAAAGAAGCCGAGGCTAAGATGAATGATGACAAAGCAAAACTGGATGCGCTCCTTGAATTGCAAAAGCAATTCACCATTATGGCTTCTGAACCCGGTATGCTGATTTATCGCAGAGACTGGAGGGGAAACAAGTTAGGGGTAGGCGCCCAAGTTAGTGCATGGGACCCTGTAGTAGCTACACTTCCGGACCTGACGAAAATGGTGTCTAAAACTTATATCAATGAAGTAGATATTAACAATGTCAAAAAAGGTCAAAAAGTGGATATTGGTTTGGATGCTTTTCCAGACAAAAGACTTACCGGCCTAGTAATAGATGTTGCGAATATGGGGCAGCAAAGGCCTAATTCTGATTCTAAGGTTTTTGAAATATCAGTTCAAGTTCATGAGTCGGACACTACACTTCGTCCAGGTATGACTACCAGCAATAAGATTATTGCGGAGGTGTTATCTGATGTGATTTTTATTCCGGTAGAGGCAATTCATAGTCAAGGCGATTCCATTACTTATGTTCTTACTAAGGATGGTAGTAGTACTGTACGTCAGGAGGTACTTCTAGGTAAGTCAAACTCTGATGAGGTGGTTGTCTTGAATGGCCTTGATGAGGGCAGCATGATTTACTTGTCAGACCCTGATGGTATGGAAAGTAAACCGCTCAGGCTGATCAATAACGGGAGTAAGGCCATCGCCAAAAAGGATTAAAATGATCCAGAGGATTCTCTTAAATATGGCCATAGCCTCAGAGGCTGTGCTTGCCAATAAGATCCGCTCTCTCTTGACGGCACTAGGTATCATTTTCGGTGTGGCCGCAGTGATTGCTATGCTGGCTATTGGTTCAGGTGCTCAGCAAGAGATTCTGGAACAAATTGAGCTTGTTGGTGTGAATAATATTGTGATTAGCCCTGTGGTCGAACAAAGTGAAGGAGATGTTGAGGCAGAAGAAGGTACCGTTGGAACACAAGAGACCAAAAAGAATCTTTCGCTCGGATTGAATTTTATGGATGTCGAAAGCATTCAGAAAATTGTTCCTGGGATAGAAATGATCAGTCCAGAAATCGTTTTGGATACAGAGGTGACACGTGAGGGCTTTCGAAGAACGGCTAAACTGGTAGGTGTGGATAATACATTCTTTCAGATATCAGGTTTCGACTTGGATGAGGGAGAGTTTTTTAATCAAGAGCAAATACAAAAGGGTGTACCTGTGTGTATTATAGGTAAAGCCATTAAATCCAAGTTTTTTAGCCGAGAGGAGCCGATCGGTAAATACATTAAAGTTGGCAAACACTGGTTAAAAGTGATAGGAGTGCTAGAAGAGAGGGTAATTTCCGATAAGAGTATTACTAACCTTGGAATAAGGGACTACAATATGGATATATATACGCCATTAAGCACTGCTCTAATTCGCTATGAGAATAGGTTAATGGTGACCAATTCATTGATTCAAGAAGCGAGAAGAAACCGTAATCAAGATCAGTCAGGTATTAATTATCACCAGCTTGACAGATTGGTGATCAAAGTGAGCAATACAGACCAGATTAATTCCATTGCCCAGGTGATTTCAAAGATGCTGAGTCGAAAGCATAGCGATGTAGTAGATTATGAAATCACTATACCGGAACTATTGTTGAAACAACAACAACGGACTAAGAATATCTTTAATTATGTTTTAGGTGGTATTGCAGGTATCTCTCTTTTAGTTGGTGGCATAGGTATTATGAATATCATGCTTGCTTCAGTATTGGAACGAATCAAGGAAATTGGCTTGAGGTTATCCTTAGGTGCTAAGAAAGTAGATATCATCTATCAGTTCTTGTTAGAAGCGGTGATGATCAGTTTTTCGGGAGGAGCAGTAGGTGTTATACTGGGGCTTACGATTGCCTTTGGAATAGCCGAATTGGCCGATATTCCTACGATTGTAAGTGGCTTCTCAATCTTACTGTCTTTTGGTGTTGCCGTCACAGTAGGCATTATTTTCGGAATTGCACCTGCTAAAAGAGCTGCTAATCAAGACCCAATTACCTCATTGCGATATGAATAGATGTCACTTTCGACTGCTTATAACGTTGTAGTGACATAAGTCATGATTTCGGCTCTGGCTTGGTTTTTGAACGAACAGTTCTGAAATTGACTTAAATTTGATCGTTATGCATATAAGAACAGTAGTAATCCTAATGCTTTTCACTATGTCATTGAGTGTTCCGGCACTTTATGGACAAAAGACTGAAAAAGCCAAATCAGAAAAACCTTTATCAAAAAAGGAAAAGAGAAGGCTTGCCAAGGCCAAGAAGCTTGAGGATAAAATTCAAGATGTGATTGCGAAAGTTGAGGCACGTGATTTCGTGATTAAAGATGATGGTGTCAGTAGTGGAAGTAGTAGTGGTTTGTATCCACAGTCCGGCTTGGTTAACTTCTTTAGGATCAAGGATGATACAGTTACTTTCCAGCGCCTCGGTGCTAAACCTTTGGGTACGGGTATTCAGGAAGAAGAGGTTATCAATAAATTTCAGGGAATTATCCGCAGTGTACAAGTGGTTGAGGCAAACGCAACAACACCACCAAGGATTGTAATTAGTTACCAAGACCGAATTACTCAAGATTACCGAAGGACAGTCATTTTTATTTTCCCAAGCCGTGTTGAAGCAAGACGTGAAGATGGTACAGGTCTGGTTATAAGAGGAAAACATTATTCTATTGCCAAGGCCAGAGTACGTGAATTGGGAATTAATTCTGATAGGATTTTGGTAGAGACTGCACAACGCTATTAGCTCTTAAATCAATCTGCTTGGAATGGTCTAGTGGAAACTTTATAGGAGTAAGCATGAGAAATAGACGCTGAGATTAATTCAGTTCAAGAAATATTTAATAATCCTCATACGGTTCAGTGTGAGGATTTTTTGTGCACATATGAGACTTTGGAGAAGAATTATCTAAACTTGTGTCAGGTATATTTGTCAATGAGTTGTTATTAATGTAGGGTTAGAAATTTTAAATTTTCTATATTGAGACCTAGATAAATAAAAAAGCTGGTTCTCGTATAGAACCAGCCCTCTAAACAAATTACATACTGACTAAACGAAAGCGAAGTATGTTTCTTTAGTGCTCTTAGAATAGCAGAAAGAGGCCAATTGTAGTCTTTTTCTGCCAAGCACTTATCTCTTTTATTTCTTCGAAGCGTAGTTGTTCGTTTAAGGCACTGAAGTTTTCATTGTGACAGTCATCCAATTCAATAGATGATTTCAATCACCGATTTTTTCTCAGTTAAAACTCTTCTTGAAATACCGGAGTCCTCATAATTCTACTTTCATCGTCAGATTAATTTGTTGATGAGAGATGCTAGAATAACACCCCTCATCAATCCTTTATTTCTTATTCAGATCCGTCAGGGTTTCCAAGTCCACCAAAAGTGTAGTTAGGAATTCCTAGTGCCTCCAACTCAGAAGCAGGAACTGGCAAACTCAATGGAGTACCAGGAGGAAGCTTCAAGTCTTCAACAGTCGTAATCCTTCTCGCCAAATATCCATTAGTGGAAGAATGCCAGCTTAGCTCAACCAAGCGTTCATATGTTACTTCTCTGAGTAGTACATCATCACTTTCTGCACCAGTCAAAGGAGTCAGGCCTCCACGATCTACTCGTGTGGAATTAATCAACTGAGCGGCTTCTGCTTTATTGCCACCTGTTCTAATCAAAGCCTCAGCTCTCAACAAGTTGTTTTCAGTAACTGTGAAGTGAGGCATTGGGCCTACCAAATTGTCATTCACAAAGTAGATATAGCGGCTATAGCTATAGTTTCCGAAAATGTAGAATCCACGATCAGATCTGAATGGTACATTACTATTATAAGTAAAGTCTGTCAAGATTCTCTGATCTCTTGGAGTCGTAATCTCAGGATAGCTCAAGACATTGTCTTGCCATGGATATGGAGCAGTAGGATGATTGGGGTCTGTATCAGCTGGGTTGAGAATATCTCTTCCGCCAGATCCACCTTCCATCATGTTAATCAATCGCTGTGGTATACGAACCCAGCCAGCAAATTGACCATTCCTCAATGCTCTAGTCCACCATTGGTTACCACCGTCACCATTTGGTGCGATGTCCATAGTCAAGCCATTCGTAGTCAATTGAAGTACTTCATTCCAGTCAGTTTCGTTTACTGTCTGGTCTGCATTTCTAGCAGAGAACACTTCAATTTTTGCAGCATAAGACCGTGCAAATCTTGCTGCTTCTACAGCAGGTAGCGTTACACCGTTAAATCCGTTGAATGTAATATCTGGATTAGCATCAAATATGGTGGCAGCTTCTAAGAACCTCGCCTTAGCAGCGTCCGCACATTCCCGGTAGTTCGAAAACTCCAGAGAACCGAGCTCTTCATCCGTTAATTCCTCACTAACAATGAAGCCGCGATCGAAGATCAACGATACCCAGCCGAGTGCAAGACCCTGCATCATTCTCGCATTCGCTAGAACAATAGGGGTATTGTCTTGTCCTGTAACGGGATCAATAGCCTTACCTTCAAAATTGGCGTTCATTACCTTGAGTACATCATTCACAGGACCAATAGAGTTGTAAATTCCTCTCCAAGGGTTTCTGTTCACAAGTCTGGTAGATGCCGTGTTTGAGTTGACAAAAGGTCTTGGCGGTATTCTGCCGCCATCAAACATCGCATAATTAGTCCATGATGATGAGAATACTTGGGCCGCAACGCTCAAGTACATATTAGGATAAGATATCTGCGTTTGATTCCACCACTGCCCGTAAGCCCCCTGCACTAGGGCAGGGAACTCAGCAGGATTAGATAAAACACCATTAATATCTAATGCATTTAAGTTTTCAACTTCTAAGTCTTCGCAACTGACAAATCCGATTAGGAGTACTGCTGCTAAGACTGATTTTATATTTCTTTTAAGTTTCATAAAAGTCTCGTTTAATGTTATCAATTGACTAAAAGTTCATTGAGATAGAACCTGAAAATGTTCTGATCAATGGGAAAGCATAGCCATCAAACCTCGCATTGATTCCACCCATAGTTGGGTCGAAACCACGATACTTAGCAAACAGCAAAACATTGTTTGCGATAAAGCTGAGTTGAACACTCTTGAATACATTGGCCATTCCCAATTTCTCAAGTGTGTTATTACCTAGTTCATAGTTGACAGAGAGTTCTCTCAAACGTACATGAGATGCGTCTTCGACATATTCTGCATTCAATCTTCTACCATTGTAGATAGACTGACGGAAAGCTGTCCAGTGTCTTTGACCTTCTGGTCTGTCTGCCTGGTCGTAGTCAGGACCAAGCCCGTCTCTATCGAGTGCTTGAAGCCCAGAGTTATATACATCTCCTCCGATTTGAGCCTCCCAGAGCATATAGATGTTTACATTTTTCCATCTGAATGCCGTTCTTAAGCCAAGGTTAAGGTCAGGGCGAGCATTACCGATTACAAGCTCTTGCTCTTCTTCGCCATCCTCATTTACTAGTGGTACTACGCGTTCGTTATTAGTAAACTGAGTGCCCGCTGGAATTACGAATCCTAAATCGTTGATTTCATAATCATCAATAGTAGAAGTGTTTCCAAGTCCAGCAAACTGACCGTTTAATACTATGCCGTTCTCGTCCACAGTAAGTTCAGACAAAGATTTTGCGTACCTTCTTCCGTACATCTGAGTCAACTCACTACCTTCTCTCCAAATACCTGCGCCAGCGGCTAATACCTGAGGTGCGTTGAATTCAGTAATGGTTTGAACAGTTCTATCAGCAACTAAGTCAATCTTTAAACCCATATCCTGCTTTTGAATGGCGTTGTAACCAAGCGTAAACTCAAAAGTGTTTGTAGATAAGGTAGCAGCATTCTGTACTTGAGTGGATCTACCACCTGTTGCTGCTACAGAGATTGGTACTGTCAATACCTGATCTCTGTTCTCTTGCTGAGAGTATGAAGCCAAGAAATCAAATCGATCTAAGAACTCACCACTTAAGGTAAACTCTGTCTCAGTAGTAATATTTGGCTTAAGATTCGGGTTTGCTAATTGCTGAGGAAATGAGATTAAACCATCATTTACATTTGCAATTTCAAATCTATCGTTGAATAAAGGTCTACCACCTGCTGTTCCTAATGAAGCTGATAATTTCAGCTCTTGGAAGCTAGGAATGTCAAAGTCTTCTGTGATTCTATATGCAGCAGAAACTCTAGAGAACCATTGCCATCTTTCGTCCTCTCCAAACAGAGAAGAACCATCATAGCGTACTACAAAGTCAAGGATATACTTATTCAAATAATCTCCACCTACTGCAAAGGCATAACTGTCAGATCTAATCTGGATATCTCTTGTGTCTGTAGCTGATAAGAACTGGTAGCCTAAACCGCTTGTATCAGCTCTTGCTGCTGCTAGATTATTGAAGTTGCTAACACCTAAAAAGTCGGCATCAATAGTAAAGCCTTGGTCTTGACGATCCTCATACTGGTACTTCAATGTAGATCTTAGGTTGAAATCTCCAAAGTCCTTCACATATGTCATTGCCGCACTGGCATTGATTGAGAAGGTTTCAGCAAAACCTCTGTCTATATCACCTTGAGCAGGATCACCTACTACTGCCAAGTAACCCGGGCTCTGAAATGCCTGAGAATTGTCCTGACGCGTATCAAAACCAAAGATACCTGTGAATTTCAGGTCATCGGTGATTGCTAAGTCAGCCTGTGCACTACTAATGAATCTTTTTCTTACACGCTCATTGAAATTGTTACTCAATACATAGAACGGATTGAAGAATGAATCTAGAATGAATGAGTTAGCATCATAGTTAAAAGGACTTCCATCTTCTTCATTTGGAGCAAACCAATCTGCATCAGGAGAAGCAAATATCAAACTACCTATATTTCTAGGTCTTCTGTCATCTCTATCCCAGATGTATCTAGCTCTAATTTTCAAGTCAAGACGATCGGAGAAGTTTTGGTCTACGCCAACAGCGAAGTTGTAACGCCTGTTACCCTCATGTAAGTCAATACCACCTGTCGCGTTTTGTTGCTCAAATGAGACGCTTACATTACCATTAACAGTTCTGTTACTCAGTCTTATGTAATTTCTGAAAGATGTACTGCCACCGAAGAAATCCTCCAAGTGATCTCTATAATTTGCAAAAGGAACATCATTGATAGAAGGATTCTTATCTAAAGCAAGTCCATCATTATCCGTAATAATGTTACCATTAGCATCGGTCTGCTTGTTATGGAACCTGGCTTTTTCTGGGTGACGGCCCCTGTATGTATTCTCAGAGATAACCTCACTTCTGAAGAAAACATTGGTTTGACCTACAGCTAGTCCCTGTCCAGATTTGGTGTAAATAGCAATTACACCATTTGCTGCACGAGACCCGTAAAGCGTGGCTGCCGAAGCTCCTTTCAGTATCTCATATCGTTCAATATCTTGAACACTAATATCAGATAAACTGCCTTCCAGGATAGCACCATCTAAAAGCACTAAAGGACCATTGCCGGTTCTTAAGTTTGTGGCGCCTCTTAATAGAATTGCTGGACCAGCACCGGGAACATTACTAGGGGAAACTCTTAGGCCAGCTACTTTACCAACTAAAGCGTTGCCGGCATTTGCTGCAGGTGCTTTGGTAAGTACATCGGAATTAACAGATGCAATGGTAAATGAGAGTTTTTCCTTTGGAGTGGCTGCTGCTACACCGGTAACAACAAAATCATCGAGCTCTTTAGCATCAATCTGCATTACGATGTTAAAAACAGCCAGATTCCCAATGGCAACTTCTTGTGTTTGGAAGCCTAAGAATCTAAACTCAAGTGTTTGCGCATTGTCAGGGACTGTAAGGCTAAAACGACCATCCAGGCCAGTCTGAGTACCTATTGTTGTGCCCTTAACTCTTACCGTAACTGTTGGAAGAGGTTGGTTGTCCTCCGCGCTAACTACTCTACCGGTGAGTGTTTTTTCCTCTACTACAACCACTCTGTCGACATTGTCTCTCGGGTTGTTGATGACTTGAGCTACAGAAATATTCTTATCAATCTGCTTGAAGTTCAGTGCTGCACTTCGAGAGATTGATTCTAGTATATCTGCTACAGTATATTCGCCCTGAGGAAGATTGATTTTTACCTTACGGTTGATGTCTTTCTTCTTGTAGAAAAACTTGAAAGGTGAGATGCCTTCGATGTTTTTAAAGGCCTCAGTAATGCTGACCTCTCGAAGTTCTAAGTTAACTTTGTAATCCCTAATGCTTTGAGCACTAGTACGGTTAGCCATTAGTGATGATATCAAAAAAACTTGTAGCACTACCCCGTAGAGACAGTACTTCACACTTCGCTGCAACGAAGCCATGTATATATTTTTCATATATTTGCTCGTGTTTTTAGTTAAACATATAGATAGTAAGTCCAAGGTAGTCCTACTGCAATAGGCTGCCTTGGCATTTTTTTGGACTAGTTTTTCTTCATTGGCATTCCTTTAGTTTGTCAGCTTAATCATAATTTGTTTTTCGTTTATTGTACTCTCAAAGCCCATTGTATAACCTAGGGTGTTGAGTATATTTTCTAGGCTCTGTCTTTCAAAACTTCCCGTTCCCTCATAGGTCAGTTTTTCAAATCCTTCACCTCTAACTTCAATATTTACATCATACCATCGCTCAAGCGTTCTTATAATGCGAGCAAGAGACATGTCTTCAAAATTCAGACTATTGTCTTTCCATGATAGCACTCTTTCGGGCTGAAAAGTGCTTTTAGACCACTTTTGGGAGGCTTTGATCAGAACAACCTGTTCATTAGGGCTCAAAAATATTTTGAATTTGTTCGTTGGATTTTTACTCCTTTTGACTTTTACCTTCCCTGTAGCCAATGCAATGGAAGCACTATCTTCATCACCATAGTCGCGCACATTAAACGAGGTTCCTAAAGCTCTAGTGATAAGATTTTTGGAGGTCACTATGAAGGGGAGGTTCTCATCTCTGGCTACTTCAAAAAAGGCTTCTCCTTCTAAAGTGATTCTTCGATTGTCGATACCGAAGTTTTCGTCATATGTGATCTTAGTCTCTGAATTGAGAATAACTCTTGAGCCATCTCTTAAATTGACAGTACTTCTATGGCCTCTAGGGGTGTTCTTTTCAATTTGCCCAGCGAGAAAAGGTTCTTGGTCTGTTACAGTATTTTGAGATGTGATAAAGTAACCTGCCGTAATCACCAGCGCAAGTATGGCGGTGATAATTACCCAAGAGTTATTTCTTCTGTTTCTAACGATGACTCTCTTTTTAGGAGTTTTCGTTTGAACGAAACCATTTTTCGAAGCGATTTCAGATCGGATTTTAGTGGTTAGACCGGCTTCGTCAATATCATGGATGTTGCCATCATGAGTTTTCTTCCACAAAGACTTGAGTAGGTCATTAGTGGTTTCCTCATCAAGGTCGCTGATTAACCATTCGTGTAGCTGATCTAATTCCTCTGGGGAACAGTCCTCTTTTAAAAAATGATATATCAGATTTTTATCTTCCAAATGGTTAAAAAATAATGGTACCTACTTATAAATACACTAAGAATGGAGATTGCCGTTACTCTCCACAAATAAAATGTTGTTCACCTATATTGAAATTGAATCAGTATAGATGTGTATTGACTTTATAGCTTTCCTTATTTGTCCTTCTACCGTGTTGATAGAAATATTGAGTCTCTCACTAATTTCTCGATTGGATAGTCCCTGAAAGCGGCTCAACTCAAATATGAGTCTTCGCTTAGGAGGGAGCGCCTCTATGGCCTTATGGAGTGTCTGCTCCATTTCGCGAAAGAGTACGTCTTCCATAGTGCTATTGCCCACTAGCAAGCCATCAGTTACTTCTAATGACCCTTTGTATTTCTGATTATCACGGATTTTATTGAGTGTCAGGTTTTTTGCTATCCTGAATAATAGACCATCCACAGACAAGTTTAAGTCTAGTTTATCTCTATTATTCCAGAATTTCACGAATACGTCCTGACAGACCTCTTCCGCTTCTTCCCTCGATTTTAGTAGGGCATAGCAGAAATTGAAAACCTTAGAAAGGTTTAAGTACACGAATTCATCCAGAGACTTTTCATCTCCGGCTTTTAGTTTTTCTAGCAACCGCTTCATAAAGCCAATACTTTAAGTACCGAGAAATACTACGCTGCTAGTCTGAAGTAATTTGTTTAGAGTGTGTTGTTTGTGTAACGAGTTTGACCAAGAAAAGAACATATGCTGTTGATTGAGTTTTGAATAATTGACCTAAAATGCTAACGCATACTGTAGATTCGAGTTTTACAAAACCTAATATTTCGTCAAACAATCTTTAAAACCTACCTATTCTACACAATTCAACCTATGAACTCCCCTTATGTGGGAAAAAAGAAAGGTCTCGAAATTTCGAGACCTTTGAAACTATCTTTATTTAAATGGTGGTATTATTTCACCTCAGTAATCATTTCGTCAACTTCATCCATGTGAAGTTCTTTTGTGTCGTCATTGATCACTTTAAGATCATCAGCATGTGAACCAGTTCCGGCAATCTCTCCCAAGATAGGAGCGATAACAAGACCAATCAAACAAGTAAGTTTGATAAGAATGTTCATCGAAGGTCCTGAAGTATCTTTGAATGGATCACCAACAGTATCACCAGTTACAGCAGCTTTATGAGCTTCTGATCCTTTGAAAGTCATCTCACCGTCAATCTCAACACCAGCTTCGAAAGACTTCTTAGCGTTGTCCCATGCTCCACCAGCATTGTTCTGGAAGATGGCCCAAAGTACACCTGAAACAGCCACACCAGCCATATAAGCTCCAAGAGGCTCAGCACCCATAGCGAATCCAATGATGATAGGGAAGATGATGGTGATGGCACCCGGAAGCATCATTTCTCTGATAGCCGCCTTAGTAGAGATATCAACACATTTTCCGTACTCAGGTGTTGCAGTTCCTTCCATAATACCTGGAATCTCTTTGAACTGTCTTCTTACTTCTTTTACCATTTCCATGGCTGCTTTACCAACTGACTCCATAGCGAGTGCAGAGAATACAACTGGTATCATACCGCCAATGAACAATGCAGCAAGTACGTCTGCTTTGAATATGTTAATTCCATCAATACCAGTGAAAGTTACATAAGCTGCAAACAAGGCAAGTGCTGTCAAAGCAGCAGATGCAATGGCAAAACCTTTACCAATTGCAGCAGTAGTGTTACCTACTGAATCAAGAATGTCTGTTCTTTCACGAACTTCGTCAGGGCAGTCGCTCATCTCTGCAATACCACCAGCATTATCAGCGATCGGTCCGAAAGCATCAATAGCCAATTGCATGGCCGTAGTTGCCATCATAGCTGAAGCAGCGATACCTACACCGTAGAAGCCGGCTAGTTCGTAAGCTCCCCAGATAGCACCTGCAAATAGAAGGATAGGAGCGAAGGTTGATTTCATACCAGTTGAAAGACCAGCAATAATGTTTGTTGCTGCACCAGTTGATGAGTTTTGAATAATACTCATTACTGGTTTTTTACCTATAGCAGTATAATACTCTGTGAAGTAGGAGATAGCAGCACCTACAAATAGGCCTACAAGGACAGCTCCAAATACTCTAAGTGAAGTGATTTCAACAATACCTTCACCAAACAATCTCATTTGCATTGTGGCAGGTAGCATCATGTCGATAAGGAACCAACATGCAATCGCTGTCAATATAATTGAGCCCCAGTTACCTTTATTCAAGGCTGCCTGAACTTCAGATTCTTTTGCGTCATTATTACTGATTCTAATGATCATTGCACCTAAAATAGAGAAGATGATTCCTGCACCAGCGATAACTAATGGTAATAGAATTGGTCCAATACCACCAAAATCATCAGTAATAGCACCACCCATATCTTGGATCACATAGTTACCAAGTACCATTGATGCTAGCACAGTAGCTACATAAGAACCGAATAAGTCGGCACCCATACCAGCAACGTCACCTACGTTATCACCTACGTTATCAGCAATTGTAGCAGGGTTTCTTGGATCATCTTCTGGAATACCAGCTTCAACTTTACCTACAAGGTCAGCACCTACGTCAGCAGCTTTTGTATAGATACCACCACCAACTCTGGCAAAAAGGGCAATTGACTCAGCACCTAAAGAGAAACCTGCTAGGGCCTCTAATACTACTGTCATATCACCTGTATTGGTCCACTCTCCATCCATGAAGAATTGGAACAAGAAAATAAATAGCATACTAAGGCCGAAAACCGCTAGACCGGCAACACCAAGTCCCATTACGGTTCCACCTGTAAACGATACTTTCAAAGCCTGTGGAAGACTTGTTCTTGCAGCTTGTGTCGTTCTTACGTTAGCTGCTGTGGCGATTCTCATACCGATGTTTCCTGCAAGCGCAGAGAAGAATGCACCAATAACAAATGCTACTACAATAAACCAGTGTGTAGTTTCTACTAGTGTAGAGATGACGCCTAATAAAATTCCAGCAACTACAACAAAAATAGATAGTACTCTGTATTCAGCACTAAGGAATGCAAGTGCTCCCTCACGGATGTAGTTAGCAAGGTCCTGCATTTTTTGATCGCCTGCATCTTGTTTGTTCACCCATCTTGATTTGATGATCATGACTAGCAAGCCGATTAGACCCAGAACGGGTACTGCATAAATTAGATATGACATATTTTAAAGTCGGTTAATTTTTAAGACCCGCAAAGATAAGAGAACCCCCTAAAAAATGAAAACATGTTTCAGATTATATCTTAGACATGTTTTAATGATTTAACTGCTTGATTGAAAGGGAGTTGTGTGTTTTTTACTATGGCTTAAGGGCGCCAACGCCACCATCAATTCCAATGATTTGACCTGTAATCCAGCTAGACTGGTCTGATAGTAGTAATAATGCCGTGTGAGCAAGATCTTCCGGTTGGCCAAATCTGCCAATCGGGTGTCGTTTGTTAGACGCTTCTTTCTTGTCATCATTGGCCAGAAGTCTCTCTGCTAATGGTGTCTCGGTTAGCGATGGAGATAAGACATTTACACGTATCTGGTGCATGCTCCATTCGGCTGCCAGAGACTTACCTAAGCCTTCAATGGCTCCTTTGGATGTGGCAATGGAAGAATGAAAGTTCATACCTAGTTTGGCCGCCACAGTGCTGAATAAGATGATCGAAGAGCTATCGGCTTTCTTCAGACTTTTAAATGCACCCTGCAATACTTTTATGGCGCCCATCAGATTTATATCAAAATCGGCTTGAAAGTCTTCTATCGACAGCCTGTGGAAGGGTCGAAGGTTAATCGTGCCGGGGCAATAAACCAATCCATCGAGAACCTCAGGTATAAACGATAGATCAGGGGATGGCTCAGTGATATCAAGGTTGTGATGGATGACATCAGATAGGTTCGGATTATTTCTGGATGCTGAAATTACTTCTGCACCTTGCTTCAAGAGCAATTCAGCAAGACTTCTACCGATACCAGAGCTGGCCCCAACAATTAATATTTTCTTTCCTATCATATCCTTTTTTTAAAAATCTATTACCACACCGATGGACGGCAAAACACTCGCATTGTCTATTCCCATGATTTCGACTAGACTTCGAGGTGATAGCTCCAGACCATCCATATCTCGGGCGAGACCAAATTCAGGTTCTTCTGGTATCTGTGATCCAAGAATGTTTTGAATCTCTAGGAAGACGTTCAAGGTCCATTTTGAATAATTCCATTTTTTGTCAATTCTCAAATCAACCTGATTGAAAGTATCCAGAGTCTCTGTACCGAGTTGCGAGTAGTCTCTAATAATCGCTGGGTAATTGGCTAGTGTAGCCGCTTGATCTACTGGAGCAAAAGGTGTTCGTCCGAGGTAGCGCATTCTACCACTCAGCTCCCAGTTATTACCGAATTTATATCCACCTGTCAATGTAAGTAGGTGCCTACTATCCCATGAACTTGGCAGGTAAACCTTAGTGTCAAATGCCGTATACTCACTTTTATAAAGGGTGTAAGCAACGATGAGGTAATAGTTATTTGTAAATTTCTTCTGGTAGAGAAACTCCAATCCATAAGTTCTGCCGAGCCCAACACTCGCAATGGGCTCATTACCGAGCACAGAGAAATCCGCACCAAGATTGGCCAAAGAGACTCGATCGGTTATTGAAACTGGGTAGTTATCATACCTTTTGTAAAAACCTTCGAGCGTAAAGCGAGCTGAAGGAGTTACTAGATATTCTAAACCCAATACCGCATGATCGCTTTGAATATACCGTGCTGATTGGTTGACTTGATTTCCGGAATTGTCTGTGAAACCTAAAATCGTATATGGAGGGATTTTGAAGTATCTGCCGAGAGATGCATTCAGTGACCACTTTCTTAGTTTGTCAAAGGTATATGAGCCAGATATTCTCGGGCTGAAGGTTTCAAAGATATTGTTACCATTTTCAGTAAAAGTATTGGCATCTAAGCGTATGCCCACGGATAGGCTCAATCTTTCATCATAAAAGGTTCTGTTCGCCTGACCGAAAAGCCCATAGCGTAGAAAGTCTAAGTCGGCACTGTACTGAAAGTTATTGACCAGGTCAATGGTTTCATTTTCATAATTGACTTGTTGAAGACTCAATCCACCACTTACTGTCCAATCCTTTAAGAATTTGGTATAGTTATATCGCAACTTGGTTTCCATTTCGACAGACTTATTCTGTAGGAAAAGGCCTGTTTGGTTGATGTTGTTCATGAATTGTCGAAAGTCGTTTTCTAGACGGTTACTACTTAAAGTAGTGGTCATAAAGCCTGAGCCATTTTTGAAACGATTTTTCCAACTCACACCAATCGTATTGGTCTGTTGCTTGATGATGGGTACCTGATCTTGTGTAGCCTGTTGCTCTTCGTCAAACTCGTCAAGCTCATTCACCCGAAAGTCATCAACTGAACCCACGCCAGTAACAATCAGTTCGTTGTATTTGTCAAACTTGTGCGTGAGCTTATATTGGTAATCCCAATAATCAGGAAGGATCGGAAGGCCGATTAGTTCGAACAGTAACTGTAAATAAGAGCGTCTAACCGAGGCAATGAACGAAGTGTTGCTCTCTTCTCTACCGCCCTTGAAAAGTGGAGACTCTAAGGTCAGAGCAGTTTCACTACTTCCCACGCGAACATTCGTTTTCATTTCACGATTGTTGCCGTTTCGCTGATCGAATTGAAGCACTCCGGAAAGCACATTGTCATACTGGGCACCGAAAGCACTTGTGGAAAGTGTAACTCCTTCAAAGAAGCTCACATTTAATAGACCTACGGGTCCACCAGCACTTCCTTGTGTAGCGAAGTGATTGATGTTCGGAATTTCAATTCCATCAAGGTAATAGACATTCTCGTTCGGGGCACCACCTCTAATGATCACATCATTGCGAAAACCTCCAACAGAACCAGATACTCCCGGAAGGGATTGTACAACCTTGGCGATATCATTGTTCCCGCCAGGATAAGTGGCGATTTCTTCTCTTGATAGTCTCTGAATAGATAGGGGAGTCTCTTCAATTTTCTCAAAAGGGTTGGCAACGACAACTATCTCGTCTAGCTCAGAGATTGACTCCTTGAGTTCGAAATTTAAATCGGGAATACCTCCTGACTTGATTACGATGCCATATTTGATCACGGTTTCATAACCAACAAAAGATACCTGCACACTATAAGTCTGTGGAGGTATGTTGTTAATGGTGTAAAAACCTTCAGGGTTGGTGTTAGTACCCAATTGTGTATCTAACAAGCGAACCGTTGCCCCAGGGATCGATTCCCCTGTCTTAGCATCTTTGACGTAGCCTGTGAGTTTCCCTTGACCTTGAAACGCAATTGAAAGGTGAAAGCAAATAAGCCCGGCCAGGCTCAACAAATATCTGAATTGCATTATAAGTTAGTATCGTTTACCTCAGTACGACATTAACAACAGTCATGGATTAGAACTGTTTTAAAAATTGTAAATATTATCAATCAATTAAGGCAGGCTTGAATATCCGTTTGTCTGCCACAAAGGTTCCAAAGGGTAGAAGAGAGGCTACCCCGGCTAACATCATGGTTTTAAAAGACCATTTCTTTTCCAGGGTGACGATCAATACAAAAATGCAATAAGCTACAAATAATACGCCATGAGCTAAACCAAGGGGATAGGTAGGCTCCGGAATCTCGAAGATATACTTGAGTGGCATACAGATGCCTACTAAGAGCAGATAGCTTATTCCTTCTAGCACGGCTAGAAGGCGAAGGGTTTTCAATGACTTTGAGGGTGAGTTACTCATGCGTTGGCGAAAATAGTACTAAATTCGGCTCATCGAAAAATCAGTTGAATAATACTATGAAGAAGTCTTTGCGTTCCGTTTTATGCCTAGTGGCGATTTGTTATTCCACGCTGGCCAGCTGCCAACAGGCAGCAGTTATTGATCAGGCCGAAGTGACCAGAATTATTACCACACTCGCCTCTGATGAAATGGAAGGCAGAATGATCTATACACCCGGTATCGAAAAGGCTTCAGCCTTTATTGAATCAGAGTTTGAAAAAATTGGTCTTGAGTACCTAGATGGCCTTAATAGCTACAAACAGCAATTTAATATGTATTCTCTCTCCAGTGAGAGTGCTTCAGTCACCATAAATGGAGAGTCTATCGCAGCGGACAAAGTAGTTGGAATGATAAGTTCAGCATCTATGACCATCAATGCTGTAGCTGATGCCAACATTGTAGTGGTTGGTGCAGCTGATAATATGCAAGCCAAGTTTGGAGAAGCCAGGGGCAAGGAGGGAAAAACTATTATGCTCGTAAACACAGCACATGAAGCCCTTTTTGGACGTTTCAAACAGTTCTTCTCAAGACCAAGCAGTGTGATGGAATTAGATGACACTAATGGAATGGTAATAGCTTTGACAGACTTAAGCGAGGTAAAGTCCTTAAGTGTTGAGGTTAAGAATAACATTGAGACCAAGAGTCTCAACAATGTAGCTGGCCAAATTACAGGTAACCGACCTAATGAAATTGTACTTTTTAGTGCTCATTATGATCACTTGGGTATTCGAGGAGACGGTGAAGATAAAATTTACAATGGGGCTAATGATGATGCCTCAGGTACCACTGCCGTAATGACTTTAGCTAAGTACTTTAAAGACACTGGCAAAAAGCCCGAACGAACCATCATGTTTGTGGCTTTTACAGCTGAAGAGAGTGGAGGGTTTGGTTCTAGACACTTTTCTCAAAAACTTAACCCAGACGAAATTGTAGCCATGTTCAACATCGAGATGATTGGAACTGCTGCCAAGGAAGGTACCAACTCCGCATGGATTACGGGCTTCGATAAGTCTAGTTTCGGAGCGCTTTTACAAAAGGCAGTCGAAGGCACGGGTTATAAGTTCTATGCAGACCCTTACGTCAAAGAAAACCTTTTTTACCGATCCGATAATGCCACGTTAGCACGTCTTGGAGTGCCAGCTCATTCTATCAGTACGACTCAAATTGATGTTGATCCATACTACCACCAAGCTTCTGACGAAGTAAGTACAATTGATCTTGACCATATGACCAATACCATTCGGGCACTTGCCGCTGCTGCTGTTCGAATGATCTCAGGTGAGGACACCCCAACAAGGGTTGACCCCGCTAATGTGAGATAAGCTTCTCCATCACGACATATGACTGCCTGTTCTTGATAAAAGTTCGGGCAGTTTCTTTTAGTCCAAACTTGTGGTAGAAGGAAGTTTTGTCAATTCTGGCATTACACCATACACGATCGATACTAAGCGCTTGAGTTTCTTTCATTAAATGGGAGAGAAGCATTGTTCCGTAGCCATTGCCCTGAGCCCCGACTGCCGTAGCAAGCTTTCTGAATTGAGCCTCTTGGTCATCTGCAAAAAGGGAGACTACTGAAGTCAGTTGCTCACCAACAAAGAGCCCATAGTGAATGCCTTCCTCATCATTGGGAAGTTTGACATAGTCCAATGGCATATCGGGCCACATAACCTCGTGACGAAGTGGCCAGGTTTGAGAAGCTGTGATCTGACGAATTGAGGTTGACATTATGAACTATGAGTTGACGCTCAAATTATGGAAATGACTCCGATAAGCAGCTTATAAATTCGAGTTTTATTAAGTCATCAAATATTCCTCATTGGTTTTATCGGCCTTTATAGGTAAACTCGTCAAATCAATCTTCAACACTATGCCTAACGTATTTCGCATTCGTGCTTTTCTTTCCGTCTTCTTAATTTTTTCGGTAACAACACTTACTGCTCAGCAGATTCCAGCATCAGCTTATCAAAACCTTGAGTATAGAATGATAGGTCCTTTTAGAGCGAGCAGGACCGTTGGGGGAGTTGGCATTCCATCACAGCCCAATGTTTTCTTTATGGGAGTGAATAATGGTGGCGTTTGGAAAACAGATGATTATGGCCGCACCTGGAATCCAATTTTTGATGATGCACCAACCGGCTCAGTAGGAGATATTGCGGTAGCGCTGAGCAATCCAGATATCATTTATGTAGGCAGTGGAGAAGGACTTCATCGACCTGATTTGGGTGTTGGAGATGGTATATTTAAAAGTGTCGATGGTGGCAAAAGCTGGGAGCATGTTGGCCTGAAGGATGTACAGCAGGTCGGACGCCTGATCGTTCATCCAACTGATCCTGATATAGTTATTGTGGCAGGTTTGGGGCATCCTTATGGCGCTAATGAGCAGAGGGGCGTTTTCAAAACTACCAATGGAGGTAAGACCTGGAAGAAGGTACTTTATATCAATCAAAACACAGGCGCTATTCAGGTGGAATTCGACCCGAATAATCCCGAAATCCTTTTTGCCGATATGTGGGAACACCAAGAAGGACCATGGGAGAATGCGAAATTCTCTGGACCAAATAGTGGCTTTTATAAGAGTACTGATGGTGGTGAAAACTGGAGGAAGATTACCAAAGGATTGCCAGGGGCTGAGCAAGGCTTAGGAAGAATTGGAGTGGGCATTGCACCAAGCAATTCGAACATCATGTTTGCAACTGTCGATGCCAGGCAGAATGGAGGGATTTATAAGAGTACCGATGCAGGAGAAAGCTGGGCTTTTCTTCATGGAAATAGAAGGCTGTGGGGCAGAGGAGGAGATTTTGCAGAAGTCAAAGTTCATCCAACTAACCCAGATAGAATTTATGTAGCCAATGTGGCTTCTTACACTTCGGCCGATGGAGGAAAAACTTGGTCATCGCTCAAAGGTGCACCGGGAGGTGATGACTATCATCGTATTTGGATCAACCCGATCAATCCTGATATCATGCTTTTCGTGGCGGATCAAGGGGCAGTGGTTACGGTCAACGCAGGCCGAACATGGAGTTCTTGGTACAACCAACCAACTACCCAACTTTATCATGTAAGCACGGACAATGATTATCCTTATATGGTTTATGGCGGTCAGCAAGAAAGCGGTGCAATCGGTATTGCGAGTAGAGGAGATGGCGGACAGATCAGTTTTAGAGAATTCATGGGTGTTGGGGCCGATGAATATGCCTATGTAGCGCCAGATCCAAAAGACCCAAATATCATTTATGGAGGCAGGGTGATGCGTTTTGATAAGAAAACAGGTCAGGCGCAGAATATCACGCCAGAAGCTGTGCGCTCTGGTGATTATCGTTTTGTAAGAACAATGCCATTAATGTTTCACCCGGCAGACGACAATATGTTATTGTTTGCCACCAATGTGCTTTGGAAGACCATGAACGAAGGACAGAGTTGGGAGATCATTAGCCCCGATTTAACCTATGAGCAGCCAGAAGTGCCACCGAGTGTTGGACACTACAAGACCAAGGCAATGGAGACCATGGCAAGAAGAGGAGTCATCTATGCTGTTGGGCCTTCGCCATTAGATGTTCAGACCATTTGGGCGGGTACGGATGATGGTAGAGTTCATATCACTGAGAATGGGGGTGCAGACTGGACTGAAGTGACACCACCAGCTATGTCGACATGGGATAAGGTGTCTCAAATTGATGCAGGGCATTTCGATCAAGGCACTGCCTATATCGCCATCAATGCTATTAGAAAGGATGATATGACCCCTTATGTTTATCGTACCCATGATGGTGGTAAAACATGGAAACTAATCACCAAGGGCTTGAACCCGAATGGCCCTGTTAATGTGGTGCGAGAAGACCCAAAACAGCAAGGTCTGCTATACGCTGGTACTGAAAGAGAGGTCTATTTCTCCGTAGACGATGGCGAGAACTGGCAATCACTACGCAATAATATGCCTGCAACTTCTATTCGAGACCTGGTCATCCATGAAGACGATTTAGTCGTGGGGACACATGGCCGTTCAGCTTGGATCTTGGATAACATTGCACCCTTAAGAGAAATGGCAAGGTCAAAAGCTGAAGGGGCTTATTTGTTTACACCTTCACTAACGACACGGGTACGCGATAACATGTTCCATGATACGCCACTGCCTCCAGAAGAGCCTACGGGACAAAATCCACCAGATGGAGCCATTTTGGATTATCAGCTTAATGCTAATGCGAGTTTCGTACAGCTTGAGATTTTGAGTACTGATGGAACTGTGATCAGAACATACCGCTCTGATGATAAACCGGAGTTAAGAGATAGTACCACTATGCCACATCCCACTTATTGGATCAAGCCGGAACAGAAATTAGGAACAGTAAAAGGACACCATAGATTTATTTGGGATTTAAAACATGAGCCTCCAAGAGGTTCGAGAAGGCAATTCTCTATTGCCGCAGTGTACAAGAGTACACCAAGTGGACCACATGGACCTCTGGTCAATCCAGGTACTTACAGAGTAAGATTGACAGTTGATGGCAAGGTGAGTGAAAGCCCCCTAACCATTAGAATGGACCCTAGAGTTGTAATTAGTCAAAAGGCATTAAATGTGCAGCATGATTTGAGTATGGAATGTTATTTGGCCTATCATGAGTTGCAAGACATTGTGGAGGAGATAGACGCTATGGCTAATCCATCAAATGGGCAGATGGCTTTTAGAGGAAATGGATCGGTTGGTGATCCAGATACTATGTATGGAAGCATTCGAGCCACTCCCATTGAACGGGAAACACTTGTAAGCTTGCAGAATAAGTTGCTCTTTTTGCACAACGTTATTCAAGCAGCAGATGTGATGCCTACAACTCAAGTGATAGAAGGGGTAGAGGCCTTGATAGCGTCTGTAGAGGGAATGAAGCTGCGGTGGGCGAAGATGAAGTAAGTCACAACTCCTTAGTGTCTCGTCATTCTGAGCGAAACGAAGTGCAGCGAAGAATCTCGTTCAGTAATCATGAAATCAGTGTTGAATGTTCAATTATGAATGAACAATGTTGAATTTGAGAATGAAGTCATTACAATACGTACTACTAATACAACAACTGACCTATCAAACTCTTTTTCGTCATGCTGAACTTGTTTCAGCATCTTATCAAAATGGGCCCTGATCCCGAAGCCTCGGGACAGGGTGACGTACCTTTTTAAATATGGTCATTCCATTTATTCCGTCATTCTGAGGAAGAGCAATTCTTTATAGAGAATTGATCGACCGAGAGAATCTCCTGATCGCGATGAGGAGACTCATTCGGTTCCTCGTGCCTCACAACACTCAGAGTGACGATCCTTATTTAGTTCAGTAGCTGCGAGATGAGCGATACTGAAAATATGGTCAACATAAACCAGCCGATAAAGCCTTGAATAATCGCCAAATAGCGGGGCAGGCCTTTAATGGGAATCTCCCCAAAACCAAGGGTAGTGAAGGTGTTAATGCTTAGCATGAGCGCATTCAGCATTTTGATGAAGATGTCGTAGAGTAAAGCGATCAGAAAAGCTGTGATCAGTAAAAAGGACTTACCACCTTTTTTTGAGTCTTCAGTTTCTGACCATTTGCCTTTGAGTACATCTACTTTAGAGAGCAACCAAGAAGCACTTTTAGTACCGGCTATTGACCAACGATAAAGCGGGAGGGCAGTAGCCATAAAGAACTTAGGTGCCGTTTTGCCTTGTTCTTGCAAATAACGTTTAAAGTCTTCTGAGGCCAGTAATTCAGGTTGCTTTTCGTCCAAATAGACTTCATGCATGCCTGAATCTTTGTTCACATATTTGAGAAAGAAACGATAACGATCCATAATGCGATTCTTCCCATGGCTGTCCCAATGGTTGGGAAAGAAGAGGTAAACAAGTGCAAAAGCCAATACGACATAAACCGACATGGTGATGGCCCGTGCTGGCTCTGTACCATAGCCTGAAAAGAGTTTGAGGAATTGGTTGATCTTCCACTTGAAGAAAGTGGTAAAACCTGGGTTTTGATTATAAAGAAAAGCCAGTCTTTGGGTTTCTATGTCTTTGATCTCTTCATAGACTGCATTGGCAGCTTCTGTTTCGTGTCTGCTTTTGTAATAATTGTAAAATCTACCCCTTAGGGCCAGTTCTGCATTATAGACATCAATGTCTTGCACTCTTACGGTATCGAGATAATGATTTCTATTCTGCTCTCCCCACTTGTTGCCGCCAGGGACGAAGCCTTTCAAGTCAAATACTTCATCATCGTCAAACCAATAGCGATAAATTTCACTATGAATAAGATTATTTTGAAACTGAGTCCATTGAATCCAACTGGAGGCAGCCATCAGGTTATCTACTTCGATTGCTACGGGGCTGTTGAAGTTGTTTCTGGCAACCTTGATGAAATCCACACCATCTGTACTAAAACTTAGCTTTATGACCCCTGAGCTATTAAAACTGTTGTTGATTAGCTCATAGTTACTCAGAATTTCAGATTTGGTTCCACGATAAAAAAGTTCGACTTGGTTTGAGGTCACGTCATTATTTCTAATAACCAGATTACCTCTTGATCCAACCTGGTTAAAAAATGCCGACTTACCATTGACCTTATTGTTATTGATAATTACCGTTGTATAAAATTCAGGTGCAAAAAAAACAACATTGATACTACTCTTAAAAACATTTTCAATCAATAGATTCAGGGTGCTGAAACCATTTTTATCACTATTCAGTATGTTATCTACTCCCAGTTTAAACACATCTTGAAATGTGCTTTTAACTAGAATCGGGTTAAGGCAGTTTTGAAAGTTGACTGTCTCGTGAAATGTCATTAAAGAAAACCCATAGAGTACCTTATCGTTTGGATTAAAGTCAACATTAGTAAATTCAACATGTTTATAAACATGTATTGTATCTACTCTGAACTGCTGTATGTTGTTTATCCCTGACCAAGAAGCGTCTAATCTAAAAAGAGAATCCGTCTGCGAGTCCACTACTATTCTTGCATTCTCTAGCCTAAAGACTGCACTCTCTTCGGCTTCGATCATGTCGAATAGTTGAGTCCAGGAGTATTCTTTAGGCTTGATGCCGGCCTGAGCAGAACAGAGAAACGGAAATAGAAGAGTCAGTATAAGAAGGAGGTATCGCATAAGGTTGATGGTTGCTTTAAGGTAAGCAGAATATCCAAACCTTCGATAAATCTACAGTTGGCGATGAGGTAAACAGGAAATCTATGAGTTAGTGTAGAATGCTTAAGGGTGAATGTTGAGTTTTCGTACATCGTATATCGCAATACCCAATACGCATTACGCTCTACTCCCAAAAAACCATCCGAACAATTAGCACTACTTTTTTCGGCATGAAAGTAGTAGTATTAGGCCACGAAGAATAGAAATGGTATTCCATAAAGTAAAACCTATGAAAACTAAGTATACGCTAACCTTAATGTTAGCAATAGCATTTACTCTTGCAGGCTTCCAAAGTCAAGCCCAAGACAAGCTTAAAAATATGCCTGGCTATGAGCAGTATAGCAAAGTAGCCCCTCAAATCAGAAGATCCGTTAAGCCGGGAATCATTTCTGCTAACTGGGCAGATGACAGTAAGTCTTTTGAGTATATCAAAGATGGAAAGCTCTGGAAGTATGATGTGAAAAAGAAGGCATTCAATGATATGGGTGACCCACCGCCACCGCCACCAAGAAGAAGATTTAACAGACCAGCACGTGGTCGTCAATATGCCTCTGCAGATTCTCCTGATGGCAAGTTAAAAGCCTTCACGAGAGACCGGAACATGTACATCAGTAACCCTGATGGCAGTGGAGAAATTGCTATTACAACTGATGGAAATATGGACAACCTAGTAAAATATGGTATTGCTACTTGGGTATATGGTGAGGAACTGGGGCAAACAACTGCTATGTGGTGGTCTCCAGATAGCAAGAAGGTTGCCTTCTACCGATTCAAAGAGGAGGGCGCTAAGCGATATTATGTATTGCTAGATCAGCTTGCACTTTATGATTCTCTGGAAGTAATGTCTTACCCAAAAGTTGGTGAGCCTAACCTCCCTGTTGACCTCATGGTTTATGATCTTGAGTCAAAGAAGATCACCGAATTTGATGCCCGTGATGGTAAGTCTTTTGCCGATGGCCCATTAGGTACATACTTGTATGGGATGGCTTGGACTCCTGATGGTAAAGAGTTTTTATACCACAGCACTAATCGTAAGCAAGACATTATGGAATACCGTGCTGCAGACCCTAATACAGGAAAAACCAGAACTGTAGTTCGCGAAGAGTGGCTACCAAGTTTCACAAAGAACACTCCAGAAATGAGAGTCTTGGCCGATGGTCAACGCTTTATTTGGGCCTCTGAAAGAACAGGTTTCAACAACTACTATCTCTACAATTTTGACGGCACTTTGATTACCCCGCTTACGCAACATGGTTTCGAAGTCAGTAATATCATTAAGATCGATGAGAAGGCAGGCTACTTATACTACATGGCCAGAAGTGGTGAAAACCACATGAAAATGCAGCTTCATCGAGTGAAGTTGGACGGTTCGAAAGATACTCGTCTGACCGATCCAGCATACAACCACAGAGTGAACATTGCACCTGACGGTAAGCACTTCATCGACATCACACAAACTCATAATATTCCTCCATTTACTAATCTGATCAATTCGAAAGGAAAAGTAATTGCTGAATTGGCTAAGAGTGATATGACTAAATGGGATGAGCTAGGTTTGAAGAAAGTAGAAGCATTTACTTTTACTTCTGCTGACGGTGTAACAGAACTTCATGGGCTGATTCACTTCCCATCTAACTTCGATCCGAGTAAGAAATACCCACTAATCCTTGCCAACTATGGCGGGCCGGCTACAAACGAGTTTAGAGAGACTTTTGCATTCCCTAATCCATTGACTGAGTACGGATTCTTAATCGTTGATATCGATGGTAGAAACGTTCGCGGTAGAGGTAAGCGACTTTTAGATCAACTGTATGGAAACTTAGGTATTGTAGAGCAGGACGACTTTGCAGAAGGTATTAAGTCCCTTTACGATCGTCCTTATTTCGATAAGGAAAGAGTAGGGGTTTATGGCACTTCTTACGGAGGAACTACGGCTGCAATGAGTCTTTTAAGATTCCCTGATGTATACCATGCAGCTGTTGCAAACTCAGCAGTTACAGATTGGATCAATTATGATAATATCTATACTGAGCGGTATATGAATACGCTTGAGAATAATAAGGCAGGCTATGATGCCTTTAACCTAATGAACTATGCTAAAAACCTTAAGGGTGAAATCATGGTGTATTATGGTACTGCTGATAACAATGTACACCCATCTAACTCACTTCAGTTGATCAAAGCATTGCAAGATGCTGGCAAGAGCTTCGAGGTGCAGGTTGGTCCGGATAGAGGCCACACAGCTGTTTCTACTGATCGCATGATGGAGTTCTTCATCGAGCATTTGGTAATGTCAAACGGCATGGCCATGCAGATTAAGAGATAAGATTACAAGATCTTTAAAGTGAAGGTGCTGCCATGGTAGCACCTTTTTTATTTGACCTTCTTCGCAGTCAAAAGATTGTTGTTGTTGTAAATCGTAAAGTCGATGATCTTGCCCTCAGCATCTTTGTGGAAATTGAAGATAGGTCTGGCATTGATAGCGTAGAACTTTGTTGGAGAAAGCGGAAACAATTCACGAGGTGGCTGCCCATCTCTGTATAGCATTAAATGCCCTTCGTCAAAGCTGATTTCTATTTCAATTCTGTCTTGAATACGGTAAGTACCGGGTAAGTCTTGATACAACAATCTTGGTATAACAAAGCGCTTTTCAATCGGTTTAGTCGGATCTACCAAAGCAGCAATTCCCAAATAGCTTTTTATAGCATCGGTTCTGTATTGCTTGATGAAAGGAAGGTGGTTTTGCATTGAAATCACATTATAAGTCACCACCTCGTTCTTGTAGAAAGGGCTATTCAAAAAGTAATCATAGGCAGAGTCATCAGTAAAACCAGTGAATAATTCTGAATACCATTCGTATTGCCGAGACCACTTTTCCAGTACCGTATTGGCCACATCAGAGATGCTATTATTGTAAAAGTCTACCTGGGTTTTATCATCGACATATACCTTGTTGAGTCCCTCTATCAAAGGTTCAAAGCGTTCTGGAATATTATCTATGTTACGCATAAGGCTGTTATAGCCATTATTGGTGGTTACCAAGTCTACGACATTGGTGACAATGGAGAAGAGACCACTACTTTGATCTTGATAATCAACAAGCGTAACCTTATCATTAAGCACAAGAGAAATCAAAGAATCCTTTACCCGGTAGTATTCTATAAGATCCGTGGCCTTATTAATGTCGATGGCTAATTCTTGTTGAATCTGTAACAAGGTCGAAACTACCTTGTCTTCATTTTTTCGGGCCTCATTGGTATTGTTAATATTAAGGGCGATCAGGATACCGACAATCACCAAAACGATTTCCCCAGTCAAATACAAGAGATACTTCAGGAAACTATTTTTCGATAAAAGACTTTTACGAACTTTTCTTAGGGCGTTGATCATGGTCAGCAATTTCTCCCTTCAAATTGATCAAAAGTTTTGATAAATGCATGATTTTGGACCAAAAGGGAAGGTTTGACATGCCTAAATAAAAATATTACTACAATTAGGAATTTATTATTTAATCCCTTTGCTTTGCAAATACTACAATTAGGAATTTATTATGAAGAGAACACAGCTTGGTGAATTTGAAGAAGTAGTAATGCTTGCCGTTGGTATTTTGTATGAAGAGGCGTATGGGGTTTCAATCAAAAAGGAGATCGAGGGCCGTATGTCTAGAAACGTGAGTGTGGGCGCCTTACAGTCCGCGCTCAAACGCCTAGAAGAAAAAGGCTTTTTGAAATCTCGCGAAGGAGAGGGTACTGCCGAACGAGCCGGACGTCCAAAGAAGTATTTCTCAATTACTGCTGAAGGGAAGAAGGCATTAGAATCTGCTCGAGACATGCGCAATGCGATGTGGAATGACATTCCGAATATGTCCTTCGATTTAAAGATTGCTTTTTAATGAGCAATACACCCAATGACCTAAAGCCTCCTTGGCTTATCATGAGGTTCTTTCGCTGGTTCTGTAGCAGAGAGCTTCAGCTATATGTCGAAGGAGACTTAATAGAGCTTTACCAAGAACGAGTGAATCAAAAAGGTCGATTCTTCGGCAATTGGAAATTCTTAATCGATGTGATGTTGCTCTTTAGGCCGGGCATCATTGGTTTTGCAAAAGACATTTACTCAAACAACAACATAGGGATGATTAGAAATTATGTAAAAGTAGGGGCTCGAAACCTCTGGAAGGATAGATTTTATACGGGTATCAATCTGTTCGGACTGTCAGTCGGTCTGGCGTTTAGCTTTTTGGTACTGCTATTGGTCAATTATGAGTTCTCATTCGAGAGCTTTCGGCAGGACACTGACGTGGTAAAAAGGCTTGGTGTCCATTACAATATTGGTGGCAAGGAAGATAGTTATGTGAATGTGCCAAGGCCATTGGCACCTACCATGCTTGAAGAGTTTCCGGAAATAGAATACTTTACTCGCGTTGGAGGAATGAATGGTCTGGAGACCCATAAGGCAAGCTTTGAATACAATCAAGTTTTGTACACTTCTGGTGATGTATTCATTGTCGATTCAACCTTTTTCAACGTCTTCGATACCAAACTACTTGAGGGTAATATCAAGTCTGTATTGAATAGGCCGAACACTATGGTACTGTCAAAATCCTTTGCAGAAACGGTCTTTGGAGATGTGAACCCAGTGGGTAAAAGTCTGGAGGTATTAGAAGATGGTAGGAAGTTTGAAATCACCGGTATTTTCGAGGACGTGCCTTCGAATACACACCTTCCATATGAGGTATTAGTTTCGTGGAATGGGTATTATGACGAAGAGGTGAATACTCGCTGGTTTGGTGCACATACTTACGCATATGTAAAGCTTGGAGAGGCTTATCAGGTCAATAGCCTGATAGAGAAATTCTCGGGTTTGTTTGATGCTCATATGAAAGAGACTTTCGATCAAATCAATGGCAGCGCTGACCTGATTGTGCAGAACATTGAAGACATTCATTTGAAGTCTCATCTTACTTGGGAGGTGAATCAAAATGGTGACCTCGCAAGTGTCTATGTACTTTTAGCCATTGGGGTTTTCCTAATTCTGATCGCCTTGGTGAACTACTTAAACCTATCACTGGCCCGAAATTCTCTCAGAAAAAAAGAGATATCCGTGCGAAAGGTAATTGGTGCTTCACGTTTCAATATTACAGGGCAGTTTCTTGTTGAGACTTTACTGTTTGTAACGCTCGCCTTTGCTTTTGCTCTGTTGGTTGTTAAGCTCATCTATACAGAATTTCAATCTGTTGCTGGTGTAGATGTACTCCCTTTTTCTCTTCAAAACTTATTGATATTTGCTGGAGCAACCCTGTCATTGGGCTTTTTGATAAGTGTTTATCCTTCGGCAATACTATCTGGTATTCGATTGGTTGAAGGCCTAAAAGGACGAAACAAAAGCACTAGAGAGAGTAATCGCCTGCAGCAAGGACTTGTTGTGTTGCAGTTTGCCATTTCCACCATTGTAATCTTGTTCACTTTTGTTGTCAGAAATCAATTGGACTATATGTCCAACATCGATTTAGGTTTTGAAAAGGACAATGTGGTAGTCTTCCAGTTAGAGGACTCAGTACTATCAGCAAATAGCGAACTCATTAAAGAAAGGATTAAGACAATTGCCGGTGTCAACGATGCTTCGTTTTCCTCTAATCGACCTGGGGTGAACCTGAATCATACCATTCTGAGTGTTGAAGATAATGGAGCGTATAATGCTGTGGGCTCTCAGTTTATGCAAGTCGATCATGATTTTGCAAAAACAATTGGACTTCAAATCTTAGAAGGGAGGTCGTTTATCAAGGGGTCTCAGCAAGATTCCGAATTTACATTTATGATCAATGAGTCTGCAAAAGCCAAATTTGGTTGGAATGATAATGCTATTGGGAAGAAGATGTATTTCCAGAATGACGAAGAGGGTAATCCCATCTATATGACCTTAATCGGTGTCTTCAAAGATTTCAACATCGGGTCACTCCATTCTGCAATAGAGCCTATCAGCGTCTTCTATAATAGAGAATTTGGAGATCAGATGCTTGTGAGATTATCCTCAAGCGATCATCGGATGGCTGTTACAGAAATTGAGGGTATAATGAATAGCTATGCTCCTAAAATACCTATTGCCTACGATTACTTGGCTTTGGAACTGGATAGACAATACAGTGATGAGAACCGACTGTCAAAAGCCATGGCATACCTGTCGGTATTGACTATAGTCATTTCCATTCTTGGGTTCATTGGGCTATTGAGCTTTGCAATCAGCAAGCGTGAGGCAGAAGTTGGTGTAAGAAAAGTGCTTGGGGCATCTGTGAAAAGTGTTGTTTTACTCTTCTATAAGCAGATATTGATTTTGATTCTTATTGCAGAGGTCATTGCGATTCCTGTCAATCAAGTGATATCAAATCAGTGGCTGAATGGTTTTGAGTACAGAGCGTTCCCAAGCTTTTTTGAACTAGGCTTAATTCTCTTAGCAATAATTGTCTTGTCCCTCGGTATTATGGGCTTTCAAGTGCTGAAAGTAGCATTTATGAATCCGGTGGATGTAATTAAGGAGGAGTAAGCTCTATTGAATTGCCCAATCTACGGCCTGTTGAATATGCACCTTCGTGGTATCAATAGTGACAATGTCGACATCACTGTCTGGCACTAGAATGGGCAATTCAGTACAACCCATAATTATTCCTTGCGCCCCTTGAGATGCGAGTGATTCCATAATACTCATACATTTGATCTTAGCAACTTCAGTGAATTGACTTTTTACTAACTCATTGTAAATGATGTCATGTATGGCTTGGCGATCGTCTTTTGAAGGAATAATGACATCTAGCCCGAATCGCTCTGATAGGATGGAGGTATAGAAATCTTTTTCCATGGTGAATTTTGTTCCTATCAAGCCTACTTTTTGAAGTCCTTTGTCTTTAATGGACTTCCCTGTGGCTTCGGCAATATGGAGGAAAGGTAGGTCAGTGCTTTTTTCTATGTAGTCGCTCACCAAGTGAATGGTATTCGTGCAAAGTACGATGATGTCTGCACCAGCAGCTTCTAGTTGCCGAGTGCACTTGGCCATCATTTCTCCGATTTTATCCCATTGACCAGCAAAAGTGTATTTTTCAATCTCTGCGAAGTCCACAGAGACCATTACGCATTTGCAAGAGTGTGATCCTCCCAAACGATGCTTTACATATTCGTTAGCATACTGATAGTACATCTTAGATGATTCCCAGCTCATTCCACCAATTAATCCTACAGTCTTCATAGATATCCTATTTAATTTTTGACATGTCTTCGGCACCAGTAATCACAATACTTCTAAGATAGTCAGTCAACAGATTCAAACGAACCTTTGCTCCATGATTGGTCTTAATAGTCTCAATTTGACAGCAGTCTGTGTATGATGTTTCGCAGTTCATATCCATTCATTTTTTCAAATCTAGTGTGTCAGTGAATACCCTCTGAATTTGATGAATGAATGGTCTTGCCATACTAATTGAATTTTTTTCAGCTACAACTGATTATAAACAGTAGTAAATTGAAGCTATGGAACTCAAGTATTTTCGATTGATTAAGACCATTGCCGAGGAGGGTAATATTGCCAATTCTTCGGAGAAGCTGTTCCTTACCCAATCTGCATTAAGTCATCAATTGCGCGAATTAGAAGAGCGCCTTGGTTTTAAAGTATTCCATAGAACTAGGAATAACTGGAAACTCACAAAAGAGGGAAAGGAGCTCCATAAACTAGCAAACGAGCTCTTTGAGAAGATTGACCTAGGTTTTAGCAATATACAGCAGATTAAAGAGGGCTCGAAGGGAAGCATTCGTTTGAGCGCAGAGTGCCAATCCTTCTTTCATGGGTTGCCAGCTTTTGTTCAGAAAATGGCTGTTCTCTATCCTGAAATTGAGATTGACTTAAGTCTTGATGGCTCTCAGCGTACTGTTTCTCAAGTGCTTTCTGATGAAGTGGATATAGCAATTGTCACTTCAGAGCCAGCGACTGATTCTCTCTTCAAAATGAAGGTGCTGGAAGATGAGATATTTACCATAATGCATCGCGAACATCGGTTTGGCGACTTGCCATACCTCGATGTTAGTCATTTTGCCGATTTACACCTTATTATCAATTCGTTTCCGTTGGAAAGTGTTTCTGTCTATGAACACTTTTTGAAGCCCAATAAGATCATTCCTCAGAAAGTAACAGCAATTCCTTTTACCGAAGTATCCTTGGAGATGGTCAATGCTAATATGGGCGTTGTTTGTCTACCTAAATGGAGCCTGAAATCCTATAAGCTTCCAGAAGACCTTGTCTTTAAGAAAATTGGTCGAAATGGCTTGAAGCGAAGCCACTATTTAGTGGTGAAAGAGGAGCAAAGAAATCGGAAACATATCAATGCATTTATAGAGAACTTTCAAGAGGAGTTTGTCCGCTAATCAAACTCAATCTGCATTTTTTCAATTTGATCAGATAGCTTTTCCGAGGTATAGCGTTCGCGAAAACGATCGACCATAATCGGGAAACATAGTGGAGTAGGTTTGAGTAGCTTCTTTACAACAATTTCTTGCTGGTTAATACGTGCCAAAGACTCGTTCAATCTAGACTTTTCAAACTGAAGAGAGAGCACTTCTTCATTAGCTTGCTTCATCAACAGATTATCAGGGTCATAGTCTTCAAAAACCTTAAAAATCATGCTGGAGGAGGCTTGTAAGTGCTTATTGGTAATTCCTTTGCCCGGATATCCCTGAAATATAAGTCCAGCGATCGTAGCGATATCCCTGAACTTGCGCTTGGCCATTTCCGTGTTGTTAATGCTGGCGTAAATATCTTCTAAGAGGTTCTCCTCAGAGAATAGATCTAATTCTAGAAAGTCTTCAATCTCTATTTCCTGATCAGTGAGTAGCTCAAAGCCATAATCATTGGAGGCAATAGAAAAGGTAATAGGTTGACTGACGCTAATTCTGTAGGCGCACAGAGCCGCGAGCACCTCGTGAATATATTTCCCCTCCAGAGGGTATATAAAGAAATGAGTGCCTTCATCGGATCGCAACTGTTCAATCAGCAATTGGTCAGACTTAGGCAAGGCCGATAATTCTCGCTGCTTTTCTAACAAGGGCTTAATTGCCTTCATTTCAGGACCTTTGTAGACACCCTTTGATGCATCTTCAAGCTTGACTCTTAAACCATGAGAAAGGAGTGATGTGAAGGAGGCCTTGCCACCTCCCCAGCGTGGAATAGGTCCTGTTTTCTTCTTTGATTTCCGCACTTGAGCGGTCATGTCCTTAACTCTGATTAGCTCCAAACTGCGTCCGGCAAACCAGAAGGTTTGTCCAGGTTTTAAGCCAGCAATAAAAATCTCTTCAACTGTACCTATATAGCCGCCTGTTTGATATTTGACTTTGACCATGGGATCAGAAACTATCGTCCCCATGGACATTCGGTGCCGCATGGCAATCCTGCGGTTATTCACTTTGTATTTGCCATCAGCTTCGATTTCCACTTTGGCATATTCATCATAGGCGCTTAGTGTGCTTCCGCCTGTGGTGATAAACTCTAGACACCATTGCCATTCGGCTAAAGTAAGATCTTGATAGGCATGAGATGATTTGACTTGCTTGAATGTTTCTTTCTCATAAAAGCCCGGGCCTACTGCCAGGGTCACCAAATACTGAATAAGTACATCATAACATTTGGTTAAGGGGATTCTGCTTTCAAACTGCTTCTTGTCGATCGTTTCCTTCAAAACAGCAGCCTCAATCAGTTCTAGTGAGTGGGTAGGTAGAAAATATACCTTACTCGTTGCGCCAGGCCTGTGTCCACTGCGACCTGCTCGCTGAAAGAATCTGGCCACACCTTTTGGTCCTCCAACCTGAATGACCATGTCTACGGATCTAAAGTCCACACCCAAGTCAAGGCTTGAGGTACAGACCACGCATTTCAGTTTACCTGTGTGTAGTCGATCTTCTACCCATTGTCTGACACCCAGGTCTAGAGACCCATGGTGCATGGCGACTAGCCCGGCATACTGCGGAAGCTGCATCATCATCTTCTGATACCAAATCTCTGTTTGCGACCGCACATTGGTAAACATAAGAGTAGAGGTATGATCCTCCAGAATGGGGACAATTCGGGGGAGTAGGTGAATTCCCAAATGACCTGACCAAGGTAGTGTTTTGACCGACTCAGGAAGGATAGATTCTATTTCAATCTTCTTATCAACATTGGCTCGTATGGTCTCACAAGTTTCATATTGCTCACCCAGCAATACTTTAGCCGCCTCTTCTAGATTACCAATGGTAGCAGAGATGGCCCAAGTCTTTATAGGTTGGTCTTTGAGATGCCGCATATAGGCCAATGCCAGTTCCATTTGAACACCCCGCTTGCCACCGATCAACTCGTGCCACTCGTCCACAATGACGGCTTTAACGGAGCTAAAGGTTTTAACTGCATCTTTTTGCGCTAAGAGAATATGAATACTCTCGGGAGTGGTCACCATCACTTCGGGCATGTGCTTCTTTTGTCTTTGTCGCTCCGCTTGCGGGGTGTCACCTGTGCGCAAAGCTATATTCCATCCAAGTTGTAGGTCATTACTAACCTCCTGCATGGCGGCTTGAATGTCTTTGGCTAGGGCCCTCAGTGGCGTGACCCAAATGATTTGGAGTCCCTTAGCAGGTTTGGGGTCATTGAGTGCCTCTAAGACACAACCCAACCAAATGGCATAGGTTTTTCCACTTCCAGTCGGAGCATTGAGAAGACCGCTTTTACCTGACAGGTAGGCTCTCCAAGTCTTTCTTTGAAATGGGAAGGCACTCCATTCTTTAGACTGGAACCAATTTTCGGCTGGGGAAAGATCAATTACTTTTTGTGGCAATGCGTAGAGCTAAGCCATCAATTTCGCTGATTCTTTTGAGCAATGGAAGTAAAGTATGGACTTAAAAAGTGGCCTGATAATCAACGCGCATATCAAGCTTACGCGTGACTCCTCCAGGAGACGGAAGGGTACCGAGTCCACTTGGATAGTAGCCTGTTCTTTTGTTGACGCAAATAAGTGCTAGGTAGTCGGCATCATTTGGATCGAATTGATAAAAGCCACTTTTATTGGGGGTAATGATGAACTTTGGCTTAACGTCCGCCTTTTTTATTTGCTTGAGGTTATAAAAGACTTTTCCGTTCTCGATATATGAAGCTGCATCTATAGCTTCTTTTTTGCTAGTCTCGAATAATAGAATTTCAAAACGGGCAGGTACAGGTTGCTTAACATTGGCTGAATCGGTTGCAGAGAAGTCACCTTTGTAAAGGTTCATTGTACCGTAGTATCCATTGATAATAGTTGGTTCAGTAACTCTTTTGCCGATTTTTACATTGAAAGTAAAGAAGTAGTTCTTTTGAGGAACATCCTTCTTGTTACAACTCGCTGCAAGCAGTAAAACAGAAATAGCCAACACCAATTTATTCAAACCTCTCATGGGATATGCTTTTACGGGCACGAAGTAAATAAATATTTCGGGCAATTGGGAAGGTGAGGCGTTAAAGATTCATAAACTGAGATGCAAAATAGGATAGGGTTTACCCAATGGATCCAAAGGTGAGCGACTCACAACCCTAAACCCGCAATGCTGGTAGAACTTTACTGCTTCTGGGTTTTGCTCATTGACATCGACTTTATTAGCACCAAAGGTTTCAATTGCGTAGTTCAATAATTGTCTACCGATTCCTTTTCCAATAGCATCTGGATGCAGGAAAAGCATTTCAATACTCTGGTCTACCACCCCTAAAAAACCCAAGATTTTGCCCTTGGAATCCTTGATACAACGTAAGTCGACAGCATCTAAATAGGTGTTGAGAATTAGCGGCTTAAAGTATTGAATGTCTTCTGCGCGAAGGAAATCATGTGTAGCCCTTACGGAGGCTTCCCAAACCTCGACTATTTCAGGGTATTCCTCTTTCTTAACCTGGAGTATTGCAAAGCTCATATCAGACACTTCTTAAGACCTTTCTTCTTTACTTATATCGATAGATGGCATGTGGACCAAAGTCAAGAAGTTCAATCGTTTGGTCATACTTAGCACCCAGTCGAGTGGCGAGCTGTACCGAAGGCTGATTTGACGGATCGATATAGCTTACAAGTGAATCGAATTTTAAGGTGTCAAGCCCATAGTCTCTTACCGCTAAGCCCGCCTCAACTCCATAGCCTTTACCTTGTGCTTCTGGTAGTAACCAGTAGCCGAGTTCTTTTTCTGGCCAAGGTTCAGACTTCCATAAACCCACTGTGCCTATAAGCTTTTCTGTGCTTTTCTCAGTGATGGCGAGGTATGAATAACCTTTCAAGGTATAATGGCCAATATAAGTTGCCATAAGTCGCCAGGATTCCTCTGGACTCTTTTGGCCACCAACGTATTTTGCATGTTCTTCTTGAGCATAGAATTCAGAGAACTGCTTGTAATCGGAATTCTGCCATTGTCTGAATACCAGTCTTTCAGTTTCAAGTCCTATCATAACTATTGTTTATCAAGTGGATGCTAATGTACTAGAACATAAAAGAAAAGCCCACTCTGCTCAGCAGAGTGGGCTTTATAATAGCATGAATACTTACTTATTAGTCCAGTGATCTTTTAATACAATCGCATCTTTGGTGATGGTTTTGCCGCCAGATTCTAATACTACTTGGAAAGTTCCAGGGCCAACCGGACCTGTAATATACTTAGCACCTTCCATACGCTGAGCAATCTGAGCATCAGACATGCCAAAGCGTTTGAATCTGGCAGCCATATTATCAAGGTCTCTTTGAGAGCGCTCGCTTATAATTCTCGAGAAAGGCCATATCGCATGATTCAAGCCTGCTTTGGCATCAATCTCCATCACATATAGCTCACGTTGGCCTTGCATTACCTTGACCGTAGCCTTGCCTGCATTAGCACTGTAGAAATAGATGTGTGAACCCGGTCTACGGCTTTCTCCATTGAAGTTGGTATAGGCAGATACATTTCTAAGACCCGTTACGTACTGAACACTTGGTGTAATGTCAAACAACTCTATACCATTATTCATAGCCTCAGAAGTCATGCCCTGTAATGGAGAAATGTCCGCGATGAAAATACCACGACCGTGAGTTGCAACTATCAACTCATTTTCTCTTGGGTGGATTAGCATGTCATAAGCTGGGTTAGTTGGCATATTGGTCATGAATTTTGTCCAGTTTTCACCACCATCTATACTCGCATGAGTTCCTAGTTCAGTTCCTACAAATAGGAGGTTAGGGTTTTTGTGATCTTCCCTGATTACATTAACGGCCTCCGCAGGAATACCATTGGCGATGGAAGTCCAAGTTTTACCATGGTCAGTCGTTTTATAAACAAATGCAGTGAAGTCATCTCTTCTCATTCCATTGAAAGTCACATAAGCAGTACCAGGGAAATGATTTGATGCTTCTACACGGGTTACCCAATATTCTGGGTTATTTGGAATGTTAGCATTTAGCAATGTCCAGTTTTTACCGCCATCAACAGTTACCTGTACATTACCATCATCAGTACCTACCCATAGCTCATCAGGGTCTAACGGAGACTCATCCATTGTCGTGATCGTTCCATACTGGATATTTCCTGTGCCAGCAGCTTTAACCGCATCGTTTTTACTTAGGTCAGGACTGATCTCTTCCCAATTCTCACCACGGAAAGTCGATTTCAAAAGTTTGTTACCAGCATGGTAAATTACGTCTGTGTTGTGTTGAGACACCATAATAGGGGCGTTCCAATTCCAACGCATGCTGCGATCAGGGTATCTAATTCCTTTAGAGGTGCCCGTATGCATATCCATTCGTCTTAATGGACCAAACTGTGACTCATTGTATAAGTATCTGTTATTGCTTGGGTCCACCACGTTGTACATACCGTCACCACCACCAACACGAGCCCATTGCTCATAATTGATCGAACTACCATCTTTCATGGTACTAGGTCCTTTGACTGAACCATTATCTTGAAGACCACCATACACATTGTAAGGATAATCCATGTCCACACCCACAGCGTAGAATTGTGCCAATGGAATTTCATCAGGGTGGTACCAAGTTTTTCCAGCATCATAAGTAATTCCCATTCCATGGTCATAGCCAAGAATAAAGTGATCAGAGTCCGCAGGATCGATCCACATGGCGTGGTTATCTCCTCCAAAGCGGAAGGCTGTTTCCCAACTATCACCACCATTTCTAGTTTCCCAAACGCGGATACCGATAACGTATACATGGTCTTCGTCATTCGGATCAACTCTCACCTGCTGATAGTAGTATGAAGGAGCACCACCAATGTCAACACCTTCTGGACTGATCATTTTCCAAGTTGATCCGCCATCATCTGAGCGATACATTTGAACGCCATCAACACGTTGGCCTCTCTTAGGGGCAATACCAACTTCAAGCATATTTCTACGCTCCTTATTATTAATGCCTTTGATGTTGACATTTTCAATGTTAGCATAAACTACATTTGAATTTCCTGGTGCATAAGCAACTCCTATTCTACCAAGGAAACCTCCCGGTAGACCTTTGGACAACTTAGTCCATGTCTTACCAGCGTCAGTCGACTTGTAAATGCCACTGCCTTCGCCACCTTCATTGAAGGTCCATGGTCTTCTGATTTTATCATAAGCAGCCGCAATCAAAGTGTTTGGATCGTCTGGGCTCATCGCCATATCGACAACACCGATATACTTGCCATCTTTTCTTTTAACCTCAAGACTCTTGGTCCATGTTTTACCACCATCTGTTGTTTTGTACAGGCCTCTTTCAGGGTTTTCAGAGTACAAGTGACCCAATGCAGCCACATAAACAACATTAGAGTTGTTCGGATCAATCAGAATTCGTCCCACGTGATGAGACTCTGGAAGCCCCATGTTTGTCCACGTCAAACCACCATCGGTAGATTTGTAGACACCATTACCCCAATAAGAACTTCTTGAGTTATTGGCCTCTCCAGACCCAACCCAAACAACACTGGTATCTCGTTGATCTACGGCAACAGCACCAATAGAAATGATATTCTCATTGTCGAAAAGTGAATTCCAGGATTGGCCGTTATTTACAGTTTTCCATAGACCACCAGATGCCGTAGCGGCATAAATCACCTTAGGTGCTTTGTCTACCACTGCAAAGTCCACGTAACGTCCACCTTGACGGGTGGGGCCAATTTCTCTGAACTTAATACTTTCTACTACTTGATCAGGGATTTTTTGTGCTTTCGCGTCCTGTGCTCCAAGTAGTGCTACTAGCGCCAACAGCGCCAGAAATCTAATATTGTTGAGGGTTCTAATCATCATAATTTTAAGGTTAGAAGTGTCTGAAATTAATTCAAAAAGCCTTCATGGCAAAAGGCCTAATCCAAGATTATATAAGTGGTAACCTGGCCTCAAAATTGGATTGTTCAAACCTCCTAAGGGTAAAGGCCGTATGAACTGTTTATGAGTCAGAAAGATGATTTGGAAAACCCTTCATCTGGACTACCAAATAATTCCAGCCCAAGCTGGAATTATTTTTTTAGCCTAATTTTGTCGATATGAAGTTAATGTATCTTGGCTTGGCTTTAGTCTTATCTTTCGGCCTGTTTGCCCAGGAAGAGTTGACCCTTCAGGACTATTACACCGCTGCCACTGAGGCCTATGAGGCCAAGAATTACGAACTCTTTTTAGAAAATATTCGCAAGGCTGATGAAATGCGACCCAATCATCCTGCCATTGTTCCAAAGCTGGCTGCCGCCTGGGCACTTACGGGAAGAAAGATCAGAGGAGTCCAAAAGCTGAATCAAATGATTCTGATGGACGCGACATTCAATTTCAAAGATAATCCAGACTTCGATAACCTTCGGACACATAAGAACTACAAGAAGCTTGTTGACCTTCAAGCCAAGCTCAATACAGAAGAGGTAAATGACGAGGTATTTAAGACCATTGATGCAGGACACTTACACCCGGAAAGTTTTGTGCTTTTAGATAATGGAGAAATCCTTCTGGGCAGTGTGCGCCAAAAGAAGATCGTAAAAGTAAGTGCTACAGGCGCTATTTCAGATTGGGTAGAAACGCCTTATGCCGTTCTCGGTATGAAGGCCGACTATGAAAGAGGGTTTCTTTGGGCGAGTACGGCAGCCATGCCTGAGATGGAAGGTTTCGAGCAGTCAGAAAATGGTAAATCAGTCGTTTTGCAAATTGACCTAAACACTGGTGAAATCATTCAGGGCTTTTCATATGACGAAGAGTCTATCATTGGTGATGTAGAAATCGATAGTGAGAACAGGCTTTGGCTTTCCAATAGTATGACGCCTTTCTTAAGTAGAGATAATACAGATTCAACTCGTTATTTGGGTGCATTTAACATGAAACAGTTCGATCTCTCTGATGGCTATTTCAACCTACAAGGACTGACCTTAACCGAAGATGAGAACTACTTGTATGTTTCAGATTACATAAAAGGCCTTTTTAGAATAGACATTAGACGAACCGATATTGACGATGTATTCGCACCAGAAACCACCTTACTAAAGGGTATTGATGGATTGTACTCCTACAAAAACAGCTTGGTAGCGATTCATAATGGTACAAAACCCTATAGAATAGTACAGTACTTTTTGGACGCCTCAGGATTGAAAATTGAGTCAGAACGTATCATTAATAGAGGTGGGGCAAGTCTGGGGGAACCAACCTTGGGTCAAATCAAAGATGGTTACTTCTACTATTTGGCTAATAGTCCTTGGCAAGCCTATGACCGGGAGAAGAATCTAGACCTGAGTAAAGTTAAGCCGATCGAAATCAGAAGGTTCAAGTTAGACTGATGTCTAAACCAAGGAAAGATAAGCCATTAACAATGCCTCGCTATCGCGGTGGGGAAGCCGCACTCAAATCATTTGTTGAGGCTAACTTGAAATATCCCGAGGTGGCCATTGAGCAAAAGATCGAAGGGGTTGTTGAGGCTTCCTATGATGTGGATGGTTTAGGAAGAACTTTCAATATTAAGGTTTTGACGAGTCTTGGTTATGGTTGTGACGAGGAAGTCATTCGCTTGATTAAACTTCTAAAGTTTGAGAGGGCGTTCAACAAAGGCAGAAATGTAACGGCTCACAAAAAGTTGAAGGTTGATTTCAAATTACCAGCGGCTAAACCTAAGACTCAACAGATTAATTATAAAGTAACATCCAAAAAGAGTGATCAAAATCCCCAAAATCCCTCGCAGGCTAAGCGGTATACTTATCAAATCAACATAAAGAATTGAGCATAGGGTTGTCGAATTTCACTGAGTTTTAGAAAAAAACTATCTTAGTAAAGAATCAACCGCTACACACAATGACTGGATTAGGATTTCTCGACCTAGTAATCGGTATCATTTTCATTTATTTTTTATTGAGCATTGTTGTTTCCATTCTTCTGGAAATTAGATCAAAATCGTTGAGTCTAAGGGCAAATAATTTAGAAGCCTGGCTTAAGGATACTTTTGCCAAAGAAGGCTTGTCCGAAAAGTTGTTAGAACATGATCTAATCAAAACGCTGGTAAAAAAGGGTAGAAAGCCAGCTTATATTCCAGACCAGAACTTTGTAGATGCGCTATTCGACATTGTTAACCAGGAAGAAGGGAATAAGCTAACATATACTGTGGATGAGATTAAAGGAGCATTCGAGAAATCTCAGCTACTGCCTAACGATTTAAAGAGAAACATACTTCAACAGATTTCGGAAGCTGAGACTAAAGCGCAAAGCTTTATAAAAGCAAAAAAAGACGAGGTAATTGATGAGTTACTCGAAGTCAAGAAAGGTGTCGGTGACTGGTTTGATAACTGTATGATTAGAGTTGGAGGAACGTATCGGAACATGCAGCAAAAATGGCTCTTACTATTCTCATTTACTGTTGTGCTACTTTTCAATGCCGATACAATTACGCTTTCGAAATACCTCTACAATAACAAAGATGTTCGTGATGCTTTGGTTGAGCAGGCCTCGAGAAGTACTCAAGACTCATTGACAGTGGCATTCTATCAACAAATAATGGAGAGTTCGACTGCTGCTCAAAATACCGACTCCGTGGTGATCGGTCAGGACGGAATGGTTTTGATTAATGAAATCAAAGGTAGCGTGTCCAACCTCAAACAAGTTAATGCAGAACTCGAAGCATTGAGTTTACCACTTGGGTGGGAATCTTTTGTTCTTTCGTTTAACGATATGAAAAAGGAGGGAGGATTTTGGAACTTTGTTCTACTCTTTCTAATGAAAATTGTCGGTCTAACGATCACCGGGTTTGCCGTTTCTATGGGGAGCCCATTTTGGTTTGATATTCTAAATAAGCTGGTTAACCTAAAAGGAACTGGAGGAAAGCCAGCAGCTAAAAAGTGACACTCGAGTTTGGACGCGTAGATGTGTTCAAGCAAGGTGACTTAGCCCAGTATTATTGGGTTAATGCAGTGTAATTCGAGATTCGTGTCAACAAAATGTCAACATCAGAGTTCGGTGAGTTTTTCGAGTATTAATGCCTTGAGTGCCCTCATGTCTACGTTTTGGTGATTCTGTGAGGTCTTAGGATTACAGTTTACCTTGGATTGCTACCAAAAGTATTATTAGCTTCATACCAGAGCCAAGACACAATGGAACAAAAGAAGATTTTAATCATAGATGACAATCGCGATATCATACGTATGATTGCCAATGAGTTAAAATCTCACCACATCAACTTTAATGTCATCAATGCGAACAATGGCCTCAATGGCGTTCGTGTTGCCAAACAGGAGTTACCAGACCTAATTCTCATGGATTGGGATATGCCCATTATGGATGGCTTGGAAGCTATCCGGATTCTCAAGAATGAGCAGAGCACTCGAGATATTCCAGTCATTATGGCTACTGGCAAAATGACCAACTCAGAAGATTTGCAGACCGCCTTAGAAGCTGGTGCTGTAGATTATGTGAGAAAGCCCGTTGACTTCATCGAATTAAGCGCACGTATCAACACGGCTTTAAGGTTGAAGGCTCAGCAACAGGCCATCAATGAACTGCTTCAAAGCGAGATAGATCTCAAGAATAGAAAACTCAGTACAACTTCCATGTTGATTGTGGAAAAGAATGGCCTTCTAGGACAACTCCACAATAAGGTAACAAAGCTAGAATCTTCCCTAGCAGAAATCCCAGATGAGGAATTGCGCTATCAAGTAAAGCAGCTCAAACGTCAAATTGCTAACCACCTGGATGTAGATAGTAGTTGGGATACTTTCAAAATGCACTTTGAGGAAGTGAATCCTCATTTTTTCTTACGACTCAACGAGATTTCTCAAGAGCTAAGTCATAAGGATTTGAAGATCTGTGCCTACATCAAGTTGAGAATGGACAATAAGGAAATCGCTCGGTTGCTGAATATTACTTCTGGTAGTAGCAGGACGGCATTGTATCGACTCAAAAGGAAGTTGCATATTCCTGAAGAAGAGAATTTAAGAGAAGTGATCGAACAAATTGATTAACCATCTGCTATGACACGTCAACCTATTAAACGCATAAGTCTTTTAGTTTTGCTTATGCTGGCCACTGTGCTTCATATCAGTGCCCAGCAATCCTACTCCTATGGCTTGCCCTATATGCAAGTATATAACCCTAAAGACTATGATGGCTTGGGTCAGAATTGGGATGTATTGCAAGGAGATAATGGGTTGATGTATTTTGCGAGTAAGACTGGTGTCTTAACCTTTGATGGTACACATTGGAATACAATTCGACTAAGCAATCTAGGTACTGTCAGATCGCTTGACAAAGATGAGGAAGGAAAAATCTATGTTGGCGGCATAGGTGATATGGGGTACTTGGAAACAGATAGCCTCGGGGGTCAGAAGTTCACATCTCTGATGGACTTACTTCCGGAGGATATTCGCAACAGCAATCCTGATTTTTATCGCACAAACATCTCCGATGAAGGCGTGTTTTTTATGACCCCGTATTTCGCAGTGCGATATTTTGAAGGGGAGATAGAGATGGTCACTTCTACTGAAGAACAAGGTAATTTTAATCGCTCTTATGTCGTCAATAATCAAGTATACTATTTACTTCCAGTTTCTGGACTACATACATACAAAGGCGGCAGACTTCAACTTGTTTCTGGTGGCGAAAAGGCAGCAAATTCCCGATCTACTACCAGTGGATTAATTCCATGGGGAGACAATGAACTTTTGTTAATAGAGTATACGGGAGACGCCTTAATACTGAATGATGAAGGGGCCAAGAAAGCCACCGGCCCTGCCTTGGATAACCTAAAAAGGATTCTGAGCCAAGTTTTTGTTGCAGAAGTTATACCTGTCGAAGGATTAGGGTATGCACTAAATTCGGCTAATGATGGTTTGATCATCACTGACGAGACATTTAATGTTCTGCATCACATTAGGAAGCGTGATGGTCTTTCAGATAATGCTGTAAGGCGAGGTATGATTGATCAATCTGGTAATTATTGGGCGGTGACGAACAAGGGTATTACATATATTATGCTCAACAGCCCGTTCACAAAAGCGGATGAAAAGACGGGGATTGATGCTGGGTTGCTAAGCGCAACATTAAAGAATGATACGCTTTTTTTAGGGACCACATGGGGAGTGAAATATGCGGAAGGAAGCACATTCAAGCAAATAGAACCCTCAAGCCTTGAAACATGGGATCTTGATGTGATTAATGATCAATTGTATGGTTCAGCCGGAAATGGAGTTTATAAGATTAATATGACTTCTGAGAGTGAACTACTTGTTCGTGGTGAACCATGGGGTTTGGTACCATTGCCTAGTCGTCCAGGGAAGTACGTCTTACATGGCTTTAATAATTACCTGTCTCTTTTAGAGCTAGACGACAAAGGAGAATTAGCACTAGAGGCCCAGATCCAGGGCTTTTGGGGTAATGTGCCCAGAATGGCTGAGGATAGTGAAGGCTATTTATGGCTAGGCGATGGTCTTGATACATTGAGAAGAGTTAAACTCAACGACAAACTGGATTCCATAGTAGAAATGAGGACGTTCGGGCCTGCCGATGGTTTGCCCAGAGTTGACGCAAACATAGTATTGAATTTTAAGGAAGCGAAGAATGGAGTATTGTTTATTGGGGCTGATCATTATTTCGAATACCATGCCGAGCAGGACACATTTCTGCTTTATGAGCCACTGGATGGACTGGTCGAAGGCGATAAATTCAGGACATTTGAACAAACCCCAGACGGTAATATTTACACAGTCGCTGGAAGCCAAAAAGTACGCTTTATAAAAGGGAATGATGGATATTTTCTTGATACTACCTCTTTTGCCAAAATCAGTGAATTTCCAGCACAAGAGATTTACCCTCTACCCAATAATTCTGTATTGTATGTAGGGCCGGAAGGCTTAATACAATATCATCCTGATCGAGTGCCAAAAACAACTTCCACTTTTAGAACTAAGATTAATGAGGTTAAATCCTCGGAGACCGTTTTGTTCGGAGGTACTTCTTCCTCCCAAGCTTTCTTAGATAATGGTTCAGGGCTTGAATACAAGAATAACTCGCTTGCCTTCTCCTTTGGTGCACTTTCGTTTGAGGAATCAGATGGAAACCAATTCAAGTATCAGTTGGTAGGTTATGATAAGGAGTGGAGTAGTTGGAGCACAACTACCTTCAAGGAGTATACAAACCTGCCTGAAGGTAACTATACCTTTAAAGTTAGATCGAAGAACATCTACGGCTTGGAGGGGGAAGAGGCTCAATTCAATTTCAAAGTTTACGCACCATGGTATCGTAGTAATTTGGCATTTGGAAGCTATGGAATGCTTGTCATTTTGCTTGTGTGGATTATTGTAAGAGCATATACACATCGGCTGTTGAAAGAGAAAGAACGCTTAGAAAGGATTGTTGAAGAGCGTACTCATGAGATTAGCATGCAAAAAGATGAGATTGCTATTCAGGCCGAAGAACTAAAAGCCAACAATGAAAAATTAGTTGAGCTGGGCCAATTCAAGGAAGACATGACCTCAATGATTGTACATGACTTAAAAAACCCATTAAGTGTGATCATTCGTTCGGGAGAAAAGAAGATTTCGAGTGTCGCAAAACGCATGCTTAATCTTGTGCTGAATATTCTAGACGTACAAAAGTTTGAAGAAACTGACGTGCAACTCAGCCTAGTAGAGGGTAGTTTCAACAAGGTAATCAAACTGGCCGTGTCAGATGTTCAGGATGGTATAGATGAAAAGAATATAGAGTTCCAGGTGGTTGCTTATGAAGAGCTGAAGACAAAGATGGACAGCGAACTTATGGAACGAGTTATAGTCAATTTATTGACTAATGCCATCAAGTATGCTCCAATAAACTCAAAAGTGACGGCTGAAATATTGGTCAACAATGAAGGAGAATTATACTTCTCTGTAAAGGACCAAGGCCCTGGTATCCCAGCAGATAAGTACAAGGCAATATTCGATAGATATGTTCAATTATCTGGTCAAAAGTCTGGTGGTTCGCGATCGACTGGGTTAGGTCTAGCATTCTGTAAACTAGTAATTCAGGCTCATAAGGGTCATATTGGTGTGATTTCTGAAACAGGAGAAGGAGCGAAGTTCTGGTTTACCCTGCCAAGTGTCAATGCACAAGTATTAAGTGATCAGCCATTGGTCATTAATCAAGATGAGAACCTAAGCCAGTCAGACTACGCGCAAATTCGATCCCTCATACCGCAATTGCTTGAATTAAGAGTCTATCAAAGTACCGAGATTGAAGACCTGTTAAAACAGCTGAATGCACCAGAAGGAGGGGCTTTAAGCCAATTGATCGAGCGAATAATCAATACCGCCTTTAATGGTGATGATGACACTTACAGAACTATTCTTGAGGAAATCCAGAACGGTTCTTAAGAATCTTTACTTCCTTTCCAAGGTATTGACTCCGGTCAATTCCCAATGTCCTAGTGAAGTAGGAATACTACCAATAGAATTCATTCGATCAAAGAACTCTTTGATTTGGAAAGGCTCGGCAGAGCTCTCTTTAGTTTTCGCGAACTCGGCCAGCGCATTTTTTACAAGGTGCTTACCTGTTATATAACTGGTGCCATAACCAGGTTGTCTCAGGTAGAGGTGTTGCTCAAAGATGAGTAATTCCTTTTCTGTCTTCATCCAGCCGCGTGGTGTGTATTCAGAATGAATCCCACCAGCTTCTTCCATGGTCATCTCATTGGCATGTGCATATAGCGACCCAAGGCCACGTGCCGCACGTTGGGCAATCATTATGTATACAATTTCTCTTGACCTTGGAGAATCCTCATACAGACCAGCATCCATAAAAAGCTCCTCAACTGCAGTTGCCATCCCTTCATTTCTAGAATCGAAAATGTTATAAAGAAGTGGGCTTCTTCTTATCACACTTTCATGAGGTTCATTATCCATGATGGCTAATTCAAACCAGTGATAAAAGTGTGAGTATAGTGGTCTCGGATCGTTGTGTGCTGTAATCCAAAAGAAATTTCTCCTGTCCTCAGGGACAAAAGATCCTAAGTGTTCTCTAAGTGCCGGTTCGAAGTAATCCTTGACTGTAACGATGTCCTTTTCTTCTAGAAAGGTCATCAAACTGGTAGCTGCTTTATCCGCCAACTCATCGTATGCTTCAGGCGAATCTGCAGCTTCTAATTGTGGTAAGTCCCTGTTTTTGTGTTCTTCGAGCTTCAATGCAGACCATGCTCCGGCTAGCTCAGTTTTCAATAGCATCACTTCATCTTCCCATGTCATAGGGATTAAGTGTACATTTTGCAAATACCATGAGTAGGCATCTTTGCCAATGCCTGAAGGGCCTGTTTTGGAGGAGGACTCATCTTCTAACCAGCCTACCAACTCATCTGTCGAGGTAATTGCTTCATCAATGGCAGAAGTGATTTCATTATCCCCTGCTATTCCCGGTAAGTCTTTAAGGCCCTTCAAGTTTAGGCTTTGAGTTCTAATGTCTCTGATTCCTGTGACCCAAAGATCTTTGGCATTTCCAGTTAAGTTGTTCTTTGCCTGAGTATTGAGAGGCGGAATAACAGCTAAGTCGCTCAAGAACTTACTGCGTTGATCACCAGTTAGCGGAAAATCATAAGTCCATACCTCCGTGGTACCGTGATGGGTGGGCCCTTCATGGGCAGGTACGTCACTTCGAGCCATCCAAACAGACTTGTAATAGGCAGGATCACGAACCCATGGCTTCAAAGTTCTGTAGTTGAACTCATAGCCATTCATTTCTGCCCATACAATCATGAAGTCGACTTTTTGATTGATAGCCCAATTGCTAGTATCCATTCCATTAAGTCTGTTTCTCAGGTCTAGAAAATCGTCCCAACGCTTGTCAAAAGTAGAGGCCGTGTAGTCCGGGGCACCGTCTAGTAGTGGAGGGTTTTCAAATGCTCTCCAATCGTTGAATAGAGTGGTTAGATCATTATAATCGCTGCTGATCACACTAGGTCGTTCATTGGATTGGCAGCTAACAAATAGTACTAAAGCTAGAAGATAGAGGGATAGGAAGTTGGCTTTCATAGTCTAAGGTTATCCTTAAAAATAAGGAATCGCTCAAACTTTGAAACTATTCACTCATTCGACAGAATTATTACTTAGATATTCTTTTGGAGAACTACCCATCAATTGCCTAAACGACTTATTAAATGTCGTTTTGGAGTTAAAGCCAGCCTCTTGCGCCAAGGCGAAAAATGTCAAACTCTTGGCTTTATCAGTTTTGGCAAGGGATACAAACTCTTTAATCCTGTGATAGTTCACGTATTCAAAGAAATTCATTCCTACTTTTTCATTGAGTAAACGAGCCATCTCAGGGTTGCTAACGCCTAGCATTTCTGCCAATTCAGACTTCAATAGTTTATTGTTAAGGAAGGGTTTCTTCTCTTCCATAATCACTTCTAACTGAGACTTCAATACGTCTAAATCAGCATTTGAAAGTTTTGATTGTGCATACTTCTTCGGCTTAATAAGGGGAGCAATTTGATATAGTTCGGGTGATCTTATGCCGTAGTAAGTGATAAGCAGAATAATGAATGTGATACCCAACCATATAAACTGCCGGGCATTGCGTTCAATCATCTGATCTCCAAAAATGCTCAAGAAATAGAGGGTCGTCCAAGAGAGTAAGCATATCCCAATGGCCACTAAGAAGTTGGTAAAGAACCGAGATTGGACAGAGTAACTGAGCTCGTTTTTCAGTTTCTTTTGAAATTGAATGAAGATGTTTAAGCTCATGAGCCAATAGGTGATATTAAAGGCCAAAGCAGTCCCCATAAAAAGTGTAATGGTCCTCTGCAATTCACCACTATTTGCCCGTGCACCAATTACCTCATTGGAAGGAAGGATGAAGACAAAGACAACGAAGATTATATAAACTACTCCTGGAATGAAGTGTCTTAAGTCTTTGGTTACAAAACTCTTACCATTAAGTGATGACCTTGTGAAAAGATATATAGTTGCCCCGAAAAAGAGTGTTGCGAATTCAGAGAAGGCAATGAATCTAAAGTCAGTACCAAAGACTTCTGAGATATTGATAATACGGCCAATCAGTCCAATGGTAAGTGAGAAAATTAGAAAGGCGATATAGCCATTTATACTTTTTCTAAGTTTCTTCGAGAAAAGAAAAACCAGGAGTAAAAATAGACTTTGAAAGAAGCCAAAATAGACGAGTTGGTTAATGAAGGTTTCCATTTTAAAATTCAAGTGGGCCACCTGAATAATCAAGTAGCCCAAACTTGATTATTGAATAATGAATTGGTTCACGTGTTTGACCCCATCATGTTTCATCTCCAGATTTTCTTTTAGAAACTTCTCGAAGTCCGATTTACTGTTCCATTGGGTAATCACCATGTAGTCTGGATTGTAATAGTAACCAAAAGGAGATTCACCATTGGTTAAAGCTAGAATTTCTTTTCCACCAGTCCTCTTAGCTAGAGCATCCCAACTCTTTTTGAACTTCCCGAAGTCTCCCTCATCGCTTTTCCAATAGGCAGTGGCAACATTGAATTTGTCCGTATCTACAGTAAAGGATAAGTCACTTTTCATTTCCCAGAAAGTCATGTTGAAGCTTGACCAAATATTTCGTCTGGCTTGGTGAAATTCAGGCATGACATCCTCAATGTTTGTAAGAAAGTCTTTTCTCTGTTTTAGACTGTTCCAAACTCCAAATATGAGCGACTCTGGATGATAATTTCCTTGTGAAGGACTTGATTTTAGTGCCAAACCACCTTGGCCTTTATAGCCATACTTTGTAGCTACAGGCAGTGCTGTTTTGAAGTAATAGGCCAATTCCTCCTGGGCCTCAGGCTTGGTGTTTAGCAGTATGATATCCAGTACCTGTCCCTTTTTATAAGAGTAGGTCTTAAGGTTTGATTGTGCCTTAATTGTAAGTGCACTTGAGAATAGCAGTGCAATGATCACAGATGTTCTCAAGAGAATCGATGTTTTTAAAATGCTCATAAATGTTTCGTTTAACAGTTTCAATTCTGCCAAACTAGAGCAACGGTCTTTCTCAAGGAAATAGATTGCATGCTATGAGGTACGCTTACGGTAAACGCACCAAATTTTAAAGAAAATAGGTTTTAATAGCTGAGAAAGTGTCGCTTAGCAATTTCCTCCCTCACAGCCACAGCTGCTGCCTTCGGTAGCTGAGACCTCCTTAGAAACTGATTCTAAGACCTCTGTAAAGACTTCTGTAGGTTGTGCACCGCTTACGCCATACTTGTTATTGATAATAAAATAGGGGACACCACTGACACCCATTTGCTGATAGTGGGCAATTTCACTTTTTACAGCATATGCAATTTCATCATCTGCGATTATTTGCTCTACTTTTTCTGAGGACCACCCAAATTCAGACATGATTTGGTTTAAGACATCATTGTCATTCAAGTGTTTCGCCTCTTCAAAGTAAGCCTTTAAGAAACGTTCTTTGAGCTTATCTCTGAAGCCTTCTTGGCCTGCTACGTGAAGCAGCTGATGCAAGTGAAGCGTATTTACAGCCAGCCAATTCGGACCAAAATCGAAGTTGATACCCACTTCCTTACCAACATTGGTAAGGCGATCGGTCATTCCCTTAACGTTTTCTAAGCTTCCAAACTTATTGATTAGGTAAGTATCCCGATTTAAACCCTCCTGAGACATATTTGGGTCTAACTGATAGGGATGCCATTCAACCTTAACAGGCGTGCCTTCCCACTTTTCCAAAGCCGATTCTAATCTCTTTTTGCCAACGTAACACCATGGGCAAGCTACGTCAGATACAATGTCAATGGTAATTACTTCTGTACTCAAAATACTGTCTGCTTAAATGTTCAATCCTCTAATGCTATCGCTTCCAAATTAGTTCAGGGATTGATTGTCCTTTTTCAATGATGTTAGCTGTTTCCAAATGGAAGATGACACTTTTAATCATTTTGTCGCTTACCCAACTATCAGGTGCCCACTCTGTGCTGTGGTACCACCTTTCAATATCTTCAAGTTTCTGATTGTAGCGTTGACTTGCAATTGGAATTACACTTTCATCTTGCATGAAATGATGACAACTGGCCTGAATAATATCTAAGAGCTCGTCAATGGCTTGAGGATGTTCGTTTAATATTTTATCTGAAGCTGCAATCACAAAACATGGCCAAGGAGTAAGGTACTCTCCAACCCTCCGAATTTGACCCGCATCTACATAAGGTTTAGTCGTATACTTTTCCCAGTAGAAAACATCCGTTTCTAAAGCGTTCAAGGACTTAAGCGCACCATCAATATCATTGATAACAGTGAATTGAGATTTATCAATTGACTGCCCTTTGCTATTGGCGTTTACAATGGAAATTAGATGAGATCCAGAGCCATACCTACTAATGGCATGTTGCTTGTCAAAGACATTGTCATGGGGTTGAAGGCTGTTTTCAAGCCCAGTGTGAATCCCCCAAGTTAAAGGAGTGATTACATACTCACTTATGATCTTGCTCGGGTTGCCTTTGATGATGTCAGTGATCATCCCTTCAGTAAGGAGGATACACAAATCGATTTTGTCTTCTCTTAGTGCCTTGGTCATCTGACCAGTTCCGCCAGGGAAGTCTGTCCATTCTAGATTTACGCCACTTTTGGCAAAATCTCCATTCTCATTTGCGAGATGGATGGGAAGATTGAAGTGCTCAGGTACACCACCAATACGTATGGTAATTTCGCTCATAAACAGGGTAGCTAGGCTTACTGATTTGAGGGAGCGAATTTAGTGTTTTACTTAAAAGAATATTGCCCTCTTTTTTAAGAGTTGTTTTTAATTCTTTCTAAGGTCATTCGGAACACATTTAGATCGCTATCATTAGGCGTGTGTAGAAAAGCTTTGCAGAGTTTGTTCGATTCTCTTACTGCTTTATAGCACTAATGCACATAAAGGCAGGGAAGGTATTGAGTTCTTTAAAATGTTTGGGGTCGAGTTTTTCAAAGGCAGCTACAGGTTTTGGTTCGAGTATTTGGTTTAGCATGAAGCCATTTTCAAGGAGTGGGTTTGTACACTCTTGCAAAGGCCTTCGGTGACTGTGAATTTTCACTGGTTTGCCAAATCCTGTCCAGGTACAATTCACCTCTTCTATCTTGAAGTAGTGCTCAGACTTGAAATAGGTGTACTCGAAGAATGGGTGTTCTATTGAAATCACCAGTTGACCATGTGGATTAAGTACTCTACAGAATTCTTGAATAGTCAGTTGCCAATCTTCAATATAGTGCATCGCCAAGGCACATAGCACTGTGTCGAACGTCTCATTTTCCAGAGAGTTGAATGGTTTGCTTAAGTCTTGGATAAAGAAGGTGCCATTTTCAGGGTTGCGATCTTTGGCATGCTGGATCATTTTCGGACTTAAGTCAAAACCGGTTACGTTGGCGCCCTTCTCAATGAGTATTTGGGCATATTTACCCGGTCCGCAGGCAGCGTCTAAAACCTTCTTGCCTTTGACATCACCAACCAGCTTTAAGGTGTTAGGCCTGTCGTAGTAGGCATTATGAGGTTTGTGATCAATAAGTGCGCTGTAATCATCCGCTAATTCCTCGTAGGCTTGTTTGATCTTCTCCTTTATCATGTTGTGGTTTTGAAGGAGCAAAATTGAGAAGCCTTTGTAGTAAGCGGACTTGATTCAAATCAATAAATCAGTTCTTTATTTCAAGGCCCCATTCAGCGATACTTTGAAGGAGTTCGTATGCTGTCCAGTCAAATTTTAATGGCGTAATAGTGATGAAGCCTTGCTGGTAGGCATAGGTGTCACTGTTTGAGTCTTTGGCTTTGGCAAGTGCGAGTCTTTGCTGGTAAACGCTTGTGTTTCCAGAGTCACTTCTCAAAACATAGTTACCCATATCAAGATAGGCATCACCCATTGGGTTGATCGAAACTCCTTTTAACTCACCTGCAGGGATGTTGATGGATATGACAACTCCTTTTGGTGCACCATTTTTTTTGTATTTAGATACCACCTGAGACACAAATTCAGCTGAGACTTTTGTATTGACTCCACGTACTTCTTGTGAAACAGCAATAGCTGGTATACCATGGTATATGGCTTCCATAGCGGCACCAACAGTGCCTGAAAGGTGGGAGAGCTTTCCAACATTCGAGCCCCTGTTGATTCCAGAGATGACAAGGTCAAAAGGCTCCTCTTTACCCAAAACTCGTAGTCCAAACCTTACTGCATCTGCCGGCCTTCCAGATACCGCATAGCCGAAAAACTCATTGTCCTTAGATATTTTTTCAACCTTGAGCGTTCTCCCATCTGTTGATTGGCTACTACCTGACTGATTCTCGCTTGGTGCGGAAATAACTACTTCTACATCTGGGAGCTTGGCGAGTTCTTCACTCAGTGTCTTAAGGAGAGGAGATTCAATGCCGTCATCATTGGAGATGAGGATTCTATATTTCTGGGCCGAGGCCGACTCTATAAGAAAGAATAGGAGGATGCAAATGCCGAGCGATCGCTTTAGGTTTTTCATGCTTTTTGATTGTTAATCATTCACTATGTCAAACCCTGCTTTCTTAATTCCCAAGAAGCGCCACTTCCCATTTCAAAGTCCCAATTGCTAATTTGACTATCAATTTTACCTATAATTTTCTCCACTTCAGTATAGACCAGGCCTAAATTCTTGAAATGTGCGAGTACTTCATGGTTTTTTGGATCTAGGTAATGATCCCTAGTCCACTCTAGATAGTCGGAAGATTCGTTGTAGTGTTCTAGCTCACGCAAAACAAGACAAAGGTTGAGAAGGGGATAGTTAAGACGGGCGTCATCTCTTTCATCTTCTACAAAGAAATTGAAGACCTTTCCTTCTAGCTTGAACTCTACAAGTCGGTAATCTTCTTTATCTGTCAGAATAGATGATGTAGAAAACTGTATCTCTACTTTATGATCAATGTAGATACGATTGAGCGCGCCAATTTCAGGATAATTACTCATTTAACGGAGGCCACCCTCGATGTAGTAAACACTAATTCTTTGATTTGAATTCTTCGACAATGCCTGCCGCTTTTTCTAAGTCGCCTGGCGATATGAATAGTTTACCAGTTCCTGTAGGCCCAAAACCTGAAACAAGTGCAGCATTGGTTTCACTTTTTAATAGTGCTTGAATACCCACAGATGCCAGTTGGTCTTTGAGAATTTTAGACTCAAAGTCAGTTCCTTCGAAAATTAGAGTTAATCCGTCCATAGTTCCATTTTAATGAATCTAACGGAGAATTGAAAGTTGCTGTTATCAGATTACTTAGTAAAACCTGATTACGTTTCCATTGTCCTTGCCCATTACACTTCGTACATAGGCATTGACCACTACATCCATTGGCACTGGATTGTGACCTGGGAAATAGCTTTTATACTTGTCATAAGCGTCTTCTACCATACCTAGTGAAACGGCATTGATGCGAATGCCTCTTTCCATTTCTAGAGCGGCAGCTTGAACAAAGCTGTGTATACCTCCATTGACCATTGCTGCGCTAGCTGTTTTGACTACGGGATCGTCTGCGAGAATTCCTGTCGAAAGGGTTATTGATCCTCCGTCATTTAAGAAGTCTCTTCCTATTCGGGCTACGTTCACTTGACCCATTAACTTACTTCGAAGTCCTACGTAATAGTCATCCTCTGACAAGTCGTTGAAATCAGCCCATTTGGCTTCACCAGCAATACAGACAATAGCATCCAACTTACCTGCCTTCTCTAAGCCTTGTTGTATCGATTGGCTATCCACAATGTCAATGGTGATATCTGATTTACTTCGTCCTGCAATGACGATTTCATGGTCTTGGGCGAACTGCGTAGCCACGGGTTTCCCAATTGTTCCATTTCCACCGATGATGAGTATTTTCATAAGGCTTAGAATTAAAAAAGTGTTTGATTAACGTAATCGATATTCTATTGGCAAAGTTCCATTTAGAAGTGATTCTTAACAATCAAAATCTATACTTCTCTCGATGCGATTTCAGATTTAATTTTCTTCATGGAATTCAATTGCAAGGGTATCATAGCTGAACCTGAAAGTGCCACTATAAATAAAGGAAGATAAACTGAGTTGTCTTCCTTCGTAAGCATGCCAAAAATGGTGATAATCATTAAAAGGGAAAACACTAAAATTAGTGCGCCAAGAATGATTTTAATGGCTTTCAAGTTGTTATGAAGCTGTTCCGTACTCTGGTTTTCGAAAGTGTTTTTCTTCATCTGCTAATGTTTTTTAAACTTGTGTTTGACTGGGTTAATTCAATCCAGCCTTATTCCTTATCACTCCAGGCGACACTAGATATTTTCCATTGACCTTCCACTTTGATGAACTGAATGCTCTTTTTACCCTCAGTTTTGAAGTCTTCACCATTCAGCTTTCCTGACTTTTCATAGACACTAAAGCGTTGCGCAATATTTCGGAATATTGATGTTTCATGCGAGACTTCCCCTTCTCTAAAATGCGTTAGTGTTCCGTCACTTAGCATCCTGATCCTTGGCTCAATAAAGCTATCTAGATTGTAAATGAGGGGAACGTCAGAGTTATTGCTAATAATGATTCCCTCTTTGATGAAAATACTCTTCAAACTGTCGAGGTTGGGAGCCCTTAGAGTATTGTCAAATGCGCTGAAGAATTGATCGGTCAGTTTGTTGATTTCAATAAGGTCTTCATTCATGATTAGCCTCTTGTTTCATATCACCCTGTGATTGAGGGGATGATATGCCATGAATGTAGGTCATAAGTCAATCAATGTCTACTATTCCTGTATCAAAGACAGAGAAGGCTCAGACCATTAATTGCGACAAACTTTAGATAGCCAGAGTACCAGAGTAGAAAAATGCCAAGGAGTAGAGAACTGATGACAGCCGTACGAATGGGACGTTTTATTCTTAGTTTGAGTGCATAAACTCTATCTACGGGTTTTAAATTAAGCATGTAGCCTCTTTTGGGCACCGTGTCAATGGAAATGCCCGAGTAGAAATTTTTCTTCAGGATCTTTCTCAAATCTGCAATGGCTCTAGTCAACGATTCATCATTTACCACAGTGTCTTGCCAAACATTATTGACCAAATGACTTCTTGAAACTATGCGATCCATGTGTAGCATTAGTACATACATCAGTTTTGAAAGTCTGGGCTCCAGAATTACGTTTTCACCCTCGGGGTTACTGAGCGTTCCATGGGCTGCGGAAAATTTCCAGCCGATTAACTCAATGTCTTCTATCTCCTGTGTTTTCTCTTCTTTCATGTTAATAGGACCAAAATTTCATCTGTTTTTCAGGTTTTCAGCAGGATGCATATCGATCCTTGTCTTAAGAAAATCACAAAAATCTATTCATACAAAATCTTAACAGTCGTTAACTATGAAAAAACTATTAATAGCAATTGTCTTTTTGTTTTTCACTTTTGGAGGTCAGTGTCAGAGAACGATTACTAGTGGCACCATTATTCCTATTGATATGAGCTCGCACCGACCAGTTATGGATGTAATGATTAATGGGAAAGGTCCTTACAAATTCATCTTCGATACGGGATCTTCAACAAACGTGGTGGATGCTGGTTTGAGCGATGCACTTGGATTGGAGGTCGTGGGAGAGGACCCACTGAGAACTCCTGGCTCTAAGAATAGACTTATGTCAAAACGGGTTGGAGTCAAGAATTTAGCCCTTTCGGGATCCGATATCATCAAGGACACTGAAATGAATGTCATTGAATTGAGGAAATTGTTGCCTGTTGATGGAATTTTGGGAGGCTTCTTTTTGGAAGACTATCTGGTAACAATGGACTATCCAGGCTCACAACTCATTTTAACAAAGGGTGAATTGAGTGCCACAGACAAAGATGTTATTCCCTTTGTTCAGGATGCTCGAAATCTAAATCTCCAAATTGACATAATGGGGAATGAAGTAGAAGCACACCTCGATTCTGGAAACCCATTTACCATTACAATTCCCTATTCATTTAAAGACAAACTGAAATATAAAGGAGCTCCTAAACGAGGGCTTCCTATGAGAACTCCTGTGGCCACTTTTGAGAGCTGGGATGCGCAGCTTGATGGAGAAGTAAGTATTGGTAATGCTGTATTTAATGATCCTCGAATCAGGCTTTCTGAAGGGATTGAGTTTGTCAACCTTGGGTATGCAGTAATCAATGAACTTCAGATTACCATTGACCGAAAAAACAGCTTGATTAAGTTAGAGAAGGGAGTAGACGGTAATTCTACGACCAGAGTGGTAATGGAGATGAGCACCTCAAGGTCGCCTTTTATTGGCACATATACTGGAGACAGGAAAATATTCTTAAATGATTCTGACAAGTTAATGTACGAACGTGCTGGTGCTCCTATGGCTCTGGAACTGGTTCGAGTTGAGGAGGATCTCTATCAGATCACTGTTCCAGAAGGGGTTTATGCTCCGCAGGAGATCCCAAAGGTCCACTTTATTAGAAATGAGAATAATGAGGTTGTGGAAATAGAAATGGTTTTCAAGGACGGTAGAAAGGAAGGCCCTTACAAACGGGTGTCATAATAACACCTTTGTTGAAAAAGTGAATTGGTGTTTGTCAATGGTTGGTTCATTGTGGCATCTACAATAAGTGGGTGCCATTTTGATATTTAAGTGGAAGTGGACTCATGCTTGGCCCAAATATTTTCCATTTTCCTACCACTGGCCGGCTCATCTATGAGTTTATCCAAATACCTTGGTTGCTGGCTCATGGGACTCGTGAGCTTCTACTCAACGACTTCACTAATCTGAAGTAAAGGTTGGGCGTTCGTATAGTTTGGAATATCTCCCAAAATCTTTTGTGCATTGGCGCCAAAAGACTCGTGATAATCAGAAAGTTTGTCAAAGTACAAGTAACCAATAGCTAAGAATGGAACCGGCTCATCTGGCGTTCTTCCGCCTATACCCTTATCTATTTTATAAAACTTCATAGGTTTTAAAAGGCCCGCCAGCATGGGCATATGTTTATTCATATAATAGTCCATGTCAAATGTATTTCCATCTCCATTAGGGTACATGATGGTTACTTTGATCATTCCTTTTTTATCCTGAAGTGTATCGGTGGATTTAGTTCCTGCATAGCTGATTAACAGCGTACTAATACTAAGTACTAGGAGTGTAGCTTTGAATTTCATTGTGGTAGGTTTTGAGTTTCAAAAATCAGTTCAGAGCGATTAACCCTGACTTTGTGCATTAGGAAGATGATAAATAGTTGTGAGCTAATCAACCCCTGAGAGAGGGAGTGAAAGTATTGTAGTATTACAATTTTGGGCCCTGGGGTTGGGCCTAAACCGAAGGGTAGTGCCCAGTTGAGTCATTGCTTTTGTCAATGATGTGGTATTATTTCGATTGAACCAAAGGTTGGAATCCACCATAGACCATTCTGGAAGCATCAAAAATCAACCTTGACGAGTCGGTCAATGGTGTGACTAAGTCGCTCATTCTCGGATCATTTGGAACCTCAGCATTCGCTCGGTCACGCACTTCTTTAGAAGGAAATACAACCCAGCCGAAAACGATGGCTTCATCATTTTTTGCCTCAACTACCTCTGCGAAAGACCGGACACCTTCTAAGGTTAAATCTTCACCGACATATTCAAAGTAGGCAAGAGCACCATATTGCTTCCAAATCTCTGCAACTGATTTAGCAACTTCTCGGTATTCGCTCAAATAAGCTCTTGGGATTGGGAGAACGAAACCGTCTATATAGCCTGTCATGGTTTTCCTTTTACTATGGTACAAAACTTTTGTAAACGGAAGTTCTAGATAAATCTTTAAAAATCAAGGATGAGACTGACAAACGATAATTAAGAAAAAGCCAAGAGGAGTGCTATGATTTCAAAAAGCCAAATGTGCTCAGGAACTCCACGAATCTGCCATCTTTTCTAATCTCTTCCTGAAAGCGAGGGTCTTTGATCAGGTTGGGGTAGGTCCAGGGTTCAGCACAAATAGCCTCAAAACTGATGAAAGAAACAGAGTTGTCAGTCACCTGCTTGTAATAGGTATAGACTTTGTCAGGGTCAATCATATCCGAGGCTTGTACAAGAACAGCACGTTCAACTGCGCCTGTAGGAAAGCTCTTATTCTTAATCACTCGTAATACTACTTCATCTAGCTTTTGTTTTGCTAACTCCGTATCTCCTTTGAGAAAATCAAGCTTGGGAAGGTAGATGTCTGGATCAAAAGTGCATACTGAATAAAGGTTTATGGGCTTCAGGACAATGCTTTCTACCTCGTTCAACATCTTTTGACCTTCAGTAGGATCTCCCATAGTTAGCATAAGCCTTGCTTGATTAAGGTTATCATTGGCTACCATGGGGCAAACCCATCCATTATGTCCATCGGCAGTATGAGATGCCATGTGACCTTCCCATTTGTCATGATACTTCTCGAATTCATTGTTGAACATGGCCACCACCATTTCTTTGTTTTTCACTGCTCGTTCATCCCACGGAAATTCAGTAGTTGTACTCTCGAGTGTTGCTTTGAAATCGTTAAAGGAGGAAAGTTTACCATCTTTCAGGAACTGGTAATATTTGGCATCCACTAAGTAATGCTTTTCCTTAGGATAGTATTTGGCCAGTTTCTCCAGAATAGGAACCATTTTTTCGTATTCACCGAGTACCTCATAGGCAAAGGTGAGCTGAAAACTGATTGGTCCATTGTCCTGAGTTAAGGCAAAAGCCTTTTCTAATGCTTCTTTTGACTTAATAGGTTGATCAAAGAAGGTGTACAGAAATGCGGCTTCCTTTAAAGAGATGTAGTCACTAGGATTTTGTTCAATGGCCTTTTCAAAAGCTGAGAGTGCTTTAAGAGGATCTTGTTCAATGTTCTTGAAAATAAATGCCTGTGTTGAAAGGAGATCTGGGTTATTTGGTGCTAAGGCTTGGGCAACCTTAAAAGCTTCATAGGTAGCCTCCTTAGCCTTTTCGGCCTCTTCTTGGTTATTAGGGTCCCTTTTCAGTATGTCATACCTTACACTGTGTATCTCGGCAATCAGCGTCCATGCATTTGTGAATTTAGGATCCGCAGCTACTGCTCTTTCTAAAATTATAAGCCCTTGATTGAACTCATCATAACCAGCATTAGGCTTGGTAACGGTATGTCTGGCCAATAAATAGTCTTCATATGCTGAAATATTATCGGTAGGAAAAGCTTTTAATTCATCCTTTTCTTCCTCACTTAAATTGGCTTCTAGCTGGTTAGCAATCTTTATGGAAATGTCCGACTGTAATTCAAAAACATCCGATAGTTCTCCATCATACACATTGGACCATGCGGTTTGATTGTTTTTCGCATTGATCAAAGCAGCGGTCACTCGTACGCGTTGACCATTTTTTCTAACCGCAGCCTGAAGAACATAATTAGCATCAAACCTATCACCGATAGTTCTCAGGTCACCCTCATAGTTTTTGTATTCAGCCACAGCTGAGCTTGCAATGATTCTGAAGTCGTGAATATTAGAAAGGCGTGTCATTACATCGTTATGAATCCCCGAACTGAAGAACTCTTCTTCATCTTCACCTTCGCTGGTAAAAGGTAAGACTACGATTACCTGTGTGGAATCAGGCTTATTAACTATGTTGCCCGTAAAATCAAAAACACGATCAGCAACCAATAGAATAATAAGTAGGAAGAGCCCCGCTATGATGTAATGATTCAGCTTTTTGCTTGTTGCCTCATGTATACTCTTCTCCTCCGCAATAGAGTCTGTCTTTTTGAAACCAGAGGGTGTCCATTCGTAGATATATGCAAAGACGATCCAAAGTGGTAGCGCTATGATGAGGACAATAAGTACTATTTTATTAATCCCTTTGTCTAATTCTAAAATGCCGATTAATAAAGAGGCTATCTGAAGTATTGCGTAAGAAAAGACAACATAAGAGATCGTTGCCTTAATGACATTTCGTCTTTTTAACTCTTGAATAAATTTGAACACTGCTACTTAGGAATTATATAAACATAACACATTAGGTGTCAGTAAAAAAGCACAGGCTCATTCGGATGACTTTTCATTGATTCTGGGAAATATGAATATCTGGTATAATCGGGTGATATTTAAGTAAGCCTTATTCATTCGGGATAGCTTCAGTTTTTTGATCTCAATTTGAGCTTTTCAACCACTCCGTCCATTTAGTCTATTAAAACGATAAGGCTTTCGCTAGGACACCTCTCCTTAGAAGGAGAGGATTAGGTAGTGGCTTAGTTCGACAATTCGCAATCTCTACTTAAGTGCGGCCCATTCCTCTTCACTCGCTTCGGTTTTTTGATATTCCATAAGTGTGAGCCAATTGTCATTGACTTTGACTAATAATGTCTCAAAATGGATATAACTATCTCCCAGGCTTTTACCAGTTGAAGTTTTTACAGAGGTATAATGGTAGATTCCTTCTTCATAGGCGGTGATGTGATTGCCCACACGTTTGGAGAAGCGAAATTCTAGTGTATTTGCACGCTTTCCATCCCTTACTTCTAGAATTTCCTTTTTCCAACGAAACTTGAATGCCTCCGAAATGGCGATGGTGGTATCTTCTTTCACCAAGACTGCATCTTCATGATAAAGAGATCTCATTCCTTCAAAATCCCCTGCTTTGGCTGTTTTGGCTAAGGCTTTCCAATAGCGGTCTAACTCCTCAGTACGCTTGTTGTCTTGAATGACAGTATTTGACTGAACTGAGGTAAATACTAATACTAAAATTAGACTGAGGTTTTTCATCTTCAAGTACTCATTGATGTACTTGAAGATGACTATAAGTTATTGAATAAACAATCAAGGGATTTGGGAAGGAGGTGTTTGATAAACGGTTGGGTTACGCCAAAGCAAACTAGAAGGACATGGCTTATGCAACACTAACGATTGTTATGTCTAAGACTTTTGAACTAATGCGACATAGTTCAGAACGGTAAGTTTCCCAGTTGATAAAGGCTCAACATATCGTTTCTAGATTTCTTTTCCAGCGAGATTCAAAAGCTTCTCTTTTATCAATTTTCCTTGATCATTGTATATGTAAATAGTGTAGGCAAATCCTTCTTCAGATTCCGCGATTTCACCCTGTTTGTTGTAATAGGTTTTCTTTTTTATAGACATATTCCTATTGTATTCCAGGACCCCATACCTTATCGGATAGCCCTTTTCATCCATAGAATAAAACCGTTTTGGAATACCGTACTTATTGAACTCTCGATATTCTACTCTCGAAAACTTAGCAGTAGGGTGCATAATAGGTTGGTGGTTTTCATCCCTGAATTCTCTTGAAAGGAGTGTTCCGTTTTCATCAAAACTATAGGCTACTTCGGCTACACCCTGAGGGCCATTTTTTAGATTACCATTGGCATCAAGATTTTGAGTAAAAGCAATCTGACCTTGCTCATCAAACACATAATTTGTCTTCTTTATGCCATTGAAGTAGGGAATAGTCTCCTTCTTTAGGTTATATCTTGTCCATGAAGTCAATTCATTCTTATTGTTTCTAGTCACTACTACTTGGGCAACACCATCAGCATCGATCATCTTGCTATTGAGATCAAAGTACTCTTTACTCATCCAGTGGCCAGACTCATTTAAATGATACTTGATTAGCCCTGTGCCAGATGCATTCGCAACTGATTGTCCTTCCGTATTCTTAAACCTTACCTGTATGATTTTATCCTGGTAAACTCTATTTAATTCGAAAGCACCAAAGCTTCCATGGTTAGATGGCTTACCGGATAAAAAATACTTTACACTGGTTACCCGGTTTTGGTCATCAAATTTGACGTAATAGCAATTAATCGTTTGTGCCTCTTCTATGGAAATTGGAAGGCTCGGCTTAATTTCCTTTTGAGTTCTATCGATGTTCCAGTTGATGTAAAACCCATCTCTGGTTTTTAATTTACTGGTTGCTGTTTTATCTACTATGAACCACTTCTCTTCAATTTTCATCAAATTGACATAGTCCGTATACAATCTCTTTGTGGTTTCTATTTCACATTTCGCAGAAGCGACATTACCAGTAACATCTATTTCAATAATTCTTAGAGCCGAATTCTCTTTTCTTGGCCCAGGTTCAAAGGACCTCAAATAGGTGGTTCGGTCGAACGCCAACACCTTGTCATCTTTTACATTTTTGATCTGGTAATTTGCATGCAGAACTTTGCCTAATAGGGTAGTGTCTCCAGTCATCCATCCTTCAAAATGAGTTTCAAGGGTGTTTGAAATAAGCCCTTTTTCGTCATTCTGGAATATTTCATGTTGCCCGTATGAAACGGTCTGGGTTAATAGTAGGAGAGGTAGAAGGATTGAAATTGATTTCATGCTTAGATTTTTAAGGCTTTGATTTATGACCTCGATTTGGAGTTTTGGCCCAATGTAAACCTAAGCATATGTGTTTGATCATAGGTCTCTCATGATCAGTCTGGACTTCGGATTTATAAACCTGAAGTGATAGACCTTAGTAGTAGCGATTGTTGTGTTTAGTTTTTATTTATTTCTGGCCAATTAATTGTTTCATCGTCAATAAATAGTGGTCCCCATTGAACTTCACTTAGTCGATTTTCATCAAACCAGAAATTGATTCCCAATGAATCTGAAGAAAGTAATTCATGCGAAGGACTTTCTATTGATGACCAATCTTCAAATTCAAGGTCACTTATCCCGATAGTGTCTAGTTTATTCTTCAACTCATCTTTGGTCAATCCAATTGGCGAAAATCCTTTGAAATTATATTCCGTTGAAGTGATGGCAATAGTCACTAATCCCCAATCATCATCTTCGTCAAACCCTAGAGACAAATCTAGGTTGTCATAATGCCAACTTTCGGTTAAGTCTTCTTCGTCTTTCGAATAAGAGTACTTCTCTTTTTCATCAGGCACACCAAGAATCAGTTCAACAGCATTCCTTTCAAGTCCAAACTTTAGAACGCCTAAACCTTGTCCTTCTTCTATCAAGTTAATATTTGAATTGCTCTTATTCATTAATTAAACACAACACCGTTATATACGGAAGTTGTCAAATAGTTCCGAGGTAATGAATCATACTTCAGGGTAACACTGTTCTAACAGTAGATCGCTTTTTGTTCAAGTTTATTTTTGATGGCTTGTCCGGTCGGTGTGGCAGCAAGACCTCCAAGTCCTGTGCAGGTGAGTTCATGGGCCATCATATCACCGACTTCCTTCATGCTTTGTACTACTTCATCAAAGGGGATGAGATGTTCATAGTTGGCTAAAGCCATATTTGCACAGCTGAGTGCATTTGAAGCCGCCATAATATTTTTTCCCAAGCAGGGAGCTTCTACACGATTTCCAATAGGGTCACAAATTATACCTAGCGAATTCTGCAATGCGAGAGAAGCGGCTGAGGTAGCCTGTTCTAAGCTACCATTCATAAGGACCACTAGACCAGCGGCTGCCATAGCTCCGCCAGCACCAGTTTCGGCCTGGCAACCTGCCACTTCCGCAGCGAATGTTGCATGTTCTGCAATGAATAGACCAATAATGCCTGCAGCCATAAGGGCTTTGTTGACTAGGTCTTCACTTGCATTCATATGGTCTGCGACTCCCAAGATGGCTCCGGGGAGTGCACCACAAGACCCAGCAGTAGGGGCTGCTACGAAAACCTCCATGCTACTCTTTACCTCCATCATGGCTGTGGTGTACAAAATGACTCTGTTCAACATACCTGCATCAAGTAATTGCTTGTCAAGCATCTTGTCTCGAAAGCCAACGGACTGTACAGGTAGAATTCTATCGTCAAATTCTTTTCCTTTTAGTCCGGTCTCTATGCCTTTTCTCATGATGCCCTGAATATGAGTCATCTTTTGAAGTACTTCTGGTTCAGAGATACCTCCTCTGGCTGCTTCATATTTAATGGCCAACTCCCATATTGAGAGGTTTTCTCGTGAGCCAATCTCCATCATTTTTGAGCAGGTATTGAAAGGGACTGTAAGGTCTTTCCTTGAGTGGACAGGCAAAACTGGGCTTAATACAACCGACTTAAGAACTTCCTCTTTCGAGGATAATGCTTTGATAAGGTCATTCGGAAAGGACTGACTACTTCTTAAGTGGATAAAGGCTCCATTTCGGGTGACCTGAACCTCATGGCTTAATTCTGGTAAGTCGAATGATTCAACGCCCCCTTTTACGTACATCAGCAACTCGTAATAGTCTCCGCATATTGACAATTGCACACCATCGACTTCAGTGATTTCCATCATACCGCCACCGGTACTTATGGCTGTAATGCTGTGTGTAAAGTCTTGATTAGTCACATTGATGCGGTACTGATTCGGATGTGTGGCGCCATAGCTCAGGTAATTGACGTGGACTGTTATGCCTGAATTTGAGAGGTGAGACTCGTAATCCACCATTCTCGGATCGTCAGCTTCCCATCCCATCAATCCACCATAAAGCCCCATGTCTGTACCTTGGCTTTTGTGTGTAGTGACTAGAGAACCATTAGGATCATAATCTACAGAAAGGCTTGAGATATCATGCTGCATTAAATCCCGAATCAACAGCCCCATACGACATGCAGCAGCACTATGAGAACTTGAAGGACCTCTCATTACCGGTCCGATAACATCATTGAAAATACTGGCTGCAGACATATACTTATCTAATTTCTAATAAGTTAGCTGCAAATCACTTGAAGTTCAAAAAAACCTCAGCCCGATTAGGACTGAGGTTTTTTATGAGGACTCTTTAACCTCTCCGTCCCTTCGACTTTTCGTAGTGAGAAAGCTTTTAAAAGGACGCCTCTCCTTGAAAGGAGAGGATTGAATTAGCTAGCAGCTTGCTGTTTGATTAAGTTCAATGCTGAGCCAGCTTTGAACCAACCAATTTGGGCTTCATTATAAGTATGGTTAGCCATGATGACGTCTTTGCTACCATCGGCATGTACAAACTCTAAGGTCAGAGGTTTACCAGGAGCGAAGTCAACCAAATCAAGGAAGTTGATGGTATCATCTTCTTGGATTTTGTCATAGTCTGCCTCGTTAGCGAAGGTCAAACCCAACATACCTTGCTTCTTCAGGTTAGTTTCGTGAATACGGGCGAATGACTTCACCAGTACTGCTTTCACACCTAAGAATCTCGGCTCCATTGCAGCGTGCTCACGTGAAGAACCTTCACCGTAGTTGTGGTCACCTACAACAATAGAAGGAATGCCTTCTGCTTTGTACTGACGGGCAGTAGCTGGTACTGGTCCGTACTCTCCAGTAATTTGGTTTTTCACCTTGTTGGTATCCTGATTGTAAGCATTCACTGCACCAATCAAACAGTTATCAGAAATGTTATCTAGGTGACCTCTAAACCTCAACCATGGACCTGCCATTGAGATGTGGTCCGTAGTACACTTACCAAATGCTTTAATCAAAAGCTTAGCGCCAGTGATGTTATTTCCGTCCCAAGGAGCGAAAGGAGCAAGGAGCTGAAGGCGTTTTGAGTCTGGCTTTACAACCACCTCAATGCCAGAACCATCTGCTGCAGGGGCCTGATAACCGTTGTCCTGAACATCGAAGCCTTTGTCTGGTAATTCATCACCCACAGGTGGATCAAGTTTTACTTGCTCACCGTTCTCATTGGTCAGCGTATCTGTGATAGGATTGAAGCCTAAATCTCCAGAGATCGCAATTGCTGCTACCATTTCAGGAGAAGTCACAAAAGCGTGAGTATTCGGGTTGCCATCTGCTCTTTTAGAGAAGTTTCTATTAAATGAGTGAACAATCGTGTTTACTCTTTCATTGTTGCCAGCTCGTTCCCACTGACCGATACACGGTCCGCAAGCATTTGTGAAAATCGTAGCGTCCAGGTTTTCAAATATCTCAAGTAAACCATCTCTTTCAGCGGTGAACCTCACTTGCTCAGAACCTGGGTTGATACCAAAGTCAGCCTTCGTTTTCAATCCTTTATCTACTGCCTGCTTGGCAATGGAAGAAGCTCTAGAAAGATCTTCATAAGATGAGTTGGTACAAGAACCAATCAATCCCCATTCTACCTTGGTAGGCCATCCATTAGCCTCAGCCTCGGCTCTCATTTGAGAAACAGGAGTAGCTTTGTCTGGCGTAAATGGTCCGTTTACATGTGGTTCCAAAGTACTCAAGTCAATTTCTATCACTTGATCGAAGTATTGCTCTGGACTAGCATACACTTCATCGTCACCCGTTAGGTGAGGTCTCACCGTATTGGCTAAGTCTGCTACATCTGAACGATCAGTAGCTCTTAGGTAGCGCTCCACAGAGTCGTCATAACCAAAAGTTGAAGTTGTCGCTCCAATTTCCGCACCCATGTTACAAATAGTTCCTTTTCCTGTGGCAGATAAAGACTGTGCGCCTGGGCCGAAATATTCTACAATAGCACCTGTGCCACCTTTTACAGTGAGAATACCAGCTACTTTAAGGATTACATCTTTGGCTGAAGTCCAGCCATTCATCTTGCCTGTTAACTTCACACCGATGAGCTTAGGGAATTTAAGTTCCCATGCCATACCAGCCATTACGTCTACTGCATCAGCACCACCAACACCGATGGCTACCATACCCAGACCACCAGCATTTACTGTGTGAGAATCAGTACCAATCATCATTCCACCTGGGAAGGCATAGTTTTCAAGTACTACTTGGTGAATGATACCTGCACCTGGTTTCCAAAATCCGATGCCATATTTGTTCGAAACCGACTCGAGGAAATTGAATACTTCACCAGAAGCAGTCAATGAATTTCTTAGATCTTGTTCTGCGCCTTGTTTGGCAAGAATCAAGTGATCGCAGTGTGCAGTCGATGGTACGGCTACTTTATCTTTTCCGGCTTGCATAAATTGCAATAGGGCCATTTGAGCTGTCGCATCTTGCATTGCAACTCTATCAGGTGCAAAGTCTACATAAGACTTGCCTCTTTCAAATACTTCAGAAGGAGTACCATCCCATAAGTGGGAGTAGAGGATTTTTTCTGATAAGGTAAGTGGTCTTCCGACTAAGTTTCTGGCTGCTTCAACCCGGGCGGGCATTCTTTCATAAACAGCCTTTATCATGTCAATATCAAACGCCATGGAAAAGGTTTTAATGTTTTCAAAACTACACTATGAGTATAACCCTCATAGGGGTCGCAAAGTTATCAAAAAAGAGAGGAAATAAAACTTGAAGTAAGCTTAGATATGATAGGAAAATGTCATTCAGAAGGCAAGCCCAGTTCTTTCCGAAGTAGATTCTTCATCGCCAGCAGGTGCCATTGCATTGGGTTCTCAAAAAAGATGACATCTTGAACTGTGTTAACCCGCAAATATACTAGGTCAATAAACTTCCTGTCTCTAAGCAGTTGGCGTATCATTCTATCTTTTTGATCGTTTGAAATGTTAATCTCATCGAGGTCGGTATGAGGCTCAAGAAATGAAAGGAGTTGCTTGTCTATTAGGTAAGGCTCTAACTGATCTGAGATAAGTCTAACGTCTCTATCTTCGGTGCTGGGAACCCTGGACAGGGCTCTGCGATAGTTCATTAGCACCCTTTTAAATGCATCAGACTTAATAATTCCAAGGTTGCCCGATGAAACTAAGTCCTGATAAACTGCATCTGTAGGAGAGTAAAGTCTAATCATAAGCAGAACATCCATGGCTCTCCGAATTGTGTCTGGATCAACTTGGCGCAATGGAGTCTCCAATAATTTCCTCAGGTACATGACTTGCTCCTTACGAGCATCCTGATCGGCAAGCAATTCACCTTCATTAATGGCCACCTCTTCTAGAAGTTGCTCGAGATAACTTTGCTCAAGAGCTGCCTTGTTTTTAGCCTCACGATTGTTTTCTAGCTGAAAAGCAATGTAAATCCCAATTACAATGATTATCATTTCAAGAAGAACTCTTAGGATCATTCCAAAAGGGTTTCGTCTTCTGTCGTCTGAAAGGCTATAACGGTTTGCCAAGGTCTTCTTGAGATTGTTTACTAGAGGCTAATTTAAATATTTATAATCAAATGGTTATCTCCTTATGGCCTTGATAAATACCCTGATATTATCAGGGCGCCCGTTGACAAACCTAATCCTGACTTTACCATCTTCGGTCATGTCTATCGTACCTGGAATAGAACTGGCAGTAAGCATCCAACCTTCGGGAAGAATGACAGTATTGCGGTTACGTCCAAAACTTCTGTCCCAGATCAGTTGATCATCGACTAACAAATACCGATTGGGGTCGGTATAAGTTTCTGATATTCTCAGTCTTTTGGTCTCACCTTTTTTGATGGGGTCAAACCAAATCACGATGGCTTCAGTCTTATCGGTTAAGCCGTTAACTTCAATTCCTTTTCTGCTTATCTCATTTCCAACAAGAGTTTCTACTTTCAATTGCTCACCAGTATCCAATAGGCGAGCAGAAGGACCAGAAGCCTTGCTACCAGCTCTCACTACATTTACATATTTATCAATGCCTTCTCTGGACTCGGTATAGTCATGGTAAAGAAAGAAGGAGTTTGTTTCTGGTTGCTGTAAAAAGTACATGATGTCTCGGTTTTCAAAACTACGTTCTCCAAAACTGTACGTAACTCTAGCACGACTCTGATTACTGGGGACCATCGGAACCGTAAGTCTTTCCCAAGGATTCTGAGGGCTGGGTCGAAAAGTCATGTTATCGGCTGGACGCGCTACCACTTTGAAAGGAACACTGGATGGCCCACTATTCATAAAACTCACTTTGATTCGACCATCTTCCTCCTGAATTACCTGAGAAGGGTAGTTACTACTGATCAGTTCGTATCCTATAGGAAGGACCACAGAGTTTCGTTTAATGCCTAATGATCGGTCAAATACGATTGTTCCGTTTTTGGTATAATAGCTGTTTACGTCTTGATAAGTTTTATCAATTCTTAATCTAGCTTGCCCGTCTTTTGGAACTGGCCTAGCGAGACTTACCATAAGGTACTCTCCAGCTTCTTGTGCTGATGCAAGACCATTGGCTCGTGCTTCATTTCCACCTACGATTTTCCAAATCAATTCCTTGCCCGTCATTAAATCCCAAACGGCATCCACTACATGTTCACTCCCTGCTCTAAGGGTATTGAAGTATTTGGTAGCCCCGGCATTAGTAGCACTGACATCATAAATGATTCGGAAGCTTTGGCTTTCTGGAGAAAGTAATTCGTAACGCGTATAACTATCGGTTTGAGTTTGTCGAGGTGCTTGTCCACATAAAGTGGAGGCAGTCAGGGTCAGAAGTGCAAGAATGAAGTGTCTCATATGAAATCAAGTCAGGTTAAAAAAGCAGTAGGCTAAGGATAAAGATGATTAACCCAGTGGTCATAATGATAAGGCTGTAAGGCAATATATCTTTTGCTTTCAGCTTGGTAATGCCCAATAGAGGCAATGCCCAAAAAGGCTGAAGCATATTGGTCAGCTGATCGCCATATGCTAATGCCATCACAATTTTAGGAACGGGTACGTTGAGTACTTGTGCCGCTTCAACTACAATTGGCCCTTGAACTGCCCATTGACCACCGCCACTAGGTACAAAAATATTGACCAGTCCAGCGCTTAAGAAGGCAAAGATGGGCAGTGTCAGTGCGGTGGAAATATCGACAAAGGCATAGGATACACCTGCTGCGAGGCCGGAATACTTCATGATACCCATGATGCCAGCGTATAGGGGGAATTGAATGATGATGCCCGCTGCACCCCCAATTGCTTCTTGGATGGCGGATAGAAATTTCGAAAACGACCCATGAAGTAGAATGCCCAGTCCGAAAAGGAAAAAATTGATAAAGTTGAGATTAATAAAGTCTAGTCCAGTACCGGTAGGTGTGGTGATTATTTTTCGCAAAGCGATAAAAGAGATAATTCCACCTAAGAGAATTGCTGCAAGTCTTGAGTGATCGATCCTTTCCGCCCTCGGAAGCTTACGAGCTTCTTGGCTTGAATTATCAGAACTTGATTCGCCTAGATCCAATAAGTTCAATTCACTGCCATGATTTCGTTTTCCTAAAACATAAAATACCAAAGGGATAACAACCAAGAGCATCAGGCTTGTCGTAAGGTTCATAGAAGACAAGAGCGTCTGTTCAATGCCAATTTGCCCAATCTGATCGGCAAGAAAATGATCGGAACCAGCAACAGTCAAAGGTGCTGAACCCGAAAAGCCTCCGTGCCAGCACATCATTCCACTATAGCCAGCCGCACCAATTAGCGGATAGTTGAGTTTCCATCCATTAGCCTTGGCTTTTTCGGCTACTTTTCGAGCGAAGATTGCACCGAAGACAAGGCATAGGCCCCAATTGATAAAACTAACGGCAATTGTCAATAGACTCACCCACAAAGCAGCGGAGGCAGTATTATTGCAATACTTTGTAAACTGGGAGATGATCTGGTTAAAGAAAGGTGTCAAAGCCAATGTGTGACCCAGCACCAAAATTAGAGCCATCTGCATGGTGAATTCCAAAAGCTCCCAGAAGCCTGTTTCCCAATACTCCAGAATGATAAGTGGGTAGGCGGAACCTGCGTTTTCAGGTCTTTGTGTAAAAATTAAGGCAAGGATGAATGTGATCAGTGTTAGTAAAACAGCAATGGAGAATGGAGAGGGAAGAATGTTTCGAACAAACTTAAGGTACAGGCTGTTTTCTCGCATGACTAAAGTTGTGTCAAAAAGAAAGATTAGGCAACTATATTGTGATTAGATTCAGTAAGCCTTGAAAAAGTGTCTCGTCTTTGTTCTAATCATTATCAGTTGCTCTATGCTTGCTTGGAAAATTAGGATCAGTATGGGTAGCAGTAAGGAGGTTAGAGCTTACTATACCAATTGAATTAAAGCCCTTCTAAAAACTCAAGTGTATCCACTCCATCAGCATAATCCCATAGTTCAGGGGTTTGTGCTGAGCCGAAGTCTAAACTTCCTTCATACCAGGCATCTCTTGAAACCATGCACTGAATCTTTTCTCGATTTGCAGACAGCTTCAAGTCGAGTGCTGCTGGACTATCATAAACTTCATAATAGATAACTGAGATAGGAGAGACCAGGTCTTCACTTTCTCGCATCAAGAAGAAGCCAGAATCCAAGTGAGGTTCTCCATTGACCAAGTAAATGGACTTGTTGTAGTCGTAGTTGTTTCTATACTTATGATGATCCAGAATTGGTCCGAAGGCTTCTAGCGACTTGATAAGTTTTGGCAATTCAAAACCTTTGGGTACAAAGACTTTAGATACATTTCGGCAACCTAAACCGAAGTATTGGAAAGCATCTTGTCCAATTTTAGCTAATTCTTCTTCGGTTTCATTCCCGTCTAATATGCCGATGGAAACTCTATTTTGCCTGATGATATGGGGGTACTTTGAAAAGTAGTGTTTGAAATACCTCGCACTATTGTCAGATCCTGTGGCAATGATGGCATCTACATCGTTGAGCCTATCAATTACTTTGATATGTTCTTGGAAACCAGGATTAATTGTTGTCAGCTGATTCACCACGGCACTCATCAGAGCTCTGTCTTGAGATGAATATTTGATATGAGCAGCATTCCCTGATATCAGCACTGTCAAGAGGTCATGAAGGCCAACCAAGGGGATGTTTCCAGCCATGATCAAACCAATTCTTTTTGCTGAGATGGGGTTTAAGGTTTGACCCGATGTCCACTGTTCAATTTTCTCAGCGTTAAGCACTTCTGCCCAAGCAGCGAATGCATTTTTAACACTTTCGGGAGTGAACCAGCTATTTTCATTGCCAGCCATCATTACTAACTGATCTAACTCACTGGTATTAATGGTGCCAAACCAGTTTCCTAGTGCTGATAAACCTTCTTTTCGCTCTTGAATAGTCATTTTTCAATCGTTGCTGCAAAAATACGCCTTAAGTTTACTTCTAAGTGAATTTGAGTATTACTTTTGCGACTGAAAAAAATCTTATTTCGTGAAACTTCATGCGCAAAATGTTGTTGAAATAAGACTGAGAAAAAGATATAGAGGATATGGCGATTATAATCACTGATGAATGTATTAACTGTGGGGCTTGCGAGCCGGAGTGTCCTAACACAGCAATATATGAAGGCGGTATGGAATGGACGTGGGCCGGAGGTACTGACTTAAAGGAGATTGAATTAGAGGATGGTAGCAAGGTAGATGGCAATGAGCCTCAAGAACCGGTATCTGACGAGTTCTATTATATCGTTTCTGGCAAGTGTACTGAGTGTATGGGCTTCCATGAAGAGCCTCAGTGTGCTGCAGTTTGTCCAGTGGATTGCTGCGTGGATGATCCAGATTATAGAGAGACTGAAGAAGAGCTATACGCCAAGAAGGATTGGATGCACGTATAAGTGAATTAGGAGTTAAGAATTGATAATTAAGAATAAGGCTTCCGAATGGAGGCCTTTTTTATGACATCTTACCTCTCTTAATCAAATAAGATTTGAGTATTTGGTCGAACCCTTCATTAATATCAGCCTCTATCAAGTCAATTTTTAGTTTGGCACATTTTAGGTAAAGCTCGTGGTAGTAGCTGTCCATTTGTTTTTTGAAGTCCTTCTTGATAGTCGCAGGATTTAACCTAACCCTTTCCTTCGTCTCGGAATCTATAAATTCATAAGGGCGGTCTTCAAACTCGAAATTGAATTCAGTCTTATGGTCTGTGACATGAAAGAGTAAAACTTCATGCTTTTTGTGCTTGAGATGTTGAAGTGCAGACATCAACTCTTCTTCATTGTTCTGGTTATCGAACATGTCACTGAATATCACAACCAGAGATCTTCGGTGAACCTTTTGTGCGAGCTGATGAAGTATCTGTGCAACATTAGTTCTCTTTTCGGTTTTCTCTTTTTCTAGCAAGCCATTGAGCTGTAGAAATAGCTTATGAATATGAGCAGGCGAAGACTTAACCTGAGTCTCCAACTCTAGCTTGTCACTGAAAGTATGTAGGCCCACGGCATCCCGTTGTTTATGCAAAAGGTAGGTGATGGAAGCTGCTGCCAATACCGAAAAGCGCATTTTACCGTAGTTCTCAGTAGGGTAGTACATTGATGAAGACTGATCTAAGACCAATTGACATCTGAGGTTGGTTTCTTCCTCGTACCTTTTTGTATAAAGACGATCAGTCTTCGCAAAAATTTTCCAGTCGATGTGTCGTGTACTCTCACCATTATTGTAGAGCCTATGTTCTGCAAACTCAACGGAAAAGCCATGATAGGGCGATTTGTGCAATCCGGTAATGAAGCCCTCTACCATTTGCTTAGCGAGTAATTCGATATTACCAAACTTCTTAATTTCTTCGAGCGAGAACTGCATCTTTCCTAGACTTGTTTAATGTTGAGTTAAAGGCGTTAAACAGCCTTTAAATGGTACTCTATAATTCAACCTGAAGTTTCTCCTTTTATTTCTACGGTTATTGCAATAGTAATTATTAATGGTTTATATTAGGCCATACTTTTTTAATAATTCGACCTTTAAAGGGATTTAAAACGAAGACTGTGGAAGAGCAAAAGGACCGGAATGAAATTTTTTCGAAGAGGGTAAGAGCAGGGAAGAGAACCTATTTTTTTGATATCAAAGCTACACGCTCAAACGATTATTACCTTACTATTACAGAAAGCAAAAGGAAATACAAAGAAGATGGTTTCACATATGAGAAACACAAAATCTTCCTGTATAAAGAAGACTTTGCAAAATTTGTAAATGCCTTGAGTGAAACTGTAGAGCATGTTAAGGAAGAGTTAATGCCCGAATTTGATTTCGATCAATACGAAGAAGACCAAGAGTTCAGCATGCAGAATGCTGCCGATGGAGATTCAGATAGCCAGCTGAGCTGGGACTAACTAAAGAGATTTAAATGAACCCCTATCTTGTTTTATCAGGGTAGGGTTTTTTTATGTCCTATAACTCAGGCTTACATTTCTGTCGAAAGCAATAATCGTTATCTTTGCGCGCGATTTTAAATGAAGTCATCAGATAAAAGTTAATAAGACTCATGGGATTACAATGTGGTATTGTCGGACTTCCTAATGTTGGAAAATCTACACTATTCAATGCACTTTCTAGCGCTAAAGCGGAGGCTGCTAATTTTCCATTTTGCACTATTGAACCTAACGTTGGAGTTGTTACGGTACCCGATGTGAGGTTGAATGTTCTGGAAAGCTTAGTAAGTCCTCAAAAGGTTATCCCAACTGTGATCGAATTTGTGGATATCGCAGGTTTGGTAAAAGGAGCGAGTAAAGGAGAGGGGCTTGGTAACAAGTTCTTGGCAAATATCCGAGAGGTGGATGCGATCATCCACGTTATTCGATGCTTTAATGATGACAATGTAGTTCACGTAGCTGGTAGTGTTGATCCAGTTTTTGATAAAGATGTGATTGACACTGAGCTTCAATACAAAGATCTGGAATCCATCAACAAGAAAATTGAAAGAAATCAAAAGGTTGCTAAGTCTGGTGACGCCAATGCCAGAAAGCAGATCGTTGTACTTGAGAAGTTCAAAGCTGCGCTAGAAGGTGGAGCGAATGCAAGAGCCATTGAAGCGAACGAGGATGAGTTGGAAGTTTTAAAAGACCTTTCATTACTTACCATCAAGCCAGTGGTTTATGTGGCGAATGTAGAAGAGTCTGCGATTCATACAGGTAATGATCATGTCGAGGCACTGAAGGAAGGTATCAAAGATGAAGAAGCTGAGATTATTATGATTTCGGCATCAATAGAATCTCAAATTGCCGAATTGGAAGAGGAGGACGAGAAGCAAATGTTCTTGGAGGAGTATGGACTTACTGAGTCTGGCTTAAACAAACTGATCAGGGCTTCCTATTCCTTGCTTGACCTCATTACTTATTTCACAGCAGGTGTAACCGAAGTAAGGGCCTGGACCATTAAGAAAGGCTGGAAGGCACCACAAGCAGCAGGTGTTATTCATACTGACTTTGAAAAAGGCTTTATCAAAGCTGAAGTGATCAAAATACCCGACTACGAAGAGTATAAGACAGAAGTAGCTATTAAAGAGGCAGGTAAAATGGCTGTAGAGGGTAAGGAGTATATTGTCAAAGACGGTGATGTGATGCATTTCCGTTTCAATGTTTAGTGATCTCCAACTGACATTTATTCTATTTTTTTTCTAGCAATTGAACAATCTCTAATATCATTCAGTTATGCCAATGACTTGAACACATGTATGTGCTTGAGGATTAGAAGGTATAGTTGAAAAAGGAGTGTCGTGAGAGTTAGAATAATTTTTAAGCTGAAGAATAGGGGGGCATATCTTCCATTTCATCACCAACATATTTTAGCACAGTTTTTAAAAGGTGTATTGGTAAAAGGGGGCAATGAAAAGTACATTCATTATCCTTACTTCAATTTTTCAGGCCTTAAAGGTCAGACAAAGATTTCCAGAAACGGGCTACATTACTATTCGAGCCTGGTGACACTGGTAATCTCCTCAGCTGATCAGGCATTTCTAGATTACTTATTGGAGCAGGTATTTGAGTTCGATGATGTCCAACTGGGCAACCTTGAGGTTTCACCGATGAATACTGAGGTAGAAAAGGCTATTGACCTGACAGATGAAATGAAGTTTATCTGCATTTCACCAGTAGTTCCGACCAAGGCTGCATTCAACGATACAGAAGGTAAGAGATTTATCTTACCTGAGACAGACGAATTTTCTGACCTCTTATACGATTCTACAATGCAACGCATGGAATCTACAGGACTCTATACAGAGGCACAACTTGCTAGTTTTAATAAGTTCCAGATTGTTCCTGATGTTGCTTATCTCAACCGACTTAGGGAAAAAGAGAAGAAGTTTGCGCGTATTTACTCAGTCTTTGATATGGATGTCAAATATGAAGTGAGAGGTTATACACTTCCCTTTAAACTGTATGCAGCGAAAGAAGTACAAGAGTTTCTATTTAACTGTGGCTTAGGGAATTACACCTACAAGGGCTTTGGCATGTTGGATATTGCCAATGCAAACCCAATTGACAGAACAGAGCAGTACAGTTTTAGCAAGGAATTGGTAACAGTCTAACGCCTTGAGTTGTAATTGATCCTGCTGTATCCGACCAGTTGATCGCCCCTTCCACCCATGGGCTTGAAGTAGACTAAAACCTCATACAGGTTTTCGGTTTCAAAAAAGCTTTGTTCCACACTCTGCGGGTTGCTTGAATCTACAGTATACAGGTAGTTATACCAGCCTTGTTTCAGAAGTTGATTGGAATAGTAGTTTTTGTTGACTGGATCATAGCGCATTAATGAACTCTCATTTCTAATCCATTGATTAAACTGCCCAACCAAATAAATTGATTCGCTTGTCTCGGGATAGTCAAGCGTGAATTTGACATCTACATATTCGGCTGTAAGACGGCCATCACGACCTGTTTCTAGGTCTCTGATGTAATACTGTCCGTTAACGTCAAGAACTTGAAAATATGCCGGGTCTCGCACTCTGTCGGGAATCAATTGAGCACGCGGCCTATTGTTTGTGAAACCGATTTGGGCAACATTCCTCCCTGACCCATTTACTGTACTGATATCAAAAAACCGAAATTCATTCCAGCCAGGAAAATCATTTTCCTCACCTAAATTCTGGTAACGGATAAGCTTGGCATTATCATCTATGAAGGTATGGTCAAGGCCTAGTTTGGTTACATCTGGTCTCTGGTTTTGCCTTACCACCACAGTGAAGTCTTTACTTGGGTCCATTGCATTGAGACCAGCATAATTTAATGTAACCTCAACCCTTTGGTTTTTCAATCGATTGGCCACATCTGACGATCGACTGATATTTCCGCCAACGGCCACTTGATTTTTATAGAGTGAGAATCGCTTAGATAAGATGATGTCTTTCTTTTTTCTATCGCGGTAGACCACAGCGAGATAATTCCCCGTTTCCTTAAACTTTGGGAGCTCAAAGCTATAGTGCACATAGTTGATCTTTGCCTGTGAGCTGAATTCAAAATTCATTATTTCAAACTCATTGTATCCTGTCATATACATGGGTGCCCTAAGGTCGGATGGTTGCCAATCGGCATTGCAATGAATGAAGTAGACAAAGTAGTAGTCTGCATCTTCACGTAAGTCATCAAACTCTAACAAGAGCTTTCGGTCATCGTCAATGTCTTTAATAGGGGGTGATAAGGAAGCTTCTATTGACGGATCATTTGGGTAGAGTTGGATTGTCTTTATGGTAGACTCATAGGCCTTATCTTGGTACAACAATTGCTTTTGTCCGAAAGTAATCGATACAAAAAGGACCAATAATAGGACAGTGAGACTAGTTTTTTGGGTATTCATTAGTGTTAATAACCTTTTCGCATGAATTATCTTGCCTTAACAACCTTTTAGTTCTTTGTTGTGTCAATATTATCAAGAGAAGCGGATGCTCTGCGTCAATGATTCAAGATATAGAATTAATTAATAAATGTGTTAAAGGTGAGCTGAAGGCGCAGCGCGAACTTTATGATCGCTATGCTGCAAAACTGATGCCAGTGGCTATGCGGTATGGGAAATCGCAAGAAGATGCCGAAGATATCCTTCAAGACGCATTTGTAAAGATTTTCAATAGTCTGGAATCGTTTCGGCAAGAAGCACAATTTCTTACTTGGTTGAAACGCATTGTGATCAATACCTCAATCAATCACAACAGAAAGAAGCTTTACCAGCAACCAATGCTGGATATTGATAAAACGCCACTTCATGTGGAAAAAGAATTGATTTTATCCAATCTACATTTCACCGAAATCATGGCAATGCTGCAAAAGTTGCCTGTCGGTTGTAGAACGGTGTTTAACCTCTTTGCAATAGAGGGTTATGGCCATAAGGAAATTGCGAAACAATTAGAGATCTCAGAGGGAACTTCTAAGTCGCAATATGCCAGGGCAAGAGCGCTTTTGAAATCTATGATTGATGAAGCAAATGGAGTTGTTCAATCTAATATGTTAATGTCATGAGCAGTTTTGAAAACGATATTCAAAATGTTTTTGAGGGAGCAGAATTTCAACCGTCCGATAGGGTCTGGACGGGTATTGAAGCTGCCTTAACAGCCAAAAAGAAGAAAGGGTTCTTCTTTATGTGGCAGACCTATGGAGTTGCAGCTGGTTTGGCTGTGATATTCACTTTCGGTTTCCTATACAATGATGGGTACTTTAATAGTAACTCAAATTTACCGGTCAAGGAACTGTCTAAGGTCGAAGGAGAGGACAATGAACAAGAGACAAAAGACCCTAACACGAAAAATAACGATGCTCCTAAAGAAACAGATGCTGGCAGCAATGACCAGTTAGCTTCTAACAAGGATGAATCAGAACTAAACACTGCGGATAACTCAAGAGAATCGATCAAGGACCCAATTTCTTCCAATACAGAGCTGAGTAGTTTACAGGCCAAGACTGAGAACGTAATACCTAAAGAAGGAAAGAGTGAGGAAGTCACTGGAGGAAACGATCCGGTTTCGGATATGCTTAAGCCGATTGAAAGTGTCGGACCATTTGAAGTGCTCAATCCATCCATCATGGTACTTGCTGAGCCTAAACCTTATCGCAATAGCCTTGCAGCAGAAATGCTGATGTTCAATGCTAAAATGGAGTTGGAACCTATGATGGAACTTGAGTTGGCAAGTGCAGAAAAAGTTGTTCCAAGAAGAGCTGATTTTAGTGGTCAGAATAGCCTTAATGGTTCTTTGGGTAATAGCGTAATGAATTTATCTTCAACGAGTTTCTCAACGAGTGCTGTACAGGCAGAATTGAAGGACCCAAGCAACTTGAATGCTTTGGCTGCTGATGTTGAGTCTAGTGAAGACCAAGCGGTAGGTGCTATTAGTGCTGGTTTTGGTTTTACTATGGATCTTAGCAGGAGGCTTTCTCTGAATCTAGGTGCGAGGTATTCCGAATTTAGATTCAGGAATAGATCGAACGCCTATTCGGTTGAGGATGGAAGGTCATTGCCAATTTATGCACCGATTGGTTTTGATTCGGAAAACGTATTCTTTGTCGGAGAATATGATTTAGAAAACACTGTTCAGAGTCTATTTCTACAGAGTACTTTTAGCTATAAGGTTGTGACTTTTGGCAAATTTGATATTGCGGTAAGAGCTGGTCTTGGTCTTGATTATTTCTTAGCCTATAAGATTAAAGGTGATCTTAACTTTCTCGAAACCCGAAAAGTTAACCCCTCAGAAAGTGATTTCTTGAACAGAACTAACATCAGTGGGGTCTCCGGTTTAGGCTTAAATTATAGACTAAATAGTCAGTTTGGAATTAGCGGAGATATTAGCTACAGAAGATTTGTTACTGGTATTGGTGATGAAGTAAACTCTAGTCCTGCCTCAGTATTAGGCTTTGGACTATCATTGAATTATTTCTTGACGAGAAAAGAGGAGTAACTAACCCTCGATAGTATCAATTTTTGTAGCGAACTCCTCCCACTCAATGTGCAGTGCCTCAAGCTTATCTTTTGACACCTGATGCAATTGACTTTTTTCAGCCAATAGGTCAGGGTCTCCGAATACTTCAGGTTTGCTGAGTTCTTCTTCAATACTTGAAACTTCCGCTTCCAGAACCTCAATTTTTGTTTCAATGGCACTAAGTTCTTTTTTCAATCGCTTGAGTTCCTTTTCTTCTTCGTTATCCCTTGGTTTTGGTTGGCTGACTTTAGGTTTTGTTTCAGTCTTTGGCTTTGTGTTTTGAGCTACGGTTTGCTTCTCTTTCTGAGATTGCCAGTATTCATATTCATCATAGGTTCCTGGGTAAACCTTTAACTCTCCATCCTCTATGTACCAGATTTTATTGGCGATTTGGGATACAAAATGCCTGTCGTGAGATACGATCACGAATGTACCTTCGTATTGTTGAAGTGCCTGTGTCAGAATGTTTACTGAAAGAAAATCCAGGTGATTGGTAGGCTCATCCATCATTAGGAAGTTGGCCTCTGATAGAAGGGTTTTGGACAAAGCTACGCGAGACTTTTCACCTCCAGAAAGGACTTTGATCTTCTTAAATACCTCATCGTTTTGAAAAAGGAAACAACCTAAGATGCCCCGTAATTCTCCTTCAGTTTTACTACTACCAGCCTGTTTGAGCTCATCCAGAATTTCATTCTGTAGGTTTAGGGCCTCTAATTGGTGCTGAGCGTAGAAAGCCGTAAGGACGTTGAAACCTTCTTTTCGCTCCCCTTCAATTGGCTCGGTGCCTGCAATGATCCGTAGCATAGTAGACTTCCCTTTTCCATTAGCACCAATAAGTGCGATTTTGTCACCACGTTCTATTTGAGCACTGGTATTCTTTAGGATTTGCAAGTCGCCATAAGCCTTAGAGATATTATTTAATTCGATGATATACCTACCTGATTTCTGCTTGAAACCGAACTTAAAGTTCATGGTCATATTTTCATCAACCACATCTTCAATCAGGTCCATCTTTTCCAAGGCTTTCACTCTTGACTGTACCTGACGTGCTTTAGTCGCTTTAGACCTGAATCGCTCTACAAAACGTTCCGTTTGTTTGATGGCCTGCTGCTGGTTTTCAAAAGCGTTCTTTTGAATCTCTTCGCGTAGTGTCTTTTCCTTTAAGTAAAAGGAATAGTTACCTGCATAATGTGTAAGACTTTGCCTAGCAACTTCGACAGTGGATGTAATCACATTATCAAGGAACTGCCTATCGTGTGATACTACTATAATCGCACCTTCATAATTTCTAAGGTAATTCTCAATCCATTGAATTGACGGAAGGTCAAGGTGGTTGGTAGGCTCATCAAGCATCAGGAGGGAAGGCTTCTGAAGTAAGAGCTTAGCCAGCATTACACGCATTCTCCAGCCACCAGAAAATTCTCTCAATGGGCGTTGCAAATCTTCTGTACGAAATCCAATTCCTTCGAGGATCGCCTCAGCTTCAGACTGAAGGCTATACCCACCAAGTGCTTCATACTCATCCTGAGCCTTAGTCAACTTATCTACAAGTTGTTCCTCGTAGTTAGTTTCCATCTGCTTAAGGATAGAATCAATTTTTCGCTGAAGTTGATTAGCCCGCTCAAATGCCTGCATCGCCACGGCTAATATGCTTTCATCTGATTGGTAAGAGAGCAGGTCTTGGTTCAAGAAGCCTATGGTACAATCCTTACTTTTTGAGATCTCGCCACTAGTTGCCTGATAATTGCCAATGATCAAGTGCAGAAGGGTGGATTTACCCTTGCCATTCAAACCAATCAGACCGATTTTATCATTGGGTTTGATATGCAACGAAGCATTGTCATACAAGGCTCTGTCACCGATAAGATAGGAAAGGTTGTTAATGGCAATCATGCCGCAAAATTAGCCTTCCCTAACACAAATCAAACCACAGCCTTTGATAAAATAGCATTCATGGAAATCCTTGTTTTTTGATACCTTCGGGAAAACGAATACTTCTTCCATGAACAAACTTGTCCTTACCCTAAGTCTAGCCTGTTTAATCAGCCTTTCTGCTGCATGTCAGTCTGCTGGGCAGCAAACAGATACCGAGTACAGTGCCAGACTAGCCAAGATAAATCTTCCCGATGGCTTTAAAATATCTATGTACGCCACAAACATTGTTGATGCCCGTTCACTAGCCAGAACAGATGATGGAAAAACAGTCTTTGTCGGTAATCGAAGAAGAAGGAATGTCTATGCTTTGACGGATACTAATGGAGATATGGTGGCCGATAAAGTAGACACGATCGCAACTGGACTCAGAATGCCTAACGGTGTTTACTTCCATAATGGTGATTTGTTTGTGGCCGAAGTGAGTAAAATTCATCGGTTTCCAGATATTATGAACAACCTAGCGTCACCTAAATCAGAAGTGATTTTCGATGGGTACCCCACTGAAACGCATCACGGATGGAAGTTTATTTCATTTGGCCCTGATGGAAAGCTCTATGTTCCTGTCGGTGCTCCTTGTAATGTATGTGATAAGTCAGAAGAAAATGAAGTTTATGCCTCCATTACCCGAATGAATCCGGATGGTTCTGATATGGAAGTATATGTAAAGGGAGTACGTAACTCTGTAGGCTTTGCATGGCACCCTGAGACGGGTGATATGTGGTTTACAGACAATGGAAGAGATTTATTGGGAGATGATGTCCCTGCCTGTGAATTAAATCATGTTTCAGCCAAAGGGGACCACTTTGGTTTTCCCTATTGGCATCAAGGTGATATTGCAGACCCTGATTTCGGAAAAGACCATGCCAAAGCTGACTATAGAGAGCCAGCATTCAAGTTTGAGCCACATTCGGCACCACTAGGCCTGAGATTCTATCAGGGGAATATGTTCCCCACTAAATACAAGAATAACATTTTGGTAGCGCAGCACGGTTCATGGAATAGGACGAAAGAAGCTGGTCATATTGGTTATCAATTGAGGTTTATTCAAGTTGAAGGTGATAAAGTGGTGAAGAGTGAGATTTTTGCAGATGGTTGGTTAGATGAGGAGACGAATAAAGGTTGGGGTAAGCCAGTAGATATTATGGAAATGCCTGATGGCTCTATCCTAGTTTCTGATGATGTTAACCACTGTATCTATAGAATCAGTTACGAGAATTAATTCGAAATTAATTTCGACAAAGGCCGCCCATTGGGTGGCCTTTTTTGTTAATTAGGACCAGATGCTTGAAGTCAGAAACATTTCTAAAACTTACCCGGGGGAGGATTATGGTGCTGTGAATAATGTCAGTCTCAGCATTGTCGAAAACCAGATCATAGCCCTAGTTGGCAAAAGTGGCTCAGGCAAGAGTACTATGCTGCAGATTATTGCGGGACTCATGAAGCCGGACCAGGGAGAAGTTCTTTTCAAAGGCATCCCCTTGCAAGACCCTGATGAACAGCTAATTGCTGGTCACCCAAAAATCAAAGTAGTCTTTCAAGACTTTCAGCTTAAGCCTAATATGTCGGTGGAGGAAAACATCCGATATAAACTTCTTCATTTCGACAAGGAATATCAAATGGAGAGGACAGCAGAGTTATTGGCCCTTTGCAATATTTCTGAACTGGCTGCTAGAATGCCCAAGGAACTCTCGGGAGGACAAAAGCAAAGACTTTCGATTGCCAGAGCTCTGGCGGATGATCCGGAGCTACTCTTAATGGACGAGCCCTTTAGTAATCTCGATCCATTGACTAAGCAAGATTTACTTATCGAATTGGTCGATATCGTTAAGTCAGAGAATCTAGGACTGATTTTCGTTACGCACGATACGAGAGATGCTATGCTGGTTGCCGATCGAGTGGCCTTCTTATCGGAAGGGGAGATGATTCAAAATGACACAGTCCCAAACATATACCAATCACCTAAAAACTTAGAGGTAGCCAAATTCTTTGGTCGTGTTAATGATGTAGCTTCACTCACCAATAAGGCCAATGCCTATGTGCGTGCAGAATGTATTGGCCTTGGTGCTCAATTTGATTACCAAAGGAAGGTGAGGCTTCAGAAGTCCATTTTCTTAGGAGGTAAGTATTTGATAGAAGCCTTTGATGAGGATAATCAGGAGCTGTATTTCTTGTATTCTGATGCTGCTATCAATATCCAAAATGGAACTTTTATGATCGGCTTTAATGATGCTGAAATATTGAGGTTTTAGTATTCGGTTCTTGTAGAAGATTTTTTCGTATCTTAGCTTCGTATAGTTTCTATACATCCTCAACACAACCATCGACTTTTTCGACTTACCTTTCACGGTACATAGACACTATTTTTATACAACTGACTAACTAAACGATGAAAAGATCAGCACTTTTAACATTGGCATTCATTGTCATGTGCAGCGTTGCCCTAAAAGCACAAAACCTTAACAAGGTTTATGGAGCAATGGAAGAAGAAGATTGGGAGGTAGCCTTAAGCTACTTGGAACCAATCATGGCAAAAAAGAAAAAGAACTATGAGGTAAAATGGCTGGCCGCTATTTGTCATTCACAACGTTATCGCTTTGATAAGTCTTACGCCCTGTTCCAAGAAGCTCTACCTTATGCAGAAGATGACCCCTCATTTTGGATTCCTTATGCTGAAGCATACCTATTTGGTGGAAGAGTAGATGATGCCGAAAGAACTTTAAGAAGGGTTAATCAAAACTTACTAGAGGATTATGCAAAACCGCGTTATTTTGAAATATTCAATAACATTCAAAACGCCAAACTCTACCTGCCTCAGCCGAAAGAGATTATTGTAAAAAATCTGGGAGCAAATGTTAATACTGTTGGTAACGAGTATAGTCAAATTGTCACCTCTAATCAAAGAGGTATATTCTTTACCGCGAGAAGAGAAGGGCTTGGTGAGGTTGCCGATGATGGTGAATACTATGAGCAGGTATTGACTGCTGATATGAATGAACTTGACGACTGGAATAAGGATAAACCTCTTGCTGGGTATGCCTCAGATGGCACTTTTGATGCTCCTATTCAACTTCTTAATAATGATAGTACGCTGATTACTTATAGAGAAGAGGACCTCTTTATGTCTCAACTAGGAGCTGATGGTGTTTGGGGACAAAGAGAAGAACTTCCTATTAATACAGGTAAATGGGAACCGCATGCATTTGTATACAACAATGGGAATTCGATTATCTACGCCTCAGACTTTGGTAATAATAATGAAAACTCTGACTTATACATTGTGCACAAGTCAGCAGATGGGAAATGGTCAAAACCATATTTCATTGAAGAACTGAATACTCCTAAGAAAGAAGACGCTCCTTATGTAGCAGAAGATGGAACACTTTATTTTTCATCAAAAGGACATGATTCAATGGGAGGTTACGATATTTTCACTTCAAGACTTGATACGGCTACCGGCTTGTTCTCAAAGCCAGAAAATATGGGAGCACCGATCAACCTACCAACTGATGACACTTTTTTTACCCTTTATGGTAAAAACGCATACTTCTCTTCTAGCCGACCAGGTGGATATGGAGAGGTTGATATTTATCGTGTGATCATGTTCAACAACTCTCAGATCCAGGGTAAAGTACTCGAGTGTGATAATGTAACAGCAGTAGGTAATGCCACTATCTCGGTCGTAGGCCAAGAGGATAAATACTCTGCAGTGACGAATGAATATGGCGTGTACTTTATGAATATGCCAATCGAGAGTGATTTCACTCTTAGAGTTGAACGAGATGGAGAAGTGCTCTATGAAAAAGAGCATCAAATTCGAGTATTGTTTAGAGATGAGTTTGAAATAGAACAAGATTTCTTTATTGGAGAATGTGGTCGAAATGAAAAGGAGATCTATGTCAAAATGATCAATAGCTTTGATTTAGATCCGAACAATATTCCAGTAGATCCACCATCAACTGAAGGGGTAGTGATTCCAGTGGTTGAAGAAGAACCTGAGCCTGTTGTAGAGGAGGTAGTCGAAGCTGTGGAAGAAGTCGTGGAAGCTACCGCAGACACAGTGGTCGAAGAATCTCCAGTAGCTGTTGTTGAGGAAAAAGCAGCTGATCCGGTTGTAGTTGCTGAGGAAGAGTTAATCGAATTGCCTAACGTTTTCTTTGACTTCGATAAACAGAATATCAAGGCTGAGTTTTTTGAAAGACTTAATGAGGCAGCAGAGCTACTTCAAAGAAGAACAGATCTAAGAATCATGGTAGCTGGCCATACAGATGCCTATGGTACGAATGAATATAATGTTGCTCTGGGGCAGAGGAGATACACTGCAGTTTTCAACTATTTGAAAGACAAGGGAGTTGATGCTGACCAAATGGACGTGCAGACTTTTAGTGAGGACTTGCCGATAGCTTCGAACAGAACTGTCAAAGGAAGAGCCTTTAACAGAAGGGTGGAACTCTACTTCGTAGATGAAAATGGAGAGAGAAAGAAATAGAACGTTGTCTAGAAAAAAGGGAGTCATTAATGACTCCCTTTTTTTATTTCATATTTGAGAAGAATACGAGAATCTTGAGTTCTTCTTCGATTTCAAAGAACCTATGCTCAACATTGGCTTTCACATAAAGGACAGCACCTTCCTTTACAGCTGTTTCATTTTGGCCTGCTAAGAATTTAGCTTTCCCCGAGAGGATGTAGTAAACCTCATCATGTTCGTGAGGCTGCTGAGTGTCCTCAGATCCCTTTGGTAGTATATAAAGTCCAGTCCTTAGCTTATCGACATTGAGAAAAGGGAGGTATCTGCGATTCCCTGATTTAAGTTCTTTTTCAAGAGATGCTATGTCATAGAATTTTGAATTCATAGTCTGTTTTTTTGAGCCCACTCTGCCAAGTAGTCTGACTGGGTTGGTAAATAAAAATAAACCAAGTGTAGCTATAAATGATCTTCTCTGTGACATATTCATCAGTTTAAGGTTAAAACATTAATAAGCTCAAAACGAATTGTGTTTTGGGAAACCCCGGTAAGATTTTCCATTCACTCACTATGAAACCTGACTATAGAGGGATCTTCTATAGTCAGAAGGAGATTGCCCAATTCTTTTCTTAAAGGCATTTAGGAAGGAAGTTTTATTGTTAAAGCCTGCATCCAAGCCAATGGCAATCAGTTTAGCGTTTTGGTATTCTTCCTCTTTCATGAGTCTAATGGCTTCATCTACTCTTAACTCATTTAGATAATCTGAATATTTCTGTTTTTTAGCCACATTGATGACCTGTGAGACTACATGAGGACTATGTTCTAGGAGAGAGGCAAGCTGGCTTAATTTCAAGTCACCGTTGGTGTACAGCTTGTCCTTCTGCATTAAGTCATCAAGTTGCTGTGCAATGAGCTTTATAGCCTGATCGGTCAGAGATGACTTTTGATATTTCTCTTGGGACAATTTATTATCAGATGCAACTGGATGCTTAAAGCCATGGTACCCGATAAAGTAAATGAATAAAGTCATACCCATTGAAACCATATAGTCGTGCTGGATTTGTAAAACTCCTGTCCAAACCAATATATAATACGTCAAGAGGCAGATTGCATAACCTAAGAAGGAAAGAGCGACTTGCCTTACCCACTTGTTATTGTTTTCTAATCGGATAAAGAACAAGTTGTACAATGCATAAACCAATACATGAAGGGACGCAAAAGCACTAAAAAGGTAATATGATTGAAAATCAGGTTGGATGAATTGAATGCTATACATCAATGCATTGACCAACAAGAATGGCAAGAAGTGTAAGCCATAAAACCTTGGTAATTTTTGACGTAACGAATAATAGAGATAGAAATAGGCAAGTGGCCCAAAGAGTAGAGTGAACTGCAGAATTATACTAAGAATTGGACTTAGCTGACTAGAAATACCTGTCCAGTACGTTACGTAGTAGGCAATAGTGATTGTGAATGTCAGCATCAGAAGTGCCAGTAAGTACTGTGCTTTTTTTGCTGTTTCAACCCTTGAGGGTTTTAAGAAGAGCATTGAAGAAAGAAACACACCTTGTGCCGCGGCAGCAATAAAAAGTACAATCCAAATATCCAGTTTGGCTTCCATGAATATGCTTACGTAGGTTGGCAAGATAAGGATAAAGGAGAATATCCTTTGATCACATGTTTGTGTGAGATCTCCGGAGTGGCAATGTGGAACACCTCAATAGTCCACTCAATTTTGAGGTCTCTTTGAACTTTACATCTACGGTTTCTATTCCTCTGCTAGCCAGTTCTTCTTTCAGTCTGTGAAACTGCTCCTCGACAATGACTTTAGTAGGTGACACTGAGAATATGTTAGGAAACATCCTCTGTTTTTCTTCTAATGAAACTCTAATGAAATCATCTTCATCGAAAAGATCATAGAGTACTTCTGGCCTCGATTTGAACCCTTCTTCATAGATGATTGCAGACTTTTCTCCTACAGGTTGAAAAGCACAATCTAGATGAAGAATATTTGTTTGTGGGCTGTCAGTCACCTCTAATGGAAGCGCGTGAACACTTTTATCCTGAAAATGATTTTTAAGGAATTCATATCCTGCCATATTGGTTCGCCTACTAATACCGACAAATACATAATCATTGTGTACGATTACATCACCTCCTTCGACAAGCACATCATCTGGAAGTCTCAATACATCTGACTTAGGAACATCACTTAAAAGTTGTTCGATACCTGGAAACTCTTTTTGTCTTACAGGCTCTCTCATGTTGGCAATAACGAATTTGTTGTCAATGGCAAAGCCTATATCTCGAGTGAAGATTTGTTCTACTCCTTCGAGATTTCTGGGTCTAAGCACTTGTACATTGGCCTCTAGAAGCGCCTTTTCAAAAGTTGCCAACTCATTAAGTATGTCTGACTCCACAGGGTAGGTACCATTGAGCATATGAGATTTACTGACAGGATTGATGTCCAGAGGTGCGCCCATATCGTTTGCGATACCGAGAATCACCACTTCAAGAGGGGCTGTTTCGTTAGAGACTTGGATTTTCAAATTGAGATGTCTTTCAAAGTATCCTCAATTTAATCATTCAGTCCGCTTTGAAATTGTTTTGTAAATAATTGTTCCGCTAACGATTGAAAAGAGCGCTGCTAAGGCAAAGGCAGCTCCTGGGAAATAGAAACTAGATGTGGTAGTGAAGTAAAAGAAGATTCCAGTCATAATTAGGGGTCCAAAGATATTACCAAGGTTCTGTAGACTTGTAATGGCCCCCATGAATTCACCTTGTTCATTGGCAGGCACTTGTGAAGACATTATACCTTGAAGAGTAGGCCCCGCCAGTCCACCCATAACATATACTGCTAGGAAGGAGTACATCATCCATTCTTGAGAAGCCATCGCAAAGAGGATAAAACCAGTTAGGTTGCAAGCTAGGCCAATGTAGATGGTTTTACTCTGACCAAACTTCTTGACCGCTCTGCCAATGAGTACAGCCTGAACAATGGCTACAAAGAACCCAACTACTGCTAGAGAGATTCCAATATCTAATTCGGTCCATTCAAATACTTCTTTGCCGAAAAATGACCAGTTGCTCTGCACAGAGTGGCTGGCCACATAGATGATAAAGAAGGCAATGAAAAGATTCTTTAAGAAAGGATATTTGGTGAGGCTTTTGAGTGATCCTATGGGATTTGCCCTTTTCCATTCAAACTTGCGCCTGTTCTCTTTGCTAAGTGATTCGGGTAGCACAAAAAAGCCATATATGAAGTTTAGGAAAGTTAAACCAGCTGAAACAAAGAAGGGTAGTCGTATGTCTACCTGGCCTAACAAGCCACCTAATACAGGGCCAAGTATAAACCCTAGCCCAAAAGCAGCACCGATCATTCCAAAGTTCTTGGGTCTGTCCTCTGGGGCACTTATATCTGCAACGTAGGCAGAAGCCGATGAGAAACTTGCCCCACAAATACCTGCGACTATTCTAGCACCAAATAACCATACGATTGTTGGTGCAAATGCAACAACGACATAATCGATTGTCAAACCAAAAAGGGCTATAAGAATGACCAACCTTCTTCCATATTGATCGCTCAGTCCACCGAGTATTGGCGCAAACAGAAATTGCATGAAGGCATAGGTGAAAAGTAGTAATCCTCCTATGAAAGAGGCTTCTCCGGCATCTGGATAGCCTAATTCGCCTAAAAGGCCTGGAATAATCGGAATGATTATTCCTATGCCAATGACATCTAGTAAAACGGTAAATAGTATAAAGCCTAGGGCAGGGGTACGCTTAGCCATGGTTGATTAAAGAGTGGCTGAAGATAGATAAAAACTCTGATTTAAACCTCAGTCCGATTCCCTACTATTAAACCGAGTCCTACGATGATGGGCCCATAGACAATCAAATAAGAATCGCCCATGTTAATGACACCAGTATAGGTAAGCACTGTGGCAAGTACGCCAACAATCAAAAGAAACCATCCCACCATTAAGTACTCTCTTCTATGACTTTTATATGCCCCATGGAGCGCATTTGTTAGCAGGTTATCGTCAACATACTTAATAATCTGGTTAATTTCTTGAGGTTCCAGATTGAAGGCTTGTAGCTCTTCCCGTAGTGTTCCGAAGTCTTTACCTTTTCGAGCTTCCTCTAGACAATAATCGATGAGTTTTCCCTTGTCCATGTTAGATAATATTTACCTCAGGGGTTAACTCAATGCCAAACTTTTCGCTTACACTTGTTCGAATTTTGAAGGCAAGGTCTTTCAAGTCGACACCTTTACCCTGTCCGTAGTTGACGAGTACCAAGGGTTGATTTTTATGAACGCCAATTTGGCCAAATGTCTTTCCTTTCCACCCCGCTTGCTCAATCAGCCAGGCCGCAGGAATCTTCACTACATTATTGGGCAATTGGTAACCCGGAATATTAGGAAATTCAGCTTTAAGGCCCTCAAAGTCGATTTTTCCAACCTCTGGATTCTTGAAAAAGCTACCGGCATTTCCAATTTCTTTTGGATCGGGGAGTTTACTTTGCCTGATTTTGATGACAGCATCACTCACTGCCTTGATGCTTAATTCTGAGATGCCCAATTCATTAAGTGTATCTTGAATTGCACCGTAAGAAATATTGAATTCAGGCTTTTTATTCAACCTAAAAACTACTGACGTGATAATGTACTTGCCCTTGTGAGATTTTTTGAAAATACTCTCTCTATATCCAAATTCGCATTCTTCCTTATTGAAAGTATGTACAATTCCTGTCTCGATCTCAACTGCTTTTAAGGACTCAAAGACTTGCTTGATCTCTACGCCATAAGCGCCAATGTTTTGCATTGGAGCTGCACCGACAGTTCCGGGAATAAGAGATAGATTTTCAACCCCTGCCCAATTATTAGCTATGGCATGTAGTACGAATTCATGCCAGTTTTCACCTGCTTGGACTTCAGCGAAGATGTGGTCCTTGTTTTCTTCAATGACAGAGATGCCTCTAAGCTCGTTTTTCAGCACGTAGCCCTCAAAATCCTGAGTCAGCAGTAGGTTACTTCCACCACCGAGTATTAATAATGGTGAATCTCCAATAGACTTTAGTAAAGCTTGAAGTTCACCTAGCGATGAGAATGTCTGGAACTTCCTCGCTCGGGCATCAATTCCAAAAGTATTGAATGGTTTGAGAGAAACGTTTTCTGAGAAATTGGCCATTATTGATCTAATAACCTTCTGTGATAGTTGAGTTGGCCTAAGTGATAATTCAAATGCCCGTAGAGGTGGTTAATAAAGAAAATGGTTGTCATTTCCTTTCCGAACACATTAACCGGATAGTTTTCCTCAAGTTGTTCCTCGTTCAATGCGCTGAGCGTTTCAGAGACAACCTTCTTTGTCGTCTTAATCAGGTCTATCAGCTCAGATCTTTTAACATCCTTAAGGTTGAATTCATCATCTCTTTGTCTGATGTAACCAGATCCACCAAGCATAGCACCAATAAAGTGTCTTAAGTTACCACATAAGTGGAGGGCAAGATTACCGCCAGAGTTTGTGATTTCACCTTCTACTTTCCACAAGTTGGCTTCATCCTTATAAGCTTTAACTTCTGTTAAGAGCTTGTCCAGGTCCCTTTCGTAGAGCCCATTGAGAGATTCGATTACTGCTTTCATAGGTCCAAATCCTTTTTAATGGCTTCGATTCTGGCCATTAAAGAAGCTTTTACAGATGCTTGATCTTCTTTTGCTTCCAGTGGCATGTTTACACTAATATAAAACTTGATTTTTGGTTCTGTACCGGAGGGTCTGGCAGAAATTTTAGCACCATCTTCTAGTATGAACTGTAGTACGTTTGATTTGGGTAAATCAATTACTGCTGTAAAACCATTAACCAAGTCCGTTTCCTTAGATGTCTGATAGTCGCAAACCTTATTTACTCTGCTGCCAGCGATTGCTGTTGGAGGATTTGATCTAAAACCAGACATCATTGCCTGTATTTCTTCAGCCCCTTGCTTTCCGGTTTTTGTCATTGAAACTAGTGCTTCTTGATAGTAGCCAAATTTCAGGTAAACTTCGGTTAGTAGATCAAAGACAGTAAGTCCTTGGTCTTTCGCCCAAGCGGTCATTTCGGCAAGCATAGCGCAGGAGGCAATAGCATCTTTGTCTCTTACAAAGTCGCTGATCATGTAACCATAACTTTCCTCACCACCTCCAATGAATTCTTTTTTGCCCTCTAATTCTTTGATTAATGATGCAATGAATTTGAAACCAGTGAGTGTGTTTGGACAGTCTACACCAAAACTTTCGGCAATTCGGTCTAAAAGATCTGAAGTAACGATTGTCTTGATAATCATTTGATTACCATTGAGCTTTCCATTTTCCTTCCATTTAGAAAGAAGAAAGTAAATCAGCAAAGCAGCGGCTTGGTTACCATTAAGTAATTCAAACTCGCCATTCTTATTCTTTGCAGCAATGCCCACTCTATCTGCATCAGGGTCAGTCGCCATTACTAAATCGGCATCCAGCCTTTGTGCTTGCTTCAAGGCCATGGTCATGGCTTCTTCCTCTTCCGGGTTAGGATATACTACCGTTGGAAAGTTACCATTGGGTTCAGCCTGTTCTTCTACTATCGAAACGTTTTTGAAACCCTTTCTTTCCAAAACTTCAGGCACAAGTGTGATCGAAGTTCCGTGAATAGGAGTGAAGACAATTTTTAAATCGGACTGCCTATCAATAGCATCTTGAGCCAGTGTAAGGTCTAAAATGGCATCAATATATTGTTCGTCCATCATTCTACCGATCGACTCTATTTTACTCTCGTTTTTGTCAAAATTGACTGCTTCGAAACCAGCAATGGCCTGAACCTCGGCAATGATATTTTTGTCATGAGGCGCAATGACTTGGGCACCATCATCCCAATAAGCCTTATAGCCGTTGTATTCCTTTGGATTATGAGAGGCGGTTAAAACAACACCACTTTTGCAACCCAACTTCCTTATAGCATAAGATAATTCTGGGGTGGGCCTTAGGTCTTCAAATAAGTAGACATGAATATGATTAGCTGAGAAAACGGCAGCCGTTGTTTCAGCAAAGAAACGACTGTTATTTCGACTGTCGTGTGCTATAGCCACTTTAATTTCTTCACCTGGAAAAGACTTTAGAAGATAATTGGCAAGGCCTTGCGTAGCCATGCCTATGGTGTACTTGTTAATACGATTGGAGCCTGGACCCATTACTCCACGTAGGCCACCTGTTCCAAATTCTAGATCTTTGTAGAAAGAGTCTGTCAGTTCATCTTCAGACATGGCCCTGATAAGTGCTTTGCTTTCCTCATCTATAGCACTATTGAGCCATAAATCTATTTTTTCCTGTGTCGATTGATCAATCATTACTGAGAATTAATTGGTCACTTCTAGCAAAATCAAAACTGTAAGAAGTAACTATTGCAACAAAAATAAGAGGCTTATTCAGGTGGTGAAAGCTATTCTACTTTTTGTCAAAAATAAAGTACCTTTTCATCAATATGCTTGTATGTTTTAGTTGAACTAAACTTCTTTGCATTAAAGTTAACGAAGCATGAACGTAGATAAGTTAAATGAGGATTTTGTACTCATCGCTGACAAGATAAATGAGTTAGACGAGATGGATTATAGCGATGAACGCTATGATGATCTTGAAGAAGAACTTCATGATTTGGAAGATCAATTTCTAGAAGATTTTGGTCAAGACTTAGAAGAGGCAATTGCCGAAGTTCATGATGAGTTTTGTCCAGATAATGATGTGTTACTTCCGGTAGCCTATTTTGCAAAAAACTACATTCGTAACCAGAAGGATCATAAAGGGCGTTATAGCTACGATATCGAATATGGAGAAGGTGTTCCAGTTACAGTAGATGACTTCCCAGATCAAGAAGTAAGAATCGTTTTAGTACCTGGACCAACAAGGCTCATTGTTACAGTGGGAGACACTGCTAAGCAAGTGGCTTGGAGGGCGAAGAAATAACTAGATATCCTGATACCTGACAGGGAAGCCAGATTTCCTACACTGTCCTGTGATAATTAGATAATCTCCATCGATAGAAAATCTTTCAAAAGAATTGATCATAGCCCCATTATCTGGTGCTTGACCATCACAATACCAGTGTATGAGCATATCAAAGGCAAAGAAGTCCATGAGCAAGTCTTTTAGTCTTTCAGAGGTATTTGAAAGTAGATTTTCGGCATCGGTGGACCATCCATAAGCTTTAAGAAGGTTGTCCATTTCATCATCTTCATCAGGATCAGCGATCGCGTCCTCAACATACTCTTCAAGTTGAGTATTCAAATAGTCTATGACAAAGGCTAATGGAATTTTAGCTTCGTATGGAAAGTTTTCAACACCTTCAGTTCTCCAATGCTGGCCAAAGTTCATTGATCGGATTCTCATATCCTCAGGTGCTAATTCTGTGCCATCTACAGACTGAATGCTTTTGAGTTTATAGCATTTACGAACCTCGGTTCCCCACTTTCCTTTAAAATCTAAGTGCTGGCTCATAGAATTTCTTATAACTGTTGATTAGTATTGTTAAAAATACTCAGATTGCTATGAAAAAATGCCACCTCCCTTATTTCCTCACAGTCTTATTTCTCTTTACAATAACCGCTCTTTCTCAAGCCCAGGTTGATAGAACTGAAAAGAAGCTGGTCAATTGGGTAGATGAAAATAATGCCAGTGCACTGCAGCTACTCAAAGACATCATCAACATCAATAGTGGCACGATGAATTTTGAAGGCGTAAGGGCTGTAGCTGATGTATTGATGCCTAGGTTTGATGCTCTGGGCATGCAGACCGAATGGTTAGATGGTCGTTCTTTTAACCGTGCCGGGCACTTGGTCGCTAAAATTGAAGGAGGTAAGGGACCGAAAATAATGCTGATCGGTCACTTAGATACAGTCTTTGAACCAGATAGTCCTAATCAGGAATGGAGACAGGTGGACGAGAACACCATCAAAGGACCGGGTATTGCAGATATGAAAGGTGGTGATGTCATCATTTTGCAGGCACTATCGGCCTTGCATGCTCAGGGCATACTTAAGGACATGAACATCTGGGTGGTGATGACAGGAGACGAGGAACTTAGTGGTAAGCCACTGTCTGAATCTAAGAAAGCATTAATAGAAGCCGCTAAATGGGCAGATGTAGCCTTAGGGTTTGAGAATGGAGATGGCAACCCAGCGACAGTAAATGTGGCTAGACGTAGCTCGTCTGAATGGAAGCTCACCGTCACCGGAAATGCGGCTCATTCAAGTCAAGTGTTTAAGCCTGAAGTGGGGGCAGGGGCTATTTATGAAGCTTCCAGAATCCTTTATCAGTTTTATGATGAGTTGGCAAGTGAGGAGTTTTTGACCTTTAATCCAGGTGCAATTGTGGGTGGAACAACTGTGACTTACGATGATCGTGAAAAATCCGGAACCGCTTTCGGTAAGAACAATGTGGTTTCTAAAGATGTGACAGTCACAGGTGACATTCGTTGCTTGACGCCAGAACAATTAGCCAAGGCACAGGCTACCATGAAGAGGATTGTTTCAAAGCACTTACCTCAGACAAAGGCCATTATTGAATTCGCAGATGGGTATCCTCCTTTTGCACCAACAGATGGTAACTATCAGTTAATGAATGCTTTCAGCAAAGTAAGTCAAGACCTTGGCTTTGGCGAGGTAGGAGCAGTCAATCCTGCCGATGCTGGCGCTGCGGATATATCCTTTACCTCTGCCTATATCAGTATGGGCATTGATGGAATGGGAATGAGTGGTGCCGATGATCACACAATCAATGAAACTGGAGACATACGTGCTTTACCCAAACAAAGCAAGCGAGCGGCTGTTTTGATGTACCGTTTGATGAAAGGGATTAAACTTGAAAAACGATAAGAGCTAAATCGATTCAGGCTATCAATCTTTAATCTCCTCACGACCATCAGCATGCAGCGCAAAACGACCACGCGCTGGATCGTGTGTATGGCTGCTGCTAGGCCATGGCCAGCCTCCAAATTGAGTCCTTTGAAATTGCATCATAGCTTCTTGGATTTCGGCATTCGTATTCATTACAAAAGGTCCGTATTGGGCGACAGGCTCACCGATCGGTTTTCCTTGAAGAAACAAGAACTTGGCTGTCGAATCACCATTCACTAATCGGGTAGCTTCGTTAGCTGCAAGTTTGGTCATATAGCCTTTTGGGAACTCTTGACCATCAATTAAGACTCCATCACCTTCATATAGGTAAAGACTTCTGTTTGAAGCCTTATCAGCTAGTGGTAATTCCCACTGCGCATTGCCTTCCATTTCAATTAACCATACTGCCACATCATTGTCGGCATTAGCGGCAAAGGAGTCTGGCGCTGGACTTGGACTTACAATTTCTCCCAACTTTCCAGAAATGACTTTTACTGACGTTGTATTTCCTTCTCCATCCGTGTGTTTGTAAATGGGTATGTCTTCATTCCAAAGCATTGCAAAATGAGCTGGTACATGCTTGCTGGCTTTTGGTAGGTTGAGCCAAATCTGAAATAGCAATAAAGGATTCTCCTCATCTTCCTTCAATAGAGGAAACATTTCTGAATGTTGAACACCACCACCTGCAGTCATCCATTGCACATCGCCATTACCAAATCTTCCAGCAGCTCCCAATGAATCAGAATGATCTACCAAACCTTTTTCGGCAATAGTTATCGTTTCAAAACCTTTATGAGGGTGTGATGGGAAACCCGGTACTTCCTGACCGTGGTACATACTCCAACCATCCTTTCCACTAAAATCTGAGCCTATTTGTCTACCCGATAGAGAATCTACAGGTCCCAACTTACCATTTCCCTTGGGATAGTGGTCATCATGGAACGCACAGAACAAGAATGGATCTTGTGTTTGCCATGGAAAACTCAGTTTTTCGATAGAGATGATTGAAGACATAATTTCAGTGTTTATGTACCAACATGTAAATAGCTCTTTTGGTTTCTGTTTCCCTAAAAACCAGAGCTCTCTGTAATTTTTTAATTTAGTGAATAACTCTTTATTCATTTCTGAGTTCTTTTAGCATGTGCATGCGTAAACTTCTTTTTTTGAGTGTCCTTGTTACGGCTATATCCTGTAGTCCTAATCTGAAGGAAAAGACCGAGAGCCTTGTCTATTTATCAAGTCGGGATGGAAATTTTGATTTGTATACCAACGATGTCTTAGGGCAATGGGAGAGAAGGCTCACAACCAATGAAGGTTGGGATTGGAGCCCAAAATGGAATGAAGGGTTAGATAAACTGGTTTACTATACGAACGATACGGCAAGAAACTTTTCAGTGATTGCAATAACTTTGAATAGCAATGAAGTAGATACACTACCCAATAGTCAGTTGTCGAACTTTCAGTTGACTCCTAATGGAGAGAGAATTGTTTACATCGAAGGAGACAATGAAAATCAGAATATCTGGTGGTGCAAATTGGACGGGAGTGATCGCCAGCAATTAACCAATAGTCAGTCATATAATGGAAGGTTTTCCGTTTCTCCCTCTGGCAATAAGTTACTTTTTGTTTCTGATCGATCTGGAAGTAACGAACTCTATTTAATGAATCTTAAGACAAAGGAGGTAGATAGATTGACGGATAATAATCTGATTGAAAAATATAATACATGGTCTCCTGACGGAACCAAAATTGCTTTTACCATGCGGGAAGATAAGGAGGGAGGCAAAGAAGATATTTATATTCTGGACTTACAGAGCAAAGCACTTAAGCAACTAACCAATACTCCTTATGCTGAGCAAGAGATTGCATGGTCACTAAATGGAGATAAGATAGCATTTCATGGTACCACGGATGATGGTGATCATATCTATACTATTGACGTTGTAGATCGTAAGTTTACGAAAATCACTTCTGGTAATACTTACCATGGTGAACCAGCCTGGATACCAGGTGACTATTAGTTCTTTTGAAAAGGATCGAAAGTGAAACTGATATAATAGAAAGCATTGATCTCCGGTCCTCCAAAAGTGTTGAACTGATCAATGTTATAGACGTTATTTCCACCAATTCTAATCTGAGAATCGAGCTCAGGGAGTCTGTACGTGAGCTGAATATCGAATGTAGAGAAGCCCTCTACTCTGCCATCTGCGAATGGGCTTTGCCAGTCAAAGGCTGATCTCGATCTCCAAGTAAATGATCCACCTAGGTTTCTACTCATTCTCCGATGTCCCAAGGTTACATTCCATTTAAAAGGTGCCGTATTAAAGCCTGGAACAATTGGGTCGTTAGCATCTTGAATTATGTTTGAGAATGTGGCATTAACACTGAAGTTGATTCCTGAAAGCCCAGTAATGTCATAAAGTAATTCCACTCCCTGCGTCACAATATCGCTTTCAGAATTGTCTGCCACAAAAATCAGGTCGCTAGTAGCAGGATTATTCCCTTGATCAATGGCTCGCTGTAAGTCGATGCTAGGACTGGTTCTCGGTAATACTAATCGTCTATTGCCAATAAAGTTCTGATAATAGTTTCGGTATACCGTCACCTCAAATATTCTTCTCTGTTGAACAAGGCTCCTATAACCAAACTCGATGGTTGTTATTCTTTCAGGTTCTAGACCATCGAAATCCGCTGTAGTCACAATGTCATCTCGTACTATATCTAAAAACTGTGTCTGAGCCTGAGTATATCTTTCGTTGTTTACATTAACTGCCTCAAAGACTCTATCATTATAGGCTAACAATGCACTTTGCGAGAAAGCATTGCCAATAAGTCCATAGTTCTCAGTTACTTCCGGAAGACCACCTACTAGGAATACATCTCCCAAATTCTGGTTTTGAAACTGCTCTCTAACGTTTGGGAATCTGAAGCCACGACTGAATGAAGCTCTGAAATAGTGATCGTTTTTATAATTTCTTACTACTGATATTCTTTGATTTAGTTTGGGGTCAAAATTTTCATTTTGATCGTACCTCAATGACACTGTCAGGTCTGTCTTATCATCAATTTCCTTTACACCTTCCAAATACACACCATATTCGTAATTAGTAATGTCGTTAGCTGCCGAATCGACAAAGACAGTTCCGTTTGACTCAGGGTCATAAAATCGATAACTGCCGCCTAAAAACAGGTCCTTGAAAAACTCCTGACTTTCCTTAAAACTGTATCTAATATCCAGATGACTCAGGCTAGATTCGTCTTTAATTCTGACTCCGTCAGAAAAATTAGCATTGTTAAGGATAGCTGTTCTCGTAGAATCAAATTCTGCCGATTCAGGGTCTAGCCGACCTGGGTGGAGTCCTGGGGTCAATGATTCGGCTCTTATTCTAGCTATTTCTATTCCTCTTCGTCCTCCTAAGGTATTTGTGTAACCCGTGCGGTATCGTTGAAACCATTGCGCATTTGGCTTTCCTGCTTGAACCAATGCTTCACCTAGTGCTCCCGCATTATAGGTATTACCGGAATTTTGTTGTGTAGTGTAGGCTCTTATCAAGAAACGAGGGCTCTCGAGTTCAGCCTTGTACTGTGTAATTTCGAAATCCCTTAGGGCTATTCTATCAACTCCAGTGATCATCGCATCGGCAATTCCATACTGAGCGGTTAGACTGAACTCAGTCTCAGGAGCGATTTTGTAGGCAATCTCCGCGTTGAACTTATAGTTGCGCGCGTCATAGTTTACAATGTTCTCCTCACGGTAACCTGTTCGCGTGAGGTAAAAGGCCGTGTCTAATGCGCCCGGATTTACATTGTTCTTTGGAAGGACCATGATTATTGGCCTGTCATCGCCATAAACATTGATGCCATCCACACCCTGATTTTGATTATCATGTACTTGCTCAAACCGAAAACCGGTTCCTTTATTATCGTAATTTCTAGCTCTAAAGTCTACTCCTCTAAAGAAAGTACCACTTACTTTTACGCCAATTTTATCTTTATATGCATAAGCGTATCTAGCCGAAATTTCCCCTGTATTATTGGCAAAACTTATAAAATCCTTATTCGTATCTTCAATGGCAGCAGTAGCTCCTTTAGCCGAGAAGGAGAAGCCTTGGAAATCGAACGGGCTCTTGGTTTGCATATCAAGGATTCCATTGAATGCACTAGGACCATAGAATGATGTGGAGGGGCCAGGAATAACTCTGATTGATTCTATGTCTAGTGAACTGGGCCCAACAATGTTTCCAAGTGAGAAGCTCAAACCTGGTGCTTGTGTATCGATTCCGTCTATAAACTGTCTGAACCGAGGGTTTGAGTTGGAATTGAAGCCTCGCGCGTTCACATTATTAATAATAGTACTCTGTGTGGTAAGGTCTACACCTTTGAGGTTTCCAATTGCGTCATAGAAGTTGAAAGAGGGGGTATACTGGATTGTTTTCAGGTCTATCTTTTGAATATCTATTGGAGCACGTAGTTCTTCAACTGTTACTTTTTCACTGGTTACAGTTACGTCATCGAGCTGTGTGAAGTCTTCCACCATCTCAACCACTAAGTCGTCCTGAAACCTAGTGATGAGCACTCGTTTCCTTAAAAAGCCAACCCGAGAAAACTCCAATTCGAGTGGCAGGGTGGAATTAATGACTATCGTGAATTCTCCTTTTTCATTGGCAGAGGTACCGGTCTTTGCGGCTATGGTATTGATAGAAGGAATGGTAACAGTAGCGAAGGGTATTGGTGCTTTGGTTCTAGAGTCAATGATTTTACCAGAGACACTCTGCGCTGATAGTGTATAAGAGCTAAAAATCATGCTTGCAAAAGCAAGCATGATCAGTAATATTCTTACGTTTAACAACTTGTGCATATGAGACGAATTAGTTCAGCATACAGGCGCGAGCTTGACTCTAGTTATTTGTAAAGACTGTACCCGGCAAATTGTTTGGGTTTACCTGTCTTAAGTTTCCATTTAAGTTATTGTTGATCGCACTGACGATCGTATTCACAATGATTGCATTTCCGACAGGATTCAAATTTAAACCATCTGTAGAAAACACGCCAAATCGACTGATACGAGGCTCTAATACAACACCATCAACATTCAATCCATCTGCAGCGTTTCCTAACAGCTTGTTGAAACCATTAGTCATTTGATTAAAGACAGTGTAAGTGTCTGCTACCACTAGTCTGCCGCCAGAATTATTAGCAACATCTTGGATTATGGCATTGTAAGCTGCGATTTTTAGTTTTATCTCTTCGCCTTTTTCGAAACTGATAAATCCATTGTTTGGAACAGGGTTGGATACCTGCATGCCATACCCGGTTCTTAATCGTTGTTCCTCTTTGTAGAACATGTAGTCGTCTATCTTCAACTGTCTTACTTTAGGAACCACATTGCCATTGAAGGTGACATCGGCTAAAGTCTGGTCTTCTACCATTATTCCCCAATTGAACCTAGAATCGTTGCCATAGTCAATGAATGGTCTTCTATCTGCCGATGGAATACCCGGGTTCTGTTGATAGAATCCAATCAAGGAGTTATTAAATAGGGCTGCTTCACCTTGAGCAGCCGAAATTATCTGTCGTTCAGATATCACAAATGGAGTCACGTCATATGACGTTCTTACAAAATATGGGAAAAGTGTAAAGTCAGGAATATTGATCAACACACCTTTTGCAGATGCATTCTGGTTAAGAAGAGCATTTGTCGCTTCCTCAAGTTTGGTTCTAAAAAACGCTTCGCTAGGCAAATCAGCAACACCAGCCGTGGCTAGTCCTGCATTCATATCTCCTGTTGCACCATTCAAAACGAAGTTTAACATGTCCTGATAGCCAAGATCTAACACAAAGAAAGATGGGTTAGCACTAGTGGCCCTAGCCAGAATTGATTGTGAGTTATCAAAAAAGGCATTGGTATAAGGATTTAACGATCTGCCAGATTCAGTCACATCTAAAATTGAGGCACCAGGAAAGCTAAATGAATTTAAATCTCCATCACCAGCATTTTCAAATGCTAAGGCAGTGCCAGTTGTCAACTCTCTTTTGAAGAACACGGTGTCGGCAGAGGGAAAGAAAACTCGGTAGGCACCCGTTGTTCCATTGATATCTGCATTTTCGTAAATATTGAAACCGTTTTCAGAGTTGACCCGTGGAGTCACTACTTGGTCTGTATCTACAAAACCCAATTCTTTCAAAAATAGGTTAGGGACGGCATATTGATTGCCTCGAATAGATAGTGCGCCATCTTCAATGCCAGCGAGTCTCGACCCACCAACAAAGACAATGTTTGAGAAATCTGCATCTGCAGATGGCTCTGATATAGCTACAGGATCTGGGAATTCGTACTCACATGCTGTGAGAACTAAAATCGTTAAGAGCAGAAGTGTTACTTTTTTCATCATGACTTTATTTTATCTGCTTTGGAATGGGTCGAATGTAAAACTAACGTAATAAAATGCATTGACTTCAGGTCCTCCAAATGAATTAAACTGATCAATGTTGTAAATATTATTGCCACCAAACCTCAGCAGAGAGTTGGCCTTTGGAAGCTTGAATGTCAACTGAATATCGAATGTACTGAATCCACCAACATCACCATCAGCAAATGGACTTTGCCATTCGAAACCTGTTCTCGATCTCCAAGTTAGTTCGGCTCCAAAGTTTCGACTGATTCTTCTATGCCCGACTTTCACATTAAACTTGAAAGGAGGGGTGTTAAAACCTGGTACCAATGGGTCGTCAGAGTCTTGAATGATGTCGGCAAAAGTCGCATTAACTGCAAAATTGACTCCTGATAAACCTGTTATATCATATACCATTTCTAGACCTTGGGTAATGATTTGCTTTTCGGAATTTGCCGTCACAAAAATCACTTCACTTGTTCCTGGACTTGCGGCTTGCTCAACGGCCCTTATCAAATCAACAGAAGGACTCGTTCGCGGTTTAACCACTCTGAGGTTACCAATAAAGTTTTGGTAATAATTTCTATAATAATTGACTTCAAAGACTCTTCTATCTTGAATAAGACTCTTATAGCCAATTTCGAAAGATGTTATTTGTTCTGGTTTTAGCCCTCTAAATTGGTCTTGACTAATAATTCCACTCTGAGCAACATCTAAGTGTTGAAGCTTGGCAAACTCTAGCTGTGCATTATCATTGATGACGCTATTTGCAAGAGCATCTTGGTATTGCTGAAGTGACTGCTGAATGAAGGCGTTGCCTTGTAGGTCATAAGTGTCGGTAACTTCTGTCAAACCACCAATGATAATCTTATCACCTAAATTCTGGTTGTAGAACTGCTCGCGGATATTTGCAAACCTGAAACCTCTTTGGAACGATGCTCGAAAGAACTGATTTTGCCCCCGTGACCTAACCACAGATAACCTCTGGCTCAATTTTGCATCGAAGTTTTCATTTTTATCTATTCTTAATGAGCCACTGACATCAGTACGGTCATCTAAGGCTTTGGTGCCTTCAATAAAAGCACCGAATTCAAAATTGGTTAAATCATTTCCTATGGTGTCTGTAAAGATTGTTCCTGCAGACTCTGGGTCGTAAACCCTATAGTTACCACCAATTGTCAGTTTACGAAAATAATCTTGAGCGTCCTCCAATTCATATTTACCCTCAATGTGGTATAACTTTGATTCGTCAAAGATTCTAGCACCTCCTTGGGTGATCTCCGTAGAGATAATCTTGCTTCTGATAGAATCATACTGTTCCGTTCCGGGTTCAAATTTGGTAAAGAACTGTCCTGGGAATCTCGAGTCAGCAAGATTTCTTGCACCTACCACGCCTCGACCGGCAGTATATAGCCTTGTGTACTGATCATACCATATTTCATCAGGTTTAGCTCTCTGAACAAGTTCATCAGCTAATAGACCAACGTTATAAGTATTGCCAGCATCTTGTTGAGTGGAGTAGGCTCGTACTAATAACCTTTTTCCTTTAAGTTCAGCCTTTTGTTGGTATACCTCAAAATCTCTCAGTGCAATCCTATCTTCACTTGTTATCATAGCGTCTGTTTTGCTATAGAATGAAGTAAGAGCCAAAGACATTTCTGGTGTTATCCTTACTGCAATTTCAGCATTGAGTTTTGTATTTGTGGCATCGTAATTCACTAGGTCTTCTTCTCTGTAACCAGATCTGGTTACAGTAAATGCCGTATCCGTTTGAGTTGGGACAAGGCCACCGCCTTCACCACCAGCAACAAGGAAACCACTTGGCACAACTAGAAAAGCTGAACGATCATCTCCATAGGCATTTACTAAATTCACACTTTGGTTATCGCCAGAATGGACATTTTCAAATGATTTACCAGGTCCGAAATTATCGTAGTTTCTAGCCCTGAAATCAACACCATTCAAGGAAGCGGCACTTATCTTGACGCCCACTTTATCTTTAATAGTGAATGCATAACGTCCTGCAACATCTCGAATAAAATTATCTCCAATATTCAAGAACTTCGAATTGTCTTTTAATACTGAAACTGTTGCTCCCTTGGCCGAGAAAGTAAAGCCAGGGTAATCAAAGGCATTCTTAGTATTCATTTCCAAGACCCCATTAAATGAAGATGGACCGTAGAATGCAGAAGAGGGGCCAGGTACAATTTCGTAAGATTCAATATCGAGAGTTCCTGGTCCGACTATATTTCCTAAGGAGAAACTAAGCCCTGGAGCCTGATTGTCTATACCATCACTGAATTGTCGGAATCTCTGATTTGTACTGGAGTTGAACCCTCTCGTGTTGACGGTATTAACGACCACACTTTGTGTTGTTAAATCGACACCCTTAAGGTTACCGACTGCATCAAAGAAGTTGAATGAAGGTGTACTCTGTATCTCGGTTATATCTACCTTGATAATTTCAATAGGGGCTCTTAGGTCTTCCTCACTAATTTTTTCAGCTGTAACGACAAATTCCTCTAGTGCTTTTGAAGACTCCTCAAGCTCCACAACCAAATTGGTGATTGATTCGGTAATTGTGACTTTCTTTGGTTTGTAACCTAGAGCACTTATTTCTAATTCGACTGGAAAGCTTTTTACAGCCAAAGTAAATTCCCCTTTTTCATCCGATGATACTCCGACTGAACGGTTTGAGTAATTAATGCCCGAGAATTTTACGTTGGCGTAGCCGATGGGTTCTTTGTTGTCTTTTCTAACGACTTTACCTACTACTATTTGGGCCAGTGCACTGCTTTGTGCTATAGCCAAAATGACGAGTGTCAGCGAAATGGACTTCAGCAGTCTATTCGCGATTGTGCGAGATGTCAATTTATAATTTGTTAAGAGTTTTAAGCCTGCCCTTTTAGGCACTGCAAACAAAACGCTCTCCTTGACAAAAGTTACTACCGTCCAAAAAGTTTTTTTGCCATTGATCTAAATGAAAATCAAAGAGGTCAAGAAAGCGACACATCATCTTTTGATAGGAGAAGAGACAGGGCCTTCGAATTCACAATCCTGGGTATAAAATCGTCCTTTAAATAAGCCAAAAGGGAAGTTTGCTTGACTAATTCCCAATATCAAAGGGTGTGTTGGGAAGATTATTGGGGTCCAATTTGGTCAGATTACCATTGAAGTGTTGATTGATTGCCTCTATCATTCGATTAATGATAACTGCATTACCTACGGGATTCATATTAATGCCATCACCGGAGAAAATCCCATCCCTACTTATTAAAGGCTCTAGGCGAACGCCATCAATGTTTAGTCCTTCTGTAGGGTTACCCAGTAAACGACTGTAGCCAACGAACATCTCTTCAAAAAACTTAGCCATGTCAACTATAGCCAACTTGCCGTTAGACGCATCGGCCACTTCTTTAATGATGGTATTGTAAGCCACTATTTTCTCTTGTATCAGCTTTGCTTCATCTTGATCTAAATAGCCGTCTTCTCTTATTGGGTTCTCAACCAAGCTTCCAAACCCCGTCCATAGTTGTTGCTCGTTCTGATAAAATACAAAATCAAGTAGTTCAAGTTGCTTTAATTTAGGGATCGTTAGACCATTTAAAACAAGGTCTGTCAGTGTCTCGTCCTCAGCGACCAAACCCCATCTATCAGCATCGATCCCTCCTCCAAAATCCAATAATGGACGCCTGTCTTCATCTGATACACCAGGGTGCAGGTCATAATAATCAAAGATTAGGTTATTAAAATCTACGGCTCTGAAGTGGGCATCTATTCTGAGACTTCCCTTTGATCTAACATGGTTGTTTATAGATGTGGGCATCAGAGAGAAGAAGGGGTAATCTATAATATCAGGAATGTTAAAGAGCAGCCCTTTGACTTCAGTACCTGTGGAAAGCAATTCATCCACTGTATTTTGAATTCTTTCCCTAAACAAATCCTCGCTGAGTAAGTCTCCTTTGTTGAAGTTACTCATCACATTCACAGCCATGTTACCTGTTATTCCACTCTTGGCGAAACCGAAAATGTCGTCAAAACCCATGTCGAGCACAAAAAAACTAGGTGATACTGTTTTTGCTCTCTCTAACAGTGAAGATGAGTTATTAAAGAATGCGGATAAATAGGGGTTAGTTGACTGAGTGCCTTCTGTGATCTCAAAAATAGTCGCGTTTGGAAAGCTAAACACTTGCAGTTGATCAACTCCCTGATTTTCATAAGTCAAAGGTGTCCCCAATCTAGTTTCTCGTTTGAAAAAAAGTGTGTCGTCTTGCGGAAAGAATAAACGAAAAGATCCTTCATTTCCACTGAGGTTGGTGTTTGTATAGATGTTAAAACCGTTTTCAGAATTTACCCGGGGCGCGACAATCGCATCGGAGCTGACAAAACCTAGTTCTTTTAAGAAGAGGTTGGGCACAGAAAATTGATAACCGCGAGAGGAAAGGGCGCCATCATCAATTCCTGCAAATCTGGAGCCCCCGATAAACACTATTTTTGAGAAGTCAGCATCTGCTGTAGGCTCTGGTGTTATAATTGGGTCAGGGAATTCAAACTCACTACAACCATAGAGGAAGAGGAGCATAAAGAAGAGGAAGTGTTTTCTATTCATCTGCTTCATGGTTTATCTACTCTGAAATGGGTCGAAAGAAAAGCTTACATAATAAAAGGCACTGATTTCGGGACCGCCATACGAATTAAATTGGTTGTTGTTCGTGACATTATTCCCTCCAATTCTGATAAGAGAATTGGCTCTTGGTACTCTGAATGTTAGTTGAACATCGAATGTGCTAAATCCTGTTACACGACCATCGGCAAAGGGGCTTCTCCAATCAAAAGCTGTGCGTGATCGCCAAGTGAATTCAGCACCAAAGTTTCGTGATATTCTGCGATGACCCACCTTCACATTAAACTTAAAAGGTGGTGTATTGAAACCAGGAATTAAAGGGTCATCAGCATCCTGAATGATATCTGCAAAGGTGGCATTAACGGAAAAATTGATGCCGGAAAGACCGGTAATGTCGTAGAGGACTTCTAGACCTTGTGTGATAATCTGTTTCTCGGAATTAGCAGTAACAAAGATGAGGTCACTGGTGCCTGGACTAGAAGCCTGGTTTACAGCTCTAATTAAATCAAGTGAAGGGCTTGTTCGCGGCTTTACTATCCTGAGGTTACCGATAAAATTCTGATAATAGTTGCGGTAATAGTTGACCTCAAAAACTCTCCTGTCCTGAATAAGGCTCCGGTATCCAAATTCGAAGGAAGTAATCCTTTCTGGTTCAAGCCCACGAAACTGGTCTTGTCTGACAATACCATTGGCCAAGATATCGATGTGCCTTAGTTTTGCCAGTTCAATCTTAATATTGTCTTCAATAATTGTATTGATGATTGCCCTCTCATAGTCTCTCAGCGATTGTTGGATGTACGCATTGCCTTGGAGCTCGTAAAAGTCTGTGACTTGTTCCAGACCACCAATCAGTACCTTATCGCCTAAGTTTTGATTATAAAATTGCTCTCTAACATTTGGAAATCGAAAGCCCCGTTGAACCGAAGCTCTGAAGAACTGGTTGGCCTTTGCCTCGCGCACTAGGGAGAGTCTCTGACTAAACTTTCCATCAAAGCTTTCATTCTTATCATACCTTAATGATCCACTGAGGTCAGTTCTAGGGTCCAGTTCCTTTTTAAACTCTCCAAAGACACCATATTCAATGTTAGTGATATCAACATTGGCAGTGTCAATAAAAATTGTTCCTGCTGATTGAGGATCATACAGTCTATAGTTTCCACCAAAGGTCAAGTTTTGGAGAAATGCTCCAACTTCACCTACATCATATTTGGCTTCGAAATGATGTAGTTTCGACTTGTCAAATATTCGAGCGCCTCCATCCGCCACTCTAGTCGTAATGATATTATTCCTTATAGAGTCATACTGCTGTGTACCTGGTTGAAACTTGGTGTAAAAGTCCCTGAAAATTGGAAATTGAGATTCCGCAAAATTCCTAGAGTTGATGATCCCTCTGTTTGCCATGTAAAAGCGCAAATATTGCTCAAACCAAACCTCATCGGGTTTTGCTCTCTGTACTAATTCATCAGCTAAAAGGCCTACGTTATACGTTTCACCCGCGCTCTGTTGTGTAGAGTAAGCTCTCAGTAGCAATTTCTTTCCCTGTATTTCAGCTTTTTGCTGAAATATCTCAAAACCTCGTAAAGCCATTCTATCCTCATTTGTAATCATCGCACTGGCTTTTGCATAGTTGGAAACGAGGGTGAACATCATGTCCTCATTGATTTTGAATTGCAGTGTCCCTTGAAGTTTGAGGTTAGAAGCATTGTAGTCTACAAGATCTTCTTCGCGATAGCCAGATCTCGTTACAGTAAATGCGGTATCATTAGGGTTGGGAATAAGAACCGGCCCTGCATTCTCATCTTGAAAAACGGTAAATCCACTAGGTACGGTAAAAAGTGCTGATCGGTCATCTCCATAAGCATTCAGTAAGTTTATACTTTGATTTTCAATTGTGTGAACACGGTCAAAGGAGTTACCAGGGCCAACGTTATCAAAGTTTCTAGCTCTGAAATCCACTCCATTAAGTATTGATGCATTGAGTTTAATGCCAAGCCTATCTTTTATCGAAAATGAATATCGACCTGCCACTTCGCCTATGAAGTTGTCTCCAATGTTTAAGAATTTGGAATTGTCTTTATCCACTGAGGCGGTGGCTCCTTTAGCGGAGAATGTTAGTCCAGGGTAATCAAAAGCATTTTTTGTCTTGAGTTCTAAAACTCCATTGAATGAAGATGGACCGTAAAAGGCCGATGAGGGACCAGGAATGAGTTCAATAGATTCAACATCTAAAGAGCTTGGTCCGGCAACATTTCCAAGTGCAAAGCTTAAACCGGGTGCCTGTTGGTCCACTCCATCTGTAAATTGTCTAAACCTCTGATTTGTTGTAGAGTTGAAACCTCTGGTGTTTACATTGTTGATGACCACACTCTGTGTGGTGAGATCAACCCCTTTTAGGTTACCGACAGCATCAAAGTAATTGAAGGAAGGCGTGCTTTGTATAGCGGCAAGATTCACTTTGATAGTTTCGATAGGAGCCTTTAGCTCTTCCTCGGATATCTTTTCTTCTACCAAAATGAAATCGTCAAGCTGTAATGATGATTGCTTGAGTCTTATAATCAGATCAATCTTAGTCTCACTTAGTTTAATCTTTTGAGAGATGAAACCCAGAGCGCTAACTTCGATCTCAACAGGGAATTTTTTTACAGCCAAAATAAATACGCCCTTCTCATCTGAAGAGACTCCAACTGCTCTGTTTAGATATTCAGGTCCGACAAGCTTAACATTTGCAAAGGGAATGGGGGTGTCTTTGCCATTTTCCATTACGACCTTTCCACCAATCACCTGAGCGGAGACGTCTTTCATTGAAAACAAAAGGACGATCAGCAAAAAGCAAAAGTGCTTAAGATAGATACTGCTAGACCTAAAGTCTCTGAATTTGGCAGATAGTGTCAATGGTTGAAGTTGATAGAGAATAAATCATTCTCTATCCTAAAACGATTGACTAACGCAAAAGCAACAAAGCGCTATTAACCTTTCGGCCTGAAGACCGAGATTTTGTCAGGATTAGTTTCAAGAAAAGGCCCTTCAATAAGATCGATACAATAGGGAATAGCAGGAAAAACTGCATCTAGACATTCCCTGATAGATTTCGGTTTTCCAGGAAGGTTGACGATTAGTGAATTTCCACGAATACCGGCAGTTTGCCTTGATAGGATAGCGGTGGGTACATATTGAAGGCTAACTTGACGCATCAGTTCTCCGAACCCGGGCATCATTTTGTCACAAACAGCTTCAGTAGCTTCAGGTGTCACATCCCTCAATGCAGGACCAGTACCCCCTGTAGTTACAATGAGAGAGCATTTTTCCTTATCCGCCATCTGTTTGATAGTACTCTCGATTAAGTACTGTTCATCAGGAATTACCTGATAAATTGGTTCCCATTTGGTGATCAAATAGTCTTTGAGGGTATCTATGATGGCCTTACCAGAGAGGTCTTCATAGACTCCTTTGCTTGCCCGGTCAGACACAGTGATGATGCCAATTTTAACAGATTGTATGCCATCCAAATCCATCCCCAAATAAACAACCCACTTAAGACTATTCCAATGCTTTAATGCGAAGTATTCGTTCTACCTTTGTCAGCTAAAATATAAATCGTGGCTTCATTTTCTGAATTAGGTATTTCCGGTAAGCTCATTAAAGGTCTTAATGAGTTGAACATTTTTGAACCAACTGATATCCAACAATCGGCAATTCCTTTATTGCTTAATTCATCAGAGGATTTTGTGGGTCAGGCGCAGACAGGTACGGGCAAAACGGCCGCTTTTGGATTACCTCTTCTACAAAATATTGATGCTAGTAAATCAGAAGTGCAAGGTTTGATCATTGCGCCAACAAGGGAGTTATGTCAACAGATTGCTAAACAGCTTTTCAAATTCACCAAGTATACGGACAAGATATTTGTGGAGGCCGTTTATGGTGGTGCTGATATTAACAATCAAATACAACGTCTAACAAGACCTACTCACGTAATTGTGGCAACTCCTGGACGTTTGATGGACTTGATAAAAAGAGATGCTGTTGATCTAACAAGAGTTAGACATGTTGTGCTTGATGAAGCAGACGAGATGTTAAGTATGGGCTTTAAACAAGACATACATTATATCCTCGGTTATGTTCCAATCGAAAAGAACGTTTGGCTTTTTTCTGCTACTATGCCTCAAGGCATTCAAGAAATCATCAAAAAGTTTCTGCGTAAAGATTTTCGAAAGGTAGAGGTGAGCAGAAATGCTGGCGTTAATTCTAATGTTACTCATGAATATATGGTGTGTAACTCAAAGGATAAACTTCCCGAGTTGATGCATTTTTTGGCTTACCATAAAGAAGAGAGGGGAATGATCTTCTGTCAGACCAAGAGGACTGCCCGTACTTTAGCAAAACAATTGTTGGCTAAAAACCTTCTAGTCGATGTGATTGAAGGAGATATGGGGCAAAGGGATAGAGATAAGGCTATGCGTAAATTCAAAAGTGAAAAGGTCGACCTTTTAGTTACAACTGATATTGCCGCTAGGGGAATCGATGTCAAGGGGCTGAGCTTTGTAATACATTATGAGTTACCACAGCAAACGGAGTACTATACTCATCGAAGTGGAAGAACGGGAAGAGCCGGTCTTAAAGGTAACTCAGTACTTTTTATCAGTGATCGTGAAAAGGAGCATATCCATACACTTCAAAAGGAATTAAAGATCAAAATTCAACCATTGAGCTAATTTTAATAAGTTTAGGGAAACGGATTCATATGAAAAAGGCCCTTTTCTTACTATTTGTTATCACTTCAACAGCCTGTGCCCAAGACAAGACCTACGAAGTTGGTCAGATTAAGACGCCAATGGGCGAAATACTTGTTTGGTTATACGATGAAGCGCCCAAACATAAAAAGGCTTTTATAGAGTTGGCTAATGAGGGCTATTGGGATGATTACACCTTCAATCGGGTTATCGAAAACTTCGTTGCTCAAGGTGGTTGCCCTGACACACCTGAAGGGTTTGCTTACTCTGTTCATTTGTTAGAACCAGAGTTTGAGGCGGGCAAAAAGCATATCTATGGAGCTTTTGGAGCTGGTAGAGATGACAATCCTGGTAAACTATCTGCCGCATGTCAGTTTTATATTGTTCAAAATAAGGATGGCTTGGCTCGCTTGGATGGAAACTACATGATTTACGGCCAGGTATTTAAAGGGATGGATGTTGTGGATCAAATTGTTAAAGTAGAAAAGGATTCTAGCAACAAACCATCAACACCAATTACTTTAGATGTTAATGTAGTCCGTATGACTGAGGCCGAAATCTCGGCTTATGGATTTGAAATACCCAAGGGAAGTAAATAGTTAGGCAGGAAAAACTTCCTCCAGTACCTTATATCGATGAGTGAAAATCTGTGTAAGCTTGTTCTTTACCAATATCGGATGGATCATTCTTCCCAGAATGCCAAATGGTAGCTTATAGGACACTTTATCCCACATCATTAAGCCTTTATCAGTTACCTTGAATATATGTTCGTGATGCCACATACTGTAAGGACCAAAGCGTTGTTCATCGACAAAGAACTCATGATCCTTCACATGTGTGATTTCTGTAACCCAGCTTGCTCTTACACCGGGAAAAGGAGAAACCTTATACGTAATGATCTGACCAGGATACATAGGCTTGGCTTTGCCTGATGTTATTTCAAAGGCCATATGCTCTGGGGTGATTTTGACTAGGTTATTAGGAGAGGAAAAGAACTCCCATGCCGTATTCAAATCTGTGTTGAGTAACTGTTCTGTCCTGAGGGTGTAAATGCCTGAGTGACCTTCTATTGATACCATTTTCTTAAAATATGGTATCACAACTTTAGATTGATTGAAAGTGTTTGATCGAAGTCGTCATTTGCGTAATCGAAAAACTGATGAGACAAATGACGACTATTGAATGTACTAGTTTATGCCCTGAACTACCCTGATAGGCCGGATTTCGATTTTCCATGGTCCATCCTCAAACCTCGGGTCTTTTCTGATCACATCGGCAACTTCTTCGATTGAATCTGCCACCAAATGATAGTATCCTCCTATGATTTCCTTGGTTTCATTGAAAGGGGAGTCATGCAAATTGTCCTTTGTCCCAGAAATGGTAATGCCAGACATTTCAAGCGGCTGGGCCCCTTTCATTGTGCCATTTCCCATAAGGCTTTGGATGTATCCCCCAACACGCTCAACATGGTCTTGCTGTTCGGCAGGAGACATCTCTGCCATATGGTCTCCTTGGGTGTAAATAAATGCCATAAATTCTTTCATAACTTTCTTTTTAAGTGTTTGACCCTACTACAATTTCACAAATGAAATAGGGACAGTAAACTGAAATTTATTTTAGACCTTGACTACAGACTTCGATTCTGTTCGTTATTAGCTGTTTTTCTTTGTTGCTTACTTTCAATTTAAGCGCTTCTTGAAACCAAATAATGGCAATGTCGAACTGTTCCGTTTCCATATACAATTCTGCCAGGGTTGTGTGAAAGAGGTGATAGGCAGGGGGAATGGTTTTCTCAATATTCAGTAGTTCTTTGATACCTGCTTTTGCACCTTCAACTTTAGCCAATGCTATGGCCCGGTTGAGTCTCACAAGGGAGGAGTTATCAATAGATATCAGTACATCGTACATTTTCAGAATACCTTCCCAATTAGTGCTTTCGTAGTTTTTTGAAGTACAGTGGTAGGCGGATATTGTAGCCAAAATATGATAAATGCTTACTTCATTGTGGTCTGGAATCTTTCCTAGGTGCTGTAAGCCTAGGCCTATGAGCCTTTGATCCCACAAAGATCTGTCCTGATCGACCATTCTTATAATTGCTCCATCGTCAGCCATTCTCGCTTTAAATCGAGAGGCGTTCAGAAGCATCAAGGCAAGTAGGGCATGTGGAGATGAATGACTGGCGAATTTCGGATGATTGCTGATTAATTCTGTGAGTCGAATTGCCTCTAGGCATAATTCATAGTTGATCAACTGATCGCCTTTAGAAGTACTATAACCTTCATTGAATAGTAGAAAAACGGTTTTATGAACTGCAATTAAGCGTTCTTCTAACACTTGATCATTGGGGATTTCAAATGGCGCCTGTATGTCTTTCAGCACTTTTCTGGCCCTGACCAAACGTTTATTTATAGTCTCGTTAGATGTTACGAATGCATTGGCAATTTCTCCTATGCTAAGTCCGCAGAGCGTCTTGAGAATGAGACTTATCTGAGCATCTTGAGAAATGGCAGGGTTACAGCAGGCGAACATCATTCTTAGCTGATCATCAGCTATTTGCTCTTCAGAAAACGTTGTTTCTGATGTGAGCAAAGGGTAGGTTGTCGATTCAATGTATTTTTTCTCAATCTCTATTCTCTTGAGACTATTGAGTGCTTTGTTTTTGGCAACCGTATAGAGCCATGCAGCAGGGTTATCTGGAATGCCCTTGTATTCCCAAGTATGAATGGCCTCCAACAGTGTGTCTTGAACAATGTCTTCTGCCAGATCTATCTTACTTAGACCAAAGTATGGGGTAATCACTGCGACAATCTTTGCATATTCCAGTCGAAAGAAGTGTTCGGCTAAGGCCTTGCTTTCTTTACCACTTGTTTCGGAATTCATCTAATCAATTTTCTAGTATGGAGCAATCCAAAGATAGGACCTATTACTAAGGTAAACAGAAGCCAACGAGTATCCATCTGTTCAGTTAAGAGACTTAATAACTGAATACTCGGTATTGTGAGTAAAAAACCAATGCTTACGGCAATTGTAAGTGCCGTTCCTTTAAATTCAGGAGGTGCTGTGAGGGCATTAAGTGATGAGAATTGTGCTGAATCGCCTATGACGGCAAACCCCCAAATAAGGAATATCCCTAGAAACAGAGGTTCGGGTAATTGATAAAAAAGAGGGGAGGCCAGGCACAATACACCAGATAAGAATAAGAACCTGAGCGCTACTTTGGCGCTTCCTAGCTTAACTGAAAATACTCCTCCTAAAACGCAGCCAATGGATCCCATTGCAATAATCAGAAAGGTCCATAAGCTAATGGGAATATCAGTAGAGTGTGTCTCATTATAGTAGAGTAGTATGACTGGTATAAATGCCCAAAGCGTATAGAGTTCCCACATATGCCCGAAATAGCCAAAGGCAGCAGACCGGAAGTCTTTTTTACGGAAAACATCAATCATTTTCCCTGGTTCGAAACGGGCACCTAATACGCGGTGAGGACCCTCTCCAACGAAGAGAATCATAGTGATACCACCCAAAAGCGCAAGGATAGATGTGCCAATGAGAACAAACTCCCAGGAGAGTGATGTGCCAAAATGATTCAATAGATGCGGAAATGCCGAGCCAATCACTAAAGCTCCAACCAAGTAGCCTAGGGCCTTTCCAAGTTTGTTTCCAAACCAGTCGGCTGAAATTTTCATCCCTACAGGGTAGATGCCAGCTATGAAAATTCCTGTCATGAAACGCAGTAGGAGTAGATTGAAATAACTATTCGGTAGGAACATCAGCATCAGGTTGAAGCTGGCTCCTAGAATAGAGCATGCAAGAAAGACTCTGCTTGGTTTGAATCTATCTGCTACCGAAAACAATGCAAAAAGGAAAGTGCCTGTGATAAAACCTAACATTACCATTGAAGTAACATTGGCCAGACTGCTCTCTGGCAGATCCCAGGAACTTTGAAGCTGAGGTAGTATGGCATTGCCAGCAAACCACAACGAGGTTCCCGCAAACTGCGCGAAAACTATAGCGGGCAATATGCGCTTGGGTACCTGACTCAACTTTTCACTAAGCCAGCACGCCTTAACAACGCCTTCACATCTGGTTCCTGTCCTCTGAACTTTTTATACAATATCATCGGATGCTCGGCTCCACCTCTGGATAGTACGTTATCCTTAAACAGGTCGGCAACTTCCTTATTAAATATACCATTTTGCTTAAAGTACTCAAATGCATCAGCATCAAGGACTTCTGCCCACTTATAACTGTAATATCCTGCGGAATAACCACCCTGAAAAATATGAGAGAATGCACAACTCATATTTGTGTTTGGGATTGAAGGCAGTACGTCCGTTTTGGACATAATTGATCGCTCAAATTGTGCGACTCCTTCGATATTAGAGTTGTCTTGTCCATGCCAAGCCATATCCAGCATACCGAAGCTGAGCTGCCTCATTGTTTGGTAGCCTTCCATGAAGTTGGCACTGTCCTTAATCTTTTGAATCAACTCTGTTGGGATTGCTTCTCCAGTTTCATAATGTTTAGCAAAGAGGTCAAGACATTCCTTTTCATAACACCAGTTTTCTAGTATTTGAGACGGAAGTTCCACAAAGTCCCAGTATACGCTAGTCCCACTAAGACTCTCGTATTGACCATTGGCTAGCATGCCATGGAGTGCGTGTCCGAATTCATGAAAAAGCGTTGTGACTTCATTGAAAGCTAGGAGGGATGGGGTATCTCCAGTAGGTTTAGTAAAGTTGCAGACGATAGATACAAGTGGTCGGTGGTCACCGTCCTGATCTTTATATTGACCCGCGTAGGAAGTCATCCAGGCCCCAGCACGTTTCCCAGCTCTTGGAAAGAAGTCCGCATAAAAGACTGAGACATGCTTACCCGAAGAATCTTTGACTTCATATGTCATTACATCAGAATGGTACTTATCTATCTTATCTGTTCTGACGAAGTCAAGATCAAATAAACGTTTAGCTGTCTCAAAAACTCCATCAATGACGTTTTCCAACTTGAAGTAAGGCTTGAGCATTTCATCATCGATGGTGTACTTTTCTTTCTTAAGTTTTTCAGAGTAGTAGGCGAAGTCCCAGCGTTGTAGTTCTTCTATACCGTCTAACTGCTCTGCATAGTCAGCGACTTCCTGAACATCTCTTTCGGCTCCTCCTTTTCCGTAAGTGCCTATTTCAGATAAAAAGGACATCACCTTTTCCGGAGACTCGGCCATGCGCTCTTCTAGTATAAAGTGAGCGTGTGTATCATATCCCAGTAAGTTAGCTCTCTGATGTCTTAATGAGGCTATTTGTTTGACAATGTCCTGATTGTCAAACTCGTCTCCTTTGAAAGCTTTGGAGCCTGCAGCAATGCTAAGTTCTTTTCTCAACTCGCGGTTGGCAGCGTAGGTGACAAAGGGAACGTAACTTGGATAATCCAGAGTGAAGACCCATTTACCTTCATGCCCTTTCTCTTTTGCAGTTTCGGAAGCTTGATTGATAACGAATTGGGGTAGGCCGGCTAGATCTTCGTCATTATCAATGATCATTTCATACTTATTCGTCTCTGCAAGAACATGCTCTCCAAATGTCAATGAGAGTTGTGCCAGTTCTACATCTATCTTTCTGAGCTGATCTTTTTGATTATTGTCTAATAAGGCTCCATTTCTGACAAAACCTTTGTAGGTCTTATCAAGCAGTGTCTTTTGTTCCGTATTCAGAAAGGATCGCTCTACAGTATCATACACCGATTTGACTTTGTTGAAGAGCCTTTCATTCAAGAGGATGTCGTTTGAGAACTCGGTAAGGAGTGGTGAAACCTCCTTAGCAATCGCCTGAATTTCGTCATTAGTCTCAGCACTGTTCAGATTAAAGAATATAGAAGACGCCCTGTCTAATTGCTTTCCCGCTTTTTCTAATGCCTCTATTGTATTAGCAAAGTCAGGAATATCTATTCGCTCAATGATTTCATCTATTTCTGATTTAGCCACCTCAATTAATTGCTCGATGGCAGGCTTGAAATGTTCATTCTTAATGGCCGAAAATGGCGGAGTCTTGAAAGGAGTATTGGGTATGTCAACAAGTGGATTACTCATAGGTCAAATTATTCGTTGCAAGTATAAACAAGATTGTCTCGAATAATCGTTCTCTAATCGAAAGAATATTCAAAATAATCTTGATGACCAGCTCTACAGAAGAGATAATCCTGATAAGGGAATCATAAAATCATAGAGGTATGGTTCAATAAAAAAGATAAAAAATACCATAAAGAAAGAAGGGTATTATAAGGCTAAAGGTTACTAATAAACGAAAGTGGGGCATGGAACGAGTGAGGGAGTTGGGTAGGTTTATTATGATTAGAGGGCATTTTTGAGTATTTTCAAGTACTATTTCTACGCGCAAACTCTAGACCTATCGTTTTGCGACTAGCTATCCTTTTGGGTTAGCACAATCTCCTTTACTAGAAGTCACCTAAATATTACTCAATCACCAGTGAGAGTTGGTCTAGTATACATATTGTTATTATTGTCTTTTCCCATGTGGGCGCAGACTACTTTTACTAGCACCGGAGGTGGCGGTAATTGGGACGATGGCACTACCTGGGATCAGGGCGGTTCTACACCAGGTTCGACCGACAATGTGATTATTGCCACTGGTGATGTAGTGACAATGGCCAATACGGGCACAAGGAACATCACCAATCTTACACTTCAAGGCTCTGGGCAACTGGACTGGACGGCCAATAGACGATTGAATGTTAGTGGAGATCTAACCATGTCTGGCACCTCTAGCCTGACGGGGACATCTAATAACCAGCGCATCGATGTCACAGGGAACTTTGGTATTACTTCTGGAACGGCCACAATCGGAGGTATTCGATTTAACGAATTCGGCACAACTACAATTGACGGCACATTATCATTTTCAAGCGCTACAGGAACTAAAACCTTTACCAATATTACTGTTAACTCAGGGGGCACCTGGGACAATGGTAATGTCACAGAGGTATTCAATATAGACGGAAGTATTGTTCATAATGGGGATACTTGGAATGGTTGTTCAAATACAACTGGCTGTCGATATACCTTCCGAACCAATGGTTCAACCATAAGCGGTTCCGATACGGTTTATATTACTGATATCCGTGTAAATAATGGTGTTACGCTAACCAATAATGGCTTACTAGTGGTTACCGATAATATTGATGGGGCTACTGCACCAATAACTGGAGTATTTGTAAATGGAAGTACTGGCGTGCTCAACCTAAGAGATAATGGAGCTTATTCAGAATTGACCTTTACACTCAATACAGTTGGGAACACCGTTATTTACGATGGTACAGGAAATGAAAACATTACGCTCGGACCCTTCTACAATCTAACAGTAAATAAACCTAATGCTACTACTCGGGTGGATGTAAACCTTGCTGATGCTACCGTAAACAATAATCTTACGTTGACAAGAGGAAGAATGCGTCTGCAATCGGCCAATACGCTTACTGTTTCAGGTAATTTGACCATTACGGCAGACAGTGAATTAGAGCCTAACAATGTCGGTGCTGTCGCCAATATTTCTGGTGATATTATTATGACTGGTGGACTTTATGACCACAATAATGGCGATGTAAATATTACAGATGATTTCTTGATCTCAGGAGGTACTGTTACATATACTGGGACCTCTACTCTGGACGCAGATCAGATTATAATTGAAAATGCTACAATGACTTTGGCCGGTGGCACGGTGAATGCCACCAATGCCGGCTCTGATGGAATCACACTGAATGCAGCTGGGGTTTTAATACACAATGCAGCAACCCTCAATGTCACCAACGATTTGAATATTGCAAATGCGACTGCTGAATATTCTCCAAACAATGTGTCTGCTGTTGCTAATATTAGCGGTGACTTATTGATGTCCGCTGGACTTTATGATCACAATAATGGTGATGTGAATATTTCTCGAGATATGACCTTCACGGGTGGTACCATGACTTTGAATGAAACGACAAATCCTTCGACCGTAGATGCCACAGATATGACCGTTACTAATACAACAGTAACACTACCTGAAGGTACCTTAACCCTTTCTAATCCCAGTGGTGGGCTAACGATTAACACAGGATCGATAGTATCGGTCACGACTACCTCCACATTGGAGGTGACTAATAACATTTCTATTAGTGGTGGCGAACTTACCTCAAATGCGACCGGTGCCACTACTAATGTGGGTGGAGATATAGTCATTAGTTCAGGAGAGTACGATCACAATAATGGAGATGTCAATGTGACCGGAGATATATTGATTTCTGGTACGGGCCTTATGAATATGGGGGGCGAGACAAGTACGGTTGATGCCACGGACCTTACCATGACCGCAGGTACAGCAAACCTTGCAGATGGAACCCTGACACTTTCGAATGCCACGGGAGGAATGACCATTAGCGGGGGGGTAGTCAATATTAATGGTGATCACCTTCTATCCATTACTAATGACATCACAATTTCAGGAACTGGAGAATTTCAGCCTAATAATAGCGAGGCCGTTATCAATGTTGGAGCCGATCTGACAATGTCCAATGGCACTTTCGATCATAATGATGGAGATCTGAATATCACAGGGGATATTATTATCACAGGCGGTACCATGACAATGAATGAGGCTACAACTCCGGTAAATCCATCTACTATTGATGCCACTGATATGTCAGTTGCTACTGGCTCGGTAACACTTTCTGAAGGGACACTTACCTTGTCCAATGCCACTGGAGGATTGACGGTTTCAAGCGGATCGTTTAATAAAAACAATGCGGCCAATACGCTGTCAATTGCAGGAGACTACGATATCAGTGGTGGTACAAACGATATCAATTCGGGAATAATCAGTTTTGTGAATATGGATATTACTGGAGGAGGTACAATTAATGTTGCTAGCCCGACAATCACCTCAACAGGCATTATAACAGTAACCAACGGTACATATACAAGTGATGGTAATGGAGGAACATACAGTTACAACAATATTTCAGTAGGTGCTAGCGGGTCTTGGGTGGCTACTTCACCTTACGATCCGACTATCAATGGTAACTTGGCAAATGATGGTACTTTCACTGGTTGTAGTACAACAAATGGTTGTAATTACACATTGACTAGTGCAACAGGAACTATATCTGGCTCATCGATCATGACTTCTATGTCAGATTTTATTATAAATGATGGAGCTAGTTATACCAACACCAACACAGGTGGTCTGAATATTACAGACAGACTTGCCACTACTTCTGGTACGGGTACTTTTATCAATGGATTGAATGGAGTGATGTTATATGGTGGTTCAACGGGTAACTTCTCTATCACCAATTTTACTGCTTCTGCTAGCCCAAATACTGTTACTTATAATCGCACAAGTGCAAATCAATTAATTGAACCGACAACTGATGGGTTTTATCATAACCTTACGATTGATAAAGCTGACGGAGTGGATGTTACCACAAACACAGTGTTTACAATCAATGGAGTACTTACTCTGACAGCCGGGGATTTCACAATGGGTAACCAAAATTTAATTATTGCAGATGGTGCGACCATTTCTGGAGGAAGCTCAACCAGTTACATTCAGGATTCAGGAACTGGAGTTTTGAGGCAATTATATTCTTCAGCAGGAGCGACATTAAGTTTTCCAATGGGTGATGCGGATGATTATTCTCCAATAAACTCATTTACGATTAGTTCAGCCACTTTTGGAGGTAGCCCATTTTTGGACTTCTCAATTACTGATGCTGACCACCCAAGTAGAGATACGGACAATACTGGTGCTGGTGGTGATGATGATGGTACGGCTGCTGTTGCGTTTATCAGTAGGTTCTGGACAGTCAGCCCTAGTGATATCTCTGGCCCACGTTTCAATGCTTCTTATACTTATGTAGATGCTGATGTAACGGGAACCGAAGCGAGCATGGTAGGCACCGTATATCGAACGCCTCCGGGAGAAGCATTTTTAGACTGGCATGTTGCAGGTACGGTCAATCCGGTTACCAATACAGTTTCAATTACCAATGTAGATGCTTTCGGAGATCTATATGCTATGGATAACACAACTGACAGGCTCCCAATCGTATTGCTTAGCTTCGATGTGCGTTTGACAGAGTCTACTGTGGAATTGGAGTGGGTGACTTCTTCAGAAGAGAATAATGACTTTTATACTATTGAGAGATCTATTGACGGGATTAATTTTTCACCGGTGCTTACTCTGGCAGGCGCTGGTAACTCAGAAGAGTTGATCACCTATAATGCTACAGATAGAAGTCCATTGCGAGGCAGGTCATTCTATAGGTTAAAACAAACGGATTTTAATGGGCAGTTTGAGTATTCTGAGATTAGGTCGGTTTTTTATGATGGAAGTACTCAGCCCTTCGAGATTAATGTATACCCAAACCCAGTGATTGTTAATTCAAATTTGACAATTAAGCTGCCATCAGTTTATGTGACGGAATACCTTCAATTGCAACTAATCGATCAATTTGGTAGAGAAGCTAATGTTGATCATAGACTTGTTCGGGATGGCTTGTCTGTCAGTACATCTGGCTTGAAGCCAGGTATATACGTTATCAGGTTGACGGATGGAAGTCGTCAAACAAGAAAAAAGGTAATTGTGAGATGAGGTCTAGTTTCCGAAGTCGGAATTACAAATTGTAATAGATTTTAGGCCATCCAAGTAAGCCTGATTTCCAGAAGTATTAATTCCAATATTCACAGCACCCAAGACTTCGTTTTCAAGAGGTCCCGAATCTTCGAAATGAACCTTTACACTTCCGTTAAAATTCAAGAAACTGGAATAATTAAGGGTCGTGTTGTCTTCCAGTGCATCGAGGATGGTAACACTTCTTCCAATGCCATTTTGTTCGGTGAGTCTTTCTAACAATAACACCACATCTCCATCATCATCTAAGCTGCCTACGTGCAAGTGGACCGGGTGATCCGCATTGGTTAAAACATTGTTCAGGCTAATCTCTATCTGTGCCTGTCCATTGCTTCTTTCACGAATTAAGAGTGTTCCTGTAGTCGTATTGCCTTGTACCGTTCCAGGAATCATTTCAAGTCTAACCTCATTACCAGTAAATTCGGAAGAGGAATCATCATTGTCGCAAGACAAAGTGATCAGCAAGGTCAGAACCAGAGATAATGAAATGGAGAACTTTTTCATTGGATTAAGTTTACGAATATGAAACGATATTTCTAACCATTTGGTGCACTTTAAACCCTGAAAAGATTTCAATGTTCAAAGTTTCAAGCAAAGCCTAAAGTCGATTTAACTCTCGACAACACCTCTCTAGCCACTACTCGTGCTTTTTTCTCGCCTTTTGTGAGTTCTTCTTCTAATAATTGTGGGTTTTCCATATAGTAGTTGTAGGTCTCCCGTTCCTTCGAAAACTTATCAAGAATGAGCTCGTAAAGGGCTTGCTTAGCGTGACCATAACCATAGTTGCCACCCAGGTAATTCTTCCTCATTTCCTCTATCTGACTGTCGTTTGCTAGCAAAGAGTACAATGAGAAGGTGATATCACTAGCAGGGTCTTTTGGGTCTTCTAAAGGAGTGCTATCTGTCACAATCTTCATGATGTTCTTTCTAAGTGGTTTATCAGCTTGAAAAATATCTATGATATTGCCATAAGACTTGCTCATTTTTTGACCATCAATACCCGGTATTGTCATGACCTCCTCGTTTATCTGGGCTTCAGGTAGAACGAATACTTCTCCATAAGAGTGATTGATACCACTCGCAATGTCTCTCGTCATTTCAAGATGTTGCCTTTGGTCTTTTCCTACGGGTACAATATTGGCATCATACAAGAGTATGTCACATGCCATTAACACGGGGTAAGTGAATAGTCCGGCATTCACATCAGACAAACGGTCTGCTTTGTCCTTAAAGCTATGCGCATTTGCGAGCATGGGGAAAGGAGTAAAACAGTTCATATACCAATTCAATTCACAGACCTCAGGCACTCTTGATTGTCTGTAAAAGGTGTTTTTTTCAGTATTGAAACCACAGGCGAGCCAGGCCGCAGCCACAGCATTGGTGTTCTCAATCCTGGTCTGTGGGTCTTTGATTGTTGTCAGGGAATGGAGATCCGCTATAAAAAAGAATGATTCGTTCTTGGGATCGTTAGATAAGTCGATGGCCGGTTTCATAGCACCAAGGATGTTTCCGAGGTGTGGTTTTCCTGAACTTTGGATACCGGTGAGTATTCTTGCCATTGGTAAAATTTTGGGCAAATTAAATAATAATGGCATGCTCAATTCAACAAATCAACGTTTAATTTTACTGATCAAATGAGGAGTATGATATTCAGGTCGCGAGTGAGCAGGTTAATCCATTTTCTATTCTTTGGGTTCTTCCTTTTTTTCTTTAATGTAAGTCATGCTCAAAACCTTGAATTTGTTGACCTGGGAGTAGTTGAGGGTGAATTTAAGCGCTATAACCGCACGCTCTCATGGACCAACATGAGTAATGACTCCATTAGAGTGAAGTTATGGAGTAGTGATGAAAGTTTGAGCTTCAAACCTTTTGAAAGACCCATCGGTTCTGGCGAGGAGATTGAAATACCCATTAGTATCACTTTACCGACCAGTGCTGGTGATATGGAATATGAGTTGCGCCTCTTGGACCAAAATGATCTGGTATTACACGGCTTTCAAATGAGCTTTAAGGTTTTGCAAAGTGAGCTGGATGTATTCAAGGCCTATAGAAATATACATTTTCCGTTTAGAGCCAAGGAGGAAGTTTTTAACCTCAAATCAGGTCAAAGGGAAGATACATTATCCGCAACTTTCGATGTCTATAACCTTGGAGGAAGCAATATAAAAGCTAATAGTCTTTCTGCCGGAGACTCCATTAAGGTGAGTTTTGCCACAACTGAAGTGACCCATAATGCATTTACGAAAATGAGAATAGACTTTGTTACAAATGATCAGAGTGCTATTGGCTTTCAAAAGCGTCAGATAAAGCTTTATAATGAAGGAAAATTGATTACTGTTCTGCCTGTGCAATACACACTAATTCCTCGCACTAATGTCAATGCGGTTGGACCGAGGTTGTCAACTAATCTAATAAATCATGATTTTAAAGTGGTGAAAGTGGGGCAAACGAAGGAAGTTACGGTTTCACTTGCCAACCGAGGAGAGCAAGCATTGATCATAGAAAAGATAGAATCTAACTGTGACTGTCTGGTCTATAATGATGTAGAGCGTATAGAAAGTGGAACCTCACAATCGTTAAGGGTGCAATTCAATGCAACGGATAGGATTGGTTTAGAACGAAAGACCCTCGCAATTTTCTCTAATGATTCTGTAAAACCAGTACTTGTTCTGACGTTTCGGGCGCACGTCAAATAATATCTTGTTCAATTGATGGGAATATGACATAGATCATGTCTATCTAACCTTCATATCTTCCGTGAATTTATTAACTTCGAATCCCCTGAAAGAAGCCAAAAATGAGTGAATTCCTTATTACCGATGATTCCGTAAGAGATCAATTCAATGTTGATAAAAAGATCACAAACGAAGATCTGGCAAAAATCAATAACAGAGAGGACCTCGAGCGTATTCTAAAGGCAAAAGGTCGCAGTTTCAACAAGGCGCTCAGTAATCTTGATTACGAACATCAATTAGAACAGCTTCAGATTGAATTAGTTAAATGGCAGCGTTGGGTGGCGGATACAGGTCAACGGGTTGCGGTTATTTTCGAGGGAAGAGATGCTGCTGGTAAGGGAGGAACAATCAAGCGTTTTGTGGAACATATGAATCCACGTTCTTTGAGAGTTGTAGCCTTGAATAAGCCGACAGATTTGGAAAGAAAACAGTGGTATTTTAGAAGGTATATTAAGGAATTGCCGAATGCCGGTGAAGTCGTTTTCTTTGACCGTAGCTGGTATAACAGGGCTGTAGTTGAGCCAGTTATGGGTTTTTGTGATGAAGACCAGTACCAACAATTCATGCGTCAAGTACCTGAGTTTGAGCACATGCTTTTTGAGGATGGAATCCACGTTATCAAGCTCTGGTTTTCCATCAATAAAGAGGAGCAAAGTAAACGCTTTGGCGATCGAAGAAATAATCCCCTCAAACAATGGAAGCTTAGCCCTGTAGATGAGAAAGGGCAGGAGATGTGGGATAGCTACACCTACTACAAAGAGCAGATGTTTGCTAGAACGCATACCAACTTTAGTCCATGGACCATATTGAAAACAAACGCCAAGAAAGAGGCTCGGTTAGAGGCTATAAGACATGTGCTTTCAAAGTTTGAATATGAAGGTAAGGCCAATGCGAATACCAATGTCTTGCCTGATCCTAATGTGGTTATGAGGTTTCACCGTTCAATTTATCACTTGATTTAAATGGAAGAGCAACCGAATTTTTCTATAAAAGACTTGAAGCTTCTTAATTCGAATTTGGGAATTAAGTTGCTGTTGCAACAAGGTGATAACATCAACCCGGATAAAGTTCTTAGAACTGTTAAGTCTGAAAAAACCTTGGAAGACCTTCAGGTGGAACTGATCAAGCTTCAGCAATGGGTAATTAAGAATAACCAAAGAGTTTGTATCCTTTTTGAGGGACGAGATGCTGCAGGCAAGGGCGGAGCTATTAGGCGAGCAACTCACCACCTAAATCCAAGGAATTATAAGGTAGTGGCTCTACCAAAACCTACCGATCAAGAACGAGGGCAATGGTATTTTCAACGGTACATCAACAAACTTCCCAACCCTGGAGAAATGGTCTTCTTCGATAGGAGTTGGTATAACCGTGCAGTTGTAGAGCCTGTGAATGGCTTTTGTACTCAGGAGGAGTATGAGAGATTTATGGCAGAGGTGAACAACTTCGAAGATATGATCACCAATGATGGCATCATCTTGATCAAGTTCTATTTCTCCATTACAAAGGAAGAACAAGAGAAGCGATTCGAAGACATTAAGAACAACCCCCTGAAACGTTGGAAGATGTCTCCTGTGGATGACAGAGCTCAAGAGTTATGGGATGTCTATACTGAGTATAAGGAGCGTATGTTCGAACATACCAATACCGAAAAAGCGCCTTGGGTAATACTTAAGGCAAATAGGAAGACTGTGGCAAGAGTCAACGTGATTCAGCATATGTTAGATGCAATTCCTTACAGCCAAGAAGAAGCCTAGTTCTTAAACCCCAGTGTTTCCGTCATTCTCATGAACTCGCTTTGAAGCTTTGCTTCAATCAGTAGCGGCTGTTTTGTGACGGGATGCTCTAGGAGTAATGACTTGGCATGGAGTAACATGGTGTTCATATTCCACTTTTCCAGAAAGAGTTTGTTCTGTTTGTTACAACCATGTGGACGATCTCCGATGATTGGATGCAGAATATGAGCAAAATGCTTCCTCAATTGATGCATTCTTCCCGTAGTGGGTTTCGCCTCCACCAACGAATACCTTGAAGTGTCGTGCTTACCGAAGGGAACATCTATTTCAGTTTTTTGTAAGGTTGAGTAGTGAGTGACTGCATCTTGTGATTTCCCTTTGTCATTGGTGAGTGCGTAGTCTATAGTTCCGGTCTCTTCTGTATAACCCCTCAAAATGGCCCAATACGTTTTCTCAATGCTATGCTCAGCAAATTGAACTTGTAGTTTGGGAAGTACTTGTTTGTCTAAAGCGAATAGAAGAACGCCTGAAGTTTTTCGATCCAACCTATGTGCGGGATAGACATGCTTGTCTAGCTGGTTTCTAAGCTCTTGAACGGCAAAAGTGTCGGTGTTTGTGGCAATGTGGGAGCGATGCACCAATAAGCCATGAGGCTTATTTATAGCAACCAAATAGTCGTCTTGATAGAGAATCTCTAACATCGGTCGCTATTGCTCAATCACTTCTTTGACACGACCGATTTGCCCATCCTCTAAACGCACTTTGATACCATGGGTATGCTTGGGAGCACTTGTGAGAATATCTTTGACAAAACCATGAGTGAGCGTTCCGCTGCGCTGATCTTTCTTGAGCACAATGTTGACTTCGCTACCAATTTGGATGTTTTCTCTCAGTTGACCATTCATTTGGCAAAGCTAAAAAGAATAGGAGTTGATTTAACTTTTGTCTGAGTAATAATGGATGAATTTGCTAACAAAGCCCTGCCTCAATCAGAGTCTTCTGCAAGAGACTCGGATTATAAAGTATAGAGTCCCTTCGGCTACGCTCATGGTAAGAAGGGGGCTGGTTAAACTTCTTCTAAAACAGATGTGCCTTTGGACAGGTCACCAGAAGTCCATTGCCAAGATTCATGGAGTCTGATCTTTCCATCTTCCATGACTTTGCCTCAATCAGAGTCTTCTGCAAGAGACTCTGATTATAAAATTGAAATTAATAAGATGCTGAACCAAGTTCAGCATGACGAAGAAATAGAGAACGTCACCCAGAACTTGTTTCAGGGTCTCTAGTTCACTATTAACGTTATCTCCCTCAATCAGAGTCTTCTGAAAGAGACTCTGATGATAAAGTAGAGTCCCTTCGGCTGCGCTCAGGGTGAGAATAGGGAGTGCTTGAGCTTTGCGATTTTACAATAAAACATGTCACTTTCATCACTCTCTCTTAATCAGAGTCTTCTGCAAGAGACTCTGATTATAAAATATAGAGTCCCTTCGACTACGCTCAGGGTAAAAAAGTGTAGGTTATACCTCTTCTAAAACAGATGTGCCTTTGGACAAGTTACCAGAAGTCCATTGCCAAGATTCATGGAGTCTGATTTTGCCGGTTTCCATCAGGTGAGGAGTGGAGGTACAGATACCCGTCATAAGTTGGCCTTTGGAATCGACTTGATGATACCGCATATCGATCACTCCATTTGAGTCTACCAGTCCAATGAGATGTCCTTTAATGATGTCACCCCCAGAGTAATTGCAGGAAAGCACATTCCCTTCTTGGTGATAATGAAAAACCAGGCCTTCAGCGACCTGACCATTCTCAGAGTTCTGAATGGCCCGGAAACGCTTGTTATTATAATCGATCAACGCTTATAGGTTTTTAACTTCGCTAATCAGCTTTTCCAATGAGTCCTTAGCATCACCAAAAAGCATTCGGTTTTTATCATGAAAGAAGAGCTCGTTCTCGATACCTGCATAACCTTTGCCCATCGATCGTTTCATTACAATGATGTTCTTGGCTTTGATTACGTCAATGATCGGCATACCGTAGATTGGACTTGAAGGGTCGTTTTCGGCTGCAGGGTTTACCACATCATTCGCTCCAATGACTAAAACTACATCCGTATTGTCCATGTCATCATTGGCATCTTCCATCTCCATCAACTTAGGGTATGGTACATCTGCTTCGGCTAGAAGGACATTCATATGGCCTGGCATCCTGCCTGCTACAGGGTGGATTGCATAGTTCATTTCTACCCCTTTGTCATCCAGAATTTTTTCTAGGTTATGTACTGTGTGCTGTGCTTGAGCGACAGCTAAGCCATAGCCAGGTACAACAGATACTTTATTCGCATAAGCGAGTAAAATAGCTGCATCTGTTACGGATATTTCTTTGACAGTTCCCTGTTCTCCTGATTGTCCTGAAGCTCCAGCACCGCCACCACCGAATGATCCTATCAGTACATTGGTGAGCGAACGATTCATAGCTGTGCACATCAACACTGTCAAGATTGTACCGGCAGAACCTACTAAGATACCACCGGTGAGCATTGCCTGATTACCATAGAGGAAGCCACCCAGAGCGGCTGCCATACCAGTAAAGCTATTTAACAATGAAATCACCACAGGCATATCAGCACCTCCGATTGGCATTACGAAGAGCACTCCATAGAGAAGTGAAACACCTAACAGAATATAGATGTATAGAGCTTCCTGAGTATCGGCCATGGCAATGAATACTCCAAGGCCTATCATTACTAATAACAGCACGATATTGATGACTTGACCAGCAGGGAGTGCTTTGTCACCAATTTTTCCTTCGAGTTTACCATAAGCAATGATACTTCCTGAGAAAGAAACTCCACCAATGATAAGACCTAGTATAATAACGATCAGCATGCTCATTTCGACTTTGCCAGTATGAAGCAGGTGGTCAAATTCTACCAACGAAATGACAGCGGCACAAGCACCTCCCATACCATTGAAGAATGATACCATTTGAGGCATTGCCGTCATTTTTACTTTCAAGGCCATGCGCGTTCCGATGACTGTTCCTACAATCAATCCAGCTAATATCAATGCATAGTTCAACCATTTATCAGCTGTCAATTCTTCTTTAAAAAGAATGGTGGCTAAAATGGCAATACCCATACCGTAGGCTGCTATCAGGTTTCCTTTCCTTGCTTTATCTGGACTACTGAGCATTTTAAGGCCCATGATAAAGGTGATTGAAGCTGCGATATAGCAGAGTTCGAGAATGCTGAGTCCTAGTAATTCCATCATGCTACTTCTCCTTTTTCTTAAACATCTCTAACATTCGATTGGTGACCACAAATCCACCAACCACATTGAGGGTGCCCAAGACTACGGCAAAGAATCCTAAAATCAGTGCAAAGTAGTTGTCTGGAGAGGCCTCGAGCATGATGATAATGCTACCGATGATGACCACACCATGAATGGCATTGGCGCCCGACATTAAAGGCGTATGCAATACGGCAGGTACATTTGATATTACCTCGATTCCTAAAAAAATGGATACGATAATTAGAAAAATGAATTCCCTGTTTTCGTAAAACAGTGATAGAAGGTCTTGCATGAATTAGGCTGTTTCGGTTTGGAAAAGAATATTTTTGACGCGTTCGCTCATAATATTTCCATCGTGAGTTACGCAGGTATTGGCAATGATGTCATCTTCCCAATTTAGGTTTAGACCTCCCTCAGCATCGATCATTAGCTTTAAAAGGTTGACAATGTTCTTGCCGAACATTTTGCTAGCGTCCATTGGCATGGAGGAGGGAAGGTTAGAGTTACCGATAATGGTTACTTCATGCTTCTGAACGGTCTGGTCATTTTCAGTCAATTGGCAATTACCACCTGTCGAGGCTGCTAGATCGACAATAACGCTACCAGGCTGCATATTGGCAACGGTATCGGCAAGGATAAGTGTAGGTGCTTTTCTACCCGGTATTTGGGCTGTGCTAATAATGATATTGGCTTTCTTAGCGTGATCTTGGATGAGTGCCTGTTGCTTGGCTTTGTATTCATCGGTTTGTTCCACCGCGTAACCGCCAGCAGCAGCATCGTCTTTGGCACCCTCAACTTTTACAAATTTGGCACCTAAACTTTTTACCTCTTCTTCAGCTGCGGCTCTCACATCGAATGCTTCTACTACAGCTCCAAGTCTACGAGCGGTGGCAATAGCCTGGAGGCCTGCGACTCCGGCCCCAAGCACCAATACTTTAGAGGGAATAATGCTCCCTGCAGCTGTCATAAACATAGGGAAGAAGCGAGGTGCAGTTGCAGCAGCTTGTAAAACCGCTTTATATCCTGCCACTGTAGCCATAGAAGAAAGCACATCCATGGATTGTGCTCTTGTTGTTCTGGGTACATTGTCAAGGCTGAAGCTCGTAAGCTTTAAGGACTGTAGTTTCTCAACCAGCGACTTATTGGAAAGTGGTTGAAAGATGCACAATAAGGTTTGCCCTTCGTTTAACTGATCAATTTCATTATCACTAGGAGGGTTGATGCCGATAATCATATCAGCCGATAGTACATCTTCCCGAGTTGTAGATGTGGCTCCTATATTTTGGTAATCTTCATCAGAACTGAATGCAGAAGCTCCAGCACTTTTTTCGACTAGGACGGTGACTTTTGAATCGATTAATGTTTTTACGCTTTCAGGAAGTAATGCTACCCGATGCTCTCCTTCGGGTTCTTTTAAGAGACCTATGGTCATAGATAGTAAGTTTTAGTCTTACTAAGATATTGATTCTGAGCAGTTAAAAAAGTGACGGCTATTAGATTCCTTAAACGGAAGACTTTGCTAAGAGACAAAAGGGCATAAAAAAGCCCTAAATAAAATTCAGGGCTTGGTGGTATATATTCGTTTGCTGTTTATGCAACCTTTACATCCACAGCATTTAAGCCTTTTCTACCTTCTTTGAGATCAAAAGTTACGCTGTCGCCTTCACGAACTTCATCGATAAGACCTGACACGTGTACAAAGTACTCTTTGTTGTCTTCGCTATCTGTGATAAAACCGAAGCCTTTTGAATCATTGAAAAATTTTACTGTTCCTTCTTTCATTTTGTTATTCATTAATAATCGCGCAAGCTAGAGATTAAATTCCTGATAACCTGCACATTTCGCAATAAGGTTAGCTACTTGCTAACCACCTTGATAACGGGTGGAAGTAATTATGGTTCAATATTTTACAGGATAAATTGATAAATCGATGACTTTTCTTCGGTCACTTTGATTGCAATAACTAAGCACTATATTTATCTATAGAATAGGTATTGATTGATAAATCATCTCTCAATGCGTTTAAAGACACTTTATGAAGCGAATCAAGTTTCCATCCCCATTCACAGTTTTATACATTATCATTATTCTTAGCGCTCTGGCAACATGGCTTCTACCTGCAGGTAGTTTTGACACTTTGGCCTATGATAATGACAAAAAAATATTTTTAGTAAATGGGTCAAATGAGGTAGAATTGCCAGCGAATCAAGAGGTTTTAGACAGTTTGGGCCTCAATATGGAACTCTCCAAGTTCGAAGAGGGGAAGATTCGAAGACCAATTTCAATTCCAAACACCTATAATGAGCAGGACTCTGCACCACAAGGATTAAGAGAAATCTTGTATGCACCGATTAAGGGAATCTATCAGTCAATTGATATTATTCTGTTTGTTCTGATTATTGGCGGCTTCATTGGAGTATTCCAACACTCGGGTGCGCTGGATAAAGGAGTTGGTTTATTGGCAAAGCGCATGGAGGGTAGGGAGAAGTGGCTTATAATCTCACTAATACTATTGATCGCGATTGGTGGAACTACCTTTGGTATGCAAGAGGAAACTATCGCTTTTTACCCCATTCTTGTTCCTATTTTCTTGGCAGCAGGCTATGACTTAATTGTCCCTGTTGCGGCCGTCTATGGTGGTTCCTGTATCGGGCTGATGGGTGCTCTGATCAATCCATTTGGAACTATAATCGCTTCTGATGCTGCCGGTGTTAGCTGGACTGAGGGGATTGAGAGTCGAATTGCAATGCTCGTGCTCGGGTCTATCGTCTTAATATGGTACATAGTTCGGTATGCCGAACGCGTGAAACTAAATCCAGAAACATCTATTCTCTATGGCCTAGGGGTAAAGAATCCTTTTGAAGGTAAACAGAAGTCGGTAGAAGCGGGCAGTATGACTACCGGTACATGGGTGCTCTTGGCTTTGTTCGCCATGACCTTTCTGGTGATGATCTATGGCGTATCTACATTGGGTTGGTGGTTCGAAGAAATGACCGCATTGTTTTTGTTGGCGGCCATCATCCTAGGGGTAGTTCAACGAACTACAGAAAGTGATTTTGTAGCAGCCTTTGTGAGTGGTGCAAAAGATTTGCTAGGGGTGTCCTTGATTATTGGCGTGGCAAGAGGGATCACGATCGTATTGAACGAGGGTCTTATATCGGGAACCTTGCTCAATGAAGCATCAAGCCTGGTATCAGGAACTTCGCCCTTGATTTTTCTACCAGTATTGATGATCGTGTTTTTTGTTCTGGCCTTCTTTATCAGTTCATCCTCTGGTTTGGCACTTGTGAGTATGCCGATTATGGGAGCACTTGGAGTAGTTGTGGGTGTACCAACAGAGGAGATTGTCAACGCCTATCTCTTCGGCTTTGGCTTAATGCAATTTATTACCCCCTCCGGTCTAATTCTGCCATCTTTGGCCATGGTCAATGTGCCTTACAATATCTGGCTAAAGTTTGTATTCAAACTGCTGATTCCGTTGGCAGTTTTAGGAGCAGTAATATTGATTGTAGGGTATTTGTTTTAGTCCCTTCGGCTATGCTCAGGGTAGAAAGGGTATTTGGTGATTCTTTGACTCTGCGACATCTGTGTCTTCCCCAAGTGAACGCTTGTTGTTATGACAGATTAAGAGCCTTAAGACGTCTATAGAATAGGGCAGATTAAATATGGATTCTACTTACAATCTAAGCGAGCGTCCATTTTTCTTCATTCTTAGATCTAGCAATGTGCCTAAACCTATCAAGGTAATCGCTAAAGCGGCAATTCCAATTCTAGTATTTAAATCAAAGTGATCATTTACTATAAAACCACTTGCGAAAGGTATAGCAAACATTAGCGTAATGGCAGTATAGAATCGATGAGGAACATATCTGAGTTTAGTTTTTAAGTACCTTTTGAATTTTATCAATTTTTCATCAAATAATTCGTTGCTGTGAGAGGGGATTTTATCGAGTTCTAAAAACACAATATATGCCTCAATCTCTCCCTGCTTTTCTTTACTTAGTTCCTTTGATTTTAAGTCGACAAGAATAGTAATAAACCTTTTCAGGGTACGCTGTTCAGATTTGACGTGTGTTTTAGATAGTTGCCTTTTCAAGTAGACAATCGTTCCCTTTAGGTCACTGGTTGGGGTAGCAGTGTCAGTACCTACAAGCTCGTGCATTTCGACATCAAGTGCTGTGGATATCCTCTTTATAGTCTCACCAGTGGGTATTGATTCTTCATTCTCTATTCTCTGAATAGTTCTTAGGCTGACTTGTGATTCTTCAGCGAGAAACTCTTGTGACATTCCTCTAAGAACTCTGAATTCTCTTAATCTCTTTGCTAAAGTATTGGTGTTCATATCAATTGTAGTTATCGTCTAGAGCAAAAGTAGATTGTAGGTGAATAGTTTCTTACGACATGATACCGTCATCTCTACGTCACCTTGAGAAAGGTGCCTCTAATGCAGGCTTTGACTTATTTGATCCGAAGAAATCGATTTTGAACAACCTTGTCTGCAAATCGCTGTGTGTTAGCACACTCAAAAATGAGAGTTTGATTCACTTCGCCAAATAGGGGGTGACCACCACCTACCAAGACTGGGATGGTTGTGATGATCATTTCATCAATGAGGTCTTCCTTTAGAAAGCTTTGAATTGTACTTCCTCCATCAATGTACAGTCGTGAATGCCCTTGTTTGTGAATATTCGCAAGCACTTCCTTAAGTGGTCCTTTAATCAGGTGGGCTTTGTCTTCATAATCTGCAGGAAGTTGTTCCAGTGTATTACTTAGCACGTAAACAGGCTTTTGGTAAGGCCATGGAACATTAAAACCTAAGACTGTCTCAAATGTAACGCGTCCCATGACCAGGGCATCAATGCGATCCATAAAAGCATAGTAGCCCATGTCTTCACCTTCAGGGAATGTAAAGGTGTCTAAGAAATCAATTTTTCCGTCTGAATCGGCTATATAGCCGTCAAGACTTGTCCCAATGTAAACACTGTTTTTCTTCTCCATATCTAGAAACTTGCGTTCGTTCTAAGATAGGAAAAATGAAATTCTAATGTCTCACTGATTCATCCAAACAACGACATCTTCAACAATCTTTTCAGGTGAGCTGACTTGGTCTGGTATTATCTCCTCACCGAACTTGTTCGTATTACGGTCTGCCATATAAGACACAGTAAGGTGTAACGATGAGTCATCCTTAAGTGTGAAACTTTTGTTGGCTGTACTAGCACCACAAGAGGCTGAGCCAAACAGTTTGGTGTCTTCTCTTCCAATAAAGCTAATGGCTACTGCTTCTCCCGAACTAGCCACCGCGCCATCAATAAGTACAGCGACTCTGGGTGTTGAATTAAGGAGTTCGTATCTGTCACTTGCTTCTGCGACAGGTCTTCCATCTAATGTAGATTTGTGATCTGTATATCCCCAAGTTGTGGCAGACCCATCAGGGTCAATGAAATGACCTGCGGTACCCTCACCTAAAATAGGGCCAATACCTGCAATCATCGGATACATACTGCCACCCAGGTTGCCCCGAATATCAACTACCCATCCAATTAGGTTTTCCTTGTCCTGTGCTCTTATTTGGTTTCTAATTTCCTGTATGTAAAACTGACCCTCTTGAGTATCAGAGCTGCCACTGAACGTCCTGACCTTTACATAGCCAATATTGTCGGGTAGATTATGAGTATTAGCATTAGTTCCTGAGCAACCGACAGTGCGAGCAAATAGGTGAGTGCCATCTGGCCTTACTATAAGACTATGATTGTCATTGAGCAAGCGAAGCGCCTCTTTAAGCGGAGCGTTTGCCTCGGATATAAGACTGTCTGTTCCCATCACATTTAATACTCTGGTCCGCAGATTATCCCAGTCAATAGTTTTCCTATTAATAGAGTTGATTTGCATCAGGTTTATTGTGGATTTGAGATAGTCTTCCAACTCATTTCCAGGCCGGTCGAATACTGGAGTGAATTCTTCGGGTTGACAACTTACAATTACCAGATTGAAAGAGACTATTATTGCAAATTTACTTAGTCTATCCATAGTTGTCATTGGTTGAGTTGAATCTTTCTCAATGATTCAGAAAGAGAAATTAATTAATAATTAGTAGATATCATTTCTTTAAAGTAATAAGCAATTATCGTGCTGTTATTTGCCACCAAGTTTTTTAGCCTTCTCAGTATATTTTACTGCGATACCAGTAAGTACCATAGCATCATAGACATAATTTCCTTCTGTGAATACCACTGAGCCAGCTTCTCTGGCCTCAGCGATTCTGCTGACTTCAATAATAGCATCAGCTCCATATTTAGCGGCTTCCTTTTTAAGCAATAGAACAAGCTCATCCATTGAGGCGGCATGTTCACCTGTTGCCTCGAGGTAAGAGAGTTGAATATAGGGCTGGGAAGGTTTTGTGTTGACTCCAAAGAAGATTTCGATCTTATCGAGTTCTTCTTGGGTGAAGTTTCTGTCTTTGGAAGAACTGCCATTGATGGCGTAGGACATAATGCCATTGCCGTAGCCGATGCAGCCTGAAAGACATAAAACGATTAGGGAAGTAGAGAGAATTTTCTTCATTTCAGATTGAGTTTTTAACCAATCTTCTTGTGGCAAATCGGATGCCAAATCCCCACTAATGGGCAGAAAAAAAGCACTTTTTTCAAAGTGCCTCTGACATTTATGCTTTATCGCTTACTGACCACCTGCCTCACTTACCATTTCTACAACGCCAGCCATCTCTTCTAGCGTTGAAATGTCCATTGCCGTGACCATAAAATATAGACCCCTTCTGTGAACTAGCAGATACTCACTCAAATTTTGAGCAAGGTCCCTTTTGAAGAACTTATAGTTTCGGGTATTGGATTTAGCCCTCATTAGGAGTGTGTAGTCATCGAGGTTTGCCTTTTTAATGAAGGAATCAATGAACCAGTCGTTACCGTTACGAATGCTTGCTTGAATGTTGACCACATATTTAGTCTTCTTGAAGTACTCGAGCATCCTCGGGTCTGCTTCTTTTTCGGCTCTTTTGGACATTAACTTGAACATCTCTTCGGTGGTTTCAAAGAAGCTGCACTCTTTATTATCGGCATAGCCTTCTATAACCTTTATGAGTTTCTCATTTCTGGTTTGCCCCATGGTGGAACTTTGGAAAGTAAAAATTAATGCCAAAAGGATGGCTGATCTAATTAGCTTATTTGTCATCATTTTCATCATCGAGTATTTGTTTTGTTGTTTCATTGAGTTGTTTAAAATCCTTAAAAGGAGTAGAAAAGTCTGCTCCGGAATAGATATCATTAATTCCTTCATTCAGCATGGTTGAAAAGGCTGAAAGTGTCTTTAAGGATTCCGCATAGGTTTTATCTAATTCTTTGTTGCTCAAGAGTTCCATCTTTTCGGTATTGAGTTTTGGAATCAGAAGGTATCCCGCACTTACAATGACTAGAAGGATAGCCGCATAGCGCCAAGAGCTGTGGCGCTGTCTTGTCTTAAGCCCTTGCAATACCTCCTGACGACTTACCTTGATATCAGTATCATTTTTGGTTCTGTCTACCCATAGAAAATAAGCTCCAAGAGGGTGGGAAGGGTTCTCCTTCAATAATCCCTTCAGTTCCTGAGTCTCTTTCTCATTAAGAGTACCTTCTTCAAATCTTTCCTCCAGTATATCTAGTCTATTGCCACTCATGTCTTAGTTGTTCGGTCAGAAATTTCCTTGCCCGGGAGAGGTTAACCCTCACATTGTTGACTGTCATATCCATTATTGCTCCGATTTCACTATTACTGAAACCTTGAAAATCTTTCAATTCAATGATCATTTGCTGTTTAGTCGGTAGCTGCTTCATGCGGACCTTTATTTGGTGAATCAGGTCTTTCGACTCAAAGTCTTGTTTTGTATGAAGTTCAAGCTCATTTATGCTTCGATCGATGTATCGCCCCTCAAGCCTTATCAAGTCAATACACTTGTTTTTAGTGATTGTCATGGCCAGTGATTTTATATTCCCTTCCTTCTTAAGTTTTCGTCTTCTTTTCCAAAGCTTTTCAAGCGTATCCTGATGAATATCCTTGGCTTTCTCCTGATCATTCAACAGTCGAAAGGCAAAGCCTAAAATGGACGGGTTTAGGGGAGCAATAATGTCCCAAAACTCTTTTTCACTCATCAAGAATAGAATTCATCCAATTGATCGATTTGAGAGTAATACGGAGTTGTGCCTGATTCATTACAAGCTTTTGAATTTAATTGAAATCTACCTTGTCTAAGATCAATCCAGATGCAGGCGCTATAAGACTCAAATGCTCCGAGAAGTTTGGTAAAAGTGATGCTTTAAGATCTTCTAGTGAGATTTCATTTCTTCCCAATCTAATCAGTTGTCCCATCATGATACGTATTTGATTGCGCATAAATCCTTTACCACTGACTTTTAAGGCATAAGATGGACTGGGGAAGAAGCTAGCTGTGTAGAAAGTATTGGGTATTATCTCACAAGTGTCAATGGTCCTTTTAGTATTGGTCTTTTCTGAAGGTTTTTTGCAATAGGCCTTATACTCATGTGTACCCTCGAATAACCTTGCACCTTTTTTCATAAGTGGTATATCGAGCTGGTCAGTTAGGGTTGTTAAGAAAGGTGCTGAAAAGGGATGCGCCTTCTCTCCGTAAGAGAAGAGATAGAGGTATGTTTTAGACTTTGAGTTTTGGATGATGTTAAACTCAGCATCTGTTTCCTCTATGGCCAAAGCTCTTATGTCAGCAGGTAAATTAAGGTTGAAGACTTTTAGGAACTTCTCTTCGCTCTCAATGGGAGTGTTTAGAAACAACTCAAGTACAAAGTGGTCTGCAGATACCATTGCATCTGTACGGCTTCCTCCTAGAGTTTTAAATTCAGAATGGTCGAATACATAGTTAAGTGTACGATCCACCATATGGTGAACAGTCTTAACCTGAGGCTGCTTGGCCCATCCGTGGAACCGAAACCCTAGGTATTGAATATGCAGAAGATAGTAGTGCTTACTTTTCATCTATTCAATTGGTCATTCCCGCCAAGGTGGGAATCTCATAATCTTTAGAATTCCGGAATGAGGGAGGGTTTAGAGCTCCTTGATACGGATATTACGATAATAGACCTCGTCTCCATGATTTTGAAGGCTAATTCTTCCAGTTGTCGAAGCTGCGTAAGAGTCAGCATTTGCCCATTTTCCGGCCGCTTTTTTTGCTAACCAGTCTTCGCTGCCTTCCTCAAACTCCAATACTTTTTCTCCATTTAGCCAGTGCTCTACATGACCTTCGTTATAAATAATTTTTACTTTATTCCATTGCATGTGAGGGTTGGGCTTCTTAGTAGCTGCTGCTGGATACATGGCGTAGCTTGAAGCTACCATTTTATAAGGCTCAGTTTCTGAGCGAGAAAACTCATCGTCAAGGACTTGATACTCTGGGCCACTCGCATAGTCATGTCCCCATTCTTCTTTTTCCACGACATGATAGAAGATACCACTGTTGCCTCCTTTGGCAATCTTGTATTCCAATTCTAATTCAAAATTACCATAGTCTGCTTTGGTCATAACGGACCTAAAAAAACCTACATTTTCCTCGCCAATACCAGCGTTACAAGCTATTGCTCCGTCAACAATGGACCAATGTTCAGTGAATGGCTCTTCTCCATACATTTCCCACCCATTGAAACTTTCACCATCGAATAGAGAGACCCATTCAGAAGGCGCTTCTGTACTTTCGGTTTCATTACTTTTTTTATCTGCCATGCAGCTTGACAATAGAACTGATATGGCTAATAATAGGAGAGTGGATAATCTTGAATTCATTTGTTAAGGTTTTGCCCTAAGATAATGAATTCGCGTGATTTGAAATGGTTTTAGTTTGGCATTAGGGAAGATTCTAATTGTTCTTCCAGACTACACCGATCACTTGAGCATTTTGGCTAAAGTCTGGGCAGGTATTCATTCCGGCAATACCACCAAACTGGCATACAACTTCGCAGTTTTCATTGACTACTGTCGTCATAATATCTGGATAGACCACCCCTGGATCGAAGGAAAAGACGTTTTGCCCATTATATAAGTATTGAGTAACGGAGGCTTCGCTAGATCCATTTTTAGAAGCATTTTCAATATCTGCTTGAATGCAAGATGGAATATCTTCTAGTCCTTGTTCATTCTCACATGAAGAAAAGACAAGTAGAATAACTGATAAGCTTAGGATGACCTTTTTCATAATTGACCTTTCCTTCTTTGACCCAGATTAGATTAAAAGGGTTGGAATTAAGTCAAATCTGAGGGACGATTAAGGTTCTTGAAAGATCCTGAGTCAGTTTGTATGGAGACGCCTTGTCCATGAAGATCTAAAAAGCTTTTAATGGACAACTGGTTGGTAGAGAAATGTGATTTAAGTTCACGGATGGAAGTTTTAGGCCAATAAGAGGGCAGAGGTTCCCACTTATTGTCATCTGTTTGATATGCTCGAACGAATTTTCCGGGAATGATTAATTCTTCAAGTAATTGAGCTCCTACCTGTGGCATATCCACTGCCATTACTATGAGATCTTCCTGAAGAAATTCCAGGGCCGAAAGTATGCCTCCCAATGGCCCCATGTTTTCATAACGATCCTCAATGCACTCGTATTCAGCACTCAGAACTTTGTGTTGATCTGAATTGACAGACAAGTACACTTGATCAGTAATGCCACTAAGTATTTCTACTGAATGCTCTAAAAGCGACATGTCTTTCCAAGTCACAAAAGCCTTATCGCTTCCCATGCGGGAGCTCCGACCCCCGATAAGAATTAAGCCTTTGACGGCTGATTCAGACATCGTTGAATCAATCTTTAAGCTTGTCTAGTGGGGCTGTTTCCATACCTGCACTTTGAGAAGTCTTCATCAACTTATTCACACCTTTAGATTTCCTAATCTTAACGGCCACTACCTTGTATTCAGGGCATTTTGCTTCAGAGTCATGAACGTCTGAGGTGATTAAGTTGACCATGATCTCAGGGAAGTGGAAGGTAGTACTCATTACCCCAGGTTTAACCTCATCGGTAATGCGTGCTTTGATATCAACTTTGCCTCGGGCTGAGGTCACACATACCATATCTCCATCCGAAATACCATTGTCAGACGCGTCTTTTTCATTGATAAGAAGCACATCCTCTTTGAGGATTTCACCATTACCTGTTCTACGCGTCATTGCACCACAATTGTAATGCTCAAGCTCACGGTTGGTAGTGATGATATAAGGATACTCTTCGCCATGCTCCACGATCTCTTCGGATTCACGCCAATCGAAGTAGGTAAAGAGACCCTTTCCTCGTTTGAACTCTTCAATATGGATGATTTCGGTACTAGATCCATCCTCAGGCACTGGCCATTGCTTACCATTCTCAGCTAGTTCTTCCCATTTGATTCCTCTGAAGAAAGGAACGATCTGAGAGATCTCCTCTAGCATAGTATCTGGTGCATAATCTGCTTGATCGTAGCCCATGCGTTGCATTACATCAACAATGATTTGGCCATCAGCTTTGGTGCCTGGAACAGGCTCAACCACTTTGTTGACTCGCTGAACTCGTCTTTCCCCATTCGTAAATGTTCCTGATTTCTCAAGGAAGGAAGCTCCTGGAAGGACTACATCGGCAAGCATTGCTGTCTCAGTCATAAAGAGTTCTTGGACAATGAAAAGATCTAAGCTGGTTAATGCTTTTTTGACTTTGCTGGTATTAGGATCAGTCTGAACTACATCTTCACCAATAATCCACATGACCTTCAAGTCACCTGCTATAGCTGCATCGAACATTTCAGGAATTTTATAACCTATGTGGGATGGGATCTTATCAGTCTTATAGAAGTCGATATACTTCTGGTTGATCATTGGATCTGTAATATCTAAGTAGCCTGCTCCTTGATGAGGCTGAGCGCCCATATCCGCAGCTCCTTGAACATTATTTTGTCCACGAAGTGGATTTACACCAACACCTCTTCGACCAATGTTACCGGTGATCATTGCAAGATCTGCAATCTGCTGAACGGTGAACGTTCCTTGAGAATGTTCTGTAACGCCAAGCCCATGGAAAGACATGGCATTTGGTGCAGAAGCATAAGTGATGGCTGCAGCTCGTACTTCTTCACGGTCTACACCCGTAATGGCTTCCATTGCATTGATATCGAGCTTCTTAATGTTAGCTACAAAGTCATCATAGCCTTCAGTACGGTTATCAATGAATGCTTTATCTGCTAGTCCTTCATCAATGATGTAATAGAGTAGCATGTTCAATAGTGCCACGTTAGTACCTGGCCTCAATTGCAGGAAGTGATCGGCATACTTAGCTAGTTCAATTTCTCTAGGGTCAATCACTATAAGCTTAGTGCCTTTCATAGCAGCTTGCTTCATTTTGGCACCTGTAACTGGGTGTGCTGCTGTCGGGTTGGCACCGATCACCATCATACAATCAGTATACTTAATGTCGATCACCGAGTTGGTGGCAGCACCAGTTCCAAATGAGCGCTGCATACCCAATGCTGTAGGGGAGTGGCACACACGAGCACAGCAATCAATATTGTTTGTGCCGACTACAGCGCGAATGAATTTTTGCATGAGGTAATTCTCTTCATTCGTACATCTGGCAGAAGAAATACCCGCTATAGAATCTGGACCATGTTCTTCTCTGATATTGGTAATCTTATCGACTATGTAATCATACGCTTCGTCCCAGGACACATTTTCTAGCTGACCTTTCTTTCTCACCATTGGTGAGCGTAGTCGCTCGGGATGATCATAGAATTTGAATGCATATCTGCCTTTAAGGCAAGTATGGCCTTGGTTTACTTCTGCATCATAAGGAGCGGTAATACTTACGATATCACCACTCGAAGTTGCTACATCCAGGTTACAGCCCACTCCGCAATAAGTACAGACTGTCCTAGTAGTTTCTTCAGCCTCATTTGTCTTGGAATCAAAAACATCGGTAATGGCTCCCGTGGGACAAGCCTGTGAGCAGGCTCCGCAGGAGACGCAATCGGACTCCATAAAGCCTTCATTCATTCCCATGACAATCTTACTATCGAAGCCCCGACCTTCCATTGTCAATACCATTTCTCCTTGGACCTCATCGCATGCTCTCACACAACGGAAGCAATTGATGCAAGAAGACAAGTTGGCTCGCATATAAGGATGTGCAGTATCGGCCGTGCGATCTAAGTGGTTTCTTCCAGGAGCATAGCGTACTTCCTCCATTTTGATTCCGACATCGTAGGCCACCCGCTTTAACTCATTGTTTTTGGGGTTGTCAGTCTCGAATTTCTCCTTTGGATAGTCCGTCAAAACAAGCTCAACAATATTTTTTCGCAGGCGCTCCATCTTCTCAGTATGAGTATAGATGAAAGAGCCTTCCATTACTGGTGTATGACATGATGCCTGTACTCTGGTTGGACCATCTTGCTCTCTGGCTACTTCTACGCTACACACTCGGCAAGAACCGAAGGGGTCTAAGTTGGGCGCATCACATAAGGTGGGAACAGGATTGTCACCAAAGTTTCTCCTTAATAGTGAAAGAATGGTTTCACCACTCTCGAACTCGAAGGGCTCATTATTGATGTAGGCGATGTTTTTTGAATCACTCATATAAATCGTGTTTATAGAAAGTAGCTTCTAAGTTCTTCTTCAAAATATTCTAAAGCATTCTTTATACCTAATGGCAATCCTCCACCTAAGGCACATAGTGAGCCTATTTCTAAGGTTTCGAGTAAGTCATCCATTAACTGGCGATCCATTTTCTCTCCATTTCTAGAGTTGGCGATCATTTCCTTACCGCGAACCGAGCCTATACTGCATGGAAAACATTTGCCGCAGGATTCATCAGCAGTAAACTCGAAAAGGTGTTCTAGGTACTCGATCATTGGAAATTTCTCAGGAACCGAGACGATTCCGGCATGACCTAAAAGAAAGCCACCATTTGCAAAGCTTTCAAAGTCAATGTTCAGATCATCTATCTTATGGGTCGGCACAATTCCACCCAATGGGCCACCGACATGAACAGCCTTAACAGGCTCTTTAAATCCGCCTCCAGTTTCATAAACAAGTGATTTGAAGGAGTGACCCATTTCGACTTCATACATTCCCGGTTTATTGAAGAATGAATCGAGACAAACCAATTTGGTTCCTGTGGACTTTTCTGTTCCAAGCTTGGCATACTGATCTCCACCGTTTCTAATGATCCAAGGAACCGCAGCTAATGTCTCAACATTGTTGACAATAGTCGGTTTGTTAAAGAGTCCTTTTTGTGCTGGGAATGGTGGTCTTACTCGAACCTCAGGTCGTTGACCTTCTAAAGAGGAGAGAAGGGCGGTTTCTTCACCACAGATATAGGCTCCCGCACCTTCAATTACTTTAAATCTATAGCTGAAATCTGTGCCGCCAATATTATCGCCATGCATACCGATAGCCTCAAGTGCTTTGACAGCATCAGCACATGCTTTCACCGATTCAGGATACTCACCTCGAATGTAAACGGCTCCGTGGTCAGCTCCTACAATGTATCCGGCAGTCATCATTCCAAAGAGGACTAACATGGGTTGCTCTTCTAAAAGGTAGCGGTCTGAATAGGCTCCAGGGTCGCCTTCATCTGCATTACAGACAATGTATTTCTGAGGCTCTGCTTCATTTCGGCAGGCATTAAGCTTGAAGCTCATTGGGAAGCCAGCGCCACCTCGGCCACGAATATTTGAAGCTTTGATTTGTTTTAAGGCCCATTCAGGCCCATTGGCTAAGATTTTTGAGAATTCTTCTTTAAACTGCTCGGCCGTCATGGCCGCACCAGTTAGTACACGCTCGCCTGTGGCGCCAACAGCATAGGTATCACTAAGATCTTTGTCTTTTTTTTCAATGATTGTTTCCAGATCATTGATGGCATCTCCGGAATAGTTGGTGCCATTATAATTGAAGGCACTGTTTTCATGACAGCGACCAAGGCAGCACATATGACCAACTTCTTCGTCTTTAAAGTGTCTTGAGAGTTTTCCTTTGACACTGTCTTGTGTTCCAGCGACCAGACAGGCACTTCCGTTGCAGACATGGACTTTTACGCCTTCATGTTCTTTCTTCATGAAGTCATAAAATGAAGCTGTACCATAGGTAATTGCATCACCCATAAGGTATTTTTCGGCCAGAGCCTTTAACTCTTCATTGTCTGGGGACCCTGTCACTTTGGACTTTTCCACCAGTTGCTCGAAGAGGTTATCTTCTAATCCTTTTCTACCTGATAGTGCACTAAGATTTTCTGACATCTTATTTTATAACTGTTAATGACTTTCTTTTGGGTTTGGAAACATATCGCTCTCATCTTCGGAGCGTGCCGTCAAACACTTGAAATCCTTTTCAACTAAAATACTCAATTTATCCCCGTTTTCTAGGGGTAGTTCTCCCTTGATTCCCACTTGATCTGATTCAATCCAGCTTTCAACGCTTGCTTGAGGGAGGTTAATGGTGATGACTTCATCATTAAAATAACTTCCTAATTCAGCCTGTGTGACAAGTCGATAGGTCAACGATTTTCCGTTAGGGAACTCTAACCTTGCTGAACAGACTCCTTCCTTTCCGAAGTTGCTTACCTCGGTTTGCGTGAGCCTCAGTCGAATGCTATTTCCTTGGATTCTCAACTTCATAAGGTCACTCGTTCTTTACCTGTATAAACGTTAAACCGATCATCTTTCAGAAAGCCGATCAAGGTCATGCCGAACTCTTCAGCAAGATTGACGGCCAAACTTGAAGGAGCTCCTACAGCCGCAATCATTTGAATCCCTGCTCTTAATGCCTTTTGTACCAGCTCGAAACTTATGCGGCCACTCAAAACCAATACGGATTTTGATAATGGCAGTGTCTTCTTGATTAGTCCTTCTCCGATCAATTTATCCAGTGCATTGTGTCTGCCAACATCCTCTTGATGGGCAATTAATTGACCTTCAGTATCAAACAATCCGGACGCATGTAAGCCACCTGTATGCTTGAATACGTCCTGGGCCGACCGCAGGCTATCGGGGAGGCCAAAGAGTACTTTCTTATCTACCTGAATAGACTCGCTGGATAAGGCCTCGCAGCTTACTTTAATTGAATCTATCGATGCCTTTCCGCAAACGCCACAACTAGAGGTAGTGTAGAAATTTCTTTTGAATTGCTCATCGCTAATCTCTACAAAAGGTTGTAACTCAACCCGCATCAGGTTTTCCATGCCTTCAGCACGACCAAGGTCTTCGCAATACTTTACACTGATCACTTCGTCCATAGAGTTGATAATTCCTTCAGTAAAAAGAAAACCCAGACAAAGGGCCTCATCGTTACCCGGAGTTCGCATCGTCACAGAAACGCTGAATTGCTTACGATCATCACTCTCGCCATGTCCAATCCGAATTTCTAAGGGTTCTTCAGAAACCACCAAGTCAGGTTTGGTCTCAGGCGACTGAGATCCTACTCTTATTACTTCTACTGGCTGAACAGGAACGCCCATATATTAGATTACGATACTATGACAATCCAGATATTACTCCATTGTCATCAATGGACATGCCTTCTGAAGCAGGTATTGCTGGTAAGCCAGGCATACGCATCATTTGACCGAGTATTGGGATAATAAAACCCGCACCGGTGGCATATTCAAACTCTCTCACATTTACAACGAAATTCTCAGGACGTCCATGTCTGAATTCATTGTCGCTTAATGATTTCTGGGTCTTAGCCATACAAATAGGAAGGTCACTAAAACCTAGCTTCTCAATGCGCTTCATCTGCAACTTTGCTTTCTTGGAAAACTCGACAGCGTCAGCGCCATAAATCTCTTTTGCAATGATTTCAATTTTGTCTTTAATAGGAGAGTCCCAATTGTATAACGGCTGAAAACCGTTGTCATAATTATCGATGGTGCTCACTACTGCTTCGGCAAGTTCTATCATACCATCACCACCTTCGGCCCAGCCTCTGGCAACTACGGCATGTACTCCCTGACTCGCACACATTTTCTTAATCAATTCAACCTCATTCTCAGTGTCAGATGGAAAGGCATTAATTGCTACCACAGGGCTGAATCCAAATTTCTGAAGATTTTCGATGTGCTTTCCAAGGTTAGCGAATCCAGTTTTCACACGATCCATGCTTGGTGTATTGTACTCTTCTTTCGGTGCTCCACCATGGTGTCTCAGAGCTCTAATTGTAGCTACTAAGACTACTGCCTTTGGCTTAAGCCCCGATGATGCACACTTGATATCGAAGAACTTTTCCGCTCCTAAATCTGCTCCAAAGCCTGCCTCAGTTACGACATAGTCTGAAAGTGACATTCCCATTTTAGTAGCAATAACAGTGTTGGTTCCTTGAGCAATATTGGCAAAAGGGCCGCCATGGATAATAGCAGGGTTGCCTTCAAGGGTTTGAACTAGGTTAGGCTGAATAGCATCTTTCAATAGAATAGCCATAGCGTTCTCAGCTTTTAAGTCACGCGCATAAACCGGCTCCTTTGTGAATGTGTAGCCAATAAAGATATTGCCTAGCCTACTCTTTAGGTCTGTGAAGTTCTCTGCCATACACAGAATTGCCATTACCTCAGAAGCTGGTGTAATGTTAAAACCATCTTCTCTAGGAATGCCGTTAGTTGTTCCGCCTAAACCTATAGTGATTTGACGTAACGATCGGTCATTCATATCCATTACTCGTTTCCAGGCAATGGTTCTAGGGTCGATGTTAAGGTTATTGGTTTTGCTTTGAATGTTGTTGTCAATCAATGCAGAAAGCAGGTTGTTGGCTTTTTCTACTGCAGAGAAGTCACCAGTAAAATGGAGATTGATATCCTCCATAGGAATTACCTGAGAATAACCACCACCGGCAGCACCCCCTTTAATACCAAAAACAGGACCCAAAGAAGGTTCGCGAAGTACTACGCAAGTCTTCTTGCCAATTTTGTTCAGACCTTCAGAAAGGCCAATTGATGTGGTTGTTTTGCCTTCTCCTGCCGGAGTAGGGGTCATGGCTGTGACCAGTATGAGATTAGCCGAATCAATATTGTCTTGATTCATCAGCTTCATTGGAAGCTTGGCCTTGTATTTACCGTAGTGCTCTAAATCGTCTGGTGAAAGACTTAGTTTGGCTGCAATTTCATTAATGTGCCTGATCTCCGCTGCTTGGGCAATGTCAATATCAGTTAGGTTGTGGGTTTTCTTATCCATTCGAAAAAGTAGTTTACGGGCCTGAAGTTAATGTTTTCGCTGACATTTCAATCGTTTGCAGAATGAGCTTCAGTAATTTTATCTGAACGGCTTCTTGTGGGTATTGAGTATTGCGTACCAAGTATCACGTACCATGAACCAAGAACTCAATATTAATTATAACGTACGCGCTACGTATTACACACTACGCACTACGCACTACGCAATACCCAATACTCGCTACGCCATACGTATTACGCACTACGCTCACGCAATAATCTGCTTCTTCTTCCAGGTGCCTGTCTTATACCAAATAAAGGTGATAATGGCTGGTAGTACATAAGAAACGGGAAATGACCACCAAATGCCTAGGTAGCCCATAGATTCCATGTTAGACACCATCCAAGCGAAAGGAAACTGAATCACCCAAATACCAATGATGGTGAAGAGCATTGATTCGACTGTATTACCAGATCCCCTCAGGGTTCCGACTAGGGCTAACTGTACACCCATGAACCCGAAAGAAGGTGCCGTGATTTTTACGAAGGACACACCCATTAAAACTACTTCGTCTGTCGAATCGAGGAAGGTTCTAACGATGGGTTCAGCAAAGGCAAAGAATAGGATACCTATCAAACTCATAGAGACAAATGCAATAGTGGCTGCATAATTAGAGGTCTTCTCGGCACGCCCCATTTTTTGTGCTCCAATATTCTGGCCTACTAAAGTGGCATTTGCCTTCATGAGTCCTAATGCCACTATAACAACGAAACTGATCAGCCGAGCACCTACACCATAGGCAGCTAGCACCTCAGTTCCGAATTTGGCCGCGACACCGGTTAATAATGTCAATCCTAATGCTCTGGCGGAGATTTCCATAGAGGAGGGCATACCTAATTTGAATGCCTTTTTTAACAGAGGAAAATCGAATCGAAAGCCCTTGAGTTTTAAGTTGAAGCCGGTCTTGCCATAGAACAAAATATAATGACCAATCAAGGCAGAAAGCCCCAAGGTGGCTAAAGTGGAGTAGGCAGCACCCGCAACCCCATAGGCCGGAATCGGTCCCCAACCGTAGATAAAGAGCGGATCGAGGAGGAAATTGAGGCTCAGGCTAAGGGCGTTGATATACAATGGAACCCGAACCTCTCCGATACCTCTTAAGAGTGATTGAAAGAGGATAAAGCTAAAATTGAAAACGAGGCCGATAAAAATGACACGTTGGAATAGGTTTGCTTCGGCAAAAATCTCTTGTTCGACCCCAAGCCAAGTCAGTATTTGTGGGGAAAGGCCATAAGCTACAGCTGATAGAACCAATGACATTATGAAAACCATCACCATAGACTGAATGGCTACATGGTTAACCATTTTTAAGTTTTTGGCACCTGCATATTGGGCAACAAGAATGGTTCCGGCAAAGGCAAAACCAGAGGTCAGAGATATCAATAGAAAGTTGACCGGATAGCTCACCGAAACGGCTGCTACAGCATTTGCACCTAGTCGTCCCACCCAAAAAGCATCCACTAGCTGGTAGCCAGTTTGCAAGAGGTTCGCTCCAATAATAGGGAAGGCAAGGGCAATTAAAGCCTTTAAGATATTGCCTTCGGTGAGCGATGCTTTAGCTTGCTTCATGGGTAGAAGCGAAAGTAATAAGTACCGTATGAAGGACAACCGAAATATCTGATTCATATTTCTATCTTCAATAGAGTGTATAAATACTCAAGAGTCAATTTGATGTAATGTTTTAGAGTCTTAAACATAAGTTTATGTGCTTCGACCAATATTTGATCTGAACTTGAATTGCACTGATAGCTCGATGTTAGCAGGAACAGAGCTTTTGGATTTGTGTTTTTGAAATTCCGAATGGTCTAATATGTCTCATGAGTGTTTTGGATGGTTCATGAGTATATACAGCTGCAAGTTATTCACCCTACCTAGTAGTCAGGAGACAGTTGTAGCTAGCCTTTCTCCTTTTGAATCTCTTCTAAAGTCACAGCTTCAGTTAGCAAGAGTTCTTGTATCAAACCATAGACCTCGCCCAGATTCATTGGGGCCATTAGTCGTTTTATTCTATCCAGTGAAAGTACTTCACTACTGTTTAACTGTTTGACTAATTCCGTTAGTCCCGGATGGTCCTTTATAGGAATGCGGTGACCTCTTGCAAAGAGCAATACTTTTTCAGGGGTTTGAATCTCTAAGTGGATAGGGAATACTTTCTTGCCTTTGATGGAGAAGGTACCCATTGAGGGAATAGTGGTAGTTGAGATTTTTGATTTTCTTCCAATGCCACCATTGCTTTTTAAGCCCATCATTTTTCTTCTCAGAGAGGTTTCGAGTTTTTTCTGAATTGAATTGAAATTGAGTATGCTAGATAAGTCAGACAGGGGTGCCTCCAGTTTTAAAGGGTTCTCGTATTCATTTTGATTTACGAGCCCTTCTTCTCCAGTTTCTTTAAGAAGCTCATTCTCGAACCGATCTTTTGGAGGATTAATATAGTCCAATACAAAACTCATGGAGAATTTGGGTGTATTGGCCACATGATAGACATAATGTGGAATGAACATGGCATCACCAGGTGCCAACTCATGCGCTTTACCTTCTGGAAGCATTTCAGGGATATTATGAAAAACTTCTGTGTTATGTTCTATGGCGTTGTACTTTGGGTCATCCCATGTATAGAAATGTTTATGCTCTGGCCCTAAATGAAAAAGAACACCATCCTCTCCGGTAGCTTCCTTATGAATTCCAAAAGGCGTGAAGCCATAATTGCCCATAAAGAAAAGGAAAGAAAGTCCATTAAGTGGTAGGCCTGCAGTTTCTAGTAAGGGACGAACAATGGTAGCCGCTTTTTCAGCAAAGGCATTACTGTATTGCTCCAAGCCAATGAGGATCATACCGAACTTTTGATCGCCAAAAATCTCATGGGACCAATCTTTTAAAGAAGCCTCTGCCGATGGTGGATTCATTGCCATTTGATCAATGAAATCATTTCGGAGTTCACCATTGACATAGGTTTTTAAGCCCATGTGCAGATTTTCTTGTGTTAAAAAGCCTTTTAGGACATCATTGAGTAACAGTTTGGTTTCTGTGACATCTTGCTCTGATATAATTTGCTGTGCTCTGGCTGGTTTACTTAACTGGTTAGAATCATTCAGGAAATTGCTCCAGGAATTTGAGTTCATGTTGTGTGCTTTTACTATTGTCCTTGTGGCGAATGCTACTTGATCCACTGATCGTAGAAAGTTGCCTAAAAGTTGTTAGATAATCAACTTAAATGACCGGGTTGTGGTGTTGGAGAACTCCCTTTATCTATTCTCTTTTCCCCACGTCTGCATTCCCTGAATAATTGGCATTACAGACTCACCCGTTTCGGTCAAATAATATTCAACTCTTGGAGGGATCTCTGCATAGATTTTTCTGACAATTATTTCGTCTCTTTCGAGTTCCCGAAGTTGTGTGGTTAACATTTGTTTACTGATCCCTTGAATTCTTTTATGCAGCTTACCAAAGCGATTGAGTTTTCTAGAAATTAGATAGAGAACTATTGGCTTCCACTTTCCTCCAATCTTTGACATGCAGTAGACAACCGGGCAACTTTCATAAATTATTTTGTCATCAGTCATAATTTTTATGTCACTTAAAACATATTTAATTCTATTAGTCTATTTTAAAGACTAGGTACTTGTAAAAGTAACTACTTGTAAATACTGAGGCTATTATCTAACCTTGAACTAAAGTAATGAAAAAACCATAATGAAAGCAATCAACCTTATAGAGAAATATAACTCGTTTCACGATTACTGGAACCCCAGAGTTGTGACGGAATTGAATGGTCAACAGCTTAAACTAGTGAAGGTAAAGGGAGAGCTTATTTGGCATAAACATGAACTCGAAGATGAGCTGTTTTATGTTATTAAAGGGGAACTCAAAATCTGTTTAGAGGACTCTGAAGTGATTATCAAAGAAGGAGAGTTGTTTACGGTTCCTAAAGGGGTAGAGCATAAGCCGATTGCTAAGAATGAATGCTGGCTAATACTGTTTGAGCCATCTGGGACAAAACATACCGGGGATCAACATTGCGAACAAACAGTGTCCACATTTAAATGGGTTTAACCCTTAAGAGAATATGAAAAAAATCATTGATTACTGGATTTCCAGAATTGTCCTGGGAATTATTGCCTGCGTCTTGGGCACGTTTGTTATTAAAGAGTTTGTGACACAACCTTTACTTCAACTAATGTTGGATTCTGAAGAGCTGAGAAACGGGATACAACAATTACTATCCGGGGTTCTAATTATTGCCATCTACTACTTTGTTTATAAAGGGTTGGAGAAAAGAAAGCTTCAAGAGTTGGGTTTAGATACGTTTGGAAAAGATATGTCTTTGGGTCTTTTAATCGGATTTGGGCTCATTTCACTTTGTATGTTAATCTTATATGGACTGGGTTATTACCAGATAAATGGCATGAATTCACCTTCTGTTATTTTACTTCCTTTTACACTCTTAGTATCAGCCGCACTATTAGAAGAGTTTGTATTTCGTGGCGTGATTTACAGGATTCTAGAAGAACGTTTTGGAACGAATATCGCATTATTTCAGGCTTTGATCTTTGGAGTGGTTCACTATGCTAATGTAAATGCTACTGTCTCTTCGGTGGGATTCGTGATTTTGTTTGGCGTAGTCCTGAGTCTGATGTATACCTATACCCAAAAACTTTGGCTACCGTTTTCCTTTCACTTAGGATGGAATTTTGCCCAGACAGTTTATGGGACAACCCTTTCCGGAGACACGAGTTTTGATGCCTTTTTATATACTGAGTTTAATGGCTCTGCATTTTTCATAGGCTCTGAATTTGGGATAGAAGATTCATTTTTCTCCTTTCTCTTTATTTCAATATTGGCCATTTACCTTTATTGGGTATGTAAGAAGAACGGAAAATTGAAATTCCCAAACACCAAACTTCACCCTCATACGAGCAACTAATAATCTCTTGTAATGAATCACCTGTTATGAACCTTGGATAAGCTCAAAGTTAAAGTTTGCCAAATTTGGCTGCGAGAGCCTTTGGGTGTCGTCATTCTTGATAGTTTTGTCATCCCGAAAGGATTATTGACCTATGACGAGATTTGTATTTGCCATACTATTGTGCTGTGCTTTTTGCAGTCTTGTACAGGCTCAGAAAACATGGGTGGATGAAGGCGTGACTATAACTAAGCTCGATACCTTAGCCGATGGCTATGAAGCATTGAGGGGCTCTTTCATTATTGAGAATTCCAGCATTTACGAGGTTATGAACCTGATACTAGATGTAGATGGCTATGACTGGGTAGAGGGAGAGAGCAAATCGAAGATGCTTTTGGTTGATGAAGCAGATTCTTCTTTCACGTTTGACTTCTTTGTTAGAATTCCATGGCTCTTTGTAAAGAAAACTGGGCGAGTAAAAGTCGATGTACATTATAAAGACGAGACTCTCTATACAAAATCACATCAGATTAGGGAATACGATAGAGACGAAGACTACGACCTGGTGGATTTCTACTCAGCACAATGGAGGCTACAAAAGCACGAGGAGAATGATGTAAAAGTCACTTATCTGGGTGTTTATCAGGATCAGAAGATGCTCATTAATATCAATGGCATTATCATTAATAGAATCCGAAAACGACTGAACGGAACTTTCCATAATTTGATGGTTCGGGCTTCGGAAAAAAACACTCCGGCAGGTTTACTGATTTGGCCTAAGACTGAAATAAATGAAAGTCTTAAATCCGATAGGTAAACTTTAATAGGTGTATGGTATCACTGAAAAAGGTAGGTTATCAAGTTCCTAGGGTCGAAAACACCTAGAATGTCAATAAGCCCGTTTGGAAGCCTAAGTTTGCCACTTTTGTTGCTCCTACTCAAGCGTTTCTATATCCTTTAACACCTTAATACCACTTCTTTTCATTAACTCACTGGCGTTAAAGTCTGTGCAAATGCCTTCTTCGAGTTTGTAGTTAAAGCTCAATTCTCCACCTGCTATTTTGCTATTGAAGCTGAGGTTGGAAACAATCATATGCTTACCCGATAGTTTTGCCAACTCCAGATCGTGTGTAGACACAATGCCAAATGCATTTAACTCATTGAGTTGCTTTATTAAGGATACTCCACCTTTATAGCGATCCTCCGAATTGGTGCCCTTGAACATCTCGTCCAACATAAAGAAGATAGGTTCACCACTTTTGATCAAAACCAGCAGCTGTTCAACCCTTTGAAGTTCGGCATAGAAGGAAGAAACACCTTCTTCAAGGTTGTCTTTTGTGCGCATACTGGTAAACATCTTCATATGCGATACTTGCCCTGATTTGGCGCAGCAGGGGGCACCCATCAAGGCCAAAACGAGGTTTGTGCCCACGGTTCTAAGAAAAGTACTTTTTCCGGCCATATTGGACCCAGTAATCATAGTGATCTGTCCACGCCCTGTTAGGTTGAAGTCATTACAAATCCTGTTTTTAGACTGGATCAATGGATGACCGAGCGTTTCGAATTTGATATGAAAAGGTTCTTCTTTGACCTCGGGGAATGAGAACTCTGGGTTGGAATAGGCAAAACCTGCTAGGCTATTGAGTGCTTCGAACTCACTGATGGCCTCAACCCATAGTTGGATATGTTCCCTGTTTCTATTCTTCCATTCTTCGGCCTTGAGAATGCAATAGATATCGAAGAGTAAGAACAGATTGAAAAAGCTATAAAACTTGTTGTTGTCGCTCCGTTTAGTGCCTCTCAGTTGAAAGAAGGTCAGTATTTTCCTCAGGTTTCCGATTTCTTCAATGGCAGATGAATCTTTTTGCAAATCTGCTTGTAGTGCTTGAAGTCTTTCTGAACTAAACTGCTCTGACAATATAGTTTGCGCCAGCATTTGATAGCCCCCTAAGGTTTGAACATTTTGATGCGTACTATCTATGATGTCTTCTGCCAGAGGCGCTACTTTTCTCAGAACCTTAAAATTGATGAACATCACAATCAGAAAGGGAGGAAGAAAGAACTTTAGGTCTTCTGAGGTGGAGTTGAAAAAGGAAAAGAGCCCTAGCACTAGAGCTAGTAATCCCAAGACCACACTACCAGCGAGGTAGATTCTCTTTTTTGAAAGCAATTGATTCTCTCCAGAAGCCCATTGTAGCAGCTTTTGATATTCGCTATTAGCATTTACAAAGGGTAGACCAGCTGCTTCAAATTGCTGCCGCCAGTCCAGCTTAGGCTTTAATTCTTTGATGGCTTCCTGCCTCTTGAGAATTATGGGTGTAGCTGCAGGAGTTGATAACCATTGTGCCAGACAAAGACTTCCTGACTCTGTCGTAGTTCTGTTTAAAAGTTGGAACAGAGAGTGCGATCCAAAAACATCCAGATCAGCCATATAGGCGTGTTCCTCGTTAAGCTGTGATGAGCCCTTTTGGAAGCCTGAAAGCTCATTTTTAAGTCTGAGTAGCTCGTTTTCGTTGACCTGTTTTAAGAAAGCTGCCCTTTGCTTTTTCTGCATCAATTCATTGTAATGCTTCAACAAGGACACAAAGGCTAAAATGCAGATAGGGGCTACAATCCAAACAACTTCTAATAGCTTTTCATTGGCCAGAACGATAATCAGAATAAAGGAGAGGATAAAAGCTACTAACCTCAGAAACGAAAAATTCTTTGTCTGTTCGTCTAGTGCTGAGACCTCTTTTTCATACTGCTCAATATTGTCTTGGTAAACCTTCATCTTGGGCTGATCAATGATAGTGTTCTAGTTTGTAATTCATCGATATCAGGAAGATGATTAAAACCTCAGGAATAAGCAACTGAAATGGGAGCGAGGTATGGGATACAAGGTCTTAATTTGTAGATAAGATCGGATAGGGTCCTTCTAAAAATGTTTCTAACTGAGGCTTTGACTAGTTGGATTATTTTTTAATTGCTTGGGATTTAGTTCTTTTGGACTATGTCCAAAAAATACCATGCAGAAATTTGGCGTACAGGAATTGAAGTTTCTGAATTAGCACTTAATAAAGACAAAGAAGAGATTGTTAGCAGAATTCTTCTTCCTTTTCTTAGGAAACAAGTTGTTTTGATTGACTTAAATACAAGTAGAAACTTGATTAATATGTCTGCAGTTTCATCAGTCAAGCTCTATCGCTCTGATCGTGAAATAAACGAAGCGGATTTTGGGTTTGGTAGAAATGGTCCACCATCTTATGTAGAAGATTGTACGGATATGATTTTGAATGAGATTCAATCGGAGATTAGGGGACCAGATGCCAAGTCACTTCTGGAGCTTTCAGTTGTAGAGCCTGAGAATTTCCTTTTTGTTATTATGCAATTTGACAATAAAGATTTGAAGTTTGTGCATGATAAAATTATCAAACCACTAGCAGCTCAATATGGCCTTAGGGCTATACGGGTTGATGAAATTGAAGATTCCGGTCCAATCAATGATCAAATCCTTGAATTGATTGCTAGGAGCAAAATAATCATCGCTGATTTAACAGGTGAACGTCCTAATTGCTACTATGAAGCCGGTTTTGCCCATGCAATGGGCAAGGAGATTATCCTGACAATCAAAAAAGGTGAAAAAAAACATTTTGATTTGGCGAATCATAGGTTTATCGAATGGGAACATTTTGAGGAGCTAGAGGATAAGCTAAAAAAGAGATTTTCAAGAGTTTCTGATGTTTTCGGTTTAACCCAGAGGTAGGTGTAGGTTGGTGCCGGATGTTGGAGCTAAAGATATGATCAATTCATTTGATCTGCTGAGTAAATGAGCTGATTTAACGAACATAGTAAATATTTAATTGGATGACAATGCCTACATGGCTCAATTATCTTTTCACTCTGAATTCTTCAAAATAGTTTTTCTGTAAGCTCTCCAAGTCTAATTGATGTGTCACGAGTAATTCCTGTACTTTAGTATCAGATATTGAATCAAGTTGATAGACCTTGAACTCTTTGAAGAAGGACTTCATGTTCACCTTAATCTTTCTTAATCCATTAGGTCGTAGAATTTTGATATCGTAAGCAAAATTTGAATCATGAGAAATTGTTTTTGTAGGTATAACCAGAACTCTGGTTACGCTTGAAGTCTTATACTCAGAATCAAACCAAGCACAATGCGTATTCATTTGGCTAGCTTCTGACTTATTAATCACCTCTCTATTGGTGTTGACTTGGCTCTTGCATTCAAAAAGAAAATAATGATTATTGACACCACACCATAGGTTGTCAGGACCTTTTTTGATCTCCTTATCGGGTCTTTCACTTAAAAAACCTAACATGATTCCTAGATCTTTCAGTGCTTCCTCAAATTGCTCTGCAGAGGTACCGAATTTTAAGTTGGAGTCTACTTCATTGATTTTTAACATCAAATCATCGAATGAATAGATCGTACCATTTTTAATCCAGTTCTTGATGCGTTTTATTCTATCCTCATTTATGAACTCCAATTTCTCGTAAGAAATACCTTCGCGAGGGACCATCAGTCCATGGTTTTTACGAAATGCACTCTTTTGAGAACGGTTGGAATCGCTTTTACTTAAAGAGTACTGAGATCGGGCTAACAGCTGCAAGTACCAACCTTTTTCTTCATCCTCGTCACAATGAGAATCGATAATACTTTGAAATAATTTGGACGCCTTCTCATAGTCATTCTGGTAGTAAGACATGAGAGCTTTTCGCTCTAGACTAAGAAGTGACGCTAGGTTGTATTCATTAGTTTCATCCTCAATCTGGTTCATTTCTTCTTTATAAAATTCTTTCCACCCCTCATCTCTCTCTAGGGACTGCTTAATTAGGCTTTGTACAACTAGAAAGGGTTGTTCATCTTTCGCTATGTCATTCTTTGCCATTTCGGCAATTTCCATTCCTATGTCAATCTGTTTACGAGTTTGGCCAGAAAAGTATTTTTTTGTATTTGAACCCTTTATGAACCTGATGAGATCATTCCCAATGACTAGGATCAGACAATAATCCTTTTCACCCCTCACACTTCTTCCTAAACCTTGCTCAATTCTTTGGGCAATTTTAATGTTTACAGAATCACTTTCTTTTCTGTTCTCTTCTTCATATTTATCTGATAAGGAGTTAAAAAAAGGTTTACCATCGACAACAAGAATACGACACGTTTCATCAGGAAGGTCTATCCCATCATACCTATTTGCGAAAACAACAGTCTCGGAGAAATTTCCTTTCTTCAGGTGCTCAACAATCTTCCATATATTATTATTGTCCACACCTTTGGCACCATACTCTGTATAGAATTTTGCTTTTTGGAAGGAGGACACCAAGGCAGCTATTCCATATTGTTTTTTAAATGGCTGTGCAATTGCTCTAACTATTCCCTCCCGTTCTAGTCTTTCATCTATCAAAGAGGGGATTACCAACATTTTTTCTCCAGACCATTTTCTTTTCGGATTGGTAATAGGTGACTTGATGGATTCTTCGCTAAAACCGAGGCCTTTTATAAAAAATGAATCATCTTGAGTAGTTGCCGACATGAGAATTCGATGACGAGAATTGTGAAATGTGGCGAATTTCTCAATGGGAAGGTGAAGCGGGGTGATCTCTAAGAATTGTCCTGAAATAAAGCAAGTACAGGAATTGATCATATCCTTAAGAAGTGGCCAGGTGAAGGCCAGGGCCATGGTTTCTCTATGTTCCGATAATACTTCTAGGACTTTTTCTGCTTTGTCAACCCATGACCAGTAAGGGATCGGAAGGTAACTATTATGTTCACCTCCTAAGATTTCTAGAAAAGTACCTTCACCTTGAGTTCTTATATCTTCTTCGAAAAGATCAAATATCTTAAAGAATGCCTCATCTTCTCGGTTTAGTCTAATTGTAAAGGCTTTCTTAATTGAATCAATGCATGCATGCGAATCATCAAGTATAATGGATTCAGAGTGGGTATAATTGTTATTTATTCCAAATATACTTTTTCCATTGAAAGCTTTTTGTACGTGAGTGATTAGGATTTTTTCGCCATCAATGAACTCAGCAGGAATAGTATTGTCTGCGGCAATCGTTGTATATGAGATTCCAAACTTTTTCGCTTCTAAGCAAGCTTGAGTTACCAAAAACTTATTTGGGCATATATATAAAGATGGGCCTTTACCCGCATTAATTCTTGATTGTAAAATGAGCAATCCAATTAATGTTTTGCCTTCACCAGTATGCAGCTTAAGAACAATGTCTTTTTTGTTTAAGTAGTTGGTGTACCATTCAGTCAGTACTTCAATTTGAGGTTGCCTAAGTGGGCCCGCTTGGCTTCTACGGTCAAGTGTCTCATAGATTTCAATAGGATTAGTCTTTTTCGCAATACTGGGGGTTGAGAGCCTTTTTTTGAAATCTACCATTTTTGAGTCTTTTAGTGATTGTCAGTTTATCCACTGATGCGGATTATGGCTGACTTAGTGTGTTCTAATGATAGTCAGGTAGATGCTGAGTTGGAATACCCATTTACAGGTATTTTTCTCTAGTTTGATTTGGTAATCTCCTCGCAGTACGAGAACGTACTTGCTTCAAACAGATGCCAGATTGTTATTCAGGAGGGAATAGATAAAATATTTGATAGTGTTAATTCAATGCTAATACTTTTTTAATGATTGCTCTAGCTAATTATTCAAGCCTTATGTTTAATAAACTCAAAATCTGAGACTAGTTGGAGGGAAATAATTAGCATTAAACTCCTTATCGAGCGTCATTATTTAGATTCAGAGGGGTTTACTTAAAAGCAGGTATTCCAGTAATCTCAGCACCAAGAATTAGCAAGTGAATGTCATGCGTTCCTTCGTAGGTAACTACTGATTCTAGGTTGGCCATATGGCGCATCATTGGGTATTCACCAGTGATTCCCATGCCGCCATGGATTTGTCTAGCTTCTCTTGCAATGTTCAAGGCTACTTCCACCGCATTACGCTTTGCCATGGAGATTTGCGGAGTGGTTTGTTTGCCTTCATTGAAAAGCTGACCTAAGCGGAGGTTGAGTAACTGTGCCTTGGTGATTTCAGTGAGCATTTCAGACAGTTTCTTTTGCTGCAACTGGAAAGACCCAATCGGCTTATCGAATTGAATACGCTCCGCGCAGTATCTTCTCGCTGATTCGTAACAGTCCATTGCTGCGCCAATCGCTCCCCAGGCAATGCCGTAACGAGCAGAATCCAGGCACATCATCGGTGCACCTAGGCCACTTTTGTTAGGGAGGAGGTTTTCTTTAGGAACTTTCACATTATCGAAAACAAGCTCACCAGTGGTACTGGCTCTTAAAGACCATTTGCCATGGGTTTCGGGCGTTGAGAAACCTTCCATGCCACGTTCTACGATCAAGCCATGAATTCGACCTGTTTCATCTTTGGCCCAAACAACCGCGACATCAGCCTTCGGGGCGTTTGAAATCCACATTTTGGCACCATTCAAAAGATAGTGGTCACCCATATCCTTGAAGTTGGTGGTCATGCCTGAAGGGTTAGAGCCATGGTCTGGCTCTGTTAAACCAAAGCAGCCTAGCCACTCGCCAGAAGCAAGTTTTGGCAAATATTTGTTGCGCTGCTCTTCGTTACCAAACTTGTAAATAGGGTACATCACTAGAGAGCCCTGAACAGAAGCTGTAGATCGCATACCCGAATCGCCACGCTCAATTTCTTGCATGATCAATCCGTAGGAGATATAATCCATGCCACCGCAGCCGTACTCAACAGGCAGTTGAGGACCGAAGGCACCGATTTCTCCAAACTTCTTAACCATTTCGTAAGGAAAGTGGTTGTTCTCAGCCCAGCTTTCGATGTAAGGAGAGATTTCTCTTTTTACAAAATCACGCACTGCACCGCGCACCATAATGTGCTCTTCTGTTAGTAAGTCATCCATGCCATAGAAGTCCGGATGTTCAAAAACGTCTTGCTTAGCAGATTTTTGGATTTTTGAAGATGAATCAGTGCTCATAGTGATTTGTTTTCTGAATTAAATGTGGTCAATTTTGAGCCACTTTTTAATGTATGCAAACGTATGAACAACTCGGAAATCGACCAAGACATAATTGACAGAATTAAGAAGCTGGAAGCTAAGTATGAGGCGATGGGTCAAGACATGTCGTCTTATCTGGATGGCTTGTTGCATGCTGACTTCTTAAAATACTGGGATTATATCAATCTTGATTCGCTTCTAGGGCTTCAGCAACCGAAGACTGACTTTCCTGATGAAATGATCTTTATCATCTATCATCAGTCGACTGAGTTGTACTTTAAGTTAGCCTTATGGGAGCTGAAACAACTTCATGAGCATGCTCATCCTGACATAAAATTCTTTACTGCCAGAGTGAAGCGTTTGAATAATTATTTCGAGCACTTATGCCACTCCTTTAGCATTATGACGGATGGGATGGAGCGGGAACAATTCCTTCAATTTAGGATGTCATTATTGCCATCTTCGGGCTTTCAATCAGGTCAGTATAGGATGATTGAAATTGGTTCTACCAGTCTGTTTAACCTTGTCAATAGGGACAAGCGAAATGAAATCAATGTAGATTCTTCTTTGGAAGAGCTTTATGAGGCGATTTATTGGAAGACTGGAGCTACTGAACTAAAGTCAGGCAAGAAGACTTTGACCCTTGAGCATTTCGAGGAAAAGTACTCGAAAGAGTTTATGCGATTGGCCGAAGATGTAGAATCTACAAATCTATATGCACTCTACTTGAAGCATTACGCTAATGCTGAAGGCAACGAAGACTTAAAAGAGGAACTAAGAAAATTTGATCTACTGGCCAATGTCGATTGGCCATTAGCGCATTATCGAAGTGCAGTACGCTACTTACATAAAGACCCTGTTGACATTGCTGCTACGGGCGGAACCAATTGGCAAAAGTATTTGCCACCTCGTTTTCAAGGCGTTATTTTCTTTCCCGAATTGTGGAGTGAAGAGGAGAAAAGAGATTGGGGTAAACACTGGGTAATTAAGCAATTAGGGGGAAAGCATTAGAAAAAAATATCCCCGCTGGGGGTTGTGGGTAAGACTCTAATTCAACTGTAAAACCCCCTTCTGTCCTTCGGACACCTTCCCTAGGGAAGGAAATTAGACTTTAGCCATAAATAGGCTACACCATTATGATAAAGACAGTAAAAACCATCTTAAGCCCAGAACAGGCTTACAATCCAGAGCTTTTCGAAGAAACTATTCTTAAAAGAGCCCAAGTTCACTCGCCTGATGCGGAGGTAAGACCTATCAGAAGATCGATTGATGCTCGTTCTCAGCGCGTGAAGGTTAATGTGGAGGCCATCGTATCGGTGAAAGAAGATCTGCCACCATTGATTTCCTACAGGCGAGACTATCCAAATGTAACCAATGCTGAGCCTGTTGTCATTGTTGGTTTTGGTCCTGCTGGTATGTTTGCTGCCTTAAGACTAATAGAGCTGGGGTACAAGCCGATCGTTATAGAACGTGGTAGTGATGTACAGAAGAGGCGAAGGGACATTGCTGCGATTAATAAGGATCATGTTGTCAACCCAGAATCGAACTACTGTTTCGGTGAGGGTGGAGCTGGTACCTATTCAGATGGTAAGCTCTATACACGATCTAAGAAGCGAGGTGATATTCAAAAGTCATTAGAGATTCTTGTAGCTCATGGCGCTACCGAAGATATTTTGGTGGATGCACATCCACATATTGGTACTAACAAACTCCCAAAAGTAGTTCAAGAGATTCGCGAGTCTGTTTTAGGAGCAGGGGGAGAAATTCATTTCGATACTAAAGTCGCTGACTTTATTGTAAAGGATGATGAGATGAAGGGCGTGGTTTTGGAAGATGGTGCCAAGGTTGAAGGCCTAGGTGTGATTTTAGCCACTGGCCATTCGGCTAGAGATATTTTCCAGCTATTGGACAAGAAAAAGGTACTGATTGAGGCTAAACCTTTTGCACTAGGTATAAGAATTGAGCACCCACAACAGTTGATTGACAAAATTCAATATCACTGCGCAACCGATCGTGGTCCATGGCTGCCGGCTTCATCCTACGCAATGGTACATCAGACCAAATATGATGGGAAGCAAAGAGGTGTTTTTAGCTTCTGTATGTGTCCGGGAGGCTTTATTGTGCCTTCAGCTACAGCTCCGGGAGAAGTGGTGGTCAATGGCATGAGTCCATCCAGAAGAGACTCTAAGTTTGCCAATTCAGGCATTGTAACGGCTATAGAATTAGAAGATTTAAAAGAATATCAGCAACACGGCAATTTGGCCGGGCTCGCCTTCCAACAGGAAGTCGAACAGCGTGCCTGTGTGATGGTTGGCGGAACACAGGCCGCTCCGGCTCAAAAAATGTCGGATTACATCAATGGGCATGTTTCAGGCAAGCTGAATGAGACTTCGTATCAACCCGGCCTTGTTTCAGTAGACATGAGTGAAGTCCTCCCAGAAGCCGTGCATATGCGTATGAAGGAAGGCTTAAGAGCTTTCGGGAAGAAGATGAAGGGTTACCTTTCGAATGAAGCACAAATCGTAGGAGTGGAGAGTAGAACCTCATCACCAGTGCGAATTCCAAGGGACAAAGAATCATGTGAACATCTCCAAATCAAAAGGTTGTTTCCTTGTGGCGAAGGGGCAGGTTATGCTGGTGGAATCCTATCAGCCGCCATGGATGGAGAAAAGTGTGCCGATCGATTGATCGCTGCTTACGGGAAGGTTAGAAAGAATTAAGAATTAAGAATTAAGAATTAAGAATTAAGAATTAAGAATTAAGAATTGTTCTTTTCTAGAAGTCAGAAGTCAGAAACTCTCTCGAATGCTTAATGAGGGATTAATAATGAATAGTTGCCAAGGGGTTCTAAGTTTTGAACTTCACCTAATCACCTAATCACCTAATCTTATCCTTCCTTCATCATTTTGACGGCATCGGATAGGCTCTGAATAATTTCCAGTTCTTCTTCGCCTTTGGCTAATGATTTGGCGATTTCGATATACTTGTCTGCATCTTTGTAGTCACCCAATAGTCCTTTGGCATAGCCAATAATCGAGTTTAATTCAAAGTTCTTTTCATCTATATCCAAGGCTTGTTTCAATAGCTGGGTCGAGAATACGATCATCTCCTCAGATGCATAATTCTCAATTATATCATAGGCGGTTGATAAGGCAAAGTCGGCTTTGCTGTCTTTCGAGAGATGATTATTCATATAGGAGTTAACCTCCAATTTGAAATTGTCAAACTCTCCTCGCTGTCCGTAATACACCGACTTGGTCGAATATCTGGCACTAGGTAATTGATCGTTATCTACAAACTGAGGTAGAACGTTGGTGACGATGTCGTTCATGAGTTTATCATCTCCGTATTTTATCGCCAATTGAAGGTTGTCGTTATAGACAGCACTCATATAATCATTGAGTTCGTTCTGGCCATGTGCAGCAACCATCAGCTCTTTGTGAGTTGAGATGTAGAGGTATGGATAGCCGTTCAACTGATTTTGATGTCTAGATAGGAGCCAGATGTTTTGAATGTCAAGAAAGTCTTCCTCCTTCATCTTTTCCACATAAGCCTTTGCAATACGCTTTGCCTTGATTTCATCTGTGCCTTCTAAAATGCCAATCAATTCCAGGTGCTCGTCTTTGGTAATCTCACCAGCATCGAATTTTGCTTCAAGATCGGGCAGTGTAGAGATCATGCGAGATATGCCTTTACCATAGGCCAAGAGTGCCTCGGCTGGCACAAAGCCATCAACCACTTTAAAGACTTGGTCATGAGCGGTCATAAAAAGCAAAGTAGGATAACCTGAGATATTGAGTTGGTCGGCTTTTGGGTACCCAAAATCACTCTCAGCATCAAACTTGACATTGATGAAATTCTCTGAGTAATAGTCTACCACAGATTGATCGGTATAAACCTCTTTGTCCAGTTTATGGCAATAGCTACACCAATCGGTATAGGCATCTACAAATACCAACTTGTTTTCAGCCTTGGCCTGAGCGAATGCTGCCTGCCATTCCTCCGTATTGGTTACCTCAAGAAATGGAATCTGAGCCATGTCATTTGCTCTGACAAGGCTACATAGTAACAGTAATATTCCAACCAGGTGAACTTTCATAACTCCTCTCAATGTTTCACAATCAACGTTAAGTGTTTACATTGATTATAATCAGTGACAAAAATAGCCAGAAATAGTTCCATCTGTTGTTAATTTAGGTTAATGGGTAAAACGGTGATCATAGGTAGTGTGCCAAAGCCATACAGGTATGCACATCAGGCCGCGGTAATGTTAGAAGAAAGAGATTTTGACTTTATTCCATTAGGAATTCAAGAAGGAGAAGTGCTCGGCAGAGAGATTTTAAACGTCAATGATAAGCCCAATATCGAAGGCGTAGAAACTTTGACTTTATACATTAATCCTACAAGGCAAAAAGACTGGTATGACTACATGCTTTCACTCGCTCCAAAGCGCATAATTTTCAACCCTGGTACTGAGAATCAGGAGTTTAAATTAATGGCTCAAAAAGCAGGCATCGAATGTATAGAAGCTTGCACTTTAGTTATGCTTTCAACTGGCGTTTACTAAGCTTTTTTTCCTTATATTCGTGCTTTGTTTTTGGGTAGTCCGAACCCACTTTTTCTTGGGATCAGCCAAGACGGATTTTAACCCTAAAAAATATTGTTTTCGAAAGATCTATGAGCGAAGAAAAAGCGAATCAGAATAAAGATTATTCAGCAGGTAATATTCAGGTTTTAGAAGGATTAGAGGCGGTTAGGAAGCGTCCTGCTATGTATATAGGTGATGTAGGAATCAAAGGTCTACACCACATGATTTGGGAGGTGGTTGATAACTCTATTGATGAGGCATTAGCAGGTCACTGCGATACCATATCAGTAGTGATTGAAGAAGATAATTCTATCACCGTCCAAGACAACGGTAGAGGTATCCCTACTGGGATGCACCCGAAGGAGAAAAGATCGGCACTAGAAGTTGTAATGACAGTGCTCCATGCAGGAGGTAAATTCGACAAGGATACTTACAAAGTTTCTGGTGGATTGCACGGTGTGGGTGTGTCATGTGTGAATGCACTTTCTTCCATGCTAGAAGTGACGGTTCACAGAGAAGGAAAAGAGTTTAAGCAAGAATATTCCAAAGGGATTCCGAAATACTCTGTTAAGGAAACTGGTAAATCCAGCTCGAACGGAACGAAGGTTCACTTCCTACCGGATACTGAGATTTTCAACGTTAGTGAATATAAATACGAGACGGTTGCTTCACGCTTGAGAGAATTGTCCTTCCTGAATTCTGGAATTACGATTACGCTTGAAGATAAGCGCGAGAAAGATGATGACGGTAACTTCTTGTCTGATACCTTTCATTCAGAAGGTGGCTTAACTGAATTTGTTGAGTACTTGGACGAGACTAGAGAGAATCTTGTTGATCAACCCATCTACATAGAAGGAGAGAAGAATGGCGTTCCGGTTCAGGTAGCCATGACATACAACACTTCTTATTCTGAGAATGTAGTGAGTTATGTGAACAACATTAACACCATCGAAGGAGGAACTCACGTATCTGGTTTCAGAAGAGCTTTGACCCGAACCTTGAAGTCTTATGCTGACAAATCGGGTTTATTAGATAAGGTAAAGATTGAAATCAGTGGTGATGACTTTAGAGAAGGGCTTACTGCCGTAATTTCCGTTAAAGTTGCAGAACCTCAGTTTGAAGGTCAAACAAAGACTAAACTTGGTAATTCGGACGTAACTGGTGCCGTAGAAACCTCTGTGGGAGAGACCTTGAGTACATACCTTGAAGAGAACCCTAAGAGTGCTAAGCAGATTGTATCCAAAGTGATCTTGGCTGCACAAGCCAGACATGCTGCTAGAAAGGCACGTGAAATGGTTCAACGTAAAAATGTACTGTCAGGTACAGGCTTACCAGGTAAACTAGCTGATTGCTCCGAAAAAGATCCAGCACTTTGCGAGATCTACCTTGTAGAGGGAGATTCTGCGGGTGGTTCTGCCAAGCAGGGAAGAGATAGAAACTTTCAAGCCATTCTACCATTAAGAGGTAAGATTCTTAATGTGGAAAAGGCTCAGGAACACAAGATTTATGACAATGACGAGATCAAGAACATGATCACAGCATTGGGTGTTTCTTTCGGTACAGAAGAAGATGAGAAGGCCCTCAACATGGAGAAGCTTCGATACCACAAGATCATCATCATGACGGATGCTGATATTGATGGTAGCCACATTCGTACTTTAATCTTGACATTCTTCTTTAGATATATGAGACCACTAATTGATGCTGGTTATATCTATATCGCTTTACCACCACTTTACTTATTGAAAAAGGGTAAGGATCAGCGATACTGCTGGGATGAAGCACAGCGTGCTATCCTGACCAGAGAAATGGCTGGCGAAGGAAAAGAAGATGCAGTGAACATTCAGCGTTACAAAGGTCTTGGAGAAATGAACCCAGAACAACTTTGGGAAACTACAATGGACCCATCACACAGAAGTTTGAAGCAAGTGACGATTGATTCTGCGGCTGAAGCTGATCATTTGTTCTCAGTACTAATGGGAGATGAAGTTGCGCCAAGAAGGGAGTTCATTGAGAAGAACGCCAAGTATGCAAAAGTGGATGTTTGATATTCTTAAGAATAGATGAAAGGGGCTTTAGCCCCTTTTTTTATGTCCTTAAAGCCCAAGTAGGGAGTCGGGAATGTGTTTCTCATAGAGCATTTGCATTATGCCATCTTTAAGGCCGACATCTGGAATGAGTATTGTTTTGGCATTAGCAGCTTTCATAGCATTTAGGTAGATGTTTCCAGCGGGAACGATAACATCAGCCCTGTCGGGGTTTAACCTTAGCTTATTAATTTTATCGTGATGTGATAGGTTTTTTAAGTACTCCAATGTCGGTTCCAGCTTGGTGATATCGGCTAGCCTTTCTTTTGTCGATTTGTAACTCAATTCATAGAGCTTTTGAATATTACCTCCAGTACCGATCGCTTGAATGTTTGTAGCATGTTCACCTAGTTTAACGCTTATCCAAGCGGTCATTTTACCCGTTTCAGAGTGAGCAGAAGTCTGTTCGAGGGTTCTTACAGATCCTAGTTTAAATGATTGAGAGTCAAGGTTTACTCTATTTTGAATGATGTTGAGTTCGGTGCTACCGCCACCAACGTCAATATGGAGAAAAGTATCTTGGCTCAGGTCTTTTAGGACAACATTGTTAATGAATTTAGCTTCCTCATCGCCATCAATGATGTGTATGTGAAGGCCTAACAGTTCTCTGACTTTTTGAACAATATTTCGACCATTGTTAGATTCTCTCATGGCAGAAGTTGCACAAGCATAGTAATCATCGACTTCATATAAATCGATCAATAACTTGAAAGCATTCATCAATCTGAAAAATCGATCTTCCTTTTCAGTCCCAATTATATGATGTTTAAAAACATCATCCCCCAGTCTTAAGGGAAACCTGATGTACTCTAACCGTTTATAGGATAGTTCTCCATCATAATTAATCACATTGGTAACCTGAAATCTGATGGCATTTGAGCCAATGTCAATTGCGGCTAATTTCAAATATTATAGTTTACAGCTATGAATTTATTCATTTCGCGTTTCTTTTCTGATTGAGCATTGTAAATTATTAATGCAACATTGTTGCGCCTTTTTTAAAAATGTTAGTTATTCATATATGAAGCATTCTCATCTCTTCGCACTTGTTGCTTTTTTTGGCCTCACAAGCTGCTTTAATAGTCCTCCTCCCAGTTTTCCAGAAGGAGATGTGGTAGGGTATGAACCCGTTTACCTGACAGAGATTGATAATAGTATTGAGTTGACAAGTGCTCGTGCTGTCGAAGACCCAGGTCAAATCTATGTTTTGGGAGACTTGGTTTTTATCAATGATGTGGGTAAAGGAATTCATATTGTCGACAATACTGATCCATCAAACCCTGTTAACCAAGGTTTTCTTCAAGTACAGGGTAGTGAGAATATGGTCATCCGAAATGGGATTGTATATGTCAATCAATACAACTCTTTGCTAGCTATTGATGTGAATGACCCAGAGAACATTCAGGTAATATCTAGAGATGTAGATGTGTTGAAGTCGGGACAGTATGATGATCTATTGCCACCACTTTCTGGTTACTACTTCGAATGCCCAGATGAGTCATTGGGCACAATAGTCGGCTGGCGCTTGACTACAATTTCAAACCCTAAATGCTACAGGTGATGAAGAAAGTAACACTATTCTTATTCCTACTTCTTTGTTTCGCATGTGACAATGATGCCAATGACTTTTCTCCAAACTTATCTGGGACCGGCTCAGGAGGGTCGCTCGCAAAATTCACGGTCTTGGGTAATCATTTAGTGATACTCAATGGTCAGAATGTTAGTAACTATACCATTGAGTCTGATGGACAATTAACATTTGTCAATGACATCATAGTAGGAGGGCAATTGGAAACCATTTTTCCTTATGGAAGTGATAACATTCTTGTTGGTAGCAGCAATGCTGTACACTTCTTAACTATTCTAAATGATGATAGAATAGCTTACCTGTCAGCTTATGAGCATCTGACTGCCTGCGATCCTGTGGTAGCACGAAATGGTATCGCATTTTCAACCTTGAAAATTTCCGACTGCAGATCGGGGACTATTGATTTCTTAGAGGCAATTGATATTACCGATATTGAAAACCCAACAGTACTGAAAGTATATGAAACCTCATCACCTTTTGGCTTGGCTATAAGAGAGTCACGACTGTTTGTTTGTGAGAAAGGAGGCCTGACCATGTACAGTTATACAGATAGCGGAACTTTGACGGAGATGGATTTCAAAGAGCTTCCCAATGCTGTACCCTTGGATATAATAGTCTCGGATACCCATCTAGTTATTAGAACTGATAATGGTTTTTATAACCTGTCTTATGGCGATACAGGTCTTAGTTCAGTATTAGGAGGAATTACTGCGGATTGATATGGCACGAAGCGTTCTGTTTGTCATCTTAACCTTGCTGGCTTTTAACCTGCACGCTCAAGAGTATTTTGAGGTTGAAAGGGATAGTCAGCTTGTTAGACCGAGATTTGCTATCAAGATCGTACCCACGCAACTAGCCTGGAGGTTCCCTGCATATACGGCAGCATTGGAGCACCGAATTGGTGAAAACTTTAGTGTTGAGTACAAGTATGGCTTGGTCAAAGGTTGGGACGTTTTTGAGGATGATGCGATTTATTTTGCTGATAAATCAGGGTTTAAAAGTGCTATCACATTGAAAATGTACGCGAGTGAAACCAGGAACCTTTCTGGGATGAGTAGTTGGTTCTATGGTGATGGACAAAACTCATCTATCTTACCTTTTATAGGTTTTGAACTACTTTTCAATGAGATCAATTTCGACAGGACGAGAATCTTCAGAATAGACTGTAATAACGGTTGTGAGTATTTTGAGAAGGCAACTTATGGAGTCTCTAGGCAAGAAATTGGTATTCGTTGGAACCTAGGGTTTATAGCCAAGTTAATTGGGTCCTTAAATATTGAAATGTCCGGTGCTGTGGGTTTCGTCAATCAAGATTACACGCCAGATAGTAGAAGGCCCAAGAACTTTGATCGTATGTACGGAAGAAATTACGATGAAGAGTTTAATGGAATTGTCCCTTCACTCAACTTGAGTATGAAACTGATGTATTCCTTGAAATAATCAGGAAACTCTGTAAAGTATTTAGCTTAAATCATTTTATTTGCAGTGCTTATCAAGAAAGACGGAGGGACTAGGCCCTAAGATGTCTTAGCAACCTGGGTAATACCTGGTGCTAACTCCTAGCCTCGAGCCATCGAGGAAAAGATGAGGATAGATAACTCTCCAACTTTCTTGATACGCCATAATAAAAAAGGATGGCAACAAAGATTCAAGAAGCCCTTAGAGAAAGGGTATTAGTGTTAGATGGTGCGATGGGTACCATGATTCAAAGGCATTCCTTAGAAGAGGAGGATTTCAGAGGAGAAAGATTTAAGGATCATGAACATCCCTTGAAAGGGAATAATGATTTACTTTCCATAACGCGACCTGATATAATCAGAGAGGTTCACAGCCTTTACTATGATGCAGGTGCGGATATAGCAGAAACCAACACTTTTAGTGGTACAACTATAGCCCAAGCGGACTACCACTTGGAAGATGCAGTATACGATATCAACTATCAATCTGCCAAGATTGCTCGTGAAGTAGCGGATGAATTTACAGCTCGGGAGCCACATAAACCAAGGTTTGTGGCAGGGTCAATGGGACCTACAAATAGAACTGCTTCTCTTTCTCCAGATGTCAATGACCCGGGCTTTCGCGCGGTCACCTTTGACGATCTTGTAAGGGCATATAAACAACAGGCAGAAGCATTGTTAGATGGAGGAGCGGATATCTTATTGGTAGAAACAGTATTCGATACTCTAAATGCCAAGGCCGCAGTTTTTGCCATCCAAGAAGTGTATGACGAAAGAGAGCAAGAGTGGCCGGTAATGGTTTCGGGTACCATTACGGATGCTAGTGGAAGAACTCTGTCGGGGCAGACTACGGAGGCATTCTTAGTCTCTCTATCACATATACCTCTGTTAAGTATTGGCCTGAACTGTGCGTTAGGTGCGGAGCAGCTGAGGCCTTATTTACAGACGCTTGCCCAAAAGGCCCCGTTCCATGTTAGTGCACACCCGAATGCTGGGTTACCTAATGAGTTTGGTGAGTATGACCAATCTCCAGAAGAGATGGCCGAGTTAATCGATGGCTTCTTGTCAGACAACTTCTTAAATATTGTAGGAGGATGTTGCGGAACTACACCTGATCATATTCGAATGATTGCAGAGGTCGCTTCAAAACATCAACCACGTCCTATCGAAAACCTTATTGAAGCTTAATCAGATGAGTAGAGTTACACTAAGACTTTCTGGCCTTGAGCCGCTAATTGTTACTCCAGAGACAAACTTTGTCAATGTTGGAGAGCGAACCAATGTTACAGGTTCTCTAAGGTTTGCACGACTTATCAAAGAGGAAAAATATGATGAAGCGCTCGAAGTGGCGAGAAATCAAGTGGAAGGAGGAGCACAGATCCTTGATGTCAATATGGACGAAGGAATGCTCGATGGTAAAGAGGCAATGGTGAAATTTTTGAACTTAATTGCCGCTGAACCAGACATCGCTCGCATTCCAATTATGATAGACTCTTCTAAGTGGGAGATCATCGAGGCGGGGCTTAAATGTATTCAAGGAAAGGGAGTTGTAAACTCAATTTCGCTGAAAGAAGGAGAAGAAAAGTTTATTGAGCAGGCGCAAAAGGTTAAGCGGTATGGTGCTGCTGTCATTGTGATGGCTTTTGATGAAGACGGCCAAGCTGATTCCTATGAGCGTAGAATTGAGATTTGCGAGAAGTCTTATAGAGTCCTAGTGGACAAGGTTAATTTCCCTAAGGAAGACATCATTTTCGATCCTAATATATTTCCAGTAGCTACCGGGATTGAAGAGCATAATGACAATGCTACTGATTTCTTTCGCGCTACGCGGTGGATTCGAGAAAACTTACCAGGAGCACATGTGAGTGGGGGCGTTTCTAATGTGTCATTCTCTTTTCGCGGCAATAATCCTGTACGTGAAGCAATGCATTCAGCCTTTCTATATCATGCCATCAAGGAAGGTATGGATATGGGTATTGTTAATCCGACAATGCTGGAGGTATACGATGATATTCCCAAGGACCTATTAGAGCGTGTTGAAGACGTTTTGTTAAACCGAAGGTCTGATGCCACCGAAAGGCTACTTGAATTTGCTGAAACTGTAAAAGGTGATGGAAAAAAGCAGGTAAAGGACGATTCATGGAGAAAAGAACCTGTTGCCAAAAGACTGGAGCATGCTTTAGTTAAAGGTATTGTTGAGTTTATTGAGATAGATACGGAAGAAGCTCGGCAACAGCATGAAAAGCCTCTGCATGTGATTGAGGGTCCATTGATGGATGGGATGAATGTAGTAGGTGATCTTTTTGGAAGTGGCAAAATGTTTTTACCGCAGGTAGTAAAGAGTGCTCGGGTTATGAAAAAAGCCGTGGCCTATCTTCTTCCATATTTAGAGGAGGAGAAACGAAAAAATCGCCCCTCCTCAATCCTCCCCAAGAGGGAGGACGGCAAGCCTGCATATCAAACAGCAGACCCAATGCTCTATAGGCGTTTGAAGGAATTCGTGAGAGAGCTTAAAAAGAAAGAAACTTTAGCTGAATCAGTACTTTGGGAAAGACTGAGAAACAAACAACTGGACGGCTATAAGTTTAGAAGACAACATATAATAGGTCAGTATATAGCAGATTTTGTATGTCTGACTAGGGCTTTAGTTGTAGAAGTGGATGGTGGTATTCATCAATTACCTGATGTTGCGGAGAATGATGAGGTGAGAACAGCGTGGCTAGAAGAGCAAGGTTTTAGTGTTATCAGGTTTACCAATGATGAAGTCTTGGCTGACATAGATTGGGTTGAGTCAGAAATAAAAACTGCTCTGCAAAAAGTCTCACCCTTAGGGGGAGATTTAGAGGGGGCTCGCAAGGTACTGTTAGCAACAGTAAAAGGAGATGTTCATGATATAGGAAAGAACATTGTAGGCGTAGTGCTGGCTTGTAACAACTATGATATTGTCGACATGGGGGTTATGGTACCAGCCGATAAGATTCTAGACAAGGCTATTGAAGAGAATGTTGATGCCATAGGCCTCAGTGGCCTCATCACGCCTTCGTTGGATGAAATGGTCACTGTAGCAAAAGAAATGGAACGTAGAGACATGAAACTTCCGCTCATGATTGGTGGAGCGACTACATCCAGAATTCATACAGCCGTTAAAATCGATCCAGTTTATTCAGGTTCAGTTGTGCATGTTTTAGATGCTTCCAAAAGTGTTCCAGTAGCTGGAGAATTAATCAGTAAAGAGACTTATGAGGAGTTTCATGGTAGAACCAAAGAACAATATGCCAAGCTAAGAGAAGATCACGCAAACCGTAAGCAAGTCAAAAACTATATTCCGTTTGCTGATGCTCAGAAGAATAAAGTCAAAGTAGATTGGGACACCAAGGAATTTGCGAAGCCTAGACAATTGGGTAATCAGGTCTTTAAAGACTACTCAATTCAAGAAATTCGTCATTACATAGATTGGACTCCATTTTTCAATACATGGATGTTGAAGGGGAAGTATCCAGCAATTTTTGATAATCAAGTTGTTGGGGAGGAGGCTCGGAAGCTTTTTGAAGATGCTCAACGTGTTTTGGACGAGATCATCGAGAAAGACTCGCTCTATGCCAATGCGGTCATAGGGCTTTACCCAGCTAATGCTGTTGGAGATGACGTGGAAATATATACAGGTGAATCTCGTCAGGAGGTACTGAAGACTTTCCATATGCTACGCCAACAAGGAAAGAAGGGTGCCGGATTACCCAATTTATCATTAGCTGATTTTGTAGCACCTAAAGAAACTGGTAAACATGATTACATGGGAGCATTTGCGGTCACTGCTGGCATTGGTATCGAATCATTGATCGAGAAATACGAAAAGGATCATGACGATTATAACTCTATAATGATCAAGGCTGTGGCTGATCGTCTTGCAGAGGCTTTCGCTGAACTAATGCATGAGAAGGTTAGAAAAGAGCTTTGGGCATATGCCGCCAATGAGTCTTTTGACAATGATACTTTGATCAAAGAGGCTTACCAAGGCATTAGACCTGCACCGGGATACCCGGCCTGTCCAGATCATACGGAGAAAGAGACTCTTTTCTCTTTACTAGAGGCTGAAAAAAATACTGGAATTAGTCTCACAGAATCCTTCGCTATGTATCCTGCTTCTTCGGTTTCAGGCTTCTATTTCATGCATGAAGAAGCCAAATACTTCGGCTTAGGTAAAATTGAAAAAGATCAAGTGGAAGATTACGCCAGTAGAAAGGGCTTCTCCTTAGAGAAAGCTGAAAAATGGTTAGCTCCAAATCTTAGTTACGATATCTAAATATTCACACTACTCCTTAGAATTAAGACACTTATGAAAGTCATCGAACATATAAAAAAGGCCAAGGGAAAGACGCTCTTCAGTTTTGAAATACTTCCTCCACAAAAGGGAGAGAGCGTGCAGAGTATCTTCAATGCTATCGATCCTCTGATGGAGTTTAAGCCCCCTTTTATCGATGTGACCTACCATCGCGAAGAGTACATATATAAGAAAAGAGAGAACGGTCTGTTAGAAAAGGTTTCCACAAGGAAGCGCCCTGGTACGGTTGGTATTTGTGCCGCTATTATCAACAAGTATGGAGTTGATGCCGTGCCTCATATCATATGTGGAGGGTTCAGCAAGGAAGAAACCGAAAATGCTCTTATCGATTTAGACTTTCTAGGCATTGACAATGTGTTGGTGCTAAGGGGAGACGCGATTAAGTCTGAAGGTCGTTTTGAGGCAGATCCTAATGGACACTCATATGCCAGTGATCTATTACAACAAGTGTTAGATCTAAACGATGGTGCCTACCTGCATGAGGAAGTTAAGCGTAACAAAACGAACTTTTGCATAGGTATAGCAGGATATCCAGAAAAACACTTTGAAGCTCCAAGCTTGAAGTCGGATTTGAAATACCTAAAAATGAAGGTTGAAATGGGTGCTGAATACATTGTCACTCAAATGTTTTTCGACAATAAGAAGTATTTCGATTTTGTTGAAAAGTGTCGAGAGAACGATATCAATGTGCCGATCATTCCAGGTTTAAAACCTATTACAACCCTTAAGCAAATGAATGTATTGCCGAGTATCTTCCATGTAGATCTTCCAGACGATTTGGTAGATGCACTCGAAGGATGCAAGGACAATGCCACGGCTAGAGAAGTGGGAGTAGAGTGGGCCATCCAGCAGTCTAAGGAATTAAAAGAAGCAGGAGTGCCTTGCTTGCACTACTATACCATGAGTAAGTCGCTGGTGACTAAAAAGATTGCCGAAGCACTTTTTTAGGCCATGTCTTTCAATGCGTCTACAAATACATCCAGTTCATTTGTGATAGTATAAACATTGGGTGAAATACGACACCCATGAACACCGGCACCATCGATAGCTACTGTGAATATTCTATGTTCATCCATGAGGGTTTTTGCCATTTCTGCTGGTTTCATGCCCTTGATACCCACGTTTGCAATACCGCATGACCGCTGACGCTCTTTCGGTGTATTGACAATGATGTGTTCTAATTCACGGACCCGGTCAGTCCAGTAGTTCTGAAGGTATCTCAGACGAGCTTCTTTTCTTTCAGAACCAATTGTGTTGTGATAGTCAATGGCATCGGCAATGGCAAGGTCAGTGTGGCAGGGATGAGTACCTGTATGGTTTAGTATAGAAATATCATCAGGCTCTCTCGGGTCTTCGGCAAACATGGGCCAGACCTTGGGTATATTCTCTTTCTTAACATACAGAAACCCAGCTCCTAAAGGCACACTTAGCCATTTATGCAGGCTGGTGCCATAATAATCACAGTTTAAATCATTGATAGAGAAGTCGAAGTGTCCGAAGGCATGTGCACCGTCTACCATTACATCAACTCCTTTTGAGTGAGCCATATCGCATATTTTTCGAATAGGCAGAATCTGACCCGTGACATTGATGATATGACAGACCATTAACAGCCTTGTTTTGTCGGTAATGGCTTTTTCATAAGCAGAAACAATATCCTCATCACTGTTGGGGTGAAGAGGCACATCAATACTCATGGTTTTAATGCCATATCGCTTTTCGACTAGCTTGAACATATTGCGCATGGCACCATAGTCGGTATTGGCCATTACCGCTTCATCTCCTTTATTCCAATGGATGCCACCAATCACAGTGTCCAAAGATTCTGTGGTGTTTCTTGTGATTATGAGCTCATCATCACTACAGCCTGCCATTTGAGCCAGTTTAGCAGCAATTTTCTTTTTGTTTTCCCATTGAACAGTTCTCATGTAATATGATCCTTGATAATTGACCTCTCTCACGTGCTCAATATAATGTTCTAATGTGTCCTGTGGAAGAAAACAGTAGTAACCATTTTCCAGATTAATGTAGTCTGGTTTGAGTCTATATGAAGCCCTGATTTTCCCCCAGAAGTCCTCATCACTGGCAAGTCGATTGGGGTTCAAAGACTCGACAGATGATAACAGCTTCTCAAGACTGTCAATAAATGGTGAAGTGCTCAGGCCAAGAAGAGAGGCTTTCTTCAGAAAATTGCGCTTGTCCATATCAGTATGATTTCTCTTAAGTTAATGTAATTCAATTGAATAGTATAATAACCTCTTCGATTCACAACTGGCTAAATAAGAAAGTATATCATAAGAGGAGAGCTGTTTCTCAATGCTTAAGTATTGATTTTATTATCTTCATGGGAAATTTAAGAAAATGAGAAATTCTGTCACAAAATTCGCATTCCTGTTCTTCCTGTCAGTTCTTATAGTTGCTTGTGCTGGTAATAAAAAAGCAGAGTCATCTAATGAGGTCTTGACTCCAAAAATTGTTGGAGAAGAAGTTTCCTATTCAACTGACTCTACTAATCTGGAAGGCTACCTGGTTTTGGATGAAAATCAGAGTGGTAAGCGTCCTGGTATTCTAGTAGTTCACGAGTGGTGGGGACATACTCCTTACATGAGAAAGAGAGCTGAAATGTTGGCTGAACTAGGTTATGTGGCGATCGCTGTCGATATGTACGGTGATGGAAAGGTAGCGGAGCACCCAGGGGATGCCCAAAAGTTTATGAGACAGACATTTTCCAACATGGATGAGGCAAAGGCTAGGTTTGAAAAGGCCATTGAAGTTCTTCAAAACCATCCAGATGTTGATCCAGATAAGATAGGCGCAATTGGTTATTGTTTTGGTGGAAGTGTGATTCTCAGCATGGCAAATGCCGGTTATGACTTAGACGCTGTTGCGGCCTTTCATGCGGGTGTGCAATTGCCTATCGCACCTTCGGATGCTTTAACAGCGCGCGTATTAGTAGCAAATGGTGCCGATGATCCATTTGTCCCATTGCGAACGGTGGAAGCCTACAAAGCCGCAATGGATGCCGTAAACGCCAACTACGAATATGTGTCTTACGAAGGAGCTGTGCACGGATTTACTAACCCAGATGCTGATACTTTAGGGGTTCAGTTCAATATGCCTTTAAAGTATCAGAAAGAGGCAGATGAAGATTCTTGGGCCAAAATGACATCTCTTTTCCAAGAAGTATTTAAGTAAGGCTATCTATATATCAAGCTATGTACAATAGACTTGGTTAGAATTAGTCTACCTTTGTGGCTCACCCGGAAATGGAGCTTCAGAAAGAGTTGTCATTTCATTAACAACTCTTATGACATTTAAATCATTGGGTCTTTCGACCTCTTTGCTTCATGCTATCAACAAAGTTGGGTATGATTCACCATCACCCATTCAGCAAAAAGCCATTCCTGTTATTCTAGAACGAAAAGATGTTCTTGCATCGGCCCAAACAGGTACTGGAAAAACAGCTGGTTTCGTTCTGCCAATTCTTCAAATCCTTTCTGAAGAGAAGCAGCTTCGAAGAAAACCAATCAGGTCGTTAATTCTCACTCCAACAAGAGAGCTGGCGGCACAAATTCAAGAAAATGTTATTGCCTATAGCGAATTTCTTCATTTAGACTCGACTGTAATCTTCGGGGGGGTGAAGCAAGGCGCCCAGGTAAAAGAATTGAGGAATGGTGTCGACATTTTGGTGGCCACACCTGGTAGACTCTTGGACTTGCATCAGCAGGGCCTTGTATCATTAGCACATATTCAGGTTTTCGTTTTAGACGAAGCCGACAGAATGTTGGATATGGGTTTTCTTCGCGACATCAAGAAGATCATGTCCCTGATTCCTCAAAGGAGACAAAATCTTCTTTTCTCAGCTACTTTCTCTAAAGAGATAAAGCTATTAGCGGGGTCGTTTATGACCGATCCCGTGACTGTTGAAGCCACTCCAGAGAATACAGCAGTAGAAATAATTGTTCAGAAGATTTATAGGTTGAACCGTGAGGACAAAGCAGAATTTCTAATCAAGCTTATAGCTGATGGTGAATGGCAGCAGGTGTTGGTGTTTTCTAAAACCAAGCATGGTGCTAACCGGTTGAGTAAAAAACTAGATAAGAGAGGAATTACCTCTGCGGCAATTCATGGTGACAAGAGTCAAGGGGCCAGAACCAATGCCTTAGCTGGCTTTAAGAAAGGAACCGTCAGAGTCTTGGTGGCAACAGATATAGCAGCAAGAGGACTCGACATCCCATTACTACCTCATGTTATTAATTTTGATTTGCCCAAAGTTGCCGAAGACTATGTGCATAGAATAGGCAGAACAGGGCGTGCTGGAGCCAGTGGCGAGGCCATTTCTCTGGTTTCTGCCGAAGACATACCGTTGGTTAGAGGAATCGAAAAACTATTGGGAGAAAGAATTCCATCTGAAATTCCTGAAGGTTATAAAGTGGCAAATGCACCGGTCGAACAAAAGCCTAAAAAGGACCCCATAAACTGGAAGAAAAAGGAAGGAGGGCAGAATGGTCAGAAGAAAAATCGCTACAAGGGAAAAGGGAGTTTCAATAACCCTGATCAGAAACCTAGAAGAAAGAAGAGGCGTTGATTGTGCTTTTTGTTTGGCTAATGAATAAAAAGAGTAAACAAAAATAATGGCTTGTGTGTTTGTCATAGAAATCGCAAAACCTTGTCACTCTCAGTTCAACAACTTACGATGACCCCCACAATCGAAAGTAAAATAAGCCATCTGCTTGCAGAAAGGAATAAGGAGGCAATCGAATTGGTTTTCACCCACTATGGTTCATTACTGCTCAATATAATCAACCGAGTTCTGCGCGATGATGAAATGTCTGAAGACGTTTTACAATCCGTTTTGTTGAAAATATGGCAGAATGGACATAATTTTGATAGTTCAAAAGGCTCTCTTTTTACTTGGCTTGTTCGCGTTAGCAAAAACGCTGCAATTGATAAGACGAGAACTAAAGACTATCGACTCTCTCAGGAATCTAAGAATGGTGTTGAAGTCGTAAGTATAGCAGAGAGTATTTCGACTGGTGATGAGATCGAGAAATTGTATGCTAAACAACTGATTGCTCAGCTTCCTGGAGATCAGAAGGTTTTAATTAATATGTCTTTCTTTGAGGGATATTCGCACAAAGAGATTTGTGAAAACCTTGGTATACCACTAGGTACCGTCAAGACCAGAATTAGGACAGCTATAAAACACTTGAGATCGATCATATAATGGATATCCAAGCGTACATATCATCAGGAATATTAGAAGCCTACCTAGCGGGTGAGCTTAACGAGCAGGAAATGCTTGAGGTTGATCGAGTAGCAACAGAGTATAATGAGGTGCGCATAGAATTAGATGCACTAAGAGAGAGTCTTTTGAAATATGCTCAAGTGGAATCAAAGGCTCCAAGACAAGAAGTTTTAGATGGTGCCCTCAAATCCATTCAGGAAATTGAGAAAGAGAAATTTTTCGAGGTACTCGATGATGAACCTGAAGTAAGGATACAACGGGTGAATATCGTACCTGTTTGGACGATTGCAGCCACCATTCTTCTATTCCTTAGTTTGGGATTCAACTACGTCTTTTATTCTCAGTTTAAGAATACTAAAGATCAATTGGCGGCATTGCAATCTGATCAGACATCACTCGCCAATAGAGTAAGCGAAACGAATGAACAACTGCAGTATGCCGAGTTGAGAATTGCCCATTTTATGAGTGAGGACAATATTCATATTAGAATGGATGGACTTGATTTGGCACCTGAGTCCTTTGCTAATGTCTTCTGGAATAAAAAGAGCAATGCTGTGTTCATCAGTGTTGACAACCTACCAGAACCACCACATGGTCATCAATACCAACTTTGGGCGATCAAGCCTGGGGTTGCTCCGATTGATGCAGGAATCTTTGACCACAATCAATTAGTTCAAGAACTGAAGATCGTAAGAGGCAATGTCGAAGCCTTTGCCGTGACGCTCGAGAAGGAGGGTGGCAGTCCAATTGCTACTGTTGATAAAACCTTTGTTAAAGGTTTTTTGAAAAAAAGTTAACAACCGAAATCCAAGCCGCCTTGGCAGGTCGTATCTAGGATAGTTTTAATCAAACATTGAAAAATTATCCAATTATGAAAACTCAAAAAATATTTAGATCACTTGCTGCATCCTTCTTTGCACTCTTATTAACAGTTTCTGTTGCGCAAGCACAGTCAAAGAATATTGTAGAGTTAGCCGTTGGTGCTGACAATTTAAAAACTTTGGTGGCAGCTGTAAAGGCTGGGGGCTTGGTAGAAACTCTTCAAGGAGACGGCCCATTCACAGTATTCGCTCCAACTGACGAAGCATTCGCAGCACTTCCTGCCGGTACTTTAGAGATGCTTTTAAAGCCAGAGAATAAAGACAAATTAGTAGCTATTCTTACCTACCATGTCGTTGGTGGTAAGGTTATGTCTACAGATTTATCCAATGGACAAAAAGCGAAAACTGTACAAGGACAAAATGTATCTGTATCTATTAGTGGAGGTACCGTTAAGATAAGTGGAGCGAAAGTTATCGCTGCAGATGTTAAAGCTTCAAATGGTGTTGTTCACATTATTGACAAGGTGATTTTACCACCTAACATGTAAGCGTGAAGTTTAAGGTTGAAAGGGCTCCGATTTATCGGAGCCTTTTTTATTTATATGCTAATGAGCTGGGTCGCTCTAGATGTGATTACTCGTTCCCTAAAATCTCCACTGGGTTCATCCTCGAACGTTTATAAACCTGAATGAGAATGATCACCAAAGCAAGTAAAAGCGATAAGCAGCTGATCTTGACAAACAACATCCAATAGTCAGCAGGGTCAATTCGATAGGCAAAAGTAGGAAGCCATTTGTTCATGGCTACCAAGGCAAGAGGAATGGCCAGTATATTGGAAATGATAATGATCCAGTAATACTCTTTAATCAAGCCCCAAAGTATCTGCTTTATTTTAGCCCCGAGTACTTTTCTAATAGCCACTTCTTTCATCCTTTTGGTAAGGCCATGGCCAATGAGTGCGACTAAGCCAACAAGAGAAATTAAAATGGTCAATATGCTGGCATAAGAAATTAGAGAGGCATTTCTTTCGTCAGCTTCAAACATATTGTTGAAGTAGTCATCAAGGAAATAATAGCCGATTTCATAATCCGGGTCTACTTTTTTTAATGAAGACTCAACATGGGCAATGGTCTCTTGAATGTTAGATGTGTTGATTTTTAGAGATAATTCAAGCCTATATGGGCTTCCAAGACTTATAACCACTGGTGAGATTTGCCTTTTCAAATTAGTGTAGTTGAAGTCCTTTACTACGCCAATGACTTGGCCTTTTCTTCCAGCAACCACAATTGACTTACCGACAGGGCTTTCTTCTCCAGCGAATAGCAGTTTTTTTCCCGATTCGTTGATTAGGAATGCGTCCTTGTCGGTAAGTAAGTTTTTTGAAAAGTCTCTTCCTTCTGTGATTTCCAAACCATAGGTTTTAATAAAGTTATGACCCGTTCTCAGCTCCCCTATGGGTTGAGCGGTATTTGGGCTTTCACTTGCCAAATGTGCAGTTTGACCACTTGATCCCCTGCCGAGGGCTGACTGTGAAGAGGTCAATTCCAAAACATTTGGAGAGTTCAGTATTTCAGCTTCAACAGTTTCATAAGAGCTCCTGATTTTGGTGGAAAGGTTATTTACAACCAAAATTTGATCCTTTGAGAACCCCAAATCAATGTTTTTGATATAGGATATCTGTTTGTGGATGAAAGTAAAATTAATGACCAGCACGATGGCAATCACAAACTGAAGGGTGACTAGAACTTTGCTTCCTATTGTTCCTCTCTTAAGGCTTGAGAAGTCTTTCTTTAAGATTTTCGATGGTTTAAATTTAGAGATGAATAGGGCAGGGTAAATCCCTGAAATAATACCGATCAAAATAACAGCACAGACCATCCCGAGTATAACCAAAGGTTGAGACCAGTAAGTCACTTCGGCCTCTATCTGCATGATTTTTCCGAATGGTTCAATCAAGAATTGTGTGATGCCCAGGGCAATAGCGAAGGCTAGCAAAGTTATTACAGTAGATTCACCAAGAAACTGCACAATTAAGCTGTTTCTATTAGCCCCAATGACCTTTCTGACACCTATTTCCTTAATCCGTTTTTCGTACTGAGCCGTGGTAAGGTTGACATAATTTATAATTGCTATAAGCAGGATAAGAATGTTAATTCCGGTCAAGACATACATGGTTTGCCTACTGCCTACTTTTATATTGTTAGCAATACCTTGAGAGTTAAGGTATATGTCGTTAAATGGTTGAACGTAATTGTCCGAGGCCGATGTAAAGTCTGCAAAACGTTGGTCCATTTGATCATTGTATAGTTCACAGATTTTTGTGTCTACGGTTGAATGATCAACACCATCTGCATACATACCATAACTGTGAAAATCTAATCCACTTTTATATGCCCAGTCATGCAGATCTGGAAACCCATTGAGTGAAACTATCAAGTCAAACTTCAGGTGTGACTTTTTCGGTACATCAACTACTGATACTATGGTATAGTCTTGTTCAAGGATCTTGATTACTTCTCCAATAGGTGAGGAGTCTCCGAAGAGCGTTTTGGCTAGGATGGCACTGACAACTACTCCATTATTTCCGAATGCCGTTTCACTAATTTGTTGGCTATAGAGAGGTTTGAAGGAGAAAATCTCAAAAAAATCATGATCAGAAAAGTACATTGTCTGATCCTTAAACTTGGTTTGGTTTAAGGAGATTTCCACATTCCCAAAGTTGTATATCCTGGTGGCGTATTGTATCTCTGGAATTGCTTTGACCATTTCAGGTACAACCGAGCCGAAAGTAATTGCAGAACTATTGGTATTACCTTTTGTCGTTGTATAGCGAGATACTACTCTAAAGATGTCTTCTCGGTTCTCGTGGAATTTATCGTATTGTATTTCATTTTGTATGAACAGGAATAACATTAGTGAGACCGAGATTCCAACTGCAAGTCCTATGATATTAATAAACGAGAATGCTTTTTGCCTCTTAATTGACCTGAGAGCTGATATTATGAAGTTTTTGAACATTGCGGTTTGATTTATACGTTGATTTATTTTGAGGTTTTTTATTGACCAGGGCTTGATGAAATTGAACACTTGAAACCAGAAGAAGACCTTTCTTTTCCATGCTGGTTTTCCTTTTATCTCAGAGCTGTATTCATGGAGATCACCAATTATCTCTTCTATATATTCCTCTTTGCAAATCCAATTCAGAATTAGCCTAGCGGCTTTCGGTATTTTAGAGCTCTTATTCACTTTATGGCAAGTTCAGGTATTTGCATCCAGAGATTCACTTTGATATCACGGCTTCTTTCCAATGCCTTCTTCCCAGAAGCTGTGATGGTAAAAATCCTTTTACTCCGACCGCCTCTTACCTCTGTAGCATCACTGTAACAGGAAGTTACGAGTCCCTTTTTTTCCAGTCGATTCAAAGTGCCATGTACAGACCCTATGGTCATGGTTCTATTGGCTTGTTCCTTTAATGCCCTTCTGATTGAGAGTCCGTAAGCATCATCTTTAAGGGTAACGATTAGAAGAAGTATGAGCTCTTCCAGTTCTCCGATGTATTCTTTTTCCATAGTGATATGTTCTACTAAGTAGATCAAATATATTGAAAAACTTCGTATTAGTTCTATTTAGTAGAAGTAATAGAATGAATTTCTAACTTTGGTCAGTAGAGAAGATAGGTTTACTATTAGGTTTAAACTGTTTTGCCTTCGGAAGAACTCGAATGTTCAAGTAACATGTTTTAATGACTAAATCATTCGATTAGTTTGGATGTAACCTATCAAGGGCATAAACTTACTCAATGAAAATAATTGAGTGTCCTAGAGATGCCATGCAAGGTTTGCATGAGTTTATACCGACTGAGAAAAAAGCGCTGTACATCAATCAGCTTTTGAAGGTAGGCTTTGATACAATCGACTTTGGGAGTTTTGTTTCACCAAAGGCCATTCCGCAGCTTAGAGATACGGCTGAGGTATTAGACCAACTCAATCTTTCTGATACTCCAACAAAGCTTCTTGCCATAATTGCCAATGTTCGAGGGGCTGAACAAGCCATTCAATTTGAGGAAATAGACTACTTGGGCTTTCCGCTGTCGATTTCTGAGCAATTTCAACTAAGAAACACCAACAAGTCGATCCAAGAGGCTCTCCAAACGGTGGCTGATATTCAAAACCTTTGTGTAAAGCATAATAAGGAACTAGTTGCCTATATCTCTATGGGTTTTGGAAACCCCTATGGCGAACCTTTTAATGAAGAAATTGTAGCCGAATTTGTCGAAAAGCTAACGGCTCTAGGTATTGGGATTATCAGTTTGTCTGATACCATCGGTGTTGCCGAGCCTGATGTGATTGAAAATGTCTTTGGTAGGAGTATTTCGGCTTACCCAAGCACTGAGTTTGGAGCGCACTTTCATTCTACTCCAGACAAGACTTTGGAGAAACTTGAAGCGGCCTATGCTGCAGGCTGCAGACGATTCGATACGGCAATTAAAGGTTTCGGTGGTTGCCCTATGGCTAAAGATGATCTCACGGGTAATATTGCTACCGAGCGTCTACTGAGCTATATGCATTCCATTAGTCAAGAAACCGGTTTAGATAAACAAGCGTTTGATCAAGCGATGTTAATGAGTTTAGATGTATTTCCTCAAAACTAATGATGGGTATTAGAAGCGTCTTTTTGTTGTTTGTACTATGTACTACCGGCTTTCAGGTTTGGTCACAAGACGAACCTGTATTTATTACGCAGAAGCAAGTAGTACGTGGTATCAATAGGGCGGGAGATGGTCTTCGCTTGGGGCTCCCCGATGTTTTTCAGATTGATGGGGATAAGTTGAATGCGGGGATAGAACGCATAATGAAGCAAGCAATTGACTCGATGGCTTTTCCTGGTGCTCAGGTTTTGATTGCCAAAAGTGGATTGGTCTTCTATCATCAAGCTTTTGGATATCATACTTATGACAAGGTCAATCCGGTTGATACCACTGATATTTATGATCTCGCTTCGGTTACCAAGACTACAGCATCGACTTTGGCTTTGATGAAGCTCTACGACATGGGTCTATTCGATCCGGACAAAACGATGGGGTACTACTTTCCTGATGTTGCTAAAGGCAAGAAGAAGAACTTGATCATGCGTGATGTATTGGCTCATCAGGCAGGGCTTAGGGCATGGATTCCTTATTGGTCCGAGTCACAAAAAAGAAACGGGAAATACCGAAATAAGACAGTGAGTAAGGATTCTTCTGCCAATTATCCCTATCGAATTTCTGAGACGGGATTGTTCATGCACAAAGACTTTATACAAAAGAAGATCTACAAAATGATCCGCAAGTCGAAAGTCAGCAAGGATAAGCGATATGTGTATTCTGGCTTGACCTTCTACCTAATTCCTGAGCTTGTAAGGCGATTGACGGGTAAGTCTTTCGATCAGTTTTTATATGATGAGTTCTACGTTCCAATGGAAGCAAAGACCTTGCGCTTTAATCCCACTGAAGAGTTTGAGTTGGAAAAAATAGTGCCGACCGAAGTAGATAGTTTCTTTAGAATGCAGACGCTTCATGGTGTTGTGCACGATGAGGGGGCCGCTATGATGCTCGGGATTTCAGGAAATGCCGGTCTTTTCAGTAGCGCAAGTGACCTAGCAAAAGTATATCAAATGCTCCTGAATGGGGGCAGGTTCGAAGGTAATACCTATTTGAAGGAAGGTACAATCAAAGAGTTTACTGACTGCCAGTTCTGCGAGGTGGGCAATAGAAGAGGACTGGGCTTTGATAAACCTTTGGTAGAATACAATGCCAATTTGAGTAGTGTGGCAAAAGGAGCCAGTGAAGCTAGTTTCGGTCATACGGGATATACCGGTACGCTAGTTTGGGCAGACCCTGCCAACGATTTGCTTTTTGTCTTTCTTTCCAATCGAGTGCATCCTACCAGGAATAATAGTAAGATCTATCAGCTTAATGTGAGGCCTAATATCCATAATCTTGTCTATGAGTTGCTACGGGTGAAAGAAGGGACTTACACCATGGGCATGCACTGGGAGTAGTATGTTAGTCTATCTTCTTTGACTTTCTCAGAGGAAGTATCGCAATGGATAAATTCATGCTTACCTTACTGATATCTCTTAGGCTTCCTGAGCCTGATATTCTACCAGAATAGCCAATTGTAAACCTAAACGGGTAATTACCAAACCCCATGAAGGGCGATAGGATAAAGGTCTGGTCTTGGTAATCCGTCAGGTATTTGGCCTCTCCACCTAAAATAAAGCCCCAGAAACCCAGCCATAAACCGGCTTTAGAACCATGTATGACTTTGTTAGAGGCTAAGCCAAGTTCTTGGCTAATGTAGAATGTAGAGCTGGCCGGATGATTGTACCTGAAGTTGACAGACTGCCATAGAGATACTTCTAACGAATGATAAGCAACGGACTCTGTAGTGGGTGAAGGATTTCTGTTGAAGCCTACGGCAAGGTCTAAATGATCAAATTTACCCCAGTCTTCCCTATAAGGTTTGTCAGTCGCCTCTTGGCCTTGTAAGGCCACGGGAAAAACAGCGAGAAGGAGAAGTGCAAAGAGCCTGCTCATGGTTGAATTTTAGTAAACAACGAAGAAATGTGTTAGCCTAGTCTGTATTCTTTCCCTGGTAATGGCTTAATAATACCTTCAAACTCTAACTGTAGGAGTAGAGACGCTAATTGATTCAAAGGAATCTGGCTTTGCCAGCTAAGGTCATCTAGTTGCATTTGTTGACCATTGGTTAAAAGGGTGTTAACAACTTTCTTTTCCAAGCCAGTTAGCTTTTCTAGTTTGGACGCTATGATCTGTACCTTTTGTTCTTTTTCCCTATCCCAGTTCAAGGCCTCGGCAACATCTCGAAAACCTGTGTAGATAGAGGCCTTAAAGTTTCTAATCAATTGATTACAGCCCTCTGAGTTAGATTTATCAAGCTGACCGGGTACAGCAAATACTGGTCGTTCATAGCTATGGGCAATGTTGCCAGTGATCAAGGCACCACCTTTCTTAGCTGCTTCTACCACAATTAAGGCATCTGAAAGCCCAGCAATGATTCTGTTGCGCGCAGGGAAATACCGAGGGTCGGCTTTTGTGCCTATTGGGTATTCGCTCACAAGTCCTCCAAACTTTAGCATTTTCTTTGCCGTTGCTCGATTGCCCGCTGGATATATAGTGTCCAGACCGCAAGCTAAAACCGCAACGGTGGGTAGGCCTTCGGACAGCGCTACTTCATGAGCTTTTACATCAATTCCATAGGCTAGACCAGAAATAATAGTTGGGCTATTGGATTTAGCGTCTGCTATAATGCGCTCAGTGGTTGAAAGTCCATATTTCGTAGCTTTCCGTGTTCCGACTATTCCGGTTGTTTTCTTTGGGTTCAGATCAATATTACCCTTGCTATAGAGAACAATCGGTGCATCTGATATTTGTAAGAGTCTTCTGGGATAACTAGGATCTGTGAAGCAATGAATGGCAATGCCAGCCTTTAGCGATTGCTCTATAATAGCATCGGCCGAAGCGAGGAGCTTATTCTCATTCGAAAGTAGGGAGGACAGCTTGTTTCCAAAGCCGCTTACTTTGGCAACCTTACCTTTAGATGCCTTAAAGACCTCTATTGTACTTCCAAAATGATTAATGAGTTGTTTGGATAGGACAGGGCCTATACCAGAGATAAGCGATAGCGCCACTTGGTAGCGCTGCTCGGAATTCAAGGCAAGTTATTTTTCATCTCTTCAAGGAAAGTTCGAACTCTCTGAAGAGATTCCACCAATTCCGCCTTGTCATCAATACTATCTTTGCTGCTTTTAATGTGGTCTTGAGCACCTTGAAGCGTGTACCCCTTTTCTTTAACTAAATGATAGACCAACTTTAGTTTTTTGAGGTCGTCTTGTGTGAATTTTCGGTTGCCTTTTGCATTCTTTTTGGGTCGAATGAAATCGAATTGGGTTTCCCAAAAACGGATCAAAGAAGTAGCTACGCCAAGCTCTTTTGCCACTTCACCAATGGTGAAATATTTTTTGACAATAGGCTTCTCTTTGTACGGCATATCAGAAAGTTACAAAATATGTTGAAAGAATAACTTTAATCCCAAAGATTAAATATCAACCGTTACAAAAGAAGTAATTATCGATTAGAATAAGAACCGAGTGATTGGTTTTCAATGGAAGAAAGCCTTAAGATTTCTTCAAACTCGTTTGCGTCTAAGTCTTTGTAGAAATAATACACAGGGTTAACAGCTTTGCCATTAATGTGAACCTCGTAGTGGAGGTGAGGGGCAGTAGACTTTCCAGTATTTCCAACGTATCCAATGATGTCACCTCGCTTTACCTTCTGTCCATTCTTGACTAGAAACTGACTCATGTGTCCATATAACGTTTCAAAGCCAAAGCCGTGATCAATCTTGATATGATGTCCAAGTCCACTAAGGTCTTTTCTTGCTCTATTCACGGTACCATCGGCAGTGGCATAGATAGGCGTGCCTCTTTCTGCTGAGAAGTCAGTACCATAGTGCATCTTCTTTACTTTGAGGATTGGGTCAATTCTTCTTCCAAACCCAGAAGAAAGTCTTCTTAACTCTTTATTCGAAACTGGCTGAATTGCCGGCATTGCAGCATAATAAGCTTCTTTATTTCTGGCCAAGTCCAAGATTTCGTCATAAGACTTAGTCTGGATGTACATCTTTTTCTTTACGCGATCGATTCTTTCCAAGGTACCTACTACAAGGTCCTTGTTGTCAAGGTCGCTTTCTAATAAGTTCCTGTATTTAAGTACACCTCCAGAACCGGCTTCCCGAACCGTACTGGCAATAGGTTCAGCCTCAAAAACTGTCCTGTAAACGTGATCGTCCTTTTCTTGCAAAACACCCAGCATGTCATCCATACCGGTTAATTGCTCCTGCATTAGATCATAGTAGAGCTTTAGCTCCTCATTTTCTTTGATGAGAGCCATTTCTTTAGGGGATTCGAAGTACTTAGAGAGCACTACAATAATGCCTATAGCGAGCACCACTGCAAGGGATGTAAAACCCAACGCATTGATGATAATATCGCTTTTTTTCACCTTTACCCGCTCATACTTGCAGGTCTCGGTATCGTAGTAATATTTTATTTTAGACATTAAGAATCCTTTTTGAAATTCTCCTAATTTTGTGCCTTTGCTTTTAATGCCAAGACCTAGCAAAATTAATAAAATTAATCAAACGCGCTTTAGCAGATAACAGTTCCGGTATGCAGTCGAGAGAGATAAGGTCAAAGTTCATAGAATTCTTCGAAAAGAAGCAGCATAAATATGTCCCTTCGGCACCTATGGTGTTGAAAAATGACCCTACGCTGATGTTTACTAATGCTGGTATGAACCAGTTTAAGGACCTTTTCCTAGGCAATGCCAAGGCTGATTATTCTCGTGCTGTTAATAGTCAAAAGTGTTTACGTGTTTCTGGTAAGCACAATGACCTAGAAGAGGTAGGTATTGATACTTATCACCATACCATGTTCGAAATGTTAGGGAACTGGTCTTTTGGTGATTATTTCAAAAAAGATGCGATCAGCTGGGCTTGGGAGTTATTGACAGAGGTTTATGGCTTACCTAAAGAAAGACTGTATGTAACAGTTTTTGAAGGGGATAAGGCCGATAACTTAGCCTTTGACCAAGAAGCCTTTGACTATTGGAAGGCTTTTATTGACGAAGCTAGAATCTTGAATGGCGATAAGAAGGATAACTTCTGGGAAATGGGCGATACAGGGCCCTGTGGTCCTTGCTCAGAGATCCATATCGACCTTCGATCAGAGGAAGAGATAGCCAAGGTTCCTGGAAAGGACCTGGTCAACATGGATCACCCACAGGTGGTTGAAGTATGGAACTTGGTTTTCATGCAGTTTGATCGCAAAGCTGATGGCCATTTAGATAACCTTCCAGCACAGCATATAGATACTGGAATGGGCTTCGAGCGTTTGGCGATGGCTTTACAAGGAAAGCTTTCAAACTACGATACCGACATCTTTATGCCGTTGATTGATCACTTGTCTCAAAAGGCAGGAGTGAAGTATGGCGTTAAGGAAGAAACAGATATTGCCCTTCGTGTGATTGTAGATCATATTAGAGCAATTTCATTTGCTATAGCCGATGACCAGTTGCCGTCTAATAACAAAGCGGGCTATGTGATCAGGCGAATTCTTAGAAGAGCGGTACGCTACGGTTATACTTTCCTCAACTTGAAAGAGCCATTTATGCACGAACTTGTAGAAGTTTTGGCTGGTCAGTACAAAGGATTCTTCGATGAGTTGGAAAGCCAAAAAGACCTGATTGCTAAGGTTATTCGAGAGGAAGAATCCTCATTCCTAAGAACTTTGGAGAATGGTTTGAAGCGACTCGATCAAATAAAACAAAGACTTGAAGAAAGTGCTACTAAAACTATTGATGGTCAGGAAGTTTTCGAGCTATATGATACTTTCGGTTTTCCATTGGATCTTACTGCATTGATCGCCCGTGAGAATGGTTTGACTATTGATGAGGCTGGCTTTACGGCTGCTATGGAAACCCAAAAGCAACGCTCCAAGGCTGATGCAGTTTCAGAGAAAGGCGATTGGATAGAAGTACATGGAGATGACTCAGTGGAGTTTGTGGGATATGACCAGGAAACGTCAGAGACCCAAATCATCAAGTACCGGGAGATTAAGGAGAAAAAGGGCAAAGTCTTTCAAGTTGTTTTGAACAAAACTCCTTTCTATGGAGAGAGTGGTGGTCAGATTGGAGATACTGGCGTTTTGACCAATGATGCGGAAACGATCAAAGTAATCAATACGCTAAAGGAGAATGACCTGATTGTCCACTATACTGATAAAATACCGAGTGATCCGAAGACAACTTTCAAGGCAGAAATCAACAGCGATAGGAGGACTTTGATTAGAAGTAACCATAGTGCTACTCATTTACTGCATGCAGCCTTGAGGGATACACTAGGTACTCATGTACAGCAAAAAGGGTCACTTGTCTCTGATAATGTGCTTAGGTTTGATTTTTCACACTTCTCGAAGGTAGAAGATGAGCAGATCGAGGAAATCGAGCGAATTGTGAATGATCACATCCGTCAAAATATCGCACTGGATGAAAAGAGGAATGTGCCAATTGCCGATGCGAAGGCATTAGGTGCTATGGCACTCTTTGGTGAAAAGTATGGTGATAATGTTCGAGTAATCACTTTCGGCCCAGAATATTCAGTTGAGCTCTGTGGAGGAACTCATGTGAGCGCTACCGGAGATATCGGTTTGTTCAAGATTGTATCCGAGAGTGCTGTTGCAGCAGGGGTGAGAAGAATTGAAGCTTATACTGGGCCTAAAGCCTTTGCTTATGTGCAGGGTCAAGACAAAGAGTTGAGTGAGATTAAAGGCTTGCTTAAGAATCCAAAAGAAGTCACCAAGGCCATTTCTAGTTTGATCGATGATCAGAAAAGACTGACCAAAATAATCGAAGAGCTGCACAAAAAACAGTCAGGTTTAATTAAACAAGATTTAGCTAGTCAAATAGTTAAAGAAGATGGCTTTAATTCATTGGTAGCTAATGTTTTATTGCCAAATGCTGATGTGCTGAAGAAGCTTGCTTTTGAATTGAAGAACGAGGTAGATAACCTGGTAGCCGTCATTGGTGCTGATATTGAAGGTAAGCCTCAAATTGCTGTTATCATTGCAGAGAACCTTGTTGCAGATAAAGGCCTGAATGCTGGTCAGATGGTAAGAGAACTGGCTAAGGAAATCAAAGGTGGTGGAGGTGGTCAGCCTTTCTTTGCGACTGCCGGAGGTAAAGACCTTTTCGGTCTCGAGCAGGTAGCCATCAAGGCGAAAGAAATGATCGCTTCTTTGTGAACAAAGTCATTACCAAATTAACCAAGGCGGGTTTTCAGACTGTTGTTGGTCTTGAAGTTCATGTGCAACTCAACACGGCCTCCAAGATTTTTTCGTCAGATCCTAATACATCAGACGCAGCACCAAACGAGAATATCAGTGTAATCTCACTGGGGCATCCTGGAACACTACCTGTTTTGAATAAAGAGGTAGTAGAAAAGTCCATTTTGATGGGTTTGGCTTGTGGGAGTGAGATCACCAGAGTCAATCACTTTGCACGGAAGAGCTACTTCTATCCTGACTTACCAAAAGGCTATCAAACAACTCAGGACAAAACACCCATCTGTATGGGAGGCACGGTAGAACTGTTTGGAGAAGATTTTCAGCAGCCCCGAGTAGAACTCCATCATATCCATATGGAAGAGGATGCTGGCAAGTCGATACACGATGAGGAAGGTTCAACGCTCATTGACTTGAATAGGGCGGGGACACCTTTGATCGAAATTGTGACGAATCCTAGCATCAAGGGTCCAGACGAAGCGGCAGCCTTTTTACAGGAAATCCGCAGGATTGTACGCTTTTTAGGGATTAGCGAGGCTAATATGGAAAATGGTGAGCTCCGATGTGATGCCAATATCTCTATTATGCCCATTGGTGCTACTGTATTGGGAAACAAGGTTGAAGTAAAGAATATGAACTCCTTCGGTAATGTGCGTAAGGCAATTACACATGAGCTGGAGCGACAGCTAGAAATGGCTCTTTCCGATCAGTATATTGATATCGAAACAAGAACCTTCGACCCTAGTACAGGCAAAACAGCTAGCATGCGATTCAAGGAAACGATGAACGACTATCGATACTTTCCTTGCCCAGATTTACCGCCAGTTGTAATAGATGACCCGTATTTGGAGTTGTTAAGGTCGAATATGGCCCAGGCACCACAGGCTTTCAGGAAGTTATTTAAGACAGAGTATCAGCTGTCTGACTACGATGTGAGCCTTTTGACAGAAGAGAGGGAAACTGCTTTATACTTTCATGCGTTGTGTGAATTGGTAGCCAATAAAAAAACTGCCGCTAACTGGCTCAATGGTGCAGTTAAAGGCTTGTTGAACGAAAAGGACCTCACTATTGATCAACTGGGTATCTCGGCAGAACGAATGGCCGGATTGATTGATCTGCTGGCTGAAGGGCGTTTGAATAATACAGTTGCCACTCATACCGTTTTGCCTGCTATGCTGGAGAATGATTTGAGTGCTTTGCACATCGCAGAAAGCCAAGATTTGCTTTCTGTTGACAATGCAGACACTTTAGAGGACATGGTAAACGATGTATTGTTATCTTTACCGAAGGAAGTGGAAGCCTTTAAACAAGGCAAAAAGAAATTAATGGGACTGTTTATGGGCCAGGTGATGAAAAAAAGCCAGGGCAAAGCAGATGCAAAACAGGTCCAGGAAATATTGAATAAGAAGTTAAACGGATAGGAATGAAGAAGTTTTTAGGCCTTTTGATACTCACAGCAATTGTAAGTGCTTGCGGTAGCTCGAAAGACGGTATGATCAAAATTACCGGGAAGATTGAAAACCCAATTCCTCAGGGAGAGGTGATTTTGGAACGTTACGAGACAGGGCAAATCACGCCTGTACTTACGGCCTATTCTGATCACAAAGGCAATTTCGAAATCGAGACCAAGATAGATGGCCCCGGATTTTATCGAATCAATGTTTATGGACAACAGTTCGAGACAATTGTTTTGGACAAAGAAGATTTAAATGTTGAGGCTGAAGGACAGGGCGGCAGCATGATTAAAGTTACTGGTTCTGACGATGCCGAGTACATTGAGCAGCTTTATGACTATTTAGGTGAATATCGAGAAGTTGTAACTGCTTTTAATCAAAAGTATATCAATGCCCGTAATTCGGGCGATGGAGCACTTTTAGAAGAGTTGACTTCCGAAGGTCTAGCCCTTGAGGCGGGTAAGATCGACAAGCTGAAGAAAATGGCTTGGGACTTCGATGGATCGCTTGTTTCGCTGTTAATCACTGATTACATCCCGAACAAGTCAGATGAATTCAATTTTCTGGATTCATTAGCCACTAAACTTCAAAAAGAGATCCCTAATTCTCAGGATGTAGAATACTTTACCTCAAACCTTGAATTCTTTAGACCTGCAGTGGCAATGGGAGAGGTTGCTCCTAACATCACACTACCCACGCCAGCAGGCGAGACGGCTAGCTTAGAGGACCTGAGAGGTAAATATGTACTGTTAGACTTCTGGGCAGGCTGGTGTAAGCCTTGTAGAGCCGAAAACCCTAATGTGGTCAACATGTACAACAAGTATAATGACAAGGGCTTCGAGGTCTTTAGTGTAAGCTTAGACAGAACAAGAAACCAATGGGTAGATGCAATTGCAAAGGACGGTTTGGTTTGGCCGACACATGTGTCAGATCTCAAATACTTTCAATCTGCAGCTGCTATGACTTACAAGGTGAATGCAATTCCTTTCGCACTATTGCTTGATCCAGAGGGACGAGTGATTGGCAAGAACTTAAGAGGAAGAGCTTTGCAGAATAAGCTTGCGAGTATATTCGGAGAGACTGAATAGACTTTAGTCTACAAAAACATCTCTTGAAGCGCTTTCCATAGCGCTTTTTTCTTGTCCACATTTGAAGCAATCTCGGTCAGCGAGTCAGCCTTAAGCATAGCTACATACTTTGGTTTGTGGATTTCGTAAGCTTGAACACTGCTGAGTTCCGTTAGAACATCTGTACCAAAGGCGAGGATGTGTTTGTGGTTGTTATTGGCTAACAAGGCCTCAATTTGATCCTTTCCGGCATTCCGACAGTTGGTCAGTAATACATCCTCAGGCTTTCTCTTAACAGCTCCTATAATCTTGTACAGTAATTCTTTTAAAGGCTCTTCCAATAACTCTTCATCAGAATCTACCAAGACAATACAGTGTTTGAGATTATCACCAGCTGTCGGAAGAGGTTTGACATAGACTGGTTCAGGTTCTTTAGCAACCAATGGTTCTGGAACTTCAGTCTGAATAGGAGTGGGCTCTGGCTTCTTTTCTTCAGTCTTTGGAGGCTCAGAAGTGTCAACAGGGCTTTCGGCTACTGCATCTTCGGTTGTGGCCACTTGATCTTCCTTGATCAGGTAAATTGGTTCTTCAATAAACTGGGCTAGGAAGTTCTGATCACTCATATAATCAAAGATAAGTTGAAATGGACATTTACCCAGACTTGGAATGGAAAAGATTCCGAGACCTATTCGTCATTGCGAGCGAAGCGAAGCAATCTCCTGATTATAAAACGAATCCCTGAAGCGATTAGGGGATTCTTTCGGTCGTGCCTCCCTCAGAATGACCTGTGGTTTTATACCTGTGTCTCAAAAATACTTTTAAGCTCAGTAGCATCCTCAGGCTTCATGCGCTTGGCGAGAACTAACCTTAGCTGTCTTCTTCTTAATGCACCTTCAAACAGTTCTTGCTCTTCAGAAGTCTCTGGCTTAAGCTCAGGCACATCAATAGGGCGACCACCTTGATCAACTGCTACAAAGGTAAAGAAGGCGCTATGGCTCTTGAAACGCGTTCCAGAGGGGATGTTTTCCGCATAGACCTCTACATACACTTCCATAGAAGAACTGAATGCTCTCGTCACCTTGGCTTCGAGCGTCACTACATCACCTAACTGGATAGGGTTACGGAATGATATGTTATCTGCTGAAGCGGTAACTACAATACGATTAGAGTGCTTTTGTGCTGCAATTGCCGAAACTACATCCATCCAGTGCATCAAACGACCACCCATAAGATTGTTGAGTGTATTGGTGTCATTAGGGAGCACCAATTCTGTCATGGTAACACATGAGTCCTTGCAAGTTTTCTGCTTCTTCGCCATAGTAAATTCTGTCTAGTGCAAAATTAGCGATTGGAGCAATAATATCTTTGTTCTGGAGTGAGAATCTTAGTTAAATATTTTATATGAATAAATATAAATATGTATGTATAATAATATAATACTATTCAATATATAGTCAATACCCATTTTACTTCGCAATACGCAATACGCAATACGCAATACGCAATACTCAGTACGTACTACGCCTTACTTCCACCCATCATCACCGAGTAGGGGCACAAACTTAAAATCCTTGAAGACCTCGCTCTTGATTTTGCTTTCGCCCGTTTTTGTGATGCGCATCATCTGCTGCGTTTTCTGATTTCCAACCGGGATCACCAGACAACCACCAACCTTAAGCTGATCGATTAAGGCATTGGGGACAGTGGGAGCGCCAGCTGTAACTATAATCTTGTCATAGGGTGCAAAACGACTCAAACCTTGAGAGCCGTCTCCATAGAAGAAATTGGGTTTATAACCCATTTTGGGTAGGAAGGACTTGGTGTGCTCGTAAAGGGTTTTCTGATATTCTATGGTATACACCTCTGCACCAAGTTCTAGGAGCACAATGGCCTGATAGCCTGAACCTGTTCCAATCTCAAGGATTTTGTCTCCTGGTTTAATTTGAAGGAGTTGGCTTTGAAAGGCTACAGTGTAGGGCTGCGATATCGTCTGACCCGCACCAATAGGGAAGGCTTTGTCCTCGTAAGCGTGTTCCACTAGGGCGTTTTCAAAAAAGAAATGACGTGGGATTTTGCCGATCGCTGCGAGGACTCGTTCGTCTGTAATACCCTGCGCTTGTACAGTTTTAACCAACTGTCTACGCATACCTTTGTGTCTGTAACTATCTTCCATTTATGCTAGGCGAAGATAGTTTATGATGTGAGAAATGCTGAGGTTTTGTGCGAAAATGGTTTACTCATCTAGGCAGTCAGTCCTATGGCCAAAGAGGCAATGGAATTTGTCCATTGCCTCTTTCACATCCTTTTAGATCTTTCCTTTCAGTTTTTATGGGCGATCGTCTATTTGATGTTAGCCCCACTAACCCGATCCTCACTGTTAGGGTAGAGGTCTTTCAAGTCAAAGCTATCAAACTTAAAGTCTGTTACCCTTAGCTTATGAACATGCCTTTTCTCCTTCTTTTTTACTCCATTCAAATAGACAATTTGTTCGTGAGGCACCATTACCCCCATAATGTTTCTAAAGTCTTTCATTTCTATGGCTCCATAGAAAGCCTTATAACCAGGTATCTTAAGGTAGTTATCTCTTAGTGTGTACTCGGAATATTCCATCATTCCTGTCTTTTGATTGATCCATGCAACATACTGATCGTCTTCCATGTGTGGTTCTGCTGAACCCCAAGTACAAATTATAAGATCATATTTCTCTCCTCTAAATTCTTTTTCGCCTGCATAGCTAATTATAGATGCCGTTTTGAGACGATCTACCATTTCAAAAAAGTAATGATATGCGGGGAGCGCAAAATTTATCTTCTTATTGACGTCTATAAATTCTGCACCCTTACCAGGTTCTATCTCGTAGTACTTCCAGTTTTGCAGACCCGCTGAGATACCCTCTCTTTTACCATCGAGAAAAGTAACCTGACTATTGAAAGTGCCTACTTCAAATTTGAAGCTAACATTGGATTCAGCCTCTGGCCATGGCTTGCCCATTCTTCCCATTAAACCACGCCATGTATCCGTAGCTTTGAAAGCATAGGTTTTATGCTTGCTTAGGTTTTCGAAACCATGCTTTTTCCAGGCAGAATCGAGTATGGCTTTCCCCTTTGCCACGTTTTCTGATGTAATTCCTTCATTCTTGATTAATGCTGTTCTCATATCAGCCATGCAGCCATTAAGCAAGATGATCCCTGTAATGAGCATGCTGTATAGTATGTTTTTTTTCATGTTAAGTATGGGTTAAGTGGATACCTTATAAGTTTCTGTTACCTGATGATATTGATGTTTTCTTCTTCATTTATTGTATGTACTGATCTATTCAATTATTGATAAAAAATTACTTACTCATATTTTCGATAGCCATGTGTAGTCCTTTATTCATAACTTTTCCATTTTGCTGTAAACGGGATAGAATAAATCCTCCATACAATTGACTATGATAGTATTCGGCTAATTCTTCTGAGGGAATGTCCGACCTGATCTCATTCAAGCTTTGTCCCTCAGCGATGCACTCATTCACCACTGTCAGTAGTCTGTTCATTTGGTTATTAATAACTTGCCTTAAGCCATCGTTTATACCAGCGCACTCAATAGAGAGTTTCTGGATCAGGCATTCCGAGGTGAATTTTTTTTGTACAGACATTTCTGTCAACATTTGTGCAAAATGCTTTAACCGATCTACCGGACTACCAATCTTGCTATTCATCAATATATCTCTGTACAGTTTCTCTGAGTTTGCTCCATAATTTTCAAGCACTTGAATAGCGAAACCTTCCTTGCTTTTAAAATGATAGTAGAATGAGCTTCTGGGATACTCAGATTCCTTAAGGATGTCTTCTGTACCGGTGTTATGATAACCCTTGGACCTGAATAGCTTTTCGCCAACTGAAATGACTTGTTCCTTTTCGTGTTTTTTCATAAACTGTACTGATCAGTACAAATATATTTCATGTTTCTTATTAACCAAACAACTTGCTCAATCTTTTCTTGATGGGTGTAGATTAGATGACTATTGGACAGAAGGCCTTGCATGTTCTACGACCTAGATGAAATAGAAAAGAGCCAATGGATAAATTTCCATTGGCTCTTTAATACTCTCTATAATGCGATTCTATAGGCTCGCTAGTGCCGCATCGTAATTAGGCTCTTGACCAATTTCTGGTACTTGTTCGGTGTAAGTCACTTTTCCAGAAGGGTCGATAACAACAATGCATCTTGAGTGCAATCCTTCGAAGGCGCCATCCATAATCTCTAAACCATAATCCTTTCCAAACTGACCAGTCTTAAAGTCAGACAACATTTCTACATTCTCAATGCCTTCGGCTCCGCAGAATCTACTTTGCGCAAAAGGAAGGTCTCTTGAGATACAAAGGACTACAGTATTGTTCAAGTCAGCTGCAGTTTTGTTGAAGGTGCGTATCGAAGTGGCACATACACCTGTGTCAACGCTTGGGAAAATATTGAGCACAATGCTCTTTCCGCTATAATCGCTGAGTGTTTTAGTTGATAAGTCTACTGCCGATAAAGCAAAGTTGCTTGCTTCACTTCCGATATTGGGTAGATCTCCGTTTGTGTGAGTAGGAGTGCCTCCAAGTGTAATATTTGCCATCTGACGTCTTAGTTTTAATTGATTCCTTTAATGTGTCTAAGTAACTCAAATTTGGAGAGAGAAGTTTGCAGATGGAGCTTTTAAATTTTTGAGCTAAGACAAGGAGTCGAAAATGGATTTGGGAGGCTTTCACTAAAAGCCACACTAATTCGTATTTATTGGGAATGTCTTTTCTAGAAAATCAAAGATCATATCGAAATGCTCTGTTGGAGAAGTATGACCTCCTTCAATGACTATATGATCGTAAGGATGCGGAAAGTTATTACGCTTTAAACGTTCAATAACTTTATTGGACATCGCGGTTGAAGGCCATGCTTCGTCTCTGCTTCCTGACATTAACAGAACTGAACCATTGATTCTTTCGACAGGAATTTGTGCCTCTATTTCGGCATCCTTGTTAGATAAAATTAGGTCATAAACTTTTAAATGATCTCCAGAGATTATAGACGGAACCGCTGAATAGGGTGTTGGTACAAAAGGGATTTCTTCATCCTTTAACATCCATGATGAGGTATTGCTCATGGCAGTAAGTCCAGCAAAGCTTACATGACTTGCTGATAAAGCGATTACTGCGTCAATGTCATCGAAATAGCTAGCAAGATTTAAAACTAGCTCACCGCCCTTAGAGCCCCCCATGATGGCTATCTTTTCAGCATCTATTTTAGGGTTTTGGGCAATAGTAGTGATAGCCTCGTGTATGGCATCCAATGAAATCCGATCAAGGTTTTCCGGTATATCTGGCGCTCCAAAATAACCGAGCGCTAGGAAGGCATATCCCTTGGCGAGGAACTGGTCTCTCGTGGGTTTCCAGAAATCACTGTCCCAGGCGTTGCCTCCTTCTGAGCCTCCAAATCCAACAATCAAGGGCTGGTTTTCAGATTCTCCCAAATACAATCTCGTTTGGACTTTGCCATAATTGTCGGAGAGTGGAGGAGTATATGACTCTAAAAAAATGAAAAGGCCAAGTATTAAAACGAATAGAACTAAGAGCGCTTTTTTCCACATAATTATTCCTTATTTAATTGGAAGGCAAGCTAGCTAGCCTCTAGGTCTTAAAAATTGACTTAAGTCAAAAAATCACCTCTGCTTTCTAATTCTGCTTAGTGTCTCGGGAGCAATACCCAAATAGGAGGCCACCATGCCTAAGGGAATGCGGTGATAAATATGGCTGTAAGCCTGACAGAAATGGTCGTATTTTTCTTTCGCTGTTGTAAACCTAATAGAAGTAATACGTTCCATCATGTGTCCAAAGAAACTACCCATAGACAAGCGCGAGTAGCGCTCCATTATTGGAAAGTTATCAAAGAGGTAAACAAGGTCGTTTACATTTAAGCTATAGGCTTCGGTTTTTTCAATAGCATCAATAAAGTAGATGTCTTTTTTTCGTTGAATGAAGCTTCTTGGCGAATTTACCCATTCGTCTATTCCACAGAAATATTCACTGATTTCCTTTCCATCCTTGATAAAATATGTGCGAAGGAGTCCTTTTCTAATAAAGTAGCTCTCCGTGCAAACGGTGTCTGCATTTAGGATCATTTCTCCCTTTTCAAATACAACTGGCTTCAGTTTCTTTTCGAGTTCAGCCTTAAGCGGTTCTGATAGTTTGATAAACTTCTCAAAATGCTCGAATATGTTTTCTTTCGTTTCGATAGCGACTAATTAGTTATTTCCAAGTTGACAAGGACACTCCAAACTCCTCTTCGGCATATTTCATGGCCATAGCTAGGTTGTCTTGTAATGTATCATGTGTGCAATTACCACTATCATCGTATTGGTAAAGGTACCAACCGATATCAGGTAAGTCTTCTTGTATTTCGTAAGTATAACCCCCGTGATCTGCCATTAAACTTCGATAGGATATTGGTTGAGCGTATTTCTTTAGTTGCAGCAGCCCATAAATACCCAGGCTCAATTCGAGTATAGTAGCAATAACAAAGGTTTGAGAAGGAATTCCGTCTAATACCAAGCTGAGTCCTCTGCCACCGGCTAGCCCCAGCATAAATACGATTTGCAAGACAGTAGCTACTTGCCAAAAGTGAGGTTTGATTAGCCCAATAACCCAAACAGTCGAGATGGCCAAATACAGTCCCATTATAGCTCGGAAGACATTCTTAAGGTCTGTGGATTCTACGATGAAGTCAAAATACTGGGATAGGTTTTCCGCTGGCGATATGCCATACACCAAGGAAAATGGCACTACAATGCCCAATGAGATGATTAGATGTAGGTTTTTAGGAAGGGAGAACCTGGCTTTCATGTTGTCTGCTAATGCACTTTACTTGGTTAGTTTGAAGCTCTCAGTAATCCGTTTACCCTCTTCTAAGTTCTTGTTGTAGCAGTATGTTGTTACCTCAAAGACAAGTTTTTGCTTCTCGTCTATAATGAAAGCAACAAACACCGGGCTCGTCTCATTTTCGGCAATCTCGTAGCTGAGTACATAATAAGCATTCTTGATATTTGGTAATGAGCCCCCGTCTTGAGTGCTTTTGAGACCTAGCATTTCTGCGGTTTTTTCAGCAGATAATTTCGCATCTTTTAACAATGAAGCTGGCTCCTCATCGAAAGTAAAAACTTCAATGTCAACGGCATAGTCGTTGCTTTCGTAACCCAACACATTACTGCTTTCCGTTTCGTATGCTTCTAATAGTACGCTACTCTCGAAGGAGATACCGTATCGTTCTGAAGTGAAAACATGCTGTGAGTATCCGATTTGGCAGATAAAAATGGCGAAGGTTAGCGTAAAAAGTAATTTCATTAAAGGTTAGTTCTTATTGAGATCAATTTACTCATTTAATGCCTAAAGTAAGCAAGTCTCATTGATGATCATTGAGCCTGCGGAAGTCCTAGAGATAGTTATTTTTCATCAAGGTTAGCTATCTTTTCTTGTAGCTGGTGGCTCATGGCTTGTAACTCAATGCCTATAATACACTGTATCTTTTCTATAAATAAACTCATAACTTCCATCTTTTGTCTTCCAACTTCTACCTTCCAACTTCAATCTTCTAACTCCCAACTTCCTGCTTCCGCAAACCTACGGCAAAGAAATCTGTTATATCTTCGCACAAGATTAACAAGTACTCCATATGTTCACAGGCATTATCGAAACAATTGGCAAAGTAATAGCCATAGAGAAAGAAGGAACTAATTACCACTTTGATATCAAGAGCGATGTCAGTAGTGAGTTGAAGATTGATCAGAGCATTGCACATAATGGTACTTGCCTTACGGTAGTGCAGGTTTCAGATGATATACATCGCGTGACCGCCATTGATGAGACCCTACAAAAAACCAACCTTGGAGATTGGGTTACTGGTACAATCGTGAACTTAGAGCGCTGTATGGTCGCTAATGGCCGATTTGATGGGCATGTGGTTCAGGGGCATGTGGATCAAATTGGGACAGTGACTAACATCCAAGAGCAGGACGGAAGTTGGCTTTTTGACTTTGAATACGATTTTTCTCAGGGCAATGTCACTGTTGAGAAAGGTTCAGTCTGTGTAAATGGCACCAGCTTGACATGCTTTAATTCCGAGGAGGGTAAGTTCCGAATCGCGATTATTCCCTATACCTACGAGCATACCAACTTCCATCAACTGAAAGTGGGCGACAAGGTCAACCTGGAGTTTGATATCATTGGAAAGTACGTTAAAAGGCTGCTAGGGCAATCATGAGGGTGCGCTTCGAGGTAATTCCTCATCTTTTAAAGTTTAAGTTTGAGGCAGGTACATCTCGCGGATCATTTACCGAGAAGGAGACTTGGTTTATCAAGGCTTTCGTAGAAGGAAATGACCAAGTTTACGGTTTGGGAGAGGCCAGTCCATTGAAAGGTTTAAGTGAAGATTATAGCGCTGATTATCAGTCTGTTTTGGTTGAAAGATTAAAGTCGATTGAAATCATAGATTTTCCTGAAAACCCTAAAGAAATTCTGACAACAGTTTCACAAGAAGTCCCACCTCATTTGCCCTCTATTCGCTTTGGTATAGAGACAGCTTTGCTGGACTTGCTTAACGGAGGTCTAAGAAAGCTTTTCGATACTGAGTTCTACCAAGGAAGTTATCGCATGCCGATCAACGGTTTGATCTGGATGGGTGACGAAGACTTTATGCGGCAACAAATTGGTGAGAAACTCAAGGCGGGTTTCAATACGATCAAAATGAAGGTAGGGGCCATCAACTTTGAGCAGGAACTCGCCTTACTCGAAAGTATTCGTAGAGAGTACTCTCCAAGTGATATCACCTTAAGAGTTGATGCTAATGGTGCCTTTACTCCAGAGGACGCTGAAGACAAACTGCTACAGCTTGCAGCACTTGAGCTCCATTCCATAGAACAACCCATCAAGAAAGACCAGCACGAAGCAATGAGAGCTTTATGTGCTTCAGGCATTCTACCTATCGCCTTAGATGAAGAGTTGATTGGCATACATGAATACAAAGCAAAAGAAGAACTTCTAAATTCTATTAAACCTCAATACATCATACTAAAACCCTCCTTGGTTGGGGGTATAAGGGCTTGTGAAGAATGGACAGAGATTGCTCAACGCCTGAATATTGGCTGGTGGATGACCTCTATGCTGGAGTCAAATGTGGGTTTGAATGCCATCGCTCAGTTCACATCGCAGTACAAGTCTAGTTTACCTCAGGGGCTTGGAACAGGTCAATTATATCATAACAACATCGATTCTCCTTTAGCAATTAGAAGGGGAGAGCTGTTTTACAATTCACCTAAGCCTTGGGAGTCGGTCTAATTGCAGGCTCAAAGCTATCTTTGTGCGTCATTCTGAACCTATCTGCCGACAGGCAGGCTCGTTTCAGAATCTACTCTATTAAATATTCAGCCTAACAGAGCCAGACTCAATTGAATGAACATTAATGTTCGGAATCTATTTTCCTGAACTCAGATTCTGTTTTATCGAAACAATGTGATAGAAAATCGCAAAAGGTAACAACACACCCGGCAAAAGAATGAAGGGGACCTTCACTAGTGCAATCTCGCCTCCAGCATTTACAAAGTCAGAAAAGTAGAAGGAGGAAATAAAAGCATAGCCTGTTAAACTCAAGACGGCCAAGCCAAGAATATTATAGACTAATATGGCTTGTCTTTTTGCTATACCCTTTACGATTAAGAAGCCCATTGGAAGTGCTATTATACCCATCAAGATATCGTAGTTCAGTCCTTCGAAGGTTACTCTCTGAGGGAAGAAACCATCTACAAAAGCCCCGTAGATCAAAAGTTCTACAATGATTCTGAAGGATTGGATAAAGACTGGAAAGTGTTTAGGTGTACCATCAATGACACTTTTGAAGGCCTTTCTGGATGTGGTTATAAATACAATGATAAAGGCAGGAATGATAATAAAGACAGGGGCTTTTGGTGGCATTGAAAGGCTGTCCAAAATACCTGTGAAACTCATTAAAACCACATAGCCTACCCAAAGCGTTAAAATGATTGCCGCATTTTTTCTTATGGCTGCAGGGCGAACAGCATTCTTGAGCATATAGAAAACGACTGCCAACATGATCGCAGTAAGGGCGTAAAAACCGAATTGTACCATCTCTTTTTTTTCTTAAAAGTAAAGACCGTGTGGTCTATAAATTTAACCCAAATTGCTAATTCACTCTACGGAATCGTTTTGGGGAGATGCCAGCGTTTTTAGTGAAAAACCTTGTGAAGGCAGGTAACTCACTAAAGCCCACCATTATCCCAACTTCTGAAATAGAGTGGGAGGTTCGACTCAAAATATCAGTGGCCTTCTGAAATCTATAACTAGAAATCATTTGTTGCGGAGTGCAGTTGTATAGTGCCTTGAAGGAGCGTAGGTAATGATATTTTGATAGACAGGCTATGCTGGAGAGTTTATCCAGACTGATACTCTCTGCGAAATGGGCATGTATATAATCGATAGACAGGCTGATTCGTTGGATAAGTTCTTGTTTTGTTGAGCGTTTGGTTACGCTGAGATTATGCTGGGATAGAGAATCCTCAGACTGGATGTCTAGTACTGCCGAAAGTGTTCCGGCCAGGAGTTCATATTCAAGGTCTTCATGACTTAGTTGGGAGGTATAGAACTGTTTTAACAAGCCTATTCGTTCGTTGATGCAATCACTCTTCCAAATGGATTTTGTATGCGCATTGACCAAATTCTTTTGTTCGAAAGGGTCGTCCAACAGGTTTTGAGTAATGCTGCATTTCTCCTTTACTACTTCATTGTAAAGGTTTTCTCCAAAGTGGATATTGAATGTGTCCGTACGGTTTCCTTCAGGGATTATCAAATCATAGAAGTCACCTTTATTCACTAGGCATGCATTGTTTGTTGTCAGCGCAACCGATCTGCCATTGGCTTTGACAATGCTGTTGCCTTTAAGGTTTAGAAATAGGCTGAAGGGCCCCTTTATGCCATTCCGTTCTGCACCAAAAGAAGTTGTGTTGAGTACAACGCTCGGCCAACCTTGTTGGGTGATTGGCTGATTGTTGACATCTCTTCCATTTTGGAAGTCATTTTTGGCTTGATCTCTAAGCCAATTTATATCTGGAAATTGAGTTAATCTCATACCTCTGCAACTCCATATAATTTACGGAATCGGAGTAAAAAAGTAGGTCAATTGCCACTATAATCTTCTATCAGATTCGTCAATGGCCAAGTCATTAATACTTGCATATCTTTTTGCCATCAAACCATTTTCGTCAAACTCCCAATTTTCATTGCCATAGGCTCTGAACCATTGGCCCTCAGCATTGTGGTATTCATATTCGAAACGAACGGCTATTCGGTTATCCGTGTGCGCCCAATAAGACTTCTTTAGCTTGTAATCTAGTTCTTTGTCCCATTTGTCGGCAAGGAACTCTTGCACTTCTTTTCTACCGTTGACAAATTGATCTCTGTTGCGCCATTCAGTATCTTCCGTGTAGGCCATCGATACTTTCATTGGGTCTTTGGAGTTCCAGCCATCTTCGGCAGCTTGAATTTTTTGCTTGGCAGTTTCTAAAGAGAAGGGTGGTAAGGGGAATTTCTGTTCCATTTTATTTCGTTTTTAATGCAACAGAAAGGGGTGACAAATAATTCGTTTGCGCATAAAAAAAGGTGCACTAGGCACCTCTTAATATATGATTAAGCTGATATCTTATCTTTCGTCCATACCAACGTAAGACCTTTCGTTTGCGCCAGTATATACTTGTCTTGGTCGTCCGATAGGTTCCTTATTTTCTCTCATTTCTTTCCACTGAGCGATCCAGCCTGGAAGTCTACCCATGGCAAACATTACGGTGAACATATCAGTAGGAATACCTAAAGCACGGTAGATAATGCCTGAGTAGAAGTCAACATTCGGGTATAGTTTTCTTTCTACAAAGTAAGGATCTCTCAATGCTTCTTCTTCTAAACCTTTAGCAATGTCGAGTACTGGATCTTTAACTCCGAGTTTCTCCAATACATCATCAGCAGCTTTCTTAATGATCTTTGCTCTTGGGTCAAAGTTCTTGTACACTCTGTGTCCAAAGCCCATTAAACGGAAAGGATCATTTTTGTCTTTGGCTTTAGCCATCCACTTTTTAGTATCTCCACCGTCTTTCTTGATGTTTTCCAACATTTCAATAACCGCTTGGTTAGCACCTCCATGAAGAGGTCCCCAAAGCGCATTGATCCCAGCTGAAATTGAAGCATACATACTTGCATGAGATGATCCTACAACTCTAACAGTAGCTGTTGAACAGTTTTGCTCATGATCTGCATGAAGAATCAACAGTTTATCAAGTGCATTTGCGACAACCGGATCCACTTCGTAAGCTTCAGCAGGGTTGGCAAACATCATTTTCAAGAAGTTAGCCGTATAATTCTGCTTGTTATCTGGGTAATTAACTGGTTGGCCAATTTGGTTTTTATAAGACCATGCCGCGAATGTTGGCATCTTCGCTATCAAGCGAATGATACTCATATCCACTTCGTCAGCCGATCTATTTGGGTCAAGTGATTCAGGATAGAAAGCCGTTTGAGCACAAACCAAAGAAGAAAGAACACCCATTGGGTGAGCAGTAGAAGGGAATCCTTCTAGAATCTTTTTGACATCTTCGTGAACAAGGGTGTGCTTGGTAATACTATCCACAAATCTAGTGTACTCCTCATTAGATGGTAAATGACCATAAATCAGCAAGAAAGAAACCTCTAAGAAGTTTGACTTTTCGGCTAAGTCCTCAATTGAGTAGCCTCTATACCTCAAAATACCTTTTTCACCATCTAAGAAAGTGATAGCACTTGTAGTAGAACCTGTGTTTTTAAAACCCGGGTCAATGGTGATGACACCACTCTGGCCTCTAAGCGCTGAAATGTCTATTGCCTGTTCTTGTTCAGAACCTTCAATGACAGGTAGTTCGTATGATTGTCCGCCAACTTTAATCTCTGCAGTGTTTGACATCGTCTAAATTTGTGTTTCGTAATTGTGCTCCTATTTCGCGAGCGAATTTATAGTATTAAACACGGAAATAAAATACTTGTTCCCGAAGTGTCGATACTTTTTAATTATTGCCCAAAATTAACGGCAATCCGTCTTTGCCCTGACCAATGATAACCACCTTGGAATTGGTGGATTCTGCCAGTTTAAGCGTGGCTTCAATACCTCTCATTTTCAATAAAGCAGGTGTTAAACTGTTGTTAATGATTTTGTTGGCATTTGACTCTCCCTCAGCAGCAATACGTTTTCTTTCTGCCTCACTTTTTTCTCTGTCTAGACGAAACCTGTAAGCAAGCGCCTCTTGCTCTTGTTGAAGCTTGCTTTCAATGGCCGTTTTGATTTTCTCTGGTAAGTTGATCGACCTGATCAGAAGCGCCTTCATCTGAATGTTATTGTTCTCATTGCCGAGTACATCGCCAGTTTCAGAGATAATTGCTTGTTCGACTTCTGAACGTTTGGTAGAGTAGATTTCCTCTGCTGTAAACCTACCCATCACTTGTCTTACCGTAGATCTCACTTCCGGAACTACTAAGCGATTGACATAGTCTCTGGTAAATGTTTCGTGAATTTCACCGATTTTTTCATACATCGGGTGGAAACGTACAGAGATGTCAACCTGGATTGAAAGACCATTTTTTTCTAGAACATCCATGGTTTCTTCCGCCTGGTTTTCAGATACGTCATAAACGTAAAGATCATTCCATGGAGCCTTCAAATGAAAACCTGGTTGTTTGATATCCTCTTTGTCCAAGCCACCTGAGAATTTCTTAAAGATTACAGCGCGTTCGTTAGACTGAATAGTATAAAAGATGCTTGACGACAAGCCGACTACCACAATCAAGGCGATTGTAGAAATCACGACTATGGGTAATAATTTTCTGTTGTCCATATTAATAGGGTTTTAGTTTCAAATTTAACTCCTAAAAGGAGTGGGGTCAATGAGGGTATAAATAGTTAGCCTAAAAGGGGTCCCCCTCCGTCTTTTAGACACCTCCCCAAGGGGAGGATATCAACCGATTTTCATCAGGTTTTTTTGAATTTCATCTAATATTTCATGTGCTACTTTCAATGCCTTATATCCATCCTGGATGGTGACAATAGGCTCAGTATCATTTACAATAGCTTGGTGGAAGGTGAAAAGCTCCTCACGTATGGCATTGGTAGGATGTACTTTCGGGTTTTCGAAAATGATTTCTTTTTTGCCTTTTCCTTCTCCTAAATCCAATACCATTGAGAATGGTCCTTCATCACCTGTGGCTTCTTGCATGCGCACGATCTCAGATTTCTTTTCTAGAAAGTCTACGGCCACATAAGCATCCTTTTGGAAGAAACGTGATTTACGCATGTTTTTTACAGCTATACGGCTTGTAGTCAGGTTGGCAACGCAGCCGTTGGCAAATTCAAGTCTGGCATTGGCGATGTCAGGCGTATCGGCCACTACATTCACGCCACTGGCCGAAATCTTCTCAACTTCAGAGCCTACAGCTTTCAGAATAACATCAATGTCATGGATCATTAAGTCCAATACTACAGGAACATCAAGACCACGAGGGTTAAACTGTGCCAAGCGATGGGTTTCTATAAACATGGGCTGCTTTAGGTAGTCTTGTGCAGCCACGAATGCAGGGTTGAATCTTTCGACATGGCCGACTTGCATTTTTAAACCATGCTCGGTAGATAAGCGGATTAGTTCTTCTGCCTCTTCTATGGTGTTGGTTACAGGTTTTTCAACAAACACATGTTTCCCGGCTTTTAAAGCTTGACTTGCGCAGTCAAAGTGGGAGAGTGTTGGCGTAACGATATCCACTAAGTCCACCTCTTGTAATAAGGCATCTATGGTGTCAAAGCTGTTGATACCAAATTCTTCGGCTACTGCCTTTGCGTTAGCAGCGATTGGGTCATAAAAACCAACCAATTCATATTCAGGAATATCTTTGATACACTTAATGTGAATTTTGCCGAGATGGCCTGCTCCTAGAACGCCTATTTTAAGCATAAATGATGAGGTTTTACTGAGCGCAAAAGTAACGATTAATCGTTCTATGTTCTAAGTTTGATATGAATAGGTTTTGGGAATAAACCTAATCCCTCTTAAAAACATCAATTTCAATGTCCTTGATGTTGAGGGCATAATTTTCAAAGAAAAGATATTGATTAACTCCCTGAATTTTTTGTCTCCAAAAAAGTTCATAAAACTGATTGTTGTATTCAGCAATAGGGACTTCGAATTTGAGTTGATTGTACGTTGTCGTTTCTAGCACCTCACCGGAAGAAAAATTTACTTTAAACAAGGATTTTCCACGACTTTTCTTAATGTACACAACATTGTCCTCTACGGGTGAAAAGAATGATTCGTCCTCAGAAATATGGCCCTTTGTCTCGAAAAATGACATTCTGGCCCATGTTTTTGTATCGTAAACTTCAAACTTTGAGGGTTTAAAGCCAAAGCCTATTATAAGTACTTCATGCTTTTCGCTCCATAAGAAACTAAAGGAAAGATTTCCTTTATTTCTTGAGTCTCTTGTGATAGTATTTACTTTTTCATAGTCCTCATTCATAATCTGAGCACTCAGTCCTAAGCTTATGAGCATGTAAAAAAGGACAATAAAAACAGGTCTTGACCTAGTCATATGACTAATATAAAGAATGCTTTTTAAGACTGTTGTTGATTTGGTTTGATTATTAGCGAGGAACTGAGAACTTCGGATCAGAAACCGACAAATGAAGTATTATATCATAGCAGGTGAGGCCTCTGGCGATATGCATGCCGCCAACATGATGAAGCAATTAAAACTGCGAGATTCAGAGGCCTATTTTAGGGTCTGGGGTGGCGATAGGATGGCAGAGGAAGCGCAGGAACTTGCTAAGCACATTCGTGAGACTTCATTTATGGGTGTGTTTGCTGTGGTAAGGCACTTGAAGACCATCAAACAAAACTTCAAGTTCTGTGAAGAAGACATAATGGCATTTCAGCCTGATGTTCTCATTTTGATCGACAACTCAGGGTTCAATCTTCGGATTGCCAAATTCGTAAAGAACTCTAATCTCTCTACCCGCATATTCTACTATATCCTTCCACAGGCATGGGCCTGGAAAAGAAAGCGAGTGCACACCATTCAGGGCTGGACAGACAGACGTTTTGCCATATTACCCTTCGAACCTGATTTTTATGAGTCTTATGGTTATAAAGTAGACTACGTAGGGCATCCGATTTTAGACTCAATCGCTCAGCGAAAGCCAAGCTTAATGGAACCACAGTCTTTCAGAGCAACTTATGGTTTAGATCAAAAGCCAATTATTGCATTGTTACCAGGGAGTAGAAAAAGAGAGATCCACACTAAACTTCCCAAAATGCTAAAAGTGGTTAAACACTTTCCAGAATACCAGTTTATAATTGCAGGTTCGGAGACTATTGACGCTTCTCTATACGATCAGTATATCACTGATGGGGTGAAGATCATCTTTGAGAAAACCTATGACATACTAAACAATGCTACTTCGGCATTAGTGACTTCGGGTACAGCAACCTTAGAAACAGCTCTTTTTCAAGTGCCACAGGTTGTTTGTTATAAGCCAGGGTATGTGACCTTTCACTTACTGAAGCGTATTATTAGCATTAAGCATATCTGTATGGTCAATCTTATTTTAGATAAGAGAGCAGTGACAGAGCTTGTAGAAGGGGATCTAAATGAGCAACGTATGACTGATGCGTTGAAGGCTACCTTGATTCCTGAAAATCGTCAACGTATCCTCAATGATTATATCGAATTAGAAACTAAGCTAGGTGGAACAGGGGCTTCGGAGCGTGTAGCAGCTTTGATGATTAGTGATTTAACTTAGATAGTACCTCCGGCAAAGGATCGGGCGTTTTATGATTTCCAACTTATTGAATTCGCCATTTCTTTTTGAGGTTGAGTTTTCTATTTCCAGATATTAAACCCCCAATTTTATACATACCATAGCCAATTGCCCATGCGGGAACAGTAATAATAAACCCTCCTGGCCCCAACGTTATAGGAGGAACTATTCCAGCGACAATCAATGCACCACCCCATATTTTGAGAGCGCTGCCAATGATATTTATCTCGATATTTTCAAATATTTTGATCTTTGAAATATCACTTACAGAGTATTTCAAAATGGCTCCTTCTTCATTAATCAATAATGTATCATTTTTAAACTCGACAAGTGCTCCTCGATGAGTACTTCTACCTGCCCATATTTTAATTTCACGACCTTTTTTTATGACGTATGTTTTCTTCCCATTATTCTTTTTGATAACCAAACTATCCTGAAAAGGTGAAACTGATTGACCAATTCTCAGGGCAGAGGCATCAAGGGAAATGAGAAGTATTAACAATAAAAACCAATATCTTCTCTGTGCTGAGAATATTTCATTCACTTTGAAAAACTTTAAATTCACTTTTTGGGCTTTATGTTCAATGATGATCGATGATTTACGAAACTAATCTAGAAAATTGATAGTTTCACAATCATGGACAAGCAAACCATAGTAGATAAGATATCTCAATTTTCTGCTCTTGTGGAAGTGCCTCGATCCCAAATCGAATGGGTGGTTGACAGAGGAGAATTACAGTTTTTTAAATCTGGAGAAGCCTACTTCAACAGAGGAGATTCAATAGACAAGTTGATGTTCATTCTTGAAGGGATTACTAGCTTCAAGATGGAACAAAACGGCCAATTCAAGGAAATAGGACGTCTAACAGCAGGTAATATCTCAGGTGCATTACCTTACAGCAGGGCTCAAACAGCGAGTGCAATAGGTTCTGTTGAAGTCGATACACAGCTGTTCATTTTGGATAAGAGTCACTTCAGAGATTTGGTCTGCGAGTGTCATGAGTTGACAACAGTGCTTGTGCATGAAATGACAGATCGAGTAAGAAACTTTACTCGAACCCAGCAACAGAATGAAAAGCTTATGGCGCTGGGTAAACTATCAGCGGGTTTGGCTCACGAGTTGAATAATCCTGCGGCAGCGATTGTTAGAAGTTCAGAATCACTGCAAAGCCATTTGGGTACTGTGCCTGATAAGTTCAAGCGTGTTATTAACATGAAGGTTACCGAGAAGGAGGTAGACTTTGTGAATGATTTGCTATTTGGCAAGTTGGATGCAGGCATTGATAAAGCTGAGTCTTTAATGGAGCGCACGGACAGGGAGGATGAGTTGACCGATTGGCTTGACGATAATGGTTATGGTGATTGCTATGCTTTATCTGAGACTCTTGCAGAATATGGTTTCTGTGCAGATGACCTTGAAGCTTTGGTCGAAAATACGAGCCAAGAGTCCTTTCCGTCAATTATTGAATGGATGGACAATGTGTTGACAACAGAGAAGATGGTAGGAGAGATTAAGGAAGCTTCTAATAGGATATCTAAGTTGGTAAGCTCTGTAAAAAGTTACTCTCATATGGACAAGGCAGCGGAAATGGAAGCGACTAATGTTCATATTGGTATCCATAACACACTGACCATACTCAATCATAAAATCAAGAAGAATAAAGTTAAGGTTGAAGAGAAACTGTTTGATGATCTACCGAAGATAGAAGCGATTTCTGGAGAGCTCAATCAAGTTTGGACCAATATCATGGACAATGCCCTTGATGCTATGGAGGCAGAGGGTGGTACTATGAGCATAGAAACCTCAAAGGATGGGAGCAACGTTAACGTTAGTATTACAGACTCGGGACCAGGTATTCCAGAGGATATTCAGTCCAGAATTTTCGAACCGTTTTTCACCACTAAAGATGTTGGAAAAGGTACCGGTTTAGGACTCGAGACAGTCCAGAAAATAGTCGAAAAACATAAAGGGAAGGTTTCCCTAGAATCAAAACCAGGCAAAACGAAGTTTCAATTCTGTTTCCCGATAAAAGGATAAATACACATGGCCAAACTACCTATCATTTTTACTGTCGATGATGACGAACAAGTGCTCGCTGCGATAAGAAGGGATGTCAGAAAAGAATATCGCAAGAACTACAGAGTTATGAGTACTTCCTCAGCTCAGGAGGCTCTAGATGCACTGAAGGAATTGAAGCAGAAAGGGGAGGATATTGCTTTGTTTCTCTCAGATCAACGAATGCCTGAGATGACAGGTGTGGAATTTCTGGAGAAAGCCAAAGAATTGTATCCAGCCGCTAAGCGGGTTCTCTTAACAGCTTATTCAGATATTGAAGCTGCGGTTAAGGCCATCAATGACGTACAACTCGATTACTATTTAAACAAACCTTGGGACCCTCCAGAAGAGAAACTATATCCAACATTAAATGATCTGCTAGACGAGTGGCAGATCAACCATATACCGTCATTTAAAGGGATAAGGGTTGTTGGTTATCAATACTCGCCAAAATCTCACGACATCAAAGACTTTCTCTCGAGGAACCTAATGCCCTATCAATGGTTGGATATTGAGACAGAGGAAAGCGGAGATGAGCTTTTGAAACTTGCCGAAATCGATCGAGGTGACTTGCCGGCAGTATTCTTTGAAGATGGTTCTCACCTGAAGGACCCCTCTATGACATCCTTAGGAGATAAAATTGGCCTTCAGACAAAGGCAGCTGAAGAAATGTATGACGTAGTCATCATTGGGGCGGGCCCTGCGGGAATGGCAGCAGCTGTATACGGTGGTTCAGAGGGTCTTAAAACGTTGATGATAGAGAAGCATGCACCAGGGGGGCAAGCCGGAACGAGTTCGCGCATAGAGAATTATCTAGGTTTTCCGAAAGGACTTTCCGGTGCTGATCTTACCCATAGGGCCATTACACAGGCCAAGCGTTTTGGAATTGAGTTTCTCTCTCCTCAAACGGTCACAGGTATTGAGATTAAGGACAATTATAAGATTGTTCAATTGGAGAACGGGGAAAAGGTCAATGCCAAGGCGGTGATTATCACTACGGGTGTTCAATACAGGCACTTAGAGTCCCGTGGGATCGATGACTTTACAGGGAAAGGTATTTATTACGGTGCCGCGACCACCGAGGCTAATGCCTGTAGAGGTAAGAATGTGTACATAGTCGGTGGAGGCAACTCCGCTGGACAGGCTGCTATGTATATGGCGAAATTCGCTTGTGATGTCCATATCGTGATCCGTAAGCCAGACCTATCGTCTAGTATGAGTCAGTACTTAATAGATCAGATTGATGGTACTGATAATATCCAATTGGTGCCGAGAACAGTGATTGATGGTGCTGTAGGTGATGGTAATTTAGAATGTGTCGAGCTGAGAAACCTTGATACTGATGAAGTTGTGAAGAAACCCGCTGGTGCCTTACTGATCTTTATAGGTGCCAAACCTTATACCGATTGGACAGGAGATAATGTGATCAAGAACAACAGGGGTTTTGTCATAACTGGACGTGATCTTCTTAAGGAAGCTGACCACAAGAAAATCTGGAAAAAGGAGCGCGAGCCCTTCTTATTAGAAACCAGTACTCCAGGAATACTCGCTGCGGGCGATGTAAGGGCAGGAGCTATGAACCGTGTAGCCTCAGCCGTTGGAGAGGGTGCTATGGCTATTAAGTTTGTGCATGAGTATTTGGCTGAGATGTGATTTTGAGCTGTAGGACAATTATGAGTCACCCTACGCAATCTTTTTATCCCGAGTTTACCGAGGGAACTTGATGAGCTTAATGATCAGAGTCCTCTTCGAGAGACACTGATCGAGAGGAGGTAAGTCTGCTTTGGTTTCCGCTACTCCCCATGCACTACAGACACACTACTCTCTTGATATTATGATTCGATGCAAGGTCAATGAGTTGGGTCATTGTCTTAGATAAGAAGTCTTTTGGTGTTCGCAATCTTGCCCAGGGGAAGTCAGAAGTTCGAGATATATTTAGTGTGCTAATTATAGCTTCGCAGCCCTCAAGGGCTTTTGCAAGGTCAGTTTTGTTTTGAGTATCTCCTTGAAAAACTGTGAGCTTTTCATGCTTGATTTTGACCTTTTCTGGACTTCTAACAAGGCAATTGACTTGGTGCCCTGTTGCAAGGGCTTGTTCTAAAACCAGATTACCTGTTCTTCCGGTAGCGCCTAAAAGTAGAATCTTCATCCGGTTTCATCTAAAATGTCCCTAATCCACACATTGAAGCTAGTGCATAACGCTCCTAATAGCAATTGAATATTTGCCGAGTGATTTATTTGGCTTTGTAGTCGAGTTGTTTCACGATTGCTTGAACAGATTTCATGAGTTTACGTGGAGTTTTAGGACCACTATGATTGGTTATGATAGATATCCCAAGGTTGTATTTAGGGAATAGAAATATATAATTCTGAGTGCCACTGGTACCACCGTGATGATTGAAAGAAGTGCCATTCTTGTCTTTCCAGGCATTCCAGAAATAACTTACCCAACGCGTCTTCTTCTCATAAAGGATTCTGTGCGATTCTTTAAGTGCCAATTCTTCACTATTGAGGTTGAAATCTATCCATTTCATAAGATCAGGAAGTGTTGCTTTAATTCCGCTCCCAGAGGCCCAGAGTGGATTTAACTGTGGCGGGGAGGGCTCGATATTTTTCATCCAGTAACCAACCGCCAGTCTAGACTCTTGATCTGTAGATAAACGAATACCAGTATCATTCAGGCCCAGCTTAGCCGTCAATTCTCTACTTAATAGTTGATCGAACGCTAAGCCATAAGCCTTAGACAGTAGGTAGCCCATTAACTCAGCTCCTGCATTGGAATACTTGTAGTTTGTACCTGGAGCCTGTGAGGGTTCAAATGCTATAAGTGCATCAAAGAAACGTTCTTTGGTGGCTTCAGTTTCAAGCACTCTATACTCAGAGGGAACGTCTGGCTCGAGCGTTTCAAAAGTTTCTGCCATACCCGGCAACATAAAATGTGGTAAACCTGCGGTGTGCGTAATGACGTGTTCTACGGTAATAGGTTGACCTTCAAATGATAGATTGGAATACTCTTCACCTAGTAAGTCACTTAAATGATCCTCCAACTTTAATTTTCCTTCAGTAATGGCCTTGGCGACTAGGTAACCAGTGAATGTTTTAGATACAGATGCGATTTCATAGATAGTCTCATCTGTCGGTTTTCCTGATCCTTGCAATGTTCCAAAATGATTTATAAAGGTTTGTCCATCCTTGTAAACGCCTATTGATATAGCTTTGAATTCCTTATGCTTGAGCAGTGACTTGCCTTGTTTTTGGATGATTTTGTCAATGTCTTGAGACATTAGTACATGGGAAGCCACTAGACAAAGTAGGGTGAGGAGTTGTTTCATGTTGAGTTTTGAGCTTTCTGTTTGAAAGCCGATTCGGATCAAGAATCAGACCAAAGTGAGAGGTGTAGATACCCTCTTTTCAAAACTTGGTCATCTAAGGTTTAACCGTTCGTACATTGGTCCTCTTACTTTGGGTAAAGGCACGCACTTTACCATGAAATGGGTTTGTAGTCTTTCAAAAACTTACCGTTCCAATGCTTACCAGTGTTGATTCCATCAAAGAGCGGATCTAAAACCCGGGCTGCACCGTCTACAATATCAAGTGGAGGCTGAAAATCATGAAGCTCTTCCTTTCGTTTGGCTAATTCTATTGGGTCTTCATCCGTTACCCAACCCGTATCCACAGCATTGGTGTAGATGCCGTACTTAGCCAAGTCAGAAGCAGAAGTCAGTGTCATCATGTTCAAAGCTGCTTTGGCCATATTGGTGTGCGGATGCCTATCTTCTTTATGGAACTGGTGGAACTTTCCTTCCATTGCTGAAACGTTAATAACATGCTTCATGCCAGTGTTTTCCTTTTTCATAAGGTTTACTAGGCGATTACAAAGTACAAAGGGGGCAACCGAATTGACCAATTGAACTTCTAACATTTCGGTGGTTGGAATTTCACCGAGTTTAAGTCTCCAACTATTCGTTTTTCTAAGATCTATCTGCTGTAAATCTGCATCTAACTTTCCTTCAGGAAAAACCTCTTCTGGTCGCAGCGAATTATCGATGCTATATGGAATTTGTGAAAGCTGTGCTGAGGCACTGAGCCCTATTCCCAGCTGTTTTCCATGCCATGTGACAGGTAAATTCTTGTTTTGCCCATTGTCGAAGCTATCACTGAGTGATTTTAGCTCATTTAAACAATCATGGTGGTCTTTTAGCAAGGTTTGTGCGTATGGAGGAAGAGTGGTAATGTCTTTGCCTTCATTGGGCATTAAGTGCTTGTAAAAGCCCGAAGGACGTCTAACAGTTTGTGCAGCATTATTGATCAGCACGTCTAGCCGACTGTAGCGCTGCTCTATAAAGTTGCAGAAGATTTCGACACTCGGAATATGGCGTAGGTCGAGACCATGTATTTTTAGTCTATCTCCCCATTCATGAAAGTCATGTTCTTTTGCATAACGTAAGGCAGAATCAACCGGAAAGCGCGTTGTGGCAATTACGGTGGCGCCAGCTCGCAACATCATTAAGGTAATATGGTACCCGATCTTTAGCCTTGAGCCCGTCACTAAGGCAACTTGTCCGGAGAGGTCAGCTGTTTGATACCTTTTAGCGTAATTAAAATCACCACAATCGGTGCACATTGTGTCATAGAAGTGATGCAGCTTATTGAAGACTGATTTGCATACATAGCAGTTTCGAGGAGACTCAAGGGTGGGTGCTTCCTCTTCTTCTTTGCCTGTTAAATGTGACATGCTAGGAGCAATAAAGACAGAAGCCTCACGGGCACTCCTAATGCCAGTGCTATTGCGTGCATGCTTATCTCTTGCCGCCTGTTTTCTCTTGATGGCTTTCTTGGCGTCTTTCTTACGCTTAGCAAACTCTTCCTTGTTAGGTCTAGAAAGTTGTCCTGCGGCCTTGATAAGGGCCAATCTTGACTCTTTTGGAATCTCAAAGATTTGGTTTGTATCCTTATTTAGTTGATTTAAAACAGAGATGCATTGCTCAATTTCAAGCTGACTTAATACCTTGGATACTTCCTCTTCCTGCTTGTTTTCCATGAATGACGACTAGCGTGCAAAGGTACCATTATAAGTTGCTATCTATTCATCGGAGGGAGATGATTCTAAGAGAAGCCATAAATAAGATTTAGAACCATAGAATAAGATTTCACCAGCTAATTCGACCTGCTCGAAGTCTTAAATTATAAAGTCATGTTACAGCTTTTAGAATCGTTAGTCCTAGACTGATTTTCTTGAGCATAGCAGCTACATTTTGAGTTTAATGTTCTATTAAATGACAGACGATCAGATTGACCATGAACGATCGTCTGTCAAAAGCTTTAGTTTTTATTCATTCCTTAGACATTGTGCAGGATTGATCATTGAGGCCTTAATGGTTTGAACGCTTACCGTAAACCAGGCGGTTAAAATGGCAAAGACACCTGCCAGAGCAAAAATCCACCAAGACAACTCAATTCGATAAGCAAAATCATCGAGCCAATTGCTGGTAATTAGATAGCTAATTGGTAGTGCCAATACAATGGCAATGAGTACAATCTTCGTGAATTCTCCTGTGATTAGCCTTACTATACTGAACCTGCTTGAACCGAGTATTTTCCGAATACCGATTTCTTTAATTCTCATCTCTGTCGAAAAAGACGCCAAACCTAGAAGACCCAAACAAGAAATAATGATTCCAATACCTGAGAAGTACTTGGAGAGTGTTGCGACTCTCTGTTCACTTTGGTACTGAGCTTCATAGTCTTGATCTAGAAATTTGTAGTCCAAACTGAAATCAGGGTTGAATTTGGCATATAGATCATTCAGCCTGGAAATAGTCTCTTGCTCTTCACCTTGAGCTATTTTGGTCATTATTAACCAGGTATCATCTGGTTTTAAGACAAAGTAGGCAGGGCCAACTTCTTGGCGAAAGGTCTTGTAGTGAAAGTCTTTCACTACACCTACAATTTGTGTGTCTCGGCCTCCTATATTTATTGTTGCACCGATTGGTTCATTTAAGCCCATTAGCTTAATGGCTGTCTCGTTAAATATGACTTTGTTATACTCAGCCTTAAAGTCCGTAGAAAAGGATCTGCCTGTGGTAATTTCAAAATCCAAAAGCTCAATAAGCTCATAGTTGACGCGCATGTATTCCATGCCTACAGATGATTCTGGGTCTTTGCCATCCCATTTGACATTATAGGTAAGCCCTGTATAGCCTCCTTCAACAAAACTATGTGCAGTACTTGAAGCCTTCAGAACTCCTGGAACATTCCTGACTTCTTGGAGAAAGGTTTCCATGTTGAGTTCTACTTGTCCCTCTGCTTCGAAATAGAGGATATTATCTTTATTGAAGCCAATGTTCTTGTCTTGGGTAAATTGAATTTGATTGTTAATCACAATGACCGAAACAATCAGGATGATTGAAATCGAAAACTGTACTACGACTAAACTTTTACGCAACCAAAGTTGACTTTTCGAACTTGCAGATTGAGACTTCAGGACTTTTATAGGTCTAATGGCAGATAAATAGAGTGCAGGGTAGCTACCAGCCATTAGGCCTGTGAAGAGGATGGTGCCAATTAATATCAATATTAACTCGCCAGAGAAGACTAGTGATAGTTGCTTGCCAGTTATATGGTTGAATTCAGGAAGAACTAACCATACCAGAATTAAGGCAAGTACTAATGATACTGTTGTCATTAAAAGTGACTCGCTCAGAAATTGAAAAATCAAGGAGGATCTGTTTGCACCAACAGTCTTTTTAACACCTATTTCTTTATTTCTCCGAGACACTCTCGCAGTTGATAGGTTCATGAAATTGATGCAGGCAATTCCCAGGATAAAGAAGGCAATGACCGAGAATAACCTGATGTTGGCAATTCTACCACCAACGGATATGCCGTTTTCAAATTTTCCATGCAAGTATAAGTCATTATAGCGTGTGGCTAGCGGTGTAATATTCGGCTCACCATTGTGTGACCTTATAAAGTCTTTGATTTTGAGATTGAATGCTTCGAGGTCAGTCCCCTCAGATAAAATTACAAATGTTGAAGGCCCGTTATTCTTCCAGTTCAGCACCCAGGAATTTAACTCCTTGAATTCTTCATAGGTCATGATAAAGTCAAACTGATGGGTTGACGAGGAGGGAGGGCTTTTGAAAACACCTGAGACCTGATAGTCTCTGAACTGTTGGAAATTAATGATCTTTCCTACTACATCAGATGTCGTTCCGAATAGTCTTAGTGCCAGCTTGTCTGAGATCAATATATTCCTTTGTTCGCTCAGTACTTCATCTTTATCTCCTTGAAGAAGTTCATAGGAGAAGACTTTGAAATAATCCTTCCCGACATACTGGCCAACGGCTTTTAGATTCGTTTCTCCATGCGCTATTGTATAAGTGTTGGTCCACGTTTCGGTCACTGCCAATTCTACTTCTGGTAACTCTTCGGCTAGGGCTTCCGCCAATCCACCAGGTGTAGCTCGATCGGTACGTATGCCATTGGAAGTCGAGTTGTTCGCTAAGACTTGATAGAGTCTATCTCCATTTTCATGAAACTGATTCACTTGTAGCTCGCTTTGCACCCATAGATAGATGAGTAGCGTACAAGCCAGGCCAGAAGCAAGGCCCACCAAATTGATTAGGAATGTGTTTTTATAACGCATATAGCTTCTAAATGCGACTCTTAAGTTGTGTTGTATCATACCGTAATGATTAAGTTTTTGAGTACCACTCATTTTTTTAGTGAGTATTGGACGAATAAGTTTAATGACCTCCCGATTGTATATTTTCCGGGCTTTTTTGACCGAGTATTGTTCTAGGTTCTCCTCAAAGGTTTCATTTAAATCTCCTTCGATTTCTTCTCGATACTCTTCTCGGAGAAAAAAGTAAAGTAGACGTCTGGACCAGTTTGGAGTTTTTGCGTTATTCATTGCGGAGACATTGAACCGGATTGACCAAAGAAGTCTTCATGGTCTGGAAACCTACAGTTGTGAGTGATAATAATAGTGTTGATAATGCGACCACGAGATAGAGTAGAATGTCTGGGGTATAGTGCATTGAGAATCCATTGAGCCAATCAAGTACCAGGAGGTAGCTGATTGGTAAGGCTACAAAAAGCGAAATGATTACCAAGACAATGAAATCTGTAGACAAGAGCTTGACAAGGGCGAATGTACTGGAGCCCAGTACCTTTCTTATGCCTACCTCTTTGGTTCTTCTTTCAGTGTTGTAAAGCGCTAAACCGAACAGACCTAAACAAGCAATGAGAATAGCCACGATTGTGAAATAGCCTGAGAGTGCAACTACCTTTCCTTCCGCTTGATAGACTTGATCATACTCATCATTCACAAACTTAGGGTTAAAGGGATAGTCAGAATTGAATTGATTGTAAACGTCTTCAATGGTTTTGAGTGTTTCAGCCTGGTTTTCTTTGGAGATCTTGACCATGAAGTGATTTCCATTAGGAATGAACCGAATAATGGCTGGTTGCAATGGTTCGTAGAGCGATTGAATCTTGAAGTTTTTGACAATGCCGATTACTTCTTTTTCTTTATTGCCGTCCATAATTGTCTTTCCAACAATGTTTTCAATGCCAATGAGTTGAGCCGCAGCTTCATTGATCATAAGCTTTTGCTCTTCATTTTGAAAATCTCTGGAAAACGCTCGGCCCTCTAGCACATCAATATTTAGGGTTTCAAAGAAAGAGTAGCTGACTTGGGGTCTTCTAAAGGTAATTTCCTCGTTTTCAATTGGGTTTCCCCAACTGAACCCCCCTCCAGCACCTCTCAATTCAGCTATGCTTCCACCATAGAGATTGGTTGATGAAATAAGACCAGGAATTTTATTGAGCTCATCGAGGAAAGGTTGACGTAAATCTCTTTCCCTCAGCGTAAAGTGAATCAAATCATCTCTATTATAGCCTAAGTCTACATTTCTGATATAGGACATCTGGTTGTTTAAGACTAGAAACCCACTAATGAAAAGTGTCGATACTGAAAATTGAAGAACGACTAAGCCTTTTCTCACCCATAAGTCACTAGCACCTCGTTTAAGTCTACCGCGTATCAAATCGCGAGATTGAAATTTAGAAAGGTATAGGGCAGGGTATAGGCCTGCTATTATGGTCACGGCTACTAATATTATGGCACACAAACCGATGGTCGAAGGTGTACCAAATAATGACAACTCCTTGCCGACAACTTGATTTACAGCCGGCAATAGAAGGTTAACTAAGCCAATGGAGACCAGAAGCGATAGAAGTGTGATTAAGAATGATTCGGTGAGTAATTGGAAAACTAAAGCATCTCGCCTAACACCAAAAACCTTTTTTACCCCGATCTCCTTTATTCTTTTCGAAGCCTGTGCTGTTGAGAGATTCATGAAATTAATGCAGGCTAGCAAAAGGATGAAGATACCTGCTGAGGTCATGAGTCGTACATAGGCTATTCTGCCACCTGATACTTCTCCATTTGTAAATTCACCTTCCAAATAGAGCTGCTCAAAAGGGTAAGCTACCAAGAGATTATCGTCCCTATAAGGTTGGTCGATAATGGCACTTTTAAACTTTTGATTGAAAGATTCGAGATCAGTGCCTTCTTTGAGTGTTATGAAGTTTACAGCACCATTAGCAGTCCATTCTCTTAACCATGCTTCGTGCTTTAAGGCCATTTTATGACTGGCCACATATTCGAATTTTAAGGTGGAGTTTTCTGGCGTATTTTGAAATACTCCGGTCACTAAATATGAATCATTGTACAAGTCGCGATTTGCCTTTAGAACTTTACCACTGGCATTTTCAATGGAACCAAAGAGCGCGATGGCCAGCTGTTCGGAAATTACAATGGCATTTTCAGGGCTTAAAACCTCGTCTACGCTACCCGATAAAAGGCTAAAGCTAAAAGCCTTAAAGAAGTCGCTATTCGCGAAAATACCACGAGCTTGAGCTTCTTTGTTATCCGTTTCTGACTTGAAAATCGCTCTTCTACTCATTTCATCATTACCGATAGTTACGGCATGGTCTATCTCGGGAAACTTCTCTTTGATCTGGTCCGCCAAAATAAAAGGTGAACCAAAATCAGTTTCTAAACCTTCGGGTACTACTTCATTTTGCAGCACTTGATAAAGGCGATCTCCATTCTTATGGAACCTGTCTACACTGTATTCGTCATTGACCCATAAATAGATAAGTAGTGCGGCTCCAATGCCTGTTGAAAGCCCAATGATATTGATTATGAATGATGTTTTATAGCGGTTAAAACCTCTAAATGATAATTTGATACTATGGGCCAAAAGACCAATGACAGAGTATTTATGGTTGTTCATGATGCTTTTAATCAAGTTGAGTTTGAAGAGCCTAAGCAGTTCAAATAGATATTTCAGATTGGCCCGTTTGGTGCCATTGGTGATCCTCAGGTCATAATAGATTTCTTCCAAGTCACCCTCTATCTCTTCAAGGTATTCTCCCTTGATAAAGAATCTAAGTATTCTCACAAGCCCTTTGGGTGGCTTGTTGCCTTGGGTTAATGGTTCCTTACTCATTCCTTAAGCACTGAGCAGGGTTAACCATAGATGCTTTGATGGTTTGGAAACCAACTGTGATCCAAGCAATGACTAGACAAGCCAATCCCGCCAAAGCAAACACCCACCATTGAATTTCTACAGCATAAGCGAAGTTTTCCAACCATTTAGAAACGGCTAGGTAACCAAGTGGCAAGGCTAAAACGATGGAGATAACAACGGTCTTGGTAAAGCTACTGGTAAGCAGGCCTATAATCACTCTTTGGCTTGCGCCCAGAATTTTGCGTATTCCAATTTCTTTGGTTCTCCTCTCAGCGGTAAAGGCTGCCAGACCAAAAAGGCCAAGGCAGGAGATGATAATGGCAATACCTGCCATGTAGTTAGACAAGTCCGCCACCTTGTTTTCCGAATGGTAGAGGTCCGTATAGTCATCGGCTAGTAAGCTACCTTTAAAAATCTGACCTGGATGAAGCGTCTCAAAGGCCTTTTCCACTGCGGCAATTGTTTCAACTTCAGAACCAGGCTGCAACTTGACGAAGTGCTTTTTTCCAGTTTTCCTGAATTGTAAGATGAGGGGCTCAATCTTATTGTGGAGTGATCCGTACTGGAAATTCTTAACGACCCCAATTACTTCCATTGTTAAATCTTCGCTCCACCCGATTTTAGTGCCTATAGGGTTGTCAAGCTCCATATACTCCACAGCGGCTTCATTGAGAATGATGCTTCCAATACCATCATTAAAATCCCTTGAGAAGGAGCGTCCTTCTAAGATTTCAAGCCCTAATGTTTCAATGAAGTTATAGCCTACTTTGGGAGATTTGAATAAGTGATTGTCATCATCTTTGGTACCTTCTATCCAAGAGAAACCGCTATTGTTATCATCTGCAGTCAGAAAATCTCCAGACATATTTGCAGCGCCCAGTACTCCCGGAATTTTCATCAATTCATTGAAGAAAGGTTGAGGGTCCTGATATGTCGCGCCTCGTTCACGAAAAGTGAGAATAGATTCTCTATCATACCCCAAGGACTTTTTCTGAGTGAATTCAATTTGCTGATTGATTACTATAACACCGATAATGAAAATCACTGATAGACTGAACTGAACGATCACCAAACCTTTTCTAATCCATCCTTCGCTGCGAGGGTTAGCAAGTTTCCCCTTGAGTATAGCTGCCGGCTTGAATCCAGACAGGTAAAAGGCGGGGTAACTACCGGCAAAGATTCCGGTAAGAACAACCAGGCCTGTAATGGGGAGTAAATATTGTTGTAATGATAAGTCCAGAGATTTACCTGAAATGACATTAAACTGCTGAAGAGTCAGCGACACAATACCAATCGAAAGTATGAGGGAGAAGGTTGCTAATAGAATGGACTCGCTTAGAAACTGAAAAATCAAGGCAATTCTCTTGGCACCTATCGCTTTTTTTACACCTACTTCTTTCAGTTTCTTGGATGCCTGAGCAGTAGAAAGATTCATGAAGTTGATACAAGCAATGGCCAAAATGAAAATTCCAATGAAAGTGAAAAGTCTGACGTTTTCAATTCTTCCTCCAGTTTGAATGCCACTGGTATATTCTCCATAAAGGTAGTTGTCGGCATATTTCTGAACGAAAAGCGTAAAGCGATCGCTATCACTTTTTAAGTTCATGTAGCCAGCGATCTTTCTATTGAAATCATCAATGTTAGTGCCCTTTTTCAGTATTACATAAGTTTGAGCATAGCCGCCATTCCATTCATCTGCCCATCGGTCTCTTTCAATGAGGTTATCATAGTTAAGCACAATGTTGAAATGTTTAGAAGCATTTTTGGGAGGTGCTTTGAATACAGCCGTGATCTCAAATTCTTTGTTCACTAGACGATCTTCCCAATCTAAGGTTTTGCCTATAGCATTTTGAGAGCTTCCAAAAATACTGGTGGCCAGTGATTCTGAGATCGCTACGGAGTTTTTGTTCAGAATTGCCTCCCTAGGATTACCTAAAATCACTTCGTAGGTCATCATTTCAAAGAAGTTGGTGCCCGCAAAAAGACCATTGACCTCAAATAGGGTTTCTTCATAAGCAACCGTACCACGCGGTCTAAAGAAGCCATTACCAACTCGGACAGATTCTTCTACTTCAGGAAAGTCTGCTAATAAAGCATCTGCTAGTCGACCAGTAGTATAATCCCAAGTTCGTACATCATCATTGATCGCGAAATTGGCCATGACCCAATACAGCTGGTCATTCTTTTCATGGAATGTATCGATTGATCTTTCATCCTGTACCCATAGAAAGATGAGGAGTGCGGCTGCAAGGCCGGTAGATAAACCGATTAGGTTGATGAGAAATGAGGTTTTATGACGCCAAAAACCTCTAAGCGTGATTAATAGATTATGTTGTAGCATACCGAAATAATTGAGTTGATGATTACCCCCAAGAGCCCGGACCAAATTGGGCTTGAGAAGTTTTATGACCTCCCGGTTGTATAACCTCCGGGCTTTTTTTGTTGAGTATATTTCAAGGTTGTCCTCGAAAACCTCTTCCATATCACCTTCGATCTCTTCCAGATAGTTCTTTTTTACAAAGAACTTCAGAAGTTGAAGTGACCAGCGAGGTGGTTGAATATCGTTTTTTGTATAGTTCAATTTATGATCTTACCATTGATGGCATGGATGCCCATAACTGTGAGCGTACATCTTTCATTTCTTGCAATACCTTGTGGGCATGTGGGGTAGCTTGGTAGATACGTTTTCGTTTGCCACCTCGCTTTTGACTTGCTTCGCCAAACTCCGATTTGAGAAAGCCTTTTTCTTCCATGCGTTTAAGGGCCGACTGAATGGAGCCAACGCTAAGCGTTTCGTTAAGTCGGCTTTCAAGTTCTCGCTTGATCTCTACGCCATAAGCGTCAGCTTGTAGAACTACCACAGTCATCAATACCAGCTCTTCAAATTCACCAAGTTTCGTTTTCTTCATTTTCCTATATTATTCGTAATTGCAGTAAATATACAAAAATATATTATTCGTAATTGCAGTTTTAATAAGAAACCTGATGAAGAGACCCCTTTGTTAATCAAAGGATGCACGACTAACGAAAAAAATACTTGAGGTAGAAGAGGAGAGGAGCTGCCTTTTAATAAGATGGTATGAAATAGAAAAAGGAGTTACCGAATTGTCAGTAACTCCTGTTCCATGAAAGCAGAATAGGGCTAAACGTTTGAGTGAAGGCCAATTCTATTGCCTTCTGTATCTATTACGTGTGCAAAGAACCCAAATTCTCCAATGTCAGTCTTGGGAATAACAATTTTACCACCAGCACCTTCTACTTGCGCCAATTGGTTGGCTACATCTTCGCATGTAAAATAAACTACTGTGCCTTCGGAACTGGGTTTACTTTCAGAGGTCTGCACTAAAGAGCCAGAAGAACCAGGTAAACCTGGTGCACCAAACATATACATCTTGCTGTCCGGCATTTCAATGAATTGAAAGTCTAGTTTAAAAAGTGTTGAATAAAAATCTTTTGCGCGTTCGAGATCTGTAGTAGCAATCTCAAACCATTGTACTGGATTGTCCATATTTTTTTGAGTTGATTAATTCAATTTCTGATTTTTTAATCAGAGATGCACGTGTGAAGAACACAAATTATCAATTAACTCTAATGGATGGCGAGTTCCAGAATCTGTTTTGAGTATTGGGAAGATTATTTCTTCTTCTTTTTGCGCCTATTGTCTTTGGACGATTCAGCCTCGCGCATTAAGAGTTTCCAATTGTCGGAAGTATCTTCTGTGGTGTCTAAAATGAGTTGGTATTCTCCTTTCGATATTTCGATCCTCTGGATTTTCTTTCCCAAAGCCTCTTCAATAGCCTCGAGTTGTTCTTTCTCTTCTCTGCTGCAGAAAGACACTGCTTGCCCCTTTTCTCTACCGCGGCCTGTTCTGCCCACACGGTGTACATAGTTTTCGGACGATTCGGGCAGGTCATAATTAATAACGTATTCAACGTTAGGTACATCAATACCTCTTGCGCTGACATCTGTGGCTATAAGTACTTTGAGTTCTCCTTTGCGGAAGCTCCTCATCGTTTGCTCACGCTCGGCTTGTAGCTTGTCACTGTGGATCGTGTCAGAAACTAGCTTAACTCTTTCAAGAGCCTTTTTTACTCGTTCAGCCCTTACTTTGGTTCGAACAAATACTAACATCTTCTTTTCTGGATCATTGTTGATCATGTTTTCCAAAAAGAAGCGCTTGTCGTCCATTTCGACATAAGCAACTGCGTGTTCGATGTTCTTGGCCACTGGATTCTTTGGGGAAATCTGAATCCGGATAGCATTGGTTACCAAAGAGTAGGCGAGTTTCTTAATCTCAGGGTTAATGGTGGCAGAAAAGAACAAGGTTTGTCTTCGCTTAGGCAAGTGACGCATTAAGTCCCTGATGTCCTTGATAAAGCCTAGGTCGAGCATATGATCTGCCTCGTCCAATACCAGAATTTCGATGCGAGACAGTTTTAAGGCACCTTGACTAACCAAGTCAAACATTCGACCAGGAGTGGCAACGAGTACATCCACCCCCTTTTCTAACTGCTGGATTTGTGGTGCTTGATCTACACCACCATGAATGCACAATGTATTTACCTTGGTGTGCTTGCCAAGCGTTTTAAACACATCTTCAATTTGTAAAGCGAGTTCATGAGTAGGAGCCATTACCAGGCACTTTATACCGTCAGGTCTGAGTTTGGCAGATTTGCGTTCTTGAAGCAGATGAAGAATAGGTATCGCAAAGGCTGCAGTCTTACCTGTACCCGTTTGAGCAATGGCCAAGACGTCTTCACCTTTAAGAACGGCAGGGATAGACTTATACTGAATATCCGTTGGCTTTTTGTAGCCAAGTTTGCTGATGCTAGTTTTGATGCCATCGGCTATGCGATATTCTTCGAACTTCATAGAGCGCAAAGATACCTTATATAGGCACCATTTGATTCAAATTTTATCATTGTTTTGTGCCTTGTCTCGTCTGAAGCATCAAATTGCGATGATTCTAGATTCAAATTCTTGATTAACTTTCTGCGTGACTACATTCAAAAAGCTCCTGACCACCAAGAGACCAATGACTCCCGGGCAATTATTGGCGTGGGTATTTCTATTGTTCACCCTTATTGCCGGCATTCAGTTTCTGCAATATTATATCTTCTACAATAGCAGTTATCCGTTTCCTTATACTGCCAATCTTATTAATTCTTTTGGGACTTTTTATACCTATTTGCTCAGTTTTCCATTGGTGCTCTTTGCAAACAAATTTGCCTTTTCAACTCATATAAACTCGACCAAGCGGATCGTTGTATATATGTTCTTTGCAGCATTGGTAAGTCTGCTTCATCTGTTTGTTATGCACGTGCTAAATTGGTTGCAAATCTATCAATGGACTGAAAATCCCTTCTGGGGTTCCTATCGGTTTTTGTTATCAAAATGGCTTCATTTCGAGTTGATGGCATTTTTGCTCTTTACCTTCGTTTGGAGAACAATGGTCTTTAAGAGGGAAAATGGTGGTGTTCCTAAACCTGAATACTGGACCCAAATAAAGATTAAAGAGTCTGGCTTAGTTAGCTTCTTGTCAGTGGATGATATACGTTGGATAGAGGCCTATGATAATTACATAAAAGTGTGGGTTTCGGATCGTTTTCATTTGGTGCGCATGCCCCTCAAAGAGATCGAAACAAAGCTAGATAGCGAGCACTTCAAAAGGATTCACAGATCAACAATTGTGGCACTCGAAGAAGTGGTCGCAATCAGGCAAGGCAATGGTCAATACGAAGTCTTATTGAAAGACCAGACGACACTAAAACTTAGCCGCTCTTTCAAAAAGTCAATTGAGGATTCTATTAAGGTTTAGTTTCGCCCTTAAAAAATGCATTTGGCCACATTTTGTCAACTGAGGCATTTTGATGGCGTATTCTTGACCAAAAAAGATCAAGAACATGCGAATTCTAAAACTAGTCACCCTCGTTGTAGCACTTTCAATTTCATTTTATGGAGATGATGCTATCGTCAAATTAAATGTTGAGCCCAATCATTCTACCATAGGTTTTGTTGTGCCCATTGCGGGAGGCATCACTAAAGTTCGAGGGAAGTTTATGGACTTTCAGCTTTACATGGATTATGACGATACAGACTTTGTCAAATCGAAAGTTAGATTTGTCATTCAGGCTAAGAGTATAGATACAGGTATTTCAGATCGAGATGATCACCTGAGATCCAAAGACTTCTTCGATGTAGAAAAGTATCCCGAGATTGTTTTTGAAGGCACTAGCATTGAACAGATAGGAGAGGCTTATGAGCTTCATGGTAATCTCACCATGCATGGCGTTACAAAGGCTGTCGAAATTCCTTTTAGAGCTAACAAGCTAGGAAAGAGTGAGATTGCCATAAGTTTTGAATGGAAGCTCAATCGAAAAGATTTCGGTGTCGGTGTGGGTTTTAAACATACTTCGATCAAGAACTTCATCGGTGACAACATTGGGGTTGAAGTAGATTTCTGGACTAGGAAGGCAAAAGTTAAAGGAGATTAACTTGATATAATGATGAGCAGCACATTCATTTGTGTATGTGCAAACTTCTAAGGTTAGGCTTGATTTTCGAGCTTGTTCTTCTCTCAAACCTTGTATTAGCCCAAAATGGAAAGTATCTGAAAGTAGATACTACTAAATACATTCCGTGGAGTGAGGAGAGGCCAATCACATGGTTAGACTATGAACGATTGGATACGGAAGTGATGAATGCCTCAGCGCTTACTGCTGTCACACATTCCATAAGAGGAGGAATGAGTAAGGGAAAGCCGAGTTTTGAAGTTTATGTGCTGTTCAAAATCGAGGATTCGTGGACAACAACCACTACCGATTCAACGCTATTTGCACATGAGAAACTCCACTTTGATATAGCCGAAATGTATGGTCGAATGTTAAGGAAGCAGATTGCCGCCATGGGGGATAAAGGAGTGACAGATTTGGCAGAATATCGAAAGGCTATAAAATATTTGTTGGCCAAGTTCAATGAAAAATCTTTTGAGTACGATGATGAAACTAATCATGGTGCTGTCCTTAAAGAGCAGAAGAGGTGGCAAATCTTTGTTTCTTCAGAGTTGCAACGATTGCATGAATACATGTAGATATTAATAAATGTTAATTTATTAATATCTATAATTCTGTGTACAAACAATTATCTCTGTTTCGGGTTTCTATAAGTGATGACTTTACACTAATTTGAGTGTTTAATCGACTATTATTATGGGCGAACAGGTAATAAAGGAGTATACGAATGACGAGGTGACCGTTGTATGGAAGCCTGAACAATGTATACATTCCGGAATTTGCCTGAGAGGCTTGCCAAAGGTTTTCAACCTTAAACAAAGACCTTGGGTCAGTATGACTTCGGCTACTTCACAGGAGATTGTCAGCCTAGTGAGGGAGTGCCCATCAAAGGCTCTGAGTATAAAGGGAGTGAGGTTTAAGGAAGATGATAAAAGTAATCAGGAAGTTACATTAATCCCTGGCGGCCCTTTAATAGTCAAAGGAGGTGCGACAGTACATGAAAGGAAAGAGACTAAGCTTTTTCATGAAACTGTTTCGTTTTGTAGGTGTAATAGGTCAAAGAATTTCCCTTATTGTGACGGAACGCACGCTCAACCGAAAGATAATTAACTATGGCTGTTACCATTAAAGATATTGCAACTGCTCTGCGCATTTCTCCTTCAACTGTTTCAAGGGCATTGAACGACCATCCGAACATTAGTGAGGAGACTAAGAAAGTCGTATCGGCTAAGGCTAAGGAATTAAAGTACCAAACGAATTTTATTGCTGCTGGCCTTCGTACTAAGAAATCCAATTCGATAGGCATTCTTGTTCCGCATATAACAAGTTCGTTTTTTGCTTCAGCTATTGATGGAATTCAAAAGGTGGTGAGTGACAATGGTTACTTCACAATTATTTGTCAATCGAATGAAGACTATCATAATGAGATAGATCAGATTCGCTCCTTACTTTCATGTAAGGTAGAAGGGGTGATCCTTTCTCTTTCTAGCGAAACTAAGGAATATGAGCACCTTGAAATGCTTGAGGCCTATGACACTCCATTTGTTTTCTTTGACAGAATTGCTCCTGGATTTGATATGCCTACAGTTGAAGCCAATGACTTCACAGGAGGTTTTCAAGCTGTCGAGCACTTGATTAAACGCGGTAGAAAGCGAATTGCCCATTTGGGTGGACCAGGCTTGTTGGGTATAAGTAAGAGTCGTTATGAAGGTTATATGGAAGCCTTGAAGACTTATGACTATGAGATCAATGAGGACTATGTTGTTTTCACAAAACCAGAAAATGACCATGGTGAGATCATAGAAAAGATGTTTGCTGACCCTAAGAAGGGGCCAGATGCGCTGTTCACTTTTAGTGATGAACTGGCTGTTGAAGCTATTTTGAAATTGAAAAGCATGGGGCTCAACGTTCCGAGAGATGTTTCGGTGGTAGGCTTTGGGAATAGCAATTTGTGCGAAATTGTAGAACCACACCTTACCAGTGTAACTCATGAGCCTATTGAAATGGGAGAGGCTGCGGCAGATCTTTTATTCAAAGTCATTCAGAATAAACACATCCCACCACATTTAAAGAAGAGGAAGTTTGATTCCAGAGTTATCATTAGAGATTCTTCGCGCTAATTAAAACCGAAGTATAAAGTCGCTGAGGTTATCCTTGCGTTCTAGTTTTAGTTTTTTTCTGACCCTATAACGACCAATCTCAACACCTCGAACAGAGATGTTTAATAGGTTGGCAATTTCTTTTGTGTTCAGGTTCATTCGGATGTAGGCACTGAATTTTAGTTCCTGAGGAGTTAAGCCAGGAAATGCCTCTTTGAGTCTGGTAATAAATTGACCATGCACTTGATCAAAGTTATCCTGAAACTGTCCCCATTCTTCTCCAGATGCTAGGTCGCGGTCTATAGACTTAACAATTCTGTTGAGTTGAGTAACGTGTTGCTTTTCCTCTATTTCCTTATTCAGGTTTTTTAGTGTGTTCTTTATCTGATTGAGTAATTGATTTTTCTGAATCAGGTTCATTGCGGAGGAGGTGAGGGCCTGACTTTTTAGACCTACTTCGGTAGTAAGCTTTTCATTTTTGAGTCTGATGATTTCTTCTTCAGATTTTAGAGTGATATGTTCGATCTGGAACTCTTTTTCTTTTATCTCTTGATTTTTGACGTCTTCCAACCGTTGTGCATTCTTTTTATAGCGTGCCTCTAATGTCTTGAACCCAGTAAAAAGGAGCATTAGACTTCCCAGACCGTAGAAGGCATATGCGAATGTTGTTCGATAAATAGGAGGGGTCACTTCGAATTCGTAGCCAATGGTCTCAGTTTCTTGATCAAAGATGTTTTTGGCACGAACGGAAAAGGTATAATTGCCTTCTCTCAAGTTGGTATATTCCTTAAAGTTTGAAGCAGTCCAATCCGACCATTCTTCATCGTATTCGTCAAGTTTGAACTGATAGTTAACCTGATTGTTACTCTCAAAATGTGGAGCGGCAAAACTGAACGCGAAAGAGTTTTGCGAAAACCTGAATTTAGGTACCCCTGACTGTTCAGTCATATGACCATTAACAAGGGTCGAGTCAATCTTGCCTGAGTTGGTTACATTTCTAAACATAATGTTGAAGGCATTACGCTTAGGCACATCTTTGCTGCGAGCATAATGAATAAAACCCTCACGAGCCCCAATCAAAACATTGTCGTTGTCTATTACTGTGATATTCCCGAGGTCATCATTTAAGAGGTTTCTAATCTTATTAAATGAGTTAGTCGATAGGTCATAATCGAAATCTCCCTTAGGCTCAAGTATTCCTAACTTATTACTTTCTATAAAGTAAATGTTTCCGATTTCATCAGTTTCCATATCAACGATTGAGGACTCTGTACCAAGAAGCTCGTTGAAGTTTTCTAGAGGCTCGAAAAAGTCCTTTTCGCTGTTATACTGAAAGAAGCCCCTTTCGGAAGTGAATATTAGCTTGTTATTAATCTTATAGACGTTGATAAGCAAATCTGAAGGAAAGCCATTTTGACTATTATAAAGCTTAACATTCTCGATGGTTTTTAAATCTTCTGATAACTCAAGTCGAAAGGCCCCTTTATAGCCTTGTGTAACCCATAAGTAGTCATCATCAAACTCCATGATCCTAGAAGACTCTCTAAACCCTTCTAATTTTTCAAATGCTGCCTCTTGAACTTCGGAAAGATCGAAGCGATTAAGTCCCAAATAAGTACCTTCAAAGATTACATCCATCTTTTGAGGGTGGCGTTTAAATACCCAAGCACCCTTTTCTCCATAGAGTTGAATTGACTTTCCATTTCTTATTTCCATAGGGCCATTATGGTGTCCGATGAATAGCCTATCAGCAATGCGCTGAACAGAGTAGACCTGCCCAGCAGTACCTTCTATAAAGCTCATGAGGCCATCTTTGAAAAGATAAAGACCATTGTTAGTACCTAAATAAGTTCCTTCTGGGGCTTTTAATGCTGTGTACCCAGAGCCACTGATATCCATGCGTTCATTGATCAGTGTGAAAGGAGAATTAAGGTCTACTCGCGAAAGACCATTGTTGAGGGTTAACCATAAATTGCTTTGAAGGTCTTCATAAATGAAGTTGACGGTTCGGTCTCTCAGACCGGTAGACTGATCTATTTGCCGAATGAGTTGTCCTTCCTTATTAATGATGATCAAGCCGCCATTTTGTGTTCCTAAGGCGATTTGTCCGTTACTCAGTCGAGTGGAATAGTTGACAATGAGCCTTCTTAAGTCTAAGCTTGGGTCAATTGACATTGCCTTGATGGTACCATTGTTATACATAAATAGGCCATGGTCAAAAGTGCTTATCAACCAGTTTTCATTGTCATAATTGAATATGTTTGAGATACGCTTGTCGCTGAAGAATTCTCCATTACTCACCAGCCGAAGAGCACCTCCTTGAAGCTTGGAAAGTCCATTGCCCCACTCTTGTGAATACAATTCGTTATTGTGGAAGAAGGATATTTCTAAAGGGAAGTCAGATGAAATAACCTCGATATTGTTTCCATCATAGACAAATATTTCTGAAAAGGTGCAGAAGTAAACAAGTTCGTCTTGCCCATAAATCTTCCATGTCTCGTCAAAATCACGAAATTTATCTGGTAATGAATCGGCTAAGGACGTATATGCTAGAGTTCCCGACTTGTCTGCAGAGAAATAGCCAAAATCTCTCTGGGAGCCTACATAGATATTGTCATTTTTATCTATAAACAAGCTCCTGATTTTCGTTTTATTCGGAACGGTATAGCTCTCCCAAGTATGACCATCATACTCTAACAGACCCATGTTATTTGCTATATATAATAAACCATTGGACTGTTGAATTATTGACCAGTTCTGTATTCCTGCATTGTATTCTTCCGAACCATAATTTTGAATCAGCGGGAGACCACTCAATTCATTGTATTGTGCGAAAGTCGGCTGCGCCATAAGCGTAATGGCAACAAAAAATACAAACCTTATTGATTTCATTTGGTCTTAAGTAGTTCGCTCTTTAAGCAATGTATTGAGAAATTGAATATTTAGAATGTGCATATTTTGATTTCATAAAAATGGTCATTATTAGCTTTAAACCAAATAATTACTATGTGTTGATGAGGTATTGTAGTATTAAATTTTCTAGTAGTGATGAGTTCTTGTGAAGGTAGTTTTCTTGCTATGATGTCAATTGTATGAGACATTGAGACAAAATTAACACTATGAAAAATAAATTTCTCTTAAGCTTGATGTCACTCGCAATAGTAGTGGCAGTCGCTTCTTGCGACAACGGAAACGCAGACTTCTCTGTAGTCGATGTAGAACCTTCTATCACTTTAGGTGCAATGGATGGTTTAGTAGAAGGTGGTACTTTCACCTTAAGCGTGACATTTAGTGACGGTGCTGAAGGAAGTACAACCAGTACGCTTGCAAGTGGTACTTGGAATATTGTATCTGGCGGAGCTCAAGTCGCCAACGGAACGCTGACTCCAACAGGTGATAACTGGGATGGAACTATCTCAGCTACCGGTTTAACAGCGGGTGATCATACAATCACTGTTTCTGCTACTGATACTAATGGTAACACAGGAACTGCTTCTACTGATTTTACAGTTGCTAGTGCTATTCCAGACATCACAGGTACTTGGACAATGGAGCCTGTTGCTGGTTCTTTGGCGGTTGGACCGAACCCAGGTAGCGGTGAATGGTGGTCTATCTCTGCAGGAGATGTAACAACAAGAGCATGTTTCTACGATGATACGTACACCTTTGGAAGTGATGGATCATTTACGATTGCTGTAGGTGCTGATACCTGGATCGAAGGATGGCAAGGTGGTGGAGATGCTTGTGGCGCTCCAGTAGCCCCAGTCAATGGTGGTTCATTTACATACTCTTTCAACGGTGCATCTCTAACTGTTAATGGTTCTGCTTCTTACTTAGGTTTACCTAAAGTAACCAACGCTGGAGAGCTTGGTAACCATATCGGTGCTACGGATTTTCAGGCTTCAATTACTTACCAAGTTCAATCTGTTACAGAATCTAACGGAGAACTTAGAATGGAACTAAGAATTGAGACTGTTGCTGGTGTTCACTGGACATTCAGACTAATAAGACAATAAGACGCTCTTTTAAGGCGCCTGCTCTCCTGTGAATTCATTCATAGTGTAGGGTGGGTGCTTTTTTTATACTCAATGCTATGAAAGAGCTTCTAAGAATAGGCTGCATGGGCTTAATTCTAGGAATTATGTCCTGTGATTCAGGAGGTGACGGTGGTACTCCTGATGATAATGACGATGGCACCGATACTGGTGTAGCTATACCCGCTACAGGCTTTACGTCTCCTACTTCTTATCCCAATATGAACTTGGTTTGGGAAGATGACTTTTCTTCAAGTACAATTAATCAATCTGATTGGACTTTTGAAATTGGAACTGGAGACAATGGCTGGGGTAATAATGAGCTTCAATATTACCGTTCTCAGAATGCATTTACCCAAGATGGGCATTTAGTAATCGAAGCCAAAGAGGAAAACTTTCAGGGAAGCAATTATACTTCTACTCGAATGATTACGAGAGGGAAGCAGAGCTTCCAATACGGCCGTGTAGATATTCGAGCTGCCTTGCCTAAAGGACAGGGTATATGGCCTGCACTTTGGATGTTAGGCTCAAACTTTACTTCTGTTGGATGGCCTGCATCTGGTGAAATTGATATCATGGAAATGATTGGTGGTAGTGGACGTGAGAATACTGTTCATGGCACAGTGCATTGGCAACATGATGGGCAACACGCAAATTTTGGTGGTGATGTAACATTGCCCTCTGGGACCTTTAACGATGAATTCCATGTCTTTTCGATTGTTTGGACATCATCTCGCATAACATGGTATATGGATAATCAAGAGTACCATGCTATTGATACAACACCGGCTCAGCTTAGTGAATTTAGAAACAGTTTCTTCTTTATTTTCAATGTCGCGGTGGGAGGTAACTGGCCGGGATCGCCAGACAACTCGACTAACTTTCCCCAGCATTTAATTGTAGATTACATTCGGGTCTTTCAATAAGGCCTGAGTTGTTTTACTTAACCTCTTCTTATGAAAAGTCAATCACGATTTACCTATAAAGTCGCTGCAATTGTGGCACTAGGCGGCTTACTAATGGGCTTCGATGCATCCGTTATTTCAGGTGTTAACAAGTTTGTACAAATAGAATTTGATATGACAGATGCCCAACTGGGGCTTTCTGTTGGTTCATTAACCTTCATTGCGGCTGTAGCAATGCTTTTCTCTGGTACTATCAGTGATCGTTTCGGTAGAAGAGTAGTATTGAAAGCTTGTGCAGTTATTTTCACAATATCTGCAGTGGGTTCAGCACTAGCCCCAAACTTTATCTTGTTCTTGGGATTCAGAATGCTCGGAGGAATAGGCGTAGGTGCTTCCTTGATTTTAGCCCCGATGTATATCGCTGAAATAGCACCTCCTAAGATTAGAGGAACCATGGTTTCTTTCAATCAGCTCAATATTGTAATTGGGATCTCACTAGCATTTTTCACAAACTATTTAATTCTGTCATTGGGAGACTCAGACGCTACTTGGGTAGAAAGTCTGGGTATAGGAGAGCACAATTGGAGATGGATGCTGGGACTAGAAGCGCTTCCTGCCGTACTCTACTTCTTTGGACTTTATGCTGTTCCAAGAAGCCCGAGATGGCTATTAATGAAAGGGCATAATGATGAAGCTCTGTCTGTGATGAAGATGTTTAGAAGTGCCGAAGAAGCTGAAGCGGATGCTGCAGGTGTTAAGGCTGCCTTAGCAGCTGATGAAGATAAACCCAAAGCAAAGTTGACAGAGCTCTTCAAACCAGCCATGGGCCTTGTATTGACCATTGGCCTTGTCGTAGGGATTCTACAACAGATTACGGGGATTAATTCTGTATTCTTTTACGCACCAATGATTTTCGAACAGACCGGTGGTGGAACCGATGCAGCTTTTCAACAAGCTATTATCGTTGGGCTTGTAAATCTGGTTTTCACTGTGATCGCCATGATTTATATAGACAGGTTAGGCCGTAAGAAGCTACTCTCTGTAGGAGTAGCAGGTATTGCCATTTTCATGTTCATTATAGCATATGGCTTCAATCAGGCCACTTACGAATTGAAGGAGGAAAATCTGGTTAATCTATCAGCGGATATTGAAGTTGCCAAACTTCAGAATATCGTGGGTAATGCTTTTGAGAACGATGTTGTTTACAAAGAAGCATTGAGAAGTGCGCTAGGTAATGAACAAGCAAAAATCTATGAGTCTGAGTTGATTACAGCAGCTATCGATATGAACCCAACATTGATTCTTGTTGGGATTCTGGGCTTTATTGCGTCATTTGCGATCTCCTTAGGTCCAGTCATGTGGGTGCTTTTTTCAGAGTTATTTCCACTATCAATCAAGGCAATTGCCATTTCATTCGTGGGCTTTGTCAATTCAATGGTAAGTGCAGGAGTGCAATCGGTATTTCCATGGGAGTTATCAACTTTAGGTAGTTCAATGACCTTCTTGATTTATGGCGTCTTTGCCGTATTTGGCTTAGTCTTCATTCTGCTGAAAGTACCTGAGACAAAGGGTAAAAGTCTTGAGGAGTTAGAAAAGATCTTAGTAAAACAGTAGGTATATGAAATTATTAAAGGGTATTTCAGGATTAGCTATTCTAGCACTTTGTTCAGGGTGTATCGCTACTTCCTATGAAGATTCCAGTGACGGTAAACTGGTCTTTGAAACTGAGAATTTCATGGCTTCTTCAGGTAATATTCAAAAGACTAATGCAGGAGTTACTGCTTCTGGTGATGGTTGGGTAACCTTTGAGCTTGAGGTGGATTCCGTGGGTCGATATAAAACGGAGTTTTTCGCCAAGGGCAATGGATCGGTTTGGGTTGAGGATTATCACGATAACCCAGATGGAAGAACATATAATATTACTGGTGCTGTTAATGTAAATGCTAATGCGTTTACGCTAGCCGGAAAGGATGGCAGTCCGTTAAATGTAGGAAAGCATAATATGAAGCTTCATTTTTCTGGAGAAGTCGAAGTTGATCGTGTTCAATTCACCAAAATGATTGATCATGAGTATACACCAACTTCAATGGCACAAAACACTTCAGGTTCGGAGTGGAGACTTGTATGGTCTGATGAATTTGAGGGAGAAGGAGCACCTGATGCCACCAAATGGACATATGATGTTGGTAATTGGGGTTGGGGTAACAACGAACCGCAGTACTATACAAAAGACAGACGTGAAAATGCCCGCCTTGAAGATGGCAACTTAATCATAGAGGCGCATAAAAATGATATGGGTCAGGAGTGGACTTCCGCTCGCCTAACGACTCGCGGAAAAGTAAGTTTCCTTTACGGGAAAATAGAGTTTCGTGCTAAATCACCATCGCTAGATGGAACTTGGGCAGCAGGTTGGTTGCTCGGAGATGATTACAGAGATGAACTGTCGTGGCCTTATTGTGGGGAAATCGATGTTTTAGAGAATATTGGTAGCGAAATTGATGATGAGACCGGAAACGGTATTAACCACGCTTCATGCCATACGAGAACGTACTACTTTAAAGAAGGTACCCATATTACTGCTGTAAAGGAGGTAGAGGATATGACCAATACCTTCCATAACTATACCATAGAGTGGACTCCTGAAGGTATCAAAGCCTATTTAGATGGAGAGTACTACTATACCTACGACAAGACAGGTGATGAGCTGGAATGGCCATTTGCCAAACCTCAGAACCTTATTGTTAACCTCGCCATGGGCGGTGGTATGGGTGGGGCAATAGACCCTAGTATTGAGTCTCAGCAGTTTGTATTAGACTATGTAAGAGTATACGAGCTTGCCGAGTGATTTTATATAATGAATCCGTTTTTGTTTGATAGATTATTTAAAAGCCAAAGTCATTTCGACTTTGGCTTTTTCTTGTAGTTTTGAGTTGTGTAGCAAACAATGAAATGGAGGAAACATCATTGATTTAAAACACATTGAATGACTTTTACCAAAAGGTTATTGAAGACTAAGAGCCCTTTACTATTGGCCTTAGTCTTGATAATGATTTTTTCGAGTTGTAACTCACAACAACCAGGCCTTGTCTGGTCCGATGAGTTCAACGGTTCTGAACTGGACAAGGAAAAATGGTCAGCGATTATCGGAGATGGTTGCCCAGCACTTTGTGGCTTTGGGAACAACGAACTACAGTACTACTCTGAAAATTCCCAAAACTTGAAAATTGAGGATGGAAGGCTCATCATCACTGCAGTCCACGATTCTATTGAGAATAGTGCCTATTCTTCTGCTAAAGTGGCTAGTAAAGGAAAGGGTGACTGGAAGTATGGCAGAGTAGAGGTAAGTGCCAAATTGCCAAGTGGTAAAGGAACTTGGCCAGCCATCTGGATGCTGCCTAGCAACAACAAGTATGGAGGATGGCCGCGTAGTGGAGAAATTGATATCATGGAGCATGTTGGCTACAATCAAGGAATGATCTACGGAACAGTCCATACCCAATCATTCAATCATATGAATGGAACACAAAGAGGAGATTCAACTATGATTGAAGATGCCTCGGAAACATTTCATGAATACGCTATTGAATGGCGAGAAGATAGAATTGACTGGTTTATAGACGGTGAGTATTATCACACCTTTGACAATACTGGTAAGGATTCTGATGATTGGCCATTTGATCATCCATTTCATGTAATTTTAAATCTGGCCGTTGGTGGCTCTTGGGGAGGCTCAAGAGGAATTGACGACTCAATATGGCCGCAGTCTATGGAAATAGACTATGTGCGGATATATGCTTTTTAACCAAACAACCTTAAACAGATATGGTAGATTTAATTAGTCTCGATTATGTCATAATAGCACTCTATTTTTTAATAGTCTTTGGCATAGCTGCTTGGGCAACTTTTAAAGAAAAAGTCAACTCATCTTCTTCAGATTACTTTTTAGGAGGTAAGAATGTTGGTTGGTTTGTTATCGGAGCATCCTTATTCGCTTCAAATATTGGTTCCGAACACCTTGTGGGTCTTGCTGGCTCAGGTGCCAGCTCTGGAGTTGCCGTGGGGCAGTTCGAAATACTAGCAGGCTTTATGCTACTACTGCTTGGTTGGGTTTTTGTTCCGTTCTATGTACGAAGTGGTGTTTTTACAATGCCAGAATTTTTAGAGAAGAGGTATTCTTCAGGTGCTAGAACATACCTAACCTGGATGTCAATAGCGGCCTATATCCTTACAAAGATATCAGTGACCATTGCTGCAGGTGCCATTGTTTTTACAGCGATTGGTGTCTCATTCTGGACCGGTGCTTTGATCATCGTGGTCGCTACAGGAGTCTATACCATCTTTGGGGGCTTAAAAGCTGTGCTTTACACTGACATGATCCAAATGTTTGTGCTGATAGGCGGTTCCATTGCGGTTACTGTTTTTGGGCTTCAAGCACTGGGCGGCTGGGGTGAATTGCAGGCAACAGTAGGCGAAGGATACTTTGATATGTGGCAACCGATGAATCACCCGGACTTTCCATGGACAGGTATACTTTTTGGAGCGCCAATACTTGGTATCTGGTACTGGTGTACTGACCAATATATAGTACAAAGAGTTCTCTCAGCAAGAAATATTGAGCAAGCTAGAAAGGGAACAATTTTCGGTGGCTTTTTAAAGATGCTGCCCCTTTTTCTTTTTGTAGTACCAGGAATCATTGCTTATGCGTTGTCCCAGAAAGGCCTGCTAGAATTAGAAAGCAATGATCAATCATTGATCGTAATGGTAAAAGCTATGGTGCCAGCTGGCCTCAGGGGCCTAGTAATTGCTGGGCTCCTAGCGGCTTTGATGAGCTCCTTGTCATCTGTGTTTAACTCATGCTCAACAATCTTTACAATAGACGTTTACAAGCGTTGGAAGCCTGAAACAAGCGAAAGGAAGCTAGTAGTAGTGGGGCAAATAGCGACAGTAATCATGGTGGGTATTGGCCTGCTTTGGATACCGTTTATGCAGAATGTAAGTGATCAGCTCTTTGTTTATCTGCAAAGTGTCCAAGGTTATATTTCACCGCCAATTGCTGCTGTATTCCTGTTGGGTATCTTCTTCAAAAGGCTGAATGCTCAGGGTGCTATGGCTTCATTGATGACGGGCTTGGTGCTCGGTGGAGCGCGCTTTATTTTGGAGCTGAATAAGAAAGATCTTTCAGGCTTTTTGTTTGATTATGCAGACATAAATTTCCTTCATTTCGCCATTTTCCTCTTTGTCATTTGTAGTGCTGTTTTGGTGATCGTAAGTCTTATGACACCTGCTCCGGCAGCCGAAAAAACAGACGGAATTACATACGAACGTGGAGTGCAAACGAAATCAGGGAAAAAGAAACTCGATACTTTGTTAACTATCGTACTTATTGCGATAATCGCAGCGCTTTGGATATACTTTAGCTAGCTGAAAAATGAGTAAAAAATACAAAGTAGCAGTTGTCGGTCCCATCCCGAGAGACCACATCACCACTCATAGAGGAGAGGTGATTGAAAAGTATGGATGCATCACGCATCCGGTTATTGGTCTTGCACAATTGCTGAGAGATCAGGGCACTGTTTACCCCATTTCTCACATTCGTAAAATTGATACACCAGCTGTCCAAGAAATCTTCAAACCATTCCCAGCCATTGACATGTCTGGAGTGAGCGATGAGGCAGATAGTGGCGATGTAATTAAACTGAAGTTTATAGATCAGAACTTCAGAGAAGAGAAGCAGACAGCATTTATGAACCCTATAATGCCTAAAGATCTGGCACCATATATAGATTGTGATGCTTTCGTCTTTGTACCTATTACTGACCACGAGATAGTCTTAGATACGCTGAAGTATCTTAAAGAGCATAGTTCGGGAACCATCATATTTGATGGGCATGGACCTACCCATACAATGACCATAAGTGGTGATCGACATAAGAAATTCTGGGTTGAACGTGATCTTTGGTTGCCATACATCGATGTGCTAAAGATGAATTTAGAAGAATCTTGGTGCACATGGTATAAGCATGAATACGCTGAGTCTGAGCTAACAGATCTCCTTGACGATATAGGTCAAGATCACTTGAGACCTATGGCAGATTACATACTGGATAGAGGGCCAAAAGCCTTGATTATTACAACAGATGCTTCAGGATGCAAAGTCTTTACCAAGCCAAATGGCGAACTGAAAGAAGAGTTTGTGCCATCCATTTTCATGGAGCAAGTAATCGATACAACAGGCTGTGGTGATTCTTTTGCTGGAGGTCTGGCTTATGGATTAAAAGATGGCGGAGATAACTTCATTCTTTCCGCAATGTATGCCAACGCGTTAGGTGCCCAACGTACGCAAGGCACAACTTTCGAAGTATTTAAGTCCCTCGATGAAACAGAGAAGATGATGAGAGGACATTACCCAAATTTTAAATGAGTTTACCTAAAGCCTGCATTTTTGACTTGGATGGTGTTATAGTAGACACTGTACCAGCGCACTACACAGCATGGAAGGCCATGGCTGAAGAGGTCGGTGTGGATTTCGATGAAAAGGAAAATGAGAACCTAAAGGGAGTGAGTCGTTTCGAATCCATGAAGCATATCCTTTCCTTAGGAAACATAGAAAAAACTGATGATGAGGTCAACGCATACACTGAGCGCAAGAATGCGATCTATGTAGACATTATCTCATCTATGACACCAGCAGACATTCTTCCTGGTGTAGTTGAGTTTATAGACAAACTGAAAGCAAATAACATTGCTATTGCAATAGGTTCGGCAAGCAAGAATACCCCAGTAATCTTAAAGTGTGTGGGGCTCGACAAGGTATTTAAGGTCATTGTGGATGGCAATCAAATTACTAAGTCAAAACCCAACCCAGAAGTATTCTTAAAAGGAGCTGAACAACTTGGCTTTGCACCAGATGAATGTGTGGTACTAGAAGATGCCATATCGGGTGTTAAGGCTGCTAAGGCTGGTGGTATGAAGTGTATTGGAGTAGGACACCCAGAAGTGCTTTCTGAAGCAGATATAGTCGTAGACGACTTAACGAGTGTAGATATTGATTTTTTAAAAGCATTATATAGTAATGAAGAGTTACATCAAGCATGACCCTTGGTCAATCATAGAAGAAGGCTTCGTTCCTGAGTACAATAGAATTTCTGAAAGCATATTTAGCATTGGCAACGGCATGTTTGGTGGCCGAGCCAATTTTGAAGAGCAATATTCAGGGGATACACTCCAAGGCAACTATGTTGCCGGTGTATACTACCCAGACAAGACGAGAGTGGGATGGTGGAAAAATGGTTACCCGGAGTACTTCGCGAAAGTATTGAATGCTGCGAACTGGATTGGAATCAATATTGAATTTGATGGTGAAGCACTCGATCTTCATACAGCTGAGGTCTCTGATTTCAGAAGAGAGCTAAATATGAAAGAAGGCTACCTTCAGAGGTCCTTCACAGCAACATTGCCAAGCGGAAAGTCCGTTTCCGTGATTACCACGCGATTCAATAGTATGGTCCGCAACAGAATAGGTGCAATTGCATATCAAGTGACTCCGCTTAACTTCTCGAGTGAGGCAAAAGTAACTCCATATGTAGATTTTGACGTGGTCAATGCTGATTCTAACTATGATGAAAAATTCTGGGTAGAGCAGTCTAAGAACGCCAATCCCGATTTCTCCTATATAGTAGCCAGCACCAAGAAGACAGACTTTTGGGTAGCAACGGGTATGTCCTTTGAAATAGAGGGAGCTTGGTCTTCTAATGGAAGATCAACTGCTGATCGTGACAAGTATCTAGAAGTCACTGAAACCGGAAATGTTTCAGAGGGTCAGGCTTTCACCATTTACAAGTATGCCGCGAATATTTCTTCCATGAACTTTGAGAAAGGCATGCTTGCTAAGGAATGTCAGTTGCAAGTGGAGTCTGCCATGAGCACTGGCTTTGATGCGTTGATGGATGAACAAAAAGCGGCTTGGATTGAGAGCTGGAAGAAAAGTGATATCACTATTGATGGTGATGTTTCATCTCAGCAAGGCATCCGCTTTAATATCTTCCAATTAAACCAGACCTATACAGGTAAAGATGAAAGACTAAACATTGGTCCGAAAGGGTTCACTGGTGAGAAGTATGGTGGAAGTACCTATTGGGATACAGAAGCATATTGCTTGCCTTTCTATTTAGCCACTTCCGATCAAGAAGTAGCCAGAAACCTAGTTATGTATCGCTATAAGCACCTTGGAAGGGCCATTGAAAATGCTGAAAAGCTGGGCTTTACTAATGGGGCAGCCTTATATCCAATGGTAACCATGAATGGCGAAGAATGCCATAACGAATGGGAAATCACCTTCGAAGAGATCCATAGAAATGGCGCTATTGCATATGCCATTTTCGATTATATTAACTATCACGGAGATAATGAATATCTGGTTGACTATGGACTGGAAGTATTGATTGGCATATCACGTTTTTGGGCACAACGCGTTCAATGGTCTAAAGCAAAAGAGCAGTATGTTATGCTTGGTGTTACAGGCCCTAACGAGTACGAGAATAACGTCAATAACAATTGGTATACCAGTAAGATGGCGCTTTGGACCCTGAACTACACATTGGAGGGTTTGGAGCAATTCAGAGACAATCCAAAGCTGGCAACCTTACTTGAGAAGATTAATTTCAAGGGAGCGGAAGAAACCGAGAAGTGGGAGCACATATTGGATAATATGTACCTCGGCTATGACGAAGAACTGGGAGTGTTCTTGCAGCAAGATGGATTCTTGGATAAAGAATTAATCAAAACGGATGATATGAATCCAGAAGACAGACCAATCAATCAGAAATGGTCATGGGACAGAATTCTTCGTTCTTGTTATATCAAACAAGCCGATACACTGCAAGGAGTTTATCTCTTTGAAGATGAGTTCGATATAGAAACCATTGAAAAGAACTTTGACTTTTACGAGCCATTGACGGTTCATGAGTCGTCTCTATCCCCATGTGTTCATGGTATACTAGCCTCAAAGCTTGGTCGTAAGGAGAAAGCTTATGAGATGTACATCCGTACTGCTCGTTTGGACCTTGACGATTACAACAACGATACTGAAGATGGATGTCATACCACTTCAATGGCTGGCACCTGGATGGCCTTTGCCAAAGGTTTCGCTGGCATGAGGGTAAGAGATGGTGAGCTTTATTTTAGTCCATCATTACCAGATCAGTGGGATGGGTACTCTTTCAAAATCAAATTCAGAGAGCGTAACCTTAAGATTTCGGCCTCGAAGACTGCTGTCACTATAAAAAATGGTTCAACTGTGAGTCTAGACCTTTACGTCTTTGACAAAAAGCATTCGTTAGCTGGGAATAGTGAAATCAGCATTGATATGCCTTAAGAGCTGTGATTAATGTATAGAAAGGCCTTTTAAGAAATAAATAGGCTTTTCTAAAATTCTGGTTCTGCACAAATCACTTGGACTTGCTGTAATCCAACGCCAAGCCTTCTGAAATCCACTTGGCTAAAGCATCTCTGTTGGTGGCATTAAGAATGCGCTTTTGGTCAACGGTGTTTTTCAAATTACCCAACTCTATATAGACAACAGGAGGTAAGGTGTTTCTAATTACATAGAGGTTACTCCTGGTCTCAACCGTGCCTGTATATTTACGGTTGGGTTGATACTTGGCGTACTTCTTTTTGAATGTGCTCTGAAGGTTGTCTGCTAATCGCTTTCCACTCTTGCTATTCTTATGATGATAGAAGAATACATCAATCTTCTGCCTTTGACTGCGGCTGTCTACATGCGTTACGACTAATCGCTGATAGGCGCTACCGTTTTGCTTGAAGAGCTTGTTGACAGATGCTGTACGCTGCCTCAAACGAAGTTTCTGGCTCCTTGGAATCTTCTGATCTGGGTAGTTGACTTCGTCATAATCCACTTTCAAAATGTTCTCATCTCTAATGCCATCATTCTTATCTTGAATGATCAGATAAACTTCAGCACCCTGCGAGAGGAGGCTTCGTGCTAGGCGGAGTGTGACATCATAAGCGTATTCATCTTCAGAGATAGTCTTACCGCTGCGTTTCGCAACAGCTCCAGGGTCTGGTCCGCCATGGCCGGAGATCAGGTAGTAAACAGCTCCTTTTAGCACATTACTCTCAATGGGCACTTTGGAGTACTTCTTACCAAAGAGGGGAAAGTTTATGGTCTTATTATCACCTGTCGTGGTCTTAGTATCGCCTTCTTTTGCTACTGGTAGTGTATATTTTTTTCCAATGAAAAGGCCATTCGATCTACTAATGTTCTTCTTGTTGAGCCGTACGAACTCTTTGTAATATTTAATAGGATCGAAGCCGTTTTTAATAAGGATTTTGTGGATACCATCCCCCGAGACAGCGATAACAGTTTTTGGAGTCGATTGGGCGATGGAGGTGTTAATCCAGAGGGCTTGTAGGAGTATAAAGAGAACTAAAAATCTTTTCACTGAGCTGCCATCGCAATCAGACCTGAAATTGCTAAAAAGTTCGGTGATTGTCAACTGGCTTTGTCAGTATCTGAAATACAGTTTTATAATGGAGCCTTGTTTTAGCAAGTTCTCACGTTCTAGATCTCAATAGATATTGATAGCTTTAGTACATGAAGCGATTGTTGATACTTTTTGCACTGTGCATGATGGTCGATACCCTGACTGCTCAAATCACAAATACAGGCCAACTTCTAGATGCCATGCAAGTGAAAAACCGTAGTGCTTGGTTCAAGGAGTTTACCTTCACGCAAGAGACTATTCGCTATAATCAAAGCGGAGCCATCAGAGACACTGCTATTTGGCACGAAGCGGTTAGTTATCCCGACTTATTTAGGATTGACTATAATGAGCAAGGGCGCTTTATAATTTTCAGAAATGACTCTGCCTATCGTTTTCAAGATTATAACTTTCAGTCTGCCAGAGAGGAACCACAGGAGTTCTTACTTTTTAAGGGAGGGATGTATTTTATTTCCCCTTCAAGGGTTATGGCTAAGCTGAAGGAATACGGCTATGACACTTCAATTTTCAGAGAAGATAGGTTGAATGGAAGACGTGCCTATGTTGTTGGTGCCAAAGCCGGAGACTTGTCTACGAAGCAATTCTGGATCGATGCAGATCACTTTTATACGATCAGAAGAATTAGTAAAACGGGTAGAGGAGCCGTATTAGACGTACAATATAGTGACCATAAGAAAGTAGAAGGGGGCTGGGTAGAGCAAACTGTGACTTTTTACCTAGATGAGCGGATGCTCCAAATTGAAAACTATTTGGACATTGATGCTTCCCGTAAAATTCCTGCAGATGTCTTTGATCCTAAGAGTCCAAACAAGTATTGGTATAAAAAGAGGTAAAAACGCAATAGCACCTTACAACGTATAGATGATTGAGCTTGTCATTCTTAATGAAATAATACCCGTTAAGAATAAAGCCTTAGAATGTTCTTTTCTAAATTGACTTTTCATTCCTCTATTGCTATGAAGCGACTCATTTCAGTTTTTTTGATTTTTCTGACTATTCCCTGTTTTTCTCAGGACGAGAAGACGGCAAGCTTTAAAGGGGCATACAATGTGTACCCAGTAGACACGCTTGGGATAGTTTTGCTTAACAGAAATATGGTCCAGTTAAGCTCTGGCGACTTAGCCTTAGAGTACTCAGGCCTAAACAATGAGTTAGAGCAAACATGGAAAAACATGTATCCTTTCTCTAAGGATATGTCTCCTGTTTTTCAACAAGTTTCGTCAAAAGGAATAATTCTACTTTTCGCTGATAGATCAGGGAAAAGATATGAGTTGATAAAAGCGAATGCTGAATATGGTGACTATGAGCGATTCAATTATCAGTTTTCTGATAAGTTTCAAATTAGTGAAGTAGAGGTTTATTATGATCATGTTTGGGCAACTGGCATGATCGGAGATAACCCGGTAATATTTAAACTGAGGGCCGACAATTCATTTGAAACAATACCAGTAGGGGTTCCAGGGCGTGTAAAATATATCGGTGAGACTAGATATAACGAAGAGACTAATGGCCTCGATTTTCTGCTGCTAGCTGAGATTCAGAGAAAAGATGCACTGATCTGGCGATCTTTAAACCTAGAAGGAAATATCTTGAGAAACAAGATGTTGGCATCTTTTGAAAAGAGAAAAATCAGAGCAGTTAAAGCCACTTATTCAGCTGATGCTGCTCATATCGCTGGTACTTATAGTACTGGTTCGAGAGATAAGGTAGAAGGACTTTTTTGGGGAAAAATTGATAAAAAAAACAACGGTTTAAGGTTTGAGCAATTTAAGACACTACAAGGGGTTTCAACCTATAAAATTTCCGAAGATGTTGCTTCAAAGGGCTTTGAGATAGCTAAAGAGAAGAAATTTAGAGTAGCAAACATGTCAGTTTTCATTGATGGAATAAGGCTTAATAGCCAAGGAGAATTGATGCTGGCATTGGAAGTATTTAAACCCGAATACCGAAGCAGAGGAGCACTTGAGAGAGAGTTTATAGCAAGAGATCGTACCGCGCAGATTGATCAGAATGTTTATGGTCGTAGAGCGGTGTTTGAGGCCAATGGTGGTCCTGGCCTAGAGGGTAGAATTGACAGAGCTTCTGCAACGGATCAAATACAAATGCGCTTTATGGACCAGAGCCTGGCCAAAGCTGTTAATCAAGGTGTGTCTTATAACCACACCGCCTTTTTGAAGATTGCTCCTAATTTTGAGCTAAAGGAATCTTACGGACTTGCCTTTGATATTATTGATTTCGGAAACCTAGCCAAGTCGGATCACTTTATTCACAATAGACTTTCCTATCCACTTAACAATTCTTATGAATCGCTAGACTTAAATTCTATGGAGCTTAAGACTTTAAAGACTCAAGAAGGCACATCTTTAGTTAACTGGTCAAATGATCGGCTACTGGGAATTAGCTTTGATAAGGAGAAACGTCTGATGAGCCTATCGGTTAAGCGACTCGATTGACTTTTGTTTTAATAGATTGTTATAGTAAGTCTTGACATCAGTGACGTTAGGAAGTGGGGGAGAGTGGTCTACTATCTTCCCATCAATACCAAGAACCAAGTAATCGGGAACAAGTTCCTGAAAGAACTTCTGTACTACATCATCACCAAAACCCAAAGGAACTCTTTTGTGAATCACATACTCTCTGTCTAGACCATAAATGTCCCTGTTTTGCTTCCAGCTTGCCTCATCTTCGTCAAGTGAAATCATGAGTAACTTCACTTTTCCTTTTTTCATGAGTTTACGGAGGTACGGTGAGGGAATGAGTTCATAAAAATTAGGCACTCCCCATTTGGCCCATAAGACTGTATAAACAGGAGTGCCCTGATAAGTACTTATGGCTTCTTGAAAATCCACATTGTCTACTATAGATTGAATGCCCTCCTTGAGCTTGTTTATTGCTTGAAATTGTTTTTGGAGGGATACTTTTTTTGATAAGTCCTCAATGATTTTCTTCTCAAGAGGAGTTGCCTCTAGTACTGTGTAAGTGCTCCAAAAAGTAGAATCGTACTGAACGGCCCTTAAGTCTTCTTCTGATGGCTCTCCTGTGGTAAAAGTAATTGGAGCCTTGGGAACGAGTTCATTTACCATTATCTCTACATGAGATTGGTGTTGAACCGACTGATCAGAGCCAGAGACAAAATGCTCGGCATGCACATCAGACACGAGCCTTTGAGGAAAGTACTTTCCTTCAACTTTTTGGAAAAAGACCTGTTTGTCAATGGTGGAACGGATACTGTCAATGCTATTGGAAAAGACTTGACTCTCCTTGATGTTAGCTCTGATGAAAGCCTTGTCAGTCATATTAACAAATAACTTTCCACTGTAATTTAGCTTCCGTTTTGCGGGTTCCTTCGGTTCAAAATTGATTACAATTATGGGGTCATTGTCAAGGGAGGTAGTATCGGCAATGATGAACTCATAGTCGTCCAAATTTCTTCTTAGAGGATTGTGAAACTCATAGTTGGTCAGGTCATTTGACATGATAAAGTTGAGTGAAATGGGTGGGTGTGAAAGTTTGGCAAAGGTGGTGTAGTCGAAACTTCTTCGCATATGATTCAATCCAAAATGAAGTCGTTGTTCAGGAATCTGGACAAATTTACCTCTCTTCTTATGCTGAAAGAGTTGAATGGCTGCTTCGGTGAGTCTCACATATGCTGTATCCTCTTTGCAATAGTGGCGATAAAATGAATTGGCTAGGTAGTTGGTTTTCGCCCTGTTCAATGGAATTCGATCAATCGCATCCATAACTACTGTTTTGGCTTGATTGCTTTCTTTGCGTCTAAGTCTTGAACCCTTCACTACAAAGTCATCCAGACTACTTAATTGGGGAGTAAGGCGAACTGTTTGATAGAGATCAGGCTCAATGGATGATAGCTTAATGACTAGAGACTGATAACCAATACATGAAATATGTAGCTCATTCTTTTCAGAAAAACGACCCTGCTTCAATTTCAACTCAAACCTGCCATCCAGGTTGGTTGATGTACCATAGTAATAGTCGTTTAGTCTAATATTCACAAAGGGTACAGGTCTCTCTGTTTGCTCTTCAATCACCTGACCCTTCAAGAGAATAACGGTGTCTTGAGCAGAGATAACTGCCATGCTCGAGACATAAAAGATAAAAGAGAGAAGGAGGCTTCGCATACTACAGTGACGCAAGATATCGCTTAAAGGTGGCAAGGAGTTTAGCCTTTTATTAAATTTCTCATACAATGGTCATGATCAGCTAATTTATAAAGCAATTGCTTTTCTCATTTCACATTAATTCGCATCTTCGCGTCAAAGAAAAACGAGATGTTTATACTGATTGTAATCGCCCTGTTTATTGCTGCTATTGTTGCACCTTACGTCCTTCCAAACAGCAAAGTGAGCTCTCACAAAAAGGACTGGGAAGCTTAAGTCTACTACTGACTGATCTTCTGTTTTCTTCCAAAAAAGTAATATAGGATTGATCCAATTACTGGCATCAGTATTATTACGAGTACCCAAATCAATTTATCATTACTGCCTCGGAATTCACTTCTGATGACATCTATCAATGCCATTACTACAAATATGAATGGAATGATATACAGTATAATGAGCATAAAGAACATGACAGCGAATTAAGGGTTTGTTGATTGTTTTTTCATTCTCTTATTGAACCAAAAAAGGCTTCATTTCGAAGCCTTTCTAATTATCGTCAAAGTAGGGGTTAAATATTGTATTCTTTTGGATTTATCTTGACTCTGTTACCTCCGGCATTAATGGCCTCATGAATCTTATATATACAAACCTCAGATTTGTATGATTCTTCAGCATCGTAGTTTAAAGTTTCTTCACCACGAACAGATTCTACAAAATTGTAAAGGTGAGCAGTATGGGCTGCAAGGTTATACACCTTGTCCATATCATTCATGTCCTTGATGTCGTAGCTAATCTGCGGAGCAGTTTCCTTAATACCAGAATCTCCCGACTCTTTTTCCTTGTATTGCTGCATATCAGCCAGATTAGATAAATAACCCTTATCAATATACTTTTTCCATCGCTTGGAAGATACTCGTGACTCGCGATAAATCTTGTTGTCCTTGCCCTCTGAAATAATGAAAGCACCATCATCACCAATGAAACGTTCATAGACGCCAACAGCTCGAGAATTAGAGATGTTCTCGTAAATACCAATAGCTGGACCTTTTGGAGTATCGTATTCTAGGATTGTTGCCATAGTGTCAGCTTGCTCTAGGCCGAAATAAGAATTGTTGCCTGAAGCATATACGGTATGAGGAAACGCACCAAAGAACCAGTTGAAAATGTCAATCTGGTGGGAGCCAAGGTCTGAAACAACGCCACCACCCAATTCTTTGTAGTTTCTCCAGTTATAAACCTGGTCCATGGTTTTGAAACCATATCGATCGAGTTTCTTGAGGTCTATATTGTCTCTTTTATTTGGCCTTTGTGTCCAGATTCGTGATCTATTCCATTGTCCGATGGCATGCGTTAATCGGCCAAACATCTCTTCGCGCTCTAGGAGTATCTGATGTGTAAAGCGATATCGATCATTTGATCTTCGCTGTCTACCAATTTGCAAAAGCTTTCCTGTTGACTTCATTGCTTGAGCCATTTTCTTAGCATCCTCAATGTTATTCGACATTGCTTTCTCACAGTAAACATGAAGTCCTGCATTGAGTGCATCAACAGCATGTGCCTTGTGCCAAAAATCTGGTGTTGTCAATACAATAGCATCCAATTCCTCTTTTTCGATCATTTCATAGAAATCCTCATAGGCATTTATCTTGCCTCCGAACTCTGAATTGAAACGGGCCTTGGCACCCTCTCTACGGCTTTCTACGATGTCACATACAGCTACAAGGTTGGCACTTGGGATTTTTGGGATGTTGCTGAATAGCACTCCGCTGCCACGTCCGCCACAACCAACCACTGCTATGTTTACTTTGTCAGCGACACTCAAAGGGTTCGCTGTAATGTTAAAAGGATTCCCTAACATCAAACCACCACCAAACAGGGTAGATGTTTTGATAAAGTCGCGTCTACTTGAATCTTTCATACTCCTCAGAATTTAGATTTTAGGCTATAGGTTTAGCAAACCTAATATATGTGATTTTTTGAAAGGAATTGGAGGTTTCCATCCTTTGAATAAGCCACCCAGATAATTTTGTCACTTTCGGCCATCATTTCTTTTATCTCACCCTCCGAAACAAGAAATAGAGCCGTGGAAAAAGCATCAGAATGTGCTGCGGATTCTGAAGCAACCCAGAGCCTGTGATATGCACTGGACAGTTGATTGTTGCCTGTTCTTGGATCGAAGATATGGTTGCCTTGATAAAATGTTCCGGAAGCGCTAACCACAACGTTGCTCAACTCCAAATCCATTTTGTCTTTACTGCTGGCAATGCTGTACTGCCATGAAGCTTTTGTGTCCGTATTGTTGCTCACTAAGAGCGTACTGTCTCCGGCACTGAGAGTAAAGGTTTCTATGCCTAGATCTGCTAGCTTCAGTTTACACTTGTCTAAGGCATAACCTTTGCCAATTCCTCCTAGGTCGAACTGGATACCTTCCTTCACACAGTAAGCCATCGGTTTCTCTGGATCAATGAAAATTCCGGCAGCGAGTTTCTCGGTTTGAACCTGCTCAAGTGCATTCGTCATTTCAAACTCATTGAGAATGCCCTGCTTAGAAGCTCTGAAGATATCCATGTGTCTGGCCACTCCAATATCGAAAGCGCCCTGGCTTATTTGATTGATCTCTATTGCCGTTTTCATTACTTCCCAGACCTCAAAGTCAATGGGGAGTTGATCGCCAGCTTTCATGCGATTGATGCGCGAGATGTCACTATCAGGTATAAATCGGCTCAGCTGTAGCTCCAACTGATCTATCAATTCAAATACTTGAATAGAAGCGTTTTCAGCATATTCAGTTGATTCACCCTCTATGGTCAGTGTAAACTGAGTTGCCATAGCATCATGCTCGAAGTGTTCCATTTAGGCTTAAGCTTTTTCCTTTCCTAGTTTACTTCTTCCCATGAGTTTCACTAGCAAATCGGCATCAGGTATCTGGGCTAGGATGACTCGGGCCATAACAATGAGAGGAACCGATAAAAGCATTCCTGAGATTCCCCAGATATATCCCCAAATCACAAGACCTAAAATAACCGTCACAGTATTTAAGGCTACAGAAGAGCCCATCATATAAGGTTCGATCACATTGCCCCAAACAAACTGAGTGGCAATTAGCAATGCTATGAACAGAACAAACGTGCCACTACTATCAATTTGAATAAGTCCTAAAAGTACAGGTGGTATAGTAGCTGCGATTGATCCAACAGTAGGTATAAAGTTTAACAGGAAGGCAAGAAAGCCCCAGAAAAGGGCAAAGTCAATTCCGAATATCCAGCTTAATGTACCAAAGAAGAGACCGGTACAGAAGCTGGTGAAAAACTTGACCTTCATGTAGCTGACTATAGAGGCTTTTACTTCTGTAAACGAATTCAATAAACGCTCTTTGCCCTGTTTGTCATCTCCCTCCAAGTAATTTATGTACATCTCGTATTTTACGATACTGCCGAGTACCGCCACCAGATAAACAGCTGATAATATAAAGTTGAAAGTAAATGTGCCCAATTGGCCAGCGACAACTCCAGAAGTATTGAGGACAAAATCCTTGGAAATAATCCTATTTAAAGCAGCGGTAAACCCATCAGCCTCCAACTCTTGTACACCAGGAATGAATTCTAATTGGCTCAAAATCACTTCGAACCTAGCTTCAACCTGAGCTAATAATTTTGTCTTTTCCGCTAAAATCTGAGATCCAGTGTCATAAACCACCATGCCAATCAAAAACATGAAACCCAAAGTAAGAATGGTGATCATGGTTATGCTGACGGTATAAGGCCAATTCCTACGTTCCAGAAACTCTATGGCTGGAGAGAGTAGAATACCAATGAACAAAGCGAAGGCCAGTGGGATCAGTAATCCTGAAAGCGTTTTGATAATAACGATCAGTAGGATCGCTGCAAAAAGCATCAGAATATTTTTTATGGTTCTTACATCTGAATCTATTCCTTGCGCCATAAAAAGGTGTTTGATGTGACTTGAAAGCTGAAAATAACCAAAAAAAGATGTATTGGCATTTATGTTAAAAAATTAAGTCAGAAAGCAGTTTAATATTTAGTTTTGTAGCTTGATCAATCAACTACTTGATGTCATTGGAATTTGAACAACCCATTACTGAGCTTGAAGGAAAACTAGCAGAGATGAAGCAATTGGCGGAAAGCAGCCAAGTAGATGTTTCTGATGCAGTGGCTTCGCTCGAAAAGAAAATACAAAGCTTAAAGGAAGATACTTACAAGAACTTGACGCGTTGGCAGAGGGTTCAGCTCTCGAGGCATCCTGACAGGCCTTACACACTAGATTATCTATATAATATTACAGACGACTTTGTAGAGATACATGGCGACCGTAACGTCAAAGATGACAAGGCCATGGTAGGTGGCTTTGGAACGGTTGATGGTCAAACTGTAATGTTTGTGGGGCAGCAGAAGGGAAGAAACACGAAGCAGCGTCAAATGCGGAATTTCGGTATGGCCAACCCAGAGGGTTATAGAAAAGCCTTAAGGCTCTTCAAAATGGCAGAGAAGTTCGGTAAGCCAATCGTTACGCTAATTGATACTCCAGGTGCCTATCCTGGTTTTGAGGCGGAAGAAAGAGGCCAGGGAGAGGCTATTGCTAAGAACATACAGGAAATGTTTATGTTGAAGGTTCCGGTCATTTGTATCATTATAGGTGAGGGAGCTTCAGGAGGTGCTTTAGGTATTGCTATCGGAGACAAGGTCTTAATGATGGAGAACACATGGTACTCGGTGATTTCACCTGAATCCTGTTCATCTATTCTATGGAGAAGCTGGGACTTTAAAGAGCAAGCAGCAGAAGCACTAAAATTGACTGCCGAGGATATGAAAGGTTTCGGATTGGTTGATGGAATCATAGGAGAGCCACTGGGAGGTGCTCATAGGGATACCGATCAGATGTATCAGACGCTAAAAGATAGAATCAAGTCAGAGCTTAAAGATCTTATGGCCAAAACTCCTGAAGAAAGAATCAAAACTCGAATAGACAAATTCTCTGATATGGGGGAAGTTGTTGAGTAAGGAGTAAGAATTTCAAATTTGAGACCACGTGGCGTTGCTTCGTGGTCTTTTTTTTGACTAATTTCAGACAGAACAAGTAAGCATGGCCAAACAAAAAATTTCTTGGGGACTACACCTTATAGAACTTGTTGTAGTAATCATAGGTATCAGTATTGCCTTTGCTCTGGAAGGATGGTCCGAGTCAAACAAACGAAAGGACCTTGAACAGAATTACCTCAGTTCCATTCAGGTCGATATTGACAAGGACATTGATGATCTGAAGAAGATTGTCGATTCCACCAAAGTAATTCTTCAACACGTATCTGAGGTATTCCAATATACCCTTCAAAGAGCTCCCCTAGAAAGCTTTAAAAGACATCATGTAACCAGCAGTTACTTGGCTTCTTATTTCTATCCACAGAACGGTACTTACTTGTCATTGATGAATTCAGGTGACATCAATGTCATAAAAGATTTTGAGCTAAAAGCAGCCTTATCAGACCTTTACAATGTAAAGTATAAGGAATTGGAAAGGATGGATCAGGTAATTAAGAACTTGGCCGACAATAGGATTCAACCATACATGATTGATAATATTCGTTTTTCATTTGATCGCGATGGTATTGAAGATTTCAAACCATTGGCTTCCAATAGGGCCTTCAACCTTTTAGGGAGCTTCTTCAACCTGTTGGGCGATCGTCAAACTGCGTACGCTGCAATGATTGAAAAATGTGAGTCAATAAAGACAATGATCAGTAACCTGAAAAGCAATGAAGAGTAGACGATTTACATTCGGAGCAGTTTTACTAGAAATTGTGATTGTAATCATCGGGATTTCCATCGCCTTCGGCTTAAGCAATTGGGGAGAGAGGCGCAAGGAAGTGCATATGGGCGATGAATTCGTGAAAACCATGGTTGACGATCTCAAATCTGATAGTGCAGCCTTTGTTTACCAAATCGCCAATATTGAGGAAAATATTTCTACTGTAGAATCATTAATGGCTTTGTGTAGACGAAAGGGGTTTCAAGAGGACTCTGTACAGTGGTATGTAGGTGCTTTTATGAACAGGAACAATTGGCTCATTAACTCCAATACTTATGAAATACTAAAGAGTGGGGGTAAACTCGATATCATTACTGATTTCGACTTAAGAAGTGATATAAGTTTCTTTTATCGCATCAGAACCTACCAAACAGATGTGATTCTAGAGCTAACTCAGGGTTTTGTACAAAGTCAAATGAACCCATACCTAACCAAACACTCTGACTTTTTTATCAATGATGTTCCTGATCATAGATTTATTCAGGATGTCGTGTTTCAAAACCTTTTAGGTCGCTGGCGCGATCTCAAACAGGAGAAACTTGATATCTATCAAAGCACACTTGATGATATCAATAGCCTAATTCCTAAATTAGAGGCCTACTTAGAATAGGAGTCAAAAATGAATCTTCACGTAATCAATACAGGCAATTTCAAGTTGGATGGAGGGGCCATGTTTGGTGTTGTACCCAAATCACTTTGGGAGAGAACAAACCCTGCAGATGAAAAGAATATGTGCACTTGGTCTATGCGGTGCCTGTTGATTGAAGATGGTGATCGACTTATTCTTATCGATAATGGTATAGGCAACAAACAAGACGCCAAGTTCTTTAGCCATTATTACCTCCATGGTGATTACTCATTAGATCAATCATTGCGTCAAGCTGGTTTTGATAGGTCTGATGTGACTGATATGTTTCTCACTCATTTACATTTTGACCACTGCGGGGGTGGGGTGGATTATGTTGGAGATGATAGAGATCGCTTAGAACTTCATTTCCCCAATGCTAAGTATTGGTCTAATAAAGATCACTGGAAATGGGCAACTGAACCGAATGCAAGAGAAAAGGCCTCCTTTTTGAAGGAGAATATATTGCCTATTCAGGAAAGTGGACATTTGGAATTTATAGACTTGGAAGGCAATTCCCCTTTTTCTCAGTTTGACATTCATGCAGTGGATGGTCATACAGACAAGCAAATGTTGCCCAAAATCAAGTATAAAGACCGTACGATTGTCTTTATGGCTGATCTTCTTCCATCCGTAGGACACATTCCTTTGCCTTATGTTATGGGTTATGATACCAGACCTCTAATTACACTTCAAGAGAAGAAAGAATTTCTAGAAGAGGCGGCTGACAATCAGTATGTGCTTTTCCTCGAACATGACTCGGTCAATGAGTGTTGTACGGTCAAAAGAACGGAGAGAGGGGTCAAACTTGACAGAACATTCTCTCTAAACGAGATTCTATAAATATGAAAGTCGGATTGGCATTATCTGGTGGAGGAGCGCGTGGGTTTGCCCATTTTGGCGTTCTGAAGGCATTGGAGGAGTTGGGAATTAAGGTAGATGTGATCTCAGGCACCAGTGCTGGGTCGGTGGTTGGAGCCTTCCATGCATACGGCTATGATGTAGATGAAGCCAAGATCCTAGTTTCGAAAACAAACCTCTTTAAGGTGGTTTGGCCTGCCTTTAGCTGGAAGGGAGTTTTCAGCATGAGCAGAAGTGAGGATATTTTTAAAAAGCATTTTCCGAAGGACGACTTTTCAGCAGCTCAAATCCCACTACATATCGTAGCAACTAACCTCAATACTGGACAGCCAGAGATCTTTAAAGAGGGTGCTATTATCAAACCAATGATGGCTTCATGTTGTATTCCATTCATATTTGATCCTGTTAAAATAGGTCAGAATGTTTACATAGATGGAGGCTTGGTGAACAACTTACCTGCCGAAGCAATACGCGACCAATGTGATGTAGTTATTGGAGTCAATGTCTCACCGGTTTTAAAGGAAGAAACACTCAGTGGTACCAAAAAGATGATTGAGCGAATTTCTATGGTGAGCATCAATGCGAATGTGGCTAAAAGCAAGTTGAAGTGTGATTTAGTGATTGAACCGAAGTCCCTAAGAGAATATGGCACATTTGACCTTAAACGTTCTGATGAGATTTATGACATAGGTTATCAAGCCGCGCATCATATTTTTGAGACAGAACAAAAACTTGAAGTGGTTCAAAAGCTCTTGGTCTAAGCGTTTTTTTTGGCTTTGGCATGCCGATTGATCAAAAAAAAGTGGTTTTACGTCAACCTTTTTTAATTAGAATCGACTAATAGAAAGAATTATTTCAGAAACAGATACGTGTAGTTTCTGTCGGGTACGTCAAACAACAAAGGTCGCCAACAAGTGTTGGTAAAACTCAATCAAAAACACGCTATGCGAACACTACTTTTTACAGTATGTGCCTTGTTATTTTTTAATACGGTCTGGGCACAAGACAAATTCACGCTGAACGGATATGTCCGTGATGCAAAATCAGGAGAAGAACTTATAGGAGTCACCATTTTAATAGAAGAAAGTGGAGGCGGAGTTAATACGAACCCTTATGGATTTTACTCTTTGACCTTACCCGAAGGTGAATACAACATTCAATTCAGGTATGTAGGTTTTAAGACTAAGGTCGAAAAAGTAGTCTTGAACAAAGACCTATCCTTGAATATCAATTTGGAAGAAGAGACGGTAGAACTGAGCGAGGTGGTGGTAACTGCCGAGCGTCAAGATGCCAACGTCACCAGTATTCAAATGAGTAAGAATGAACTTGATATCCAACAAATTAAGAAGTTGCCGGCACTCTTTGGAGAGCCAGATATCATTAAGACAATTCAGATGCTTCCAGGAGTTGTTTCTGCGGGGGAGGGAACGTCAAGCTTCTTTGTAAGAGGTGGTAGTGCAGATCAGAACCTCATTCTAATTGATGAGGCTCCGGTTTATGATCCATCACACTTGTTCGGTCTATTCTCGGTTTTTAATGCGGATGTCATCAAAGATTCTGAATTGTATAAAGGAGGAATTCCATCACGATTTGGAGGAAGACTCTCGTCTATTTTGGAGGTACGGACTAAAGATGGCAACAATAAGGAACTTAGGGGAGAAGCCGGAATAGGACTTTTAGCCAGTAGCGTTATGCTAGAAGGGCCAATAAAGAAAGATGAGAGTTCTTTTATCATCTCAGCAAGGAGATCTTATGTTGATCTTTTCTTACGCCTTGCAAATCAAAAGAACCTTGTCTATTTCTATGACATCAACGCTAAAGTAAACTGGCGTGCAAACAACAAGAACAGGTTCTTTCTGGCGCTCTATACTGGTAGAGACGACTTTAACTTTGATGGTAACTTTGGTTTTGACTGGGGGAATAGGACAGCCACTTTTCGTTGGAATCACTTGTTCAATGATAAGCTGTTCTCGAACACCTCGTTAATCGCAAGTTCTTTTGATTACGGACTTGGGTCTCAGGAACAATCGGATGGCTTTCAATGGGATTCAAACCTTGAGGAATACAGTTTCAAGCAAGACCTAAACTACTTTTTCAACCCTAGGTTGACAATGGATTTTGGCTATCACCTGACTTACCGAAAGTTTGCCCCAGGTAAAATTGTCCCAAGCGAAGAATCTATTTTTAAGACAGTAGAACTACAAAATGAATACGCTTTAGATCATGCGCTTTACTTGAGTTTACAACATCAGGTCAGTGATAAACTTACTTTTGAGTATGGAGCAAGGCTTTCGGTTTTCCAGAACATTGGAGAGAATACAGTCTATACCTACTTAGATAAGCTTGATAATACCAATCCTATCAGGACAGACTCTACTCACTATGGGAGCTTCGAAAATATCAAGACCTATGTCAATTTCGAACCACGATTCTCAGCTAGATACATACTGAATAATGAGAGTAGTCTGAAGGCGAGTTATAACCGTATGGTACAGAATACGCACTTGATTTCAAGTGGTACAGTGCCACTACCATTCAATACCTGGGCACCAAGCTCCACTTACTTAAAACCGCAAATTGCTGACCAATTCGCTCTTGGTTATTTCAGAAACTTCAATGACAACCGATTCGAGTTTTCCATGGAGGCCTTCTACAAAGACATCAGTAATGTGACTGATTTTGCAGACAATGCTCGAATCTTCTTTAATCAAGATTTGTCTACAGAGTTCAGACAAGGGAAGTCAGAGGCCTATGGCTTAGAATTAATGCTGCAGAAGAAAAAAGGAGCGCTCACAGGCTTTATAGCTTACACGCTGTCTCGAGTGAATAGAACGGTGCCTGGAGTGAATCAGGGAAGATCTTTCCTAGCCAACTACGATAGACGTCATAACCTGAACGTTGTGGGTACTTATGATTATAATGATAAATGGACCTTCGGTGGAAGCTTTACTTATGGTACTGGTCGCCCTACAACCTTACCCTCCGGCTCATATGAGTTTGGTGACGGTCAGATTGCTGATATAATCACTGAGAGGAATGGGTTTAAGCTTCCGGATTTTCACAGAGTGGACTTGAGTGCTACGCTGGTACCAAGAAAGAACAAGGATAAGAAGTATGAGACTTCATGGGTATTCTCGCTCTATAATGTCTATAGTCGCAAGAATCCATTTTCAATATATACTAGAGTGAAAGTGGATGAAGATGATAATATCATCGGGGATGGTACTGAAAAAGAAGCACGTCTCATTTACCTATTCCCAATTTTACCTTCAGTAACCTTCAATATTAATTTTTAAGTCATGATTAACCTAAAGAAAAACATCAACCTAATATTGACAGCTTCGCTCTTGATGATTTTAATGGCTTGTGAAGAGACAGTAACTATTGATACCAATGAACTTGATGAACGCGTTGTGATTGAAGGTTTGATTACCAATCAACAGAACCACTATGTGAAATTAACACGGACACGTTCGTTCTATGCTACAGGTCCGGCTGATGCAATAGAGAATGCACTTGTGAGTGTTTCCGACAATAATGGAAATACTTTTCAGTTTGTTCATAACCCAACGGATGATCCGACCCAAAACGGTTTTTACTATCCAATGAATAGTTTTCAGGGGCAAATTGGGAGTGTCTATTCCCTGGATGTTCAAGTGGATGGGCAGCAGTACAATGCGCAGGAAGAATTGCTACCTGTAACGGCTATTGATTCATTAACAATCATTGTGAATGAAGAGGAATTTGAGGACCCTGAAGAGGAGGGTAGATTTTATGAAGTCTTGTTTTACGCATCAGAGCCACAAGACAGAAAAGACCAGTATTTGTTTAAATTCTATAGGAATGGCGAGATAGTGAAGGATTCTCACACTGATATCTATTTCTCTGATGATATACTTCTTGGTGAAAAGATTGATGACCTAGAAATAGCAGGTTATTATGCTGAAGGAGAGGAGGTAATGGTTGAAATGTACAGTCTAACTCAGGAAGCCTTTATTTTCTATTCTGACCTTTTTAACCTACTCAATAACGATGGAGGTATGTTTAGTCCACCACCTGCCAACCCAAGAACCAACTTGAGCAACGGAGCGCTAGGGTACTTTCAGGTGAGCGCATTGGACAGTGAGTCCATTACGATTGTACCTCCAGGAAGTTAAGCGTTGAACTTAGTTGATGGTGATTAAGTAGTAGTTCTTCTTTCCTTTTTGAGCCAAAAAGTATTTGTCTTGAAGCAAAGTCAATTCTGGCTTTGCATTCATGTCTTCTATTTTGGCTTTATTGATAGAAACACCACCTCCTTGGAGCATTCTTCTTGCTTCTCCTTTTGAAGAGAAGATAACTCCTTGAGTGACTTCCGAAAGCAAGTCAATATAGTTAGCGGCATTGCTAAGGTCACTTGGACTAACGGTCACTTGTGGAACCCCTTCGAAAACCGAAAGTAAGGTGCTTTCATCCAACGATGCCAAGTCTTCCGTGGTAGACTTGCCAAATAGAATACCAGAGGCTTTAATGGCCATTTGAAGGTCTTCTTCAGAATGAATGCGTCTTGTGACATCTTCTGCTAAAGCTTTCTGTAAAGTACGCATATGAGGAGCTTCGGCATGTGTTGCTTCCAAAGCTTCGATTTTCTCTTTGTCTAATAATGTAAAGATGCGAATGAAGCTACTTGCATCCTCATCTGAAGTGTTCAGCCAGTATTGATAAAATTTGTAGGGAGAGGTCCTTTCTTTATCTAACCAAATGTTTCCCCCTTCGGATTTACCAAACTTAGAACCATCTGCTTTTTTGATCAAAGGAGCTGTTAAAGCAAAGGCTTCGCCTTGGGCTTTTCGTCTAATCAACTCGGTTCCAGTAACGATATTACCCCATTGATCAGAACCACCCATCTGAATCTTGCAATTGTTGTTTTGATAAAGGTGGTAGAAATCGTAACCCTGAACCAATTGGTAAGTGAATTCAGTAAAAGACATACCACTCTCTAAGCGATTCTTAACCGAGTCCTTAGACATCATGTAGTTTACGGTAATGTGCTTTCCTACATCACGAATAAACTCGAGAAAACCCATATCCTTAAACCAATCGTAGTTGTTTACGATCTCAGCAGAATTATCTCCGCAATCGAAATCAAGAAACTTTTCTAATTGGGCCTTTTGACCTGCCAGGTTGTGATTAAGCACATCTTCTGCCAATAATTGGCGCTCAGCTGATTTCCCTGATGGATCGCCCACCATCCCCGTGGCACCACCAACAAGCGCTACTGGCTTATGACCTGCTCGCTGCAGATGCACTAAAAGCATAACTGGGACAAGGTTACCGATATGTAAAGAATCCGCTGTTGGGTCAAACCCAATATAGCCAGCGGTCATTTCTTTAGAAAGTTGCTCTTCTGTGCCAGGCATCATGTCGTGGATCATTCCACGCCATCTCAATTCTTCAACCAGTGGATTACTCATTAGGGAACTAGATTTGGAGGGCAAATATAGAATATGAAAGGGGAGAGGAAAAGGAAAAAGCCCGGTTCTACCAGGCTACTCCTCCGTAATTGTCCTTACGATCTTCATCTTCTTGAGAAGTGGTAGTCGTAAATGTAACTTTTTGTGTCGATCGAGACGGTGAACTAGTGTTCAACTCTGGCAACTCTACCTCATCACCCACGTTAACTTTTCCATTCATCTCGGCTCCATTCTCTACAGAAATACGCTTTGAATAGATTTTGCCGTAGATTTTGGCTGTTTTTGAGATATGAAGCAAACCATTAGCCAAAACGTCTCCGTTTACATAACCATCGATGGTAATGTCAGTGCCACTGAGGTTACCGCCAATTTCACCGTGACTACCAATAATGATTTTCTCACTTGAGATTAAATCACCTGTTACAAAGCCATCCACACGAATGCTGTGTTCAGATTTCATGTTACCCGAAATCACAGAGCCATTTCTAACCTGCGTAATGTAGGTAGAAGGATTGATTGCCGCTGATTCTTTCTTACTCATTAGTAATCAGATGGACCAGGTGAATTTGAAGTCACGCCATTTTCGTCAAAAACAGAAAGGATAGTGGTGGCATTACCAATATCCAATCCAACCGCATTGCTTTTTACACCACCATTCAATTGGGCAGAGTTAATGCAGTAGCCTCGGCTTGCAAGGGTTTGTGGTTCGTTTGCTACTTGGAGGTCAAGTACATCCTGGAATTCCTTTTTGAAGCAGTCAACTAGGATAGGGTACATTGCACCACCCCCGGCTAAGAACATCTCGTGTGAGATAGTAAAGTCATTATCGTTGAAGGCTTTTCTCATTGCAGGAGAGATTACGTCTTCATAGTATTGCTTTAATACTTTGTCTCTAATCTCCTTAATATCAATACGTTTTCTGTTTAAGAAAATAACTCCCTTTTGGAAAGCAGCATCAATTTGATGCTCTGTTTTCAATTCCAGATAGTATGTTTTAGCTAATTCTTTTTCCAGCAAGTTCACAGCATAACGTAGGCCATAAGTCGAGAGTGATGTTCTCTGAACAATACCACCTTCAGTACTCAAAAGGCCCTCTAGTGTTCCATAACCAAGTGACATTACAAAGAAGTTGCCAGTGGCTTGTTGAAGGCCTTTACGCAATGCAATGGCACAGCTAATAACCTCTGGGATTACCTGAACATTGTCAATTTCTACCTGGACGTTTTTTCTAGTACCGCCTCCATAAGTAGCTGCATCATATTCGATTACATGCTGAGCATTTATGAGGTTGCTCGCCATTTCTTTATAAAGTTGAAATGTAGAGAAAGGAAAGCCGGTAGAAAGGGTCAAAGGATTACCAAGCTTCTGGTTGGCAATCAGCATACCAGACTTCAATAGGAGGTGGTAATCAAGCTCGTCAGGTGCGCTATTGATATTTCTGTGAGGAGAAACTCCTTCTGTTAGCGCGAGGTTACCAACCACGTAACCATCGCCATTATGATATAGTTTAAGACCGTTAATAAGGTCTGGAGAAACGTTTCTTAAGTCTGTATTATTTCCCTCGAAAACACTAGGGAATGTATATGTCTTGAACATGTTTTGAGTTTTGTTCTAGTGAAATAGCCAACTAAATGATCGGCAATATTACGATTAAAAGAATATTGACGGATCATTTCCATTAAAAAAATCCGGTTGAAGTTCCGAAATACTTTCGATATATAAAATTGTAAATGGCTTATTGATTGATCACCAAAGCCAATCGTTTATTATTCGCACTGACTGCCATCCGAGTAATCCCTTTGGCACCAGTTTCCCCTAAATCCATTACTTCTACCCACTCTTGGTTACGTTTAGGGTTGTAAGACAATAGTTTAGAACCGACACTGGTAATATAAGTGCCTTCTTGAGTAATGGCCCAATCTCTTGAGCTCTCTGGCTTTTTGATGATGGGAATCGTTTCTTTGTTGACACTATTTAAACGGTAAATCATTACTTCTCCGTTTTCTTCTCTTCGCTCGAAAGTGAAATCTGGGCTGTCTGGAACTACCTTAATTGTTCTTCCTATGTTGCTTGTAATGATTTTATCATCCACTTCATTTGGATTGGCCATAACAAGGCTTGCCGGTTGGCCTAGGACAAACATTAGAATTTCATCCTTGTTCCATGCAAAGTACCCCACAGGAGCAATCTTTTCGAAAATCACCCGTGGTGACTCTTTTCCTTCCATGGGAAACATCCAGAGCCTTTGAGTTCCATCTTCTTCAACCCGGACGGTAGCAAAGCTATTGTAGCGCTCCATTGGAAAAGGGGAGTACTCGCTTGTCTTAGTATTTGTTAGGTTGGTTACTTTGTTATCATATAGATCCATAATCATAATATCGTTCTGTCCATTCTCATGAGCTGAGTAAACGATATAGTCATTATTGAAAAAAGCAGGCTGGTTGTCATAACCTTTCCGGTTTGTGATGTTCTTACCCTTAGAGAGGCTTACTTTTCCTTTCTTCTCCTTAAGGTCAAAAAGGAAAATGTCGGTATCTGGTGGAGCTGCCTGAGCCAAGGCAAAACATGTGGTCAGTACGAGGGCAATGAGCGAGAATATGGTCTTCATAAGTTGGTCTTGTTGTCTTCACAAGATAAATAAATGTCTGAAAACGGAATCAACCCATTGTATGAGTGGTCAATAAAATTATGAAAGTATAAGTTCACAATTTATGCTCTATCTATCTGATTAATAAATGTATATATGTCAATCGGACTGTTGTGCTCATTTTATGAGCACAGTAATTTGATAGAACTTAACAGCACTTTTAGATAAAACTTTGTTATATAGATTGAGTTAACACACACTATACAAAATGGAATTACACACAGGCACCTGGCTGGATGCTTTTCGTGAACTCCAAGATCCTTTGGCTGATCGAGTGATTGCGAAGTACTTTCCAGCACACAAAGACTTACTCCAATCTCACCTAGCTTCTCTAGGTCATAATGAAGATGCCTTACCTGAGGGAGCATTTGATGAACTCCATGCACTTTATTTAAACATCACTTCTACAGCAAGTAAGTTTGATGAGGAAGAGCTGTTGAAGGGGCAGGATTTTTTTAATGTATATGCTTCAGATATTATGCTACTGTTGGGTTTCCTTAGCTTACCCTATTGCTATACTGCGGCTTATGGAGCCGAGGTGCTCGTGAAGTCAAAACGTATTCTAGATGATCCAGCTAGGCGTTTGATGGATACTGCAGGGTTTGTTTTCGATGTGACAAATAAGAAAGCCTTTAAACCAGAAGGGAACGCCTTAATCAGCATTCTAAACGTAAGACTGTTACATTCAGTTACACGATGGTACATTAGTCAATCCGGTGACTGGAATGATTCGGAGAAAGGTAAGCCAATCAATCAAGAGGATATGGCAGGCACTAACCTGTCTTTTTCGCTGATTGCCATTAGAGGCTTACGCAAATTAGGCAGGTTTATAGAACCTCGTTTGGCCTATGACTATATCAACTATTGGAATAAAATTGGATTACTATTGGGTTTAGACCCAAGACTGCTTCCAGATTCCAATAAAGACGCATTCCAGCTGGAAAAGGACATTCGAACTAGACATTTCAGGACCTCTGAGGCAGGAGTATTGCTTACAGACTCTTTGTATAGGTATTACGAAAAAGCTGTGATTGACTCTCCATTGGAGGGTTTAACAAAACCATTTATGATTCACTTGTTAGGAGACAAGGTGGCGAGGCAACTTGGTTTGGAGGTGAGCAACTATGATAGGCTTGTTTTTAAGCCTTATCAATTGTTTCTGAATTTCAGGAATTACTTTTTTGACACGCAAGATTCTTATGCGAAGGCATATGCACGCTTTAAAGAAAACAGTTTAGACGAGACATAACCTTTAAATGCCTAAATGCTGTTTGATTCGTTTTTTTCTTATCAGGTTATGGTCTAGCAATTGAAATGTTACAAGCAATGCTGCCAGTGCAAATACAGGCATAAACATGCCAATAGAGACAAAAGACTCCGATTTTCCGAATGATGAAATCACCTGCAAAGTCATAAAACTGAAGAATAAAACTCCAGTAATTGCTAGCGCGAACATTATAGTATCTTTTCGCGCCTCTTTCTTATGCTTGGCCTTTAACTTGTCCATTACTGTACTAGAGAAACTTGGATGAATTGTGATCTCTTTTTCTTTCTCTAATTGCTCAAATAACAGCTCGTATAGTTCTTCATCCTGCTTGTCTCGTGAAGCATCAAAATCTATTTGCTCTCGAATTCCTTTATGTTGTTTCATAACAATTCCTCCTTTTGCATGTATTTAGATAGCTCTTCCTTAAGCAGCTTTCTGGCTCTGAATAAGTAGTTTTTTACCGTGCCCTCTGGCATTCCAGTTATTTCAACAATCTCAGGATAGCTCATCTCTTCAATGTGATATAAGTACAACACATTTCGATAGTGGGCAGGTAGTTTATCAATGTTCTTCTGAACAAATTGGGATACGCTACTTGCCTCCAGTATGTCCGCGGGAGTAGTCTTTTCCTTGAAGAACTGTTCTTCATTGGCTTCCTCTAATGATTTATAAGTCATTTTACTGGTTTTTTTGAGCACATTGATCGTATGCCTATAAGCAATCGTGCCTATCCATGTGGATAGTTTACTGTCGAACCGAAAGCCAGGTAACTTTTCATATACCTTCATGAAAACATCCTGCGCCAACTCTTCGACCATTACTTCCTCCCTGGTCAACTTGTGGATCATGTGGAAAACCAGCTTTTCATACTTGCGAATTAGAAATTCGAAGGCCTGTTGGTTTCCGCCTAATACGCTTTTTACAAGCGACTGATCATCCATATGAAACGTTAGACAATTTTGATTGTCGAGATGTTGCACTACAGTCTTAAGACTGTAAAAGAATAAGTTCGATATTTTTTTTCTTAAACTGCAACATTGAAAAGCACATCGCTGTCTGATTGGGCAAATGGAATTTAAAAACTCGAAACAATGGAAGGATTTGATATAGTACTCACCGTCTTCATCACATTTGCCTTTACTGGATTTACCACAATAGGTGTGATCAAAGGTATTACTAGTTATAGATTAAGAAGAAAGATGATTGAGGCCGGTTTGATCAATGAAGAGGCAATGGAACTGTTAAAGGATGGGGCTAAAGACAATTATTATAGTTCTTTGAAATGGGGACTCATCCTGTTCTTCAGTGGAATAGGTCTGGTCATCATAAACACGATGGATCTCTATTATGACTCTACGGCTGCTTATGGCATTGTGATTACGGCCGCTTCGTTAGGCTTTTTGATTTACTTCATGTTTATGAAAAAGGAAATAGGCAAGGATGCATAAAATCTCGAATTGAAGATAAGAGGCCGAAGATTGATTTCTTCGGCCTTTTCTTTTACAACCATTTTTGAATGTGTACTGTCAAAGAGATATAAATTAACAAGAAGAACCATGAAACGACTCTCTTTGGCATTCCTAACCATACTTGCAATTTCCATTTCCTCATGTGAAAAAGACGTAGTTCCAAATTGTATTGAAGTGAGGGTAGTTGCTGAAGTTTGTGGCAATGCTGTGCTTCAAGTCGTTGGTAATGATACTGGTCTTTCATTGGAAACATGGACCGACCATGATGGAGTTGTTTACGAAAATACCTTCGGTACATTTCTCGACCCATGTCAACAAAACTACCCAGAAGACACTAGTCAGCCATTTTTTGTAACTATTGCTGATTCCAGAGAGAATACTAACTGTATTGTTTGCTTGGCACTCTTGGCTAACATGCCGGATCAGAATTATAACGTGAAAGTTGTTGTGGGTTGCCGTACTAGTCAAATAGACTAGGAGAGTCTTTGTATTACAGGATTAAAAGCCTTGGAGGCTACAAGCACTGTATCGCCAACTTTGAGTGATGATACCTCTTGTTTTTCTGAGGCTACCTTCACAAGCTCTTTACCAACCATTACCGAGATTATTGTGACTACACCTTCGACTTTGAGGTCTACTACTTGGCCGGTAAATTGAAATTTCCCACTGAGCGAACGACCACTTAGTAGTTCTGTGGGCTTCCCTTGATTTATAATACAACCATTTTCCATGATCAATAAGTCATCTGCTAGCCTCAAAACTTCTGCATTATCATGACTGACCATGATGGTTGTAAGATTAAATGCCTTGTGAAGCTCTAGGATATGGGACTGAAGCTTAGCTCTTATCTCATTGTCCAGTGCGGAAAGTGGCTCGTCCAGCAATAGGAGCTTGGGCTTCTGCACTAATGCTCTTGCTAGTGCCACTCTTTGTTGCTGTCCGCCAGAAAGGATATTAGGCTTCAAGGCTTTTAAATCGCCTAGTTCCATGATGTCAACCAAGTCATCAATGACCTTTGGGTTATCACCTTTAAGCAAGGCAAATGCAAGGTTTTCATATACGGTCATATTGGGAAAAAGCGCATAGTCTTGAAAGACGTAACCAATACCACGCTTTTGAATAGGTAGATCAACCTTTGTGTCGCTCGAAAACCATGTGTTTTCATTCACCTCAATATGGCCTTTTTCTGGCTTCATTAAGCCCGCAATCATTCTTAAAAGAGATGTTTTACCAGCACCCGATTTACCTTGGATGGCTGTAAAATTTCCATCTGGGATGTTCAGATCAACATCGAGGTGCATAAGACCTTGATTGGCATGAAGTTTCTTATGTAGTTTCAGCCTTATCATTTCCAGAAACTTTTAATTCCAGTGCGGTTGAACGAATAGACGGTGAGCAGGATAAAAAATGTTATGCCAAGCAAAAGGAGTGAATAGTTATTGGCAAGCCCATAATTAAGAGACTCTACTTCATCATAAATGGCAATGGAAGCCACCTTGGTTTGCCCAGGTATATTACCTCCAATCATCAATACTACCCCAAACTCGCCCATAGTATGTGCAAAAGATAAAACAATACCTGTTAGTAGCGCAGGTTTGATATTGGGCAATAATACCCTTATCAGGGTTTGAAATTTCGATTTACCCAACACATATGAGGCTTCAGTAAGAGAATGAGGAAGGTTAGTCAAACCAGACTGAATAGGGTGAACCATAAACGGGAGGCTATAGATGATAGAGGCAAAGACTAATCCCTCAAAGGAGAATATCAGTCGTAATCCAAGCCATTGGTCTAGCCATTCTCCAAATGCATTGTTCGGGCTGAACGCAACCAATAGGTAGAAGCCCAAAACAGTAGGAGGTAAGACTAATGGCATACTGATCAGCGCCTCTAAGGCAGGTTTAAACTTAACCTTAGTGTTTGCAAGCCAATTGGCCAAAGGAACAGCAATCAGAACCAACAAAATGGTAGTAACAGTAGCCAACTTGAGGGTCAATATGATCGGTGCCCAATCCATCACTCAGAAAGCATTATTTCATTGGTCTTTATCAAGGCTGTAACTGGCATTCCCTGAATTAGGTTCATAGCGTTGGCGGCCTTTGTAGTAATAATCGAAGAGACCTCAGTTGTTCCAATTTGAATCACCACCTTGGTCAGCAATTCGGACACTTCAATACCTTTAATGAGTCCTAAAAGCTGATTTTGCATACTGATGTTGTGCTTTTCCTCGGTACCGATTGCTACTTCAGTTTCTTTGAATATGGCTTTGACTGTATTTCCAACCTTTAAAAGAGGGAGCGTTTCTGGGGTGTCAATAACAATTGTGGTAAGCTTATTGGGTCCCGCTTCTATACTGACCAACGACAAGCTGCCAGAAGTTTGAATTGCTGATATTTTACCTTGGATGGAATTCAATAGATCGAAATTGAGCTAAATCTAATGGTCTTTAGGGAATTATCTGAATGACTCTATTCAACTTATCCAGTCAAACAGGTATTTCTCATCGTGATCAATGTTGAATTTTTCTAGAAAGTCTAAGTATTCTTCCTTGAACCTCACTTTTCTGTGATGCTCTTTTTGGTTCAATACATACTTAATAACAGAAGGGGTTTGGCCTTCACTGTAGGTGAAAGCACCATACCCTTCTTGCCATTGGAATCTTTTTTTGAGGAGTTTGGTCTCATTGATCCACTTAGAGGAATTCGATTTAATAGTTCTTACCAAGTCCGATACCGACTGCATAGGGTTCAACCCAACAAGGATGTGACAATGGTCTGGCATAATGTAGATTGCCATCATCTTATGTTTACGATTTGAGACAATACCAGTGATATATTTTTGAATATCAACACGTATGTTTTCACCAATCAGGCTTTCCCGATGTTTAACTGCGAATACGAGCTGAACGTAAAGTTGTGTATATGTATTGGGCATAGTCTCGCTCCTCTGGAGCTTTTGCTAATTAATTTAATCATAGCTAAGGACATATGACCTCTCCGAGGTCTGATATGTGTGGATTGCTTGGCTGATCGTGCCATTTTGGTAATAAATATTTGTGCAGAGCTTATCTAATCCAAAAAGAAAATGAATCCTTTGGAGTTGTATGTTCAAAAGAGCCCGCTAAGAGCTAATTCTATGGAATCAAAATTGGATGAATAATAATGCACCTATTCAGTACTCTTCTGTGTGGCTTTTACTAGTGAGGTAGTGACATTATTTGGTGTCTATGAAATTTAAACTCTTGATATGAGCATGACTCCATAGGAGTCATATGTTGAAAGATTGTTAGTATTAGAAAAACTCAACTCCGTAGGAGTGAAACTAATATGTAGGTTCATAACCATGGGCACTCAATATCTCTTGACCTCTGGCCGAAAGAACAAAATCAAAGAAGGCCTTTGCTTGATCATACATTTCCGGTCTGGCATTAAGTATTACCATCTGCTGTGCGATCGGGGTATATGTATTTACCGGGACATCGATCCAAGAGCCTTTATCATTGAAGGCTTCTGACTTAATACTTGACATGGAAGTCAGTCCAACTTTCGCAGCTCCGCTGAGAAGGAATTGATTGACTTGGGAGATGCTTTCGCCAAATACTACTTGATCTTTTATCTCTTCCCAATCTCCATTTGACTTCAGGTTCTCTAAGGCAGCCACACCGTAAGGAGCCGTTTTTGGATTTGCAATTGCAATTTTTATCCCTCCTAAGGCGATTTTTGTAAGGCCCTCCATTGAATTTAGATCCATTGATGTCCAGATCACTAGTTTTCCAAAAGCGTAGGTCTTTGGTCTTCCAGAAACTAAGCCTTTGTCAACTAGGGTTTCTGGGAATTTACTATCTGCTGAAAGAAATAGATCATATGGAGCTCCAGCAATGATTTGATTGGTAAGCTTACCAGAAGAGCCTAGAATTATTTCTATGTCAGCGCCTTCCAATGCCTCAAATGCCCTTTCCAATTCCACAATTGCAAACTGCATATTGGCAGAGGTAGCTACCATAACTTTCTTAACTTCTGTTTTATCACAAGAAGTCGTGAATGTCAAAGCAGATATCACAATTAGTGTCTTAAAAAAAAGTGCAGGTAAGCGATTTACCATCTTGTCATGTTCCATTGATCTTGGTCAGCTGCATTAGCTGCACCAAATCCGTCAATATCAGGGAAAAGGGTGCTTTTCCGAATATTATATACATTGCTCAGAATCTCAGAACATTCGACTTTTAATTTGGGAGAAATTGGGATAAAGGAATTCACATCACCTTCATAAAAAGTCATTAAACTACCAGCTTTGTGTTCTCCTATTTTACTGTATATAAATTGGGCATTTTGAGCAGAGATCCTGGATGTAGTTGATGGAGAATCCCAAAGTGATGGGTTGGTGTATTTATCACAAGCACTGATGATTTCTTCATAAGTAAGATTATGTACTTGCTTTTCGCCACCTCCAATATACCTAGTGTTAAGGCCAATTAGTAGTCCCATATCATCAGGGAGTGATGAAACACAAAACCAGAGGGCTGTCAAAGCGCTGCATGAGAAGTCAATTAGTCGAGTAGCGGCACCATGATGTTGTAATTTGGCTAGTAATTCGAAATCGCTTAGATCTCTTCCTTCATGGTATCGGTAGCCTTGATGGGTGGCATAATCGAGTAATCTTGTCTCATAATTTCTGATTTCATCGTTTACATCCTGTCCTGGCCTTAAATCTCTTTGCACTCTTCGGTAAGCACCACTGTCTAGCCTCCAATTCACATTCGATTGTCCTCTCCAGTACCGTACTCTCAAGGTTTCTGAGCCACTTTTTCTATGAAGATCTTTTCTCAGCATGAGTTGGGTCAATTCAATAAAATCTTCAGGCATGTCTAATTCTCCGTAGAGATTACTCGCATACTTTTTCATAATTATTGGATGTGTTGATATAGTATTTCCACCGGATGATATGACCTTCTACTAGTGCCATCCTTAATTTGATGCCTGCAACTGGTACCTGCGGCTGCAACAATGACATCTTCTGGTAGCTTACGTACAGTCGGAAACAGCACTAACTCCCCAATCTTCATTGATACATCATAATGCTCTTTTTCGTAACCAAACGATCCTGCCATACCACAGCACCCAGAAGGAATCATTTGTACTTTAAAGTTTTCCGGTAAAGACAATAGCTTCTTGGTCGGGACCATTGAAGAAAGAGACTTCTGATGACAATGCCCATGTACTTTGATCACTTTGGGGTCCTTAACAAACTGTTCCGATTTAATACGGCCTGCATCGATTTCATTGGCCATAAACTCCTCAATGGTAAAGACATGATGCGCAATTCGTTTCGCCTGCTCCTGATATTTGCCTCTGGTCAGACTGATGTATTCGTCTCTGAAAGTTAGAATAGCAGATGGCTCAATACCAATAACAGGTGTGGCAGCCGTAGCCAACTCTTTGAATGTATCGATGTTGGATTCGGCAAGGGTCTTAGCTTCATCCAAGAGGCCCTTAGAGAGTTGAGGTCTACCTGAGTCTGCATGCGGTACATAGATGACCTGATAGCCAAGTTTATCCAAGAGTAAGACTGCCTTTTTACCAATTTCGGCATCGTTATAATTGGTGAACTCATCACAAAAGAAGTAGACTTTCTTATCGGTTACTGTCGGTTTGAATTCTTTGCGCAGCCATGTATTCAGTGGTTGCCTAGAAAGACTTGGTACGCTACGTTCTCGTGCAAAACCTACGAATGATTTCAGAAGGTTGCCGGTGATTTTGTTGCCAAAGGCAAAATCATAAGCCCAAGGAGCCAGACTTGCTAGTTTCATGTTTTTAGAAAAGGCAGCAATCTGTTTTGTTCTCCATGGAATGCCATTCTCTTTGTAATACTGATACTGCCATTCACCTTTGAGTTTGGCCATATCAACATTAGAAGGACATTCTGAGCTACAGCCTTTGCAGGATAGGCACAAATCCATCACCTCTTTGATCTCCTCATTGGCAAATGGATTCTTGTCGGTCGAGTTGGTTAGTATCTCTCTTAGAATGTTGGCACGAGCTCTGGTTGTGTCTTTTTCATCTCTCGTGGCCATATAGCTTGGGCACATAGTACCACCACTTAACTCAGACTTTCGACAATCACCCGAACCGTTGCAGAGCTCTGCAGTTCGCAGAATGCCGTCAGTGGAGGAGAAGTCGAATTGCGTTTCAAAATCGGGGGTCTTTTGGTCCTTCTTGTACCTCAAAGAGGTATCCATAGGAGGGGTGTCCACAATTTTATTTGGATTGAAGATGTTTTGTGGGTCCCAAATCTGTTTTACTCTCTTGACTAGCTCGTAATTGTGCTCACCAATCATTTGGGGTAGGAATTCCCCTCTGAGTCGACCATCACCATGCTCTCCAGAAAGTGATCCTTTATACTTCTTAACTAGCAAGGCAATCTCTTCCGCTATTGTCCGGAATTGCCGCTGACCTTCAGCAGTCTTTAGATTAATGATGGGACGCAGATGTAATTCGCCTGAACCCGCATGGGCATAGTGAACTGAGTATAGACCGTGTTTATCAAGAATTTCATTGAATTCTGCGATGTAGGCAGGTAGATCTTTTACATCAACAGCGGTGTCTTCTATAACAGGTGCGGGCTTGGCATCACCCGGAACATTTGAAAGTAAGCCTAAACCTGCTTTTCTCAGGTTCCAAACGGCTTTAATCTTTTTTCCTTTGATGATTGGATAGGCATAGCCATGTCCTTGTTCTTTGAGGTCAGAAATTAAGTCAGCAACCTTTTGATCGGCTTCTTCAGGACTTTCCGCGTTCAATTCTACCACGAGTATTGCTTGTGGATCTCCCTCTACAAAGAAACGCAACGCATTGTACATTGGATTACGCTTAGTGGCTTCCAAAATGTAGTGATCCATCAGCTCACAGGCAGAAGGCTGGTACTTGAGGGCTACGAGGTTTGCCCTTAGGCTGTCATCAATGGTTTCTGAATGAACACAAACTAACCTCTTATTGCTAGGCGGAAGAGGGGTGAGTTTTACTTTTGCCGAGGTAACTATGCATAATGTCCCTTCAGAACCCGCAATTAGACTACAGAAATTGAAGTCATTGCCTTGTTCATTAAAAGGCTGATGGCGAAGAAGCATGTCTAATGCGTACCCCGTGTTTCTTCTTGGAATATCTTCCTTAGGAAAGCCCTCTATTATCTCTTTTTGGTTGACTTCATTCTTGAGAATTTCTCGAGTTTCGAAGTAGATACTATTCTGTAATCCTCCACTTACAGACAGGCCGTTACATCTATCTAGAAAAGCCCCTTTATCGACTTCCCCAAACCAAGATTCAGTACCATCTCCAAGCACAGTATTTACTTCAAGTAAATGTTCTCTTGTACTTCCATAAACTACTGAATTAGAACCACATGAATTATTACCAATCATGCCACCAATCATGGCTCGATTGGCCGTGGAAGTCTCCGGAGCAAAGAAGTAGCCATAAGGCTCTAGATGCCTATTGAGATCGTCTCGAATAATACCAGGCTCCACCCATGCATAAGTCTCTTTTTCGTTCACCTCAATCACTTGATTGAAATGCTTAGACATGTCTAGGATAATGCCATTACCAACCACTTGACCAGCAAGGCTGGTACCCGCAGTTCTAGGTATCAGTGAGGTCCCATTTTCGCGAGCATAATTGACTAATGTGATGAGATCATCCTTGTTTTTGGGGATGGCTACAGCAAGTGGTAATTCGCGGTATGCTGATGCATCAGTGGCATAGAGCTTCCTAGTTGTACTGTCTGTAAAAAGACCTCCTTCAAGCTGATTTTTCAGCAGCAACAAATCCATGGGCAGCAAATTACTTCATATTGGGAGATGTCGCACATTGCTTGAGCGGAAATTATCATTTCTACCAATTTCATATCCCATAAATATGTGGAATTTGGGTTTCAAACAACTCAGATGAGTTCCTTTTGGCTTCATTCTATTTACACTATCATGACCATTCCTAACCAATAAATTATTCTCGTGAGAAATTTCCTCCTTCTAAGTCTTATTACGCTCCTTTTTTTTAGTTGCTCAGATTCCAAGTCAGCGTCTGATCCTACACCTGACTCTGACCCAATGGACCCTATTATCTCTACGACACCTATTTTAATCAACTCTCCTGAGACAATTGATGAACGTTCTTTCGCAATAATCAATACTAATGTTATCACTATGATAAGTAATGAAGTATTGGAAGATCAGGTTTTGATAGTCGAAGACGGCATAATTACTGCGTTGGGAAACCTGGGTTCTGTGACCATACCAACCGGTCTTCAGGTTATTGATGCGAAAGGTATTGGGTACATTATTCCTGGTTTGATGGATATGCATTATCACAGGAGTACAATAAGTGATCTGTTTTTGTTTGTGGCCAATGGGGTATTAACGGTGAGAGAAATGTGGGGTTCACCCGGATCATTAAACATTCGTAACAGCATAATTGATAATGATTTAGACCTACCTAGAATATTTGCGGCCAGTCCAGGTATGAATGGATCTGGAGGACCTTTTGAGGCATTTACACCTCCGGTAACAACAGTTGCTGATGCAGTGAGGCTGGTGAGAAAATACAAACGAGATGGTTATGATTTTATAAAAGTTTATAATCGACTGTCAAGCGAAATTTATGAAGCTATTATCGCTGAAGCTGCATCGGAAGGTATTCCTGTCATAGGACATGTTCCCTTTAATGTTGGGCCAGAAAGAGTGTTTCAATCGGGTCAGACTTCAACTGAACATTTGATTGGTTTCGGCCTGTTTGCCTCTTCAAGAAACTCTATTTCACGAGGATCATTGGAGGTTGATAAGGTAAATCAGTTAGCAGATCTATCTGTGAGTAACAATGAGTTATGGCACGTTCCAACGATTTCAGTTGATGCATTGTCATTTGCTCAAGTAGCCCGAATCAAGGTTAGCGATGAATATGAATTAATTTCAGACGAGCTTCGCAATACGTTTGAGACTGGATTTGCTAAAGGGAATGCAGATTATAGGCAGTCAGAAGAGAACCACAAAATCGTGTTGACCACAATTTTGAATAAGGGTGGTAATATTATGTTAGGCACAGATGCTGGATTTGGTTTTATCATTCCTGGCTTTAGCATTCATGACGAATTGGCTGCTTTTGTAGAAGCTGGTTTGAGTAATTACGAAGCCTTGAAAATGGCTACCATAAACCCAGCCACCTATCTTAAAATTGCAGAAGAAGTAGGGACAGTTGAAGTAGGAAAAAAGGCGAACCTAGTAATGCTGGAAAGTAATCCACTAGAAAATATTGAGGCAACTAAAGACCGTGCTGGTGTCGTTTTAAAGGGTAAATGGATTTCAGAAAAAGCGTTGAGAGATGAGCTGAATAACTGATTTGCTTAGCCAAATATCAAGGTAAAATTGGCCCCCTTTCCTAATTCGCTCTCGAGCAAAATATCACCGTCATGGAGCTGCATGATCTGTTTTGAGAGGCTTAGACCTATACCCGAACCTCTATTCTTGGTAGAATAGAAAGGCATAAAGATCTTTTGTTGGGCTTCTTTAACTATACCCGGCCCATTGTCTTGGATAACCACCGAGGTAGATTGGTTGAAGACTTTGATTTCGACCTTTACCCAACCATTATCAGCATTCCCGATAGCCTCTCGAGCGTTCTTAATCAAGTTAATCAGTACCTGCTCAATCAATTGCTCATCTAGCTGAAGTCGTTGAGAAGTCTTTGGCATCTTAACGATCAGCTGCCCATCAGCAAAATCGCTTTTAAGTAAGTTGACAGTGTTTTGAACTACTTGGTTGATCGAAGTGTCCTCCTTGTTAGGGTCTGGAAGGTTTGTATAATCACGATAAGCGTTGATAAAATTGATTAGACCATCAGATCTTCCAGAAATGGTTCTTAAACCTTCCTCAATGTCTTCAAGGCTTTCGTGAGATAGAATATTATGATCAGGCTCTTTCTTGATGTCCTCGCCAATAATCTGTGTTAGGGTGGAGGTTAAAGAAGAGATAGGTGCTATCGAATTCATGATTTCATGCCGTAGTACCTTGGTTAAGTTTTGCCATGCTTCCAGCTCTCTTGCTTGTAATTCAGCTTTAATGTCTTGAATGGCAAACAAGCGGTAGGAACCTTTTCCCAGCTTATACCTACTTTCAAAGACTGCTAATTCGCGTCCATCGCCCGTCTTATAAGTCGCCCGATTACTTCCATCAAGCTGATTGATTAGACTCGCAATTTCTTTGGTTTTGATATTCAAACGATTTGAATGCCTGTGCTTTGTGATGCCAAGGAGATTGAGTGCAGATTGATTGATCAGTTTTATTTGTCCTTCATTGTCAATGGAGATGATGCCTGACGCAATATTTTCTACTACCACTTGAAGCTCTTGAAAGAATTCTTCCCGCTTTTGACGCTCCAATAGAATGGCATCAATTACTTCTTTAAAAGCGATGTTCAACTCCTTGAATGTCTTACCGAGCTTGTTGTCATGAGTGAAACTCATGTTGAAGTCATTATACTTGATGGCATCGAAGAAACGCCTGAGCTTTTTATTAGTGCTTTCAATGTAATTGAAGAGCTCGAATACCTCGAAAACAATCAAGAAACCTGTTACTACCGTGGTTACATACTTCTGATCAAAGAATATCAGGTACACAAAAGCAGCTACTGTCAGGAACAATATTATAACCCTTATGAGTACAAAAAGCCTAAATCTATTAAAGCCCATACTTCTCTAATCTTCGGTAAAGTGATGATCGTGTTAAGCCTAATTCCTGAGCGGCATGAGTGACATTTCCATTATGCTTAGCCAAAACCTTGCGAATGAGAATACGCTCTACATCCTCTAAGTTATACTGTTCTAAGCTAATGTCTCCACTGTTTTCTTTAGGTTGCTGTGCAGCATTAAAAAAGAAATCTTCAGGTTGAAGGATGTTATCTCTACTCATGATCACGGCTCTTTCAACCGCATGCTGAAGCTCACGAACATTGCCAGGCCAATGGTACTTGCCAAGTCGAGTTAAAGCCGCTTCGCTGAATTTATAAATGTCCTTGTTGTATTTTTTAGCGTACTGGCCTAAATAATGTTCAGCGAGTAGAGGGATATCATCTCCTCTTTCTTTAAGAGAAGGTAAGCGCAGTTCTATGGTGTTGATTCTGTAGAGTAAATCTTGCCTGAACTCACCTTTCTGAACCATGTCATACAAAGGCATATTAGTAGCACAGACCAGACGGATGTCAACGTCTATTATCCGGTTTGAACCAACACGAGTAATTTTCTTATTCTGAAGGGCTGTCAAGAGCTTAGCCTGCAAAGGGAGTGATAGGTTACCAATTTCATCCAAGAAAAGCGTTCCTCTATTGGCAACTTCGAATCTTCCAGGTCGATCGGTCTTGGCATCAGTGAATGATCCTTTGACATGACCAAAGAGTTCCGATTCGAATAGGCTCTCAGTGATTGCTCCTAGGTCGACACTCACAAAGGGATTATCGGCTCTATTGGAGTTACGGTGTAAGGATCGTGCAATAAGCTCCTTTCCAGTACCATTTTCGCCTAAGACTAACACATTGGCATCTGTTTCGGCCACACGGTCAATGGTATCAAATACCTGCATCATATTGGGCGACTGTCCAATGATGTCTTTGAATTTCTCGTCTAGATCAGCCTTTAGTACTGCTTGTTGGTCTTTTAGCTGTTGAATCTCAGTTTTGGAAGATTTGAGTTTCATGGCCGAAAGGAGTGTGGCAAGCAGTTTTTCATTCTCCCAAGGCTTCATTACAAAGTCTGAGGCTCCTGCCTTGATCGCCTTAACGGCTAAATCAACCGAACCAAATGCTGTAATTAATAATACCACAGCGGAAGGGTCTATCTCCAATATCTGATCTAGCCAGTGGAAACCCTCTTGTCCAGAATTTACATCCTGGGTGAAGTTCATATCCAACATGATTACATCGTATGACTCATTTTTTAATAAGTCGGGAAGGAGTGTGGGATCCTTTTCTAAATCTATCTGACCGAAGTGCCTTTTGAGAAACATCCTTGCTGCTTTGAGCAAGTCTTCGTTATCATCGACTATAAGTATGCGTCCAGAATTCATATGGTTTGAGTATTTGACCTAAGGTTTCTAACAAAGGAAATCCGTTGATAATATACAAACAAATCCAGCCGTCCGCCAGCGGACATCAAAGTTCGTGAGCGGATAGTATTGTAATATTGATTATCACTAAATAACTGATAATCAACAAGTAAACTTTGGTACGGTGCTTGGGATAGAATTGCCAAAATAAATCGCAATGATTAAGAACTACTTGAAAATAGCTTACCGGTTTCTGCTGAAGAATAGGGCTTATAGCGCTATCAACATCCTTGGGTTATCAATCGGGATGTGCTGCTTTATCATGTTGACACTATTCGTTCAAAAAGAATTTAGCCATGATGAATATCATCAGGACAAGGAATTAATCTACCAGGTATATATAGACGACACTGTTAGTTCTAATCGAGGGTACTCGCCTCAGACTATGGCTCCGATGGGACCCTTGTTGAAAGAGTCCGTGCCAGAAGTAGTTGATTTCTCTCGCTTTGGTCAAATGGGAGATTGCGTTGTTAAGCTTGCGAACGGAGGGAAGTACAATATTTCGAAGTTCTACTACACCGATGCTTCTTCCATCGATCTATTTTCAGTTTCGATAATTGCTGGGGATGCTAATGAGCCGATGTCAGACATTAGTGATATAATCATCTCTGAGTCTGAAGCGATTCGCTTGTTTGGATCAGTTCAGGGAGCTGTTGCCAAAGAGCTTGATATCATAGACTTTGGTAAAATGTCAATCACCGCTGTGTTTGAAGACTTGCCTGATAATACACACTTCGACTTTGACTACCTGACGAGATTTGAAAATGCTGATAAAGACATGAAAGACCTTTTGAAGTATAGCTCCTCTAAGACGGTTATGAATTGGGGAACAGTATCCGCTTTCCCATTATACATCAAGTTGGATTCCTCGACTGATTTGGATGCTGCTATCTCCAAAATGGAGATTGCCATAAACCCACATAGACCTAATGACAGAATCAAACTTATTCCAATAACGGATATATACCTGTCTGAGCTTTTTGGAGGATACTTCGGCAAGAAGGGTGAGAAGTCAAATGCTCAGATGTATATGATCATCGCCTTAGTCATTTTAGGTATTGCCATTATCAATTATATGAACATGGCGACAGCCAGGCATTCAAAAAGAGCGAAAGAAGTTGGTATTAGAAAAACCGTTGGTGGGCATCGCTTTCAGATTGCGAGACAATTCTTTGTGGAGTCGATGGTTGTTACAACTATTTCACTTGTATTGGCTATCTGTCTTGCCGAATTGTCATTGCCAACATTAAACTCATTTGTAGACAAGGAGCTGTTCATAGCTTATGATTCTCCGAATACTTATCTATTGCTAGTGGGCTTTATTGTGCTAGTTGGTTTCATGGCAGGCATCTATCCAGCGCTATATCTTTCAAAGTTTAACCCAATTCAAATTCTTAGTGGAAATGTTACCCAAGGTAGACAGGGAGGCTTTTTTAGAAAGGTATTGGTGGGCTTTCAGATATTCATCTGTCTTGGGCTATTAGGTGTTACCACTATAGTATACTCCCAGTTTAACTATATGCAAAACATTAATTTTGGTTTAACGAAAGACCAAGTAGTTGGTATACCACTGAAGGGGCAAGGCATTCAAAAGAGTTACAAAGTATTCAAAGACGACTTATTAAAGAATGCTTCCATTAATTCTGTTTCAGGAGTTTCATTTTCGGTCTTCGAAGGTGTATCTACTTTCTTTCTCGATGTTGATGGTTTTGAAGACGATCAAGCAGTCTCTTACATGTCTGTTGAGCCAAATTTTGTTGAAACATTAGGTATAAAGATGGCGCAAGGGCTTTCCTTTAATCAAGTGGAGGAGTCTGCACGTGGTAAGTCACAAATCATCAATCAAACCGCTGTAGATCAATTTGGTTGGGATAACCCGATGGAGCACAGTCTAATGTCGCGTAAGGTGACCGGTGTTGCTAAAGACTTTATCTACGGTTCAGCTAAAGATGAGATCAAACCTCTTATGCTCAGAGCTCAATTGGATGGTTTCGAATATGCATATGTGAAATTAAGTGGCCAGGGGATCAAACCTGCCTTAGAACATATTGAATCAGTATTTGAGAGATTCTCGACTGATTATCCTTTTGAGTATGAGTTCTTGGATGATCAATTCGCTGAGAAATACTCAAAAGAGAAAAAGCTATCGGATGTATTTTCAGCATTCAGCATGCTGGCCATATTCGTTGCCGGTCTAGGTATATTCGGTTTGTCGATCTTTTTGGCAGAGCAAAGGGTGAAAGAAATTGGAATTCGCAAAGTTTTGGGAGCTAGTATCTCTCAAATTGTATGGGTGCTCAACAGTGGAGTGACTAAGTTAATTGCACTTGTTGCCTTGTTAGTAATTCCGGCAGTATATCAGTTTATGTCTGAATGGCTTTCTGATTTTGCCTATCATATTACTATTGATGCAGCGCTTTTGATTGTGCCATTAATAGCCCTAATGGTTGTGGTATGGGGTATTTTGATGTTCCAATCTTACAAGTCTGCTAAATCAAATCCAATCAACTCACTTAGGACAGAATAAGTCCAATAACCCAAAATATCATGAACAACATTATCCGATTCTTAAAGTCAGGAATGAAAAGCCTCAAAAGAGAGCGCTTTTTTGCAGTGGTTAATATCATTGGTCTTTCACTTGGTATGTACTGTTTTCTGGTCACTTCTCTTTATGTCCACGATGAGCTGACGCATGACAAATGGCACACCAATGCGGAGAACATTTACATGCCAAAGATTACAATGAGCTTTGGTGAGTCTAATAGTTTCAATCTTTTTCCTCCTGTAAAGTTGGGAGAGGCCATGACGGAAGATCTTCCGGGTGTCATCGATGCGGTCAACATCAGTCTGGCTCAAACCATCAACTATAAATTCAAGGACGAAGACTTTAAGTCTGATGGTTTTTATTACACACAACCCAACCTTTTCAATGTTTTTGACTTCGAATTGAAGTATGGTAACGTTGAAACTGCTCTGGCTACGCCAGATGATTTGATCATTTCATCGGAGATTGCCCAGAAACACTTTCCAGGGTTAAATCCGGTAGGTGAGTTTATTGAAATCATAAACATGGGGACTTTCAGAATCTCAGGAGTTCTAAAGCCAATTCCATCTAACTCGCATCTGCAATTCGAGTTTTTAGCCTTAATTAATATGAAGGTGGCGCCTTATGATTTTTATGTTGACAAATGGAGTACTGGTACGGGTCTGAATTATATACTTACAAGATCTGACTATACGGCAGCCAAGCTCTTAGATGATACAAAACGTGTCTTAGCGACCAAAGATAGCACTGATTCCCCAGGCGAGTATAATTACACGAAATTCACTGATCTCTACATGGACAATGAAACCATGAGGAGTTCATCGAATGCAATGTTTGGCGGTCAGATGAAGTATGTTTATATCTTCTCACTTATCGGAGGACTGTTACTTCTAGTTGCCTGTTTCAATTACATTAACCTTACTACAGCAAGGTCATTTGCACGTTCTAAAGATGTAGCTGTAAGAAAGATTATCGGAGCTACTAAAACTAGGTTGGTCCTCTTCCAGATGGGAGAAACCCTGTTCTTGGCACTCTTAGCCTTAATTATTGCCATTGTATCTGTAGAAGTCACCCTTCCAGGTATCAACAGTATTCTAGACAAGTCTCTTGCATTGGATTTTGTGAATAACATTCAAGTGTTGTGGATTCCAATAGCACTATTGTCTCTAGTAGTTTTGATTTCAGGTTTGTATCCAGCATTGACTGTTTCTGCATTTAGCCTGTCATCAGTATTAAGAGGTTCTAGTCCTAAGTCTTCGAAGGCAATATTTCGCAAAGCGCTGATTGTTCTTCAGTTTTTAATATGTGCAGGTTTGTTATCAAGTGCTCTAATTATCAGGGGACAAGCTCAATACCTGGTCAATATGGATTTAGGCTATAACGAAGAAAACATCATTGGCATTGACCTGACAAAGGCAGGTATGTTTGAAAAGTACCTTGAGTTTAAGACTGAGGTTGGACGGATTCCCCAAATAGAGGGTGTCAGCGGATCTCCATTACCAAGACTAAATTCAATCATAAATTTTGAGATTGGAGAGGGAGAAGAAAAGCTCAATTTAACCTGTTTCTATGGCGCTGCTGATCGTGATTTCAACGATCTTTTCGGACTAGAGTTTGTCTATGGATCAGGCTTTGATGGCTTGACAGATTCTCAACTCTCAACTGCTGTAATTATCAATGAAGCAGCATTAAAACTCCTAGGTTGGGAGGGGAACCCAGTTGGGCGAGAGCTAATTGACGGTAAAATTGTTCAGGGTGTTGCGAAGGACTTTCACTATATGTCTGGTAAATCTGAGATTGGCCCAATCCTGATAGATAATCAAATGGACCAAATTAGAAACCTACAGGTAAAGTTCAGAGAAGGCGATAGAGCTGCGGTGGAGCTTCAACTGCAGAATGTCTGGGAGAGCTTTGCCACTAATGGTGATTTCGAGTTGGAAGAAGTGGAGGATTACTTCGCTGACTCTTATGGTCGCGAGGAAAGCTTAGTTAACATTTTCGATCTTCTTACAGGCTTGCTAATGGTTGTCGCATTCCTAGGTCTATTCGCACTATCTACATTCGAGAATCAATTAAGAGAGAAAGAAATGAGTATCCGTAAGGTGCTCGGTGCTAGTTACCTCAATCTGATCAGGGTATTGAATAAGAAGTTCACTTTGTTGATTGTGTTGGCTCTCCTCATTTCGGTTCCTACATCCTATTTATTGATTAATAAGTGGTTGGTATCCTTTCCTTATAGAATTGATAGCGTGGTGCCATATTTCGCCATAGCGGTAGGCTCAGTTCTACTTCTTTCTGTGGTGATTTTGGGTGTGCATAGCTACTTCAATACACAAAAGAATCCTGCTAACGTACTTCGCAACGAATAAGTCTGTCACTATGATAAAGAACTATATAACCATAGCACTTAGAAACCTAGCAAGGCATAAAGGTTACTCCTTTATTAATATCACTGGCCTAGCCGTGGGTATTGGATGTTGTATGCTCATTTTCCTTTACGTGAAAGACGAGTTGACATTCGATAGTTTTCAATCAAAGGCAGACAGAATCTATCGAGTCAATTCGAAGATTGACTGGTTCGGAAGTGTCCAAGAAATGACGGCTACAAATGCCATTGAGGCAAAAGAATATGCCGATCGTATTCCTGAAGTTGAGACTTTTACCCGATATCAAAACACTTCTTTGATTATTAAAAAAGGAGATGAGTTTATCAACCAATACAAGGCCATCTTCACGGATCCACAGAACTTTAAAATTTTCGATTACGAAGTGCTCTCCGGTACACTTAACAATGTACTTCAAGACTTGAATTCTATTGTAATCACTGAGGAAATAGCCATTAAGTATTTCAATAGAGTCGATGTAGCAGGAGAGGCTCTTACAATTAAGCTCGAAGGAAAAATTGAAGAGTTTTACATCGATGCGGTTGTTGAGGACTTCCCATCCAATTCTTCATTAACAAGTAAAATCTATTTCTCTTGGAAGAAATATGAAATCAAAAATGATCTTTACACAAGCAGGACCTGGAATAACATAGGTTATACCTCCATACTATTGCTGAAGGAAGGTGCTGACCCTTTAGATGTAAAAGAAAAGCTGACAGAAGTGAGGCTTGCTCTCAATCCAGATGAGAGCCAAGAGTTTGTCCGAAGCGTTGAGAGTATTTTACAGCCATTAACAGCTATACATCTAAGTGAAAATGCCAGCGGAGGTGATGGTATTATCAACAGTAGTAGTGCAACATACTCTTACATTTTATCAGGCATTGGAATCTTCATTCTGATTTTGGCATGTATCAATTTTGCCAATCTATCGGTTGCTCGATCAATTCCTCGTGCTAAGGAAATAGGTGTCAGAAAAGTTTTAGGTGCAAGGAGAAAGCAACTTGCATGGCAGTTTCTTGGTGAAGCTTTCTATACCTCCTTTATCGCTTTTATTGTAGGGCTTATTCTTGCCGAACTATTGCTACCCTTCTTTGGTAGACTAACAAATAAGGATTTTTCCTCTGGCATTACTCAAGACCCCATGCTATTACTTGGTTGTCTAGTGCTGGTATTAGTATCGTCCGCATTGGCGGGTACATATCCGGCATTCTTCATCAGTAGATTTTCAATTCTTAAGAGCCTTTCAGGTAGGGTAAAGCTGAAGGGAAAGCAATATGTAACCAAAGGACTCGTACTCATACAGTTTGCAGTTGCTGCAATCTTGGTCATAGGTACTATGGCCATGAACCAACAGATTTCAATGCTCTTGGATACTGATCTAGGGTATGACGATGAGAACCTAGCAATCATTAACCTAAGAGACAATCAAACATCCGCAGGTATTATTTCTAATGGATTGCTGAAAAACCCCAATATTACTTCAGTATCACTTACCGATGGTTTTGGTTCTGCAACAAGCGTGGGCTATGAGGATAAAGACATGTTTGTGGTAGTCTCAGAAATTGACACAGCCTTCCTATCCATTATGAATGTTCCGCTGCTTAAGGGACGAAAGTTAAAGGCACATCCAGATCAGTTTGTCCGAGGTGATGACACACTCCAAAACGTAGTAGTAAACGAAAAATTTCTTAGCTCTATTGGAATCGAGGGCGAACCTATTGGTGAGCTTTTAACTGATGGAGGTGATGAAGGCACCAAGGCATATAGAATTGTTGGCGTAATGCAGGATTTCATTTACTCATCTGCTAAGTCTGGCGTGGGGCCGGTTATGCTTGAAAGCGGGGCAATTAGCAATACAGGGTTTAGTCAAGTTTTGGTAAAGTATTCGGAGAGTTATTCAACTGAGATAGGTGCAGAGATAACTAATGTTTGGAGAGGTATAGAGCCTTACCAACCTGTAGACTTCTTCTACCAGCAAGAGAGCAATCAGGATTACTATAAAGAGGAGGTGAGATGGAAAACCATCATTACCAACTCGTCTCTCATAGCCATTATCATATCGTGCCTTGGCCTATTTGGACTTGCACACTTATCTGCCCAGCAGCGTATGAAGGAGGTCGGTGTACGAAAAGTATTAGGAGCATCCGTTCGCAACCTTGTACTTATGCTGAACATGAACTTTGCGAAGCTGGTGGTCTTGTCCTTCATAGTAGCCATACCGGTGTCATACTATTTTATCGACAGTTGGCTAGAGAACTTTGCCAATAAGATATCCTTAGGTGTTTTCCTTTTCTTGGTACCAGCTATAGTCACCTTTGGCATTGCTGTGCTCACTATTTCCATTCAGTCCTATAAGGCTGCGAATTCTAACCCAGTAGACTCATTAAGAAACGAATAAGCCATGCTCAGAAACTACTTTAAAATTGCCTTTAGAAACCTATTGAAGAATAAGCTCTATTCTTCAATCAACATTGCTGGCCTATCAGTGGGTTTAGCCGCATGCGTGCTGATTGTCCTCTTTGTCAGACATGAACTGAGTTATGACGAGCATTTTGAAGATGCTGACTCTATATATAGACTTACGGGTGCCTACAATCAGGGAGGTGATGCTAAGACCTACTCGGTAACTACTACCTATCCCTTATTGCCTATTTTGGCGAGCAACTTTCCTGAAATGAAAGTGGCGACACGATTCGATAATATGTCGACTAGTGTTGAAAGAGGTGATCAAAGCATTTTTCAGGAAGATATTATGCTAGTGGATTCGACATTCTTCGATCTCTTTAGTTTTGAATTAGTCGCTGGTCGCTTAGAAGGAGTCCTTAATGATCCACAGTCAATTGTTTTGTCCCAAGCTGCTGCCGAGAGACACTTTGGTGATGAGGACCCTATGAATCAACTGCTGAGCATTCTTGATGTTGATTTTAAAGTCGCGGCTGTTGTAAAAGATCTGCCGAGTAACACACACTTTGAAGCAGAGATGTTTATACCCAATGCCACCGCTATCAATTGGTATGGAGCATGGGTTTCAGAATTATTTACAGGAACAAGCCACTATAGTTATTTCAAATTAGAGAGAGGGGTGGATCCAAGTGACCTAGAGGCTCGAATAAACACTTTTCTGAACGATACTTATGAATCTAATACTCCTTATGAATATTACATCCAGTCATTAAAGAGTATTCATTTGGATTCCGACTTGACAGGTGAGATAGGTGTGAATGGCAACCGTATAACGGTGCTGATTTTTATTGCCACCGCTGTAGTAATACTCTTATTGGCTTGTATTAATTACATCAATCTCTCTATTGCTGCATCCTTTCAACGAGGGATGGAAGTAGGCTTGAAAAAGGTTTTTGGTGCGAGGCCACTTGCCCAAGTACTACAGTTTCAAGCAGAGTCGATCATTATCGCATTGCTTTCATGCATATGCGCTGTGATTTTGGTAGAAATGGCTCTTCCACAATTTAACAACTTGACAGGTGGTGAATTTGATTTTAGGATTCAGGATGACTTGGTTTTAGGGCTTTCTATTTTTGCTGTCGCAGTCACCATTGGGGCAGTTGCAGGTAGTTTTCCAGCCCTCTTTTTGTTGAGAATGAAGACAGTCACTGTACTTAGGAATAGTGCACTCACTGGAGGAGGAGGAAGGTTCAACCTTCGAAATAGCCTGGTGGTCTTTCAATTCTTTATTGCCGTTGTTCTAATTGCTTCAACGCTGATTATTCTCAATCAAATCAAATTCTTGAGGAATGCCGATTTAGGAATAGATACTGAACAGGTTGTCGTTGTGCCTCTTGCTGGCAGCGTGGCAGAGAATTACGACCTGTTAAGAGAAGAACTACTTCGTAATCCTTCCATCATGAATGTTACAGCAAGTAACAATCACCCCGCTGTTAGAGTGGGGAATTGGAGAGGATATAGAACAGATGGTGCGGAAAGCTCTACTTCCGCACCGACCGTGGTCATCTCTCATGATTTTTTCGAGACGCTTGGTGCTGAAATCATTGAAGGACGCGCCTTCGACAGGGATTTTGAAACGGACTATATGGAGGCTTATGTTTTGAATGAAGCTGCTGTCGATTTCTTTAAACTAGAAGACCCTGTAGGGAAGAAACTGAGTGGTATGGCATTTACTGGATCAGAATGGTCAACCAAAGACGCTAGAGTAATAGGAGTGGTAAAAGACTTTCATTTTGCCTCGCTGCATAATGAAATACGCCCAACAGTATTTTCCTTAAGCTCAAGAGCGACAACCCGACTGAACTTTATGAGTATCAGAGTCTCACCAGAGGGTATCAGTGAGACACTCCAGTCGCTCGAAAATGAATGGAATCAAATTGCCGCAGGTGTACCATTTGACTTTAGTTTTCTTGACGAAGATGTAAACGACCATTATCAGGCAGAAGATCAATTTTTGAAAGTCTTTGCTAGTTTTTCCTTCCTTTCAATTGCAATCGGATGTCTTGGGTTGTTCGGGTTAACTGCCTTTATGATGAAGCGTAGGACAAAGGAAATCGGTATAAGAAAAGTCCTCGGTGCAGAAGTGTTTGGATTGGTGAATACGTTATCGAAAGACTTCTTAAAACTTGTTTTGGTAGCGAATGTGTTGGGATGGCCACTGGCTTACTACCTAATGGATAAGTGGTTACAGAATTTTGCCTATTCCAACGGAATTTCGTGGAAGGTGTTTTTCTGGACTGGCTTGGGAGCAATGGTGATTGCCTTTATATCGGTCGCATATCACGCTATTAAAACAGCGAGCATGAACCCTGTAAACTCTATTCGCTACGAATAATAAGCTGACTGTTATGCTTAGGACCAACCTTAAAATAGCCGCTAGAAAACTCCTAAATAAAAGAGAGTTCACGTTAATCAATGTATTTGGTCTGGCGGTGGGTCTAACTACGAGTCTATTGATTTTTCTATGGGTCAGTGATGAGGTTAACTACGACAAGTTTCACCTGAATGCTGAAAGAACCTTCGGTGTTTGGTCTCATGATTATTATGACAATGGAGAGGTCGCTACAGACAGCAGGCAAAACGGCATTATAAAGGGAGTGCTTGATAGTGATTTTCCAGAAGTAGGGCTTTCGGCAAGGGTAGATGATAGAGAGCACCAATTGGCTGTGGGAGATCGAAAGTTCAAACAAATTGGTTTGATAGCTGATGTGGAGTTTTTTCAGATTTTCAATTTCCCAATTATTGCAGGCGAGTTAGAAGAAAATAGTCTATCAACCTATGGTGATGTGGTACTCACCGAAAGTATGGCCTTGAAGCTGTTTGATAAGACTTCAGTTGTAGGCGAGTTGGTGAAAATTGATCATACGCGTGACGCAATCGTGAGAGCTGTCGTACAAGACCCTCCAAAGAATGGACAATTCCAGTTCGGCTTTGTGTTGTCCATGGAGAACTGGGTAAAAAGGAACTCATGGATTATGCGCTGGGGAAATGCTGGAATCTATACCTTCTTACAGTTGGCTGAAAATAGTTCTAGGGAGGAACTAGAGGCAAAGATGGAGGATCTAATCCGTAAAAATCAAGAAGGGAATAAGAAGTCACTCTTCCTTAAACCTTTTACCGATATCTACCTTAGAGGTAGTTATGAAGGTGGCCAGTCTGCTGGAGGAAGAATAGAGTATGTGAACCTTTTCGCCTTAATTGGCATATTTATAATGTTCATCGCCTGTATCAACTTCATTAACCTGTCTGTAGCCGATGCATTCAAGCGAGCCAAAGAAGTGGGCGTTAGAAAAGTCAGTGGCGCCTCTAGACTCACCTTGATAAAGCAATTCCTGGTTGAGTCTGGGCTGATTGTGGCGCTCTCTGTAGTGATTGCTGTCATCCTCATAGAAGTACTACTAGTTCCATTCAACAATTTGACAGGCAAGAGTGTGGCCCTTGACTTGTTAGACCTTAACCTCTTGTTGCTGATTGGTGGAGTAGGGCTATTCACTATTCTTGTCTCAGGTCTGTACCCAGCGCTTGTTTTATCAGGATTCAATGTAGTTAAGGCTTTAAAAGGCAAAGTTGATACCAAGGGTACTACTAAGACAGGCGGAGTTTTTAGAAAGGGTTTGGTGGTCTTTCAATTTGTGATTGCCGGTTTCTTGATCTACGCCACCTTAATCATTAACAATCAAGTTGAGTACATTTTTGAGAATCAGAGAAATGTAGATAAGGAGGGGGTAATCTTACTTCAGAATGATGATGCTCTACTTAAGAAATTCGACAGCTTTAAGGCAGAACTGTTGCAAGACCCAAGTATTGAAGCAGTAACGCTTGTAGGTGATGCCCCTGTCAATATTGGAGCCTCTACGGGGGACTTTTCTTGGGAAGGTAAAGACCCTAGAGTTGACAAGACGAGCTTCAAAGTACTCTTTACAGAGTCTGCATTTATCAGCACCATGAAACTCAAAATGGTCGATGGCCGAGACTACTCCAAAGACTTGCTTTCAGATTGGTCGAATGTTATCGTGAATGAAGCTGCAGTTAGAGGAATGAACATTGAAGACCCTATTGGCAAGGCGGTGAAGTTTTGGGGGAATGACATGAAGATTCTTGGCGTGGTAGAAGACTTTCATATTGGTTCTGTCTATGAAGAGATACAACCACTCATTATACTCAACTATGCAGAAAATGGGGATCATGTTACTATTAGGGCAGCTTCTGGTGAAGAGAAAAGAGCAATAGAGGTATTGGAGGAAAAGTATGCTGAGTTTATGCCAGGCTACCTTTTCGACTACAAGTTCCTGTCGGAAGAGCATGCGGCTATGTATCAAAATGAGCTACTCATTAAAGACTTGGCAAAAATATTCGGCCTTATTGCTGTCCTTATATCGTGCTTAGGGCTTTATGGATTAACCTCAATAAATGCACAACGAGGTATCAAAGAAATTGGAATCAGAAAGGTGCTAGGTGCAAGCATCAGTCAGATACTAGTTAATTTTTCGCGAAGGTCGCTTGTCTTGCCAGCGTTGGCATTGACTATCATGACTCCACTGGCTTACTATACGATGGATTCTTGGCTGCAAGACTTTGAATACCATGTGAATCTATCACTTAGGGGTCTTTTTGGTGTAGTAACAATATCCTTGGTGATTGCATGGCTGACAGTCTCAGTCATTGCCTTTAGGGCTTCACGAACTAACCCCATAAACTCTCTAAGAAATGAATAAGTATCTAAAGAGTGCCTATCGCAATTTGATCAAGAAGAGACTATTCTCTTTTGTAAATATCACAAGTCTAACCTTTGGTTTAGTATGTGCTTTGTTCATCGGTACATATGTGATTTATGAGTTTAGCTATGATCAAGACATTGATGATGTTGAAAGGGTTTTCAGGGTTAATAATGTATACAAGGGTAGCCAAATAAGTGTCATTGTTCAGACCGCCATTAAGCCCTATTTAGATGCACAGGTAGACCAAGTTGAATTGGCAACGAGAGTGCAGCGCACGGGACCCATTGTTTTCAAAGTCGGTGATCTCCTTATAAGAGAAAGAAACGGGTACTATGCTGATCCAGCGATTCTGGATATTTTATCCTTTGACTTGAAGCTCGGTTCAGTTAATAATGCATTAAAGCAAAAGCAGAGTATTCTAATCTCTGAATCCTTGAGCGAGAAGTATTTCGCAGGCCAAAACCCTCTTGGAAAGGAAATTCAAATCGATGAGTACGTTGATGGCCAACCTATGAAGTTACTTGTCGGAGGTGTATTCAAGGATGTTCCTGCAAACAGACATCTTCGTCCGGACTATTTGATGAGCATAGACATTTTGGGTGGTTTTCAAAATAGGCCAATAGATCAAGAATGGGGCAATTCTAACTGCTTTACTTATGTCAAACTAATTGATGGAGTGAGTGCTGATCAAATCAACAGTCAGATCGCCAATATCGTGGTTGAAAATAGCGAGTATGACATGACAGGTAGCGTTCTACACTTACAACCTCTCAGAGATATTCATATGCAGAATTTTGTAACCTTCGGAGACATTCCTGGTAAGGTGAGCAAGCAGAATATGTTTATTCTGGCTGGCATAGGTCTACTGATTGTTCTGCTAGTATGCATCAACTTTTTTAATATGTCTACAGCCCGTTCTTTGGAGCGCGCAAAAGAAATAGGTGTCAGAAAGTCCATTGGTGCCAGCAGGGGTAATGTAATGACTCAGTTTATGACTGAATCAGCATTGCAGGTTACGGTAGGTATGGTTTTAAGTATTATCCTCTTTGAGGTGCTCGGAGATTTACTAGCAAGCTTTACTGGTCTCAGCTTCAATATTGGTACAATGGTTGAATCACTGGGCTATTTAAATTTCTCTCTTTTCATAGTCTCACTTTGGGCGATTCTGGTTGTGGGTTCAGGTTTTTACCCAGCTCTGATTATATCCAAGTTCAAACCCGTAGACTCCTTGAAAGGCAAAGTCAATGTCGGCAGATCGAGCGTCAGTCTCAGTAAAGTGCTACTGATTTTACAGTTCACTATAACCTTGACAATAGGTGTGGTTGCCGTGGTTATTTATAGCCAAGTGAACTACATGCAAACAAAAGATCCAGGTTTCCAACGAGACGCTGTAGTTTCTGTAGACATATTTGACAATAAGGTCAAAGGGCCTTTTGTAGAAGAGTTAAATCAAAACCCATTGATTGAGTCAGTTACGTTTACGGATAGTAATGTGATTCAAGTTTTTAACTCTAGTACTGGTTATTCTTGGCTAGGCAAACCCAAAGAAGAGGATATTCGAATTTACCATATGAGTATAGATGAGAACTTCATAGCCTCTATGAATATATCTCTAATAGAAGGCCGAAATTTTGATTTAGAGCTGACCACGGATAAGAGCGCGGTGATATTGAACGAAGCTGCGGCTAAGGTAATGGGAATAGAATCGCTCGAGACCTTGCCAAAAGTGACCAGTGGAAGTGGAGAATATGAAAGACAACTGAACGTAATCGGGATTGTCAAAAACTTTCAGGCAGGTACGCTGAGAGAAAAAGACAAGCCAATGCTGATGTATCAAAATCCAAGAAGACTTTTCAGAGCCTATATCAAATTGTCTGAAACTGAAACTGCTTCCGCTATTGCGTCAATTGGAAGTGCCTGGAATTCATTGATTCCTGACCAGCCTTTTGAATATAACTCTCTTAATGAGGGGTATGAAAGAATTCTAGCCAAGGATAAAGCTTCTGGTAACACCTTACTTTTCTTCACGATAGTGAGTGTTGCGATTTCATTCTTCGGACTCTTCGGTATGACGAGCCTTAATATCCAATCAAGAATGAAAGAGTTAGGGATTCGTAAGATTTTAGGAGCGCATTACAAGGACATATTCTCTGCTGTCTCGAGGCAATTTAAATACACCATGCTGATTGCCTTGGTAATTGGTGTACCATTGGCTTGGTACCTCGGCAACCAATGGTTGAATGAGTTCGCACATCGGATCAATATCACTACCAGCATTCCTTTGTTGGTGGTCTCAGGAATGGCAGTGGTTGGATTAATCACCATTTATTTCTGCACCCAAAAGTTCACAAGGATTAACCCGGTACAAACGTTAAGGGAGCAATAAAGATGGTAGGAACATACTTCAAAACGGCCATCAGAAACCTTGTCAAGAGGAAGTTTGTCACACTGATTAACTTAACAGGCCTATCTATTAGTCTTGCCCTGTTTATTATGATTGGCTTGTACATTCAGTTCGAGACCAGTTTTGATTCATTCCATAAAAATAAAGACAATATATATCTGTTAACCAAGGCTTTAAAAAGCTCAGGTGGCACAAGCTTATTAGGTGAAGTCAACTATCCTGAGGGCCCCTTATTGGGGCAAGACTTCCCACAGGTAAATCAAGTCCTAAGGCTCTATAAATCTGATAATTCTCTTACTAAAAGTGGAGAACAAGTTTTTATGGAGAACGATTTCATCTTTGCTGATGAAAATATCCTAGACGTTTTTGATTTCGAATTGCTTTCGGGTTCTATTGAGGGTTTTCAAAGCCAACTAGACAAAATATTGATCACTGAGGAAACAGCTCTGAAATACTTTGGAACTACAGATGCAATAGGTGAGATCATTACGGTTACCGAACAGTATTGGAATGTGACCAACGATTTTGAGGTATCTGGAATTCTAAAAAACCTGCCGCCTAATTCTCATATTCAGTTGGACTTTCTAGCACCAATGAAAGCTTTTGAGTCTTTGACCGGATTTCAAAAAGGCCAAACACCGATTTGGTTCTGGGGCTGGAATGCTTTTATGGTTTATATAGAACTTAACGATCAAGAGTCAAAAGCTTCTTTTGAGAAACGACTGGATGAATTTCGACTCAATAGATACCCAGAAACCATTCGAGATATATCGGATTTGAGTTTAACACCTTTAGACGAAGTCTACTTAAGGACAGATATCGCAAATGGGTTTGAGACCATAGGCAATCCGTCAGGAATTAAGGTGTTGTCTGGTATTGCACTTTTTATTCTCATCATCGCTTGTATCAATTTTATAAACCTCACTACTGCAAGGTCTTCGCTGTATGCAAAAGAAGTGGGAGTAAAGAAAGTGTTGGGTGCAAGGAGGGTGCATCTCTTTACACAGTTTATTACCGAGTCAATACTACTCACATTCGTTTCTGTGGTATTGGCCATTGTATTGGTCGAATCGCTTGGGCCATTCTTTGAAAATGCTGTTGGAAAGACGTTGTCGTTTGATTTGATGGCTTTTCCTAGCCTGGGCAAACTTGCCTTAATTACTATCGGAATAGGCCTTTTAGCAGGTATTTATCCCGCATTCATCTTATCAGGTTTCAAACCCCTGGTAGCCTTAAGAGGAGAACAAAGCCAATCGAAGCGTAAGTTTTCATTGAGAAAAGTATTAGTGGTTTTTCAGTTTACAGTGTCGATTCTACTGGTTCTAGGCTCATTGGTGATTTATAAGCAGTTGATGTTTGTGGCTAAAAAGGATTTAGGCTTTGATCAAGATCAAATCATGTATATGGAAATGCCTTCAGGAGTGACAACAGCCAATCTCCAGAAGTATGGCCTTATGCAAGATCGGTTAAGGAATTTGACTGGAATCGAACAAGTGACATCTACAGAGCAGCGACCGGGAGTTTTTGTGAGTAACTCCTTCATTGTACCTGAAGGGATGTCTGCGGATGATCAATTGATAATGCCCTTGATGTTTGTGGATGATGAATTCTTTGAGACTTTCAATGTTCAATTATTGGAGGGTGAAGTAGGATTGTATCAAAAGGGAGCGCCTGTTAGGTATTTTATAAATCAAAGTGCTGCTGAAGCTTTTGGTTGGGATGAAACTACTGCTATTGGTAAACAAATAGATAAACCAAGCAGCAGCGGTGTCAACTATGCCGGATTGGTTCAGGGCATTCTACCTGATTTTAACTTCGAATCACTATACAACCCTATTTCTCCATTGGTGATTGGTATTTACCCGAATACACTTGCTTCAGGTAGATGGAACTTGTTCCTGAGGACAAATACACAAGATTATCAGAAGCTAACAACGGAGTTAAAAGAGGTATTCAGTGAATTTTATCCGAATCGACCTTTTAATGTTTCTTTTTTAGACCAATCTATACGCCAACAATATGCTGCTCAAACTAATTTATTGAAGATTTTGCCAGTATTGACGGGCTTTGCACTTTTCATTGCCTGCCTTGGGCTATTTGGTTTAGCGTCATTCGTGGTGGAACGCAGAACAAAGGAGGTCGGTATTAGGAAAGTTCTCGGTGCTTCGGTAGAGCGAATTGTGTTACTGATTTCCAGTGATTTCATTCAACTGCTTGCCATTGCCAATCTAGTCGCGTGGCCATTGGCATATATATATTTAAAGTCTTGGTTGGCCGATTTTAGCTACAGTATTGGCCTCGATTGGACTTTCTTTCTTTCATCGGGCCTTGTAGTGATGGTGATCGCCCTATTAACTGTTGGGTCTAAGGTTGCCAAGGGGGCAAGGTCTAATCCCGTTGACTCACTACGCTATGAATGATTAATTTGACTTATACCTGAACTAGTATACAAATGTTTAAAAATTACTTAGTTATTGCTTTAAGAAACATTAGAAGAAATAAGCTTTACGCTAGCCTAAATATTCTAGGACTGGCCATTGGTTTAGGTTCGTTTTTCATAATCTATTTGTTCATCCAAAACGAATTGGCCTATGATCAATTTCATGCCAAAGGGGATAGAGTATTTAGGGCGCTTCAGATAGATACGCGTGATACTGGCGAAGAAAAGCTAGGAGGGTTGACTTCAGCACTTGCCCCAGCAGCAGCGCTAGAAATACCTGAAATTATAGCATTTAGTAGGTTAGAGAACTTTCCAAAAGCAGTACTTATAATGGGAATTGCTGATTCGGTCGATCGTGTTAATAGTGCTGCGGTTGATGCTGGTTTTTTGGAGTTCTTTGATATTGAAATACTTGCAGGTAGCCAAGAGAAGAGTTTTCAGACACCTAATAGTACCCTTATGGCTGAGTCAAAAGCGGTGAGGTACTTCGGTGATATAAATAGTGCCATAGGAAAACCAATCAAAATTGGAAGAGCGGAGCTAATCATCCAGGCCGTATTTAAGGATATACCCAATACATCTTCAATTAAAGCAGAAGTTATATCGCCTATTACTACCATCAATAGCTGGAGGGGCGAAAATGGTTTTAACCAATGGAATGCCAGTTACTCTGACCAAACTTATTTTTTGTTGGCAGAGAATGCTGATCCGGATCTAGTGCTTGAGAAACTCAACACTCTTTTCGAAAAGAATGCAATAAGCGAAAATAGATCTTTGGGATTGCAAGCCTTGAGTGATATTCACTTTTCGCTTGATGTCAGTGGCCCTGTTAGTGAGAAAACTGATAGGCAATACATATTAATTTTTTCGCTTGTTGCAGGCTTTATATTGATATGTTCGGTGTTTAACTACATCAGTCTGGCGCTTTCTCAATCTGTAGAGCGTACTAAGGAAATTGGAGTAAGGCGCGTTGTAGGCGCTGGTAGAAAATCATTGTATGGTCAATTTATGGCGGAGTCCGTAACACTAGTTTTCTTGAGTTTTGTGTTAGCCGTGGTGCTGGTTGAATTACTAATGCCACAGCTAGAGGCAGTACTAGACAGGGCTTTAGATGTAAGCATTTTAAAAGAACCACGACTACTGCTACAGGGACTTCTCTTTAGTATAGCAGTCGCTCTCCTCTGTTCAGTCTATCCAGCTTATTTAAGTACGAGAATGCACTTGGTGAAAATATTCAGGAATGCCTCAGGTACCTTCTCTCAAAAGAGGTTGATAGCAGGCTTAAGTGTTTTTCAAATCACTGTTTTTGTTGTGCTGATCTCTGTTGCTTTCACAGCTGACCGCCAGATGTCATTTATGAGGGAAGAAAACCTTGGCTTTGACAGTGAATCACAATTGGTACTTAACAGATTTTCTCGCACTGCGACTTCTAAGAAAGTAGCCATCAAGAATGATCTGAAGAATCTCTCGGGAGTTGTGTCCGCTACCTATGCTACATCAATACCTACACGAACTTTGGGAACAAGTACCTTTGGAGAGTTCAACTTTCGTTGGAACAACTTTGATATAGACGAGGACTACTTTGAAACACTAGGCATGAGTCTGGTTGCTGGGAGAGGCTTTTTGCCTGAGGATACAGACTCTTCTAAAGTAATTATCATTAACGAAACTGCCGCTAGAAAACTTGGGTTTGAAGGTGACGCAGTGGGTAAATCTATAGAGCGTAACCCTAAAGAGCATTTACGCATAGTAGGGGTAGTGGAAGATTTCCATTTCCAGTCTAAAAAGGAACCCATTGAAGCAACCCTCTTCGAGCCAATTACCGAGTACTCTTCAGTTTTGGTACTAAAACTTAACCAGCAGAATTTGTCGGCAACGGTAGATGAAATTAAGGAAACCTATAGTTCCATTACTGGCGGAGATGAAGCCAATTACTTTTTCCTAAATGATCAGGTCAACTCTCAATACAAGCAAGAGACGGTGATGATAAAAATGATCAACACATTTGTGCTAATTGCTGCCTTGGTCGCATTTATTGGCTTGTTTGGTATTTCCGGGTATTCAGCCAAGCGAAGGCTAAAGGAAATGGGCATTAGGAAGGTGTTGGGAGCAAGTTTCATGGCCATTCAAGTCTCTTTGAATAGATCAAGCTTAGGACGTTTGGTGTTGGCGATTATGATTAGTATGCCATTGGTTGTGTATTGGATGGAGGACTGGCTGAGCACTTTTGCTTACCGGATTGAGTTGCCCTATTTACTAATTGTTGGAGCAGTACTATTAGCATCTTTCGTGATGATTGTCACGGTTTCATTCCATAGTATTAGGACATTCTTTGTCAATCCGGTAGAAATTCTAAAAGACGAGTAAGGTTAGTATAGCGCTTATACTCCATTGATTGTCTTAGAGCAGTTGATTAAAAGTAACTGCCTTTTCTACCCAAAAGTCAAGGCCTTCATCGGTATCAAAACCTTCGGGATCGATAAAGAGAAAGCCGCGCATCACGGTGCCAGTGAAGTCCATCTTTCTACTGCCTTTGGTATTGAGTAGCTCCTCATAGGGTAGTTTACCGACTCTTACCATTAACCTATCGGTATTGGTCTTCTTATCGATGTCAACTCCTATGCACATTTTATGGTTGACCATAAAGATGAGGCCACCCATCATCTTCTTTTCTTCCGTAATGCCGGCATGCGCCAATCTTTGACGCACTCTGTCTGCTAAGAAATCGTTGTAAGCCATATTACTCAAATCTAAAAAGCTTATGACGATTTTAAAATCCACGGGGGACAATACCTTCTATTGTGAGAAGTCATGTATGGCAGCACATTAGCACCTTTTTATGTAGTTAATGACTATTTTTTTGATGCTCTCTTAGCTGCTTGTAATGCCTTAACAGCCCAATCTGCCAGAAGTGTTTTGTCTTCAACCACCTCAGGCGGCACCTCCCAATATGGCATGCCTTTCTTTTTCCCTTTGGAGAAATAAGGCTTCATGCCACGAGATTCGTACTCTTCTTGATTAAACTCATCAACCTTCAGTCTAAAGGTGTCACCACCGATCATGCCAAACATTTTGCCATCACTAAATAAGCCAATGCCTCCAAACATTCTTTTGACCTCAAAATCCCCAAATTCTACTAATTGGTCTTTTATGTACTGCAAGAAATCTTCGTTTACTGCCATGCTATTTGCTATTTAAACTCAATTCTAATCCATTAAGTCCGTCTACAAGAACGGCTCTCATTTTACCTTTCATCATCCGGCTCATCCAACCCATTGGAGCTTTCATTCTAAACCAGAATTCTTGAACTAACTCTGTCTTTCCATTTATTTCTTTAAAGTGGAACTTGCTTTTGAGAACCGACATGGGAGCCGATGTTTCAGTAAAGGTTAACATAAAGGACTCATTATCCTGCCAGTCGATGATTTCTTCCTTAATAAAACCACCTTTGCCAGCGAACTTGCAATAACGCTTGGTTCCTACACCCGTTTTGGTCTCGGAGTCGTATCGGGAGTCTTGAATGGCCGGGTTGTATTCTGAAACATAACCAAAGTTCAACGCTACTTTATTCCAAACCACATCCAAAGGATGGTCAAGGGTCTTGACGACTTTTAAATAAATGGGATTAGCCATAATTAATCGTTTGTTTTTCTTTAGACGAATGAGTTGAGAAAAACGGACGAAAAAGAGAATTAATCTTCGGACGGCATTTGTGATAAGGCCCAATCCGGAGAGTTTTCTAAAAGGTAGTTATGCAAATCTCTGCCTTCTCCTTCAAGGGGGTTAAGGGACTTGACCATTTGTAGTCTAAGGTCCAACAACTGATCGTAAGTCTTGGACTTTTGCTCCTTAATGAGCTTCAGTTTATTGGACTCTATTTGCGTGTTCTGATCAGGGTTAAAGATGTTGTTAAGTCCTGTACATTGACTACAAACCCCTTTTTTGTTAATAAGGGCACACTTTCCCTTAAATATTCTGACAAGGTCTTTTCGGCTTTCCGCTATGGCATGCTTTACCTTTCCTTCAGACAGCGCTGTGATCATCATGATTTCAGAAACCTTGAAATCATAGACTTCTTTGAGCCATAGGCAGATTTGGTTCTTAAGCAAAAGGGTTTTAGAAACACACGTAAAGCAGTAATTAAGGTGCTCTTTCATAACATATGCACCATGCGGAGAACTTTCTGCAATCTGAAATTTTTTAGCAAGGAGGTCCTTATTATTAACATGGGCATCGCGGACCAGGTCCATCCAGTCTTCTCCCCATCTTTGTCGAGCCCTTAGACTATCCTTTGATAGGTTTGTGGCAATAGCAAATACCCAAGTCTTAATGGACGAGTTACCCTTGAAAGTGGATAGTTTGTCCAAAGCTTTTATATAAGTGTCCTGAACTAAGTCTTGGGTTTCTTCTCTATGGCCAATAAGTCGATAGATATAGGATTCAAGCTGGCCCTGAAATTCTATGAACTCTTTTTCGAATAGTGACTTTGACAATGGGCTATTGATATGCTTTGGAAGGTAACTACTTTTTAAAATTAACCTTTGCGTTTTGGTTTTTGAGCAATTCCATATGGTCAGACATGACAAATTGATTTGGTTCAAAAGCCTTGCTTCTGGTTTTGGCCTGCGCTTGCCTTGTGATACTGCGCATAAATCGTCTAACGGATTCCTCAGAATCAAGGATGAGTCCTGGCACTGCTACGCTCTTGCCATCATCATCTTTTGCGACCATGGTAAAGTATGAAGAGTTGCAGTGCTTGACGTCACCGGTCTTAATGTTCTCCGATTCCACCCTTAGGCCAACGACCATTGACGTCCGTCCCGTGTAATTAACAGATGCCTTTAAACTGACGAGTTCTCCAACCTGAATGGGATGTAAGAAGTCAACTCTATTGACCGATGCTGTGACACAATATTGACCAGAGTGCTTTGAAGCACAGGCAAATGCCACCTGATCCATCAGGTTAAGGATATGGCCACCATGAATTTTGCCACTAAAATTTGAGTGGGAGGGCAGCATGAGTTCTACCATTGTGATTTGAGAGGATTCTATGTTTTTGTACTTCATAGCTTTTATTAACTATTACTCTTTGGATAAGAATGCCTTTGCAATTTTAATAAAATCCGGTTTGTTTTCTCCTTCATGGGCACCATGAGGAACATTTGGGAGTACCCATAGGTCTGATTTGGGCAAATGCTTTCTCACACGAGCGACCTCTTCTAGTTCAATACCGATATCATCATCACCTAGCATAATCATCACCTCGGGTTTTATGGTCTTTAGTTGTTCATCACTCACTAAAACAGTGTAGTTTTTGAATTGCTCCATGATGGTTTTAATCTGCTCATCGCTCGAATGTGAAGACCTCATCCACTCAAATTGGTCAATGTTTTCGAAAGTATATGAATCTAGATATTGAGGAAAATCATTGACATCCCATGTGCCAATAGCACCTATAGTAATCATGGAATTTATTAGCTCTGGTTCAAGTAGGGCAAGTTGATAAAGAACGTCACCGCCAAAACTAAAGCCAATCGCGTCCATTGATTCGATGCCAATTTCCTTAATCAGTTGACTTAGGTCATCAGCAACCGAAGCGATGGAAAGCTCTTCTTTAAAGGCTTCCGACTTTCCATGTCCAGTCAAGTCAATAAGGTATACCTCATGGTCGGTACTAAAGTCTTCAACATAAGGCTTCCAGTGTGTAGAAGAGAGGCTGTAGCCATGAAGCATGATCAAGGGCTTACCATTGCCATAGACTTCATAATAAAGTTGTTTTCCATTTACCGATACATGCTCGGACTTTCTAGGAGTTTGTGCGAGACTTAAAGTAGACATAAGTGTGAGTATTAAAAGGGTGGTTAAAAGTCGCATTGGTCTATTTAGTATGAATGGGTACAAGATCCTTAAAAGCTTGGTAATAACCTACAAGAGGTGGTTTTCTTAAAAGATGTGAATTGAGAACCAGTTAACACTTTTTAGATAGGAGCGATAAGTTATGTTTTTTACATTAATCCTTATGCTCAAGAATTATCTCAAAACCGCTTTTAGAAATCTAATCAAGTATAAAGGTTATTCCTTTATTAACATATCTGGTTTAGCCTTAGGAGTAGCTTGTTGTCTTTTAATCATGCATTATGTGAAAGATGAAATGACTTTCGATCGGTTTCATGTAAATGGTGAGCATATATATCGGGTTAGGACCATGCCAAGCTTTGATGAGAAGCAGGTCATGGAGTTTGTAAAAATGCCAGTAGGCCCCACACTTAAGGAGGAATTGCCATTGGTCATCAATCAGTGTCGTTACGTAAACACGGCTTTTGACATTCGTTCTGGGGATAATATTCAAAATCAAGGTAAGGCTTTCTATGCAGAGCCTGAATTCCTTGAGATGTTCAGTTTTCTAAATAAATATGGTGATGGGATATCAGTGTTAAATGGGACTTCTCAAATTGCTCTGGTGGAAAAAGCTGCCAAGCGCATTTTTGGTAAGTCCATGGCTGTTGGAGAGTCGATAGACTTAAATATAAGGGGAGAGTGGAAAACATTTACCGTAGGAGCTGTACTCAAAGATTTACCAAGTAATTCCTCTCTTGACTTCGAATTCCTCATCCCTTTTCAGAATTATTTGATGGCTTATAACCGACAAAGTAATGATGCGAAAGACTGGTATATTTCTGAAATAACTTTTCAAACATTCGTACAAATTTTACCGAACACAAACATCGCTGATTTAACAAAGCAAATTGATGAACTAGCTAGGCGGAAGATGGTAGACTCTCCCCAATATGCGGGAAGGTATAACCTACAACCTATTTATAACCTTCATTTTGAGAAGTCTATGGCTTCGGGGAAACAAGCGGGTATGCAAGAGACAGGTGATAGGTTTTATTCTTTTCTTTTAAGCGGAATTGCCTTGCTTATTCTGTTGTTAGCATGCTTCAATTTTACGAATTTATCACTTGCTCGGGCTTTGCCTCGTGCTAAAGAAATTGGTGTCAGGAAGGTAATAGGGGCGAAGAAGCATCAATTAGTAGCTCAGTTCTTAGGCGAGGCATTCATTATTAGCACTACGTCATTTCTTTTAGGCCTGTTATTGGCTGAATTGGTCTTGCCATACTTTGAGTTAGCTGCGGAAAAAGAATTTAGTAAGTCAATTATTGAAAACCCCATTTATATATCGATTGCATTTATAGCAGTGACCTTTGCAGCTTTTATAGCAGGCTCTTACCCTGCGTTAATAATCTCTCGTCTTAATACCGTGACGGCCCTAGAAGGACGTTTCGATGGGTCAAATAGGAAAGGAGGTCTACAAGGGATTCTAATTGTTTTACAATTCTCTATTGCAGCGGTTTTAATTGTGGGTGTTTTGGCCATGAACAGACAAATAAATTTTCTTGTCAACATGGACCGTGGCTATGATGATACCAATCTCATATCCATAAAGACAGGGGATTTGTCTAAAGCCAGTCTACTCGATTCGACAAAGTCTAGGGGACAGGCCCTGGCAAACCTGATGAGGAGGGAGTTGCAAAAGACGCCCTCAATTCTAAATGTGTCAGGAAATGCCAGTAATTATTCTCATTTGGCTTTTGAGGAGGTAAATCCTGAGACGGGGGAGAAAACAGAATTAATAGGTTATAGTACGTCTGTCGATTTTGATTACTTCGAAACGATGGGTATTGAAGTTCTTGAGGGTCGAGATTTTGATAGAATATCCACTCTTGAAGGACTTAACCAAATAATTGTTAATGAGAGGTTCGCATCGGTCATGCACTTGAGAGATTCAGTGAATGGAGGTTTAAATTCCACATACAGAGGAAAGACAATAATCGGAATAGTGAATGACTTTAATTTATTTTCAGCAACGCAAGAGATTGTTCCAACAGTTTTTGAGCTTGATAAAAGACGAGGTTTACAACGTCTGCTTGTAAAGTTTGAACCAAGTACCCTATCAAGTTCGCTAATGGCAATAGAAGCAGCATGGTTAAAGTTTAACCCTAACAATCCATTTGATTTTAGACTGATGGAAGAATCAAATGCGTCACAATTTGCTAAAGAAAAGCGTTGGAGGAGTATCATCCTAACTGCTTCATGTATTGCCATATCCATTTCATGCCTAGGCTTGTTTGGCTTAGCGTTTATTTCTACACAGAGAAGAAATAAGGAAATAGGAATAAGAAAGGTTTTTGGAGCGCCAGTACCAACTATTGTTTATATCCTGGCAAGAGGCTTCTCTCTCCTCGTTGTATTATCAATGATTATCGCAGGCCCATTGGCTTATTGGCTAGGATATGAGTGGCTTACTACATTTCCTTACCGTATTGAAATGACTTGGGATTTGTTTTTGATAGCAGGACTCATACAATTGACTATAACCATTTTAACGGTCAGTTATCATGCGGTAAAGGCTGCTGTTGCGAACCCCATAGAGGCACTTAAGTATGAGTAGAACTCTTTCAGTTAGTCTTTCTTTTTTTAGCAAACCTGGTCGCAGGCTCTTGGGTAGGGTCATCGGGCCAGACATGTTTTGGGTATCGCCTCTTTAATTCCTTTTTCACCTCGAAGTAGGTGTCAGCCCAGAAGTTCTTTAAATCTGAGGTAATCTGAACAGGTTTGTATCCAGGTGATAGTAAATGCATCAATACACTCTTTTTATCACGGTTGATTTTAGGTGTTTCTCCGAGACCGAAGACTTCTTGTATTCTAACAGCCAGAACAGGAGGTTCTCCATTATCGCGATACATTAGTTTGATATTCGAGCCACTAGGAACTTCGATTTTTGAAGGTGCCAACTTATCTAAGTCTTGCTGTTGTTCAAAGCTCAGGCTATGCTGAAGCACTTCTTTGAGGTTTATCTTCTTAAGGTCTTCTGGTCTTTTTACATCGGTAAGGTAAGGACTTAACCACTCAGCCGAAGTAGTCAAAAGGCTAGGAGTGCTCACTTCAGGCCACCCTTCCTCTGGATTCCACCTCCTAAGGCTAATCACTCTATTCTGCCATTGTGCTACCTCTTCATTAAAATCTAGCAATCGTTCACCTTCCTTTTTGATAGCATCAATGATTGCGGTTACCAGGTGCGAAGGGTCTGGGTCGGGTAGCGGTGTACTTTTCAGGACTATGCTGCCTATACACAAATTCAAGTTGGCCATTAGCCCTCCGTCTTCACTATCCCAGGTGATAACTTCTTTCTCCTTTACCAAGGGTGCAAGATCTCTAGGATTTAGAGGGGAAGCCATGTGTATTTTGCCCATCCCATCCCTTGCATCTACATGGCAAATGGCAAGCCAAGGTTCTGCTGCTAAATCTTCTCGGTGTCCTGCCATGGCGTACCTGCCATTAGATAGCTGAAATTGGGCATTGTTGCCAGGCCTCGCAAAAGCAATTCTCTCAGGGTATGCATGTGTCAACAGTACTCCTGTTTCATAGGGGTCAATGTGGTCGTTGTCTGCTTCGAGTTCAAACAGCTTTCGGTATTGACTGGCTATCTTTTCAATTCTACCCAGTTTACGGCCGTCTCTTTCTTCTCTTCTGTGCACTCTAAGCGCATCAATCCTTGTGTTAAGGTCTATGCCTGCCTCTCGGCCTAAGGGATCCCTCTCTTCGAGTAGTGCCGCAATATCTGTGGCTAACCCCAATTGATCTTCCTCATCTGCAAGTAGGAGCATATGGGCAATACGTGGGTGGCATGGTAACTTAAGCATTCTCTTACCATGTTCGGTAATTCTACCATTCTCTAATGCTTCAAGTTGATGAAGTAAGTCAGTTGCCTGCATGAGTGGGCCTCTTGGTGGGGGAGTCAACCAAGTCATTTGCTTAATATCCACAATTCCCCATTGGGCCATATCCAAAACCAATGAGGCGAGGTCGGCCTCCATGATTTCTGGTACAATATGATCGGATAGTCTCTGGTGGGTTACTTTAGACCACATGCGATAGCAATGCCCTGCACTGAGTCTTCCCGCACGGCCGGCTCGTTGATCTGCTGAGTCTCGAGAGATACGGACTGTCTCAAGACGAGACAGCCCTGAATTTGGATCAAACTTAGAGGTACGACCAAAACCACTATCTACAACCACTTTAATGCCTTCAATGGTCAAACTTGTCTCGGCAATTGAAGTAGCTAAGACCACCTTTCTTCGACCCTCTCTGTCAGGCATTATCGCAGCAATCTGCTGTCTTTGAGGCAGTGCGCCATAGAGTTGGTGTATCTGGAAGCCACGCAATTCTTTTCGTAGTATTTCAGCCGTGTTTCTGATCTCCCTTTGACCAGGGAGAAAGACTAAAATATCTCCTTCATGCTTCTTTGCTGCAGAAATGATGGTTTTAGAGCAGAGCTCAGGCATCAGAAATTCATCAATGTCTCCAGCATAATTGACATCAACTGGATATTGACGTCCTTTACTCACAACAGCTGGTGCATTAAGGAGTGAGGTGAGTTGAGGCATGTTAAGCGTTGCCGACATGATCATAATCCGCAGGTCAGGCCTCAATACTTGTTGTGCCTCACGACAAAGAGCTAATGCCACATCTGCATGGATGCTACGTTCATGGAATTCATCGAAAATGACCATAGCAACATTCTCAAGTGCATTGTCGCTTTGAATCATGCGCGTGAGTATGCCCTCGGTCAGTACTTCGATCTTGGTGTTTTCAGAGGTCTTATTGTCAAAGCGAATGCGATAGCCTACCGTTTGGCCCACAGGCTCTCCTAAGAAATAAGCCATGCGTTCAGCAATGGTTCTGGCAGCCAGTCTTCTTGGCTCCAGCATCAATATCTTTTTCCCCCCTAACCAGGGTTCATTCAGTAAGGCCAATGGCAAAAGCGTACTTTTTCCAGCCCCAGGAGGTGCGTTTACAACCAGACTGTTCTTGTCTGCCAATTGAGATTGCACATCTGAGATTATCTCTACTACCGGAAGGTCTATGGATTGGGGATCGAATGCCATTGACGCGAAGATAAGTGGTTTCCTGCTCAATCTATGAGTCAATTTTTTTAAACCTTCAGACTATATATTATTGAGATTACTAATAAGGATTTGGAACAAAATACTAGTTCAATTTGTATGTTTGTTGTAGACAGAATTGAACCATGCTATACGTTATCTCCCCGGCTAAGACCCTTGATTTTGAAACCCCTTGTGATAAGGAAAAATCATATCCTCGTTTTCAAAAAGAAACCCTTGAATTGATTGGTGTTTTAAGACAGAAGAGTCCTGAAGAGATTCAGGAATTGATGAGTCTAAGCGAGAACTTGGCAGAGCTTAATGTGAGTAGGTATCAAAAGTTTGCCAAAGGCAAGAATACCAAACGTGCGAAACAAGCGGTTTATGCATTTAAAGGTGATGTTTACCTGGGCCTTGAAGCCGAGGAGTTGTCTGATGATGACATTCTATATGCGCAAGGTCATCTTAGAATTCTTTCAGGACTCTATGGATTATTAAGACCATTGGACCTTATTCAGCCGTACCGATTAGAAATGGGTACTCGACTGGCTTTTGATGACTATAACACCCTTTATAATTATTGGTCAGACAGGATTGTGGCTCAGGTCAATAGGGATTTAAAACGTCAAGGAGATAAGGTTTTAGTTAATCTTGCTTCTCAAGAGTATTTCAAAGCAATCGATAGACCAAGCCTTAAAGCAAAAGTGGTTAATGTGGAGTTTCTTGACCAGAAGAACGGAAAGTATAAGGTAATCTCATTCTTTGCCAAGAAGGCTAGGGGACTTATGGCACAGTTTATTATCAAGAATAAAATTGAAGAGCCAGAAGCACTGAAAGCATTCGATTATGAAGGTTATTGGTTTGATGCTGAAAGTTCACACGAAACGAAATTGGTCTTTAAAAGAGACGAAGTCTAAGTTTGTACTTTCCAAGTAAGTCATTCGGGCATAGGAGGAATCTTGACCAGAAGTAAAGAGGCTATTTTACTAGTGTAGAAGATCTCTCATACTTCGAGTTGACGTACTAAACTGGTCTTAAAATATAAAAGCTTAAGGATTCTTCACTTCCGTTCAGGATGACGAAATAGAACATGTTTAACCCAAAGGCAATAGCGGAAAGAGATTATTCACCTGAACTAGAATTTCAAACCTCAAGGAGTTCAGGTCCGGGTGGACAGAACGTCAATAAAGTAGAGACAAGAGTCAGTTTAAAATTCTCAATATCAAAGTCATACGTGTTAAGGCCTGAAGAAAAAGAACGCCTTTTAACTAAATGGAAAACTAGGCTGAATTCGGAAGGTGTTTTGGCTATACATGTTGAAAAACATCGTAGCCAACTGAGAAATAAAGAGGAGGCTATCAAAACTTTCAAACGCCTACTTGAACTTGCTTTTACAGACCCCAAACCTCGAAAGAAGTCAAAGCCTTCAAAGGCAGCTATTCGTAAGCGTTTGGAAGCGAAGAAGAAACTTTCCGATAAGAAATCGAACCGCAAGCCTCCTGAGTATTAATTTGTCCTTGTCGCAGTTAAGCCTTGCACTTTAAAGCCTGTCACTTTTCCATCTTTTAACTCAAACGTAATAGGAGTGCCATCGGCTTTGTCAAAGAACTTTGTATCACTTTGAGCCACTAGCTCAACTCTTTGCTGAATAAAAGGGGCTTTAAATAGGAGAGTGCCGCCTGTACTTTCTACTTCAACAACACCAATGTCACCCACCTGAAACTTGCCAGTGTACTTTTCTAGCGTTTCTTCAGACATGGCAATCACCTCTTTAACATCAGCTTCAATTCCTGATAAACCATATTCTTTTGCTACGGCTAGCTGAAACTCTTGCATGATCTGTCCATTGTCAGAGTTTACCATTACCACTAGGGCATAGGGCTCATTTTTCCAGGCAATGAGATTTGCTCTAAAGCCTTCATCTGCACCACCATGACCGAATCTTTCCTCACCTGTCTGTGGACCTAAACCGTGATCGTTCATGCCTGGTGTGAGCATAGCCTCTACAGAGCTATACTTCAGTATTCCATCTTCTTTACTATTGTTAATCTTCTGTATTTCTATGGCGTATTGTATAAGCTGTGTTGGGGTAGTCCATAAGCCCGCTGCGGCCATTTCAGGGTAGATAGGCCATTTGCCTTCTACCTCTTGTCCATTGCCTCTATAACCTGTAGCAGCAATGCTATGGTACTTTCCTGGAAGTGGGTTGAGGAATGTGCTCTTTTCCATTCCTATTCGGTCTAGTACGTTCTTTTGCATCGTTTCTGGAAAGCTACGGCCTTCCACATCGGTGATCATCAATTGCATAATGGTATAGCCACCACCTGAGTACATCCAACTTCTTCCTGGTTCTTTGTACACCCTCACTGAATCAGTATTTCCTTTACCATCTAGAACCTCAGGAACGGACGGTACATTATCTCCTTTATCGTATCCTGGGAAGCCCCACACGGTCAGTCCTGCGGTATGATTCAAAATTCTCCTTAATGTTACCTTCTCCTTGGTAGTGAACTCATTGTCTGGGAGTTTCCAAGAGGTGAGATAGTCATTTACATTGGCGTCAAGGCTCAGTTGTCCACTTTCAACCATTTGATGGGCCCTAAGAGCAGCAATCGGCTTACTGATCGATCCTGCCAAGAGCATGGTCTCCGGGGTCATAGGTTTGTTACTGGCTACATCAGCCATTCCATAGGCACGTGCCCATTCTACCTTACCATTATTGACAAAGGCTATGCTAATCCCTGGAATTCCTAGTTGTTTTAATCTTTCGTTTACATTGAAGGTGGGAGTTGGCTCACCCTTGATTTGAAGAGATGGCATCAGGCCGTTTTCTATACGCTTAATTCTTTCATTGAGATCTTTATCCTGTGCATAGCCGAATGATGCTAAAAAAAGTAGGGTGAGAGTGAGTAAATTCTTCATGGTTTGATAGTGAGTTCAGTGAATAGACTTGATTGACTAACAAAAAGTTACTAGGCCATGGGACAAAAATAAGGCCAACACATTTGAATGTGTTGGCCCAATTGTGGGGTTGATTTAATTATTGCCCTCCCTTACGGTTAGGGTTTCTTGGGTTTGGCCATGTTCTCGGCTGTCCATTTCTTGGGTTAAGACCCAGCTCGGCCTTATCTCGAGGGAAGGTCTTTGGATCTTCACTAGCCATGTATATCATGATTGCCGTTAGAATAGCATTGTTACGAACATCATCAAATACGATTTTGTCGTAGGTGTCTCTGTTGGTGTGCCAAGTATAAGTACCATAGTCCCAGCTTAAAGAGCTCAAACTAAAGCCTGGTGCTCCTGCTGCTACGAAAGAAGCATAGTCAGAACCACCGCCTCCTGGAGCTCCAGGGAAGTTTGTATTAATCTCGGCTTTATACTTTCTAGGAACAGCTGATAACCAACGGTTGATAAACTCATAAGAATGCAAGAAACCTTGCCCGCTGATATTAACTACTCTACCTGTACCATTATCTTGATTGAAAAGCGCCTGAAGACCCGCTACAACTTTCGGGTTATCCTGTACAAAAGCACTAGAACCGTTTAGCCCTTGCTCTTCACTGCCCCAGTGACCGGCAATAATGGTTCTCTTTGGGTTAGGGTAGTACTTCTTCAAGAGCCTCATGGCTTCCATCATAACAAGCGTACCAGTACCATTGTCAGTAGCACCTGTGCCACCATCCCAAGAATCGAAGTGAGCTGAAAGCATTACATATTCATCTGCTTTCTCTCCACCAGGAATTGTGGCAACAGTGTTGTATGTAGGCATCTGACCTAACTCTTTGGAGGTTACTTCTACCTTGATGGTTGGAGTATCGCCATGCTCTAGCATTCTGAATAGTGTGCCATAATCTTCCAATCCGATATCAACGGCTGGGATTTTCTTTGATCGTGCACTGAAGATTTTGTTGACGCCAAAACCTCTTGACCAGTTAGATTTTAAAATTCCTAAAGCACCAGCATCTTCCAGGGCTTGATCAAGACCTCTTCCATATCCGGTATTTCTAATTCTCTGTCTCCAGTTCGTAATGGTTTCACGCTGAAGTTTTCTCATATTTTCGATAGACTCTTCGGTACCGAACTTTTCCCAGTTGTAGCCAGGACGACCCGTAGGTTGGGCCACATCTACCATTACAAACTTTCCTTTTACAGAAGGTAACCAAGCATCAAATGCAGCTTTGTCTGCTACGTCTGGTATCATTGTTACCTCAGCCGTTACAGGTCCGTTGGTAGCAGCACTCCATGCCAAAGCCATAGCCTCAAGTGTTTTAACACGTGGTTCGATTAAATCGACATGGGTGATTCCGCGTTCCCAGCCGCGCCATTCTCCCCATTTCTCATTTTTGGCAGAGATGCCCCAGGTACCATACTTAGCAACTGCCCAGTCATTGGCTGAATTCATTTGAGGTGTCCCCACCAATCGAGGCCCGTTTTTATCAAGAAGCTCATAAGCTAACTCTTCAAGCATTGAGTTTTCTGTAGCCTCCTTGATCATATTGTCAATTACTGTCTTTTGATCTTGTGCTTGAGTAAGCGGTGCAAGAACAAATGTTAACACAGTGATTAGTGTAAATATTCTTTTCATTCTGGTTGGTTTAAATTTAGACGTAAGATAGGAAGGAAAGCACTTGCCACACTAACCGATTATATAATCAGCGCTGCGATTCGAACTTATCCAGTAGGCGATTGGTTTGAGCCTGAAGTTTCTTTTTGAAGAAGCCTGTCCAACCTAGCAACTGGCCTTGGAAACCTAAAGCTTGACCTGACCAACGATGAAGGTTGAAGGTGTCCGTGTGCTTTATGATAAGTCCATCTTTGAACTCAAACTCCGCATCAATGATATTGTGCACCTTGCGACCTGTCTTGCTAAATGTATAATGAGCTTCCCAGTGGGCTGAACCCTTTGTAGCATCTGCCATCACATTACTATGAGTTACTTTAAGGCCTTTACCTTTTTGGTTAGAGCAAAGCATTCGCCACATATTACTGGCTCTTTTTCCTTTTAACGTTCCAAACCCTGGGTCATAGAAGACAATGTTTGTGTGATAGCATGAGGCCATAACTTCGGCATCTAGGTTAGCAAAAGCAGTGTAGAATTTATCGATGAGCTCTTTCATGTTGAGTTTAAGATAGTGGCTTAACCATTCTTAACCAATTTATAGATTCATTAACAGGCCGTTGGGAAAACTTAACAATTGTGATGTCTAGGTTTATCAGAAGGTTAAACACAAAATATGACACAATGAAAAAAATCAGTACTCTCATCGTCTCTTTATTGATAATCGGCTTGGTGCCCCAGTTTGCAACTGGACAAGATTTGTCGACAACCAACACATTGGAAAAGCCAAAGTCTGTGCTACGGCTGGGTTTAAGTGCTTATGACAGGTACGGCCAAGAATTAGGGTTCGAGTTAAACTATGAACGCTTTATAACACCAAGATTAGGTATAAAGGCAAGTCTATATCATAACCTTCGGCTTAAGAAATCATCTAGTGTTGAAGGAAGAGCATTTAGCCTGGGAGGATTGACCTCATTTACCGATTACAATCAGGTGGCCAATGTCTCATTTGCACTCAATTATTATTTCAAGAAAAACAGCCAGTCTGGTCATTATTTATCCCTACAGATAATGGATGCATTAACTTTTACAGATAGGTCAGAGTATACGGTGGATGCGAGCAGCAGCACCATGGGACCTTCGATATTTAAAAAAGACAAAAGAGTATTTAACTCTAGCCCAGACATTGGGCTATACTATGGTTATCGAAAAGAGTTTAAGTCAGGTCTCTTTTTAGAAGGTAGAGTTGGGGTTTATTATGGAAATACATCATCCAACCTCTCTTTGCCATACAATAATTGGTCACTAGACGCTCAATTGACTATTGGCTGGACAATTCCATTTACAAAGAAAAAATAAGGTTAAGCATCCTGAACAAAGTATATGGCATTGCCATTCAGGTCATGAAAGCCAAACTCATGAGTCCCCCAAGGGGTGTTTCGCTGATATTTCTCTGTTTCTATTGTGCCTCTGTCAATGAACTCTTTAGCATAGGGTTCTATGTCATGCACAAATATTTTAATCACAGACCCACCTAGCAATGGGTCTGATTCATTATCGGCATGCCATTGTAGGTGGATGAACTGACCTTCTCGTTTAACACCGGCATACATCTTGTCTCCAAATGCGTATTCGAAACCTGTATGTTGTTTGTGCCAAGCCACATCACGCTCAATATCTTGAGAGGGTAGCACGGGTTCTATTCCTTTAATGCCTGTTTTTGACTCCATTTCATTAATTTAATCAAAAAAGTATCCTAGAGTGAAAGAAACTAAGAAAGAGTGCCCTTCCTGTGCCATGCAGGTCGACTCGAATGAGAAGACTTGTCCCATTTGTCAATATGAGTTCCCAACTCAAATGAAAGGGACTAGTTGGATTGCCATTCTACTGATTGTGGCCTTTCTTCTGTGGATGATTCTTTAGTCTTCTATACTTCTAGAATAATTAAAAGCTACTTCACTTTTCTTTCCTTCTTCACCAATCATTACGTACATATTGATTTTGTCTTGGGAAACTTTTTCTATGGTGAAGCCCTCAAAGTAGACAATGTCTTTTTCGACTTTCACCAGTTTGAAATCAACCGTGTCATTCTTTTCTTCCCAGCCTTTAAGGTCACCATTAAAGTGTTTTAGACGTAGTACCAAACTGCCGTTTTCTTCTCTAATTTGACACAGCTCATAGAACTGGACTTTACCATCAACAACAAGCTTGAAAGCACACATCATTGAGTCGCCCAATGGGGGAGTCCATACTTCCTGAACTTGTCCGCCAAAGGCTTCACCTTCCCAACTGCCCGTAATCCAGGCAACTTCGGATAGACTGGCTTTGGGAGAGAGAGAGTTGCCTAATTGAAGGGTTTTTTGGGAATAGGCATTGAAAAAGATGCCCAAGAGCATCGAGGTTAAAAAGTACTTCATTGTCTTAATTTAGGTAATGACGGACAAAGTACAGAAAGGGGACAAGGCTTCCCCTCCATGATACTTATCAAGTGTAAAAGCTTAATTATCCTTCCTCTTGAACGGCTGGAGCTTCGTTTTTCTTTTTGGGTAAGAATTGCTCAACTAAAATGATGCCTGTGCCAATCATTACAGAAACATCAGCCAAATTGAAAATACCTGTATGGGCAAATTGCAAGTCTATAAACACCATATCTGTGACAGATCCATAGACTATTCGATCATAGACGTTTCCGATACCCCCGCCTACAATAAAGGACAGTGCAACCATACTCATAGAGGTAATCTCTTTGTTCCTGATCAGATAAACGAAGAGGGCTATCATTACACCGGCAGGTAGTATTAGGAGTAATACTTTTCTCATAGTAGGAGATAGGGAAGAACCCATTCCGAGAAAAGCTCCTTCATTTTCCACCTTGGTCAGAATCAAATACTCACCAATGACCTCAATGGTTTCATTGTATTCAATACGATCCCGAGTCATCTTTTTAGTCACCTGATCAACGGCAATATTGGCCAAAATGATGATGATGATTAAAGCGGTTCTCGGTATGCTCTTCATATAATTCGAAATTTCCTCAAAAGTAGTTAAAACGAATAAAGATGCTAGAGCTTGATGTAAAATGAAGTGCCACTTGAGGAGGTTTCAAGTGAGAGTTCGCCTTTATGTGATTGAATTATTTGTCTGGCGAGACTCAGTCCAATACCAGAACCTTCGGTCTTGGTTGTGTAGAATGGAATAAATACCTTTTCTAAAATGTCATCGGAGATTCCACTTCCATTGTCGACAATTTTAATAGTCGATTGACTTGCGCCATGGCCTTCTTGGTAAGATAAACTGATGCTACCACTGTTTTGATCCACCGCCTCTTTTGCATTTTTCAATAGATTTATAATCACTTGTTCGATAAGGTCAGGGTCTATCAAAAGCTTAAAGTCTTCTTGAGGTATGCTTAGCTTCCAGACAATTTGAGTATCAGCTAGTGTCGGCTCGAAGAGGGATGAAATTCTTTGGAAGAAATTTGGCCCATCAACTTCCTTGATGTTTGGTAAAGGAACTCTGGTCAAAGCCCTATATGCCTGAGTAAAGTTCATCAGTCCTTGACTTCTAGCTTCGATGGCATCTAAGCCCTCTTCCAATGTGGCTTTTCGTTGACCCTGAAGGTCTCCTTGTTGCACAACTTGTTTCATTGTAGACGAAAGTGATGTGATTGGGGCTACAGAGTTCATGATCTCGTGTGTTAAAACTCTAATTAGCTTTTGCCATGCCTCCATTTCATTCTGATCTAGCTCCGCATGAATGTCTTGCAAGGATATAAGCTTATAATGTTTGGCCCTCAAACGAAATGTGGTAGCAGAAATGGACAGTCGCCTAACCTGATTGTTAATTGTAATTTTTTGGACCACATTCTCTCCATTTTGAATTGATTGTAACTGCTCGAAGAGAATCTCATTTTTTGCCCTAATGTTCGACAAATTGAGAATGTGTGACTGTCCCAATAACTCCTCAAAAGCATTATTGGCTAGATGTATTCTCTCTTTCTCATCATAAGCCAAGATACCAACCTGCAATTGGTTGATGAGGGTGAGAATATACTGGTACTGCGAGGCATCTGACTGTGTACTCTCCATAAACTTATCATTCACCTTATTGAAGGTGGAGTACAGTTCTTGAAAGGTTTTGCCTTGATTAGAGCTATTGTACTTGATGGTGAAATCATTATTTAATATGGCCTCAAGAAAGTAACGCGTATCCCTGTTGGTTCTATTAATGTATGCAAAGAGCGACATCAATATGATCAAGGAAAAGAGCCCTAGAAAGAATACGCGTATATAATTGACCTCTATAAAGAGATAATAGACCAGCCCAAATAAGCTCACAAAAATCAATAACAGTCTTATGAGAGACTGCACTCTGAAATTTTTAAAGCTCATATTTTTCCATTCTGCGGTACATGGCTCCTCGACTTAAACCCAGTTCTGCGGCTGCATTACTGATATTACCCTGATGCTTTTTGACTGCGGACTCAATTGCCCATTTTTCCAATTCCTCTAAGTTAAGAGAAGCCAGTTGTGGACTATCGGCTTGATTGGTATTGCCAATGGCTAGATCTCCAACTTGTAACTGCTTCCCGTCACTCATAATTACGGCTCGCTCTAAAGTGTGCTGTAACTCTCGTATGTTTCCGGGCCAATCATACTTCATCAATCTTTTAAAAATATTGTCAGGTATGAAGAGTCCTTTCTTACCATACTTAGACTTAAAACGAGCAAGGAAGTGGTCTGCAAGAAGTGGAATATCTTCTAGCCGTTCTCTCAGGGCTGGGAGCTTGATTTCTATGGTGTTAATTCTAAAAAGCAAGTCTTGCCGAAAACCTCCTTCGTTAACCATCTTACTCAAATTAGCATTGGTAGCACAGATAAGTCTGGCATTGTAGTCACGGGCATCATTGGCACCTACAGGAACGACTTGCTGATCTTGTATTACCCTCAATAGTTTGGCTTGTAAAGGAAGGCCTAGATTACCTAATTCATCTAAAAAGAGAGAGCCCCCATTGGCGGCTTCAAATTTCCCGGTTCTGTCTGTTTTGGCATCAGTAAAAGAGCCTTTAACATGACCAAAGAGCTCGCTTTCAAAAAGCGTTTCAGTGATAGCACCCATATCTACATTTAGAAATACCTCCTGACTTCTGTGAGAGCTTCTATGAATGGCTCGCGCCACTAACTCCTTTCCAGTACCGTTTTCCCCAGTAATTAAGACATTGGCGTCTGTTTGGGCTACTTTTTCAATTTGACTGAGTACGGACTTGATGGCATCCGATTCTCCAATAATGTCAGAAAATGGGGCGTCAAGTATTGAATTCAATACTTTCTGTTTTGAAGTCAACTGCTCAATCTCCTTGGCAGAGCGATTAAGTCTAAAGGCAGCCGAAACAGTAGATAGTAGTTTCTCATTCTGCCAAGGCTTGACAAGGAAGTCAAATGCCCCCTCTTTAATGGCCTCAATGGCGAGGTTAATTTCACCGTAAGCGGTTATGAAGATAACGCTGGTAGTAGGAGAGAGCTCTTTAATTTGGTTGAGAAACCTAAGGCCATCCCGACCTTCCGTTTCACCAGCCTTGAAGTTCATATCCAAAATGACTACATCATAATGGTTTTCCGAGAATGCAGATTCTATCTGTAAAGGGTTGTTGATACCCCGGACATCAGTATAATGCTGCTCAAGCAAAATACGGATAGAAAGCATGACATAGTTGTCATCATCTACAATGAGAATTCTCCCGTTCTCCTTCATACTTTAAATACCTCCATTATGATACCAATTAGAGAATGTCCTTTTAATCAGTGCTTTGAGCTCATGAATTTATTGAAAAGTGCCCATTTTTGGGCAGTACTGTTTTAGAGATGGACAAAATTCTCGATTCTGAATTTCAGATATTCACCTAATTGATTGAAAAACAGAGTTTTATGTAGTTGGTACGTAATTGGACAATAGTGGGCCAAACCCAAAGGTAATGTTGAAGAATTATCTCAAAATAACACTTAGAAACTTACTCAAGATGAAGGCCTATCTATTGGTCAACATTTTTGGCCTTTCACTTGGGTTGGCGTGTACAATACTGGCCACGGTATTTCTAATGGATGAACACTCCTTCGATAACTTTCATACAAAGGCGGAGGATATTTATAGAATCAATAAGTTTTATACAAACGAGGTAGGGGTCATTAACAAGTCTGCAGAGTCATCTGGTATGATGGGGCCTCAAATGGCAATTGACTTTCCCGAGGTGAAAAGCTTTACGCGTTTTCAACCATGGTTTAATACTCAGGTCGTTTCATTTGGTGAGAAACACATTCAGGAAGATAAGCTTGCCTTTGCTGATAGTTCTTTCTTCGAGATCTTCGATTTTGAAGTGCTGTTAGGAAATCCCTCTGAGGTTCTCGATGAGACAAGGTCCATTGTGTTGACCAAGAGCCTCTCAGAAAAGCTGTTTGGAACTGAGAACCCCATTGGTAGTCAGTTAGACATTTTTAGTACTACTTTTCAGGTTACCGGAGTCGTTGAAGATTCACCTCGAAATTCTCATATGCAATTCAATGCATTGATTTCATGGACTTCTACTTTGCCTGGGGAAGGGAATCTTAACTTTAGTTTTTTGAATAATTGGCTCGCCCAGGTCACCAATACCTATTTATTGCTTACGCCAAATGCCAACATCGTGGCAATGGAAGGCAGAATGGTAGACATGATGGCTACTAATTTTTCAGAGAGAGTTGATGATTACAAACTCTACTTACAGCATTTTAAGGACATATACCTAGGTTCAGATGACATTCAGGTCGGCAACTTCAATTTAAGGCTCGGAAGCAGTTCATTTGTTACCATTTTCAATTTCATTGCGGTATTTGTGTTACTCATTGCCGCTGTCAATTATATCAATATAAGTACTTCTAAGGCCATGAGAAGGGCCAGAGAGGTGGGCGTAAGAAAAGTACTAGGAGCCCATAAAGGGCAACTCTTTGGCCAGTTTGTGGGGGAAGCATTATTTATAACGACCCTCTCAGGAATTCTGGCAGTGCTGATAGTAGACTTGTCTATTCCATATTTCAATAGTATCACAGGCAAGTTTTTAGAAAGCGCTCAGATTTTTGAGCGTACCACTCTTGGATTGATTCTATTAATCATACTGATTACCAGTTTCGTTTCTGGAGCCTACCCAGCCTTGTTTCTTTCAGCTTTCAAACCAGCAGCAGTATTAAAATCTGGTAAGATTAGTTCACTAAAAGGTGGAGCACTTAGAAAAGGAATGATCGTTTTCCAGTTCTTCTTGGCAACCCTAATGGTAGCCTCAGCTTTGGTCGTATACGATCAAAATGAGTATTTGCTGAAGAAAGATGTAGGCCTTGATACAGAGCAGGTTATGATCATGGAGTTGAACGAAGAGCTGTCTGCCAAGATTGTCGCTCTAAGACAAGAAGTTGAAAAGCATCCTGATGTTTTGATGACGTCCGCTAGCCCCGCAGCTATCGGTGGAGGTACTTTCGGCACAACTGTTATTCCTAAAGGTTTTACCGAGGAGATGGATATCAGGTTTTTCAGAGTGGACTATAACTTTATAGATGTCTACGGGATCAATATTATTGAGGGGAGAGGCTTTAGCAAAGAATTTGCTACCGATGCTGGCTCGGTGATTGTCAACCAAGCCTTTCTCAATCAGGTAGGATGGGAAAGTATCGAAGGACAGACTCTTCAATTTTCCGGGTCTTCAGATTTACCCATCATAGGGCTTACAGAGGATTTTAACTACCGAGCTTTAAGTACTAATGCAGTTGAGCCCATGGTGATGTTTATCAATGAGTATCCAAATCATCTTGCAATCAAGATTTCTGGAGATGTTTCCGCGGTAATTGACCATGTTAAAGAAGTCCATGCCTCTTTAGAGGAGAAGTACCCATTTGATTATTATTTTATCAATGATTGGTTTGCCAGACAGTATAGTGCTGAACAGAATTTCTTGAAGATTGTAACGATTTTTTCCATACTCTGTATCTCAATTTCTTGCTTGGGACTCTATGGTTTGGTAAGCTATTTCATCGAACAGCGTGTGAAAGAAATTGGAATTAGAAAAGTACTGGGTGCTTCTGTAAAGGGAATTTCACTTATGATTAATGGCCACTTTTTTAAACTTATTTTAATGTCATTTCTTGTAAGCATACCCTTGTCTTTTTATTTAATGAGTAGGTGGCTTGAAGACTTTGCCTACAGAATTGATTTGGGTGTTAGACCTTTTTTGTTGGCAGCCTTATTAACGACCGTTATCGCACTTTTGACAACATTTAGACAAGCCATAATGGCTTCAAAAAGAAACCCAATACAAAGTCTTAGATACGAGTAAAATTATTAAGCTATGTGGAAAAACTATTTAAAGACGGCATTTCGGAATATTCTGAGGAACAGAGTTTACGCAGGTATGAATGTACTTGGGTTGACAATCGGTATTACGTGCTTTTCATTAATCCTGCTTTATGTAGAAAACGAATTGAGCTTCGATAATTTTCATGAAGAACAATCCTATAGATTTCTACTTAATGAACAAACTGGAGATGGAGACTCTAGAAGATTGGGCATCGTTTCCGCCAAGTCCCTAAATCAAATCGCTGATAATGTTGCTGGTATTGAAGATGTAATTCTTGTAAGAGATTGGGGAGCAGGCCCTCAAATGATCGAGTACAAGGATATCAAGTATAAAACGAGATCTCTTTTTGCTTCAGAATCAGACTTCTTCGACTATTTCAATTTTGAACTTTTAAGAGGAGATAAGACTACGGCACTCAGCGAACCAAATAATGTAATTCTTACAGAGTCGACCGCCAAGAAGATTTTCGGGACGGAGGACCCTATGGGCAAAACCTTGAAAGTCTCTGGTAACATGAACTTCTCATGGTTAGTAACAGGTATTGTTGAAGATCCCAAGAACTCGCACATGGAGTTTGAATTTATATTCAATTTCGATTTAAGAGATGAGGTGAACGACTACATTATTATGAGAGAAGGGTTTGCCAATTCTGTCTATGGTTTTTTCAAGTTTGCCGATGGTGTTGACCCTAAGGAGGCGGCAAAAAATGCCAAGGACTATTTCATTGATTTCTATAAAGACAGACCTGATGTTGTTACAAGTTTAGAGCGAGAGACTTATGAGTTCCAGTCGATTGGCAATATCTATTTTGAGTCGGGCGATATGGTTTTCAATGGTTTTAGAACTGGTGACAAGCAGAACCTCTATTTATTAGCCGCCATCGGAATCTTCATTCTCCTTATCGCATGTATGAACTATGTAAATGCAGCCACTGCTAAGGCAATCACCCGAGGAAAAGAGATTGGTGTTAGAAAGGTATTTGGTGCGTATCGAAGGCAATTGGTCATTCAGTTTATGGGGGAGGCTTTTATAATATCCCTGATATCAGTTTTGTTGTCTATGTTAACTACTGACATTTCACTGCCATTTTTTGAAAATCTGATGCAGACGGAGTTGAGGTATTCCTTGTTAGATAATCCTGTTTATCTGAGTAGTCTGGTAGTCATACTATTATCTGTAAATCTGGTTTCCGGAAGCTATCCAGCTTTGATTCTTAGCAATTTCAAGCCGTCAGATGTGCTAAAGAATTCAACAGGAAACGGCCTTTTAAAAGGGAACAACCTAAGAACACTTTTAATCGGAGTTCAACTTTTTATCACCATGGTATTAATAAGTTCTGTCTTGCTGATTGTCAAGCAAAGCAACTTTGTCAATAACATGGAACTGGGTTTCAGCAAAGATGATATTCTGATTGTCCCCAATAACTCCCCGAAACTTTCTGAACGACTTCAGACCTTTAAAACAGAGCTTCTTAAAAGTCCATATATCAAAGGGGTGACTAGTGGAATGGACGTATTGGGCTTTGAGTACACTAATAATTCTGGCGCAGCGATCATGGAGGGGACACCACCCTCAGAGGCACCTGTGGCTACTTTTTTCACTGTGGGGATGGACTTTATCGATATTCAAGATATTGAAATAGTATCGGGGCGCGGCTTTGATTCTAATCTAAGAACAGATAGTACGGCTATTATTGTCAATGAAGCCTTTGTTAGGGCCTATGGAGGAATTGACCCAGTTGGTAAAAATGTCAAACTGTGGTCTGCCCAGAATAGTGACACCCCTGTGATCGGTGTTGTTAAGGATTTCAATTTCAGATCGCTTAGGTCTGAAGTCTCACCGGCAGTTTTTCGAGTAAGTAGAGGTAGCAACTGGTTCTTTACTGTAAAGTTAGATGCCAGTAATAAGAAAACTGCCTTAGATCATATAAAAACAGTCTACACCTCAATAGAACCTGATTACCCAATGGATTACTGGTTTTTAGAAGATAACCTAAAAGCCTATTATGGCGAGGAAGAGAGGCTCCAAACTGCAATTAAGACATTTGCTTTCATATGTATTTTCATTGCTTGTTTGGGACTCTATGGTATGACAGCTTTTACACTCGAAAGAAAGATCAAGGAAATTGGTATTAGAAAAGTCCTTGGTGCCAAAGTAAAGCAACTGGTTTGGTTGGTAAACCAACGCTTTATCCCTATTGCGTTAATCGCAAGTTTAGTGTCAGTCCCGATCGTCTATTATTTCATTGAAAAATGGTTGGGGGGCTTTGCCTATCGCATCAACATTGGTGTTGGTAGCTTCTTGTTGGCCGGATTCATTGTCTTGGTGATTGTACTGGTGACAGTGAGTACACAAGCTGTGAGAGCAGGTATGGTTAACCCAATTAAAACACTAAGATCAGAGTAGCACTCAAATATTTAGCTTAAAACAACAACATTATGTTAAAAAACTATATCAAAATCGCATTCAGGTCACTTAGAAGGAATAGTGCGTATGCCCTGATCAATGTCTTTGGCTTAGCCATTGGTATTACTGGAGCAGCCTTATTACTAAACTTTGTAAGAAGCGAGTACGCCTTTGAAAGTCAACACGCCAAAGCTGATAGAATCGTAAGACCTTATGTACAGGATTTAGGTGCTGAGAAGCCAACATTCTATGCTAGTAACCCTGCCATTCTCGCCAAGACGCTTACTGATGAAATGGCTGATGTCGAGTCGTATACTTCCGTCAGTCAGTTTTTCGGTGGACAATTCAACTATCGCATAGACAATAAACGATATACAGAAAGAAATTACCTCGTTGCAGAGCATAGCTTTTTCGAGATTTTCGATTTTGAGTTTATCGCAGGTAGCTCGGAAACCGCGTTGTCCGGCCCAAATCAAGTTGTCCTAACGGCTTCTAAAGCCAAAAACCTGTTCGGTATTACCGATGCAATAGGTAAGACCTTGGAGTTTAATGGTTTGCCAGATTTTCAGGTGACCGGTGTAATAGCTGATAATGTTGGAGATACTCATTTAGAAGTAGATATTTTAGTTTCTCCTTCATTTCCAGGTGACCGATGGAATCAACAGAACACCGCATGGGGTAGTTTCGGCTCTTCATCTTACTTGCTATTGAAGGAAGGTGTGGATTTTGAAGATTTTAAGCTCAGGGCTGAAGCAATCTTAGAAGAGAGAATACCGGGTCCATTGAAGCAAAGAGTTGAATTCTTCTTCCAAGAGCTTAATGATATCCATTTTGAGTCAGGGAATATTGATCGTGATATAGCAGTTAACAAAGGAGATAAAAGTTATACCTACATCTTCATTGCAATAAGCATCTTCCTACTCCTCATTGCTTGTGTCAACTATATGAACTTAGCAACTTCTAAGGCAGTATTTAGGGCCAAGGAGATCGGTATTAGAAAAGTAGTAGGGGCAGTCAAGGGTCAATTGGTTGTACAATTTTTACTTGAATCTCTTTTGATTACTTCAATGGCTATGCTTTTGTCTATCGGAATGATTGATTTAGCGATGCCATTCTTCAATGATCTTACTGGTAGGTCTTTCGATTTTAGTTGGTCTACGTTGTTAGAGTATCTTCCGATGCTTTTTGGACTTACAGTTTTGGTTGCACTAATATCCGGTGTATACCCAGCGTTTTTTATGACAAGGCTGAAGACAGTCAATGTTCTAAAGGGGGAGAAATTAGCAGGTGGATCGTTTAAGGTAAGACAAGGCTTAGTGATCCTTCAGTTTGTATTGGGCATATTCATGATCATTTCGACATTGGTGGTGAACGATCAGATGAATTTCATTCAAACGAAGAACCTCGGTTTCGATCAAGAAAATGTGATCACTATTGATATCAATAATGGAGCCGTCAGACCTGTATTCAAGACTATGCAAAATGAGCTTGGCCAAATTCCAGGTGTGGAATCTGTGGGCGTTGCTAGCAGGGTTCCAGGCGAATGGAAGAACATCAATATTACCCAAGTTGTGAACCGGATGGAAAGTGGTGTAGTAGACACCGTTGAAATGTATTACATGGGCTTTGACCCGAATATGCTAGAAACATTGAATTTGAAAGTGGAACAAGGTGATTGGTTCAGCGGAAATGACTCATCTGACAGTACGAAAATCTTATTGAATAGAGCGGCTGTAGAGTCATTGGGTCTGGAACAGCCCTTAGGCTCAGTCATCAATATGGGCTGGGAGGGCAGAGCAAAAGGCAACTACACTGTCATAGGCGTTTTGGAAGACTTCAACTTCAAGTCCCTGCATACTGAGATTGAACCAATTATTATTGGTCCATGGAATAATGTAAATGGCTCTATTGACTATTTCTTACTTAAGATTAGTGGTGATCCATCAAGTATTATTGATCAGGCGACTCTGGTTCATGAGAAGTTCGACAATCGTACTGTAATGGAATACCACTTTTTAGACGACCAACTGGCGCTTTTCTATCAACAAGAGAAGCAGGCTAACGTGATTTTCAAAATTGGAGCAGGTTTGACGCTGCTGGTAGCTTGTTTAGGTCTCTTCGGCCTGGCTTCCTTCACTGTTCAGAAGCGGGTAAAGGAGCTCGGCATTCGCAAAGTATTAGGTGCTAGCGAGTGGAAGCTATTCTACTTGTTGTCAGGATCGTTTGTGAAGCAGGTGTTGATAGCTTTTCTCCTAGCCAGTCCAGTTGCCTTCTATTTCTTACGAAATTGGCTCGATAACTTTCAGTATCGTGTAAGCCTTGGAATAGGTGCCTTTTTGATATCTGCTGTTCTAGCACTTTTTGTAGCTCTACTAACTGTGAGTTACCGGTCTATAAGGGCTGCACATTCCAACCCAGTTGATTCACTGCGAAGCGAATAATTCCCATTACATATTGAATTACAAAGCGCCCCCGGGCGCTTTTTTATTTGTACAGTTCGATACTGCTTTATGACGATTGAATACACGGAAATTGTTAATAGCTGTTAATTAGTTGTACATATATGAAAGATATATTTCTTTTATATTTGTGTAACTAATAATTACACGGCTATGAAAGGAACATACTTAGGTGAATTTGAAGAGCTAGTCCTATTGACGGTAGGAGCATTATACCCTGAGGCATATGGGGTGGCGGTCATGGATGAGATAAAGAATGAGACGGGACGATCGGTCAATATAAGTGCAATTCATTCTGCTCTAAGACGACTGGATGAAAAAGGCTTTGTTAAAAGTGAAATGGGCGGAGCTACCAACGAAAGAGGAGGTAGACGCAAACGTTATTTCGAACTAACCTCTTTTGGTAAGAAGGCACTTGACGATGCCCAATCACTTAGGATGAAACTGTACAATCGAATTCCTGACATTTCATTTGGTCAAAATTGAATAAACGCCCACACATATCACCACCCAAATGGGCCGATCGCTTCTTAGAGCTCTATTGTAAGGAACAATTCCTTGAAGAAATACAAGGAGACGTTCATGAACTATTCGAAGCAAGAATCAATAAGCAGCCCCCAGTATTGGCAAAAGCCAAGTTCATCTGGGATGTACTGAGGTTCTTTAAGTGGTCAAATCTCAAGAAATCAAAAAGGTTAAACTCAAATATCATTACAATGACAAGGAACAATTTTAAGGTAGCAGCAAGGGTCCTTTGGAAACAGAAGACCAATACAGCACTCAACATTGGCAGTATTGCCATAGGTATGGCTTGCTTTATTCTCATTTCCCTATATGTTAGACAAGAACTAAGCTTTGATAAATTCCATGAGAAGGGCGATCGTATTTACAGAACCTGGGCCAAGGAAGACTACGGTGAGGGACAACAATTTTTCTATACTTCTTCTCCGTTGCCGTTAGCGGGCGCACTTGAGGCCAATATACCCGAAGTAGAAGCCACGGTTAGAGTAGACTACAATCGATTTTTAGTTGGAGAAGGCGAGAACCGAATCAATGAGTTGGTATCCATTGTATCACCAAACTTCTTCGATGTTTTCACTTTTAATCTGAATAAAGGCAATGCAGCCAAGCCCTTGGGCCGACAAGATGTGGTGCTTTCTGAGGAATATGCTCAGAAATACTTCGGTTCGGATGATGCTGTAGGCAAGGAGCTAGTACTTCAGATAGGCGATGAGCAGCTTTCTTATCAGGTTTCTGCGGTAATGGAGAATATGCCAAGGAATACTGGCTTTCAGGCCGATATGATAGTGTCTAATGAGGATATGGAACGCTTCTATAGTCCTCGTGCTTTACAAGCATGGTTTAATATTGCGCCAGAAACTTTCGTCTTGCTGAAGGAGAATGCAAGTGTAGAATCCGTTGAGGCTAAGTTGCCAGGTATGATTAGAACAGTATTGGCTGATGAGGTCCAGGAAGGCGAGTATGTATTGGGGCTTCAGCCTTTGACCGACATCCATTTGAATACTGATTTCCCAGCGGCCGCTATGCCCGTAGGCAACCCTAATTACGTCTACGTATTGGCAACTATCGGCCTTTTGGTATTGATTATGGCCTGTATGAATTACACTACTTTGTCAACCGGACAATCTATTAAGAGAGCTAAAGAAGTAGGTATTCGTAAGGTAGTGGGAGCACAAAAGAAAGGTTTGGTTTGGCAGTACCTGTCAGAAAGTTTGCTCATTACGGCTTTTGCCGCACTCACTGGTTTTGGACTGGCCTATCTGTTATTACCAACATTTAATCAGTTGGCAGGAACCCAAATTGCAATACCTGTCGATTACTCGAATGTAATTTTATTCTTAGGCATAGTACTGACAGTTGGAATATTGACAGGTCTGTATCCTGCGTTTGTCCTATCAAACCTCAAATTGCTTAGCGTGCTTAAAGGTGCTCAGAGTAGCAAAGGGGCAGGTTTTTTCAGAAAGTCTTTAATGGTTTTTCAGCTGCTGCTGACCATTTTTCTTATTTCAGGATCAATGGTGATGAGAAGCCAACTCAATTTCCTGCAAAATTCAGATTTGGGATACGAAAGAGAGGCCATGGTTTATGTAAACTTATATTCCAAACCGGATGCATCAGGTCTCATAGACAGAATCAATAGCGGTTTTGAAAATGCAGAGATTCTAAAGTCAAAGCTGCAGACGTATCCTGATATAAAGAGCATTGGTACGGCTAATCATATGTTCGGTACGTCTGGCTGGACAGGTCTAGGTTTTAGTGATAAACAAGGTCAATTCAGACAATTTTCTCTCCTTATTACGGATGCCTATTATAACTCTAGCTTTGGAATTGAGCTCGTTGCGGGAAGAGATTTTGACCCAGAACTAGAAATTGATAAGACAGAGTCCATTATTATTAATGAAGCGGCAGCGGCATACTTTTTTAATACTGAAAGCCCACTGGGAAAACAATTGCCTGGCAACGATTTCGGAACGCACCGCATAGTGGGTGTGGTAAAAGATTTCAATTTTCAATCACTCCACACTGAAGTAAGCCCGTTAATAATTACTCAGAATGCGCGTCCAATGGTACAAGGTGCAAGTGACTTTAGCATAAATTCCAGTCCAATACCAAAGGTATTTTTCAAGTATACTGGTAATAGCCTACTTGGAGTTCAAAGCCTTTTAGAAGAGACTTGGGCAGGTACATTTCCCAATGAAGAATTGAGCTTTAGCTTTATCGATGAGAGACTAAGACTGATGTACGAGAATGAGTCTAGGGTAAATCAAATTGCAGGTATTGCGACCATCATCAGTATTTTGATTGCTTCATTTGGATTGTTGGGACTTACCATAATGGTAGTCAATAATAAGATCAAAGAGATTGGAATTAGAAAGGTTTTGGGAGCTCCAACCTTTACCATCTTAAGTATGCTTCTAAGACAATTCAGTCAACAACTGATCTTAGCCTTTATAATATCTATTCCTATTACCTGGTACCTAATGAACCAGTGGTTGAGCGATTTTGCCTACCGAGTTGATGTGGGGGTAATGGTATTTCTAATCAGTGGTGTGCTCTCTTTCTCTATTATGTTTTTGGTAATCAGCTACCATGCAGTGAGAGCCTCAAGATCTAACCCTATTAAAGCTCTTCGAGTGGAATAATTAACTTAGGATTGTAGCAATATGTGAGAGTTCTTTTTCGGTAAGATCGTTTTGTATCTGCTGAAAGAGAACTCTTTCTTCTTTACGAACATGTGTTTCCAATAAATTCCCTATTTGGTTAAGTGTAGATTCAGAATTATTCATACTAAGCGCAATGAACAATTCATGTAACTGTATCCGTTCGGCAGTCAGTTCGTCAATAATGGTTTTCAGTTCATTTGATCGGTTTGAAATATAATTCCATAGCCGTTCTTCTAATTCAAAATGCTTTTTGAGAGGGCCATCATAAAAGGAAATCGCATAATCAATTTTGCCAAGGATATCTGTTGGGTAGCCTTTGACCTCCGGAGAGTTTTCCTTCGCAATCAGTGCCAAAAAAAGGCATGAACGATGAAATCGTGATAGCAGAACCAGAGAATCGTGTCGTTTCATTTACTGAGAGATGGAATGACCCAAGAGTAGCTATACCACGACCATTCTCCCTTGCGATTAGGAACAGTTATGGTAAACAAAGTTCTTCTTCTGTCGATTGGTGATTTGGGAGATATTGTGAGCTTAGCCAAACCATCTTTCCCAACGGTTAATGATTTATTGGCCTCGTTGCCTTGAACAAAAACCTGAAGACTTTTGACGTCTAAATCCCCCTCATTAAAGCTAACAATGATTCTTGGGGCCTTTTCAGAGCCCATACTGCCTGTTTTATATACCTCAATGCCATTCACATCAAGAGCATTCACATTCAACTTTTCTTTAAAAGCCTTCATATCAGCAAAGTCATTTGACATGGGGAAACGAGGTAGGCTAAAGCGATCTGACTGCAGGTAGATTACTCCTGAATTTTGTGCCGATGCACTTGTGTATCCCAGAGAATCAAGAACATTAGCCATGTCTTGATTCCATTCGCCATAAGGATAAGCATAGGTCTTCGGAAGATGCTTCAAACCATTTTCGAATGCCTTATTACTCTGGTCTAAATCATTGATAAAGTCTCTCATCTCAAAATCATTCAGGAAATAGGGGTGAGCATGAGAATGGTTGCCTATTTCTATTCCAGCTTCCTGAACTTCTTTGAGCTCGTCCCAATCCATAAAATCAGAAGCCCCGACAGTTTTCGTATTTACATACAAAGTGGCTGCGAATCCGTACTGCTTCAAAAGTGGCCATCCATTGATATAGAAACTCTTATAGGCATCGTCAATAGTGATTACTGCTATTTTAGAGTCCTTATCTTGTTCTTTTAATCCGATTAATGCCTCGCCAAGACTAAGCACCAAATAACCATTGTCTTTTAGGAATATGAGTTGCTCTTCAAATTTGTCTAAGTCAATATTTGTTGATGGAAATCGATCATCACCAAAACGATGGTAAACGAAGGCAGAAATATTGGCCTGTTGGAATGCGAAACACAGAGAACTTTGAGAAAAGAAGCACAGCAAAAGAATGAGTCCTTTCATTCTTCTACCACTTTGGAAACAAAATAACTTGGGTCTATGCTATAGTTATCATACTGTTCAAACTCGTTGAATTTGATCATTGACCTTAGTTGTCTTACGTATTCTTCCTTACGCTCGGAATACTGACTGAGAAGAGGTAATAGGGCATCAATATCGCTTGTTTCCATTCTCTTCTTTCTGAAAGCTGTATATGGTTTAGCACGACCTATAGTTTGGAAGTAATCGATAATAGATTCAGATAAGTTATCATAACTCCGCAAGTAAACCTGGTAGTCCAGCCGGCTTACACTAGCTCTAATTCTCGGCTCATTGGCACGGTAAGACCAAATACCGAATAAGTTATTCGCTTCTTTGAAAAATCTGGATTTGCCCCATCCCGATTCAACAGCCGCTTGTGCTAAAACAATGCTATTGGGATGGGTCCGAAGTCTTCTATCAAGAAGGGTGATATCATCCGTGCGATAGGCTTTGCTTAAATGCTGCAGAAAAGTGCTGTCTGCTGCTGACCATTCTAAAGCATTTGTAAGGGCGGCCAGTCTTAATCTATCCTCTTCGATTTTATGTTTAGCGACCAGAATAGCAGGTAATATGAGTTGAACAAACCTGGTCTTGTCTTCAAATGGGGGCAAAGGACGCAGGCTCGTTACCTTAGTATAAAGGATTGGCTTTACAAGTCCTGATGAAATAGGCTCAATATCTGTTGGGTTATTTACTTCCCTTACTTCAGTTTGCAGCACCGTGACCTGTTCTGGCTCAATTACATCATCCTTTTTGGAATTAGCCAGGACAAGAACAACAAGTGCAATGGAAAAGAATGAAACAACTTTAACTTCGCCAGACATCCGGCAAAGGTACCCATTTTCCTAATGGTATATATGAAGTATCTTGGTTCAGATGACTTCAGTTTTTCTGAAAGACAAAACCCATTCTCTTATTGCCTCCGTCCGAGATAATGGCAGTAAGCGTCCCGTCTTTCAATTCGTAGCTTATCATTTTCGGGAAGTCATGCTCAGGGTTTTCGCTGACAAAGCCTGAGTCGTTAAACTTGGTAATTTTAAAATAAGTAGGGGTCGCATTCTCTTTTACATCGGCCACATAATAAACTGCGTCATCCTTCATTTCAATCCTTAGTTTTTCAACAAAGGTCGTATCGCTTCCTTTCATACTAACGCCAATACCTTCGAAAACATACTTGGAAGTTCGACTCCATGTTTCTGTTGCGGTTACCCATGGGCGGACATTGGTTCGGTTCCATTCACCTAGAATCCATTCGAGCTTTTGCAATTGCTTTTCTGTTGAATCATTGGGTTTAGATTGAGCAAATGTGAAACAGTATGTTGAAAGGACTAAAAGAAAGGATAGGATGATTCTTTTCATTGTTTTTGATGCCCAAATTATGGCCTCTTCAGTGCCTTGTATTGTAAAAAGCCGACATCTATTGATTTAGGTGAAAATTGGCCATGTTCTTTTCGTTAAAGCCATAGGCTGAGGGATCTTCACCAGTAAATTCTTTGAAATTTTTGATAAAGTGAGATTGATCATAAAAGCCCGAGGCATAAACAAGATCACTCCAAGAGTTATCCTGATTTTGCATCAACTCGAAAATATGAGCAAACCTTACGATTCGAGCATAAAATTTGGGACTCAAGCCCACATATTTAGAAAACTGCCTTTCAAGATGTCTTTCACTAATTCCTATTTCTTGACAAAGCTTTGAGATTGAAATTCCTCCTTTGGTATTTAGGGTTTCCAATACGGCAACTTCTACTGCACTTTGCTCTTTTGAGACATTAGATAGTTGGTTCTTGACTATGTCTTCGAAGGAATTTATGAATAAATCTTTGCCTTCCAGACTAGCCTTTGGAAGATGTTGAGTCAAGTCGATGTCTAATGTTGAGATTGGTTTTACATTGTCCTTGAACAGAGACATGTCTATACCGAAGAGTTGAGTCAGCGAAGTAGGCATGAGCTTGATGCCAATCATTCCTGACTTCCCGGTGTTTTCTAGGAAAAAGTGTTTTCTAATCTGGCCAGCAGTCAATTCGCTTTCCTGCGTATACCATTCGCCATCAATGTTTATACGATAAGGATCACCATAATGAAAAATTAACTCAGGGTAGCCATCAGGTATGATTTTTTGCCTGTGCTGTGTTGCATCGCCTTCGCTATCAATAAGCCAGTAGGACTTAATGAAACGGGATAGGCTAAGGGAAGGAGCTATATGTTCGTAGATCATTGCAACGAGATTGAATCCACTAAGATAAGATCAATAAATATTCGAAATGAATGTAACGATTTAGAAAGTTCTCAGTCTATTGTTTACAAATGTTAGGAAAATGAATTCCATAATGTTTACAATTGTTATGAATATTGCTTTCTTTGAATTATGAAAGGAATACATCTAGGTGAATTTGAAGAGCTGGTCTTGCTGGCAGTTGCTTCTCTTGATGAGAATGCATATGCCGTTAGTATACAGTCTGAACTGTTAGAAAGGGTTGGACGCAAGTCTAATATTTCTGCAGTCCATACCGCACTTTATCGTATGGAAGACAAAGGCCTTGTAGAATCCTCAAGAGGAGGAGCTGAGGCTAAGCGTGGCGGAAAGAACAAGCGGCTATTCAAGGTTACCAATTTCGGCATTAATATGCTTAAGGAGTCTAAGGAGAAGCGTGAGTCTTTTTGGAAGACGTTACCACAAATATCAACCACATCTTGAGACTGAATAATCCTCCAAAATATAGTCGAAGGTTTCTGAAATGGGTCATTTCAGAAGAACTATTCGATGATATTGATGGTGATTTGATGGAGCTTTTTCATGAAAGGGCAACCACAGCGAACATCTGGAAAGCGAAGTCCTTGTACTTACAAGATGTCCTACTTTCCACACGCAACATCTATTTAAGAAGAAAACTCAAATTTTATAATCCACTGGTCATGTACAAAAACTATTTAAAAATCGCATTCAGAAACCTTTTGAAATACAAGGGTTACTCATTTATCAATATTTTCGGCCTTGCCTTGGGAATGGCCTCCTGCTTACTTATTCTATTATTTGTCAATAATGAAGTGAGTTTTGACGGTTTTCATGAAAAGAAAGCCAATATCTATCGCCTTGATGAAGTCCAAACTTTTGGCGCTGTTTCTGCGCAGAAAGTTGCGCTTTCTATGTATCCAATGGGGCCAAACTTACTGGCAGATTATCCAGAGGTTGTCGATTTTACACGGTACTGGACTATGGGGCGCACCTTAGTAGAGCATGAGAATCAACAGCACTACATTGGAGAGATAGCCAGAGTTGATACATCCTTCTTAGAGATGTTCGATTTCAAATTGGTAAGAGGAAACATCGATGAAGCATTTCAAGAGATGTTTGATTTGGTGATTAGCGAAAGCATTGCCGAGCGCTTGTTTGGAGATGAAGATCCAATTGGAAAACTCCTTAAACTGCCTAATGACGATGTAAACTTAAAGGTGACGGCTGTCATGGCCGATGTTCCGGATAACTCTCACCTTCAGTTTGATGCTCTTTTGAGTACCAAAGCTTGGGATAGCGAGCAACGACAAAACGGGTGGGGCTCTAATTATCTCAATACTTATTTGCAGCTAGCACCTGGTGTAGACATCGCATCACTTGAAGCCAAGTTTGATGACTTCCTTGTGAAATTTATGGGAGAAGAGGCTTTAGATTACTATGAGTTATTCCTTCAGCCGCTTTCTGATGTCCATCTAGGTTCAATGGACATTACGCACGACTATAATAATCATAAAAAGTTTGCCCGGAGCTCAGTCAATATCTTTGTAATACTGGCTGTTTTTGTACTTCTCATAGCTAGTATAAATTTCATGAACCTTTCGACCGCCAGAGCAGCAACGAGGTCTAGAGAAGTGGGGGTTCGAAAATCGGTAGGGGCTTTCAAAGGACAAATTACGGGTCAATTTGTAGCTGAGTCCATTGTTCTTACCATTATAGCTTTACTCATCGCTTTTGGTCTGTGTTTCGTTTCTATCAATTCACTTATCCAAATTATTGATAGAGACCTAAGTATGTCTCTGTTTTTTCAGCCGGTAAACCTTCTTGTTGTAATGGCAATCACCGTTCTCATAGGGCTTCTATCCGGTATTTATCCAGCCTTGGTTATGTCTGGGTTCAACCCAGTTATGGCTTTAAAGGGGAGTGGTACCGCGAACAGCAAATCTTGGTTTAGAAATGCCTTAGTGGTTTTTCAATATGCCATAGCTATAGCTATTATTATCGGTACTTCTGTAGCGACACGTCAGTTGAACTACATGCAGAACCTTGATCTTGGCTTTGATAAGGAATTAACGGTGGTGATGAATATGTACCAAGAAACGAATGATAAGTATGAGTTACTGTCAAGTGAACTCAAAAATCAATCAAACATCTTGGACGTGACTGCTACAAGTCAACGTCTAGGTAATAACCTTCATCAAACCTCAATGCAATATAGAGCTGACACCGCTCTAATTACCGGCTCCAGTTCTTTTGTTCAAGTAGATCATAACTTCTTTGATTTCTACAAAATGGAAATTCTTGAGGGTCGAGCGTTAAGCAAAGAGTTTGCCGCAGATGAAAGGGGAAGAAGCTTTGTGGTGAATGAAACTCTAGCAAGAGAACTTGGTGCAAATGGTCATGATGTTGTCGGCATGCCTTTTCATTTTGGAGGAGTCGACACGCTGGGTCAAATTGTAGGTATTGCCAAAGACTTCAATTACAATAAACTGAACCTTAAGGTAGAGCCACTTTTCATGACTAGCCCTACTGAAAACTATTGGAGTGAGGTTAATGTCAAGATTAAGGCAGGGAATTTGCAAACAGCAGTTCAGGAAATCGAAACTGTATGGACTTCTCTATTTCCTCAAAGACCATTTGAATATGAATTTCTTGATCAGCACTTTAGCCGCCTATATCAGTCTGAGCAGCAGCTGACAAAAGTCATTAGCATTCTTTCAGGCTTGGCCATAATTATAGCCTCTCTAGGGTTATTCGGTTTAGCATCTTTCACCGTACGTCAAAGACTAAAAGAAATGGGGATCAGAAAAGTGCTTGGTGCCTCGGTCGGTCAAATCGTCATGATTTTATCAAAGAAGTTCACACTATTGGTACTAATAGCGTTCTTAATAGCCGCTCCCGTTACTTACTTCCTTATGAGTGGATGGTTAGATGGTTACACTTATAAAATCAGCATCGGAGTGATTGTTTTTCTAGTGGTAGGGCTTGGCTCTTGGCTGATTGCTTTGTTGACGGTAAGCGTGCAGTCCTTTAGGGTTGCCAAGTCTAATCCTGTAGATACATTGAGGATTGAATAGGTTTTTAAAGTTTTTTGCGTCTTTCTTTTGATTCACCGTCTACGGGGTGAATCAAAAGAAAAGACATGAAAAGATTACACGTCAATTTAAGAGTAGATAGCATAGATAAGTCTGTTGGTTTCTACAGCGCATTGTTCAGTGCCAACCCAACTGTTCAGAAACCTGATTATGCTAAATGGATGCTAGAAGATCCGAGAGTAAATTTTTCTATCTCATTAACTAATAATGAACCTGGAATAGAACACCTAGGTATTCAAGCGGAAACAGAACCTGAGTTATCTGATTTGTATAAGGCAATTGATTTAGCCGAAGGAACAGTCCGACCTGAAGGTGATACAGTTTGTTGCTATGCTCAATCTAATAAATCATGGATTAAGGATCCACAGGGTGTGGAGTGGGAGATTTTCCATACCTATGGAGAATCTGAAGTGAACAAAATTGTAGATTCGGCATGTTGTGACGATAATTGTTGTAGCGTATGAATCCCAGTTGCCAAGTAGTTGCCCCTGTATTTCAAGAGTACAGAACTATACTGACCCGGTTTATCCAGAGCCGGGTCAATGACCCTCTGGAAAGCGAGGAATTGCTAAGCCTTGTTATGATGAAGATTTACGACAATTGTGAGAAGGTTGAAGGAGTTAGAAACATCGAGGCATGGTTGATTACGATCGCCAGAAACACTATTACAGACTACTTTAGAGAACAACAAAAGATTACAAAAAAGGAGCTGGATATAAACATAGTGGATGAACCTTCCCAAGCACTCTATGAAGAACTTGAATCTTGTGTGCCCTCTCTTATTCAAAAATTGCCCGAGAAGTATGCCAGGCCTTTGGCCGATTATGAACTCAAGGGTATTCCTCAGAAGGAATTAGCGATTGTCTATGGTTTGAGTGAGTCTGGCCTGAAATCTAGAGTTCAGCGAGGTAGAATTATGCTCAAAGCACTTTTTACTGAGTATTGTGGACACCTTGTGGTGGAACAAGGGTGTTCGGATTGTAGTGATTGCTAATCGAAGGGCAATAAATCTGGTTCTAAGAAGTGCTTTCCTGCCTCTTTATTATTGAAAATGTCAAAGCTATAATGTGCTTTGATTAAGCCAAGAAAGCTATGTTTTAGCCTTGGCTCTTGCTTGAGCAGCTCTGGAAAATTGGTGGCTGGATGCTTCAGCATGAAATGGTAAACTGCCCTAGTTGCTGCGACAGTCAATGTTTTATTGAACTTCTGCGACTCGCCTAAGAACGATGCATAATCTCTTATCTGTTTACAAAGGTTATCCATTGCCGTCTCAATTCCGTACTTGCTTATGTGTATCCATGCTAGCCTAAGGTGCGCCTCATGTGTAAACCATTTTGAGGGCATTCTCATTTTATTAAAGTTTAGCTCAAATTCAGTATCACTTAATTGGTAATGGGCCTCCATGGATTTACATTTGGATTTAGGGACAAGTTAAAACCTTCAAAGCTGTTGCGAAACTTTTTTACAAATAACAAAGAGTCATTAAACCTCATCCGAGATTACATAGTTGGATGGCTTATCGCACTGACGTTTTGGGTAATAGTCAGAAATGTTGGTGTAATCCCAGATACACCAGCTCAACCTACCGTCTGGCACAATATTCGACTGGTTATAGTCTTTGGTACCTTAGCGGGGATACTTTTCGGCATAGCTCAGTTAAAGCTTGAAAGGTATCTCTATCGGAGAGTGCCTTTATGGAGGCTGGGCTTGTATGGTCTGTTGACGGATGCCTTCATTATGACGGTCATCTTCGCTCTTGCCTATCGCTTTTTTAAAAACATAGTTGGCTTTGATCAAGAGGTGTCATTCCTTGAGTTTATTCAGAATCCATCTGCAGTTTTAACTTTCTTCTATTCGATTCTAGTGAGTTTTGTTTTGGCGGCCATTCGACAGCTAAACCTTTTGTTGGGTAGGGGAAATCTTCTGAGGTTCATAAAGGGAGATTTCTATGAGCCTAGGGTCGAAAATAGAGTTTTCATGTTTGTTGATCTTCGTGACTCTACAGGTATAGCAGAAAAACTGGGACATATTCGTTATAGCAGTTTTTTACAAGACTGTTTTTATGACCTGCACGTAGTACAGCGGTATGGCGCTGAGGTATATCAATATGTCGGAGATGAGGTCGTATTGAGTTGGCGAATCAGGGAGAAAATGGACTTCAGAAAGTGTCTAGATGCTTTTTGGGCCTTTGAAGACCAGTTGATAAGTCGATCTAAATTTTATTTCGATAAGTATGGTATACAACCGAAATTCAAAGCTGGATTACACTTTGGAGAGGTTACAACAGCCGAAGTTGGAGAAATCAAAAGAGAGATAGCGTATCATGGTGATACAATGAACATCGCTGCTCGAATTCAGGAAAAGTGCAACCATTTCGAAAAGACCTTATTGATATCAGAATATGTGCATTCGGCACTTGATTCTAATGGAGCATGTGATTTTGAGTTGATGGGCGAAGAGTTATTAAGAGGAAAGCAGCAGGGCGTTAGAATCTATGCTGTGAATCGAAAATAGTTTCAGGACTGACTGACTTTTTCTATTACTATATCAGCGAAACTTTTACCTTCTATCTGAGCATCAACCCAACTTATAAAGTCAAAATACAAAAGCGGCTTCGAAGCAAGTGGGTTTTTCTGAATACCAACAAGGTTCTTTCGCAATGACACTAATGATGCCTTTAAATCCTGAGGGAAAATATCACCCAATTCGGCAATGAAGTTCAGGAATGAGGTCTGGAATTCTCCAAGTCCGTCTTCTTTCTTTATGTAAATCAATGCTGACTTAATCTTTTGCTCCATATCTTCCTCTTCACCTAGATTGTAGTCTACTAGGATATCAATAATGCGAGCAAAACCCTTTAGATCTCCTCTTAAGTGATCCCTGTCATGTATTAGCTTGTTCAGATATAATCTCGATTTATCATAATCCTCTAAGGCGAAATAGTAAACCCCAGCCTTATAGTAGATTACAGTGAGGTTATGCTGATCAATAAATGATCTATGCTGCTCTACTCGATCAATGTTCTCTTCAATTTGTGTCTGGCTGGCTTCAAAACTGCCTTCCAAAAAAACCTTGTTGAGGGTTTGCATGGCTTTGTATTTTACGAGCAAGGCATGTGTATTACTAGCCAGGGTAGGTCCTTCTTCCTTTTCAAAATGGGTCAGTTCCTCATAGTAGGTTTGAAATTTATTGAAGTCATCAATTCTAAAAGCTGATTGCAGCAGTCGATTAAGCCCTTTGAGGAAGCCGGCACGTCTCTTTTTATCCAGTCCCGTTTCTTTGAAAATATTTACCCATTTCTCCGCATATTTTACACAAGATGCAAAGTCGTGGGAGAGATATGAAAACCAATAGGAAGCCCGGTAGAGATAGAATTTCTCGTTAAAAGCGAGCTCAGACTCTTTATGGTCAGGGAGATTGGTATAAAAAAGAGCACGCAGATTGTTCAATTCTCTCTCACTCTTTACCATTCCCTTTTCAATAAATCGGGCTTTCATCTTAATGGCCAATGTGAAAAATTTCTGCACGTTGCTGAAGCGAAGCATGGCTTGATCGGTCTGCTCGTCTAAGGCTTTCACATAATCTTCTTCCAAGTCGAAAACCTGCTGAGACCGGATTTGCTTTTCATAATCAAGTAAAGAAAGTTGAAATAGGTCTTTTCTATAATTGCCAGTGGTATTCTTAGCTCTGTTCAATAGACGTAAACTCTGATGATAGAGTCCTTTTTTGTACAGTAAGCGTATGTAATCGAGCTGCTCCCTAAGCTCTATGTCAATATCATGTTTTAAGTTAGAGATCCTTAAGCTTGCCAGTATTTGGCCGTACAAGTGAGACTTTAGATTGGAGAACTGACTCGCACTCATATCGGATAGCCGCTTTTTGATTACCTCTTCATCATAGCTGGCCATCTTTTCCATTTGATCGAATAGCCTTATGAATTTAGAATCACTAGTTGCTCCAGATCTTTTAACGAAGAGTTTAAAGCCACGCTTTTCAGATTTACTCAAGGAGTGTATTAGCTCAAAAAGTAACTGCTCATTTGGTGTTTTGGACATAAAACTTCAATGACATTTAGTGCTCTGATAATCAGTGATATAAGAGGAGTTTTTGATGCTTTGGGCATCATATTGTCACTTGCTTTCACCTCTGACTATCTTGTCAAATTAGATAAATTCCTAATTGGCAATTCTAAGAACCGAAGACATTCGGTGTAATCGATTGCCAAAACTTCAAAAATGGACAGATTAGAATGACAAAAGGGCTCTACAGAGAAGAATTCGAGAAAGATGCTTGTGGCATTGGTTTTATTGCACAAATAGATAACAAGCCATCGCATAAAATAGTAAAGGATGCTTTAAAAATGCTCCATCGCATGGAGCATCGTGGAGGAGTAGCTGCAGATGATAAAACGGGTGATGGTGCCGGAGTGCTAACTCAAGTTCCTTATGATTATTTCAGGCTTATCGCCACGAAAAATGCCATCCAGTTACCTCTTGATGGTCACTATGGAGTAGCAATGACCTTTATACCCAAAAGAGACAAAAGAGGCCTTTTTGATTCTATAATGATGGAATCAGCTCAAGAGCTAGGGTTAGAATGTATCTGGAAACGGAAGGTAGAAACTGATTCTTCGAAACTTGGATCTTTTGCTCAAGCTAATGAACCGAGGGTTGTACAGTATTTCTTAACGGGAGAAAACTTATCTGAAGAATCATTAAATCGTAAGCTGTATCTGTTTCGAAAGTTGACAGAGTTCAAGGCAAGAGATAAAAATTATGCCAAGGAATTCTATATCAGTTCATGTTCCAGCAAGACGATCACCTACAAGGGAGAATTAAGAACATGGCAATTGGAGGAATATTACAAAGACCTAGGCCAACTCAACTATACCTCGCCATATGCCATTGTCCATTCAAGGTTTTCGACCAACACTTTACCAGAATGGCGCTTAGCCCAGCCTTTTAGGTTTATAGCCCATAACGGAGAGATCAACACTATTAAGGGTAATGTGAATAAAATGCTTTCTCGTGAGGCACTTTTTCAGTCCACTCATTTTACGGCAGATGAAATTGATCTATTGCTTCCTATTTGCCAAGCGGAACTCTCTGATTCAGCTAACCTAGATTTAGCCGTGGAGTTATTGGTTATAGGGGGTAGGAGACTAGACCGAGTATTAGCCATGCTCGTGCCGCCAGCTTGGAGGGAGAGTCAATATCTAAGTGAAGAATTGAAAGCGTTCTATGCCTATCATGCGACTTTTTTAGAGCCTTGGGATGGTCCTGCTGCACTTTGCTTTTCTGATGGAGTTCATATTGGAGCCTGCATTGACAGAAATGGATTAAGACCAACTCGTTACTCTCTGACAACGGATGGCCGATTGATATTCGCCTCAGAGACGGGGATTGTTAACCTGGATCCATCTGAGGTACTGAAGCGAGGTAAGCTGAAGCCAGGTCAAATGTTACTAATCAACCTAGATGAAAACACGGTTGAAGAAGATCAGGAAATCAAAGAACGACTTAGCAAAGAACACCCGTATGTAGAATGGAATAAAAGTCTTATCACACCGATAGATGATCTGACTATCTCTGAACCAGCTTGGTTGGCACGAGAAGAGGAGGAACTTCTGGCAGAACAACTATCTCATGGGTATTCAAAGGAAGATGTCAAATTCATTTTGCCCCCCTTTAGTCAGAAAGGTACTGAGCCTATTGGTTCAATGGGAATAGACTCTCCATTAGCCGTTTTTGCCAAACGGGGGGCGCATATTTCCAATTATTTCAAACAACTATTTGCTCAGGTTAGTAACCCCCCAATCGATCCGATTAGAGAAAAAGCTGTTATGTCCTTAGAAGTCTATTTGGGACAGTCGAACAATCTATTGGAGGACAATGACCCGACATCTCGCAAAATCTCGCTGAAGCATCCTGTTCTTTTACCGAATCAACTTGAAACGCTTAGAACTTATACTGCCAAAAACTTTAAGGGTACAGAACTCAAAGCCTCTTATGATCCTAGTGAATATGACCTTGAAAGGGCTATCCTCAATACAATCGACAAGGCTGAGCAATTAGTACGAGAGGGTGCCAACTTACTAATCATCTCTAATAAGACCACGGATGATAAAGTAGCCATTCCGAGTTTATTGATTGTGGGAGCCATTCATAACCTATTGATAGAAAGAGGTATAAGGTCAAGAGTTAGTTTAATTGTTGAAGGTGGGGATATAATTGAAACGCACCATTTTGCAACACTCATTGGCTATGGAGCCTCAGCTATTTGTCCCTATTTAGCCTTAGATACCATCATAAACATCACTGATCTTCCGGTAGGCGAGGCAATCGATAATTATATCGAAGGGATAAACTACGGTTTGAGAAAGATCCTTTCGAAGATGGGAATCTCCACTTTGCAATCTTACGAATCAGCCCAGATTTTCGAAATTTTAGGCCTTGCTGACGAAGTAGCAGGATTGTGCTTTAAAGGTACAGTGAGCAGTGTTTCAGGTAAAACCTTCAAAGACTTGGAGCAAGACCTGTTGGTCAATTATGAGTTGATCCATGGAAGGCGTAAGTGGCTAAATGGGTTGTCTGATGCAGGTATCTACCAATGGCGACCAGATGGTGAAGAGCACTTATTCAATCCTAAAACTATTCATTTATTACAGAAGTCAACTCGGTTGAATGATTACGACCTCTTTAAGGCATATAGCGATGCCATAGACCAGCAAGAGCTGAAAAATGTGACATTGAGAAGTATGTTTTCCTTCGTGAAGACCACACCAATTTCTATCGAAGAAGTAGAGCCTACCTCTCAGATTATGAAACGTTTCGCTACAGGAGCCATGTCTTTTGGGTCAATTTCAGAAGAAGCCCATACACTCATAGCTAAAGCCATGAACCTTATAGGTGGTAAATCTAATAGTGGTGAAGGGGGAGAAGATGCTTCACGTTTTACGGTAGGCGCTGATGGTATGTTCGCACGTTCAGCAATCAAGCAGGTGGCATCCGGAAGGTTTGGTGTTACAGCCCACTACTTGGTGAATGCTGACGAGATTCAAATTAAAGTAGCTCAAGGGGCCAAGCCTGGTGAGGGAGGACAATTACCAGGCTTAAAAGTCGATGAAAATATTGCCAGAATAAGGAATTCAACTCCTGGAGTCACTTTGATTTCGCCACCACCGCATCACGACATATATTCTATTGAGGATCTTGCACAACTGATTTTTGACCTCAAGAATGTAAATGCAAATGCTGAAGTGAACGTCAAACTCGTGGCTGAAGCAGGAGTGGGAACAATCGCTGCCGGTGTTGCCAAAGCCAATGCAGACAACATACTGATATCAGGACATGATGGAGGTACAGGCGCTTCGCCTTTAAGTTCGATCCAACATGCTGGAGTTCCTTGGGAAATAGGCTTAGCGGAAGCACACCAAACACTGATGCGCAATGGCCTGCGAAATCGAATTAAACTACAGACTGACGGGCAGATTAAAACGGCTAGAGATTTAGCAATTGCAACAATTCTCGGAGCTGAAGAATGGGGTGTTGCCACCGCGGTTCTTGTGGTGCAGGGATGTGTAATGATGAGAAAGTGTCATCTCAATACATGTCCCGTTGGTATTGCCACGCAAAACCCAGAGTTACGAAGACTGTTTACCGGTGAAGTGGAACATATTGTAAGTTTTTTCAACTTCCTGGCAGAAGGTTTACGCGAATTGATGGCAGAACTAGGCATTAGAACTGTAGAAGAACTGGTAGGCCGAACCGACCTATTACATTTCGATAAGTCAAAAGCAACTGATAGGGTTGGTGATCTTGATTTGACACCGCTTTTAGAAAATCCATGGGCCACAAATGATGACCTGCAATGTAAAACTACTCAGCAAAGAGATCGCCTTAGCGGAGTACTAGACCATACCTTGATCAGCCTGGCACAACCTACATTCAAACATGGTGAACGTGTTCGTTTCGAACAGGCAATCACCAATGAAAATCGAACAACCGGTGCTATGTTATCAGGTGTCTTTGCTAAGTCATTCGGGGCTGAAGGGCTTCCTGATGGTACAGTCACGGTTGATTTCAACGGTACGGCCGGCCAAAGCTTTGGTGCTTTCTTAAGTCATGGAATTACCTTCAACCTAGAAGGTGAAGCCAATGACTATGTAGCAAAAGGCTTGTCTGGTGGTAAGCTGGTCATTTATCCATCTCCTCTTAGTACTTATAAAGCTTCAGAAAACATTTTGATTGGTAATGTGGCTCTGTATGGTGCTACCAGAGGCCGCTTGTATGTAAATGGTCAGGCAGGAGAACGCTTTGCTGTAAGAAATTCGGGAGCTCAGGCAGTAGTCGAAGGTGTGGGAGACCATGGCTGCGAATACATGACAGGCGGCAAGGTGGTCATTTTGGGAGAAACGGGACAGAATTTTGCGGCAGGAATGAGTGGAGGTGTCGCATATGTATTTGCTCGTGATTTCGAATTTAGTCAGCGCTGTAATATGGAGTTGGTACTGTTAGAACAACCTGAAGAAGACGATTTCAGCATGCTGAGGACGATGTTGGAAAAGCACCAACGCTATACCAATAGCGTGAAAGCCTTTGAGATTTTAGCAGACTGGAAAGTATCTAAGCACCACTTTATCAAGGTGATTCCAGTAGAGTACAAGCGTGTAATGATGAAAAAGCGAAATTTCAAAAAAGTCATAGGATAATGGGAGATGTTACAGGTTTTCTAAAGCATGATCGACTCAAAAAGGAAAATGAAACCCCTGAGTCTAGAGTAAACCACTTCAAAGAATTCGCTATTCCCTGGAGTGAAAGACAGTACAAAGATCAAGCATCCAGATGCATGGACTGTGGGGTTCCATTTTGCCAAAGTGGTTGCCCATTAGGTAATAAGATTCCAGATTTTAATGATGCCGTTTATCGTGGAGAATGGAAAGAAGCATGGCAAGTGCTGAAGTCTACCAATAACTTTCCTGAATTTACCGGGCGGATCTGCCCTGCACCCTGCGAGGCATCATGTGTATTAGGACTCAATAGTAAGGCTGTTAACATAGAACATATTGAAAAGGAGATAAGCGAAAGGGCTTTCTTGGAAGGTTGGGAACAGCCAATTGAAAAGGTTGAGTCTTCGGGATTTGCAGTGGCTGTTGTTGGGTCAGGTCCTGCTGGCTTAGCGTCTGCTGAAGAACTTAATAAGGAAGGTCATAAGGTAACGATCTACGAACGAGATCGAGAAGCTGGAGGGCTTCTAAGGTATGGAATTCCAGACTTCAAGCTAGAGAAGCGAGTTGTGGAAAGAAGGGTTTCTTTGATGAAAGAAGTAGGTATAAGCTTCAAAACAGGGGTTGAAATTGGTAGGAATATTTCAGCATTAGAACTCAAGGAGAAATACGATTCAGTAATATTATGTACAGGGTCGACCGTGCCCAGGGACTTAGCTATAGAGGGTAGGACATTAGATGGCGTTCACTATGCAATGGACTTTCTAAAGCATCAAAATCAGTTGTTAGCCATAGAAACGCAAGAACACTTAGCTCAATACAATACAAAAGGAAAGCGTGTGGTAGTGATCGGTGGCGGAGACACCGGAGCAGATTGCGTTGGAACATCAAACCGTCAGGGCGCAGAACAAGTGACTCAAATTGAACTTTTGGAAAAGCCATCCCTATTGCGTTTGAAGACTAACCCTTGGCCCGAGTGGCCAATGATTCTCTCCACATCTACTTCTCATGAAGAGGGGGTGGACAGAGATTGGGCGATCTTAACGAAACGATTTGTGGGAAAGAAGGGAAAGCTTACAGGAGTTGAAACGATTAAGATTAATTGGGTGGATAAAGATCAGTTTCAGTATGAGGAAGTGCCCGGTACCGAAAATTTGATCCCATGTGATATGGCCTTTTTGGCTATAGGGTTTAGCCATACTGAACATAAGGGATTGGTCAGCCAATTCGGACTGAAGCTAGATGTTAGAGGCAATATCCATACTAACGATTATCAGACCTCTGAAGAAAATGTGTTTGCAGCAGGTGATTGTCGAAGAGGGCAGAGTTTGGTGGTTTGGGCCATAGCTGAGGGTAGAAAAGCAGCCAATGCCGTCTGTAAATACTTAGAATTGAACGTTGCTGAAGTCTAGGAAGTATCAATTTACAATGACAGGCATGAATCTTTGTATTAAAGCCTCCATCATGTCATAGCCAGCTTTGTTGGGATGAACAAGGTCGTCAGCTGAGGTGTATTTGGGTACTTTCAAACCACCTTCATCATCGACCATTGCTTCATAAAAGTCAATATAGAATACATTCGGTTTTCTTTGTGTGTAATCAAAGAGCATCTTATTCAACTTTGGGATTTTTTCTAGGGGATTCATGTTGGGCTTCCAAGGGTAATCTTTGGCAGGCAGTACAGAACAGAGTACGACTCTGATGTTATTCTTAAGTGCTAATTCTGCCATGCTCTTTATGTTACCTGCAATCTCTTCTAAAGATACGGGCCCCGCATTCTGAGCAATGTCATTAGTCCCAGCCAGTATCACAACAGCTTTTGGATTCAATGCGATTACATCCGCCCTAAACCTTAGAAGCATTTGATGGGTCACTTGTCCGCTGATACCACGTCCTATGTAGTTGTTATCAGAGAAGAATTTTGGACTAAAGTTCACCCAGGCCTCAGTTATTGAATTCCCCATAAAGACAACACGCTTTTCATTCTCCTTCGGCAGGCCTAGCCTTTCATTATCAGCAGCGTATTTCTCAAAGTTGGCATAGGCGGAAATACTAAAGTCATCTTGTGCTGACATGGTGAATGTAATTGTTAGGCATAGTAGAATTATCCAGGTCTTCATTAGTTACAATATAGGCAATGTGGACTTAAAAGAAATTTCCGATATTGAAGCATGCTTTATGATGCTGAAACCCCTAAAGAGTATATCGATCAATTGGAGGATGATTGGAGAAAGGAGAAACTTCTTCAATTAAGAACTATCATTCATGAAATGGCCCCAAGCTTATCTGAAGGTATCAATTATAAAATGTTGAGCTATGCAGATGATCGAGGTGCTGCTTTTCACTTGAACGCTCAAAAAGGCTATGTAAGCTTTTATGTGGGCGATGCTAAGAAAGTGGACCCTACTGGTGAACTACTAACAGGAATTAATATAGGTAAAGGCTGTATTCGATTTTCAAAGTCCGTAAAACTAGCGGAGACAAGAATTGACGAGTTTATCAAAATCGCTGCTCAGAAGTGGGCTGAGGGAAAAGATATTGATTGCTGATGTATCAATAGTTTGACTCAACAACCGTTAGAAAAGAGATTCACAAGAAGTATTGAACAACGAAAATTTAACCCTATGCGCGTCCAAATCATTATCTCATTGCTCAGTATTCTAGGCTTTTTGGCCTGTGATACAGAGGGTAATATTGTTGATGTTCAAACAGAAACTGAAAGTGTAACGCCTGAATTGGTGACTAATGAACTAAATAATCCATGGGGGATGACATTTCTACCCAATGGAGATATTTTGGTGACGGAGAAGGCAGGTTCTATCGTACAGATTTCTAACGGTTCGGTTGTCAATAAATCGGTTACTGGAGGACCTCAAAGTGTTTCTAGAGGTCAAGGAGGCCTTTTGGACATAGAGCTTCATCCTGATTTTGCTAATAATCAATGGGTTTACTTTACTTATTCAAGCAGCGAAGGTGAGGGCAATGGAGCCATGACAGCACTCTCGAGAGCACAATGGAATGGTAGCAGTTTTGAAAATCATACAGTACTATACAAGGGTTCACCCAACACAACTGCCGGTCAACACTTTGGAAGCCGTATAGCCTTTGACAACGAAGGCTATGTCTATTTTTCAATTGGTGATAGAGGCAATAGAGATAATAATCCTCAGGATTTAACCAGAGATGGAGGGAAAGTCTATCGCTTGCATGATGACGGGCGCATTCCTGTAGACAACCCTTTTGTCAATACAGACGGTGCTAAGAAGGCAGTTTATTCATACGGGCATAGAAACCCTCAGGGCATGGCAAAAAACCCTACTACAGGCGAAATATGGACGCATGAGCATGGACCGAGAGGTGGTGATGAGGTGAACATTATTGGAGCAGGAAAAAACTATGGTTGGCCAGTAATTACTTATGGCATTAATTACAGCGGAAGCAAAATCACTGATGAAACTTCAAGAGAAGGGATGGAGCAGCCTGTCACTTATTGGGTGCCATCTATTGCCCCATGTGGGATGGCCTTTGTAAGCAATTCGAAATATGAAGGTTGGGATGGTAATCTGATTGTAGGTTCACTGAAGTTTGCCTATTTGGTAAGACTAGTCATTGAGGATAATAAAGTGGTTAAGGAAGAGAAGATTGCCGAGGGTATTGGTCGCGTTAGAAATGTAGAGATGGGTAATGATGGCTATTTGTACGTGGGTGTTGAAGGTAAAGGCTTGTATAGGTTGAAGCCTTAGTATCTTATTCAAGTACCTCTATTTCTGTAATACTATGGTCATAGATAGATTGCCAAATAGCATCTATACTTAGGTTCTCAATTTTTCCAAGAGCCTCGAGTTGGTCTTTGGAAGAGGCTACAATTCTGTCAAATAACTTGATCATCTCCGGGTCAAAATCAGGAGTCTCTTCGGCAGCAAGTCTTACAAGCATCATTTGATTCATGCATGTTTTTAAAACATGATTAGATGCTAGCATCATGTTCTTATAGACTTCGATACGTTGATTTTGCAGGTATCTCTTGCGCGCAATACGGATCAAATTGAGACTACAGCCGGATAGAAAAAGCACTATGGGTAAAATAAATTCATCGATCTCCAAAAATTCAATTTGGATGGTCAGTTCAACTAACTTTTCGAAGAGATCAAGATCAAAGCATATTGTAGCAAATAGCAGGATTATCGCCAAGAATAAGCCAATAAGGGAATAGCGATAGGTCCCGAAAAAGTCAGAATAGGGCGCTCTTTTCAGAGACGACTTTTGACCCTGACTTGAGGTTGAGTCTTTTGAGTAGTTCAAAACTAGTGCGTTAGGTGAGTAACTAGTATAGGTTGAACTTATGAAATCCTCGAGGATTTTAGAGGTGTTTTATTTGCGAAGCCTCAGAATTTAATGATGGGCTGTTATGGGCAGAGATGTGAGGTAAATCTCTTGGATTTAATCACTTGCCCAATGCCTTTTTCCGTTTGAGGGCAAAGAAGTTTCCTGAAACTAAAAATACCATACCTAGCCCAGTGAAGAATGTGAATTGGAAGTCCTCTAAAAAAGTCGATATTGTTACTGCTACCAATGGTACAAGAACGATGCTATAGGCTGCTTTGCCTGGTCCAATTTCGCTTATTAATGTTAAGTAGGCTACGAAGGCGATAATTGAACCGAAGACAATCAAATATCCCATTGATAGTAAATATCCAGTGCCCGTGTCTATTTCAAGAGGCTTTCCAAGCACAATCGCTAATATGGTCATGATAATGGCTCCATACATCATTCCGAACCCCGTGGCCTGAACAACTGGAATCTTTAGAGAAGAATTCTTCGCACTTGTAATATTACCTAGGCTGGCAATCATAACACTAACTACGCAGAGTGTAACTCCCAAAAATCCATCTTGAGTAGCTTCAAACTGACTGATTTCATTCCAGAAAATGATGGAGGTTCCAATCAGACCAAGAAGGGCGCCTCCAATAACTTTTGATTCTACTTTCTGTCTCAAAAGCAATACTCCAAAGATGATGTTGAAGAATATAATTGTAGAAAAACCAATGGCAACCAATCCACTGTTGATCAGTTCTTCTGCCTGGTAGACAAGCCAATAATTGAAACCAAACAACAAAGCACCCTGAAGGGCCATTCTCAAATGCTGGTTAAGGTTGAACTTGAGAGATCTTTTGGTCAATAGGCAAAAGCCTAATAGCAAAATACAGCTCGCCCAGAAACGATAGGCTACAGAGATCAAAGGGTCAACTGTACCTAGTTGAAAAGTAATGGCGTACCATGTGGAGCCCCAGATTAATACAGGTAGCCCAAAGAGTAATGCTTGTCGTTGTCGTGGCTGAAACATGACCCAATATAGCTGAATTAGTGGCCTCCCATTGGAAGCCACTATGAAGAATTTGACTAGGCCAGTTGAAGTTTTTTCAACTACAGTTTGAGCCCTACATGTTCAGCCAGTAGGTGACCTTGAAAACGATCTGACGATTTTTGATATTTAGCCCTTCGGTGCTGTAATTGTCCGTGTAAACAAGGAAAAAGTCAGACATTGGCTTGAATCTCCATTGAAATCGACTAAAGATATTGTAGTTCTCTGATTGAGAATTGTACTGTATGGCCGTAGTCCAGAACATGGTATTTGAGAAACTGATTTCCGTATTGGCTCTTAGTAAGTGCAAAGTGGTTTCTCCAAAGCCTTCAGCTAATTCTACTTTGTTAAACTCATAGTTTATGCCAAAAGTACCCCAAGGTTGTGCTCGAATATTGAGACCTGTGATAACACCTAATCGCTCACCATTAAAAAAGTCTCCATACCTCACCCTTAGGTCAGCGCTCAATACTTTTCTTCTGTCGGTTAAGTAATTGACAAAGAACTCTGAGAACTGATAATTAGCAACTGGTAGTGGGTTGTCTGCTCCAATCAAATTGGTGGCTACTGGCAAGTTGATTTCTCTTGAGAAACGATTGATGCGTAGTTCTGAAGTATTCTTGAAGATGAAGTCATAAGCAATGCCATGGCCTCGTTCATTCAAACTATTATCTGGATTGAGCCATAAGTTATGCCATGTCCGAATGCCATGCTGGTTGAGCTTACTGTTTTCATTTTCCGGAATGAAACGATAGACCATCCATGGGTTGACTCTAGTATAACCTTGTCTGATAGTTTGCTCTGTGATTGCATCGAAATTGTTAATTCTTGGGTTAAAACCTAGTTCTGTGATGTAGTTCTCACCAACGACATCAAAACTCCATCCCGAGCGTAAATGTCTTCCTCTATAGCCCCCTGAAAAACCGTAAAACGTATTCTTATCTAGGCCTTCATCGGTTGTTGCAGCATGAAATCTTACGGTATTATCCCATCGTCCAGATGGATGCACATAGTTAAATTCGATGCCGCCATTTCTTCCGAAATCATTTCCATCAGCTTGTCGATTGATGAAGAGCGCTTTTAGCACGGATCTTTTTAGAACCCTCTGATGTACAGCAGCAACAGTATAGTTGTTGGCAACAATTTCATCTAAATCACCTGTCTGAATGTTCATTACTCCAATCCTGAGGTTTGGTGTCAGGTTACCTGTAAGTCTCGCCCCATAATTAATTGGGATTTGTTGCCCCTTACTTAGCCCGATAGTCCGTGAAAAGAAAGGTTGTATTTGCCAGCTCCCGAAATTGGAGAAGATGTCTCCATTCTCAAGAAAGAAATTTCGCCTTTCTGGGAAAAATATACTGAATCGTGTGAGATTGGTCACCTGCTGATCTACATCGACATTGGAGAAATCAGGATTCAACGTTAGGTCAAGACTCAGAGAGCCAGTGATTGCCACTTTAGCATCAAGGCCTCCATCAAACTCTTGTTGATAATTTGTTTGTCCTTCTGTGTCTTCAAAGTTTCTGTTGGTTCCACCGGCCAGGTAGGGGATCAGGACAACTTTTCCTTCAGCTTTTTTAGGCTGATCATCCCACTTCAGTGTACCCATAAAGTTGAGGTCGATACCGCCATAGTTCAATGGAAATTGTGTCCAGGTAGAGAATACATTGCGTTGCATATCTCCTCTGATAAAGTTAATTCCCCATTCAGACAGTTGAGTACCATACCTGAGTGTTTTAAAAGGGATGGCCATCTCTACAAGCCAGTGATCATCATAGGCTTTGACTTCAGAATACCACTTATTATCCCAGTTCTCATCGAATTCAGTATCTCCACCATCTAAGCTCAAAAGCGCTTCCATTTGAGCACCTCCCGCATTAACCCCGAAGAAGAACCCGCTTTGCTTATTATTAAAAGGGTCTATTATAACTGTGAAACTATCACTGTTCCAATGCGCCTCACGATTGTCTCTTCGAAGTGATTGGACCACACGTTGTCCTTGGTCGTATAGTTTAGCTTTGATATAGATGAATTCATTGTCGTAAACTGCCCAGACTTCGGTAAGTGCATCTGGGTTGCCAGTGTCTACTGGCCAATGATTCGTGAGGTGATCAATCTTGGCTGCATCTATCCAACCAGGGTCGGCTTCTGAGCCATCAATATCAATTATCTGATTTGTTCTATTAAGCCCGAATATAAATTGATCTCGAGTTTCAGAATCGTTTTGTGCAAGAAGCATGGTTGAGGACATGCTTAAAATAAATGCAATGAAAAACTTCATAGTTTAGAGTGTTGACCTGTCAGTAATGATCAGGTATACTATGACTAAGAGTTTAGGTTACTGTCTAATCTTGGTTTTAGACCAATGAGCATAACGCCCAGACAAACAACAGTTTAAGAGGGTAGAGGTGGTTAGTCGAATAAACCAAAACGTTCGTCTGATTCTTTACAACATACATCTAATAAGCAACAAGTCTGCAACTAATTAGATAAGTTTGAGGTTCGAGAGACAATTCTATTATATGCCGAGAGTCAATTTTGAAAAACTAATCTTTGATAGCCCCAGAGTACTTTGGCATATTATCTTTTGGGTGATATACACCTCCTTTTTCGCCTTAGTATATGGCTCTTTTGAAGAGGACTATAGCAAACAGTTTCAAATTGTTTGGATTGATGCCGTAGTCCAAATTCCGGCAGTATATATCGTCCTTTACTTTCTGATGCCCAAACTTCTTTTCAAAGGTAAGTTTGGACAGTTTTTCATTTCCTTACTATCCATAATTCTAATTTTCAGTGTCTTTATTTGGTTCTGCTATGTATGGGTGCAACACCCCTTATTCTGGGCTGGTGATAACTATGAGCCGGAATTATGGAATTTTGGAAAGATATTTAAGAATACCTCGAAAATATACCCTGTGGTCGCCTTGGCCATTGTAGCAAAGTGGTTTAAGTTCTGGTACAAACAGCAAAAGAATAACCAAGAACTGGCGGAAGAAAAACTTCAAGCTGAGCTGAAGTTCTTAAAAGCCCAAGTACATCCCCATTTCCTCTTTAATACCCTTAACAACCTGTATGCTTTAACACTCAAGCAGAGCAAAGAGGCGCCTGAGGTTGTTCTTAAGCTTTCTGATTTGCTGAGCTATATGCTCTATGATTGCACTGCAGACACAGTGGCACTGGATAAAGAAGTGAGGTTAGTTGAGGATTATATTGTGCTAGAGAAAATAAGGTACGGGGATCGATTAAACGTAAACTTCAATCTGTTTGGTGAAATCAATGGAAGGGCCATTGCTCCTTTGATGATTTTACCCTTTATAGAAAATGCCTTTAAGCATGGTGTTAGTGAAGAGTTAGACGAGTCATGGATTTCTATAGACTTAACACTGAAAACAGAAAACCTAACCTTAAAGGTTGAAAACAGTAAGAGTATTCAGGAAGTGACCGAAGATCGTTTTGATTACAAGCAAGGAATAGGCTTAACAAACGTCAAAAGGCGTTTAGAAATTCTTTATCCTGAGCGGTATCAATTAGATATTCACGAATCTTCTGAATCATTTTTAGTAGTGTTAAAACTCAATTTTTAAACTCAGTCACAATGAATTGTATCATCGTAGATGATGAACCATTGGCAAGAGAAGTGCTCGAATCGTTTGTTGGTCGTATTGACGGTTTGGATCTTTTAGCTTCTTGCGACAATGCCATTAAAGCATTCGATATACTGAAAAAGGAAAAGGTAGACTTGATCTTCTTAGACATTCAAATGCCAAAACTGAATGGAATCGACTTTTTGAAAGTTTTGGATCCTATACCCAATGTCATTTTTACAACTGCCTATCGGGAGTACGCCATTGAAAGCTACGAATTGAACGTGGTAGACTACCTCCTTAAACCCATTTCGTTTCAACGTTTCTTAATGGCTGTGAATAAGGCCATGAATGGCGGCTCGAAGGAATCAGAAGAGCAATTGACTCCTATAGATGAATTGCGCTCTGATGCTCCATATATCTTCCTCAAGGCGGACAGAAAGATGGTCAAAGTATACCTTAAGGATATACTTTACATTGAAAGTTTGAAGGATTACGTAAGAATCAAATTACCTCAAAAAGACGTTATCAGCTTACAGAAGATTAGCTTTCTGGAGCAAAAACTTCCCGAAGACTGTTTCATTAGAATACATCGATCGTTTATTGTCCCCATCAAAAAGATCGAAGCCTTTTCCAATAATGTAATTGAAATTGGAGGTACCGAATTACCTATCGGTAGAAACTATAAAGAAAAGGTGCTAGAGGTACTGAATAGTGATACTTCTATCTTGGGTTAAGCCTTTTTCAGGTGGTTGAACACATAAAATAGCTCTGAAGCAATTTGCATAGAACGCTTATCGTACATTAAGGCTTCTTGAGAAGTATCGTCAAAAGCCTTTGGGTCTTCATATCGAAGCGGTATTCTAGCGGAAGCACCTGGGATAAATGGGCAGTTCTCATCTGCATCAGAACAGGTCATGACTGCCGCAAAGTCTTCTGATGGATTTACAGGGTCATCGTACAGTTTTGAGAAAGCAGCGATCGGAGGTGCCTGGTTAGCAAATGATAGGCTGTATTGCGGATTAGGGCTAGTATCAGACGAAATCTCGAAACCGAATCGAGCTAGAGAGGCAATTGCTCTTTCATTGAAAGCGGTTACCTCTATACCACCTGAAAAAGAGGAGAGCGGTATCTCGTAAGAATAAGCCGCGACTTGAGCCCATACTTGTGAAAATTGACTTCTGCGTGAGTTATGAGTACAAATGAAATTAAGCTGAAGCTCCTTGCCAGCATTCAATTGTTGCTGACAGTAGTCTCTCAAAGTATTGAGTATACTTTTCCGACTCTCCGGAATACGCAGAGATTGAATTTTGACTAATGAATTCTCGATGGATTGGAACATGTTTCTGAACCTAGCAACAACCAGAATTTGGGTCGCACTGCTGGCCCTGTATTTGTAAATCTTTCAGCTTTACGCGCGGCTTTTGGGCAGGAATACCGCACTTATCGGGGGCAAGGCAGTCTGTTTGCTTGTTTGAAAGCACAAAGTGGGTGTCAGTTGCTGTCAGACCGTATTTGGAGATGGTATCAGGTCCTTGGTATTCTACTTCAACTTCATAGTTGCCCATGTCCAATAGTTTCTCTGAAAGGGAAATTATGTCTTGAAGCTTGGTAGGGTGGAGTCGGTGGTCTGTATCGACTGATGACCATAATTGAAAATTAACCACTTTCTCATCACGAATAGTACCGCCACAATCGATAAAGTGTTTTGATACTATGCCTACTTCTGTTACGTGAAAATGAGACGGTACTAGATTACCATTTGGTAGTTGAAATATGAGTGCATCCATTGATTGGAGCTGGGATTTCACTTCGGATAATTTCATTTTATGTATTAATAAATGTTAATATGTAATTATGTAAAAATATATAATTCATAATATGTTAATGTTTCAATTATTGATTTGCACCTTGATCCAAAAACCAGAGTAGCTCACCATCGACAGGGGAGATGTGGGCAGCAGGATACGCCAAATAGCGATCTCTCTTATTAAATATCTCATCTATCTTTTCTGCTTTTCCGCTGCCCGTTGCAAGAAAACAAATGCTTTTTGCATTGTTGATGATCGGTCCTGTTAGAGTAATACGCTTTTGGCCCGAATCGGGATTTGTACCTATGGCGCAGGTTCTCTCGTCCTGAAGCAGTTCCATTTCATGCGGAAATATTGAGGCTGTGTGTCCATCACCACCTAAACCCAAAAGCATTATGTCGAATTGAGGTAATCCATTAGCAGCCGGCAAATTCGAAGTGATTTCTTCAGAATATCGAATAGCTTCTTGTTCAGATTCGTTTTCGCCAAGCACTCGATGAACGTTAGATTCAGGGATATTAATCTTTGATATCAGATGATCGACTGTCATCTTGTAGTTACTCTGTTCATCAGTAGGAGGAACGCAACGTTCATCTCCCCAGTATAGTTGAATCCTACTCCAATCGAATTCGTCTTGATATTCATCGGCCAGCAGGTCGAAAAGTATTTTGGGTGTTGAACCTCCCGACAGCGCAATACTTAACATGTCGCTTTCCTTATGAAGTTTTAAGAAGTGATCAGCAAAACCTCTTGCTGTATCCTTGGGAGTATCGAATATTCTTTTCATGCTACAGTTCGCAGTAGTTTCCGTCATCAGTTAGGTTGGAGCAAGGATATCTCCAGTTCATATTATCTCCTTCAATTAGTTTGTCCGCATGTTCCGGTCCCCAGGTTCCTGCTGGGTAACCAAAAACCGGGATATCTTCTTGCTGCTCCCAAGCCTTGAGAATAGGGTCAATAAACTCCCATGCAGCTTCGGTACTATCGCCTCTGGCATAGAGCGTTGTATCACCTTGCATACAATCAAGAATGAGTCTTTCATAAGCATCTGGCACATAAACATTAGTAAGTTCATCGTAATGAAAGTCCATATTTACTTGCTCAGTCTTAAAACCAGCCCCAGGGATCTTCATGTCAAATTTCAATAGAATTCCTTCATTAGGCTGAATTCTCAGGACTAGTACATTCTGTTGATTGGCCAGCTTGGAATCATTGACAAACAGGTGATGATGGTTGGGTTTGAAATGTATGACAACTTCTGTAACGCGGGTAGGCATTCTCTTTCCTGTTCTGATATAGAAAGGTACGCCAGCCCATCTCCAATTATCTATGAAGAACTTCATCGCCACATAGGTTTCTGTTTTTGACTGCTCGCTTACATCTTCTTCTTCTCGGTAACCCGGTACAGCTTCTCCTCTTACAGTTGAATTCATGTACTGCCCGCGAATTACATTCTCTTTGATATCTTCATCGGAGTAAGGTCGCAGGCTTTGGAATACCTTAAGTTTTTCATTTCGAATAGATTCGGCATCTGACCTCACAGGTGGTTCCATTGCAATGAGTGCAACTAACTGAAAGAGATGGTTTTGTATCATATCTCTTAAAGCTCCTGATGAATCATAATAGCCGCCACGCTTTTCAACACCAACGTGCTCCGCAGCGGTGACTTCAATTCGGTGAATATAGTTTCTGTTCCAAAGCGGCTCGAAAATGCTATTTGCAAATCGCGTTACAAACATGTTTTGCACAGTCTCTTTTCCGAGGTAATGGTCGATTCGATAAATCTGATCTTCGGAAAAGTGCTTTAGTAACTCCTTATTTAATTTTTTAGCCGAGTTCAGGTTATATCCAAAGGGTTTCTCTACTATCAGCCTACTCCAGCCTGTGGTCTCACTATTCAAACCGACATCACCTAGGCCTTGGGCGATCGTTTCATACAGGCTAGGAGGTGTAGCCAGATAAAAGATATGGTTGTTGCAGGTTGCATTTTGTTCATCAAGTAAATCAAGTCGGCTTTTTAGTTTACCGTAGGCTTCAATGTTTTTTGTATCTACTGATTGATAATAAACAAGGTCAGCGAATCCTTTAAGGGTCTCTGGCGTGGCGGAAGCTTTATTGATTAGATGCTCGTTGTTAAAAACGACTTTGTCACGGTAATCTTCATCTGAGTATTCCGAACGGCTGACACCTATTACTGCATAACACTCTGGTAAAAAGCCTCCACAGTATAAGTTAAAGACTGCAGGAATGAGCTTTCGCTCTGTCAAGTCGCCCGAAGCTCCAAAGATGACGAGGACTTGATTGTCAGTTTTTTTCATTTATTTTTTTTCGGTCGGTCTAGCTTGCTTTCTTTGTACAGGCTTAAATCTGTTTGGCTTCGAATAGTTCCCAAAACTAGCGAATGACCACCAATGATAGAAGTCTACAGTCCTTATTGGTGGAATTAAATTTAAACGACTTTCTAATTCTTCCTAAAACGGTTATTTCATAAGAAATTTAGACAATGACAGAGATAAAATACGACTTCGGTTTAGTGGGTTTAGGTGTTATGGGAAGGAACTTCATTCTCAATGTAGCAGATAACAACTTCTCTGCCATCGGCCTGGACCTTGATACAGAGAAAGTCGAGTCTCTTTTGACCGAAGGTGAGGGCAGAGTCGTGCATGCAACTCAAGACAAACTGGAATTCATTGAGAAGCTAGCACCGCCAAGAAAAATTATGCTTTTGGTACCTGCTGGAAAACCAGTGGATGCTGTTATTAATGATTTAAAGCCTCACTTATCCGAAGGTGACATTATCATAGATGGTGGTAATTCATTCTATACAGATACCAACAGGCGTTTTGAAGAGCTTTCCAGAGACAATATTCACTTTTTTGGTGCCGGTGTTTCTGGTGGTGCCAAAGGAGCCAGAAAGGGGCCAAGTATTATGCCTGGTGGCGATAAAGAGGCTTATCAGCACATTAAACCGATTTTCGAAGCTGCTTCAGCCAAGGTAAATGGAGAGCCTTGCGTGGCACATTTGGGTAATGGATCTGCAGGCAATTATGTCAAAATGGTACACAATGGTATCGAGTATGGCATGATGCAATTGATCGCTGAGGCTTATGACCTGATGAAAAGAGGACTTGGCTTGTCTAACGATCAACTACAAGAGACATTCACTCAATGGAATGCCGGTAGGCTTCAGTCGTTCCTAATTGAAATAACTTCTGAAATTTTTGCCCAGAAAGATACACTGACAAGTGCCGATTTGGTAGATGTAATTCTGGACAAAGGAAAACAAAAAGGTACCGGTAAGTGGACCTCTCAAAATGCTATGGATTTGGGTATTCCAATCCCCACAGTTGATGTGTCGGTCAGTATGCGTGAGATCTCATCACTTAAAGGTATGAGAGAGGAAGCCGAAAGTATCTATGGAGCTGGTTCAACTAATAGTGATGCTACTGTCGAACAGGTAGAAGAGGCTTTGTACTTTAATTTTATCATGGCTTATGCACAAGGCATGCAACAACTCGCTGCGGCTTCAGAAGAATATGGTTATGAACTGGACTTAGAGGTAATCTCAAAGATTTGGAGAGGCGGCTGTATTATAAGGTCTGGATTGTTAGAAAAAATGCGAAAAGCATTTAGTCGTAATGCTAAGCTCCAGAACCTGCTACTTGATGGAGAATTTGCAGATGAGATCAAACCTCTTGTTGGGAGTACGTCCAAAGTTGTTTCTTCTGGCCTAAATGCTGGTATTCCGCTTTCGGCAATGAGTGCAGGCCTTAACTACTTCAATGCTTTTAAATCTGGTAGGCTGCCAATGAATCTGGTGCAAGCACAGAGAGATCACTTTGGCTCACACACTTATGAGCGTACAGATCGCGAAGGCATCTTTCACACAGAGTGGTAATCAAAGAATCTGGTAGGCTATAAAGATCAATACAAAACTGAATAACGAAATCATACTGGATTGGATGGTCCATGATCTTAGTGTTTGTTGAACACTATGGTCTAAGTACCGATTGACTAACCAGAATCCACTATCGTTTACATGAGATAGAACAACGGAACCTGCCGCAACAGCCATCATAATCAAAGTTTTGTCGAGCATAGTCAAGTCCATTCCAGGTATGACTGCCGCGACTATACCTGCTGCTGTAAGCATGGCTACGGTAGCTGAGCCCTGCATAATTCTCACAAGTACTGACACTAGGTAGGCCAGTAAAACAAGTGATACAGTGCCAGATTCCATGGCATTGCCAATCATATCACCAATACCTGTATTAATCATCATTTGCTTTAAAACACCACCAGCACCAGTGATTAGAATAATAGAACCAGCTGGGCCAAGGGAACGGTTGGCCAGATCAAAAAGCTCTTCCTTTGTAGCCCCCCGCTTTGTACCCAGATAGTACAAAGCCATCAATGTACCGATGGTAAGAGATACAAATGGGTGTCCAATAAAAGCAAATACTTCAATGAGAATGCCATTTTCAATAATGCCTTCTCCAGCTAATGTATTGAGTAAGGAACCAACTAGAATAAGGGCAATCGGAAGCCCTAATACTGTGAAGATGGTTTTGACTAGTTTTGGATCAAATTCGATGTCTGTGGATTCTGCTGTCTCAATCGTATTTACCTCCTGCGGAGTCACCAACTTGCTCAGAAAAAGTCCACAAAATATCGCGGTAGGTAAGCCAATGAACAGACCAACCACGATGGCATAGCCTAGATCAACTCCTAAAATATTTGCTACTGCGGCTGGACCCGGTGTTGGAGGAATGAAACTATGGGTGACAGCAAGTCCAGTGAGCAGGGGAAGGGCATAGTGAAGGACATTCTTACCACTTTTCTTGGCTAAAGATTTCACTATTGGGAATAGAATAATGATACCCACATCAAAGAAAACTGGAATGGACACCAAGAATCCAGTGAGCATCAGTGCTAGTCTGGATTTTGCCTCACCACCCTTCTTAAGCAGGAATTTTGCTAATGCTTGGGCACCTCCAGAATGTTCAAGGAGCGCTCCGAAAATGGCACCAAGACCAACAATTGTAGCAATGAAAGCTAGGGTACTACCCATGCCAGTAGTGATAGATTCAATAACTACTTCGCCAGACAAACCTCCGACTAGTCCAACCCAGATACTTGCAAGGAGCAAGCTGAGGAAGGCATTCAATTTGAACTTAATGATCAGTGTTAGTAATAATGCAATGCCTGAGAGGATTGCAAAGATGAGTTGAAGTTCATTCATAAGCGCGTTTCAAATTCCGGCAGAAGCTACTGAATTATATGAAATCTGCGAAATGGGATTGTGCTTCTTTCACGATTTCATCAATGCTAAGCGTTGCACCTAGATTGAGGGCGCCTGAAGGTGGTTCAAGCGTAGTCAACTGTGATTTCACTAGAGCCTGGGGCATAAAATGACTTGATCGTTCGCTTAACCTTCTTTCTGCTTCGTCCTGACTAAGATCTAAAAACAAATACTGGTTATCGAGCCGCTGTCCTAAGTAATCTCTATATGACTGTTTCAAAGCTGAACAGGCCAAAACGAATTCTTTTCGATGTGCTTGTAAGACATATTCAACAATCGCTCCAAGCCAGGGCCAACGGTCATCATCGTTCAAAGGAATGGATCTGGACATTTTCTTAATGTTTTCTTGCGGATGAAAGTCGTCTGCATCTAGGAATGGGACTCCCAATTTTTCTGACAGTGCTTTCCCCACAGTGGATTTACCAGAACCGGTAATTCCCATTACGATAATTAGTTTTTTAGAATGCATAGCTCTATTCCATTTATAAAAAATGTAGCCCTAAATTCAATTTTTACAGAACTGTAGAATTCATAATTCGTTGTAAACATGTAAATTAAGTCCAGATGCGCTTGTTTATCCTTCTTATTGGCTTTTCAATGCTAACCTCTTTCGAGGGAACTGCCCAATCATCTGGTGAACCCTCTTTTGTTCAAAGTATATATTTTGGAGGTGGAAGCTTCTATGTTAGTGCGCGCCAATCGGAAAGACTACAATACGTTTTAGATTCAATTCCGAACATACATAATTTCGTTATTACTGTGCATAGTCATACCGATAATATAGGAGGTAAAGAATACAACGAATGGTTAAGCGAAATGCGTAGCGACTCAGTGATAGAAGAGCTTATATTAAATGAAAAAGTAAAGAAGGAAGTCATTGAAAAAAGAGACTTCGGCCTTTTTAACCCCATCCATGACAACAGGACTTGGCAAGGAAGAAGAAGAAATCGAAGGGTCGATATCATTTTTTGGCTCGCCATTTAGCCATTTCAGCTTACTTTCTTCCAAATTTCTTTATCATCTCATTTACCGTGTCGAATTTATCATCTTCGAATATCACAATCCAGTTATACCTTGTTCTAGGTGCTTCGGGCTTGTAGGCCGTAAATAGCAAGGCATTTAGCCCTTCCTGATCAGTTTCATAAAACCCGAAAACTGCATTAAAGCCATTTACTTTCTGTATATCATCAGACACACTTTCTTCGATCACTTTCCATTGTGGCAATGCACCTGCCCAGGCATCCATAAAACTTGAAAGAGAATTAAAGTTGTTTGCTTCTTCAAGTTCTTCTGCGGAAAGAGACATATTGAATTCTGGGGTACTTGCTTTTAGCTTCGAATTAGAAACCTCAGTAATTGTCAACGATTCTGGAAAGGAGACATGCAGATTGTCTTGTTCTTCCCAATAAACCTCACGCAAAGGTTCAATGTAGAGCACTTGAGTATTGGCAATGGTCATTAGGTTCATCATAATGTTCATGATAACCGCCACCTTAACTCTTTCTTTGACTTTGGTATTACACTCTGAACCAGACTCCGATGTATAGCAGGCTATAAACTCTTCTGCATCAACGTCCTTCAACCATGTTCTTGCTTGAATGAACGCGGTATTATCATGGACTTTGAGTCCCTTTTTTGCCCAAAGCTTATCTAGCGTGTTTGTTTCGGAATTGTATTCAAGGAATTGAACCATACGCATAATTCCATCAGAGGTGGTTTGGAACTCTTCCTTAGAGAAAGGTTGATTATCTACCTTTTCATTGGATGTGGTCATGGTCCATTCAGCAAATTCGTTAAGTGAATTTTTCACAAGCCCTCGAGGCGTGAAAGTCGCCCATAGGTTCTGATCAAAAGCTGTGATTTCAAAGTAATTACCCTTGGTTTCAATTTTTGATCCTCTGGGAATAACAATTACATAGTTAGACGTTACTTCTTGGTAGACTTCGAACTCAATTCCTTCAAGATCAAAGCCAAAATCCTCGTAAGCTCCGAGGATACCCCGCAGCATTTGAGGATCATCTGAATTCTCGAGAATGTCAATCAGCTTTACCGTTTTGGTATAAAAGAAGTCCTCACCACCTTCCAGCCTAAACTCTGCCTCCTCAGACTTCTTCTTTTCTGAAGAAGATTGCCCTGAAGAAAAGAGCCTTCCGGAACCCGAAGAAGCTAAGTCTAAATTGGCACTGGAGAGTTTTGAGAGGTTTTCTACTGGAATTCCCCAACTAGAATTTGTCGTTCCTTTGTTTAGTCCTCCATCACCAATGGCAACAAGTTCTCCTTGGTTGTTAAGAATAGGACTTCCGGAATACCCTGGTAGAAGCCCACCAAGTAGGTACATGATGGGCAATTTTAAACTTGGGAATCCCAGTGCTTTTATGGCTTCTCTATCTTCTTTAGGGATGGCATAGTATAATGTTCCTCCTGGGATTGGATCTGTTTTTTCAAGTGTGATGGGTACAATACCCGCTGCACTACCATTGTAGCCATATGCCTTGGTCTTTTCTCCTTCGGCTACAGAAGGGTCAATCTGGGTAAAAGGAACCCAGTCATCTCCCGGAGTAGATGTGATCTCCAAAAGCATGAGATCTGCTGGTTTGTACACTTTTGAAATTTCTGCTCTTGCTTTCCAACCAAAAACATCCTGAATGGTGATCGATTTATACCCTGCTTTTACGACATGATAAGAGGTGACAAGTGTGGTTTTATCTTTCCATAGAAACCCTGTAGCCGTTTCTTCGCCATTACCATAGTCAACAATTACTTTCATTACGGAATTGCTGATGAACTTTCTGTCAATCTGCCCATTTATGGAAGCAAGTTGAATGAACAGAACAGAGGTGACGATTAGTATTGTGCGCTTATTTATCATCGCAGAGTGTGTTTTTTAGTAGCATAAGAATTTCCATCGGACGCGTCAGCTCCGAGGATCTGTTCACTATTTCATTTCCGACTTCACCGATGGATCTGAATGCTTGCTGAACTGTTGGAAGATCAGATTGGTCATTAATGCTATTCAAAGCAGAACATTCGGCACCATTCAATCGATCATCACAAATGTAATCTGAGAGAAAGATGAGAATATCCCTTTGGTCTTTTTCATCAGGAAAGTTTTTGATGACCTCTTCTGTCATGATCTTCCATTCATCATCTAAGAAAGTAAGGTTATTGATAATTATTTTTAGAGGGGTGAACTCGTCAAACTCGAACTTGTCACATTTCTCTTTTGAGACTCGGCTGGCATTGAACAACAGAGATGTACCTGCTTGAACAGTAGATATGGCCGCGGAATCTCCACCTGCCATTCGCCATGATTCATCGATGATTCCAAATTCTTTAAACTTTAGAAATGAAAGTGCTTCTTCTTCACTAAAACCTACTTCTATATATTCCGCTTTGAGTTGCTGAAGGGAAGGGGCAAGAAGGTTGTTGGCTCTAATGTACAATCCTAAAAGGGCGCTTAAAGCGGCAATTAAGCCGAAAGCTCCAATCCTTATACTCTTTATCTGTGTGTGCTCTCCATCACCAAAGCCTAGAAAAATGGCTAGTGATGATGCGATGGCTCCAATGACTACACCAACAACAGGAGAGACTGTCAGTCCCATAAACAATCCGACTGTCAAGCCAAGACCAGCCCCACTGAAAAATGCTATTCGTTTATTACTGTCCATGTTTATTTTCTATAGACAATAATAATCAAATCCGTAGACTATAATAAGTTTCTGAATTATGGTGGGTCAGCAACGATTTTTCACTTCGTAGATGGAGAACCAATTTGGGAAAGGGGGGTTAAAAAAAGCCAACTACGAATCGCAATTGGCTTTAAAAGGAGAATTAAATCTCTTAGAATAGCTTCGCTGCGGGGGGAGCGATACCTTTCATTCTTAGGTAAATAGATGTTTGACCTCTATGATGTGTCTGGTGCTCAAAGCCCTTTTTGATCCATTCCATTCTTGGAAATGAAAATTGCTCGTTGGGACCAACTACCTCATCAGCTTTGCTCATGTCCATATTCTTGATGCCTTCGATGCACCAATCATACACTTCGACAGTCAAAGCTCTTAGAGCTGTTTTACTCTGAAATTTCTCTGCTGCTTCAAAGTTCGGTACATCAGTGTGAATGCGCTCTGCACCAGTTCCGTTAGCAACTAGGCCAATGTTGCCTTGTGCAATGTGCAGAAATTGCGCTGCAAAAGATCTGACTGACTCATTTGGCTTGTAACTCATGCCGTCTTCAGGCATGGCATCAATGTATTCTAAACTGAATGCTTTTGCCCTTTCCCAATCTGCAACTAAGGCTGCCTTGGTGTCTGACTCCAATTTAGAATCACCTGTGATCAATAAGTTGGCTGAGGTAAATACGATTACCGCAAGCACTAAAAGTGTTTTTGAGATGGTTTTCATGGTTTTCATTAAAAAGTGTTTCATAACCATACGTAGTTTTATTCAGGAAGTTCTAAAATGAAGACTAGGTGAGTTGAGAAAAACGTAAACCGACTTCAATGTTGAACTGACATTTGTCATTTGCAACAACCGTTGTCATTGACTGCAGTATGCCAGTCACTTCAGAATAATGGGCGTTGATAGGGGCAAAATGATTCGATATGAAAAACAAGAAGTACTATTTAATGATGTTGGTAGGTCTTATGTCTATCAACCTGGCTACGGCCCAAAATTTAAAGGTAGACAGAATGGTCTTTGCCTGGAGTAATATGAAAAACATGGTAGTTAACACTGCTAAGGCCTTGCCAGAGGATAAATGGGATTTTGTTATTAACGACAAAATTTTGGCCTTTGGTGATATGGTGAAGCATGTAAGTACCTCTACGAGGTTTTTCACAGGTTCTCTGGCGGGGAGAAATCAAGAGATTCAGGAATTGAATGCTAAAACAAACCAACTGAAGTCTAAGGAAGAAATCATCAAGGATTTAGAGGAAGCCTTTGATTTTGCCATTGCTTCCATCAAGAAGGTAGAAAATTGGGATGAAGTGATTAATGCCTTTGGTAATGAAGTATCGAGACTTGAGATGCTTCTTCAGGGGGAACACCACATGCACAGAGAGCATGGTAAGATCATTGTTATGATGAGAATGAACGGTATTGCACCAGCGAAATCGACAAGTTGGTTTTTGTAGATTACTAGTCGTTTCATTAAAAGGGTTGTGGTCTAAGATTACAGCCCTTTTTCACTTAAAACAGACTTGATTCTACTCTGATAACTTCTGCCAGATACATAGACTTTTTCATTGTCCATGCTGAATTCGAAGGTAGAGTTGTTGAGGTATTTAAACTTGCTTAAGTGATCAAGGTTGACAATTGACGATCGGTGAATACGAAGAAAACTCGAAGGTAAATTAGATTCAAGGTCATTAAGGGCGATTCGATATAAATGACCCTTTTGCTTTGTGATCAATATTGCATAGACACCACTTGCTTCGATTGCAATGATCTTGGAAGTATTGATGCTAAACTCCAAGCCCTTTTCCTTAATGACAAATTCATGTATTTGGGGTGATTTCGATTTTTTGAAGTTATCATACAAGTCAGCAATCTTATGGTGAAGCAGATCTTGTCCCTGTAGATCTACTTGTGTTTTGGCTCTGTTAAGGGCTTTTGTAAATCTAAGCTCATCAAAGGGTTTGAGTAAATAATCCAGTGCTTGAGCCTCGAAAGCCGTAATGGCATACTGATTATAAGCAGTAGTAAAAATGATGACTGCATTTTGATTTGCACCTTCTGTTAATCCGTTTGCCACCTCCAAACCGTTGACATTTGGCATCTCAATATCTAAAAATACAATGTCTACTTTGTTGCTCGATAGGTAGTTAAGCGCTTCTTTACCATTTCTAAACTCTCCGGCCAACTTAATTTCCGGGTCTTTAGCTATCAGCTCTGATAGATACCTTCTTGCATGTGGCTCATCATCCACAATGATTGCACTATATATCATGTTTTGGGATAATTATTTTTACAACAAAATCGTCTTCTACTTTCTGAGCACTGAACTCATGATTGTCTGGGAATAAGGTCTGCAGTCTATTTTTGACATTTTTGAGTCCAATCCCCATGGAGACTTCAGCGGAATTTTCCGAACTGATTGAATTACTGAGTTCAATATTCAAAACATCGTCACCCAAGAAGGTCTTTAACTGAATCCTTCCTGGGTCCTCAAGCAAAGCAATACCATGCTTTAAAGCATTTTCTAATAGAGGTTGAAGGAGGAGGCTTGGGACAAAGCAGTCCAAACTTTCAGGCGATATATTATAATCTGTGCTCAACCGATCATGAAACCTTTCTTCTTCAATGGATAGGTAGGTTTTAAAGAATTCTAACTCTTCGTTCAAGGGAATCATTTGCTGATTACCCAGCTCTAAAATTTTTCGAAGTAGGCGGCTAATATTCAAAAGTAGCTTCTTCGATTTCTCATTATCATAACCAATCAAGGAATGAATAGCGTGTAATGCATTAAAGAGAAAGTGAGGATTCAATTGCATTTGCAGCATGTCCAATTTAGTTTGTGTCAACTGATTTTGGAGGTTCGACATTTCAAGCTTTTGAGCAGCAATGCGTTTTTGTCCGGCAACTACTTTGAGGACACCCACAATTACACTCAAATCGATAATGCGACTGGTAATGGCCTGAGGCAAAACTGCCCTAAGACCACCCATACTGCTCGCAATTGACTGATCAATGAGGATGAGCTTTAACAGTGAAAATATGGCATTGGAAACAATAAGCTGAGCAATGACGAAAGCTAAAAACCTGGGTAGGAAAGTTTTGAAGAAGCTTGAATAGTTCAGGTCAATTTTAACCAGAGCGGTATAGATCCATTGAATAGACAATGGCCAAATAATGTAATTGATAAGAAGAAGGATGGTTCGGTTTGAGTTTATCAGGAATTGACCATCAACATAGTCGCTCGACTCAACGGTTAGGGTCAGTACAATGAGTAAACCTCCTAAAAGAGCTTGCCAATAGCTTATTGGGCTTTTGCTTTCCACATTCCAAATTAATCAAAATACAAGGAATAGAATGGTTGATGGCCAAAGTCACTTGTTACTCACAACAATTCTTGCATTTGGCATCATACTGCTCCCTTTTATGTCTTATTAAATAGGTTAAGAGCATTAGTTTAATGCTATGAAAAACCTCCTATTCGTTTCAGGGTTCCTACTCGCTGGCCAATTATTAACCACAAATACATATCTGTCTCCAAGCCCTTACAGAGATGTAACCAACACTCACCTCATAAGTAAATCTACTGGAAACACTATGGACGGCCATAGCATTGATATCGATGGAGATGGAGACATAGACATAGTCCTTGCCATGGAATTTCAGATGAATAAAATTTTGATTAATGATGGCACAGGTAAGCTCATTGATGAAAGCGAGGACAGATTCCCTTCCGCCAGGCATGATTCCGAAGACATTGCCATAGCGGATTTTGATAATGATGGAGATCTCGATATCGTTTTTGTCAGTGAGGATGATCAGGTCAATGAGTTTTACCAAAACGTAGGCAATGCTCAGTTTAAGGCGATAAGTATTTTGGACAGATTCAGAGGAACCTCTAACGCTGTGGAGGCCTATGATTTCAACAATGATGGGTACACAGACTTACTGATAGCCAATGCCGGTCAAAATTTCCTGCTCATTAATCAATCAGGGAATGTCTTTATTGATGAAACGGCAGAGAGGTTAGATGCTAATACATATACCACCCAAGACGTTGAACTGGCTGATATTGACAACGATGGTGATATGGATATTCTTGAGGCTAACGAAGCACACAACAGGATTTTGATCAATGATGGTAACGGGTTTTTTGAAGATCAAACTAAATCAAGACTTCCACAACTCGAAGATCAGACACGAGAGGTTGAGTTGGGCGATATTGACAATGACGGAGATCTTGATATTCACTTTTCTAATGTGGACTTTGGCGGTTTTGGAAATCCACAAAATCGACTTTTGCGAAATGATGGTAATGGAATTTTTAGCGAAGCCACAGAGTTACTTCCAGTGAGTGATTTCAGGACAGTAGACGCAGATTTCGTTGACTTAAACAACGATGGGTTCCTAGATATACTCACGGGGAACAGGTTTAACGGACCTGAACAGATAGTGCTGATCAATCAATCAGGTAGAGGTTTTGTAGATACGACAGACCAATATTTTCCCAGCCTAAATATGTACCCATTTGATTTTCAGATTGCCGATTATAATGGAGATGGGGAGTTGGATATTTTCATTTGTGGATTTCGAGGGCCGGATAAACTACTTTTTCATAAGGCCAAATAGCTAAAATATTTTAATGCATTTTTACACCTTGAAGCGTGTAAAGATCAGCGAGTGTCAATAAAAAAAGTGGCCATTATAGGAGGTGGTGCTGCGGGTTTCTTTGCAGCTCTTTCCGCTAAGAAGCATTTCCCAAAGAGTGAAGTGACTATTCTTGAAAAATCCACTAAGCTTTTAGCGAAAGTAAAGGTTTCCGGTGGCGGAAGATGTAATGTGACCCATGCTTGCTTCCAGAATTCAGAACTGGCCAAGTTTTATCCAAGGGGTAGCAAGCAAATCAGAAAAGCCTTTGATCAGTTTAATTCTGAAGACACAGTCAATTGGTTCGAGGCTAGGAGAGTCGCATTGAAAACCGAGTCAGATAATCGGATGTTTCCTACAACGGATGATTCACAAACAATTGTGGATTGCCTGATGTCTGAAGCCAGAAAGCTCAATGTTCATATTTCACTAAGCTCTCCTGTGATTAAAATCAAAAGCAGCTCAAGCGGATTTGAACTTACGCTAAAGAACGGGATTGAAGTTTTTGATAAGGTGATTGTTGCCAGTGGTGGTAGTCCAAAAGAGGAAGGGTTTCTATGGCTAAAGGAATTAGGTCATGATATCATTCCACCAGTGCCGTCACTCTTTACTTTCAACATGCCAAAAGAATCAATCAAATCTCTTATGGGGCTTTCTGTGACTAATGCCAGTGTTCGTGTTCAGAGTACCAAACTGATACAATCCGGTCCTCTGCTTATTACACATTGGGGTATGAGTGGCCCGGCAGTTTTGAAAACCTCAGCTTGGGGTGCCAGAGTACTCAATGATATGGGGTATCAATTCAATATTCATGTGAATTGGCTGGGGCAGGTCAAAGAGCAAGAACTGAGAGATATACTCCAGGACGTGATGAATTCCTTTGGTAAGCGCATGTTGCGCAATCATAATCCATTTGAAATGCCTCAGCGCCTTTGGGAACACCTTGTACATAAGGTTGATTTACCACTTGAAAAACTATGGTCCGAGTTGGGAAAAAAGGGAGTGAATAAGCTCCTAAACCTATTGTTGAACGATCAGTATACAGTATCTGGAAAAACCACATTTAAAGAGGAATTCGTTACCTGTGGAGGGGTAAGCCTGGCAAATGTAGACTTTAAGACAATGGAAAGTCGAGTCTGTCCAGGCTTGTATTTTGCAGGCGAGGTTTTAGATATTGATGGGGTTACAGGAGGCTTTAATTTTCAAGCCGCTTGGACTACCGGATTCATTGCTGGTAAGTCGGTTGGATAAGTCTCTTTCCATTCAAGGAAATCCCACAAGATTTTTTACCGCTTTTGTAGTATCTTCCGCCTAACTGTAGATAAACCAGAACTCATTCCAATGTCAAAAAGAAGCCTTCTTCAAATAGCCCTATTTACGCTTTTGAGCATTCCTGTACTTGGACAGGATGTAAGTGAATTACTAAAGTCATACAAATTCAGGACTGTCGGGCCCAACCGTGGTGGTCGAGTAACAGCCGTTATGGGCGTTGAAACCCAACCCTCCGTATTCTATATGGGTGCCACTGGTGGAGGTGTTTGGAAAACTGATGATTACGGAATCTCCTGGAAAAACATCTCTGATGGCTACTTTCCAACTCCTTCAATTGGTGCGATAGCTGTTTATCAAAAGCAACCAGATATCCTTTATGTGGGTACAGGTTCGGACGGTATCAGATCCAATGTGATCACTGGTAAAGGTGTCTATAAGTCGATCAATGCTGGAAAGAAATGGGAGTTTGTAGGATTGAAGAATACCGGTCAAATTGGAGCCGTTGAGATTCACCCTGATAATCCAGATGTCGTGTATGTAGCGGCAATTGGCCAGGCATTTGGCAAAAATGAGGATCGTGGGATTTACAAGACTACCGATGGTGGAGCTTCTTGGAACAAAATCCTCTATCACTCAGATAGTGTTGGGTTCTCAGACCTTGAACTTGCCCCAGACGACCCAAATACGATATATGCTGGAGCCTGGAGAGGAGAGCGCAAGCCATGGACCATTATTAGTGGATCAAGTGAAGGTGGCGTTTATAAGTCTACTGATGGTGGCGTCAATTGGGTGAAACTGACTAATGGTTTGCCTACGGCCTTAATTGGTAAGATTGATTTTGCCGTGTCACCTGCCAATCCAAATGTGGTTTACGCTAACATTGAGGCTTCAGAAAACCAAGGAGGGCTTTACAGGTCGGACGATCGTGGAGCGAATTGGGAGTTTGTTTCTGATAACTCGAACTTAACCAATAGACCTTTCTACTATACGAATATATATGCTAACCCAAGGAATGAAAACGTGCTGTATAACAGTGCATTAAGGTTTCTGAAATCTGAGAATGGTGGTAAATCATGGAAGGCTCTAAGAACTCCTCATGGTGACAATCATGATATTTGGATTAACCCAAATGATACATCTATTTGGATTCAGGCAAATGATGGTGGTGCCAACGTGACATTGAATAATGGCAAGTCATGGTCTACTCAGTCTAACCAGCCAACGGCAGAATTGTATCAGGTAGATGTGGATGACCAAACGCCTTATTGGCTTTATGCAGGTCAGCAAGATAATTCAACTATGGCCGTGCCGAGTAAGCAGACTGGAGCTGCGCGCTCTACTATTTTCGGAGTAGGGGGTTGTGAAACAGGTCCTGCAGTGCCTAAACCGGGTAATTCGGACGTTGTGTACTCAAATTGCAAGGGTCGATTCGGAACCTTTGACAAGCGTACTGGTCAGGAAATGCAGTACTATGTCGGTGCAAGTAATATTTATGGTCACAACCCTAAGGACCTGAAATTTAGGTTCCAGCGAGTGGCACCAATCCATATTTCTCCTCACAATCCTAATGTAGTGTATCATACTTCTCAGTATGTCCATAAAACCATGGATGACGGAAAGACATGGCAAATTATTTCTCCAGACCTGACTGCCTTTGAAGATGAGTATCAGGTTGTGCCAGGAGCGCCAATCACTAGAGACGTTACAGGTGAAGAATACTTCAGTACCATTTATGCTATTCAGGAATCAAAAATTCAAGAAGGCCTGATTTGGGTTGGAGCTAACGATGGCCCTGTTCATGTGACAAAAGATGGTGGTGCCAATTGGGAAAGAGTGACTCCAGATATGCCAATTGGCGGTCGAGTAGATGCGGTAGAACCATCCGTACACAACCCTGCCAAAGCTTATGTGGCAATATTAAGATATCAATTGAACGATTATGCTCCATATATCTATAAAACAGAGGATTATGGAAAGACTTGGGAGCTAATCACCACTGGAGACAACGGCTTGCCTGCTGACTATCCAACTCGAGTAATCAGAGAAGACCCCAATAAGGAAGGCGTCCTTTATGCTGGTACCGAGTTTGGACTCTTTATCTCTTTGAATGATGGGGAAACATGGAATGAGTTTAACAATAACTTACCGGTTACACCAATAACGGATATGAAGATTCATCAAGACGATTTGGTGATGTCTACTATGGGTAGAGGTTTCTGGATACTTGACAATATTTCTAGCATTCGAAGCCTGACGGAAGCTGTACAGGAAACTGCCTACTTCTTCAATCCGAAAGATGCGGTTAGGTTCAGAATGAATAGTCGTCAAAGCCCACAACCAGGTGCAAACCTAGAGTACTATATAGCAGATACTAAGCAAGATGTGAGACTCGATATTCTGACCAATTCAGGAAGAGTGGTGAGATCATTTGTTAGTGGTAAGTCAGAACCAGCAGTAGACACTGAGGTGGATATGGCTACTGGTTTCAGTAATGCTCCAGCTTCTGGTGGGCTGTCAAATAAAGCTGGAATCAATCGATTTAACTGGAATATGAGGCATCACGGAGGGTGGAGTGCAAACCCTAATCGTTCTTATCTAGGCAATGGCCCTATGGTATCTACAGGAACATACAAGGCACGTTTGACCATTGGAGGTCAGGTACTCGAAAAGGAGTTTAACGTAAGGTTAGACCCTCGTGCAACTTTAGTAAATGATGCTGATGTTAAAATGCAAGAAGCATTAGCCTTAGCAGTAAGAGATTTTCAAGGAGAGGTTGCCAAGCTGATAAAAACAGTAGGCGAAGAAAGAAAGGCCCTTGAGAACTCTCTTAATCAAGAAAGAGCGAGTAAAAGGGATCAAAGAAAGAAGGAAGCCCTAGATGCGGTGTACTATCAACTAGTGACACCCCCAGGTACATATATGCAACCGATGCTTAGTGCTCAAACTGGTTACCTGAATAGCATGATCGGCCGAGCTGATCAACAGCCTGGCAAGGATGCTTATGACAGGTTCGAAGAGTTGAAGTCTAAGTTTCAAGAGATCAAGAAAGAATTCGAAGCACTTAAGGAAGATTAGTGTCAGAATTGATTTCTAAAAAGTGGTATCAGCGAATTCCGCATCCTATTGTGATGCTCTTCGCGATCATTGTGCTTACTGCCGTATTGAGTCACATCATTCCAGCAGGAAGCTTTGATCGAGAGCTTGTTGATGGCCGACAAAGAGTAATTCCAGACTCTTATAAGGCCATTGAACAGACTCCACTTTCGTTTCTAGACACTTTTTTAGCTATTCCTGGCGGTTTTGCCTCCGCCATCGCCATCATCTTTGTTGTGCTTTCTAGTGGGATCATGTTTGGCATCCTCGAACGTTCAGGGATGATCGAAAACGCTGTGGGTACTTTTATGAAGAAGCTGGGGTTAGAAAGGCGATACCTTGTAGTAGTGCTTATGACTTTTATCTTCGGCATGCTAGGAGTATTTGTCGGTTATGAGAATAATATCGCGCTGATTCCTATCGCTGCTATAACCAGTTTGGCAATAGGTGGGGATTTGATGCTGGCAGCAGCCATTTCAGTAGGAGGTGTGACTGTGGGCTTCGGCTTATCGCCATTTAATCCTTATACCGTGGGTACAGGCCATACGATTGCCGAGATGCCAATGTATTCAGGTTGGCTTATCAGATCTATCTTGTGCCTGAGCGCATTATCTCTTTTGGCCTATTTCAACATTAGGTACTTTAAACGTATTCTTAAAAACCCTCAGAGTAGTCTTTCATTGGGCATTGACACAAAGGGGTTTGAACTCTCCAAACCATTAGAAACTTATCAGATGACAGCCAATAACTGGTTGATCATGGCAATTTTCGTAGGCGGAATGGGCATTATGCTGTTTGGTGTTTTTGAATACCATTGGTACATCAACGAAATATCGGCCATCTTTCTAATGATCTCGATAGCCGCAGGCCTCGCTGGAGGAATGAGTGGTCGAACGATAAGTGAAACTGCCTTGAAATCTGTTTCTGTTGTGGCCCCTGGAGCTTTTATGGTGGGCTTTGCCACTTCCATTAAGGTGGCAATGGAAATGGGTAATATCTCTGATAGTATTGCCTATTATCTGTCCCAAGGCCTATCTCAACTGCCTTTGTATGCTTCGGCAGTTGCCATGTCAGGGGCACAGTCTGTAATCAACTTCTTCATCCCTTCTGGAAGTGGTCAGGCTTTGGCCACATTACCCATAATGATTCCTTTGGGTGATTTATTAGGCCTTACACGTCAGACAACTATCTTGGCCTACCAAATAGGCGATGGTGTCACAAACTTATTTAATCCCACACTTGGTGGTTTGATCGCGATGTTAGCCATGTGTAGAATTCCCTTCGATCGATGGCTAAGGTTTATCATTCCGGTAGTTGGTTTAGTCCTGCTGATTTCATGGACGATATTGCTGATTACGGTATCAATTAACTGGGGACCTGCTTAGTGAATATTGAATTACGAATTTTGAAGGATGAATGATTATAATCTTGATGCAACATACTTGAGGAAGGCATTTGAATTTAAAATTCACAATTAACAATTTAACCTTAGAATTAATGAATGCTGAAGAAATATTGGCCAAGCTGGTGTCATTCCCAGTGTTGGGAGGGGAGAGTAACCTGACAATCATCCATTGGATTAAAGATTATCTGGCAGAACATGGCGTAGAGGGAGTACTTGTTCCAAATGAAGAGGGTACAAAAGCTTCTTTGCATTGCAGGATTGGCCCAGCTGTAGATGGAGGCGTTATTCTGTCGGGTCACACGGATGTTGTGCCTGTGGAAGGTCAGGAATGGACAAGCGAACCCTTTACTCTGACTGATAAACAGGATGGCCTGTTGTATGCTCGTGGTTCATGCGACATGAAGGGATTTGCAGCTTGCTGCCTGGAGGCCTTGCCAGACATGGTGAAAGCCGATTTGAAGAAGCCTATTTATTTTGCCTTCTCGTACGATGAAGAGATTGGTTGTTTAGCGGCCCCCGACTTGGTAAAGGCAATCAATGACTACTATCAAGAAAAACCTCAGTTTGCCATTATTGGAGAGCCTTCAATGATGATTCCGACCATCGGCCAAAAAGGGATTTGCTTATTCGAAACTAGGGTCACTGGGTCAGAGGGACACAGTAGCAGAATTAAGCAAGAAGTCAGCGCTATACACGAATCTATGAGGCTGATCCTCTGGTTAGAGAATAAAATGGACAGCCTGATTGGCGCAGGTCGTACAGACGATCGTTTTACCCCCAATCATACTTCAATACATATTGGTAGAATTGAAGGGGGGATCGCCCCTAATGTGATAGCTCAGGAATGCAATTTCACTTGGGACGTTAGAACCATTCCATCGGAAACTCCTCAAGAGGTTTTCGAAGAATTTGAACAGTATTGTAGAGAAAGAGAAGCTGAACTCAGAAAGGTTTATCCGGGATTCAGCATTACAACTTCTAATATTCATCCGGCCGTACCTGGTTTAGATACACATCAAGATCAAGCGATTGTTGGGTTGACTCAACGACTTGCCGAGTGTGATGATCTGGATGCGGTTTCCTATGCCGCAGAAGCCGGTCAGTTTGCTGAGGGCGGTTTTGAGGCAATTATCTGCGGCCCTGGAGATATTGCACAAGCGCATAGAGCAGATGAATTTGTGTCGAAAGAGCAGTTAGATTGGGGAGTGAGGTTTATGAATAACCTGATTAAAGAATTGTCCTAAGATGAGCTTTGAGCAGTTCATCAAAGACTCGGGAGTGAAATACTCTCAGGTGGTTCGATTCGATGAATACCAGCCCCTTGACTTAAGCAAAGATAATACTGAGCTATCTAAGATTGACTTGAACAGTGAGTCGTCATTCACGGATTATATTTTCACGTTACTTCAAAAAAATGGCAAGACCGTTGGAATAGGGGGCTATGCCGAAGAGAGATCGCTCTATAGTCGAATTGACTTGTTCGAGGGAGAAGAACCTAGAACGATACATCTAGGTGTTGACGTGTGGTCAAAGGCAGGAACTAAGATTTATGCCCCTTTGGAGGGACGTGTTCATTCTTATGCCAATAGAGATGTACATGGGGACTATGGCCCGGTTATTATTCTTGAGCATACAGTGGATGGCAAGGTCTTTCATACGCTCTATGGTCACTTAAGCCTGTCGTCCTTAGAAGGTTTGCATCGGGGTAAGGAGGTTAAGGCAGGCCATCAGGTGGGAACAATGGGAGAGTATGCCGAAAATTATCATTGGCCACCACACCTGCATTTTCAATTATTGTGGGATATGCAAGGTTATGAAGGAGATTACCCAGGAGTGGCAAAGGTTTCAGAAAGAGAGGTTTATCTAAGAAACTGTCCGGATCCTTCAATATTTATCTTAAAATAAATTTTCGTGCTTTGAACTTTTGATTACAAAAGTATGTATGTACATATATAAACTTAAATCATCATGACATACAAAGAAAGAACAGAAGAGATCTATAACATGCTAGGCCAAGGTCAATTGCTCGAGGCATTTGACAAATACTATGCACCAAACGTAGTAATGACAGAACCAAGAGGAACTTGGGAAGGTAAAGAAGCATGTAGAGCGCATGAAGTAGAATTCCTAAACTTCGTCAAGGAGTTTCATAACCTTGAAGTCAAGAGTATTACTTCAGATGAAGCCAATGGTGTTGTAATGCACGAAACAATGATGGACGTTACTTTCCAAGACGGCAATAGAGCTCAAATGGAGCAAGTTGGTGTACAGAAATGGGAAGGTGACCATATCGTGCACGAAAGATTTTATTACAACGGATAATCTTTGCCGAAACGAAAGAATTAAAGCCCCGACCCATAGGGGCTTTTTCTTTAGGCATCCGAAACTATCAATAGGTCATCCCGACAAGGGAGGGGCCTTCTGTGTATTTCAGATAATATGGACTTGCAGGAATGGTTAAGATTCCTCGTACCTCGGAATGACGTTCTAGTTAGAATTTTTCCTACTAATTCAATATCATTAGTCATCCCGAAGAATGAGGGATCCTATCCTCACAGAAAATTCCTCTCCCTATGGATGGTTAAGATTCCTTGTACCTCGGAATGACGTTCTAATTTTGTTCTTGCTCTAGATCCTAATTCTTTAGTCATCCCGACAAAGGAGGGATCCTTACCCCATAGAAAGTCAAAACCTGCGTTAGTGGTAAAGACTCCTTGTGCCTCGGAATGAAGTTTTAATTTAGTTTTTCGAAACTCTATTTCTTGGTCATCCCGAAGAATTCAGGGATCTTCTACGCATAGCAAGTCCTGATCTGTGTTAATGGTTAAGATTCCTTGTACCTCGGAATGGCGTTCTAATTTTGTTCTTGTCTTAGCCCTTAATTCTTTAGTCATCCCGAAGAATTGAGGGATCTTCTACGCATAGCAAATCCTGACCTGTGTTAATGGTTAAGATTCCTTGTACCTCGGAATGGCGTTCTAATTTTGTTCTTGCCTTAGCCCTTAATTCTTTAGTCATCTCGAAAAATTGAGGGGTCTTCTGCGCATAGCAAATCCCGATCTGTGTTAATGGTTGGGATTCCTTGTACCTCGGAATGACGTTCTAACTTTTTTCTTGTCTTAACCCTTAATTCTTTAGTCATCCCGACAAAGGAGGGATCTTTACCCCATTGAAAGTCAATACTGACGCCCAGCCCCAGGTTCTGGCGGCCAGGTAGTGACTTCATGATTGAGGAATTCCCATTTAGGATTCTGACTATTGATGAGTTCTTCTTTCTTTGCCCTTCTCCAGCCCTTGATTTCTTTTTCTCTTTCAATTGCACCAATTGCTGTATGATGGTATTCATAATGAAGGAGGTAATGACAATAGTATCTACCTGTGAAGGTTTTCTTGTTTCCTCTTTCTAAGTAATGTTCCACTAGCCTAGAACTCAGGTCATTTGTAATCCCAGTATATAAGACCTTCTTCGTGGAGTTGGTGAGTATATATACATGAAATCCAGTGTCAGTCATGGAATAAGCTTCTTAGTTCTTAGAAGCCAAACTCACTGTTTGTTCATCATCGCCCTCGCCCCAACTGAGTGTGAATACTCGTTCCACCACCCCATCAAGTGCAGGATTGATGTTAGCAAATTCGTTCAATAAACAGCCGAGAGTTCTTACATAAAAAGACTCGCCAAAAAACGACTTCATTTCAGCGTAAATAACATTAAAGTCTGAATCAAAGCTGTCTTTTCCATCGATGCCCTGTTTCAACTTCACGAGTCCATTGACAAATGACTGTGCGTCTCGTGCTATACCATTGTTCTGATATATGATGTTAGCGACAAAATCATCAGATGAATCATGACCTGCTTGACCTTCTTTGTCAATTAGCATTGTAGATACACCTCCATAAGCAGATAGGTTGTCCTGAGACCTAGAGGCAATGCTGCTCAAAGATTGACTAGGGTTGCTAAGATAGTTTTGCCAAGTGGGACTATACGCTGCAGTCCGCTTCGAGACCGATTGTCTAAGCGGGTAGTTATTCCAATAACTCATCGAGGATGCCATTGCTTTTGCCATCAATCCAATAGTTACATTGTTCCAACCGAGTTGTCCAAGCTGCTGAGTTAAAGCTAGCATAGCCGTTGGTTTGAAGGTAAGTTGAGCATCTGCGGTAATTACCTGCCGGTGAAAGGTGTCAAGGTATTTCTCAACGAGTCTTGGGACTTCACCTTCGTCAATCGCTCCCCACATTATACCCAGGTCTAATAGTTGTTTGAGGTGCTTGACTTTCTTGACCTTCATGCCAGAAGTCATCTGAACATACAAGCTATAGTCAAACTCATCCAAGCTAGGTGCAGCCGAAAAGTTGGGCATTTTGACATTAAAATCAGTTACCCAATCCGTTTCTTCACCCATCCATTGTCTTTGGTAACCAATTACTTGATCAAGGGAAAGCTGTTTTTCACTGGCAGCATTTGTCTGTGTGGATGACACCGTCTTACGAATAGTTTTTCCTGAAAAGACAGGTTTTCCCATAAAAGACAGGCCAAAGCCCCAGCTCTTCTTAATAGTTAGGGTTTTCTGATTTAGGTAGTGGTCCAGTGTAATTTCATCTGTGCCATTTTGAAACTCTGTCAGTAATTGATCCGCATTGAATCCCACTAGTTTCGGGTGCAACTCTTGTAATAGCCCTTCAGTAATAGTAGCGGAGAGTAGTTCTTGATTTTCGCTGATTCTGCTGTATTCGTAGCTGAAAGAAACAGAAGCGCTCGCACTGGCAATTGCTTTGGTAGTACTCTTGGCTTTTTCCTCAATGTTTTTGATCAGTTCATCAAGTGAATTCACAGGGTCAGCTAGAGCATCAAGTTTTAGCCTCTTCAATATCTTATCTAGAAACTCTTTCTCATTGGGAGAAAGACTGTTTGTTTGAAACTTTTGGATCAGTTCAGCAACATTCCCCGCATAATCAGTGACCGAAGCGATGATTTTATCTACAATCTCATTCAATTGAGTTTCGAGCGTTTCTGGGTCTGCAAATTGGATACCTACACTGGCACCAATTTGTCCTGCCGCTGAGCTACTCTTGGTTTTATTAATGGTCACTTTGAACTCATCAGCTCCAGTCCGGGTCATTGCACACAGATAATTGTCTTCCAGGGAGGCGTTGAAACCCACGGAAACTGAAGGACTCATCTGGATGTCTAGTGTTAGATTACCCGGCAACAAATTGGCGAGTGAAGACATACTTTTGGTGAAGATGTCAGACCATGAAAAACCAATTTTTCCTTCCATCTTTCCTCTAGCACTTGTAAAAAGGGCATCGCCAATTGCCAAAGACTCTACAGAAGTCCAATCGAAAATCGAGAGAAAGCTTTTCACATCATTAACCACGGCCATTGGGACCGTGTTGGTAGGAGAGTGCTTCTTATAAAGTCCGGTACTAAAAACACTAGAGAGTGTCAGGTTGAGAGAAAGCCCTCCAGCATTACCGGCACCTGAGCCTGTTGCACCAACATTGAAAGCGTATTTGAGGTAGCTGTCATTCGCAGCACTGAAAGGGGTAATGGCATTGGGACTGTTGATCAGTTTATCGGGGTCTTCATCATCAGTACTGTTGAAAAGCGAAACTGTCATGCTTGCCTCTGGTACTATACTGAAGGTAAAGCCGCCTCCTGAGTAGTCAAATGCTTTTGAAGCCGAAAGTTTTACTGGGTTTTCTAATAAGGATGGGTCGTTTAAAGCCTTGCCTGATTTTAATTCTTCACTATTTTCGACTTTGAATATCTCAGATAGGTCCATGGTGATTGTAGTGTTTAATGCTTAATAATTTGATATAAATTAGTGATTTCAATCGAAACTGAGATGCGCTTTTCAAATTGATCTTATGAAAGTCAATGCCATACTATTAGCCGCAGGATTATCTACTAGAATGAATGGGCCTAACAAGCTATTGCTACCCTTTCAAGGCGGAGCTGTGGTACAATCAGCCTATAGAACATTAAGTAAATCGAAGGTCAATCGGATAACGGTGGTGACGGGTAGAGATGCTGATCAGGTGATGTCAAATCTAAGTTTAAGGCTGAATGATCAATTTTATCATAATTCGAATTTTGAACTGGGTATGACTTACTCTATTCAGTCAGGCCTGAAAGCATCACAGCCTTGTGACGCAATTATGGTTTGTTTAGGAGATATGCCTTGGCTTCAGCTAGCAGACTATGACTTGCTGATGGAGAATTTTAAGGAAAAAGGCGGTTCTGACACTATACAGGTTCCTTGGTATGGCGAGAAAAGAGGGAATCCAGTGATTTTTGGAAAGACGTTCTTTGATGCTATTATGGCACATTCAGAGCCAAATGGCTGTGCTGAAATTGTAAGAGAAAATGAAGCTAATGTTTTGAATCTAAATGTATTCAATGAGCGTTTTATCAAGGATATAGATACCTTAGAAGACTTAGAAAGAGGCCCATTAAATGCTTAGCAAAGACGAACTCATTCGATATAATCGACAAATCATTTTACCGGACTTTGGAACAGAAAGCCAAGAGAAGCTTAAGGCTGCTTCCGTACTGGTAATTGGGGCTGGAGGCTTGGGTGCTCCAAACTTACTATACTTGGCTGCGGCTGGTGTTGGCCGAATTGGGATTATTGATTTTGATGAAGTGAGCATGTCAAACCTTCATCGTCAGGTGCTTTTCACTGAAGGTAATGTAGGTAAGAACAAGGCAGAACTGGCAAAAGAAAGACTATCAGAATTAAATCCAGAAGTGGCTTTCGAAGTATTCACAGAGCCAATCACTTCTGCGAATGCCATCGAACTGATTGGTAATTATGATTTGGTAGTAGATGGCTCTGACAATTTACCCACCAGATACTTGGTAAATGATGCTTGCTATTTCTTAAAGAAGCCTCTTGTTTATGGAGCCATATTTCGTTTCGAGGGACAAGTGTCAGTTTTCAACCTTCCTGCAGATAATGGAGAAAGGACTCCAAACTATCGTGATCTGTTTCCATCGCCTCCGCCACCTGATATGGTGCCAAGTTGTAGTGAAGGTGGTGTTTTAGGAGTTCTTCCGGGAATTATCGGCTCTATGCAAGCCAATGAAGCCATTAAGATCATCACCGGTGTAGGTGAGAGTTTGGCAGGTAAGCTTTTCCTGTATGATGCACTGGATGTTTCTACCAGAACTTTGAATGTGCAAGCCAATGCAGATAACCCATTGTCTGGAGATAATCCAAGCCTGACAGAGTTGATTGACTATGAGGCTTTCTGTAGTGGTGTTATGGAACGGGTGCATCATGAGATCACCGTGAAAGAATTGCGAGAACAAATGCAATCTGGATCAGTCCATGTATTGGACGTTAGAGAGGATTATGAATATGATATCGCCAATATTGGAGGACAGTTAATTCCTTTGAATCAAGTGATAGATCGGAAAGAGGAGATACCCAACGATCGGCAAGTTGTGGTCATGTGCAAGGCAGGAGGTCGTAGCCAAAAGGCTATAGACATGCTTAAAAAAGAAGGTTTTGACAATCTGATCAATCTGAAAGGTGGTATCTTGGCTTGGCAGAAAGAAATTGATTCGAGTCTTGCGACTTACTAAGTTATCGTCATCCCGAACCTGTATGCCGACTGGCAGGCTAGGTTCAGGATCTACAATTTAGAAGATGCTGAAATAGATTCAGCATGACGTATTTTAAAAGGAATCTCCTTTTTTGAATTAGGAGAATGCTTCATTCGCTTGAGGCGTATTCGCAGTGACGACATATAAAGAAATGGAAATACAAATAATAGCTTTTGGTATAGCCAAAGACATCATCAACGGTAAGAAAGTTACCCTGTCATTGACGGATGAGCATACCGTTGGTGAGGCAAGAAGGAAACTCTCATCGGAATTTCCCGACTTTTCAAAATTAGCTTCTTTAAAGTTTGCTGTAAATGCTAACTATGTAGAAGACAATCATCTTCTAACAGCCGATGATGAGGTTGTTTTAATTCCACCAGTAAGTGGGGGCTGATATGAAGGATATATTTATTACAGAAGATCAGCTCGATGCCAAGGCATGTACAGAAGCAGTTACTTATCCAGGAGCTGGAGGCTTGGTCGTTTTCATTGGTACGGTACGCAATCTGACCAAAGGCAGGTCAGTGAAGCACTTGGAGTTTGAGGCTTATGAGCCTATGGCCTTGAAGGAAATGGCAAAGATTGCCAACGAAGCAACGAACAAATGGGGGCTTCATAAAATGGTCATTCATCATAGATTGGGACTAGTGCCCATTGAAGAAGAAGCTGTGGTAATCGCCTGTTCTTCAGCTCATAGAAAAGAAGCTTTCGAAGCTTGTGAATATGCCATCGATACTTTAAAGGAGACGGTGCCCATTTGGAAAAAGGAAGTATTCGAAGACGGAGAGGTGTGGGTTTCCGCTCATCCGTAGAGGAATGACAAATGTTTGATTTTGAATGTTTAATGTGCTCCCCTTGGGGAGCTGTCCAAAGGACTGAGGGGTAAAATGATTAACGCAGAAAAACTAAAACTTCAATTCCCAATTTTTAATCAGAAGACACCTTCTGGTTTAGACCTGACTTATCTGGATAATGGGGCCACTTGTCATAAACCGCAGTCTGTCATTGACGCTATATCTGATTTTTATTCTAAAGGCTACAGCACAGTTGGTCGAGCATCCTATTGGCCTTCTTCTGAAACGACAGTGGCTTTCAGGGAAGTAAGAAAGCTCGTAACTGAGTTTATCAATGCACCTAGTGAAGACGAGGTAGTGTTTAATTTTGGCACGACAGACGGTATCAATAAAATTGCCAATACCTTTCTAAGACCTCGCCTTAGCGCTGGTGATGAGGTAATTACCACTGAGATGGAGCATCACGCGAACCTCTTACCATGGCAGCAGCTCTGTATTGAAAAGGGAGCTAAGCTTAGTATTCTTCCTATTCTTGACACAGGAGACCTAGATTATGAATCCTTTGAAACACTCTTAAACGATAGAGTGAAGTTTGTGGCACTTACAGCAGTGTCTAACGCGCTAGGTGTCAAGAACGACTTAAAGCGTATTTGTGCGATAGCTCGCAAGAAGAATATTCCTGTTTTCATTGATGCTGCACAAAGCGTTTCTCACGATGAGGTAGACGTTCAGGACATTGATTGCGATTTTCTTGTGTTTTCAGGGCATAAAATTTACGGACCTACAGGTGTCGGTGTTCTATATGCAAAAAAGAAATGGCTTGATGCCATGATGCCACTAAGCTATGGCGGTGGCATTGTTAAGGAGGTACAACTTCAGGAGTCGACTTTTGTTGATGGTGTGGCTCGACATGAAGGCGGAACGCCCAATATAGCAGGAGTGTTGGGCTTGGGTGCGGCTATACGCTTCGTTCAATCGATCGGCATGCATGAGATCCATTCATATCTGATGGATATAACTGACTATGCAAAAACCAAGCTGAATGAGATGGATGGTATCAAAGTACTCGGGAACCCAGTGCATCAAGCTCCAACATTGTCTTTTGTAATGGATGGGGTTCACCCTCATGACCTGAGTACATTCTTGAACGAGAAAGGTATTTGTATTCGGGCCGGACACCACTGTGCACAACCACTGATGAAGAAGCTCAAAGTACCAGCCACCACTAGGATGTCACTGGCTATTTATAATACCAAGGCAGACATCGATAAGTTGATTGAGGTGCTAAAAGAAACACAAGCCTTTCTTTCGTGAACGATAGGATAAAAGCCCTATATCGCTCACATATCCTTGTCAATGCCAAGGATGAAAGTCATCAAGGAAAGCTTGAGAATGCTACTCACGTGTTAGAAGCCTATAATCCAATGTGTGGTGATAAGTACACGCTTTACATCAAGTTAGAAGGTGATAAGATATCAAAAGCCTCTTTCGAAGGCTTTGGTTGTGCTATCTCCAAAGCTTCAACTGCTGTGCTGAGCAAGCAATTAGAAGGTAAATCTCTGAAGGAAATGAAGCCCTTGGTTGAGATGTTCTTTGAATTGGTAAACGAGGACTCAGATCAATCTCCTGAATCACTGACGGATAATGAAGACTTACTCGCTTTTGCAGCTGCAAGAGAGTTTCCAGAGCGAAAGACTTGCGCTACGCTGAGTTGGGGGGAGTTAGAGAAATTGGTATAGCTTACGTCATTCTGATCCCGTTTTACGGGAGAAAGAATCTCTTTAATGATGAGGAGATCCTTTCGGTCATACTTCCCTCAGGATGACGAGACATTAGACATGCTGATCAATCAGGACATGATTACCATCTGGGTCGGTCAAAACTATACTGGCAGGACCTGACGTGGACTCATCTGCTTCGCGATCTAGTGCAAGGCCACTTCCTTTTAAAGATTTTTGAATTTCTCTTACATCATCGAAAGACTCAAGAATTTTTGCATCCTGATCCCAACCGGGATTAAAAGTCAAAATGTTCTTTTCAAACATGCCCTGAAAAAGGCCTATTAGCTTATCCTCATTTTTCATGATGAGGTAGTTTCTTTCTGGTGCACCAGCGAAAACACTGAAACCCAGTTTTTCATAAAAGGCTTTTGATACTTGAAGGTCTTTAACGGCTAGACTGACTGAAAATGCTCCTAATTTCATATGGACTTGATTTTTGAAATATTGCGTTGATTCAATTTGTCCATTTTTAAGATCAATTCCCAAAACTGATCTTGATTAAGGAGTAAGAATGTGTTATCCGTCTGATCGCTCCAAGCGGTCGGATGGTTTCAGGTCTGGGTAGTTTTAGGTTCTTCACTATGCTCAGAAAAGAAAGAAGGGAGTGAGGGCTTATGATTCTATTCTTTATAAACCTTTCTATCCCGACTTTATGGAGTGAACTTGATCATCATCTTGTATGGACTGTTTGTATAATCAGTGTCCTCTGCGAGAGACACTGATTGATGTAATCGTCACCCTGCCCAGAAGCTTCGGGGTATTTCAGGGTCTCAGTTTTTGGTTAGGTAGAGTGTAGATGCTGAAACAAACCTGTCTGTCGGTAGACAGGTTCAGCATGACGTGTTTATTAAGCTCTATTCGATCAAGAGTACGTTTCTAACACTACTTAAACTCTGGCTTAAGACCTGCCAGTGCTCACCGTTGTCTTCAGATAAGTAGAGGTTACCATTGTTGCTTCCAAAGGCCATAGTTTGCTGATTTCTGGCAAAACTAGCCCTTAGCACTAAGTCAAATGCCGCTTCTTGCGGTAGACCGCTTGATTGGGCTTTCCAGGATTTGCCGGCATTTGTTGTTTTATAGACGGCAAGTTTATTCTGAATTGGGTAGCGAAGATCATCTGACTGTGCCGGAATGACCCAAGCTGTATTTACATCCTCTTCGTCAATAACCATGGCAAAGCCATATGCAGCCTTGCCATTGGGATCAGAAACATCATTCCATGTATGACCACCATCTTCAGAGCGATAGATGCCACAATGGTTTTGTTGCCAAAGGATATTGGAATCCCTTGGGTGTCTCAAAATGATATGGGGGTCATGGCCAACCTCTATCTCGGAATTAGGTAAAAAGAAGGATTTAAGCCCTTTATTACTTGGTTTCCAGATATTGCCCAAGTCTTGGGACTGAAAGACACCAGCACAACTAATACCCACGATCAACGCATTGCTATCATCGGGATGCATAACAAGTGTATGCAGGAAGGGACTGTTGCTTCCTTTGCCGCCACCTTGCCAGGTAGATCTACTTTCATGTTTAGAAAGCCTAGATAACTCTTGGAACGATTGACCGCCATCTTTGGATAAGAAGAGCGCGGCAGGTTCTGTGCCAACATAAAGTCTTTCGATTGGGCCTATGCTTTGACTTTCTATTTTCCAGATTGATTTGAGCGAATAGGGAGTCGATGGATCGAACTTTGGGGTAGTAAGCTCATCGAAAGTTTCACCTTGGTCTTTCGAGATGTAGAGCTTTGGCCCCCAATGCTTATGGTTAATCGCTACCCACCAATGACCCGCAGCATCCTGATGAAAAGCACCAATGGGCATGCCGATAAAGTGGATGTCGGATAACTTCCATACGCCTTTGATCTTCTCGTAGATGATCAATCCTTTATCTGTACCTATGATGAGTTTCATGTTGTTTGACGTCATTCTGAGCGGAACTGTGTGGAGCGAAGAATCTCGTGAATTGAAAGAATAGATTCTTCACTACGCTACGCTTCATTCAGAATGACGGTAAGTAATTAAGGTTCATAATCCGACTTGCCTCCAGTCTTTTTGATCAGTTTAGTCTCTTTAATCACAATGTTATGTGAGAACGCCTTACACATATCATAAATGGTCAGTGCGGCCACTGAAGCACCTGTTAGTGCTTCCATTTCAACACCTGTTTTGCCGCTGCATTTGGCAAGACTTGTAATCATCACTTCAAGTTGATCATTCACTTGAATCTGGATATCGACCTTATTCAAATTCAATTGATGACAAAGTGGTACTAACTCAGAGGTCCTTTTCGCCCCTTGAATACCAGCAATGATAGCGGTTTGAAAAACGGGACCTTTAAGGGTCTTGATTTCGCCATGCGCAATATGGGGCTTCATGTCATCTGGAAGCTGTACGATCGCCTGGGCGATGGCCGTTCGTTCAGTCACTTCCTTTTGACCAACATCCACCATTGAAGGCGATTCCTGATCGATATGCGTGAATTTCTTAGTCATTAAAAATCCTTTCGGTACAAAATATACGGATAAACTTCTCCCTTCTTAAACTCAGATTTGTCACTTGGTAAAATCACAAACCCATTGGCCTGACTCATGTTGGCAAAGTCACCCGAACCATGCCCTCTAAACGGTGTGGCTTCCAGCTCTCCAGAATTGCTAAACTCGGCTCTACATTCCAAGAAGTAGGTGAGAGGCGGTGTGAATTCAATGTCCTGATTAAGCTTGACGTAAATGGTTTGCTTGCTGATACCAAGGGAAGTACTTAGCCAGTGTTTGATATATACATTGGCACAAGCGAAGGTGGATACCGGATTTCCAGGCAACGCAAAGACAGTTGTGCCATTTGGGGCGGTGCCAAACCAGAACGGTTTTCCTGGTCTTTGCTTTACTTTATGGAAGTGCTTCACGACCCCAAGCTCCTCCAGAACTTCCGGAAGAAAGTCAAACTTACCTCTTGATACTCCACCGGTAAGTACTAATAAATCAACTGTTGATATGATTGATGACAACTCATTCATCATCAATTCTTTATTGTCTTTCAAATGGTATTGTTTTGCCTCAATGTTCCACTGTTTTAAGAGGTCTTGAACACCATAATTACTAGATCGTCTAATCTGATGATCTAGAGGTATTTCGTCAATGCTAACCAGTTCGTCTCCTGTAGTAATAATGGCAGCCTTGGGCACTAAGCGTACTTCAAGAGTCGGTTTGCCAATGGAGGCCGCAATGATCATTTCGGGAGCCCCAAGCACTGTACCTTTGGACAATACTACATCGCTCTGCTTTTTATCTTCCCCTTTAAAATGTACGTTTTGGCGATGCTTTATCGTCTCGATATTAATAGTAGCAATATTGTCTTCTATGCTAATGTCTTCATAACGAATAACAGTGTCGGCATTGAGCGGAAGCATGGCTCCGGTCATGATTTGAACACATTTGGATGGATCTTCAAGGCTTGATTGAGGCATTCCCGCACCGATGGTTTTTTCTATCTCGAAGCTTCTCTGCCCATTGGAAAAGGACTCGTAATTGATGGAAATACCATCCATAGTTACTCTATCTAAGGGAGGGAAGTCACGATCGGCATAGAGGTCTTCATTCAATACATGACCATCGATCTCTTCAAGCTTCAAATATCCCAATTTAGGCTTAAAAGGGTGTTTTGAGATAATGTCTAATGCTTCGTGATAGGTTATCATTCGGAATGTTTAATGTTTAAGGGTTGATGTTTAATGTGCAATTCAAAATTTATCATTCAACATTAACAATTACCTACCCTCCAATTGTGGCCATAGATTCAAAGGAGCTTGAGTTTGAAGGTTTTTGCTTCTCAGCTTCAAAACCGTCTTTGGCACGTTGTGAAAAAAGATTCTTGAACTGCGTTTCAATTTCTTGATCAGTTGCCCCATCTCGCATAAAGTCTCTAAAGCTGAAACCACCATTTTGGTAAAGGCATGTTTTTAGCTCGCCTTTTGGTGTTAATCTGATACGGTCGCAACTGCCACAAATGGTTCGTGTATAGGCTGGAATAATGCCAATACTGCCTTTTGCTTGAGGTAGTTTATAGTTGTAAGAGGTGGAGCTCTTTTCGTCTTCTATCTTGATGAGACCTGGGTAAGTAGACTGGATATGCTCTAGAATACGGTTATGGTTCCACTCGATAGGAGTATAGCCCTTTGAGCCTCCATTGAAGGGCATTTCTTCAATGAACCTTACACTCACGTTGTCCTCTATAGTTAATGCGCACATGGACAAAATATCATCCAGATTATGCTCCTGCATTACTACAGCATTGATTTTGGTATTGATGCCCGCATCGAGTAGTGTCCTATAATAGGTCATCACTTGGTCGAACTCATCCCTGCGTGTGATCTTATGGAAGCGTTCTCGGTCAAGACAATCAAGACTTAAGTTGACAGCATGAATACCCATGGCTTTCAATTCATCAATTTGGCTCAATGGTCCAGTTCCATTGGTTGTAATACTTAGGCGATCGATGCCTTCAATGCCAGAAACAGTTTTCATAAAAGGAACTAGGTCCTTCCTGACAAAGGGTTCGCCCCCTGTGATTCTGACTTTTGATATGCCCAGTTTGGCTAGAATACGGATCAGCCTTTCCATTTCCTCGTAACTGAGAATCTGAGACTTCTTGCTGAAATTCAAGCCTTCCTCCGGCATACAATAGAAACAGCGCAGGTTACAGCGATCGGTAACTGCGAGTCTTAGATAATTGAGTTGTCTGCCGTGATTATCGAAAAGCAAATTGAATGTATATTCGTTATCAATTCAAATATACTGGCAAAGCGTACATAATGTTAGACATTCTTCCACGAATAAGAGAGCTGATTACAGAAAACACAGAATTCGCCATGGCAACGGTGGTGAAGACTTGGAGAAGTTCCCCAAGGCAGCCAGGTTCTTGTCTGATTGTGACCAAAGACGGTGACATGATCGGATCAGTGAGCGGTGGGTGTGTGGAAAATGCTGTGGTCAAAAAGGCATTGAAGGTGCTGGAAACTGGCGTTTCTGAGCTAGTCAAGTTTGGGGTAGCTAATGAAGATGCCTGGGAGGTTGGCCTAAGTTGTGGGGGAGAAGTTTGGGTTCACGTTTCGAGGTTCTACCCGGCAGCCTTATGGGTTAAACTTGATGAAAGCATCTCCACTAATCAGGGATTGGCGATTGTTACCAACCTCAATACAGGTGATCAGTCCACTTTTATTTCGAGCGGTACACAGCCGGATGGTTTAATGTCATTAGTTGCCGAAGAATACGTCAAGCGAAACAATACGTTGATAGATTATCAAGGGACGAACTACTTTATACATAGCTTTCCGCCAAAGAATAAGATGCTTTTAATCGGTTCTGCTCATATCACAGCTGAATTGATTGATTTGGCTCATACCTATGGTTTTGAGACGATTGTTATCGATCCTAGAGATACATTCGCCCATAAAACCGACTACAGAACCGCTCCTGATCAGTTACTCGTTAATTGGCCACAGGAAGTACTAGGTAATTATGCTTTGGACAACGAAACCTACGCGGTGATACTTTCGCATGATCCCAAGATTGATGATGAGGCCTTAAAGATTTTACTGCCATCAAAAGTGAGGTACATTGGGGCCCTGGGTAGCAAGAAGACACACGCCAAACGTGTGGAGCGATTGAAGGACTATGGTTTCTCAGATGAAGAGATTGATCGTATTCATGCCCCAATTGGACTCCATATTGGTGCAATGTCAGCTAAAGAAATAGCACTCAGCGTAATTTCGGAGGTGGTTAAAATAAAGAATCTATTTTAAGCCAAGCTTTTTCCCGTGGCGCATTAGCTCCGAAATAAACGATCATATAACTCTATTTATAAAGAGAGTTAAAACTCAAACCCGTTCCCTCAAGGGTTGTTCTAACCTGAAAGACGTAACCTTCCTCTGATTGTAAGTATCCCCAGTTTGTTACTCCATATCCAATATTGGATCCGTCACTACGAAAAATAATATTTCCGATACCATTGTCTAACGCGATAAGTCTAAAACTGATGAGTATATTATCTTCATATACATTGGCCAGATTCATAATGACTTTTTGATCCACTGAAATCGTGAAAGGGGCACTATCTGGTGAAACGTTAGGAACTGTTGTGCTTCTGAAGATTAAATCATCATCTCTCCAGTATTCTATATACACATCGGCTGTCCTGTCGGCTGACCAATCAGGGAAGTCACCAAGGGAGTTCCAGTTTAGAGATTCTATTTCTATGTTTTGCAGTAACCTGTCAGTGATATGAATATCTCTGGTGGCGGTATTTTTCTGACCTGTTGCACTGATCACGCTTTGTGAAATCGTATATGTTCCTGACGAAGCATATGAAATGCGAGGTTCTTTATCCGTAGAAGTCTCACCATTTCCAAAGTCCCAAAAGTATTCTTCACCATCAGTACTCTTGTCAATAAGCTCAATGGCCTCGAATGTGGAGAAAGGTCGGTTTGCTATAAATATTTTAAAGGCATGTTCAAAATCAAAATCAGCTACTGGTTCAATTGGAGTTGTATCATTGTTCTTACAGGCTCCGAGAAGAAATAACAACTGAACTATGATTAGTACTTTGAGCTTTTTCATTCCTTGAATTAACTTGAAATACATGCCAAGATAAGCAAATAACGAGCCATATATAGAGTGTATTATAAATACTCAGCAGGCTTGCAATGACGTTCATTAAGGGGCGCAGCAAAAAAACTGATGCTAAGCGTAATTTCGGAAATGGTCAAGGTGAAAAACTTAGTTTAGGTTAATCGCTCTAAAAAGACGCTTTCCTATGTTGAGCGTAGCCGAAACATCTTATCTTTTCAAAAGAACTAAAGGCCAAAAGTTATCTCGACAAGCTCGATATAAAAAGGGGATGGGTTATTGATTGTTATCTCGGGATATCAGAATTAGTACGAGACTTGCGTGTATTTTTGAAGTCATTGGTTATCCAACCGGTTTCACCTGCGCTATTGCTTACTAACCAGAAGTCTCTGTTTTTACCGAGAACGGATAGCTCTTCATCAGATGAGACTTGTGCATAGAAGGCTCGTCTGTCTGGCTTCTTCAACAGAATACCCTCTGTATGGGTGTAAAGTCTTTCCAAAGGCATTTCCAATGAAGTCAAGGCATTCTTACTGACATAGCCTGAGCGACCATCAGGTAACTCAATGCGATATTGGTTGGCATTGATACCTATTGCTGTGGCAATTTGATCTTTGCTCAATCGGACTGAATTTCTTCCATTGAGATTCGTGCGCATGCTTATATCTTTATTCAGTCTGACCTCAGCACCAAGAAGATCAAGTGTTCCATTTACTCTTCTCAGCCGTTTTCCCTGAGCTCTTAGATGGTTGATGGGGTTTTTAGCACCGTTCTGGTAAATGCCAAAATGAAGGTGAGGAGGGGTGGTTCTTGCATTGCCAGTATTACCTACAGTACCAAGCGTATCGCCTAGCTTAATACGATCGCCTTTCTCTACCAAAATTTCATTTAAGTGAGCGAAATACAGACTCTGAGATCGCTTGGAGTCATAAAGCCAAACAACATTACCGCCAATACCTCGGACGCCTGCGGTTCTCACATAGCCGTCAGTCGGTGCCAGAATTGGAGTGCCCCTTGGCGCGAAAATATCAACCCCTTCATGGCTTCTGCGTCCTCCATCACGATCGGCACCCCAGAAGCTCTGAATAGCACTGGCTGTCTTGCCAGCTACGGGAAAGCTTAATGAGGGAACATTTTCAATAGTGATTTTGAATTGACCTCCCCTTAGAAGTTCTGGTTGAAAGCGTAAAACATATTCTGCATCCCTTCTTGGTTCGAACCCTAGTAAGAGTTCGACACTATCGGCACTGGCTACATGCCGAAAAGTCTCTGTTTCATCCACCCGAAATAAATCGACAAATGTCTTCATTTCCGTTTGCGATAGCCTTGTAACCTTCACTTGTACTTTCTGACCTTTCTTTGCATTGAAGCGAAAACCCAAGGCGGTGGCTGCTTTGTCGTCAACATAAATGGCTTCTTCATAAGGAGAGGAGATGCTTATGGGAGTCTCTAGCGCACTTTTAGCCAAATTAGACCAGTCTTGTCCCAAAGCAGTGTTCAAGAGGTTGGCTTGTTTTAAAGCATGCTGGTAAGCCTCATGATCATTTCGGGGCTTGAAGGCAATGGGTATTTTTTCTTCTTGGCAAGCGGATAATAATACAAACAATGCTATGACTAGCGTGGTGGCGATGCGTGAGCGCATTTCTTTGAGTTGAGTTTTGACCTATCTGATACACTAACTCACAAATGGCAAGTCAGGTTTCATTTACTAAATATGAACGAAAAAGTCGGATGATATTTTATATTCAATTTCAATTAGCCTAATTGATATACATTGACCTCAATCTTAAACTCTTAAAATGTACGTAAGGAGAAAAATTAGACCAGCTGTTGTCCTGAAATTTGCTTGGAAGAACATACTGCTTTCAACCCTATGGGCGGCTATAGTAGTCTTCGTTTATCAGGAACTTTCGGATCATAAGCTTCACATTGGCATACCATTCTTACCCTTAAGTACTATAGGTATTGCTGTTGCCTTTTATGTTGGTTTTAAAAACAACCAAGCCTACGATCGTTTTTGGGAAGGTCGAAAGATCTGGGGTGGTATTGTCAATTATAGTAGGACTTGGGCCAATCAGGTGTTATCGTATATGGATTGCTCTCCACAGCTTTCTAAGGACGAGATGCTGGTTATTCAAGAACGATTAGTGAAAAGGCATTTGTCCTGGATTAATGCGCTCCGAATTCAATTAAGGGCCACCACAATTTTCGATAGAGAGAATCTAACTTATGTGCCCAGTTTTAGCTTGGAGAATGATAGAGACTGCAAAGACCATATCTCAAAATACATAGCCAATGATGAGTATGAACGGGTAATGGATAAGTTTAACCCAGCTACACACCTGAATAGGTTACAAGGTCAGGATCTAGCTATGCTGCGTAAGAATGGTTCAATTAATGATTTCCAGCATATCAATTTGATGGATACGTTGGCGGAGTTTTACAACCTGCAAGGCATGTGTGAACGCATAAAAAGCACGCCTTTTCCTCGACAGTTTGCTTACTTCAGTTCATTGTTCGTTTGGATCTTTGTTTTACTATTACCCTTTGGAATGGTTGAGGAATTCAATGATATCCAGGATGGTAATATTGTATGGCTTACGGTTCCCTTTAGCGCACTCGTAGCTTGGGTTTTCAATTCCATGGAGGTGATAGGCGATAATAGTGAAGATCCTTTCGAAAACTATATCAATGACGTACCTATGAGTGCCATCTGCAGAACAATCGAAAGAGATTTATTGCAACTGATTGATGAAGATCCAGCCAACATTCCAGAGAAGGTGCAGCCGGTAAATGATATTCTGCTTTAATTATCGTAGGCACCATTAAGCCATAGCCAAAAGCGCTTCAGTGGATTGCCACTCCTTTGGGTTGACTTCTTAGCTATACTGCCCTTGTGGACAGTTTGTGTAGTCGGTGCTACATGGGCTTCAGGTCCTTGAACTGCCTTCTTTTTCTTTTTAGGAGCTGTATTTACAAGCTTTGCCTTTACGTTTTCTTCGTAATGTTTTCTCTTAAGCTCCTTGAGACGTTGCTCTTGTTCAAACTTCTTTTTTAGAGCAAGTCTTTCAGCTTTTTTCCGCTCTTCAGTAGGAGATAGGGTGTTTCTATTTCGGCCTCGACTATTTCGATCTCTTCTGTTAGAATTTCGCTCGCGTGCCTTCCTTTCAGGTTTCTTTGGCTCTTCCTTATCCTTTTCCTTAACTACAGGCTCTGGTAAATCAATTTTACCCACCACTTTTAAACCCTCTAAATGAGGTTTCTCGGCCTTGTAAAGCTCGAGGCCATCAGTTTGGGCATGGAATTCTTCTTCGAGCGTGATAACCTGAGGTCTGAGAGACTCGATGAATTCAGGTGTTTCTGGTTCAGCTGGAGTTTCAGTGATGTCTTGTGATGGTGCCTCGACTTTCTCTTCTATTATTTCATTCTCTTGAGACTCTTCTTCGACAACAGGTTGAAACTCATTTTGCACAAAGACTAATTCCTCTTCGGTTAACTTAACATTAGGATGATTATTTACCTCACGGAAATTGTCTTGCAGTAGCTTTACTATTTTATCAGGAGAGATATCTAGTTGTCTGGAAAGTTGTCCGAGTCGCATGCTTTTAGGAGGCCTTAAAAATGCGAATATAATGAAATGCGAAGTATTTACCACACCATAATGACTATATGGAAATAGACTTTATGGAACGCAGTAAGCGTTTTCTACATTCTACTGTAACTTTTTGTTTGTTTATTAGTCTTACATTTACGACATTAATATTAGTCTTACAAATAAAACAATAATATGAAGGGTACTCATCTAGGCGAATTGGAGGAGTTGGTATTACTCACAACTGCTGTATTGGATGGCGCAGCTTATAGTGTAACAGTGGCCAAAGAGATTCAGGAAGTCTCTAAAAGATCAATCACCTTGAGCACAGCGCACACGGCTCTTTTTCGATTAGAGCAAAAAGGATTTGTGACATCCTATGTAGGAGGTACGACTAAGGAACGTGGAGGAAGGAGAAAGCGATTGTATAGAATTAGCAAAGCAGGTTTTGCAGCACTAAATGAGGCAATGTCGGTCAGAAATACAATGTGGCAAAGAATGCCAAAAATAGCCTTTGACATTTAGAAGATGAGACCTAAAAAAAGAAGACCACCTATATGGGCAGATAAGTTTTTGCGGTGGTACTGTGCGGACCAATTTTTCGAGGAAGTTCAGGGCGACCTACACGAATGGTTCTACATCCGCGTGGCGGAACAAGGTATTAGAAAGGCTAGAATAATGTACTTCATTGATGTGATTCGATATTTCCGCACATTTCGATTAAAGACAACAACAAAGGTTAATAACAACTCAAACTATTTATTTATGAAAAATTTGGTCAAGCTCACTTTCAGAAATCTAAGAAGAAACGGCTTTTTCGCAGCACTAAGAATTGGAAACCTGGCTATAGGAATTTTGGTCTTCCTGCTTGTAGTTATCTATGCAAGCTATGAACTCGGTTACGACAAGTTTCATGAAGATCATGAGAGGGTTTATCGTATCTCACACGGAATCTCTGGTAACCCTTGGGCAGCCTCGCCAGTAGGTTTAGGGCCATTTATAATGGATAACTCTACTTCGGTTGCCTCTATGACCCGAGTATTTCCAGTCGGAGAAAACTGGTTTAAAAAGGATGATATAACATTCAAAGAGAGAAATGGACACTTTGCCGACTCTGCCTTTTTTGATGTTTTTACCCATTCGGTAATTCAGGGCGACTTGAAATCTTCACTGATACAAAGAAATGCCATTGTACTCACAGCAGACTTAGCCCAAAAGTACTTTGGAAAAGAGAACCCAATTGGACAAACCTTAAAATCGGGTCAAGATGATGGAAAAGAACGTGTAGTTACCGCAGTCATTGAGAATGTACCAGAACAGTCACATCTTCAGTTTGACTATTTACTGCCAATGTCAACATTCAATGAGAGGTTTAGTAGAGCCTGGAGGAACCTTATGGCATATACCTATATCAAGGGTAGACCAGGGGCTGATTTTTCTGATATGAAAGAAGTGGTGCTTAAGGAATATACGACACGCTACGGTGGAAGAGGAGGTAATCCTGATGAAGCTGAGATCCTTATGGTGCCTATTTCTCAAATCCATTTGAAGACTAACTATGAAAAGGAATTAGCAGACAATGGTAGCATTAATTATGTCTACATACTTCTCTCAGTTGGCATATTTGTGCTTCTTATCTCATGTATCAATTTCATCAATTTATCCGTCATCAAAGGCTTAGATAGAGGGAAGGAAGTAGGTCTTAGAAAGACAATTGGTGCCTCAAAAAACCAGGTCAGGGCTCAGTTTATCGGAGAGAATTTCATTGTGATTTTCATTTCCGAATTACTTGCTGTGATTAGTCTATCGGCACTATCGACAATATTTCGAAATTTTTCAGGTCTTGATTTGCCTCTGAATGCACTGGAGAGTCTCAATGTTCTGGGCCTAATAGGTTTACTCATAATTGGCTTGACGCTCATTTGCGGTTTATACCCTGCCGTTGTCCTTGGCAAGTTCAAGCCCGCTTATATATTAAAAACAGGAGGCCAAGGAGGACTACGACTTGGTAGATTAGGGCTTCTGAGAAAAGGCCTCATCATACTCCAATTTGGTATATCCCTTGTTCTAATCATCTGTTCTATGCTGATCTACAATCAACTCGATTTTATCCAAAACAAGGACAGTGGACTAGCGGAAGACGAAGTGCTCGTGATTCCACTAAGCAATGATGTGCGAAGTAAGTTTCAGGCCTTTAAAAACGGTCTAGAAGAAGTTTTAGGTATAAAATCAGTGACTACATCATCGCATATACCCGGTTACCGAATAATGGTAGAAGGCCTAAAAGAAGTAGGTATTGAACGAGAGGGCTCTAATCTGACAACACGACTCTTACTTGTGGATAATGATTTTGTGGACTCGTATGGCCTAGAGGTCTTAGAAGGTCGTGACTTTTTAGAAGATGTGCCTGACAAAGCTGTAGAATACCTGATCAACGAATCTGCTGTAAACTATTTGTTCGAAGATAGAGATCCACTAACTCGAAAACTTATTTGGAAAGGAGACACCGGTAGAGTTGTGGGGATAGTTAAAGACTTTCATTTTGAGTCATTACATAACACTGTTGAGCCTTTGGTGATGTCATCAAATACTAGATGGAGTTACGCCTCAGTGAGGTTCGACCCAAAACGCAAAGAATCAGTAATGGCAGGTATTGCAAGCTTAAGCAATGAAGTATACCCAGATTTACCTTCCGTGGAGTATGAGTTTTTAGAGGACCGCTTTGAGACCTTGTATCTAGCGGAAAGAAAATTAAAGTCTATCGTCTGGTCGTTCTGCCTTATCTCAATCGTTCTCACCATTTCTGGAATCTTTGGAATGGCAACCTATATAGCCAAGACCAAAACTCGAGAAATAGCCATTAGAAAAGTATTGGGAGGAAACACCTCTCACTTGTTTGGTTTAATGTCAAAAGGGTTTGTTCAGCTGTTAGTAATAGGAACCTTCATTGGAGTGCCAAGTGCAATTTATTTGACAAGATGGTGGTTGCGCGGCTTTGCTTATCGTGTGCCAATCGGTGTTGGCATCTTTGTCTTGGCAAGTGCTGGTATTTTTCTATTAGTATTAGGTAGTTCGGGTTATGTAACGCTGAAAACTGCCAAATCTAGTCCAACAGATGCATTGAAGAGTGAGTAAATTGAGAAGAAGATAAACAAAAAGCCCCATTCCAAGTATTGGAATGGGGCTTTTTATTGAATAAATGAAATGCTATTTCTTTGGAAACGAAGGGTCTGCCATTACTTCCTTCATCTGGTCGGTATGACGTTTCGTATGACCAGACATAAACAATATTGCTTGATAGGTGTCAATTGTACCAAAGGGAAGCGTAGCATAGTGGTTCCTAAGGTCAGCATCAGTCTTTTTGGCAAATTTGATGTGCTCACCTCTGAGTTTTTTAAACTCCTTGATAACATCCTTTACAGGCTCTGGCTTGTTTTGTGGCTCAAATGGAGCAAAAGTTTTCACCTTTTGCTCTCTGCTTTCAATAACCCCCAAGAGTATTTCATCTGTCATGGCCACTTCTGATCTTTTTGAAGGATCTGCATCAACTGACAAGGGTTGCGTCATAAAGTTTTGCCAAAGGGCACTCTCAGAAATGGCAATGTGCCTAAGGCACTCTGCAACTGACCAACTTTCAGCATTTGGCTTGAAGTTAAGTTGCTCTTCAGAAAGACCTTTTAAAGTCTTAAGTATTTCGCTTTGAGTTTTAGTAAGATGCTTTACAGCAAATGTTCTTTCTTCTTTCGAGATCTGTCCTTGTGCCATAACTGTTAAGCCCATAAGGAGCAACAGCGACAAAAAGACGGTTGATATTTTTTTCATGATTAAAAGTTTAGTGCTTAAATATGTTGTATTAAAATTAGTCACCTTTTATTAGGTTTCTAGTGTATCACGATCCTATTTTTAGAAAGGGACAAAAGAATGTAAAAAATGGAATGGACAGAAATCATGGGACATATAGGCGCTGCTCTAAGTAGTATCACATTCATTCCACAGGTAATACAAGCTTGGAAAACAAAAAGCGTTGGGGATTTAAGTATGACTATGCTCCTCATTGTGCTTACCAGTACATTGGTTTGGTTAGCTTATGCCATCCCTCTGAATCTACTTCCCGTTATTATTGCTAACTCGATTATCCTGATACTCAGTGCTTTGTTGATCTATTTCAAATTGACTTTTCCGAAAGAGGTTAAGAAGTGATCCTGTTTTACAGCGTACTAGCAGTAGGCGTAATTGTACTTATTCCGAGTGTCAAGAAATATATTCGGAATACCAAGCCCTTAGAAATTCCTCCTAAGTGGCACCCTATTTTGATGGATAAAGTTCGCTTCTACAGAGAGTTGAATGAAGAAGCTCGTGAGGATTTTCTAGAACAGTCTGGACGTTTTTTAAGGAATGTCAAAATTATAGGGGTCGCTGTTGATGTCTCTTTAGAAGATCGCCTTCTAGTAGCAGCTAGTGCTGTTATACCACTTTTTGGCTTCAGAGGCTGGGAATATGTCCACTTAGATGAAGTACTGTTATATCCATCACATTTTGATGAGCAGTTCAATTTCGAGAACCCGAAAGAAATGATTGTAGGTATGGTTGGTTCTGGGGCGATGGAAGGGAAAATGATCTTATCTCAACCAGATCTTCACTTAGGATTTGACAATACGCAGGATAAGATGAATGTGGGCATTCATGAGTTTCTCCATTTGTATGACAAAGAGGATGGAGTAATTGATGGTGTACCAGCAGCCTATATCGGAAAGCACCTGATTATGCCATGGATAGATCTGGTCAGGGTAGAAATGAGTAAAATACATCAGGGAGATTCTACTCTTAGAGGATATGGGGGATATAATGGTAAAGAGTTCTTTGCGGTAGCAGGAGAGTACTTCTTTGAAAGACCTCATCTATTGCAACGAGACCACCCTGAACTGTATAATATGCTTTCAAGCATCTTCAATCAGGAAATAACGGAGCATTTAAGTATCAAAGAATCCAAGCAGGAAGAACCCGGTCGAAATAGTCCCTGCCCATGTGGTAGTGGAGAGAAGTATAAGAGGTGCTGTCTTCAAGATTGAATTTATTTAGCTAATATATTTAGTTACTAAAAATATTAGCTAATTTTAATCTCCAATCACTAAAACAAACATGTTGGAACAGTATCAGCGCAGTGTGTTATGCACTTTCAGTGCAATACATGTATGGACTTTAACTGGTTTCATCTTGTAAACTATGTCTGCAGATAAAACCATAATGCATATGGACTTGGATACATTTTTTGTGTCCGTAGAACGATTGCTCGATAATCGTCTGAATGGGAAGCCTGTGCTTATTGGTGGAGTGACCGATAGAGGTGTGGTAGCAGCCTGTAGCTATGAAGCTAGGGCTTTTGGAGTGCATTCAGCTATGCCAATGAAGCGAGCAAAAGAACTTTGTCCCGAAGCGATTCAGATTCGTGGAAACTCAGGCACCTATTCTAAATACTCTGAAGATGTGACGGCCATTATCAAAGAGACGGTGCCGCTTTATGAAAAGACCTCAATCGATGAATTCTATGCTGATCTAACTGGGTTGGATAGGTTTCATAGCAGTTACCAGATGGCTACAGAACTGCGTCAGCGCATCAAGAAAGATACAGGTCTGCCAATCTCTTTCGGTCTGTCAAAGAATAAGACGGTCTCAAAAGTGGCCACAGGGGTTGCTAAGCCAGATAACCTGTTAAAGGTAGAATATGGAGCGGAGAAGCCCTTTTTAGCACCATTATCGGTAAGCAAGATTCCGATGGTGGGAGAGAAGACCCAACAGACCCTCTTTAGTCTTGGCGTAAAGAAGATCAAGACCATTCAGGAAATGCCTGTAGAGCTGATGGAAAAAGTGTTGGGTAAGAATGGCGTTAGTATTTGGAAGAAAGCGAATGGCATCGATAATACTCAGGTAGTTCCATACAATGAAAGGAAGTCAATCTCAACGGAAAGAACCTTTGACAAAGACACTATTGATGTACTTAAACTCAAAGGAATTCTTTTGGCCATGGCCGAAAACCTGGCTTTTCAACTAAGGAGAGGTCTTAAATTGACAGCCTGTGTCACAGTGAAAGTGAGGTATTCGGATTTCAATACCTATACACTTCAGTCCCGAATTCCATATACCTCAGCCGATCATGTATTGATTGCCAAAGTGATGGAACTCTTCAATAAACTTTATAATAAGAGGCTATTAGTCAGGCTAATAGGGGTGAGGTTTAGTCATTTAGTTGAAGGTGGTTATCAGATAGATCTTTTTGAAGATGCTGAAGAAGTTATCAATCTATATCATGCTATGGATAAGATCAGAGATAAGTTTGGTGATCGAAAAGTGATGCGTGCTTACGGTATGGGAGCTAAGACGATAAGTCGATTTAATCCATTTACCGGAGAGCCTCCACCGTTGCTGGCGAATAGGAGACAATGAAAAAGTTATGAGCTACGAGCTGAGAGCTTTGAGTTTGAGTAGTGTATTGAGAATGGACTAAATACATATAGTTATGAAGAATTTTAAAAAATTAAAAGTTTGGGAAAAGGGAATGAAGGTTGTCGAGGCTACTTATAGTTTAACAAGAAAACTCCCTGCCACTGAAAAATTTGGTTTAATGTCTCAGATGAATAGGGCTTCTATATCTATTCCGTCAAACATTGCAGAAGGCAGCAGCAGAGATAGTGATAAAGACTATCGACATTTTTTAAGACTTGCATTGGGTTCTTGTTTCGAATTAGAAACTCAATTGCTCATTACGTTGAGGCTAGGACTGGTAGAGAGTGAAACTGAAGTGATAGAGTGGCTTCTAAATGAAATAGATGAAGAGCAGAAGATGATTATTTCATTTATGAACACTCTACATAGCTCGTAGCTAGAGGCTAGAAGCTCATGGCTTGACTCGATAACTGTTTGACTTGTAGCTTGATACTAGAAACTCAAAGCTATTTCAATTATATATTAATAAAATAACATATGTATATATTAAATAGTTAATAAGTATATATACTTAAATATTAATGTATTTAAATTCTCACACATATTATAGCTTCAAATTCGGCACCATCAATACTAAGGAATTGCTTCTGCAAGTACAAAGGGCAGGGGTGAATCGTTTTGCACTTACGGATATCAACAGTACAGCAGCTTCTCTGAATTTCGTTCGCTTATCTGCTAAATACGATGTCAAACCAGTATTAGGAATAGATTTCCGTAATGGAGCAGGTCAGCTCTTTGTTGGGATTGCCAAGAATAATGAAGGTTTTAAAGAGCTTAACGATTACCTATCGGTTTACCTGCATTCTGGGGAGACAATTCCCGATAGAGCACCAGAATTTAAGCATGTATATGTTGTTTATCCCTTTAGTAAATACACTGGTTTTAAACTTAATGTATCAGAATTTATAGGAGTGAAGCCTACGGATTTACCTCGACTTATCTACCCACCACATCAAATGGATAAGTCTAAGATGGTAGTGCTTCAGACTGTTACTTTTCGTAGTAAGGTAAATGACCTTGGAAAACGAGAGGTGTTGAAGAGAGATTTCAACGCGCATCGTTTACTAAGAGCAGTCGACAATAATACCTTGCTTAGCATGCTTCCAAAATCAGAGGAAGGTAGTCCGGATGATTTCATCTACCCAGTGGATGAACTGCTGAATCTGTATAAAGATCATTCTTATATGGTTGAGAATACGGAGAAGTTACTTGAAGACTGTTCTATTCACTTTGATTTTGAGGGAGAAGGACTCAATAAAAACCAAAAGACCTATACAGGCAGTGAAAAGAAAGATTATGAGTTAGTCGAGAAGCTTTGCAAGGAAGGCTTACCATATCGCTACAAGCATCCAGATCAGAAGATCCTGGAGCGTATCAAAACGGAACTAGATGTAATCAAGCAGCAAGGCTTCATGTCCTATTTTTTGATGAATTGGGACATCTGTCAATATGCTCGAAGCAAGGGCTATTTCTATGTAGGTCGTGGGAGTGGAGCCAATTCTGTGGTTGCCTATCTTTTGAGAATCACGGACGTAGATCCTATTGAACTGGATCTTTATTTTGAAAGGTTTATCAACCTATACCGGCAAAACCCTCCTGATTTCGATGTTGACTTCTCATGGAAAGACCGAGAGGATATTACACAGTACATCTTTAATCGCTTTCCTAATGTGGCCTTATTGGCTACCTACAGTACGTTTCAATTTAGGGCAGTAGTCCGTGAGCTGGGAAAGGTTTTGGGTATTCCACCCCATGAGATTGATCATATTCAGCGTGCTAAGCTGAGTGAGTTAGATGATGTTCACAAACTTGTGCTCCGTTATGGCAAGTATATCGAAGGTTTCCCCAGTCATTTGAGCATCCATGCTGGAGGAATTCTTATTTCGGAGAAGCCTTTGCATTATTACACGGCAACGGACCTTCCTCCTAAAGGCTTTCCAACGACTCATTTTGATATGGTCATTGCTGAAGATATCGGCCTATACAAATTTGATATTCTGAGCCAAAGAGGTCTCGGAAAAATCAAAGACAGCCTTGAGGTTGTATCTAAAAACCACCCAGATCATCCTCCTATAGATATTCATGATATCCAGAGGTTTAAGGAAGACCCTAAGGTGAAAGACATGCTAAGAGAAGGGAAGGCCATTGGTTGCTTTTATGTAGAGTCTCCAGCCATGCGCATGCTGCTTAAAAAGCTTCGGGTAGATGAATATTTGGGTTTGGTTGCTGCAAGTTCGGTAATCCGGCCAGGTGTGGCTAAGTCAGGCATGATGCGTCAGTATATTCTTCGTTTTAGAGAACCAGAAAGGAGAGAAGAGGCACATCCTATTCTCAGAGATATTATGCCAGAAACCTATGGTGTAATGGTGTATCAGGAAGATGTAATTAAAGTAGCTCATTACTTTGCAGGGCTTACACTTGGAGAAGCTGATGTCTTGCGGAGAGGGATGTCGGGTAAGTACCGTTCCAGAGAGGAGTTTCAAAAAGTAAAGGCGAAGTACTTTGAAAACTGTCTTAAAAAAGGACACACCTATGAGTTAGCGGCAGAGGTTTGGCGTCAAATTGAGAGTTTTGCAGGCTATGCTTTTGCCAAAGGGCATTCCGCTTCTTATGCAGTAGAGAGTTATCAGAGCCTCTTTCTTAAAGCCTATTATCCCTTAGAGTATATGGTGGCCACAATGAACAATGGGGGTGGCTTTTATCGTGTAGAGCTCTATGCGCACGAAGCCTATATGCATGGTGGTGATATACAGGCCCCTTGTGTCAACCAAAGTGAGTACCTCTGTACCATCTATGGTAAAACCATCTTTATGGGCTTGGCATTTATCAGTGAACTAGAAAAGACCACCGCGGAAGAAATATTGACAGAGCGTTATGGAAATGGCGTTTTTATGAGTTTTGACAACTTCTTAAAGAGAGTAAATATTTCTTTAGATCAATTAAGTCTATTGATCAAAATAGGCGCTTTTCGGTTTACTGGGCAAACTAAAAAGGCCTTGCTATGGGAAGCTCATTTTCAATTGGGAAGTCACAAAAAGACCAATCCCGTAAAAATGCTTTTCGACCCTGAAGTAAAGCGCTTTGAGCTTCCCGAACTCAGTTATGATATCTTGGAGGATGCTTTCGATCAGCAAGACCTTCTGGGCTTTCCATTATGCAATCCTTTTGACCTTTTAAAAGATCACCCTTCCAGAAACGTGCTGGTGCGAGAAATGGATCAGTATATCAATAAGACCGTTCGGATGATTGGTTATCTCATCCATATTAAAAACACCAATACCTCTAATGGAAAGCGAATGCAATTTGGCACCTGGCTAGACCGAGAGGGATATTTTATCGATAGCACTCACTTTCCACCTGTAGCGGCCCGCTATCCCTTTAGAGGAAAAGGTATTTATGAGTTGACTGGAAAAATAGTGGAAGAGTTTGACTTCCTGAGTTTAGAAATGATCGCTATGCGAAAACTCCCTTACGTACATGACCCTCGTTATGCCGAAGAACCAAGGCATGCAACAATGGGTATCGCTAACTTCCTTCAGGCTAAGGAAACTTAAAATACTAATAGTGGCAAAAACTTATCAGGAGTTGTTCCTCAGGAAACTTCATTTGCAAAGACTATCTAGAACTGAAGAATTATAGTATCTGAAATATTTATTGTATTTTCCGTGTAGAGAAGATACAACTAAATGTCGCACACAGCTATTGGATGCTTTTTTACATGCATTCAGATACTACCTTTTGTCTTTCCTTTTTCAAATCCAAAATGGATGTCGGTTCAAGACCTCCAGCAGCAGTTAAACTCGGAAGCTATTGCAATTCAGGAAAGACAGTTAGAGTTCGTCACAATTCTTATTCTGATCCCTGTACTCTTACTATTTGTCTTTGGTTTCTTTTTCTATTACCGGTTAAAAAGAGAATCACAGATTAGAGAGAAAGAACTTGAACTTCGTTATGCAAAAATAGAAATGGAAATGAGGGCACTTAGAGCACAGGTGAACCCCCACTTCATATTCAACTGTCTCAATTCAATTCAATATGCAATTCATCAAAAAAATAATGAGCTGGCTGAAAGATATTTAGTGAAGTTTTCTAGGCTCATCAGACAAGTTTTAGAACACTCCTACAGTGCCTACATAAGCCTTCAGGAAGATTTAGAAGTGATGAACTTATATGTTGAGTTAGAGCAAATGCGGCTTACAAATCAATTTGATTATCGAGTAACTATTGACGAGGAAATTGATCTGGATAACCTATCAATACCACCGCTGTTAATTCAACCTTTAGTCGAAAACTCCATTTGGCATGGACTTAATAATAGAAAAGAAGAAGGGGGGAGGTTAGAAATCAATTATAAAATAAGTAAGAAACGACTGGTGTGTGAAATTGTCGATAATGGCAGAAAAGGTTCTTTGAATTTGACCAATAAAGGTAAGTCATTTGGCTTAAGTTTAGTAAGAGAACGCATGAAATTACATATGGGTATGGGCAATGAGCCACGTTTTGAAATGAATGAGTTAACTGATCAACTGGGCGCATATAGCGGTATGAAAGTAGTGTTAGATATTCCGTTTGAACTATCCTGATAAAATGAATGCAATTATTGTTGAAGATGAACTGAGTGCTAAAGAACTACTAATTAAAGAGTTAGCAGTACAATGCCCTCAAATTAAAGTATTAACAACATCAGATACATTAATCACTGCTGTATCACTCATAAAACAATATCAACCCGATATCTTATTTCTAGATGTAATGATCAAAGGCGGTACAGCTTTCGACCTTATTGATAGGCTACCCGAATTAGATAGCGAAATCATTTTCATTACCTCTCATGATCGATTTGCAATTCAAGCTTTTAGAGTTTCAGCTGTAGATTATCTATCAAAGCCTATTGATGGATTTGAATTGAAGGAAGCAGTGGAAAAGGTTGAGCAAAAAATCAAAAATCAGGATGTTTCCAATCACCTCAACTTGCTTGTCTCAAATTACAGGAATAAAGAAAGTAATGATGCTATAAAAATAGCTTTACCCACCCAGAAGGGTTATTCCTTTGTACGCCCTGATGAGATCATAAGGTGCGAATCAGATAACACCTATACTACTTTCTTTTTGGCTAATGGCCGTTCAATTATTGTGTCTAAAACGCTAAAAACCTGTGAGTCAATGCTTGAATCATATGCATTCTTTAGGGTGCACAATCGTAACCTAATCAATCTGAAATATATAGAAGAGTACGAGAGGGGTGAAGGAGGTTATGTAAAAATGACTGATGGGAGTGAAATAGCAGTTTCCAGAAGAAGAAAAGAATCCTTTATCCAATCTTTTAAAGATCATATGCCATAAGCTTTATCAGGGTTACCAGATTCAAAGTGATTTCAACCATTTCCTAATAACTCATATCAACAGGCTTTAGTCTACGTAAATTCATGCATGAAACGTAGCAAATGAAATTTGAAGCCAGCACATTCGTTGAAGATGGAATCTTGGAATTAGAAATTGACGATAAACTAGTCTTACAGAATAATGGTAAGGTTTCATTAGAAATATCCAAGGGTTCACATAATGTAAGTTGGAGAATAAAAGGGAAAATAGGCACCTCTTTTACTGTAAGTATTTCTTCGCCTGCCTTTGCCTCTTTCCAGTTGACGAAACTGCTGATAGAAGAAAATGAAAGTGGGTGTCATAAATTTTAAAGACAACAATCAAATAATTATTTATATGAGTGCACAGAAAAATTTTAGAATCACATTTGACGATGCCGTCAAATACATACAAGCGTATGTTGACAAATTTAAGTTAGATACTGAAGATCCTTCAATAATGAATTCTATTGGAGGAACGATGAAGGTTGACCTCATCAAAAAGCAACTTGAGCAAATGCAATCAGAAAGAGACCAAGCTTTGACCAATAGGTATGTCGCCTCTAACAACCAAGTGACCTATCAAGGGCTAATGTGTTGGATGGCCTTGGTTCCTCAGCAAGGAATGATAGTTGAACATATAATTGCTGCAATTGAAGTAAATGATAACGTCAACTTAACAGTTACAGATCAGGACATTGACCACCAAATTTTGGCTAGACCATTCGATGTTATCATGTATGATAAGGATAAACACGGTAACATTAAAGCATGGTTAGAACAACAGAGGCCGATTGTCAGTCAGTTTAGAGATCGTATTGATAGAGGTCAGCCTGATTCAGGGCTGAGAAAATTGGTTGCAGAGTATAAATCAAGAATTGCTTCTATTGAACCTAGTAATGCAACTAAACCATATGGGTTGTTCGAAGACCAATTAAGCCAAGATGTAACAGATTTTTTTACTCAAGAGGTAAAGTATATAAGATATTATTTCGGTTATGATGAAGATCTCAATGAAAACAAAATTAGAATCATTCTTTTTGGCGTAGACAATCATGGGAACAACTTGAAACCAAACGTAATAGATTTGGAGGATTACCTAACCAATTCTGGCTCTACCCTAGATGGACCTTCAATTCTTCAAACCTCGTGGCCACCACCGACTACGAGTTGAATCTTAAGGAAATGTGTATTTTAGAATATGACATCAACTCATCAAGAATTGTTTAATGTCGTTTCTACATTTACAATTCTTATTCCGCTTTCGTTCAATATGAAAGTATTAACAAAGAACACCAGTAAACTATTCTGGTGTTTTTGTGCTTTCTTGGCCATAGGTTTTTTGGCAGATTTGGGCGTTCTCGTTGCTAAAAACATTGGACTTGATGATTCCGAGATGCAAGCCGTAGGTGATATATATACGAAATATCCAATTATTGAAGCTATGTTTTTCTTTTGGTTAATCGGACAATCGACTAATAGCCAAAAGCTAAAGCTATATACGAAATGGGCTATTTTTTTAACGTTACCCTTGTGGCTAATTTTGGAAAATTTTCTTGGGCCTATAGTTTTTTTAGGGGCTGAGTCCTTCAATATTTTTCCAGCATTGTACCGAATCGTTTGCACTTTTATGTCCGCTTATGCCGTATTACACTTAGCTGAAAACGAATTTCAAATTAGAAATATGTCAGGATTTTGGTTTGTCACAGCAATCTTAGTCTATTGTCTTCCGACATTCATCATACTCCTAATAAGCAATACACCTATAGCAGAACAACTGTGGTTTATGCATAATGTGCCTAACATTGCGGCCTATATTATTTTTTCTATAGGTTTCCATAAGGTTATGAAATACGAATCAATTACTAACAAAGTAACCTGAACCCCTGTTTGAGGATTATTCAAATACTTACATAGATAACCGTGTTCTAAGTCAATTCTACCGAAATCTGTTTTTGATTAAAAGCAACTGATGCATTGAATAGCTTTAGTTCTAAGAAGTGCTTTATGGCATTTTAACTGATTCAAACTGAAGCAAATGTCAAAACAGGATTACTACAAAGGTACACCAATCAAAGGCAAAGCACTTGATCCCGGATTGCAGGAAATCGAACTAAGACTAAAGCATAACCTACCCTTAAAGCCGGAAACGCTTTCTGTTGAGTCAAGCAAAGAAAAGAGGTTTATCAGAGTCATCTTGAAAATTGATGCCAAAGCTGAATCTCTACCTGCTTACTTTAAAAGAATCGTCCAAATAGGCGATATCCTAACAGGTGTTATTCCGGATAAAAAAATCAGCGATTTACGTCAGCATCCAGCCGTCATAAGCCTGAAAGCGACAAGAAGGATTCATGCAAACCTGCATTATTCGGTTAGAAAGTCTAAAGCTGGAAAAATCGATATTTCTCATTTTTCAGATCACTTGAAACAAGACCTTGATGGTAGTGGAGTTGTCGTTGGTGTAATAGATTCTTGGATTGATTTTGCCCACAGTAACTTTCTCAACTCAGACGGAACAACCAGAATTAAACGTTTATGGGACCAGTTTGGAGGCAGAAATTTAAAAAGTCCTTCTCCTTATAATTATGGGAGAGAGTTTAAGGAAACAGAAATAAATGAAGCTCTAAATACTGATGACCCTTATTTAGAACTCGCATATGATCCGCGAACCCAAAGTCAGACTTCTGATATAGAGCATGGTACTCATGTAACAGATATTGCCGCGGGTAATGGTAAAATTGGTTCACCTGGCGTAGCACCGAATGCTGACATCGTTTTCGTTGATGTAAATACATATGATTATAGAGAGGATTTAGGAACTTTTGGAAATTCAGCCAACTTGTTGGAAGCTGTAGATTATATCTTTCAATACGCAGATAAGCATTGTAAGAAGGCTGTAATCAATATTAGCATGGGTACCTATGGTGGCCCTCACGATGGTACAACTTTGGTTGAGCAAGCCTTTGACCACTACCTTAGTTACTCAAAAGACAAAGCCATCATAATTTCAGCTGGAAACAGTAGAGAGCTTGGTGTCCATGCCAGCGGGCTCGTTTCATCAGCAGAAAGCAAGACCTTACAATGGGAAATCAATTCTGATGATAAAACTGAAAATGAAATTGAGATTTGGTATGGTAATGGATATTCAGATCAAGCTCTCACAGTTTCTTTAGTAGATCCCAATGGTACCAAAACGAAAAAGGTAAAATTGGGCAAGAACTTACTTTTCAGTCTGGAAGGCGAGCTTGTAGGAAGAATTATTCATCGAGAAAAAGATCCTAACAATGGTGCAAACCTTGTCAATATTATACTCTATCATGACAAACCAGAACTTCCAAAAGGTCTTTGGCAGGTATTATTAGAAAATACAGCTAATAAAAACATTGGTTATCATGCCTGGATAGAACGAGATAATTGGTTTCATCAATCTGCTTTCTCGAGACAAGACCAAGATGAACGTTGTACTTTGGGTTCAATCGCCACAGGCGAACAAACTATTGTAGTGGGTTCTTATCTTTCAGGTGTGGCGGCAACGCCCTCTAATTTTACTTCAGAAGGGCCTACAAGAGTCGGTTCGAACAAACCTGAGATATCGGCACCTGGAGAATTTCTCAATAATTCCGGAATTAAGGCAGCTCAAGCTACCACCCAAGGACTTGTGAAAATGAGTGGTACTAGCATGGCTGCACCACATGTGGCAGGTGCTGTTGCGGTTCTCATGCAAGCTTCTAACAATAGTTTGACTAATCAAGAGATAAGAAACCTTCTCTTTGATCAAAATTCAGACTGGAATGGCCAACTGGGGTATCAAATGCTAAACTTACAGGATTCTCTAAACCAGCTCTATCCAAACATCAAGATTGAAGAAGGGGCAAAGCGATCGGATGAAAGAGCTGGTAATACAGATTGGTCTAGAGGGCCATCTAGGATAAACGCTATTCGAGATAGCATAGACTGGACTCCAATAAACGATAGTACTATTTCTCCTTGGAGGGCTCTTTGTCGATTAGTCATGACTATCAAGGGGAAAACGTATTATGGTTCTGGTTGCCTAATTGGTCCACAGACCGTGCTAACCGCAGCACACAATGTTTATTTGGAAGAACAAGCGTCTTATGTCAAAGTTTATGCGGGTTATGATCCTAAAAAAGGTAATGCTGTTGGGGAGTCGGGAGTCAAGGATATGAAATACCCTCAAGAATGGACTTTAAAAAAGACACCATTAAAATATGACTTTGCAATGCTTACGCTTGATAAGCCGCTCGGAAAAGAGATTGGCTATTTCGGTTATGCGATGATTCCTAATGCCTCAAAATTAGAAGAATTTAAGTTCAACCTTGCCGGATATCCTTTTTATGGGGATTTAGCTGGAGACCAGCTAGTCTTCACTAGCGGCAATATTAATACTGTAGAAGAGTCCCATTTTAACTACAGACTTGACACAGAAAAGGGCATGAGTGGTGGGCCTGTTTTTGTAAGTAATAGAGAGGGTAATCACTATGTGGTAGGAATTCACAGCCGAGCGCCAGGCAGCTTTAATCAGGCAAGACGAATTGATAAAGAAGTATTTGAATTTATAAAAAAATGGAAATCATGAAATCACTCAGAATCATACACAGAATGTCTTTGCTTTTGACGATACTTATTTTTTCACAAAACGTAAAAATATTCGCCCAAGAGGACATTAAGAAGGCAGTGAAAGTCAAAATTACCGACTTCCTAAAAGTGGAAGAATTCAAGAATAACGTTGAAAAAGATAAGCAACCTATTAGCTCTAAGTATCACGTAGAAAGACTAATCGAATTGGTTAATAATAGGTATGGACAGAGAGATGATAATACTTTAGGTGAGATAGGAGAATGGATAAACAAAAATCTCTCTTTTACCAACAATAACCTTGAGTTCAAAGACAACATAGGTATTCTCTTCCTTAACCATCCTTTGGATGTGGCAAAACTGAAACAGGAAGACTTAGAAAAGAGAAAGTCCCTACAAGAAAAGGCTCAAAAACTAGCAGAAAGCATCAATAACCTGAAGAGACATTATGAGGATTTAGAGAAGATATCATCAAAGGCAAGTAACCTTCTTTACGCACCTCTACTAGCATATGATCTCGAAACTCAAAGTGCACAAATCGATAACTATAACAAAGTATTAAAAGTTGACACAAATCCGAAATCAAGCCAACTGCCTGCTATTACAGAGGGTTTAATTATAGGAAATGCTGGTACTTTGAGCATCGAGTCTGCTTTAAAATTACTTTCAAGTAAAGACAAGAAGGAATATAAGAAATTAGAGACGGCACTTTCTCAAACTACAGATGAAATCAGCAAATTATTAAAGGAAAAAGACAAGGATCAAAATGATTCTGTTGAAATTTTAAGGAACAAAGCCGCTGAATTACACAAGAAACTTGACGTTATCATTTCAAGCAACTTACAATGGGACAATTTGACACAATATGTGCTCAATCGAAAGCAACAGTTGGAGAAAGAATTGGAAGAGGTTACAAATTCGTATTTAGCAACATTTAATCAATTCGTAGAAAAACAAGGGACGAATAGTTTGCTTTTGCATCAGGGAAGAAGACCCCGAAAAGTCGAATATTCTGACTATTTATTGGATACCAAAGAATTTCTTGTTGTGATATTAGGAGGGGAAGAAGACATAGCCAATACAAAAGTGACTATTAAAAATAAGAAAAGTGCTTTTTCGACTTCTGCAGTCAATCTATTACAGCTTACTAAAACCTTGGGAATTAGTACGAATCCTGCGGAAGTAACACTAAACCTTGAGAGCCAAGTGGATAAAGGAACCAAGGCGGAAGACATAAAAGTATTGGAAGAACCTGAGGCTGATGAAATTCAGGTATCCTTTGTGCTGGTACGACCTGAAAAAGTAAATCCTCCTAGTTCGATTACGCTTAGCCATGAGTCTTATGAAGACATTACACATGAAATTCATGAAGTAGCTTACTTTCAGCTAAGAATAGGGGTTTCTGGCGCTAATTTAGATCGGAAAGATTTTTTACTTGCAGATGATCCTGTAAATGACACTCAAATTTTAACCATACAAGACCCGGAAGATACGAGGAGAGAAGAGATTAAGGCCAATGCTTATGCATTAATAGAGTTTTATCCTGGTGGACGAGATCTGGATCGATTTGATTCATTTTTTAAAAAAGGTTCTAAAATTCCAATCCAAAAAAGAATATCTATTACCGGAGGTCTACGGCTAACACAAGATCCTCTGGAAAGTATCTATACAGGTTTGGGTTTTGCTCTTGACAATGGGGTCAGCCTTACTGCGGGCTTATCTTTTCAAGCTACTCCTAGAGATGGGACTTTTCCTGTAGGTTTAGATGCAACCTTGGATTACCTAAGAGATAATGCAGATAGAATCTATATACCCAAATTTTTTGTAGGAATATCAATTTCCCCAGGGGCGTTTAGCGAACTGATCAAATGAGGAGGTTTATCTACGCCTTATTAATGTTAGTCACTATTGGCTTAATGACTAGCTGTCAAAAAAAAGGACAACCACCATTAATTCCATTGGGGTCAGACAAGGCTATTCCAATGACATTCGAGCCCTTTGGGCATGCTTCCACTATAGAACCTGGAAAAACTACCTACGATAAGGCAATTAAGATTTTAGGGAAACCGATAGCTCTAGAACATTTTAATGATAATAAGGACAGAATCTACAAAACATGGATAGATTTTGATTGTGGCATTTCTCTTATAACCGAAAAAGAAGCGAAAGATTCGGCAGTCGTAGATGCTGTAATATTGCAAAAGACCTACAAAGGAGAAAGTTCATCAGGACTTAAACTTGGGCTCACTAAAGTCGAAGCGGTTAAGATTTTGGACAGTAGATACAGACGAGCTTACCAAGATAATGAAACCATTATCTACACTAAAGGTAAGAACGGTGCTGTTTTTCAAGTCTACTTTGACTCTGGTTATCTGCAAGTTATTAAGTTGTTTAAAACGGTTAATAAATGATGAAGAAGATAAATAGTTCATCGAGAATTCTCATTGCTGTCGCGCTTCTGATCTTTTCTGGCTTGCTGTTTTCCTCTCACAATGAATGGGCGGATAATAGCGTTATGGGTTGGTTCGCTAATATGGGAATTATTGTTTTCATGCTTATTACCATAAGCAAAGGTCTCGGCCTACCCAACGGTGGCTTCTTAATAGATAAAACTAGAAGAAGATACAGTCTATCCCGATTGCAGCTTGTAGCTTGGACCGTAATAATATTATCGGCCTATATCAGTCAAAATTTTACTGTATTCTGGTCTTACTTTTTTGAAAACAAATGTTGTGATCAGTTGCCTCAGCTTTCAGAAATACCGGTTAATGTTCTCGGTCTATTGGGTATTAGTACAGGCACAGCATTGGTTACACCCGTTATCAATCAAGCAAAGTCCTCAATAACAAACAGGAGTGATGCACGAAGAATGACCTCAGGCAATGAAGAATTCGCTACATATGAAGAGGTTCTGTATAATAATACTACCTATGAGAATTTGGTCGACCTCAGTTTCTCAAGTAAAAAAGGCAAAACAGAAAAAGTAAAGAAAGGGAGTAATATTGGTGCAGTGTACAGAAATATAAATATTGAGGATGCCGAACTTGTGGATATTTTTAGGGGTGAAGAAGTAAAAGATTTTGATCTGGTTGATATTTCCAAAGTCCAGAACTTCTTATTTACCATTTTAACCATGACGATCTACGCGTTTCAAATCTTCTTGGCGTTGCGCAACGAAAGCAATACGTTACCTGATTTGAACAATACTTTTCTATTGATTATTGGTATAAGTCATTCGTACTATGTAATCAATAAGGCGATCGTTCAATCAACTCCTGCGAAGAAAAAATTAGAACGAGCAATCTTTATTGATGGGACTATATAGAAGATTACAGTTCTTCTGGATAATGAGCTCCCACCCATATAAATCTGCCTGTAGATTTATTAAAACATACTTAGGTTTGAGTATAAATCAACCTTACTCATGAAGAGACTAACCTATTTTTTTGTTGCCTTAGCTTTTATTTTCACGGCTTGTGAGCGGCCTCAAAAGTCCGTTGAAGAAATGACTGAAGCAGAGCTATTGGAATATGCTCAAGGCATTCACGAACGTGTGATCACCCTAGACACACATGACGATATTAATACCAACAATTTTACGGAGGACAATAATTATACAAAGAAACTCCCTACGCAAGTGAACCTCCCTAATATGGAAGAGGGTGGTCTAGACGTAGCTTGGTTTATAGTTTATACAGGACAGGGAGACTTGACAGATGAAGGATTTGATCGTGCCTATGCTAATGCAGATGACAAGTTTAAAGCCATTCATAGATTGGCAGAAGAAATAGCACCAGACAGAATTGAAATAGCCTACAATTCTGATGATGTGCGAAGAATTAATGCTGCAGGAAAGAAAATTGCCATGATCGGAATTGAGAATGGTTACCCAGTGGGTAAAGACATCGGAAGAGTGAAGGAATTCCAAGAACGTGGTGCTCGTTATATGTCACTTTCTCACAATGGTCATAGCCAGTTAAGTGATTCTAACACAGGAGAAAGAGATGATGTTTGGTTGCACAACGGATTAAGTGATCTCGGCCGAGAGGTGATTGCTGAGATGAACAAATGGGGGATAATGATTGACCTTTCTCACCCTTCTAAAGTGGCCAACATGGAAACTATGAAGCTTTCAAAAGCACCTGTAATTGCTTCTCATTCTGCGGCTAGAGCCATGAATGATGTAAGCCGAAACCTAGATGACGAACAGCTAATGATGCTCAAAGAAAATGGTGGAGTAATTCAGACAGTGGCTTTTAAAAGTTATTTGAACTCAGAGAAAAACGCTGCCAACCGCACTAAGTCTAGTGAGGTGATTGCGGCAATAGCAGAGGAAGAAGGTTTCGAGATAAAGCCTGGAAGTTTATTCAGGGCAATGAGCCGAAATGAACGAACAGCCTACTTTGATGAATATAATGCCTTTCAGGAAAAGCATAAGGAGCGTATCGCTGCTGCAATCAATGGCGAAGCGCCACCAGTTAATGTCTCAGATTTTGTAGACCATATTGATTACCTGGTACAAAAGATTGGTTTAAAGCACGTGGGAATTAGCTCTGATTTCGATGGCGGTGGTGGAGTTGAAGGCTGGAATGATGCTTCTGAGACCTTCAATGTAACCCTTGAACTTGTGAAAAGAGGTTATTCAGAAGAAGAGATAGGAATGATTTGGAGTGGTAATTTGCTACGTGTGTTGGATGAAGTTCAAGCAATTGCTAAGGAGATTCAGGCTGGATCTTAGGAAAACGATTTTTCCAATAAGAACCGTCTGACCAACGCTTTTCACTGTCATATTGATGAAAAAGCTTTTCGAGATAACCTTGAAAAGCTTTTTCCATTATATATCGATAAGTAACTAGGGCATCTCGCTGACCGGCCAAATGATCTGATAGGGCATGTCCAGCATAATAACCGCTCGCTAAGGCAGATGTAATGCCGTAGGAGGAAATGGGGTCATAAGCATAAGCAGCATCACCTACCGCCAGCCAATTTTCTCCGTATGGAACCTGCAGGCTGCTTGTTCCTGCTGGCATAACCTTTACCATGCTAGTTTCAACTTGGGATAGGTCGAGTGACTTGGGCATGTGTTGCGTGTTGTGATGGGCTTCTTGTAAAAATTCAACGGTATTAGGTTTCGTTGGTAGAAGATCTTTAGCCGTAAAAAACATCAGCGTCATTTCCTTGTCTCCAAAAGGTGCAGCGTACCACCATCCTGTGTCTATGGCTTCGATATAAATCTGTCTGGCCATGGGTTCTTTTAATTTGACTCTAAAGCTCAAAGCGAACTGGTCATCATATACCTCTTTTTCAATCCCTAATCTTCTGCAGACAGAGGCCTTTCTTCCTGTAGCATCGACCACAAAATCACTTGTAATTGATTTTGAACAGACCCCATTTGCAATTTCAATCTTGATTCCTGGGTTTGCTGGTTCAACATGCTGAAGTCGATAAGCTGAATAGAACTTAGTGGCCTGCTTCTGCATCAAAGACTGAAGTTGACTTTCGAAATGCTGTCTATTGAGGAGATAGCCATGACCATGTAAGTGGTGAATGAATTCTTCTTGTACGAACTCGTTTGAACCCCAGCAACTCATGTTCCCATAGTAAGGTGAATGTGAGGTGTGTTGCAACAAATCTTCAATTCCCAATTGCCTAAAGAGAGGTCTTGCACTGGGAGGAAGTGCCTCGCCAGCTTTCGCTGTTGGTTCAGGCTGGGCCTCTATGATACAATGCGAAACCCCTCTTGCAGCTAGCATTATAGCAGTGGCGACCCCTGCAGGGCCGCCACCAATAATTGAAACATTATAATGGAGTTTATCGCTCTCCACGACTGAATGTCTTACGCTTGCGAGTCACTTTTTCTGGAGCTGCTCGTTTCAACATCATCGGTGTTTCCATATTATCCAATGATTCTTTGGGCTCTACATTTTCGGCATGAAGTACCTGTTTGAAAGTTGGGTCAGCCCCTGTAAAGTGTCTGCCCGTTTCTTTCCAAACTACTTTTGGTAGAAAATCACTCTCATTGTTCTCTGGCGTTTTCTCTACCCTTGCTATAATACCCAGTTCATGCCATTCTGCAATCATTGCGTTGATTTTGGGTTGATATTGTGTTCCAAAATCCCTTAGCCAATCTTGTCGCGTATCAAAATGCTTCAATCGTTGGGCAATGTTAACAGATCCGTCTTCCATTCTTGCATAACTGTCCTCAGACAAAACCTGATTAGGCACTCTCGCTGCCCAAAAAGATGGAAGTGGGAGATAGGTGGATGGATCGTAACCGGAAAGACAACTTGCTTCATCTGTTTGCCACGGGACGCCAAGCCAACGGGTAAGTGCACCGGGGCCACTTTTTGATAGTGGACCATTTTTGCCAAGGGCAATATTTTCTGAAAGTAAAGGGCCAAAGTCTAAAGGCGTGGCTTCACCTTCTTTCACAACATTAAGTCTATAGGGTGCTTCCCACATTATCTTTTGACGCATGGGCCATGTGAGTTCTATGCCTGGATGAAAAGGACCTCCTAGACATTCTTCCATTGGAGCTTGATTGAGTGAATTGAGTTGTTCTTCTAGACTCAGGCTATCGAAGTCTTTTGACTTACTGAGCTTATTGGCTTTAAAATTCCCTGCAGCCCATTCTTTTAATCGACCATACTGTGTTCTTGTAATGGGCAGGTCTACAATGGCAATTTTTTCATATTCCCCGAAACCGTCTCCATAAAATGGAGGCACTTTGGCAGGCGTATATTCTTTAGAAGAAGGATCTCTGAACCATTCAAAAACGCGCATGCGCTCAGGTTTTGATTGCTCAGAAGGGTCTGCCAACTGCTTGATTAGATCTTCGTTTTCAAAATCTGAAGGCGAGTTTTTACCAAAGAGCATAAAAAAGCCTTGATTAACCCATTGTGTGTTTGTCATTCTAGACAGAATTGGATGAATGTCCCTCCAAAATTCAACACCATCCGCTGCAGGGTTGGGGTAATTCATCTCTCGAATGAAAAGGTCCTGAACAACATCATTCATTGTTACTACACCATATAGTCCAGGCCCAAAATCAGGTGGTGTTACTGCAACCATGGCAGGCTTAGCTTCAAAACTCTTGCCATCAATACTGACCGTAGCACGAACTGTACCATCGCAAGTATCGTCATGCCAGCCATCATTGTTGGCAAAGGTAATAGCCTGAGCATTTGTATTGGAAGCCGATTTTCCATCTCCTCCGAAAAACAATAGACGTCCTTCATCATCAGTTTTCAGTTCACCGAGCTTTACCTTTTTGCCATAAAATTTGCCATCGTTAAAGCGATATTTTTTTCCTTCCTTGTTCTTTCCAGAGATACAAACAGGAGAAGGCTTAATAGCTAGTTGATCCCTATCAGTACCTGTAACAGAATTGTTTCTTGGTTTAGACGGAATTGACGCACCTGTCAGGTCTAATGCATTATTAAACTGGTACCAGGCGGCTTTGATGTTGGCTACATCTACACGCCATTCGATGTTGACGGCCTTATCTTGTGTTAGCTCAGCTACTACTTTACCAGCCTTATCGAAGCCATAGACTCTAAATCGAGCGACCTGTTTTTTCACTCTTCCTTTAGCGTCCTTAAAGCCTTCGGGTGGGTTAGGGGCTACTCCGGGAATATCGGAGGCTAAAAAATACTCGTCTGAATTGCCAATGCGAGATATCCCTATAGGGGGATAGATCGACACGCTGTCGATTTCTTGTTTCATAATTTGTGTGGTTTATGTTTAATCGCCTACCAGCTATAAAGCCGATATGCTCCTATAATTTAGATCATCTGGTTAATGATTACAATAGAAAATATAAGAGAACTTATTTAGTGAATTGGCTGATGAAAATTGTCAGAACTTTTTGTCAAATAGTCTTGTACAATTAGTTTTTGAGATCGTTATTTGTATTTAGATTTAGTCTAAATAAGAACGATGAAATTCGAGGAGTTTGAAGAGGAGCAGGTGAGGGATTCAAGTCCATTTTCTACGTTCATCGGTGGTCAATGTGATTGTTCATTAAAAAAGTGCTGTAAGAAGTACAAAAAGAAGAGCAAAAAGATGTGTAAGAGTTGTCCAAAACGATAATCTCCTTCGTGATACGATAGACTTTAATCCAATTCTCTATATCTTTTCATTACTAATTAATCGTCATGAAAAGCTTTCTAAGCATCCTTGTACTTTTTTTCGTGTTATCCGTACCTAAGTTTTCTTTCGGACAATCACAGTTAATTAAAGATATCCTATCGACATGGGATAAACATACTGAGATGAATAATCTTCTAATGACTGCCCTTAAGGATGATTACTTAAGGGATACAACTAGTTCTGGCGGTCGAAACATCGCGGATCAATTTGCTCATATGCATAATGTGAGAATGATGTGGCTTTCTCAATTGGACCCTACTGCCGAAATGGAAGATCTGGACTCAGAAATTGATGCTATCGAAAGCCTCAAAGCAGGGTACTTGAAAGACCAAATTTCTAAATCCAACCAGCTGATAAAACAGATTCTCTCTAAAGGTCTGCAAAGCAATAAAGTTGATTGGCCAATGACTCCTGTCCGGTTCATGGGGTATTTGATTTCACATGAATCACATACCAGAGGACAAATTCTCTTGGCCCTGAAGCAATCAGGTCATCCAGCACCACCACAAGTAGCTTTTGGAATCTGGCAGTGGTAGTTACTTGTATTGGTTTAGAATCAATTCAAGTCTTTCCTTGAATCCTCTGCTCAATTTGAGTGTCTTACCGCCTTTCAAGTTGACCATATACTCTCCATGGAAATAGGGCTCAATGCTCTCAATCTTATCGATATTGACCATGTGCGATTTATGAATTCTAAGATGGGTATTTGGGTCTATCAGAGTTTCTAATTGCTTTATGGATAGGTTAGTGATCTCCATATTGTTGGCTAAGTGAAGCTTACAAAAAGCTCCTTCACTTTCAACCCAAACGATATCTTCTACGGGTATGAACTTGATAACTCCTCTATGCTTGCATCCGATTTTCTTCAGATATTTTGAGTCACCATTCTTAGCTAGAATCCCTTCGAAGATGTTTAGTAGATCATCTAGGCTTTTCGACTCACTATTGATTTTTTCATTGAATTTTTCCTTGATTCTATCCAAGGCCTTACCAAATCTGTTGGCATCGAATGGCTTGAGAATATAATCGAGGGCATTTTCTTCAAATGCCTGTACAGCATACTTATTATATGCTGTGACGAAAACTATCGTGGGTAAGGGTGCGCTCAATTGACTGATCAGTTCAATGCCTGATATCTCTGGCATTTCAATGTCGAGAAAAACGAGTTGTGGTTTTAGATCTTCAATTTTTTCTAAAGCATCTCGACCATCACCACACTCTGCAATCACCTCAAAGTCTTCTTCTTCGTGGAGAAAGTGTAAAATTACCTGCCGGGCGACAGGTTCATCATCTGCAACCAGAACTGTGATTTTACTACTCATTAAGTATGGGGCTTGATGTGGGTATATCCAATATAGTCATTACGCCTTTATTGGAAGTGTCGTTCTCTATTTCAAATCTATAGTCTTCTCCATACAAACGATCAAGTCGGTTTTTGATGTTTTGGAGCCCAATCCCTTTTTCACCTTTATCATTAAAGGATGGTCCATCGTTATAGAGTCTGATAGATATTAGATCATCAGATAATGATATGGATAGGCTGATCAGCGATGCCGATTTACTTTTGGCTATGCCGTGTTTAACAGCATTTTCAACCAAGGGTTGTAGCAATAAATTGGGTACTTTAAGCCCTAGACAGTCTGGATGAATTTCTTTTTCAATGACGAGCCTATCCTGAAAGCGAACCGACTCAATATCTAAATACAGATCAAAGAACTCTAACTCCTTAGAGAGCGATACCAACTGATGTTCTTCGAAGTCCAGAGTTCTTCTGAGAAAGTCACCCAGCCTGGTTGTCACATTGGCCGATGATTCATTTTGCCCAACGAGTGTTAGTGAAGAGATGGTATGAAGGGTGTTAAACAAGAAATGAGGGTTGAGCTGGAGTTTAAGTGCCTGCAATTGCGCTTGGGTAAGCTCGTTCTGCAGTTGATCGTTTTTAAATTGGGCCAAAGCAAGGTCAAGCTCATTTTTCTTTCGAATGCTGTAGGCTCTTACACTAATGATGATGGCGAGTAGAAATACATAAATCAAAGTGTCATTGGAAATTCTTGAAAAGAAATAAGGACTGTACTCTTGAATACTCGTATTTCTCAGATCAATGTATCCATGAGTAATGAACATATAGACTAAAGTCAGGTTGGTAATGATGAACAATAATCCAATACCGAAGAGGACGTATATCAAGACTGGTTTAAACAAGTTGTCAACACTTATTGGGAACCTGTTGACCATATGAAGGATTAGAGGGGTAATGATTGCCCAAGAATACCAAATGGGAATTTGTCCCTTGAAGACAACCAGCCATGATGTTGTCAAACCATTTTTAACTCCATTAAAGTAGAGTTGGGTACTTAGAAAGACTGCAATAAAGGTCCAGAATATAAAGAGGATCATCCACTGTTTCCATCGAATATTCTTGTATGTACCTATGATGCCCAATCTCTGAATATAGTGTTCTAAAACACAAATTAATCAATTCTTTAGGCTGCTGGCTCTTTGTAATATATGAAGTGCTCTTTATAGCGCATGAAAAGGCCTATTTATAGAAAACCCCATAATAAATACCGTACACATGGAGAAAGCCTCTTGTTTTCAAGATGGGCCGATTCATTTCTGACTTAGGCCACTTCGGACTTTCCAATCAACCCGAGGCAGCATTATCCCGCTTCATTAGCTAAAACAATTATGAACATGAAGACAAAACTTACACTAAAGGGAATACTGATTATGATAGCCCTATTAGGGGTTCAATTATCAACTAATGCCCAAGCCATCACAGCAGATGATGTCCTTAAAACTTGGGATAACCTGACAAGAATGGTTGTAGAGTCAGCGAAATTGATGCCTGCTGAACATTTTAATTACACACCGGGTGAGCCGCTTAGAAGTTTTGCGGATCAGATCAATCATACCACTCGATCCAATATTGGCTTTGCTGCTAGTGTCAAAGCTGGTCGTCCAACCTTTCCTGTTGATCCTAGTAATCCGCCAAAAGACAAGGCTGCAGTTATTGACCTTTTGGAAAAATCTTTCCAACATTTTAAAAGTGGGCTTGAGAAGTTATCTGATGAGGACTTGTCTGAAACTGTACCATGGGGCAGAAGAGGGAGCCAAAAGCAAATCACTCGCCTGAAGGCAATTCTTATAGTTACAAGTCATTTGCAACGTGAGCATGGTAAAACAATGATTTACTTGAGAGAAAAGGGAGTCGCGCCTGCAGCTGCAGGTAGTTGGACATTTTAACAACAGACTTTATGATAGGAAGTAAAAAACTTCGTTTCATGGTTGTAAACTGAAGTGTTCTGATGCCAAATAGGGTCAGAAAAAAGGGGGCGAAAGCCCCCTTTTTAATATGGTAATATTGCCGTTATTTCAAATCGGCAATCAGCTTCTCATTGAGCCTTACATAGTCAGGATTGCCTCCTGTCTTCGCCAAGGCGATTGATTCTTTAGCAGTTGCTATCGCATCTTTCTTCTTACCTAATCTAGCTAGTAGTTTCGCTTTTAGGTGAATTACCCAATACTGCTTTTGCTCATTGGCATCTATGGCCTTGTTGACCCACTCAAGAGCAAGCTTGGCGTCTCTTTCTGTTTCATAGTAATAACCGGCAGCTTGAAAATATACACCTGGGTTAGAAGGAGTAGCGTCAATCACTTGGGCCTTTATATCAGCCATTACATTGGCATCTACGTCACTTTCAATGGTAAACATGGCCTTAGTATGTTCCCATTTCATGTTTAGGTTAGCTGAGTTCATGGTGAAGTCAGAGAAGCTCATTGTGAAAGTCTCATAATGACTACTTGGGTGTTTCACAGGTACTTCAAACCTTAATAGATCATCTTTAGCATCGTAACCAAGAGCTCCCCACCAAGTAAGGTTTTTGCTAAGGATTATCGTAGCAACTTCTTCTGTGAACATGGTATAGAGAGCATATTCTCCTGCTGGGACAGCATTGCCGTTCAATTTAACATCTGTGCTAAAAGTAATTTTGGTAGAAGCGTTAGCACCAGTTCTCCAAACCTCGTTGTAAGGAATTAAGTTACCAGCTACTTCACGTCCTTTCGCGCTAGGGCGAGAGTAAACTACTTTGACTTGAGCCAAACCCACTGTACCCTTTAGCTCGAATGTAGGGCTCGGTGGTGGCATTTTTATTTGTGCTAGAGCGCAAACAGATAATGTAAGGGCTACTAGCGTTAGTTTGAATCTTCTCATAGGTATTTTTTTACTTGTTCAAAGATATAAAAAAAGCCTCTTGCAATTGCTTGCAGGAGGCTCTTTCAAAAGCATATTCTATTAGTTTTTAACGACAATTGGAATTTTCACGGAAAGGTTGCCCCACGCTAATTCCAAGTTTGCTTTGTCTTTAGACTTGTTATCAAAGTCAGATATGTTGATCGTGAATGTCTCTACAGACGTATTTGCTGTAGTGACTGGGACTTTCGCCCTCAAAACATCTGAGTCTTTTGGAGTTTTTTTACCGTATTCAGTACCCCAATTTCCTGTGACTGAATTAACTACAACTGTCCATTCGCCATCACTCGGAATTGTCCATAGAGAATAACTTCCCGCTTTTAGGGCTTGCCCAGCAAAAGTCACATCTTTATCAAAAGTGATAGATGTACTTGTATTTGCCCCAGTCCTCCAAACTTCAGAACCTCTGTTATTTCGGACTAACTTATTTACGTCACGTCCTGCCAAACTAGGCCTTCCGTAGTCAATTTCTACATTTGTGTTTCCTATTTGTTGTTTTACTGTAGCTCTGGGGCTTCCCGCTGGACCTCGCTGGGCCATAGCACTACTTTGAAAGAAGACAAGCAATGCCATTGATGCGATGAGTGTTAATGTTTTTTTCATTTTATTCATGGTTAAGTGGTTTCGATCCATTAAACTGATTTCCGAGTTTTTGGTTGTCCAAATTTTGACATGAAGTTGAGCCCATCATTTTATCAAGGCAGAGATGTCGTTCAGATTGCTAAGTCTCTACTGGGGAAAGAATTGCACACCAATATAGCTGGCCTACATACTTCCGGTATAATTACCGAAGTAGAAGCTTATGCAGGAAGAGATGATAAAGCATGCCATGCCAATAATGGTTTGAGGTCTAAGCGAACTGAGGTAATGTACCATGCCGGTGGAGTTTCGTATGTCTATCTATGCTATGGTATCCATCATTTATTTAACGTAGTCACAAATGTAAATGGCAAGGCCGATGCCATATTAGTAAGAGCGATTGAACCCATTCTGGGTATCGAACATATGCTAGAAAGACGAAACCAGTCATCTATTAAAACCAATTTGACTTCTGGGCCAGGTACGCTTACAAAGGCTTTAGGGATAAGTACAAAACAACACTATGGAATAAGTCTTCAGAGTGAAGAAATCTGGATTGAAGATGTGCCTAAACTAGCGGATAAGTATATTGTCACATCAAAGCGAATCGGTGTTGATTATGCCGAAGAAGACGCTCTCAAACCCTGGCGATTTTACATTAAGGACAACCCATGGATCAGCAAAAAGTAGACATACTCATTTCTTCATCAGTATGGGACCCCAGACCCTGGGTCGAAGGCTTGTCGAAGTCAAGTTGGGTTGGAAATGTACATGTTTGGCCCACGGAAGCTGATCTGAGCAATGTTGAAGCGCTTTTTGTTTGGAAGCCATTGGCCGATGGGGTGATTGATAGACTGCCTAATATCAAGTGGATAAGCTCACTGGGGGCAGGGGTTGATCATTTAATGACTGACTCTCAAATTCCTAGGCATATTTCCATTACCAGAATTGTAGATCCATTTCTAGCAAGAGATATGACCAATTATGTGATCATGGGTTTAATGATGCATCAAAGGAGTATGCTTAGTCACATGAAGCATCAAAAGTCAAAAATATGGGAGAGAATAACTTATAAACCCTTGAAGGTGGGAGTGATGGGTTTAGGGGCCTTAGGAAGGCATCTCTCAGAAAAGCTCGTAAGCCTTGGTTTCGAAGTATTTGGATACAGCAGAACACGGAAAACCTTGGATGGAGTGACTTGTTATGACGAAACCAATAGAAATACTTTCCTTTCACAGACCGAAGTGTTGGTGAACCTACTTCCCGTGACTCCCCAAACCACGGATATACTTGATGCTTCACTTTTTCAAAAACTTACTAAAGGTGCTTTTCTTATTAATGTTGCACGAGGAAATCATCTCGTAGAAAACGATCTAATGGAAGCTTTAGATAGTGAACATCTATCTGGCGCACTACTGGATGTTTTCCGAGATGAGCCTTTACCCATAAATAATCTACTTTGGGAACACCCTAAAGTCACTATTACACCACACGTAGCCAGTGTTACTACCCCAAGTTCAGCCATCGCTTTATTGCTCGATAATTTGAAGAGGCTTAGAGGGAAAGAACCTCTTTTACATACAGTAGATATTCGAAAAGGCTACTAACTCATTGACGGTCATTTCCGATTCAGTCACATGATCTAACAGTTCAGTTCAAAGGTGATCTATTTAATTTGCAATAGTGAAACATATAGGTTTCATTTACTATTGTGAAACAAATAAAAATCAATGGCTAGAATCAATATGGGTGAATTTGAAGAGCTAGTACTCCTCATAGTTGCCATCCTGAATGATAATGCTTATGGCATTAGCGTGATGGAAGAAATAGAGGCGCAAACCAATCGGAAGATTAACATCAGCGCGGTACATTCTGCTTTGGATAGGCTAGAGAGCAAAGGGTTTTTGGGATCTCATGTGGGAGGAGCCACAAAGGAGAGAGGTGGCCGAAGAAAGCGCTATTTCACCATCAACACTGCCGGACAGGAAGCGCTCAATTTCATCCGCGAGCAACGCAATAAATTACACGATCAAATTCCAAATTTAGGATTAGAGTATGTCTCCATATGATCAAGAGCCTCCTCAGTGGGCGATCAGGTTTCTAAGGTTTTACTGTAAGCCAAGAGCACTTGAGATCATTGAAGGAGATGCTTATGAATTGTTTTACAAAAGAATTGATAACGAAGGGATTGAGGCCGCACGCAAGAAATTCTCTTGGGATGTCCTTAGATTCTTTCGCTTAAGATATATCAAAGGTCTAGAAGATATAAACTCATTAAACAACATTGCTATGATTAAAAACTACATCAAAATATCATTCCGAAGTCTATTGAAACAGCGGTTTTATAGTTTAATAAATATTGGAGGACTCGCCATTGGTCTGGCAGCATGTCTATTAATCGTGATGTACATTTCGAATGAGCTCAGCTATGATAAGTTTCATGCAGATTCTGAACGAATCTACAGAATTGGAGTATGGACACCCGCGAGGCTTGCTATACAATCCAAATTAGACATACCAGAGATTGAAGAAACAACGCGTATTCAAGGTCCGTATAGTCAAACCTTCAATATTGACGGCCGTGTTTTTAAGGAGCCCTTGGGCTTTAATGCCGATTCTACTTTTCACAATATTTTCTCTGTTGAGTTTATCGAAGGGAACCCCGATGAGTCACTCAAAGAACCTAACTCAGTCATTCTCACACAGACTTTGGCCACAAAGTTTTTTGGTTATGAGTCTGCAGTTGGAAGGGTGATAAAAGCTGGGGGAGACATAGTAAAAGTAACGGGTGTAGTAGCAGACCCACCAAAGAATAGTCATTTCGGTTACAGATTCATCAATTCCTATCCGAATGAGACTTGGGTGACAGTTGGTAATTGGACGGGCAATAATTTTTTCACCTATGCAAAATTTACTAAAGGGAGTGACCCTGAGGAAGTGGAAAATAAAATGACCGATTTTGCTGCAAAGTATGTCGGTCCTGAATTGGTGAAGTTTACTGGGCATGCTAATTACGAAGAGTATTTAGCAGAAGGAGGTCGGGCGCGTGGGTTTTCTGTAAGGGCCATGACGGACCTGCACTTATATTACCCTAGTCTCTCCTTAAGATCGGGCGGAAGTATAGATAATGTCTATATCTTTTCGGCAGTAGCTCTTTTCATTCTTGTTATCGCCTGCATAAACTTTATGAACCTCTCTACTGCCCGTTCAGCAATGAGATCGAAGGAAGTGGGTATGCGTAAAGTATTAGGCTCCTTGAAAGGGCAATTGATCAACCAGTTCTTAGTAGAATCAATGATGGTGAGTGTTCTGTCAATGATTCTAGCAATTGGTCTTGCTTCATTAACTCTGAATGGGTTTAACAGTCTGGCAAATAGGACTTTTGATTATCAGGATTTATTTGGCGGATCTGTGATGCTACAGTTGTTTGGCCTAGTGCTATTTGTTGGGCTCTTGGCTGGCTCATACCCGGCATTTGTACTCTCAAGCTTCAAGCCTATTAAGGCCCTCAAGGGAGAAGTTCAAAAAGGAGGAAAGGGAAGTGCTTTTCTAAGGCAAGGTCTAGTGGCATTTCAGTTTGCAATCTCCATATTCTTAATTATCAGTACAGTGGTTGTTTTTAAGCAATTGAACTTTCTAACAGATCAGAAGTTAGGCTTTGATGCAGAACAAGTACTAATTGTTAAGAATGCCGATGTCCTTGAGGACAAAGCTGAGGTGTTTAAGACTAACCTTTCGCAGATCCCGTCTATAGAGAACATGGCAATGTCCAGGGATTTTATTTCCGAGAGAGTATCTGACTGGTCCTATGAAACGGTAGAAGAGAACTCCCGGAATCACAGTTTCATCAATATGTTCGCAACCGATGATTTCTTGAATACCATGGGGTTAAACCTCATAGAAGGAAGAAACTTTACTAACACTCTTGTATCGGATACTGCTACGGTTTTGATCAATGAGGCTGCCAAAAAGTGGTTAGGATGGGATGAGGTGCTTGGGCGAAAAATTTCTAGGGGTGATGGTGAAGACTACACTATTGTCGGTGTTGTGAATGACTTCAATTTCACAAGCCTAAAAAATAAGATTGAGCCAATGGTCATTAGGGTAATGGGCGAAGATGGTAGGGTCGAATCGGACTGGTATGCAGGAAATTACGTTTACCTACGCGTGAATGGGAATTTTAGAGAAACTGTAAGTACTGTTGAAAGTCTATGGAAGTCCATTATCACTGATGAACCATTTGAATATGCCTATTTAGATGAAGCCTTTGCTGCTCTTTATGATGAAGAAGAGCGATTTGGAAAGCTGTTTACGACATCATCAGGTTTAGCGATAATAATTGCTTGTTTAGGTCTATTTGCTTTAGCTGCGTTTACCCTCGAAAGACGATTTAAAGAGATTGCAGTAAGAAAAGTACTTGGAGCGTCTATAAGTAGTATCACATTGATGATCCTTAAGGGCTTTACTATTTTGGTAGGTGCAGGGGCTTTAATAGCCATTCCTGTGGGTTATATAGTAATGGGAGATTGGTTGCAAGACTTTGCCTATCAGATAAGCCTGAATAATCCTTTAATCTGGATTTTACCGGCATTAATGGTGGCGACCATTGCCTGGCTAACAGTTGGTTTTTTGTCAGCTAAAACTGCTATGGCTAATCCGATAAAGGCGCTTAGAAGCGAGTAGTAGACTTTCCCTCAATCACAATTTATTCCCCTTGCCCCAATATGGTGTAAGGGGATTTTTTTTGTCTTTAGATTGAGTCATGATGAAAAAGACAGCCTATACAATTGTCCTAATGATGTGCTTAAGCATTGTTTATGCTCAGGATGTATTGACAAATACACGTTTCGAACAGCTCAAGCTGACAAATGGTAAAACTCTAAGGTATGCCATTCACTTGCCCGAGGACTATGATCCTTCAAAGTCATACCCCACTATTCTTGGTCCTGGAGATGGTGTAAAGGAAGACTCACCAAGCTATTACTGGCATGGTACTCCTTCAAAATATGGATGGATTATAGTAGAGAGTTTGGCTCATTTTGGGTCAAATGGGGTTAGTCAGACCAGGCAGCTCATGGATCATATTAATGCTAACTACAATGTGGAAGGTGATAAATTCCATATGGTGGGCTTTAGTGCCAATAGTGCCAGTTCTTTTAGTGTTGGTATTGCCTTGGCCGATCGCTTTCACAGTTTGGTTGGCGTTGCTGGCTTTCCTAGGAAGAATCCCTCTGGTGCCGATTTAGAAAGAGTAAAGGGTACTAAGTTTTATTTCATAGTAGGCGATAAGGATAGGTACTGGATGAATGCTTCCCAAAAGGTGCATAACTACCTCATGGAAAAAGGCATTGATTCAACAATTGAGATTATCAAGAATGGGCCTCATGTATTAAAACAAATAGATGGGCAACCTTTTATTGATTTGATGGAGCGGATGAGGGAATAGAAAATTGTAGTACATAGTTTCATGAGTTTTTGTAATTTCCAACTTAACCAAACCACACTTGACCATGGGAAGAGCAGAAAGGCGAGCAAATCGTCAAGCAAGAAAAGCGCAGAAGGCTAGATTGATTGCAGCAGTTAAGAATGCAATAGAAAATCATACCATCACTTTTAAGCCAGATGATGATGGCGCAGAACCACCTTTTGCGGATGTATTCAATCAAATATGGCCAATCCTCGATCCGGCTCTAAAGTTCACTGAAACCTACACCAATGATGTAACAGATGCAGTACTTGAGGAAGTATGGGCTGCTGGTAATGCAATTGCAACCGGAGGTGGTGATGCAGATACATCAGCTTTTCAAGCGAAATTTAACCAGGTATGGGATAAGATTAGCTTCTATCTAGAACTAGCACAAACTTTCACTAATGATCAAACCGATAAGGTCATTGATGAAGTCTTAGATATTGGCGATTGGATTGCTGGAGACGGTCAGTAATGCTTTTTAGAACTGTCTTGGAAACAAACTATACGTCACCCTGAGCCTGTCTAGGATAGACAGGCTCGTTTCAGGGTATGTAAGATATTTGCAAATCAATCATAAGCTGAAATACCCAGAAGTTTCGGGGCAGAATGACGAGCACTTTTCAAGACAGTTCTTTTATCTATTTTCCAGACTTCTTTGAAGAAGAGATCTCAAATGTTCTGTGCTTGAACCCCTGTTGATAAGAGGCCCAATAATGCGATCGCGATTATCTTTCCTGTTTTCATCATCATTGATTTTTAGTTTTAATTCGTTTCAATCAGTTTGAAGAGTTGGCATCCAGCATCTGGTACCTTATCATAAATCTGTAGTTTGGTACCGTTATCAGCACTGCAGCCACTCAGATCAAGGTACCTTCGGCTGAACCTGCCTTGAATGTAGTAGTACTCATCGTTGTATTTTTCTAGCCTGAACATCTTGTTCCAATCGTTGTAACCCACGTCATCTGTCTGAGCGATTACTCCACCATTCTCTTTGACAAAGCCTTGCACATCAATGTACATTCCCGTGTTTTTGCTTCGGATATAGTACCAAGCAGTGGTACCTTCCATTTCAGCGAACTGAAAGACAAATTGCTGATTAGCACCACCATGTTGATCCCAGAGATGTACTCTGTTACCTGCCTGATTAGATGGACCTTCAACGTCTAAGACCTTGCTTGAATGTTTTGGCTTAATGAAAAAGGTCTTGCCGGCTGGTGAAGCGGGGATGAGTTTAAACATTTGACTTCCAGCAACCTTGTTTTGCTCCCATTGAATGGCACTCGCCCCAAGTGCATGAGAGTCACCATTTATTCCAATGACTTTACCACTGTGTTTTGATTTCAGATAATAATACCCGTTACCTGCCTCTTCGAGCAGAAACTTTTGGTTTTCCCAACCAGACCGACTCCACTGTCCTAGATTGGCTCCATTGTCAGTAGATGGACCGAATACATCTAAATACAGGTCGCTCCATTCATTTCGGATGAAGTAAGAGCCATCTCCATCACCAGTATCTTCAAATATGAATTTATGGGTGCCATGAGCAGGGTTATCTGCTTGTACAATATCACCACCTGGCTCTTTAGAATTGTTCAAGACAGCAAAGTAGTGTCCACTATTTTTGATTTGAATATTGAAAGTATGGCCATGGTAATAGGCCGAAGTATTGGTGAAATTGATTTGGTCTTTGTCATCGACCGCACTGGAAACTAATATGAAACGCTGCGCTTCTCCACCATTCCAGTTCGTTTGAGTGATATTGCCGTCTTCATTGACAGTGAGATGAATGCTACTATGTTTAGACTTAAGATAAACAGTACCATCACCCACTTGCTCAACAATCCATCGTTGATTGTTATTACCATTGAATTGCCATTGATGAATATTTGCTCCGCTATTGGTAGAGGACCCTTCAATATCGAGATACTTTCTGCTTTGAACACCCTGAATAAAATAGGTGCCATCTCCGGCATCTTTGAAGATGAATTTTTGGTTATCGGCTCCTGTGAATTCCCATTGATGTAGATTTCCCCCATTGTCCTTCGAATAACCACTAATATCTAAAACACCTCCTGAGCCAACAGATTGAATGTAAAAAGCAACTCCATCATATGGCATACTTGAGTTGGTCCCCACGAGCCCAATTACATCTTTGACTGATATTGCTCGGTCGATAATGGCAGTTTTTCCTGCAGGGATATAGGCAGTCTGATAGGGAAGTGGAACTTGTTGCTGCGACCAGTTTCTGTAATCTACCCACAAGCCATTTCCAGTTGCATTCACAAATACATTTTCTCCGTTGCCGATTGTAAAAAGTTTATTGGCCTCAGGAACTTTGCTCTCTAGTGAGGTGGGCATCATTGCTGCCAATTGATCTATCTTACTATTAATGTCAGCCACTTGGGCTAACCGATCGTGACCTGTTAGAATTTTCGCCAGCACCTTGTATCTGCGTTTGACCTTCTCTTTGGCCGTTTCCTTATCCACAATGTCCTGCAACCTGCCAATCATTGCATCAAAGGCCTCGTCTCCATAGGCTGCACAGGCTGTTGCAGAATATAGTCTGGTAGGGTCGATACTCAAACCTACATTGCCGCCTATTGACTCAATGTTTTCAGCAGCTTCTATATAGAAGAAGAATTCATCTGAAAAGCCCGTGACGGTATTCATCATAATTGCTGCAATTGGTCGTAAGCTGGCATCTATATTCTGCAATCGTGGGTCATTTACAGCACTTTGCATTTTGTCCATAAAGGCTAGGCTTCCTTGTATGGTTTCTGGGATTCTACAGGCCATTTTGGAAAGTGCGACCTGAAAGCACTCAGCGCACTTTTCTGCTGCAGCTCCGGCATACTTTCCAGCCACTCCAGCCTCCGCAAAGGAGCCATTGGGAATCATTGCATCCAAACCTTCCTTCAAAGCCTGTTGCGTAGAAGCATTGCAGTTGAAATTTCGCGTGCTATTCAGAAGACCTGAGGAGAACCTATTGATATCGTTCACAAATTGAAGTGTGGCCGCTTCAATTTGACTATTGATTGCTCCATATGTGTTTTCAACCTGCATTGTGGCATTTTCAATGTCCTTGATCGCTTGGTTGAACCAGGCTTCTATTCCGGTTTGGGCCAGAACGTTTTGGCACAATAGGCAAACTAAAAGTGCGACAAGAGAAAAGGTTCTTCTAAGTTTCATTTTGATAGATTTTGATTGTGAAATTTTTCTAGTGTAATCGCCTGATCGAGGCTATTCTTTGGGATAGGGATTTCATATGTTCTGATCCCTCTGCTTCTTGAATATTGGTTGACTTCAAGTTGGAACATAATGACCTTTGGCTTTCTGTCGTGGTCAATTTGGACTGCCCTAAGTTGGTGCCATCTATTCCAATTCAGGTAGAGGGTGCCAAAAAGGAACCAATTGTTGCCAAACTGGGCTTCCGCTGCTTTTCTCAACCGTACTCTTTTTCTTTTATGCACAAGTGAAGCGATGATGAAGAATGGTGGAAACCAGGCGGCAGGGAACAGGAAGGTTAACTTGAAATAATCAAAGAATGCTTTAAAAGAGGCAAAATCATCTCCTCTGGTCTGTACAACTAATATGATGAAAAATAAGACTGGGAGAATTAGTGCAGACTGAATGGCCTGCTTCTTATCGGATTTGACCTGTTCTCTCAGGTAACTCTTGATATCTTCCGAGTCGAGCTTCCAGCTAGTGATTAGCTCAAGTTCTCCGCTGGCAATTTTTCGTTTTATTCTTTTGACGCTCATAATTGATAAGAGGAACTCTCCAAATATGATGCGAATCACTGCCTCAGCGGGCAATTGTGTACGTGAATAGATGAGAATGCTTCATGAATCAAAGTAATTTGTTCATGAATGAGAACTGACTACACTTCCTCCAATACGGTAGTTGAGGGTTTCGGCTCGTGAGCTTCTTCCATTGGAAGTGAAAAGCTTATAGAAGTACCATTGCCAGGTTTACTAGTAATGTTGATCGTACCTCCATGTGCTTCAATGAATTCTTTACAGAGCATCAGTCCCAGACCCGTACCTTTTTCTCCTTGGGTCCCAAGGGTGCTCTTGTTTTCGGAGAGGTCGAAGATTTTATCGAGTTTTTCTTCAGGAATACCGATTCCCGAATCGCAAACCTCAATAGTTAAATGGTTGTTTTCTACTCTATGGACTACTGTGATACATCCATCATGAGGAGTGAATTTGAGTGCATTTCCGATTAAATTTCTCAGCACGGTACTAAGCATATTTCGATCACCATAAACCCAAAGGTCCTTGTCGATCAGAATATTTAGTTCAACTCCTTTTGATTGGCTTGTTGAGGCATAGATATCAGCAATGTCCGAAATTAGCTGTGTCAAGTTGAGGGAATCTCCTTTGAATGCCAAGGTGCCTGTCTGCGATAAAGACCATTTGAGTAAGTTGTCAAGTAACGTGCTGACACCCTGTGCAGAATTATCGATAGAGGTTATAAGTTCTTGAAGTTTATCTTCACCGCCCTTTTGCAGAGTATATTCAATTAATTTCCCAATACCCTGAAAAGATGTAATTGGACCGCGTAAATCATGTGCTATTACTGCGAAGAACTGATCTTTGGTCTTATTTAAGGCGAGTAACTCGTCTTGAGAGTCGCTCAATTTTTTATTAATGCTGGTGACAAGTGCATTCCTTTCATCTGCTTCTCTTTTCCTTTTCCGGATCTGAAAAAATAGGAGAAAGCCTGAAATGGTGGCTATCAAGAAGAGAAGTGAGGTAATGACTAATATTGTATTTCGGTTTTTAGCGAGCTGTTCTCTTATCTGCAACTCTTGTATAGCAGCTTCTTTTTGATCTGTTTCATATTTTTCCCTCATTTCTACCATTTGTGCATTTCTTTCTGCGTTGAGGAGGCTATCGTAGAGTTTGTTATATAGTACAGCATAGCCAAAGGCCTTTTCATATTCCCCTCTCTGGCTATAGACCTCGCCTTGAGCTTCATATAGATTTAAAAGTTTGTTAGGCGCGTTTACTTGGATGGCAAGATCATAGGATTGCTGGAAGTGATAGTCAGCCTTCTGATGGTCACCAAGCACACTGTAACACCTGGCCAACACGCCATGAGAATCAATCATTCCCAAGAAGTCTTCAATTTTGGCCTCCAGAGCTATCCCCTCCAGTTGATATTTTAGTGCTTTCTTGAATTCATTTTGTTCAAAGTAAATGCTGGCAAGATTGCCAAGAGCATATGCTTCCAATAAGGTTTCATCTAGCTCCCGAGCCAACATCAACGCTTTGTTTAAGTACACAATCGCACTATCATATTCATCAATGAATGTGAGAGGTACTGCAACATTTTGAATCCCTTTTAGCAGCAGGAATTGATCGTTGTTGGCCCTTGCAAAATCTTGAGTTAGTTTGTAGTACTCAATTGCTTTTTCATAGTCTTCAGACATTAAATATATGCCAGCAATATTATTGATGGTGTTTCCATAGGCCTTTGGGTCCAACTTTGGATCAATGATGTCAAGGGCAAGAAATAGATGTTCCAGTCCTACTTCTAGATTGCCTAAATCACCCTGAGCGAGCCCTTTGATTAAGTTTGCACGTCCTAGAAGTTTCTGGTCATTTAATTTTTCAGCTAGAGAGTAAAGTACATCGCCCATGATGTCACAAGCCTCAAGTGAAATATTCAGAAAGTCGCTCGAGGTATTGAAGATCTTTTCAGTCAAAGAATCTTGCGGCTCGGCATTCATAAGTAATTCTCCTGCTATTTGAGGGAGATTATCTTTATTAGAAATTATGAATTCAGCATCCTTTATCCCTACATTCTCCTTTTCGAGGGCCTCAAGAAGTTCTTCTTGGAGGTCTACACTTGTACCTTGCCCGTAAGATAGTGAGGCGACAATTGAGATTGCCATAATTAATACAGAACGTAAGAGTTTGGACTGCACTAAGGGGAGGGGTAAGTTTTGAACTGAGGATTTCACCACTCTTAAAAGTTAATGCAACATTTGTAACCTTTTAATCAAATGTGTTTTGTATGTCTTACCCATTGATAATGTATGTTCACCAACTTCTATAGTCAAATCAGATTCGTCAATGCTATCAATTTTTGATGCATTGACGATATACCTTCTGTGAATTCTTACAAATGCTGAAGGAGCCAATTTTTCGGCCAAACTCGCAATGGAAGTCCTTAAATGATAATTACGACTAGAGGTAACGATGTCGCAGTAGCGTTCTTGTGCTACTTCTATCCATAACACATCTGCATAGTGCACTTTTTCCAATTTGCTTCCTGCTTTTACAAAAAATCCATCCGTAACTAACAGATCTTCCTTCCAACCACCAAACGGCTCATTCAATTCATCTTTTTCTTGGTCCTTGGCGAATTTGTAGACCGCCAATTCAATGGAAGCTTGAAGTGAGCCTTTTTCTACTGGTTTTACGAGATACGCATAAGGATTAGTGACTTGAGCTCTTTCGAGAGTTTTCTTGTCCTCCAGGGCAGAAGTGAAAATCACCGGAACGGGTGATGACGCAGTAATTTTTGCGGCAATTTCCACACCATCTTTGTTACCTTCTAACTCAATGTCGAGAAGAACAAGGTCTGGTTTGACGGCATGAAAGGTTCGTAGAAATTCGTCCGATTTGGCATAAATACCAACGTTTTCGTAGCCCATCTCATCGAGTAACATGTCCATTCGAGTCGCATGAATTGGATTGTCTTCAGCAACAAGGATTCTAATTTTAGTCATGCAAAATTGTGATGTATGACCAAAAATAACCTATAAGAAAGGGTTTTACAAGAGGTGTGTTTTGTGGTGCTTATGCTCTGGTATACTTACTTTCCTGCAGGTGGAGTTATCATAATGTGTGCCCTGTAAAGCCCTGGAAACATCACCCATGGGTGTCCGCCACCATTTGGTTTTTCTGGCAAACCTGTGGTTAGAGCAGTGGCCAGGGGTGTATAGATAACATACCTAAACGAACCGCCTTCCACTTTGCCTGTTTCAGTGTTATACTTAGCATCTTTTCCATAGTAAATCTGAAGCGTGGAACCATATCCTGGTTTTTGAAGTGTGCCGTCCATCATTTCTTTCTCACGGATGGCAAAGATTTCTCCTCTGTTTTTGCCTTCAGCTTTCAATGCTCTTCCACGTGCCATAAATGGCTCTACATCCTTGGGGTAGCATACAATCTCAAAGCCATCCTTATTGGGATCATCTGCTCGAACGACAAAGTTATTAGTCCCTTCGCGGAGCGTAATAAAGTTTCCATCATCATCGAAGCCATAAACATGCGCTCCATCTCGCGCTTCTACAGGTGCGGCTTGAACGGCCATTTTGATTTGGTCGGCCTTATTCTTTTGAGCGATGGATGGGGCAGAACAAAGTAGGGCAAGAGTTAGAATGTATAGCTTTTTCATAGGTTGATTTTTTGTAAATAAACGAATTAGTTGAAATAAGTTTTCATAGCTAGCGTCTATAGCTGTACCAAAGGTGTTTACGAAGGAATCCGAAGAGTGATGATCGACTACTTCTTTTTTCGTTTTGGGCTCAATAAATCTTTTGAGAATCGAGCAAAGTCTTTGAAGCCATCTTTTGTAAATACCGATTTGATAACCTGTCCTCTAGAAGTCGGGGAGGAAGTCTCCTGAGTACTATTAGGAACTGTTGAAACATCATCAGAAACAGTTTTTGACTCGGGTCGATAACCAACCAATTCATTGGACTTATCAAAACTGTCCTTGGCCTTATCTTTATAACCCAGTTTTTCCTCTACTAACCCTTTGTTATTTAAAGCAACGGCATCCTCAGGGTCTAGGGCTATGGCCTTCTCATAATCTTGTATCGCACCTTCCAAGTCACCAATCCTATCCTTGAAGAAAGCGCGTGAGGAGTAGCGGTAGGGGTTTTCAGGCTCCAATGTGAGAGCTTTCTCAAAAGCTTCTTTCGCAAGATTATTCTTATCATTTAAATGAAGTGAAACAGCATAATCTCCTATATATGAGGCATTTGAATCATCAATTTCTGTAAGTTTTTTAAAGTCCTTTAAGGAATCTTCAAGCCTTCCAAGCTTCGATAAGGCCCTTGCTCTATTGTAAAGGGCTTCTGCCTGATTTGAGTCTTTGGCGAGTGCCTCATTGAAAAAAGACACGCCCATTTCGAAGGCACCATTCCGACAAGATTCAATTCCTTTTTTGATTAATTCCGATGACATCAATATCCGTTTAATGCAAATATAAACAGCTTGTAAAAGTCTTAGTTCAATCACTCGAAAAATAGAAACGAGTGACTATATTTGATTCCAAGTCTATGAGTCTGCATCCCGATCAGGTATTAAGTGATTTGAAGGCCGGAAAGTACGCTCCGGTATATTTTCTACAGGGCGATGAATCGTTCTATATCGACCAAATTTCCGACTTTATTGAACAAAACTGTCTGCAAGAAGCCGAAAAAGGGTTCAACCAGACCATTATGTATGGTAAGGATGTAGTCATGAGTCAGGTCATTACCAATGCAAGACGTTTTCCTATGATGGCTGAACGTCAAGTGGTGATGGTAAAAGAGGCCAAGGATATTCAAGACATCGGCAAGGAGGAAGGCCAAAAACTGTTGATGGATTATCTTGACAATCCAGTGCCATCTACAGTTTTAGTTTTTGCCCATAAGCATAAGAAGGTAGATGGAAGGAAGCCGTTATCCAAGGCACTAGCCAAGAAGGCACTTCTTGTAAATACTGCTAAGCTTCGCGACTACGAATTGCCTAAGTGGATCGAGGCTTATGTTGCTGGTAAAGGATTAAGGATCAATTACCAGTCTGTACAGCTCTTGGCCGAATATATCGGCACCAACCTAGAGCGGTTGAGTAATGAAATCAGTAAGGTGGCGATCAACCTCAAGGATGGGGAAGAGATCAATGAAGCGCTAATTCAAAAGTATGTTGGCATTAACAAAGATTACAATGTCTTTGAGCTTCAAAAAGCGATATCCGAAAGAAATGTTCTCAAGGCAGGGAAGATTGTAAATTACTTTTCAGCCAACATTAGAGCACATTCTATAATCCCGATGATTGCACTGCTCTATGGTTACTATACCAAATTATTGAAAGTACATAGCGCCAAAGATAAGTCGGATAGTGGTTTGGCAAGGGCGATTGGAGTACCTCCTTTTGTTGTTAAAGAGTATAAAATGGCTGCATCTCATTATGCCATGACAAAAGTTATTCAGAACATTAAACATTTACACCAAGCCGATTTAAGATCAAAAGGAGTGAATGCGGGGGCAATGAAGGAAGAGGAGATATTAAAGGAATTAGTATTTAAATTAATGCATTGATGGACTTGGTCGACAAGCTGACAATAATCATTGCCAAAAGGAGTTTAGAGTTTAAGCGAGCAAATAAATATTGATGAGAAAGATAACTTTTTTACTCACTATCTCACTTTTTGCTCTCGGGTCATTAAATGCTCAAAATACGCTACATCAAAACAACGAAAACCGATATTATCGATTTGGTTTAGAGTTGCTTGATAAGCATAAATTTAGTGCTGCTCGAGAACAATTTGAGAGATACCTGAACGAAGGGAATGACGAAATCAAAAAGGCCGATGCAGAATACTATGTAGCCTACTGCGCCTTAAACTTAGAAAACCCTGATGGTACACAGCTCATTGCCGATTTTGTGGCAAAGCGGCCAAACCACCCCAAAGCAGCCAAAGCCTATTATAATTTAGGCGTCAATGCTTTCGAAGCTAGAGATTGGCAAACCGCCAATAAGTATCTGAAGCTGGCCAATGTCAATGTCCTTAATAATGAAGAAAGGTCTGAGACGAACTTCAAAATTGGCTATTCTGCTTTTAGCCTTAATAAAAAGGAGGAATCCATAGAATATTTTGACTTGGCAAAGGTCCAGAATAGTCCTTATTACGCTGATGCCAATTATTATTCAGGCTTCTTGGCTTACCTCGATAAAAACTATGACAAGGTTTTAGTCGATTTAAAGAGGGCAGAGGAAAGTGATAAATACAAGTTTCGGGTACCGATTATGATTACCAGTGCTTACTTCCAGCAAAGTCGATATGGTGAAGTGCTGGCTTATGCTGGTAATTTCAAAGACATCGCTACTGAGAGCCGGAGGATGGATTATCTGTATCAGATTTACCAATTGGCTGCAGAGTCGGCTTACAATCAAGAGCGTTTTGAAGAGTCCATCGAATTTTATGATTTGTATCGCCAAATAGCGGGGCAAAGCATTACTGATGAAACACTTTACAGAATTGCATACTCAAACTTTGTGTTGGGCAATGGTGACAAGGCTATTGAAGATTTCAAAAGAGTAGCCTTGAAAGAAGATACTGTGGCACAGTTAGCTTCCTACTATCTAGGCCAACTATATGTTGAGAATGAAAACTATCTCTTTGCTTCGTCTGCATTTGATAAAGCAAGTAAGCTTTCGTTTAACACGACTATTCAAGAAGAATCAGCTTTCAATTTTGCTAAAGTGAACTTCGAGGCTAAAAAATATTCTCAGGCCATCGTGTCATTGGATAGGTTTATCAAACAGTTTCCAGCCTCTTCGTACATTCCTGAGGCGAATAATCTCTTATCGGAAGCTTTCCTCAATACGAATGACTTTCAGCGAGCTATTGCTTTCATAGAAAGAATTGAGAACAAGACTGATCGTATAAAAGAGGCTTATCAGAAGGTTACTTTTTACAAAGGGACGGAGTATTACAATACAGGCAAGTACAAAACTGCCATCCAACTCTTCGATAAATCATTAACGTATCGATCGGACAAAGACCTAGAGACAGGAGCCTTGTTTTGGAAAGCAGAAGCTCAAGCCACTTCTCGATCTTATGCAGAAGCTATTAGGAGTTACCAGAAGGTGTTTGAGACAAGAAATAGAAATTCAGAGTACTACTTAAAAGCAAACTATGGCGTAGGGTATGTCTATTATAATACGCAAGACTATTCCAGAGCTCGTGTCTATCTAAAAAGGTATGTCGATGCACTCCAAAATGAACCGAACAGACTGAACTATGATGATGCTATTCTCAGGTTGGCAGACTGCTATTATGTAGATAAAGAATATGCCACAGCCATCTCATATTATCAAAGGGCTATCGACAACAACAATCCGAATGTAGACTATGCTTACTTCCAAAAAGGGGTGGTCAGAGATTTTCAGAATAAGAGTACAGAAGCAATTCAGGCACTTGATGTTGTGATCAACCGACACAGTCGTTCGAGGTATTATGATGATGCCATCTATAAGAAGGCACAAATTCAATTGGAAGCGAACTCGTATAGAGAATCGATCATAGGATTTACTCGGGTAATTGAAAAATTACAGCAAAGTCCTTTTATACCATATGCCTATGAAAGTAGAGCTTTGGCCTATTTCAATTTGAATGAATTGGATAAAGCTGAAGAAGACTACAAAACGATTCTAAATAACTATGTGACCAGTAAGGTGGCGAATAGTGCATTGCTTGGTTTGCAAAACACACTGAAGCTAAATAATAAAGTACTTGAGTTTGATCAGTACCTGGCTAAGTATCGAGGGGCCAATCCGGATAACCAGTCTTTGGAAACAATAGAACTGGAAGCAGCCAAGAACAAGTATTATGGTCAAGAGTATAGTGCGGCAATAGGGGCATTTGAAGATTATGAAAAGAACTATTCTGAAAGCCCGCTTCGTCATCAAGCCAAATTCTTTAGAGCAGAGAGCTATTTCAGATTAGAAGACGCTGACCGAGCATTGGAGCTCTATTATGAACTAGATCGAGAAGCTCAGATTAACGATATGGATGTGGTATTCCAACGAATAGGTCAATTGCAGCTTCAAGCTGGTGACTTTCAGGAGGCAGCGAATTACTTTTCTAAGTTAGAGTCTATAGCAAGGAGCAAACGTCAGGAAAACGATGCCTGGATAGGCCTTCTGGATGCGAATTTCAAGCTTGGCAATTATGCTCAAATGAGAACATATGCTAACAACATTCTAACCAAGGGCAATATTTCTCAAGACGCAACCAATCGAGCGCAGCTATACCTAGCAAAGGCAGCTTATAGTGAAGGCAATTTTGATGAAGCGATTGATCAATTGCTCACTACCATCAATGCTTCAAAAGATAAATATGGAGCAGAGGCACAGTACTTACTCGGTCAAATATTCTTCCAACAAAAGAGATATCAAGAATCTCTAAATACACTGTTTGAGTTTAGTGAGAGCTTTGCTGACTATGAAGACTGGTTAGGAAAGGCATTCCTCCTTGTGGCTGACAACTATATAGCCTTAGAAGAGCTATTTCAAGCAAAAGCTACAGTCAATTCAATCATTGAGAATTCACCAATCAAAGAGGTGGTAGATGAGGCCAGGGTCAAACTGACCCAAATCGAGAAGTTAGAAAAGGATCTTGAACAAGTAGCAGCTCAAGACACAACACAAAACAAGGGAGGGAACCAGTAATGAAAAGGTTTTTAGTCATTATCGCAGTATTCTCTCTTGTAGCCATGGATATGGTGGCTCAAGTTGGTACAACTGGTAGGTTGGAAGAAGAGGCCGAAATTGTCATTCGTAAGGACAGAAAAATTGTATTGCCGCCAGCAACAAGGAATTTTGAAAAAATACCTCAGTTGCCAGTGTCAGGTGCTGTGACCAAACAGCAATATCAGTTTAGAAGATTTCAATACAATTTGAGTCCATTGGAGCCTTCGTTTAGAACGGCTAATTATCGTTCAAGCCAACCGTCAATGGATTTCACGTCTAACTATGTAAGAGCGGGTTATGGAAACTATGGCACACCTTACTTCGAAGGATATATAGGGTCTCCAAAGAGCCAGGATTATATAGTCAACCTTTATGTCAGGCACTTGTCCTCTCAGAGAGGTCCAGTCTTTGACGAAAATTCGGCTAGCGGCAAAACAGAGGCAGCCGTTGGAGGTAAGTTTTTCAATGGTACCAATACGGTCTCTGGTAGTTTAAACTATACAGGTCAGAAGGTTCACTTCTTCGGATATAATCCTGTATTAGACTTGACCAGTGATGCTATTGAGCAAAAGTTCACCAGGTTTTCTGCCAATGTAGGTGTTCAGAAAACTGAGAGAGATGAACAAATGAATTATAGTTTTGAAACAGACTGGGTGTTTTTCAGAGATGCCTTGGAAGCCAAAGAGAACAAGTTCGACTTTGACGCTATGGCCGACTATCAGTTCTCAGAGCAGTTGAATTTTTCTATCGAAGGAATTGCAGTCCTTTCTAAGCGAACAGAGGGGACTGTTGAAGCAAATAGGAACTACCTTAGTTTACAGCCAAGGGTCAACTATGCAGGTGACAAGTTTGCACTAAAGGCTGGGATAAACTTTGCTGGGGACAATGATTCTGGTAATGGAATGTCGCTTTATCCAGTGGTGGAAGGGTCGGTTAATGTTGATGCCGGTTTAAGAGTTTACGCTGGTTATGAGGGTTTCTTGACCATGAATACTTTGGAATCATCCATAGAACAGAATCCGTTTTTAAGACCAGGTTTTGATCTACGAAATACAGAAACTGAGAGTAGCATCTATGGTGGAGTGGAGATTGACTTGTCTAAAGGTTTGAGGTTGAATGCCGGAGGTTCTTTAGCTTCTATGAATAACATTCAACTGTTTACTAATGCGGTTTCCGATTCATCAAGGTTTGATATTTTGTATGATCCTGGGACAGTCGATCGATTGAATATTTTCTCAGAAGTAAACTTTGAGCAATCAGGTCAGGTGAGGTCATCGTTAAGGTTTGACTTTTTCGATTATAAAATGAGCACTGCTGCTCCAAACCTAGAAGAAGCATGGCATTTGCCGACTTTCAAAGCCGCGTTTAATAACACGTTTTTCCCAATTGAAAACTTGACTGTCACAGCCGACCTATATTATATGGGAGGCCTTAATGCTTGGAATGGCGAAACAGCGCAGAAATTTGAACTAGATGATATTGTGGATTTAAATTTGGGTGGGAAATATGAGCTAAATCAACAATTTGGTGTATTTTTACAACTGAACAATCTATTCGGCAGCGAATACCAGAGATATCTTAACTATCCATCGCGAGGTATTCAATTTTTAGGCGGAATCTCAGTTTCATTCTAATTTACTGGTTACAGTACACCTCGTGTAGTTCATATATATTGTACATTATATATTCTAACGATCAACACTTAGCTTATGGCAGCAAAACAGACTAACGACTCTTCCGAAGAGAACGAAAAGCCCAAAAGGCCGGCTCGTAAGACGCCTGCAAAGAAGACTGCAGCTAAGAAGTCGACCACAACGACTAAAAAACCAGCAGCAAAAAAAGCCACTACTACAAAGACTACAGCCAAGAAAACAACTGCTAAAAGAGCAGCTTCTAAGAAACCTGTAGGACGAAAAACAACACCTAAGGCAAAGGAACCAATTGTCTCAGATGATGATCTTGGCTTAGATGATATCAGCCTAGAGGCAACAGAAGATAGTGTTGTCCCTGTGGTTGAAGAGCAAAAGAAGCAAGAAAAGCCAAAACCAAAGCCTCAGGCGAAGCCTAAAGCGGCACCAAAACCAAAGCCTGTAGCCGAAAGCCCAGCTCCAGTTAAAAAGGAGCCAGAAGTAGTGGCCAAGAAAGAAGAACCTAAGGTGGCTGATGAGCCTAAAAGAAAGAATAGTTCAGGGCCAATTTTAATTGTAGTTATCGTTTTAGCCCTGGCAGCCGCAGCCTACTATTTCTTGATATTCAAACCACAAGAAGAGCAAGAAATCCAAACGCCTGTTCAGGAAGAAACAGAACAACCAGTAGTAGAAGAGGAGACAGTAGAGCCGGAGCCACAGGTAGTAGAACAAACTCCCGATCCTGAACCTGAACCAACTGTATCCTTAACCACAATTTCAGAGCGTGGTGGTCGTTTTTACATTATTGTTGGAAGCTTCTATGATGAGGATTTGGCCATTGATAAAGGCAATGAAATAGTAGCCGCAGGAACTAATGCATACCTACTGAAACCGACAGGAGATAAAACCCTCCATAGAGTAGGAATAAATGTAGTTGATCAATTATCTGATGCCGCGAGTGCGATGGAGGATTTGAAATCAGAATACGGTGATAATATCTGGGTATTGAAATATTAAAATGACGTTGATTCAAAATTTAAGTGCTGCCGATACCACGAATGTTGGTGCAGGTGAAGATCAAGTATTGTTCTTTTTTGAGCTGATTTTAAAAGGAGGGTTCTGGCTAATACCCATTGCGGGTTTATCGATAGTGGCAATTTATATCTTCTTTGAGAGGTTAAGAAGCTTGAATAGGGCATCGAAAACTCCCTTTGAGTTTATGGAGAAGATTAAGGATTTGGTCGCCAATGGGGATGTAAATGGTGCTAAACTCCTATGTTCTCAGACTGATTCACCAATCGCTAAGATGATAGAAAAAGGAATCCATAGAATTGGTAGTCCTTTAAAGTCCATTGAAGCATCCATTGAGAATGTGGGAAAAATTGAAGTCTACAAGCTGGAAAAGAATCTCTCGCTATTGGCTACAACCGCTGGTGCTGCCCCAATGATTGGGTTCTTAGGGACCGTTTCGGGTATGATACAGGCATTTATTTCAATAGCGCAGGAGGAAGGGTCGGTAAGTCCTAAACTTCTATCTACAGGTATTTATGAGGCTATGATTACTACTGCAGCCGGATTGGTTGTTGGTATCATAGCTTATTTAGGATACAATTACTTGGTTTCTAAGGTGCAGAAGGCGATCCACTACATGGAATACACTTCGATTGATTTCATTGACTTACTTCAAGAACCTCAATAATGGATATTAAATCAAAACATAAGGTTGATTCAGCTTTTAGCATGTCGTCTATGACAGATATTGTATTTCTGTTATTGATATTCTTTATGCTGACTTCCTCCTTTATTACCCCATCTGGTTTACCCGTGGATTTGCCATCAGCAGCTGCTACTAGTATTTCTTTACAGAAGAATAGTGTTACGGTAGGCGAAGGCAATATCTTTTACGTAAATGATAAGGAAGTATCGCTAGGGAACTTGGAAAATGAGCTTTCGAAAGTCATTTCTGAGCCAGGTGGAACGGTTAGTCTTCACTTAGACAAAACCATAACGGCCGAAATTTTCGTAAAGGTAACTGGTATCATTGCCAAACTAGAGCAAAAGACAAACTTGGTGGCTAAAGCAGAGTAGTATGTCAGATCAGGAAAAGAAAGATAAAAAGTTCAGCATTATCATGACCAGCACGGTCCATGGGCTGATCATATTGCTTTTGGTTTTCCTTGTCGCATGGCGAGCACCAGATCCGCCAATCGAAGAATACGGCATTGAATTGAATTTTGGTTTCCAAGAGCAAGGCGGAGGTGATGTTGAAAGAGATACAGATGCACAGTTAGAAGAAACAGTGGAGGACACACCTCCTGATTCAGAGGTTGATACTGAACAAACTGAGACACAAACCGAAGAAGTTGATCCGGTTGAGGAAGTCGTTGAAGAGGTCGTTGAAGCTGAGCCTGAAGTGAAGGAAGAAGTTGTTCCTGCCAAGGTTGAAACAGAAGAGACTGTAGAAGAACCTCCAACCAAAGAGGTAATCGAAGACCCTATTACTACCAAAGAAGAATCTGAGGTGAAGGTTGAAGAAGCTACTCCTGTGAAGAAAGAAGAAGAGGTAGTCGAAAAACCACCAGTAGAAGAGAAAAAGGAAGAAGTCCAGCCTAAGCCTAAACCAAAACCTGTTGTGGATCAAAGAGCACTAATGGGAGGCAAGAAGAAGGAATCCGATTCTAAGGAGGCTGCTTCAAACAATCAAGGAACATACCCGGACAAGAAGGGTAATCAAGGAGACCCTGAAGGGAATAAGAAAACCGATGGAATTAATCCTGATGGGTCTGATATAGGTTCTGTAAGTTATAGTCTCGATGGCTGGAAGTGGGAGAGACCTCCTACCGAAAAAGACGATTCACAGATAGATGGTGTCATCCGTTTTGGAATTGATGTTGATGATCGCGGAAAGGTTTTGACAGTTTCTGTATTACCTGGAACTACAATCAGTGATAATACCATCGTGGAGTTCTATAAGAAACAGGTGCTCAAACTCAGCTTTATACAAACCGATGGTTCTAAAGCACCTGCTCCGATATCAAAAGGTGAAGTGACCTTTGTGATTAAGACGAATTAATTCGCCTTTCTAATCACACCAGCACCACTGATTCTACTTGTGATCTGAGGGTCACCCATGTATTTCACTACCCCAGCACCGGAAATGTCCACATTCAGTGATTCAGTGACGTTCGTTTGAACTTCACCCGATCCTGAAACGCTGACCGTTGTTGTAAGCGTTTCCAAGCCATAGGCTTCAATTTTGCCAGCACCAGAAATTCGAGTGCTCAATTCATTGGCTGTACCACATACAGTGATCACACCGGCTCCAGTTATTTCTAGTGTTAATTGCTCTACATTGAGACACCCCTCTGTGCTAATGGAACCAGCACCAGTGATGCTTAGCTTTTCATAATCAAGTGCTGAGACATATATTTCAAGTGTTCTGACATTTCTCAAATTATGATTGGTACTTATTCTCAAAGTAGAACCAATGACCTCTGTATCAATTACACTCAATAGATTTTCGTGAGTTTTGATCCTCAAGGATTCGCCTGGCGCATCAATGATATAGACCTTAGCAGGAACATTAACTGCGATTGATGAATAACCTGTAAACTCACGTTCCTCGTTTATGATCGAGCCATGAGCATCAATTGCATCATTATCGCAGGCTGTAATAAAAAGTACTGCAAACATTAAGCTTAAAAAAGTGATTTTCGTTTTCATGATTTTTTGTTTTTGACGTTGTTCAATACTATGACGCCTTACAATTCAAAGACACGTAAGCCCATCTAAAATTTGAAGTGCTAGATGTCAATAAATGCGTACTAACATTATCTTCGCAGCATGAACTACCAAGAGACGCTTGACTATCTCTTTCAAGCACTCCCAATGTATCAACGTGTAGGTAAGGCCGCTTTTAAGAAGGATCTGTCTAATACCATAGCGCTATGCGAACATCTAGGTAATCCGCAAAATGGTTTTAAGAGCATTCATGTCGCTGGAACCAACGGTAAGGGTAGTTCTTCCCATATGCTTGCATCAATACTTCAGGCTTCAGGCCTGAAAGTTGGGCTTTATACATCTCCACACCTGAAGAATTTTACGGAACGGATTAAGATCAATGGTCAGGAAATCTCACGCCTCTCGGTGATTGAGTTCGTAGAAAGTAATAAAGCAGTCATTGAGACAATCCAACCCTCGTTTTTTGAAATGACTGTGGCCATGGCCTTTGACCACTTTGCAAGAGAAAAAGTAGATATAGCGGTTATAGAAGTAGGATTAGGGGGGCGGTTAGACTCTACCAATATTATCACACCTGAAATCTGTCTGATTACCAATATTGGCTTCGACCATATGGAGATGCTTGGTGACACCTTGCCAGAAATAGCTCGGGAGAAGGCCGGGGTTATCAAGGAAGGCGTCCCTGTTGTAGTGAGTGAACTCAATACAGAGACTAAACCTGTTTTTGATTCAGTGGCAGCTTCTCGAAAAGCTCAAATATCTTATGCCGATAAAGATACTTCCTTAGAAACTGACTTGAAGGGCGGCTATCAGCAAATGAATGTCTCAGGAGTGCTTAAAGTGATTGAAGTACTTGGTGATTTGGGTTGGGATATTGAAGAACCAGCCATTAAGAAAGGCCTCTTGAATGTGGTCAGAAGTACAGGGCTGAAAGGTCGCTGGCAGACTATAGGAATAAATCCTTTAACTATCTGTGATACAGGTCATAATAAAGATGCATTTCAATACATAGTTGATCAATTGAATGATCAAAAATTTCGAGAGCTCCACATGGTTCTGGGCTTTGTCAATGACAAGAATATTGATGATTTGATCCACATGATTCCGAAGAATGCTCATTTGACTTTTTGCCAATCATCCGTTCCTCGTGCCATGCCATTGGAGGTTCTAAAATCAAAAGTGAATGCCTTAAACATCGAGGCCGAATTCATCAGAGATGTCAATGAAGCAATGACTCATGCTAGAAATAGAGCGGAAGAGAATGACTTGATATTTGTGGGAGGTAGTACATTTGTGGTGGCCGAAATAGATAATCTTTAATATGCCAAGAGCTAAGCTAAAACGCTTTGACGAGAATAAATTACTCCCGAATCTTTTGCAAGAGGGGAAGGAAGGCTTCAATGACCTTAAGGGAAACTGGAATGGGCTTCATTTCAAGAATGAGCTGCCTATTACAGTGGAAATGGGTTGTGGCAAGGGAGAGTACACGATCGGCCTGGCCAGAGTATTTGAAGATCGGAACTTCATTGGTGTCGATATAAAAGGAGACAGGCTTTGGACTGGAAGCAAGCAGGCAATCGATGAGAAGCTTGAGAATGTGGCGTTTCTTAGAACTTTAATCCACAATATTGAAGGCTTTTTCGCCCCTGGAGAAATTGATTCATTATGGATCACCTTTCCCGACCCAAGGCCAAAAGATCGTGATATAAAAAGGCGGCTTACGTCTCCACGCTTCTTGGATATGTATAAGAACCTGCTGAGTGATACCGGGTCCGTTTACTTCAAAACTGACAACACTGACCTTTTTGAGTATACAATTGAGACCTTAAATGAGCGTAAGGACATTCTTGACCTTAAGTATACATTTGATCTATATGCTTCCGAGTATGTAGATGACCACTACGGGATCAAAACCAATTTCGAGCAGAAGTACTTGGACTTGGGTGAGAAAATAAAATACCTGAAATTCAGGTTCGATAAATGAGCAATCAAGAACTTTTTGGAAAACAAGTAAACTGGCTAACGGCACTTTACTTCTTAGTATTTGGTGTCATACTAGTGCTTACGGCTCATGGTGATGTCGTACTTTGGTTAAATGAGCGCCATACACCTTTCTTCGATGCCTTTTTTAAATACTGGACCTATTTGGGTGACGGAGTCTTACTTGGAGTTCTTGGTCTTGGCCTTTTGCTTTCTAACTACTATCGTTTTTTGACATTCATGATAGCAGTAGCTCTACAGACCGTATTTGTGCATGTATTTAAGCAATGGCTTTCGGCAGGAGAGCCGCGTCCTAAGACATTCTTTGCGGATCAAATTGATACACTCAACTTTGTCGAGGGAGTGACGGTTCGAGGTTATGATAGCTTTCCTTCAGGTCATACGGCTTCTGGATTTGTACTGTTTTTCTTTTTGATACTACTTGTAAAGAACAAAGCATTGAAAACCCTATGCTTTGTGACGGCTGTACTGGTGGGGCTATCGCGAATCTACTTAATCCAGCATTTCGCTAGAGATGTCTATGTAGGAAGTCTTTTCGGTGTAATAGCGGTGGTGATCTCTGTATACTTGATGCGCAATCAGTCAGAAAAGACGAAGCTACAACGTGGTCTTCTAAAGCGATAAGCTATTGCCTTGATCGATCCCACATCATAAGAAGCGAAGTAGGGTTTTCGAACAGATCGCGTGCCTCAGACACATACTTGACGCCAGGGATCTGCTCAAGTTCTGTGCGATACTCAGTACGGGATATTATGTATCCCTTCTCATATTGGAGCATAGTCTTCTGGATATCGACTAAATCATTATATCGCGTAATCTCTCTCTCAAGCTCAAACACGAAAGCAGCATTAAGTCGCTTAAAGGAAATGACTTTGGCACTGGTATCCATTTGTGGTACTAGCTTTCTCACTGGATTTTCGGCATCTACTTTCGGGAAAATCAAGTAGAAAAAGAGTATGATCACGACAATCCAAGCGGAAACATTGACTCTTAATGCAGCCTCGATATTCTTTTTACCAAAGGCATAAAACAGAATGAGAATGCCTGCAATAGTTAGTACGATAAAGTAGTAGCTCAAATCAGTCAGGTGAGCTATCGTTTTGTCTCCCTTTAGACCGAAATATATACCAATAGGAAAGCCAATGAGAAGTACAGCATAGGCAATAAGACCAATTCTGTTCCCCAGCTTATCTAACCATGATGACTTAATTTGACTCACATAAACTCCTAAAATCACAGCCAGAACAGGATATGCCGGTACTGTATAGTTCGGAAGCTTAGTGCTAGACGTAGCGAAGAAGACTAAGATAATGGCCACAGCGAGGCCACAATAGAGTAAGGCATCATTCTTTCTTTGTTGAAAGGTGTGCTTCAGTGACTGAAATACAAAGGGAAGGAAAGTCAGCATCCCTAAAGCAAAGACAAAGGCAAAAGTCAATAAGAATAAACCCTCATGACCTTCCATAGCATCTGAATAGCGAGAGAAGTTATGCTTGAAAAAGAAATCATCCGTCCATGCACCATTGGTAGCTTTGTGCACCTGCCAATACCAAGGAAAGGCAACTAGCAACGAGACAATGATTCCTCCGAAAGGCTGAAGTCTCCAGATAGTCTTCCATTTAAAATCCCGATTAAAAATCAGGAAGGCTAAAGCGGTCAAACCCGGTAGGGCCAAAGCAATAGGGCCTTTTGTAAGTAGTCCACAGCCAATGGCAAAATAATAAGAAAGCAACTGCCATTTACTGTTGGTCTTATACGCCTCATAAAATGAGAAGAATGCCCATGTGGTAAAGAAGACCAGATATGGATCTGGCACAGACATATGAAATTGTAAGTTGAAGTGAATGGAGGCGATCAGCACCAATGCGCTATTTATGGCCGCCTTTTCGCTAAAGTTCTTCCTGACAAAGAGGAAGGTGATTAGTATGGTCAATACACCCATTATCGAAGAAAAGAATCGTGCTCCGAAGGCGTTGACTCCAAAGAGTTGATAACCTGCTGCCATAAAATAGTAATGCAGAGAAGGCTTATCGGTTCTTAATTCCCCATTGTAATAGGGTACCACATAATCTCCCGATTCGAACATGGCTCTGGCTGCTTCCGCGTTTTTTGCTTCGTCTAGGGCATAGACATCGAGCCCTCCAATATTGGCGAACGATACTGCAAATGCGAGTGCAAGAATTATAGCAAGGGGGAGATGCTTATTCATGAAAGGGCAAAGCTACACGAAATGCGCTTTATTAGGTATTTGAGGTAGAACTCTTTTACTTTGCAACTTCAAATTTTTGCTATGAAGCTATCCGTTGTTGTTACCGTTTACAACGAAGAAGATAATGTGATTCCACTCTGTGAAAAAGAGTACGAGGCCCTCGAAGGAATTGACTACGAATTGATTTTAGTTGATGATGGATCTACTGATAAAACAGTGGAAAACATTAAGTCCATTGCCAACGACCGCACCAAGCTCTTGATATTCAATAAGAATTATGGGCAAAGCACGGCTATGTCTGCCGGTATTGACGCTGCTCAAGGTGACTATATCGTCACGATGGATGGTGACTTACAGAACGATCCTGCCGACATTCCAAAGATGATGCAAAAGCTCGAAGAATCTGGAATGGATGTAGTAGCTGGTGTAAGGGCGAACAGAAAAGATGGCTTCGTCTTGCGAAAGTTCCCTAGTAAAATCGCCAACTGGATTATCAGAAATACTACAGATGTCCGCTTGAGTGACTACGGATGCTCATTAAGAATCTATAAGCAGGACATTGCTAAGAATTTGGGTTTATATGGTGAATTGCACCGTTTTATTCCCGTTTTGGCTAAGCTTCAAGGAGCGAAGATGACAGAGGTGGATGTTAACCACCATGCAAGGATTCATGGGGAATCAAAGTACGGAATCAACAGAACCTTCAAGGTGATGGCCGATTTGATTTTGATGATCTTCTTTCAGAAGTATTTAAGAAGACCAATGCACCTTTTCGGAGGCTTGGGAATCATCACTTTTGGTATTGGCTTTATGATCGACCTGTATCTTGTCATCTATAAGTTTGCTACGGGTGCCGATATCTGGGGAAGACCCTTGCTACTCTTGGGAAGCATTATGATTCTTGCAGGGATACAATTTGTGACCGTGGGAATTATTGTTGAGATCATGATGAGGACCTATTATGAGTCTCAAAACAAGACAGTCTATCGTTTGAAAGAAACCTACATTGGACAAGCAAAGGCTTAAACGTTGGGGTAAGCTTTTTAGCCAAGTTGTAATTGCAGCAATCGCAATCTACTTTGTACTGAACGAAATAGATGTAGATGAATTGAAGCGCAGTCTTTTAGGTGCTAAGATTGGTCCTTTGATCATAGCCTTTATGGCCTTCAATGCTTCTAAGCTGCTCAGTGCCTTCAGACTGAACTATTTCTTTAGAGCTCTAGGACTCAAACTCTCTGAAAACTTTAATCTCAAGCTCTACTATCTAGGAATGCTCTATAATCAATTCCTTCCCGGTGGTATTGGTGGCGATGGCTATAAGGTCTATCTGCTTAATAAGACTTATAAGTCACCCTTAAAAGGATTAATTGCAGCAACGCTCTTAGATAGGATCAGCGGTGTCGTTGCTTTGGGCTTCTTGGCTTTTGGCCTAGGTCTGCTGGGCTCGGCTAAAGATGCGATGGAAGGTTATGGGTTTTTGCTTTGGATAGGATTAGTCTTAGCATACCCTGCATACTATGTCTTGGTAAATGTTTTCTTCAAAACCTTTAAGAAAGTCAATCACATTACGAATCTGCAGGCCCTTGGTGTGCAGTCTTTGCAGCTTGTCTGCGCATTCTTTATTCTGAAAGCATTGCATATTGATAGTGGTTTTATTGACTACTTCACGCTCTTTTTAGTGTCTTCAGTATTGGCAGCATTACCGTTCTCTTTACCAGGAGGACTAGGTGTAAGAGAGTTGACATTTACTGTAGGACACGAACTCTTTGGTTTAAACGAAACAGCTGCTGTGGCACTAGCCTCGCTCTTTTTTCTAATCACGCTGTTAAGCTCTCTGTTGGGGGTTCTTTACCTGAAGATAGGTAAACACGCACCTAAGCCCGATGCCACAACGCCCATAGTATCAGAAACTCCTGAATGACTTATAGTCTTAACGCATTACTGAAACAGTAATACAGAGTAACTCATTAGTACAAGCTCTCAGATCAGTAAGTAAGAATAGTAGCGGTTCCCTTTCCCAGTTCGGTTACACTCACCATGTATATCTTGCTGTAGTCATCTTCCGACAGCTGTTTGAATTGGTCCGAACCTGTGAGAAGATTGGCTACAAGAGGGGTGGTATTGGAGTGACCTGAAATCACCACTGTCTTCCCCTTATATTTTTCCATTATGTCTTTAAGGAAATCAGCACTTCTTGGATCGTAAATCGTGATCTCAAGTCCTTTGGCATCTGCGATCGGTTGTACTGTGCTCTTCGTTCTTTTATACGGGGTAGAGTAAAGGGCCGCAATGTCAGCTTGTGTCAAGATTTCATTCAAAGCCTTCGCTCTCTTAATTCCTTCCTCTGACAAACTAGGATCACGGGGATCATCCTTGGATTTTTCGGCATGACGAACCAGAATAAAGGTGGTGACATCAGTTTGAGCATTTACATTAATGGATAATGCAGAGATAAAAAGTATAAGAGCAATTCGTTTCATATCAATAGTTTATGAAATCAAGGTAATCAGTAGTGACCGATTTTCGTATCGTGGGAGGGATATTTTATAGGAATGGCAAGAATGAACAGCTAGGCCATGTCATCAATCTCTAATAACTCCAGGATGTCGGCAAGCTCATCAAAGTCCTTGTATCCAGGCCTTATTTCGCTTCCGCCTTCCAGAACAATCCCTTTTGCAGTCGAAGATTTAAGTATGGAGTCGAGATTGTTGATATCAAACCCTTCAGTCAATAAAACGGGGAACTGATAATCTGAGGTTTGATCAGTCGATAGAAGAATGTGTGATAGGCTCTCATTTGAAAGTGTCCAAGCTTCGATCGCTTCATCAAGGCTTTTAGCTACAAAACTTACTTTCAAACCAGTCGATAGAGCTGATTCAATTTGACTCAGATTTTCAATTTGCAAGGCATCTAATGCATAGCCTTCAATTGCCTGCTTAATATCAGTTGATTCATTTGTGATTTCTCCTACAAACTCAACACCGGAAAGCCAGTCGGACATTTCCTTAAACTTTTCTGCATCAGTGTAATTGGAGTGATCGGCTTCGATATTAAAACCAAGTTCATTTACCTCCATACCAGCGCAATAGCGCGCATCACTGAGGTTGTTAATTCCATTTACACGTACAAAAGTTCTTAGAGCCATAATGATCAAATCGCTAATCGAACGCAAATTAAGGCAATAAAATCTATAATTGACAAGCGATATGAACGTGTTAGAAGAGATTCTCTGCCATGCCGTTAGGGTCTTTCATTAAATACATGTATTCATTACGTGACTGCCGACTGACGACATGCTAAGATTAGTGGAACAACGTTAACTATACATCACCTAAACCTGTTAATTTTACAGTAATGCGCTTTAGACTTGAATATCTTCTTTTATCCTTACTCGTGATCATCTCTTCATGCGGTAATACGAATGTTGAAGATGCCGAGCCACCTTTAGATCCGGACTTAGGAAAGTCTTTCTTTTTTCTAGCCCCCAATAAGTATCGCGAATACGATGTATACGAAATCCGATACCTGGCGGTAGACATTAGCGATACCCTTGAGTACCAACTTAGGGAAGAGGTGAGGGATGAGTTTACTGTCAATGGCATCGAATCAAGGCTGGTTCATAGATTAACACGAGACAATAGCAGTCAGCCTTGGCAGCTTGATTCAGTATGGTCGGCCAGAGTTGAGAGAGAGTGGGCTGTATCTGTAGAAAACAATCTCCCTTTACAAAAAATGGTCTTTCCTGTTGATACTACCCGTAGGTGGGATAGAAACCTTTTTAATAGCAGTGAGCCTGTAGTTCAAAAGTATCTGACATTCAATGAGCCATTCACTCAAGGCTTTAATACTTTCCTGAAAGCGACAGTTGTTGAGGTTAGTAATGAGCGAAGTCAAAACCCTGATGGTATTGATGTAACATTTAGAGATCTCAGAACTGAGGTTTATGCAGATAGTATCGGTTTGGTGAGAAAAGAGTATGAACAATTGAGGTTTTGTACAGTTGGACCGTGTGCTTTACAAGAAATTGTTCAATCGGGACGTTATTACAGAGAAGAACTCACGGCCCATGGCTTTTTAGATGACGCGGGTAACTAGCACCATATTCCTTTTACTATTTATATCCGCGACTAGCCTCGCTCAGGATCGATATATGGTCTTTTTTAAAGACAAAGCCAATAGTCCTTATTCAGTTACTAATCCTCAAGCATTTCTATCGCAAAGGTCACTCGCCAGAAGATTAAAAAACAATGTTCTGGTAAGCGAAGAAGACTTACCTGTCAATCAGTCCTACATTGATCAGGTGGCTGGCTTGGGAATCGAAACTTACTTCTCTACCAAATGGATGAATGGAGTGCTGGTTCAAATGCAGTCAAGTCAAGTGGGTGAAGTCGAATCACTTGACATAGTTGAGAGCGTGGAATATGTGGCACCCGGAGATATACTCACGCCAATTCCTTTTGGCAGAGCAAAGTTTACTGACAGCCCAATCGAACCATCTCGAATTGTTGAAAGGCAGTTTCAAATGCTCGAACTTGATTTAATGCACGAAGCTAATTTTATGGGAAATGGCGTAATGGTTGCTATTCTAGATGATGGCTTTCAAAACTACACCTCATTGCCTGCTTTTCAGCATGCTGTTCTAAGCAATAGGATATCGTATACGTTTGATTTTACGAGGAATCGGCCCGATGTCGATAACAGTTTCAACCATGGTTTGAGAGTGATGTCCTTGATTGCTGCTAACACTTTTGACATAATAGGTGGTGTACCGAACGCTGAGTACTTTTTGGCAGTAACAGAAGCACCAGGTGAATATAGAGTTGAAGAATACAACTGGCTCTTTGCGGCAGAAAAGGCGGATAGTGCTGGGGTAGACGTAATTAATACCTCTTTAGGTTATAATGATTCGTTTCAGGATGACAGTATGGATTATTCCGTAGCTGATATGGATGGCAATACTGCCGTTATTACCAGGGCTTCGAACATAGCGGCTTCTAAGGGTATTGTGCTGGTGACAAGTTCCGGTAATTCTGGCGATGATGCATGGAGGATTATCACTGCCCCTGCCGATAGTGAACATGTTTTAACGGTTGGTGCAGTAGATGCAGGAGGGACTCTGTCTGGCTTTAGTAGTGTCGGGCCAAGCGCTGATGCAAGGATAAAGCCTGATGTTGTAGCGCAAGGCGTAGGCACAAGACTGTTGACAAGTTCAGGAGCAATTGGTTTTCAAAATGGTACGTCCTTTTCGGCACCCTTAGTCACATGTTTGGCGGCAGGTCTTATAGAAGCATTTCCTGAAATGGCTGCTAGTGAGATTAGAGATATAATCAAACGGTCAGGTAATATGGCCGATGAGCCAAACAATCTCTTTGGCTACGGAATCCCCGGATTTATGAGAGCCTCAAGAATTGCTAATGAAGCCTTGATTCCAATAGAGAACGGTATCATAACCTATCCAAACCCAACGGATTTACCTTATTTCACCGTAGCCTTTGAGGAAGATCTTGTAGGTACCTCTATTAATGCTCAACTACTCACTAGTGAAGGCTCGGTGGTACGAGACTACAACTTTAGACCAAACTTGTTCTATAATAGGTTTCAAATTGATCTTACCGGTGTTACCAGTGGCTTACTGATTCTAAAGTTAGTAACACCTTCCGGTGTAGTCACCAAAAAGATCATCAAAGCACAATAGTTCATAAATCAATATTGGATTATATTTGAGCATGAATTCCCCAATTATTGCCCCATCTATACTTGCTGCTGATTTCGCTAATCTTCAACGTGACGTTGAAATGCTAAATGAAAGTCAGGCAGACTGGATTCATATAGATATTATGGACGGAGTTTTTGTGCCTAATATATCTTTTGGATTACCCGTATGTGATGCGATCAATGAACATGCAAAGAAGCCTTTGGATGTTCATCTAATGATTGAGAAGCCAGAAAAGTACCTGAAGGCTTTTAGAGACGCTGGTGCGGCCAATATCTCAGTGCATTATGAAGCTTGCGACCATTTACACAGAACGTTGCAAGAGATCAGGTCGATGGACTGTAGGGCAGGGGTTGCCATTAACCCTCATACGAATGTTCAGTTGTTAGAAGATACCATTTGTGATATCGATCTGGTCTGTATCATGTCTGTAAACCCTGGCTTTGGCGGGCAAAAGTTCATCGAAAACACTTACAAGAAAGTAAGGCAACTGAAGGAGATCATTGCTGAGAACAATGCACATACTCAAATAGAGATTGATGGTGGTGTTAACATCCATAATGCCCCAAAACTATTGGAGGCAGGTGCTGATATTCTTGTGGCAGGTAGCTTTGTCTTTAAGTCTGTAGACCCGATAGACACAATTCAAGAGTTAAAATCTATTTGATCTATACCTACTCCTTCTTGTCATCTCGGCAATAGAAGAGAACTAAGCATAAACAAAATCGGCATATACGCTGTCCTTTTCATCCTGAGTACATACTTGTGCTCAAGCCTTTTTATCCCGAATTTACTGAGAGGTCTCTATCGATACACATGTTCTTGTATGAATGGTCAAGATTCCTCGTGCCTCGGAATGACGTTCTAAATGGCTTTTCGTATATCCCTATCGTTTAGTCATCCTGACGATAGGAAGGATCTTAGCCGTCCCAAAAATGACTACATCTAGTTTTAGAAGTTCTTCGCTTCACCTTTCTGTCGATAGACAGACTCAGAGTGAAAAGAGGAGTACATACTTGTGCTCAAGCCTTCTTATCCCGAGTTTACCGAGGGACCTTTGGCGCTATGACGCACTTGTGTTAATAGTAAAGATTCCTCGTGCTTCGGAATGACGTCCTAAAATGATTTTTCGTATATCTCAATCGCTTAGTCATCCCGACATAGGAGGGATCTTAGCCATATAGAAAGTCCTGTTCAGTGTTAATGGTAAAGATTCTTCGTTACACCTGTCTGCCGCCAGGCAGGCTCAGAATGACGATCTAAAATGACTTGCCCCTTAACTGTATCTTCTAGTCATCCCGACATAAGAGGGGTCTTAACCACAATTTATGTTTTTGTGTTAATAGTAAAGATTCCTCGTGCTTCGGAATGACGTCCTAAAATGATTTTTCGTATATCTCAATCGCTTAGTCATCCCGACAAAGGAGGGATCTTATCCATATAGAAAGTTCTCTTCAGTGTTAATAGTAAAGATTCCTCGTGCTTCGGAATGAAGTTCTAAATGGCTTTTCGTATATCTCTATCGTTTAGTCATCCTGACGATAGGAAGGATCTAAGCATTCAATAATTCAGACAGTGCGGCTACTGTTTTCTTACTGTTACCAATAAAAATTTGACCATCAACAAGGAAAACTGGTCGTTTTAGAAATGTGTATTCCTCCAGTATATAGTCTCTAATTTCCTTCTCGGACAGGTCTCTTTCATTCAATCCAAGTGCTCTGTACTTTCTAGCCACTTTGCTAAACAAGCTTTCATAGTTTCCAGCAAGTCCGTGCATTTCGGATAGCTGATCATCGCTTATAGATTCTGTTTTAATGTCCTGTTTAATGAAGCCCTCTAGGTTGAGGCTGTTCATAATTCGCTTGCAAGTATCGCAGGTTGAGAGGTAGTAAACTTTACGCATGAATGAAGAATATTCGTCAAATTTTAATAATGTGTCCAAAAATATGAGCTTTATGTCAGAAATGGGGCGTTTTCATTTGTATGTTTTAGACAAATCCCTTTTTTTGTATCGCTGTTAAAAGCAACCAAACTACTAACTATATAAGAAGAGAGTTTAACTAGCTCTCTTATAAACTAAAAATTTAATTGAGATGATGAGATTAACGAAGGCCGTATTGGCAACACTGATGTTTGTGTTTGTGGGGGTAAATGCTGCAAGTGCACAAGACTTTACTGATGAGGATGTAAAGGATTATGCAGTAATACTAATGGCACAAAAATCGATTACTGATAAAATCAGCCCTTATGTAAATAGCTTGATTGAAAAGCAAGAGGGGATTGATGGTAATCGTTACGTGGAGTTGGACAAAGCAGCAAAAGGCAAGGCAGCGAACCTTCCTGCAGATGCAACTGACTTTGAAAAGCAATTCTACACTACTGTTCAAGGACAAGTAGACAAGAGAAAGAAAGCTGCTGGTACAGTGGTTAACAACCTTGCTAGATATAGCTTGGGTGTGAAAAAGTACAATGCAATTAAAAAAGCTTATAAAAGCGATAGCTCGATAAAAGCAAAAGTTGACGGGCTTATGGCCGGAATGTCAGCAGAATAGAACCTTAATCAACCTTAATATACTAATACGAAAGAGGCTGCTTTTAGCAGTCTTTTTTTTATGCCTTCCATAATAATTGGTTTAGTTTGCCTTTATAAAGAAAACATCTGCGCCTGTTGAAAAATAAGTCCTTTCTACTTCTGATCTTCCTCACCTTTACGTTGAGCCATCAAGCAGAAGCCCAACTGTTTAAAAGAAAGAAGAAAAAGACCAATGTTTCAGGCTTTGTTATTGAAGAAGCTCCTGACCTCGAGAAGCAGGAAAAACAACTTCAAAGACGACTTGTCAACCCTATCAGAAAAACGATCAACCGCTTTAATTTCAGTATCGAAAAGGGAGTCGGTTATTTCTCTTATCGCAACCCACTCACTGATGTTTCGGTCATTAGAGACCCTAGAGGTGATTTGCTATACATTGTTCCCCTGGACGAAGAACAGGGGCTTACAACGCCAATAAATGCCTTTGACAACTGGTTTACAGACCTTACACCAATAGGAATAGAAAGAATTGATGACGATAGTCATATCGTCAGGACTGATACATCGAGTTTCACTTATAATAACAATGGTCGAATCAATCCATTGACATTTCGTTTTTCATTGAGCCTGAAGAAGCTTGATAAAGGGCATTATGAACGTACTAAGGAGAAGATCTACCTCGATGACGATATGATCCGCATAGGAGGAGGGATTGGCTTTGGTTCTCTTAAATTTAGGAACCCTGCATCTACTCAAGATGTAAGCGACTTGCTTCGAGGGTATACACTGCCAGAGACTAAACTGTCTACCACCAAGCTGTTCGGCTCGTTGAGTTACAACCTTTATACACTGGGAGATTATTCTATTCATGCAGATGTACTCGGAGGGGTTTGGAAAGTAAAGGCTAAGCAAGTCAATAAGGAGGTTGTCAATTACGACCCCTTCTTTAATATAGGCGTGATGTTTCAGATGAAATTCTCTAAATATTTCAAAGGATATATCCGGCCATCATTTGAAATGAGGAGCTACACCGTCTCCAATGATTTGGTCAATATTCAACACAAATTTTCGGTCTTCAGCATTGACCTTGGTTTACTCTTTAAATACCCTATCTATCCGCGCAATAAATACAAGGCTGATCAAGTGCAAATGGAGCATATTTTCAACAACAAGATTTACCGCGGAAGACCCTTTTATCGCAAGCAAAACCCACGTTTTGGCCAAAATAGAATTAGACGAAAGCCAAACGGCTAAGCTTTCTCAGAGCCCAGAAAAAATAAGTCTTGAAATGATAATTAAAGGCGTCATTTCCGGCTCGTAAAACAGAATAATTTGGTATCTTGCTGCCTTATTAAAACCATACTTTTTGAAGTAGTTTATGGCAGAAGGAGATAAGGAAACAATCATCCCGATTAACATAGAAGATGAGATGCGAGGAGCATACATCGACTATTCAATGTCGGTGATCATTTCAAGAGCACTACCAGACGTTAGAGATGGCCTAAAGCCCGTGCACAGACGGGTATTATATGGCATGCTAGACCTCGGTGTTAACTGGAATAAGTCTTATAAAAAATCAGCAAGAATTGTAGGAGAAGTACTCGGTAAGTATCACCCACACGGTGACTCATCCGTGTACGACACCATGGTGCGTATGGCGCAGGAATGGTCCTTGAGATATCCTCTCGTGGACGGCCAGGGTAACTTTGGTTCTGTAGATGGTGACTCACCAGCTGCAATGCGTTATACAGAGGCGCGTCTACGTAGAATTGCAGAAGAATTACTTACGGATATCAACAAAGACACAGTTGACTTCCAATTCAACTTTGATGATTCCCTAAAAGAGCCTACCGTATTACCCGGCAAGTTGCCAAACTTGCTTTTAAATGGTAGTTCGGGTATTGCAGTTGGTATGGCCACGAACATGGCGCCACACAACCTTACTGAGGTTGTAAACGGTATTGTGGCTTATATCGACAATAATGAGATTGAAGTAGCTGAATTGATGCAGCACGTTACTGCACCGGATTTCCCTACTGGTGGAACCATCTACGGTTATACAGGCGTAAAAGCAGCGCTAGAGACGGGTAGAGGTAGAGTAGTACTCCGTGCAAAAGCGGATATAGAGACTACCAAGACTGGCCGTGAGCAAATCATTGTGACCGAAATACCTTATCAGGTAAATAAGGCCAGTATGATTGAAAAGACTGCTGGTTTAGTCAATGAAAAGAGAATTGAAGGTATTTCTGACATAAGAGATGAGTCAGATAGAACCGGAATGCGTATTGTCTATGAGCTCAAGAAAGACGCGATTGGCAATGTTGTATTGAATAATTTATTCAAGTATACGCAGCTGCAATCTTCTTTTAGTGTTAATAATGTAGCACTTGTAAAGGGAAGGCCTTATACACTGAACCTCAAGGATTTAATTAAGCACTTTGTTGAGCACAGACATGAGGTTGTTGTCAGGCGTACGGAGTACGAATTAAAAGAAGCTGAGAAGCGAGCTCATATTCTAGAAGGATACCTGATCGCCCTGGATAACCTGGATGCTGTTATTGATTTGATCAGAAGCTCAAGAGACCCTGAGATTGCGAAAGCAGGACTGATTGAGAAATTCAAGCTAAGCGAGATTCAGGCAAAAGCCATTTTGGAAATGCGTCTCCAGAGACTAACAGGTCTTGAAAGAGAGAAAATCCAAAAGGAATACGATGAGATCATGGAGTTGATCACCCGTTTGAAAGAAATTCTTGAGAAAGAAGAACTGAGAATGGAGATCATCAAAAACGAATTGATCGAAATCCAAGATCGTTATGGTGATGAGCGTAGAACGGATATTATCCATTCTGCCGAAGACTTCACCACTGAGGACATGATTCCTAATGAAGAGATGCTAATCACCATTTCTCATCAAGGATACGTCAAAAGAACATTACTCTCTGAGTACAGAACACAAGGTAGAGGTGGAGTAGGTTCAAAAGGAGCCGGCTCTAAGGATGATGACTTCACAGAGCACTTATTTGTGGGTATGACCCATAACTACCTATTGATCTTCACCGAATTTGGTAAGGTATACTGGAAGAAAGTGTGGGAACTGCCTGAAGGTGGAAAGACTTCCAAAGGACGTCCAGTTCAAAACTTGATTAACATTGAGCCAGGAGATAAAATCAGGGCGGTAATCAACGTAGCAGACCTTAAGGACGAAGATTACATCAATAACAACTATGTAGTGATGTGTACTGAAAGAGGTACTATCAAGAAGACTACATTAGAAGCATATTCTCGTCCTAGAACGAACGGAATCAATGCTATTACCATCAACGAAGGCGATCGTTTACTAGAAATTAAGCTTACAAATGGAGATAATCACATCATCATTGGTAAGCGATCTGGTAAGGTTGTACACTTCCACGAGACTCAGACGAGGGCCATGGGCCGAACGGCTGCAGGAGTGAGAGGAGTGACCCTTGAAGGCGAAGACGATCGGGTTGTTGGCATGGTATGTGTAGCTAGGGAAGATGCTAACCTGTTGGTCGTATCAGAAAAAGGATACGGCAAACGCTCTCCAATAGATGATTACCGAATTACCAAAAGAGGCGGTAAGGGTGTTAAAACCATTAACATTACCGAGAAAACTGGTAACTTAGTTGCAATTAAAGAGGTAATCGATACCGATGACTTAATGATTATTAACAAATCTGGAATCACAATCCGTATTTCGGTGGATGGTTTAAGAGTCATGGGACGAGCTACGCAGGGCGTTCGCGTCATTCGATTAAACGATGGAGATGCAATTTCTTCTGTCGAGAAAATTGAACAGATAGAGGGCGAGGAAGAAGAGGTTGTGACCTCTGAAAATGAGAATACTACAACTGAAGACTCTGCTGAGCCTTCGGATGAGAATAATAAAGAGGAATAATTAAGACTTAACTAGAATTACAATACTCATGAAAAAGTTATTTTTCACAGCGGCACTTTCACTTTTAGTGATGGGCGTATTTGCCCAGAAAAAAGTTATGAAAAGTGCAGAAAAGGCCTTTAAGAAAGGCTCTTACGAAGAAGCAGAGACGCTGGCTAAACAAGCTTCAGAAAATGCCGAAACAAGTGGCAACTCAAGTGTTTATTCATTACTTGGTAAAATTAGCCTTCAAAGATTTATTGATGGTGGTCTTGAAGACCTGGACCAAGCGCGTGAAAGTTTGAATAGGTTTAACAAAGCACTCGAAATTGCTGAGCCAAAGGCAAAAGAAGATATTTTGGAGCCTGCGCTTACTAACCCACTAGATGAGACTCAAGCGGTTGGTGGTCAACAAATAGGGTTACTAGAGTATTGGTTGGTGAGTGTAGCTAACAAAGCCTTAGGAGAGGAAGATTATGCTAAAGCATATCCATACCTGGATTTGGCTTACCAGATTACACCAAGTGTAGATCGTGCTTTCTTTACTGGTTATTCAGCTGATAATGTGGATAACGTAGAAAAGGCTGCAGAGTATTTCAAAATAGTAATCGCAGCAGAAGAAGCATATTCAAACAAGTCGTATGCTTATCAGAAGCTAATCCAGAATAGCATTGACGGTGAAAAGTATGACGATGCCCTTGAAGTAATCAGAAGTGCTCAAGACTCTTTTCCTGATGAAAAGCTTTACGGCAACTGGGAAGTAGAAGTACTGATCAAAGCTGAGAAGATGGGCGAGGCCATCACTAACCTTAAGAAGATTGTAGCCGATGGTGGAGCTGATAAAGTAACGTACTACACATTAGGTTTCCTTCAGTGGAACAACGAAGAGTTAGCTGATGCTGAAGTAAGTGCAATGAAAGCGCTAGAGTTAGATCCAGAATACCTAGATGCATTCTACGTAGGTGGTTCAGTAATTTTTAACCAAGGTGTAGAAATCATGAAAGAGGCGAGTATGAGCGTTGATGATGATGCCACATACGATGCGAAAAAGAAGGAAGCTCATGATAAGTTCAATAAAGCACTACCAATGTTCGAGAAGTTATTAGCGGCAGATCCGAATGACGTATATGCACTAAGACCTTTGAGTACTATCTATGACCAGCTAGGCATGGATGAAAAAAGAGATGCAACGTTAGACAAACTAGAGAAGCTGGAAGAAGGCGGTAACTAGTCAAAAGTATTAAGGGAGGAGAGATCTTCCCTTTCTTTATGATTACTCTATTTTACATAATATAAATTATGTAACTAATATAGTGAATTCCGCGCAATACGAAGCTTGCGGAGTATTTTACATAAAACCGTTATCTACACTTCAGTGAGATAACTGTTGGTTTTATGTCAAGCGGAATGAACGGTCTCCATTACTACATTCTAATTTCCGAAGCATCTAACTCATAATCAGTTCTAGCATCTTTAGTGCTATAACCACAGATTATATGTTAATGGAATTCAAGCTTACACACAGGTCATGTTATATAATGATGTTATGTCTGCGCTCGTGCCTGACTTGCCGACAAACAGCTCAAGCAGATTTCTCAGCACCCCTTAGCAACTCATATCTTCTCCAAATTCCTAGTCTCTATTTTCTTGTGTACGTCCTGTAGTACTGATTAAATCCGTACAGACGATTGTCAGGCGTTAGCATCGAAGCTTCGGGGTGCCTGTCACAACCTGTCTGCCGACAGGCAGGCACATGTGAGCCTGCGCTTTATTAGGCTGTGTGCTGAGCTGAGGCTCATTTCCAGGACGTCATTGTGAGCGTAGCGTGGCAATCTCCATATAGCTTTGTGGATCTGTCTTAATGATGCTCGCCCTGCAGGCCGGCCTTTCACTAAATTCATTCACTGGATGAAATCTTAACGTTCAATCCCACTCAAGCCACACGCTGCTGCTGAAGCTTTAGCGTAAGCGTCTAGGCTTCCCGATGAATCGGGACAAAGAGTTCAAGAAGACAAATCGACCTTAGGAGATTCGTGAGAGGTTGTGCGGCATGCCTTGTGGGTATGAACAATAATCGGCCAGCGCATCCCGAAGCCTCGGGACGGGCGCATCCCCGCGATTCCTTCATCCTACCCGCCTTACTAAACAGAACTTCTGTTTAACATAATATCAGGATGCCTGTGATTTAATATCACTGTACTCTGTCCAATCTATAAGTTCGATATTACCATCAGCTAAGACAATGAAACCTGGCGCACCTGCAAGCATTGGCGGGTTTTCAGGATCTTTGAATTCAAAGGTATAATCAAAATAATATCCCTTTTTGAGTTTTAATGATCCTTTTACGACCCAAGTTACACCCTCGATATCGGTATTTTTAGCATTCATTTCATCGACATGTTTCTGGGCAAATTCTTTAGCTTCTAATTCTTGCATACTATACTTCTTCCATGCTCTACTGATTTGTTTAGCCTTATTTTCTCATTTCCTTTTTTGACATGTCAGAATCGTAATGTTTTCCATCCTTATGAAAGCCCCAAACATTTGAAAGTTCTCTAATCTCTGAGATCGTTTCATCACCCAAATTGACTTGCTGCTTAGTTTTTCTACGGAATTTGCGGTTTGCATCTCTCTTGTCTTGTTTTTCAGAGATGGCAGTTGTAATACCCGTGATTGGAGTTTTCTTACTTGAGCGACTCATTTTATAATTTCTTTACTCGGCTCTCAATTGCTCCATTAAGCGACCCTCTGTAGTAATCAATCTCATAGCTATTAGCAATACACTCAAATGTTGTATCATGGAATACCATTATAAAATGTCTTTTATCCCTTAAAAAAGCTGTTTTACTATGGTGTGGATGAACTGAGTTCATCTCTTCATGTTTTGCGATCCAGGAGGAGTTATGCACTTCATGAACAGCATATGGACCAACTCCCCCACTGTATAATGGATGTCCCTCAATCGCTTCGTCATTTGGTGACCCGAAGTAATGAGCATAGCAGTGTTTGAACTCTACAATTCCTATTGGCTGGTCTTCTGAAGACATTGTCTGAATTCTTACAGAAGAACCATCCCACCCCTCGGGTGTATTTTGGAGATAATATATGACATACAATCCATTCTCTGATGCTAGTACCGTTGGCAACGGTGCACCAATATCTGATTGAGGAAAATTCTTCAACTCTTCTACCCTATCATTTCCTTTTAGTTCATACATATCATATTCAATTAATGCCAATCATGCCCGCAGAACCTACACTGCTTTGCTTGAGGTGTGCGAGCCAATTTCCTACATTTAGGGCAATTATTGATAAAAACTTTATCCCTCTCCTCTCTCAGAACTCTGTTCGATACTTGTTTCTTAAACTTGTCATACCCACCCTCTAACAGCTGCAAAGCTTCACTGTCTTTAGTCCCCCATTTTCGAAGCATCATTTCACCAAACTGCTCACTGGAATTTTCAGCTTTCAGAGTTGTAATGTGATGCTTATAAGCAGCATGCTCTTTGAGCGACAAAAGATGGTTATAATGAACGATGATATATTGATCTAGATCAGTCTCGGGAATATTATTCTTTAGTTCTCCTTCCATTGCTCGTTCTTTCCATTGATAACAATTCTTCCAACCATCTCTGGCATATTCCTTATCTCAGTCCAATATTCCTCTTGAACATCTTTATCTAAGTAAATGGGAGTTCTCTCGCCATACAGCCTATCGCTTCCATCTTTATGATACCCAGATATCCAATACTCTTCATTCGATTCTAAATCGAAGTAGTTGGATTTAGACCCCATTCCTCGGAGTGTCTGGAAAGTCTGACCCTTATAATGTATGGACTTACCTGTCTTTGAGAAATTAACCCGTCCAATCCTTGCTTCACCAGTTAGCCCCAGGCCTTTATACTCAATATACATTATGCGCGTCTTCATAGCTTTAGCTTTTGGGGCTCTTGTAAATTAGTAAATACCACTCATTGACAACGAAAATCTTCATTTTCCCTTACTCCCCCTTTATCAATGGCTGGTTCTGGGCTGTTAAGCACTATCGCTATTCACTGGGCGTAAATTATTCCCGCTATAAGGGCACCTATGATTTCAGTATCTATTTCTTTAAATATGAATTTGGCATTTCAAAGCTCCCTTATGTATAGGAGCTTTTTCTTGATTAAAATTAACTTTAACTAAATTCCATCTTACGGTTATCGATTTCTTGAAGTATTTCGCTAACAGTTTCTGCAAGTTCATTTCCCATTTTTAAGTATTCATTCGGTAAATCATCTTTCATCAGGGTCATTAAGGCATAGTATATGGGTTTCATCAAGTCCTTCAACTGATATTCTTCGTTATCAAGCAATTTCAAGACTGGGTAATGGAGTTCAAGTGAAATGAAATCAATAATCAAATCAGTGATATCTTCGATTTCATCCTCTAAATAATCTTTACTACTAACTAGATTCTCTAAATCTTTTAAAGCAGCTTCAAAATCATCATTCCACAAATTAATTCTAGAAGAGAATTCATAAATGAACATTTCATTAGGAAGTTCTTTTTTTCCCGTACTTATCAATTGAAGGGCAACATTCTTTTTGTCTTGTCTTTCTTCAACGAAGTAAAACATCGCTAGACAAGGACCTGCATAACTATCCCCTATTTCGATGGCTTTTTCGTAAAGTTTTTCTGCTTGTTTTTTCTTTGACTTTAACTTGGCGTATAGATGGGCCAGAGGGTGATAAGCTCTAGTATCATTAACTTCAATCGCCTTTTCATAAAAGTGTCTGGCTTTAGGTGGTTTCCTCAAGTGGTTTTTGTAAATTTTTCCGAGCTCGTAATAAGCATCATTGACACCTGACTCTAAGGCTGTCTCAAAGTATGATATGGCCTTCTCATAATCATTTTTTGAATAGGCAAATAGTACACCTAAATTAAAATATGGTTCACTTCCAGATTCAATTGATTTTAAATAATGGTCTTCGGCCTTATCTGGAAGATCAACTTGGTAGTGGTAAAAAGCACCAAGACAAAAGTTGGAATTGAGACGCCCATTATCAATCGAAAGTTTAAAAGATTCTTCTGCTTCTTTTAAATGTTTTTGCCCAACCTGGATATGGGCTAATTCATGGTAATACTCCCCCTTTTTTGAAGGAGCTAACTTTAAAAAATCATTTAAGCAGCTTTCTGCTTTTTTATAATCTTTATAATACCTGTGCAAGAGGTTTGCCTTTCTTATGTATGGTTCTTCAATAGAGGCGTCCAATTCGATGGCTTTTTGATAGTAATTAAATGCCACTTCCTTCGTCTCTGGATCATGATATATTCCACCTAAGAGAAGAAAATCAAATGCTGTAGCATTTTGTGCACTATCAATCGTCTGAATTATTTTTTCAACCGTATTGTAATCTTCGATTTCTAGATAAAAACTAACAAATGACTTATAATTTTCTCCATTAATCTCTACGTTTTTCAGCTTTTTTAAAGCCTGTGATTTTTCTCCAGACTTCAAAAGATTGATTGCCTCTTTTAATTTTTCAGCAGACAAATTGTATCGAGTTTTATCAAATTCTGTTGGGTACTGTAGCGAAATTGTCTCAATTAGTCTTTCCTTAACCTCAGAATTAACCTTACATGCCAAATAAGCCTCACCTATTAACAACGCTGAGTTTTTGTCATATCTAGTATCGGCTGAATTTAAGTCGTTGATGTGATCTCGTACCCGAGTTTCTAGTTCATCTTGATCACACCAAGATTCTAGAAACCTAACTAACCAAATGACTCTTTTTTGGTCATACTTCCTTCCGTACCTCATCAAGTACCATATGTTAAAAAACCTTTCTTTAAGCTGGTAAAGATGGTTTTTAGACCCCGTGCTTTTCTTTTGCACCACCTGATTTTTCTCCAATTGCCTGAGTTGTGATGATATTGTTTTACTCGGTAGTCTGGTTTTTTTCGTTAGCTCTTTGACAGCTATGCCGTCCCAATTCTTAGCCACGGCATCAACTATTTTTTGTTGTTGGGTAGGTAGGTCGTCCATTCGATGTTTGTAAAGAGGAGTAACAGAATCTAATACCATTTGCAGGTCTCTCAATGAGCTGCCATCCGTATTTTCCATGAAAACCTTGAACAAAAGAACCATTGTCCTAATAACTCCTCCAGTTAATCTTCGAAGAATTTCGATTCTTTCAGGTTTTTCCTCAATAATCTTTTCAATTAGCTTTTTTTCTCCATGAGATTCTCCCAATTTGATTAGTAGTCTTTTGGTCTCACTTTCATTTAAGCCTTTTAATTCTAAAATCTTAAAAAACTCAAAAAATGGTTCGGAATAGTTAAAAATACTCTCGAGAGTTACAGGAGTTCCAGCAATTAGTCGAATGTGCTTTTCAGTCATGAGGATTTCCCTCAATCGGCTCATCTCATGTTCATTAAACTTATTTAGTAAATCGCCAAAGTTGTCAATGAAAAGAACAATGCTTTGTTTCTTGTTGTCAAGACTTTTTGCTAATAGGTTATACATTCTCGGCTCTACCTCCGATTTATCTTCACCATGTCTTATCGAATAAACCTCTTTAGCCAGACTTTTGAAATCGAAATAGTCGTCCAAGATTTCTGATAGGCACTCCCACAGATCACTTAACTCACTGATAGAGTATTGCTCTTCACCTAAATTAATAGGGAGAAGCCGTATAGATAATTCAGGACTGTCTTCAATTTCATATTTTAGACGATATAACAGAGTCGTTTTACCAGCTCCTCTTTGGCCAACTAAAAGATAATGTTGTTCCGGGTGAAGGTTCTCTGATGAGCGAATATCTTTAATAATACGATTGAAGATATTTACTCTAACCACAAATTCGTCTACCAGAGTTTGTTTATCTTTTTCTGCAGGGTTGTATAAAGTAACTTGATTTCTAAACATATTTTTTCCACCACATTTTTAATATCGGAGAATTAAAACTGTAATCATTAGTATCACTTTGAAATAGATATCCATCGTAAATCAGATTATGGATTATCCTTCTACTTTCGTCTTCAACTTCATGTTTTGATGCAAGGTTGAAAACTTGCGATCTGATTATGCTGTCATTTTTTGATGCTAAATGCAGGATTTCTATCGCATAATTGTACTGATTGCCTTTGTATAGTTTCTTAAGTCGGCTTAGATAATGTTCGAAATAGTTATTATTTCTAAAATCTACTATTTCTAAGAAAGCCTTATCTATTATTTCTCTTGTGACCACATTAATATTTTGTTCATCACTGATGTCAAAAAGTTCTTTGACTAGTAATTGAATATGAAACGGTATAAGCCATACTACTTTCTGAAGTATGTAGTCCAACTCATCATCTCCAATAACTAGAGAGTCGGTTTCAATAAGTTTGTTGATTAACTCCTTGGCTTCTTTATCTATGAGAGGTGAAACTGTAATTGAATCAATGTCATTTACAAGTTCTGAAGCGCTTATGTTTTCAACCGTGGTATTTAAGGAAATTGAACCAGTATATACAAACTGAACTTTGGTTAGGAGAACTGGATCCTGTCGAAGTTCTCTTTTTGATTTCAATAAATTAAGTGCTTTCTCATTGCTTTCGTCTTCAATTAAATTGTTGATTGCATATGGAAATTCATCTATTAAAAGAACAAGTCTTTTATCTCCAAAATTCAGGCCTTTTAATAATAATTTCAATTCATTGTAGAAGTCTAGATCTACTCCTGAGTTAAGTTCTATTGATCCGTCTATAAGGCTGATGGCCTTTATTCTCTTCAAAAACGTATTTCCGCCATCTTTTATCTGTTTAAACATTTTGCCCGTTTTGGTGAGGGCTTCACTCTTGATGACGCTTTCATAGAGCTTTTTATAGAAATTGTTCTCAGAGGTTGTTGCCTCTACATCTACATAAACGAAAAAATGATCACTAGTCTGTTTAGTGTCTAATAGGTGCATTAGAATGGATGTCTTCCCCACTCTTCTAGGGGCAGCTAACTGCAGATGATTATCCGCGCCCAAGCTTCTTAATATTTTTTTGACTACCCTTTCTCTGGGGTAGAAGTCCGTGCCTCTAGCTGGGTGACCAATTACATTCTTCATTTAACAAAAATATTATAGCGAAAGTTAATGACAATAAATTATTTGTCAAAGTGTTTGACTATAAAAATTTTGTTATATATTTGTAAGCATAAAAAAGGCCAGAAGAGTCTCCTGGCCTGAATCGTACTGCAAGCAGCACTTAGTATTGAGAATCCTAAAGTACTTATTGCAGTTTACAATTCAAAGTTGAGGCCATAGGGGTGTCTTCACTCTAATATTCTGAAGACATTAAATTTTGAAAATTATGGCCATAGGCAGAACTGCAAGGACCGGTGAAAACTGTCCTGAAAGTGGTGTTTGGAAGGTTGTGGGTACTCCCACAACTACTGCTCCAATAGCAAGAGGAAATAGAATGCCTCCTTATGCTAACAGAGCGGTAACATGGAAGTTGATTCAACTTGCTTAAACACCTATGGAGATTGAGGGGAAGGGAGTTTCTCCTCAATCTCTTTTACTAATCACCCTCCCCCATATACCACACACATGTGCCAGCAAAGCATGTCACATAACCTGCCCGTCCGATCAGGCGGGGTGTGCCATCCAGCCCTACAAACTGGCTACTTTCTAAATTGATCTGCTAGATCAATTCTTAACGCTCGTCCCTCCTCCTGTTTGGCTAATTGGCCGGACGCTGCTTAGATTCCATGCCGTGAAGAAGATTGCCTTTGGCCACAACCAGCGAAACTTTAATATTTTTTTATACTGATACCTGATAAAGCAAGGCGGTAATAAAGAAGCTAAAAAGTGTCCACCCTATCAGCCCTTGGACTATACAGAGCCACTTTAACCTAAGACTCGCACCTTTGCTGGCTCTCAAGGTTATTTGTGCCATAACACTCATCATTAAAGCAGTTGAAAATCGAGCTATTATTGTCTTAAGTCTAGTGCTTTGAGAGTCGTTATTGAAGATTGAATAAACAACTGTAAAGAAGAGAATCGTTAAAAAACTCATCCAAACCACCTTGCCTGCACTTGTACCATAATTACTTACCAGGCCACTAAGCCTATTCACTTGATAATCTAAAAAGTCGGTAATTGAAAATTGCTCATTGAGTAATTGTCGGTCTTTTATCGAATACAATTTTTTAAGTTTTAGAAAAACTTCTTGTTTGGATTCTTTGTCACCACCCCGTTCGTAGTTGTCCAAGAGAAACTTGTAACTACTTATAAGAAAACTGAAAGCTTGATCATCTTTGACTTCGTCAAGATCACCAGTAATAAGCAGTTTGTCTTTGGCAATTTTCCAAGGACGAAGCATATCAATTACTCCTAAACCCGCTTCGAACTGACGATATGGAAGAATCAATCCATTCTTTTCAAATTCTACCTTGCTGAGGTCAACTGGTTTTAGAAACCTGTTTTGCGGCCATACCACTTTTTTAACTGCAGAAGCTCCAAATGAAGCTTCGTTTTCAAAAATACAGTTCTCGATAAACAAGTTGTCATTGAAAAACCTAAGGGCTGTAATGGTTGTTCCATTGCCTTTACTCTTCCTAAAAACAGTATTGCGGATGGTCACATCATTCAAGGGGGCATCTGGGCCGCCAAAAGACCCTGACAATTCATACTCAAAGCTTGATCTATATCGGGTATTAATTTCCAGGTCACTATCTGAGATATAGAATTTAATGATGTTTCTCAAACTATATTCTGCGACATGATATGCCTTAATAGAAAAGAATCTGACGTATGTCTGGCCATTCAAGTTAAAAGAAAATGACCCTAGGTCGAGATTGGTCAGCTGTACTACTTCCATGCTAGAAGGGCTTCTAGTTTTATTGACCGAAAGGTCATTTGAATTCCGAATTTCCAGAGATTTTAAAGCCAATCCATTGAGATGTATAGGGCCTCTACTGTTCTTAATGATAAGCGACTTACTACGAAAATCAATGTGTCCTTCCGGAGTCTTATTGACACGCTCATCGTTCACCTGCAGGATCAGATCTTCTATAGCACTCCTATCGTCATACCAAGGCTGAATATCACTGACAAATCTTTTATTATCGAAAATGACAACATTTCGATCAATCAGGGCACGAACCATGTCCACCATCGAAATGATTGAATCAGCCTGAAATGCACGCTCTTGTGCGATTAACTTTCTATACCCATCAGATCGTCTGACTGTCCTGAGGTCATTACTTTTCTCTGCTGCATCCAAATCGATGAATCCGTAATTAAAAGCCAATCTCAGGTAATCAAATGCTTTGTTGGAATCATTGGCCTTTGCCCACATGCGAGCAGCATTGAAAAAATCTAGCCCTTGTACCTGTTCTTCTCTGACCACTTGGTCAAAAATATTTGCTGCTTTATTGTACTCTTCATCAGCATATAGCGCCAACCCAACATTGACCAGAGAATCCTTTTTGTTCTGAGCTATGCTAAGGGAAGAAACAGTGAAAAGAATGCTCAAAAGCCATATAGTCCTCCATTTATTCATCAATATCAATTTATTCACCTTTTAATCAATGTATGAATTTTTTCAATGAGGGCCTCAGGCTTATAGGGTTTGGGTATGTAATCATCCATTCCCGCTTTATAACACCTGTCAACTTGATCTTTTAGCAGACTGGCGGTCATGGCAACGATAGGAATCTTAGCCCACTCATGGCTTGCTGAGCGTATGGTTCTTGTCGCCTCATAACCGTTCATTTCAGGCATTTGAACATCCATTAAAACAATATCGAAAGGCTGGCTTTCTATCGCTTCAACAGCCTCCTTTCCTGTATTTACAACTGTGTATTGCACTTTTGGGATAAACCATTCCAAATCATCACAAACTACCATCACATTGAATTCAACATCTTCGGCTATCAACACTCGAAGACCTGTAAGCGCTGCTCCCCTTTGCATGGCTTCGTCATAGACTAAAGGCATTTCAGACGCATTGGCTTCTGATTCACATGACAGATACGGCAGCTCAACATAGAAACTACTCCCCTCACCTTCCTTACTTTCAAACCACAGTTTACCATGTTGTAACTCAATAATTTGTTTACAAATACTGAGCCCCAAACCTGTCCCGCCATGTTTTCCCTTTTCAATATTGCTGCCTTGTGTAAAGGCGCCAAGCACATTGTCCGACTCGGTTGGGGGAATCCCTATACCCGTGTCTTTAACCGAAATAAGAAGCTTGTCATCTGACAGTGCTGCTTTCAATAAAACATAGCCTTGATTGGTGAATTTCAGCGCATTGCTTACAAGGTTGATTAACACTTGACTGAGTCTGGATGCATCGCCAAGAGCGCATTCAGGGAAATCTTGGCTAAGCTCAGCTGTTAGGAGTAGGTTTTTTTCTTGAGCCTTAGATTGGAAAAGCTCCAATACTTGATTAATTATATCTCCTGGCCTGATGTTATCTTGATCAATTTCAAGCTGACCTGCTTCAACTTTTGACATGTCTAAGACATCATTCAAGAGTACCAATAAATTGTCCGCACTGATCTTCATGGCATTAAGAAAAACCTGCTGATCTTCTCTAGGTACCTTTCGCAAAAGTGCATTGAGCATACCTGAAATAGCGTGCATTGGGGTGCGTATTTCATGGCTCATATTGGCCAAAAACTGCTCCTTATATTGTTCTGAAATTTCTGCCCGCTGTTTCTCTAGCGCTATTTGATGGTTTTGCCTTCGGATTTGCTTCAATTGCTTTAAGATCCAAATCAATAATATTACCAAAACCACGACTGCACATGCTGTGATAAGAATTACACGATTTCTGCCTGACAGCTTTTCATTGGCAAGTTCTTTTTGAAGCATCGCCTCTTCCCTTTCCTTTTCGATATTAATCCTACCAATTCTCAAGGCATCAGAATAACGGTTCTGTGCTTCCTGCAAGGCGTAGAATCTCTTTAAATGAAAATTAGTGCTCGCAGCATTTCCCAATGCTTCATAATTCTTAAGAAGGACATTATTCGCATTGAGCTCTTGCCTAGGCGCCATCACTTCTAATGCATAATTCAGTGCCAGTTTCCCATGATAAAGGCTTGAATCATAGTTTTTGCTTACATAAAAATGACTTGTAGCCAAAAGCCAATGTCGGTCTGACATAAGCAATGGCTCGGCTTTGTAAGCAATACTTCGATGCGCGAAGTAAAGCGTGGAATCCAATTGGTTATTTCTTAAGTAATGTCTGGCTAGAAAAGCTTGGGACAGGGTGCTGTGCCCTAATGAATTGTTTGTAATCAGTTTTTTGAAAAGTACCATAGCCTCTTCTTCCCTACCCAAAATTGAGTAGGTCTGCGCCTCATAATTACTGGCAAGGATGAGTGTAGAAGTGTCTTGACTAGCAAGGGCTGAACCCTTAGCCTTAAGAAAGTAACTGAGTGACTGTGAATATTCTTCTTGATCGCCATTCAACTTACCTAGTAGCAGATATAGTCTTGCAGACACCTCTGGGATCGCTTTGGCATTGGGCTGCTCATTAATAAGATCTTCTAAGCGGAGAGACAGATCATAGGCCTTAGCTTGATTACCAATAAGTGAGTAGTACTGTTCCGATAGACTTAACAAGATCCTCATCTGTTCGGAAGTATTTGACTGGTCACTAGCCACTCCAAGCCAATATTCCCAACGTTCAATTTGCTTCAATTGAGCCTCTTTCAATTGCAATTGCTCAAAGGTATATGCAGCTTCTTGGCCATACATACTCCATGTAGATAGCATCATAAAAGCGAAGAGCAGAAATGCTTTCATTAGACTTCGTCCTTATTAAACCATGCAATAAAATCTGACTTTCTTCGCCTTGAGATCGCTATTTCCTCACCGGTGGATAGCACAATGAATTCATTCTTTACTTTTGATATGTGTAGGCGATTGATAACGGTCGACTTGTGTATTCTAAAGAAGTCCTTATCTTCTAACAATTCTTCAAAATAGCTAAGTGTTTTCGCCACAAGTTCAGCTGAACCACCTACTAATTTGATTCTTGAATAATTGCGATCCCCTTCAATACAGATAATGTCTTTCAAAGGTTTGCAAAACTCTCCTTCTTGCACCTTTAGTATCAATAGCTGATCTTCCGCCTTGCGCTTGAGGTTGTTCACTAAATGACGTGCCTTATTAGAGGGCTCTTTTTCACCTTGTTCTTTAAACCGCCTGATGGCATTTCTGAGTTCTTCTAGGTCAATAGGTTTTAAAAGGTAGTCTAGTGCATTAAAGCGAATGGCTTTAATTGCATAATGGCCATAAGAGGTAATAAAAATAGTTTTAAAGTGGATATCATGAATGCTCGATAGCAGCTCAAAGCCTGTCATGTCAGTCATCTCCACATCGAGAAAAACCAAATCTGGTCGTTTATCTTCAATCTGCTTCAGACCATCACGACCATTCAGTGCTTGACCTATTACTTCGATTTCGTTAAAGAAACTGAGTTTATCACTCAACAGGTCTTGGATAAAAGGATCATCATCAATTATTAAACAGCTAATCTTAAAACTCATATACTAAACATGTTTGGCAATGACTTTATCAATCTCGAGATAAGACTGGTCTATTTTATCCAAAAGTTGCTCCAGCATAGCCTCCATTTCTTCTTGAGGGAAGCTGTCATACTCTAGCTCCAATCTATGTTTAAGGACAACGGCATCATTAACACCAAAAAATTCAAGTTGAGGACTCATTTTATGCAAGCACTGTCTAATCCCTTTTCGATCCTTTTCCTTTATCATTTGTCTCAGCTGACTCACCCTTTCAGGGATTAGCTCTTTAAACTGCCTTAGGTACTTCAATAGGGATGATTGATTACCTCGAGTTATCCTTTCTAAGTTGGTTAGATCAAGATTGAGCATATTTCTGGACACATCTTAATGATTACTTGTCGAAATATAATTGAATTTGACCGATTGCCCTGAACAGTCTATCCAACGGTAATTTCCTGATTACCTACCGTTTGATCATCCATTTGATCATCAATACTTCATACGATAATCAAGCTTAGCCTCTCATTTTCAGATACCTGATAATTGTGAAGGTATTGAACCAAAACATGTAATAACCAAATCTCAATAAAGATGAAAAAGACCAACCTGTATTATTTATTAGTTTTTTGCTTTATAATTTTTTCATGCGGATCTGAAGATGAAGACCCAACTCCACAGCCACAAACAAAATGTAGTGTCGAAAGTATTGTTTTTCCTGCAGAAGGTGCCTTTGGCCTCAACATACTAGGTACTGAAGGCCAAAACATTACTATTGATGCCGGAACTTCATTAAGCCTTTCTGCAACTCTGGCAGAGAGTTGCCAAAGGTTAAAAGTGACCATTGAGACACAGGGTAGCAGCATTACAGGCCTAGATTGGGACTTTGATGTATCTAGTGTCTCTAATTGGTTTTGGGATTTGGATCAAACGACAGGTATTCAAGAATGGACAAGTAGAGGAAATAACCTTGATGCCCATTTTAAGGCTTTCTTACCCGGCACTTATGATATCAAGGTTTATATCAATGGAAGCAGCACTCCTTCTAGCGAATTTACAGTAACAACAGAATACGAGAACGTAGACTTTTTGAATACTTTTTCCAGTGCGACATCCATGTTTAGAGAGGGGAATGACCTCTATGTATCAACAGATGAAGAGGTTCTGAAATTAGACATAAATGACCCATCGGAGGCTACAACTATCGTTTCAGGATTAAGCAACATATGGAAAGTGGTAAAACATGGAGACTATATTTACATAACTGAGCGCACGCAAATACCAGGTATTGATACAAAACTTTCAAGAGTAAATGTTACCGATGCCTCACCTTCTGTAGAATTCATGCTGGATGGTCTTACCATAGGCGGAATGGCCGCCCGCAATAACGTTTTATATTTAACCGATTTACGTAAAACTGATGTAGTCAGTATTGATCTTACTGCAAACTCATTTTCTATAGTGGACCTAGGTGTCTCAGGACTTGAAAGCCCGATAAATATGACTTTAGGTGGAGATGTATTGTATATATCAGAAGAGAGTTCAACAGCGAAAATTACCCAAATTGATCTAAGTCAAGGAACACCTCAGGTAAGCACATTAAAATCTGATTTATTCTTCCCGGATGAAATGCATGTAGCTGGGACTACTCTATATTATAGTACTGCAGGATCAATCTATAAACTCGACATATCTCAAGCCAATCCTCCAGCTGAACTAGTAAGAAAGTTAAGTACTATGACTTTCACTCAGGGCATTGACATTTACAACAACGAGTTATACTTTTTAGAAAGTCCATTGAATAGACTGGCGAAATTTGATCTTGATTAAAAACGAACAAGTGATCTTAATCTAATAGCCCCTAACGGGGCTTTTTTTTGTGTCGTTAGATTATTCTTCTCTCACCTCATTGCCTACGAATACCACACACATTTGCCATTCCCACTAGCTCACGCACAAGCCAAAAATGTCACACATATACGCCAGTAAAGCCATGCCTACATTTGATTTCCAGCTACACAATGTTTCGCTGGATTCAATCGGCAGACAGGCGTGTCACATAACCTGCCCGTCCGATCAGGCGGTGTGCGCCCCTAGCCCTACAGGCTGGCTACTTAATTCGGATATTCATCTGGACAGACCATCAAACTGAGGATATTAGATAACGGATATAGCGAATTCAATCCTACCTTTTTCTTCTCATAATTAGTGTTGTCTTTTCATCACAAAACTACCACCGACTTCAGCCGTATCTTTAGACGTTCCAACGATGTTATGACTATTAAGAAGTTTGCCTTCCCATTTATCCAATTTATAATCATCTATTTCTCCTTGAAGCAACTCATAATCCGTGCCTTCCAGTGAGACATTTATACCTGCCACTTTTCCTGTAAACTCTTCCTTAACTACGAATTTATTGACTTCCCCACCTGGAATATCCATCCAATCACTGATTTCTATATTACCAGACAACTCGTCACCTCTTTGATTCATTGTCACTTGCCCAGTGGTTCTTCCTCCTTCATATTCCTCTATTATTTGCCATTGCCCGTTTAAATCGAATGACGTTGAGCTTTCCTCTTTAATAAGTGTTTCTTTAATATTCTTCCATTCTAGACTCATATGATTTTGTAGTCTGTTAACTGCAAGAAAGTAAAAGAAAAGCCTTTTCGTTTCTATTAGCCAAAAGGTAAAGAGTAAGAAAATGCATTTGAAAAGTAGTGCTGCATAAATAATTATCAGCATCAAGTAGCCACTACTATCAGTATGAAAGTCTCTAATAAACATTTGCAAACCGGCATACCCATAAAGACAAATCAGCATCCACTGAGGTGCACTAATTAACTTGCTGTCGAAGCGTCCGATTAACTGAGCAATTGCCACAGCAGCTATCATCCCGCTTAAGATTGCAAAGGATAAATTTAGAATGGAGTGAGCTCCATTATTATTAAAATAATCTTGGACATATTGTTGATTTGTACTGACTGCAGGAGAATACATGAACCTGACAACAACTTCTATAACTGTTAGTATAATCAAACCATAGAGCCACCTATCTAAATTGTCATATTCCAGTTTCTTATCCCCTCCTATTCTAGCTTGTTTAGATAGCACAATAAAACAGTAGATTATCATCAAGGAGGCAGAGTTGTTGAATAAGTTTTCGAGTACGCCAAAGAAGTATTGTGTAAATTCAACTACTTTAGGGTTCGCTGATTTAAGCAGCAGGTGACTAATTAGAACGATAAAATATAGACCTAACCAAGACAACCAGATTTTGCGCCAATGTTTGAAATAGATAAATACATTGCTGTTCGCCCTAGAAAATTTTTCATCCAATTCTTTGCTGCTATCAGTTTTCAAAAACGATAGAGTCTTCGACTTATTAAATTGGTTAATCTCGATTACACTGTGAGTGATTCTTCTAGGTTTTCCCCAAAGTAGAACCACGCTAATAATTAAGAGATGGAGCACAAAATTCACAATGACGAATACATCATCATTCCAGGCTTTTGGTATATCCTCAGTTGCCTTAGAAATCTTCAGAATGGCTGTGATAAGTGTAGCAACTAAGGAAACAGCTCCTACCAAAAGAATAAGGAGTTTGTTGGTTCTACTGGTTTTTGTATTGAACCAATCCTTAAATGAATCCTTTTCCATGTTGATAAAATTGGGTGGTTATTGTTTTTAATTAAGTGTTTTAATAATAATTATCAGGCAAAAAGATTTGTATGGTTTTTATGATATATACTATATCTAATTGATGAATATAATATATATACTACTGATTATCAAGTGCTTGTGTTAGACATAACAATTTATCCAGTTGACGTTTGGAGCAACACCTTTCAAACCAACACCCTAAGCCTCCCAAGAATAACCTTAAACCTTAAACCTTGTGCTTTATTTCTTCAGGTCGATAGAAGCACAAACAAGACCACCGTACCTAAAATGACAGAAAACAAATGAATGCTATCAAGCATAGAAAATGGCTAAAATCAATTGCTTAAGCACCAAGGATAGAAAGAGGTATGGAAGAGACCCAAGAATGTATTACAATCCCGCTCTTAAGACTCACTTAATCCGAACGCCCTTCTTTCTATTTTCCTCTATTCTGTCTAGATTTTATCTCAAGTTCTGAGTAGATGCCCAAACTGTTCTGATATTCTTGATTCCAGTCTTTCACATCTGCGCAGAAGGCTCAAACGCCTCATCTGCTTGCAGGATGAAATTGCACGGCATATTGTTTTATGAGATTCTCTGGCTTTTAACTCAGTTTGTTTAGTGTTACCTATGCGGCTATAAAATCTTGCTTCGGACAGCTCAAGGAGCGACTCTGTGTGCAGGTATTCAGGGTATTTTGCCCATTCTGTTTTTGGAATTTTGACTTTAAGGTCAAGCAAGTATTTTCTACCTTTTTCATTAAGTTCTAATGCCTCTTCATCATATTGACTTTTTCCCTTAAATGCATATAAGTATGCCAAGGAATTTTCCAGGGATTCTATACAGTGGTCAATCTCAGTATAACCTTTAAGTCTTTTATACTTCGTATAAGCATTTCTAGCCAATGCTAAAACTTCTTCCCATTCATAAATGGGACCTTTATAACCCTTGGGTCTCTTTTTTTCTTTTCGATACTCATACCAAACAGAATAGGCGCTCAAAAACGCGCCATGATAAAAACGAGGGTCCTTAGGTCTATTGACCATATACTTAGATGCTATTTCTATGCTTTGCTTGTAATTTTCAAACCTTCTATAAGCCCAACAAGCAACATAATCGATTTCAATTTCATATGAATCCATCCTTTTCATATATTCCCTAGGTAGGTCAGCAAGGATGTTTTTTTGCTGTTTTACGTATCGCAATGTGTCATCCATAAGTGCTTGAGATTCAGTAGGATCAGCCTCAAGTATCAATGCTAAGATTGAATATATTAAAAGAGGCTCATGATAAACAGTTCTCCCTTTGCTGTCTGTTTTTCGAGCTTCCTTGACGTACGAAATGACCTCATCTTTTATATCCTTCCAATTTTTTCCCTCATCAAGAATCACCTTGACTATTGCATTTAAAAGGTCTTGAAATGGTTGCTTACTAAGATCATCTGGAAAACAAATTGGCAGAATTTGATTTTTTCCTTCTACAGGATCTAGTCCACCTTCTTGATACATCTCTGCTTTAGAAAAAAATTCAAGAATTTCTTGATAGCGGCTTAAAAAATGCATGATCTCGCCCTGATCGTGTTGTGCCCTTTTCTTGATTTGCTTTGTTTTTGCTCCTTTAAAAAACTCAATTAGCCTGGACGTCAGCGCTTTAGTGTCATTTCCAAAAAACCTCAAGCCCAGCATTTGATTATAAGCTGCCTGAAATTCATTTAAATCGTCTCCTGCTAGAACCCCCCAGTTCTCATAGTCTACTAGATATTTGTCAATTATGGCTCTGATATCTTTTGGCAAAAAATAATCGTTATAAGCATAACCATTCTCCGAAAGTGTCCTTTTGAGTGACTCAAGGCTATCTATAGTTTGATCAATTGCTATTTTCTTTCCTAGCTGCTTTATACTTAAGGTCAAGGCAAAAAGATGATTGGCGGATCTGTAATTGCAGCTTTTGCTCAAAACATAACTTTTGTTAAACAGACGCTCTGATTTTCTTTGAGTGGACAAATAGCAGAATCTTAGTTTCTCAAAACCAAGGTTGTTCAAAGCTTGGGTAATAACAATGGCATTAGAGTCGCGGATTGTGGCAAATCGTTTTTCTTTTGACTTTGCGACTTTATCAAATTGCTTATAAACATCTAATACAAGTTTATCTAAGTTCTTGACCCAGTCTTTATCTGTCCTTAATCGCTTGATGCTTTCTGTTACATCTGTCGAATCCATTTGTTCAAATTGAATATTGGATTGTGTAGCTAACCTGTAAAGAGCATTGTAGCCTTTATTCATTAGACCAATTTTAAATGATGCCAACCTGGGGTAATCATCATTTATCAATTGTTGAATATCTGTTTTCACATTGATCCCTGAAGTAATCTCTTCGATGTAGTTTAATATCTCTTGTTTTTTATCTAGACGCGATACGATTTCCTTCTTCAATTCCCATAACTCACTGTAGTATTCATCTATAATTACAGGGATAAAACAGTCGGGCCACCTAAAAAACAAATCATTAAGTGCGATTTGCTGGTACATCAAAGACTGGTGGGCCTTCTTGTCTGTAGAATTCAGGGAGTCTAGTCCCAAAGGATAACAAAAGTCTGTTATGTCAGCAGCATCCACCACAAAAATGACCTTGCCTCCTTTTTCAGTGAACCTTAAGTCTGCTATAATTTCATCTATATCTTGTGGTTCAAGACGCCCAAGCGAAACTCCCTTTATAGTATCAATCATTTCTCAGTATCATTAATGGGGTCAAACAGTAAATCCAAGTTGACTCTAGCCATCTCTTTTATTCTCGGTAAATACGTTTTTTGCAAAGCAGAAGCAGATACATTAAGCTCTTCTCGGGTCTTAACCCGATCATTTAAGGCAACGAGTTCGTAGTTTAACTCAAAGAGCGATATGTTAAAATTCTCCACGAGGGCTTCTACCTTAATGTCATCTTCGTAGTATTTCCAAAACAAACGCATTGTTTTAATCAAATCATCTTTTCCAATAGCTTGAACCAATTCGAGGTTAGTAAAAAAACCATAGTCAGTTTTCCATTCTGTATCTGGTTTAAGGCGAGCAACCTGATAGTTGAAATCAATTATTTCTGCTTCTTCAAATCCCAAGATCTCAGAAGCCAATGGGCTTACCACCTCTCTTTGTTTGTCGTAGAAAAGTTCATTAAGGATATCGATAAAAATACTTAAGGGGAGGTTGAGGAAGTAGGATATTATTTGTTCAGCCAAGTCATGTGGATGTCCAAATATTAGACTGTCAAAATTGTTAGAGTTACTTATAATGAACAGGTTTGAAAGAAAAGATTGAATATTTTTTTCAACCTCCTCTATACTCCTAACATTGGACAACTCCTTTTGTGGAAGTTTCTTTGAAATCTTTATGTTAGCATCAAAGTCAAAATATCTTCTTTTAAAGACTCCCACTCCAATTGAAGCAGGACTAATCAATGAAATATCTCTTAAAAAACGCCAACTAGCACTAAACTCAAAACCAATTGGATGTATCTCCTTTAGTAAAGGGGGGATTTGGCCGACTTTAGCTACCTTATATAGCCATAAAAGAAATATCTTGTAATCAATACTCTCTTTGACTCTTTTTGAGATGCTATTGAGTTTTTCCCAAAGTATATCCTCAGACAACAAACCTTTTTGCGACTTTACGAGTGAGAGAATAAGGCGGAATAGATTATGGTCATTGTTAAGCGTATCCAGATATATTTTCTGGGAAAACTTTTTCACATCTAATGAAGCAGCCGTTACTTCAATAGACTCTAAAATATCCACGATTTGAAGGCTCGAATCATTCTTGCAAATGGTCTGATGATACTCATATGAAAGATCTTGCTGATCAAGATCAATGTAAACAATACGTGTTTCACCATTCTTTATCCCTATGGGATAGTAGCTGTTCTCATTTATAATGTTGAGTTTGTAGTCTCCCGATTTGATATTAAGATCAATAACTTGACTTTGATCCAGTGGGAACTCTAGGCTTACATTGTCCTCTGAAGCTAATTCCAGGCTGATTTCTTTAGACCCAGAACTCTGATCGACTTGTGCCTGAAGCATTAATCGGAGAGAGCACTCGTTCTCAATTTCATTCGAAAAACTATTCAGCAGAAAAGCATTTTTTGAATATAGTTTTTCCTCTAGCGTTTCTGTCTGAGCGTACCGAAGGGCTCCTTCCCAATCCGATAGGTCTAGATCTTTTGAGAATGTATGTTTCCCCATTGTAAACGACACACAGTAAGCTCCTGGTTCTATGTCGGCTACTCCCTGCCCTCTTTGAGAATAAACTAGCTTGTCTGTTAAATCAAATATTGAAACAAGAATATTCTTATTGGATAATGGAAATTCTAGATTTATCATTCTTTTTAATTCTCGTAGAAATATCTTTTCAGCCTACTGCAGAACTTAACCCCTGTATGATCAATTCGAAAAACACCTGATTCCCACCTTCTATTCTTTAGGAATTTGAGTTTATAAATTAATCCCATAAGTTCTACTGTTTCTTCAGAATCAAGTATATCTATCTCTATATCTGCCTGTAGATTTAAATCGCCATTAACTATAACAACCTTGTCTACCTCCGTTTGGTATTCAGGCTTGATAGAAACTTTAAAAGGATAGGTCCTGTATTGGTGGTCTCTTGAAAAAAGAATACTGCCCTTGTCAATGAATTTTGGTGTTTGTGCTTCACCATAAAGAATTCTCATTTTTTCATCTACACCCACGTATAAGACTTCAGTTGACAATTCTTGAGAATGATCGAATTCGTCTAAGAACATCTCTAAAGCACGAGTGAAGCGGCCACGATGTCTTTTTAAGCTCTCATCGTAAAATTCAAGCGAAGCGGTGTTCTGACGAGTTCCTTTGGCTAAAAGCTTTTTCTTTAAATCAGCAATGTCCTCGTCTTCAAGAAATCGATTGGTTTTTAACGGAAAGTCTGAATGTCGGAAGTTGCCTAGCCGGTTGATTAGCCTACAGCAATCGACAATTACTACAATCTCTAAGAACCCCTTTGAATACTCGAAAAAATCAACAACCTCTTTAATTTTAATACTGGCAAAATTCTCATAGAAAAGATTAGCATCGCTAAAGACAATGAAGTCTTCATGTCCTTGGGAATAGCCGTGCCCTGCAAAATACAGGTACATTCTGCGGTAATTGACCTTTCCCCAGGCCATCGCATGTAACTTTCTGATAACGCGCTTAAATGCAGACATATCAGTGTTGGACACATCTGTAATCAAACTATGAATATCTACAGGGACTGGTCCTTTCTTGAGCCAATTAGAAATAGAATCAGCATCATGCACTGATCCTTGAAGGTTATCAATTTTTCCATCTTCATAGTTGTTCAAGCCTATGATTAGTGCTGCATCCCGAATCAATTTTCTATATCGTTCTTCTTAAACTTTAGTTTAATTGTAGTTCCAATGCCACCTTCAGCTGAGCCTATAAAAGAAATACCACCCTTTGCATTCATTGAAACCGACACCTCTACCTCACTCAAATCATATTGGTTAACTGATGATTTGACTTGAGACAGGACATCATTAAAAGATTCAGAAAATTTGGATAGGTTTTTTGAAACGACCTCTGCATCTATGATTTTTTGAACTCTCTTTTGGCTAGGGATGCTTGAGAATAAGCTTCTTTCTACTTGAACGGGTACTTCATCAAGTTCATCTGAAATGATCTCAATGGTGAAATGATCTCTCATGTAAGTTCTGATTTTTTGTAATCCATCATCTCCTTATTCAGTCATGTGACATAAGTATAAGGTTAATCATCCCGCCAATTTATTTAAAACTATAATTAACATAAATACCTACTTTTGGGTATTTTTCTATTTCTTGTTAATAGCAGGAAATTTGGTCTATCAGATTGATCTGCATGATTATTTGAACCAAAAACAATGAAATTCAGTGTCATATGGAGCCTTAGGCAAAGTGAGGTTATATACTGTAAGCACTAGCATTGGTTCCTTTATTTCCTATCAAGAAGTTTTGACTTTCCATTACTTTTCAAGCGAAGAGCCAATCAACCCTTCGGTACAAAGATGTAACAACCAATCATCTCCCCTTTAATGACCTACAACGACTGTCTATGGATGCAGGAGTTGCAGATTTAGATCAGGATGGCGATATGGATATCATAATCGCCAATGAGCACAGGCCTAATATCCTACTGATTAATGATGGCAACGGAAAATTCACCAACGAGAGCAAGCGTATTCCCCAGGTAAACCATGATAGTGAGGACATTGGCATTGCGGACTTTGATTTAGAAGGTGATCCTGACACCATCATCGTCAGTTAAGACGATCAGGTCAATGAACTGTATCTCAACAATGGTGATGGTACTTTCACAGATGCAGGCAGTCGAATTCCAGTTACTGGCACTTCTAACTCAGTCGTAATATTCGATATCAATCTTGACGGTGCACCTGATGTATTTATTGGCAACAATGTGCAGAACAATGTCCTCATCAATGATGGAAAGGTACAATTCAAGGATGAGACGATCGAGCGATTCGGAGAATATAATGATGTTACACAAGACCTCACTTTGGCCGATGTTGACAATGATGGAGATCAGGGCTTCTTGATAGGAAATAAAGGAACCAATCGAGTGCTGATCAATGATGGTAAAGGCTTTTTCAAGGACGAATCTGCCAAACGTCTATCTTATAGAAACAGTCCGAAAGAAACCCGAGAGGTAGATGTGGCTGATATTGATGGAGATGGTGATATGGATGTCCTTTATGGCAATGTTCAGGCTTTGTACGAGGAGCTGTTCGGCAGAACCGATTGCTCTTGAACGATGGAAAAGGCTTTTTCACCGATATCACTGAGACTCATCTACCCAATGATGATAACCGTTGCTTTCGTGTGGCCTTCCTGGATATTGACGATGACGGTAATGCAGATATCATGACCGGCAATACGAATGGTTCAAGATTTGGTGGCGAAACGCCATTTAATATATACCTCAATGACGGCAAGGGGAAGTTTAGTGATGCGACAGGGCCCTCCTTCCAGAAAGCATTAAAGGAAGAGGTTTCGATATTGATTTTGTAGACTTCAATGGCGATAGAATCAAGGATCTCTTCCTAAGCAACCGAGGTTCGCAAGACTTCTTGCTTTTTGGCCTTAAATAAGCTAACATCATCTAAGGTCAAATAAAACTGAACTCAAGAAGAGAACATTCTGCCACTCATAGAACCTACGTTCGCTGAGTTCAGGGTTTTTCCTAAATTCAGGTTCAACCTAAAACTAGTCTGATGAAGCAATTGACCTTCCTCCTTTCCTTTCTATTGATTTTCACAGTTAATTATGAGCTAAGGGCTCAAAGTCATAATCCAGTAGACCCTTCATTTTACCAAAGCTATCAATGGCGAAACATCGGTCCACAAAGAGGTGGTCGTTCGCTGGGAGCTTCAGGAAGCCCAGGTAGACCTGATGAATACTACTTTGGCGCTACAGGCGGGGGCTTATGGAAAACTACCGATGGTGGAAACAACTGGTTTCCAGTAACAGATGGTCAAATTACATCTTCGAGTATTGGTGCTGTAGCTGTTGCAGAAACCAACCCAGACATTGTCTATATCGGTGGTGGAGAAACTCAATTAAGAGGCAGTATCACTCAAGGTGACGGGGTTTATAAAACCACAGATGGCGGTAAAACCTGGAGACATCTGGGGCTCAAAGAAACGCAAGCTATTTCAAGAATCAGGGTCCATCCTACCAACCCTAACATCGTCTATGTAGCGGCTTTAGGGCACGTTTATGGCGACAATGAAGAAAGAGGTGTATTCCGCTCAAAGGATGGCGGAAATACCTGGCAAAAAGTATTGTATGTGGATGATAAAACTGGTGCTGCTGATCTTATCATCGATCGTAATAATCCAGAGGTTATATATGCTACTACCTGGCAGGTATATCGTAAAGCCTGGAAAATGTGGGGCGGTGGCCCCGGTTGTGGATTATGGAAGTCATTGGATGGTGGTGATACCTGGGTCGAGTTAACAGCAAACCCTGGTATGCCCGAAGGACCCATTGGTAAAATTGGTGTAACCGTATCTCCTGTTGATCCAAACCGTGTTTGGGCAGTAGTAGAAGCGAATGAAGGTGGTATTTTTCGCTCGGATGATGCTGGTTGGACTTGGGAGCGTGTCAATTCGGAACGCAAACTGAGACAAAGAGCCTTTTACTATTCTCGACTGGTAGCTGATCCTTTTGACAAAGATGTGGTCTATGGCTTGAACGTAGGCTTCTGGAAATCTACTGACGGTGGAAAGACATTTGATATAAGAATCAGACCTCCCCATGGTGACCATCACGACCTGTGGATTGACCCCAATGACCCTATGCGTATGATTTCGGCCAATGATGGTGGTGGAACTGTCAGTATCAATGGTGGCCAATCTTGGACCGATCAAAATTATATAACAACGCAATTTTACCATGTGATGACTACTAGTGATGTGCCGTATCATGTCGCTGGAGCGCAGCAGGATAATAGCACATTGGCTATGCCGAGTGAAGGCTGGGGGCATATGATGGCCCGTGGTATGGGAGCCTCTTGGGCATATGCTGTTGGTGGTGGAGAAAGTGGTTGGATTACACAAAGTCCAACAAATCCTGATGTATTCTATGCTGGTAGTCAGGGAGCACTTTTGACTAGGTATAATAGAAAGACAGGTCAGCGCAGGGATATACAGGTGTATCCACGCTTCTTTTCCGGGGAACCGTCAAGCGCATTACCAGAAAGATGGCAATGGACCTTCCCTATTATGTTCTCTCCTCTTGATGCCAATACAATGTATACCGTATCTCAGCATGTCTGGAAAACCACAAATGATGGCCAGAGCTGGGAAAAGATCAGTCCAGACCTCACATACGCAGACCCTGAGACTTTAGGACCTACTGGTGGTATCATAACAAAAGATATGAATGGGCCGGAGATCTACGCTACCGTATTTGCCTTAGCTCCCTCCAATCATGATGCGAATACGATTTGGGCAGGTTCTGATGATGGAAAGATTCATATCACCAGAAATGGAGGCAAAAGATGGACAGACATCACACCCAAAGACTTGCCTAAATATTCACGAATCAGCATCATTGATGAAAGCAAATTCAATCCTGGTACGTTATACCTTGCTGCTAACCGATATCAGGTAGACGATCGTGAACCTTATGTATTCAAAACCACGGATTACGGTAAAACCTGGGCAAAGATCATTGATGGCATTGAACCGGGACATTTTGCAAGAGCCATTCGTGAAGATTTACAAAAGCCAGGTCTATTGTATTTGGCAACAGAACATGGAGTCTATGTGTCTTTCAATGATGGGGCTAAATGGCAAAGTCTTCAGTTAAACTTACCTGACACACCCATTCGAGACCTAGTATTAAGGAATGATGATGTGGTCTTAGGTTCTCATGGGCGTGGCTTCTGGATTTTAGATGACATCCGCCCTTTTAGAGAGGCTGTCGAAATCAATCAAACCAACGAGGTAACACTGTTCAAGCCAGCTAACCCGATTCGTGGTATTTATAATGCTGCCATACAGTATTACCTGCCAGAGCAGACTGATTCCGTAACTATTGAGATACTTGATGATCAAGGTAATCTAATTCAATCCTATACCGGAAGAGAAGCACGAAGTAGAGGAAATGTCCCTACCACGTCCAAAGGTTTGAATTCTTTCAACTGGAATTTAAGGTACCCTGGCGCCACTACTTTTGAAGGCATGATTATTTGGAGTGCCCGACCACAAAGAGGTCCTATGGCTCCTATTGGTGAATATCAGGTGAGATTAAAGGCTAATGGAAAAACTCATAACTCAGAGTTTAGCATCGAAATGAATCCAAATTTGGAGGGCATAACCCCTGCAGATATTCAAGAGCAATTTGATCTCAGTAAACAGATTATGGCGAAAACTTCTGAAGCCAATGAGGCCGTTATTTTAATACGTAAGATCAGATCGCAAGCAGATAAATTATCGAGTCTGGATGATGCTCAATTGCAAAACGATCTGATGGCACTCATGGACAAGCTCAGCGTAATTGAATTGGATTTGTATCAGGTTCAAAACCAAAGCCCACAAGATCCTTTGAACTTCCCGATTAAACTGAATAATAGATTGGCTTCTTTAAGGAGAAGTGTGGAAAATGGCCAAGCCAAGCCTACTGATGGAGCTTATGTAGTTTTCGAGGAGTTATCAAAAGAACTGAAAGGTCATCTGGAAAAACTTGACGAGATACTGTCAAGCGATCTCGCAGCCATTAACACTAAACTAAAGACCAAGAATGTCAGAGAGATTAAAACTAAATAAGTGAGTTGATCATCATAAAAAAGCCCTTCTGAGATAGAAGGGCTTTTTTATTGATAATGGTTAATCCTGGTGCTGGCTTTCTGCTTGCTTTAATTCTTTATGATATTTCTTCATTCGAGACAGCGCAAGACTGTCAATACTTATCATACACAAGAGCATAGCAATTAATGTCATGCTGATCGCCCGCCAAATGGGTTTGTCAATAAAGACAATTAACAGTGCAGCAACGACTACAATCAGCGGTAAAACTTTCATGGCAATATTTTTGTACTCCCACATTGTCTTTTCTGTTCGTGCAATCTCTGCTTTTATGAAGGCCGAGGGGTTTACATTGTATTCAGTTTCAAAGTCGGAAAGCCTCTTCTTATTAGACATAGTAAAACTGATTCCGGCCATCAAGAGTAAACTTCCAGCGACTAGCGTAGGGTAAATAAACGCTCTGGCTACCTCGGTTTTTCCTAATTGCCAAAATCCAATGGTTGCAAGAATAAAGAGCACTCCAAAAAGAATAAAGAAGACAGATGAAAAAACCTCATCTTTCGCCCATTGCGTGGATGTTTTCAATATTTCCATGACATTCTTTTAGCGTACTTTTCCTTCGAGACCAAGACTCATTCATCCATCATTTTCTGAAGAGCGATTAATCGCTTCCTTACCATTATAAACAAGTCTTGTAGACCAAGGAATTGGGTTTCTTAAAGCAAAATGTGCCATACAGCCATTCTCTGCTTCGTTAAGAAGGTCTTTGATGTTTTCCTCTGGCTCAGGGCTATCAATGATTACGTGGGTTTCGACCATATCACATCGACCATTAGTCATATAGCCATGCTCCCGCATATGACCAAGGTTAGTAGCGAAAACGATACGTTGCTCCAACTTAAGGCTATCTACTTGAATCTTTCTAGCTGTAAGGATATCCGTTAGATGAGTCATTAGGCAGAACCCAATACCTGCAGAAAAGAAGGCCAATGGTGGTGGAGCTGTATCCTCTCCTACAGGTGGCTGCTCATCACAATACAGTTTCACAGGACTAAAGCCTGGAATATTGACAGAAACAACACCAGTTTTGCTTTGCATGTTACCAGCTTCTGCGCTCAAATTAACTTCAAAACGATAGGGTTCTGGATGACGCGCCTTAGCGAATTTGGTGGATTCATATTGTGTTTTAGCAGGCTGTTCTGAACTCAACTCACCTACATGATAAAATTTCTTCTCTGACATGTTGCTACTGTTTTATGCTCGCAAATATCCATGCTCCATTCTTCTAATCCAAGACAAGAATTAAAGAGTGTGATTGTTCAAAATCCATATGGATTGCCTCTCACACAGAGCTTCATGATTTATCACTATATTCATTAGTAGATTAAATAACACACCAAACCAGAACACACATGAAACAGTCAATACCATTCTATATGGTCTTTGCCCTTATAGCTAGTTTGCTTATAGCATGCTCAGGAAAATCAGATGTATCATATAAGACCGAAGAGACCGGTGCCAATCGAAACTTCCTGAGTCTTTCAGACATTCATTTCAATCCTTACTATGATACCACCCTACTTAAGCAATTGATAGCCAATCCAGCAAACAAATGGGAATCTATATTCGAAACATCCAAAGTGACAGGTTTTGGATACTATGGATGGCAAACGGATTGGACAAAGATAGATACCAACTGGAACCTATTTAAGAGCTCTCTAGATGAAATTGTAGCAGTGAATCCGAACCCAGACTTTATCACGATTAATGGAGATTTTCTTGGGCATGAGTTTGAACAAGTATTTGTTAAATATTATAAAAGTGATGAGGTGGCCATGCGTGATTTTATCACCAAGACAATTGATTTTGTCAGTAGCCAGATAGAAAAAAGGTTTCCTGGCACCCCAATATTTCCTACGCTGGGTAATAATGATGCATTTTGTGGAGACTATGAGATAAGAGATTCTGGGTCGTTTTTATCGCGCACAGCACCTATTTTCGCTCGTAACCTAAAAGGGCTCATTGATACTCAGGAATTCAATGAGAGTTACAAGAAAGGCGGCTATTACATTGCTGAAAATCCAAACAACCCGCGTCATAAGGTCATCTCACTTAATACGGTTATGATGTCAGGTAAATACCTTGATGCAAAAAACAATGTTTGCCAGTCTTTGCCTTCAAAGTCAGTGATTGATGGGTATGTGCAGGATATGTTCGCTTGGTTGGATAAGAACCTTTCGGAAGCTAAATCCAATGGTGATAAGGTTTGGCTCATGTATCACATTCCACCGGGAATTAATGCCTATAGCAGTATTGATGCAACACCAGCCTATTACTATCAAGAGCAGTACAACCAACAGTATTTAGCGATGGTAGACAAGTATTCAGATGTGATCATAGCCCAACTCGGGGGTCATACCCATATGGACAATTTTATTGTAATCAATGGCAGCACAACTCCTAATTCCTTTGTCCACATCTCTCCCGCTATAACACCAGTTTATGAAAATAATCCTGGCTTTCTGGAATATACGTACACCCCTTCCTCAGGAGAACTAATCGACTACAATGTGCATGGTTTTGATGATGTACAAGCTTCGACTAAACCTAACTGGAGTAAGGAATACACCTTTTCGACTACTTATAATCAAGACAAACTCAGCCCAGCCAACTTGAAGTCCGTTTATACGAGCTTCACTACGGATGCTGCAGCCAAAAAGCACTATATCGACTATTACGTGGTTGAAGACACTGCTCAGACCATCAAAGAGGCTGATTGGAATTACTACTACTGCGCTTTTGGTAATCAAACAGCAGAGACCTACAGTAGCTGCTTGGCTAGATTAGGGCAATAACCATGAATTGACCTTAAGCTGATATTGGTGGGCTTTATTGAATGAAGGCTCTTGTGATCGCCATCACAAATACATTCATATGACTTGTATTGTTTTATTCTAAATATGCGGTTGCATCGTAACTAGGCTCCCTAAATCAGCGGCTCGATTTAGACGCTGTCTTTTTAGCATATTTGGCCTGATCTATCATCATCTTTTTTAACAAAGTTGATCAGTCGGGTTTCTATGGTCATAAATATTTGATAGTCGACATACGGGGATTATATTAGACGAGCTATATGTTAATATGCTTTTCAACTCATTTATCTTCCTCATATTTTTGGGAGTAGTTCTGCCAGTATTCTATAGTCTCCCAACTAAGACTGCAAAGAATACTTTTCTCGTTATTTGTAGCTATTGTTTTTATGGGTACTGGGATTGGCGTTTTTGCATATTACTCTTTGCCTCTACCCTAGTCGATTTTTATTTAGGTGACCAAATCTATAGGTCAAAGAATAAGTTGAATAGAAAACGTCTGCTGTCCCTAAGTTTAGTCTTCAACTTAGGACTCCTCTTTGTCTTTAAGTACTTTGATTTCTTTGTCACCAGCTTCACCGAGATGTGGTCAATGGAAGGGGCAGACTTTCTTCACGTCAATATATTACTGCCTGTTGGCATCTCATTCTATACTTTTCAGACAATGTCTTACTCTATTGATATTTATAGAAATCAACAAGCGCCAGCCAAGAATTTCATTGATTTCACATTATTTATTTCCTTCTTCCCTCAATTAGTAGCAGGGCCTATTGAAAGAGCAAAGACTATGCTACCACAATTAAGTCGCAAACTTAGCCCCACCAAACAACAACTCAAAGAAGGTGTGAGTCTTATAGTTTTAGGGCTATTCAGGAAGGTAATAATCGGAGATTCTGCCGGAAGATATGTAGATCATATATATCATGACCCTGAACTCTATATGTCAATCGAAATATTGACTGCTGTTTTGCTTTATACAGTACAAATCTATGCTGATTTTTCAGGTTATAGCAGAATTGCAAGGGGTGCTGCAAAAATGCTGGGGGTAGATTTATCTATCAACTTCAATCAGCCCTTCTTTTCGAAAAACATTAGTGAGTTCTGGAGAAGGTGGCACATTACGCTATCCACATGGCTGAGAGATTATCTCTATGTGCCTCTTGGTGGAAATCGATTGGGAAGGAATCGGAAAAGTTTGAATTTGATGATCGTAATGATACTGGGGGGGGCTTGGCATGGCGCAGGCTGGAATTTTGCTATTTGGGGTGCTTTTCACGGATTCTTATTGTTGATTTACAACCTTTTTTTTAAAGATTGTAAATGGGTCACCACTCAGTATCGAGTTTTTGATTGGCTCAAATCTCTTTCAATTTTTGTATTGGTTTCTATCTCTTTCCTGTTTTTTAGAACAGAAAGTCTAGATCAAGCGCTATTCATATCTCAAAAGTTGATCTATTGGGAAATCAGTTCCCATACTTGGTTGTTTACCAAAGTGATTTTGGCATTCTTGAGTCTCACTTTTATACTGGATCTTGTTGAAAGTTATTATGGACATACTTTCCTACTAAGAATCCGCTCAACCCCATTGAGATTAGGCATTACTTCATCTTTATTGGTATTTACATTGATTTATATGCTTCAGACCACTCCTGCACCTTTTATCTATTTTCAATTTTGAAACTGAACTGGATAAAAAATAGCTTCCTGTTCCTAATTGGAGTCCTTCTAGTACTTGTAGTTCTTGAGGTATTCCTACGTTTTTCAAAAATCAGCCCTCCTTCATTTAGTGAGTACTATGAAGATATTGGCAATGGCTTGGCTAAATCTGAGAAACTACTTTTTTTCAATGAGGGATTAGGAATAAAAGAAACAAATGAATATCGATTTTATGGAGAAGTTCCACTTCAAGAGGACAGTGCTACCATCAAGATTGCACTAATAGGCGATTCATTCATTGAGTCAAAGCAAGTTTTTACTAGGCATTATTTTGGAGTACTTCTCAGACAGGAGCTCGAGAAACGGTTACCCAAGAAGAAGTTTGAAGTATTCAACTTTGGTAGAAATGGTTTTGGCCTTAAAGATATGTATGCTTACGATAAGGTCTTTGTAGACTCGTTTGAAGTAGATTACAAACTATACTTTTTGGCTCAACTTGATTTTGAAACTGATAAAACGGAAAGCATACAGTTTATGCCAAAAACCTCCAGACTGAATCCATGGACTTCTCCTGTTAGCATTGAACATGACATCCCGCTTTCGGAGCTCCGACCCAATCGGACCGTACAATTAATCCGGGACTATTCCATCACCGCAGTAATGCTGAATAATGGAATTGAGAGAGTTAAAAGACTTGGGTTGATGAATGTGACCCTTAGACCATTCAACTTTGTCGAATTAGAAGCTCCCCTTGAAAGAGAACGCAAATTCAATTTGCCTTTAGATCCACTAGTTTTTAAAATTATCTCGAGTCTAGATTCTAATACCATTTTGGTTAAGCGAGACACAGTTGCGATCCCCAATACGCTAAAAGCTGCATATGAAGAGTATCAGGTTACTCACTGGGATTTAGGGGCACTTATCCAATCTATGCATGTGGCAGGCAATCCACCAAATTGGTGGGAAGTCACTGGAAAAGTCGGTCACTGGAATCATGAAGCGCATCAAGAGCTTTCCTTGTATTTGGCCGATTTACTAGCCCAGAAGTTCGAATCCGACAATATTTACGACTAGCTTTTGTCTAAGACATCTAACTTACTGCAAAAAGGTTTTCAAACTCTCTTTGTTGATATACTTTCTGTATTTAAACAAAAGAGCCATAGTCAGACATGCCCCCAAAAAACCTCTATAAAACAAGTCTGGCTTTAGAAAAATTACTGTGGCAGCAGTAAGGCATGCTAGAAAGAAAAAGCCTATAAATGCCGTCAATGGGTATCCGATTGGATAAAGTCTTTCAGAAACTATCCATGCAGCGGTAAATCTGAATAAATAAGTGGCTGCGATACTGAGGCCTACCCCAATGAGCCCCATGGAAGGAGTCAAAATATAAAGAAACGAGATATTAATAACCAAACTACCAATGCCTAAAAGTGAGTTATAAAAGGTTTTTTTGCTAATCCCTGGACCAATCGCCACTATCTGTTGCATCGATCTTACCCCGTATACCACAACTAGAATAATTGCAAGATCAATAGTTCCTTGATATTCTTCTGGAGCCAATAGACCAATAATTTCCGGCAATAACAATGTCAATAAAATCACCAAGCTAAAACTGATTCTCGTCAAATGTTGAAAGGCATTAATATACATCTGACGATGTCCCTCTTTATTGAGGTTTTTAAAAACAAAGGGGCTCCAAGTCATTTTTACAGCTTCCTCAAGGAGTGTCACAATCATGGCCACCTTCATTCCAAAAGAAAGAATACCAACTTCACTCAACGACAACAATCCTAGTACAACAAATCGATTGTAAAAACGGTTGGCCCAATTGGCAAGCACTCCTGGTATTAGTGGCAGACTATATTTGAGATTATTTTTTAAATATTGAGTATTCCAATGGGTTGATAAAAGGCCCCACTTGTTCAAATTATACAACAGAAATGTCAAACCTACGGATAGGCCAATGATCTGTCCTAGAAAGACACCCTGTATACCATATCTGGAAAACACAACGAGCAAGATGGAGAAGGTGAGCGTAAAAGATATTTGAACAAGATGTATCTGACCATACTGTATTGGCTTCTGGACAAACCTCATAATGGCCATTAGATAATAAAATCCATTTCCGATTATTATTATCAAGCATGCTAAACGAATTATCCCAGTATACTCATTGCTTTCAAAGAGTAAAATGCCAAAACCCTCGGCCCAAATAAAAAGCGGTGTTACTAACAAAAATGTCCAGCCAAGTAGGGCAAGTAAAGATGTGAAAATGAGTCTTGATCGATTTTCTTCACCTACTTCGAAATAATACCTACCTGTTGATGCTTCCATTTGTAGCATTCCAACCGCGGCAAAAAAAACAATAGTAGTGGTGACCAAGTCTACAACTCCATATTCTTCTGGTGAAAAAACGTTTGTATAAACAGGAACCAGAATTAACATCAGGAACTTCCCTAGTCCTCCCACAACTCCATAAAGGACAATATCTTTAGTTAACTTCTTTGTCACCTTTTTAGACTTTCCAATAACATGGGTGCGTAAGAACCAAAAGATTCTCTCCCGGCTTTAGAAAAGAAGGGAGCTTTTGAAAGTCAGAGTAAATGAATCTTTTTTGAGTTTTTGAGTTTTTGTGACAATCTTCCATTACGTAATCATAACTTCGAAACTTTGAGATACAATCGCTAAAACTATATCCTGTAGACTTGAAATTCCTATCCAAAACAGAGTAGAATTGACCTCTAACATCATTTCTATAGCCTAGGCCATGAACAGTGAAGCTTTGAGGTCGAAAACCCAATACCTTCTCAAATCGATCGGTTTCTCGTTTAAATTCCTTCATGTAGTCATCAAAGCGATAACACTCCGTATGTAGGCCAATCTCTAATCCGTCTTCACGATAAGCGAGAATCTTATCTCGATAATCAGATAGGTTATATGTTCTGTCATTCACAAGAAAGAATAAGCCAGACTGAATTTTGTATTCTTTATTGAGTGCCACCATATCCTCAAGATTATCTATACATTCTTGCCTATCAATGTCGTGTCTCACAAAAACATTGATTCGTTCCTTTGAGCTTTCGATTTGCATAAATGGTTGAAAAAAAACATTCTCATTAGTCAGCATTTCAAGCAGGTCTCTATAATACTCAATTGGGTATGGTGATTCCGTATACTTATTCCGTAGTAACTTATATAAGTACTTATTTGGATTCAATATGAGCTTTCTAAGCTTACTGAACATGTTTAGAAATATAGATATGACAAAAGTCGCAAGGAGTCTTTGAAAAGAATTCCACTACTCTAAAAAAATAATAATAGTGTGGCCAACCAGGCACTGAAGGTATAAACCCTTTTCTTAAAAATCCTATAAACTGATGCCAAGCGATAAAATTTCCTGTTGCAGAACTCAGACTCTGCTCAACTTTCGTTTCACCAAACCCATTCTGGGCCAAAATATATTTGAGCTCATTTGGTTGAGGAAATTTGCTTTTAGTGTTCCCAAAATTATTATTCAAAACCCTTTCGAAATCTGCATAGTTATGAGGGAATTTTTTGATATATACTTTTCGCAGAAACTTAAAAAACCAAGGTTGGTTCTTATAAGCCATTGCGATGGGGGGCCTTCCCGAGGTATTAACGATAACTAACTTGCCTTCCGGCTTCAAAACTCTACGCCATTCGCTCAAGAACTCTTCGGTATTTTCTATTGTGCCCAATACCGCACTGGCAAGAACTTTGTCAAACGTATCATCTTTAAAAGGGAGTGAAACTCCTTTTACTTGAACGAATTTCATTTGATCTGATATTGTTTCTGGGATCTTAATTAAATCTATTCCCTCCGCTATATCTACACCGATAGTTGTTTGACTCTTTTTTGCTATCTCAACTGTGAAATGGCCTTGTCCACAACCAATATCTAGAATTTTTTCATTTTGGCGGGGATCTATTGCATTAATTATATCTCTCGCCTGAAGCCTTTTAATGAGGTTCCTGTGGCCAAATAACCATCCATAAAGGTCTCTTAAAAAGTACCCTGAGGGGATAAAGCCAAAGTTTCTAAATCGAATATCCGAACTTATCTTAAACTTAAACATTATAAGAGTTCGACTTGAAACAACTTAATCCCAGGAAGCTCGTGTCTTAGCTTCAACTTATAAACGCTATTGTGAGTAATCCATTGATAATCAGATATTAACTCTAAATCCAAAATCAAGAAATTTATTTTAAACTCCTTGACAAGATATGGAATCAGTTGTTCATTGAGGTAAGGATAAGTAAAAATTTCTTGGTATGAATAATTGCCAATTTCATTGGATATAGCAGGTCCCCAAAACACTTTACGTTTCCCGTTAAGAAGGAGTTTTACCAAATGCGAGTCATTGCTAAGTAGTCTTTGGTTTTGTTGGTCTATATTCTGCTTGCTGCATAACTCGTCAATCAAACTGTCAAATACTCTGACATTCACGAACTTCCTTGCGCCCGAAGTCACCTCCTTAAACTTCCAGAAAACAACAACTTGAATTAATGAGAAACCTACACCTAATGAAATAGATGCCCACAACAAATATGGGTAGTCAGAGAATAGCAAAACCCCTAAAACCGCTATCAGAGGGGATAAAAATTCAATATACCTCTGAGGTTCACCGAGGAATCGAGTTTTTTTGAAAGAGGTAGCAACGAATATTATAAGAATAACACATACAAAAAGGCCTGTACTTTGTAATAACTGATCAGAGATGAAATGTATCTGTGATGATGTGCTGATATGAATCAGAATTAATACTAATACTGGGAAGCCAAGAATTACAACTATAATGGGGTTCGACAAAACTGATTTCATTAACTTCATTAACTCTGCATTTCCACGGCAAACGGAAATCAGATCTAGCCAAAAATCTCTGTACAATTGTCTCCATATACTTGTCTTAAATTTCAGTATAGGACTTTCAGAAAGAACATTGAAATACATTTTTTTGTGAGCAATCTGTAGTTTGATGTATAAGTTGGCATACTTATGAAATATTATCACAAAAAGAAGAACTGACAATACCGGAACAAGAGTTATGTGCCAGTCAAAAAAAAACAATGACAAAAGAAGCGAGTCAAAAATCAAAAACTGAATAGCAAACTGACTACTTAAGAAAATAAACAATCCCACAATCACAGCTGTCAATAAATAATAGCCATTCCCACTCACTACGTAGATCAACAAAGTGTATGTAAATAATTCTCCAAGAAAAAGACCCAGGCCTCTCCCACTTAACCCACCATTTTTGGCATTTCTTGTGTTAAAAGTGAAAGGCAAAAAAGCATACAAGAGGCTTGAATAAATCATGAATTGCTCATAATCAAAAGAAACATAGCGATATAAAAAGGACAGAAATACGACAAAGCCCAAGCAGGACAGTATTCGAAAAACGAGTGTGCTATAAACAGAGTATTTTGTCACGAGTTGAAAAGGGAGAAGAGATAGCATCCAAAGTAGTAACTGTGGATAAACCATTCCTTTATTGAAGAGTGAATCTTGCCTTTCTCTGATGAATCGACTGCCATTCTTCTTTATTTGATAAACGCAACTGAGATTAACTTGATGATCGGAGTTAATCGGAGCCAGCCTAAGGAGAATAAAGGTTGTTAACCATGAGATAAAAAAAATAGCAGAAATAATTCCCCACATATCCTTAGAAACCTTTTGAATGAATTTTTAAAAAGCCATTAGCTTCGAGCGGGGCATGATATAGTTCCTTAAAACGGTGGTACAATTCAATTTCTACTCTATTACTGATTTTAGTAGCTACTCCATTGCCCAGTACAATTCCCATATTCAGATCACTGGCTAATTGAGAAGCTGTAAGTAGTTCTAGGATTCCTCCTTGTTTAAATAACTTTAGTTTGACAAAAGGAACCCCGATTTTATGTGCTCTTACTATTTCGGAAGTGGTCACAATAGATTCATCTAACATGATAGGAATATCGGCATAGTTTTTTAGCAATTGTTCATGGCCTTCCCAGTCCTCAGCTCCAAGAGGTTGTTCGACATAATCTACATATCTGAGTAATTTACTATCTCTTAAAAAAGAGAAAAACTCATAAGCACTATCTAGCTCATAAGCTTGGTTAGCATCTAGCCTGTAGCGGTGTAGAGAGTGATTAGGGACTCTACTCAAGACATTAAGAGCATTGACGTCCAAGTCATAATCACCTGAGAGTTTTATTTTTATGGTGTCATTGTTTTTCAAGTTGGTTACAATGGAACTCATTTCATGAATTTCTTTAGAAGAGGTGGGGATGCAAAATGGCAAACCATGCTGCAGTTCTAACGAATCAAAAAAAAATGAATCAATTGCTGTAAGGAGAGCGGTAGTAGAAAACGGGGTCTTTTGAATATCAGGGATAATAGAATATCTAGCTTTCAACAAGGTTTGTCCTTGTAGTTTGATAGCCATTTTTTCTAGATAGTTCTTTATGTCATCCGGACTTTCACTGGAATATCCAAGGAGTGGTACTACCTCGGCTGTTCGTTTGCTTCCATCTGATAAACCTATTTCAAGTTCGATGACAAAAAACTTTTCTAAGGTCACAAAAGAGAGCTCATACACCTTTTTTAAGGGGTAACTATTTTCTCTTATGCTGATGTGATAAATTAACCTTGAGTCATGGCATATGTCATTATTGAGCTTGTCAATTGTAGCTGATATTGTCATAAGAACTTCTTACTTGACTTTGCTTTATTATCAATGAATTCCAAACGACCTTCTGCCATAGCCTTATTCTTGTCAATTCTATCTTCAATCATCTTTGAACGCTTGGCTAACCTTTCATCCTCATCCTCTTTAACTACACTCAATACATAACCGATGGGTTTGTATTTAAAATGCTCCTTACGTGATAAATATGTCTTCAGTTTTCGGGTAGTAAAGTCCTTTAGAAGAATGATGAATTCAGACATTTGCTTGAAGAATGCCTCACTGTTGATAATAGCACCTTCATTATAGTACAATACTAATGGTTTTGACACAACAGTATGATGTCTAAGCATAGAGCTCATCATTCTCATTGCCATGCTCTGATTAGCACCAATTTCCTCGCAAACCATGGGGCTAATAAGTAAATTATTAAGAGCATAATCTCCTCTCCTGATATATCGTGTTCGTTCAATAAATTTCTGATAGTTGCTGATTGTAGTTGTTGTATCATGACTTGAATATACAACCGGGATGATCGCATCGGATTCTAATAACTGTGGATGTAGCTCAGAGAAATCATCCTTAGGGCTATTTATGATACATCGATATTTTTCATCAATATCAATGTGGGTTGGACAAATGTCACATCCAATACACCTCTGTACCTTCTTTTTATGAACAGGGATGATAACTGATTTGTAATCATCCTTAAAACGTTCATTCAGCTTCTTCACAAAGTTCAAGGCTTTATCATCCTTGTCCTGCAAAATCCAAAACGCAATCTTACATTCACCTTTGAGTTGGACGGATTGAGGCTTGCGTGTCAACTTTGCCACTTCAGTTACTCTCCTTCCCGTGCCCATAGCTGTTTCAAGCCCATAGTGATCCTCTGACATAGTTCCTATGTCTCCGGCCAGTCCAGTGCCTCCATACTGTGAAGTAGTTTCAGAATCGTTTCCTACTCCAAGAAAGCCAATATTAACTAAATCCCAGAGCTGGTAAATCAATGTGGTCTCTTGCCCTCCATTTCTCTTTGCACCAACAGCAATACCTCCATAAACCTTTCCTTTTAACTTTTCTTTTAATACAGGATCTTGGGAGATATAGCGGATCAGTGATTGGGCTAAAGAACTTCGGTCTCCAAAATAAACTGGTGTCGAAATTAAAACAGCATCAGCTTCCAACAACTTTATTCTGAGTCTTTCCATTGAAGACTCATTGCGGCTTGTTTCAAAAAGCTCACTTAAAGAGATACAATCTATAGCGGCACCGACTTGTTTAGCCGCCCAAAGTGCTGCTGCGAGTGCCACCTCAGAATTACTCAGACCCTTATTACCTTTTAGTTTGAGGAGATTTTTGTAAATGTGGTCAAACGTCAATTGTTCCAATCGGCCAGACTTCTCGAAATTCTCTAAGTGATATTTTGCCTCTTGTTTGAGGTAGTCAAAAAGATCTTCTTTTCTGCTACCTACTCCTTTCAAGTCATCAATAAGTGCATCAGTTCCAGGCCCTCTTCTTGCACTTCTGAGACTTGCAGATATACCCAGAACATTTACTTTCACATCAATTAGTTTAATGTTTTTTACCTAAAAATGACTCACAATGAGTCTCTCTAAAAGAAAGGACAAAATTTTTGCGCTGCTCGATAGTGTCAGAAGACAAAAATTCTGTATTTCCATTTGTAAGTAATTCTATGATTGCTTTAGGAAAATTTAGCCCATTCATGGATGTAAGATAACTATAGCCATTGAGCCTGCAATTGACTTCCATCAAATAAAATACTCCAGTATCTGCATGTTTTTTAAACTCAAGATTCACTGGGCCCTGCCACCCTCCGCATGCTGCAATTATTTCTTTGGCCATTTCTAGAAGCTCTGGTTCGTCAACAATTTCACCAGATACTCCTCCTCCTCCCCAACTCATAAATGTGCTTGTCGACCGACTTGTAACCTCTCCTCTCAATCCTCCTTTTTGATCAAATAAGAGTAAAGCCAAATAAATACTGCCCGCTCCCCCTGGTATGTATTCTTGCAAAACTACATCCTCACCGTAAACTCTGGTCACTTCCTGATATTTCTTTATGAGTCTGTCCTGATCGTTTAGTATCCATACTCCCTTACTTCCTCCTTCTCTCGGAGGTTTCAAAACAATAGGGAAATGAACTTCATCCAAAGAATTGTAGAGTTTTGGCAACTTCATTTCCAACTTATTAAGGGATCTAATTAAGTCGCCCTTATGAGTTAATTTATGGTAGGCATCGAAATCAGGCTTAAACATTGAAACCGGAGGATCCCAGCCATTCTTTAGCAATTGCATTACCCCTTCCATATCATGGTCTGATGTAGGAATTAAAACATCAATGGAGTGCTTTCTGATGATAAAATCTAAGGCTTTACGATACTCATCAATATTCCTAGCAAGGGGCACTACAAAGGGGGTCACATCAGGCTCATACAATACTGCTGCATAACTACTTGAGTCTGTAACAAACAGAGTCACATCTGTGATAGAGCCAAGGGCTCTCTTATAGTTGACGGCAGAGGCTGTTCCCGAGAGTATAAGTATTTTTGTCAAATCGGTGTTTTATGTTCGGATAAAGTCCCAACCGGGTTAAATATACTCGCTATAACAAATATGAACAATCATTTTAATGCCAGATTTAGCAAGTTCATTAGTCTTTGTTTCATCCAGTAAGCTCACTCCTGCCCTTCTTAAAGAGTATATTAAGCTGCGAGCATAGGGCCTGAAAGAGGTAATTAGGTAAGTCTCTGAGGATTTAATGATGTTAAATGTAAAATACCCTGAATACCCCAGTCTTTCTAGCAAGCTTATAACAATGCTGGACAGTTCCTGATCATCTATCGTCTCTGCCGCTAGTATTTGGCCTTGCTTACCGAATGCTTCAGAATGTATTCGAAAAAGCCCCATCTTGTAGTGGCCGTAATCATCAGTTCTTCCAGTTATCAAATAATTCTCACAAGCACCCTTCCATTCTTGACACTTTATATTTTCATCCAAGGTTGGAACGTAGCTGGATTCCTCCCAGAACTCCAGAGCGTTACTTTTATGATCCATGTTTCCCTTGAGAATCCATTTTGAGGCGTGAGAAAAATCTGGTACATATCTTATTGGAAGCACCCCTCCTGGAAATATTTGCTCAATTTTTACCAAGGTAGCGCTAAGATCGAGGTAGGGTGACGGAATATCTAAGTAGTCGCAATATCTCTTATACCAAAAGCTTGTCAGAGGAATAAAACCTGAGCATGGTTCCCCGAAAATGTACTCATAAGCTAATTCAGTGACTTCCAAACACTCGACATTCTCCAAGTCCTGCCCGGAAATAATTCGTTCTTCCGACACGAAAAAAAAATATATTTCAGGGTATGCCTGGGCAAATGAAATAGCTGAAGGACTTTCAGCACCCAGTAAGTAGTATATGACAGATTTCATCAATGCAATAGTTTACCTAAAAGGCTGGTCCAATGGCTATTCGGGAATCTTGATAGTCCTGATTATTTCATCTTTTACAACATCAATTTCGCCACGAAAATAGAACATCTGACCGTATCTAACATGCACATTGATGATTCGTTGGTCGAATTTAAAAAAAACATGGTCTCTACTGAAAAATTTCGTGTAGATATGGTTTGGAGCGGAAAAGGATCTCGGAGACCACTGCTCCATTATTTGACCATTCAAATTCTGAAAAGATTGTTGAATGAATTGATCAAATTCACTTGCAGTATCGTGGTCAAAACGACTAAATCCCTTTTTCGTTATCTCCTTAAAACCTTCTAAATCAACTGCCCTCAAGGCTTGATATAGCTCATAGTCCTGAGTCACGTGTGCGTTCTGAAAAAGGACCTTATGTGGATTTAAAAATGAGAACCTAGCAAAGGTAAACATCATGTCATAAGGTGCCATATCGTTCATTCTGAGCGGCATGGTAGTGCCGTCTTCCAATTCAACTTCGATGGAATATGACTCATTGGCCCTTGTGTCCCACCAGCCCAATGTGACCGGTTTGAAGTACATAAATGCACAACATATAATGATGAGGGACATAGCGTAAAATTTCTTACTAAACAATTGACTTGCTTGCTGGCCTGGAAGCCCCTTTATTAAAAAGATTATAAAGAAGTTAAGAATGATCCACTTCCAAAAAAAGATTCCAGATTCAAAGAAAATACCGATATGAAGCAAATCAAATGATAGTAGGCATATTATAGCCCAACGCCTATTAAAAAGCAGTAAAGTCAGCGGCATTAACTCTATGAATAATGAAACTCCAAGGAATAACTTATTCCAATCTATCATTATTTTTAACAGGTCATTGGCAATGTTAGGGCTTAAAAATGCCAACCACCCTTTACTCTGAGAATATACGGCATGCATCCATAAATCGTTCTGAATTGCCCATTCATAAAACCAAGGCCCTATTGAAAGTTTCGTTAAACCCGGAAAGAAGTAGTTTGAACCATGTAGACAAAGGATTAAGAGAACAAGGTGAGTAAACTTCAACTTGAGCCTAGGAAACAAAAGTATATAGGCCCAAATCAACGTCAGCATATTGAAGAGCAGTTTTTTATCCAAAATTGAAACACTGAATGGGTAAGAAAACTGTGAAAGGACCAACAGAGCCAAAGCAATAAAGAAAGGAATGAACGAAGGCTTCCATGCAACAAGAAAACCTAGAACGACAATTAGGACTCTATCTAGTAGATGCCATTGATTCAGATAGTAATTGAAATCATAAAACGCGTAGCTCCACGTAAGCACAAAACAAACGCCAATAACGAAAGGTCTTAATAATTCCCCGAACTCAATATCACGCCAGTTTTGAGTCTTCCATCCCTTAATAGTACTATGCACAAGAAAAACCGTTACCAGCAGTACAACTGGATTTTTTAGTGAATTAAGAAAAATTGAATTGCCATAATAAGGCACATTAGAAACCCATTTGGAGCTTATTTGCAGTCGCTCGAGGATATTGTCAAAGCCCCCGATAAAACCATCATGAAAAGTAAAGAAAAGTACATTGTCAATAAAAAAATAAACCAGAATCACCAACCCTATTTCAGTCATTTCTGGCATTCTACGGTATATATATTGCGTGATATAACGGATTAGGTTCACTTATGTGCTAAGATATCGAATATGTAAATCATGTTATATAAATTGAGTTTCGATTAATGGTTACAATTTAATGGAGTCTGCAATTATGCTAGCTGAAAATAACACTAGGTAGACATTTAACCTCATAACCTTAACTTACTAAAAGTAATGTATGACTAAGGAAGAAAAAATACTGAAAGATGTTCAACAAACCGCCAATACTTTTTCTTTTAAATGGGGAGAAAAGAGGAACACTTATTCAGGGAATAAGGTCAATGACTTCCATATTAAATGGTCTATTGAACGTTTTTTCAGTACACGTCATAAAATGGATGAGTTCCTTAATTGGACAAGGGGAAAAAGCTTAATGGATGCTGGCTGTGGTAATGGCTTTACAGCTTCAGTATTATGGGGAGAGATGTTGAACGAGCTTCAGTACCTAGGGGTAGACAATGCTAACGGTGCACTCGAGGAAGGCAGGAAACGATTTGAAGAAGAGGGGTTCAATGGAGAATTTAGAAATGCTGACATCTCGAATATGTCGTTGAAGGATAGATTCGATATAATCCTCAGCTCAGGAGTCATTCATCATACAGAAGACCCAAAGAAGACATTCTTTAATTTGATAAATCATCTTAAGCCAGGAGGACGCATTATTTTTTATATCTATAAAAAGAAGGCTCCTGTGAGAGAGTTTGTTGATGATTTTGTTCGTGATCGTTTAGAGGGCTTATCACAGGAGGATGCCTGGAATAAAATGATACCACTCACTGAATTAGGGATAGAGCTTGGAAAAATAAAACGACTTGTCAAAGTTGAGAACGAGATAGAGCTTTTGGGTATTCCCAAAGGGGAGTACAAAGTACAAGAGTTGCTATATTGGTATTTTTTTAAGGCCTTTTATAGAGAAGAATATACACTTGATCAAATGAATAATATTAACTTCGATTGGTATTGTCCAAAGTACTGCTTTAGATTTGAACCCGAAGAGATTGATATTTGGCTGACTGAGGCAGGTCTTTTAGTTGAACAATTCAACGTGTTGCCTTCTGGTATTGGCGTCATAGCGAAGTCAATAATGGCGCATTCGTAAAATTTATATTGAACTATAGCTTTAGGAGTCTATCTGAACACTGCTCAAAGGCAATGCCACCGATTCAATAATCAACCATGGAGTCTTGGTATCTTCATCAGGTGAATAGATAGACAAGGTGAATATGAACTCTTGTTTATCTCCTAGTGATATACCCTGTTCTTTGAGCCAGTTCAATAATTGTGTGCTTAAAACTGCCGTATAAGCTTCTATATCGTCAACTATAGCCAAAGGCATAAAGCACACAGGAACTTCCGTGGGTAAGACACCTTGCAAGGTATGCTTATATCTAACCTCACAGCCTAGCCCGACCTTCTTCAGGGGTATTGGTAGGACACGTGCTATTACTGCACCACAGGCCCCATCCATTGAAGAGAATTGCTTATTGTCACTGAGGGGTTCAAAATCCCCAATGTATCTTGGTTCTGGGTGTTGTAACTCTGTAAAGCGAACGTCTCCCATGGAACAATGGGCCACGGTACTAGCAGCGTGAACATATGGTAAGCAAAGACCAGATACTTCAATGTAAAATGTCACAAACGTATGGGTGCTACTTACAGGAATTTGCCTCATTGCATGAATACTACCCTTCTGTAATGTCCACCACTTCTTGGGTGTAGTATTGGGTTCTTCGGAAATCCCGATTCTAGCAATGGGTTCGCTAGTGCCAATTGATTTAGTGCTGTTAAGAACTGACTGAAATTGAAAAGCATTCCCACCGAGGTCATTGAACGAGATGGTCATGTTAGCGAGCTCTAGATCAATGCCCTTGTCATTGTCTCTAGCAAAGACCTCTGTTTCCAACACTTCAGAAATACCCTGAAACAAATCAATTCGCATTTCAGCTTGATAGGTCCAACTAGGAAACTCATTCTGTATAGCACTTTGCTCCATTAATGTGAGGCTCATGGGACTCCTACTTTCTTTGTCTTTGCCCATAGATAAGATGTCTTGCGTTAAGTCTATTTACCTGATCAATATAGGCCTTAATAATTCCAACTCTTCTTAAAAGAGCAATATCTCTCCGCGAAGGGGTCTCGTGGCAGTGGATTTTGGGTGCTGTCAAATAGTTTTATCTTTAGTAGCATAATCACAACGCAATGTCCAAAAGTAAAGCAGCTCGATACCTCGGAAACTTATTTGTTTCCATTGATCAATTAGGAAATGCCTTTGCGGGTGGTGATGCAGACAATACCATTTCGGCTCGAGTAGGCTTCTTTGCCAATCACGGCAGCAAGCGGTATCAATGGTATTGGAAAATACTAGAACGCATTGTCAATTTTACGTTTTGGCCTGTAGACGGACCGGGACATTGTCACATGGCCTATCATAGTGATGCTGGTGAAGACTTTAATCCTGGTAATAATGTTCTAGTGCACCTACTGCTATGGATTTTTGTACTTCTTATTTGCATACCACTAATTGTAGTGCTTTATCTTTTCTATGCATTGCAGATAGTGAAACCAAGAATGATAGATCATCAACAAGCTATCTCTGGGCGTTTGAGAAGTGTGAAGAAAAAGCTTGATGGGATTATTGTCGAAATAAAAGAAGAAAGTGTTGTTTCAGACCAACAAATGCTTGGTTCAAGCAGGCAAATGCTGAATAAAGCAAAAGACGCAGATGATATAATAAATTCAAGTAAAAAGCCTGAATAGGAAAGCCTATCAACCTTAATTGCCCATGGCCTTTGGTTGTGAAAGACTACTCTCTTCCGTATCCTGCGGTGCTTTATCGACCCTTATCTGAATGCTCTTGACAAAGACCAGCATGTAAATTACGAGTACCAATAGCGCCACTGCTACCATCTTTGTATTGATTCTAATCGTCCCCAAGTTTAGGCGTTTAGGTTTGTACTCGTGTCTATTCAACAGATATCCCTTTTTGGGTATGGTCCTAATGGAGATATGCTTACTCTTAGAGAAGACCTCTCGAAGTCGCGATATGGCCTGTGTAAGTCCTTGGTTGTTAGAGTATTTGTCGCCCCATACTTCTACTAACAGTTTCGACCTATTTACGGTAGTACCATTGTGTTCATCGAGCAATATAAGCACACCCATTTCCTTTGGTGTAAGCTTAGTTTTTTGCCCATCAATATGGACTTCATTCGTATGCTTGTCTATATAAAACGCTTTGTGTCTACTCTTCGAAATCATGGACTAGAATGTAATAAAAATACCAGTTTCAAAAGGCTAGTCTTAACACATATTAACACAACAGAATAAAAAAAGAAGGTTTTTGATAGCGAGTAAAGCCCTGACAAGATGGTTCTTCACCACCAAAACTATTGTCTATGAAAAGGATTTCAGTGTTGAGCATGGTACTCCTCATCAATTCATTCTTGTGTTTTGGCCAGGTAATGGAGCTCAAACAGAAAAAACAGATTGTGAGAGAACTCTCCAAGGTGATACAAAAGAATTATGTGCTTCAAGACTCCGTGAGTCTAATAGCTAAAGGGCTTAAGGAGATTGAGAAGTCCAAAGGGTTTAAGGAAGGTCACACTCCTAGCCAGTTTTCTACATACCTGACAACAGTGTTGAGAAGCATTACGAAGGATGCACATTTTGCTGTATTGCAGGATGCTGATATGTTTAGAATGGCATTAGCCTTACAACAAGGTCCATCTGATGGTAATACTCCAAGTATGTCCTTTGGAGGCAGAAACTTGAATGATCATCGTAAAAATTTCTTTTTCACCAAGTTGGAGGTCCTCAATGGCAATGTAGGTTACCTGAAAATTGAGCAAATCCCCTCGCTTGAGTCGGGCAAACCTACTGTAGATGCGGCCATGGCCTTTCTACAAAATACAGATGCCTTAATTATTGACCTTCGGTCGAACCCAGGAGGCGTTGGTGGCTTTATTCCTTATCTAATGAGTTATTTTTTTCCTGAAGAAAAAGAGCTGCTCTACTCTCGTGAGTACATGGCTTGGGATTCTATCTCTCATCATCATACCCATGAAAGCCTTGGCAGTAAGCGATATCTAGGAAAACCGGTTCATCTTTTAATCAATCGATATACAGGCTCAGCAGCAACTAATATGGCCTATACTATGAAGTCTTTTGACAAGGCAACATTGGTAGGTCAAAATACTGGGGCTGGCTATAGAGGAGCACATAGTGCAAGCATATATCCGCTTGCAGATGACTTTGTAGGACTAGTTCCGATCGGCCGTGTGGTTAATGCTAAAACAAAAACCAATTGGCGAGCCAATGGAGTAGATCCCGATATCGAGACTCCGGCAGAAGATGCCTTAAACGTTGCCTACGAAAATCTCCTGCAGAGCTTGCTCGGCAGTATTGATGATACCAAAGCATTGGATGAAATTAAAAAAGCTATTGAAGAGCTTGAAAGTGATTCAAATAAGGAAGAAAACATGGCTTCAGTAGACCTATCTGAATACGCTGGGTCATATGAGGGCACTACTATTACGTGGGAAAACGGAAAACTCTTTACTAAGCGATCCACAACCCCTATTAAGTTGGAAATCGTAAGAAAAGAAGGAGAATTGTTTAAGATTATCCTTCCTCCAAATACCCGAGGTAATGTTCCAGACCTCCGCTTTGATAGACTTAATGGCGTGATTGTCTCCTTAACCACAATACGCAATGGCCAAGAGGAAAGAACGGAAAAAAGAGAACGTTAGTCGGTTCAAGCAGTTGCTAGTAACTGAAAAAGAACCATTAAATTATATGGCCAAAGAAGATGAATATGATTCAGATAAAATATCGACTATTTGCTTGCCTACTCCTGTGTGCTATGGCCTTCAGTACCCAAGCTCAGACGGATACGGGTAAAGCTTTTTTCAAAGCTTTGAAAGAGGAGGTGCTGATTCTAACTGAGAATGGACTTTTGCGAAACAGAAAGGATACAAAGCAATTTGTTAAAGCTTTCATGAAGCAAAATACCAAAAGCTCTTATGAAAGTAGTTTCAGTGTAGCTGTCAATTCCTCTTTAGCCTATGAAATTGGTGTTATTCGGTCCGGTGGCAATGTTTTCTCAGTTATGCTCATAAAGCAGCAGGGCATCGCTTCTACACAACAGGTTGAGTTTTTGGTTATATATGAGAAAGACAGTATTCAGGATGTCTCTGCCGCCATTGACAAAAGAAGAGCGAAGTGGATGGAATTGTGCAATGCCCATCAAGCCAGTACTTTGGTCACGGAGTTGTATACTCAGGAAGCATACTATTACAACCGCGGTAGAGTACTGCAGGGCCCTGCAGCTCTAAGTGCCGAGTATAGCTATATGAATGATTCCAATTACTCATTAAAACTGACCCCAAGGCATGTTGCGTTTGTATCCGAGAATATCGCTTATGAAATAGGGAAATGCAGCGGGTCCTACCCGCTGCCTTATATGTTGTTATGGGAAAAACAAGCCGATGGTAATTGGCAAATCAAAATGGATTCAAATTATTAATCCATCTTAATAGAGCCTTCACTCAACCATTCCCTATTCACTCCTCAACTTCTGCGCAGGGTTTGCAACAGCAGCTTTACGGGCATGATAACCCGTGGTAAGCACTGTTACCAAAATAGTACCTACCAGTACAGTAGCAAATATGGTAAAGCCAGGTGTTATATGGAATTGAAAGGTCTCCAACCATCCCATCATGGAGAAGTAGCCAACCACAGATGCAGGTATTGCCGCTATGACTATAAGAATGACAAAGTCTTTAATGAGCAGATTAATCAATCCTTGTGTATTGGCACCCAACACTTTTCGAATGCTAATTTCCTTAGAACGCTGCTCTGCAGTGTATGAAGCCAAGCCTAACAAGCCTAGGCAGGCAATCAAAATCGTCATACCAGAAAAACCTAAGAACAACTGACCACGGATCTGGTCTGCCTCGTAGTTTTCCATAAATTGCTCGTCAAGAAATACATACTCAAATGCGGTAGTCGGATAGGTTCTCTCCCATGCTGCTTGGATAAAATCAATAGTGGAGTTAACATCTCCGGAAATTTTAACAATTGCTGAGCCATTGATACGACTTGGCATAAACATTAGCGCAGAAATTGGATCATATAATGATTGTTGGTGAAAGTCTTTCACCACTCCAACTACTCTGGCTGAAGGTAAGGAATCATTACCTGTGAGATTGATCCTTTTACCAATTGGATCTGTCCAATTCATTCTGCGTACCATGGCCTCATTCACCATTACCGCTTGAGATGAATCAGAAGGATACTCCAAAGAGAAATTTCTTCCCTGAATAACTTCGACTCCTAAAGTGGGGAAGAAATCATAGTCAACTCTATAGTTATCTAAACCTAAATCATCCATCGGACCTTCTTCGGTTTCAATAGAGAAGATGTTTTTACTGTACCCATTGCCAGGGGTAGTGCTAGAAGATGCGGTACCGCCAATATTCGGGTTCTGTACCAATTCATTTTTAAGGACATTCCATTTTTCCACGTCTGCCCTACTCCTAAAGTCAATTTGCATCATCTGCTCTTTATCAAAGCCTAAGTCTTTGTTTCTAACAAACTGCATTTGTGAATAAATCACTAAGGTGCCAATCAACATAAAGATGGAAATAGCAAATTGAAGGGTTACCAATGACTTTCTTAATAGTTTACTACCTGATTTGCCAGCCCCACCTTTAAGCACTGCCGCTGGTTGAAAGGATGACAAGAAAAATGCGGGGTAACAACCGCCCAAAAATCCGGTAATAAATACAATCCCAATGACCGTCAAAATCACATTGGTGTCAAGCAAAGCTTCTACCACAAGGTCAGTACCTACAATACTGTTTATGGTAGGCACAACGGCTATTATAACCAGAATACTCAGGACCAGAGATATCAGTGTTATAATGATAGATTCTGTCAGGAATTGCCCTATTAGACCACCTCTTTGGGCACCCATTACTTTTCTTAAACCAACCTCCATAGCACGTTTGGTGGATCGTGCAGTGGCGAGGTTCATATAGTTGATACTAGCAATGATGATCAAGAAAATGGCGATTGCCGTGAAAATCCGGACATATTGAATATCTCCTGCCGGTACAGGTTCTCCTTCGAAATCTGAAGTCAAATGGATATCTCTCAGCAGTACGGGAATCATCTTCACCTGAATTCCTATAGGAGCAAATATTGGATCTATATATTTTGAAACTGTGGAGTCAAGTTTTACTTGCAGAGCTTCTTTGGCTACACCTTCATTTACCAGGACATAGGATTGTACACCCCAGCTTCCCCAACCGGGACCTTCCCCCTGGAAAATCGTCTTCCAGGAGATTAAAGCCTCTGCAATAAGATGCGAGCTCCTCGGCATGTCTTTATATACCCCGGTGACCTGTAGAGAAGTTTCCCTGTTACCTCCAGTTTGAATCGTTTGACCAATCGGGTTTTCGTTTTTGAAAATCTTTGTAGCCATTGATTCATTCATTACGATCGAATTCGGAGCCTCCAGTGCTGTTTCAGGATCACCAGCTATAAATTCATAATCAAAGAGATCGAAAAGCGTTGAGTCTGCAGCATAAACATTCTCTTGGAAGTAGTCAACCTGGTTCAAGGTAAACCTTCTACCTCCCTGGCCACTAATACCTTGTAATCTCGCAGCCTGAACCACCTCTGGGTTTTCGCTCTTGATAGTGAATGCAGCCCTCCATGTCATACTAGACCATTTAAATGAATTGTCTGGCTCAGTTATTTCTGTTGAAAGACGATAAATACGATCTGCCTTAGAGTGCTGCTTATCGAAACTCGTTTCATGAAAAATATAGAGCAGAATGATTAAACTGGAGGCAATACCAACCGTAAGTCCAATGATATTGAGGGCGGTATAGCCAGGCTGTCTTAGGAGACTTCGGAAAGCAACCTTAATGTAGTTTTTGAGCATTTGAGATGTTGTTTAACGTTTTGACGTCTTGAAACCTTTATTAGTTACAGTAACTGCGAAGTTAGAAATACGTTACCGATTACGAAACCTAGAGTCACTAGTTTAATAATAATTAACATCTAATCTCACTTTCATCCCCTTTCCAAAAGACTGATATTACTTCTTACTCACTCCTCAGTTTCTGTGCTGGATTAGCCGTTGCAGCTTTACGGGCATGATAACCAGTAGTAAGGATCGTCACTAGAGTAGTACCTACAAGTACGGTTGCAAATATTGTGAACCCAGGGGTTATATGGAACTGGAAATTTTCCAGCCATCCCATCATAGAGAAATACCCCAATACAGTTGCAGGAATAGCAGCTATAAAGATTAGGATCACAAACTCCTTGATGAGAAGATTGATCAAACCTTGTGTATTAGCACCAAGTACTTTTCTAATGCTAATTTCCTTAGAACGCTGCTCTGCTGTGTAGGAAGCCAAGCCCAATAATCCTAAGCAGGCAATCAAAATGGTCATCCCTGAAAACCCTAAAAACAACTGCCCACGGAGCTGATCGGCCTCATAAAATTCCATGAATTGCTGGTCAATGAATCCAAAATCGAATGCTGTGGTTGGAAATGTGTTTTCCCAAGTTGCTTCAATAAAGTCAATAGTAGCCGCCACATCTCCTGTTATTTTAACAATGGCATAATTATTAACGTGTCTTGGGCGGAACATCAATGGGGTGATGGGTTCGTAAAGTGACTGCTGATGAAAGTCTTTTACCACACCCACGACCAATGCAGGAGGTATGGAATCATTTCGAGAGAGTCGAACCTTTTTACCAATTGGGCTGGTCCAATTCATTCTTCGCACCATAGCCTCATTTACCAATACAGCTTGGGAAGAATCTGTGGCATAATCTAATGAGAAATTTCTTCCTTCTACTATTTCAACACCAAGGGTAGAAAAGTAATCATAATCAACCCTGTAGCTGAAGATACTACGGTTTTCCATTGTTCCTTCCTCAGTTTCGATCGGCATTGAGTTGGTAGGATAACCGTCTCCTGGAGTTGAACTCGATGAGGCTGCACCAGCGATCTGAGCATTTTGAATTAATTTGTTTCTAAGGACTCCCCATTTTTCCCGATCCTCTTCACTTCTAAAATTGATGAGCATCATCTGGTCCTTGTCAAAACCTAGGTCTTTGTTCCTGATAAATTGCATTTGGGAATAAATAACCAAAGTGCCAATAAGCATGAAAATGGAAATGGAGAACTGTAGCGTGACTAAAACCTTCCTTAATATCTTACTACCAGACTTACCTCGTACACCTTTCATCGCGGCAGCGGGCTGAAAAGAAGACAAAAAGAATGCTGGATAACATCCGCCCAAAAATCCTGTCACAAATACGATACCGATAACCGCGAGTATCACATTGGTGTGAAGCAATCCACCAATTGCCAAATGAGTACCGACAAGGTTGTTTATTCCGGGAACAGCAACTATGATTATAAGAATGCTTAAAATTAGTGAGATAAGTGTAACAAGAATCGATTCAGTTAAAAACTGTCCTATTAAACCACTTCTTTGGGCGCCCATTACTTTTCTTAAACCGACTTCCATTGACCGTTTGACGGAACGTGCTGTTGCCAGGTTCATATAGTTGATACTGGCAATCACGATGAGGAAAATGGCTATGACTGTGAAAATCTGCACATATTGCATGCTACCCAAAGGCTCTGGTTCATTTTCAAAATCTGATTCCAAATGGATGCTGGTCAATGGAACAGAAACCATTTTGACTTGCAAGTTAATTGGGTCGAATATGGGAGCTATATATTTAGCAACGGTTGAATCAAGCTTGATTTGTAAAGCTTCTTGCGAAACCCCTTCTTGGACTAAAACATAGGAAAATACGCCCCATGCCCCCCAACTATCTTCATTAGGGTAGATAGTTTTCCAAGAAATTAAGGCATCAGCGATCAGGTGGGATGCCTTAGGTACATCTTTATAGACGCCTGTGACCTGCAGAGACATTCCCTGATTGCGATCACTTATAATTGTTTGACCCATTGGATTTTCATCTTTGAAAATTTTTGTGGCCATAGATTGGTTGATGACAATTGAATTTGGTGTCTCCAAGGCAGTCTTGGGATCACCCATTATAAAGTCATAGTCAAATACTTCGAAAACCGTGGAGTCAGCTGCATAAACATTATCCTGATAGTATACGACTTGATTGAACTCGAACCGAGTTGGGCGCTGAAAGTCAATGCCTTGCAATCTCGTGGCCTGCACTACTTCTGGGTTTTCACTTTTCACAGTAAAGGCAGCTCTCATGGTCATATTTGACCATTTGGTCACACCTTCGGTCTCAATAAATTCAGAGGAAAGCCTATATATTCTGTCGCTCTTTGAATGATGCTTGTCAAAGCTCGTTTCATGAAAGATGTACAGTAGAATTATTAAACTTGATGCAATACCAACGGTGAGGCCAATGATATTGAGCGCTGTGTAACCAGGTTGCCTCAACAAGTTTCTGAAGGCTATCTTGATGTAATTTTTGAGCATATGAGTAGTTGTTTGTCTTTTGACTTTTGATTTAGCAGCTATCTTTTGGGCCTGAGATTTTTGATAACCTTTGCGTCCACCCAATATGACTTACCTACCCAATTCCTACTTCCATCTTCTTTAATCTCCCATTGCCCTCTGGTAAAAAACAGATATTTACCATCATCTGTCACTCTTGCACCACTTTCACTTAATGGGGTGTTTATTTGAGGCCCCATGTTAATTGCTGGTACCCAGGAACCATCTTTCGTTCGAAAACTTATGTAGATATCAGATCCACCGTGGCCATCTTCTCTTCTGACATCCCATATCAAATAAGATTCATCTGGTGAAATGTAAGGGTGGGCAAGCCATGTTCCGGTGTTAATCTCCTTGCCTAACTTTTGGCGAGGTTCATATTTTCCGTTTATAAGGCCAGAATAACTGATAGCGCCAACTGTATCAGGTTTTCCTGATTCATCAAACTCAATTTCATCAAAGTAAGAAGTCCCATTGTCTGAAAACGATATTCCCATGATTAGCTTATCTGAAAAAGGTGTCCCAAGGCTTTTATATTCTGACCAACCTGTGTAGGTTCGAATTCTATACTTATTTCCAGCGTATAAAGTATCTCCTCCCTTAGAGAATTTGGACCATCTTAGCTTGGTCTCAGACTCGTTGCCCCAGCTCCCGTTTTCATATCGAATAACGAAAGATGTGCGTTCTTTATATTTTCCATTTTTCCTGGTAAAGTAGTATTCCTTCCCATCCGGTGTCAATTTACCTCCTTCAAAAAGTCCTTCTGGGGAGACAATGGCGGGATCAAACAGTTTAGGGATTAGGCCCGGTGGCTCTTCTCCAAAATACAGTTCTTTCGTAGTTGGGTGGCTGGTATTGTTTTTAACTTTCTCTTGTGCAGAGACAATGTTGAACGATGGAACACAAGCCAATATTAAAAGTACAGCAGTTTTCATTCTCTTATTTTTTAGGTCTAAGATTTTCAATAACCTGAGCATCTACCCAGAAGATGTCTGAATCATCATATCTGTCAGTGGGTTTTAACTTCCCCATGTTACGGCCGAAGAAAAGATATTTTCCGTCAGGTGTAACACGTGCACCCCCTTCCGACCTTTCGGTGTTGACCTTGCCTCCTAGGTTAATTGACTCCCCCCATGAACCGTCTTCTTGTCTGAAACTGACATAGATATCGGCATCACCATACCCACTATCTCTTCTGCTATCCCACAGTATGTAAGACTCATCTGGTGCAATAAAAGGATGAGCATTTGCTGTGCCCGAGTTGATTTCTTCATTAAATAGCTTCGGTTCTTCACGTTTCCCATCTGTTAATTGAGAATATCGAAGAACTCCCTCTCCCATTGCATCAAAAACGTAAGTTCCCTTAGTAGAAGCCGTGAGACGCATGATTGGGATCTCCATAAAGGGAGTACTTAGGTTTTTTATTTCTGACCAGTTACCGGTCTCTGTACGCTCTTTATATCTTCTGCCTAAGTGCATAACACGTCCATCAGGTGATATAAAAGGTTGGCCTACTCTAGGGGATATTACTGACTCCTGCCACTGGTTATTCTTCTTCTGAAGAACCACAAATTCCATTTTCTTATCTTCTTCAGTTTCTCCAACCTCTCTGATGTAATAGAATTCTGTTAAGTCTGGGGTGAAAACACCACTAACTTGCCAGTTCTCCCTAGCAATCATATCAGGAGCGAAAGGTTCAGGGATCAAACTCGGGGGTTTTTGATCAAGATAAGGGCTTGCTATACTGGCCAAATCATTATCAGTGCGATATAGCTTTTCAGTATTACAGGCACATAAGAATAGTGCCCATGCAAGTACTTGAATGAAGTAGACCTTTTTCATTAATTGACCTATTTACTATGAAGAGTACCTTAATCTGGAGTAAGGTACTTAGCTAAACCTAGTAAATAGAGCCAATGCAAAAGTGTAAAGTAGACAAACCAGATTTAATGAAGGCCATAAAATGTGTATCACCAGAGAATGTGATAGCTCTGTTGCATATTCGATTTGGGCCAGAGATAATGAGGGTTCGTCTTTTTTCAAGGAATATCTACTGCAGGTTTTATATATTCATGCTTAATGGTCAAAAGAAAGCACCTAATCGATTGGGTCATTCAGAATAGAGTGGTTTCACACTTTATATTCTGGTTTTCACTATTTATAATTTTGCCTATACTGGCTGTATTAAATGATGGAAGCGTTGAAAAGACTCTGGTCAGCGGTTTGGGGTATTTACCGGCTCAATTATTAGCCAGTTATTTCTTAGTATACTATCAGGTTCCAAAACTTCTATTCAAAAAGAAGTACTTTCTGTTTGGAGTATCCTTTCTCATTTCAGTGTATGTGTTTTTAGTGATTTCAAGGCTGTCAAGCCTGTATTTGTCCAAAGCCCTACTTCCTCAATACTATAATCCCAAAAGTTTAATATCAATCTTAGAAGACCCTTTTCATCTAGCCGTAGTACACTTTCCTTCTGTCTACGTCTTCGTTTTTTTAATGTTTATGACGAAAGCCTTTAAGGATCGTTTTGAAGAGCGCCATCAACTGGAAGTTTTGCAAAAGGAAAAGGCCAATACCGAGCTTAAATTCTTAAAGGCACAAACCAACCCTCATTTCCTGTTTAATACATTAAACAATTTGTATTCTTTGACATTAGAGCGATCAGAGAAAGCACCTGAAGTTGTTTTAAAACTATCGGGCATGTTAGACTATATGCTCTATCAGTGTAAAGACGATGAAGTACCAGTAAAAAAAGAGATTGCCTTTATACAGGATTATATAGACCTAGAGTCTCTTCGTTATGGGGATAAGTTGTCGTTGAGCTTTACACATCAGCTTCATGCTCCCAACGTAATGATCGCACCTTTGATACTCATATCGTTTGTTGAAAATGCTTTTAAACATGGTCCTAGCAAGAACCTCAAAGACTCGACAATTCGAATTGAATTGACCACCAATGAAGAGCAACTTCACTTTAAAGTTCTCAATACACTTCCGACAAACAAGCAAGCTGATACGGAAGATGAGACACGTGCTGGCATTGGGTTTTCCAATTCACAGAGACAACTAGAACTGAATTATAAAAACAACTATGACCTGAAAAGCACCAAAACTGACAAAGATTTTCAGGTATCATTAACCATTAATTTAAAATAGTATGGGTATAAAGTGTATGGTTATAGATGACGAACCATTGGCCATTAAGGTAATTGAAAAGCATATCAGCCAAGTGCCTGGCCTTGAACTTGCAGCTACATTTGATAACCCAATTACTGCCGGAGATTTCCTTCAAAATGATACTGTAGATCTGTTATTTTTAGATATCCAAATGCCTGTGGTTACGGGCATAGATTTTATTAAGAACACAAGTTTACAACCTAAAGTTATACTGACAACAGCTCACAGAGAATATGCTCTGGAAGGTTATGAATTAGATATCATTGATTACTTACTTAAACCAATATCTTTTATTCGTTTCTATAAAGCCATTAACAAATATAGGGCATTAAACACGTCTACTCAGCTCAATTCACAAACCGCATCAGAACTCGAAAAAGTATCAGATCACATCTATGTTAACTCAAACAAGAAGATGGTAAGAATAGAGTTTGATAACATATTATATATTGACAGTATTAAAGACTATGTGAGGATACATACAGCAAAAGACAACATTATCACAAAAGATAAGATCAGTTCTTTCTTTCAAAAGCTCCCCGCCTCATTCATGAGGGTTCATCGCTCCTATATTATCAATACTGAAAAAATCTCTTACCTCACCACAAAGGATGCTGTACTACTTGGTGATATTGAAATTCCAATTGGTGCCTCTTATAGGGAAGTGATTGAGTCAATTAAAAATTGATACTCATCTATTAGACTGATTTACTATGGACTGTCCTATTTGGGTCTGATATTTTCAATAACTTCTACGTTAACCTATGGGATGAACCTTTTAGTTAATGTGCTCCTTATTGACTCCTGAGTTTCTGCGCTGGGTTGGCAATAGCAGCTTTACGTGCATGATAACCCGTGGTAAGTACTGTCACTATCATTGTACCGGCCAATACAGTAGAGAATATGGTAAAGCCCGGAGTGATATGAAATTGGAAACTCTCCAGCCATCCCATCATAGAGAAATAGCCCAATATAGATGCTGGTATTGCGGCTATTACAATAAGGATTACAAAGTCCTTAACAAGAAGGTTTATAAGCCCCTGTGTATTCGCTCCTAATACTTTCCTAATGCTTATTTCCTTGGCGCGTTGTTCGGCAGTATATGATGCCAGTCCCAATAACCCCAAACAAGCAATAAGGACTGTCATACCGGAAAAGCCTAAGAACAATCGACCACGGGTTTGGTCTGCTTCATAATGCTCCATAAATTCTTCATCAAGAAATGAATATTCAAAAGTCGTAGTGGGATAGGTTCTTTCCCATGCAGCCTGAATAAAGTCAACACTAGATGTGATGTCTCCTGAGATTTTGACAATGGCAGATCTATTGTTTTGGCTTGGGGAAAATACAAGCGAAGCGATGGGGTCATATAGCGATTCTTGATGAAAGTCCTTGACCACTCCTATTATGCGCGCTGGAGGTACTGAATCATTTCTATTTATCCTGATCTTTTTGCCGATTGGGTCTGTCCAGTTCATTCTTCTAACAGTAGCCTGATTGACCATGATTGCTTGAGAAGAGTCGGAAGCATAATCTAAAGAGAAATTTCTCCCTTGAATTACCTCAATTCCAAGTGTCGAAAAGTAATCATAGTCGACTAGGTAGTTATTGAAAGCAAGTGGTGTCATTCCACCTTCTTCAGTTTCTATTGAGTATATGCGATTAAAAAAACCGTTGCCTGGTGTGGAACTAGCAGTGGCAGCACCGCCTATGTTGGTATTTTGTACCAGCTCATTTCTCAGGAGATCCCATTTCTCAGCATTTGCATTGCTCCTAAAGTTGATTTTCATCATTTGTTCCTTGTCAAAGCCTAAATCTTTGTCCCTAACAAACTGCATTTGTGCATAGATGACCAAGGTGCCGATCAGCATGAAAATGGAAATAGAAAACTGAAGTGTCACGAGTGCCTTTCTTAACAATTTACCGCCTGACTTTCCTGCTGTTCCTTTAAGCACAGCAGCAGGTTGAAAGGATGATAAAAAGAAAGCAGGATAACATCCGCCCATAAATCCGGTGACAAACGCGATACTGATGATTACCAATACCACATTGGTGTGCAACAGACCCTTGACAGCCAGTGTAGTACCTACAACACCATTGATGCCTGGCACAACGACTATGACCACAAGAATACTTAAGACTAGGGATATGAACGTAATCAAAATAGACTCAGTCAAAAATTGACCAATCAAGCTACTTCTTTGAGCACCCATTACTTTTCTTAGCCCCACCTCCATCGATCGTTTAGTAGATCGTGCAGTAGCTAAGTTCATATAGTTGATGCTAGCGATAACAATGAGAAAAATGGCTATAGCGGCAAAGATTTGGACATATTGAATATTGCCAACTGGCACAGGTTCATTTTCAAAATCTGAAGTTAAATGGATACTCGTTAATGGAACCGGAACCATTTTAACCTTGATATTGATAGGGTCAAAAATTGGCGCTATATAGCTAGCAACAGTAGAATCAAGTTTAATTTGTAAGGCTTCTGGCGTGACTCCTTCTCTGACCAAAACATAAGAAAACACACCCCACATACCCCAACCTAAATCCCCATCAGGGTAGATGGTTTCCCAGGAGATCAATGCCTCAGCGATCAGGTGAGAAGAAATGGGCATATCTTTAAATACACCGGTAACTTGCAAAGTCAGATCCCTATTTTCGCCACTTTTAATAATTTGACCAATAGGATTTTCATCCCTGAATATTCTCTTTGCCATCGATTCATTGATGACAATCGAATTAGGTGCTTCGAGAGCGGTTTCTGGGTTCCCCCCTATAAACTCATAATCAAAGATATCGAACACGGTAGAATCAGCAGTGTATACATTATCTTGATAGTAGTCTACTTGGTTGAATTCAAAATGCATTTCACCTTGAGCGTTTAGACCTCGCATTCGAGTAGCTTGTACGACCTCAGGGTTCTCATTTTTTACGGTAAAGGCAGCCCGCATCGTCATTTGTGCCCACTTAAATGAGCCGTCAGGCTCCGTAAATGCCGTTGAAAGGCGATAGATCCGATCTCCTTTGGAATGGTGTTTATCGAAGCTTGTTTCGTGAAAGATGTATAGCAATATGATCAAGCTCGAGGCAATGCCCACCGTGAGTCCAATGATGTTAAGGGCTGTGTAGCCAGGTTGCCTCAACAGGTTTCTGAAGGCTATCTTGATGTAGTTTTTGAGCATGACTTTCTTGCTTTGAGGGTTTAATTGTTTTCAGGCCTGAGTTCTTGGATGATTTTGGCATCCACCCAGAAGATGTCTGTGTTTTCGGGACTTACGGCTCGGTTAAAGAAAAGGTACTTGCCGTCTGGTGTGACGGATGCACCACCTTCCCAGACGCTCGTGTTGATTTGATCTCCTAGGTTGATGGCTTCGCCCCATGTGTCATCTGGTTGCCGAAAACTAATGTATAAGTCCGAATCTCCATGGCCCTCTTCTCTTTCGCTATCCCAAATCAAATAACTTTCATCTGGTGCAATGAAGGGGTGGGCTGTCCATTTGCCAGTGTTAATGACTTTGCCGAGTAACCGAGGTTTTTCACGTTTGCCATCTTTTAGCCTCGAAATACGGATTATATCTTTGTTTTTATAATCGTCAAAAACATAGGTGCCCTTCGCAGAAGCGGACAGGCGCATAATACCCCAATCGTCTCGGTCAATCATAGGGCCATGACTTTTTACCTCAGACCAACCATTCCTAGTGCGTTCCATATATTTGCCACCCAAATGCATGGTCTGACCATCTGGGGATAAAAAGGGCCTACCTACTCTAGGACCAAACACAGATTCTTGCCATTGATCATTCTCATACTTAAAAATCATCAAAGACCATTTCTTGGTTTTAATATCCATTCGGGTAAAATAAAATGTCTTCATGTCAGGTGAAAAGAAAGCGCTATTGTCCCTATGTTCAGTGGAAACCACACCGGGTGCAAATGCTTCAGGAATTAAATCGGGTGGTTTTTGGCCAAAGAAGGTTGTTTCTATGGTTGCTGAATCATGGCTTTTTGCATCCTGTTTATCGGCATTACAGGCATTAAGAAGCAGTGTCGCCATTAGTATCAGAATGGAATGTGGTTTTTTCATAATCTTCAATTTGACTTATCTATTGCTTTGACCTGAGATCCTCGATAACCTTAGCATCCACCCAAAATATATCCGTGTTATCAGGAGAATTTACCGATCTATTAAAGAAAAGGTATTTGCCATCTGGTGTTACCCTTGCTCCGAATTCTGAAACCTCAGTATTTATCTTGTCACCCATTTTGATCGCCTCACCCCATGAACCATCTCCCTGTTTAAAGCTGATAAAGAGGTCAGCATTACGAACCGGGCTATTTCTTTGTCCATCCCAGATGATGTAGGATTCATCTGGTGCTATAAAGGGGTGAGCATTGTGTTGTCCGGTGTTAATTTCTTTACTAAGGGGTTTTGGTTTTTCACGTTTACCGTTAATCAAGCGTGAGTATCGAAGAACGCTATTACCATGTTCAACTGCTTCATCAAAAACATAGGTGCCTTTAGCAGATGAGGTAAGGCGCATGATGTAAACATCTTTGAGAGGTTCTTCTTCGAAATGGCCGCCAAGGCTTTTTAGTTCTGACCAGCCATCACCGATGCGCTCCATATATTTCCGGCCTAAATGCAAGGTTTTGCCATCAGGGGAGATAAAAGGCTCACCTACTCTAGGCGATATAATTGTTTCAATCCACCGGTTGTTTTGAGATTTAAAAACAACAAATTCCTGTCTAGGTTTTGTCTCTATATCAACTTCCCTGATAAAGTAGAACTCCTTCATATCCGGGGTAAAGACACCGCTCATTTCCCAACCTTTGGTTGAAATGATACCAGGTGCAAAGACTTCTGGGGTTAACCCCGGTGGCTTTTGCCCAAGATAGGGCCCCTCTAAGAGTGAGGAGCTAGAATTGTTTTCATTTTTTTCTTGAACAAATGATTTGGGTCTGAGATTCTCAATGACCTGAGTATCTACCCAATACTTTTTTCCTACATAATTAGTATTTCCATCTTCTTTAACCTTCCACTCTCCCCTAGTAAAAAATAGATATTTCCCATCATGTGTCACATGTGGAGCGCTTTCCTGCAGTTCAGTATTTATTATTGAGCCCATATTTATTGCGGGTAACCAAGAGCCATCCTTCTGTTTAAAACTGATATAGAGATCCGCTTGCCCATGGCCGTCTTCTCGTACTACATCCCATATTAAATAGGATTCATCTGGAGCAATGTATGGATGAGCAATATCATTTCCTGTATTGATCTCTCGGCCCATTTTTACTGGATTTTCATGTTTGCCATCTATGAGGCGTGAATAATACATGGAACCCTTTCCCTTGTCTTCTTTTTTATAAACAGTAAAATAATAGGTTCCATTAGATGAAACTGACCTACCATGTGCCATGTCTTTTAAGAACTCTCCAGGGCTTTTGAGTTCCGACCAGCCAGTGTCGGTTCGTTCCATATATTCCTTTCCTATATACATGATTTTGCCATCCTCAGAGAATTCTGGCCATCTTATATCTGTCTCAGATTCGTGCCCCCAACGGTTGTTTTCATACCGAATAACAAAAAATGCACGTCTTTTATATTTTCCATTATTCCTAGTGAAATAGAACTCCTTCATATCTGGCGTGAATGAACCTCCTTCGAAAAATCCTTCTGGGGAGACAATAGCAGGGTCAAATAGCTTAGGCGTTAAACCGGGTGGTTTTTCCCCAAAATAGGCTGTTGCTATTGTTGCTGAATCACTGCTTTTTGTGACCTGTTTACCGGCATTGCAAGCGTTCAGAAAAGCTACTGTTCCAAGCATAAGAATGAGATGTGACCTTTTCATAATTTTCAGCTTTTCTTATGACTTATTGCTTTGACCTGAGATCCTCGATAATCTGTGCATCGACCCACTTTCTGTCATAAGGGGGTTTACAACGGGGGCAGTAGGACAGGTATTTTCCATCTGGGGTTACATATCCACCACCATCTTCACCATCCGTATTTATCTCATCTCCGAAGTTGATGGCAGGACCCCATGAACCATCCGACTGTTTGAAGCTGATATACATATCACTATCACCATATCCGTCTTCTCTTTCACCATCCCAAATAATGTAGGACTCGTCTAGCGCAATAAATGGATGTGCGTTCCATTTACCAGTGTTTATGGCTGCACTGAGAGGTTTCGGTGCTTCACGCTTGCCGTTTATCAGCCGTGAATATCGAAGGACACCATTTCCACTTCTTGTGAATTCATCAAACACCAGTGTGCCATTTGATGAAGCCATAAGGCGCATAATGGGAATAGTATCAAAAGGTGCACCTAGGCTCTTTATCTCCGACCACCCAGACTCGGTTCGTTCTATGTATTTGTCTTTTGTGTACAGCGTATCGCCACCCGAATTATAAAATTCGTATTTCCTCAAGACACGGTTTTCCTCCCTAAAGCTGACTACGAGGGGACGAAAAGGAGCATCTGTTGTGGAGGTCAGATAGAACGCTTTCATTTTTGGGGCGTGAACCCCTCCAAGTTCCCAGCCTTCCTTGTATACAATGTCCTGATCTAAGGATTTTGATACCATTCCTGGAGGTTCTTGCCCATGATAAAGGCCCTCTACGGTTAGTGAATCATTGTCAAAGGCATCCTGCTTTTTAGTAGTGCAGGCAGTTAAAAACAGGGTCCCTGCTAGCATCAGAATAATGTGAGGCTTTTTCATAGTTGGTTTATGGATTATTGTTTTTTGGGCCTAAGTGTCTCAATAATCTGAGCATCGACCCAATAGATATTTGATAAGCCTGGCTCTATGTCTCTTTCGTCTCTGCCAAAGAATAAATATTTACCATCAGGCGTGATACTCGGACTTTTTTCATTCCAGTTAGTATTGATTGTGTTCCCCAGGTTAATGGGCTTCGTCCATGTTCCGTCTTGGTTTTTGAAGTAGACATAAACATCGTTGTCCTTTCTGCCTTCATCTTCTTTATTTCGATCAGTCACTAACAAGTAATCCTGCGATGGGGAAATGAAACCGTGGTGACCAAATTCAATTCCCATTTCTACTGTTTCGGGAAACGCTCCGTTTCTGTTGGGAGCAGAATACATCTTGAATTGTGACAAATTGAAATAATAAAGGTCACCGTTTCTTGCCTGATTAGGATAAAACACCATGTCGTCATTTATAGGTGAGTCAAGTAGAATGGCCTCACTCCAGGAATCCTCCAGACGATTTACAGACCAAATTTTTTCATCCGAAAAAGCAGAATCCAAGGCTGTAAAATAAATCGTCTCACCATTAGGGCTAACAAATGGATGTAATTCCTCCTTTTTGTTTCCCTTTGTGAAATTCACTCTTTTTATAGGAGTCCATTCATTGCCTTGGAGCTTTGAGAAATAGATATGTGTTTCATCATCTTCATTGCCAGCTCCGAAGTACATTTCTTTTAAATCGGGAGAAAATGAAATTGCACCCTCAAACCTTCCATTGATTGAAACAATGCCGGGCGCAAAAACTTCTGGGGTTAAACCTGGTGGTTTTTGACCCAAATAGAGATTTTCTTCAGGTGTGGGATGATGGTCTTTTGATGCCTGATTTTCAGAGAATGAAAACTGGGCCCAAGTGGAATTATCATCACTTTTTGCATACTGAGGATAGTTAAGTGGTCCTTCCCCCTCATGTCTTACTGCACTCAAGCCAATCATCATATTCCAAGTATTGCCAGCGAATTTTTTGCGTGATATCTGCATTTGACGATGGGTCCCCTTTTGGAATATTGGACCCTTCCTATTCTCAACATCCTCAAGTCCGGAATAAGGCACCCAGAAACCAGCATAATCTTGGAGCTCCCATTTTCCAGATGCAGATTCCCATTCTTTACCGGTGAGTATGCTTTCCCCCATTTGGGCAGAGAGATGAAACTTATGCAGGCGATCAGTTTCTGAATTTTCTATGTAGAGGTCTAGAACGGTGTAGTCTTCAGCTTTGCCTGAAGCGCAAAAGTAGAGATAGTCTTTATCGTGCATAAGAAAAATAGCCGCCTGCCCTGGAAGTTCCACCTTTGTTGCTGCATCCCATTCATCATTACCACAACTCCCATCTAACAGCCCAGCTTTGTCAGTTGTATTAATGGCAATGGTTTCGGCTGTCTTGGATACTTGTGCATTGCTTTGTCGAACAAAAGCACTATTTGTCAGTATAAGCATCACTGAAAGGAGCATGCACGTTCTGTTTTTCATTGTCTAATGGTTGATGAATCTTGGTTTTCTTTGATCTAAAAGCTTGCTGAGTTATTGTTCGGACTTTAGCGTTTCAATAATCTTCGCATCCACCCAATAAGGATTTCCTAATAAATACCTCTTTCCATCTTCTCTGGTCTCAAAGTATCCTCTCCAAAAGGTTATATACTTTCCATCGGGTGTTACTTTAGGGCGTTGTTCAAATACTGGGGTATTTATTTTATCTCCCATATTGATTGCTTCACCCCAAGAACCATCTTGCTTCCTGAAGCTGATATAGACATCGGGCCTATCTTCACCTTCTTTTTCGGCATCCCACATCAGGTAGGACTCATCTGGTGCTATGAATGGGTGTGCGATGTATTTACCTCTGTTAATGGCGCTGCTCATTTTCTGTGGGGGTTCATATTGACCGTTGATAAGACGGGAATAACTCATGTAGCCAGTACCATCAGATAAATCTAAAACGTAGAAATAATAAGTTCCTTTAGCCGAGAGCGCACCTCCTCTAATGGGAATGTCTTTGAAAGGTTCAAGACCATTTAGTGCTGTAAAACTAGGACTGAACTGTTCTCTGTAATTATCCATATCAGACAAGGCAATTGGTTTCCTAGCCCAATCATGGTCTTTGTATTCCATCATAATTAGGGTAGGATCTCCATTTTCTCCATCACCCCTATTGAAAGAAAGTGCTGTCATATCTGGTAGGAACAAGACTTCAGTTTCAAGTTGATCCTGAGTGGAAACAATCCCGGGAGCAAACAACTCGGGAGTTTCTCCTGGTGGTTTTTGACCTAGGTAACGATCTTCAAGGGGTGGGAATTCATCTGGAGCATCATTAATTCTATCCTTTGTTGAGATAGCATTTTCAATAAAAGCCGGGATTACATTTTCCGCAGTTACTGCTACAGAACTATCAACCGGACGATGAGTAGTGGTTACAACAACCAGGTCCAACTCTTCAATCACATAGATATTCTGTCCACTGCCACCTCTAGCAGATTTAGCGAGATAGCTTTTATCTCCTATGGAAAAATCGGCCTGCCACCAGAAATAGCCATATGCCGTACCAGAGACTCCCCTTGTGGTGTCATCATATTCTTCACTTTGATCTACTATTTTACTGGTTGATGTGGCTATGAAAGCTTCCGGAACCAACTGCTCACCATTCCACTTACCCTTATTAAGAGCCAAGGTCCCCCACTTGATCATATCTCGGGGTAACATTCTCGTTCCATTTCCTGATTTGGGCAAACCACTAACATCAGTTTCCCAGCTATAATTGATGATGCCCATTTTATTGAGCAGCTCATTTTTGATAAAGTCTCTTGCAGAGCCTGGAACAACTGCCTCAATGACTTGCATAACCAGTATTGGATCGCCTTTATAGTCGAAAACCTGAGTTGCCTCGGTAATAGGTTCAGAATGCTCTAGAAAGGCTTGGACTTGCCCCTGCCCTTTTAACATCCTGGGGCTCTTCTCCAATTCTTCGTGCTGTTCTTCGCTGAGTTGGATCCCTGAACGCATAGTAAGTGCCTTATGCAGCGTGATTTTGTCAGCACCAGCTACGAGCTTTGACGGATCTAAGTCTTTCAAAAAACTGATCACTGGCTTGTGTAAATCCTCCATGGAGAGATAGCCTAATTGGATAGCCCGACCGAGTGCTAGACTTGTATAGCTCTTGGTTGCTGAGGCTTGCGGATGAGGCAGATTAACACGTCCACGGGAGTAATAGGACTCAAAGACGAGCTTTCCATTATGGGCAATCAGAAAGCTGTCGAAGTTGCCATGCTTACCATCCACAATGGCTTTTGCCAGCTTAAGAATCAATGCCTTGTCGCCACCATCAACACCCAATCTACCTACAGGAATACCATCATTTCTTTTATTTGGTGAAGTGGAGATATATGCTTTCTCAAGTTCTGGAATGTCCCCAAACGAGAGTTGGGCCTCATTGCCTTTGGTCTCTGGTGCTTGGGTTGTGATTTGTTGAGCAAAGGCACTACTGACAGCCACAAGAAAGGCTATAAGAAGTACCCGAGTTTTGTTTTTCATTTATTCAATTGTTTAGGGTTGTTTGCTCTTACTAATTCTTCTTAGGTTACTTTCTCAACTCTAACCAGAAGCTAAGTTGACTAAGGTGTTTCGTTTCAAATCCTGGTATTTACTGACAATGTATTTTGGGGTTTACAGCTGAAACGTGATTAGAGTTGCTGCCCGCAGGCCTTTAATTTGTGAACTGCTCTGGGCTTGAGTGAACTGCTCTAGGAATTATAAAGAGAGATGGAGATTATGACTATTGATCCTCGATTCTTTGTAACCACCTTTTAGCAAGTGAAAAATCTGGATCAATTATCAGTGCTTTTTCGATCATAACCTTAGCACTTTCAAACTGACCTTGAGCCCTGCGTACAAGACCCATTCCGAGATAAGATTCCTTCCCTTCAGGATACACTTCGATGGAATATTGAAAGATTTCTTCAGCGGCAATTAAATCCTTACTTAGTATCGTATGAAAACCATGGTTAAATAGGACCGCTATGGGTGTCTTGATTTCATACCCGTATCGTTTTGATAACCTATCGAAATGTTGTGTCACTTTATCTAAAGATTCCAGGTTTTCACCGGGATTGAAGGGATTAAAGTCGGGATATAAGGTCAGAAGAAACTGTATAAAATCCACCGCTGGTACATGACCTTGGTTCTCCAGTTCATCCACTTTATATGTAAAACTCTCTGGTTTATGGTCCGCTAAAACACGAGAGAATTCAGAAACGTGATTTGTTAATCCCTCATCATCGCTGTAAATGATGTGTAGAAATCTGTTTTCCCTAAGCGTTTTTAACGGACCTGATTTTATTTTTTGTTGAAGCACTTCCGGTATAACCATCAGGGATGGGCTACTTGCTAGGTAGGCATTAAACAGAACGGGGTTGTTGAGTAGTGTATAAACAGTGAAAAAACCACTGTTAGAACCACCATAAAGCACATTATAGGGAGCCGTCCGGTAGTTATTATCAACGTGCGGCATCAGCTCGGTCTCGAAAAACTTAATATAATTATCAGGAATTGTTGTGTCTTGATTCTCCCTTGTTGGCAACAAAATGCGATTTCCTTCGGGCAAATCCATTCCAATAAGTATCATCTCAGGAATTTGTCCCTCGCCCATGTAGTCTAGCGTAGAAGCCAACATGGCGAACCGAGCTCGGTAATCTGAACCTAACATATACAGCACGGGATAGGTTTTTTTGGAATTATCGTAGTTAGCAGGTAAATGGATGGATAATGGAACGGTTTTGTCTAACACTTTTGACTGAAGTGAAGATATTTCACCTAGGGTAACTGCAGGTTCACCCTGCTCTGTTGAATTGGTGTTATGTTGAATATTATCCTGTGCAAAGGCAGTGCTTAACGTAATTAGGTTGGCTATAAATAGCGTTACCACGAGCTTAAGGCTCCTGATGTTTTTGCTAGTTCCTTTCCTGAATTGACCTATATAAATGTTCATAGTATGTTGGAGTTTTTTTGATGTCTTTACTCACAACCTGTATGGTCGGTTGTAATTCATCACCATTTAATTTGTCAACTGCTCTATGCGTGAACGAACTGCTCTGAATACTCACCTGAGTGTAATCCAAGTGTCTTTTCAGGAAAAAAAGGATACGTTTTTGATAAGGGCTTATAGCTTTATCAATAGCTGATAAGCAAGTCACACCTCGTACCGTAGTCTATGGCTTCTTATTTAGGTCTGAGTGCCTCAATAAACCCAGTATCTACCCACATGGTATTTTTCTTACCATTGCTAAGAGTCCGTCTAAAGAAAAAGTATTTTCCATCTGATGTCACACTCCCATAGACATCCGAAAGCTCTGTATTTATCTGATTGCCTAACTTAATGGCAGCGCCCCATGAACCATCTTTCTGGCGAAAACTAATATATATATCAGCATTGCCGTTTTCTGGTTTACTATCAAATATGAGGTAGGACTCATCTGGAGCGATGAATGGGTGGAATTTCAAACTTGTTCCTGTATCAATGTCCAAGGTTATTGGTTCTTCACGTATGCCGTCTATTAATCGTGAATAACGAATATGTACTACAGGCGGCTTATCACCAAAGGATGATACATCATCAAAATAGTAAGCCCCTTGCGATGATGCCGTGAGACGCATAATGGGAATAGAATCAAACGGTGCACCAAGGCTTTTTGTCTCTGACCACCCAGAAGGGGTTTGATCTCTGTATTCATTTCCTACGTACAGAATCTTACCGTCAGGCGAAATCTCACCTCTGGGTATCACAAAAGTTTCAGCCCATAGATTATCATTGTATTGAATAGCAATCATTGCCTGATCTTTTAAGCCCTCATCTATTTTACGGAAATAGAACTCTTCTATATTGGGTGAAAACGCAGAGGCTAGCATACTTTCTTTTGTGTAAACAATACGGGGGGCAAAAACTTCAGGGGTTGATCCTGGTGGTTTTTGTGCGAAAATGGGACCCTCAAAACGTGGAAAACTAGGGTCTTGTTCTGTCTTTTTATGAGTACAGGCGGTGTTGAGCAATAACATACAGATGGACATCAATAGTATGATGGTTTTCATATGTTTGAATTGATCATTAGTGATTGACAAGGAATCGGTTTTATCCTTAGGATTGATCATAAGTCATCCGGCCTCAACCTGTGAATAACTTCTGTGCTTACCCAATAAATATCTGCTGCCGAATTTTCCGTATATCTGCTGAAGAATAAATATTTACCATCTGGAGTGACTCGCGGGGATGTGTCTGGGAATTCAGAGTTTACCTCACTTCCAAGGTTAATTGGACTTGTCCAGGTTCCGTCTTTCTTCTTGAAATAGACATAAATATCGTTGTCTTTTCTTGTCTTGTCCTCATGATGATCTCGATCATCAACTAGTAAAAAGTCTTGAGATGGAGAAATAAAATTATGAACCCCAAACTCAACGTCAACTTCCTTTACTTCGGGAAATTCACCGTTTTGGTTGGGTGCATAATACATTTTGAATGTTGACAGGTTGAAATAATAGAGATCTCCATTTTCAGCTTCATTCGGGCTGAAAATCACATCCTTGTCATTTATCGGCAAATCAACTTGTATTGGGTCACTCCAGGAATCGTCAGAACGGTTTACGTACTGAATTTTGTCAGTATCATCTAAAAAATAAATTCTTTTACCACTAGGGCTTACAAACGGACTCCCTTCAGCGTTACTCCCGCCTTTTGTGAAATTTGCTTTTTTAAGATCAGTCCATTTATTGCCTTCTAGTCTTGAAAAATACACAGTCCCTACCCAGTTCTCGCTTTTTTTCTTAGCCGAAAAATACATTTCGTCTAAATCAGGAGAAAAAGAAACAGACCCTTGAACTCTTCCTTTTAATGAAACAATACCAGGCGCAAAAACTTCAGGAACTAAGCCGGGCGGCTTTTGTCCAAAATATGAGTTTGCCTTACTCTGGTAACTATCGGGAGCTGAATCACTGTTGTTTGTAGTCTTTACTTTTGACCATGCGGGTTGTGTACCATTAGAGACAATTTTTTTTAGTGAAGAACCATCCTTATTCATCATATGGATATTTCTTTCTCCATCTGAGCTTGTTGATGAAAAAATTATTTTAGAGCCATCAGGCGACCAAGATGGATACCATTTGGCAGTCTCACTAAACGTCAGTTGCTTTTGGTTAGAGCCATCTATGTCCATCACATAAATTTCCTTGCTTCCATCCCTATCAGACATAAAGGCGATTTGCTTGCCGTCAGGTGAAACCTCAGGATGCTGTTCTTCAGCTTCATTATATGTTAACCGAGTTATGTTGTTACCATCAATATCAGCTATGCTTATCTGAGTTCTTCCGTTTTCGGATTCCGAGTGATAGACTATTCTACCATCTGGTGTAAAGTAAGGGCCACCACCTTTGATTGGTTTTATTTGAGTCTGCTGGCTTCCATCTGAATTCATAATCCAAACTTCTTGCGTCCAATTTCCTTCCGAATCCTCGTATTCCCTTGAGAATGCAATTCTTGTTCCATCAGGTGACCATGCTGGTGAATTATCCCATTTGTTTTTTTCATGAGTTAATCTCTTCCTATTCGTACCATCACTATTCATTGTATGGATAGACCATGTCGCTCTTTCATCATATTTTGCATAGTAAGCGAAACGTTGTCCGTCAGGCGACCAAGCTGCATATCCTCCACGAGTTATTATTTTGTTTTTCGATTTGCCTTCATTATCAGTCAGGTTAATTCCATTCCATGAATATGCGATCGTATAGACGGCTGATTTAGGTTTGTCTTGAGTATTGTCCTGTGCAAAGGCAGTGCTTAACGTTATTAGGTTGGCTATAAATAGCGTTAACACCAGCTTAACGCACCTAGTATTTTTGATAGTTCTTTTCCTGAATTGGCCTATAGAAATGTTCATGGTATGTTTGGGTTTTGAAGATTTTACTCCAAACCTCTTGATTCGTTGTAAATAGTCATTGTTTAATTTGTCAACTGCTCTGGGTATCAGTGAACTGCTCTATGCTTCTTAGAAAAGACAGATTTATCAAGTTACTTTACATAATAAAGTCACCTCAAAATGATCCAGAAACTCTGGCCTTGTCTTCTTTTAATATCCCTTGTGCTATTGGCATCTTCATGCTCTCAGGATCCGCCTATATTCAAGGAACATCAAACGGTGTTCAAGATAGGTGACCATCCGGCTTGGGCCGAGAAGGACTGGAATGACAACACTTGGGAAAGGAGAATTAAATACGTTCCGGATGGTCAGATTTTCTGGTCCCGAACCAAGATTGATATTCTCACCGCTCCTGAGGAATTTAGACCTTACGGCCTTCAAATAGACCCTTACGCAGAGTATGAAATCTTTTGGGATGGAGTGCTGATTGGGGAAAACGGAAACCCTGGGCAAGAGGCAGAACTTCCTCCTGAAGGTGAGTTGTGGATTACCTACGGTATTCCCAGGCATCTGGCGACCGAAGGAGAACATGTACTGGCTTTAAGGTTAAGTAACTATTATTTTCCGGATCATGTTGGGCGATACGAACTAGAGATAGCAGATTATGATGATTTGCTCACCGACCTACTGATTAAAACTTCCTACATGCACGTCTTTGCAGGAGCATTTCTTATCATATCCATCTATTTCCTTTTTCTATTCTTAAACAATAGAAAAGAATATCCCACACTTATTTTTAGTATTTGCTGCTTTCTCATTTTTGCTCTTGTTCTAACCGTATTTAGTAAGGATTACGTGCCCGTACACTACAGTTTGCATGTCATAAGATTACAAATCATTAACTCATTTTTGCTGGGTATTTCGTTTTTGATTCCCTATTACTTCTCCATCCAATTCCCCTATCCAAGACGTGGATTGTCATTAATTCTGTATGCAGCGTTACTCATATTCTTTTGGCTCAAAGATGGTCATGCTTTTGATTTCAAAACAGTCTCTATGGTACTGAGTATGTGGTGCTTTTCCTTTGGAATGGTTGCCTATGGAGCCTATAAAAATGTAAGAGGAGCACGCCTTGTTCTTGGAACCTTACTTTTGTCGATTGCGGTATTTCTTGCCTCCGGATTTGTTGTTAGCATGTACACTGGGATGGGCCTTATTCTGTTAGGTATGCTATACCTATTAACACTTAATATCAAGGCGCAGCGATTGGCTTATGAGAATTCATTGGTTCAATCCACACGCTTACGTTTGGAATTGTTGAAGAAGAACATCCAACCGCATTTTCTAATGAACACCCTAACTTCATTATTGGACTGGGTAGAAGAATCGCCCAAGAAGGGTGTCTTGTTTATTGAAGCCTTGGCTAAGGAATTTGATCTTTTCAACCAGATAGAAGACCAAACCCTGATACCTATTGCTCAAGAAATAGCACTTTGTAAGACGCATCTTGAGATCATGGAGTATAGGAAGGAGATCAATTACACTTGGGAAGAAGAAGGAATAGAACTTGAACAAAAGGTTCCACCAGCTATACTCCATACCCTTTTAGAAAATGGAATTACGCACAGCTTGCCACTGGAAGAAAACAACATCAAGTTTAAACTCATTTTTGAATCCGCTGATGATCATAAAAGTTATACCTTTTTAACCTTCGCCAATGTGGCTAGTCAAACGACTATCAAGGAAGAAGGTACCGGCCTGAAATATATTAAGGCAAGGTTGACGGAGAGTTATGGTGCGAAATGGGAATTAGACGCTGAACGGGTGAATCATGGATGGAAGAACGTCATAAAAATATACCACTGAGGAAATGAAGGTGTTGATTGTTGAAGATGAATCAAGAATAGCTAAGAGAATCGAGCGGATGACTCAAGATATCTTTGGCAATGACTTGCAGTCATTAACTCTTGCTAACACACTTCAGCAAGCCTTGAAGTTTCTAGAAAACAATCCATTAGACCTAGTGCTTCTTGACCTGAATCTCAATGGAGAAAATGGTTTCGACCTGCTAAAAACGGCTGTGTCTGGGTCATTTGATACAATAGTTATTTCAGCTTATAAAGATCAGGCCATTACTGCTTTTGAATATGGGGTTTTAGACTTCGTACCTAAACCTTTCAACCAAGCTCGGCTGGAGCAAGCTTTTAAGCGAAGCACATACAAAGAAAGTACTGAGTCGATTAAGACTAAATTCTTGGCGATTAGGAAGAGACAGAGGATACAGTTACTACCTATCGAAGATTTACTGTACATCAAAGGGGCAGGTGTTTATGCGGAACTCTTTCTGACCGATGGCTCCAAAGAGTTACACGACAAGTCATTAGAAAAACTGGAACATCTGCTCTCGCACTCCTTTGAACGCATTCATAAATCATATTTGGTAAGAATGTCCGCGATTAAGGAAATCCGGGTGGAATCAGGGAGTAAGTACATTGCGAAACTTGATAATGGCGAACAGCTCCCTATAGGTAGAACCAAGTATAAAGACCTGAAAGCCAAGTGGCTGTAAAGCCTTTAGAGTTACTTAAAGCGTTTTCTAGACGAGATAATTGGCCTCATTCTTGCTTTTAAAGGAGCTATGAAGCCAAGACTCACACTCACTCTTATCCTCATAACTATTGTCATCGGTTGTGCTCCCAGTAGGCTTGTCCCCTATGATTACAGCATTGAGCAAAACAACCTTCAAACCTATATTGAACTGGATGATGCTACCATTTCGATTGAAAATCTAGAGGTAAAAAATGATCACTATGTATTCGGTGTTGGCATCCGAAACAACAGTAAAACGCGCATGCTGATTGACGCGGATAGAATCCTGAAATTTGCCAGCTATGTCTCCCATCAGGAAGATAATGGGCAAAGAAAGTCTCAAGAAATAGAACCCATATTATCACCACAGCAGGCACTCGAATTATTTGAAACAAAACGTAAGGATGGAAGATCAGCCGGCTTTCTACTTTTCTTAATGGGGGCAGCTATAGGTACATTGGATGCTGTGCTAGACGCTAGAGATAATTCTAAAGAATCTTGGACAAGATCTGATCAAAGAAGGTCTGTGACTCGCGATATTGTTTCGGGAGTCGGTATACTGACTACTGAGGTTTTGTCTGAAGCGGCCCATCAGGATGCCGATAGAGCGGAAATAGAATTGAATTATCTGCCTGAAGAACTCTTTGACAGAAAGGTGATTGACCCAGGGGAAGAATACTATGGTAAGATATTCTTTAAAAAATCTGAAGAGCTTCATGGGTACCACAGAATTTCATGGCCATTACAAGAGGTAAGCCTCTTTTTCGATTTTAGACTAGCCACCCGAAAAGAGCGGAAATTCTTAAAAGAGGCTGGACTCTAAAAAGCAAAGACCAAGTGTTTATGACTTAAGTCGAGGTGTCCTGAATAAAAAATAAGCCCCTAGCAGGATCATAGGAATACTCAACAACTGCCCCATGTTTAGGGGCATGTGACTTTCAAAAGCCACCTGATTTTCTTTTAAAAACTCTATTACAAACCTCATAAGAAAAACCAGCCCCAGCCCTGCTCCAAATAGTGCTCCTTCCCTATTACTGATCCGGCTTGACTTCTGCAAACGAACAAGCACAAAGAAAATTAGAAGGTAAAAGAACGCTTCATAAAGTTGAGAAGGATGTCTTGGTGTATTGTCAACATGAGTAAATACAACAGCCCAAGGTACATCACTTGGAGCCCCAAGGATCTCCGAATTCATAAAATTACCTATGCGGATAAATACGGCTAGAATGCTTCCTGGAATTACTAGCCTATCAATGACATACAAGAACCTATGGCCTGTCTTTCTACAGAATAAGTACAGTGCTATGGCTGTTCCAATTACACCGCCATGGCTTGCTAGCCCTTGTATTCCTGTATATTCAAATGGATTAAGCCGAAAAGGCAAAAGTGCTTCTGGGTTTTCCCAATAGAATTGTGGTTCATAAAACAGGATGTGGCCAAGTCTTGCCCCGATCATGATGCCTACGATCATATAGATGGTAAGCTTTTCTATATCGATGCTCGCCTCTTCTCGCTCAATCCGATTCCTTAATAGACGAATGCCTAACAATAATCCTATAACCCAGCAGAGGCCATACCAGCGCAAAAACTCGAACCCCGGAAAAATCTCGGGAGCTACATTCCAAATAAGATAAGCGTTCATGTTAGCCCCCTTGACAGAACAACAAGATCAAGGCGAGCATCACACCGGCTCCTATGATTCTCTGTGAAGCTGATTTTGGTTCGCTTGCATCCAGCAACTGCAATATCGATTGTGCATCATACATTTGCGCTCCCATAATGCTGCTTTGAACTTTAAAGTGTTCCCATGCTGGTTTCAGATCTTTAATCTCCATGTTCAATTTTTTTTAGCTTTCCTCTTAACACGACTTTGGCCCTATTGATACGCGTGCTAATGTTGGTTTGACTTGTAGACAGCGTAGCAGCGATTTCCTTGTTAGAATAACCTTCAAGATGCATGACGAGGATGGCTTTGTCTTTATCGTTGAGGATTGAAATAAACCTCATTAATAGTTGACAATCATCATCACTACCCCAGTGTTGATCGCTCGGCAGAACCAATGCTTGATCGAGTGAAGTAAGATCAATTGACTTTCTCTTTTCGCTCTTCCTTTTTGTCAAAAGGGTATTTAGGCTTACTCGGTAAATCCATGTACTGACTTTAGCTTCGCCCCGAAAGCTTTTGAAAGACTTCCATAGCTGCAAAGCAATATCTTGAAAGGCATCTTGTTGATCTGCTGGTGTATGATAATAGACAGAGCATAGGTTTATGAGAATACCTTGATGCTTATCAAGCAAACTCATAAATCGCTCCTTATCCGAAATCATAGTTAAGCTGTCTTTGATAGGTTAGTATCACATTTCTAAAAAATGTCACACGGAGACCTAAATTAATTTAAAAGCCATAAAGTCATAGCCTAAAATATCAAGTGAGTACTCGCTCAGTATTTTCACCGCTAGTCTTATCAATCAGGTGATGTTCTGATAAATAACAATTAATCATAATTCAGGCACTGCCTTATTCTTGAGCCTATTGGAAGAAGTCAATTGGATACCTCCTACTATACCTGAAGCGTTTCACCCTGCAGGTATAGTATCAAGGGGCAAAGAACATTTGTGACCTCAAGCTTTATTTTTCCTTAAGGATGAGGGCGTTATACCTTCAAACTTTTTAAAGGCACTATTGAAAGAGGATATACTGCTAAAGCCTGTATCAAAGGCAATTGAGGAGATAGTAAATTTTTCATTCTCTATATCGGAAAGCATTTTTTTAGCGTCCTGAACTCTATGATAGTTAATGAAATCATTGAAATTTCGTTTGGCATATTGGTTGATTACTGAAGATGTCTTTTGAGCGCTTTTACCAACTAATTTACTCACTCCGGCAAGTGATAAATCAGATTCTAAATATCTTCTTTCATCAACGATTAGTCTGGAAATTCTATCAAACAGTTCAGTGTTATCATCTTCAACTTTAAAAACTCCCCCACCTATGTCCGTAATCTTCAATTGAAAAGCTTTAAAACTGAGAAAGTATATAGCCATTGAATAGACTATCGGGCCAATGATATAAGGCACTTCTTCATCAACAATATTTAGCACATAGGAGATCCAGATCAATACAAACCCTATAACCAACAATTTTAACCAATCCAATATGGCTTTTTGTGATTTGGTTTGAACTGACTTTTTGTAATTCTTACCAGTGCTTCTGGCAATCCTCCAGGCCATAAATATGTACAAGGCTAGATGGAGGTAAATGAAGAGAATGGCACTCCCAAATATGATGATGGCCCATTTTTCATTTTGTAACGACTCTTGTGTTACAAGGAAGCCTAAAGAAAGAGTGAAAATAAATGGAATGAGCTCTAGTCCATGATTTTTGGATAGCTTAAAACTGGAGCGCGTTAAGCCCATTACATACCACTTGAGCAGAGGTCCTATCAGTAACAAAGTGGCTAAGCCTGCATAAATGAATATAGGTTCTAATCCATCCCCAAAGTTCATCATGACAGACTTTCCTATCCTAAAGGCCATCAAAACCAAGATCAACCCTAACAACTGATTGGGTAGTGTCTTTTTCTTTTTAAAAAAGCACAAATAGACCGCAAATAAAACCCCATGAAGGAGGCCTGCGCTACTTACTATGACCAGAAGTATGTCTAGAGAATTCAAGGCTTAAATTTTACTCAACTTAGAAATATTTACACGAAAAGAGCGCATAGACCATAAACGGTCTATGCGCTCTAAACAAACCCAACTGATGGGTTATTAGAATATTATTGTCTCTTCTATGCGTTATTCTTTGAGAAAGAAACTAATCCGACTATGCTGAAAAATCGTCCAACTTTTCCTTGCATAATCGCCAATACACCATGTGTAGCAATGACGATTCTATCGATTGGTTTGTTACCTTCTAATGCCATAGACATTATTAGTTCTTTTGCTTGCTCTGAGCCCTCCTTTTCGAAAACCTCTAACACTTTTATTGCATTCTCTTCTGCAGTGATTTGCCTGGGCTTAGGTGTATATCCCAATTGTTCAATCATTGTTTCTGCCAGTTTCCAGGTAGACCATGGATTTTGACCTGTGATCAAATTTTTGTCATGACTAATATTCTCCAAATACATCAGCCCTTCATTAAACCGTGCACCCTGAGCGGCAAGTTTGTCCTGAAGAAGAAAAGGAAATATTGTCTTTGCATCTTTGATTAACAGTAACTCCTCATTGTTTGTAAATCCACTTACAACTTTGTTTTCAATTAGCGGACGACCATTGTCTAAAGTTACATTGACCAAAGCGGCTGGTCCATGGCATACAGCACCAATGACTTTACCAGATTGATAGTGATTCAGCACTAATGCCTGGATATCTTTATTCTCCGGGAAATCAAACATCGCTCCTTTTCCACCCACAAAAAACACAGCTTGATAGTCTTCTGCAACCACATCTTTCATCGCAATGGTATGACTTGTTTTATATTGAGCAACCGAATCATTTAAAAAGGCGTAATCGAATTTCCCCATGTCGTCATCATCAAGAACAACTGGTGGTCTACCACCTAGGGGGCTTGCTATATCAACATCGAAACCATTGGCTTTAAAGACATAATAGGCACGCGATAACTCTGTTAATTCATAGCCAGTACTTTTACCACTGGCTCCCATTTCAGCGCTACTGGTTACTACAGCTAATATTTTGCCTCGATGCGGGATAATGTTTTCTGATAGATATGACAGATTCTCAACCGAGCTTGTTTTCACATCTATTTCTGCTTCTTCTGAGGGAAGTAAGCTAATAAACCAGATTCCAAAGGAAGCGAGTACTACTATTAGACTGGTAATTGAAATTATTGTCCATTTAAGGATGGGGCGTTTTTTAAGCATGACGTTTTACTTTGTTGTTTAGCGAAACAAAGTAACGGAGGCTATAAAAGCTGACGAATTTATAATTCCGTCAGAGTTAATGATCATTACATTGGAGACTTATTGGCTTGATACCTAAACTTGTGACCAACCCATACTGGCATCATGAGATTAAATTTATTAAGACCAAGGTATTACTGGAGCGAGTTCAAACGGCTGAAAGCATTCGTCATTGCTCCAGATCACAATCCATATAAATCCTTGACCATATCAGAGAAAATTGAAGGTACGTGGTTCTTATTTGTCGTGAAATTCTTGTTAGCGATCATTGTTGGTGTAACAATTGGGATTTTTTTCGACCCTGAGAATAAGACTACAATTAGCATGGCGGCCCGATTTTCCGCTTCAGAACTCTTCTTTGTTACAGTAATTGCACTTCCTTTATTGGAAGAGGTTGGCTTTCGGCTGTCACTCAGGTTCAGGCCAGTTTTTTTGGCTTTAACCTTGGGTGTATTCGGTTATTATATCGCTAGTAAAGCCCTTTATCATGTCAAGCTAAGTGATATCCACACTCATTTTACTGAACGAGTTACCGTCATAGGAGCAATTCTTATAATCAGTTACCCCTTGCTCTCCATTCCGAAGGTTAAAAAGAAACTTGAGCGTTTGTGGCAAACGCACTTCAAATGGATATTCTATATCTTTTGCTTAACATTCGCTTGGATGCATATCTTCAATTATGAATTGAGTACGCGCCACTTACTTCTCATGCCTCTCATTACTTTACCAAAGCTGGTAAGCGCAGTATGCTTTGGTTATGCCAGAATAAACTATGGGTTCATTTATAGCTTCGCCATACATGCAGCCAATAATATTATTGGTTTCATCTCAAGCGTGCTCATTTCAAGTTCAGATTGATGTCAATCATCTATTCCACCTGCAAAGTCACAGCTGGGTTTGTACGTGCTGCTCTGAAAGAGATGTAGCCAACAGTTATCAATGTCAACATGAGGGTTACGGTCAATCCAATGGCAAACAGGTCCCAGCTTAGGGGTATTCTGTAGATATAGTTATCTAGCCATAAGGTCATTGCCTGATATGCCAACGGAGCACTTAAAAGAAAGGCTATAAAGGTCAGCACATAGAACCTTTTTGAAAAGCTAAATAGAATCTGTCCAAAAGAAGCGCCCAACACCTTGCGGATACCAATCTCCTTGGTACGCTTTACCGCCATGAAAGAAACCAAACCATATAGGCCTAAGCAACCGATAATGATGGCGACCAATGAGAAGATTCGAATGCTCTTGAGCATAATGTCTTCTACTATGTATGACTCTTTAATGAAGTCATCAACTGTTTCGTATTGGAATGAACGCGATGGAAAAACTTGAAGCCACTCACCTTCTAGCCTTTTCAATACCTTAGGTAAGTTGCTCGATGCCACCTTTACATTGGCAGTATTCACCTGATCACGCCAAGGGAACATAATCATTGGCTCAATAGGTAAGTTCAATCTGTCTATATGAAAGTCCTTTGTGACACCTATGATTCGAGCCTGAGTACCATAGCAACGTAACAGTTTGCCAATCGCTTCCTGAGGACTGTCTACCTCAAGCTGTTTTACTAGGGTCTCATTAACGATATAGTTGTCAATGGTGTCATTGTATTCATCGGCACGAAAATTTCTTCCTGCAACGAGTTCTATACCATAAGTATCAAGATATCGGTGATCAACCCACTTGTTCCTAACCCTAATATCGCCCTTGTCCTCGTGTCCTACTTCTCTAAAGGAAGTTGAATAGCGACCAGCATCCATTGGAGGTCCTGACGCAAAGGAATAAGAGGTTATTTCCGGCATGGACTCCATTGCTTGTGAAAGACGGTCCATCTGCCTTTTATCAGGACTAAAAGTAGTGATGGTAATCATCTCCTCTTTATCAAAGCCCATTTCCTTGTTCACGAAGTAATCCATTTGGACAGAAACCACTATGGTGCCAATAATCATTAATTGTGTGATGGAGAACTGGGTAAGTACCAATGCTTGACGCAGGTTTAATCCAGACTTATTCTTAGTCAATGCCGAGAAACCACTTCTTAGGGCTTCCGAAGGACGATAAGCTGAGAGTTTTATAGCAGGGTAAATACCGGCTAGAAGACTCACAAATAAGATAAGGCCTATACCGAATACCCATACAGAATTATCAATCTCCATGTTCATTTGTACTATGGAGAGTAAATCATTCCAGCCATTCAATGCCAATTCCGTCAGCCAGATGGCCAGAAAGAATGATATAGTAGTGAGAAAAATAGTCTCCGCGAGAAACTGCAGGATTAATTGCAGCCTACTGCCTCCCAACACCTTTCTTACACCCACTTCCTTAGCACGCGTTACTACCTGAGCAGTCTGAATATTAATAAAGTTAATGCATGCTGAAAGGGCAATAAACAAGCTTAGCGCCCAAAAGGCTATGGATATTGAAGGATCGTTTGTGTAGTTACCTGAAAAGCCCCACTGTGGATCACCGTGAATATCTTTAAGGTTGATCAGGCTATATGTCGTGATTTCTGCGTCATCCTTAGCTCGGTACTTGTCTACCATCTGGGGAAAGCGAGCTTCAAAATCTTCTGGTCTTTGCCCCTCTTTTAAAACCACATAGGTCAAACCAGCAGAAACATTCCCCCAATTATCCCTATCCCAGTTGTTCATACGATAATAGATCTCGGTTGATGTAAGCATCTGGAAGGGTGTATTACTATTACTCGGAGGTGTATCGATAACACCTGTGATATAGACTCTCATAGAGTCAAACAAAGCGACTTCCTTACCCAAGAGTCCAGCTTCCTTGCCTACGAACTCTGGGTAATACTTTTTGACCATGCGCTTGGATAGCACTAAAGAACTTGGATCGTCTAGAGCTGTTCTTTTATTGCCTGCTATAAAATCGTAATCGAAATACTTCAAGAAGGCACTATCTGCAAATAGCATCTTTCTGTCCTCTTCAAAAACCTTCTCGGCAGAGCTTCCTGGATCAATTGTGACTAAAGAAAAGTTAGGGCCGATAACCTGAATAGCTGCCTCTAGTTCTGGATATTCGTTACGAATAGACTTGACCAACATAGACTGGGTGTTTCCAGTTTTCAAGAGTCTATTTGGATAGTTCTGGGTTAGATTGACACGATAGATTTGATCGCCCATAGGCTGATCCATATCAAAGCTGTTTTCATATCGTTCCTGAACATATAAGAACAAGAGACTTGTTAGTCCCAAGGTGAGCGCAACCACGTTGATAGCCGAGGTAACTCTGTTTTTCCATAAGTTTCTGATAATCGAAAGGAAGAATGTCTTAGTCATAATTGTAGGTATTTGACCATATAAGGCCAAAAGGCTGCCATAATATTTAACTATCAGATATTCAGTTGATTAAGTTGATTTATGATCAAGAAACCCTAAAAAGTGATCGCTCTGGTACAATCAACTGTTCCAACCTAGAACAGTAAATTACTATATTTATCCGTGGATATACTGGCCCTAGACGATGATCCTTTAATGCTTCATACAATTCGTATGGTTTTAGAAGAATCGTTCGGAGAAATTCATGCCCTCGAACACCCCAGTGCCGCACTTCCCCTTTTAGAAAGCATAGACATCAAAGTCATTCTTTTGGACCTCAATTTTGCCATTGGTGATTCTGACGGTGCTGAAGGACTGGCATGGATAAAGAGGCTCAAAGAAATGAGACCTCATGTTTCCATCATTGTGTTAACTGCTCATGGATTTCTGGATATAGCAGTTAAGTCTTTAAAGCAAGGTGCCAACGACTTTTTGGAAAAGCCTTTCTCAAATGAAAAGCTGGTTGCTACTGTTCAGGCTGGCTTAAACCTTTCTAATTCTCAACGTGACTTAGCAGCCGTCACCTCTAGCAGAGATTTATTGATCAATCAGTCCAACCAGCTAGGCAGTATGGTTATGGGCCAGTCTAAGAGAATGGACCAGGTGATGCACACTGTATCTAAAGTTGCAAGCACAGATGCGTCAGTGCTGATTACAGGGCCGCATGGAACAGGAAAAGAAGTACTAGCACGCCTTATACACCAGCAATCGACACGTGCGGCACAGCCCTTCATTAATGCAGACTTGAGTGCTGTCTCCTCCGGTCTGTTTGAATCTACCCTATTTGGTCATGTTAAAGGAGCTTTTACGGATGCCAGCGAAGACAAAACAGGCATGATGGAAGGCGCTAACCTGGGTACACTCCTCTTGGATGAAGTAGGAAGTATTCCTATCGAATTACAATCTAAACTCCTTTCGGCATTACAGAATAGAGAGGTGAACCGCGTTGGAGAACATCGGCCAAGAGCCATAGATATTAGATTAATCAGTACTTCTCATAAATCCATGGAGGCTTTAAGCGATCCATCACAATTTCGGCAAGACCTACTGTTTCGAATCAACACAGTTCATATCGAGCTACCCCCACTTCGCAATAGAAAGGATGATATAAAACCTTTGGCCGAACACTTTCTTTATCAATTCAATAGAAAATATGACAAGGGCTTTGGGTTGACCAAAGAGCAATTCAAAGACCTAGAAGACTATCATTGGCCAGGTAATATTCGTGAGCTTAGAAACAATATCGAGAGGATGGTAATCATGGATAATACGGAAGCTTTTAAAGGAGATGACCATACAGAAGCTCCTGCTGACAATCTTTATGAGGTTGAGAAACGAAAAATAGTTGAGGTCATGGAAAGGCACTCGGGAAATATCACTCATGCCGCTGCAGAACTTGGGATTGGCAGAAACACTTTATACCGAAAAATGAAGAAGTATGATCTTTAACAAAGGCTTCTTACTCATTTTTATTCGCGTTTTGCTCATTGTTGGGGCTACCATTGGTTTGGTCTACTCCTATCTAGAAACTGAACTGTCCATAACGCCATATATGTTTGGCGGACTGATTGTAATCTTCTCTCTTGAACTTACCTGGCGCCTGCATCTGCAAGAGCGCAACTGGGCAAGCTTTCTTCATTCCATCAAATATGGAGACTTCAATCGCACCTATCAGAATAAAACGAATTCTAAGGAGCTTCAAGGCGCTTATGATTTGATAACCGAGAGTATGGAGACTCTCCAAACCAATAGAGAAGCTGAATTTAGGCTACTCCAAACGGTTTTGAGGCATGTTTCTGTAGCGGTAGTATGCTATGACAATGAAGGTAAGGTTAGCTTCACTAACAAAGCGTTTGACCTGTTGTTGGAGCTCCCGGGGCTAATCAATCTAAATCGTATTAAGGAGGAATTCCCAAAAATTCATCAAGTTATGATCTCCAAGGACCGAATGCCTGCGGAATGGATCGACCATAACAACGGACAAAAGCTTTTTGTAAAGACAGAATCATTTAAGCTGAAAGACAAATCACTGAAGTTGGCCTCCCTTGCTGACATCCGAAGTTCTCTAGATGCAAAGGAATTGGATAGTTATCAAAAGCTAATGCGTGTGATGACGCATGAGATCATGAACTCCACTACTCCTATCCTTTCATTAATTAAAGTGGTAAACAAGAAACTGATTCAGGATGATGAGCTTATCTCATTAGAGCCTAAGGATCAAAAGAACATGGCAACTAGCTTGAGAGCCATTGAGGAACGTACTTCAGGCATGCTCAAGTTTGTAGAGGCTTATAAGCAGATCAATCGCCCCATTGAACCGCACTTGGAGACTATTGATAGCAAAGTGTTGATTGAATCAGTTGCCTCTCTGATGGATACCGAAGAGAAAGTCAAGTTCATAGTAGAGAATAATTATTCAGGCAAGCTCCATATTGATAGAGCACTGATGACACAGGTGTTGATCAATCTGATTAAGAATGCAAAGGAAGCCATTTCAGAAGTTGATGATCCATCGGTATGGCTCAGGCTTTATAGCATTGCTGGTCACATTATCATTCAAGTGGAAGACAATGGGCCTGGAGTACCTGAAAATGCCATCTCAGAGATCTTTGTGCCATTCTATACAACTAAAGCCGAAGGCTCTGGTATTGGACTCGCGCTATCTCGAAAGATTGTGAAAGCACATGGTGGTGTACTCGAATACAATCGTCTTGCACAGGTCACGAAATTGTCAATTGCACTACCACAAAAAAAGTAAAATGCTGAAAGCCGTAATCTTCGATATGGACGGAGTGATAATAGATAGTGAGCCACTCCACTCAAAGGCGTACCACGCGATGTTCGAAGAAGTTGGCATCTCCGTGTCCCCTGACCTCTATGAATCGTTAACAGGTAAGTCTACCATTAACGTCTGCAATCTATTGATAGAGCACTTTGAGTTAAACCGAACAGCTCAAGAAATGGCGGTGATAAAAAGGAGGCATTTTGACTTCATTTTTGATAATGACAAGACCTTTGACTTAATAAAAGGCGTAAGGTCTCTTATTCATAACTATCACAGCAATGGTCTCACACTGGTATTGGCCTCATCCGCCACCATGGTGAGTATAGAGCGAACCTTCAATCGGTTTGGCCTAAATCCTTATTTCAAAGCGAAGTTGAGTGGCTCAGAACTCAAAGAATCCAAACCCCATCCAGAAATCTTTATTAATGCTGCCACCGCCACAGGATTTAGTCCTGAGGAATGCATTGTAATAGAAGATGCTACCAATGGTATTGAGGCAGCTAAAAGAGCCGGCATCTACTGCATTGGTTTCGACAGTATACACTCCAAAAATCAAGATTACAGCAAGGCTGACTTAGTGATCAATGAATTTGATTCAATACACTTTGACAGACTCCAGAATCTTTTCTAATCCATCAGAAGGTTTTATAGACCCTGAAATGAATTCAGGGTGACGTTTTTTTTGTTTGCCGTCATTCTGACCCCGTTTTTCAGGGGGAAAGAATCTCCTGATTGTTTGCGGATTCCCTGCCTATCGGCAGACAAGGATCTCATTATGTTGAACGAGATCCTTCGGTCGTACCTCTCTCAGGATGACGAAATAGAAGAGGATTAATTATTCGTCCATACGTTATCCTTTGGATCCTTATCAGGAAATCTTCCAGCAGGATCAAGCGTGATTTTTGAAATCTTTCTTCCTCCGAAAGTCATTTTTGCTTTATACGTTCTGTTGCCATTCATCCAAACATCTACTGGAAAAGTAACTATGGCCGTATTATCATCCATCATCACTGCGTTCTTCATGGATCTGATCTTGGGACCAGAGGCTTCAAATTCTACTTTCAATACTACAGGTGATGGCATTTCTCCAGCTTGATGTACAGTAACCTCTGTCGTACTGCCTGTATTAACGTTTTGGATTGATCCTTCAACAGATTCTGTTGTCCATAACCAGTAGTACCAAAACCACTCTAGGTTCTCACCCAGTTCGTTATTCATAAAGAAGATATAATCCCAAGGTGATGGGTGTTTAAAGGCCCATACCTCTGAATACTTTTTCATCGCAGCAATCACCTTATCGTCCCCTACAATACCACCCAGCATGGATAACATTGCTGGTGCTTTGCTGTAGGTTTGATAACCATAACCATTGCCTCCGTAATTAGCATTCCACATCATAGCAGCCTCATCTTCCCCACCACTTACTCTACCATAACTTCTTCCTCTATTATCCAAATTAAAAGGTTGACCTCTGCTATCATTCCTTGAAAGAATGTTCATATAGGAATTGAATCCTTCATCCATCCAGCCATAGCGTGTTTCATTCGTTCCCAACATCATTGGCCACCATTGGTGTGCAATTTCATGATCAGCAGCTCCTTGATTGGAGTTCACAACCATAGGATATTCCATACCGGCACTAGGTCCATCTTGAAAGGTCAACTGAGGAAAAGCGTAGGGAGCCCAAAGGTTAGAGTAGAACTCTAAAGCATGTCTCCCTATTTCTCCAGCTCTAGCAAATCGTTCTGCTCTTTCTGGTAGGTAGAACATATGAATTGGGATTTCTCCTTTACCCGGAATCGTAGCACGCGTGGCTTTCCAGATAAATTCAGCTGAGGTTGCCCATGCAAAGTCATTCACTTGATCTGCTAAATAATGCCATGTTAGACTCTCTCCATTAGTAGTCGCTTTGCCAGCGCCTCTTTCATCCTCTCCTACAATAGTAATTTCATCGTCAGAGTCAGTAATCTTTGCAATGCGTTCTCTAATTGGCGCCATTAATACCTCTTCAGGGTTTTGAAGTACTCCCGTCCCACTCACTAACCAGCCAGCAGGTACAGTGATTTTAACATCAAATCGGCCAAAATTATTGAAGAACTCAGCTGGCCCTAAATAAGGCTGAGTTTTCCAACCCCTTAAGTCATCAAATTTGGCGACTCTCGGAAACCATTGTGTTGGCTGAAAAAGTCTTCTTTGCCAGCGTTGTGTCATTCTGTGGGCATTGCCTTTTTCTCCACCCGGTAACTTCGTGTTCCAATCAATTTCTAAGGTTGCTTTAGAGTTTGCTGGAATGGGTTTGGCCAAAGTAATGTAGGCTACAGTTTGTTGTAAACCATTAGCTTCTAAACGTGGGGCTAATCGAATTCCCCGCTGACGTGGTCTTGGAATTGGTGCGAGATCGACCATATCTCCATTGACCATAATTCTAGTCACTACCATGCCATCAGTTGTTTCAGCTGGCCTGGATGATCCACGAGGTACATCTGCTCTAAAAATGTTATGATCTAGCTTTAAGACAATCATTGTCATAGGCTCAGGGCTATTGTTATGTAGCGTAATCGTTTCACTACCAGTGATCACCTGTGTATTTGGATTTATGCTTGCATTAATGTCATAGTCGGTCTGAATTTGCCAATAGTTAGCACCAGGGCTTCCCGTAAAGTCCCGTGTGCCAGCGGCAAAAGCCTTACGAATAGAGTTAGTCATTGGCACATCGGTGCGAATGGCTCTCTTGGTGGTTTCAAGAGATGTCCGAAGTGGAGTTTTCTTTTGTGCAAAGGCTAGTGTGCCTGAGCATAGAAATAGACAGATAAGTAAACGCGAGATCATGATAATTGCTCTTTTAGTTTTGACAATGATTCTAAGCTAGACAATTCAACTGGAATTTTGTAAGCATTATTATGCGTAAGGTTAGGCTGCCATACCAAGCGTATTATAGACTCTGAAATACCTCGAAGCTTCGGGGCAGGGTGACATAAACTTTAATCCTGTTTCAAAATGGTCACCGGATTGATGAACACCGTTTTGATGATATGATAACTCGTGGTCAGGAGCACCATCGCTAATAATGCAATAGTCACATTGAGGTAATAGGTGAAATCTACATCAACGTGATACGCATAATTATTCAGCCACTGTTGCATGACCAAGTTGCCGATAGGAATGGAGATCACCAAGGCCAGCAACAAATTGCCCAGATAGTCCTTGGTCACCATAAAATATAAGTTCTCTCTAGAAGCACCTAATACTTTCCTGATGCTTACCTCCTTCTGGATGAATTGTACGGAGAAGGCGATTAAGCTGATCAAACCAAGCGCAGAGGCCACGATGGCAATGATGGTAATGGGCCAAATGAGTGTTTTTAGATTTTGTTCTCCACTGTATTTGGTGGCCATATGATTATCCAATAGGTAATACTCCAACGGCAACTCGGGAAATTGCAAAGCCCATTTGTTACTTATAAAAGCGATGGTTTCGACTTCTTCAGACTTGGCCATTTTAATCATGATTCTGGAACCGCCAATGCGCTTCTTTACAAAAACCACAGGTTTGACTTCCTCATACAAAGACTCGAAATACGGGTCTTTAACAACGCCAATGACCTGCTTTTTACCCATTGAAGGGCCATTATTTCGTCCATAGAGTTCAATAATGCTGCCTATTGCGTTTTCTTCAAAGCCGAACAGTTCAGCTGCCTTTTCGCTAATGATGACAGCATCTGTCAAATCAGAAGTAATGGCTTCGCTAAAGTCTCGACCTTCCATGAGTTGAAAGTCAAATAGGGAAATGAAGGATGAGTCAACGGCCATGTATATCATTTCTACTTTATCTGCCTCTGACATATGATCTGCCCTGAACTTGCTGGTGGGCATTGGCCTTCCTCCAGGTACGCGAGCGCCAGAACTTACACTTAAGACATTGGGATTTCGCAACAACTCGGTTCTGAGTGTACTTTCATCCAAGCCCCTTCTGGACGACACCACCATTATCGCACTTTGATCAAAGCCGAGATCTTTATCGTTGATATACGCTACTTGACCAGAAATCACCAAGATGGCAAACAACGAGAACGTAGCAAACATCAATTGAACAATTACGAGAACTGACTTGAAGCTAAACCTTCCATTCCCTTTCGTCAAAGTGATCTTACCTAATAACTCAGAGCTTTTGAAACTCGAAACCATCAGTATAGGATGTAAGGCAATAAATCCGCTGAAGAGCAATAAACCCAATGCCAATAGAGAGACTTCTTGCACGGATAATGAACCCATGGTCAATTCAGTGCCTATACTAATTTTCAGCATTGGCAAAAGAAGATAGATCGAGAGAATGGATAGCCCCAGTGCTAGAATGGTTTGGAAGAGTGATTGGGAAAAGAACTGCATAAAGAGATCATTCTTGCTTGCACCCAAGACCCTCTGAACGGCTACAGATTTTAGCTTTCTTAAGTTGTCAGCCGTGGTGAGAATCAAATAATTGAGACAGCCCACTATTAATAGAAAATATGCTACTGCAGTTAAAATTTGCACAAATTGACTACTTCCACCTGCTTCTATTTCGTTTTTAAGTTGAGACTTTAAATGAATATCGGTGATTGGCTGCAGCCTAAATTCCACTCTTTTCATTCCTTCAGACAATGGCAATGTTTTGATATACTCGGTGTTGGTACGCTTTAGGAAGGCTTCTGCTGCTTGATCAGAATTGAACTTTAAATAGCCCCAGACCAAATTAAAATCCCATGAACTCGCTACAGGTCCTCGATACCAAGGGTTAAGACTGCCTCTGTAATTGGCAATCAGCTTAGGTCGAAAATGAGAAGTTCTGGGAAAGTCTTTGATCACAGCTTTCACTTTAAGATTAGCAAACTGCCCATTGATTTGTAGGTAGGAAATGACCTTACCCACTGCATGGCCTGAATCGAAGTACTTGTTTACAATGGACTCGGTTAAAATCACATCATTGGGTCCAGTCAAGGCATCCTCACTATTTCCTTCTAGAAACTCAAAGCTCAACACATTAAGCAGTTCTCGTTCGGCAAAGTAGAAGCCTTCTTCCAGATATGAATCTTCATTGACTTTTATACCAGCATCTACCTGAGTCCTTACCATTCGAAAACCTGTGGCAATCTCTGCGTTGTCAGCAATAAGCCTTGGCAACAAGGCTGGTGGTATGGTAGCACTCTTATTTAGTATACCTCCATCTGATTCACTGTCTACTACAAGTCTATAAATTAAGTCTGGTGTTGGGTGCTGATGATCATAACTTCGTTCATGACTGACATAAGCTTTGGTCAATAAAAAAGTACTGATGCTTATCCCAAGAATAAACATCTTAGTGCTGAAATAGCCAATGCTTTTCGTAGATCGAAAAAGGACTTTGATATTTCTATAAATCATGTGTACACTGAATTGAAGTTTTGTATTGGCGAACCTTGATTCTTTACTTCCCAGAAAGCGAAGCAGGAATAACAGTGATTCGCGAATCAATTGAAGATTCGCTACAAGCTTTGAATGGCTTTGTAGTTTCCATTGATAGATTTCTTCTAAATCTCCGATAAAGACTTCGTAGTCATGAGAATCAAGAATGAGTCTCAACGCTTTCTTGATCCACCTGGGAAATGGCTGTTGCTGTGAGTTCTTACTTGACATCCGGAATGAGTTTCCATAAGAATTGACGCTCAGAATTAATGTGCATTACTGCTTCTCTCGCTTTATCAGAAGCATTAAAATGACGTTGCCTACGACCGCCTCTCTCTGCTGTTGGAATGCCAAACTCTGAAGTGACCAGCCCTTTCTTTTCCATCCGCTTGAGTACAACATGTACAGCAGACAATGTAACGCTCTTTCCCATAAGGTCATCAAACTTTTTAACCAAGTCGACAGCAGTCACACCATCTTCTTGTAACAGTATAAGCAGTATTTGCTCTTCAAAGTGTCCGAGATTCACCATTTCACTAAATTATCTAGAGGTTCAAGCGCCAAGCGTTCACTATATGATCAACAAGTTACCATAAAATATATTATGAACACCTGTTAATGATATATAAAACTTAAAGAAATAGTGTACTGTATTTCGTTCGTCATCCTGACCGAAACATAGTGTAGCGAAGCCTGCCTGTCGGCAGACAAGGATCTAAGGCTAGTCTTTCTAATCTTCAAAGAGATTACCGCCTATGCGGCAATGACGTTCTTTTTGTTTGCCGTCATTCTGACCCCGTTTTTCAGGAGGAAAGAATCTCTTGATTTTTTGGCGATTCCCCTCCTATCGGCAGACAGGGGTCTACCCAATTGAAGGACCAGATTCTTCATTTCGCTAGGCTCCATTCAGAATGACGTTAACGATGTTTTGTGTCTTTCAATTATACGTCATCCTGAGTGCAGCGAAGCCTGCCTATCGGCAGACAAGGATCTAATACTAGTCTTTCTAAGACTCAAAGAGATTACCGCCTACGCGGCAATGACGTTCACTTTGTTTGCCGTCATTCTGACCCCGTTTTTCAGGGGGAAAGAATCTCCTGGTTGTTTGGGGGGTCCATGCCTGCGGCAGGCAGGCTTCGTTCGTACCTCTATGCGCCAACGCTGTAGCTAATGCGCAAGCGTTGCACCAACGCCCTAGCTAATGCGCAAGCGTTCGGAATGACATCAAGGGACTAAGAGAGACTAAGAACAGCATAAAAAAGCCCAACGCTTAATGCGTCAGGCTTACAGAATATTTTGTTCTCGGCCTTACTTCTTCTCCATCATTTCAGGCTTGATCTTCTTCTTGTCTAAGTGCTTTACGCCTTCTTTCATCCATAGCGGTGCCTCTGCACCTTTTAGGTAATGATCGAAGTATTGCTTCATACGAACCTGAAAGTCTTTCTGATTGGCTTCTTTGCCTAAATGATGCGGTTCATCTGGATAAGACAATAGAATTACTTCTTTGCCCAGTCTTCGGGCAGTGGAGTAATACTCAAGACCTTGTACCCAGTCAACAGCGCCATCAGCAGTACCATGCAGAATCATAAACGGAGTATTGATGTTTTGCGCATGATGGATTGGAGACTGACTTCTATACAGTTCCATATTGTCCCATGGACTTACACCCATTCTACCTTGAGACCACTCTAAAATAGGCCCATTCAAGTTGCCTGAACGTTTGTAGGCCACATTGTACATGCTGATCAGGTTGGTCAAAGGTGCTCCAGTAATCACACAAGCGTACATATCTGTTTGAGTGACTATAAATGAAGACTCATAACCTCCCCAGCTATGTCCTTGTAAACCAATTCGTTCTGGATCAGCATAACCAAGATCTATAACTGCCTGAGTTGCACTAGTCACATCATCCAAAGCTGAAGAACCCGGCAATCCCACATCGTAAACAATGTCTGGCATTAACACCAAATATCCATTGCTTGCGTAGGTAGACATATGAGGTCTATCGTCATAGGTAGGCATAGAATACTGATGGTGTCTTTGAGACATTCGCTCATAGAAATAGATCACCATAGGGTACTTCTTCCCATCTTCATAGTCTGCTGGTAGAGCCAGCGTAGCTTGAAGTTTATGTCCTCTCTTATCGGTATAATCAACAAGCACACGCCTTCCCCACTTGTATTCAGATTGTTGAGGGTTGGCATCAGTAACTTTCTTCGGTCGCTTTAGAGAGAGGTCAGCTACCCAATAATCAGGAAAGTCAACAAAGGTCTGTTCGGTAAACATCACTCTATCGGCACTCTTGGCTTTGGTCAATCTTCCGATCATCTTATCCTCATAGCGAAGTGCTTTCGGCTTCTTACCCAATTTCACCTGATAGTAACCCGATTTCTTAGTCCATTCGCCATATGCCGAAAGCAAAAGAGGCTCAGACATGTCGAAGCCTTTGGCTTCAGGATCTAATTGTACTGCCCTGAAACGAATGCTTTCATCATCTCCCATTCCCTGCGTAATGTTGGTTGTCTCATTGTCATTTAGAGAGATTGCCCACAGGTCAAACTTGTTATTGGCAAGCACCCATTTGCCATCATCGGACCAGCCCGCTATCCCATATGTTAAAAGTTCGGTGGGTTTGTCGAAGTCTTTGTCAATAAAGCTTACACCAGCTTTTTTACTTAGGTTATCAGTCGCTCCGCTCTCAAAATTATAGCTCATTAGCTCCCCTTCTTTGGTAAAAATTGCCCACTGACCGTTAGGTGAAAGGTTTACGCCAAAGTAATTTCTTGCTGTAATCAGTTGCTTGGCGCCTGTCTCAGTATTAACACTGTACAAGTCAGCATAGCCAGCAGGGTTATTCACATCATTGCGGTATTTCGTATTGTCAAAACCCAGAGCCCATTTGCTGGACTCACTAAAGTTGACATTCCGCATATTATCATGCTCAAGCTGAAAGAAAGTCTTATTGTTCAGATTCAGAACGGCAGTATAAGTAGCCCTTCGGTCTCTATTGGCCTGAATTATTTGACGCGATTGAACCTGCTCATCTTTCCAGTGCCAAACATCGACATTGGCTTTCAGCATATCTTCCTTCTTAACCTCCTCTGCCTGTTCCTTCACTCCAAAAAAGATCTGAGAACCGCTTTCATTCCAAATCAATCTTCCGTATTCACTGATTACCATGGCTTCGGAAAAGTTGGCATCATTCACTCCAGAGTAAGTCGATTGTTGAGGGCTTGTCATTCCAGCTGTTAAGCCAGATGCCCAATAAAGCGTATTACTGCGCTGCGCCTTACCTTTTTCTTTTTCTCCATAAAGCACCGCTATCATATCTCCAGCATCATTCCAGCTCATCTGTGCATAGCTGTGAGAACTCGTGTGCATAGGGATGGTCCTCAAACTATTAAGGTCGACCATATAAAGGCCATTGCCACTGCCTTCATCAGCATCCACTATATATGCGAATAGGCTTCCAACCTTATTGAAAGCGTAACTGGATACATTACCAATATTGAGGCTTTGGTTACCATTTAAATCCTTGAGGATTAAGTCACTGCCTTTATGCTTTGCTTTCGGGTCATTGGCATATTTATGTATGGCGATGTAATTAGAGGCTTTCGAAAAGCTAAAAGATCGAGTGCCCTTCACATCGCTGGCTGTGTTATCAGAGAGCTTTAAAAGCTGCAAGTGACTTTGCACAGGCTTTTTACTCGCCTTTAACTTATCAGCCTCTTTCTTAGCAGGGTCCACTAAGTAAGCAAGCCATTGACTATCATCAGAGAAAGCCACCTGCTTACCATTGATGGTTGTTCGCAGCGTATCTCCATCTATAGTGCGTACATGAAGTCTTGAATCTCCCTCATTGGGAGAATAGGTATAAGTAGCCCAATTACCATTGGGGGAAATACTAGCATTTCTAATGCGGTTCCATTGTGCGTAATCTTCTAGGTTGAGTGCTTTTTTCTCTTGACTGTGACCCAGTTGGCCAAAAACAAACAGTGCAAGAATAAGGGTATAAAAGCGGTGACTGAGGATGGTTTTCATGATTGGTATATTGGTTGAGAATGCGTCTTAAAGACACGCTAAATATACTACATAAATAAACCCATAGACAAGGGGATCGGGACTCACCGAAAATCCACCATCATGATCTCATCTTCACTTTGCTCAATTTGAACATAAAAGACGCTTTGACCATCGGGACTGGCATAGAGACTGGGGCTTGCGCCTTGAATACGCTTCTCTGGAGTAAACACACTCACAGGAGGCAATTCCTTATCATAGGGCTGAAGTAAAATCTGCAGGCCAAAACTCCTATCAATATAGACGATGCCTTCCTCAGTAGGAATCCAATTGCCCCAATCAACATTACTTAAATTCGGAATGAAGAGTTCTTCGCTACCCTGATCATTGACTCTCCATATGCCGATCGTATCTATCTTAGTATAATAAACTAGTCCGTCTTTAGGACTTTCGTGCATAAAGTAGCCACCATTCTTAGTTACTGCCTTAGGCTCATCATTAGAGTCCATCGGCTGATTCCAAAGTTGCCATGAGCCGTTGTGATTAGATGCGAAGTAAAGACTATTGCCATCGAGAGCAGGCCGAGCATTGACCTGATCGCCTTCAAGGTCAACCAATGGGCTTATCATCTTCGAAGCAATATCTAGCTGATATATCGTGTGATCTCCATCTATCCTAGCATCGAATGTGATGTACTTAGCATCTGCAGACCATGACGGCATGCTTATATAGCTACCGTTGAGTGATGTCAGCTTTGTAAGGTTGTTATCACGAAAGTCCTTTATCCAGATTTCGAAATGCCCCGATCTATCTGAAATGAAAGCGATCTTATTGCCATCGTGGGACAAGGATGGGTGGATTTCGGCACGTGTTGAGCTAGCCACCTGTGAAGGTTCAGAATAGCCTCCCTCATTTTTCTCAATTGACCAGATACGGGTTTGATCCCGAAGACTTTTATAAACCATTCGATCTCCCTTCTTCGAAAACCTTGGCTCTGTCGGAACACGGTCATTAATATGAAGCCTAGAAATGTCACCACCTTCAATCCCTACTCTCCACAGTGCCCAAGTCCCAGTTCTATTGGAGGAAAAAGCAATTTGTCTTCCCTTGTCAAAGATGTCTAGGCCAAGTATTTGTGCATCATCAAAAGTGAGGCGTGTCAAATCTCCGCTGATCAGATCCATTCTATAGATATCTCTTTGCTGACCACTTACCGTTCTGCGGAATATGAGCTGCTCTCCATCTGGCGAAAACACAGGGTCTCTATCTGCTATTCCACCCTTTTGGGATACTGCCTCTGCGGACACTTGAGTTTCAATATCTAAGAAGAAGATCTGTCGCTGTTCATATTGAGACTTGACATCGGAAAAAGCGATGGTCTTTCCGTCAGGTGACCAAACGAGGTCCTCGGGAGACTGAAAGCAAGCACCAATTTTAACCTTTTCCCCACCAAAGCTTGGCTCTTTGAAAATCTCGCAACTACCATTTTCGGCACTTACATAAGCCATATAATTACCATCTGGCGACCAAACTCCATAAGCCTGCGGACTTGTCAACTTTGTGAATTTGATTTGACTCAGGTCGCCCAAAAGCTTTATGTAGACATCCGCATCATTACTACCTGGTTCCGCATAGCTGAATGAAATCTTTTGGCCATCTGGAGAAATGGACAAGGCGCGCTCTGGACCTACTAATGTGGATACCGGAACCGGGTCGTAGTAACTGGAATAAATATCTCTAGAAAGAGAGCTGACAAGGCCAATGGTACTGGCGGTTAGTATTAAGATTAATAGCCAAAGCCATCTCCTACTTGGCGTACTGCTGACCGTACTTTGTGATGGATCTAATTTCTTAGTCGGTGAATAGTTTAAGCTCACAGGAGCCACCAAACGATATCCTGACTTGCTGATGGTCTCGATGTATTTTGGAACCAAGGGATCGTCATCAAGGGCCTTCCTTAGTTTGGAGACACCCCGAGTCAATGCATTGTCTGTCACATAGACTTCAGCCCAGACTTCATCATGTAACTTCTTTTTGCTAACGACTTGACCTTTGTTGGCAACAAGGCAAATCAAAATCTCCATTGTCTTGAATTCCAACTTACGACTTTCAGTTCCTCTGGAAATACTCAACAACTCTGGCTCAACCAGCCAATCTCCTACTTTGAATGACTCCTTTATACCCATTTAAGATTTTGATACAATATACGGTAGATAACATTTTGGATTGGTCAAGTCACAAAATCGTCACATAAAAAGTCTCGTTCCTTCCTTTTTAGAGTTGCCTAAAACCCAAGATTTGAGAGGTTTTAAACAAGAAAACTCATAATCATGAAGAAAAACTCAAAAACAATACTGTTGGCCTTGGTGCTGGCCTTTATCTCTAATGGTGCAATTGCCCAGGGCTTGCATCCATACAAACAGAAGTTTGCTGATATGCAGACTTGGGCTCCAACGGGTCCTAAGGACATTAACTTTAAAAACTTCCGCCCCTATAGAGCGGTATATGGCCGAACATATACAAATGCTAAGGGAGAAAAAGTAAATGACCAAATTATCATGTCTGCACAGCATGTCTACTGGTATGGAAAAAGAGTTATCCTTTTCGAATACCATGATGTTGGTGCTAAAGACTTTCCAGATACCAATGCGAGAACGCAGTTCTATTATCTGGATGAAAAGACACTTCAAATGTATATGGCTGTAGGGCCGAAAGCGGGTACACCTCAGGATTATACAAGCGTAAGAGTGCTCGATGATAAAATCACTACATCGAGGATTAATACGGCTACGGGAGAAGTTGATTTTAAGGAACTGGCGACTACGGATCCTAGCTTTGGCTTTCGTCAGCTCCGCTTTCTTATGTGGGGTGCCATGGACTTGGAAGTCGGCAAGAAGATCAAATTACAACCCTTATATAATGCCCCATCGGCACAAAGTACACTGGCTGTTGGAATTGTAACTGAACAAGTGGATTATACAATGCCTGATAGAAAGAAGAAGAGACCATTTATCGTGGAAAACACCAACAACCCTACTTCTGCTATCATGCATCAATTTCATATCATCAACGAAGCGCCTTATGTGTTGGCTCAGGGGCTTTATAATGCAGATCAAAAGAAAGTGACAAGTTGGTGGTTGAAGCTTCAGAGCTTTGAATACCTGGATGGGAAGTAGATTAGCTTCTTTTTTGGATTGAGTTCTGCAAGGCAGTGGTTCGAGTTTTCGGATCACTGTTTTTTTATATCCGCTTGTCAATGCCAATTCACTAAGATCAGCTTAGGTCAATTGGAATAACTAGCTTCATGGATTACCTTCACGCATCAGTGACCCAATTCTAACTCCATGAAAAAGCTTGCTTACAGTGTCATCGCGATAGCCGGTGTCTTAGCACTACTCATTTATGCTGAAAGTATTCTCATCCCGCTTGTCTTCGGGGTGATCTTGTGGTACTTGGGTACTTCGTTAAAGTCTTTGACCACAAAGATTCCGGTGATTGGCAAAAAGCTTAACACTACTATGGTCAATGTAATAGTGTTTATTATTCTGGTCGTGGGCTTCGCTGGTCTTTCGAAGTTGATCACCTCTAGCATTGACTCTTTAATGCTATCATACGAGAGCTATAAAGTCAACATTAACAGCTTATTAGATCAAGTCAATGAGAGTTTTAATATAAATATTCAGGAGCAGTTCAATACAGCTCAAGACGGCTTCGATTATGGTGATATCCTAGGTAGTATTGCCGGATCGATATCTGGCATTTTGGGTGATGCCATCATTATTCTTGTATACGCAGCATTTATGTTCTCAGAAGAGACCAGTTTCAAAAACAAGCTCACCAAGATGTTCAATACGCCAGATGAAGAGTCAAGGGCAACTAAAATCATGAACAAGATTGGGAACTCATTTGGTGATTACATTAGGCTCAAAACCTATGTGAGTTTACTTACAGGGGTTGTGGGTTATATCTTCTTGGCCATTATGGGTGTCGACTCTCCCTTCTTTTGGGCCTTATTAATGTTCTTACTCAACTATATCCCTACCATTGGTTCCTTGGTAGCGACTGTTTTTCCTGCTGTATTTAGTTTGATGCAATTCGGTGAGTTTGGTCCATTCTTTATCATTCTAGTCGGCTTAGGCCTTATTGAATGGGTAATTGGAAATGTTGTGGAACCTAAGATTATGGGCAATTCTCTAAATTTGAGTCCCTTGGTTACCATTCTCGCACTGATCGTTTGGGGGCAAATTTGGGGCATTACAGGAATGCTCTTAAGTACACCGATCACTGTTGTAATGGTGATAATATTCTCTCAGTTTGCTCAAACGCGAAGGGTGGCGATTATACTTTCTCAAAATGGAGACATTCAGCAAGACTAGTCTGTTGCAAGCCTAAAGGCGAAAATATTAGTCATGCATACAAACTTATTGGCTGGTTTACCCGACATATCTCTACGGTTTCATTAACTTGCATCACAATTATGCTTAAACAAAACCTGAGGCCTAAAATATAACTAACTGCTGCTGGCCTTAAACATCGATTTTTTGTTCAGCTCTAAGCCTCTCTAAAAACAAATGGACCTCTCTAAGGTCATAACAAATTATGCGAAACGATAACCTCCAGATTAGTGCTTTCTATCCTTTGTGGAAAAAATACAAGCCTGTAGTTCTGAAATTAATGGTAGATGCCGAAAATGGACCTCAGTCTTACCCTCTTTCAAAGCATGAGTTTACTGATCTAGCTCCTAAGAAGAACATTGTATACTCGTTTAAGATCGATATTTTCGAAAGCAAGCCTTTGGTAGCAATCAAAACTTCTTTGGTAGCACAGGACTTTATGGAAATGATCAGACAGTCTGGCAAAGCCATTGAACTTATGAGTACTGCTACGTATCACATCGAATTAGACAAGCAGTTTATGCTCAATATCAGCTGCACTCCTGTAGTTAACGAAACTGAAGATGCCCCTGAAGAAGAGGCAGAAAAAGAAACGGAAGAATAATATTCTTCCGTTTTTTTATTTTTTAGCTGTTGAGGTAATTCAGAATATCAGCGAATAACTTTCACACTAACGGCATTCATACCCTTCATTCCTTTCTCTAAGAGAAAACTCACTTTATCCCCTTCTTGAATCGGCTCCATTAAGCCATTAACATGAACAAAGAAGCGTTCTTGCGTTCCATCTTGATTGATAAAACCGTAACCTTTAGAGTCATTGAAGAAAGACACTTTGCCTCTTCGCTCGGCCGTCATATCTTCTTTCTCCTGCTTAGGAACTCCTATTTCAATACTTGAAGCTTTGACTTCTTTCTTCTTGGCTAGTGGATCTGGCGGAGTGTCGGAGATATTACCGAACTCGTCAACATAAGCCATCATTTCATCAAGACCACCACCAGAAGCATTAGCCTTTCGCTCCTCCTTCTTCATTTCTTTTTCTTTACGCTTCTGTAAGCGCTTCTTCTCTCTTTCTTTCTTCTGGAACGTGTTTTGTGATCTTGCCATTCAGTCTATAAATCTTTGATAATTAGGTTCAGCGCAATTTAGCCAATTTGCTTGGCTTTACTTAATCTATTATACCAAAAGATTTCTACTAATACTTTTTTGATAAACTTAGCGGACCTAGGAAGCAGCTTAGACGAAGGGTTGGATATCCTAAGTATTCTTCAATACAGTTGCCGGATTTTTCTTCGCGTTAGCAAAAGATTGATAGCCAATTGTCAGTACTGCAAGTACCATGGTCAGTGCAGTAGCTAGCACAAATACCCAGGCTTGAATGGGCGTATGAAAAGCAAATCCGTTGAGCCAACTATCCACCAAGAAGTATGATACTGGGATAGCAATTAAAATTGAGACCCCGACCAAAATGGTAAACTCTGAAGAGAATGTAATCACTAGATTTGAAACCTTCGCTCCAAGGACTTTTCTTATACAAAGCTCTTTTAAGCGCTGTTCTGCCGAAAAAGTCGCTAATCCGAATAGGCCTAAACAAGCAATCACCATCATCATCATGGAGAAAAGGTTTAGCACCTTGCCCATCCTTTTTTCTTCTCTGAAAGTAGCCTCAAAATCCTGATCCATAAAGCTGTACTCAAACATGGTTTCAGTATCCACATTATGGACTTCAGATTCAACTTCATTTAAAAAGGAACTTAGGCTTTCTGAAGAGTTGATAAGCTCAGAATTCAAGCGTAAGGAAATGAAAGCTCTTCCCAAGCCATAATTCCAGATCTTGTCATTTTCCTGATGCATGATAACCAATGGTTCTATGTCTTCTTTGAGGGTGTTATAATTGAAATCTTTTACGATCCCGATCAGTTCCAACTCCTCTTCATTGTCAAAAGCGCATACCACCATTTTTCCAATTGGGGAATTTTCTTTCCAGGTATCGGGAGTTCCCCACCCTAAAGCTTTGACGGCCCTTTCATTCAGGACAACACTGTACTTGTCATTTACTCTAGTCGGATCGAAATTCCTTCCTGCGATAAATTCAACACCTAACAAGTCTAGATACTCACCCTCTGTTCTAAAATTGCTCATATCAGCAATACTCGGTTCCGGACCTTTCGTCTTATAACGTTCGCCATCCCAGACATTAGCAGGCGTGGCATAGGACGTACCAATAGCTTCAATTGTGGGATTGCTGGATAATTTTGATTTCAGGACATTCAATTGACTCCCCAATTGTTCCATATTATGAATCTGAAGAACATTGTCCCTGTCAAAGCCCAAATTAAGGCTAGAAGCGTAGTTCAGTTGACGCTGAACAAAGAATGTGCATATGACTAAGGCAATGGATATCGTAAACTGAAAGATGACCAACCCATTTCTCAACGTTTTGCCTTTAAAGGCAGTACTAAGACCTCCCTTAAGCGCCTGCACAGGTCTAAAGGATGAGAGATAAAATGCTGGGTAAGCTCCTGCAAGTATGCCGAGTACCAACACAAATGTTATTGTCAAAGCAATAAATACAGGGTCGACAATTAACTGGCTTATATCCAGCGATTTATTAGACAGTTCATTAAAAGAGTCAGTGGTCAACCAAACCGTAAAAAAAGCCACTATAGTACTTACAAAGACGAAAAGTACTGATTCAAAAATGAATTGATAGATCAAACTCCTTCTGTGAGAGCCCAGCACCTTTTTAACGCCAATTTCTTTAGCTCTATGCCCAGAACGAGCTGTTGATAGATTCATGAAGTTGATACTTGATAGAATCAAAATCAGGACACCAATAGCTGTAAAGATTTTGATCGGTTGTGGTTTTCCTGTTGGACCAAATCGATGACTATCCGGTTCGTTAGAGAGGTATAGATCTCTTAAAGGCTGTAAGTAAAGTGTCCAAGGGTTACCATTGGTAAACTCTTCATAGCTCTGATTAAAGATTCTAGTTGTTGTGGCGGGTGCGTATTTTGGAGGAACAGCCTGGATCTTTTCGGTCAAAGCTTCAATATCCGTCCCCTCTTGTACCAATCCGTAGGTTGAAAATCCAGTCCAGATCCATTTCCATTCACTATCCTTGAACATTTCAGGGTAACTACTAAAGGAAACCAGGATGTCAAACTGCAAGTGCGATTTAGTAGGTATATCCTCAATGACAGCCTTAACGGTATATGATCTCCACTCGTCATTGAATTCTTTTACCTCAATAAACTTACCTACCGCTTCTTCATAGCCGAAATAGCGTTGGGCAGTTTCTTGTGTAATTACAATGCTAAGTGGATCTTTCAGCGCGTTGTCGAGATTTCCTTGTATTGCTTTGAATGAGAATACTTTAAAGAAGTTTTCTTCGGCACCAAAGAACTTAGTCTCTTTAACCAATGAGAAATCATCAGCTCCATTGGTCATACGTAGCGTCTGAGGTCCTAAGCTCAAAAGACGAGTCAGCTCTTCAAATTCAGGCGCTTCCTCCTTGAGTGCAAGCGCAACATTGGGTCCTGTAGAAGCAAATTGCTCATCCCAGGCATTCCAAATCATTGGTTGATTGACACGATAAATACGATCCCCTTTTTCATGGAAAGTATCGTAGGTAGATTCTTCATGGATATATAAGCCTATGAATAGGCAAGCCGTTATCCCTAAAGAAAGACCTAATAAATTGAGAATAGTGAACTGCTTTTGTTTTCTGGCACTTCTTATGGCCATTTTGAACATGTTCTGAATCATAATCACGTTGTTATTCTGAGTTTTGAAAAGTCTTATTGAAGAGAAACCAAAGAGTAAATGCACTGTATCGACCCAATACATTAGTCGTGCATATGTTTTACCCTTTACTTCTAATCGATGATCATACATTTCCTTGAGATCACCGAAGAATTCTTCCAGATAGACATCTGGCAATAGTTTGGAGAGTATCCAATTGGATAGTTTTGACCGATTATTGCTCATCTACTGACCGGCATTTAATTGAGGAATCAATTGCCACATCTTTTGGCGGACATCTTGGGAGGCTTTGAGCTGTTTTAGGCCAGTTGGAGTGATGGAAAACAGGCGCTTTCTTCGGTCTCCCCTTTTTTCGGTATTACCTCCCATCTCTGACTTTAGATATCCTTTATCCTGAAGTCGATAAAGTGTGATATGAATAGCTCCTAAGAGTATTGATCTGCCAGAATGCTTCTCTACTTCATTCTTAACACTTACTCCATAAGCCGTACCCTCCAAAATGCAAACTGCCAGTAGCACAAGTTCTTCAAATTCACCAAGTCCTTTATCTTTCATAAGATATACATTGTATGTTATACAAAATTATAACTAATGTATTTGATAAACAATACCATCAAGAAATTTCTCCCATTAAACTGCTCGCTTTCCGAACGCTTCTTGTACAGATTTGAACGATTTGATGTTTCTCGTAAATCTTAAATAGCCCTCTAGTCAATTCTAAATACACTTTTCTACTTTGGTAAAGTATTTGTTATACCGAAATAGATGTAATAACAAAAACAATCATTAAATCTATGCGAAGAAGTGATTTAGGTGAATTTGAAGAACTCGTTCTACTCACCGTGGCCGTCCTGACCCCCTCTGCTTATAGCGTAGCAGTAGCCGAGGAACTTGAAAAACAGATGGATAAGATAGTAACCACAGGTGCTGTTCATTCTGCGCTACAGCGCTTGGAAAGGAAGGGCTATTTGGATTCAAGTATGGGAGAAGCCACTAAGGAACGCGGTGGCCGAAGAAAGCGCCTCTTTACCGTCACAACCCTTGGTAGTCGTATGCTTCATTCTGTAAAGTCGATTCGTGACAATCTATGGGGCAAAATTGAGCCTGGCACCCTACCCTCATTAAACCTTAATCATTAATGAGCAATCCTCACTACCACCCTCCAAAGTGGCTAGACAAGCTTATTGAAATGTTGTGTCCTTCAGACCTACATGAAGAAGTTCTTGGAGACTTACATGAACGCTATCATTATATGGCAGTTAAGAAAGGTTCGAAACCTGCCAACTTAAGATATGCTCTGGAAGTCATGATTTATTTAAAGTCGACAGCACTCAGTCGAAGCAAGTCAAAACATTCAAAAACACATTTTGCCATCATGATCAAGCACTATTTCATTACAGCAACCAGAAACATCGTCCGCAACAAAGCTTTTTCATTCATCAACGTGATGGGTTTAGTCTTAGGGATAAGTGCCTTCCTGTTGATTAATCTATGGGTAGATGATGAGAAGTCTGTTGACAATTTCCATGAACACCAGAAGGACTTATACGCGCTTTATTTGACCTCAGAAATTAATGGTGAGGTCTTCGGAGATTATGATATTAAAGAATGGGAGCTCTTTAGTAATAGAGATGTTTGGCTAGCTGAAGAGTTACCCAAAGTAATTCCTGAAATAAAGCACATAGCTACCTATATCACAGGTTATGAGCTTCCATGGGGATACCCTAACACCTTCCAGATTGGAGATGTAAAACATCGACTTGAAGGAGCAATTACTGGAAATGACTTCTTTAAGATGTTCTCTTATCCAATCCTATATGGCGACAAAGAGAACCCTCTAACCAATGCCAAAACACTTGTTATTTCAGAATACATGGCATCCATTTTCTTTGAGAACCCTCAAGACGCTGTGGGCAAAACAATCCGCTATGAGAACACGCTGGATATGAAAATCACTGGTGTTTTTAAGAACACACAAGCCAATAGTTCCCTTCAGTTCGATTACCTAATCAGTTGGGAAGATGCCGAACGCCTGCCTATTGTCATGTCCGATAACAAAGCCCCTACATTCATACAATTGCATGAAAATGCTGACCCTAAATTAGTTGAGCAAAAGCTTCGAGCATTCGATGACTCTCGTAACAATCCCGCTTACGAAAACTTAGAATTAGGATTACAGCCTTATGGAGACCAATACCTTGTCTCTAAATTCGAAAATGGAAAGCCCACAACGGGTCGAATCGAGTATGTAAGAATCTTTAGTGGTGTTGCCATATTCGTCCTCATCATAGCCTGTATTAATTTCACCAACCTAGCCACTAGCCGTTCACTCAAAAGGGCAAAGGAAGTCGGTGTACGAAAGGTGATTGGTTCCTCTAAAAAATATCTCATCTGGCAGTTTCTGGGCGAATCCGTAATGTTGACCACCATTGCCATGATAATCTCACTTGTTTTGGTCAGTGTAGCCTTACCCGCCTTTAACAACTTTACAGGGAAAGAAATGCTTTTGCCTATAGGCGACCTAACATATGGTTTATACTTGATCGGAATTATTGTCTTAACAGGTTTTTTATCAGGTGCCTATCCAGCAATCTTCTTATCCTCATTGCAGCCCGCCAAAGTATTGAAAGGCCTCGCAAGGTTCACTAAGTCGGCAAAATTTTTCAGAAAAGGTTTGGCGATATTTCAATTCAGCTTGTCTATCCTGCTCCTGATTGCAACTTTGGTCGTTTCGCGCCAGACTGACTACATACAAAACACGAATTTGGGTTATGAAAAAGAAAACGTGATCTATGTTCGCGTTGAAGGTGATTTGGTAAGTAAGTACCACCTGTTTAAGGAACGCCTTTCGACTAAACCAGGCATAGCAATGGTAGACCGGAGCAGCGAAGCGCCACATGATATGGCTTTTGAGATTGCCGGACCCTTTGCCTGGGAAGGAATGGAAGAAGGACGTCAAATGAGCTTCAAGCCAACTTCAGTTGGCTTTGACTTCCTTGAAATGATGGGCCTAGAGATTGTGGACGGCAGAGGCTTCGATAAGACAATACCTACTGACACCGCTGCTTTTATGATCAATGAAACAGCCCTAAGATTGATGAACCTTGACGAACCATTAGGTAAGAGAATTTCTGCCTGGTCAAAGCAAGGACGGATTATTGGTGTGTTAAAAGACTACCATACCCATTCACTTCATGAGCCCATCAAACCCCTGATTGTAGATGTCAAAGAAGATTTAAACTTTGGAATCATTATGGTAAAAACCCTTCCCGGTCAAACGGAAACTGCCTTGAAAAGCCTGGAAGAAGTCTCGTCCATTATTAACCCCAACTACCCTCTCGATTATCAATTCATGGACTTAGAGTATGCCGAACTATACAAAAATGAAAAAGTCGTCAGCAGTCTTTCCAACATATTTGCCATTCTAGCAATTATGATTTCATGTCTTGGGCTTCTAGGCTTAGCCATGTTTTCGACTGAACAGCGGATTAAAGAAATTGGAATTAGAAAAGTGTTAGGTGCCTCAATCTCAAGCATAATCAGATTATTCTCGAAGGATTTTCTACAATTAGTAGCCCTCTCGTTTATCATTGCAGCACCTATAGCGGCTTATCTTATGAAGGACTGGCTACAAGGTTTTGCTTATAAGATAAGCCTGTCATGGTGGATTTTCGCCCTTACAGGAATAATGGCTTTAGGAATAGCTTTCTTAACTGTGGCCTATCAAACTTTCACAGCGGCCAAGTCCAACCCAATCAAAAACCTTCGGACAGAATAAGTCTGTTATTCAAATCCGTTTTTATCAAACACTTGGGCAAACCATAAGGCAGAAGCTTTTGGTGTTCGTTCAAGTGTTTGATAGTCCACATAGTTAATGCCGAATCGCGATCCGTAGCCATGGGCCCATTCAAAGTTATCGAACATGCTCCAGGCAAAATAGCCTTTCAGGTCAACGCCACTTTCAATGGCTTCATGACAACCCGTCAAGTATCCTTTATAATATGAGAGTCGCGTTGATGAATCATCAACAGCGCCATCAATCATTTCATCATCGCAGGCAAAACCATTCTCTGTAATATAGATTGGTGGCTTATCATAGCGAGCGTTGATCCACTGAAGCAAGTTTCTACAGCCCCATGGCACAACCGCCCAATCCATCGCAGTGAGTGTCCAATCAGGATCAAGCGTGAGACTTACTCCCTGGTCTTCAGAAATTCCTCCATTACCCTTAATGTCATTCTGTGAACTGGATACATCATTAGCGGCATACATTGTTGTGTAATGATTCAGCCCAAAGAAATCGGATGAGTCCTTTAGCATTTCAGACTCTTCTTTAGTGAATTTTGGAAGCCTATCTCCTAGTCTTTCCTTCATTACCTGTGGATAGTCTCCAAAATAGACTGGATCCGCAAACCAAGCTAAAAAGAACTGTAAGGCGCGCTCAGCGGCCTCTTTATCTTCTTGGCTATCTGTCAGTGGCTCTCTCCAATCGCAGTTGTTGGTAATCCCAATTACTCCTTCTTGTGAAGCATACTTACTGCGATATAGATCAACAGCTTTTGCATGTGATACGAGAATGTGATGTGCAGCCAGATACGGCTCACTATTAGACTTTCTGCCCGGTGCAAAGCTACCGTGCCCATATCCCAGTACCGAAATCACCCAAGGTTCATTGAATGTGATCCAGTTTTTTACACGATCGCCAAAGCGTTCGAAACAGAGGTCAGCATATTCTTTAAAGTAATCTGTCACTTTTGGGTTTAACCAGCCATCTTCTTCTGTTTGAAGAGCCAGAGGCAAATCCCAGTGATAAAGTGTAACCCATGGTTGAATATCATTGGCTAAGAGCTCATCAATCAAGTCAGAATAGAATTGAATTCCTTTCTCATTAACCGCCCCTTTGCCTTCAGGCATAACACGCGCCCAGGCGATTGAGAAACGATAAGCTTTAAAGCCTTGCGATTTCATCAAAGCCACATCTTCCTTGAACCTATGGTAATGGTCAATTCCAATATTACCATTGTCCATATTCTTTACCCTGTTAGGAATGGTACAGAAGGCATCCCATATCGATGGACCTTTGCCATCTTTATCATGTGCACCTTCAATTTGGTAGGATGAGGTTGCTGAACCCCATACAAAGTCTTTAGGAAAATGTTTCATATTCGCGTCTCTGTTACAAACATAAAAGACTATAGAATATCATCAATCTATTGATGTCAGAAAGTATGGGCTGTCGTAATATTGATGTAGTCCTAATCCCTATTAAGAATGGATTACCGGCTATTTAAGCCTTCTATCAAAGTACTCCTCAATGATTTCGACCTGCCGAACATACTTGTCGAAGTCAGGAAAATCAGGAAAAAGAAGAAAATTACGTTCGCGAACCGACTGAACTGATGGGACTATCGCTGCTGCATAGGACTTTGATTCAATCACCTTTCTTATACTATTGGCAAGCTGATCAGGGTACGGCACGTCTGACCAATTCGAAGGCAAGTCTTCCTCCGAAATATTCACTATTGGCGCATCTTCTTTGATTTCAATTACGCGTAAGACCCTGTTTTTCGGAATGAACTGACCTGTATTAGCTAGTGTCTCGAGCTTCGCTAAAGCGATGTTTTCTGAGGTATACACCACCCACATATCTCGCTTACTCCATCGGCCTGAACTATAGAAAGATCCTCTGGGCGGAAAGAAACTGCTAAACTTATACTTGTCGATTTTGTAGACGAGCATTAACCGTAAACGTTTTGCTCAATTCTATCAATTGCATTGAGTACGGATAGGCGACCTGTTTCGGTCTTTAACAATTCAGCTGGTTTTCTGTCTCCTAAAGAAGTAATTCGAGTGTCTAGCCAATCGTAGAAATCATCTTTATCACCTTCAAAGGCTTCAAGGCCCTTTCGGTAAATCTTCATAAGACTAGAAATCTTATCGACCGTATCCATCTCAAGTAAGTCTTCTTCCTTGGCACGATAAAAGGATGATTTGCTCATATCGAGCATCTTGGCAATATCAGTAACAGGTAGATTTGTGATACCAGGAATTGCTGATAAAAATGCCCCTGGAATTTCAACAGGCTCCATACCATCATAATTAACCAATGCATGAAATGCAACGGTCATGCGCTTTCCCTTGATGTTAAAGTGCCTTCCAAAATCAGTACTATCATCACTGATTTGAAACACGCCACTGAAGCGCTGAACATTCTGAAGATCTCCTACCGACTGTCTCATATGAAACTCATTTATTCCCAATTGGGACTCAAATATATAAACGAGTTTCGAGAATAAAAAGTTTAACGGAGTTGAGAATAAAGAGAAAGTCTCTAAATATTACTTCTTAGCCTTCTTTTTCTTTGCGGCTGGTACTTCGACCTTAACGTTTTTCTTACGTGGTCTTCTAACGCCAAATGTACCCATACTGATTTTTCCCTTTTTGGTTTTAATATCTCCTTTACCCATAAATTTTGATTATTCGTGTAATGAAAGATACTAATTGAAGCAGAACAATTCAAGTCATTGATAATCAACCATTAATCAGCCTGCACAAATTCTACGCTGTGAATCATTGGTAGATTATTACTGAGCGTCTCCCAACGTTCACCGCCATTATCTGATAAATAGAGGTTACCGGTCGTAGTTCCAAAGGCCAAAGTCTCTCCTTTTAAGCCTAATGCATGTCTATAGGTAATATCAAATGCCGAACCTTGCGGAAGGCCTTCTCTGAAATGCTGCCATGTTTTACCCCCATCGTCAGTGCGGCTTACGCACAGCGACTGATCGATAGCCACTCTCATAACGTCACTTACACCCGGTACCACCCAGGCCACATCAGGGTTAGTATCATGTGCTGCTATCGCAAATCCGAAGTTGGCAATCCCATCTTTTTCCGTGATATCTGACCAGTTTTTGCCCCCATCTACTGTTCTAAATATGCCGCAGTGATTTTGTTGCCACATTACCTGAGGATTCGCTTTGCACCAATCTACCAAGTGTGGGTCTTGCCCATACTCTGAAGACGGGTCTGGTAAATAATCAGCCCTAAGGCCTTTATTCATTACATGCCAACTGTCTCCTCCATCATTCGATTCGAAAACGCCAGCACAACTAATACCTATATAAAGGTGATCCGAGTCATTTGGATCTACTAAGACTGAATGTAAGCCGGGATGATCTCTTCCCCCACCAAACCATTGTTCTTTACGGCTTGGGTGATCCCACAAGGCCCTAACTAATTCAAATGAGTCTCCATTATCGGTACTCTTGAATAAGCCACCTGGTTCTGTACCCACGTAGACTGTTCCAGGTCTATCAGCACCTCCATTAGAGAATGCCCAAAGCAGTTTTGTAGAAGCAGGAATGCCATCTTTGATCTCCTCACCATCAGGATACTTTGGTGCTTCAAGCTCTTCCCAGTCTTTACCATTTTTGGATCTATGGAGTTTGCAGCCCCAGTGACCATGGTCGAGCAATGCCCACCAAGTACCAGTGACTTCATCTATAGTTGCTATAGTGACGGGAATTCCTATAAACGAGGTATGCTCATACTCCCATTTACCTAAACTAGATTGTTTGTAAGTGATTAGCCCCTTTCTGGTACCAATCAAAAGATGATTCTGAGCCATGATATAGTATGATAAAGATTAAAAAATCTATTGCTTAAAAAGTATACTCAACCATTGACGATCATTGCCCTAAATAAGGGACATTAACCTCCTGACAGGGCCTGCATCACATAAACTTCATCTCTCTCATCCAATTCATCCTTCAACCCCTCTCTATCCTTCACCATCTCATTGCCAATGAAGATATTAACGTGTTTCCGTAAAGTCCCATTCTCATCTACGATGTAATCCTTTAAGCCAGTATACCTCGTTTCAATTTCATTCAAAATCTCGGATACCGTCTTACCACTTACTTCAAGGGGTGACAAATCAGGATAGAATCTCTTGAGATTGCTGGTGAACTTTACTACTGCCATATTATTAATCGAACAAATCCATTGAATTTATAAAATCAAAATTGATGTTTCAAACGATTATTAGTCCGTTGGGTTGTTGCTCGTCAATGCCACTGGTTCGGCTAAATCCATTTTTGATCATTATGCGTGCGTTCGTGAACTACCTCACCGGTGTGCTTTGTCGAGGCTGGCTCAAAAAGCAGAACCCATACCTCTTCATCTGCTCTAGTAAATGGATTGTGTTCAACACCTTTCGGCACAATGATCATATCTCCTGCTTCTAAAACTTCGGTTCTATCGCGAAATTCCATAAACAGTTTGCCTTTAAAAACTTGAAAATATTCGTCTTCATGCTCATGACTGTGCCAAACGAAAGCCCCCTGAAGCTTAGCCAGTTTAACCTGCTGACCATTGAGTTCTCCAATGATATGGGGTTTCCATTGTTCTTGAAATTGCTCAAACTTTTGAAGTATAGTTTTCTTTGAAAGGTCCATAAGGCGAAATTATAAAAACCTGTAAGCAGTTTTCGGATAGAATGATCAAAGGTGTATTAATTCTTGTCACTGGTAAAAATTCAGTCTTGATGATCTTTTTTGCATACAGTACTGGAGTCATTTGACTTTGATCAAGCGCTTCACTATCACTAGAATTATTCATCAAAAGAGATTGACTATTTTAGATCTTCCGTTTTTGCCGAATAAAAACTATTTTCATTGACCGGAAAGTGGCTAACTGATTCACCTCAAGGGCTTTGTCAATTCAGGTTTGATTTCTGGAAGATTTGCCCTTATAATTGCCATTTATTCGGCTGCACTAATTAACCTTAATGGAGAAATTCGTAGATGTACGAAAACTAATTCACGGCAAGAATCCAAAGCTATTGAAATGGCTACCAGGGTTCGTTGTTCGCTATGTCGAGCGGATCATTCACCAAGATGATATTAATGAATTTATGGCAGCACATACTGAGGCAAACTCTTATGAGTTTAGCAAGGCGGTCATGGAGAAATTTAATGTAACGCTGGATATTCACGGACTCGACAACGTACCTCGTCCTCCAGAAGGAATCATCTTTGCTGCCAATCATCCCCTAGGCGGTTTTGATGCACTGGCCATTATCACGTCACTTAAGGAAATCAGGCCCGACATTAAGTTTATTGTCAACGACTTCTTGCTGAGCCTCAACAATCTGAAAGACAGTTTCATAGGTGTAAATAAGGTAGGAAAAAACAAGGCAGAATCCTTACAAAAAGTTGATGAGCAGTTTGGCTCTGACTATGCTACATTTATCTTCCCTGCCGGTCTCGTCAGCAGAAGAACAAAAGGGGTAGTTAAAGACTTAGAATGGAAGAAAACCTTTGTGGTCAAAGCGATAAAATATAAAAAGCCAATAGTTCCAGTGTATATTGAAGGAAAGCTCACCAATCGGTTTTATAGATTGGCCAACCTTAGGAAGGCACTGGGCATCAAAGTAAATATCGAGATGTTCTATTTGGCTGATGAGTTTTACAAGCAACACAATACTAAAATGAAGATTACTATTGGTCAACCTATACCGGCATCGACTTTCGATGAGTCAAAAACCGACAAGGAATGGGCCCAATGGGTAAAAGAAGAAGTATACAAGCTTGCGTAAGCTTAAATAAAATAAATGAAGCAAAGCAAAGACCTTAAGCCTATTATTCCTGCAGTTGAAAGAGAACTGATAGAAGACGAATTGAGAAACGACCGTTTTGTCAGAAACACCAACAAAGGAGGCAATGAGATATACATTGTAAACCATCATAACTCACCACATACGATGCGTGAGATCGGTAGGCTGAGAGAGATTTCTTTTAGAGGTGCGGGAGGCGGCACTGGGCATGAAATTGATATTGACGAGTATGACACAACAGACAGGTGTTATGAGCAATTGATTGTTTGGAGTCCTGAAGACAAAGAAATCATTGGTGGCTATCGCTTTATTACAGGAGACAGGGCTTACAACCCAGAGACGGGAGACTTCGATCTATCTACTGCCCATTACTTCGATTTCTCAGAGCAAATGAAGAAGGAATACCTTCCCTACTCTATTGAATTGGGTCGGTCGTGGGTCCAGCCTAATTACCAGCCTTCGGTCAATCCACGTAAAGGTCTTTTTGCTTTGGCCAATATTTGGGATGGTCTTGGTGCACTGATTGTCAATTACGAAGGAGAAATGAACTACTTCTTCGGAAAAGTAACTATGTACACGTCATATAATAAGGAAGCAAGAGATATTCTCCTTGCTTTTATGGCCAACTACTTCCCGGACAGAGACAAGCTATCAGCACCTAAAGAAGAGCTTCTTTCCAGTTATTCTGATGAGTTGTTCAAAGCCAATTTCGATGCAGATGTCTCATTTGAAGATGGTTTCAAAGTACTGCAAAAGCTTTTGAAAGAAAGAGGTGAATGGATTCCTCCATTGATTAACATCTACATGAACCTCTCTTCAACCATGATGTCTTTTGGCACTGCGTTTAATCCTGATTTTGGTGGTGTTGAGGAAACGGGTCTTATGGTGACTATCCCCGACATTCATCAATCGGTAATAGATCGCCATTGTTCAGGTTATATAAAACCCTAGTCAGGCGTAAAACCGAAGTATTCCATTGTTTGATTAATGATATTCCTTTTTATCTTAGGTCTGTTATACTCAAATTAATTGAATTCGATGGACTTCACCTTAGGTATAGAAGAAGAGTACATGGTCATAGATCCAGAGACGAGAGCACTCGTTTCGCATGACCAGAAAATAGTAACAGAAGCACAGAAGGTTATTGCGGGTCAGGCTACACCAGAAATGCATGAAGCCATGGTCGAAGTTGGTACCAAGGTCTGCACTGATATTAAAGACGCCCGCAGACAGATTACTTTTCTTAGAAAGAGCATCTCTGATATCGCTACTGGACTGGGTTATAAAATTGGAGCTGCAGGCTCACATCCCTTCTCCCATTGGAAAGATCAGCCCATCACGCCAAAGGAGCGCTATCAGATGTTGATCAGGGAACTTCAAGATACCGCCAGAGCCAATCTAATCTTCGGCTTGCATGTGCACGTGGGAATAGAAGATGAAACCATGAGGCTTCATGTGGCCAATTCTATCCGTTATTTTTTGCCACATATCTATGCCCTGTCCACTAACTCACCATTTTGGGAAGGGAGAAATACTGGTTTCAAGTCGTTCAGACCCAAAGTATTTGACAAGTTTCCAAGAACGGGTATTCCCGATTACTTTGAGAGTGTTTCGGAATATAACGACTATGTAAACCTCCTTATCAAGACGGGTTGTATCGATGAGGCGACTAAAATCTGGTGGGACTGTCGTATTCATCCTAAGTTCCCTACGATAGAGATCCGAATTTGTGATATTCCATTGACCATTGACGAAACCATTACCATAGCAGCATTAATTCAAGCGCTTGTAGCCAAGTTGGTGAAGCTTCGTCAAAGCAATATGAACTACATGAGTTATAAACGCTCGCTGATAACGGAAAACAAATGGAGAGCATCCAGGTATGGAATTGACGGCAAGTTGATAGACTTTGGAAGAGAAGCAGAAGTACCAATGCACGAGTTAGTTAGCGAGTTTGTGGATTTTGTGGATGACGTTATTGACGACCTTGACTCAAGAGAAGAAGTTGAGAGCGTGTTTAAAATTCTAAAAAATGGTACAGGTGCCGATCGTCAATTGCAGGTCTTTGAAAAATCCGGAGATGTTAAGGATGTAGTTGACTACATAACAGAGCAAACCGTTTTAGGTATTTAGTGACCCAGACCGCTTTCGGTTTACCTTAAGCATCAGAGCTGTTCCAATTCCCCGCATTATTCCCTACATTGAGTTTGGTCAATTTAACTTATCAACCAAACATCAATCATGAAGAGAATATCCTCAACCCTGACCATTCTGGTCGTACTATGCCTTTTTTCAACTAATGTTTTTGCCCAAGGCACACGCTTATTGCGACAGCCTACAATGAGCGATTCAAATATTGCCTTTACCTATGGAGGTGACATCTGGATTACAGACCTCAATGGTCAAAACCTAAAAAGAATTACCAGTACACCCGCTATTGAAAGCGAGCCTCAATTTTCTCCTGATGGCAACTGGATAGCCTTCTCATCCAATCGCTCAGGCAACACGGCAGTCTATATTGTCTCGAAAGAAGGTGGCACCCCTAAACGTCTCACCTGGCAACCTTCAGCTGCAATAGTTAGAGGTTGGACACCAGATGGTAAGCGTATTCTTTATGCTTCCTCTAGAGAAACGGCTCCTTCTGGTTACAACCGTCTTTGGACGGTTCCAGTAGCAGGTGGGCCATCTACCATGCTAAGTCATCAATGGGGCTTTGACGGATCGTTTTCGGCCAATGCAAGGCAAATGGCTGTGGATAAAATGAGTCGCTGGGATGTAGAGTGGAGAGCTTACAGAGGCGGTCAAAACACTCCTTTAATCATTCTGAACCTAAGAGATCAGAGCGAAACACTCATTCCGAATGAAGAGAGAACCACTGACATCCAACCCTTATGGATTGGCAATAAGGTCTACTTCCTATCTGATCGTGATTGGAATATGAATGTCTGGTCTTATGATGTAAGGTCTAAAGCACTAAACCAGGTCACCAGATTCACCGGAACGGATGTAAAGTCCCTAAATAAAGGAGCGAATGGACAATTAATCATTGAACAGAACGGCTATTTACATACTGTCGATCCGTCCAATGGCAATACCACTCAATTAAACATTAATGTTGTTGGAGACTTCCCATGGGCTGAAACCAAATGGGAAACAGTATCGAATAGAGCCACTGCCGTGGCACTATCTGCCACGGGTAAACGTGTAGTAATGGAAGCTCGAGGAGAGATATTTACTGTGCCGACTGAATTTGGGGATGCCCGTAATATCACCCAAAGTTCTGGAGCTGCTGACAGGAGACCAATTTGGTCGCCAAAGGGCGATAAAATCGCATGGTTTTCTGATATGGATGGAAAAGGTTACAGACTATATCTAGCCGATCAAGATGGACTATCAGAACCTACCAGTTTCAGTATTGGAGAGTCTAAATTAGGATGGGAACCTAAATGGTCTCCAGATGGCAAGCACATCGCCTTTGTGGATGATGATGTCAGAATCCGTGTAATGGACATGGAAAACGGGAACCTTCAAACGATTGGTGTTGGTGGTACAAACTTAGAAAGAGGTCGCTCAGGTCTAGCTTGGGCTCCAGATTCCAAGAAATTGGCTTACACCAAAGCAGGAGAAAATATGTTTAGAAAGGTAATGGTTTGGGACAGTCAGACGAACACCACAAGTCAATTGACCAACGACTTTGCGGATGCTTTTGCTCCATCTTGGGACAATGACAAGAAACACTTCTACTTCTTAGCTAGTACAAATGTGGCTTTGGGCTCGGGATGGGCCAATACCAGTTCAATTACAGCCTCTCCTAGTTATTCACCTTACGTAATCGTTTTACAAGAAGGTGTTGACTCACCCTTCATTCCACGTAGTGACGAAGAAGAAGTAAAAGCAGAAAAGCCTAAAAAAGAAGATAAGAAGGAAGAGAAAGGCAAAGAAGAAAAGAAAGAGGAAGCTAAAGAAGATACTGGAATCAAGATAGACTTCGAGGGCATTGATAGAAGAACAATCGCCCTTCCCCTACCTTCTGGAAACTATACTACCACTGCTCCTGGACCAGCAGGCTCTGCGTTCATAGCTGAGAGAAAACCTGGATCATTTAGCCAGACACTTCACAAATTTACTTTAAAAGACCGCAAAGCGAAGGAGTACTTGACAGGAGTAGGAACATTCACCTTATCAGCAGATGGAAAGAAAATGTTGGCTCGTGTAAATGGGCGTTGGGCAGTGTCTGGAACAGCTGGACCAAGTGGAAAAGGTGGAAAGCCTGTGAGAGTAAGTCTTAAAATGAAATTGGATCGTTCCGAAGAGTGGAATCAAATGTTCGAGGAAGCATGGAGATATGAAAGAGATTATTTCTATGACCCAAATATGCATGGCAGAGACTGGAATGCTGTATACGATCGCTATGCACCATTGATTCCATATGTTAAGCACAGAGCCGACCTCAACTATATCTTTGATATGATGAATGGAGAGCTTTCTGTAGGACATAGCTTTGTTGGCGGAGGTAATTACCCTTCAATTGACCGCTCTACGATGGGTATGCTCGGTGCAGACCTTTCAATCAACAAAAACAGGTGGCGTATCGATCGCATTTACACCACTGAGAGTTGGAACCCAGGTTTGACAAGTCCTTTGGACAGACCGGGTATCAAAGTGACTGAAGGCAATTATTTGGTTGGTGTGAATGGCCAAGAGCTCACTTCGGGTCAAGATCCATTTGAATTACTGGATGGTACTATGGGCGAGCAGACTGTCTTGCATATTAACGACAAGCCTGAATTTGAAGGGGCTTGGAGAGAAGTCGTTGAGCCTATTCGAAGCGAGAATGCCTTACGACAAAGGGCTTGGGTGGAAGACAATAGACGAAGAGTAGATGAGCTATCAAACGGTAGGCTGGGCTACATCTGGGTGCCAAATACTGGCGGACCAGGCTTTGTAAACTTCAACAGATACTTCTTCGCGCAGCAAAATAAGGAAGGTGCTGTTATAGATGAACGCTTTAATGGCGGTGGCCTCCTTGATGATTATATGGTCGACTTAATGACTCGAACTGTTAGAGCAGGACTAACCAATGAAGTCCCTAATGGTCAAGCGATGAGGTTACCAGCTGGAATCTTAGGACCAAAAGTCCTTTTGATCAATGAATTGGCAGGTTCTGGAGGAGACTTCTTCCCATGGGTTTTCCGTCAGCAGCAAGCCGGAGCATTGATTGGTGCAAGAACTTGGGGTGGACTGGTAAAATCCTCGACACACTATCGATTTATTGATGGCGGTTCAATGACCGCTCCTGATAATGCTGTCTTTGACCCTATCAACAATGTGTTTGTGGCAGAAAACGAAGGTGTACCCGCTGATATTGAGGTAAGGCAAGACGCGAGGTCTTTATCCAATGGCGGGGATCCGCAATTAGAGCGAGCCGTACAAGAGGTCTTAAGGCAATTGGGTAATACACCAAAAGCCAAGATCACACCACCACCTTACCCTACGCCAGCCAAGAAAGGGAATTAGAATTGAAGACAATTAAGTACATAATCACATTAATGCTACTACAAAGCATTAATGTGATTGCTCAATCAATTCCCGAAGGCTATAAGCTTTTAGGTGAGGTGAGTGTGAATGACTATCAAGAACCTCGAAATCTCTTTGTCTCTAGGGATGGGAAAATAGCCGCCATTGAGTTTGGAGGCAGAAATAGCACCATCCAAATATTGGATACAAAGAGTTGGGAAGTACTAGGAGAATTTAAAGCAAAAGGCTGGGCATATCTTTATGATTCTTTTGTGGATAAATCAGATAGCAAAGTCCTTTACATAACCGGCAGAGGGAATAAGTTGCATAGGTACAACTATGAAACCAATGAATATGACCTAATAAGTAGAAGGAAAGTTAAGGACCCGGTATACACTGACCCGTTTACTGTAGGGTTTGCATCCACCTCTTATCATGGACAAATCACTATGCACATGCTTCCAGAGCAATTCATAATTACCTGTAATCATCAAACTGCAAAGATTTATGTTTGGGAAAGTTTAGTCGCTGATAAATAATCGGCTGTCATTCTGAGGCACGAAGAATCTTTACCATTAACACTGAATCGGACTTTCCACGTGCAGAAGATCCCTCCTATGTCGGGATGACCAAATGAAAGGGTTATTCTAAAGCGAACTTCGCGTTCGTCATTCTGAGCCTGCCTGGCGGCAGACAGGTGTAACGAAGAATCTTTACCCTTAACGCTGAACCGGACTTTCTATATAGATAGGAACCCTCCTTCGGGATGACTAAACTATTTGATTTAGTACCTCTTAGAAGTTCAGCCAGTAGGTAAGTTTGAATACAAGGGCCCTAGACTTAGAGGAACCAATATTGATAAAACCTTCGTCATTAGTAGCCAAGTAGTTGTCGGTATATACCAGAAAGAAGTCTGATACAGGTGCAAATCGCCACTGAAGTCTTGAATTGATATTCAGGTTCTCGATTTGAGTATTGTACTGCACAAAGGTGGTCCAAAAGAGTTTCTTAGTGAATGTGAAGTCGAACCTCGGTCCTATTAAGAATAGATTGGCATCACTATAAGGGTCAGGCAATCTAATTCTATTATAAGCAAAGTTGATACTTGTAAAGCCGAGTGGTTGATAACGAATATTCAAGCTTCCTTCCAGGTTGATTCGTGTTCCATTGAAATAATCACCAGAACGGGTACTTACTCTAAAATTCACAAGTTTTCGCTGATCAGAATTGTAACTGGCAATAATCAAATTATTATGATACCCGGTGCCACTTGGCAGCGCCAAGCCACCCGACCCACTTGGATCAAAGCCGTTAAATAGAAAGGTATATTGCCTTCTTAAGCGTGCACTAAAACGTGCCGAACTCCTCCAGTTAATATCATAGAGAATATTCATATCCCAGTCCAAAAAGCCAAACTCATCATTCCAGACCATATCAAAATCAAAGCCCGGCCCATGACGCTGAATGCCACCTTTCTCAGGAAAGAATGAATAGCGCACTGTATTCGCTAATTGTTGGACATCTCTCCTCCTGACAAAGCCCACTTCAGGATTGTAGTTAGCACCAACTCTTTGGGTAAAAAGCCTCCAAGACCACTTCGGCACACCATAGTTCACTTCAAGACCCATGGCATAAGCATCATCCGGTTGGATCTCATCAATTGACTGGTGATAAAACACTTTGCCGTTCCATACATTATCGGCAGAAGCATGGTTATAGTCCACACCCACAGTCCTATTCCATTCCGTGTAAAGGTTTGGATCAAATGATCCCGGATCATCAAAAGTCTGCTTATTGACTAGTAAAAAGGAAACATTTGATCGTGCGAATACCTTCTGTTGAAGAGAGAGCACAGAATAATTGTAAGAAGGCAAAGCCGCATCTCCTTCCCTTCCAGCTTGCATCGAAAGGAAGCCTAGTCGTAAGTTATCATTGACCTTACCACTCAGTCTGACTCCAGCCGGTATTGGGTTTTGAATATTCTGTCCTGTAGTCTCATCCCTTGCTACTCCAATTCTTCGAGAGAAAAATGGACGTGTGCCTTGGTTTCCATAGTTCGCAAACAAGTCAGCATTTTCTAAAAAGAACTGCCTTCGTTCGGGAAAGAAGATCTCAAAACGGTCAAGGTTCGTCACTTGCCGATCCACCTCGACCTGTGAGAAATCAGGGTTAACAGTAACGTCAAGGTTTAGACCAGGAGTTACGGCATACTTAAGATCAAAGCCAGCATCAAAATTCGTTTGAGAAGGATTTCCAGACTGAAAGTTCTTGCTTATTCCAGACGCTACATAAGGTATAAATGAGATATTAGAACCGGGCTTTTCAGTCGGTTTATCCCAGTTCATTTTCCTCATGGTTGCAAGGTTAATGATTGAGAAATTTCTTGAAATGGGAGACCATGTAGATCGTTCAGCATACTCACTGTCAACACGATAGAAGTTTACATTCCATTTTGTCTGCCCTTCGGCAAAACGGAGCGTTTTTAAAGGGATGGCCATTTCGGCTACCCAATAACCGTCCTCTTGCCTTGCCTCACCCCTCCATTTATTGTCCCAGTCTAGACTGAATCCACTCCGGCCACTTCCACCATTTGAAATAAGGCCTTCTCTTCTAACGCCAAAAGGGTTAATACCGAAAATGAAGGCATTCGTATTGTCTTGAAATGCATCAATCAGAAAAGAAAAGGAATCATTGGCATCTCCAAAAAAGTCACGTCTAAGAGATGGTGTTATATAGCCCCTGTCACCATCTGGGTTTTGCATGACTCCCAGCACATAGATAAACTGATCGTCATATAGCACCTTTGCAACTGACTGAGCATAAGCCAGCGAAGTGTCCATTGGAAAAAACTGTTGGAAATCATAAGCGGAGTCAGCGTATGACCAGATTTCATCGATCTGACCATCAATAATGATCTTTTCATTAACTCTCTTAATCTCTATATCCTGACCATAGGTGAAAACGCTCACCAGTAAGATGAGCACCCCAAATATCCGCTTCCGCATGCTGCAAAACTAAGTCATCTTTTCTTTCTAAAACCAAGATTTACATCAGTGGAAAGCCTTTCTGGATTCGAAGCCAAAATTGAAAGTATGCGGGCTTATAAATTCACTCCTTGGGAAGAGATAGTTCTGGGAAGGTAAGGTTCTGATATTTAGGCAAATTAACTCGATCCCTTAGCTTCGAGAGCGTCTCAAAAGGATAATCTATCAAACTGATTCGGATAAGGAAGTCTGGGATACCCTTACCGGGGTCACTCATCATTTGGTAGGTCACGATCACATGATCGCCTACTGGAGCCAACTGCCAATACCCTTCCATTACTGGCATTCTAACCACCTTTTTAGTCTCAGGAATATAGTCAGGAACACCTTTCATTGATATCGTCAATATCCCTGTCAGAGGGTCTTGATCGAGTTTCATATGTACAACAGCGTCTCTATCTCGAAAAGGCCACCGGACATGATTTCTAAAGTAGATGTATTCCTCCCAAAAGTTATCTGCGCTCAACACTTTTGCCTCAGTGCAATTGTAAATCCAATTTGGGCCATCTTCAATACTTTTCATCAGAGCAACCAAATTGCTTAAGGATGTTTCTACTTTAGTCACCCCTCTGAAAACTTTCAATCCACTTTTGGAATCAGTCTTTGTGTAAACTGAAATACCGTCATCCTCCTTACTGAGGTTCCAGGCCGAAGAATCAACGGTATCCACCGTATTAATAAGAATAATGGAGAATGCGATCAGCCAGCTTCGCAAAAAGAAAAGGGTTTAGTTTAAAAAGGTCTTTCCTAATATAATCAATTATTAGGACAACCTAATTTTCATTCTGACCAAGAAAGCCGATCGCAATAATGATCGGCATTCTAGTTTTAGCCTATTTGAGCTCTGGCTTTCTAAGATAGCTTAACGTAATCAACAATACCATTAGAATCATGGTGACTGTGGTTCTGCTCTCACCATGAATGATATGTGTTATAGAAGCTCCCAACATGATCACCGCCATTCCCAATGCCGCCTTATAAGCGTACTTTGGAAATAACAGAAGAATGGCGAGAATCACCTCCAAACCTCCAACGATGTAATAGGTCCCATCTGGATAGGACCATCTATCAAACTGCTTTTGCCATGCTTCTGGATTGGTAAACTTTGCCTGACCTGCTAGGATAAACTCCAGCGACAATAGAACTTGCAATACCCAGGAAAACACTCTTTTTACTTTCGGTTTATTCATAAGACTTCTTTTTGAGTTTGGTTAAATCTTATGATTTTGGATATTACATCTGGTGCAACTTATAAAGTGACACACAATTATGAGCCTTGATAGTTAGCATTGAACTTACCCATGGATTCAGAAATATTTAAACAGACCATTTTACTCTTCATAGCCTGTCTAGGGCTGTTCTGGTCGGTCTTATTATTCACTCATAAAAGAGGTCATAAAAAGGCAAACCGATTTTTAGGCTTACTAATGGTCATCCTATCACTTCGGATTATGATGAGAGGCTCATACACTCAGCCACTTAGGGATTATTTCATTTTCCTTCTATTTCTTTCACATGGATTGGCTTTTTGGATTGGTCCCTCTATCCTCTTTCATGTTCGTGAAATGATGGGAAAATCGGTAAGCAGGTCTTTGCTCATGAAGCATTACGCTACCGGATTGATAGTCGCATTGATTAGCATAATAGGTTTCATTTTCAGAGATAACCTCATGACTATGGAAATAACTTCTGCATTAAAAGCTGGCTTCATTATCTTCATATCCATACAGATCATCCATCTTTTCGCCTATATAGGTTTTGCTAGAAAGGAGGTACTGCACTTTGAAGACAGTTTAGGAAATTACTTTTCTTCGACTACCAGAATAAGCCTCATATGGGTTAAACAGCTTACCCTTGTCACAGGGCTATTCGGACTAATCGTCCTTACCATGCAAATCCTTATAGTTTCTGGTGGTTACTATCAATTCAACAACAATGCGGATTTCCTATATCTCTTGCTTATTGCCGGTATAGTCTTGACACTAGTTGTCAAATCATGGAGAAGACCTGAGATCTATTCCTCAATAGGATATAATGGTGATCAAAACAGGGATTCTGAATTATCTGTTGATGTAAAGAAGAAGCTACATAAGGATCTGGATTTGCTTATCCGAGAAGAGAAGGTTTACACAATCTCAGAATTGAAATTAAAAGACCTTGCCGATGAGCTGAGTGTTCAGCCCTATGTACTTTCTCAATTCTTGAATTCAGAGTACCGAAAGAACTTCTTTCGATTTATCAATGACCTACGCATTGAAGAAGCAGAACATAGACTTAGATCAGGCTATTTAGTCAAGGAAACAATAGCTGGTCTCGCTTATGAAGTTGGGTTTAACAGTAAGAGCACATTCAATAGAGCATTTAAAAGCAAGAATGGCCTCACACCTACAGAATTCGTAAAGACGAAAATAAGTAGCACATAATCTGAGTTTTTCAGCATTGCCGTTCTCAGAAAAGTCATTACGAGTTTTATTTCCTATTGGCTAAATTGAGACTCCAAAACAGAATTATTATGAATCGATTTTTTCTTGCTACGGCAATGATTCTTATCCTGGCCTCCTGCAAAACTGAAGATGACAGTGGCGGACCCCTAATAGACTTAACAGGTAAAATTGTTATTCCAAATGCTACTCGGGACACAGTACTATTCGTCAATGCCATTGACAATATCCAGCTACCCATATTTATTTCAATACCATCATCATCCGTCAACTTACCTGGCACAGTAGTAATGCATGGTTCTGGCGGTAATTGGCAGGATTCAGATACCAATAATGATGGTGTAGATGATACCATTGTGCAATGGGAGCTCTCTAACCAAAATGATGAATGGAAATCAATGCTCGACAATGAGAATATAGTATCGGCTTTCCCAGGGAGTTATTTCAGAAGAGGCACAGTTGAAAACGAAGGAGAATGGAAGAACCCACCGCTTCAGTTTCAAATTAGCGCCTCATTTGTCAGGAATTATGACGCTTTCAACACCTTAGAGTTATTGAGAAGCCTAGTTAGAGAAGACGGAACGCCTATAGTTCAATCCAATAACGTAGCGATTTTGGGCTTCTCCCATGGAGCTACTGCCGTACAGAGCACTTTATTCGATACCCAAGCCACCCCTGTTGACTGGGAATGGTCTCAATCATATAGCGGCACATTGTATACCAATGAAATTCGAAGTCCAGCTCCTACGCCTGAGTCTGGAGGCTTTGTCGCTGGGGTGATGTATTATCCTGGCTCATTTCACAACAGCTATTATGGCAATCCATGTAATGGAACTAGTATTTTTCAGACGACAATCGATTTCATGATCCACTTGGCGTCTGAAGATCCACTGACCAGCAATTCTAATTGCATGTTAGAGACAGTCTCTAACAATGGTGGCGGTGTAGCCACAATCCATAACTATCAGGATGCCAATCATGGTTTTGATAACAAAACAAATGGCGTAGACGGACAAGCAAATACTTTGGCCAGACAGCGTAGCATGACCTTTTTGAAAGATAGATTAGGAATTGACTAATTGCCAACTTCATAGAATTTGATGTAGTCAACTCCTAGCTTTTCGCTCTCCAAAGTCATAAGCGATTGGATTAGTGCTCATCAATAGACCACAAAAGAGTACTAAGGAATGAATCATCTTTCTGGTTTCTAGAGAGTAATATACGGTTCTCTTGATTGTTATCGATTTGAAGCGGAATTGCATATTCGATTCTTTTTAGACAAATTGATCCTTCCAAATCAATCTTTACTGACATGAAGAAGCCTCTGATCCTCTTAATTTCTGGGTTTTCGGTAATCATTCTCCTAAGCTTGACACTCCGTCCTGTTCCTTCACTTCCCGAAAACGAGTTGACAATTGCCAATGGCATTGTTTCCAACATTTATGAGGGTGGCGAAAATGATATTGTATTTAAGCTCAGAGAAAGCAATGATATGTTTTACATCAACCGGGGCCTAGAACAAGGGCTTAACATTGATGACCTAAAAAAGCGACTATTGGGAAATCAAATCACCGTTAAGTATCCAGAATATTGGTCTTTGTTAAGTAATGGCACTAGTCATCATATTTCTAAGGTTGAGTACAAAGGGGAAGTCGTTTTCTCAGAGCTGAAGCACTGAACAAGTTTCAGGCATTTTGAATCCAAAATCTATACCCAATCAGCCAATAAGGGTTTTTCTCTACTGAGAGGTTTAACTTCTTAAGAATGAGAAAACTACTACCATTTGCTTTATCACTGTTTTGGTTAATTAACAGTGCATATGCTCAAAAAGTCTTATTTATAGGCAATAGCCTGACATATTCAAATGATCTACCGGGTATTGTTGAAGAGCTCGCAAAAGATCTTGGGGAGCATATCGATTCACAATGCATATGTCTACCTAATTATGGCCTTGAGGATCACTGGAATGATGGGTTAATCCAAGGCTTGATCAGCAAAAACAAGTTTGACTATGTAATCTTTCAGCAGGGTCCATCCTCACAGTCTTATGGAAGAAGCTCACTTATAGATTATGGTGGGAAAATCTCAAAGCTAGCAATAGAAAACGATGCCAAGCCGGCTTATTTCATGGTTTGGCCTTCTGTACAATACTATCAAACTTTTGAAGGTGTGATAAAGAATCACACTGATGCTTCTCAATTAAACAAGGTATTGCTTGTGAGAGGTGGTGAAGTCTGGAAACACTTTCATGAAAACTTCGAGAAGCTATCCCTTTATCAGCCCGATCAATTCCATCCTTCTGTTACAGGAAGCTTTCTAATGGCGCTAGTCCATATAAAAGTCCTTTTTCCATCTTCGGACCTCACATCATTGAAGTACAGAAAATTCAAGCGATGGATATCAAATGAAGAATCTTTCAATCAAATGATCGAAGTACTGACAAACCTCTAGGTCTTTCATTACAATTCATTAATTTACTCGTTGCTTGATTTGTGGCAGTAAGGAAAATTTATGGATTCACTCGATTATTACCCCCTATTTCTTGTTTTCGCGATTGCATGGTTAGTACCGCTAACACTTTCTAGGTTAGAAATAGGCAAGCTGCCAGCTGTGATTGTGGAGATCATTATGGGAGTAGTCATTGGCCCTTATGTTTTTGACTTAGTGAATGAAACGCCATATATGGCCTTCTTGTCAAAAACCGGTTTTCTACTTCTGATTTTCCTTGCGGGTCTAGAGATCAATGTCAACAAAATCATTTCGTCCTTCCCGAAAGGTAGAATCAAATGGATCGATTTCTCTACCAATACCCTTCTTGTCTCCATCGTCATCTACTTTGGTTCATTGGTCCTATCCATTCCTTTTGCGTGGTTGGTTAGCCTTTTTATACCCTTAGACATTGTGTTTTTCAGTATGCTGCTGCCCACTGTGGCTTTAAGTATTACTGTACCAATATTGAAAGCGGATGGTGAATTGAAAAGGAAGTTTGGTCAGATAATGCTCATGGAAGGTGCCATTGCTACGGTAATGAGTATAATTCTTATTTCGATTTACTCAGGTGTTTTGAAAAATGGCTTTGAGGTCGAATTATTGCTATTTGGTGTGATCTTCATCGTGTTCATTATCACTTATATCGCTGGCAAGCGATTAGTTAAAATGAGGACTTTTCAAAAGTTACTTTACAGACTTGAGCATGCGGCTAGTCAAATCAAAGTAAGGGGTACTATGGCACTCTTATTTCTATTTGTAATCGTAGCACAAGCCATAGGTACAGAACTAGTTATGGGCGCCTTCTTTGCTGGAACATTGCTAAGCATGTTTGTAATAAAGGAACGCTCAGCCCTACTTTTTAAACTTGATGGCATGAGTTATGGATTCTTCATACCCATCTTCTTTATAATGGTAGGCGTAAACCTTGACCTTTCGGCTTTAAGTCAGTTCCAAGAGTCTATTCCATTCATACTCGTTTTAATTGTAGGCTTTTTCTTAACTCAGATAATTCCAGCCTTAATTATGGTCGGTATTTTCGGACTAAAGAAGGCCTTATCTGGAGGGGTACTTTTAACTGCACGGTTAGGACTTACAATCGCTGCCGCTCAAATCGGCCTTTCATTGGAGGTAATTGATACAGCCGATAATGCGGGAATAGTGGCTGCTGCCATCATTACCAGCCTAATATCTCCTCTCATATACAGAACACTAAGCAAAAAGAATCATGAAGAATTCCATAATATTATTCTTTTAGGTGGTAGCAAGTCGAGCTTATATCTAGCAGAGCGCTTTAAGATGCATAATCTTTCATTTATCACACTTTTGCAAAAAGAGGACGTCATGCCTCTATTCGAAAAGAAGAGTCTTCCATTCCAGAAACTAAAGCAAATAACTACGAAGGTTCTGGATGAATTAGAAATAAGAACTGGGGACTTAGTAGTAATCTTAACCGAATCGAATACTTTGAACAGGGAATTGACACATCACATTCACGGTGCCTTGGGCCACAGCAAGATTATTACTAGAAAGCAATCGGCCGACCATGAAATGTTAAGCCCTGAAAGTAAGATAAAGCTTGTTGACCATGATGAACTGATCGCCAATCATATCGAGGATATCGTGATGAGACCGAATGCTGTAGACTCCTTGTCAACTAGTTTCGATGTGTATCGAGTTGAAGAAGTTTTGGTGACTAAGCCTTCGATTGATAGAAAGCTTGTTAGAGATATTGCCTTCCCTCCATCAGGGTCTCTAGTAATTCTACGAAGAGGTGGTGAAGTATTTATTCCTCACGGAAATACTCATTTACTCATCGGTGATGTAATGACAGTGATTGGAACTAGCGCTGCTCTCGCAGAATTTAGGTCCATCATGGAAGCCTAGCTAGAAACTATCACATTTTCTATATGCCTCGATAACAGCTTTCTCCCCTTCGATCCCTTTTAAAGAGTTACCATGTTCCATACCTAAAATATCACGATACCCTTTTTCATAAATGTATTTGAAGACGTTCGGATAGTTTATTTCACCTGTAGTAGGCTCCTTTCTACCCGGATTATCTCCTATTTGAAAGTAAGCGATCTCGTCCCAAGATGATTCAATGTTTGGGATCAAGTTTCCTTCAGTAATCTGTTGGTGATAGATATCATATAAAATTTTGCATGATGGGCTGTCCACAGCCTTACATATCTCATAGGCCTGAGAGGCTTTCGTCAAAAACAAGCCGGGATGATTTCTCGGGTTGAGAGGTTCCAAAACCATTACCAGATTATGGGCTTCCAGTATATCACACGCCTGCTTTAGGGTCTCTATGACATTGGCAGTTTGATAGCCCATGTCCTTCCTTAAATCCAGATGGCCCGGCACAACAGTCATCCATTTGGCATTGACACGTTTAGCTACTTCGACAGACTCTTTTATCTCCTTCAAAAACTCGGCTCTCCATTGACTTCTACCACTGGCTAGGTTAGGCTCATTCCAATAAATGGTGTGTGCTACAAAGACCCCCATGGCCATTCCGTGCCTCTCCATTCTGCCAGCAATCGCCTTTTGATCTTCTAAAGATCGCTTCTTCATGTCATTATCTTCTAGCGATTTAAATCCTTGCTCAGCCATGAAATCTAATTCATTGAGAAAACCGTCAGGAGCTGAATTCTTGAACATCCCGAAATGCGGTGCATAGTTCAATTTGAATGATTCATTCTGATTCGAATTAAACCAGCTATTGACACCAAAGGTCAACCCCGCTGTGGCAAAAGTGCTTGAAGCAATAAAATCTCTTCGTTTCATAAATTGGATTTGATGGCAATCAATATACAAAATATCAAGAGCTAGTTATATTTAGAAAGACAAACCCTTCAACATGTACACCAAAAAGAAATATTCGAAGCGCGACATGATGCGTTGGACAAAACGTGAAACACGTTTCTTCTTGTTTTTCGCATTTGTCATTACCATTCTTTATGAACTATTAGGACTCCAGTGGATGCAACTACCATGGACCCCGATTGCGCTCGTTGGTACAGCGGTAGCCTTTTTGATTGGCTTCCAAAATAATGCAGCTTATGGCCGAATATGGGAGGCTAGAATGATTTGGGGTGGTATTGTCAACAATTGCAGGACTTGGGCAATGATGGTAAGAGATATGGTTAACAACGAGCATGCCGTAGAACCAAGGACTAATGACTCGCTCAAAAAAGAGCGTACAATATTGATTCATAGACAGATAGCATGGATGAGTTGCCTACGATATGCACTAAGACAGGGTAAGCCATGGGAAACCATATCAAAGTCAAAGTCTCATAAAGAATGGACCGAAATGCTAAACTTACCAGAGCTCAATGTTCCCTTGGAAGAAGAACTGGGTCGCTTACTTTCTAAAGACGACTTAGCCTATGTAATGTCAAAAAAGAACAAAGCCAATGCAGTTCTTACCCTTCAGTCAAAACACATTCGAGAACTCAAAGATGCAGGGCTAATTTGGGAATTTTCTTTTTTAGAATTGGAAGGTGTACTAAAAGAGTTCTTTACCCTTCAAGGTAAATCAGAAAGAATAAAGAACTTCCCCTACCCGCGCCAGTATGCAACACTCACCTATGACTTTGTCAACCTGTTCATCTTCTTATTACCCCTTGGTGTCGTTCCTGAGTTTTCGGAAATTGGTGTTAAGCTGATCCAAAATGGTCATGGGCTGGGTGAGTATTTTGTTTGGCTTGCCGTGCCATTCTCTGCACTTGTATCATGGATATTTAATACCATGCAACGCATAGGCACAGCTGGTGAAAATCCTTTTGAAGGTTCGGCCAATGATGTACCGATTACTACAATGGCTCGTGGAATAGAAATCGATATGCGAGAGATGATTGACGAAGAGGCCGATGAAATACCAGAGCCATACCCTGCTGTATACGATATTCAGATGTAATCAAAAGTTATGACCCTATTCAGAAAGTGGAAGACGAGTACTCTAAGAAAGAACAATTTCGGGAGGTATCTCACCTATGTCATTGGTGAGATACTCTTAGTAGTGGTCGGTATTTTGATTGCTTTGTCAATTAACAATTGGAGTGAAAGAAGACAACAAGAAGGTAGACTGCGCAATATCTTTTTGACTTTTGAAAAAGACATTGATAATGACATTGCCGACATCGATAGGGTGCTTGATTACTACGGTAGCAATAAAGAAGCCTTTCAGAAGATCATGAACGGTGAGATGAATAAAAGGCAGTTCAAAGAATGTGGTGATTGTACATTTTTAATCACCGGCCACAATTCCTTTATCATTGAGGTCCGTGGTTATGAGGCATTAAAAAGTTTCAATTCAGCTTATGACGAGGATTCGTTGGTAAATCAAATCGTGCAATCAATGACCGCTTCAATTGAAAACATCTCTTCAATTGACGACTTGATCAGAGCGAGTATTACCAAAGATCTTGAGTCCTGGAGAGATCAGTATGACTGGTTCTCTCAATTTGCTCAAGAAAACATAACTGACGAGTACATTGAATTTGCCATAACCGATCAGACCTATAGAAATCAAGCCAGCTGGCGATTTATTCTAATCTATGGTAATTATGTCAGAGAGGTCGAAAAATTCAGACAGCAACTAGTGAGCTTCAAAGAAGCCATTGAAGAACGACTTAATAACTAGGGAGTAATTTCATTGGCGAAGGCAGGGTCAAATAACTCATTGAGATAGCCATCTCTGGTTGTTTCGCTATATCCATCTCTGCATTGCCCAAGGCCGCTTCTCATGATTGACAGGCACCTTCCGGTAACATCTACGGCTTCTCTATGTTCTCGATAAAGAACACAGTGTCCAAGCTCATGAAAAACAATCATTTCTCGCTGTAAGAAGCTTAGTGTACTCCAAAAAGTCGAATCAAGGATAATCTCATTTGGACGAGAACTATGAAAATTGCAACCACCTGCCACATTCGCACCGTCTATATTTCCAATTTGCCCGGTAAGTCCAGAAGCTCTTAAGTCAACCTCTATTCCTCTAGATTTTGCTTCTCTCTCAAAGGCATCAAAGAAGTACCAAAGTCTACTATCAACACCCGGATAACTTTCTGGGTCCACAGGGTCATCTTGTGAATCGCATCCAAGAAAAGCAATCAAGCTAAATATCAAGAGGCATTTGGATAGTAATAACCGCTTCATAGGCAAATTGAGTTTATTCAAACTATTCATATAACTACAAAACCTTGATTTAGTATCAGATTACGCCTTCTAAATTCCATACAATGATCCCATAGACGACAAACCGAATGATTCTGAAGGAAGCAAACATCAGGTATTTCTTTTGCGGATAAGCAAGTGTACCCGTCAACATGCTAACCAGGGCAAAGGGCAACGGTGTCAGCGCTGAGACAATAATTAAACCGCTGCCATATTGCTCATAGCGTTGCTGATACTTGTCGAATTTGAGCCTCTTCTTAACAAAATTCATGAAGAATTCCTTTTCTCCCAGCCTTTTACCAATACGGTAGTTTAACCACCCTGCAAATAGTGACACCAATGTCATTGTGGTCACAGCTGTCAAATAGTAATGCCACGGATCATCACTAGACCAAATCATAAAAAGTTCTGGGGGAAGAATTCCTACAAAAAATTCAGAAATCAGAAAAATGAAGAACATCAGATAGTAGCTGTCAGATACAGCATGTTCTATTACATCATACTGACTTTTAAAAGTGCTTTTAAATATGATAACCAAACCGATTAGGACTAAAAGGTATACGAAACCTTTGATAAGGTTTTGGGAAAAGTAATTATAGAAATCCTTATTCTTATTGGCCATTCAGGACATTTGATCTGTTTAAAGTAATTGAAAAAACTTTAAGAGTATCAAATTTTTTTAAGCCTGATTTAGACTCTCTTTGAATTTGTCAATAATCTCTTTGAAGAAGGTGGGGTTCGTGAATTTATCTATAATCTCAATTTGAGGAAAATCCTCAAATTGTTTCCTCAACTCATTGCTCATTTGACCGCTATAGACATATATCCAAGTGCCGTCATTAGTAAGCTTGTCAAAATAGCGTGAGATTAGATCTGAGCCCTTCATGTCTGGCATCATTTGATCTGTAATCATTATGTCAAAGTTTTCGGAATCTAGCCTTAGGCTTGCAGATTTACCATCAACAGCCTCTGACACCTCAACATCATCGTACATAAACTCAATAAAATCTTTGAGTGTATCCCTAACGGCAAAGTCGTCTTCAACAATCAATAATCTAATCATACTGTTATGCGAATAAATACGCTGGTTCCATCACTACCTCGTGATGTAATTGACAAGTCATGCCCTAGTCGTTGGGCCAATTCTTTTGCAAGATAAAAACCCATACCAGTAATTTCTTGATTCTCGTCAATTTTAGCTTGCTCGGTCCCCATTTTCGCTAACTGCTCATCAGACATACCCACCCCAAAGTCTCTAACTTCGATCATTATCTCATTAGCTTCTCCTCCTAGGTGGATCTCCACAGGTTTATCTATGTTTCGAGTATATTTTTCAGCATTGCCCACCACCGTATTTAGAATATATTTTAGTGTCAGTTTATCGGTTGGATACTTCTTCAAATCCATATCAATTGATGCATTGGCGAACAGTTTCAAACTCCAATTGTCTGAGATAAAGCACTTAATGTCATCGAAAGAAAGTAGATCATTAGACTTCTGATCTAATGACATGAAATAAATGAAGTCATGCAGCATACGCTTAATTGTCTCCACGGCATTGAGAGAAAGTCCAACTATCTTATCTTTTACCTTTTCAAATTTCTCTGGCCTTTCACTGGACATTTTCAACATTTCCATATTCATCTGAAGTGATGCAATGGGCATCTTTATTTCATGAGAAATCAAGGAAAGCATGGTCTGTCTACTTTTTTGATATTCGAAGTCGGCTTCTGCTTGTTTAACTATGTTGATCCTTAAAACAAATGTCCTAAAAAGCGCTAGGTTGCAAAGAATTATAATGGAGCCCATCAAAATGACTCTCAATTCATAATATGGATCTGTAATGTTAAGAAATGAGAGTGTCTGGAACAGTGCCCAGAGAAATACAACAGCCACTGTAATAATCAGGTAGTCAGATGTAGGTTCATCTTCTTTCTTAGCTTTTAGAATAATGAGAATAAAGAATACTATGTATACCAAAATGAATATTAGGTAGTAGCGAAGTATGGAAGTAAAAAAGAGAGAGTCAGTAAATACTGTCAGAAGCATATATATAAAAGTGACAGTTATGAAAGACCACTTCGTCCATTTAGGTGTTTGATTGGGGTACATGAAAAAGATAAACAAGCCACCAAACATTGCAGCCGAATAGGCGCTGAGGTATTCAATGCAGAGTGCAAGATTAAAATTGAAGTCATTGAACATGGCATGTAGTGGATAATAATCTGTTCCTATCATGCGATACATCATGCTCAATGAGAAAAAAGCATAGAATGGAATGGGAAGTGATAAGTGACGATAAACAGTTGAAAAGGCTAACAAGACAATTCCAGTTATAAAGAATCCTCCTGCCAAAAAGAGGCTAATCCCCTGATTAGTTCTGACCGTTCGGATAAGGTTATCGTAAATACCGACTTCTAATGGAAAATATAAACCGGCATTATGATGATCGAAATTTGCGACTTGAATGAGAACATCGAGAGTGCCTGTCTTAAACTCCCTCAAGGATACAATCTTTGGTTCTCTGAAACCCCTATACTCCTCCTTGGTTGTTCCAACTTCTCCAGAAGTCCAAACAAGTGAATCATTTACAATTAACTTATAGGAAGAGAAAGCGTGAGGTATGTATATACCAATGGGAGGTCTGTCTTTATCTACAAGTAGCCGAACCGAATAGGTAGTATATCCCGTTGAGGTAAGAATTTCATTATCAATAGTTTCCGTAGCCCAGTCATGAGGCACTTCCACCTTATTCATAGAAGGTCGGAGCCCTTTCGAGGATTCAATGAGTTTCATCCAGTGAAAATCCCATGTACCGTTAAGTCGCACAGGTTCCTCAAAGTTCTTACCCCTAAGATCAAAGACACTTCGGTTTTGTGCTACTAATTTCTGAAAGGATATTAGCAACAAAAAAGAAGCAAGAAATAGTCTCGCATACCTCATCTTTGGATTACAAGTATTTCTTCCTGCCGGCCATCAATATACCAAACACCGGATTTGTCAAAATAAGCCTCCTCTTCCAGCATAATCCTAATTTCTTTGTCCCACTCCTTGATATAAGTGGCAGCATTTAGTTCAATGGAATATGCCGTATTCAGATGTAATGGGTAGTCTCCAGTCACTGGCACACCTCCTTGTGAATCCCACATGCCCAGCGTGGTGCCTGCTGCGTGTCCATGATAGCCAATGGGATGAGTGTAAATGGAGGGCTTGATTCCTTCTGAAATAGCAGTAGCTCTACTAAGTTTCAACACTTCATTTCCAGTTCTTCCTTCTTTAAAGTTTCCAGTAAAGATATCCTGAAGTCTATTTCCGTTTTTAAACGCCTTCTTTAGAAATCCTGGTGCATCCTTCTCTCCTGGTTTCAACACATAGGCATGTTGTTGCTGATCGGTATTTAACCGGAGGTAAGTAATACCGAAATCGCAGTGGAGCAAGTCTCCAGGTAGAATCACATTTTTATCAGGTCTCTTGCTAAAGGTTCGGAGGTGATCAAAGTTTTCAGGGTCTGCTCGTTGAACGTCAATCGTAGGATGAAACCAGGTAACTAGTTTCAACTCCCTCACCTTTTCTCGCATCCACCAAACCACATCCTCAGTGGTCGTTACTCCCGGTGTGATTACTTTATTAGAAAAAGCCTCTTTAATGATGTCATGAGAAATCCTGACGATGTGGGGATAAACAGCCATTTCAGCTGCAGTTCTAGTCTCTAACCAGCCGATAGCGACTTTCTCGGCAGACACGATCTTATCTTGATGATTTTTGTCCAAAGTCGCTCTGAACTCTTCAAAATCCGTGGCTACAATACCATCTGCCAAACCGAAATATTCGGATTTATTGATACCGATTTTCTTCGGCTTTCTTTCTTTGATTATTTCAGCGAGCCTTGCCCATTGATTAGGCTGTTCTTCCTTATTCCAAGCACTCTTAAAAACAGAACCTACATCATAACGGGCTACGGCCAAGGTCTCGATCGGCTGATCAGCCCCCCTATCAAAAAAGACTAGAATGGTTCTTCTTCTGGCTGCCAGCCATTCCGCAGGTAAAAGTGTTTTAATTACAGGGTCTTCGTTGTATTCACGGGAAATAACAACCCACATGTCAATACCTTCCCGTCTCATAATAGATGGCAGATAATTCTTGACCTTATCTTCCAAAAGGCTATTGATGACACCCGCTCTATCTTTCATAGAGAGTATGTCGGGGCCTAAGTTTTGTGCTTGAGAAATTGTATAAACAGTAAGCAGGCAGAATGCCAGTAGTAGTCTTTTCATGTCGAAGGTTTGATCGTTCAAAATAGGTAAAAGAGGCTTAACATCAAACGCACGGTGTTAATCCTTTGGACAAAAGAAAATGCAAACGAAATCATCCGCGCTTTCCAATCAAACCTCCATGGCAAGTAGAGAATCATTTGCTATTTTAAGGCCAATGAACAAGCCTCACACTCCTCTTCTACTCAGAATTACTTCAGGAAGAATACCACCACTAGTAGTCGGAGTAATGGTTTCCATTCCTAGTCTAATTGCCCTGACCTTGGTGTTTAAGACAGATAACATTCTCTTGTCTTGGAACAACTATGAAAATGTGGCTTCCTTCTACACACTGTCTTTTGGTTACCTTATTTATATATCCCGATTAATTAACAACAGCCACACAAACCAGTTTAATCAATTGTTGAGCTATACAGATCTCTCTGAATCTCAAAGAACTGAGTGGTCAAATGAATTTAAACAACACAGAAGACTCTGGCCAGAAACCCTTATTGCCGCTGCCGTGGGCTTTGGGCATGCCTATTTTGCCATTATTAGAGTGATTCTTAAGGGAGAATCCACTTTTGAATATTTAAGTTGGTGGCGTGCTTTTCACCTGATCATGATCTGGATAATCATCACCCAATCTATCTCCATTTACACCAGAAATATGACCATCATGAATAAGCTATCTCAGCATATCAAGGTGGACCTTTTAAATCTCCAGCGCTTTATGCCATTAACAAGTGCAGGTGTTATCAGTATGCTTGCATTTACCGGAGTCTATGCCATTCTGTTCATATTTGCCTTCAATGTAAGTGATCTAACGACTAACCCTGCTATGTTGGTCTTGCTGCCCACTATTTGGATCATGATACGTAGGCCATTGAAAGGGGTCAGAAAAAGAATAATTGAAGCCAAACAACGAGAGATTACCTTGATTGAAGCCGCCATCGAAGGAGACAATGAAGCACTGAAACAATCTCGTATCGGCAATAACCTGCAGAACATTAATGTAATTGACCTTATCGGTTATAAGAAGACTATCGAGAACACCCTAGAGATACCTGTTAATATACCTACAGCATCGCGGTTTATCTTCTACCTTATTATTCCCGTACTGACTTGGATTGCTGCATCAATGGTCGATAAAGTCATTGACTACCTGATCAAGTAATAACAAACGTTTGCAGCCACAGAAGGCCTAATCACCATTTGAATAGTTTCAAGTATTCTTAAGAATTCCTTAGTTTTCTAATTCATTCAGACGCGCAAAATGAAAAACTCAAGCAGATTCTTTGTTCTTATCATGCTTTTCTCACAGGTCGCCTTTAGTCAGAAGCTTCCTGAACTTAAGATAGAACCACCTTTTTGGTATGCGAACATGCCTACGGAGAAACTTCAAATCTCCATTTATGGCAAAGATATTTCTTCCTGGAGAGCTAGTATTGATGCTTTGGGAATCACTTTGGTAAACCAAACCATAGGTGATAGTCCAAACTACCTATTCCTAAATCTTGAGATTAGTCCTGATGTGGCTGCCGGAAGCTTCAATTTAACCTTACACAAAAAGAAAAAGGCCTTACCTATTCAGTTTGAATTAAGACAAAGGCCTTCGGATAGCAATAGGAACCAAGGCTTTACTAGTGAGGATGTTATCTATCTCTTAATGCCTGATCGCTTTGCCAATGGGAATCCAGACAATGACACAGTTGAAGGAATGCTAGAGCCTGCACGAAGAGACGACCCTAGCGGACGCCATGGCGGAGATATTCAAGGTGTCCTTGAACAACTCGATTATATTAAAGAATTAGGTATGACAGCCGTTTGGTTGACCCCCGTTTTTGAGAATGATCAAACACCCGAATACAAGGCTTATCATGGTTATGCAGCTACCGATATGTATAAGATAGATAGGCGTTTTGGTAGTAATGAAGAATTTGTAGCGTTTGTAGAAGTTTGTCATGCTAAAGGACTGAAGGTCATAATGGATATGATTCATAATCATATTGGAGATCAGCACTGGTGGATGAAAGATTTGCCATTCAAAAATTGGGTGCATGATCAAAGTGTATATGGGAATACCAGCTACAGAGGTCCTGTGGCGTCAGATCCATATGCATCAAAACACGACAAGGACAGATTGATAAAGGGTTGGTTTGTGGATGAAATGCCAGACCTCGATCAACGCAATGAAACTTTAGCGGACTATTTAATTCAGAACACACTCTGGTGGATAGAATATAGTGGTGTTGATGGTATCCGTATGGATACTTATGTATACCCCTATAAAGAATATATGGCCCGCTGGGCAAAAGAGGTCATTGAGGCCTACCCCAACTTTAATATTGTGGGTGAATCATGGGTGGAAACTGTCGCTCATGAGTCATACTGGCAAGAAGATAGGGCTGGTGAAAATGATGGCTACAATTCTTATTTACCTAGCGTTACAGACTTTCAAATCCACTTTGCCGTCAGAGATGGCTTCAATTCGAATTTTGGTTGGGAAAGCGGTCTCATGAAACTTTACTATGCCTTATCTCAAGATCGTCTATATTCTGACCCAATGAAGAATGTCATCTTCTTAGACAATCATGACATTGGAAGAATCTTTTCTACCCTGGGAGAAAACCCCGACCATTTGAAGATGGCCTATACTTTTCTCTTGACCACTCGTGGGATTCCGCAGGTATACTATGGTACTGAGTTAGCTTTTAAACAAGGAACTCAAGGAGGAGATGGAGATAAAAGAGCCGAAATGCCTGGAGGCTGGGAAGGCGATGAAAGGTCTGTTTTTACTGCTTCAGGAAGAACGGAAGCTGAAAACGACATGTTCGACTATGTCAAAAAGATCACCAATTGGAGGAAAACCAGCGAAGCGATCCACCATGGAAAGCTTCTTCATTTTGTACCAGAGAGCAATAGTTACGTCTTTTTCAGATATACAGACAATGAACGGGTAATGGTCATTATGAACATGAATGACGAACCACTGACAATTTCCAGGCAAAAGCATATAGAAATGCTACGAGGTTATTCAGAAGGACATAATGCAATAACTGACGAAAAAGTCGATATTAGCAAGGACTTTACAGTGGCTGGCAAAACGACTACTGTATTAACCTTAAAGTAAAATATTAGCTTGGACACTTCGGGTTTACAGAATAGTTGCGATAATACCTTCTATGAATCGCTATTTCGAACCTTAGCCCCTACCATTCGAAACTTTCTCATCTATAAATACAGAGATGCCGAAAGAGCTGCTGATATGGTGCAAGAGGCTTTCCTCACCTTATGGAAGAACTGTGAAAAAGTGATGCCAGATATGGCAAAGGCCTATCTCTACAGAGTTGCTCAAAACCAAATGTTGAAGTTGGTGGATAAGGACAAGGTCAAACAAAAACACATCCAGTTCATTTCGAAAACTACTCACAACGAAGACCCACAATTTCAGATGGAGTTTTCTGAATTTGATGTGCAAATTCAGAATGCGATCAATGGACTATCTGAAGGGCAGCGGGAGGTTTTTCTTTTAAATAGAATTGAGAAGAAGACATATTCTGAAATAGCCGAGATGCTGGAGGTAAGCGTAAAGGCCGTAGAGAAGAGAATGCACAAGGCTTTAGTGAAAATTAGAGAAATTCATAAAAATATTTAAGACAGAGGTAGGGTAAAAAAGACCAGAACGTATTCAAGAGCATAGTTGGTATAAATGGCCGATAAAATAAACGATAGCGAAGACTTTCTAGCCAGATGGCTAAGTGGTGAATTGTCACCAGAGGAACAACGTGAATTCGAGAGTTCTGAGGAAGGTATTGCCTTTTCGAAGATTGTCGAGTCCACGGATAAGTTGGCTATGCCACAATATGATGTAGAGACTGAATTAGCAAAGCTAAAGGACAGACGCTCGCAAGAGGCACCAACAGAAACTAAAGTCATACGCCTTGGTGGATTCTTTAAATATGCCGCTGCTGCAGTTGTGGTAATAGGAATTTCCTTGATATACTATCTGACACTGCCTAACTATACTGTTTACGAAACTCTGGCGGGTCAAATTGAGACAATCACATTACCAGACCAATCGATCGTTACACTGAATGCTAATTCCAAGTTACGCTTTGACCCTGACGAGTTTGGTGAGAATAGACACTTGCTCCTTACGGGAGAAGCATTCTTCGAGGTTACAAAAGGCATAAACTTCGAAGTTGAAACAGATCAAGGTACCGTTAAGGTTTTAGGTACATCATTCAATGTTTGGAATAGAAACAACCTACTGGATGTTGTATGTTATACTGGTAAAGTAAACGTTAGTGAACAGGAGTTCTCCCAGGACCTTATACCGGGCGATGGCGTCAGAATTGATAATGGTTCGTTTAAACGTTCGTGGAAAAAGCAACTGAATGACGGTAAGCCTGTATGGATTACAAGTGGGGTAACCGAACTTGAAAACGTAACTCTAAAGGAAGCTCTGAATGAACTGAGTAATGTTTTTGGGATAGACATAAAATCAACACCAGAAATTGATATTATTCCGTTTACAGGTAACTTCCCTAATGATGATGTTATCGCGGCAATTAAACTCGTTCTAAGAGCTGACAATATTGAATATCAATACGACTCAACAAATCAAAAACTGGTACTTTCTGGTATCAAAGGCCAGTAAGCGCATAGCTCTACTCCTTTGTTTACTTATCCTACCCCTAACTGTTCAAGCACAGTCAGATGGTCAATACACAGCATCTAACCGTTCTTTAAAGCAAGTACTCAACGATCTTGAAAAGCAATTTTCAATTTACTTTTCTTACAACCCAGATGAGGTACGGGAGGAACGAATAAGCATTTCTGGTAACTACACCGGTCTTTCCAGTCTTTTGGGGCTTATCATTGGCCAAACCAGCTTAGAACTAGAACAGATCAAAGATGAATTCTATGTCGTAAAGAGACCTGAATCTAAGTACTTAGACATTCAGGTAATAGACGATGAAACTGGCGGACCTCTGCCCTATGCTACTTTTAGATTACTGGGCACCTCTCTAGGTCAAGTTGCTGGTATGGATGGGGCCATAAAGCTGGTCTTACCTAATCCAAAATCTGCAGTACTGGAAGTGTCATACCTGGGTTTTCAAACCACAACGGTAAATGTTGAAAGTATAAATACAAACGATCGATTTGTAATAAACCTGAAGCCCACCCCAATTGAACTAACTGACTTTGAAGTTAAGGAATACATTAATGTTGGAATTGGCTCTGATCCAAAAGCCAACAGTTTCAGAATACTGCCTCAGCAAATGGAAATATTGCCTGGTTTGTCTGAGAGAGATGTGCTTCTATCGGCACAAATAATATCAGGACTCACTTCCAATGATGAATCTGCTTCCGGTATCAACATAAGAGGTAGTGCGCCTGATAATACTCTGCTCTATTGGAATGATGTTCCTGTATATCATTCGGCCCACTATTTTGGCAATGTATCGAGCTTTATACCATCCTCAACAGGTTCTTTGGATATCTATAAGAATTACATTCCAGTCAGATATGGCGGAGCTACTGCTGGCCTTATTTCCATTGCCTCCAGGAATCAGATTGATGGAGAAACTAGAGCTGAAGCAAGTGTAAATATGACGCATGCCGATGTCTATGCGAAACTTCCGTTTAAAAGGGACTTAGGTTCATTTATGGTCGCCTTAAGAAGGTCTTATAACGATGCACTGCCCACATGGACCTATAACTCGTACTCCACAAAGCTCTTTGGTAGTGAAACCAGAGATGGGCAAGGCCTCTATCAAGTGACTGATAATGTAGCCGATTTCGAGAATAATCTAAGTTTTTACGACATCAACCTCAAATGGGATTATCAGCCCAATAGTCGCTCTTTGTTCACCGCAAGCTTTGTGAACAGCTCTAGCAGGTTTAGCTACCAAGAAGATGATGATTTAGAAGATGTCAACATTCAACAAAACCATGAAATCAAAAGCTATGGTGGTAATTTTGGTTATTCCTACCGCATCAATGACAAAAACTCTTTGAAGTCAAGTCTAAGTTACTCTAACTATGACATGTCATACGCTTTTAGCAACCTTCGAGACGATGTATCAGAAGATGATAATGACGAGTCTACCAGAAGTAATGCCATCAGGAACTTAGAATTGAGACTTTCAAATTCTTGGAGAATCAATGATTCAAACATTCTTGAATATGGCTACCAACTCAATCACTTTAATATTGACAATGTAATCTCGGAAACAGAATTCTTTGAAGAAGATGCTGTAACGGACATTAATTCAAATGGGCTTGTCAATGGGCTTTTCTTTGACTTAAATCACCGACCCAATGATAAATTGGAAGCAATCGTCAGTGGTCGGGTTACGCACGTTGGCACCTTAGGAGAAGCCTATTTTAGCCCACAAGCCAAGCTCAACTACAGTTTGAAGCCCAATTTGATTCTTAAATCATCTGTAGGACTTTATCATCAATACTTGAGTACCATTCAAGAATCTGATTTTACTTTGTCCAATGCCGTTGAAAGGCATTGGTTGCTTTCCGATCTTAATGAAGATGAGGACGAAATAGCAACAGTACCCATCATATTCAATCGCCAAGCCACTTTGGGCTTTATCTACAATGAAAAATCTTGGCTGATAGACTTAGACCTTTACCTCAAAGACATCGATGGTATTTTGGCCATAAATCAGGGCTTTGGCTTTGAAAGTGACCAGGCTTTTGAACCTGGCTTCGAGCTTATTCAAGGTATTGATTTAACCATCAGAAAACGTTGGAAGTACTTACGTGCGTGGATGAGTTACAACTTCCAAGACTCGAAAGTTGAGCTTAATTCTATCTTTGATAATCCATTTCCATCTTCTTTTAACATTAAACATCAACTAAGACTTTCAACCACTTACAACTGGAAAAATTGGGAATTTTCTCTTGGCTACATCTTTAAAACAGGCTTGCCATTCACTCCAACTCCAACCCTCACTACTACTACTGATTCTGACGATGATGACGATGATGATGACGATCCTGACACAGGAAGTGATGACATTATATACGACCTTGAATACGTCTCCCCTAATACCCAGCGCCTCCCCAACTACCATAGAATTGATCTCTCTGTTTGGCACAAGTTTGGAAGCGATAATAGTCGTATAAAAGGTGAAGTTGGACTCAGTATTATCAATTTGCTCAACCGCAAAAACACTTTTAACAGAAGTTATTCAGTTGATTTTGATCGCAATAATCAGATCTCAGTCCTTGAACGCACGAAGTTTTTCCTTGGGTTTACCCCAAATATCAGCTTCAGAATTTGGTTCTAGAATCCATCATGACAAGCATATAAAAAGGCCATCTCGATAATTCGAGATGGCCTTTAAGCTTATTGAGATTGACTAGTGACTACTCGCCATCGTCATCATCATCTTCTCCATCGTCATCGTCTTCCGTGTACTCACTGACAAAAGACCCATCCTCAGCAAAGATTAGCACAACATCGTTTGACAACTCTATATAATACTGCATCTCCTCAGCATCATACCACGCCTCTTCAATTTGCTCTCCAGCATAATTAGCGGTCACGTAATCCGAAATAGCAGTTGGTAGGTCAGCAAGATCAACTTCTTCACAGTCGTCTTCATAGTCACCATCATCCTCATCTTCTTCAATGAAATTGCCATCCTTATCGAAGATCACTACAATCCCACTATCTAAGAAGATCAAGTATTCCTCATCTTCCGTATCAAACACGGCAAATTCAATAACAGCGCCAGCATAATTAGTCGCTATATAGTCCTTAATAGACTGTGCTAAAGAATCAATCTCTACGTCCTCGTAGTCATCATCCTCGTAATCGTCCTCGTAGTCATCTTCATCAAACTCATCTAAAAGTGTTCCATTAGTGTCGAAAACAAGCACTATTCCAGATTCTAGTACAACCACATACTCACCGTCTTCAGCATTAAGACCAGCGATATCTATTCCGACTCCATTGTGATTGGCGATTAGGTAATCGAGTATAGGCTGTGGAAGTGATGCAGAATCTACTTCTTCAAAATCATCTTCAAAACTACCGGCATACGCCTCTAGATTAAACGAGATGATAAACTGCTCTGAAGCATTAAAAACAAGCACTGTATCATCATCAAGAAGAATTATATACTCACCGGTTGTGGTTAACCATGCTTCCTCAATTGTCAATCCAGCGTGATTGTCCGTTACATATTGTGTAATAGCGTCTGGAATAGTCGTTACTTCTTGCCAGCTATCCATGCCAGAAGTATCATAGTCCTTAGAATCGACAAACCTTAATCGAGACTTACTAGCTGCATTAGCCTGGACTTCAGTAGGAACTGTATCCGTATTTTGATTGTCACATGACATTACAACTGTCATGATTGCCAGGGTCATTAGCCCCATCATTGTTCTGAATTTTTTAATCATTTTCATCATTATTAGTTTAGAATACTTTAAAATCAATCATTCACTTGGGCGTGGCTGGTGACCAAACCCTCTACTTCATTGGTACTCTTAGGTGAGGACTTTTCAGTTAATCATCGTTGTCATCATCGTTATCATCGTTCTCGTTATCATCGCCACCCATGGTGTCTCCTTGTGTCACTTGAACATCCGATCCACTGGCAGTTCCGTCTGCCTGTGGGTTAATTTGTTCACAGCTAGTAAAGCCAATGATGGCCAATAGCGTAATGAGCATAGTTAGTCTTTTCATTTTCATATCGTTTAAGCAAAAACCCTTAGCATATTGCCATTCAACTCCGTATTGTAAATGGTTAGGCCATTTCTTCCATTTCCATTCAATCCCGCGCCATCCAATCTAAAGCGGGCACCATGAGCAGTACAATACCACTCTCCATTCCTAAGAATCACTTCCTTTCTTGGGTCATGTGAACATGTCCTGGTTGCAGCTACATATTCCCCAGTTGTGGCCCTAGCCACTACAACCTGATTATTGACTATTACATATCCACCATTATTTGATAGATTTGAGTTCACTGCTGCATTAAGATCTAGTGTAAAGTCGATTGCAGTAGATGTACCCGGTTGATCAGGGTTGATGTTCTCAACAGCACAACCTCCGAGGCAAGTGGCGGTGAGTGCAAATGCAGCTCCCCCTCCTAGTTTTTTTAAAAAGTCTTTACGTTTCATATTATTTTATAATCATTATTACATATTAACATTTATTCATACATACATATATTATTTTATTAGAATGTAAAGTTCATCCCAATACTGAAAATATCTGCAGTCAAGCTTGGCGTTCTTGTATAATGCCCATATTTGAAATTGATCTCTTTGAGCGTAAGAAGTCTATTGTTTCTACCTGGTAGTCTCATGGCCCCAATTCCATCCGCTGGAGAATACCTCACGCCTATACCATATTGATGACTAGAGAGGTTACTTAAGTCATAGTCTGATGTGTAGTACTGAAATTCACCGGTGTGCTGCCCAAAGGATGCGAAATAGTTCGCCTCGGATTGGGTGTGGTACCTGTAGAAAGGATAAATCGAAAAGAAGCGATTCAACTTGATTGGTGCTTCTAAGGCAAGCGTATGTCCTATAATTCCCCAATCATCCCAATAGAAACGATAGTAAGCTCTTAGCAGCAAGTAATCAGTCGCGTAATAGTTTAAACGAACACCTACAGGGATTTTCAATCGATTAAACGGCAGCCTCTCCACCCTGGCTTCAGTCTGGTTAGTGAAATACACTCTATGGAATGGCGTACTTAGCAGCCCAGATTGTGTTACTACATCAGCAGATATACTTGCCTGCATACGTCTATTGATAACAGTAGAGAAGCTTGCTGATATACTGTAGGACCTTCTTTGATCCGTAGTTACCCACTGTCTATCTCTGAGCTCCCTCGGATATATAATCTCCCAACGATCTATGAAAGCCTGAGCAGAAAGCCCGAAGGTTCGATTACCATCAAGTGAGGTCTTAGAGACATAACCGGATAGTTGTATGGAATTATAATCATACTCTGTAGAACCACCCACCTTAAATCCCCAAGTCAAATCGTTCTTTGCTTTGCGGCTATATCCGAAGTTTGCATGAACACGCGTATCCTTGCTGGATGCAGAAGACACGAAGTCATCTATATTATCAGTTGAAGCCGAAGAATACATGTCAAAACCTCCATCTATCGTAACTGTGTTCTTTTCGTCCAGCACAAGATTGACAATGATCTTGGATGTCAAATCAGTTAACTGCTCGGTTCCTAAGCCACCCGTAACTGGTGAGTTGTTACCATCTTGCGAATAGTAACTAAAGAGAAGACTGATGTCTGACTCTGCCAGTTTCTTTATCTCAAATGCAGAGCTGTCTGCTTTTGACTTTTCACTTTGAGCCCACAGTTCGCCTGTCCATGCAAGCAGAAGAGAGAGAACTATTACTTTCCTTAGTTGCATCCGCATCCCCCACCTACTTTACCACCGTTAGCGCCAGAGGCACCTTCTCGATAAGATTGAAAATTGATACAGAAATAGTCTATCGACCGAGCGCTCAAAGACATCTCTTGATCGTTTAGATACATTTTTTGATACCCTTTGACGCTTGTGCAAGATTGTGAAAGCATGAAGCCAGCTCCTGCCAATACGCCAATAAGTAGTCTTTTCTTAGTCATGATTTTATCCTTAATGTGATCTTAGTCGTTATGATTTGTTGCTGATCTCCAATCGATCTGATGTCACTAATTCATCCCCATCTGTGATGATTAAGCATTCGACTCCCTCTAATTGATTGATGAGATAAATTCCTTTTTCTACTCCGAGCACAAACACACTTGTCGAGAGTGCATCCGCTAACTCCGGGTTTGCACTTACTATGGTGACACTCTTTATTCCTGTGGTTGGGTAACCCGTTCTTGGGTCGATGATATGAGCATAGCGAACTCCACCAAACATGACGAATCGCTCATAGTCTCCTGATGTGACAACAGATGTATTGTTTACCGCAAGCCACGATAAGACTTTCCCCTTTTGTCTTGGGTCAGCAATTCCTACTTTGAATGTTTCTCCATCAACGTCTTTACCCCAGGCAATCAAATCTCCCGCTGCATTCACTACCCCACTTTTGATGCCTAAGGCAGACATTTTTTCTTTAGCTTTTTGAGCGGCATATCCTTTGCCTATAGCCCCAAAGCCTATTTTCATTCCTTTTACCTTTAAATAAACTTCTTGCTTTGTTGGGTTGAGTTGGATGTTTCTAAAGCCAATTTTAGACTTAGCCTGAGCGACTATTTCCTCTGATGGCATGGCTTCCATTGATCCATCGAATTTCCAAATCCGATCCATGGAAGCATATGATATATCGAATGCACCATCTGTAATAGCCGATATCTGAATCGCTCTTTGAATTAATTGATACAATTCCTTATCAACCTTTACAGGTTTAATACCTGCATTCTTATTGATCAAAGAGGTCTGAGAATTTGGATCCCATGAAGAGATGAGCTTTTCTATGCGGCTTATTTCTGTAATACCCGCATTGATGCCATACCAGGCCCTTTGCGCATCTGTATGAAATGCACTGATCTCAAACCTAGAGCCCATTAACTCCAGTACTTTGTGGTGCTTCTGAGGCTGTTGTGCCAAGGCGGCACAACAGCTTATCAGAAGACTCACGGTCAAAAACTGTCTCATTTTAAAAATTGGTTGAATTGAAGAATGTAATCTTGAGGAGTCTTGGTTTTATCGAAACCAAAAGTGCCTAATGCTTTACCTGAGGCATCAGTAAATACAGCTAATGGAAACTCTCCATTTGGATTGTACTTGGCTGCTAGAGCCTCATTGTGTAGTGTCTGCTCTTTAGAAAGCTTATTTTTCTTTCTGTAAGGAAAATCGGCCTTTACAAGGACCAGGTTTTCCTTCGCATAAACGATAAACTTATCTGATTCAAATAGTTCCTTGTGCAGTTGTATACATGGCTTGCACCAGTCAGATCCTGAAAAAACAACCAATATGGTTTTTTGTGATGTTGCTGCCTGAGCTTTTGCTTCTTCGAAGTCGAAAGTCCAATCAACTGAATCGTTGAAAGGTAGCAGTGTAAATGAGAGTATCAGAAGTAAATTTTTCATCTAGTGTTTTGGTATAATCACTAGAGAATACTGGAGCTGCGACTTTACCCCACCCCTTGCTCAGAAAAAAAATATCTAACGCGAAAAGACTTCTTAATTCATCAATGAGAATGTACTCAGAGGAACTTTTAGGGACTTACCCCTCAATTCGATCTCTCCAATACTTCTTTTTTCAAAAGGTATTTTCTCAGAGAATAGATCAAATACATCTTCCGAAGCTAATAGCGACACCTTTAGCTCATTACATTTAGCCTGAATTCTAGCGGCCGTGTTCAATACATCGCCAGAATAAGTAATATCTCTTTTGACAATGCCGATCTCACCTGCAATAACTTTTCCAGTATGTATCCCGGCCTTAAATTCAGGTATAAATCCATACCGCTCTTCGTATACGGCCTTCTTTTCTTGGATCGATCGCTTGATATCAAAGTAACACTTCAGGCAGTGATGATCAGAAATGCCATCCTCTACTGTCCAGGTAATTACTACCTCATCTCCCACATACTGATAGATCTTGCCCTTATTGAAAATTATGGCATTGGTCATGTCTGAAAAGTAGTCTCTCAGAAACTTATGATACTTTAGATTACCAAGCTTTTCTGCCGTTGCCGTTGAGGATTTTAAATCGAGAAACATAAATACACGATCTTCTTCTCGTGCTTTATGATATTTTCCTAAGATTAGTTTACCCAGAAGACCATGTCCGAACTTATCATTGATCTGAAGGAGCAATTGAGTAGAACCAACAACTATGGACCATAGCATTATGTTTCTTAGATGTATTGAGTCAAGCAAATAGGCCCTATAAGCATCAATAAAACCCTCTTGCCCAATGGGGATCCCAGCATTTAAAGGCACGAGTATGAAACCCATAACAAAGGTTATAACACTCACTACGGAAATATAAACCATGACTATTGTCAATATTCCGTGCCAGTACGGCCGATCGATTAAGCGGTCATGGAGATAGAACACTAGAAATGAGGCACCTATAGCAATCGCAATGAGCGTTGATATAATATGAAAGGTCAGGTTCCCTCCGAAGGAGTACAATGCAGTAGTTCCCAATGAATAAGACGAATTGACTGTCCAGTGGTCTACAAGGGCAAAGACTATTGATATAGATAGCCAAGCCACTGAGATTACTCTCATCTTCGACCACTTTATCCTTAGTTTCTCATTCATTGCATACAAATTAGTGATTATAATTGATTGCTTACCAGTAGCAAATCTATATGTGTTAATACAGGAATACTAATTTCAATAGATTACTAAAATATTTAGTAAATTAATATAATGAATCGATCAGGACATGCTGATTTACCTCTTCACTATGGTACTGTACCACCTTGGCTAGCCACTAGAATGGCCCAGCTAGGAAGGGCAATCACCGAATCCATCCTTATTGAATATGGACCACACACTTTTATTCAACGTATGAGTGATCCACTCTGGTTTCAATCTTTAGGTGCTGTTATGGGAATGGACTGGCACTCTTCAGGCATTACCACTTCGGTAGTCGGTGCTTTAAAAAGAGCCATCAATCCTATCTCCGATCAGTTAGGTCTTTATGTATGCGGAGGCAGGGGTAAATATTCGAGACAGACACCTCAGGAACTGATGAAGATTGCCATGAAGACCGGCCTGGACGGGGATGAATTGGTCAGGTCGAGTAAATTAAGTGCTAAGGTAGACAACACGTCCATTCAAGATGGCTTCTCCATTTACCTACACTCCTTCTTCTTAGCCAAAGATGGTCAATGGTCGGTGGTGCAACAAGGAATGAATGGTGCTACAGGATATGCTAGGCGATATCATTGGCACTCGCAGGCTTTTCAAGATTTCTTAAAGGAACCTCATACTTCCGTGGTTGGTCCAAATCAGGGAGAAATACTCAATCTCACCGCCAATGAGGCAGATAAGACAAAAGATGGGATTCTTGAATTGACTAAGGAAAAGCCAGGCATAATCTCACGGGAAGCACAGCGATATGTGTTAATGCCTCCGCATCATGAAGTAAGGGCTAAGGATATTGACCTTAAGAGGTTAGGAAGCGTTTTGGCACTTGCTCACGATTCGGATATTAACAACTTCGAAGAATTACTTCTATTGAAGGGTGTTGGTCCGCGAACTCTCCAGTCTCTGACACTAGTGAGCGAGGTAATCCACGGTACACCATCCAGATTTACAGATCCCGCTCGGTTTTCCTTTGCCCACGGTGGAAAAGACGGACATCCCTTCCCTGTGCCATTAAAAACTTACGATGAAACGCTTAACATCTTAAGGACTGGTTTAGAAAAAGCCAAGATTGGTCACAGTGACAAACTAAGAGCAGTAAAAAGTCTCAGTCAAATTGCACAGCGCCTAGAAGACTCATTCACTCCTAATGCCAACTTTGAAGAAGTCATCGCCAAAGAAAGAGCAGAAAGCTACAAGTATGGAGGAATGACAGTGAAGGGTCCCGCAAAAAAACCAGCCGCAAAGTCGAGCCCACAGCTACAACTCTTCTAGTGCATTAAAGGTGACTCATCACTGAATTCTTGCCCTAGATTGTGAAGCTTTTTAGTATGCTGAACTAAGGCACTGGCGAAAGTCTTATGGCTATAATATGGCACCCCAAATTCAGCTGCGGTTTCCCTTACAATCTTAGAGAGTTTTCTGTAGTGAACATGGCATATATTGGGAAATAAGTGATGCTCAACCTGATAGTTAAGACCACCAATAAGCCAAGAGAACACACGGCTTCCTGGAGCATAGTTGGCTGTAGTTTCCAATTGATGGACAGCCCAATCTTTTTCAATAGCTCCATCCTCATCCATTTTCGGAAACTCAACATCTGGCATGATATGGGCTGTCTGAAATACCGCGCTAATGCAGATCCCTGTGACCATATGCATACTTAGAAAGGCCAAAAAGATAATACCCGGACTGAACGGCAGAAAGATCATTGGTAATACCAAAGCATAGATATAATAAAGTGTCTTCCAAATCGCAACCTGAGCCATTTGCTTTCTATAAGTCCCTTTACAACCTACAAGGCCCATTTTCCAGTATCTATGTACTCTTATGAAGTCCTTGGTTGTAATCCATGAAATGGTAGAGATAGAATAGAAAAACCAAATATAAATGTGCTGATAGCGATGTGCTTTCATCCATTTTCTATTCGGAGAAAACCTTAAGAATGGTGGTGTATTGATATCATCATCAGCCTCGTCAATATTAGTATATGTATGATGCAATACATTGTGCTGGATTTTCCATACCCCAGCGTTTGCACCAATGACATTCATAGAATAGCCCAGTAATCGATTGACAGTCTTATTCTTAGAATAAGAGCCATGAATTGCGTCATGCATGACGCCCATTCCAATACCAGCCATACCAAAGCCACTGGTCAAATAAAGCACAAAAAGGAGTCCTATACTGGTAACTACTCCGACATTGATGAGTACAATAGGCACTATAAATAGAGACAACATCAAGATGGTTTTGAATACCATACCTGCATTGGCTTGTTTACAAATACCCTTTTCTGAAAAATAATTGTTCACGCGACTCTTTACAGCGCGAGAAAATTCAGAGCCTTGGCCCTTCTGAAATTTAGGATGCTTGATAGTGATAGTTTTTAAAGCAACTATTAGGCCTCAGTGCTGAGATTAATCTCACTCGTTCTTCTGAAAGGAAACAACTAATAGTCAATAGTTTTCGTCTGATTTACCTTCTTCGGCCCCTGTTTCTTCGGCCTGCAGGATTTGCGGAGTGTTTAGACCTATTATTACCTCCCCGGTCATTCCTATTGTTGCTTTTTCTATGATTTTGCCTGCCTGAAGGCTTTCCTTCTTCGTCTCGATTGACACGAATTGAACGTCCTTCGACCTCAATATACTCAAAGTGTTTGCTCAAACCATCATCATGCTTAGAATCTAGGTTAAAAAAGCTACAATTTTTTTGAATCGATAGGTCTGAGAAGAGTCTACGGCCAATTCCGGTAACATCCGACAAGAAATGAATCAAGTCGGCTTCCGTGATCCCGTCCATAGTCCCAACATTGATGAAATAGCGGTTCGCCCCTTCTTTTGTCCTTGATTGACGATCTTTTCTTGGCTTGTCTCTTTCGCTTCCTTTTCCTTGACCTTCGTTAAGGTCGTCCATACCTCCACCTTGTACCATTAAATGATCAAGTTGAGTGGTGATTAGTCGTTTGAGAAGATCTTCCTTGCTCAATTCAGCAAACTGACCGTGCAAACTATTAAGAATCTCTTCTGCTTTTTCGTCAACCTTGGTATTGAGAATCAAACTTGCCCAATTATTTAGGCGGTTCACTTTCAGTTCGTCAATCGTTGGGATAGTCACCTTTTCAAAGGTGATATTCATCTTCCTTTCAATATCAGTGATCTTTCTCCCCTCACGTGGATTGATAAAGGCCATGGAGATACCTTTATTTCCAGCTCTTCCCGTTCTTCCACTCCTGTGTGTATAGCTTTCTAATTGGTCAGGAAGCTTATGGTGGAAAACATGGGTTAAATCATTGACATCAATACCTCTTGCCGCTACATCGGTGGCAATTAATAATTGCATAGACCTGCTTTTGAAACGCTTCATGACGGTGTCGCGCTGTCTTTGAGATAAATCGCCATGTAAGGCCTCAACAGAATAACCAATCTTCGAAAGCTCATCAGCAATCTCTTGAGTATCCATTTTAGTTCTGCAGAACATAATCCCCTTCATATCAGGTTGAATGTCCAAGAACCTCTTCAGTGCCGAAAGCTTATTATCGGACTTAGTAACTACATACTGATGAGAAATATCTTTGTTACTCTTTTGTTCAGCATCTACAGCGACCTCCAGAGGGTCTTTCATGTAGGTCTTTACCAATCGTCTTATCTCCTTTGGCATGGTGGCTGAAAAGAGCCAAGTAACTCTATTCTCTAATGTATGTGATAGAATTTCATCGATATCCTCTTTGAAACCCATATTGAGCATTTCATCTGCCTCGTCCAAGACAACATACTCTACATTCTCAAGCTTAATTGCTCTTCTTTTGATAAGGTCCAATAAACGACCTGGAGTTGCTACTACAATTTGAGTAGGTCTCTTCAGTGCTTTAATCTGGCGGCTGATATCAGCTCCACCATATACTACTTCTACATTGACGTCCTTCTTACTCTTGGAGAAGTTAACCAACTGCTGTGCCGTTTGCTGACCTAACTCTCGTGTCGGAGCCATAATCAAGGCTTGTGTAGCCGGATTCTTGGAATCTATAAGATCGATCAGTGGTAAACCAAATGCTGCAGTTTTTCCTGTACCGGTTTGTGCTAAGCCAATAAAGTCTGTTGGATTGTTTTCCAACAACATGGGTATGGCTTTTTCTTGAATTGGGGTGGGCTGTTCAAAGCCCATATTTTGTAAAACATCACAGATTGGCTGTGACAGTCCTAATTTGCTAAAATGACTCAATGGGAATTATTATATGATTCGCAAAGGTAACCATATGCTTTGGTAATCCCTCTAAGTCTGTGATTTATCTACAAACCTTAAAACAGCTCACCTTGTACGCCAAGAGAAACTTTAAGGCGCGAGATGGGTGCTCTCGACTTCATAGGTCCTATATCTAACCTTGAGGTTTTAGTAGGTCTTTTCAATGTCATTCTACCTGACTTCCCTAATGCCTGATCGATTAACTGTTTCTCAAAATGAATCAAGCATTTAAGGTTTTCTAATGCGGGCTCTCCATCCGTCAAGTGAATCAATTTTTGATCTATGCGATGTACAGCATCCTTGGCAAGCTTCAGCCCTTCTCGATAAGCTTGTGGAGCTTCTTGCTTACTGCATGCAGCAATACTCGATGGAATACCAATGGCTAACAGGCTGATCTCATTGATCAAGCCCGCCATGTTGGTTTGTGTGTATTTACCAGCCAATTGATGTGTAGCAGCCACGATTTCCATGCCTTGCTCCAATATTTTTAAACTTCCAAAAGTCTTCATCTTAAATATTTTAAACCTAACGCCCCTTTCAATCTCCGCCACCTGGTATGGCGGAGACTGGCCAGTTAAAACTGGCACGGGACTAACCTAAACATTAATTAAGCCCTAGCAACTCTCCTTCTGATTTAGCAAAGGGCAGTGTCGTCAAACTTTCCCAGGTATTAAAAGGTGCTTTTCTCTTTAGTATGTGTAATCGAGTAATTCTAAAATTGTTAGTATAAGGTGTATGCTCGTAATCGCGTACGGCTTCCATAAACTGAAATGCATTTAAATCACGGGCAATATTCATTGCAGGCTGATAGTGCTTATTCAGAAATGCAAGTGATATAAGCTCCTTAAAAAGCCTCAACCTCAGTTGATGATAAACATCTAGAAGTGATTGCTTATTAAGGACATCGAGGAACACACTCTTGTCCATTCCATTGAACCCAAACCCATTCAAAAAAACCTCAAAGCCTTTTACTTCATCTAGTACATCTTGAGTGGCCCTTAATATCCTGTCTTCTCTTTCTTCTGGCTGAAAGAAGGATACTAAACGAATGTGAGCACATGAATTCTGACCTGAGTATGATCCATACTTCATGAAGAATTCCTTCTTGAACTTCTTGACTTCTTCATTGATTTCGGCATAAGGGAGCGCGATAACCAAGTACTCACTGAGGGTGGTATAGGTGAACATGTTGCTGGTGTTTTCAGTGATCATGATTCAAATATACTAAATATATTAGTATTGTAAACTATTATTTTTAGTAATCATTAAAAAACACTCCTACCCGCATAAAAACCCCATTTCAAAAAAACAAGGTAGGGTAAAAGTGTCTCAACAGTATTCATATCAAAGACCAAAACCATGAGAAAAACATCAGTGATACTAATTTCATTAGCGCTTACTATAGCAGCCTGCAGCAACTCTCCTGCGCCAGAGAACGATTCACAAGATCAGCTTACTAATACATTGAGCAATGACAGAATGCTCTTGGTATTATCCGCACCGTCAGTTAGCGATTCTTATTATTCACCCGCCTTTCAATTGATTGTTGATTTTCAGATAGCTTATGCTAAGCAAGTCATGAACAATGATAATATTGTTGTAATCGTGGATAGTGAAACAAAGCGTTTCTATGAAGGACATCTTCCAGAAGATATATTAATAACAGCAGATGTCTATGATATCTGGATGAGAGATTTCAGTACAATCAACCCCCTCTCCCCAGTACAGTTTACCTATACATGGGCTTCTATGACCCGTCAACAGAGCAGAGAAGTCCAAGGTAGCTTTAGCGAATTGGCCAACAGGCTAAACATACAACGCGCCAATACAAGTCTCTTGATCGATGGTGGTAATATTGTAGACAATTATAAAGGAAGGGTAATCACGACAACCCGCTTCTTAGAAGACAATAATCTCACACATGCTCAAGGCGTATCCCAACTCAAAGAATTGCTTGGAGCAAATGAAGTTGCCATCATTGAACCAGACGAAGAAGTACTGGCACATTCAGATGGGATGGTTAGCTGGGTAGATGACAATACGCTACTTATTAACGACTACAGCAATGACCCTGCTTTCAGGACACGAGTTTTGGATGAGCTTAACCGTGCATTCCCGGGTATAGCCATTATCGAAGTACCTGTTGACTATACCACCAACCCTCCGGGACAGTGGGACGGTTTCGAATCCGCCTGTGGCATCAACCTCAATGCAACCATCACTTTCAATAATATATATGTGCCTGTTTTCGGAATGGATCATGAACAAGAAGCACTCAGGCTTATGAGACAGAACACTTCAAAAAACATAATAGAAGTAAATGCGGAAGGAGTTTGTGCCATGGGTGGCAGTGTTAGGTGCTTGACATGGCAATTGACTGGAGCAAATGCAGAGAAGCTAATTTTAGCCGCTAGAAGTTAATAGGGCTTGCATTAAGCATTGGATTTTAAGAACTTCCTGTGATCATTTTTTAATTGACTATGGAGAAGAAAAACATTGAGGAATACTTTTCGAACGACTCCCCTCACCCTAAATCAATGCGCTTCTTAAGGAGCATCATCATGTCCTTTCCGTTTGAAGAAACTGTCAAATGGGCCTTCCCGGTTTATACGATCAATGGGAAAAACGTTGTGGGCCTTGGAGGCTTCAAGGCATATGCAGGTATTTGGTTTTTTCAAGGCGTGTTTCTTGAGGACGCTTCGCAAAAGCTAATCAATGCACAGGAAGGGAAAACACACGGAATGCGTCAATGGAGATTTATGTCCTTGGAAGAAATTGAAGACAATGAAGACTTGATCAGACTTTACGTTCAAGAAGCGATTGATAACCACTTGGCTGGAAAAGAATTCAAACCACAAAAAAAGGCTTCCAAGCCATTAGTAATTCCTGAAGAACTACAAGAAGCTTTAGATAGCATTGAAGGATTGAAAGAGAGCTTTGAAGCCTTTTCGCTAAGCAATAAAAGAGATTTTGCGGAGTACATTGCGAATGCCAAACGAGCAGAAACAAAACTAAGTCGACTGGAAAAAATCACCCCTATGATAAGTCGAGGCGAAGGGCTTAATGACAAGTATAAGCGCTAAATTACTCCTACTGGCACCGAACTTGTAGTGTCGACCTAAAAAACATTATGAAAAGGATTTATACAATTGCATTGATGGCACTGATGTCCGCTGGACTCTTTGCGCAAGAGCAAGAAGCCAATACTTTAAAAGTTCAGGGTTCAGCACAAATCGAAACGATTCCTGACCTGTTCCAATTTGACCTGAGGTTTACGGTCACAACAGAGGCACAACGTCAGTCTGTTGATAGTCTTGAGCATATGACCAACTATATGATTAAGTGCCTTAACAAAAAAGCCAAAATCAGTAAGGACAGTCTCAAAACGATCGGTTTCTATACGAATATCAATGACAACCGATATAGACCTGAAACAAAGACAACTTATACAGCCAGCCAGACATTGCAATTAAAAGTCAGCGCTGATAAAGAGCAGATTATAAAAATCTTAAATGTCATTGCATACACGAACCTACCTGTTAATGTAAATACGAGCAGCTATTTCAGCGATAAAGCAAAAGCCCAATCTGAAGAAGCATTAATCAATGCGGCATTTGACAACGCAAAGCGACAAGCTCAAATGCTCGCCAAGGCCGGTAGTTTCGAAGTCGGTGCAGTAAGAAGTGTTGACTATACACAAGGTGAACCTTTCCAGGTAAACGCCTTGGCTAGAATGGAGTCTATGGCCCTTAAATCGTCTGAAGATAGAAGCTTTGCTAATTTCAACCTAGCACCACAGACACTTCAGAAGAGTATCCGAATCTCATATTTCATTTATCGAAAAGAAAACTAGTGAAAGCCCTACTCTGCCATCAATTTGGTGAACCCGAGTCATTGACTATGTCTGATACTGAGACACCTAAACCAGGCCCTTCTCAAGTATTGATTAAGGTAAAAGCCTGTGGCGTCAACTTTCCTGATACACTGATCATTCAAGACAAGTATCAATTCAAACCGGAACTTCCCTTCGCCCCTGGTGGAGAAGTGTCTGGTATTGTCGAAGCCATCGGTTCGGAAGTCAAACATGTGAAACCGGGAGACAAAGTATTTGCTTTGACAATCTGGGGCGGTTTTGCTGAATTTGTCTTGGCCGATGCGCACAAATGCCTACCAATGCCTGACGGGATGGATTTTGTAACAGGTGCCATTACAATGTACACTTGTGGCACTTCATTACATGCCTTAAAACAACGAGGTACTCTCCAAGCTGGTGAAACATTGGTGGTATTAGGAGCAGCAGGTGGTGTTGGTCTAGCCGCAGTTCAAATCGGAAAACTCATGGGTGCACATGTCATTGCAGTGGCGAGCTCCGATGAAAAGCTCAATCTTTGCGAGGCATCTGGAGCTGATGAAACAATCAACTACACCACAGAAGACTTGAAGACACGCATCAAGGAATTAACCAAGGGAAAAGGAGCTGATGTTATTTATGACCCAGTTGGCGACAAATACTCAGAGCCTGCTGTCAGATCATTGGCATGGGGTGGTAGATATTTGGTGGTAGGATTTGCTGCAGGTGTACCCGCATCCATTAGACTGAATCTTCCATTGTTAAAGGGAGCTTCTATCGTAGGAGTTTTTTGGGGAGCCTTCGCTCAAAAACAGCCTAAAGAGAGTTTTGAGAACTTTCAGCAGATTCTTGGATGGATCAAATCAGGACAGTTAAAGCAGAACATCTATAGAGAATATCCACTTGAAGAAGGCGGACAGGCGATTCGAGATCTAATGGACCGTAAAGTGATCGGCAAAAACGTTGTGGTAATCTAGACCTCGTAATACGCAATACATTCTACACTATACGCAATACGCAATACGCAATACGCTCTGCAATCATCACTTCTCACAAAACACACCCTTCGGAAAGTAGATTTGGCGCAGATAGAAATCCATAATGCCATTTTTCACCAGTTTATGTTCACCAAAGGCTGACTCGTACTTTTTCAGTTCAGCCTCGGTGCCTTTGAATATCACCACTTGGCCTTGATTACCATCAAAAGCCATATCGCTCAAAATTTCTATGTCCTTTAATTCCTTCTGCAGCTTCTTCAGGTGGGTCAATGTGAAACGATTGGTCTTTGCTGCATAAGCACCATCCGTTTCAAACTTGTTTGTATAACGCACAATGAAGTATGTGGTCATTTCTATGGTCTCTTCTGGCACATCCCATAAAGTGCAGATTTTACCCATTTCCATATTGAATGGAATCACCTCCAATTTAAATCTACCAGCAGCAACAGCCGGGTCCGTATCGAGCACTGCCTGGGTTTGTTCAAGGTTAGTATCGAAGAGAAAAATTCCGCCACCGCCATAGAATGGTCCAGCAGCAATCATCTTTCTAGCTTTCACCAGCCGATTGATATTATCCATATGACCAGCTTGTAAACTATCAACCTGTGCCTTAGGAAGCTCAGCCCTATCCTCATTGGTATTAAGGAATACAAATGTGTATCGCCCCGCCATTGGGTCTTGCCCAAACAAAGAGGTGCTTATAACAAGCGCAAAAAGTACAGTAAGAAGTCTCATGATTAAAAAGTAGAATTCAAGTTAACAAAATTACACCGCTCTGTTTCTAATTGAAATGGAACACTTGATTTAGGGGATTCTTTCTCCCAGTAAACTGGGATCAGAATGACGTACCCTATTTATATACGCACTACTCATTACCCTATACGCATTACGCACTACCCAATACGCCCCAACAACCAATCACATCACAATTTGACTGTCCTTCAAATCATTAGCCTTGCCAATGTTTTAGATTGATTAAATTAAGGCTGAACTATTATTACAACTATGCTTCAAAAGAGAATCACAATCCTCCTATCTCTATTACTCACAGTTTTTACCCTTTCCGCCCAGGAAAAGCTAAACGACAAAATGGGGAACCAGCGCTTTCGATTTATCGGACCCGAGGGCAACCGAGCCATTGCCATTATCGCAGAGCCTGATAACCCGCAGGTTGCCTATATAGGTGCGGCCTCTGGTGGCCTTTGGAAAACCGAAGACATGGGCATCAACTGGCGACCGATTTTCGACCAGCAAGACATTTCCTCAGTTGCCGCGGTAGAATTAGCCCCTTCTGATCCAAAACAAGTTTGGGTGGGCACTGGAGAAACATTTGTGATTCGTCCAGCCCATGCCATGGGTAATGGTATTTACTTCTCACCTGACGGTGGAAAAACCTGGGAACACAAAGGGCTAGAAAAGACAGGTAGAATTGGTCGCGTGATCGTCCATCCAGAAAACCCTAAAGTGGTGTTTGCAGGATCACTTGGTCATACATATGGACCACAAAAAGAACGTGGTGTATACCGCACAAAAGATGGTGGTGACAATTGGGAACAAGTACTCTTTATTGACGAAGGTACTGGTGTGTCAGACATGGCCATCGACCCAGAGAACCCTGATATCATTTACGCTGCCATGTGGTCTGTTAACATCAACACCTGGGGTTTAAACTCAGGAGGTGCTGGAAGTGGCATCTATAAGTCAGTTGATGGTGGCGACAACTGGGAGCCATTGAATAAATACGGTTTAAATTTTGGTGCAGATCGACCTGTTGGTAAAACTTCGGTAGCAGTAGCACACAGCAACCCTAACATTGTTTATGCACTTTTCGAGGCTGAGAGTCCGGAAGTATGGCGCTCAGAAGATAAAGGCCAGAGCTGGACACTGATGAGCCAGGAGCACGCATGGAATGAGAGAGCCCCCTACTACACCCGCTTAAGAGTTAATACTGGCGACCCCGATGAAATTTATTCTATGACGGTTCGCTTTACACACTCGCTAGATGGTGGTAAAACACGTAATAGAAGACCTCCAAGAGGTGGTGGCGACAATCATGACATTTGGATCAACCCAAAGAATCCGGATCATTATATGGTAGCCCATGATGGTGGTGCCAGTATTACCTATAACCATGGTAAATCATTTCAACGTGTAGTCTTGCCGATCGCTCAGATGTATCACGTCTCAGTAGATGACCAGATTCCTTACAATGTATTTGGCAATAGACAAGACGGCTGGTCATATATGGGACCAAGCAACTCTTTGCAAGGCTACATTCCATTAGGTCTGTGGAAAGGCGTGGGAGGCTGCGAAAGTGGCTTTGCTAAACCCGATCCTAATGACAATAATATCATATGGTCTGGTTGTTATGATGGTGGACTGGATAGACATGACCTAAGAACAGGCCACTCAAGAGATGTTCGCGTATGGCCTGAAGCCGGTTACGGTTGGGCACCTGCCGACATGAAGTATCGTTGGCACTGGAACTTCCCGCTAAGTTTTTCTACGCATACAAAGCACCGTGTTTATACAGGAAGCCAATTTGTTCACCAATCAGATGATGGTGGCCAAAGCTGGCAAATCATCAGCCCTGATCTAACACTGAATGACAAAAGCCATCAGCAAAGTTCTGGTGGTGTTGCCATTGACAACCTGATGACCTTTGACGGCTCTACCCTTTTTGCTATTGAAGAGTCTCCCCTACAAGCGGGTATGATTTGGGTAGGCACTAATGATGGTCAGGTGCAATTGACAAAAGATGGAGGCAAAGAATGGGTAAACCTGACAGCCAACATCCCAGACCTACCAAAATGGGGTACTATCGCAAACATTCACCCTTCGAAATATGAAGCGGGAACGGCTTACATTACTGTTGACCTGCACCAAATGGGTGATTTCGATCCATACATCTATAAAACGGAAGATTCTGGCCAGTCATGGACAAAAATTTCAGATGGCATTCCTAAGTCAGAATCAAGTTTCGTTCATGTAGTAAAAGAAGACCCCAAGAGAAAAGGACTCCTTTATGCCGGTATTGACAAAGGAATATATGTCAGTCATAATGATGGTCAGACTTGGGACAGGTTAAGGCTTAACCTTCCTCCTGCACCTATCTATTGGTTGGAAGTCCAAGAGCGCTTTGACGACTTGGTGGTCGGCACCTACGGACGTGGTTTCTATATACTCGATGACTTAAAAGCTGTAAGAAACGCAGACAAATTGAGTTCCAAAGCCCAAATGGTGGACATTCGAGACACCTACAGGTTCAATAATCGCGAAAGTATCAAGACAGATGGACCGAGTAATAACTCTGGTCAGAACCCTGCAAATGGAGCGATCATTAACTACTACTTACCTGACAAAGTGGAAGGTAGCGTTAGCATAGAAATTAAGGATAAGAATGGCGAATTGATCCGTACCGTTAATGCCAGAAATAACAAAGGTGTAAACCGAACGGTATGGAACCTTCGATACGAATCGACTTATCGACCTAAGCTTCGCGTGGCACCTCCGGGCAGACCTTGGGTACAGCTAAATGGCGAAGGATGGAGACCATTAGTACAATGGGACCTAGACTTAAATGCGGGTCAGTTAGGCCCTAGAGTTGCTCCTGGTAGCTATGAGGCTCATTTGGTCATTAAAGACAAAGAAGGTAATGTGACTGAGTCAATGAGCAAGCCATTGACTGTGCTGAAAGATCCAAGAGCTGAAGGAACACAGGCTGATATTGAAGCACAGGTGGCCTTCTCGCTTGAGTTGAGAAATGCAATGAACTTGGCCGTGGTGAACATCAATGCGGTTGAAGTGCTGCGCAAAGAGCTTGATGCTATTATTGCAGAAGTAAGCGACAGAAGAACGCAACGCGAGGCCGTTCGATTGAAAGCCGTAGCAGAAGAAGTAGCAAGCAAACTCTATGACATCCATTTAACTGGAGCTCGTGAAGATGCCTTCCGCTCTCCTATTAAGCTCTATGGCCGTTTGAGTGCCTTGGCCAGTGATATTAACAGCAGTGGCATCGACTTTAAACCTACCAATCAGCAAGGCGAGGTAAAAGAAGTGCTTAGCGATAGGCTAGAAAATGCCATTGCACAATTCGATAAGCTGATCAAAGAGGACATTGAGAAGTTCAATAAGGCCCTCCAACGTAAGAACAGAACCATCGAGATAGAGAAAACTGGCGGGGACAAGTAGTTCGTTATCAGAAATCAGTAAATAAGAATGAGGTGTGAACAATTGCACCTGAATTCTGGTTTGCTGATTTCTAGTTTCTACTTTCGAAACCCTATGCTGATCGCCTTATCTATCATTGTTGCCCTAGCCCTAATCGTCTGGGCCTTCCTCAACTTCAACCCTCAGTTTGGAGCTAAAGTGAACAAGGACCTAGTCAAAAGGTATTCAGAATCTCCTCAGTGGAATGGAAAGATCTTCGAGAATCAGTCCGAAACGCTGATGGACATCAACCTCAAAACTCTACCTGGGTTACTGAAACAACAGTTTACAGGCAGAAAACTAAGAAGTCCTGAGCATGCTCTTCCCATCATTCCATTCGATCAGGAAGCCTTTAATCAAAATCCTGACAAACCCAAGTTTATCTGGTATGGTCACTCAGTGCTACTGCTTCAATTGAATGGAAAGAATCTATTGATAGATCCTATGCTTGGTCCGAATGCAGCTCCCATCGCTCCTTTTGCAGTAAAACGATTCAGTGACAATACGCTAGATATAATTGATCAATTACCTCCTATTGACATGCTTTTGATGACGCATGATCATTACGATCACTTGGACTATGCCAGTATCAAGAAGCTCAAATCAAAAGTAGATACCTGGTATGTGGCCTTGGGTGTTTCCAGACACTTAGAAGCTTGGGGTATTCCTGCTGAGACCATTTCCGAATTTGATTGGTGGGACAGTAAGACCTTCGAAGGCATTGACATTACTTTCACACCGAGTAGACACTTCTCAGGTCGTGGAATTAGCGATCGTGCCAAGTGCTTATGGGGAGGCTGGGTTTTCAAAACAGCCAACCACAACATCTATTGGAGTGGTGACAGTGGCTACGATGAACATTTCAAGGAAGTGGGTGAACGTTTAGGGCCTTTCGATTGGGGTTTTATGGAATGCGGACAGTACAATGAGCTCTGGCATCCCATTCACATGTTTCCGGAAGAAACGGTTCAATCGTCCATTGATGCAAAAGTTAACATCTCAGTTCCTGTTCACTGGGGAGGTTTCCCTTTGGCCCTACATACTTGGAAAGATCCCATTGAGCGTTTTACAGATAGTGCAAAGGCACAAGATCAGAAGATATCCACACCTGAAATCGGCTAGGTTGTGACATTTGGTAATGAACCAACAATCGATTGGTGGTCAGGTTTAAAGTAGCGTTCTTAAATCAACCCCTCTGTATCTCCCCTTGATAAGGGGAGAATTCTAATAAATATTAATTAGCCCGCATAAGCTTCTAATTACGCATCAGCCTTAATCATATGCCGACTTCCTTCCCAACCGAGAGTTCACTATTTTTAGATAGAAATACACACTATTATTATGAACGAATCAACAATAAAGAGTCCTGGCGTATACATCGATGAGATTAACGCCTTCCCAAGCTCAGTGGTCCCAGTAGCTACTTCAGTCCCTGCTTTTATTGGTTATACACCGCAAGCTTCTTATGAAGGAAAGTCCCATACCAATGTCCCAACCAAGATTACTTCTTTTGCTGATTTTCGAGCGATATTTTGTCTTCCAGACCCCGCGCCTCCAGCCGACCCAGCCAAACAATACAGCCCCCAATACTATTTGATAGCTCAGAAAGACAAACCAGAAAAGGGAGACTATCTACTTATTGGCACAACGTATTACTCAGTAGTCCCTGATCCAAACACAATCTATTATTTATATAATAGCATTCGCTTGTTCTATGAAAATGGAGGTGGTGACGCCTATGTTATATCTGTTGGAGAGTATGGACCAGCTGCAGAAAAACCAATGGAACTGGGCGATCAAATCATAAACCCAAATGTTCAACTTAACGATCTAGTAAATGGGCTCGAAATCTTAAAAAATGAAGAAGAGCCGACCATGTACATCTGCCCAGAAGCGACATTACTCTCTGTTGAAAACAATGGAACATTGATGCAATCAATGCTATCGCAATGTGAAGAAATGGAAACCGCCATTTCTATTTTCGATGTGATTGGTGGAAGAAACCCTGACCCAATCTTATGGACTGAAGACATTCAAACCTTTCGAAATAGTACTGGAGCACAGGGGCTGAAATTTGGCGCTGTTTATTACCCATTCATTGGGACTACTATTATGCAAAACAGTGACTTGGACTACACCAACTTTTTCGGTGGTGACTTGAAGCAACTTCAAGCTATACTGAGTCCAAAAGACACCCCAAATACTACTGTCAATACGATTATTCAAAATATTGAAAACCCTTCAGGTTCACCGTTGACGGTAAGCCAATACAATCAATCGTTACTCGTGGCTAGCCCAACTTACAGTACCATTATGGACCAGGTCTTGCAAGACGCCAATTTACTACCGCCTAGTGCGGGCATGGCTGGTGTTATTACAACGCTCGACAACCAAGTTGGGCCTTGGCAAGCTCCCGCTAATACATCAATTGTAGGTGCAGCTTCATTGCCTTTGAAAATTTCAAGTTCACAACAAGAAGATTTAAATGTAGATGCTGTTTCAGGAAAGTCAATCAATGCTATTCGCTTCTTCAATGGCCAAGGGATTCTCATTTGGGGGGCCAGAACCCTCGATGGCAACAGTATGGATTGGCGATATATTCCAGTCAGAAGAACCGTGACCTTCCTTGAGCAAAGTTGCAAACTGGCAGCACGGGCCTATGTTTTTGCTCCGAATGACAAAAACACTTGGGAATCGGTAAAAGCCATGATCAGTAGTTTTCTGACTTCCATTTGGAAAGAGGGAGGCTTGCAAGGTGCCACCGCTGGAGATGCCTTCTCAGTGGAATGTGGATTGGGTAGTACTATGACCGCAGAAGACATTTTAGAAGGTTTTATGAACGTGACTGTCAAGGTGGCTATAGTTCATCCTGCCGAGTTTATTGTACTCACATTCCGACAGGAAATGGCAAAGTCATAGCAAGAATCTGTCTTAAATCCTTTTGAGAAGACAACAACCCCTCTGTATCTCCCCTTGCTAAGGTGAGAATTTCCTCATGTGGTTTGTCCTTCTTTACGTCATTCCGAGGGAGCTTCGACCGAAGGAATCTCCTGATCTAGATGCTGAAACCTGCCTTTGTCGGCAGACAGGCAAGTTCAGCATGACGTAATCAATTAATTATGAGTTGTTCTTTAGACTTTCTGAGCCTGAGCGAAGAATCTACGTCCTGACGGAACTACTAACAAATCGAATAGGCACGTTATGCTGAGCCCTTTTGACGAAAGACAGGTTCAGGGTGACATATAAATTCAACGATCCGATCCGTTAGACTTTCTGAGAATAAAACGATTCCTTAATTTCAAGCCCAAAGCAGCTTTCAACCATTGAAAACGAAAACCTTTTTACTACTTCTACTCCTATCAGCGAGTACTTTTGCCTTCTCTCAAGACAGGTTTACCATAAGTATCCTTACCTGCTCTCCTGGCAGGGAAGTATATTCAGTTTTTGGTCATTCATCAATGCGTGTGATCGACCGACAGAAAGGAACCGATCAAGTCTATAACTTCGGCATCTTCGATTTTGATACACCCAACTTTGCTTACAAATTCCTAAAAGGGAAACTTCAATACTCCTTGGGCATCCAGCAGACACCACGCTTCATTCAAATTTACACTTCAGAAAACCGACTGGTTTCTGAACAGGTCTTAGACCTTACTAAAGAAGAGGAAATCGTGATAGTAAGACGACTTAATTATCTCTATTTACCAGGAAACAGGTTTTACTATTACTCATTCTTGAACAAAAACTGCTCTACGGAACTAAGGGATTTGCTGGTCAACATAAATGTGATACACTACGGTCAAGAAATGTCAATGTCAAATCGAGAATTAATCAACCCGTACCTTAATCATATTCCATGGATGCGATTAGGAGCAAATATGCTAATGGGAACGATGATGGATAGGCATTCGGATGACTTTCAAAGTATGTTTCTGCCTGATTACTTAAAAAGCGAAGTGAATCAGATGACCTTGAATGGGAATGATATCGTTCAAAATGAGTCAAACCTAAACCCTACACCGGAGGATCTAGGTACTAGTTATCAGAAGATTTTCTCGCCACTTCGAGTATTCTCAGCACTCTTCCTGATTTTGATTTTCTGGAGACCGAAATCCGTTCAAATTGCACTTTGTAGCCTTATTGGGATTGTGGGGCTATTACTTGGCTTGCTATGGATATTCTCAGGTCATCCTGAAATCAGGAATAACCTGGACATCCTGTGGTGCAACCCGCTTTACCTGCTTTATATCCCATTACTGATTCGAAACAAGAAGAGCAAAGCGCTTGCCTACACGCTCTTTGCAACCCTTATCCTAACTGTCATTATCTGGCTTTCAGGTGTTCAACAGTTTGATATCGCGGTAATTCCGTTAATGCTGATTTTGGGCTTGATTAATTATAAGGCACGCACAGCACCACCGACACGTCACCCTGCTCCGAACCTTCGGAGTGTTTCAGGGACTACCTAATTGAGATACTGAAACCTGCCTTTGTCAACAGACAGGCAAGTTCAGCATGACGTTTTATTTGTATGTAATGGAAGGTCTAAAGAGTATCCAATTCAATCTTTATATCTATTCAAGAGACTCTTTCGGATTGTCGTTCCTCCAATACCTCAGAGTGACGATCTTATTTATTTTGTACTACTAATTTTGGGTTACTATCTTATGCTTAGAAAATCAATACTTGATGGATTATCAAACATTTCAACCTCACCCAGATTTAAGTGCTCTTGTGAAATTCTATTGGACTTTGGAAGTTCCATATGACCCCAATAATCAAAAGCAAAAAATCATTCCCGATGGGTGTATTGAAATGACATTTAACCTTGAAGACAAAATCAAACGCTACATAACTGAAGACGAATACATCGTTCACCCACAATCCATGATCATGGGCCAAAGAACGAAATCATATTTCATAGAGCCCTTGGGTAATGTGAAATCATTTGCAATCTGTTTTTACCCATATGGTTTTGCAAACTTTGTAAGCACTCCTCTGGAAGATCTAGTAGATATTGAAACACCCATAGAAAGCCTTTTCGGGGAATCTGATGCCAAAGAGTTAGAACAAAATATTATCCAGGCCTCTAGCACTGCAGAACGAATTGCGGTTATTGAAGCCTTTCTTCTTAAGAAACTAAATCAGAATACCACAATCCAAAACATAGTAAAAACAACCGTTGATACACTTGTTTCCACAAATGGAAGTGCTTCGATCACTCAAATAATGAATGGCGACTTATCAAAAAGGAGGCAACTTGAGAGGTATTTTAAAAAAGAGATTGGTATTAGCCCCAAGCAATTAGGCAGAGTATTGAGGTTGCAGACAGCTCTAAATTTGCTTCTAAATAGTGATAAAAATCTCACCAGCATAGCCTACGAAAGTGAGTACTTCGATCAAACACATTTCATAAAAGACTTTAAAGAATTTACAGGCATTACCCCAAAAGAGTTTTTAGGAAATGAAAACATGGAGCTTTCCAGCCTTTTCTACAAATAGACCTAGTGTCGCATTTTTACAATTTCGTTTCTCGCCAGTCACGTTTTTTTGTCTTTACATAATTCCTTTCAAATCATGAGAAAAACTAGATTAACCCTCTCGATAATAGCTCTTACATTTTTTGTTTGTGCTTGCAGCAATAAAAGCAACTCGAGTTTAGAGGCAACCGCAGTTGATCCAATCACAAAACAAGATTCACAAATTATGAATAGCTATGTATCCATTTTTGAAATCCCTGCGACTGATATCTCTCGAGCTATAGCGTTTTACGAAGCCATTTTAGGGCTAGGAATTGAAAAAATAGACATACCTGGTATGCAGATGGGTCTTCTACCTTATGAAGATCAAGTGGTTACAGCTGTTATCATTCAAGGTGAAGGATATGAGCCTTCAACCAAAGGAATCACCATATATCTCAATGGTGGTAATAACCTTCAAGGCATACTCGACAAGGTCGTTGACAATGGCGGAGAGATTATCGTGCCCAAGACTCCTCATGCAGATGAGAGTGGCTTTTTTGCTTTGTTCATTGACTCTGAAGGGAACAGAATGGGCCTACATTCTCCCAACTAAATAGCAACATCTACCTCGGGAAACCTCAATTCCCTTGATCAGTCTCTACTGTTTCGGTTTTCTCTTCGTCTTTTTCCGGATAGAAGTGCTTATCATAGAAGTCAAACATACGTTGCCATTGATCATAATAATCACTTTCTACACTGGCCCAGCCTGCACCATGACCACCACGCATATAGTTGACCCACTGCACGTCTTTTCCTAGACGTCTCAAGGCATAATACATCTCACGTGAGTTCGTTCCGGGCACATTCCAATCGCCTTCACCACTTAAAAGCAAGTGAGGCGTATTAACACGATCAGCAAAAAACACCGCTGAAGTATTAAAGTATTTGATTGGGGCGTCCCAGAATGAGGCTCCTATCCTATCTTGCCCCACTTCTGCAGCAGCATAGTTTCTCGTTCCGATCTTCGGACTGTCACCCAAAAAACTGATAATATTCACCTTACCTGAGATATTGATAGCTGCGGCAAAGCGATCGGTTTGCGTGATTATCAACGAGGTAGCATAACCACCATAACTGGTACCATGGATACCCACTTTGTCATTATCTACCATTCCCTTGTCAACCAACATATTGATGGCTGAAGTAGCACCTTTGAGCCAACCTTCACCAGGATAACCTTGCTCCAAGTTCACCGAAGGTCTAAGCCCGAAGTAACCCTGATTAGCAATCAGGTTCATAGAAGAACGATAGCCATTGTTAAAGAATGTTTCATAAACCTCGAGTACCAGAGGATATTTCTTGCCTGGCTCATAGTCCACAGGATAATACAAGATGCCCTTAAGTTCTTTTCCATCTGCATCGCGGTAGCTGATCAATTCTGTATTTGTCCACTTCTTATTAACCACCCAAGGGTTAAGGTCAGTGAGCTGATTCTCAGCATTGAAGGCAAGTGTATTAGCAAAAACCTCATTCGGCTTATCTCCATCAGATTTGCTATACACCACTTTATTACCACCATCCGCAAATCTCCAGCCTGAGTAGAGATTGCTGTTAGTCATCAGGTCTTCAAACTGTCCCGAATTAATATTATAGCGCTGTATTCCTCTGTTCCATTCTTCCTTTTCTGAGTAAGAAACATAGAGATATTGTCCATCTCCAGACCATTTCACCACACTTCGGTTAGGCAATGCTTTCTTCTCTTCCTCATCTTCAGGGAATTCATAAACTTGTTTTAGATCAGAGCCATCTATATTAATGGTCCACCAACCACCTTTGGAAGTCAATAGCATTTTCTCGCCATTGGAATGCCATCTGGCAATCGAGAACTTTACCGCTTTCTTTTCCTCTTCATCTTCAAAAGCTTTGCCTTTGGTTAGGTTAATGGGCTCGTTTTCACCAAAAGCATCAAGTTTGTCCAAATAGACATTGCCAGAGTCCACCCAAGCAAATGACATAACGGACTCATCAAATGAGTAAGCTCGTCTTTTCTTATTTCGTTCGTAAATGTCGATCGCCTCGCTTGGCTTATCTAAGGCTATAAATGACGTTTGATATTCAACACCATCGTTTCGTTTGTAGGATGTTTTAGTTCTGAAAGTCTGTCCATACACAAGGTATTGACCGTTGTCAGATAGTCCTAATCCCCCATAACTACCTACTGGCAATAGGTCTACCATCTTACCAGATTTCAAGTCGACACTCACGACTTCAGCCTCGCGCGATGTATTACTGATCTTATCCCATTTCAAAAAGTCATCATTACCATCATAAACAACAATGGGTCCTTCGGTGGCCTCTTTATACTCAGCCATCGCCTTTTCCATCCAGCCATTTGCCCTTACGGAAAGCACTACTGACTTACCATCTCCACTGATGATAATTCCGGTATTTGAAGTCAAAATGCGCTCATCTTTTAACTTAGGGTACCGTACTTTCTTCGATTTAGTATCGTAGTAGGCCAAAACCAGCTTATCATCCTTTTGCTCAAAGAACACAAGCTTCTCAGCCTTGTCATCCCATGACAAATTGCTCACTCTGGCATTCTCAAAAACAACTGTCTCTGCACCAGAATCTGTATTGATGACAATTAGTTTTCCCGCTCTTAAATTGAGGTAACTAGGATCTCTAAAGCGGAAGTGGTCCGTACCGAATCGGGCACGACCATCTGCGATAATACCTGCTAGGTATTGTCCATCATTACTTAGAGTTTGACTATTTAGTGATTTAACATTGATGGCATCCTCGACTGTAAATGCCGTTTTTTGCCCCAAAACTAATGTTGTGAATGCAAATAGAATGACGAAGGATAGAATGTATCTTTTCATGATTGAGGATTTGAATCTCAAAATAGTCATTCGCTAAGAGAATATTAAGTCACTTTTTACGACTGGTTATTGAAGCCACGTAATCGAATCCTTCATCAATATTTAAACCAATGGTAATTTAGGATCGCCTACTTTTTCGTAAGCTTGCAATGAAATTATTCGACAATGAAAAGACTTCTTTTACCACTCGTTTTTCTTACTGCGATTTCGCTCACCGCTTCAGCTCCAGTCTACTGGGGTCAAATTGGGCATAGAACCATTGGTCATATTGCCGATGGCATGCTTTCTAAAAAGGCAACAAAGCATGTAAAACGTGTACTAGGCACCGAAACACTTGCTGAAGTGAGTACATGGATGGACGAAATTCGGTCTGATAACAGCTACCGATATGCTAACACCTGGCATTACTGCACTATTCCTGATGGTATGACTTATGAGACAGCCCCTACTCAAGAGGGAGGCGATGTCATTTGGGCTATTGAGAAGATTGTAAAAGAGTTGAAGGAAGGAAACCTCAGTGCTGAAGATGAAGCCAAGAACTTAAAGTTCTTAGTTCACTTGGTGGGCGATATACATCAGCCACTGCATGTTGGCAATGGTGAAGACCGCGGAGGCAATGATGTGAAAGTCCAATGGTTTGGAACGAACACCAACCTACATAGCGTATGGGATAGCCGTATGATTGACGGAAAACAGTTTAGCTATACTGAGTTTGCGAATTGGGTCAACCATGCACCGAAAGCACAAATAAAGGAATGGCAATCTGCTACAGTTAGAGACTGGGCAATGGAGTCAATGTCTTACCGAGATCAGGTATATGCCGTTCCTGAGAATGGTAGATTAAGCTATCGCTACTCCTATGACAACTTTGATTTAGTGAAGCAAAGAGTACTTCAAGCTGGCGTTCGTTTGGCTGGGGTTATCAATGAGATATACAAGTAAGAGCACCTAAGGCAACCTTTCCAACCGCGTTTCGCAGAAAAAACAAGAGGGTTCACAGAACTTTTTTGCCTGATTCTGATATCACCATCATCTTTTGGAAAAAAACATGATGCCAATATTCAGTATTATTCTATTCAGCCTATTTCACTTTGGGTATGCTCAAAATCAACAGACAAAAACACCTGTTCGCGAAGCCTTTAGCGTTCAAGAACTAGCCAACTGGCAGACCTATGGTATCGGTAAGGCAAGCGTAAGCAATGGCGAATTGATCCTTGAGGAAACCGCAGGTTCAGATGGTCTGTTCTTAGTCAGCCCTAAATCATATGATGGAGCAATAACAATTAATTATAAGGTGAAGGCTATGTCAGAGTCTTCCGTTCAGATTGTGCTATTCTCAGCCTCCGATGCCGGTGAGTCCATGGCCTTAACACTACCTAGTTCAAATGACCTTACACCGAGAGAAGTGTGGACATGGAGAACTACATTAGAACATTACAACCTCACATTTAATAACAGGTCTCACGGCATTAAGCCCTTCTTTTTTAAAAATATCAGTCCATATGAAAAAGGGTTTCGTTTAGATCAAAAGGAGAACGTAATGGAAACCCAACGCTGGTACAACGTTGAAATCATAAAGGGAGATAGCACAATTAAATTCACTCTTGACGATAAGGTAATCTTTGAAGTGAAGGATCATGAACCACTTGCTGGTGGTCATATTATGCTTAGAATTAGCGGTACCACTGGCGACAAAGTCATCTTTGCCAAAGCAGCTTACAAAGATTTTGTACTGACACACGGGTAAAAGATATAAATTGGTTGGGCTAATGGCATCAAAGAATAGCAGTCCAATTAAGCGTGAATATATTCTTCACCTAGTTTTATGGGGAGGAGTACTTCTGTTTCCCTACATCAAGTTCATAGAACGCGAGGGTGGTTACCCTGAAACCTTTTTGCATGAGCTCAATTCTATTCTTTTCATAGTTATACCGTCCTATGCATTTTATTTCTGGTGGCTACCTCTTATACCAGAGAAAAGATGGAGATGGCTCCCCTCACTTATTATAATATTTGTGGGCAGCATTCTGGGATATGAATTCACCGATAGTCTATTTCATGGTGGCAATTTTCAGCCTTTTTCATGGAAACAGTTTTTATCGGACGTAGTCAAAAATTCAGCCTTCATTCTATTTTTTCTTGCCCTTTACTTGATCAAACGATCCTTAAATCAAAAGCATCAATTGGATCTCATATCTAATGAGCAGGTACAAGCCGAGCAAACGATATTCGAGGCAAAACCTGGTATTCAGGCACCTGATGAGGTTCATTACATTTATGCAGACAAGACTACCTATAAGGTAAAATCGAGTGAAATACTCTTTCTGAAAGCTGAGGTAGACTATGTCAAAGTTGTAACGAGGGATCGTGAAATTCTCGTGTTAGACAGCCTTAGAAGGTGGAAAGAAGTGTTGAGTAATCAAGGTTTTTTACAGGCTCATAGATCATATTTGGTAAGAGTGGATGCTATTCTTAGTATCTCAAAAGGTAAGATAGAATTAGAAGGGCATACTTTGCCTGTCGGGCCCTCCTATAAACAAGTCTTATTGGAAGCTTTTAAAAATAGAGGAAGTTAAGTCGAAGTCCTTAGCGCTATTTCTTCTTCAAGTATTTCTTAGGCAACTTGTATTCGGGCGTCTCTCCCATCCAAAACACGCTAACGATCCACCAACGATCACCTCCATTTAGCAATTGAATACTGTTAATACCTCTTGCAAAGGGCTCTTTATCTTCTAGAGTTTTTCGTGATTCATAGGTACTGAAAACATGAGAGATGGTGCCGTAGGCCTCTGATTTTCTACTAATCTCCACTTCGAAGAAGCCCATTTTCTCCAAGTTTGCGCCCGCCTGATCTATATATTCCTGAACAGTCCAGGTTCTATACCCCACACCATCAGGCCCTTTACCCGTTGGCATTAATCTACCTTCAGGAATGAACAAGCTTTTCATACGGTCCCAATCTCTCTTTTCGCCTGCTGGGCCAGAAATCACATCATACAAAGCAGCAATAATCGCATCCGCAGATTTAACATCCTCAGGTTTAGCATCTTGTGCATATAAGGGTGCTGTTAATAAAAGGCAAACGGCTAGGCTAAAAAGTCTTTTCATGGTCTTAGTTTTTGGAAATTAAAGATAAGCAGATTTGGATCATTGGTCTTTCTTGCTGAAACCGTGGAAAATCTGACCGATGAATGTTTTCGGGAATTTGGACACTCCAGGAAAGCCCAATTTAATCGACTTACCACTTGAAGGAATATAGGCCGTTCCAAACAGATAATCCCACACGCTCAGTGTTAAGCCGAAGTTGACCCCACGCTGCCGATCTTCTGGCAAATCATGTGCATGATGCCACATATGCATATTCGGGTTATTAAAAATATACTTCAAAGGGCCCAAGTTGACTTTAATATTGGCATGATTCCAATGTCCTACTGCCAGAGTGAACATGTGTACAAAGAAGAAATCATCAATACCGAAGCCGATCATGGCAAGAGGAATGTACTCTATGGTTCGATATACTATAGTTTCCATCCAGTGATACCTCAAATGTGCTGCAAAGCCCATTTGCTCTACTGAGTGGTGAACCTTATGATACTCCCATAGTGCTGGTACTGCGTGAAGCAGCCTGTGTGTCCACCACTGAATGAAGTCCCTAATGATAAATAAGGCAAATAGCTGGGCAAACACGGGCCATGAACCAATTTCAATGGCTACTAGATTGCTGATACCAAAGTCGGCCAGCAGGCCATTGAAAGCATCTACCACCACATTGGAAAGCGCATTAAAGATGATCAGCGAGAACAGAAAGAAATTGAAAAACATATAGAAGGCGTCCAACCAGAAGTCCTTTCTAAACTTTGGCTGGTCCTTTCGCCATGGCCTCAGCCATTCCCAAGCCAGAAATATCAATGAGATACCAATCAGTGCCCAAAAGTAATTTTGCCAAATGGGTTTATAATCATACTGAAACGTGATCTCCTGCCATAAGTAATTGGCGTAACCTCTATATGCATCCCCTACTAACTGCCAGTCAATCATGCTAAAATTTTGGTCATTTCTATGCTCATCTGACCACTAACATAATCAATTACCCACTTTGAGAATAACTTTTCATGCTTTGCTATGAATATGCGTCATTACATACAAATGAAAATCAACCCTATGAAAAGGAAATACACATTGTTTAAAACAATCAGCCTTAGTTTGGTGGCTTTGTTTATGACGGCAATCGTTAATGATGGTTTTGCCCAAAGAAAAAAACGAAACCAACAGGCCGAAGCAGAAAAAGTAGCCGAAAAACCTACTCCTCCAAAAAAGGAGAAGACTTACCAATCTTTTGTAAAAGGAATGACTTCAGATGAAGGCTTATTCAAAGTTTACCAGAAGGATGGTAAAATCATGTATGAAATCCCGAAAGCTGAGCTTGGAAAAGACATGCTATGGGTAACCAGACTTGTATCTGCACCTGAGAATTTCGGTGGTGGCTTTGTGGGTTCAGGTTCTAAAATGATAGAGCAAGTAGTACGTTGGGAACACAGAGAAGGCAAAATACTACTTAAAAAAGTATCCTTTAATAATGTAGCGGACAGTACCGATGCCATCTACAAGTCGGTAATGAACAACAACTTCGCTCCTATTATTGGAGCATTTAAAGTCACTGGTCAGCCTGAAGATTCAAGTGCTTATCTAGTAGATGTTACCAAGTTTTTCACTGGCGATACACGAGCGATCAGTGCAATGAACTTTAGATTTAGATCACAGTTTCAGGTAAGAAGACTGGATGCTGAAAAGAGCTATACTGAGTCTGTAAAGAGTTTTCCTGAAAACGTTGAGGTACGTCAGGTAATGACATATGATGCCGGTAGACCTCCTTCAAATGGGAATACTGGTTTAATTACAATGCAAGTAGCCCAGTCTATGATTAAGCTACCTGAGAACCCGATGATGCCTCGTTTGGCCGATCAACGTGTGGGTTGGTTTACAATGGGCAACGTTAATTTTAGCTCAGACAAGTTGAAAGGCGATCAAGTTCGTTTCTTAAAGCGATGGAGATTAGAACCTAAAGATCCGGCTGCATACGCCAGAGGTGAATTGGTTGAGCCAGTAAAGCCTATCATATACTATCTAGATCCAGCAACTCCAGAAAAATTCAGAAAGTGGTTCAAATTGGGTATTGAGGATTGGCAAGTGACTTTTGAGGCCGCTGGTTTCAAAAATGCTATTATCGCCAAAGACCCACCTTCAAAAGAAGAAGACCCTGATTGGAGTCCGGAAGATACTCGTTACTCTACGGTAAGGTATATCGCCAACATGACCAGAAATGCAACTGGGCCAAGTACTGCCGATCCAAGAACAGGTGAAATCATAGAAAGTGATATTATCTGGTACCACAACCACTTGAGATCATACCGAAACTGGTATTTGATTCAAACTGGCGCTGCTAACCCTAGAGCCAGAACATTAGATACTCCTGCGGAAGATATTGGTGAAATGATGAGAGCAGTAATCGCGCATGAAATAGGTCATGCACTGGGCTTACCTCATAATATGAAAGCTAGTTCGTCTTACCCTGTTGAATCTTTGAGAAATCCTGAGTTTGCTCAGGAGTACGGTGTAGCACCAACTATTATGGATTATGCCCGCGTAAACTATATCGCTCAGCCTGGTGATGGTGTTACTAGATTTATCCGTAAAATCGGCCCATATGACAAGTATGTTATCAACTGGGGATACAGAGTAATTCCTAATGCCAACACACCTGAAGCCGAAAAAGCAACCTTAGATCAGTGGATCCTGGATAAAGCGGATGACCGTATGTTCCGATTTGGAAGCAGCAATGGTTCTAACCCTGAATCACAAACTGAAGACTTAGGCGATAATAGTGTTTTAGCGAGTACTTATGGTATGGAGAACCTAATGAAGGTTGTGCCTAACCTTCTGGACTGGACCACCACTGATGGTGAGAATTATGACGATACACGTGAAATCTACAACGAGATCATTGGACAGTGGAGACGCTTTGTAGGTCATGTCATTACCAATGTGGGTGGAATCACTGAAGACTTTAAGTCAACCGACCAAGAAGGTACTGTCTACAATGTAGTGTCTGAAAGCCTTCAGGTAGACGCTATGAACTGGATGAACAAGTATGCTTTCGCTAAACCAGATTGGTTGTTAGATGAGGAATTATTAAGAAAAATGGAAAGTCATGGCGCGGTAAACCGTATCAGAGCGACACAAGTATCTTTCTTAAACAGACTACTCGATCCTACAAGGGCACAACGTCTAATCGAAGCCGAAGCCTTCAAAGGAAGGAATACTTACACCATCTATCAGATGTTTGCAGATGCCAGAAAGGGACTTTTCTCTGAATTGGCTAGTGGCACAGCCATCAACACGTATAGAAGAAACTTACAGCGTGCATTTGTTGAGCGTTTAGAGTTTATGATGACCAACGAGGTAAATCAGTTTCAGGCCAGACAAGTTGATATGAGTCAGTCCGATATTCGTCCTGTTGTCAAATCAGAACTTAAAACGCTTCAAAGAGAGGTAAATAGTGCTATTGGAAGATATTCTGATAGGGCTAGCCGAGTACACCTTGAAGACTTAAAAGATAGGATTGCGGATATTTTAGACCCTAAATAAGCAATCGGAAGTCACATACAAAACCAAATTAAGAAGGGCCCCGTTCGGGCCCTTTTTTCATTCTAACTTTCAACTACAATTTGACATTAAAGAATGCATGGGACCACGTACTGACCCCATGCCTGACACAACCAAAACTTTTGGGCAGAATTGCTTAAAAAACGCCCTGAGAATTGACTTGACTGATTGTCTTTCGCTTCGCTAAAAATCGCCTAAACGAAGCATTAATCGAAACCCCAATATCCAAGCACAGACCTGAAATCAAATTGAGAGCAATCAGCTCATGATCATCGTGCTTTCAATGCTAATATGTGGGATCAAATGGCAGTCTAAGGCCGACAATTGGCATTCATAGAATATGGATCAATACCTGATCACTTATATCTTATAAGTGTTGTTGGTTCCACTTTTTGAGAACCTGCATGAGGTTGTCCTTTTTGCGCACAGAAACAGGTAAGGTAGCGCCATTGGCCATAATGAGATACCCTCCTTCGTTGCGCTCAAACCTTTTGATATGATTGACATTAACTAGATATGAGTGGTGAATGCGGATAAAGCTTGAACGGTTCATATACTCTTCATATGATTTGAGGTTCTTTGATACAAGAATCTCTTCGTTATCCATAAGTACAAAGCGGGTATAACTTCCCTCGGCCGCACACCAGAGAATCTCATTTACATCCACCAAATGCATGCATTCTGAATCACTTAGCACGATCTTGTTTTGCTCGATCCTCTTACTCAGGTGGCCTTCCAAAACCTCAATTCGAGTCTTCAAATCAAGCGTGCTTTTATTATTCCTTACCTTATCAACTGACTTTATAAGATCCTCTGGATCAATAGGTTTAAGTAGAAAATCTAAAGCACTACATTTAAATGCATCAATTGCGTATTTGTCATGTGCTGTAATAAACACTACATGGCCAGCTACCTGTGGATTTGATTTGATCAAATCTATACCGCTGCCATCATCCATTTCTACATCAAGAAAAATCAATTCCGGAGATAACTGATCAATCAGGAGCTTACCCGATACACAGCCATCGGCTTCACCCAAGACATTTACCGAAGGGCAATAGATTTCCAGAAGCTTGACTAAAGCTTCTCTGATTTTAGGCTCATTGTCTATGATCACTGCATTCATTGAACAAACTGAATTGGGAGTTCAAAAATCACCTCGGTACCGATTATCTCCTTGTTATCACTGAGCTTATCTTTGGCAATAAAGGAAATATTTCGCTTCAACTGCTTTTTCAATAGCTCTATCCTATCCTCGGTAATCTTAGTGGCCATTGGCTCATGATCATCATCTAAACCGGCTTTTTTGAGCGAAGTGGCTTTTGAAAGTCCAACGCCATTATCTTCTACCTTGAACCTCAAAACATCATCTTCCTGCTTAAAACTTACCAAGATGAGCCCATTCTCCATTTCGGCAATTCCATGTTCCAATGAATTCTCGATAAATGGCTGTGCAAACATGGGAGGAATCAATATCTCAGATATATCATCGGCAGTATCTATTTCCATTCTATAGTCAAAGCGATTGTCAAAACGAATCTTTTGCAAATCTAGATAGTGTCTTAGAGTCGATACTTCGGCATCTAGCGAAACTAAGTCTCTCCTACTATTTTCGAGGATTCGCCTCATCAACTTGGCAAACTTTGATAAGTAATTCAAGGCATTGGATCCTTGTCCTTTGTCGATCAAAAACAATTGTATTGATGAGAGGGCATTGAATAGAAAATGTGGGTTCAATTGAGACCTGAGCAGGTCATTTTTAGCCTTTTGCTTGGCCAGTTGCTCTACTTCAATTCTGCTTTTAAATAGTTTGTAGAAGTATAGAAAGGAAACGATCAAAAGCAGTGTCAGCGTACCAAAAAACCACAATTGAGTCCGCTCACGCGCTTTACTTTCTTTTTGCAAAAGGTTTAGCGCAGCTATTTTATCTTCCTTCTCCTGATTCTCATACTTGGCAGAAAGCTGCTCTATCCTTTGATTGGCCTTGACTTGATTTAAACTATCCTGAAGCACACTTCTTTCTTGTTCATAGCTCAAAGCGTTCTTGTAATCTCGCCTGTCGCTGGCCAGCTCGACTAACCAATTCAAAGCATTCATCTCATTTCTTGTTACTTCAAATTCCCGCGCAAGCTCTAAACTCTTTTCTGCATAACTATATGCTTCATTTAATCGGTTTTGAGCCGCCAGGGTCTTACTCCTGTACAAATGAGAAGTGATCAAGAAACCGTATTCTTCTATAGGCGTGACTTCATCTCTCAGTTGATTGGCATATCTTAGAGCTCCACGATAGTCTCTCTTCAAGTAAGAGCCAATGGTCAATGAATTCAAAGCATGCCATTTAACAGCTATCTCATTGGTCACCAATGCCAGGTCGTAAGCTCTTTTGGCGTAATAAAGAGATGAATCTCCTACTTCCATTCTGCTATAAGCTGTGGCTAGGTTGCCAACTGCTGTGGCAATCTGGGATGAATCTTTTAAGTCTTCGGCTATGACGAGCGATTTGTAATAGTATTTAACAGCCAGGTCATCCCTGTCCAAACCAGCATAAGTAACGGCAATGGCATTTACGGATGCCGCCTCAACTTGGCGCCTACCGATCTGCCTCGAAATATCCAGCGCTTTCTCATAATATACTAATGCAGAATCATCTTTATCTTGTCTAGAGAAGAGGTTACCAATAAAATAAGTGAACTGAGCATAATAAAGGGAATCCCCATTATCCAATGCATAGTCTATCGTTTCGTCCAACAAGTCTCTTGACTTGACTACTTCATCCTGATACTTAAGATGGATAAACCTGACATTGACTGCTTTGTAATAAACAGGCTTATATTGCTTTTCAGAGCTAATTTTCAATACTGAATCGATGGTGTTCGCGAACTGAGAAAAACGTGGTTCATAGGTAGATTCATCGGTATAATTAAAAGTGAATATGACACGATAAAGTGAATCTAAAACACCGGTCAGGGCTTTCTCTTCATCATTTTGAGCAAAAGAAATCTGACTTATAGATAGCAGGATACCAATTATGAGTCCAGCCCTCATCTTAATTGGAGTCATTGTCAAGCTTAGTTTAGTGGTTGCTGTCCCAATTTAGGGCTTTGAAACAATACCATCCTCAAAGCTTCTCATCAATTGATAAGTGTTGCCTTTGAATTGATATTTGTGCACTGACGAGACAATCAGTTTACCCCCAAAATCATTATTGAACCACTCTCATATTTGACTTTGAAATGACAGCACCTTTGGAGTATATTATCCCCTTGAACAAATCATAACTAAATTGCTAAATATGAAATCGCTTCGAATGTTACGCCTACACTTAGTGTTGCTGCTTTCATTCACAGTATTGCAGACAAGTTTATTTGCTCAGAGTGATCCTACGGGAACATCTGCGGTAACTACTACTTATGCAATTACCAATGCTACGGTCATCACAAAACCGGGTAGTGAAATGAAAGGTGCCACCGTGGTAGTTAAAAACGGATTAATAATAGGTGTTGGAACCAATGTTTCCATACCGGATGATGCAGAGGTAATCGATGCTTCTGGATTATATGTATACCCTGCCTTTATTGATGGCATGTCCAACACAGGTGCTAAAAGACCTGATAACTTACCAAGACCTCAGAACCTTTTTACACCGGACCCTCCTAATGATTATGCGGGTATCACACCTGAAAACAGTGTACTGAGCCAAATCGACATCAAGAGCAGCAGCATTACTAATATGAGAAAAGTTGGTTTTGCCATTTCTCACAGTGTGCCTTACGGAAGAATGCTACCAGGTTCTGGTTCATTAATTGTTCTTAATGAAGCGACTCATATGGATGAGATTGTTATGGCAAAGGATGTTGCGCTTTACGCGCAATGGGTAGGTGCTCCTGGGGCATACCCTGGAAACATCCTAGGTATCATGGCTAAGTGGAGAAACCTTTACCGCAATGCGGAAAACCACAAGAACCACACAGAACTATATGCCCAAAACCCTGCTGGTCTACCAAGACCCGTTAATGATAGAGTGAGCTTGGCTTTCCACCCTGTAATAGGAAAAAGCAAGCCTGTAATGTTTGACGTAAGCAGTATGCTTGATGTAAGACGAGCAATGCGACTTCAGAATGACTTGGGTTTCAACCTAATGCTTTCTGGTGTTAAGCAAGCATGGGATTTGGTAGACGAGCTAAAAGCCAGCGGTACGCCAATTTTCCTATCTCTCGACCTTCCGGACGAACCAAAAGATTCAAAGTCTGATGACAAGTCTGACGAGGTGAAGTCACTAGAAGCAAGAAGAATGGAATTCTATAAGACACATGTTGGCCAGGCTGCTGCCCTTCAAGCCGCTGGTGTTAAGTTCGGCTTCTCTGCTAGAGGCGCTAGTGCTAGTAAAATCAAGAAGAACGTTATGACCCTGATCGAAAATGGTCTAAGCGCAGATGATGCATTGGCAGCACTGACTACCAATCCGGCTTCAATGCTTGGTATTGATCAAGTGACTGGTTCTGTTGAAAGTGGAAAGATGGCTAACCTAATGGTTTCTACTGCTCCTTACTTCACAAAGGACTCTCAAATAAAAATGATGTTTGTAGACGGCACTAAGCATGTTTATGATGTCAAAGAAAAGAAGGCTAAGAAAGATGACAGTGCAACCGAAGAGGAGGCTCCTGCCGCTGCTGGTGGTGACGCACTTGTTGGTACTTGGATTTATGAGCTAGTTACTCCAGGGGAACCTCAAGGAGGAAAAATGATCATTAAGAAAGAAGACGGTAAATACACAGGCGTACTTACAAGTAATGATGGAACACCGGACAACGACATGAACAACATCAATTTTAGAGATGGTGAACTAACATTCGATTTTGACATCGATGCTGGCGGCCAATCTGTAACTGTTGTAGTTGAAGGTAGCATCTCTGGTACTGAATTTGACGCTCAGGCATCTGTTTCTGTAGGCGGTCAGAGCTTTGAATTAGGATTTACTGCTACAAAAGACGGTAAGTAATCGACTCAAAAAGACACAAATCATGAAAATGAAAAATATACTAACCCTTCTCCTCGCCTTCTTTAGCACGATGGCATTGGCACAAGTCCAAAAGGGAGATTTATTAATTAAGAATGGAACTGTATTGACAGTGACCAATGGTACACTTGAGAATACTGACGTACTGATAAGAGACGGTAAAATCTCGAGAATCGGTAAAGGACTTCGTGCTCCTCGTGGTGTTGAGAGCGTTGATGCTACTGGCAAGTTTGTGATGCCGGGTATTATAGATGCTCATTCCCATATAGCGGGTAGTGCAATTAATGAAGGTACAAGTCAAGTGACTGCTGAAGTAAGCATGGAAGATGTTGTCAATCCACTTGACGTATCTATCTACCGTGCTTTGGCCGGTGGTGTTACCAGCATCCACTTAATGCATGGCTCTGCCAACGTAATTGGTGGTCAGAATGAGACAATGAAACTTAGGTACGGCACTACTAACCCTGATGACCTTAGGTTTGAAGGTGCTCCAAGAACAATCAAGTTTGCTCTTGGTGAAAACCCAACACGTGGTGGTCGTTCTAGAGGAATTCAGCCTCAAAGTCGTATGGGAGTTGAGAACATGCTTCGCAACTCGTTTACTCAAGCTGTTGCCTACCGTAAAAAGTGGGACGCTTACAATGCTGACAAATCAGCTAGAAAAGTTGCTCCTGAGTATGACCTAAGAATGCAGACGCTTGTTGATATTATGAATGGTGATGTATTAGTACACTGTCACTCATACAGAGCTGATGAGATTTATATGTTAATGAAGGTGTTCAGCGATTTCGGCATCCCGAAATTGACATTCCAACATGCCAACGAAGCTTACAAGGTAGCACCAGAACTAGCTGCTTTTGGAGCAAGCGCTTCTGTCTTCGCAGATTGGTGGGCATACAAATTAGAAGTGTACTACTCGACTGCTTACAATGCAGCTATTTTAACTGAAAATGGTGTAACAACTTCTATCAATTCAGATTCTGGCGAGTTAATCAGACACCTTTTCCACGAAGCGGCTAAAACGCAGAAATATGGAAACCTGTCTGATGATCAAGCCCTAGCCCTAATCACACTGAACCCTGCTAAGCAATTGGGTATTGATAATAGAGTTGGTTCTATTGAGGTTGGAAAAGATGCAGACATCGCAATCTTTGACGGTCATCCACTATCAGTTTATGCCGTTCCTTTAATGACATTTGTTGACGGTGTTAAATACTTCGACAAATCAATTGACAAAGGTGATGTAAGACTTTATATCAACCCTGAGTCTTCGATAGAAGAAGTTATGATCTATGACAGACATGATGATCACAGATGCCTAGAAGGTGCAAATGTGCTATCACTTGAAGAATTATTCTCTAACAAAAAATGATAAGAGAAATGAAAAATATAAGAACATTATTCGCAGCACTACTAATGCTTGCCATCATTCCTCTTATGTCATTTGCACAGGAGGATGATCAAGTCATGAAAGCGCGTTCAGGCAAGTTTGCTTTGACCAATGCCAAGATTTATACCGTCACCAACGGTATTATCGAAAATGGCACCATCATCATTAACAATGGCATTATTGAAGCCGTTGGCGCCAATGTAAGTATTCCAGCCGATGCTGAAGTTTTTGATTACCAGGGCAAAGAGATTTACCCTGGAATGATTGATGGTGGCACTACATTAGGCCTTGCTGAGATTGGAAGTATTTCTGAAGCCAATGACTTTAGAGAATTCGGTACCTTAACACCTCAAATGCAGGCCTTGACGGCAGTGAATCCTAACTCTACAGCTATCCCTGTAACAAGAGTGAGTGGTGTTACTACTGTTTGGACAATGCCAAGAGGCGGAGTACTTTCTGGTACAGCTGCTACTATAAACCTTTTTGGGTATACACCTGATCAAATGTTTGCAGGATCTAAAGGAATTGTCATGAACTTCCCTTCTACCGGTGGTGGAAGAAGATTCAGAAGACTTTCTCCTGAAGAGGCTAAGAAGAGACAAGAAAGAGCCTTGAAAACCGTCAATGCTGCATGGGACAAGGCTGAGCTATATGCTAAGTTGGAAAACTCTGATGAAGTTAGATCATACCCTGAGATCGAGGCGCTTGTGCCTGTAGTAAAAGGTGAGATGATGCTTTTCATTGAAGCTAATGCCGCTAAGGACATTGTTGCTACAATTGAGTGGGTAAAAGAAAGAGGCTATAAGCAAGTAATCCTTACGGGTGTTGCTGAAGGCTGGAGAGTTGCCGATCAGATTGCTGAGTCAGGACTTCCAGTGATAACCGGACCTGTGCAGGCCATTCCTACGCGTCAGTCAGATGCTTATGATGCAGCTTATGCTAATCCAGGTATTATGTCAAAAGCAGGTGTTAAAGTTGCTTTAAGAACAATGGATTCTGAAAACGTAAGAAACCTTCCTTACCATGCTGGTTTTGCAGCTGCCTATGGAATGGGCCGTGAGGAAGCGTTAAAAGCTATCACAATCAATGCTGCGGAAATTCTCGGTATTGGTGACCAGGTTGGATCCATCGAAGTGGGTAAGAAAGCTAACATTTTCGTGGCCACTGGTGATCCATTCGAAACAGCAACAAAAATCACTGACCTATTTATTGATGGTTATAAAGTACCAATGACTTCACGTCAAATTAGACTTTATGACGAATTCCTAAATAGAACTCCTAGTGTCGACAAGGACAAAAAAGCCATCGACATTAAGAAGAGATAACCAACTCAACCTCAACCTTAGAAAAGGCCCCGACTTGTCGGGGCCTTTTTTTATGCACAATTCAACTATTTTTACAGAATCATTGTTAAGCTTCGTAATCGGAGAAAATCATGGGTAAAAGAGTAGTAGTAGGACTTTCTGGTGGGGTTGATTCAAGTGTCACTGCACACTTGTTAGTAGAGCAAGGGTATGAAGTGATTGCGATGTTTATGCGCAATTGGGTGGATGACTCCGTTATTATTTCCGAGGAATGTCCTTGGGTAGAAGACAGTAATGACGCTTTGGCAGTGGCTGAGAAGCTGGGAATCCCATTTCATGTTATTGATCTAAGTGAGCAGTACAAGGAACGTATTGTAGACTATATGTTTGATGAATATGAGAAAGGACGAACGCCTAATCCAGATATTCTTTGCAATAGGGAGGTGAAGTTTGACATCTTCCTGAAGGCTGCCATGAAGCTAAAAGCTGACTTTGTTGCTACAGGACATTATGTTCAAAAGGAAACGATCACAAAAGACGGTAAAGAAGTTCATAGATTATTAGCCGGTGCCGATCAGAATAAGGATCAAAGCTACTTCTTATGTCAGCTTAATCAGGAACAGCTTGCAAAGGCCCTCTTCCCTATTGGTCATATGCAAAAGTCTGAGGTAAGAGAAATTGCCAAATCACTAGACCTTGTTACAGCAGAGAAGAAAGATTCTCAAGGACTATGCTTCATTGGAAAAGTAAGACTCCCCGATTTTCTTCAACAACAGCTTGCTCCAAAGACTGGGGAAATCCGAGAGCTTGAACCGGGTGCCAGTAATTTCAAAACTTACAATCCTCAGGTTAGCATCGATACTAATGCTAAACATGAGTCGCTAGTGTCGTTGACAACTCCGTATAGCTATAGCCCTGATGACGGAAAGCTAGTTGGAGAGCATAATGGAGCACACTACTTCACTATCGGTCAAAGAAAAGGACTAGCTGTGGGTGGCACACCTGAGCCTCTTTTTGTTATAGAAAAGGATACTGAGCACAATGTGATCTATACAGGTCAAGGCGATAATCATCCTGGACTTTTAAGAAAAGGGCTTTTTGTCCCCAATGAGAACATTCATTGGGTAAGAGAAGATCTTCAGTTGGAAGTTGGTCAGTCGAAAAGATTTGATGCCCGAATCAGGTATCGTCAACCACTAGAAGCAGCTGAGCTTTTTCTAGAAGAGAATGGTCTTTATGTCATATTTGATGATCACCAAAAAGGCATTGCGCCAGGGCAGTTTGTGGCTTGGTATGATGGCAATGAATTAGTGGGTTCTGGAGAGATCTCCTAAGCCCACTTCCTTCCCTCCTTAAATATCAATTAAACTTTTTGTGCTGTTGATTGTCTTAGAATTAACAAATCTAAGATCATGAGAAAAACATTTTTATTGATGAGTATGCTTTTGTTTATCGGCATGGCTGCTCAGGCACAAAGAGGTGGCGGTCAAAGAGGACAAAGAATGAGTCCAGAAGAAGCTGCTAAGACGCAAGCAGAGACCTTCCAAGAGAAATTCGGTCTTTCAGACGATCAGTACAAAAAGACATATGATGTACTTTTAGCTACAGGCAAAGCTCGAAATGAGAAGCTTCAGGAAATGAGAGCCAGTGGTGACCGAGCTGGAATGCGTGATGTAATCACCAAGTTCCAAGAAGAGAATGACAAGAAACTGAAGGCCATATTCAATGAAAAGCAATGGGCTTCATATGAGGAATATAAAAAGGAAATAGCCGCTCAAAGAGGCGGTAGGCGCGGTGGTGGAAACTAACCGTTTTGCTTAGTATGTTTTTGGTTGTAAAAAAGCCCCGACTGTAATCGGGGCTTTTTTTTATGGATATATGTCTAATAGACACTATTCGTACCTCAATGACTTCACTGGGTTTTCGTTAGCTGCTTTGACTGCTTGCGTAGCCACCGTGATCAAAGCAACTCCCAAGAGTGTTACGGCCGGAATAATAAATAGTAATACTGAGAGGTCTATTCGATAAGCGTAACCCGATAGCCATTCATTCATTCCAAAATAAGCGATCGGCAAAGCAAGGACTATTGCAATCGTAATGAGTTTCAAAAAGCTAGAAGAGAGTAATTGAATAATCGTTGATACACTTGCTCCTAGCACTTTTCTGATACCAATTTCTTTGATTCGCTGTTGCACCTCATAAAGCACCAAACCGAACAAACCTAGTACCGCTACAAAAATTGTGATGCCTGCAAAAGTTGTAAATACAGTTCCAAATTGCCTATCCGCTTTGTACTGCTTTTCAAAGTTTTCATCTAAGAAGAAGTAGTCAAAGTCGCTTGCAGGATACACCTCTCGATAAGCAGACTGAATATCACTTAAGATAGTCTTATAACTCTCTCCTGGGTTTTGTCCTCCATTGACTCTAATAGATACATAGTTCGATGCATTAGCATCCTTATCGAACCAAAACATTGTTGGATCAACCTTTGTCTTTAGGGAGTGGTGATTGTAATCAGCAAACACACCCACAATAGTAGACACTATTCCGAAACGATTGATTTTTGAGCCTACAGCTGCTTCATTTGATTCAAAACCAAAGACTTTTCTACCAGTCTCATTAATCATTACGCCTTCATATAATGCTTCTCTTTCAGGCACTAACTGTTCCAAGTTACTGTCAAACGTTCTTCCAGCCAGAATTTCGAACCCAAAGGTTGGTACGAAGTCTTCGTCTACTCTATAAAATGACCAGTTGACTCCGTCACCTACTTCGCCTTCGATAGTCTTCATACCGGTGGTTGTATTCATATCGATAGTTCCTTGACCGAAAACTGTTTCAGAATAGGTAACAGCGGATACTTGAGCTATTTTTTTAATTTCTGCTTTAAATGTATTTCGCTTAGAAACTTGCTGCTCATCTTCATCTACAAGGATTGGTGACTTAATGACTATGGTTTGATCAATATCAACTCCTAAAGATTGAGACCTCATGTGATTCACCTGCTTGTATATAGTGATTGTACCAACTAACAGCAGCATAGTGATCATGAACTGAAATACTACCAATCCCTTACGCAGGATCAAACCACCTTTAGAATCCTTTAACCTGCCTGTAAGTACGGCAAGCGGACGATAATTTGACAATACTAAGGCAGGGTAGATACCAGAGGCTATAGACCCAACAAAGAAGATTCCGACCACTTGCATCAGTAAATCAGGTTCGCTGAAAACATTGAATGAAAGTGAAACGCCTGCTAGGTTGTTGAAGAACGGTAGCACACCTTGAATACAAGTGATTGTAAGTATCAGCGCAAGAAAATTCAGCATTACAGATTCCATCAAGAACTGGAATACCAATGATTGCTTATTCGAGCCGAGTACCTTTCTTACACCTACCTCTTTACCTCGCTCCATAGCTCTAGCCGTGGAAAGGTTTATATAGTTAACCCAAGCGATCAACAGTACAAACCCGGCTACCACCAAAAGAATATTGACTATGGACTGGCTACCATTTACATCTGCTTCGTAAGTCTTATCTGAATTAAGATGTATTTCAGTTAGTGGTTGAATGACTAAACTATCACCTCTATCGGCAAAAGGGCCTGTTTTAGAGTAATATGACGTATTAAAACGTTTTTGAAAATCGTTATCTAGGGGCTTATTAGCCAATACATACATGAACTCATTGTTTCCACCAAAATTGTCATAGCTGCTACCCATGTACTTCACAGCACTCGCGTAAGAACCAAGTACGTCAAACTTAAGGTGAGCATTTTCAGGGACATCCTTTATTACTCCCTTCACGATCATGGGCACCTCAGCACCACCTGGAACTACGGTTAGAATCTTTCCAATGGGATCCTCATCACCAAAGTACTTCTTAGCCGTGCTTTCAGTAATTACCAATACATCTGGATCTTCCAGAGCTGTTTCGGGATCACCCAGAACCATCTGCCAATCAAATATCTTTAGCCATGCTGGGTTTGCCCAGTACAACCTATCCTCATTAAAAGCTTTATCGCCATTCTTCAAGAGCATTCGACCAAAATGCCTTGCCATCGCATAATCTTCAATTTCTGAGAATTCTTCTTTTGCCAGCTTACCCGCTGCTGGATAGCACTGTGCATCAGCTACCTGAAAGTCCTCGCCATTATAGATATCTACAGTGATTCTATAGATGTCATCCGCGCGATCATGAAACTTATCATAACTCATTTCATAGCGAGCATATGTTAAAATGAGCAAGCAGACTGTCATGCCAACAGTTAAGCCTAATATGTTGATGAATGTGAAAGACTTTCTCTTTTGAAAGTTTCTTAATGCGACAAAAAGATGATTTCTAAACATGATATTTTGAGTTTTATCTGACAAACAAGTTGCAATGCCTGTACCAAAACACTATAACACTCATTTTCAAACACTTAAGATATAATGGATTAAAAAAAGCGTATCATGATGACACACTTTTGTTTCATGATGACACGAATCAATCACTCATACCGTAGCGAATCTACAGGGTTTTTGAGCCCCGTTCTGATCGAAAGTATTGAAGTAGTTATTAAGGTAAGCAGAACTATCGCTAAAACCGGAAGAATAAACACCGTAGGTCCCAAGTTAGTAGCAAAAGTGTAATTCTGTAGCCATTGGTTTACCAAATAATAGGTGACTGGGATACTCAGTACTACTGCAATGACAATAGGGTAAATAAGCTTGCCTGAGACTAGAACAACAACATTTAGAAGTTTTGCACCTAATACCTTTCTAATACCTATCTCCTTTCTTCTCAGTGATACAGCATGAAGCGTGAGACCGATAAGCCCCAGGCAGGAGATCCAAATGCCCAAAAGCGTAAATAGGTTGAAGGTTTTAGCAAATGTCCTGTCTTCCTCGAACTGTCTTTGAAAGAACTCATCTAGGAAGAAATATTCGAATGGATTACCGGCAAAATGTTCTCGGTAAATTTTCTCCAAAGACTCTGTTACACCCTGTGCATTGCCTGCAGAAATCTTTAGACTGAAATAATTATTGGCCCAAGGTGCCAACAGGTAAGCTGTAGCATTATAGCCCTTCTTAAACGATTCTTGCATATAATCATCGACTACACCAATAACACGTCTTTCTCCGAAGGTCATTACTTTCTGATCAATGGCTTGCTCAGGTGAAGTGAACCCAAGCGCTTTTAAGGCTGAATTGCTCAACAGAATGCTACCTGTGTCACTCAAGATTTCTTTATCAAAATTTCTACCTGCTAGTAGTTTTAAGTCCAGTGTATTGAGATAGTTATCACTTACTCCGATAAAATGGATAGAAGCAGACTCGCTTTCTGATGCCCCTTCCCTCCTTACATCGTTATTAATCCAGGAGATTTCTTTTCCAGGAACAACAGTCGAATGAGAAGCTTCAATAACCTGAGGAGTTGACTCTAGCCTTGCCATGAAGCTCTGTAGCTTGGTGTCCAAATTGGTGTTTCCACCGGCAGCTGGACCTTTGATTACCAAAACTTGATTTGGGTCGAAGCCCAAATCCGCATTGAGCATATATTGAATTTGCTCTCTAACAGCGAGACTACCTACCAAAAGAAAACATAAGATGCTAAACTGTACCACCACTAAGCTCTTTCTTAAAAACCCTGACCTTCCCCGTACATTTGTCTTTCCTCGTAACACTTCAGAGGTCTTAAGTTTAGACAGAATCCAAGCTGGGTAAAGCCCAGAGAACAAGGTGCCCATTACAAGAATGATTATGAGTGCTAAAAATTGAGCAGTACTGAATGTGAGACCAATGGGAAATTCCTTCCCTATGACCTCTGTGAATAAAGGCTTGGAGACTTGCATCAGGGTGAACCCTGCTGCCATGCTTAAAAAATTAAAGAAGAACGACTCCACCATAAACTGTGTGAATAACTGTGCTTTATTCGCGCCTGCTGCCTTTCTCACTCCTACTTCTTTAGCTCTATCTAAGGCCTGAGCAGTGGTAATGTTGATGTAATTAAAGTAAGCAAGGATGATGATGAAGACAGAAATTCCTGTCAGAATCTGAAGTACCTGATAACTGCCAGTTGGGCCAACCTCGAACCGTACATTTGAATGCAGGTAAATGTCTTCTAGTGATCTAAGCTTATAAAGAGGTTGAATGCCTTGACCAATTGCATTTTGATAGTGCGTTTCGATAAAATCAGGAAACTTAGCTTCTAGTATTGAAGGGTCCACTCCTTCCTTCAGCAAAAGATAGGTTGGAAAGGCATTCCATCCGAAAGAATTGGCAGCCGTCTCCGTTGCATTTACCAGTGACTCGAAGGACACTAATACTTCAAAATCGAAATGCGTATTTGCAGGTAAGTCTTTCAAAATACCGGTTACCTTGACCACTACGTTGGTCATCCCATTCTGAAGATAGACTGCCTCATTTAACACATCTTTTCTACCAAAAAACCTCTCAGCAGCACTTTCGGTGATGACAATTGAGTTAACCTCATCAAGAACAGTCATTCTATTGCCTGCCAGAAAGTCAAAGTCAAATAACTCAAAGAAACTACTATCTGCATAAAAGAGTTTCTCTGACTCAAAGGGTTCATCATTGACTTTTATGAGGTTAACCATATGGTTTGTACCCCATATTTTACTGAAAGTCTCAACCTCCGGGTAGGCTTCCATTAATGCTGGACCACCACCTGCCGCCAAACCAGCACTTTTGTCATGACGATCGGCACTGATCTTTTCATATTGAACACGATAAATTCTATCGCCCTTCTGATGAAAATTATCGAAGCTATTTTCGAACGAAATAAAATCTAAAATCAGCAGGAAGGCACAAATACCAATCGCTAAGCCACAGATATTAATAAAAGCAAAGACTTTCTTCTTCTTGAGACTTCTGAGAACTATAGAAAAGTAATTCTTGATCATGAGAGTGCTATTAGCTTAGAGACTTGCTATAAATAAATTTGTGACTATTCGTACCGAAGTGAATCGGCAGGGTTGGCAAACACAGTCTTTATTACCTGATACAAAACCGTCAGAAGAGTTAGTACAGAAACAATTAGGACGGGAAGTAGGAAAAGCGTCCACGATAATGTCGTTCTACTGGCAAAGGCATTGAGCCATTGATCTACGAAGTAGTACCCAATTGGCATAGCGATTATCGATGCTAATAGCATCAATAGTATGTATTCCTTGGTCAATAAATAGAATATACTATTGACAGAAGCACCAAGTACCTTTCTAATACTAACCTCTCGAGATCGCTGACCGATGTTATAAAGAGATAGTCCGAATAAGCCTAGGGAGGTAATAACAATCGCTAATAATGAGAAAAAACTAAAGATCTGTCCAAATAGGCGATCTGCCTTGTACTGTCTATCAAAATAAGCATCCAAAAAGAAATAGTCGAAATGGCTAGAAGCAAAACTCATATTAAATGCACTTTGTACTCGTTCAATTGTAGCGCCAACATCAGAAGCATCGACCTTAATCGAGTAAAATTTATCACGATCGCGATACGTATATATATGAGGCTTTGCATTTGCCTTTAGCGATTCTTGACTAATGTCATCGACTATTCCTACCAAGCGATAAGGAGCCGTTTCATAATAGATGGTTTGGTTAATCCATTTCTCTAAGTCCTCTGATCCCAACAGATGTTCTGCAGCCGAAAGACTCAAAATTACTGAAGTTGAATCAGCAAAATCTGTTGAAAAATTCCGTCCGTACAGCACTTCAATTTGATATAAATCGACAAAAGAATCATCTATCGCCAGATCTTTGGCATAAAGAGATTTATCATCAGCATCAGGTCCTAAGGCAACCCATCTCATTCTAGAAATTTCATAACCTGGAATTTCTGAGGAGGCACTTATAGCGCTGATATCGCTCATCTGTCTCACCTTATTGATAAAGGTTGATTTACTAGAAGACCTATTCTCTTGTTCGACAAATGGTTTTTTCACAATCAAAGTCCTGTCAATATTCATTCCTAGGGACTCTTTTTGAATAAATTCTAACTGAGACTTAACCACTACTGTACCCAGAATGAGTACTACAGCAATCACATATTGGAAGACAGTTAAGCCTCTTCTCAATTGAAGCCCAGACTTGCTCACCTTCGACTTTCCCTTTAAAACACTACTTATTTTCTGACCTGAGAACAAGACAGCCGGATATAAACCGAAAAGCAAAGAGCCAAGGCAGAACAGCACAGCAAATCCTAAAGTCACGTTGAGATCGTTACCTGAAAAATAGTTGACTTCGATTCCGATCAATGATTCGAAAAAGTTTCGGCTAAGCTGAAGGGCTGTCAACGCCAAAACCAGTGCAAATAGATTGACCAACAAAGACTCAGACAAAAACTGACCAATCAACTGTCTGCGATAGCCGCCCATTACCTTCCGAATGCCTACCTCCTTTGCTCTTTCTACCAACTTTGATGTGCTCAAATTAATGTAGTTGACCCAGGCAATCACCATAATGAAAACTCCGATAATGGAAAGAAACAGCACAGTAGATTTATTCCCGTTGGCCTCTAATTCGTAACTGTGATGTGACGTTAAATGAATATCCGGTATGTTTTGAAATTTAAAATAAATGCCCTCTTCCTTATACCACGTCTCTCCGTGCTGACTGATTAAATCATTCATTTTCGGTTCTAAAGAAACCAAGTCCGAATTGTCTACCAGCTTGGCATAGGTATAGAAGTTACCCCAACCAAATGACGTATCTAGCTCCCACTCTTCTGGAAGTGAACTGAATGAGCACAGGACATTGAATTTAAAGTGACTGTTTTCGGGAACATTCTCAAATACACCTGTCACCAGGTAATCGACTTCCATGTTCTTGAACCTTAATACCTGACCTACTGCTTCTGCATCCCCAAAGAATCGCTTTGCGAAAGACTGTGAAATGACCAGCTCGTTAGGATTTTGTAAGGAACGCGAATTCTGTCCTTCAAGCCAGTTGAGTTTGAAAATGTCAAGTGCATCATGATCGGCAAAAAATGCCTTTGGCATGTTGAAGGTATTGGCTTTCCCCTCACTCGAAAAATGTGTAAAAGCGAAGGATTGAAACATTTTATCGGAACCAATAACCCTAGTTACATACTCAAATTCGGGGATTTCTCTCTTAAGCAATGGTGTTATACCAGGAAAGATTGAAGCCACACCATCGTCTGGATCTTCACCATCGGCTATTCGGTATATCCTATAGATATCTTCAGCTTCTTCATGATAGGCATCATAGCTTTTTTCAAAACTGACATACTTAAAGATCAAGAGGCAAGCAACCATTGAAAGCGCCAGCCCCACCACATTGACGATGGTAAACACTTTGTTTTTATTGAGTTGCCTAAAAGCGAAACGAATGTTCGAGATGACCATGATTTTGAGTTTTAAGTTTAATCTTGTCTGAGTGATTTTACTGGGTTGGACTGCGCGGTTTTCATACTCTGCCCAAAAATGATCGTTGCTGCCACAAACAGTACAACCATTACTGGCAACAAGAAGAACGCTGTACCAATGTCCGTTTGATACTCATAACCTGCCAACCAAAGTCGAGCACCTAAGAATATCAATGGTAAGCCAATGACACTTGCCAGAAGGATAAGTAGGAAGAACTCTTTTGACAGCATATGCAAAATATTGGTTATCGATGCACCTAACACCTTCCTAATACCTATTTCCTTGGTCTTCTGGATTGCCGTATAACCCGCTAGACCGAATAGGCCCAAACAAGCAATTGCAATGGCCAGCAAAGAGAAAATGTTGAAGATTTTACCAAACTGCTGATCTGCCTTGTACTGATTATCGAACCGAGCATCCATGAAGTTATATTCAAAGATGTCATTAGGGAAAAACTCATCAAATGTTTGTGAGATGTATTCGATAGTCTCTGGAAGGTTCGAATCATCAATACGGATGTGGTAGGTGTCATCACCCCCATTATAAAATGGAGAAACCATTAATGGTTCAATAGAAGACTTTAACGAGCGATGATGGAAATCAGCAGTTACTCCTATTATTTCCCAGTCGCGACCAAAGAAGGTCAGTTTCTTATTAACAGCGTCCTGAGCACTCTCAAAGCCTAACAGTTGAGATGCCTTTTCATTCAAAATCACTCCTTTGATAAGGCTGAATTCTCTGTGATGATCACTTGGTATAAAATTTCGACCAGCTATGATTTCAATCTTGTATACATCCAGAAAACCAAAGTTTGCATTGATTCTATTTAGCATAGTTCCCTCACCTTCAGGGCTAGTTCTCACATTAAAGGTCCGCGGCAAACGACTACCTAAAACAGACGCTGAAGTACCTACTTTTTCAATTCGTGAATTTTGTTCAAGCTTGTTCGAGAACTGTTGAATTCTTTCGACAAACGTGGTATCCATATTAGTTAACGCAGGGCCCTCTACTGTCAAGACGCGTTCCATGTTCACACCTAAGTCTTGATTTCGCATGAAAGTCGTTTGTTGATACACCAGAACTGTCCCGGCTATTAATGCAATTGAAAGGGCAAACTGAAATACTACGAGTGTCTTTCTTAAAAGCTGGCCTTTGGAGCTTTTAGCAAACTGACCCTTGAGAGATTGTGAAGGATTAAAAGCAGCAAGAATAAAAGCTGGATAAACACCTGAAAGAAAAGATCCTAGAAGCAGCGTACCAAACAACCAAAGGAATACCGGAGTACCATAAAGCTGTGAAGACAAAAAATCAATAAGGCCTAATTCTCTCTCTACAAGCAAATTGAAGGAATTTTGAAAAACTTGAACCAGAGTTATTGCCAAAATGAAAGCAAGAAAATTCAGCGTGAGGGACTCCATTAAGAACTGGATAACCAACTGTTTTTTGGTTGCCCCCACTACCTTTCTTACCCCTACCTCTTTGGCACGTTGCAATGACTTAGAAGTGGTAAGATTGATATAGTTAATCCAGGCCATTATCAAGATAAAAGCGGCAATCAGAATTAGAATCCAAACCATGCTACCATCTGAAGTCTGATGGTTCTCATACTCATAGTCTGAATATAGATATACATCCTCCAAGGGCTGCAGGTGAAACTTCTCGTAAGTCCCCGTAACCTGATTCCCTTTGAAATACTTGTTACTGAAGTCTTCAAACTTTTGAACCAAAGACGCTGGGTCAGCACGCTCATCTAGTTGCACATAATGGAAGTAATCTGATCCAAGCCAGCCAAACTCAGCCTGTGGAGAAAAATCGAAAGTAGTAGCTCTCGATAAGATGACTTCATATTGAAGGCTGGAGTTAGGAGGTGCATCTTCCAGAATACCCACTAATTCGTATTCCATCCTGCTGGAACCCATTCTAATGATCTCTCCTATATACTTATCCCAATTGCCTTCATCTGATTGAAATAGACGTTTTGCTACGTCTTCAGAGACTACCATTTTACGCTTCTGATCGAACACTTCTTTGGGATTGCCTGCAATCACATTAAATGAAAACATCTCGAAGAAGCTAGGCTCTACCAAGATGCTAAAAGGTATTTTTACTGGATTCTGATTATGCTCAATTACATTTTGACCGAAAGTGCTGAGCGTGAAATAGTCGACTACTTCAGGGTAATCTTCAAACATTTGCTTGCCTACCGCTGAGTAAGTAATCTGACCCCTCTGAATCAAACGCTCGCCTTCAAATCGTTCGTTCATTACGCGATAGACGTTAGAAGAATTCTTATGAAACCGGTCGAAGTTAAGTTCGAAAAATGCGTACTGAAGTATGAATACCGAGGCTGCAATACCAGCAGCAAGGCCGAAAATATTAATCAGAGAAAACAGTCTGTTTTTCTTGAGCGATCTGAGAGTAGTTTTTATATAGTTTTTATACATGTTTAGTTGTTTTTAGAGTTTTTGATGACCTTTTAATTTTCTATTCTTAATACATCTGAAGGATTCTTGATGATGATTGACCGTAGTGTTGTTTTAAAATAGTTCTTGAGCATTGTTCCTAATTTCTTCTGTCCTTTTTAATGTTCCGTTGATTATTATTCATATCTAAGGTGATCTACAGGGTTAGATTTAGCTGTTTGGTAAATCTTCAATCCTATGGTGCAGAAGCAGATAAAAGCTATGGCCAATAATGACAACCCGATCATCCACCAGCTTATCTGAACTTTAAAGGCAAAATCCGTCAACCACTCGCTCATAAAAAAGTAGACCAATGGCGCACTGAGTAAAAAGGCCAATCCCATTAAACTCACATACTCATTTGAAAGTAAGCTGACTAACCTCCATAATTCGGCACCAAGTACTTTCCTGATGCTTAATTCGCGTCTTCTATATTCTGTTATGAGTTGAACCAAACCATAAACTCCCAATGCTCCGATGAATAGTCCTAAGAAGGTGAAAAGGAGAAACAGGTTACCAAACCTTTGGTCTGAGCTGTACTGATTATCAAACTCTACATCTACAAAGCTGTAATCAAATGGCCATTGAGGATAAACCTGGTTCCAGGAAGCTCTAATGTTTTCTATCGTTCTGGAGAAGTCTGTCGAATTGAACTTGATGGCAATTTTCTGATAGAAATTTGGAGCAATGACCATGGCAATTGGTCGAATAGATTGTTTTAAGGAATTAAAATGAAAGTCGTCAACCACTCCTATTACGAAACCAGGAGTTGTCCCATCTCCCCCAAAGTCAAAGGTTTTGCCGATAGCCTCTGTAGCCGACCAACCCAGCTCTTCACATAGGGTTTTATTAATGATTACTCGTTCTTCAGTATCAGTAACAATTTCTCTCGAGAAATCTCTGCCTGCAATCAACTCAATATCATAGGTTTTTAGATAGTCATAGTCTACACCAATGGTCGCGAAAGACTTACTACCCTCCATTCCCTCAAACTTTGAGATTATCCCAAAAATGCTTTCCCCCGGGGACAGTTCGGCAAGGGTTGAAGATTGGACATCTGAAAACTCCTCTAAACTCTGCCTAAACACATCATATGAATCATGAATATTATCATTGCCATATGTAGGTAATAGTAGTATTTGCTCGGTATCAAGCCCCAACTCCTGTTGCTGCATGAACTGAACCTGAGAAAAAACGATGATCGTACTGGATATCAGCGCTATTGAAATTGAGAATTGAAGAAAAATGACAACTTTCCTAAATACAAACTTTTGTTTGCCAGAGGATTGCTCTCTAAACAAGTGTGCTGGCTGTGAAGATGAAAGTCGAATCGCAGGATAAATCCCTGAGAGTAATCCTATAGACAAGACCAACAGTATGCTTTCCAACAAGTAGTTCTGATAAAAGAGAGAGAAAGCTTCCTCAGGCAAACCTAGCAACTGAACCAATGATCCTTGTAGAGTTTGCAAGAGCGTAATAGCAAGAACAAAAGACAGAAGACTAAGCAATACGGAATGGATTAAGAACTGCATGATTAGCTGATTTCTAGAGGCACCTAATGTCTTTCTTAAAGCCATCTCTTTACCTCTCTTCATAGACTGTGCTGTCGATAAATTGATGTAATTGATCATGGCTAGGAGCAAAATTATGATTCCGGCACTTGCCAGAATATAGAGGTTGTCTATATCACCTGAAACTCCTAGTTCTCCGAACATTGGGTTCAGGTGAATGTCCGACAAGCTTTGTAAGTAAAGCCCCATATTGGTGCCATATAGTTCATAGTACTCAGGGTTTGAATGCTTTTTGGATGCATCAGTGATCAATTCTCCCAGAGCCTCAACATCTACATTCTCCTCTAATTGAAAATAGGTATGCACATAATGAGCATACCATTCATTGAATTGGTAGGTACGTAGGGGTGTATTGTAGTGATTAGCAACGGAGGCAATGGATGCTAAATGAGAAAAGCTAAAATGAGAGTTCTTAGGAGGATCTTCCACTACTCCATCGATCTTATATGACATTCTGTTATCAACCTCGATCAACTCACCAATCAATTCACTTGTCTTGCCAAAAAGTCTAAGCGCAGAAGACTCCGTTAAGACGATGGTATTAGGTTCTTGTAGCACATTCTGCTTATCACCTTCTAAAAGCCTGAAAGAGAAAACCTCAAAGAATGATGAGTCCGTAAAATAGAAGTGTTCCTCATAAATGCTTTTATCTTCATGAGCGACCAAGGAAGGAAATTGTCTTAACCGGACAAAAGATTTAATCCCAGCATAATTATCCTTCAAAATAGGCCCCATTACTCCAGCACTTGTAGCACTAGATGGCACACCAGTATCAAGTCGACCTAGGTTCAAACGATATATTTGATCCTTATTCTCGTGAAATCTATCAAAACTATACTCGAATGTCACGTATTGGAAAATTACCAATACAGCGGCCATCCCAATGGCCAAGCCTATTGTGTTGATGAAAGAAAAATGCTTATTCTTTCCTATCGATCTGACTGTGGTATTGAAATAGTTTTTGAGCATGGCTATGATTATTCGCTGCGTAAAATTTCTGCTGGATTTGTTTTAACCGATTTAATGGAATGAAATAAAACCGTGAGTAATGAGATTCCGAATAAGACTAATACCGAGAAAATGAATATCTCTATTGACACGTTCACATGGTAAGCAAATGCCTCGAGCCACTGAGTAGTCAATTGATAAGAGATGGGTACCGAAATCAAAGCGGCCACAAGAATTAGCAACAGTGTCTGTCGGTTTAGTAACAAAGCAATTTGATTGAAATCTGCACCTAGGACCTTCCTGATACTGATTTCTTTCATACGATTAGCAAGGTTTATTCCCGTCATACCAAATAAACCTATGCTGGCAATTAGAATTCCAAGGGTTGTAGAAGCGTCAATAATCCGTTGCCAACGTTGGCTATCCTTGTATCGTGAAGCCAAATAGGCATCCATAAACCTTACTTCCTTTAATGGTTCACCTGTGATATTTTCGTATGCTTCTTTGATGCTTTCGACTCCTTCTGATGTCATTCCAGCTTCTAGTTTCACAAAAAGAGTGGAAAGCACTTCAGGCTTAGCCAATCGGAAAGAGATTGGGTATATAGCTGTCTGTAGCGATTCAAAATGAAAGTCCTTAACAACTCCCGCTATTCGATCTTTATAGAGTCTAAACCTAGCAGAGTCACTTACAATTAGATTGAAATAAGTTTCATTAACGTAGTCCTTACCCTCTTCCAACTCATGGCGTTCAGGCGCAGGAAATCCTTCTTTGTCAATAAAGGTAATATCAAGCGTCCTCATAAACTCCTCACCTACGCGAACACGTCTAATTCTATGTTCAATCCCATCTACTACCATAGTGCCAAAACTGCCACCCCCAGTGAAAATGCCACTACTGGTTCCTGCTTCTTTGACTGAAGCATATTTAGAGAGTTCCTGCTTCACCAGTTCTGCCTGCCCCCAAAGACCTCCAACTATAGCCATTTGTTCCTTGTCAAAGCCTAAGTCCTTATCATTGATATACTTGAATTGCTTCTGCATGACAATACTGAAGGAAATAAATACCAGACAGAGTGTAAACTGAAAGATCATCATGCCCTTAATAAGTCCCGGACTCACGCGACTTGTAGATTGACCTTTTAAGCCTGACAAAACCTTAAACCTGGCAAGAATTTGAGCTGGATATCCTCCTGCCACAAAGGATATAAACAGGCCAAAGAAGAGTCCATAAGTCAGAAGTAAAATGTTTTCTTCGATCGTAGGCAGTAATGACTTGCCAGCCATTTCGTTGAAGGTTGGAAGAAAAGTCTGCATCAGGGTAAAACCACCTATCACCGCCAGTAGTGTGAGTGTGAGTGCTTCCAAATAAAACTGAATTTTCAGCTGTGGAATATTAGCCCCCACTACCTTTCTGATAGCAATTTCTACTCTTCTACCTGCTGAAGAAGCTATACTTATGGACAAGTAATTAATACTAGCAATGATCAAGATGACCAAAGAGATTGCAATGAGTATGTAAGAGTATAGCGGAGATGAGCTCTTATTATAACTTAAGGTCGGATCTAAATAAACCTCGGAAACGTTCTTTAAGTCGAACTCAATGATCGGATTATCTTCTGCAAGTTTGAGGTTTTGGCGTGACAGGGATAAATACCGCTCATCTTTTTGGTCTAAGAATATATTTCTAATTTTTGAGTTTATGTCATCTACATGTGCATTGTCCTTCAGCTTGAAGAATGCCGAGATGGCATAGTAATTCCAATCGTCTTGATGATTTTTATAATAATAAGAATTTTCAACTGGGGCTATAATATTCAAATCCAGCATTGTGTTATGCGGCAATTCTATAACCCCCTTCACTTTGTAAATCTTGTTTGGATCACCAAGCACTATCAGGTCTTGACCTAACACTTCAATGGAACCAAAATGCTTAATGGCAAACTCCTTAGTGATAACAACATCGCTGATCGTTTCTAAAGCGACTTCCGAATCGCCTTTCAAAAACGGGTATGAAAAATTATCAAAGAAATTGCGATCAACATAGTGCACCATTTCTCCTGACTCTTCCCCATCTCTTATGGTCGTAAGGCTTTGATATTCAATCCGAGTGATGCTCTCAATTTCTGGTATACTACTCTCTATGAGCTTAAGGAATGGCAAGTTGGTGGTAGACTCCCTTTGAATTCCGGCCAAAGGTTCAGTGTCCCAAAAACCTGCTTCTAGCTTCGGATTATCAACTTTGTATGATACAGAGTGAAACAAAAAGAGGTTATCCCCATTTTTATGAAAGTTATCATAGCTGAATTCGTCTTGAACAAATAAATAGACCAGAAAGCATAACATTAATGCAATAGACAGTCCAATGAAGTTGATAAATGAGTAAAGTTTGTTCTTTACGTGAATTCGAAAAGCAGTCCTGAAATAGTTTCTAAACATAATCTTTATTCTTCTTTTAGGTGGTCAACAGGATTTTCAATCAATGATTTATATGATACTACCCACAATACAGCTATCAGTACAGCGACAGTAATGACTATAGGAATGGAAAGCTTGAAAAGAGACAAATCTATTCTATTGGCAAATTTTGAAAGCCACTTACCAAGGAAGACATAACTCAGAGGGAAGGCTATAATTGCCGCAAGGAGAAACCTCTTGATGTTCCCTTTTGCAACTTCTATGTACAGCGACTTAAGATTGGCTCCCAATACTTTTCTTATACTCAAAGCCTTCATTTGTTTAATAAGGTCGAGGACGGTTAACGCACATATTCCCATTAGACTAAGAACAATGGCAATTACAGAAAAGCCACCCAAGAGCTGTGTTGCTTGCTTTTCTTTTACAAACTGTTGATTATAGAAGTCATCCAAAAAGAAAGAATGGAAGATATTTCCTGGAAAGACTTCCTGAAACTGACTTTTAACAGAAGACATGAGCTGAGTTATGTTTTGCCCCTCAAAGGCAATGGAATAATAACCCCGACTCTCACTATCAAGAACAAAGCTGATAGGGATTTGAGATTCGGCTGGTGAGAGCTGATAGTAGTCTTCAACCACACCTACCACAGTACGGATATACTCATTCTCTGGACTGGTGATTCTTTTGCCCAATACTTCATTGGTATCTACACTACCAAATAAGGCCTTAACGGCTGACAGGTTAAGAACAGCAGCGTGATCATCAGAACTAATCTGCTCTGAAAAATTGCGCCCCGCTACAAGTTTATTACCATACAAAGGCAAAAAGGCATCATCGACCTGATGTTCGTAAACAGGAATGTTAGCCGATAAAGGTGCGTCAAATTCCCTAATCTCATAGGCCGATGGCCTGCTACCCGGTATAGCATATGAAGAGGCCACAGCTTTGACCCCGGGAATTGCCAGCCATTTGCTCTTAATTAGGCTTGGGTTAGAAGCAAATAAATCGTAGTCAAAATCCCTTGGTTCTTGTACCACATATATTCCAGAAGTTTTAATGCCTCTATCTATTCCATGAATGTAATTTGATTGTGACCAGATTGTATAAACCGCCAAGATCAGGCAGATTGATACTACCCATTGAAAAGTGACCATCCCCTTCCTCAGTGAACCGATTCCAGTGAGACTAACAGAGGTTGACCCTTTCAAAGCTTCAACTACTTTGGTTCTTTTTAGAATGCCTAATGGACCCAAAACACTGATGCCTGAGCCTATTGCGACTATAAGGATAATCGTGAGGTAAAAGTGACTGTCTGGTTGATGGCTTGAAGGAATACCGGAAATGGTGTTTATAGCGGGCTGAACCAACTGCCAAACACATAAGGCACAAAGCAGCGCTAGTCCATTTACAATTAAAGCATCAAAAAACTGTCTGTAAAACAGGTATTTATTATTCGCTCCAAAAGTCTTCTGAATACCGACAGTTTTAACTCTTTCTAGAGTTCCGGCAACGGAAAAGTTTACGAAATTGATCCAGGCAAGCATCACTATGATGAAACCTACCATTAAGAGCCCATAGACTTGAGTTGTATATCTGCCTAAGAAATTACCTTCTTCGAAATCAGACTTTAAATGTATATCCTCTATCGACTGAAGGAACAGTTCTTCTCTCAAGTGTAATCCTGCTCGTTTGGGTTTAAATCCATCAATGATTCCTTTTATTTGATCATCAATGAGAGTCTTAGCTACTCCTTCCTCCAATAGCACATATGTTTTCATTCTCCCCCAATCCCATGAATCATGATGATCCGTTGACCGATGTCTGGCACCTATGCTTTCAAATGATTTGATCAGATCAAAGTCTAAGTGAGAATTGTGGTCCCATTTTCTATAGACACCAAGAATAAGGTACTCATGTCCATCATCTTCAATCCACGACTTGCCTACTGGGTTTACATCTCCAAATATGGACGCTGCCAGTTCATCCGAAATCAAACCAGTGAACGGTTCATCGAGCCTGAGATAATCTCCCTCAATTAACTCCAAATCAAACAGGTTAAAGAAACCGGCAGATGCGTTCAGAACTTTTAAGTCATCTCTTAGCAGCTCATTGTCGTTATTGAACTTTATGAGCGTGCCCCCTCTAGAACTATACATAAGAGGTTCAACCGACTCAATACCAGCAATATTGTTTTCCAATACAGACGTTAACGCTGGATAGTTATCAGGTCGAATGCTCACCAAATCGTCATTGATATAACGCGACATAACGACCCTATATAGTCGATCGCTCTTTGTATGAAACTTGTCGAAGCTGTTCTCATATTCGACATAGTAAAAGATGCTCACAAAGGCCGCCAGGCCTAGACCAAGTCCAAGTAAGTTGACGAAAGAAAGCCACTTGTGCTTGAAAGCGGTACGGATACTTAAAGTGAACAAATGTCTAAGCATATCGCATGGACTAAGTCCAATACTATACCAATTATGCTACAGCCCTATATATCAACCACTTATAGATTATTTTAAAGCATTTATCAAGAATTTCGTATCAAATTGACACGAGCACTTGTATCAGTTTGACACAATAAATACCTTAAGGGATAATTTGGCAATTGAATTACTGAAATGTCTAAAGCTGATGCTAAAATTCTCGTTCTCGATGATGATCAGGGTGTACTCTATACAGCTAAAATGATCCTCAAACAGCATTTTGAAACTGTAATTACCGAGAAGGACCCACTAAAGCTTGACTTTCTACTAAATCAGCACAAGTACGATGTGATTGTACTTGACATGAACTTCTCCTACGGACTAACCAGCGGAAAAGAAGGAATCAAGCTACTTAAGAGAATTCTACAAAAAGATCCTGATGCCCACGTTTTGATGAACACAGCTTATGGCGAGGTAGACATTGCTGTGGAGGCCATGAAAGAAGGCGCTGTTGACTTTTTGGTTAAGCCATGGCAGAAAGAAAAATTACTCGCGACTGTTCAATCCATTTTTACGCTTAGCCAGACAAAGAAAGAGGTTAAGGAATTAAAGACGAGTCAAAAGATTGTCGTAAGAGATCAGCAACGCGAGTTTGACGATATCATCAGCATCAGTCCTACTATGAAACCCGTCTTTGATGCCATCGATAAGGTAGCCGTTACAGATGCCAACGTTTTGATACTAGGTGAAAATGGTACAGGCAAAGAACTCATTGCCAGAGCTATTCACAATAGATCACCACGCGTTGACGAGAATTTTATTAAAGTAGACTTAGGAGCCATTTCCGAATCACTTTTCGAATCGGAGTTATTCGGTCATGCTAAAGGTGCCTTTACCGATGCCAAAGAAGATAGACCAGGAAGGTTTGAAATGGCAAATGATGGTACTCTTTTCTTGGATGAAATAGGCAACTTATCCTTGTCTATGCAGGCCAAACTATTAACGGCAATTCAATTCAAGCAGGTTTCTCGTGTTGGGTCGAATAAGATAACACCTCTGGATACCCGTCTTATCTGTGCTACCAATATGCCGCTGTATGATATGATCGTAGAGAATGAGTTTAGGCAAGATCTTTTGTATCGAATCAATACTGTAGAAATTAAGCTTCCTCCATTAAGAGAGCGAACAGAAGATATTGAACCTATTGCTCAGCACTTTTTGAAAATGTATGGCAAGAAGTATCGCAAAGACAAGATGCGCCTCAACGAGACCACATTGAATAAACTAAGGCGCTATTCTTGGCCGGGCAATGTTCGTGAACTACAACATGCCATAGAACGTGCAGTGATTATGGCCAATTCGCACCTTTTGGCACCAGAAGATTTTCTACTCATCGAGAGACCAACTCAGAATGTGATTGCCAGTGATAATTACAATATTGAAGAGATGGAAAAACAAGCCATTCAAAATGCTGTAAGAAACGCTGAAGGTAACCTCACTAAAGCCGCTCAGGCTCTGGGACTTGGCAGAAGCACCCTTTATCGCAAGATGTCTAAATACGGATTGTAGTCTAAGATTTTATGAAACTATTTGCTAGATTAGTCTTAACTAACTCAATCTCTCAACCTGGATGAAAAGCCTCACTGCCTTCCTTATCCTCATGCTGTGGATTCAACCCCTCTTGGGTCAAGAATCCATCGATGACGTAGCCAACTTAATTCGTGAAAGCCAAATGAAAGATGAAACCACTGACTGGGTTCATTTTGGTACGTTTGACTATACCTTGAAAGGGGTCAATAATAAAACGACCAGTTATCTACGCGTGGAAGGAAATACTACTGTGCGAATGTACTTATTGGCTAAGACTGACTGCTATATGTTCTTTGATGTGAGAGATCAAAAAGAAGCATATGTTTTTGGCTCAAATGATGATATTAGCTTAGAAACTGAGTTGATGGGCTATAAAGCAGCCACATCTATTTATACCACCCCAGATCAATTCATGATGAATATTAATTATGGGCTGCGATGGGGTTGTCAAAAAATGATAGACACCCAGTTTCGCCTTCTTGTCTTTTATGTCAATAAAAATGCTGATGATTAATGGAGTATAAATACTTCCGCTGGAATGTAATCATTAGAATCTCCCTTATCATTCTGTTCGGCTATGGGGCCGTCTACGTTATTACGCAAACACACTTTTGGCTTGTCTCTTTTTGGTTAATCCTCGGACTCATCATCACGTTAGTCAACCTAATTCGGTATGTAGAGCGGTCCAGGCGTGAATTAGCGAACTTTTTGCTCGCCATTAAACAACAGGACTTCAGTAATACCTATCACCACAAAAATGAGCAAGACCTTAATTATGCTTTTCATGAGATCAACCAAGTGCTAAAGACCCTCCGAAATGAAAAGGCCTCTAACCTACTCTATCTCCAAACCATTGTTGAGCACGTTCGCGTGGCTTTAGTCTGCTTTGATGATCAAATGCGTGTTCAGCTCGTCAATCATGCGGCTCAAGATTTATTTAACAAAAGTTTAATCACTACCATTCGATCTTTGGAACACATCTCCGGAGAGCTCTTAGACACTATTAAGAATATTACTAACGGGGAGCGGGAATTGGTAAAACTAAGTCTGAACGGCAAATTGATGAACCTCTCCATTCAAGCCACAGAATTTAAACTTCAAGGTGAAGCCTTTAAGCTAATTTCCTTTCAAGACATTAAGAGTGAATTAGAGGCCAATGAAATCGAATCATGGCAGAAGCTTATCAGAGTACTGACTCACGAAATTAAGAATTCGGTTATCCCCATTTCCACGCTCTCAGATGTGATTCTGCAAATGATCAAAGATGAATCTGGTAACCCTGACTTGTCGAAATTAGACGATGAAGGCATAGAAGATTTAGTCGGTGGACTCGAAACCATTGAGTCGAGAAGCAAAGGCTTAGCAAACTTTGTGAAGACTTATGATCAACTAACCAAAGTTCCGAAGCCAGATATTCAATCTGTGAAGGTTGAGAGCTTGATAGGGCGACTTACCAATCTATTCAAAGCGGATATCGATCAGCATGCCATACGCTTGGAGGTAAACCTTCAAGAAGGATTAGAAATCAATATTGATTCTGATCTGATAGATCAAGTTTTGATCAACTTGTTCAAAAATGCGATAGAAGCTCTTCAGCAAGTCAAAAACCCTGTCATTAGAATAGAGGCCCAAAGTGATTCTGAAGAAACGACCATCATGATTTCTGATAATGGTCCCGGTATACCAGATGAAATTGCAGAAAACATATTCGTACCCTTCTATACCACAAAAGTCTCGGGTTCGGGTATTGGCCTTTCCCTCTCCCGTCAAATCATGCGCTTACACAAAGGAAGCCTAGAAGTTAGATCTTCAAACAATCGGGGAACTACATTCTTTCTTAAATTTTAGGGCCTAGTTCGGATCTATGTTCGGACCGTAGATAACACCGTTCGGATTATTGAGCACATCGAATTGCATTATTCGTCTTGATGCTCCAGATGTCAAATCGTACTCATTCACAGAATTATTTTGCCAATCGCAGAGATAAAGTGCATTGTCTCTACCGAAAAGAAAGCCTTCCACTCTTTGCATTCCTGTAACAAGGTTACTTTTAAAATTGCCAGTTGCTAAATCAAACTCTTTGACCTGCCCCACTGACCAGTCAACCACAAAAAGCCCATTGCGACTTTCATCCACCCAGACGTTAACGGGACCCTGTAAAAGGCCTTCTCCAATTTTTGCCAGTTCATTTCCCTGGCTATCATATTTAACAATAGATGGAGTGCCAAATAGCGCTAGGTAATAATTTCCATTACTGTCCCAAGCATGGCCCATTGCCCTGTCTACTCCCGTCACAAACTCATCAACAAAAGCACCGGTCTCATAATTGAAGCGGGCGACATTGTTAATATCATTAGTCCATTGGCTCACATATATGAGATTATCAGGACCTATGGAGGTTTTTGTTGGCGCCCCAAGAACATAGCCATTGGTAAAATCTCTGATAAAGGCTCCTGTTGCACCATCGTATAATTTCAAAGCTGTATTATTAAGGCCAGTGACTAAGAAATCACCAGCATCATTAATGATCATCTCCTGTGTATTTCCCAATCCACCAATTGCGGGTGATACAAAATCCCCGATGAGCTCACCCGTCACTTCATCAATGACCACAACTGAATTTCCTCTGCTATTGCTTATGTAGAGGTCTCTAAGCTCTGTTGTTGTCAAAGTCAGTGACTGATTGGCAATGGAAAACTTGCTGTCTTCCTCACTGGATTTGTGTATAGCTGCCACAGCAATACTGTAGCTTATTGCGTTTCTGATATTATCACCATTTATATCCTTCAATAAAGGATCAAGTGTCAATTTTACGTCACCCTGCTTAGCGGTAACTATTTGAACTCTGTCATCTGCAATGAAAAAGCTAGTGACTCCTACATTAGATTGTTCCACCTCTGGTACCAACAACACCCTAAATTCTTTTACATGCTGAATAGACTGAGAAAAATTAAAGAACAGTCGAATGTCAGAGGCATTGTCTCTGTTGTTTATATCGAAATGCTCAATAGCATTAGGAGCGAATATCACAGGTACTTCATCATTACCATCAGAGGATTCGCATGAGGTAAAAACAAAGACTACAACGAGTGAAAGGTAAACTAACTTGGTATTCATGATAATCTTTTTCCTAAGAACGCAGATACTGAATTAGGAAACCACTTACATAAATTGCTAGTGTGTTTAATAAGCCTGTGGGTAGAATTAAAGGATAAAATCACATGTTTATGTGACACTTCTGCTGTCACTCATCAGTAGGTTGACTCATAAAACATTGGGTAATGCAGGGAATTAAAAGGCGTGATTAGCAAAGAGTAACAGGTCTTTTCAGCTAATCCCATATGTCTGAATAGTAGAATATGTTAAGTTTGGCCTCAGAATTGAACAGGTTTAAATAAAAAGTGCTGAATGCCACTCAAAACAAGATTTAAGAATAATCTCATGAATAAATCAAAACTGATTACGCTCTTGGTCGCCATGTTCCTATCGGCTTCACTATGGGCGGCAAATCCATATAAATACACTGTTGACCTTACGAAGATCGTAGATGACAAGGTCTATGTAGAGCTGTCGACTCCTAAAATCAAGCAAAAGGAAATCACCTTCTATCTTCCCAAGATCATTCCTGGTACTTATGCCATTGCGGATTACGGAAGAATGATTTCGGAACTCAAGGCATATGATAAGAAAGGGCGTGAAATATCAGTCGAGCGCCTAGACGACAACTCATGGAAAATTAAGAATGCCAAGAAACTCAGAAAGATCACATACTGGGTTGAAGACACTTATGATACCCAAAAAGAAGGCCCAAGTATTTTTCAGCCTGCAGGTACTAATATTGAGGCAGATAAGAATATTATTGTCAACCCAAGTGGATTCTTTGGCTATTTCGAGGGTATGAAAAAAGAGCCTTTTGAGCTCAATTTCATCAGAGAAAAGGATTTCTATGGTGCAACTGGTCTCAAGGCAGATATTGTGGGCTCTATGGCTACAATTTCCCTTAGCAAAGAGAATAATAGTAGTGATGAAGACAAGTTCGTAGACAGATTCAATGTTGAGGACTACGATCGTTTGGTAGACTCACCTTTGATGTATAGCAAGGTTGATACGGCCATTGTGAGAGTGGCTAACACAGAAGTGCTAGTAGCCAGTTATTCACCCAACAATAAAGTAACGGCCAAGGAAATAGCGGAGAGCATTAGCGAGGTACTGGATGCGCAGAGCAAGTTTCTAGGCGGTGAACTACCCGTAGATAAATATGCATTCATCTTCTACTTTACCGATCAGCCAGTTCAATCATTTGGTGCACTAGAGCATTCTTATAGCTCATTTTACTTTATGCCTGAAAGCACTATCGGGCCGATGAACCAACAGTTAAGAGACTTTGCGGCACATGAGTTCTTTCACATTGTAACACCATTAAATATCCACTCGGAAGAAATTGGAAGCTTTGACTTCAATGATCCAAAAATGTCTAGGCATTTGTGGATGTATGAAGGAATGACCGAGTACTTTGCGGGTAGTGTTCAAGTGAAATATGGCCTTGTATCTCCTCAGGAATACTTAGGGATGCTAAGTCAAAAAATGGTGATTGCCGGACAGTTTAAAGACACTCTAGCTTTTACCGATTTGAGTCTTGGTGCCCTAGACCAATATGCCGATCAATACTATAATGTTTACCAAAAGGGAGCCCTTTTGGGTGCTGCTTTAGACATTAAGCTTAGGAAGCTTTCTGATGGTGCCTATGGTGTGCAGAACATGATGGCTGACCTTTCTAAGAAATATGGTAAAGATGTGTCGTTTAAGGATGAGCAACTTTTTGATGAAATTGTTGGCCTCACCTACCCTGAAATTGGAGAGTTTCTAAATACATATGTAGCAGGCAATACTCCTCTTGATTACAAAGAAGTATTTGATCAGGTAGGTGTGGATGTCGTGCTTGATGGTACTACTAAGCAGTACAGCATTGTTCTGAATCAGTCCAATATTAGGGTAATTCAGCATGATGGCAAGCCTTACCTTTCTATTGGGAACGATCAGGCTATGGACGACATGGGCCGGGCATTGAAATTGCAAAACGGAGATATCCTTATTAAAATGAATGGCGAAGAGTTTCCACCTTTGGGGCCAGAAATCAACACCTTCATTACCGATCAATTTTCAAAAATCCCTCAGCTAGAAACATTCACGTTCACAGTCATAAGAGACATTGATGGGGAGAAGAAGGAAATTGTTTTGAGTGCGCCTAACCAACAAGTAGATGTTCCTACTCCGCTTTCACTCGCTTTTAATCTAGGCGCTTCGCCTGAGCAGTTGAAGCTTAGAAGATATTGGTTAGAAATTGCAGCTAACTAAGCAATAGAGAATCATCAAAAAGGGTTGAATTAACGTTCAGCCCTTTTTTATTTCCTTGTATTCGCAAGCTTAGCATATCCTTTTCAGATAAAAAGAAGTTTAATAGTGCATGATTAAGCGGTTCGCTCTAACCCTGCTATTAAGTCTTGTCATTTCACCAATCCATTCCTTCGCTCAGAATGCGAACATGATAGATGACCTGCTTTCTGACTACAAAAGTGTTATCAGAAACCAGAGACAGGAAGGATTACAAATTGACTACAAAGCATACATCAATTCTCTTTTCAATATTTCAGACATTGAAGAGCAAAAGACTCGTTTTCAAAGTATTGACAAGGGATTAAAGTCAATTGACACTACCAGTTTATCGCAGACACAACTGTTTGATTATAGGTTTCTGAACTTTGAAGTATCCGTTCAGCTTGAAAAAATCAGGCTAATTGAACTGACTAAAGGGATTGAGCTTAGAAATCAGGATAAGGTATTTGACTACAGTCATGGTTATGAATGGTACGAATATCTGATTAAAAAATGGACAGGCACAACCCTAACTATAGAGCAAATCTATAATCTGGGTTTGACTGAAGTAGACCGAGTCAAGGCTGAAATCAGCGCCCTGAACCTGAAACAAGCTGCACCCAAATCAAATTTCACCAACAATGAATCAGCCATAGAAAAACTGATCGCAAGGAGACTCCAAAAGGTTGAAAATCAGTTTGACAAGCTACTTCCAAGATTCTCAAGGATGCCTTCGTTAAGTGTATCAAAAGGAAGGAACAGAGCTTTGGCGCAAACACCCGCTTACTATTCTAACAACACCTTCTACTACAACCTTTTTGACAAACCTTTCAACCTCTCAGATATCGACTTCCTGCTTATCCATGAAGGTATTCCAGGGCATCATTACCAAAGAAACTATCACCAGCAACTGGATATCCCCGAGCATGTAGCACTGTCCTCTTCTATGGGCTTTGTGGAAGGTTGGGCCGCTTATACTGAAAACTTAGGCTGGGAACTCGGACTATATGAAACACCCTATGAAGAGCTCAGTAAATGGAATTGGGACCTGATACGCTCAGCTCGAGTAGTAATGGATGTAGGCTTAAATTACCATGGCTGGTCCGATGACAAGGCGCTTTCCTTTTGGAAAGAACATATTAAAGATCAAGATGACATAGCGCTTAGAGAGATCAATAGAATGAAGAGATGGCCAGCTCAAGTGCTTACCTATAAGCTGGGAGATGTTGAAATAAGGAGGGCACTTGATTTAGTCAGAGCAAGCCAGCTCAGCAACTTCGATTATTTGAAGTTTCACACCCACCTTCTGTCCAAAGGACCAATTCCGGTTCATTTAATTTCTATCTTAATGAAGGATATCATATGAAAAAGTACTTCGTCATAACCTTAATATTTCTTTCACTGGCTCATATAGAAGCTCAAGAAGCGAAAGTGGTGAAAGACCTGTCCTATTACTCTGAAGAGTCATTAGATGCAGAAAAGCAAATGCTTGATTTGTATTTATCCGCTGAGAAGGACGCGCCTATCCTACTTTGGATTCATGGCGGTGCTTGGGCCTTTGGTGACAAGAAGGATGAGGCATCTTTGGCAAAGCTATTGTCCAATCAGGGTATTTCAGTTGCAGTAATCAACTACCGTTTAAGTCCGGCCATTTGGGCAGATCCAAAGTTCAATACAGGAATCAGGCACCCAGAACATATAAAGGATGTTGCAAGTGCATTCAAGTGGGTATATGACAATGCAGGAAAGTACAATTTTGATAAGAATCGAATCTTTGTTTCTGGTTACTCATCAGGAGGACATCTATCTGCCTTATTGGCCACCGATCCAAAATACTTAGAAGTTGAGGGACTAGGTCTTGATAATATCAAAGGAGTAATTCCCATTGCCGGAGCATATGACATACCGGCCTATTACGATACACATTTAAAGTTTAATGGTATCGACTTAGCCGAGAACCATGTCAAAGGTGTATTTGGTGATACACGAGAAGAACTTTACGAAGCTTCTCCCACCACACACCTCAAAAATCTCAAAACACCAATGCTATTGATTTCAGAAAGTCAAAGCTATCAGTATACCAGAATACTAGAGGAAGCGATGAAAAAGATGTCTGGAATTGACTTTGAAGTATTGCATGCGCATGAGTTCAATCACAAGGAATTCTATCAGCATTTGTCAAGTACCGTCCCAAACAAATACCAACGAGCCATTATCGAGTTCATTAATGGAAAATCGCTCTCAAAACTCAAGTAATCACATGGTGGTTATCAGGTGAATTGTTAAATTAAAGCTCAACCTTATTAAACATGAGTTCGACATCTAACAACGCCTCTCGAAGAAAATTCCTCAAAAACCTCGGCTTTGCCGGAGCTGCATTCTCAATAGTACCCCGTCATGTACTAGGCAAGGGTTTTACTGCTCCTTCCGACACCCTGTACCTAGGTGGGATCGGAGCTGGAGGTAAGGGCTATTCTGACTTGGCCGAATGTGCCAAGAGTGCAAGTGTGAAAATCGTCTCCATATGCGATGTTGATGACAGGCAGTCCGTCCGTGCCAGAAGGGATCACAAGGATGCCAAATATTACAAGGATTACCGTGAAATGCTGGATAAAGAAACTGGGCTCGATGCGGTTACCATATCTACACCAGACCACATGCACGCTATTCAAGCCATGAATGCGATGGAACGTGGAAAGCATGTTTATGTTCAAAAGCCTCTTACACACGATATTGCCGAGGCAAGACAGTTGACGGAGGCGGCTGAAAAATATAAAGTGGTCACCCAAATGGGTAATCAAGGAGCTTCAGGAGATGGAGTTCGGAAGATGAAAGAATATTATGATGCCGGATTGATTGGCGAAGTCCAAAGCGTACAGTGTTGGACAAACCGAGCCATTTGGCCAATGGCCCTTGAAACCCCTACCGTTAAAGACCCTACTCCAAAGGAATTGGATTGGGATTTATGGTTAGGAACTGCCGAAAAGCGAGATTATAACGATGCTTATTTACCCTTCGACTGGAGAGGTTGGTCAGACTTCGGGACAGGCGCATTAGGAGATATGGCTTGCCATATTATGGACCCAGTCTACAGAATTCTGCCAATACTATACCCTGATCGTGTAGAATGCAGCGTGGCAGACGCATTCAAAGCCAATTTTGAGACAAAAAGTTATCCTAAGAGTTTCCCTACTGCCAGTAAGATTCACCTAAGGTATCCAAGAACAGATGGCAATGGCACTATTAAAGTCTCGTGGATGGATGGTGGTCTCATGCCAGAAAGACCTGAAGAGTTAGGCGATGATGAAGCCTTTGGAAATTGGGATGGTGGTGTGCTCTTTATCGGTACTAAAGGAAAACTTCTGGCCGATTGTTATGGCGCAAACCCAAGGTTGCTGCCGTTGTCACTAAATGAGCAAGTCTCAGTCAAAGAGACTGTCGCGAGAGTTCCAGAAGGGCACTATCTGCAATGGGTGAATGCATGTATTGCAGGGTATGGAAATGCCTATACAAGTTCCTCCTTCGACTATGCAGGTCCATTTACGGAAAGTCTGCTTATCGGAAACCTTGCCTTGAAAGCCTATTTTGAAGTAGATCCAAAAGCGAAAAATCAAGGCTTCTGGGGGGGCACAAAATACCATGGTAGAAAGCGCTTGCACTGGGATGCCGCGAATATGAAGGTAACCAACTTTGATGAAGCCAATAAGTACGTTAAAAGAGAGTATCGTACTGGTTGGTAAATTTGAAATCATCCACTGTGATTAAGCGAATTTTTATTGAATAAAAAGACCTTCAAATGATCTTCTCATTTGTCAACAGTGATAGGACAATTAGCGGTTTAATAACTTTCTGTAATAATTTTTAATGTCATTATGGAACTGATCGTATCCCCCAGGATATTCTTTTTCTAAAACCCTTATTGAGTCTGCCTCCTTAGCAACCCAGTTGATAATTGAGACGAACATGTCAACATCTTTAAAATACAGGAAGTTGATAATTGACCATGCAATGTCGTATTCATTTCTCCTACTCTTTTCCCAATCCTCATAAGATTTATCGAAGAATTTCTTCAGGTTACTTTTGGACTTAATTACACCATATGCATCTCTCACTCTAAAAGGGCTAATCCTCCCTGAAGTACCATCACTCGTAAAAATGATTGCACCAAAAAATTCGGCCAACCCTTCATTCAACCATACTGGAGGCCTGGCTACTTTTTTACTCAATAGAGCATGACTCAATTCATGGGAATAGACACTCAAAAAGCGATCAGAACCATTTTCTTTAAAAACAACCAATTCATCGGTTCTAGGATTAAAATATCCAGCGAGACTATGAGCGTTGTTAATCCCGACATTGTCTTTTGAATAGCCAACAAAATCCGACTGCCGCCCAAAAAATCTAGCCTTTATATTACCTGATATTGAGTCACCGAATAGCTCGTTATAAAAATCAATTTGAAACCTCAAACTCTCACTTATATGAGTTCGTTCTTCATTATTCAGTTTCGTCTTGTAAAGTGCTATTTCCAGTTGTTGACCAAAAGTGAAATGGCCCAACGCAGATAATACAAAGACTAAAAGCACTTTCGATACAATATGGCCTTCGTTTAGAGTTTTACAGTCAATCATCAAGGTCCTAATCTAATAAGATTCAAAAATAAAAATTACTAATTCTGGCCAATCAAAAAATTATCTATTTAGGACCTACTACTTCCCGTTGGTGCAAAAACAGAAAGCACATTGGTGACTTTTTTCTATCTTCCACTTCATTCAACCTTAAACCATGAAAAAGCTTATCACTCTTTCATTGATGCTTTTTGTATCAGTGACTTTTGCGCAAGAAGTACGACAACTCAATCCACATAGTTGGCCAGAATCAGATAAAGACACTACCTACTACACTGTCGGTGGTGAACGCCATGGTGTTAGCTTTTTCAATCAATTTCAGCATGCTGAAGTGGAATACACTCCTGGTGCGACCCTTAATTTTGACAAGTATCACACGGTAGATGTCATGTACCATTGGTACAAAAAATGGGCAGAGCAATACCCAGATATTGTGGACTTGTATCAGGTAGCTACCAGTTACGAAGGTCGTCCCATCCTACAGATGACTCTCACAAATAAGAAAACCGGTAAAGACACTGACAAGCCTGCCGCTTACTTTGAAGGGGGGCGTCATAGTGGAGAAATTACTGCAAGTGAATCTATTCTTTGGTTAACGCAACATCTATTGACCAACTATGGAAAGGACAAGGCCATTACCGACCTGATCGATACCAAGGCTATTTATTTACGACCCCAGAATAACCCTGATGGTAGTAACCTCTATTTGCACACAGCCCAGCGTAACCGAAGCACAGTTAGACCTCATGACAATGACCGCGATGGCCTATTGGACGAAGATGATGAGGAAGATCTTGATGGAGATGGCATTATGTATCAGATCCGTAGAAAGGCTAAGGAAGGAGAAAAAGGAACACATATCATCGATCCTCGTGACCCAAAAGGACGTTTGATGAAACGTGTTCAAGAGGGTGGAAATTACTTTGTCTATTCTGAAGGAATAGACAATGATGGTGACGGTCGATTTAATGAAGATGGTATAGGCGGACTTGATTTACACCGAAACTATCCTGAAAACTGGAGACCTGATACAGGACTCGATGAAACCGGCAGAGGCTATACCCAATATGGTGCGGGCGCCTACCCTACCTCTGAGCCCGAGTCTCGATCTATTGTTCTATGGATGCTGACTCACCCTAATATCTCCGTAGCAAACTCGATGGACACAAGAGTTCCCATGCATTTGCGCCCACCATCAACTTCTAAGAGTACAGACAGAATGTACCCTGAAGATTTAGACTTGTATGAGAAATATGACAGTATCGGCTTAAGTATCACAGGCTATCCTTGGGCTGGTGATGTCTATGAAACTTATGCCACACGATACAAAGTAAATCGCACAACAGGCGATCCATTGAAGCCAAGCCCACTATTTGGACATGGTCCGGACTTCGGTTACTTCTACTACGGTGCTATTTGGTATGGTGATGAATTGTGGAATAATGGTGCCATGAAGGATTACGACAACGATGGCATTTATGACAACTATGATGGTCTACGGTGGGATGATGAGGAGAATGAAGGAAGAGGGTTTAGAGAATGGGAACCATTTACTCACCCTACATTAGGCGAGGTTGAAATAGGCGGATTTCACCCTAAGTTCTTCAGTCAGAACGGCCCTCCTTGGCAATTGGAGAATTGGGCTAAGAAACAAGCACTCTTCAACCTGGCCATGGCTTTAGAGCTTCCACAGATTACACTTGATGGTGTAGATGTTCAGAAGAAGAATCGAAACACATATACTGTTAAGGTGAGTTTTACGAATACAGGTCAGTTACCCACAGCCTTAAGACAAGCTCAGCTGGTGAAGATTGTGAGAGAGGACAGGGTACAACTACAGTTTGCTAGTGACCTGACCAAAGGCGGAAAAGATGCGCAAGTGCAAGTGCTAACACCTACCCTTTTCGATAAAACACAATACATGGACCGCACGCTACCTGGACAAACGCAAGTGGCTACATTCGAGATCAAATTGAACAAAATAGACGGGGCCAAAGCCAAGCTGAAGATTTTATCTACCCGAGGTGGATATATTGAGCAAGAAGTAGTCATTGGTAACCCAAAGGAAGACAAATAAGCATTTACAATAGATTGATAAGCCCGTACTCCATGAGTATGGGCTTTTTTATGTGCTTCTAACTAATCATCAGAGTAGTCATCACCGTAATACTTGCTTGTAATTCGGGTATGGAAAGTTTCGGCTTTTATAGGTTCATATTTGGGTGTTCCGCAGCAGGGAAGAACTTCCAGTACCTCTTCCTCCCACACGTAAACAGCCATAGGCACACTAATTCGTGGTTTTTGATATAATCCCTTGGAAGTTGGTTTAGATACACGATGCGTTGTCGAAGGCAATCTGTCATTCGTGATTCTTTGCATATAATCACCCGTATTAAGAATTATACTTCCTTTAGGCGGATTCAGACGGATCCACTTCATGTTCTTACGATTCAACACCTGTAGGCCTTCAACTGCTGAGGAAGGAAGGATCGTGAATAAATCGACATCTTCATGCCCCAACATTCTTCCCGCACCTGAAGCATCATCTTCATGAGTTACAGGCGGATAGTAGTTGAGTCTAAAGCCAAAATTGGTGTTTGTAAGTTTCTCGTCATAAGCGTGCGGATCGCAGCCCAAATAGCTCAAAATACTCTGCATGATCGGCAAAATCAGTCTTTCATGCTCCAAGCAAAGCGACCTAAAGAATGGTTCGTAACTCGGCTTAGGCCAAAAGTCAGACACTTTATAATTTGGATTCCTATTACCTGGAATATCAAAGGCACGCCTGCAAAAAACCCACCCTTCTACAAGGTCTGGATGGATAATCGTTGTTTCCTTAATTGGAAAGTAGCCTTGGTTTACCGAACCATGTCTCTGAGCCTCAAACGGCATGCGTTCTTCCAGGCTAAGGTCTTCAAATATTTCTCTGGTCTTTTCTTCAGCTTCATCATACAGACTTGTATCAACTCCGTGCCCAGTTAGAACCACAAAGCCTATCCCCTCCATTGCTCTACCTAGTTTTTCAGCAAAAGCCTTTTTTCCTGCTTCACCACCTTCAAAAAACTCAGTCAAGTCACAGGTTTCAATCACATAATCATTGTCAAACTGGTCCTCAGATTCATTTTCTGCCAAGTTATAGGTCTGATCTTTTTCTACTTGCTCGTACTTTTTGAACTCTTGATTGACGGCTTCAATTCCGTGCTCTTTTGAAGGTTTACTCATGAGAATATGGATGAATAGATGTAACTAACTAGTATAAATAACAATATGGCAGGAATTACCCATTTGATCAACAAGAAGTAGATGGAGGGTATTTTTCCCTCTGATTTCTCACCAAAGACCTGTAAAAGAGCCTTTCTTCTTTTCACAAACCAGGCTAGGCCAATAATAGAAATCACACTACCGAAAGTTTGCATTCCTGAACCAAAGATTAGGTCCAGATGCCCAATTAATGCGGGGTTGAGTGCGCTCGGTATGATTAGTACAGCTTCAATGATACCCAGTAACCAAATGATTTGGTTTTTGGACATTTTAACTTTACGTTGTTCCCGTAAGGCATTGGCGAATACTTCTAATGCAGCAATATTCGACAGGAAGGCGATGCCTGTCAATGCTAGCAAGAAGAGACTGCCTGACCATCTACCCATAGGCATTTGACTAAACAACTCGGGAAGGGTGTTGAAGAGTAGACTAGGCCCAGATGTCATATCTAGATTAAAAACCAGGATAGCCGGTATAATAAACAAAGAGGCAAGAATAGCCGCTCCCATGTCTCCTATTCCTGTAGAGATGGCTACGCTCACAATGTCTTGATCCTTTTTCATATAGCTACCATATAAGAGCAGAAAGGTTCCTCCCAAACCCAAGGAAAAAAAGGTTTGTCCCAGACCTGCAAAGACTACATCTATGGTAATAGCCGAAATATCAGGCATCATAAAAACGCGAAGTTTTTCTCCTACCCCATCTAAATTGAGTGTTTGAAAAGTCAGGTAAACAATTACAACCAGAAAGAAAGGTACCAGCACTTTACTGACACGTTCGATGCCCCGTTTCAAACCTAAACGGATGACGATCAAACTCAGGAGGAGAATTACGAAGGTAATTGCTAGCTGAAGGACTCCATTGCCAAGTTGCTCTTGATAAAAGACGTTAGTCTCTGGAGAGAAGCCTTCAGCAACGGAGAAGTAGGTGCTGAATGCGACATTACCAATGACCACTAGATAGTAAGAATCTGCGACAAGAACAGTCAGTAAGAGCAAGTAACCAATCCACTTCCCTATTCGGCCACCAAAGATGCCTGAGAATGTTCCTAACGGGCCTTTCCTTGTTTCTCTACCCAAAGCTAACTCACTGACCAAAGCCGGTACAGCAAACAGAAGCGTGAATATCAGATAGATAAATAAGAAGGCGCTTCCGCCATTTTGACCCATCATATATGGAAAACGCCAAACGTTGCCAAGGCCAACGGATACACCCACCATAGTGAGAATGGCTGCTAATTTAGAAGTAAAACGGGGCGTATTATTCAAAGAGAAGGCGTTGAGCTTGACTGATCATATGATCTAATTTAGTCAAAACACAACGCCTAAAACAGTCTAATCTGAAATCGTATTATACATGAATATTATTTAATATGTTAATATTTTATATTTATTATTTATTCATATTTACATATCTATAATTATTTATTATTTCATGTATCAAAATACTCTCGAAATATTGAATCCAAAATGAATATCCCCGTTAAAGAAATCTCCATTCGTCTCTGTAATAAACGCCCTTTCTGCCATTGATCGGGCATTTGTAAAGTTAATATGGAATACGTGCCCTCCGGTCTCTATCTCAATCCCTACTCCTAGCGCATCCTTGAAATTGCTATTCAACTCGTCCGTGAGTCTGTAGAAGTACTCTGCATTTAAAGCAATCCGTGAAGACAACTTCATTCTTCCTCCAAAGCCCAGCGCTATAATATCATTCTCCTGATTCTCTAAAACCTTGTTCCTATGTACAAAAGTTGGTGATAATTGAACGGAAAACTTATCGTTCAATTTTCTTGCGATGAGAATCTGTTGTGTGTAAGAGACTTTAGACGCGAAGTCATCATCCGCAAAGTCGAAATTATCGGCTGTTCTAATAGCGATACTACTTAATCCCGTTATGGTAAAGGGGCTATTCACTTTACCAGTAGATTGCTTCATGAGGTTATACTTTATGAACCCGTCATAAACCTTTTCAAGTGAGTTTCTACCAATTCCAGCAGTTATATTATCAGTCAGCCCATATTCCAATGAGAATCGAACATTAGCCGCATCGAGGCCAAAGAACTCTTTAATTCCACTGTTTATTCTTCCAAACCTATGCGAAATAAGGAATTCAAGTTCTGCCGTCTTTCTGGTTACCACCGTATGACCGTTAATCAGTCGTTGACCTTTGAAGGTAGCTGTGGCAAAGTTGGTCTCCTCCCCTTGCTCTTCATTCAACAAATCCAACAAATCATTCTGCGCCCTAAGGCTCAAACTGGCTAAACATAATAGTGTTAAAAATATGCTTATTCTTTTCATACGAGTTTACTTATAAGGTTCAAATTCAAAAGTGGCCGTTACCTCTACCTCATCAGCGATGTTTCTTACCACCACCTTAGGAATCTTGATTTCATGATCTTTTACTTTAACCTTAAAGACAAGATCACCAGACAACTTCCCTCCTGAAACTTTCAAGGTAGCTTTGGTATTTAAAGGTTTAGTAACTCCGTGTACCGAGAGATCACCCTTAACGTCCACCACATAAGTTCCATCAATCATGGCCTTCAGTTCTTGAGGAACTTCAAAAGTACCTTTGAAAGTAGACTTCGGATGTTTATCAGACTCCATGTAGTTCTCGTTGAAGTGCTCTTGCATTAGCTTCTTTTCGAACTCAAAGGCTTTAATTAACATATCCACTGCCACTTGACCTTTTGCCAAGTCCACAATACTCAGCACTTTATTGTTATGCGCTTCAATATCTTCGAGTGGAGCATGTGAGAAAAATTTGATATGACCTGTTCTAGTTAGGTATCTGTCTTGCCCCTGTACCACCAATGTGGTCAGTAGTAAAGCCAGTGTAAAAAGTGTTTTTATAGTTTTCATTGTCTTAGATTTCAATTACTAGTTCGTTTCTATGATTATAGAGCGGTTAAGCAGTACATCCAGCAACATGCCAATGCACTCCGCTTTTATTGTTACTGTTGAGTTTGCGTTTATTTTGGACAACTCGTCTTCATCTATGTCAGACTCCAGAGTACACTTGATTACTCCAAAGCCTTCCGTCTTTAGACTAATCACCGGTTTACTGCCTTCCATTACCTCGACATTGTCTACCTCTCCAGTCACTTGAACAATTTTGTTTAAGTACTTAGTATTAGCGGTGGCTTCGTTGCTGTCAAACTCATTATAGAAGGCTACTGCTTCCACCTGATAGTCAACATCCAACTTCCTCATGGAAGGTGCTGTCTTTAAAAAATTGGCCCAAACAAAGTATGCTGCGATAGCACCGATGATTGCCGCTGCGATTAAAAGTTTCTTCTTTTTCATGATTTCTTAGTTTCCTGGTGCTCCATCGTTGACCCAGCATACAATGTTGGCAATCTCTTCATTGGATAGTGATCTACCGCTTGATGACGGAGGCATTGTTCTAGAGCTTGTTCTTGACTGAATTCTAGAAGCTCTTCCAATAATGGTAGCGTCATTTCTGAAGTCAGGCGAAATACTACCATTATGGCATCCTGAGACCGCACAATTTGTCTGTACTAAGGATCTGATTGATGCAAAAACCACTGTAGAGCCTACCTGAGCTTGTAGCTCAACCTCACATCCATTAGCGTCTCTTACGGTTACCATATAGGAGCCCGGAGCAATTCCAGTGAAGTTATCAGAGGCCTGGAAAGTACCATCATCTAACTTATACTCGTAAGGCTGAACACCATCAGTAGCAGTAAGCTGTATCGTTCCCCCTGGGACATTACAATCGCTCTCAGTGGTAGCCACAGTTGCATTGACACCATCTTGGTTTCTTACCTGTAGCTGTATTTCTGCTGTACAACCTAAGTCGCTATCTGTCGCAACAACAGTATATACCCCTGCGGCTAGATTTTCAAAAACTGGTGAGGTCTGGCTTCCTGCAGAAGCTATTTGATACGTATAATTACCAGAACCTCCGGTTGCTGCAACTGTAAATCCTCCATCACTTTGACCGCAATTAGAAGCTACTTCGCTAGTCGCCTCTATGGTTAGGACATTCGTACAATCCGTTGTGTCTGGAAGTGGTTCTTTTTCTGATGTACACGCCCAAGTCGAAAAAATTATCAAGGACAAAATCAGAATTGATTTGATCTGTTTCATTAATAGAGAGTTTTTATTGGTCATTAGCCTTTACAGATCTCAGTTTAAAAAGGCTGCGTGTATTATTCAACAACCTTCAATGAGTATCTATTTGTGTTATTTGAACACAAAATTATGCTCAGTTGAGACACGCGACTAGCACTAATCCGGTGAATACATGAACATATCCGACAACCATTTGGCAGAAAACTTCTATCTCAGCAACTCCGAAGGGCTTGTTCCAAACTCCCTTTTGAAGATTTTGGAGAAATAAGAGGGGTTAGAGAATCCTGATCTGAATGCTATTTCAGAGACATTTAGGGTATTAGCAAAAAGTAGTTCTTTTGCCCGGTGCAATCGAACTGATGAGATCAATTGATTTGGTGATTTGTTGGTAATGGCTTTAAGTTTTCTTTGCACTTGACGTTCGCTTACGCCAATTTCTCTGCAAAGCATTTCTACGCCAAAGAACTCATCGCTTAAGTTCTTTTCTATCACTTGCAAGACGTTTTCGAGAAATGAATCATTCTTGAGGGGTGTACGCTGATTGCTATCGAAGGTCTCACGCTCTGCTTCGAAGTGATCTGTTACTTTGAATAACGAAAGCAGATCTCCAGTAGTAGGCTCTGTAATAGTCTTATGCTCCAATAGGTTGAGTCCTGCTCCCGACAACAGAAATTTAACAGGTTTCGTTACTAAAATCTGGTTCGGCTCACTGGGTCTTAAAATAGCATCAATCAGTGATTGCGTCTGATCATTGATGAAATGAACCTCATCAGATGGGCTCTCTTTAATGTGAATTCCAATAGAAAGCTGATAATTTAAACGATGCAAGGTCTCAATCAGGTCTAGGCCACAGTGCGCTGCTTTACTAGGTCCTTCAAAAATAGCCGTGAACGTTTCTCGGTTATACTGTACAATTTGTCCCCTGTACTGGATAACAAGGCTTCTGATGCTTTCTTGGGGGTTCGTACTGGCTCTCGTAGAAGGTATGATCTTAGCTGCCAACAAGGTAAAGAGTCGTTCTTCATAAACTGCTTCTGACTTAACGTTAGTAATAAATGCCTTCATTTCATCCAATACCGAAGAGGTATCACCTACCCAAAATAAATGATCACTCCCCTCCAATTCAACGAATTTGGCACCCTTGATACGATCAGCAATAAATCGACCTTCCTCTATCTTAACATCGATATCATGCTTTCGCTGCATGATTAAAGTGGGGACCTTAATAGAGCCTAAGATATTAATGATATCAACCTCAGTATTCATTTTGGTCAACACCATTGCGGCACTAGGGCTAGCTCCTGAACGAAAATAGTTAGCCAACCAGTCCATAAAGATGTCATCATTGGCTTTGGTGGGCGCTAGAGATTCTAGGTTCATTTTACCACTACCCCAGCTATTTTCGATCATATCATAAACAGCTTGGCGCTCTTCATCAGTAGGTGCCCAAGGGTATTCTGGAGCAAACCTGCGTTTTGCAAAAATGCCGAACGATATCAAGGAGATCACTCGATTAGGGTAAGTCGCTGCAAATAAAGCTGATACACACCCTCCTTCTGAATGACCGAATAGAACGGCTTTCTCAGAACCGATGTCGTCCATAACTGCACGTATGTCATCCATTCTTTCTTCTAGAGTAGACAATTCAACCACTCTGTCGGAAAGGCCAGTCCCTCGTTTATCAAAAAGAACAACTCGGCAGATCTTCCCCAGCTCTTGTAAGAAATTAACTAACTCTGGACAAGCCCACATCCAATCAATATTCGACACCCATCCTGGTATATACACTAGGTCTATTGGGCCAGAGCCAAAAACTTGATAGGCAATATTGATCCGGCCGCTTTTAGTATACTTAGTATTGGGTTTTACGGACATGCAGAACTCACTTATAGAATCATATATAAATTGTTCAAAAAAACGTTATTCGCAAAACGTAAGAAATGATGTTTTAGGTAATCTATAAGGCAATAAAAGCTCTGTTACACAACATGCTTTCTCCTATTGTAGTTATTCAATCCAATAAATGAATTGGACCTTAAAAAACGACTAGAAGATATTTCCAAAGAAAATCCATGCCATCCATCCGGAGGCTATTAGCTTGATAACAACACCAACCACAAACCCCACAAACGCACCAAATGCAGCTCTCAAGGCTTCCTTGTTTGTTGCTTTACCTGTACTCATCTCACCGAGAAAAGCACCTATAAATGGACCCAAAATTATCCCCAAAGGGCCAAAGAAAAGTCCGACAATGAGGCCAATAGTACTCCCCCAAACTCCTCTTTTGGTTCCACCAAACTTTTTAGTACCATAGACAGGAACTACATAATCTAAAGCTGTGACCCCTGCCGCAATCAAACCCCACAGCCATAGTGTATCAGAGTCGAATGGAGATTTCTCCGTCCATTCGAGAAGCAGTAAACCGATGAAACTAACTGGAGGGCCTGGTATTATGGGTAGGAAGCATCCAAGGATGCCGACAATCATACATATAGACCCTAAAATGATGAGAATAATATCCATTCAATATTGCTTTTGACCGAGATTAAAGATGCCTAAATTTCACTGATTTAAAAATATGGATCTGAGAAAACAACTTCTTAAAGAGCATTCAAAAGAGAATACTGCAAAAATCGTCTCTTATATAGAAGGCCACCCTGCTTTGGTAGAAGAATTGATGGATATTTTCTTAAACGAAACATATAGATTGATTCAGCGATCTGCATGGGTTGTGGGAGACCTTGGCAGATCCAAACCTGAATGGATAAGGCCCTATATTCCACAAATGATTGAAAACCTAAAGAAGCCTGATATACATGTCGCTGCAAGGCGTAATACTATGCGCTACCTGCAAGAGGTTGAGATAGATGAAGACGACTGGGGTGAATTACTGGATATCGCCTTAAAACTACTCTCAAAAAACGATGAGACTATTGCAGTGAAGGTTTTCTCAATGACTGTAGCCTACAACATTGTTAAACATATTCCTGAGTTGAAAGGTGAGTTGGCCATATTAATTGAGGACCAGCTACCCTATGGAACGGCAGGCTTTAAAAGCAGAGGGCAGAAAATCCTTTCTGCCCTCAACAAATAGTCTTTTACTTTTCTGCCTTATACTTATCCTTAATCTTTTGAGGGAAGTACTTTTTAAGTTTTTTGACCTTTGGAATGGCCACTTGGATGATGTAAGGGTTGCCCGGATTCAACTCGTAATAGTCCTGGTGATAATCTTCGGCCATCCAAAATTTATCATAGGCCTCTACTGTTGTCGCTATCTTTTCACTGAATTTACCAGATTCTTCCAATGACCTAATAATGGACTCTGCCGCATTCTTTTGCTCACTGTTGTGATAAAAAACCACAGCTCGATACTGAGCACCTCTATCAGGGCCTTGGCCATTGACTTGAGTAGGATAATGACTTATGAAGAAGATATCCAACAGTTCTTGATAGCTAATTACATTGGGGTCATATATGATTTGAATTGCTTCGGCATGCGTAGTCCTGCCATAACTAACTTGACTATAGGTTGGATTATCTTCTTTTCCACCTGTATAGCCTGAGTACACATCCTTAACTCCCTTAACTCTTTCAAAAACAGCTTCAGTACACCAGAAACATCCCCCAGCGAACGTGGCAATGCCATCCCCATCCTGTAAATCACTTGGTAAAGCAAGCTTTGTCTGCGCTTCCTGAGCACAAGAGCTCACCGAAAGGTTAAAAACAATTGAAATAAGTACTGAATATAATCCCTGCATTTCTTTCTCTTTTACTTTTCAGCTACCCTAACGGACTGTACAGCTTAAAAGTTTTTAGAGATGGTCAGCCAAGATGCTTTTAAGGTCAGCCGGGGAATAATTAACTGACTTTAACGTCTTGTTATCCCCTTTTCGATAGACTAAAAAGTGCCCATCTGACTCCTCCACATAACTTTCGGTACCATCTTTTTGCATATAGTGCGCCTGAGTCGCTTCCGCTTCTTCCATGGTCTTGCAAGTCTTACTCATGTTAGAACGTTGTACCTCGTCAAACAAGGTCTTGAACTTACCTCCAAGACCGAACTCAAGAATAGCACCGGACAAAACGTACTGAATATCTGCGAGGGCATCTGCAACCTCTACAAGGTCATTATCAGCAATGGCCTCTTCCAATTCTTTCAACTCTTCAGCAATCAGAGAGACTCTAAGTTTGCACCTGTCTTCTGATGGAATCTGAGGCGATTCTAATATTGGGTGTTTAAATGTTTTGTGAAATCCTGCTACGCTATTAAGTGCTTTTGGTTCTTCCATGGGTTAAATAAAAATGGCCTGATAAATCAGGCCAATGTTAATCAAATATTTTCTTCTCCTGAATTTAGTTCTCAGGTTTTTTGAGCTTTGGAGGTTCTTGGCCCTCTGGTACAAAAATCAGTGCAGCCGAATTCAAACAATAACGCTTGCCAGTGGGCTCCGGACCATCGTCAAAAACATGACCTAAGTGAGAACCACTTTTGCTATCCACTACTTCCCACCTAACCATACCAAAAGTTGTGTCCTTCACTAGCTTGATAGCATCATCATCAATAGGTTTCCAAAAACTTGGCCACCCAGAATATGAATTATACTTCGTTTCTGAAGTAAATACTGGCTGAAGTGAAGCTGCACTATAATAAGTCCCTTTCTCATAGAACTTATTCAGCTTCCCGCTAAAGGCTCGCTCTGTACCCTGCTCTCTCAGAATATGATACTGTTCTGGGGTTAACCTCTTCTTCCATTCCTCCTCAGACAATTCTATTTCGTACTTTTTTGATTGATCCTTTTTCTGGTCCTGGGTTACTCTATCTTGTCCCTTTAAGGCAAAAAAGCTAGTCACTAGAATGACGATAAGACCTGATAACAAAATTACTTTAGACTTCATATTGATAATTTTAAACTGCTAACCTTATATACGAAGAAAAGGTTTGTATCAGATTCAGATATCAGGAAAATTGTCTATTAAGGGAAGTCTTGCTGACAATTTCGTTAGACTGCGCTGCTATTGGTGCAGGCTTAACACCTTCGAAGTGAAATGTCGGAAGCTTTGCTTTCTTCCAAGGCATAACCATACTACGCGCAGTTTTTGACAGTTTATCTACTCCTAAGAGAAACTTGGTATGCATTGGCTTATCATTCTCAAAAAGTACTACAGAGACAGCACCTTCAGCAAGGACTCGTTTGAAATCATCATAAACAAGCTTCTGATCGGCTTTGGCATATTTGTTAATAGGATCGAATGATACCATAGTGTCAATCAATTCATCAGCAAATGGCAATTTTCCATTGTCGGCCAGAACCAACACAGTCTTGTCTTTTAATTCTGCCGAGATCGCCCTAAGCTTGTTCAACTCAAATTCTACGTGAATATATTGTTGATACTTAGTCTCGAAAACTAGGTTGTGAATAGCATCAATATCAGTAGAAGAAACCGTTACAAAATACTTACCACTCTTATTGTATTTCCCTCTTAATGAAGTAATCTGTTCTAGACTTAGTACATCCAAAGACCTTGGTTTAGCTTCTTCCGTGGACTTTGTCAAAGAATTGAAATCATATCTTTTTTCGAAATCATCTATCAAGGTCTGACTAATTCTCTTGAGGTAATTCTCAGTCCTGTTCTTTGCGACAATAGCAGTCTCCCTCTTTAAGTAAAAGATATTATCAAATATTGGATAAATGTATGTTTGGTGCTCGGTGACAAGCGCTTGACTGAGCTTGACCTTCACTTGGATTCCAGGATGGAAAAACAACTCACCTCTACCAATGCGTTCGTTTACATTCTCCAATTCTTGTTCAGAAAGGAAACGTAACTTTCGACCGGTAAACGGACAATTTAGATAGGAATAGTAGTCAGTGTCTTGTTGCATGAATGCCTTAATCGATATAGGTACAGTTAAGTAGTCAATAACCCTACCAATTCATCAAAGCTTAAAATTAACTGTTGACATGCATAAAAACGAATTTCACATTCTCTTTTTGAGAAATTCGTCCCATTTCTAAACAGTCTTTTTGAGATTAATGTCTAGTCTGAGACCTTCATCTTCTTGTGAATGGCCATCAGCGAACTTGCAAATACTAACTCTTTGCTTACGTCACTTACGTTATCCACATACTTTCTAATACGCTTGCTTGTTTTCAGAGATCTCTGTTGAATGCTCTCTTCAGCATACCTCAACAACTTCCCTCCGATTTCCTTTGTCTTTTTCATAGGTGTTTTATCTAACGTAATAATAACATCTTCTGGTACATAGATGTTCACCAGAAGATACTCTCTATCCAATATTTATTCCAACGGAAAATTATATTTACGGTTGGTATATCCTGTACAATATTAAACAATCAACTCGCGGCTCACCCTACTTTTTGAGGTGACGAAAATGTCAATATTTTTCGCTTCTCTTTGAACTGATTGATTATGCGATGCACTTCTGGGTTATCAGGATATTCTTTAATCATATCTCTAAGATCTTCTAGAGAGCTCCCATCAAAGTCATTATCAAAAAAACCAAAGCCCTTGTAAACTCCTTCCTCTATCAGTACCACACTCTTCTCTCCAATAGTCCTGCCTTCACCAAAGACACAATAAGTCTCTTTGCCATCGTCCAGAGAAGCTATGGCTATTTTAAAACGAACCTTCAGCTCTTCTTGGTCAGAGTCTTTAAAAGAATATCCAAAGTATTTCATCATTGAGGCTGGAAGACTGCACAGCTCAGGATCCAAATTGTGCTCCTTTACAAATTGGATTAAGAAAGTTCTTGCTTTGTCAAACGAAGTAAAGGATTTGACAGGTATATGCCCCCTTTGCACCTTACCAATTGATAGCCGTTGAAAACCTCTCACATCTTCATAATGATATAGACCATACTTTGCCGAAGGATATTTTTGGGCCTTGTTGAAAGGTGGGAACAGTCGTTTAATCTCAAAGGATTCAAACAGAAAGGCAACCATTTCATCACCGCACAATTCATAAGAGACATCATAAATTTGATCTTTCAAGCCCTGCTTATAGACCACATCTGTTGCTGAAAAGTGGTTTCTGATCCGTGCTTTTATGCTATTTGCTTTGCCCACATACAGCACTTTCCCATGTTCATCATGGAAATAGTATACTCCAGTTAACTCTGGTAATTCTTCGAAGATCTTTTTAGGAAGGTTAGGTGGTAAATCTGCTTCCTTAGAGTTTCTTTTTAGGAAGGACTCGATTTGCCCCGTGTCATTTTGAATCAAAAGATCCATTAGTTCCACTGTTGCCCTTGCGTCCCCCATCGCCCTATGCCTTGCGCCATTTTCAATTCCGAAATGATCACTTAATCTTCCGAGGCTATATGATTTCAATCCAGGAAAAATCTTTCGGCTTAACCTGACCGTACAGAGCTTGTTCAAGTTAAGGTTAGCACCTAGTTCTTGGAATTCCTTCTTTATAAAAGAGTAATCAAAGTTGACATTGTGTGCTACGAAAATATTCCCCTCCAACAATTGATGAACTTCTTTGGCCACCTCATAAAACTTAGGAGCATCATAAACCATCTCATTGGAAATACCGGTGAGCGAAGTGATCCCGATTGGGATTCCACATTCTGGGTTGATCAAGGATTGAAACTCATCTACGACTCTCTTACCATCATGAATGAGTATAGCAATCTCCGTAATCTTTCCATAAGCGGCAGCACTTCCGGTGGTTTCTATGTCGACAATTGCGTACATCGAATGAAATTTAGGTAAGATTTTTTGCTTTCACTATTTTGTAAAAACATGAGTGACACTTTAATAAAAAAGTCTTCCGGAGAACTAGTTCCATTCTCTACAGAAAAGCTTGAGCGATCACTTTTTCGTTCCGGTGCTAGTCCCGAACTCATTAAAAAAATCACTAGCTCAGTTCTCGAATTACCTACAATAAACCTCAGTACCAAGGAGGTTTATAAACATGCATTTCAATTACTTAGAAAATCGTCATTCCAACTCGCTGCACGCTACAAGTTGCAAAAAGCCATTCTGGAACTCGGGCCTTCAGGCTACCCATTTGAAGAGTATGTTTCCCACCTCTTTGCCTTCCAAGGCTTAGACACTAGTGTAGGCATAACGATGAATGGCAAACGAGTTACACATGAGGTAGATGTGTGGGCCAAGAACCATGAGGTTCAGTACATAGTGGAATGCAAACATCATAGCAACCAGAATTACAAGTCTGATATTAAGGTTATACTCTATGTACATTCTAGATTCAATGATGTTGTCTCCCAACTCAAAAGACGTCAGCCTGCCGAATTGAATTATAGATGCTGGATAGTAACGAACACCAAGTTCACCACAGATGCGGTGTCCTATGCCTCCGGTGAGAATATAGAATTAATGGCATGGAATTACCCAAGTAAAGGTAGCCTGAGGGAAAGAATTGACATTTCCGGCTTATATCCGATCACTTGTCTCTGCTCATTGACCAAGTCAGAAAAACAGCACTTGCTCGATCAGAAAATTGTTCTCTGCAAAGAAATTATAGACAACCCAAGCCTTCTTAAGTTCATTCGGTCTAACAAGACACGCAAAGTGATCGAGGAATGTAAGTCTCTAGTTCAAGGATAGCTCTATTTATCTCGGAGTCCTTTAATGATGAAACTAAACAGCACAACGAGAATACAACCTAAGGCATTATACCACAAAAAGCCCATGGTAAATACTCCTGCAATGCCTTCGACATTCAAGTAATGAATAACAATAATGGCTATTTGACTCATTATTGCACCAATAAAGACTGCATTCGACTTAATGGATTTAAAGAAAAATGCTACAATGAAAATGCCCAGTACCGTAGGGTAAAAGAGAGATCCAATAAGATTTACTGCTTGAATCAGATTCTCAAATAACGATAATGTAGAAGCTACTATGATAGCCAGAATACCCCAAGCTAGAGTGAATAACTTCGAAGACTTCAGATAATGTAGGTCATCTCCATCTTGTTTGACTCGTCTCTTATAGAAATCAATGGTGGTTGTCCCCCCTAATGCATTCAATTCTGAAGAGGTAGATGACATGGCTGCAGAGAAGATAACAGCAAACAACAGGCCTACAATGCCCACAGGTAGCACATTCATCACGAATGTCATGAAAATGTAGTCCTTATCGTTGATTTCAGCCCCAGGCACCGCCTCCTCTATTATGGCTTTGGCTTCATTTCTTATTTCATCCGATTGTGCCTGAATGCTATTAACTAAAGCTTGTGCCTGCTCAATTTCCTGAGGATCATCAGTCTTCATGGCAGCATTTAGCTGATTTACTGCATCTAGTTTTTCATCAAATATTGAAGTGTACTCAGACTCCAGTCCCCTGAAATCATCAGCATAATCTGTCGAATACACCTGCTCCTTTACCGTATCATTAAAGAAAACTGGCGGTTGATTGTATTGGTAATAGACAAACACCATTACCCCGATAAACAAAATAATGAACTGCATTGGCACTTTTAGCAAGCCATTCATCATCAAACCTAAACGGCTTTCTGACAACGATTTACCAGAAAGGTATCGCTGTACTTGAGACTGGTCTGTACCAAAATATGACAGAAACAGAAAAACAGCCCCAGTCATTCCTGACCAAAAGCTATATCTATTCTTTAAATCGAAACTGAAGTCAACAACATTGAGTTTCCCCATTTTACCAGCCACATTAAGCGCATCGCCAAAACCAACGCCTGTAGGTAAAGAGGTAATGACTAAAATACCCGCTATAATCATTCCACCCATCATCACAGCCATCTGCGTTTTTTGGGTTTGAGTAACGGCCTTTGTGCCTCCAGAAACGGTATAAATGATCACTAAAACACCGATGAGGACATTGGTAATCTTTAGGTCCCAGCCTAAAAGTGACGACAGAATAATAGATGGAGCATAGATTGTAATACCTGCACCTAAACCTCTTTGTATCAAGAATATAAAGGCAGCCAACATTCTCGTTTTCATATCAAAACGAGTCTCTAAGTATTCGTATGCGGTATAGACCTTGAGCTTGTAATAGATTGGTAGAAAGAATACGGCAATGATGATCATCGCGATGGGCAGACCAAAATAAAATTGGATAAAGCCCATTCCGTCATTGAAAGCCTGACCGGGAGTAGACAAGAATGTGATTGCACTCGCTTGTGTAGCCATGATAGATAGGCCGATAGCCCACCATTTTACATCGCTCCCTCCACGGAGATAACCGTCCATATCTTTGGTATCGCGAGATTTCCAAACACCATAGGCTACAATTGAGATAAGCGTACCAAAGAGTACAATCCAATCAATATTACTCATGAATAATGTTGTGTAAAGAGATAGAACAAGAGGATTAAAACGCCTAGAACTGCCATCACGAGCCAGTACATTTTAGACCACGAATCAAAAAATGGAGGCTTATCTTCTTTCACCTCATCTGTACTTTTGGTCATTTCTTATTGTTTTCCACTGAGTTCAAGGTAGTACTTTTTGGCTTTTCCTTACCTAAAGAAATCATATTGGTGAAAATCCTAAAGGCACCAGATACTCCAGCGGGGAGTTCTCTAAACCACGAGTACCCAGTATAGACGAAGTATCCTTCTCCATATTCGGCAACAAGAAGCCCGCCATTTTTTGGTGATTCTCCTGGGTCGTTACTCGAGAGTATGGGTGTATATTTTGAATCCCACTGATTTGGGAAGTATAAACCTCTTTCTTGTACCCATCCTTCAAAGTCCTTCTGGGTAATCTTGTTCGGGCCATTAATGATTGGATGATCCGGTGCCAGAATCGTTACGTTGGCTTCTTCTACAGTTACGCGATCCCTTGAGATACGAAATGGATATGGCCCGATTTCCGGTTGATCTCTCATAGAAGTGTTATACTGGGTGATCACAGTACCTCCGCCCTTTACATATTCCATCAGACGTGGTTGTACCACACTCATACGCTCTACCGTATTGTATGCTCTCACGCCTACAATAACTGTTTCAAATGCTTCTAGGCTCTCTGCTGTGATATTATTAGGGTCTAGGATTGTAACAGTATAACCCACCTGCTCCAAACTTTCAGGAATGGCATCTCCTGAACCCATGATATATCCTATGTATTGACTCGTTCTGTTAATATCTACCCTAGCCACTTTGGTGTTGCTCTTAGGAAAGATGGTTTGAACAGGAATGTGATCGTACTCAATGGTTTTCAAACCTCGATCATAAGTCTTTCCATTATATGATGCGTTTACACCAATGTATGCTTCCTCGGGGTTTGTTGGAGGCAAAACACTGAAAGCGACTGAAAGCTCTTGATTCTTTTGCTTTAGGTCATAGTCAACCGATGCAGGGTTTGACTTCCAACCTGACGGCAAGTCAAGGCTCACAACACCTTTAACGTCTGATCTACCAGCCTTCACTACCACATTGATGGTCTTTGGCTCATTATCAGGAAAGATCAACACACTTTCCTTAATCTCGGCCATTACCGGAGGAGTGATTGCAAATGGTCTATACACCTCTCCCTTAACACGATCGCTTCTCTTATGAATAATATCCGTAGTGTATTCATAAGGCTTTCCGTCAATTTCTAATTCAAATGTGGCAGTAATAGCTCCTAGGTTCTCAGCTAGCCCAATCATTTCTTGCTCATCTACTCGATACATTCCCAGGGAAGCCTCTTTTGCTAACCAGTAAGGTTGAGAGTAAGCCATGTCATCAAGAATCTTGATAGAATCGTTCTCAATCAACCTGACATTATTCTTTAGTGTTTTGCCAACATCTATGCGCTTACCAACGGATGGTAGTCTAATTGCTCTGAGGTTTGTAGATATATTCGATCGGTTAATAGCCTCGAAATATATGGGTACTAATTCACCAGGCACAGCACTATAAGTCCTAGCTGCGACTTCAAGATAAAGGCCCATGGCCGACTTGATAACTACATCTAGTTCTTTCAATTTCACATTCTTCCAGTACTCATCTTCGAGGTTAAGCAAAGCCTCTCTAGCTTGTAACAAAGTGGGAACAATTGCCTCAGGATTTTCTAAGTTATAGTCTTTATTGGCCCTTGAGATCAATGTAGCCACCTTTTCTCCACCTTTTACTCTATTCCAGGTTTGATCAATATCTGCGAAGACATCTCCCTTTGGTAGAGCCCCTTTCCAACTCATTAAGAATTCTTTGTTTTCACCTCGGGCACCCATTCTTCCAAAGCCTTGGGACTTATGCTCACTGCTACTGAGTGCAGCTATCTCACCATAAGACTTGCCTAGGAGGGCATTATACTCCCCAAGATCGACAGTGTAATATCCTTCTTGACCTTCGTGATTAGCACCACCTCTACCGAAGTTATAGGTGTTCCAGTAAAGCCCTTTGGGTTGCCATGGCTCTACATATTTCAATTGCTCTGGGTACTTGGTTGGATCATTTGCTATTTCGAAAGCCTCCATAGCAAGCAATGCTGATGCGGTATGATGGCCATGCATTCCTGGCCTTCCTCGAGTTGTATCAAACCGAGCAATCATTATATCAGGTCTGAACCTTCTCACATTCCAAACTACATCTGCTAAGGCATCGTCTCTATCCCAAGTATTAAAGGTTTCATCAGGGTCTTTAGAAAACCCGAAATCATTGGTCCTAGTGAAGAATTGCTCGCTACCGTCCTTTCTACGAGCCGCTAGAAGTTCCTGAGTTCTAATGATACCCAAGTACTCCCTTATCTCAGTACCAATTAAATTTTGTCCACCATCTCCCCTTGTCATGGCCATATAGCCTGTGCGGAGTTTCCTCTCCAAAGACATATAGCCTATGAGTCGTGTGTTTTCATCATCTGGATGGGCAGCAACATAAAGTACAGATCCTAAGACCTCTAGTTTGTTTAACGCTTGTTTAATCTCTGCGGCATTCAGCTTTTCTGGTGCTTGAGCAATTGCCGAGTTTCCTAAAGTGAATAATGCTAGAAATAGGAAAACATTGAATTGTAGTTTCATAAGGCTCGTTGGACTAATGGATTTGTCTACGGATGCGAATATAGGAAGTTGTGAATACCTACATATGGACACTTTTGTAAACGGTATAAATGAAAGAGGTCGCTACTCCTAGCGACCTCCAGATCAAAACTCAAAACAACAATATTTTCATCTTCTTATAAGAACAGCATTACAGAAATCCGTTGGCTTGTTTGCAGCGAATGTATCGACAACCGAATATGTCAAATACAAGTCTCCAAATTCGTTTCTGCCTGTTCCTTCCACGATATACCCTCCTATTATTTGTCTAGGAATGGTGACTCTGTCCCCTCTTACCTCAGCAAATACTTCAATATCCACTGCGTAAAAATTTCTTATATAGATCACATTACTATAATCATCCGAATCCCTTACAATCCTCATGTCATAATAAGTGAGCTGATCGTAAGTCTCGCTGTACTCTTCTGCCTCGAATCGACCGAGATAATTATCACGATCATCGTAAGGCACTTCAACTAGCGTAATATCACAACTCGACAATAGCGCTAATACAGATACTATGAGTAAACCTTTTTTCATTTTGACCTCCTTTTGGTTGATGTTACCAGCTACATTTCCAAAATGATGCCAAAAAAATCTTGTGCGGACTCTACAACAAAAAAATCGCTAATAAAACACTGTTAACCAGCTTTTTAATAACGATTTACAAATTATACTTAGGATCCTTCTTAGACCAAAACTCTCTTCGAGTCGACTATTTCTTCCAATCTTTTAAGCCTTTCATTTGCTCTTCATAAGGAATACCTTGCTCTATCCATGATGGAGCTGGTTCGCCTTTCAGGTAATGACCGAACCATTTTAATATGCGCATTTGGTAGTCAGAGCTATTATTTTCAGACCTAAGTCCATGCCCCTCTTTTGCGTATACTAGCAACACGAATTGTTTTCTTGCACGTCTTGCAGCATTATAATATTCTATACCCTGGCGCCAGTCAACATTCTTATCGTTGTCTCCTACCTCGAAGAGCAATGGTGTATTTAACTTTTCAACATTAAAGACGGATGAGTTTCTAACATAGCTATCAACGTCTTCATAGATCGGCACAATCATTCGCTCTTGACTCACTTCAAAATGTGCGTTCTCTGGTGCACCACCAAAGGCCCATGCAATCATACCTGCCATACTGGTTAAGTTTGTTAGACCGGCACCGGCTACACTTGCAGCAAAGATATCCGTCTGTGTAACGGCATACCCAGCCTGATAACCTCCCCAAGAGTGCCCTACAAGCCCAACCTTCTTTTCATCCACTAAACCTTTGTCTACAACTACCTTTACTGCAGCCTCCATGGTTCTTACAGAAGAAATACCTGGGTCTCCAGCATCAAATACAATATCTGGTCTTAGAACAAAATATCCCTGTTGTGTAAAGACGGTATGGCTGTAATAATTGGTCTGTGAGGGTGAGCTATATCCATGAATACCATCGGACAGCAACTCATAGATATAGGTGATCATTGGATACTTTTTACCCGGCTCATAATTAGCTGGATAGAATAATGCTCCTTGAAGTTTCTTCCCATTGGCATTGGTGTACTCGATCAATTCTGACTTACCCCATGCAAAGTCCTTTTGGAATGGGTTAGTCTCTGATACTTGAACCGCATCATTGAAGTTGGAAGTAACGAAATAGTCTGGCGAATCACTGAAGGTTTCAACACTGTAGGCATATTTCTCAGCATCTTCTGCTTTGTTCAATCTACCCACCCTAGAATCTTCCCAAATTAGTCTACTGACTTCTTTTCCAGGAATCACTTTCGCATAACCAGATTTCTTTGACCAATTACCAAAGACACTTAAGTACATCTCCTCTTTCTGATCTATATAATCTTCAAAGCCGACATAACTGAATCGATGCCTTACTTGCTCTGCCTCACCATTTGTAATTCTTCTATGGTTCTTGCCATTCACCTGAAGTTGCCAAACATCATATTTGGAATGCACAAAGAATGAGTTGCCACTCTTCTCCCAGGCAATAATTCCATAAGGTCTCTTTTCTGGAGTTGGGTGGTCGTCATCATAATTTAGAAAGCTGGCTTCACCATTTGTAAGGCGTTGATGAGACATATCCTTAGTGTTATAGACATAATAATCGTCCCCCTTAACGTAAGCGATGAATTTTCCATTCGGATCAACCGATGAAACTGTATTTGTTTTGGACAAAGCTTTTGTCTTGGTACCGGTAGATATATCCACTATGTAAATATCAGAACTACCCCTGCCGAACATTGCGTCTTTCTCATAAGGAGTAGCATCAAACCCAAGCATATTATTGACCCCAGTCTGAAGTCTAACACTTTCGACTAACTCATCTTCCAATTGCACAAACTTATTCTCATCAATATGCCAAACAGAAAGAAACTGATTATCCCTTCTTCTTGATGCTGACAACTCTTGTTCTGGAATTACTTTGACATCCTTACTGTGCCAAATCTGAAGCGCAGGTGCTTCATCGGTCAAGTCTTGGTAAGACTCTTTGTCTTTGTCCCCATCCTTTTCTTCCTTCTTCGGCTTTTGCTCCCAGAGCTTCAGTACAAGAAATATCTGTTTACCATTGTCAGACCAAACCAAAGAGCGACTTGTAATTATCTTATGATGTTCTGGAAAGCCCTCAATGCTGGCTTGATCAAGCACCGAAAAACTCACTTTTTTCGAAAACACATTTCTCCAAGCCAACACATGTTGGCTTTCTCCTTCATATCCTTCGTCTTCAAAACTTCTGAAAACAGTTAGGTCATCCGCATCTTCTCTCCAACGAATTCCTGAGTAAACTGCCTCTTTACTATCCAATACCTTCAAAACACCCGTTTCCGGATTGAATAATTGAATGCCATTTCCAGCTTTTCCGTCTGCATCAATCACCATAGCAATCAGACTGCTATCGTCTTTCCATCTGAACTCCGCTACATTTCCGAAACTGTATTCTTTTGCATTAGATAAGTTTCGGATAACCAAGTCACTCCCCTTGCTCTTCTTTCCTTTTGTAGCAAAGCGTTTCATTGCCAAATAATCGCTGTTATCGGAAAAGCTAAATGAATTCACATCTTTAAGCGTGAGGCTATCACCATTTAAGAGGCTCATTAGTCTGAAATCACTTCTTAGTGGTTTCTTACTTTTCTCTCGTGCTTTAGCCGTAGGGTTGATAAAGTAACCTAACCATTTGCTATCAGCGGTAAACTGTGCTCTACTGCCTTCTGCCAATACCTTCACGCTATTATCCTTTAGATTGTGAAGCCTGATTTCGTTCTCCTTATTATTCCTTCTAATATCATAGAAGAACCAATTACCATCATTGGAGAAGGTACTTCGGAAACCTAGGTTTTCCCACTGGGCATAGTCTTTGACTTCTACGGTTTTCTTGGCATTACCCTGAGCCAAAGCGATGTTCACTGTGAACAGTAAACAACATAGCGTGGTAAATACAGATTTGAGACTTTGTGTGACCTTTAAAAAATGGTGCATATGCGTTGAGTTTTTGTTTGATGGTTAAATTACCATCAAAATCTCACACAACACAAATACTTCAAAAGGTAAACAGAATGGATTTAAGCTATATTAGTATAGACAGCTTGAACATCGTCATCGTCTTCTAACTTGTCGAGCATCTTCTCGATTTCTTCTAGTTGTTCATCTGAAAACTCTGTTGGTGTAGTAGGGAATCGCTTCAGGTTAGCGCTTTTTACATCTACAGACAGCCCCTCAAGAGCCTCTTGAAGAGATCCAAAATTAGTATAGTCGCCATACACATAGATAGAAGTGACATCCTCTCCATTTTCATCTTCTTCGGTGTGTTCTTCAATTTCTTCTAAACCAGCATCGATCAACTCAAACTCTAGCTCTTCCAAATCCATGCTCTCGGTTTTCTCAAATTCGAAAACGGCCTTACGGTTGAACATAAACTCTAAAGACCCAGTAGGCACCAAGGCTCCTTCGGCTTTATTGAAATAAGAACGAACATTGGCAACCGTTCTATTCTGGTTATCTGTAGCGCATTCCACAAAAACTAGCACCCCATGAGGACCTTTCCCCTCATAGTTCATTTCTACGAAAGCCTCGACATCTTTGCTTGTAGCGCGCTTAATGGCACCATCGATGTTGTCTTTGGGCATGTTTTGCGCTTTTGCATTTTGAATTGCAGTACGCAAAGCGGCATTCATATCCGGGTCGGGTCCACCTTCTTTGGCCGCCATAGTAATGGCCTTACCAAGTTTTGGGAAAACGCGAGACATCATACCCCAACGTTTCATCTTTCTACCCTTGCGAAATTCAAATGCTCTACCCATAGTAATCGTTAATTCTTAATTGAATGATCAAAATTAAAAAGTCCTGAAAATTCAGAGCGGTTATTTGTCTTCTTTTTTTGTTCTGGGATCCACAAAGGTCTGATCTACCATAGGTCCAGTTTTAATACCGCCAAGAAGATGCAGGTGGATGTGAAAAACAGATTGGCCAGAATCTTCATTGGTATTAATGACCAGTCTATAGCCTGTTTCTGCAATTCCATATTTCTTGGCCAAATCTCTCGCTACTTTATACATCTTTCCTATCAGGTGTAAATCTTCATCCTTGAGGTCGGTTATAGTCGGTATTCTCTTCTTCGGTACAATTAGATAATGAACCGGGGTCTGTCTTCTCAACGGCACAAACGCGATGATCTCATCATCCTTATACACTACTTCTGCTGGAAGCTCACCATCCCAGATCTTCTCGAATGGCGATTTAACAGCTAGCTTTTCCTTCTTTCTCTGAGTATATGCCTCTGACTGTGCAAATGCCTGATAGCTCAATACCATCAGCAGCGTGATTAATATCCTTTTCATAGAGAGGGTCAAACGGTTGATTGATAGATAAGTTAAAAGAAAGCCCCGACTTGTCGGGGCTTCTTAATCAACAAACCTGAATTTCAAGCACTAGATAATAGTACTCAATCCTAATTTTATATTGGCCTGTGCGCAAGATTCTTCGCCATCGGCAATACAATTGGCTATAAAATCACCAACCCTGTCAGTACCGTAGCCTTCTTCCTTTGCCAAATCTTCAGTAACCATTCCGTTTCTAAGGGAAGCATTCACTGATTGTCTAATCTCTATAGCTTCATCTACTAAACCTAAATGATCTAGCATCATTGCAGCAGATAAAATAGTCGCCAAAGGGTTCGCTATGTTCTGACCAGCAGCTTGAGGATATGAACCATGAATTGGTTCGAACATAGCTGTCTTTTCTCCTACGGAAGCGGAAGGCAACAAACCTAAAGACCCTCCTATTACGCTGGCTTCATCAGAAATAATATCGCCAAACATGTTTTCGGTTAGGATGACATCAAAGTGCTTTGGGTTTTGGATCATCTGCATCGCAGCATTATCCACAAACATGCAGTCTAGGGTTATCGATGGATACTCTTTTGCTATTTCATTTACTCTTTCGCGCCACAGTCTAGAAGTCTCTAGAACATTGGCTTTATCCACTAGGGTAACCTTCTTCGAACGATGCTCTGCAGCCTGAAAGGCTAAATGGGCAATTCGATCTATCTCATAGTTAGAGTATGTACAATGGTCATAAGCGCCATCTTTGGTACGCCCTTTCTCCCCAAAATAGATTCCTCCTGTCAACTCTCGATACACCACCATATCCACACCAAGGATCTTTTCAGTCTTTAGTGGTGACATGTGTATTAGACTATCATAAGCAGTTACAGGTCTGATGTTTGCAAAAAGTCCAAGACTCTTTCTAAGCTTAAGCAAACCTTGTTCAGGCCTCACTTTGGCCGAAGGATCATTGTCATATTTTGGGTCACCGATGGCTCCAAAAAGAAAAGCATCCGACTGCTCACAAATTCTTAATGTCTCGTCTGGCAATGGTTCTCCAGTTTTGTCGATCGCTACGGCACCAACATCACCATACTCATACTCGAAGGTGTGTCCGAATCTTTCAGCGACAGCATCTAAGACCTTTCTTGCCTCAGCTACTACTTCTGGACCTATACCGTCCCCAGGTAGCATTCCTATTTTTTTCCTAACTCCCATTATACCACTAATGAAGAAGCTTCATAAGCCTCGATTTCTGATTTCATATTGATTAGGTAATCTATGTCATCATACCCATTGATAAGGCATTCTTTCTTATATACATTGACCTTGAAGGTCTCTTTCTGATCTTGATAGCTTATTTGCTGATTAACCAGATCTATTGTTATTTCCGTTTCTGGGTTTTCTTGTATTGCATCCAGCAGCCCTAACAAATATTCATCGCTGACTTGTACAGGAAGAATACCGTTGTTTAGCGCATTGCCTTTGAATATATCTGCGAAAAAACTCGATACAACTACTTTAAAACCATAGTCTGCCAAGGCCCAAGCCGCGTGCTCTCTAGAAGAACCACAACCAAAATTTCTCCCTGCAACTAATATCCTACCACTGAAAGTATTGTCATTCAAAACAAAGTCAGTCTTTGGATTTCCATTTTGTTCGTATCGCCAATCACGAAATAGATTATCACCAAAGCCATCTCTGGAAGTTGCCTTCAGGAAACGAGCTGGTATAATCTGGTCAGTGTCAATATCTTCTATAGGCATTGGAACAGCTCTGGATACCACTTTTTCAAACTTTTCCATCTTAGTTCAGGTGTTTAGTAATGTCCACAATTTTGCCCTCAATAGCTGTCACTGCAGCTACCAATGGACTCGCCAATAACGTTCTCGCTCCAGGGCCCTGTCTACCTTCGAAGTTTCTGTTTGAAGTAGAAACACAATATTCACCGGCAGGTACTTTGTCCTCATTCATTCCCAGACAAGCAGAGCAGCCAGGCTCTCGTAATTCAAAACCAGCTGCTGACAGCACCTCGTGCAATCCTTCTGCAATGGCTTGTTGTTCGACCTGCTTGGATCCAGGAACGATCATGGCTGTTACATTTTCAGCCTTCTTCTTTCCCTTCACATAATCAGCCACAATTCTTAAATCCTCGATTCTTGAATTGGTACAACTACCAATGAAAACATGATTGATCGGTTTACCGAGCAATGATTCTCCAGGCTTAAAGCCCATATAATCGAGCGATTTATTAAAACTGTCCTGACTACCATTACCCATAGACAATGGCACCTCTTTGGTTATCTTAATCCCCATACCTGGATTGGTGCCATAAGTAATCATAGGCTCTATATCATTAGCATGGAATGTGTATTCTTTATCAAAACTTGCACCTGAATCACTATGCAAAGTTTTCCAGTAGGAAACGGCTTCTTCAAAAGCTTCTCCTTTAGGAGCAAACTCACGGCCTTTGATATAATTGAATGTAGTATCATCCGGAGCAATCATTCCTCCTCTGGCTCCCATTTCAATACTCATATTGCAAATGGTCATTCGCGCTTCCATTGAAAGCGATTGAATAGTTGAACCTGCATATTCGATAAAGTATCCTGTACCTCCGGCTGCGGTAAGCTGAGCAATGATATAAAGGATGATATCTTTTGCTAAAACGCCTTTTTTCAATTCGCCATCCACGGTAATACGCATTGTCTTAGGTCTGCTTTGCAGCAGGCATTGGCTCGCCATCACCTGTGCTACTTGACTGGTGCCAATACCAAAGGCTATTGCACCAAATGCACCATGTGTTGACGTATGGCTATCGCCACAAACCATGGTTCGACCTGGAAGTGTAATCCCTAACTCAGGTCCAATGACATGTACAATCCCCTGAAAAGGATGACCTAGCCCGTATAATTCCACATCATGCTTGGCACAATTGGCCAAGAGAGTGTCTACCTGGTGCTTAGATAATGCCTCTTTAATGGGCAAATGCTGATCTTTTGTAGGAATGTTATGGTCTGGTGTTGCCACCATCTTCTCTTTTCTGAAAAGTGACAGACCTCTTTTCTCTAATTCTGAAAAAGCTTGCGGGCTGGTGACCTCATGAATCAAGTGCCGATCGATGTATAGTACATCAATATCTCCTTCGAGGCTTTTGACCACATGGGCATCCCATACCTTGTCAAATAATGTCTTTCCCATTGCTATACTGCTACTTTATGTCTTAGTGAAGCAATCTCATGCAGGTCATCATCCGAAACTTCCTTTTTTGCGTCTGCTACTTCCAAGAAGCTCTTATAGACAATGTCTAGTTCGTCACGGGTAAGCTCATAACCGATATTCTTCATTCTATAGGCCAAAGCCGCTCTCCCGCTTCTAGCGGTCAAAACAATGGATGAATGATCTACGCCTACCTCTTTTGGATCTATAATCTCGTAAGTTTCTCTCTTCTTGATTACCCCATCTTGATGAATTCCTGAGGAATGGGCGAAAGCATTTGCACCAACAATTGCTTTGTTAGGTTGTACTGGTACACGCATGGTGTCCGATACATATCTCGAAAGCTCATTGAGTTGTTTTGTATCAACTCCTGTAGTCATATTGAGGTAAGGATGCTGCTTTAAAACCATCACCACTTCTTCTAGAGCCGTATTTCCAGCTCTTTCCCCTATTCCATTGATAGTACACTCTACTTGCGTGGCGCCATTCATAACACCAGCAATTGAGTTAGCGGTAGCCATTCCCAAGTCATTATGACAATGTGTCGAAAGTGTCACATTATGAACTCCCTTTACATTTTCTTTCAAGAACCTAATCTTCGCTCCATACTCATCGGGTAAACAGTACCCTGTTGTATCAGGAATATTCAGTACAGTAGCTCCCGCTTTTATTGCCTGCTCACAAATGTGCGCTAAGAACGCATTATCGGTTCTTCCTGCATCTTCAGCATAGAATTCTACATCCTCAACATAGCTCTTCGCCAGCGAAACAGCGGCAATGGCTCTTTCAACAATTTTTTCTGGAGTAGAATTGAGCTTGAACTTTATATGAGATTCCGAAGTACCGATTCCTGTATGGATTCTCGGTCTAACTGCATTTTTCAATGATTCGGCAGCCGTGATAATATCTTTTTCCACAGCTCGGCTCAGACCGCAAACAGTTGCATTCTTAACAACTCTGGCAATGGCATCTACAGATTCGAAATCACCCGGACTCGATATTGGGAACCCAGCTTCAATTACATCAACACCTAAAGCTTCGAGGCGCTTAGCCACCTCCACTTTCTCTGACGTATTCAATTTACAACCCGGTACTTGTTCACCATCTCGAAGAGTGGTGTCGAAGATTTGTATTTTTTGATTTGACATCGTTTATTTGATCAGTCTTCAGTCTTTCTATAATCGCTTTTTACAGAATAATTGAATTTAAACCCGTGACATTTCGATGCCATAGTAGAAGTCCATTTATCTACTATTTCAAAATGCTAGGTTTTAAATTGTAATTATTTAAAAATCAGACACTTAAATAGTTTCTATTTACAATGGCAAGTCATAAAAGCGATCCACTTTTCGATCTTATAAAATCTCTCAATCAGTCAGAGAAAAGACACTTTCGATTGTTCGTAAATCGAAGTGGCAATACGGAGGGTGTCAAGTTTATCAAACTCTTTGATGCTATGGAAGGGAGTAAAAATTATGATGACAAAAAGATTTTGGCCAAAGTACCAAGTATAAAAAAGGCCCAGTTTTCGAATCAAAAAGCACATCTCTACAAACAGATTTTGGCCAGTTTACGCCATTACCATATCGGCCAAAACATAGATATTCAACTCAGAGAAAACATGGATCACGCAAAGGTGCTCTATAACAAGGGCTTTTATAAACAGGCCCTAAAAATGCTGGGCAAGACAAAGACTTTGGCCCAGGAAACAAAGCACTTTACGATTGCCTTGGAGGTTTTAGAGTTCGAAAAGCTTATTGAATCGGAATATATCACTCGAAGTATTGAGAATCGGGCCGAAGAATTGACATTGGAAGTGAATGAAACGACAAACAAGATTACCAGTGCTCACGACCTATCCAACTTGTCACTTAATTTATATAGCCTCTTTCTAAAAAATGGCTACGCGAGAACTGAAAGTGAATTTGAGCATGTTCGGTCCTATTTTGAGCATAGCCTTCCAAAGATCGATCTTGAAGCCCTAAGCTTCTATGAAAAGCTGTACTATCATCAAGCACATGTCTGGTTTAACAAGATTGTACAGAACTTCCCTAATGCTTACAAGCATGCCAAAGCCTGGGTAGAATTATTCAAGGCAGATAGCGCTATGGCGCAGAAGCAGCCAGTGCTTTTTATCAAGGGTTATCGCAATCTATTAGCTGCTCTATTTCAATTACAGTATTACTCTCAATTCTGCCAAGTTCTAGACGAGGTTGAAGCCTTAAGTCAAAATGAACAGATAGTTAAAGATTTGAACTCTGAGATACTGATATTCAAGTTTTTATATATCTCAAAAATCAATAAACACTTCATGGAAGGTCAGTTCGAAAGAGGCATTGAACTGATCCCTGAGATTCTTGATAAGCTGAAACGTTACGAGGGTAAAATTGACCCCGAAAGAGTGCTGATGTTCTACTATAAATTTGCCTCACTTTACTTTGGAAATGACAACTATCGCAAGGCCATTTTCTACCTTAATCAAATCATCTATTTCAAGGACGTAAAGCTTAGAGAAGACATTCATTGCTTCGCTAGAATTCTTAACCTGATCGCACATTTTGAAGATGGTCAAGACTTTCAGTTGGAGTATCAAATCAAGTCCACTTTTCAGTTTATTGGAAAAATGAATGATCAGCAAGCAGTGCAAAAAGAGATCATTCAATTCTTAAGAAAAACGGGAAAGATTAGGCCAGATGAGCTGAAGGGAGAATTCATTAGGCTTTATGACGGGCTGGAGTTGCTCAATAACAATCTATATGAGCGCAGACCTTTCTTATACCTTGATATACTCTCCTACCTCAAAAGCAGAATTGAAAACAGGCCTGTAAAAGAGGTTGTTAGAGAAAAATTCAAAACCCTGAAATAAGTAATTAGTTTGATGTAATCGTAGTAGTTACGACCACAGATGCCATGATGGTGATCATAATGGCTGCCTGTATTTCACGAATACTTTTATTAATAGCTCCGCTGATCTTTACGTCCTGCGTCACTTCTTTAATCTTCTTTTTGACTTTCTTGTAGTCTTCCTTGTCTCTGAAAGCCTCTCTTGTAAGGTCAGACACGTCAATCAAACTCAGCAACATAATATCACGAGGTTCGGACTTAGCACCATAAAGCATTACTGCCTTTATACGCTCTCTCACTTTGTTTTCAGGAGTCATGTCACTGGCCGGATACTTGTTGTTCGGGATGATCCAAAGAATTTTATGCTCTTCTTTCTTAAGAATCCCCTTATTGATCAATCGTTGTAAAACATCCTGCTTCAGCTCATTAGCCTGCTTTGCTAATCCATTGATAACATCCTTGACCTTTTTAGACTTTGCCTTCTCCTCTATATATTCAAGCGCTTTATTCAAGGCAATTTCAGTGACGGCTGAGCTATCATTTACTTTGACATACTCACCAGAAATACTCACTTTCTCGCGAAGTGCCAACTCTAACAAAATGGCACCGGCAAATCCATAATGGAGATGAGTAGAATCAATTACAAACTGACCTTTACTATCATCTAAGGCTATTAACAGATATTCTTCAAGTAAATCGAGGCTCATTCTTCTGGCTTTGTTGGTACAAATAAATTTGGATGCCAACCGTTTATAAAAGTCGCACTTTTTTCGTTCTGGTTCAATGCAAAGCCTAGACAATGACTAATTACTTACTGAACTAATCATTGGTTCTAATTCAAGTCTTCATTCAAATACCTATTTTCTCATTGTTAAGAAAATAGCCCTCTGACTTTGTCCGATTATTTTGCAAATTAGGGCCATTAAGAATTCCTCAATAGATCTATGAAAAATCTCGACAGACGTAAATTCCTCAAGAAGACATCACTAACCGCAGCAGCTATCGCTACGGCTACCGCCTTTGACAGCTGTGCTCAAGATGCACCCGAAAGGGCCTCGAATGCCCAATATATGGGTGGGTTTGGTGCTCCGAAACTAGAAACTGTTCGAATAGCATTGATAGGTGTTGGAGCGCGAGGAAGCGGACATGCTAGAAATCTGGCCATGCTTGAGGGTACGGAGATCGTAGCCATCAGTGACCTCTATGAGGACTGGGCAAACCGATCAAAAACTGCTTGTGAAGAGATTGGCACTGGCCAAAGACATCAAAATATCGCACTCTATACCCAAGATGAAAACCATTGGAAGGTGATGCTCGATGAAGTGAAACCTGATGCTGTATTTATCAGTACAAATTGGAGTAATCATGCCCCAATGGCCATCGAAGCTATGAAAAAGGGAGCTCATGCCTTTGTAGAGGTTCCTATCGCACTGACGATTGAGGAAATGTGGGCAATTGTAGATACTTCTGAAACGACAAAGAAGCATTGTATGATGATGGAAAACGTCAACTACGGAAGAGATGAGTTGATGTATCTGAATATGTGTCGTCAAGGGCTTGTAGGTGATCTGCTCCATGCAGAGGCATCCTACATCCACGAGCTTAGATTTCAAATGGAGGAGCAAGAACGAGGCACCGGCTCATGGAGAACGCATCACTATGCAAAAAGAAATGGAAACCTCTATCCTACACATGGACTAGGTCCAGTGGCCCAATACATGAACATTGCCCGAACGGACGATACTTTCAAAAAGCTCGTATCCTTCTCTACACCTGCCTTGGGCAGACAAGACTATGCAAAGAAGAACTACGCTGCTGATCATAAATGGAATCAGCTTGACTATCAAGGTGGGGATCTCAATACTTCCATCATCAAAACAAACCTTGGTCGTACCATCATGGTACAGTGGGACGAGACCAGCCCAAGACCTTATTCCAGATTAAACCTCGTACAAGGCACTAAAGGAACATTAGCAGGTTTCCCTACCCGTGTAGCCTTAGAAGGCGGTGTTGAGGGAGTCACGGACAGTCATCACCAATGGGCCCAGGGGAAAGACTTACAGGCGTTATATGATAAATATGACCACCCATTGTACAAAAGACTATCTGAGTCTGCTAAAGGTAGTGGACATGGTGGTATGGATGGTATAATGCGCTATCGTATTGTAGAATGCCTTCGAAATGGTTGGCCAATGGACCAAAACGTTTATGAAGGATGCTTCTGGAGTGCAGTATCACCTTTAAGTGAAGCCTCTGTAGCCCAAGACGGAATGCCTCAGGAGTTTCCTGACTTTACCCGAGGTGGCTGGAGTGAAACAGCACCATTAGATATTATTAGTTAAATGTGAAGCGAAAAAGCCGAATAGCAAAACGTAATCACCTTTCAATCATTTTCCCGATAATAACTGTTGTGGGAATAGGTATCACACTTGTCCTTTCTTCAGCCTATGATGAAAATTGGTTTTACAACTGGGACGGTATTCGAAAGGAAATCAAAGACAGTATAAAAGCTGTAGAGTATAATTGGGTTACCGAAAGAGCTTTTTCATCTGAAGAGACCAAAACAGTCCAAATTCATCAGCAATTCTGGATCATGAATAATGCTAGTGAAAAGGAACTTCTGAAACTTACCGAATATCCTAATGGGACAGTAAAGACTATTGCATATGAGGGGTTGATTAGAAGAAAGGGATTCGAAACCAAAGCGGACCTATTAATTAAAGCAATCAACGACAATGACCATTCTGTCTACCTCCAAGTCGGCTGCGAAGCAATTCCAATGAGTATTGGACGATATCTAGTTGAATTTATTTTGCAAATCGATGATCGAAGCCCTCCTTTTGCTGGAGAAAGGCCAAACTTTGGATTGACCAGAGCTGACGAAAAAAGAGTACTTGCCGAATACAAAAAGAAACACTATTCTCGATAGACTAATACTCTTAAAATCAACTGTGGTCACCTTCAAACAAAACTGTCAAATGATATAGCTAAAAAGGTCTGAATGCTCATTGAGATACTGAGCACTAAAGTTCTTTGCGTTTAGTCTATCCATCAAAGGTTGAAAATCATCTTTGGATTGATGCTCTATACCCACCAATGCCGGACCTTTTTCTCTAGAAGTCTTTTTGGTATACTCGAAGTGGACGATATCGTCATTAGGGCCCAATACATCAGTAAGAAATTCCTTTAGTGCTCCTGCACGTTGAGGAAAACGTATGATAAAGAAGTGCTTCAGCCCGTTATAGAGCAATGCTCTTTCTCGAATTTCCTCTGTCCTGGAAATATCGTTATTGCTTCCTGATAGAACGCAAACAACATTTTTACCAACAATCTGCTCTCTAAACTGCTCCAAGGCGGCCAAGCTTAAGGCACCTGCCGGTTCGACTACAATGGCATCTCTGTTATAGAGATCGAGCATAGTTGAGCAAATTAAACCTTCAGGAACTGTGACAACTTCATCCAGCAACTGTCGGCATATTTCAAATGTCTTTTCTCCTACTCGGTGAACTGCCGCGCCATCAACGAACTTATCGATTTTATTCAGCGTCAGGTTCTTACCTGCAGCAATGGATTGCTTCATCGCAGGAGCTCCTTCGGGCTCCACTCCAATGATCTTTGTCAGTGGACTTAGTTGTCTAAAGACGGCCGAGACACCAGCCGATAGCCCACCTCCTCCAATGGGTAAAAAGAGATAATGAATCGGTCGCTTCGTGTCCTTTAGAATCTCCAACCCCACCGTTCCTTGCCCTTCAATAACTTCCTTACTGTCAAATGGATGGATAAAATTACTTTGATGATTACTCGAATATTCTATTGCTTGATGATAGGCATCGTCAAAAGTGTCACCACTCAGTACTACTTTCACATATCCCTTACCAAAAAGCCTCACCTGTTCTACCTTTTGCTTGGGCGTTGGAGCTGGCATAAAAATAGTCGCTTGAATCTTCAGCTTGTTGCAGGAATAAGCAACACCTTGGGCATGATTCCCAGCACTTGCGCAAATCACACCCCTTGCCTTTTGTGCTTCGCTAAGCTGACTAATCTTATTATGTGCTCCTCTTATTTTATAAGACCTAACGACTTGCAGGTCTTCTCTTTTGAAAAGGATGTTTGCCCCATACTTTTCAGAGAAAGTAAGATTGTCTAGCAGTGGAGTGTGAACAGCAACGTGCTTTATTCTGTTTGATGCTTCTTCTACATCGACTAAAGAAGGTATATAAGTAGTTGCCTGCATTTGAAAGAGCACACTCTACCTCCATCAAGAATAGACGGAGGTAGAATGATTTTTTTTAAACGAGTTCTTCTTGCTGAACTGCAGGGGCGTTTTCTGGCCTTAAAGCCCTTACGGCCTTTCCTGCTCTCCACATTTCAGAATTATGAAGCTCATCAAGTTCTTCTTGCAATTTCTCTCTGTAATCAGCTTGAGAGTTAGAATCAATCGATCGCTGTGCTTCAGTACCTGCAACAACAGAAGCATACAATTCCTCAAACACGGGTTTTGTAGCAGCATGAAACTTATCCTTCCAATCCAATGCACCTCTTTGAGCAGTTGTAGAGCAATTAGCGTACATCCAATCCATTCCATTTTCTGCAACTAATGGGTACAGTGACTGAGTAGCTTCTTCTACCGTTTCATTAAATGCCTCTGATGGTGAGTGGCCATTCGCTCTTAATACCTCATATTGTGCCATAAAGAGGCCTTGAATAGCTCCCATCAAGGTTCCTCTTTCTCCTGTAAGGTCGGAAGTCACCTCTTTAATAAATGTAGTTTCGAATAGATATCCCGAACCAACTCCTATGCCTAAGGCAACAATTCTATCCTTCGCCTTTCCAGTAGCATCTTGATGGATAGCAAAAGAGGAATTAAGCCCTTTGCCTTCAAGGAAAAGGCGTCTCAAGCTAGTTCCAGAGCCCTTTGGAGCTACTAAAGCAACATCTACATCCGCTGGAGGCACAATCCCTGTCTTTTCTGAATAGGCGACACCGAAGCCATGAGAGAAGTAAAGCATTTTACCTGCAGTCAGGTGTTTCTTTACTGTCGGCCAGAGCTGAATTTGTGCAGCATCGGATAAAAGGTAGCAAATGATTGAAGCGCGCTCTAAAGCCTCTTCAATTGGAAACAATGTCACTCCAGGCTCCCAGCCATCAGCAATCGCCTTGTCCCATGTTTTTGATTCTTGTCGTTGACCGACCAGGACCTTAATACCATTGTCTTGAAGGTTAAGTGACTGACCAGGACCTTGTACCCCATAGCCAATGATGGCAACTGTTTCATTTGCCAATACGTCTTGTGCTCTTGAAAGTGGAAACTCATCTCTTGTGATAACATTTTCTTCTACTCCACCAAAATTGATTAAAGCCATTTTATTCAGATTAAAGTTTATAGTTCTTTTTGTAATTCATTTTTAGGCCGAATGACAGACACCCTGCCTGACCTGACAAACTCGATAAGGCCATAAGGCTTTAAAAACTCGAGTAATTCTTGTGTTTCTTCTTTATGACCAGTCTTTTCAATGATCATAAATTCCTGTTCCATTGATAATATCCTTGCATGGTTATCGCGTATAAGCCGCTCCACCAAGTTGTTTTCGGAAGCCTTTTCTGTCGACACTTTATACAAAGCAATCTCTTGAAAAACAGTCTCGCCATCCAGATGATAAACCGCTTGCAAAACCTCAATTTGCTTCTCTATCTGCTTGACAATCTTCTGGACTAGCTCTTCCTCTGCATTGACCACGATTGTGAAACGAAAGACATTTTCTGTCTCTGATTCTGAGGTATTTAAGCTTTGAATACTCAAATGCCTCTTCGTGAAAATCGAAGTGATTCTATGCAGTAAACCAATACTGTTCTCGGTGAAAATCGATATGGTAAATGACTTGACCATCTTATGACAACCTTATATCAGAAACTGAAGCACCAGATGGCACCATTGGAAATACATTATCTTCTCTACCGACTTTTACTTCAAGTAGGAAGCTTCCATCATATGCGATCATCTCTTCGATTGACTTGCTTAGATCATCACGATCGCTTACAGACTTTCCTTTAATGCCATATCCTTCCGCGATTTTGATAAAATCCGGATTGACCAGCTCTGTGCTTGAATACCTCTTATCGAAGAAGAGTTGTTGCCACTGGCGAACCATTCCCAAAAAGTTATTATTGAGGATCACGATTTTTACTGCTGCTTCAGTCTGGAAGATCGTGCCCAACTCTTGAATGGTCATTTGGAAGCCACCATCGCCAACAACTGCAATAACTTCACGGTCTGGCGCTCCTAGTTTAGCTCCCAATGCCGCTGGTAAGCAAAAACCCATAGTACCAAGGCCACCTGATGTAATATTGCTCCTGCTCTGATTGAATTTGGTATATCGACAGGCCATCATCTGGTGTTGCCCTACATCCGTTACGAGAATAGCTTCGCCTTTTGTGAGTCCATTGATCTTGCTGACCACCTCTCCCATTTTCAGGGCACCATTCTCTGGCTTGAGCTCGTTGGCAATGACTTTATCATATTCTATTTTATCATAGGCTCTAAACTCCTCCAACCAAGCCCGATGACTATTGAGCCTCACCTGTCTTAGCAATTCGCTTAATGTCTCCTTACAGTTGCCCAAAACAGGAATATCAACTTTGACATTCTTGTTGACCTCTGCAGGGTCGATATCCAAGTGAATGACTTTGGCTTGCTTCGCATAATGTTCTAGATTACCCGTCACGCGATCGTCAAAGCGCATACCAATAGCAATAAGTACATCGCATTCATTCGTCAGCTTATTCGGGCCATAATTACCATGCATTCCCAACATACCTACATTTAATGGATGATCGGTGGGCAATGCTGAAAGTCCTAAAAGTGTCCAGGCAGAAGGTATTCCCGTCTTCTCAACAAACAGTTTAAACTCCTCTTCAGCCTTTCCGAGAATCACGCCCTGACCGAATAGGATCATTGGCTTTTGAGCCTCATTGATAAATTCAGCAGCTTTCTTGACTTGGACAGGATCCAATGCGGGAGCCGGTTTATAACTTCTAATTTCAAGGCACTTTCTATACTCAAAATCGAAAGGTTGAAACTGTGCATCTTTTGTAATATCCACCAATACAGGACCTGGACGGCCGGATTTGGCAATATAGAATGCCCTTGCCAGTGCTGTTGGAATATCCTCGGCCTTAGTCACTTGACAGTTCCACTTGGTCACGGGCATTGAAATACTTACAATATCTGTTTCTTGGAAAGCATCAGAGCCCAACAAACTCGAGCCTACTTGCCCTGTGATACATACCAAAGGTGTCGAGTCAATCATGGCATCGGCAATTCCCGTAATCAAATTCGTAGCACCAGGACCTGAGGTAGCCAATACTACACCTACCTCACCCGTTGCTCTTGCATAACCTTGTGCTGCATGAATCGCACCTTGCTCATGCCTTGTCAGTACATGCTCAAGTTCCTCTTGAAAATCATAGAGAGCATCATAAACAGGCATAATGGCTCCACCAGGGTAGCCGAAAATCATTTTTATATCTTCAGCCAATAGTGACCTTATCAGCGCTTGTGCACCGGATATATGAAGTTTCGTATCAGTCGTTGGTTTCAAAATTGCTTCCATACTAAATTAATTATCGGTGACACAGCCTTCCGAGGCTGATGCGACTGTTTTAGCATATTTTTTAAGCACTCCAGCGCTTACTTTCAGAGACGGAGACTTCCAATTGGCTCTCCGTTTCTCTATTTCTTCATCTGAGATATTGAGTGTAATGGAGTTTTTCTGTGCGTCAATGATAATCTCATCTCCATCTTCCACTAAGGCTATGGTACCTCCTACCTGAGCTTCTGGTGTTACATGTCCAACCACGAAACCATGACTTCCCCCGGAGAACCTTCCATCAGTAATTAATGCTACGGATTTACCCAAACCAGCACCCATAATAGCGGATGTAGGCTTTAACATTTCAGGCATACCCGGTGCACCCTTGGGGCCTTCATATCTAATCACTATGACATGGCCGGGCTTCACCGACCCATTTCGTATACCGTCAATTGCAGAAAATTCATCATTAAAGACAATCGCATTGCCCTGAAAGCGCTCTCCTTCTTTTCCTGTAATCTTGGCTACTGAGCCTTCTTCAGCTAGATTACCAAAGAGCATCTGCAAGTGCCCCGTTTCCTTGATGGGGTTGCTCAATGGTTTCAAAAGCTTCGTCTCAGGTTTGATAGCCTCTACTTCCAATAGATTTTCGGCAATTGTATGGCCGGTAACCGTCATGCAATCTCCATGAAGCATGTCGTTATCAAGCATAAACCGCATAACAGCCGGAACTCCACCTGCTTCGTGCAAGTCTTCCATTAGATACTGACCGCTTGGTTTCAGGTCAGCGAGAAATGGGGTTTGGTCAGAAAGTCTCTGAAAGTCTTTTAGTGCCAGGTCGATATCAACGCTTTTGGCTATCGCAATCAAATGCATTACCGCATTCGTGGAACCTCCTAGGACAGTAATTAGGCGAATGGCGTTTTCGAACGATTTTTTAGAAAGTATATCTCTTGGTTTAAGGTCTAGTTCCAGAAGCCTACGCACGGCCCTACCAACTCTTGCACACTCTTCCGTTTTATCTAAACTAATCGCAGGGTTAGATGAGCTGTAAGGGAGAGACATTCCCAAAGCTTCAATGGCTGATGACATCGTATTGGCAGTATACATACCACCGCAAGCACCAGCACCTGGGCATGAGTTCTTAATAATTCCCTTATAATCTTCATCGGAGATATTCCCAGCGAACTTCTCTCCCAATGCTTCAAAGGATGAAACTATATTGAGCTTTTTCCCTTTGTAGCAACCAGAAGCAATAGTACCACCATAAACCATTAAAGATGGACGGTTGAGACGTCCCATCGCCATTAGGGCTCCGGGCATATTCTTATCACAACCAACTACTGTAATCAAGCCATCGTAGTAATGAGCTCCGGCAACAGCCTCTATTGAGTCAGCTATGATCTCTCTGGAAACAAGAGAATATCTCATTCCTTCTGTTCCATTGGAAATGCCATCACTAACTCCAATGGTGTGGTAAATCAAACCAACCAGGTCTGCACCCAAGACACCAGCTTTTACCTGAACCGCCAAATCATTCAAGTGCATGTTGCATGTATTGCCTTCATAGCCAGTACTGACTATTCCTACCTGCGCTTTGCTCATGTCTTCTTCCGTCAAACCAATACCATAAAGCATGGCCTGAGAGGCAGGCTGCGTAGGATCTTGCGTAAGTCTTTTGCTATACTTATTCAATTCCATTTTAATTCCGTTAGCTGTCTTTTGTTTGAGGGTTTTCTTACCAATTCCTTGTACCTCTCTGATATTTTATATCCTATTGTATCCTTCCAATCGAGTTTAAATGGGCTACCATCTAAGTATCCAATTCCTGCAATTTCTGCTGCTGTTCCTGTGAAGAAAGCTCCATCAGCGCCCTTTACCACTTCAGGAGGAAAGTATTCTTCTCTCACTTCAATACCCATTTCTCCAGCAATATCCATAGCCGTAAGACGGGTAATACCTGGCAGTATATTTCCCAATGGCGGAGTGTACAAAACACCTTCTTTTTCAAAAAAGAAGTTGGCACCACTACCTTCTGCCACACTTCCGTTTCTATCAAGCAATAATGCTTCATCAAAACCCTTTGCCTTAGCTTCTGTGGTCGCCAGAATGGAGTTGGTATAATGCCCGGTTACTTTTGCTTCTACGGGTACTGCCTTAGGGTTTGGTCGCTCATAAGATGAAACCATAACATTTAACAAGGAATCACCCAAGTACTTACCCCACTCCCAGCCACATAGCATCAAATGAACCTTATCTACAGTATGGAGGGTCATATTTTCACCCAAATAAAGTAGTGGCCTGATGTAGGCATTCTTCAAGTCATTTTTTCTCAGCAATTCATAACTATGGTTCGTCAACTCCTCTACTGAATAATCACATTTGATGTGCATTTTTCGGGCCGAATAAAGAAGTCTTTCATAGTGTTCTTCTGCCTTGAATATCATTGCTTCTCCATTGGCGTCATATGACCTGATACCTTCAAAAACTCCTGAACCATAATGGAGTGTTTGGCTAAACAAACTGCCTTTGGCATCGTTGGCCTTGAGCCATTGCCCATCTAAAAAAACTATTGTGTTATCGTTGTAATACATTATTTCTTGTTTAAACTTATTTTCATTCTCAACTTTAATTGAATCAATTTCTCTGCACTCTACAGTTCTAAAATCACCAAGCACACTCCATATCTATTTGTTAATCAACATTTTACACTTCCTTCATTTACAACTTTCAGAACTAACTGGAATCGTTTTCCATCAGCTCATTTTTTCTTATTACTCATGTAGCCTTAACCTTTGAAGCATAAAAAAAGCCTTTCTCGTTTGGGTGAGAAGGGCTCCTTTGCATTGAACAATAGCTTCTTACTCACCCACTGAGGCAGGTAATAATGACTACTGTAATAATGACTGTACACTTATTCATGTTCCTGTTGTTTCCTAACTTTAAAATGACCTTTTCGGCCCTAAAATAAAAAAGCCTTCTCGCGGTGCGGGAAGGCTTGAGTTTCTTTAGTATTGAGACTATATCCTACCCGGCTTTGTGATCTAACACAACGCTAATAATTTGGGTAATGACAATTGGATTACTTCTCATATCTGACACCAAGGTGAGTATTGTAAAATTTAAAATCAAACAAAATTTAATTTAATCTAAGTACCAACTTTGACCGGCTGATTTTAACACCTAGTTATTCCTCTGACAATCAGCAACATATTGAATTGAATTAGTTTTCAATTGGAAGCTTCTTCTCTCGCCAGGCCTCTATTCCTCCGGCTAGGTCATAAGCCTCTTTAAAGCCGAGTCTCTTAAGGATTTTTAAAGTGCTATTACTCCTTCCTCCAATGGCGCAATAGACAGCTATCGGTTTATCCTTATCTAGTTTTTGAAGCTGAGCTTTGAAGTCAGGTTTATAATAATCGATCAGCACAGATTTGGATAAATGGCCTCTTTGGTACTCTCCAATTGTTCTGACATCTACCAATTGTAACTCTGACTTCTCCTTAATCAACCCTTGTAATTCGTCTACCGAAATTACCTTAGATATCAATTTCTCCTGTTCAGAAGATGTAGAACAAGAAAAGAGAAATAAAACCGACAGCGTCAGCAGCTTAATCATGTCAGCAAATTGCCGTCATCATCCCATTGAGCAATATCCATACGCTTGCTTTGGTCAACACACTTAGCTAACCATTCTTCATCGTAAGATAAACCTTGCTCGTCTAAAACGTCTTGAGGAACGCCATCCCAAACACCCGGTCTATTACCCTGATATCCTAAATCTTTGATACCCAATTCAGAAGTGTAATAACCAGTAAGCGTCAAATTCCTTATTCTGGTAAAGAACTTCTCTCCCGCTAGTAATTCAGGGGCTGTTTTTCCTGGGTATGCTATTGTATCGCAAATCGCCAATTGCTGTTCTTTGGTGAGTTTCTTGAACTCCAGGTTATGAAGTTTATTGGAATGATTATCCAACCAAGCCAGTCCACCTCGCATAGGTAGTTGCTGACGAGGCATATCCTTTACGATAAACTCAATAAAGGCAGGAACCTCAGCATCTATCGCACCTCCAATTTCAGCTTTAGCAGGTAGAATTATATCGCACAGAACGGCTATTGTTTCTAACTCATGCTCGTTCAAAAATATCTCTGCAAGTACTTCATTGTCGTGCTCTTGCTCAGGCACAGTACGGCCATAACCGGGTAAACTTACCTCTTCGGTAGTTTCTTCTGCAACGTCAGGCGCACATCCAGTAACAAGTAGTCCGCCTGCGACTGAACCTACTAACAAACCTTTTAATGAATCTCTTCTATCCATAACTCTTAGATATTACGTTTTTTGACTTGGTCTACTAAATAGTCCGATGCTCTCCAGGCAAGTGCCAAGATTGTCCATGTAGGGTTTTTATCTGCTTGGGATACAAATGGTCCAGCATCCATTACAAATACGTTTTCACAATCATGCAATTGATTGTACTTGTTGGTCACAGAAGTTCTTGGATCGTTGCCCATTCTGGTCGTGCCCACCTCATGAATGATTTCACCGGGTTTTGTCAGGCCATACTCACGATCGGCACCCGGTTTATCCCCTAGGAGAATTCCGCCTGTAGCACTTAATACCTCTTCGAAGGTGTCCTGCATGTGCTTAGCCTGCTTAACCTCGTTATTTGTCCACTGATAGTTGAACTTCAAGACTGGGATTCCCCATTCATCGACCACTTCATTATCAATTTCACAATAGTTATCCTTTTGGGGAACGCTTTCGCCCCTACCAGAAATACCAACAACGGCTCCATAATAGCGCTTAATGTCTTCGCGTAGTGAATCACCATAACCACCGACATCGCCCATTCCCGTCACTTTATTCAAATCATTCGGATTGAAACCAAAACCATAACTTGGCATGCCCATTCCTCCCCAAACTTCGATATGATATCCTCTAGGGAAGTCCAGCTTGGCATCATTGAGCCACCAAGGGGTGTATACATGCATACCTCCTACACCATCTTCGTTATAGATCTTACGATCCATAAGTTTAGGAATGAACACTGCTCTGCTGGCACCAGTAGAATCGTGTAGATATTTTCCAACAACGCCACTGCTATTACCTAGTCCATCCTGGTGTACCGAACTCTTTGAATTCAGAAGTATCCTTGCCGAAGAACAAGCTGAAGCGGCCATTATCACCACTTTTGCTTTTAAATGATAGGTCTTTCTGTCCAGTTTGTTGACATAGGTAACACCTGTGGCCTTTCCTTCTTTGTCCGTAGTCACTTCGCTCACCATTGCCTCGTTGAAGAGTTCTACTTTCCCTCCATTTTTCTGGGCCGGGAAGATCAAACAGGTACCCGAAGAAAAGTCAGCATAGGCAGAACATGCACGATTACATTGTCCACAATAGAAACAGCTGCCTCTCTGATTATTAATTCTTTTCGTAAGAATGGAGAGCCTAGAAGGAATTACAGGAATCCCCGTTTTTCTAGCTGCATTGATATAGTGCAGCTCGTGGAGCCTTGGCTTGGGCGGTGGTAAGAAGAAGCCATCAGGTTCGTTCTTGAAATTTTCTTTACTGCCAAAAACACCAATCAGCTTATCAACCTTATCATAATAAGGCTTAACATCATCATAGCCAATGGGCCAGTTATCTCCCAAACCATCAATACTTTTTCTTTTGAAGTCTAAAGGGCCAAACCTCAGAGATATTCTTCCCCAGTGATTTGTCCTACCCCCAAGCATTCTTGATCGGAACCAGCGAAAGTCTGTGCCTTTTTCATTGGTGAATGGTTCACCTTCCAAATTCCACCCACCATAGGCTGCATCAAAATCGCCAAAAGACCTTCTATCTGAGCTGGCACCTCGTCTGGGAGACTCCCAAGGCCAACGGAGTTGGTTTCTATATTGATCTTGTGCTGGGTCAAAGAATGGGCCTGCCTCTAAAACAGCTACATCGAAGCCTGCTTCAGAAAGTATCTTGGTTGCCATTCCGCCACCTGCACCGGAGCCTACTATGGCTACATCATACGTTTTGGCTGATTCAATTATTTGCATAGGTTGATTTGTTATTCAATGATGGATATGGTTTTGCGCATCGCCTCCATAGTCTTTTGCAATGCAGCTTCATTATCCAATTTATTCAGTTCTTCGTTAAAAGGTTCTGCCCTAACAGGCCCGTCATAGCCAACCTGCAGTAAGGCGATCAGAAACTTCTCAATATCTATAACTCCGGTAGCCGCAGGTAATTCTCTTTCCCAGTCTAGTTGCTCGTCAGGCGTCCTTCCTACCTTTGCATCATTCAGATCTACTGTCACAATAGTCTTAGGGTCTAGATTCAGAATATCCTGATCAGATTCACCTGCACAATACCAATGGAAAGTATCCAACTGGATTCCAACATTGGGTTCATTAATAGCGGTGATCAATTCTTGCACCTCTGTCATGGTTCTAATAAATGAATACTTGTCCCTCGACATTAAGGTCTTTGGTCCTACATACTCAAGTCCGAGCATTATATCATGGTCAGCAAGTAAAAGGGCTACTTCTTTAAGTCTTCGTGTATGACGATCGAAATTCTGACGATAAGTCAATTTATCATGCGTAGGCATAATCCAGGTTGACATTCGCTTTGCGCCAGAAAGTTCTAATGCATAGGCAGTCTCATTGAGTCGAGAAAAATCCGAACGAAAATCCGGTGCTGATTCTCTGAATTGGACTGGAAGGTTGGCTGTGCCCCAAGTGATCTGATTCTCTTTCATTTTTGCAACGAAAGTATCAAGCCCTTGGTCTCGCATGGTTGCGAGTTGATCCGTCAAGGGTACTATAGCCTCAAAACCATAGGTGATTGCACTGTCTAATAAAGCCTGTTGAGAAAGCTGAACGCCTATACTACCTGGGTTTAGGCACGTTTTAAATTGACGCTTGATCCTTTGATCAGTCGACCAAAAAGGTGTAGGTAAAATTGCAGATAGAGAAAGTACGGAAGCTTTAGTCAAAAATTCTCTTCGGCCAGGGTCAATCATCCCCTTAAGATAAATAATTCACCGAAGATTCAAGTCCAAAATTGGTCAAGCTTACATATAGTTATTTAGAATACTCCAGTAGCTCTAATCTCTGTGGTTCCTCTTCTTTTTTGGTGTTGGAGGATTCTTCATGGTGAATTTGTGCTCATCCAATAGAGAAAGTAGATCAAAAGAACTGACAATACCCACTATCTCCTTTTCGTGGGTCACGATCAAATGATGAAAATGATGCTTGCGCATTACTTTTGCGGCAACAGATACATCATTATAAGCAGGCACAGTATATACATGACCCGATAAAAGTTGGCTAACAGGAGAACTGTCACCGGGATTCATCTTGAAATCATTAGTTGTAACAACGCCCACAGGTTCATTGTCAGAATTAACAACTGGAACACAACTGATGTGATTTTTGGTCATGATTTCCTTTATATGACCAATTGACTTATGAGGCTCTGTTGTCACAACATTTCGAACCATCAAATCCGCTATCTTGATATTCATAGGTTTATGTTTTCAATAAAGCTATCTACACCAAAATTTAAATCTAATGAGTTTGGTTAGGGCCGATAATGATTTATGTCAGTGAAATGGGCATAAAAAAAGGCAACCATTTCTGATTGCCTTTTGAGCCTCCTATAGGGATCGAACCTACGACCTACTGATTACAAGTCAGTTGCTCTACCAGCTGAGCTAAGGAGGCTTCTTAATTGCTTTTCGTTCAAAGCGAGTGCAAAGATAGAAGTGTCTTCTAAAATTGCAAAGCTGCTAATGTCAATTTTTAAAAGATTTTTTAACGCCTTGGTTATCAAATACTTCTTAATATTCGTAACTGCTTTTTAAGACTTTGAACTTCTTCTTCAGCCTTTGAAATCTTTTCGTCAAACTCTGCCTTTAGCTTATCAGCAGTCTTTGAGTTAGCAAAGAATGCTAGGTTATTATTCCAGAGGGAAATATTGTCCTCAAGCTCGGAGATTTTTCTCCTAAGGGCAGACTCCTTCTTCTGGAACTTCCTGTCAGCCCCACCGCCTTTGTTACCACCTGAAAGCTCCGCTCTTAAAGTCAACGACTCTGCTTCTGAAGCCTCAAGTCCCAACCCGTCAATATAAGCTTTAACAACCTCTTGAAGTTTAGCCTCAATAGATTTAATCGCTCCACGTGGTACAAAGCCAATCTCATTATAAGCAGCTATCATTTGCATCAGTTCTTCTTGAGAACCCGTTCCCCCTTTTGCCTTCTCAGCTATTTCTGCTAGAACTGCTTCCTTCTTCTCTTGGTTCTCAACGTAGGCAGACTCAGTTTGATTAAGTTGTTGCCTCTTGTTATTAAAGAAAACATCACAAGCTTCTTTGAACTTTGCATAAACTGCGTTGCGTTGCTTTTCTGGTACAGGGCCAACTTCCTTCCACCTTCGCTGTAGTTGCTTAAGTTGTTCAGCCGTCTTATCCCAATCCTCACTCTCTTGCAATGCCACAGCTTCTTCTACTAGAGCTTCTTTCTTTGCTAGGTTTTCCTTTCTCAAAGACTCTAGTTTCTTAAAGAACTCATTTTTATTAGCAAAGAAACCTTTAAATGTAGACCAGAAAGAACGGTTAATCTCTTTAGCATTTTCACGAGGAACCCCACCAATGGCTTCCCAACGTTTCTGTAAATCGAGAATCTCTTTGGTCTTTGCGTTCCAATCATTAATTCGATCAGAATTGAATGAAGAAAACGTACCCAATTCTTCTATAAGCTCTTTCTTTTTGCCTAAGTTTTCTTTGAGGTCACCTTTCAGATGCTCCAAGAAGCCCTTGCGTTTTTGATAGATAACATCCGAAGCGGCTTTAAACCTTTTCCAAAGCTCTTCTTGAACTTCTCTGGGTACAGCACCAATGCGCTTATACTCTTCATGCAATTCATTTAATTGAATTACTGCGTCCTTGACATTTTCTAGCTTACCAAGTGCCTCAGCTTTTTCACAGAGCTCAGTTTTGGCAACCTGATTCTTCTTTCTATCAAGGTCTTTAAGCTCAAAAAGAATATGTCTATTATGATAGAAACGATCTAACAGGGCATTGTAGTTAGCCCACAAAGTCTTGTTGTACTGGTTTGGCACAGGTCCAATAGCCTTCCAGACCTCTTGTACTTCTTTGATTGGTTTGAGGCTTGTAGTAGCCTCTTCTCCATCCACTAGAGATCTCAATCGCTCAAGCAACTCTTGCTTCTTCTCTAGGTTCCTTGTCTTGTTCGCTTCTCTTTCTTTGTAGTAAGATGCTTTGCGATCTCTTAAGAGTCGAAGGGAAGCATCGAAACGATTGAAAAGCTCATCATGTCTGAACTCAAAGCCTTCTTCTTCTTCACCGACTTCCGCATTAAACTTTTCTTCGGCCTCTTTCCGGAGATTTGATTCAAATTCAGCAAATAGTGGTTCAATTTCTTTTAGGACACGATCGGCACGCTTAAAGCTTTCTTGTTGAGTAAGCTCTTCAATCGATTCAACTAATTGCTCACGTGTAAAAGTCGTATAGTCTGGAAGTTCTTCTTCCTCTTCCTCAGTTTCTGATTCTACTTCTTCAACAGTCTCGGCATTTTCAGTAGTCTCGGCTTCAACAGCTTCATCTTCAGACTTCTCTTCTGAAGTTTCTGAAGATGCAGCTACCTCGGGTTCTGCTGCCTCTTCGCTTTCAGCTTTATTTTCTTCGGTCACCACATCAGAGGCTTCCTCGATTTGAGTCTCGACATCGGCCTCTGTACTCGCTACTTCTTCGACCTTAGCGGGGGTATCTTTACTTTCAACCACAGGAGTAGGCACTTCTGCCGAAGCTTTTTTCGTTTCGACAGCGGGACTGTCGTCAGAATGATTTGGTTCCTCAGAAATTGGTTCAGTTGTGACTTGTGGCTCTTCGCTCGCGTCCGTTCCTTCTTGTGGGGTTACTTCTTTTTGTTCTTCAGCCTGAGGGTTTGGCTGCTCCTGATCCTCCACCTTCTTATTCTTGTCTTCACTCATATCTCTAAATGCTATCGGCTTTTATTGCCGCACCGTTACAATATCAAATTTAGTAAAACTATCAATTCAATCGAGGATCGACAGGGTAATTTGAAAACACCTTGTACTTACCTCCCATTTGTTTCAAAATAGACTTCCAGAGAATGTCTGATTCCATATCAAATATCTCATTGGCAGTTGCTTTCCTGCGCACAAACCAAGATTGTTTATCCAACTCTGCTCTCAATTGACCAACACCCCAGCCTGAGTAACCGAGATAGAATTGGATATCTTCTTCTTTAATAAGGTTCGAGTTTAGCAAGAATTTGATCTGCTCAAAGTCTCCACTCCAAAAGAGTCCATCATTCAATTTTATGGAACCTTCAATTTTATCATCAAGTCGATGAATGAAATGAAGTGTGTTCTGCTCCACGGGTCCTCCGATATTCAGATAGGTCGGAAAAGTAATCTTCTCTTCTAAGACGTCATCTAGTTTTAGATCTGAAAGCTTGTTCAAAACCAGACCAAATGTCCCTTCATCATTGTTCTCACAAACAAGTATGACCGTTCTTTCGAAGTTTGGATCATTCAAAAAAGGTTCTGACAGGAGAAAATCTCCTGGTTTTGGGTCTGGAATATTAGTATCGTATTGAAACATATGTTCGCTTCAAAGAAAATTATAAATGCATTTTTACTTTGCCTAACGAATTAGTAAAACTTTCGTCTAAAGGTGTTGTTATATTTGCACAGAAATAAATGTAGTATGTCAGACGCTATTGCCGATTTAAGAAAGGAATACTCCAAAGAATCGCTGGATATTGATTCAGCAGACAGAAACCCTTTCAAACAATTTGAGAAATGGTTTCTAGAAGCACAAAAAGCAGAGATTCTAGAGCCAAACGCAATGGTACTAAGTACTACAAATCAGTCTAATCAGCCTTTTCAGCGTACTGTACTCATGAAAGCGATGGACACAGATGGCATAGTGTTCTATACCAATTACAAAAGCCGAAAGGCTCAGCAAATTGAAGAAAACAGTCGCGTATCCGTTCTATTTCCGTGGTATGCGATGGAGCGACAAGTTTGTATTCAGGGAATAGCGGAGAAAGTGAGTGCGGCTACTTCATTGAAATACTTCACCAGTAGACCTCACGGCAGTCAATTGGGCGCCTGGGTGTCTCAACAGAGCAGTGTAATCAGTTCAAGAAGTATTCTTGAAACTAAACTGGCTGAAATGAAACAGAAATTCAAGGAAGGCAAGGTACCACTCCCTGACTTTTGGGGTGGTTACAAAATAAAACCTACGTCTTTTGAATTTTGGCAAGGGAGACAAAGTCGATTGCACGACCGATTGCTATACCAAGCGGATGGTGACAATTGGCAAGTAGCTAGGTTAGCTCCTTAAATTAGATTAAAAATGGAACCGGTTCCGACAGTTCTCTCTACCGTAAAACCCTCTCCATACTCCACTCCAATTTCGTGACCATAATCTATTCCTCTGGCATCGATCATCTTCATAAACCTTGGTGAGGATATGTAAGTCTCAGGCTCACCGCTGTTAGGGTCGTGAAACTGTGTCTTAAAAGCCCTAATGGCATTCATCTTGGTTTCCCAAGCCGCGCTTACATCAACTATAAAATCAGGAGTTTGCGGTATGCTTTGAATATAGTGATAGACTGCTTTTGGCCTCCATGGTGACTGTTCAACTCCATCGATCTCGGTTTTTATCATAGCTAATCCAGCTAAAAAACAGGCTTCTTTAGATAAGAAGGAAGCTCTGCCATGGTCAGGATGACGATCGTCAACGGCATTGGCTAAGACAATCTCTGGTTGATATTTTCTAATGGCTTTGACCACTTCTAATTGGTGGGCCTCATCATTCTTAAAAAACCCATCCCTGAAACCAAGGTTTTCACGTGCAGAAAGCCCCATAATTTCTGCAGCAGCATTGGCTTCTTGCATTCTAATCTCTGGTGTGCCTCTCGTACCGAGTTCACCTTTAGTAAAATCGACAATACCAGCTTTCTTACCTTGCTGGATGGCCTTAATCAGGGTTCCTGCACATGCTAGTTCAACATCATCAGGATGTGCTGCTAAGGCAAGAATATCTAGTTTCACCATAGTATTGGTATAAAAAAGCCACCCCGATATATCGGGGTGGCTTTTAGATTAATTATCTATTCTGCTACTTCTGCAGCAGACATTTCAAATTCTTTTTCAGCGAGGAATCTTTCAGCATCCAATGCACCCATACAACCCGTTCCGGCTGCTGTTACTGCTTGTCTGTAGACTCTATCTGCCGCATCACCAGTTGCAAAAACACCTTCGACATTGGTATGAGAAGTACCTGGCTTCACGATCAGATAACCAGTATCATCCATGTCTAACCAGCCATTGAAGATATCTGTATTTGGTTTGTGACCGATAGCCACAAAGAAGCCACTCACTTCAATCTCTCTCTTCTCACCAGACTTTCTGTTTACAAGTCTCGCTCCCGTAACTCCTACTTCGTCATTACCAAGTATCTCTTCAGTTTCGGTATCCCAAATGATTTCAATGTTTGGTGTTGATTTAACACGCTCCTGCATGATTTTCGAAGCACGCATTTCATCACGTCTTACGATCATGTAGACTTTCGGGCAGAGATTGGCCAAATAGGTAGCTTCCTCTGCCGCAGTGTCTCCAGCACCGACAACTGCTACTGATTTTCCTTTGTAAAAGAATCCATCGCACACTGCACAAGCTGAAACGCCTTTATTTGCGAATGTTTGTTCTGAAGGAAGGCCTAGGTATTTAGCACTGGCCCCAGTAGAAATAATAACTGACTCAGCAGTAATTTCATGCTTATCATCAATCCATACTTTATGAGGATAGCTCGAGAAATCTACCTTTGTAGCCAAGCCAAATCTTAAATCTGTACCAAAGCGCTCAGCTTGCTTCTGAAAGTCAACCATCATTTGAGGACCGTTGATGCCATCAGGGTATCCTGGGTAGTTCTCTACATCATTAGTGGTTGTCAACTGACCACCTGGCTGGCCTCCTGTATATAATACAGGGCTTAAACCTGCTCTTGATGCATAAATGGCTGCAGTGTACCCTGCTGGGCCTGAACCTATAATTAATACTTTTACGTTTTCTGTAGTCATCTCAAAAATTCCTAATTCTTCAAAACTAATCGATTAACAACTTTTAATCAAAGGATTGTTCCCTCTAAAGGCTAAAAACAAAAAAGGCCCTCTTTCGAAGGCCTTTCTTTGCCAATTATATTATTACTTAACCTAAATAAGGCTTCAAAGCTTTACTTCTAGAAGTGTGTCTTAACCTCCTGATTGCCTTTTCCTTAATTTGTCTTACTCTCTCTCTCGTAAGGTTGAATTTCTCACCTATTTCCTCGAGTGTCATGGAGTGCTCTCCATTAAGACCAAAATAAAGTGTAATGACATCTGCTTCACGTTGAGTCAAAGTTGACAGTGCTCTCTGAACCTCTCTTCTTAAAGAGTCATTCATCAATTCAGTGTCTGGCTTATCTTCACCGTCATTTTCCAAAACATCTAGCAAGCTATTTTCTTCACCTTGCACAAACGGAGCATCCATTGACACGTGTCTACCAGAAATCTTCATGGTATCTACCACTTCTTTGGTAGTCACCTCTAGTACTTCTGCTAATTCATCCGGAGATGGTTCACGCTCAAATCTTTGCTCTAACTCAGAAAACGTTTTTGAGATTTTATTTAAAGACCCTACTCTGTTCAATGGTAGACGAACAATACGTGATTGCTCAGCCAATGCTTGTAGAATTGACTGTCTAATCCACCAAACCGCGTAAGAAATAAATTTGAAACCACGCGTTTCATCAAATCTCTGCGCTGCTTTTATCAGTCCAAGGTTTCCTTCATTAATCAAATCGCCTAATGAAAGTCCTTGGTTTTGATATTGCTTGGCAACAGAAACAACGAAACGAAGGTTAGCTTTAGTTAATTTTTCCAACGCAAGTTGATCGCCTTCTCTGATTCTCTTCGCTAAATCTACTTCTTCGTCAGGGGTCAAAAGATCCACCTTGCCTATTTCCTGAAGATATTTATCAAGAGACTGCGACTCTCTGTTGGTAATCTGCTTACTAATCTTAAGCTGTCTCATTCAAACTTTGGGTTTATCCTTGTGTTTAGAACTCTTCGAACAATTTGAAAAGTAGGAAAAGTTCCTACTTAATCAAACGCTCAGTATTCTATTTCTGTTCAGTTTTACTTTCAGGTTTTGGTAAAAGAACCTTTCTAGAAAGTCTAAACTTCCCAGTTTTCTTATCTACTCCAATAAGTTTTACGCTGATTTCTTCACCTACTTCCAATACTCCGTCCATCTTTTCTAGACGCTCCCACTTGATCTCTGAAATATGAAGTAACCCATCTTTACCAGGCATAAACTCAATAAATGCTCCGAAAGGCATGATTGACTTTACTTTACCTTCATATACTTCTCCAACGTCAGGAACAGCCACAATAGTCTTAATACGACCAACCGCAGCTAACATAGCATCTTTATTTACTGCAAATACAGTAACAACGCCTTTGTCGTCCACTTCTTCAATATTGATAGTAGCACCAGTTTCTTTCTGGATTTCCTGAATTACTTTTCCACCAGGTCCAATAACCGCACCAATTTGATCTTTGTCGATTTTGAAACGCTCTGTTCTTGGAACGTGAGGTTTGTAATCTTCTCTTGGCTCAGCAAGAGCTTCTGTCATTTTACCAAGGATATGAAGTCTACCTTCTTTTGCTTGATTCAATGCTTGCTCTAGCACCTCGTATGACAATCCATCAACTTTGATATCCATCTGACAAGCAGTGATACCTTTTGCTGTACCAGTTACCTTGAAATCCATATCACCTAAGTGATCTTCGTCTCCAAGAATATCTGACAACACAGCATATTTACCAGTTTCAGCATCAGAAATCATTCCCATTGCGATACCAGAAACAGGTGCTTTAATCTTAATACCTGTATCCATCAATGCTAGTGACCCAGCACAAACTGTTGCCATTGAAGAAGAACCATTCGACTCGAGAATGTCAGAAACGATTCTCATTGTGTATGGATTAGAATCTTCCGGTGGAAGAACCTTCTTGATTGCTCTCATGGCCAGGTTACCGTGTCCAACCTCTCTTCTACCAGGACCTCTGTTAGGTCTTACTTCGCCAGTTGAGAAACCAGGGAAGTTGTAGTGAAGAATAAACTTGTTATAACCATTCATTGTAGCACCATCAATCATCTGCTCATCAAGCTTAGTACCCAAAGTACAAGATGTCAAAGATTGTGTTTCACCTCTAGTAAACAGAGCTGAACCGTGTGCTGATGGAAGGTAGTCTACTTCACACGAAATCGGTCTGATCTCGTTGAATTCTCTACCATCAAGCCTTTTAGAGTCGTTAAGAACGAAATCTCTAGCGGCTTTCTTGTGAATCTTTTTGAAGAACTGTCTCATTAAGAAACCATCATACTCATGATCTTCAGGAAGCGCTTCCATCCACTCATCTTTGATAGCTCTTATTTGTGAGCTCCTTACGTATTTGTCAGCAATTGCCTGAGATACAGATGCGTAAAGCTTGTCATAAAGTTCAGCGTGCATCTTTTCATAAAGTGCATCATCCTTCTTCTCATGCTCATAAGTTCTTTTCTCAGTTGTTCCAGCCTCTTCAGCTAGTTCAATTTGTGCCAGACACTGAATCTTAATCGCGTCATGAGCGATTTTCATTGCCTCTAGCATATCTGCTTCAGATACTTCACTCATTTCGCCTTCGACCATCATAATGTTGTCCTTGTCGGCAGCAACAATGATTTCAAGATCTGACTCTTCAGTGATGGCTTTACTAGGGTTTACCTTAAAAGTCCCTTCGTGTCTTACAACACGAACTTCAGAAATCGGTCCATTGAAAGGAATATCCGATACTGCCAATGCTGAGGATGCAGCTAGTGCAGCTAGTGAATCAGGCATTACATTTTCATCGTGAGAGATCATTGAGATCATCACTTGAGTGTCAGCATGGTAATCACCAGGAAAAAGAGGTCTTAGGGCTCTGTCAACTAATCGACAGATTAATACTTCGTGATCTGATAGTCTACCTTCTCTCTTAAGGAATCCTCCAGGTATTTTACCTGCTCCAGCAAACTTTTCTTGGTAGTCTACTGATAGTGGAAGAAAGTCTACGTCTTCTTTGGCATCTTGAGATGATACTACTGTGGCGAGTAACATTGTGTCACCCATTCTTACCACAACTGAGCCATCTGCTTGTTTTGCCAGTTTACCCGTTTCAATTGTAATTTCAGCGCCATCGGGCATTTTGATGGACTTAGTGATAACTTTTGTCATATATGTTTTATAAAATAAGAAAGCAGGGTGTCGTTACAACCTGCGTTTAATTAGAAAGGAAAAAGAGGGAACTCTCACGAATTCCCTCATATATTATTTTCTCAATTTCAATTCTGCGATGATTGCTCTATATCTCTCGATATCCTTTGCATAAAGGTAATCTAGCAATCTTCTCCTTTTACCTACCAATTTCAAAAGACCTAATCTTGTAGAGTGATCTTTTTTATTCAGTTTCAAATGTTCTGTAAGGTAGTTGATACGGAAGGTGAAAAGCGATATCTGTGACTCAGGAGAACCCGTATCTGTTTTTGCTTTTGACCGACCATGATTCTCAAACAGCTCTTGTTTCTTTTCGCTTGATAAATACATGCTTAGCTAAAATAAAATTTGATTAATAATTAAACAGCCGCAAAGGTATGGATATTACTGAAAACTAGCAAACTAGGCTGTTTTTAATTCTTTACGCTTTTTGAAGAGTTTTTTGATTTTCCCCATCATATTGAGATAGAAATCTGGCTCAAAAAGCTGTGCATCATTCCGTGCTTGTCTCAGAAAGAAAAGACCAAATGGCAAGAGTGCTACGTTCGAAATCCAAACTGCCAAAGCCGGATCCATCACCCCCTCTTTCCCCCACTTATCACCTGTTGTATTCAATACATAATAGATTAGGAAGAAAACAACTGAAATGATCACTGGCAGCCCAAGCCCACCTTTCTTTATGATGGCACCAATTGGAGCACCAATTAGAAACATAATGAGGCAGGCAAACGATCTAGCAATCTGTTGGTTCTTTGTCACTACAAACTTTCTCTGATCTCTCTTAACAGATTCCAATGCTATTACTCTGGAGTTCAATACATTTCTGGCGGATCTTGACTTGTTAATGCCATAACTCATCGCATTGCTCAATCGGGTCCCGTCACCCTTATAGTAATCCTCGAAGCGTCTCATATGCTGCTCAAAAGTACCCTTACTGACTACCGAAAATTGCTGAGGAACTGTTTTAGTCACCAACCCATTTGCCGCCACCCTCAGGTTATCTGGTCGCTCAACCTCTCCTTGACTGCTTAGCGTTTGTTTATTCTGAACTACTGCTAACTTCTTATCTTCTGGCTTTGGCACTACATCAATAGAGTCCCTAGTGCTCTCTTTTAATTCTCTCTCTGCATTTCTTAGTGAGTCATAATAAGCCTTCGGAACAGCTATTTGATCTGGTATTGGAGCGTCCTTTACATAGTGATAGGTAAAAGTATTGGCCACAAAACTGAACATTTGTTCTTCTTTCTGGTGAATATCTCGCTGCATTGAATCAATTCCTGTGATCAACTGAGCACGCGTCTGCACTAATCGACTCCTTCTAAAAAGACTTTCATCCGTATCGCCCATATCAAAAGAGGAAAGGTCAAAAAACATTCGGCTACTGGTAAACTTATCTCTCACGAATTGCCCCCCTGCCACTTTCTCTTCATACTTTTCGCTCACTCCTTCCTCATACCTGACACCACGATAAAGTTCCAAAGCAAGATATCGTTGATTCATAAATGAATACATGCGGCCTGAGTCGGCCAAAATCACTTTAGTATTTCCTTGGGCATTCGCATTGGTATGATCATAGATAATAATGTCTTTGAGTTGCTCGTCCCCGATCTTCTCATTGACCTTAATACTATAGCCGGGTATACCGGTATAAAACACACCTTCTTTTATATCTAATGCCGGTTTTTTAGTCCTCATATCCCACAGCAAACTGTAGGTCTTGAGGTTGGTCTTAGGCACCAGCTGCGTGTTTGAGTAATAGGTGAATCCCGTCAGTAAAACGACAAAAAAGAAAATTGGCAATAAGGCACGAACCAGTGAAATGCCAGAACTCTTAACAGCTGTTAATTCTGAATGCTCCCCGAGGTTTCCAAAGGTCATGATGGAGCTAAGAAGAATAGCTAAGGGGAATGCGTCCGGAGAACTGGAAATAGAAAAGTAGGTAATCAGCTCGCCAAAAGTGGCAACACTTAATCCTTTGCCCATAATCTGGTCAAAGTATTTCAACAGTGTTACTAGGAGCAATATGAAATCTACTACAACTAGTGTCAATAGGAACGGACCTATAAACGATCCAAAAACTAGCCTGTCAATCTTCTTCATTCGAACTTCAATACGCACAATGACCACTCAAAGATCATGCCTTTACGCTGTTTTATCAAAAGAAATGAAGAATTAAAGACTAACCGCCAATAATTTGTTTGAGAGAGTAGACTATATTTTCCCATAGGTCCTCCTGCTCCTCAGGATCGTCTAAGTCTGAATAATCTGTAATCTGAATGAAAACTGACTGTGTAAGTTCATTTACATTCAACTTCAGCTCAATGTAATTTGGATCATCTTTGTCCTCATCTGTCTCAGGTAAGAACTCAAATTTCACACTGACATTAGCACGTTGGGCAGCCTTTATTGCCTTGTGATCTTCTCCGTCCCAAAGGAAGTTATAAACCTTGTCCTCATTAATATTAACGTCATCAGCAAACCATTGAGCCAAACCACTTGCTGTACTCAAGTATGGAAAAAGCATTTTCTGAGATGCATTAATCTCGAATTCGGTAATAAACTTGTTCTTTCCCATAGGTTAAAAAATCACTTGATGAAATAATATATGACTTATTTGTTACATAACAAACCTCATACTTAATGAGCAGTCTTTTGTCATGAATCATCGTATTGATAATTCATTTAATGCACTTGCATTCATTTGATTGATCGAAAAAAAAGCCCAATTCTAATAGAACTGGGCTTTAGTAGCGAAGACGGGAGTTGAACCCGTGACCTCAGGGTTATGAATCCTGCGCTCTAACCAACTGAGCTACCTCGCCATTTTTGGAGGTGCAAAGATATATATTCATCGATTGAAAACACAACATATATCAACACCTTTTTTCAAAAATTCTATCCCATTATGACGATACTTGTAAAGACAAAAAATACAGTGATGAAAAAGCACTTCTTATTACTTTCTACAGCGCTCTTCATGTTACCTGCTTGTACAGCTCCAGTAGAAAAAAAGATCTCGGATGAAATGGTAACGACTATTGCTTCAGACTTCTTTGTAGCACTGGAAACGGGGGATACAACATTAATGAAAAGCCTACTGACTGAGGATTTCGAAATGTTCGAGCATGATGTGGTTTGGAATGTTGATAGCCTCCTATCGCTTATGCCTAATACCCTAGGCCGAAAGTGGTCTATTGTAGATCCTGTGATTCAAACTGAAGCTGGTATAGCACATATCTATTACTTCAATCAAGGAATTAACCCAAGTGATAGATCCTGGTATGAAAGTATGCTATTGGAAAGTACTGAGACAGGTCCCAAAATTAAGTTTATGCACTCTACCAAATTGTATTTGAAATAAAAAACCCCGACTTTCTCAAGCCGGGGTCCTTATAAACAGTAAGTTATCTTACTTGCTCACTTTCTTTACTACAGCTTCAAAAGCTTCTGGGTGGTTCATTGCTAAATCTGCAAGTACCTTTCTGTTCAATTCGATTCCAGATTGGCCGATTTTACCCATAAACTGAGAGTATGACATCCCATGAAGTCTTGCTCCAGCATTGATTCTTTGAATCCAAAGCTTTCTAAACTCTCTTTTCTTAGCTTTTCTGTCTCTGTAAGAGTATACGAGACCTTTTTCAACGGCATTTTTTGCTACCGTCCAAACATTCTTTCTTCTTCCCCAATAGCCTTTGGCCTGCTTGAGGATTCTTTTTCTTTTAGCTCTTGAAGCTACTGTGTTAACTGATCTTGGCATTTTTTAATTTTTTTGATTTTTGGCGTCCCACTTTCGTAGATTCTTAAGGCCAAAACTCCGGTTAAAAATGAAACCTTAAATGGTTTTTTTAAATGTTGAGCATGTGCTTAACGTTCTTCTCGTCAGATTTGTCTACCAAACCTGTACCAGTAAGATTACGCTTTTGCTTCGTCTCTTTTTTTGTTAGGATGTGGCTTTTGAAAGCGTGCTTTCTTTTAATCTTGCCAGTACCTGTCAATTTGAAACGTTTCTTCGCTCCTGATTTAGTTTTTACTTTAGGCATTATATAATTATTTGTTAATTATTTCTTCGTTGCCTTGGGGGCTAAAAAGAGAAACATCCTCTTACCCTCAAGTTTTGGTAACTGCTCTACTTTAGCATACTCTTCTAAAGCTTGCGCAAATTTCAAGAGAAGAATCTCTCCCCTCTCTTTATATACAATGGTTCTCCCTTTAAAATGAACATAAGCCTTAACCTTTGCTCCTTCTTTCAAGAAGTTAATTGCATGCTTCAGTTTAAAATCGAAATCATGATCATCCGTATTAGGTCCGAACCTGATTTCTTTTAGAACAGTTTTAGCAGCTTTGGCTTTAATTTCCTTTTGCTTCTTCTTCTGTTCGTATTTAAACTTTGAGTAATCAATTACTTTACAAACCGGTGGTACCGCTTTCGGTGAGATTTCAACAAGATCTAAACTCTGCTCTCTTGCCATTTCTAAGGCCTTACTGAGCGGAAAAACACCTTGTTCTACATTTTCTCCTACAACACGAACTTCGCGCGCAGTTATCTTACCGTTTACTTTATATGGCTCTTCTACCCGTCCTCTTGGGGGATAGCGCCTTCTCATTTTAGCGATTTTTACCTCCTTGTTTTATCAAAATGACTGCAAATATCGGCAATATTTTCTAATAACCAACACTCACGTTTTTTATTAAATTATTATTGCTGCCCCATTGAGGCCGCCTTTTCTTTGTTGAAATACCCGATAAAATCATCAACCTTAAAACTTCCAACATCACCATGTCCGTGACGCCTTACTGATACGGTCCTTTCCTCTGCTTCTTTTTCACCAACAATAAGCATAATTGGAATCTTCTTTACCTCTGCATCTCTAATCTTTCGACCAATTTTTTCATCGCGATGATCCACAAATCCGGTGATGTCTTCTGACTCTAATAATTTGTATATCTCCTGCGCATAATCAGCGTACTTTTCAGAGATCGGAAGAATGGCTACCTGGTCTGGCGTTAACCAAAGTGGGAACTCAGCTGCGCAATGCTCAATAAGCACTGCCACAAACCTCTCCATTGATCCAAATGGTGCTCTATGGATCATCACGGGTCTATGTTTTTGATTATCAGACCCAGTATATTCAAGCTCAAATCTTTCTGGTAGTGTATAATCCACCTGGATGGTGCCTAGCTGCCACTTTCTTCCTAGAGCATCCTTGACCATAAAGTCTAGTTTAGGCCCATAGAAAGCAGCTTCTCCCAACTCAGTGACTGTATTTAAACCCTTCTCTTCTGAAGCTTCAATGATTGCTCTTTCTGCTAACTCCCAGTTTTCATCAGAACCAATATACTTTTCCTTATTCTCAGGATCTCTTAGTGAAATCTGAGCGGTGAAGTCTTCGAAACCTAGCGATTCAAAAACATAAAGCACCAGGTCAATTACTTTGATAAACTCCCCTTTTACCTGCTCTTGCATACAGAATATGTGAGCATCATCTTGGGTAAACCCTCTTACACGTGTCAGGCCATGAAGCTCTCCACTTTGCTCATAACGATAAACAGTCCCGAATTCGGCATAGCGAATCGGAAGGTCTTTGTATGATCTGGGTTGCGACTTGTAAATCTCACAGTGATGAGGGCAGTTCATTGGTTTTAATAAGAACTCCTCTCCTTCATGCGGTGTAGTGATGGGCTGAAAAGAGTCAGCGCCATATTTTTCGTAATGACCAGAGGTCACATATAAATTCTTATGCCCAATGTGTGGAGTCACAACAGGGTCGTACCCGGAACGCACCTGCGCCTTTCGCATAAAAGTCTCAAGTCGCTCTCTAAGCTTAGCTCCTTTTGGTAACCACAATGGAAGCCCCATGCCCACTTTTTCTGAGAAAGTGAACAGCTCTAATTCTTTACCTAATTTTCTGTGGTCTCGCTTCTTTGCTTCCTCAAGCATGTGCAAGTACTCAGTGAGTTCTTTCTGCTTAGGGAAAGTGATACCATAAATACGAGTAAGTTGTTTTCTAGTCTCATCACCTCTCCAATAAGCACCTGCTACACTCAATAGCTTAATCGCCTTAATGAAACCAGTATGAGGAATATGTGGGCCACGGCATAAATCCGTGAAGTTCCCTTGCTGATAGAAGGTAATAGTACCATCATCCAGCCCTTCAAGAAGTTCTAGTTTATACTCATCACCTTTCTCTTCAAAATAGCTTACCGCTTCGTCCTTAGAGATATCTTTTCGGACGTAAACGTTCTTCTCTCGAGCCAATTCCAGCATCTTCTTTTCGATGACATCAAGATGTGCTGCATCAAATTCCTGGTCGCCAAAATCCACGTCATAGTAATAACCATGTTCGATAGACGGACCAATTCCAAGCTTAACTCCTGGGTATAGTGCTTCTAATGCCTCAGCCATTAAGTGCGCTGATGAATGCCAAAAGGTAGATTTTCCACCCTCGTCATTCCAGGTCAATAATTTTACTGCTGAATCTTGGGTAATAGCACGGTTGGCATCCCAGACCTCTCCTTCTACTTCGGCCGCTAGTACATTTCTAGCGAGTCCTTCACTGATACTCAAAGCGATATCCATCGCTGAAACTCCCTTGGCATATTCTCTGATACTGCCGTCAGGTAAGGTGATTTTTATTTGCTCTTGGCTCATTTTAATGGGTACCTGCTGCTACAAACCAACAGGATTTATTAAAATCAAATTTTGCGATTGCAAATATGCAATAATAATTACTGAAAAGGCTCTTTATTGATTGTTTTAGAGCGATAAATTGAAACTGAATTTGATGCTTGTTCTATCTACTCCTGGGTTCTCCAAATAGGTCAAACGTCTGATAAAGTCTACTCTAAAGACCTTGAAGATGTTTTCGACTCCTAAACCAACCTCGGCAAATGGCCTCCCATTTTCAAGTACGTTGAAAAAAGGCAAATCATTACCTCCCTCATCCGTTCTGATTTGAGCATCTAATGTACTTTGGCTAACACCTCCGAACAAGACATTACCTGTTCCTACAAGTCTCCATTTCAATTTTCTAAGCAATGGAATTCTATTAAAAACGAACCCTTCAAAATTGTGCTGGTACCTCAATGAAGCAAAGGACTGACTCACGAACTCATAGAAGTTCATGGTATTGAAGGCAATGTCAGTATATACGAACTGTTCATTTCCAATATGAGATGTCAACAGTGGATACGGTACATCATCGAAAATATGGCCTGCATTGACCTGATATCTAGAAACTCCCCAAAAGCCCAACTTAATTCGTTGAGAAACACCGAAGTTAATTTTGTTATAGTCAAAGTCACCTCCGAGTGTCTTGAAACCACGCGTATAGGAGAATAGGAAAATTGGCCACCTCAAAGTACCAAGACTGAAGCGATTATTATCATTGATTAAAAACGTTTCATCCCTAGCGAACTTAAGCCTTATCGTAGCCTCAGTAGTCTCGAAGTCAGAAGCCAAAGGAGCATCCACTCTGCTAAAATCTGTACTATACCTAAAGTCAAACTCTGGATTGAAGTTCTGCTTTTTCAATTGTAAAGCAGCTGAGAAGGATCTGGAAAACTGTCTAAAGCCTTCAATTTGGTATCTCTCGTAACGAAATGGCCTCACTAAATTACCCAGCTGGGTTAGCGCTAAAAATGCACTACCGTCAGATAGAGAGGTTACGGCATCCGGTTGTATACCGAACTGATCTAAGTCATTTCTATAGCTGGCCGTTATGGTTGTCCATTTCTCCCTGTCAAGAATTACATTGGCACCGAACCCATATTTGAATCTTTCATCATCGAATCCATAAGCACCGTATCCATTGAACTGCCACTTAGTACTAAAGTTCTCATTGGTCCTACCTCCGAGTCTTAGTCTCACACCCTCAACGTCATTCACTCCGAACAAGAATGGCCATGGGCCAAGGTCTAATTTACCAACTTCAAAATACCCTCTAGCTACAGTTTTTAGAATATTTGTCCAGGTTTTCACAAAGCGAATATTGTTCAATGAATCGATCATTGCCATTACATTGACCTCCGTGTCACTCAGTTTATCATGACGGCTCTCAGCCCAAAAAGCTTCATCCGTAAGTCGTGCGTCTTCGGCAAGCTCTACTGTCCTTTCGAAAAATCGAGTGGGCTTTGGCTCTGTGACTCTAATATTCTTATTAGAGGTATAGAACTTCGCAAGAAAGCCAGCGGATTTCTTTGTGATTTCAGATGCATCGATCAAAACTCTCGATTTAATCGGCAGCCATGCCCCCGTCTCTGTTCTCTCTAGCTCTTGCTGAATCTTGATCCGATCGATAAAGTTCAAGTTTGCTGTAGGCTGCATTGTGGCATCAATCTGTTTGATAGCATAGTCAGCCTTACTGATCCATAGCTTTCCAAAGAAGGCAAGTTCCTGATCATTTTTTGGTTTGAACTCTAACAGATAAACAAACTCATCCCCTAGGTAAAGGCTATCCTGAAGTTCATAATCGTAGATAATTCGCCATGCATCACCTATGGGTGAAGCAAACTCCTTTTCTACAATGTTCATTCTATTTTGATAGAAATTATACTCCTGAAAGGACGAACCGATAATTTGAGAAATCAAAGAACCATCTTCTATGGCCACACCTTTGATTCGAGTCTTTTGGATTTCCTCTTTCTGAAGTCTAGGATCATCTCGATAGTAAAACTTTGAAAGCGACTCTGATATAAAAAGAGGTAAAATAGGTTTACCATCCTCTCCTGCAATCACTTCAATAGAGTCTAGCACCGCAGTGATTTTCTGCATGTATTTCTTCTCGCGAAGCTGCTGGGAGATATTATCTACATCTATCTGAATCTTGTTATAACTCTCATATTCATAAGCGTCTAGCGTTCGTTTATCATTCTTGCTCTTGTTATCAATCACAGAACGCATGATGGCAAAAGCGGGGTTTTCCTGCTTTCTGGCAAAAACAACAAAATCATCTAAGCTTTTAGCCTCGGGTGTGAGTTGGAAATTGATGGTTTGAGTAATTCCTTTTTGATAAATCTTGTATTTGGTCTCGTAGCCAATGAATGACACGAGAACAGTATCAGACTCAGCATCTCCTTCAATGCGATAAAAGCCATCAAAATCAGTTGGAGAACCTACAGATGTACCCTTAATAACAACGCTGGCGAAAGGAATGGGATCTCCGCTTTCGGCATCAGTTACTTTTCCAACAATCACGGTCTGTGCTTTGAGAGAAGAGATTAAGGAGAAAAAAATGGTAAGAGATAAAAGTATTCTCAGTTTCAAAGTGGCGTGTTTTAAATTACAACTCTTCTTTAACGCAATAAAGAGATAAAAAGTCAGGCGATGGATAATTAATTCTGTTGTTAACTCTCAGAATTCTGAGAATGTTCCCTCATAAAATTATTTATATGAATATCTGATCGTTTCACTATTCTAGAATACCATTCAAGTTTCAATTCTTCTTTCTCTTTTTCTGTCAATTGCCAGACGATATCACTGTTTTTCATTCTTGACACCAACTCTTGCAATAGCAAAGCTGCGCTAACAGAAATATTAAAAGACTCGGTAAACCCATACATCGGTATATGTACCAATTCGTCTACTTGGTCTTTTGCGTACTCCGTAAGCCCCTCCAATTCCGTACCAAAAACAACCGCAGTTTTCTGACTTATATCCAGTTCATGTATAGATGCGACTTCCTTGGATGGGGTTGTCCCGACTATTCGATAATTTTTCTTTTTTAGATCCTGAAAGCACTTAGCGGTACTCTCTTCCTCTCTTTCATACTTATGCTGGCTGACCCATTTTGAGGCACCACGCACAACATTGGGATTCACTTCATAGTCATGCAAACGTTGCGTTATATATAGATCTTGGATTCCGAAGCAATCGCAGGTACGCATAACTGCACTAGCATTCTGTGCATGATAGATGTCTTCTAAAACGACTGTCAAATGGCGTGTTCTCTCAGAAAGGACCTCTTCTATGGTAGTTACTTTATTCGGAGTTACGAACTCCTCCAACATATGTATGAGTTGTTTTCTCAATGTATAGGTCGTTAAAAAAAGAAAGCCGTTGACAAAATGGCCAACAGCTTCGGAAGATGAACAAACAATATTTTAACAACCTTAAGACGATTGTTCAGGATCGTCTGGAATAAAAACAACCCATATTGTTGACACCCTTACCGAATGCTAAATCTTAAAACAATTCTATCGTGTCCCCGACATTATAGTTGCCTGCACCACCCTCTTTCTTGTCATCCTTCTTTGGAGAAGTCTCAGGTTTTGCAGGCTTTGGTTTTTCAACCTCTTTAGCTGGTTCTGATTTCTTTTCTTCTTTAATCTCAATAGGTGCTTCAACAGCTTTTACTTCCTCGGTTTTAGCCTTGCTCTCATTTGCGTCCTTCACTTCCTTCTCCTTTTCAGAGGTAAGCTCTTCTACTTGCTCAGGAATTGAATCTTCGGTCTCAGCAGTAGAATCACTGCTTCCCCCTAAAAGAACTACCTTCTTGACATTATGTGGAGACAGTTTATTGCCAGTCGCTCTCCATCCTTTTACATCAATAAGCATATCCATATCAAAGACCGTAGTCTTTCGTTCTCTCGAGCCCTTTACAGTATAGTGAACTTCTATTTGAGCATCCTTCAATGTGGTGGCCAAAAGCAACTTGGACCCCTTTTCTTCACTGATGAACATGAATTTCTTATCCTTGGTTGAAGTCTCCACTTGGAAGCGCTTCACAAAGTGAGTGCCTGTCGCTGCATCGTAGTGAATTGCTGAGATAACACCTTCCGGATCAAACTTGTGGATGTAGTGAATCTTTGGTGGATCGTATCGGTTCGTCAAATCAAATGAGGTCAGCTCATATTCACCGTTATTATAGATAACCAACACCTTATCATCGGCTTGGAAGTTACCTAAATGTCTACCTCGTTCATCTCGGTTTAGTCGACCAACTGATTCATCATACCAGATATCGAGGCCACCTAAGGTCGAACGACCTTCCATCTTCAACTGCACCTTTCTGACCGGATACTTGGTAACGATATTACCCCCGGAGCCTCTTCCTTTTATGTCGATATCAGCAAAATTGAAATCAAAGACTTTAACCCTTGCCTTGGCACCAGAAGTCAAATAAACTGTGACTAATTCTGCCTCTCCATTCGGGTTTGCAGTAAAGTAGAGTGTCTTTGATCCGCGCTCTCCTTTGGTCAAGTCATACTCTCTATCTCTAGTGACACCCAAAACTTGGAAGCGTTTCACCATGGAACGACCTGACTTACCATCGAGGTACATCATGTTGTAGACCATGCGTTCATCGTTCTTCTTGAACACACCAGCCCATAGAATGTCTTTCCCTACAAAGATCTTATCGGAAATTCGGACGACTTGAAACTTTCCGTCAGCCCTGAAAACTATGATGTCATCTATATCCGAGCATTCGCATACAAACTCATCTTTACGAAGACCATATCCGACAAAACCGTCTTTGCGGTTAACATAAAGCTTAGCATTGTTAGCCGCCACAACCGCAGCCTTAATGTTCTCGAAAGACTTGATTTCAGTTTTACGCTCACGCCCTTTGCCATATTTCTCCAGCAATCTCTGAAAGTAAGAAATTGCATATTCGACAAGGTTTTTAAGATTATGCTCTACTTCGGCAAGCTCCTCCGTGAGTTTTCGCATCAGCTCATCTGCCTTAAAGGCATCAAACCTCGAAATTCGTTTGATCTTAATTTCGGTAAGGCGAACAATGTCTTCGGTAGTAATGTCTCGATAGAACTCTTTCTTAAAAGGGTCAAGCCCTCTATCTATTGTCTCGAGTACTGACTCCCATGTTTCACATTCCTCGATATCTCGATAGATCCTATTCTCAATAAAGATTTTTTCCAAAGAACTGAAAAGGATCTTCTCTAGCAGTTCAGCTTTTCGGATTTCTAGTTCTTGCCTTAGCAAGTCAACGGTTTGCTCAGTACACACTTGAAGCATGTCAGTGACTGTGACAAAATGAGGTTTGTCCTTAATGATCACACATGCATTGGGAGAAATGCTCGATTCACAATCTGTAAAGGCATACAGGGCATCGATGGTAATATTAGGCGATTGGCCTGACGCAAGTTCAATCAGAATCTCAACATCCTCGGCCGTATTGTCAACAACCTTTTTAATCTTAATTTTTCCCTTATCATTGGCCTTAATGATGGAGTCGATTAACCCTGTTGTCGTGGTACCGAATGGAATGTCTTTTATAGCAATGGTCTTCTTATCGACCTCCTCTATCTTGGCTCTAACTTTTACCTTTCCTCCACGCTTTCCTTCATTATATTCCGAGAAGTCAGCCATGCCCCCTGTCGGAAAGTCTGGATAGATTTTTGGCTTCTTCCCTTGAAGTACTTTAATAGACGCTTGAATAAGCTCAATAAAATTGTGTGGTAATACCTTAGTGGAAAGTCCTACAGCAATGCCTTCTACCCCTTGTGCAAGCAGAAGCGGAAATTTCACAGGCAGTGTTACAGGTTCTTTCTTACGCCCATCGTAGGACAATTGCCATTCTGTAGTCTGCGGATTGAATACTACATCCAAGGCAAACCTTGAAAGTCGGGCTTCAATATATCGAGCAGCAGCGGCTCTATCACCAGTTCGTATATCCCCCCAGTTACCCTGAGTTTCAATCAGTAAGTCTTTTTGACCAATGTTTACAATGGCATCTCCTATGGAAGCATCACCATGAGGGTGATACTGCATGGTTTGACCAATGACGTTGGCCACCTTATTGAACCTACCATCATCCATCTCTTTCATGGAGTGGAGAATTCTTCTTTGCACAGGCTTTAGCCCGTCTTCAATAGCAGGTACAGCTCGCTCAAGAATCACATAGGATGCATACTCCAGAAACCAGCCTTCGTACATGCCGGATACGGGAACAACTTCCTTAATCTTTCCTTCTTCGTTATCTGAATCGTCAATAATTTCGTCACTCATGCTAGTCTAGGCGGCTTCTTCAGCCAAATCTTTCTCTATTCTTAGATTATCGATAATAAAATTTTGTCTGTCAGGTGTGTTCTTACCCATGTAGAATTTCAACAGCTCTTGAATACTCGTGTCTTTCCTGAGGATGATTGGCTCTAAGCGCATGTCTTCACCAATGAAATTCTTGAATTCGTCAGGAGAAATCTCACCAAGTCCTTTAAATCGGGTGATCTCAGGTTTGTTGCCTAGTTTCATTATGGCGCGCTGCCTTTCTTCATCACTATAGCAATAAATAGTCTCCTTCTTGTTCCTGACCCTAAAAAGTGGTGTTTCTAAGATGTACACATGTCCTCTTCTCACCAAGTCTGGAAAGAATTGTAAGAAGTAGGTCAGCAGCAGTAATCTAATGTGCATACCATCAACATCTGCATCCGTTGCGATTACAATCTTATCATAGCGGAGCCCCTCCAGTCCGTCTTCTATATTAAGTGCATGCTGTAGGAGATTGAACTCTTCATTTTCATAAACCACTTTTTTGGTCTGGCCAAAGCAGTTGAGTGGCTTACCACGCAAACTAAAGACGGCCTGCGTCTGAACGTTTCTAGATTTAGTAATCGATCCACTGGCAGAATCTCCTTCTGTGATAAAGAGTGTAGTAGCATTGCGAAGGTCTTCATCCTTCTTATCATCATTCAGATGTATTCTACAATCTCTTAATTTCTTATTATGAAGGTTTGCCTTCTTCGCTCTTTCGTTTGCTAGTTTCTTAATACCAGCTATTTCTTTACGCTCCCGCTCTGATTGTAAAATCCGCTTTAAGAGCGCGTCTGCAGCAGCCTGATTTTTATGCAAATAATCATCAAGGGCTTTCTTCACAAAATCATTGACAAACGTCCTCATTGTTGGGCCATCTGGTGCTACGTTCTGCGAACCCAGCTTTGTCTTCGTTTGTGATTCGAAAACTGGTTCTTGTACACGTACTGCGATTGCAGCTACTATCGAAGCCCTAACATCGGCAGCATCAAAATTCTTATTGTAAAACTCTCGAATTGTTTTCACCAAGGCTTCACGCAAAGCAGCTTGGTGCGTTCCTCCCTGCGTTGTGTATTGACCATTTACAAAAGAGTAATAGTCCTCTCCATATTGATTGGTATGTGATAGAGCCAGTTCAATGTCTTCACCCTTGAGGTGTATGATTGGGTACCTTAGATTGTCTTCGTCTGTCTTTCTTGACAATAGATCAAGAAGCCCTTTTTCAGAGTGATACTTTTCTCCGTTAAAGTTTATGGTGAGACCAGCATTTAGGAAACAATAGTTCCACATGAGGTCATCGAGGTATTGTGGAATGAAATGATAGTTCTTAAAGATGGTTTCGTCAGGTCTAAAAACGATTTGGGTTCCGTTTCTACCACTACTCGTAACTTCCTTAGCATCGTTGGTTATCTCACCTCTTTCAAACTCGGCAACTTTAGCCATACCATCTCGATAAGACTGCACCTTGAAATAAGTAGACAATGCATTGACGGCTTTGGTACCTACTCCATTAAGTCCCACTGACTTTTGGAAGGCTCCAGAGTCATACTTTCCTCCAGTATTTATTTTGGATACACAATCGACCACTTTTCCCAGTGGAATGCCTCGGCCATAGTCTCTGACTTCAACTTTGTGTTCGGAAACTTTCACATCGATGGTCTTACCAAAGCCCATCATATGTTCATCGATACTATTATCGACCACTTCTTTCACCAATACGTAAATGCCATCATCTTGAGCCGATCCATCGCCAAGCTTCCCGATATACATTCCGGGCCTTAGTCTAATGTGCTCTTTCCAATCGAGGGACCGAATACTATCTTCGGTATAATTCGCTACTTGATTCGCCATTCAAAATTTCAAACAAAAGGTTCTTAGACAACTGTGCTCATTAGCACTCATTGAAGTCGGAATTTAGAATTAAAAATCTAGAAATGCACGTCTAGTAGCGAGCTTCCGAACAAGCAATTGCTCAGCCTCTGATAATGAGAAGATTACTAACTTCTTCGCTTGCCAAGAATGACTGCTAAGTAGAAGAACCAACTTAGAATTAATACCGGCCCAAGGTACACGTAGAACCCTAGTGTCTTGATGTTATAATCTGCCGACATATTCATCAAGCCTAAAAAAACGAGTATTAAACTGAAGAAAAGATTCAGCACTCCAGCGAAGCCTTTGATCCAATTAATCAGGTCTTTCTTTAGAGACCTATTCCTTATGCCTCGTCCATCTTCGGTTGTTGTAATCTTTTTAAGTACGCGAGTGAAATAGCTGCACACTACATTGGCCAAAAGGAAGACGATAATGGCTCCAAAAAAGTAGGTATTCTTACTGGCAGTACCCAAGGCATCTCCGGCTGGATCGAAGCGGTAATTGACCTGGCTGGCCATAAAGGCATATGACCAGATCAAAGCGCCAGTAAACAACAAAATTGTTACGTTTCTAAAGAACCCTATAAACTTATCCATCTCTGACTTTTAATCGAGCGCGAAGATAATGGATAGAACTTGGTTTCATCATATAACAATTGAATATTCGCAATTTGCAGCAACCTCTGATCTCCTATAGGAGTCTCTATTAAGAAACCATAATAAACAAGCCTGCTGATGAGCATCAATCCATCCGTCATTGCCATCCCCGTCTACTTCCTTTTGATAGGTGTCGAGTTCATAGTACATAGGGTCAATGCAACAAAGTCTTACAACCTTAAAGATGCGATGACAAATATCAACTGTGGAGTTGTTTCACAGATCACTGGAGCTTTCCTGATGGTTATTTTATTCAATGCCTATACCTATATGGAAGCCAACTACGGGCTCCTACACATCCCAATGGTTTGGTGGGCCTTTCCCGTGGCTTTTATCACTTTTGACTTTATGTACTACTGGGCACATCGCCTGAGCCATGAGATCAACTTGTTTTGGGGAGGTCATAGTGTTCACCATCAAAGCGAGGAGTACAATCTTTCAGTAGCATTGAGACAAAGTTCTACTCAAATTCTTTGGACCTTTCTCTTCTATTTGCCCATAGCCTTATTAGGAGTCGATCCTATTGTTTTCATTGTTGCTCAAGGAATAAATCTTGTCTATCAATTCTGGATACACACTGAATCTATCAGTAAAATGCCCAAGTGGTTTGAAGCAGTATTCAACACACCATCTCACCATAGGGTACATCATGCACGAAACCCGAAATACATTGATAAGAACCATGCAGGGACATTAATTATTTGGGATAAACTTTTTGGGAGTTTTGCGGCTGAAGAAGAACGTCCGCAATACGGAATTACCAAGCCCCTTAAAAGTTGGAACCCCGTTTGGGCCAACTTTGCTCACTATACCGAGATCTATAGAAACCTCAAAAAAATACCAAAGCTGAAAGATAAAATCAGGCTTTTGGTCAATAAGCCAGGCTGGCAACCTGAGTATCTTGGTGGCTATGAACCAGCTCCAGAAATCGACCCGAATTATAAGAAGTTTCAAAACACTACTTCGTCTCGACTTAATTTTTATGTGATCATTCAGTTTGTTGTCATTATGCTCACTACACTCTCTTTCTTGTACTTCCTTAAAGAGATGGATACTATTCAAAAGGTTATATCCGCTGTCCTGATCATCTTTTCTGTCGCTTCTTTCGGCTTATTGTTCGAGCACAGAAAATGGAGTCGAGGGGTTGAAGTTTTCAGGCTAGTCTTTATGTCTCTTGGCTTTATTTACATTTTCGGGGGGCTGAACCCTGGACTCACTTTACTCATAATTGCTACCGGATACTTGTTATTATCTTCTCTCTGGCTGAATACGACAAAACATAAGCCAAGGCCAGTGACTGCCTGATTTATTCAGAATTGTTTTTTCATTAAGTTAGTGGGATGAGTCTCAATCCGACTGTCATAGCCATTCCCGTTTACTTTCTGCTTATCGGCATTGAATTGATCGTTCACCGCATAAAAGCCACTAAGTCTTATCGGCTTAACGATGCCATCACAAACATCAACTGTGGAGTCACTTCACAGGTAACAGGTGCTTTCTTAAAAGTATTTTCTATAGGCTTCTATACCTACCTCTACGAGCACTTCCGTTTCGAAACCATAGAAAACAGCGCCTTGACATGGGTGATCGCCTTTATCGCTTATGACTTTTTCTACTATTGGGCACATCGAATGAGTCATCAAGTCAACCTATTTTGGGGTGGCCATAGCGTGCATCATCAAAGTGAAGAGTACAACCTATCCGTTGCGCTTAGACAGAGCTCTACGCAAATCATTTGGACTTCACTCTTCTATACCCCAATGGCTTTTGTAGGTATAGATCCATTGGTATTACTTTCTGTTTCAGGCTTCAACCTGCTATATCAGTTCTGGATCCACACAGAATCTATAGACCGACTTCCCAAGTGGTTTGAAGCTGTTATGAATACGCCTTCGCATCATCGAGTGCATCATGCTAGAAACCCAAAGTACATTGATAAGAATCATGCAGGCACATTCATTGTCTGGGACAAAATGTTTGGCACTTTCAAAGCCGAAGAAGAGAAGCCGACTTACGGCATCACCAAGAACCTTAATAGTTGGAATCCCGTCTGGGCCAACCTGGCGCATTATTCTGACATGATTTCAGACATTAAAACTATTCCTAGATTCTCAGATAAACTGAAATACATATTTAAAAAGCCAGGATGGTTACCCGAAAGCATGGGAGGTTATCGTGCTCCTTTCGACATTGACAGAAAGACTTATAAGAAATATGATCTGCATGCCATCAGAGCGGTCAATACCTATGTATTCGTCCACTATATACTTCTTTTGGGAGGCACAGCCTTTTTTCTTTTCAACCTAAATCGCTTTGATGAAAACCTCCTCGAAAAATCAGCCATGGCAGGTTTAATCATTATTTCCACTCTAAGTTTCGGTGGGCTCTTTGAGTCAAGGTCGTGGGCTATTCCAATCGAGATCACAAGGCTATTCTTAGTCCCCATCACCTTACTTTACTTTTTGACCAACTTTGAATTATCAACTTTTACAATCTCTGGAAGTATAGCATTTATCTTTGGATCATTGCTTTGGTTACTGAAGACCCGATCAGTAACTTCGCAGCCTGTTAATAACAGCTGATATGAAGCGATCTTTCTTACTCATCATCACCATTACCGGCCTTATTCTTGGTTGCTCCAAGCCCAACGATTTAGGTGACTTTGATACTAAAAAGTGGAAAGAGGATCTGAATGGATGCAAGGGCGATCGTGTCGAACTGATTGATGATTTGATTGAAGTAAAGTCAAAGTTTCTGGGCTTATACCAGAAGACCATCATTAAGTCGCTCGGCCAACCTGAAGATCAAGAACTCTATTCAAGAAGTCAGACATTCTATATTTATTACATAGACCCTTCGCCTGCCTGCGAAAACAGCCCTGAAGATCCCCGTATTCTTGAGATTCGATTCACCTCTCTCGGTATTGCCAACGAAGTGAATATCAAATGAGTAACCAACTAATGATTTAGTAGAAAATAAGGCTAATTAGGCATTCAGCAACTGATTGTTTTTTGCTTCGGACTTTTTCAAGAATATTATTTCTCAAATCGAAAAAAATACATAAATTAAGAACCAATCAGATGAATAAGCTGATTGATTTATTGGCTTTCGTGCAATCGTTTTACTCGTTAAAATGGTGAGTCAGTAAAGATTAAAATTAGCTCAAAGTTAGTTTTAGTTTTATAGGTAGTTTAGGTGAAGGTTAGCTACTCCTCAGGCTAACCTTCCACTTTTTTAAGCCTGATCTGAAAATCGAAAATCTCAATCTTTCCGGCCTTATAAAGCCCGCCCAATATCTTCTTAAAATTCTTCTTACTCATTCCGAAGGCTTCCTTGATTTCTTCTGGGCTACTTTTGTCCCCCATTTCGAGTACTCCTCCCGCTGAGATCAGCTGCTCAAGGATGTCTGTACTCATATCTTTCACCGCCTCATAACCCTGTTTCTGGAGAGACAAATCAATCTTACCATCTTCTCTAATGGTTTTTACATATGCTCTTCTTTCATCACCGATTGTCAGCTCCTCAAAAATCTCATTACTATAGATCAAGCCCTGGCACATTTCGTTAATCACCACCTTAAAACCAAGGTCGGTCCTTTGCCAAATATGGACCTTCACTTCATTACCTACTGCCAGTTGGCAAGCATTACTTAAGAAGGCTGATACCTTGCTGGTACCAATCATGCGATTGGTCTTGTGGTCGAGCAGCAGCATTACCAAATAAGACCTTCCCTCTACCATATCGATAGCTTGTTCTTTATTTGGAACAAAGAGATCCTTTTCTAGCCCGATGTCAAGGAATGCACCAAAGTCAGTCACTTGCTTTACTTTCAAACCTACCATATCTCCAATTTGGCCTTTCGGCATACGGGTGACTGCTATAGGTCTACTCATGTGATCCGTGTACACGAACACCTCCAATTCATCCCCTATTTCATATGTCTCAGGTAGAAACTTTTTAGGAATTAACACCTCATCGGCAAGGTCTTCCCCATCGTTTAAATAGCAGCCAAAATCTACTGTTCGCGCGATCTTTAACTTCTGAATTTTTCCTATCTCTATCATCTAAAGTCTCTTCGTCTTTGTATTTTCACTTAAACACGCACAAAGGTATGATTAAAAAGGTCTCTCAATCTACATCTCTCCATATTCTGCCCAAGTGGATTGTGATTGTGCTGTTGACCTTCTGCATCTCCCCTTGCGGCCTCGCACAAAAGGCAAAACCCTACCTAGCCTCAGAAAGCTTTAATGAAACTGCGCGTGACAACAATCGTCTCAGACTAGTATTCTATAATGTCGAAAACCTATTCGATTACTTTGACGATTCCACGACAATGGATGAGGAATTTCTACCAAGAGGTGGAAGGTTTTGGAACAAAGCGCGATATGAAACGAAACAGAAACGTCTCGCTCAAACCATAATGGCGATTGGTGGCTGGGAACCTCCTGCCTTGATTGGTCTATGCGAAGTTGAAAATCGCTATGTATTAAACAGTCTGACTGGCTTCACCGCACTGAAAACCGCGGGATACGAGATTATTCATCAAGACTCTCCGGACAATAGAGGGATTGACGTGGCAGCACTTTATCGGCCAGATAAGTTTGAATTGATCAATTATGAATACTACCCCTTGACATTCCCCTTTGATACGGCAAGTCGGACGCGAGATATTCTTCATGTCATTGGAAAGCTACCCAACCAGGACACTCTCCACCTCTTTGTAAACCATTGGCCCTCAAAGTACGGTGGTGAGTTTGAAACAGAACCGAAACGAATGCGCGCAGCCCAGATCCTTCGAAGTAAAGTAGATTCTTTGCTCTCATTAAACTCCGAAACCTTGATTGTACTGACTGGTGATTTCAATGATGAGCCACAAGAGGATAGCATTATAGATGGCTTGGCCGTAAATAATAACCTCAGTGAACTACAGTCCTCAGACCTTTACAACCTGATGTACCCGATCAGGTTCAATACTGGAACACACAGTTTTCAAAATAACTGGAGCGTAATTGATCAGTTCATTGTTACTGGGGCATTGATGAATGGTTCAGCAAAGACATCAATCTTAGGAAGAACTGCCCAAATCTTTGATATGCCATTTTTAATCACAGAAGGTGCCACAGGCGCCACTCGACCCTTTCGAACCTACCAAGGCCCAAAATACATTGGTGGTTATAGTGACCACCTACCCATTCTATTAGACTTAGTATTAAAATAGGCCCGTTTTTAGTAGATTTCGGCTATGAGACGAGATAAAAAGCCAATTGGTCGATGGTTTGGTGAAGCGTTACTGATTTTCCTAAGCGTTTATGGTGCTTTCTATTTTGATGGCATCAAGGACGAACGTGCCAGGGATAACGAGTACATACGCCACCTAAAAGATTTCAAAAGTGACCTTGAGGAAAACCAAGGTAAATTCAATTACGAGCTAAACTCTGAATATATACGTTCCAATGGTCAAGGCTACATCCAAGGGACAATTAACCGGCTTGAGGCCGTTGACTCCCTTATGGCCACTCCGACAAGAGCTAGTGCCGATTCTATCATTAACCTGATTAATGACGGTGTCATCAATAGTTTGACCCCATGGGTTTTTGTGTCCCCTCAGTATGAAAAACTGGATAGCGAGTATTACTCATTCATTAAGAATGACGACCTCAAAGGCAAGCTTCAAATGCACTTTCGCAATAACCAAAGCAGGATAAATCGAAAGGAAGTGATCAACGATTATGTAAAGCAATTCTACGAGATTGAGGATCAGCTCAATTTGAAAGCAGGCGGCTCTCCTGCTAACCGATCGATTCTTTTTAGCAACCTATCAGTTAATAAGTTAGGGAGGATAATCGAGGGCTATTACAGCCTTAGGAACTCAACAATCAATAACAGAGGAAGTGATAGCCTGATTCTTATTGAGGTAAAAAAAGAACTTGAACTATGGGGAGAAGACTCTAACTAACTTAATGCTCCTCTTAAGCGATTAATCGTTTCCAAGTCGGAATGCTTAGCACCATCAAGCATTGCCGCACTATGATACTCGGTAGCCCCAAGACCTTTCAGTTGCTCGATATTTTCTGGCCTAACGCCTCCCCCTGGCATGACAATGATTTCATCATCGGCCTCATCTATCAGTTCACCAAGCGTGTCCATACCCATCAGTGCCGTTTCGGCTCCGCCTGAGGTTAACACCCTTTGCACACCCATTTCTTTCAAAGTATCAAGCGCCTCGAATTGATTCTGTACTTCGTCAAAGGCCTTATGAAAAGTAACATCCATAAAGCCAGCCTCTTGCATCAAGAGCATCGTTTTGGCTTCATCTATCCTGCGGTCTTCGGTAAGGGCTCCAATGACCACTCCATTACATCCTATTTCGGCACAGAAGGCGATATCTTCTTTCATAATTTCTAATTCCATTATGGAATAATGGAAGTCACCTGATCTTGGCCTAATCAGCACATAAAGAGGGATATCCAGCAACTCTCTCGCCATTTGGATCATCCCTTTGCTAGGCGTGATCCCTCCAACCGAAAGTTCCGAACAGAGTTCAACACGATCAGCTTTTGCGTTTTGAGCGTTCAATGCAGACTCAATAGAACTAGCACATATTTCGAGCTTTATCATTACCGTTTAATCAATAAATCCGAAGCTAAACAATTATTGCCGATGTTGCTTTTATATTTGCGCACAGGAAAACTAGAATAATATAATGGAGCAAATTTCAGTAATAGGTTCGGGAACAATGGGAAATGGCATTGCCCATGTTTTTGCACAAAGTGGTTTCAAAGTAAACTTGATCGACATCTCTCAAGATGCACTAGATCGTGCCCTAAAAACGATCGAAAAGAACTTGGACCGTATGGTGGCCAAAGAAAAGATTGATGAGAATCAAAAAGCTTCCACCTTATCCAATATCACCACCCATACAGACCTCAAGACAGGTGTATCGAATGCCGATCTGGTAGTGGAAGCCGCTACGGAAAACGTAAACATCAAACTAAAGATTTTCGAAGACCTTGAAGAGTTCACAAAACCTTCTTGTATCCTCGCTTCTAATACATCTTCGATTCCTATTACTAAGATTGGTTCTGTCACAAAAAGACCTGATAAAGTAATTGGCATGCACTTTATGAACCCTGTACCGGTAATGAAGCTGGTAGAGGTAATCCGAGGTTATGCGACTTCCAATGAGGTGACTTCATTGATTATGGAGACCTCTAAGAAATTAGGCAAAGTGCCAACTGAGGTCAATGACTACCCAGGGTTTATTGCCAATCGTATTTTGATGCCTATGATTAACGAGGCTATTATTTCGCTGCACGAAGGTGTTGCCGGAGTAGAAGAAATCGACACTGTGATGAAGCTAGGTATGGCACATCCAATGGGACCTTTACAATTGGCTGACTTCATTGGTCTAGACATTTGCCTGTCTATTATGAACGTGCTTTACGAAGGTTTTGGCAATCCTAAGTACGCTCCTTGCCCATTGTTAGTAAATATGGTGACTGCCGGCTATCTAGGTGTAAAGTCTGGTGAGGGATTCTACTCTTGGGGACATGGCACTAAAGACCTAATTGTATCGAACCAGTTTAAGAAATAAAGTTCTCGTCATTGCGAGGTTGTCTCAAAGGACACCGTGGCAATCTCCTTGATTACAAGAATACCAGAGCCACTGCGAGAAATCGTGGTGGCTTTTTGCTTTTTAACAACCTTGTGATGATCAAGTGTGTCTTTGACTTAGGTAATTCGTTAAATTATAAGCCATGAAGAAGTCATATTTCATTCTCTCAGTTTTGCTATTACTCACCGGGTTAACTTCCTGTGAAGAGGAAACCACCTCTGCCTTGGTTGAGACAAGGTTCACTCGTGAAATCCCAAACTGTGATAATACTGGTAATCCTGAAATGAATTGCACAGAATGGGTGGAGTTTACAAACGAGAATGAGGTGTCCTTACTCGCTGGTGGTGGTGACATTGTCATGAATGGAAATTACTCAGTTAACGGTAGTCAAATCATTATCGATCTGGGTATAACAAGTTCTTTTAACATTGGTTTTGAGATTATTGACGCTAATTCTATAAGAAGAATAGAGGATAGTTCTGTTTGGACAAAGGACTAATTCTAATCCAATAGAATTGACGTTCACCACATCCGTTGTTGTTCGTCTCAAAATATGCCATTTCCTTAACCTCCTTCATCAACAACTTCGTAATGACTACTATTTAGTTTGAGGGACCAAGAATGTTTGCAAATCATAGTTCTCATGATATCCGCCCATTAAGAAGGCTTGTTTTGTGCCTTTTTATCTCGAGCACACTACTAGCCTTAAACTGCGCTGAAACTGATGAAGGCTTAGCATGTCATCATTCTTCTTATTCCGTCTTAAATGATAATGACATCTGTCTAGTATTTGAACTCAACGGATTATCATCGAGACTTAAAAATACAATCGAAGATAAAGTAGCCTCAGGTATCTCTCAAATCACCGAGCTTATGCCCATTAATAGTCTTGACATACGCATTGTTGAGAACCCAAACATGATCCCATCTGGTTTCGGCATTGGTGGATTTAATCCAAGTCAGGAAGAAATCATTATTGCACTAGACATTAACTTTTCTGGACTTGAAAAAAATTTAGAAGATGATCTAATTAGCTTATTGGCGCACGAAATACACCATGCAAAAAGAAGACGTTCTGTTGGATACGGTAGTACACTTCTTCAAGCAGTAATATCCGAAGGTCTAGCAGATCATTTTTCAATAGAAGTCGCGGGTATAGCACAACCACCTTGGTCCACAGCGCTAGAAGGCCCACAATTGCAGGAATGGATAAGTTCGGCAAAAGGCATATGGAACGAAACACCCTATAACCACAATGCCTGGTTTTTGGGGACAAATAGTAATATTCCTAAATGGACAGGTTATTCAATTGGTTTTGAGTTGGTCAGAAAACATCTGACCGATAACCCAGAAGAGCTACCTTCCAAATTACACGACAAGTCAGCCAGTTCCTTCTCTCACTAACCTCTCAATGGCTAAGAACCTAAAATTGAAACGAAAGGCTTCAGTGAAACCATCAACTTGGAGTGGATGGTATATTTAAATACATTCATAGCGGATATGAAGTATTTACCTCAAGATGGATTTCCTTACTATTTAGGCCTTGCTGGTAGCGACAGAGCAATCTCGTTATTTCGTTCAAACGACACCTTTGAATTTCTCGACTCCTTGAATGAGCAAACATCGAATAGTCGTTATGCGCCTGATAAATGGAGTATTAAGCAGGTAGTTGGACACATTGTTGATCATGAAAGAATCAAAATCAATAGAGCCTTCTTTTTAAGCAGAGGACAAGATTTAGAACTTTGGGGCTATGATCAGGAATCTCTAGTGAATGGCAGTCGTTTTGACGAATTAAGCTTTGTTGAGCTTCTCAATGACTTCAAAAATGTCAGAGCTGCTTCGATTAGCCTTATCGAAGGGTTTTCAGCATTCCAATTGGCCCTCAAGGGCCAAGCAAGACAATATGAAGTGACCCTAGAAGAGTTTCTGAAATCCATCATTGGTCATGAAAGACACCATATTACCATCATTCAAGAGCGTTATCAGGTTTAGAGAATATGAAGACTGCCGGTACTTTTGGTGTTTTAGCATTTTCGCTATTCTCTCTTGCCCTCCTCATTTTTGGGCTTCTCAATCAAGAATTCTACTTTGTCAATGATGTGATTAGTAAACTAGGAGCTAATGGTCAACCCTTAGCCATTTGGTGGAACATTATTGGCTTTGGGCTGGTTGGACTGCTTCTTATGGGTTTCGGTATCACCTACGGAAAAGTACTAAAGGATCGGTCTGCAGGGCTTCTTTTGGCTCTTTTTGGATTAGGCTTTGCATTCACCTCAATTCCTATTGACATTGGGGAAGTTGATTCTGCGTTTTCAAAGGCACATGTAGTAGCTATTTGTCTAGCACTGGCCTTTTGGCTGTTTGGCTTGGCCCGAATAAGTGCCAATCACTCACAAAGTAAAAGCATCAAGCTAAGAGCTAATGTAGCTGCCCTGCTGCTTGTAACTTCTATGATAGGTGGTGCTACAGAATTATTGTCCATGCCGATGACCCACAGATTAGTTTTTGGTGTTGTCTTCGGTTGGACTTTGGTAACAGCTATTTCAATGCTTAATTCAGAGAAAGAGCTACAAATCAATTGAGATTAACTCATTTTTTATTGAAATTGAAATTGAAATGAAAAAGTTTATACCTCTTATTCTAATTCTGATCTTATCGTCATGTACTGCATCCAAACCAGCAGCAAATATCAAACCTGTAAGGAGTCAACTCCTTAATGACCAGACCTTCTTATTAACCGAGGTTTCGACAGATAAGAATTACGGCCTGTCACAGAAGAAACCCGTTCAAGTTGGTGGGGTTGACAAAAATGAAGGGCCTAAGAACGAAAGAAGATTCTTGAATGCTCTTGCTGGCCCTAATGGCGAAAAAGTTAGCTATTTCAGGTCAGGGAGCTGTTGTCCAGTAAAGAGTGAAAATGGTTTTATGGGGAAAGCCATGCTAGACAACTACAGGGTTACCTGGGAAGGCTCAACCGATACAGTATCTATTTATATCAACATGTACGACTATGGTACCTTAAAGGCTCCTTACGGCTTTACCATCAAAAAGTAAATGGCAGACTTTGGGCAAAACGTTCTAAAGTCTAATCCCTCAACAAATTCAGGGCAACGCTAAACACCCATTGCTTTTGCTTAGGCACAAACTCTCGGCCAATAAGATTACTCAGGCTCTCTCCGGTTTTGCTTAGTCCAGATTCGTATTTGATATCGATAAATATGCGTTCAAAGTCACCTCCTATTCCCCAGTGCCACATAAAATTGGAGCGATTATATTCCGAAGTCACTTTCTCTACATCATTTAGAAATGAGCGCTCCCCAGATAAAAGAATACTAAATGATGGTCCCATCATCAGTCTTAGGTTTCCTATCCGGTAACCGATATTGATTGGAATTTCTAGCGTATTGAATTCAAATTGGGCAAGCGGATTGAAACCAGGCACTCCGTTATAATCATTGAATACGAGTTGTGTCTTAATCTTAGAATAGAGCACTTCTGGCTGGACATATATTCGATCGATATTGACACGATAGAAACCACCAAACTGATAGCCTACCTCCGATTCTGTACTCGAAGTGCTGACCAACTCACTATTGATATTCATCCGTGCACTAACTACTTTCAGAATCGCTCCAGCCTGATGATCCGTACTATAGACCTGGCCTGAAACCAATGCCGGTAAAGACATGGTAACCAAAATCAACAGTAGGGTTTTCAGCTTAGTAATCATTGTTTGGATAATCGTACAAATTATCAATACATTCGGCCTAAAATTAACAGGAATTACTCACATGGCACTGGAAACCGACTTCGAAAATGCAGTAAAAGCATCTTCTTCCATATCCGAAAGACCTTCAAACGAAGATCTATTGAAAATTTACTCACTCTACAAACAAGCAACTGAGGGAGATTGCACTGGCGATGCTCCGGGTGGTTTTGATTTTAAAGCAGCCGCTAAATACAATGCCTGGAAAAGTTTAACAGGTACCAGTACTGAATCGGCCATGAGCCAGTACATAGACCTTATAACAAGGTTAAAATCCGTTTAGGGCAAGTTATTGAACCCTGAAATCGTTTACACTCGTATAACAAAAGGTTATTTAAAAATTGGGATATTATTCGCATATTGCGCCCGGTTTTAAAACTCAAAATAGAATTAACAACAATGGGATTATTCAGCTTCGGTAAGAAGAAAAAGAAACCTGCACGAGCGTGCGAATTAGAGGGTTCACTATTAGAATTCGGAGAGGGCTACTTGCTTACCTCCGCACAGATCATCAAATCAAAAAGATTTTGGGATAATAAAATGATTGAGCCGGAGACTTTGGCTTACTCCAAGGCACATTTCGAGAAAAACGATGAAATGGGCACCAAAATGAGAACGATGATTTTTCAGAAATACAGTTCCAAGGATAAACCTTGGTTAGTTGGTGACGGTCAGGTCACTCAATTTGAAATTGATAAAGATCAAGCAAGGCAGTATGCTAGAGAATGGTGGGAATCAGGTTTTACCTTCACTCCCCCAGAAGTAGGTTCTGCTGACCAAGTACTTGGTGAACAAGAGTTTTCAGAATGGAAAGAATATGCCGTCATGAAAGCTGGTGAAGAGCAACTGAGAAAAATAGGCTAGTTAATAGCTAAAAACATAATAGAAGCCGTTCCGATATGTCGGAATGGCTTTTTTATTGCTCCCTGATGACTTGTAGGATCACCTTGCCCTCATAAATAGTTTCAAGTCTCAAGCCTTTGGAGGTAATGCTATTCCGTAAGAGAGACAAATAGCCAGGTTCTTCGTACCGATCGTTCAGTGTCGGTTCATTCACAAGCAAATAGTCTCCTACTTTTATTTCATTGAAGTCCATTTCTACCCACCACTGATAAGTATCATTGGACACTTCAAAATCGTAAAAGTAAGCCGCCCCATATGAGACGAGGCCATCTGTAATAATGGTTTGTGCGGCCTTGTTCTCGACAAATTCAGTAATTACTACTGCTTCCAGCTCTTTGTAATTCTTGTCTCCTGACTTATAAACCTTATAAGCAGGAATAGCCAGCATAGCGGCCAATGGCAGCCATTTGAGCTTGGCTCCCATGATTTTGGCAAACACTACCTTGTCAGACCAGTAATAGGCTCCAGCCATAATTAAAACAGGGATAACAAATGTTATATGCCTTGTGTCAACTGGCATAGGACTATAATACTTCCAATTGGTACTGATAAACCACCAGCAGCCAATCATCAAAACACTCGCTACTGGCCATAGCGTTTCTGGCTTATTCAATCGCCAATCGTTTCTACTCAATGTCAATAGGGCTGGTAGCGCAAAACCCAAGGGAATAAAGAAACCTCCCCTTAGAAAGCCTAGGAAAGGCAAGTAAGTAAGGCGCTTTAAAATTTCAACAGCATCCTTATCAAAGAAGGTCTTCACTGTTGCTTCGTGATTATCTGATATGTTATTAAACCTGTAGAAGAAGTCTCCAAATGTTTCATGATACCAAAAGCCATGTAACAAGAAAAAGAAGACCAGTAAGCTGACAGAAATGTACCAAAAGCCCTTGTTGTTCTTTCTTCTAAAGTCATTGAAAACCAAGTAGACAAAGAGCGGAAAAATGATCAGAATACTGGTTTTAATTAGAAAGGCACCAAAAAGTGAAAGGGCCATTAAAAGGGCCAGAAGGCGATAATCTCCCTCTCTTCTATTCACAAAATCATAGCATAGCAAGGCAATAAAAACCCCTAAGGCTATTGGAATCTCAGGAAATAGATGCGTCACAAAAGTGATGGTATGATAGTCTGCGATAAGCAATACACCTGAAATGATACCAATCCAATGACCATGTCTATGCCCTATCCAAAAGAGCAGATTCAGGATGATCAGGGCACATAAAAGCGGAAATATGGTAATGGTAAACTGATTAATTCCGAAAATATCGATCAACCAAGAGACAGGATAAAGTAAGCCTACTCGGCTGGTGAAGTGATTATTGGTGATCTCAAAGGTTCCTTGACTGATTTGATGGGCGAAATTAACATAGGTAAAGTCATCCCAGAAGGCCAAACCGTCATTTGCCAGATACCAAACGGCAATAAAAAAGACATTAGACAACAGCTGAATACTCCGATATTTTCGGGAATCGATAAACTCCTTGGGCATCATTAAAACGAATATAGTTGATTAGCCACTTACTCTTTATATTTTCGTGAGACAAAGCGATGCAACTCTTTTATCAACCCGAACTAGTCAATGGAATTCATCACCTCAGTGCAGATGAATCTAGACATGCCATTAAAGTGTTACGCTTAAAGCTTGGTCAGGAAATTCAACTGATTGATGGTAAAGGCTCCTTTTATAAGGCTCGAATTACAGGAGACAATCACAAGAAGTGTGAGTTCGAGGTCATTGAGAAAAAAGAAGAATCAAAGCAAAAAGGCTATAGACACATTGCAATCGCCCCGACCAAAAATCTCGATAGAACCGAATGGTTTGTTGAAAAAGCGGTTGAGATTGGGGTTGATAGAATCTCTTTTATTCTCACTAAGAATTCTGAAAGAAAAGTTCTAAAGACTGATCGATTAGTAAAAAAGGCAATCAGCGCCATGAAACAGTCAATCAAGGCTACCCTTCCACTAATAGACGAGATGGTTACCATTAAGAGTTTTTTAGCAGCAGCAGATGGTGATAACAAATTCATTGCCTATGTCGATTTTGATAACCCTACTGAGCTAAAGTCTGATGTTGGAGAAGACAACCTGGTACTGATTGGACCTGAAGGAGACTTCACTCAGGAAGAAGTTGATTTGGCTATCGCCAAAGGATTTCAAAAGGTATCATTGGGCCAAAGTCGACTGAGGACGGAGACAGCAGGGGTAGCAGCAGTACATATTTTGAATTTATTTCCTTAAGATTGTCCTATGGCCCTAAACTACATCTGGATAGGATTCTTCTTAATTGCCTTTATCGTAGCACTCATTAGGCTTATTTTCTTTGGCGATACGGAGGTATTTCCTGAAATGATGGAGAGCACCTTCAGTATGGCCAAAACAGGCTTTGAAATCTCCCTTGGACTTACAGGTGCACTAACCCTTTGGATGGGGATTATGAGAATTGGCGAAAAAGGTGGAGTTGTCGCCATTATAGCACGAGCAATTAGCCCTCTCTTCACAAGAATATTTCCAGACATTCCAAAGAACCATCCTGTCTTCGGACCTATGATGATGAATTTCTCAATGAATTTTCTAGGCCTTGACAATGCGGCTACGCCATTAGGCCTAAAAACTATGGAAGGCTTGCAAGAGCTAAATCCAGAAAAGGAAAAGGCCTCGAATGCGCAGATCATGTTCTTGGTATTAAATACTTCCGGTCTAACTCTGATTCCAGTTTCTATTATGGCCTACCGAGCCACTGAAGGAGCAGCCAATCCTGCGGATATCTTTATTCCAATATTGTTGGCTACCTACTTCTCTACCTTAGCTGGCTTAATTACCGTATCGATCTTTCAAAAGATCAACCTTTTCAACAAAGTAGTATTAGCCTACATCGGCAGTTTGACTGTGCTTATCGTTGCAGCACTACTCTACTTTCAGTCTATTCCCCAAGAGCAAGTCACCACGATTTCGAATACTGTAGCGGCTCTGATCTTACTGGGCATCGTGTCTTTCTTCATCGTAATGGCAATGAAGAACAAAGTCAATGTTTATGAGTCTCTCATAGAAGGTGGCAAAGATGGTTTCAATGTTGCTATCAAGATTATCCCATATCTAGTAGGCATTCTCGTAGCCATCGGTGTTTTTAGAGCCTCAGGAGCACTAGACTTTATCAATGATGGATTCAGAGTTTTCTTTGAATTCTTAGGCGTTAACACGGAATTTGTGGACGCGCTGCCTGTGGCTTGGATGAAACCCCTTAGTGGATCGGGAGCTCGTGCTGCTATGCTAGAGACATATACCAACTTTGGTGTTGACTCATTTCCAGGCCGTGTAGCCAGTGTACTGCAAGGCTCTACGGAGACGACTTTCTATGTTCTAGCTGTATACTTTGGTGCAGTTAAAATCAAGAACTCACGCTATGCCGCAACCGCAGGTCTTATAGCTGACTTTGTGGGAATAATAGCCGCCATCATTATCTCGTACATCTTCTTCTATTAATAAGTTTATAACCTTCTAGATACGAAGACAGTTAAATCATTTTATTAAAACAGATAAAACCATGAAACGAACACTAATTTTAATTACACTCGCACTTGCATGCACTGCTTTGAGTGCGCAGTCTCAAAAATTCCCAGGTTTAGACCCTAGTCCGCTAGATGTTGCATTTTTTCCTGGTAATTCAGCAAATGCTGAATTCAGAGGGCCAAGAGTTGAAGCCAAGATCAAACTTTACTACAGCCGTCCTCAATTGAAAGATCGTGAGCTTTCTAAGCTAGTTCCTGACGGTAAAATGTGGAGATTTGGCGCTAATGAAGCTTCTGAAATCACATTTTACAGTGATGTAACTGTAGGTAACAAAACAGTAAAAGCAGGCACCTATGCTGTTTTCATTGATGTCAAAGGAAACAACTGGGATTTCGTTCTTCATTCAAAACTCAATACATGGGGGAACTTCCTTATGGATGGTAGTCAAGAAGTAGCTCGAGTAGCCGGAGCGATTAGTACTAACAGCGATTCTGTAGAAGCACTATCCGTAGCATTTAAAGAAGTAGATGGCGGTGCACATATGGTTGTAGGCTGGGGCAATACAATTGCCGAAATGCCAATCAAGTTCTAAAAGAAAACTAAAGCAAAAACTAAGGCCCCGCTCCTACACTATGGAGATTGGGGCCTTTTTTATTTCCGCTTATCCCTAGAATAAGGGCTGTAGCATAAACCGTTTGCAATAATAGTTTTCAAGCCATAACATTAGGTTTCAAATCAACCACATTATGAGAAAAATCATACTACTTGTAATCTTGGCTCTGTTTGTAAGTCCTGCTTTTTCACAACACAAGGCAGACTTCAAGGCAGCTGAGAAATTCAAATCGACCAATCTTCGTAAAATGCTTAAGACAACCAGGGTAAACCCTAGGTGGTTTAAAGACAGCGACAAATTCTGGTATTCTTATACCACAACTGAAGGAAAGAAGTTTTACATGGTTGATCCAGCCAGAAAAACAAAGTCAATGTTGTTCGACAACTTCGACTTTGCCGCTCAGTTAAGTGAATTAACTAGTAAGCCTTGGGATCACAGAAACCTGAGTATGAAGGCATGGAAATTAGAGGATGATAACAAGACTTTCACTTTTATGGTGGACAGCATTGACTATCACTTCGACATCAACAGTAAGCTTATTACTAAGGGTGATTCAACTGAAAAGGCAGATAAGCGTACCAATTGGGCTACCTACTCTCCTGACAGCACGTACATCACCTATGCTAAGAATTACGATCTCTACATGATGAAGGCTGATGATCCCGATTCGACAGAAATCTTACTTGCCGATGATGGAGAGCGATGGTTTAGCTATGGCTTTGACAGAGGCGATACAACCAAAGACAAAAGGTTTAGAGCAGCGGCCAGATGGTTCAAAGATGAATCTAAAATCTACGTTTCACGGTCAGATTCAAGAAAGGTTAAAGAACTCTTTGTCATTGATGACCTGAGTAACCCAAGACCAGAAGTAGAAATCTATAAATACGCCATGCCAGGAGAACAAGATGTTCCTCAGAGTTACCTAAGCATATTTGATATACCCAGCAAGGACAGAATTGACGTTGATATTGATAAATACATTGACCAGACCATTAGACCTTACCTACCGGGAGAAACGTCAGATAGAATGTTTATGACTCGTCAGAATAGAACTAACGACTCGATTGACGTAGTTTCGATCAATACCAATACAGGTGAGTTAAAAGAGCTATTCACTGATGCTAACTATCCATACATATACTCCCCTAATGTTCAATTGTCAATTCTTAACGAAGGAGAAGACTTGATCTGGTGGTCAGAAAGAAACGGCTGGGGCCAGTTGTACCTATATGACGGCAATACTGGAGCCCTTAAGAATAAAATCACGAATAGCGGCTATTTCGTAACAGGAAGAATTCAGCAAGTTGATACTGTTGGAAGAAAAGTTTACTTCGTAGGACGTGGTAGAGAACAAGGCGTTGACCCTTACTATGCGTTGATGTACAAAGCTAACCTAGACGGTTCAGGCTTTAGACCTATCAGTACTGAGCCTGCCAATCACTTCATGAGTATGTCTGAATCGGCCAAGTACTATGTAGACAATTACTCTGCAGTAGATATGGTGCCAAAATCAGTTTTAAAAGACAGTAATGGCAATGTAATTATGGACCTAGAGACTGCTGATCTTTCCCTACTCCACCAAGCCGGCTGGAAAATGCCTGAGCGTTTCATGGTGAAGGCTGATGACGGAATTACCGATCTCTATGGAGTGATGTATAAGCCTTTTGACTTCGATTCAACGAGGAAGTATCCAGTGATTTCATATGTGTATCCTGGACCTCAGACGGAGTCTTTTGTCAACGACTTTACGATTACTGGTCGCTATAATACTGCGCTTGCGCAACTAGGTTTTATCGTTGTAAGTATGGGCCATAGAGGCGGTAGTCCATTAAGAGACAAGTATTATCATACTTATGGTTATGAGAACCTCAGAGACTATGCCCTAGCCGATGACAAGCGTTCATTGGAACAACTTGCAGAAAGGCATTCATTCATTGATTTGGATAACGTAGGTATCTTCGGGCACTCTGGAGGTGGTTTCATGTCTACAGCTGCTATGTTAATGTATCCTGACTTCTATGATGCTGCGGCTTCTTCTGCTGGTAACCACGACAATAACGTTTATAACAAATGGTGGAGTGAAACGCACAACGGCATTACTCGAGTTGACAAGAAAAAGAAAGACGATGACGGTAATGAGTATACAGAAACCACATGGAAGGCAAAAGTGAAGACCAACCCTTCAATTGCCAAGAACCTCAAAGGTCATTTGTTGATCACTCACGGTACTCGTGACAACAATGTGAACCCAGCCAACAGTTTACGTTTAGCCAATGAATTGATCAAAGCAGGTAAACGATTTGATTACATGCCGATTCCTGGGGCACGTCATGGATATGGTAGTAAGAGAGACTATTATGAGCAGATGATGTGGTACTTCTTCGCTGAGCACTTGCTGGGTGACTATCGCAACAATGTTGAGATTGATTTACCCGATGGTAATTAATCAGATATAACAATCTAGAAATGCCAGCTCAATTTTGGGCTGGCATTTTTTTTGATTGTTAGTGCAACTGTAGGTCACTTTTAGTCATCTTCCATCAAAAGCTCAACATATGAAACGGTCAATACTCATCTCCCTACTATCCTTTATCACACTCAGCTCACTTGCCCAAAACCTTCAAAAGGGAATTAACTCTTATAAAGATGGCAAACTCAAAGAAGCCAAGGCAAACCTAGAGGACTACAAATCTAAGAGTCAGGAATACGAAAAAGCTCAATACTACTTGGGAAGGATCGCCTTCGATGAAGAAGAGTACAGCGATGCCATTGATTACTTCAAAGAAGCAATAAAAAAGAACAATCAGAGTGCTGATTACTATGCATGGCTTGGTAATGCTTATGGTGTTTATACCCAAAACATTAGCAAAATCAGACAAGGTATGGTCGCCCCGAAAATCAAAAAGAACTACGAAAAAGCAGTGGCACTTGACCCGCAAAACTTAGATGCACAATGGGGCCTGATCGAGTATTATACACAAGCACCTAGCATTATGGGTGGTAGCATGACTAAAGCGACAGAAACGGCTAATGTCATTATGAGTTTCAATGAGAAAGAAGGTTACAGAGCGCTCTCTACAGTCTATCAAAGAGATAAAAAGTATACGGAAGCAGAACAGGCCTTCGTCAAACTAGTTGAACTTGATAGTGTCTACGCTACCTCTTTAGGTACGTTTTATCAGAATAGACAAATGTATGACAAGGCTTTCAAACACTTTGAGAAGATGCGCGTATCCGAACCTAAAAACACCAATGCAGTCTATCAGATTGGTCGTACAAGTGCTTTGTCAGGCCTACAATTAGAAAAAGGAATCAAAGCCCTGGAAGAGTATATGACCTTGCCATTAAATGAAGGTTCTCCCTCCTATGCAGCCGCTAAAATGCGACTGGCTATGATCTATGAAAAGATGGGCAATAAGACAAAGGCAAAGTCTTTGTACCAGGCTTCGCTCAATGAAGACCCAAAGATGCAATTGGCCAAAGAGGGTTTAAAGCGCGTCAAATAACTTGTATTCTTAGACTTAATTGGCTTTCTGCTATCTTGCTAAGACAGCATGGAAGACTATTATTTAACCAGGATCAACAAGGCTGTTGACTTTATTGACCAAAATCTCAATGAGGACCTAAAGGTTAGTGAAGTGGCTAAGGCCGCGAACTTCTCGACTTTTCATTTTCAAAGGCTCTATAAAGCCATCAGAAATGAATCTCCCTACGACACGATCCTTCGAAGACGGCTCGAAAAATCTGTTTTCTATCTCAAGCATCATCCAAAAATGAAAATCCATGAGATAGCCGAAAGTGTGGGCTTTGGATCGATAGAGAACTTTACCAGACAATTCAAGGCTCGCTTCGGTCATAGCCCGAGTGAATTAAAAAGAGACAAGAGTCTTCTAAATAGCAGGATTTATCAAGATGGTTCAGAGAACAACTTCCATCTTGCCTATGACAAAAGTCGACAACTTCCTCCTACTCAGTTCAAGGTTGAAGTAAGGCAAGAAAAGGAAAGACCTGTTGCCTTGATAAAGGCCATATTTGGAGCAGACGGTTCCGCCCTGGTCGAAGCATATGAAAAACTGATGGCCTGGTATGAATCAGATGGAAACAATAGACCTGATTCAAAAAGGCATGGAATGTCTATCGATGACCCAGATACCACTCCTGCAAACCATTATCGTTATGACTTTGCAGTAGAAACTGATCGAGAGATTCCTAAAAATGGAATTATTGAGAAAGTCATTATACCAGCTGGAACATATGCTTTCATCCATTGTCAGGGTGATATCCTCAAAGTGGGCCAAGCTTGGGATTTTCTCTATAAAAACTGGCTGCCAAATAGTGAGTATATTCCTCGTGATTGTCCGGCTATCGAGTCATTTTTAAAGGGACCAGAACAGATTGGCTGGGAGACTTTTGATATACACTGTTGCATTCCTATTGAAAAAATAAATTATTAGATATGAAGAGATACTTTTTACCCACCCTCATCACATTGCTTTCAGCAACTTTGGTTTATACACATAATACCAAGGAAGATTCTTTTGAGATAGAAGCTTTTTCTATCTCCCTCAATGTAAAAGATATAGCCGCTTCAAAAGCATTCTATGAGAAGTTAGGTTTTTCTCAAATCCCTGGGCAAGGTGCCATTGAGCAACGATGGATGCTCATGGAAAATGGCAAAGCTAGAATTGGTTTGTTTCAGGGTTTCTTTCCTCAAAATACTATTACGATGAACCCTGGCGATGCGAGAAGTATCTTCAAAACTGCTACTGATAAAGGGCTCAAAGCAACTTTTTCTAGCGGAATGGATAAAAATGAAGGACCAGCTTCTTTTGCATTAATTGATCCTGATGGCAATCCCATCTTAATTGATCAGCACAAATAGCTATAATTCAGCGATACACTCAATTTCTACTAGCGCATCTAAGGGCAAGCCTGCAACAGCCACTGTGGTTCTGGCAGGTGTATGCCCTTCAAGCATTTCTCCGTAGACGAGATTCATCTTTTCAAAATTCGCCATGTCACTTAAATACACATTGCACTTAACAATATGCTGAAGAGTTAAGCCTTGTGACGCCAGTACGGCCCTTAAGTTTTTCATCACCTGCTTAGTCTGGCCCTCTACACAGGTCTTTTCTACCTTTCCAGTCTCAGGGTTTATTCCTGTCTGACCAGAGCAAAAGATCAGGTTGCCAGATTTCATAGCAGAAACATAAGGCCCTAAAGCCTTTGGAGCTCCTTTGGCATTTATCTTTTCCAATTATTTGACGGTTATCGTTATGGTCTTACTCCACTCCGAACCATAGGACTGATGAACACCATTTGCAAACTGTAGCGTTAATGTGTGCTCCCCAGGCGCTAAGTCAAGAGTAGTCTCGGTCTGTCCTTTTCCAAAATGGATATGCGTTTTGTTAGCGGGTACCATGTCACCAGTTTTGATAGAAGCGCCATCAATTATCATATGGTGATGGCCAGTACCTTTTACTATCTCTCCTGCTGGTTTGATTTCCATTCCACTTACACCCATTTTTACCAAAACCGAAGTACCCACCTCTTGGCCGTCATTAAGGTTTTCGAAGTAAACTCCATCCTTTTGTCCACATGCTAAAATCGCCAAAGAGAATACTATCAATAGGCAAAGGCTCTTTACTATTTTCATCTTATAGTTTTGTTAAGGTCTAATTTAGGGCCGCTAAAATAGGAAGCGATCCTGAGGAATAACACCTGCAAGCAACTAAGGTTTTGATTATTTTGAGTTATCTGAAAGACACATTACAGTTTTAATCTGAACTTGTTCCTTAGATTTGCTGTAATTAACAAGTATGAAGAAGCCAAAGAAAGCCTCAGTTACCAAAAGAGACATCATAGAGCTGGTCATCATCGTAGGAGTTTTCGCTGCGATTTACCTAACAGGTGCACAGGCTGAAGTTTTCGGGAAGGTTCAGCAAGTGTTCCTGCATACAGGTGTCATGAATGCATCCGAGTTAAGTGAAGATGCTTATGAACAAGCCAATCTCAACTTCAAACTGACCGACAGGGACGGAAAGACTCTCGATGTAAAGAGCCTTAAAGGTCAGACAATATTCATTAATATATGGGCTACATGGTGCGCGCCTTGCGTTGCCGAAATGCCCGGAATAAACAAATTGAGAGAACACTTCAAGGATGACCCGAATGTTCATTTCCTAATGATTTCCGAAGATAGAGATCTTGAAACGGCCATTAAATGGGTGGATAAAAAGGGCTTTGATTTACCGATTTATAAAACAATAACTCCTTTGCCGGACATGTATGAAACAGGCTACGTACCCTCCACTTTCGTAATTTCTCCTGAAGGAGAAGTGGTTGTAAAACATACGGGCCTTGCCAACTATAACACTCGAAGGTTCCGAAAACTACTCGGTAAGCTGTCTGCAGCGAGTACTGTTACTAACTAAACTCTCCTCCCTTTAGCTTCGCGAAATACACTTTAGAAGCTTTAACAACTTTCGGTGCCAGTATTACTGCCGACACCATAGTTGGAATTGCCATCAAAGCAAAACTGCTATCTATCAGAGTAAATACGAAATCTAAAGAAGCAACAGAGCCAACTATTATTGTACCTATATAGATATAGTTATACAAGTTGCCCCTCTTTGCGCCAAGCATAAATGACATACACTTTACGCCATAGTATGAGTAAGAAAGCAAGGTAGAAACTGCGAAAATCAGGATACATAAACCAAGTAGATATCCACCAGCACCACCTGGAATTGCTTGATTAAAGGCTTCGAGGGTAACTGGAATACCACCAATACTCTCTCCTAAATAAGGTTTATAAACGCCTGTACTGAGGATTACCAAAGCCGTTAATGTACATACAATCAGCGTGTCTATCGCTGGACCTAACATTGCTACTAAACCTTCTCTAACAGGTTCATCCGTCTTTGTATCACCATGAACCATTGGAGCAGTACCAATACCAGCCTCATTTGAAAAGGCAGCTCTTCTTACCCCTTGGATAATAATAGCTCCTAATCCTCCACCAAGAATGGCATTTCCTGTAAAGGCCTCGTCTATAATTGAGCCAAAGATTCCAGGAATTTGAGATGCATTTTGCAATAGGATAAAGATTACCAGAATGAAGTACATTACAACCATTGAAGGAACGAGCTTAGATGCCACCTTACTAATTTTCTTAATCCCTCCAAAAATCACAGTTGAGACTAATACAGTCAGCACAAGCCCTGTAATCAATGAAGAGTAAGCCACATTCGCACCTAGCAAGTTGAAGGAAGATGTGGTGTCATAACCCACCGCTGGGCCTAAAATCGTATTCAGAGCAGCAGTCAGTTGATTTGCCTGAAAGATTGGAAGCGCTCCTACTAGGCCAACAATACAGAAGAAAACTGCTAATGGCCTCCATTTCTCGCCTAGACCTTCTGTAATCACATACATTGGACCTCCTCGAACCTCTCCCTCGGAATCCTTCCCTCGATACATTACTGCCAGTGTACAAGTGAAAAACTTAGTTGCAATTCCAAAGAAGGCTGAGACCCACATCCAGAAAATAGCTCCGGGACCACCCGCAGTAATAGCAACAGCGACACCACTGATATTACCCATGCCCACAGTAGAAGCAATTGCGGTCGACAAGGCTTCATAGTGACTGATTTGTCCTTCTTTGTCCTTCTCATCATACTTCCCACGCAAAACGTTGACAGCATGTCTGAAATAGAGGAATGGTGAGAATTTAGAATAGACCATAAAGAACAGCCCTCCTCCCATTACCAGGATAAGAAGTGGAATACCCCAAATCCAGTTACTAAAATCTCGTACAGCGGTTTCTATTAACTCCAAAGCTTAACTTTTTTAAGTAAACCACTATAATAGCCCAATTGGCCAGAAGCGACAAGCACTATAGTGATTTTATAGGGATACTATGATAACAGCGGTAGTAAGGCTTCTCATATAACCATTTGTTCACATCATGATCACACTGACCGTTTCTTTTGGTTGAAAGATCAGTTATATCTCTAAACGCTTTCACCAGCTAAGGATGCTATTAAACAATAAACGCTACAGGATTTGCCTAGCTACCCTTTTGCCTTTGCGGAAGATGATAGCAGTCATGTCACTTTTCTCTCAATAGACAGCCTCGCATACAAAATGTATCCATTTCCGTTTGTGGCGTTATAATTGCATATTCGATACTACAAAAAACATTCGCATGCTCAGTAATTCTCATTATTCAAAGTATTTGATAATCATTGCCTTAAGCCTATTCTTTCTTAGCTCATGCGATGACGATGGTCCCCAGGTCGAACCGAATTTCACTGAGAGTATTTCTTTCAGAAATCAACAAGAAATCAATGACTTTGGCTCAAAAGGTTATACCTCAGTGGAAGGAAGTGTGAAAATTGGGAGTCTAGGGATTTCGAGAGGCATAGTGGATTTAAGGCCATTGTTAGAGCTCACGTCTATCGGAGGAGACCTCATTATCTCAGGAACGGGTCTTACTGATTTAGAAGGCCTCAATCAGCTAGGAACAATTGGAGGTAGTTTAATTATCACCAAAAACACTAGGCTAAGGGGTTTAAGTGGCCTTTCAAGTTTATTGACTATTAATGATCGCTTCGATCTTTTAGAAAATGAACAATTAATCTCTACTCATGGAATAGAAGTATTAGAATCTGTGGGAGGCTCCCTCACAGTTGATGATAATCTAGCACTTAAAAGTCTTTTAGGTTTAGAAAATTTAAACTCCGTTCAAGATTTAATCGTGACTAACAACCCCAATCTCACTTCTTTTTCTGGACTCAGTGGGCTAAATACTATTGGGTTTTTAATGAGAGTCGAAAAGAACGAAGTACTCGAGAATATTTCTGCACTGTCAAACCTGACACAAATAAACTATCATGTGTATATCACTAACAACCCGCAAATGACAAGTCTGGATGGGCTTCAAGGTATTACTAGGTTAGCGAACTTACATGTACAAAATAACTCCTCAATTACAAGCTTGGATGGTCTTAACGGATTGCTGAACGTTAACAATGAACTTTGGATAAACAACAATGAGTCTCTAGAAAGCCTGAACGGATTGAACAATTTGACTGAAGCCGTATATTTTAGTATGTGGCACAATCCCAAGCTCAGCACCCTAGAGCATTTATCTAAAATCACCTCGGTAGCTAGCCTATATATTGGAGGTAGTCCAGACTTGGATAGTTTTGATGGCTTAAATAGTTTGGAAACGGTAGTCAACACTTTATATATCTCTCAGTTGAATTCAATTACCGACCTAAGTGGATTTAGCTCACTAAAAAGAGTGAGATTAGTCATGACCGTACACGATATGCCGAACCTCATAAACTTGGAGGGAATCGAGAGCTTGGAAACTATCCAAAATTTATCTGTTTCCAACAGTCATAAGCTCAGAAGTTTGAAAGGCCTGCAAAATGTCAAAGTATCTGTTGGAGTTGGTTTCTTTGAAAATCCTTCCCTCACGGACTTTTGTGATATTACCAATTTAGTAAACAGCGAGGGCTTCACCGGAGATGTATTCTCTAGGGATAACGGCTTCAACCCAACCAAGCAAGATCTTAAATCAGGAAACTGTAGTAACTAAGTAATAATCTTTAGGTAACCTTGACTTACACCTAAATAGCTTGATAACCTGTAAAGTGCTCTGGCCCCTACAGTAGCATCCCATTCATCAACTCCAGGAGATACTTCATTAAGGTCAGCTCCAACTATTATCCGACCGCTTTTCACCACTTGCTTTATCAGGTAATTGACTTGGTCTAATTCCAGTCCACCAGGAACAGGCGTCCCGGTATTTGGGCATAGCTTTGGATCGAGACCATCTATGTCGAATGAGATATAGACTTTACCGGGCAGGGTCTCTATAATCTCTTGACATTGCTCATGCCATGTTCTCCCCTTGTATTGAGCTTCTTTTAAATCTTGATCAAAGAAAGTAGTGACGCGACCATTAGAGGTTTTAATATAATTAGCTTCTTCTTGACAATAGTCTCTAATGCCCACTTGTACCAGCTTAGTAATCCCCTTATGTTCCAAGACATTATACATAATGCTTGCATGCGAATAGTCAAAGCCTTCATAGGACTTACGCAAATCTGCATGGGCATCTATTTGAAGGATTCCAATTTCTCCCTCCTTTTTAGCACAAGCTAAAATATGTCCTAAGGGCGTACTGTGGTCACCTCCTAATAGAATGGTGGTTTTACCCTGTTGTTGCCAGTATGCTGTCTCCTGCTCAACGTATCGCATTAGCTGGGCGCATTCAGCGTTAATCTCCGCAAGGCGTTGTGTCATTTCGTCTTCAACAGCAGGGTCACTCCCGTTTTCCAACCACTGAATATATATCTCAGACTTTACGCGTAATGACTTTCCCAATGACTCCCAAACCTCAGGGATTTCCGCCATAGCCACTCCCAACTTCCAGGCATCTGGAATATCCGGAATCTCATAATCAATCTGGGCAGATGCCTCTAGTATGGCTGCTGGAGCTTGTGCAGTGCCGGCACCGTAAGAAACGGTAACATCCCATGGAATGGGAATGATCACGACCTGAGCGGTATCAGTGCTATAAGGCAGACCAAAAATAGTCCCCTTTACACCAACAGCATTTGGATCGAAATCATCTATTTGGCTCACTGGTTAATCATTTTCTTAACAAAATTAGGAAGTGCAAAGGCCGATTCATGAATAGCTTCATTATAGTAACTCAGGCCTTGCGACTCTGAGAATGTACGGCTTTTTTCCTTGTCCAGTCCATTCAATGGATGAGCATTTCCTTTAGCACTATAAGAGAAGGACCACATGCCCGTAGGGTAAGTTGGTATATAAGCCAAATAACAGTAAACTTTATCTTGCCCAAAGATCGATCCGTAGACCTCGTAAATCTCCTTAAAGACTTTATTATTAAAACGAGGAGATTCGCTCTGTGTGATCATGATACCGTCATCACTCAAGATGCGATAGACTTCCTTATAAAAGTCTACAGAGAACAAGCCTTCAGCTGGACCAACTGGATCTGTAGAATCTACCACCACGACATCAAAACTACCGCTAGCGGCTTCTTTGACATATTTGATACCATCATCAACAATCAGGTTGAGTTTAGGGTCTTCCAAAGCCGAAGCAATGGTCGGTAAATGCATCTTGCACGCCTCAATCACCTTGTCGTCAATTTCAACCATCACAACTTCTTCCAAGCCTTCGTGACGAAGCATCTCTCTTGCCGTACCACCATCTCCACCACCAATGATAAGCGCCCTTTTTGGATTAGGATGCGTCAGTAGCGGAATATGCGTAATCATTTCGTGATAAACATATTCATCCTTCTCAGTAGTCATCACCATACCATCAAGGGTGAGCATATTACCATAAGCCTGCGTGTTATAGACTTCTACTCTCTGAAAGCCTGACTGCTCATCATAGAGCTTACCATCATGCTTCAGTGATAAGGCAATCTTATCATCTCGCTCTGTAAACCAAACATCCTTAGTACGAATAGGACCACCGTCTTCGGCACTCTTATCATCCCTAAGTTGTTTTACATCAAAGTCTTTTCGAGTTAGAAGTGCCATCTCTCCCCTTTTCAACTCAACTGCCGATCCATGACCTGCTTCGAAGGCTTCCTTCAAATACTGATAAGAGATCCATGGATCAACAGATTCTCCGCAAGTGAATAGATCTACAGAAGCATAACCAAATTCTGGCCATGTGTGAATGGCAAGATGACTTTCTTCGATCACCACCACTCCGGAAACTCCATAAGGTGAAAAGTGATGAAAAGTCGAATTGATTATTGTGGCTCCGGCCTTTACAGCCGCGCCTTCCATACTCTCTTGAATGAGAGTAACATCGTTTAATATCTCCGGAGTACAATCGTAATACTCAACAATGATATGCCTGCCTAGTGACGCCATGCGGCAAAATTAAAACCAAAACATAATTGTTGATACCGCTGTCGAAAAATAAATTTTCACTCAGGACATACCCGGATAATAGTAATCCTTTTCAATACCCATATTCGAAGCAACTGCCTTCCAATCGTCCACGGGTAACTCTATCCATGTACAAGTGGCAGGTGAGTAATCACGGACTGTCATTGTCAATGAAGCAAACAGCTGAGCTATGGATGGATTATGCGCAATGATTGCCACATTATTAAAAAGAGGATCAATCCTGTTCACAAAAGCGCGCATTAAATTTTGGGTGGCTTCATATAACTCCTCCGCATCCATTAGTCTTGGTGTGTAATCCATTTGCTCGACAACTAATTTACCTGTCATTAGTGTCCTTATGGCTGGACTCAGATAAATAGCATCAAGCTTAAGTGGAAGTTTCTGAATATGCTCACCTAAAATAGTTGCCTGATTCATACCATTTCCAGTCAACCTTCTATCAAAATCGCGCTTATCACTATCTGGGAACTCTGCCTCCGCATGACGGATCAGGAATAAATTCTTAACCATTGTGTTGTTGTTTCGGTTATGTGCAAAACAACGACAATTTTGGTTTTTTGATATGTTTCCATCAAGCCATCAATAGTTATAGTTTGTTTTTTTGAAAGTTTTATGCGCATCTTTGAGCGCTCTGAATAAAAACACAAAGTAAATAATGTCAAAAAATCTTGTCATAGTAGAGTCCCCAGCGAAAGCAAAAACAATTGAGGGTTATCTGGGTAAAGACTTCAAAGTTGTATCCAGTTATGGACATGTAAGAGACTTACCTAAAGGTGATAAAGCTATAGACATAGAGAATAGTTTTAAGCCCACCTACGAGGTGACTTCAGACAAGAGAGAAGTTATAAAGCAGCTCAAAAAACTCTCTAAAGCAGCAAATACAATCTATCTAGCGAGTGATGATGATCGTGAAGGAGAAGCCATTAGTTGGCATTTAAAAGAGGCCTTAAAGCTTGACCCAGCTCATACCAAGCGTATAGTTTTCAGAGAAATTACAAAGTCAGCTATTCAGGCTGCGATGTCAAGCCCAAGGGATATTGATGTAGATCTGGTCAATGCTCAACAGGCTAGGAGGATTCTTGATAGACTGGTGGGATATGAATTATCTCCGGTACTTTGGAAAAAAATTAAAAGAGGTCTTTCAGCTGGACGTGTTCAGTCAGTAGCCGTAAGGATGGTAGTTGAAAGAGAAAGAGAAGTCGATGCCTTTGACTCGAAATCTTTCTTTAAAATAAGTGCACTCTTCAATGTTGAAGGCCGTGAGTTGAAAGCAGAGCTTCCTAAAAAGTTTGAGTCCCAGTCAGAAGCCCAGAGTTTCTTAGAAAGATGTCTTGGCGCTGATTATAAAATTGAAAACTTAGAGAAAAAGCCTGCTAAAAGATCTCCTGCTGCGCCATTCACTACTTCTACCCTTCAACAGGAAGCGAGTAGAAAGCTTGGCTTCTCAGTTTCACAAACCATGACGGTGGCCCAAAAGCTTTATGAAGCAGGTAAGATCTCTTATATGAGAACAGACTCATTGAACTTATCAAATGAGGCGATACAAGGTGCTGTAAATGAAATCAAAGCCTCATTTGGCGAAGAGTTCGTAAAAACTCGAAAGTTCAAGACCAAATCTCAATCTGCACAAGAGGCACACGAAGCGATCAGACCAACGGACTTCTCTAATCGAGGTGCAGGCAAGGATTACAATGAGCAAAGGCTCTATGACCTCATATGGAAGCGTGCTGTAGCTTCTCAAATGGCTGAAGCACAATTGGAAAGAACCACCGTTACTATTGGCATTTCCTCAACGAGTGAAAAGTTGGTAGCACATGGAGAAGTAATCAAGTTCGAAGGTTTTTTAAAGGTATATATAGAGTCATCCGATGATGAGGAACCCAATGAAGAAGCGAAAGGCATGCTGCCTCCGTTGAACATTGGACAAGGGCTAAACCTAGATCATATTCTAGGTAAAGAAAGCTTTACTCGACCACCAGCACGCTACACTGAAGCTAGTTTGGTTAAGCGACTTGAAGAAATGGGCATTGGTCGACCTTCTACCTACGCACCTACTATCTCTACGGTCCAAAAACGTGAGTATGTAGTAAAAGAAAACCGTGAAGGAGTTGAGAGAAAGTATACTGAGCTTACTCTGAGAAACGATCAAATATCTACAGCAAGCAAGACAGAGATTACAGGGGCCGAAAAGGCCAAGCTCTTCCCTACTAACATTGCTATGGTGGTAAATGACTTCTTGGTCGAGCATTTTCCGAATGTTATTGATTACAGTTTTACTGCAAAAGTTGAAGCAGAATTTGACCACATTGCTGGTGGCGGTCAAGAATGGGAAAAAATGATCAAGAACTTCTATGGAGGTTTCCATGAGAAGGTTGAAGCCACAGAACAGATCAGCCGTAGTGATGTAGGCTCAAGTAGAGAGGTTGGTATTGATCCGGAAAGCGGCAAACCTGTTATTGCCAGACTCGGAAAATTTGGTCCTTTGGTCCAGATTGGAGAAACCGACCCGGATGACCCAGAGAACAAACCACAATTTGCCAGTTTAAAAACTGGCCAGTTCATTGAAAACATAACCTTAGAGGAGGCCTTAGAACTTTTCAAACTTCCACGTGAGGTCGGAACTTATAAGGACAAGGAAATCATTGCAGCAATAGGTCGTTTTGGCCCTTACCTGAAGTTTGATGACAAGTTTGTGTCACTTCCTAAGGATGCCGATCCACTGAGTATTACTGAAGATGAGGCCATCGTTCTTATCAAAGAAAAGGAAGCGGCCGATGCTCCGATTTACGTTTATGACGGTCAACCTGTTCAAAAAGGAAAAGGGAGATTTGGTCCTTTTATCAAATGGAACAATATGTTCATCAATGTCAATAAGAAGTATGATTGGGATAACCTATCAGATGCGGACATTGTCGAACTGATTGAAGACAAAATCCAAAAAGAGAAGGACAAAGTCATTCACAATTGGGAAGAGGATGGTGTCCGCGTTGAAAAAGCACGTTGGGGTCGTCATAATGTCATAAAAGGAAAGGTTAAAGTGGAATTAGGGAAAAACGTTGATGTATCCAAAATGACACTTGATGAGGCAAAAGGTCTGATAGAAAAGAACACTCCTGCTAAAAAAACCCGAGCCAAAAAGAAATAGTCCGCTATTCAAACATCATTTTTTCATAGTCTAGGCTGATTTGATTATTTTTCAGTAACAAATCACTATGAAAAAGTTTGTCTACTTATTCTCGCTATTTATCATTTCTTCATCAGTATGTAGTGCCCAGTCTTTCCAGGAGGAAGAAGTAATCTTACCTGTCGAAAATGGTAACTTAGGTGGCGTCATCATGATGCCTGAGGGAAAGAAAAAACAAAAATTTCCTGCCGTACTCATCATTCAGGGTTCAGGTCCAACCGACAAGGATGGCAATTCTGCAGGAGTCAGTGGAAAGAACAACTCACTCAAAATGCTGGCCGAAGCACTGGCTGAACAGGGAATAGCAAGTCTAAGGTTCGATAAGCGCGGAATGGGACTAAGCCAGTCCGCTGGCAAACAGGAACAAAACTTAATCTTTGATGATTTTGTGAGCGATGCAGGACTTTGGTTTGACTACCTCACCAAACAGAAGCGATTCACAAAAATTGGAATTGCAGGACATAGTCAGGGTTCATTAATCGGGATGTTGGTGGCTCAGAATAAACCGACAGCCGTTTTCGTATCTATAGCAGGGCCTTCTCTCAATATTGGAGAAACCATAATGGGCCAATTGAAAAGTAATCCCGCAAACCCTCCAGCTATTATAGATGAAGCTAAAAACATCATGGATGAATTGAAAAAAGGCAACAAGGTGGCTGATATCCCCTCCTATTATGCAAGCCTGTTTAGACCAAGCATACAACCCTTTATGAGTTCTTGGCTGAAATATGATCCGCAAGAGGAGTTTAAGAAATTGAGCGTACCCAGCATGGTCGTTAATGGCACAACTGACATACAAGTTACTATGGATGACGCCAATCGCTTGAAATCAGCGAATCCAGATGCTCGAATGATCATTATCGATGGCATGAACCATGTCTTGAAAAATGCGCCTGCCGAAAGAAGTGCCAACATAGCCACTTACAGTAATCCTGACTTACCGTTAAACCCGGACTTTAAGCTCGTAGTTACTTCGTTTTTTAAAGAGCATCTCGCAACAAGCAAATGACAAGAGAAGAAGCAAGAACCATCCTTGAGTCAATGACCAAGGGTGAAAGCCTACTAAGACATGCCCGTACCGTTGAGCTCGTTATGGAAGCTTATGGCAAACACTATAACGAAGATCCTGAAGAATGGGCCATTACTGGAATGCTCCATGATGCAGATTATGAGGCTTTTCCTGAAGAACATCCCAATAAGATTGTAGCCATGCTCAGGGAGAAGGGAGAAGAGAAAATTGCTTATGCCATCTCCGCTCATTATACAAAGTGGGGAGTTTCTTATGACACGCTTTTAAGCAAGGCACTTTTGGCCTCAGATGAGCTCACAGGTTTCATTGTTGCCTGCTGCCAGGTTCGGCCTGATGGTATCGTTGGTTTGACTCCAAAATCCGTGAAAAAGAAACTAAAGCAAAAGAGCTTTGCAGCAAAAGTAGAGCGGGATGAAATTCAAGCAGGAATTGACTTATTAAACATTGACATAACTGACCATATACAATTCATTATCAATGTTTTATCGGAGAATAAAGAAGAACTGAATATTGGCGAATAAATCCAAGAGCCTGGACAGTATCATATGCAAAAGTTAGTTGTTCTTAGTGGGGCTGGCATCAGTGCTGAAAGCGGTTTAAAAACCTTCAGAGACTCAAATGGTCTATGGGAAGGCCATGATGTTATGGAAGTCGCTTCTCCCCAAGGTTGGTCAGCCAACCCTGAGCTTGTTCTAGACTTTTACAACCAAAGAAGGAAACAGGCTTTGACAGCACAGCCAAATGATGCGCATAAAATATTGGCTGATTTAGAAGCACATTTTGAGGTTCAAATCATCACTCAAAATGTTGACAACCTTCATGAAAAAGCTGGAAGTTCAAATGTCTTGCACCTTCATGGTGAGCTTTTTCAATCAAGAAGTACAGCGGATGAGAACCTTGTTTACACCATGGACAATTGGGAGTTAAAACTAGGCGACCTTTGTGAACGAGGCAGTCAACTGAGACCAAACATTGTATGGTTTGGGGAGGCCGTGCCTATGATGGAACCTGCCATCAGGTTCTCTCAACAAGCCGACATCTTTCTAGTAGTCGGCACTTCATTACAAGTCTACCCTGCCGCAAGCCTTATCGATTTTGTCAGTGACCAAAGCAGAAAGTATCTGATAGACCCTAAGCCACCAGGTCATAATTCGGACATCGTTTTCATACCTGAAAACGCCACCTCGGGTATGGGAAAATTAAAAAAGATGCTCTCACTTTAAAATAGGGCTTTGAATTTCTAAATAATTCAACTTGATTTGTGTCATCATGAAGTTATGAGAAAATCCACGTTCATATTAACAGCCGTCCCAGAGCTGCCCATGAACGTGAGTTGCTAAGCAACTTGCGAGCGCCCCCGCTTACACTTTTTTATACTTACATAACTCTCAAAAATGACACAATCTAAAAATACTATACATAGGTATTGGCTATACCTCAAAATGGCCATCGGTGGTAAACAAGAGGACTTCACTACTGGCAGCATACGCAAGGCCATCTTCATGCTCTCTATTCCAATGATTTTGGAAATGCTTATGGAATCGACCTTTGCACTGGTAGATATCATATTCGTTTCTCAAGTCTCAGTTAATGCTGTAGCAACTGTCGGGTTGACAGAGTCGGTTATCACTTTGCTCTATGCTGTTGCCATTGGCTTAAGTATGGCAGCTACCGCTGTAGTTGCAAGACGAATAGGTGAAAAAGACAAGCCAGGTGCTGCAAAAGCAGCTGTTCAAGCAATATTTCTAGGAGCTACAATTGCCGTTTTGATCGGTATTGCTGGTATTATTTATCCTAAGGAAATTCTTGGGCTTATGGGTGCAGAAGAAAGTCTTATTGCCGAAGGCTATGGCTATACCAGAATTCTCATCGGTGGTAACATCACCATTATGTTGCTATTCCTAATCAATGCAGTGTTTAGGGGTGCCGGTGATGCATCAGTCGCCATGTGGACTTTGGTACTATCGAATGGTCTGAACATAATTCTTGATCCAATCTTCATCTTCGGCCTCGGCCCTATTCCTGCTTATGGAGTGGAGGGTGCTGCAATTGCTACGACTATAGGCCGCGGTGTTGCTGTAACAGGGCAGTTCATGATCCTCTTCTTCGGTTGGGGAAGAATTAAGATTGGCATCAAGGACTTTGTCATCAACATTGCAGTAATGTGGAACCTCATAAAGGTTTCCTTAGGTGGAATTGGTCAATTCCTTATAGGAACATCTAGCTGGGTTTTTCTTATGCGGATCATGTCTGAGTTCGGAAGCGATGTATTAGCTGGTTATACCATCTCAATCAGAGTGATGATGTTTACACTTATGCCAGCATGGGGTATGAGTAATGCTGCTGCTACCTTAGTCGGTCAGAATTTGGGCGCAAAACAACCTGAGCGAGCTGAGATTTCAGTATGGAAAACAGGAAAGTACAATGCCATTTTTATGGCCGTGATTTCTGTGATCTATTTGGTCTTTGCCAAGTACATTGTTGGTTTGTTCAGCAATGTAGAGGATGTGGTCAACTATGGTGCCCTAAGTCTACAGGTGATTGCGGCAGGTTATATCTTCTATGCTTATGGAATGGTAATCACCCAGTCCTTCAATGGGGCTGGAGATACAAAAACGCCAACAGTCATCAACTTTTTCTGCTTTTGGGTGTTTCAGTTACCATTTGCCTATCTGGCCGCGGTCACATTTGATTGGGGTCCTATGGGAGTATTTGTGGCCATCACACTGGCTGAAGTACTAATAGCAATGGTCTCCATTTGGCTATTCCGAAAAGGTAAATGGAAGACAGTCCAGGTATAGATTATTTAATTCAGATGTTAGGGACGCTTAGCGAATTTGTAACTCTTTAGTTCATCATTATTTGATGTGACTAACAAGTATTCGTCACTTTGAACGGTTACGGTTTCCAAGTCTCTGACATCTGAATTTAAAACTAATCCCGACTCCGCTAGAGAAAGCGTTTCGAACTCATTATTACCCTTATTGATCACAATAGAGCCAAAACTGGAATCATATCTAACCGTCTCAACTTCTGAACCAAAGAAGTTACCAGCGCAAATGAGGTCTGTTAAACCATCACCATTTACATCCTTGAGTATAACATCTCGAACAGCCCCAAATTGAGATAGGGTTGGCAGTTCCTTGAATTCAAAATTCATATCACCATTGTTAATCAGGATTCCAGAGGCAAAATTATTGACCTCTAGTTTTAAAGACGCCTCGAGACGTTCCTCAGAGTAAATTGCAGTCAAATCTGCGTTTGCGAACTTCTCATAATTGTCAAATTTCTCCAGAATAAATGGCATCTGCTGAGAACTGCACTCGCGCCCTCTTACAGGGAGTAGTTCTTCTCCATTGCTTTTTGAAAGGACAATATCGCCAATACCATTCTCGTCAAAATCATTGTAGAACAGATAAAGCGGAGAGTCTGGCTTAGGGTGGAATTTATTGTTCAGTCCAATATTGCCCACTACAAAATCAATATCTCCATCGTTGTCAATATCGGTTGGTTTAATACTTTGCCACCACCCCTTCAGGTTGTCTAGGTCCAAGCTGGCTTCTTCAAACTCTTCTCCATCGTTCATATAGATCTTTGGGCTCATCCACTCACCTACGACTACCAAGTCTTCAAACCCATTCTGATCGATATCTACCAAAACCCCATCAGTCAACATTTGCGAAGCATCATAGATATCAGAAGAAAAATTCTTGGTAGCATTCACAAAACGACCTCCTTCATTAAGGTAAACAAAGCTTCTAGGTCCTTTAGGGTATTCTCCCGGTACATTTCTATTAATGACAATAAGGTCCTGATCACCATCATTATCAATATCAGAAGCCAATGCCTTGCTTCCTCCTATCTGATCATTTGGTAAGGCATCAGAAACTCTCGAGAAGTTGCCGCTTCCATCGTTTAGATAAAGTCTATCTCTTAAAAGATTGCCATTGCCTTGATAGAATTCACCACTACCACTGACCACATACAAATCTAAATCGTTATCTCCATCAGCATCGAAGAAGGTGGAACCCATGTCTTCATGAGCAGCATCTGTTGAAAAAGTTGATTGTGATGACTTTACATATTGACCACTCGATTGTTGAACAAAGAGACTACCAGACTGGTCTTTTGCTCCACCGATATAAACGTCTTCTAGGCCATCTCCATTAACATCTGCTTTAGTGATGAAAGGACCGTGCTCAGATTGCCTATGCGGCAATAGAATCTCTTTAATGAAATCATCAAACGAATTCTCATCATGCTTGAAATCAATAATCGGTGCGTCAGCCTCGGTAAAGTAGCTTCTCTCCTCTTCGACACTCATTTTTACAAAAGCAGCATTTTGGTAATCGATGACACCACCCTCGATCTCTTTAAGGTCGGTGATAACCGAGCTTTGCCCTGTTGGCCATTCGACTTCAATTTCTTTGATCTTGATGTTTTCGGATAGGTAAATAGCTCTGTCAGAACTTGACAAATACCCCCTACTTCCTCTCACTTTTTCAAGTACTGTATTCCCATCAGTGGTTTTGATTCTAAGGGTAGTACCGAAACCTTCTCTATTGCCTTTCGGACCCACCACTGTGATTTTGCGAAGCCTTACCCCCTCATTTTCTACCGTCAGGTTTTGATTGAGCGTGCACATTAGGTCCATATTGTTGGTGATTATCTCTAAGTCACCATCGTTGTCTAAATCAGAATAAACGGCTCCATTAGAATTGAATGCTCGTTTTAAGCCCCATTCCACGTTTTTCCTTTTGAATTTTAGTCCGTCTATGTTTTGGTAAACCGGGTTTTGAAGTTTCTGACTAGGCAACAACTTTAATATTTGTCCCAATGCGACTTGTTTACCAAGTGCAAAAATACTGTCACTAGCAGTCACAGCATCATTATCTGTAATATCCTTTCTAATACCGTTGGTTATATACAAATCCTTCAGACCATCTGCATTATAGTCTCCAAACAGGGCTGTCCAACTCCAATCGGTTTTATCAATTCCTGATACTTGGGAAACTTCACTGAAATTTCCATCTCCATGATTGTATTGTAATGAATTGATCATGTATTGATGCTGAAGCCCTTGATCAACCATGGTTCTGAAAAATTCATTGCTCATACTGGCCATAAGTCGTTTTGACCTTACATGATCTTCTGGGGCCATATCCAGCGTGACTAAATCAAAATGACCATTATTATCAATATCCGCCCAGTCACTACCCATACTGAAAAATGACATGTGCTGAAAATAATCCTGAATGGATTCAGTGAAGGTTCCATCCTGATTATTGATGTAGAGGAAGTCTGGAGTCAGGTAATCATTCGCTACATAAATATCGTCCCAGCCATCTTCATTAAAATCGCCCATTACGGCACTGAGCCCCCATGCGCTATTGACAATACCTGAACGATCTGAAATATCGACATAGCGCCCTCCTCGGTTCTCATATAGCCTATCTCTTGAATAAGGGTCGTAATCAGAAGGTTTTTCATTTCGCAAGAACATGATGGTATTCTTGTTATTAAAGTCTAAGCGATGATTCATCTGATAAAGATCTAAGTCACCATCTCTGTCGTAGTCAAAGAAATACGCTTGAATACCATACCCCTTATCTGCTAGCCCGTACTTTTCTGCACTTTCGGTAAAAGTCAGATCACCATTGTTAATGTATAAGTAATTAGCTCTCTCATTGGGATCTTCATAACGACCCGAACGTGACAGATATATATCGTCTAAACCGTCTTGATTGATGTCCACAACAGTGACACCATTCTTCCACCCCTTTGCCGCTGAGACACCAGCAGAATCCGTAATGTTTTCGAACTTGAGAGATCCCTTATTCAGGAAAAGTCTGTTCCTAGACTGATTTGAAACAAAATAGATATCCTTGAGGTCATCGTTGTTGAAATCTCCAATAGCCAGACCAGATCCGTTATAAATGTAGTTGAAGTTGAAGAAGTTGTGCGTGTCGTCCTCGCGAATGGTATTGAGGAAGTTTATACCAGACTGTGTAAACGAAATCTCTTTGAAAATTGGGGCCGCAACAGGCGCAGTTTTTTCCTCTGCTAGCTCATTATTCTCATTCTGAGAACCGCAAGCTGATACCATCGCGAAAATCAAAATCACGGAAAAAGTAAAAATCAGGGGTTTGCAATTAGAACCGTATTCTCGTAACATTACACCTTTCATCACCATATATGCCCAGTAAAGTTTCCAATATAGAGTATTCACCCCTAATATCCATTTTGAACGGCAAAAAAACGGGTTTGAAGGTTTTTATCATTTTATTGACAATTCTTGGAAATATTCTATTAACCGTAAGCTGTAACACATCTTTTAAAGAAACTCAGGCACTTAATCGCCTACAATCGGAAAGCAGTCAATACTTACTTCAACATGCCTCAAATCCGGTGGATTGGTTTCCTTGGGGAGATGAAGCATTCTCGAAAGCAAAGACCGAAGAGAAACTTCTTATCATTAGCATAGGCTACTATGCCTGTCACTGGTGTCAGGTGATGGAAAAAGAAACCTTTATGGACACCACTGTAGCACGGTTGATGAATGACAACTACGTTTCAATCAAAGTAGATCGAGAAGAAAGACCTGACATTGATCAAGTATATGCAGAGGCTGCTAAGAAAATGACTGGTACTTCAGGCTGGCCCTTAAATATAATTGCCACTGCTGATGGAACTCCCCTCTTTGCTGGAACTTACTTTGAAAACAGCGATTGGCAGGCCATCGTACAAAGAGCAAGTTACCTTTATCAGGATAATCCTGAAGAAATCTTAGCCCAGGCCAAAGCTCTGGCTAATACACTGAGTCAAAAACAAGAAGCCGAGAGTCAACAATTAAGCCTCACGCTTTCGGCAATTGAACAGGCATGGTTAAGTCAAAGCGATACCGCCAAAGGTGGCATCAGAGGTAATCAGAAGTTCCCCAATTCACCTTATCTATCAGCACTGCTAGACTTTACTTATTACCAGCCCAACAATAGCCTCGATCAGTTTCTTAAAAAGACACTCGATAATATGGCGCTTGGAGGAATGTTTGATCACCTAGGTGGCGGGTTTACTAGGTATTCGACAGACAGCGAATGGAAAATTCCTCATTTCGAAAAGATGCTTTATGACAATGCCCAGCTTATGGGTATCTATGCCAAGGCCTACCGAAAATTCAACGACCCATTCTATTTATACATAGCCGAGCAAACCGCCCAATGCCTCCTCAACGAATTCAAAAACCCCGAAGGCGGCTACTTTTCGTCTATCAATGCGGTGAGCAATGAAGTCGAAGGTGGTTACTATACTTGGACCTTAGATGAAATCCAAGGTTTGGATCAAGCCGATCAGGTGACCAATCTATTCAACATTAGTGAAGAAGGAAACTGGGAAAATGGCCAAAATGTACTTTTTGCTCTGGGCTCATCAAAGGAAGACTACTTACATACCATTGATAGCCCATTCAAAGAAGAGCTATTCAATAAGAGAGCAAAACGCACTGCACCTCCCAAAGACGAGAAAACCATCACAGCGTGGAATGCTCTGGTACTAGATGGCTTTGTAGAACTTTACAGGGCCACTTTTAACCCAAGCTACCTGAGCCATGCCGATGCGCTAGCGAGCTATTTAATTGAAAACCATACCCAAGAAGATCAGTCTCAGGTTTCCAGAACCGAAGATATTAACCAAGTCGGGTTTCTTGAGGATTATTCATTGACAGCTGGAGCGCTCATTCAACTCTATCAAGTGAGCTTCGATGAGCAGTGGCTCAAGTATTCAGAACGAATTTCTGCAGGAATGCTAGAACTGTTCAAGGCCGAAGGAGAAACCTTACTTAAACAAAGTTCGCAGAGCGATCAATTGTTTATGAACAGTATTCCTGTGTTGGATACCGACTTGCCCTCTGGAAATGCACAAGCCGTCAATAACCTGCTAATGCTTTCGGAATTCTATTATGATAGCCGAAGTGAATGGAAAGACAAAGCGACCTCCATGTTGAAAGTTGGACAGTCACAGACTTCAGAAGCATTGGTCTTTGCGGGCACTTGGATTCAAGCCCTCTTAAGAGATTCTAACCCTCCATATGAAGTAGCGATTCTTGGAGAGGAGGCCATCGATATGAGAAACCGACTGGATCTAGCCTTTCGGCCTGATATCATATTCTTAGGTGGCAACTCCGAAGGTGATATCCCCCTACTTGCTTATAAATTACAAGAAGGCAGAACAGTAATCTATGTGTGTCAAAATAAAACATGCAAGTTCCCAACAGACGATACTGAAAAAGCTTACGAAATGATGATTCCGAAAAAAAACATAGCCAATTCATCCATTTCAGACTAAAGTATGAGTGCCTATTCTGCTTGATTTTGGACATTCAAGCACAAATCAAAAAGATATGTCTAGCAAGAATTGGAAAAAAGGAAGAGGGAAACTCGGAATCTTCGAGCCTCTATTAGGGCAATGGGTCGCCAATGAGAACAGTCCTGACCGAATGAATTGTAGGTGCGATCGGAGCTTCTCCAAAACCCTCGATGGTAAGTATATACAACTGAAGGCCGACTGGGACTTGGGAAATAAAGTCTACGAAGACCTTACACTATTTGGCGTAAACGCTGATAAAACTGTTTGTTTTTGGTCTTTCCAGTCAGATGGAAAACAAGCACATGGCGAATTGACGGATGCCAGTGATATACATGAAGAGGCAGTTGCCTTTGTGGCCAAAATGCCTGCCGGAGTAGCGCGTCAAGTCTATTGGCCTGACGAAGAAGGGGGCTTCTATTGGGTAGTTCAGTCAAAGACTAAAAAAGGCTGGAATCAAATCGTTCATCATCATTACAAAAAAGCATAAGGAACATGGAATTTAAGACAGATATTCAAATTAACGCTTCGAAGGAAAAAGTTTGGTCCGTCATTAGCGACATTGAAAATGCAAAGGATAACATTTCAGCCATTGAGAGCATTGAAGTGCTCGAACCACCTACAGATGGTTTACTAGGACTGAAATGGAAGGAAACAAGAACTATGTTTGGCAAACAAGCGACTGAAATAATGTGGATCACTGAAGCCTCGGAAAACGAATATTATCAGACACGTGCCGAAAGCCATGGAGCGATTTACATTTCAAGACTTTGGATTGAAGAAAATGGCAGTAGTTCGACATTAAACATGAGTTTCAACGGAACACCAGTCACTTTCGGAGCTAAGGTTATGTCAGCAGTTATGGGTTGGATGTTCAAAAGTGCCACAGTCAAAGCATTGAACAAAGACTTGGAAGACATAAAAAGAGTTGCTGAAGGAAAGTCTGATTAAACCTACGTACCTGTCTACTGTCTTAATAGAAACTCTAATAATGCCTAAACATCTTTTCAACTCACTACTCCTATTGGTATTACTACTGGGCTGCTCTTCGTCAGACGATACCGATACACCTAACCCAAACGAAGAAACCAATATACTGCTGATTATTGCCGATGACTTAGGCCTGGATGCGCTCAATGGATACAGTGAGGGCTCGGTAAAAGCCAATACGCCCAATATCGATGCATTGGCAAGTAATGGTTTAATCTTCAATAACTTGTGGACCAATTCAGTCTGCTCTCCCACTCGTGCCACCATCTTAACAGGCAAGTATGGTATAAACACGGGCGTACGATCTCAGGGTGACGAAATTTCTGTGAACGAAACTTCATTACAGACCTATATCAATCAATCCAACGAATATGCCACCGCCATTGTAGGTAAATGGCATTTATCAGGTAATGCCTTTTCTCTCGATCCTGAGGATATGGGCATCGATTACTATGCGGGCTTATACTCCGGAGCTGTTAGTGACTATTATAACTGGAACCTAACTGAAGATGGTAATATCACTACAGAAACAGAGTATGTCACTACAAAATTTACAACCATGGCCATTGACTGGGTATCTCAGCAAACCAAGCCTTGGTTTCTATGGCTAGCTTATAATGCTCCCCATACGCCTTTTCATGCACCTCCGGCTAATATGCACTCGCAAGGCACCTTGGCAACTGACCAAGCTTCGATTAATGCCGATCCATTACCCTATTATATAGCAAGCATTGAAGCCATGGATTTTCAAATTGGCAGACTGCTCTCTAGTCTTGAGCAAGCGGAAAGAGACAACACCGTAATCATCTTCATTGGTGATAATGGTACACCCGGTCAGGTTTCGCAAGCTCCTTATGGTAGAAGAAAGGCAAAAGGAACCATGTATCAAGGCGGTGTGAATACGCCCATGATCATTAGCGGAAAAGGTATCTCAAGAACAGGAACAGACAGTAACCTGATCAACTCATCGGACTTATTTGCAACAATCGCATCAATGAGCGGTGTGAGTGTAAGCGAAATCAATGACAGCAAAGACCTGACTCCACTCCTAAGCACTGCGCAAACCAACTTCAGAGAATTCACCTATGCAGAATACAATGATGGCATAGAAGACGAATGGGCAATTAGAAACGATCATTACAAGCTCATTGTAAATACCAACGGGAGTCAAGAGCTGTACTTCCTGGATGATGACCCATATGAAAACAATAACCTTTTAGATGGCACACTTTCAAGCGATGCACAAACTGCCTTTGATTGGCTACAGAATAAGCTCACAGAGATAAGACAATAAAGCCTTGAACACCAAGCACAAAAAAAGCCCGACTATCAGGTCGGGCTTTTTTATTTCATTTTACGATCTATTACTTCTTCTTTAGACCAGGAAGTCCTTCCGGCTTCTCTGAGTGCCAATAGAATGGTCCAGCCTTTTTCTTTCTTGGATATTCTTCATCCAATGTATTGGCATTATAGAGACGACCATTTTTCATCACATGGCTGATCTTGTTAGTGTTTCTGATGTTATCCAAAGGATTCGCATCTAAAATAACTAGATCAGCAAGCTTTCCAGCTTCAATAGACCCTATATCACCCTCAAGGCCGATAGCTGTAGCTCCTAAGATGGTAGCAGTCTTCAATGCATTTAGGTTAGACATTCCTCCAGAGGCAACCGACCAAAGCTCCCAATGGAAACCTAGCCCTTGCAACTGACCATGACTACCTACACCGGCAATTCCACCAGCTTCAACTATGGCATTAACACCTTCTGCATGCTTCTTAAACACATGCTCCTCATCCATAAACCACCCTGGTCTTCTTCTAGACTTCTGAGCTAACTCAGCATAAGGAGTGAAACGCGATAGCTTCTCATCATGATACGGGTTCTCTCTTGAGTAATAGTAATTCTCAGCCCAAGGCCCTCCATAGGACACTAGCAGTGTAGAAGTATAAGCCATTTTAGACTCAGCAACAGTGTGAACTACATCTCTATAAAGTGGAGCAATCGGTAATGAATGCTCATGTCCTGGATAACCATCGATCATCTGGGTCATGTTCAATTTGAAATCTAACCCTCCTTCTGTAGTTGGCATTAACTTCTGCTCTTTAGCAGCTTGAATAATCCACTGTCTATGCTTACGGTTTCCTACCAAGTACATCTTGATAGTCTTCGTATTGTAGTACTCGCTGTACTGCTTTAGAATCTTCTTCGTCTGCTCAAGGCTCTTCAGGTTATAAGACCAAAAGCCAACACCAGGACCAGTAGAGTAAACTCTAGGGCCCAAAATATCACCAGTCTCTACCATGTCAGCATATGTCAATACATCGGTGGTCGCAGTCTGAGGGTCTCTTGTTGCTGTTACGCCATAGGCAAGGTTTGCTGCATATACCCAAACTTGTGTTTTGTGTAAGCCCCAAGCTGGCCACATGTGCGCATGAGTGTCAACCATACCAGGTATAATTGTTTTACCAGAAACGTCAATCACTTCGGTTCTTCTTGGAACAGTCAAAGACCCTGATGGCCCTACCGCCTTTATTCTGGTGTTCTCAATTAGAATGTCTCCATTTTCTATTACCTCATCGCCATTCATGGTAATGATTCTAGCACCCTTCAATAATGCCGTACCATTTGGAATGTCCTTTGTGGCTTTGATGGCTATTTCAATTTCCTCGGCATGATAACCTTCATTTTCCTTCTTGGCCTTGTCTGCAGCCTTTTCTTCATCAGTTTTGGCTTTTTCGGCAGCTTCCTTGTCAGCTTTTTGCTTTTCCTTCTCCTCCTTGGTCATTTCCTTTTCTGCTTTCTCCTTGGCCTTTTTGGCAGCAGAAACACTATCGGTATAGGCCTTGGCTTCATCCAGGTCATAAATGAAGTGAGACTTACCTAAAGACCAGTGTACCTTTTTCGCATCACTAGACCATGCAGGGAATTCTCCGCCAATTTCAGTCAGTTGCCAAGAAGGGAACTGAGCACTTGAAGGGTTTGCTACCGAAATAGTTGGTGTTTGCCCTAGTTTTGGCACCGTAACCACATAAATATGATTGTTGATCTGCGCCATGGCTCTATCACCTTCTGGTGCCATAAAGATGGCTCCAGCTCTTGACGGAGGATTATTTTCTCTCCATCCCTCTCCTTCTTGTAGAGAAGAGTTCTCTTGCTCAGCCCATGGATCAATCACATGATCATTTCCGTGACCATCAGCAGGGTTAGAACCATAAGTTCTGATTCCTGTAATTGCGATCACTCGTTTCTCATCCGTGCCATCCCATCTTACAGAACTTAAGCCTTGAAAGCCACTGAGGTAGATTCTGTCGTCACTGTTCACAAAGTGAGGACTTCCTTTACCTCTGGTCTTCATAATGAAATTGATTTCTCCTCCATCAGATGAAATCCAGCATAAGTCTTCAGCTGCTCGAGGAGCTCCTGGACCAGCAGCATCCTTCAAATTTTGAGCACTACCTCGGGTAAAGACGATTCTACCATTCTTATTCCAGGCCGGTGATCCATAGATAGCCGATGTGCTTGTCAGCTTTACAGGTCTTGGGCGTCCGTCAACATTTACTTTATACATAGAACCACCCTCAGCGTCAGTCCAGGTAACAAAAGCCACAGATTTACCATCAGGCGACCAGGCAGGCTGCGCTTCGGTCATTTCCATATCTGTCAGGCGCTTAGGCTCGCCATCAGGCAAGTTCTTCACATAGAGCCTATTCAGAGAAGTGAAAGCCAACTTTGATCCATCTGGAGAAGGAACTCCATCTCTAATTTGAGTGACAATCATTTCCTTATCATCAGAAATCGGGTACTCAAATTTGAGTCTTGGGCCCATTTCAAGTTCTACATCAACATCCATTGGGATTTCGACTGCAGTTCCACCAGAAACAGCTATTCTATATAGTTTGCCTCCCCATGATGCTACAAGTTGCTTGCTGTCAGGTGTAAATGACATGGCGGGTAAAACACCCAATGGTGCAATTGACTCCTGCTCATCTCTCTGAACGGGATAAGCCAACCATTTCTCATCACCTGTACTTAGATCTCTTAGGATAAGTCCAGTCTCGTCTTCATATCGAGAACCATATACCATCCACTTTCCATCAGGGGAAAGTGTTGGGGTAAAGGCTGAACCGTATCGGGAAGTCACAGTAGCATTTTGGCCGTTCTCACGATCGTAAACGCCAATTTGATATTGAGGTAATTGGGCATTGTAATTCCATGCACCGTTACGTTGTGCGTAGTAGATAAATCTTCCGTCAGCACTGAAAGCAGGCTCCACGGTCTTGAGGTTTGTAGGATTTTTTATGATCTGAAAGCCTCCGCCTCCATCTTTGTGGTACATAAAAAGCTTAAAGCTCCTTCTCCCTTTAGAAACAACCACATAATCCCCATCAGGTGACCATTCAACTGACTGAACCCATTCATTACTGCCTTTAGTAATTTGAGTTGTCTCTTTAGAGTCAAGTTCCATAATCCAGGCATTATCGCTACCACTTCTATCTGATGTAAAAGCAATGTGTTTGCCGTCAGGGCTATATCTAGGATGGGTATCATAGGCCATGCCTTCGGTAAGGCGAGTCGCCTTTCCACCTGTGAATGGCATGGTGTAGATATCACCCAACATGTCAAAAATGATGGTACTGCCGTCAGGGCTTATATCAACAGATACCCATGTACCCTCCTTGGTGTTAAACTTGAGTGTACGTTCTGCCTTTAGAGGCAGGTCTTTAAAAGTCTCTTGTCCTTTTTTTGTTGTGTCTTTATCATCTTGCCATGGAACTAGGGCCATAGCAGGCTGAGCGATCAGAAAAATACCCAACGCCAAGTAAGCGATGAGTCTCCTTCCAAACTTTTGATTGAAGGTGGTTTGCATAGGAAGTTTGGTTTTTGATTAAAAATGACGTGTAATTTAACAAAATACTGACTCTCAGAAAGCTCAATTATCGTTATCATTGTAAAAAAACCACATGGCAAAAAAGACAGCTTCTGGCAGTCGAAAACCTCCAGTTAAAAGGGCCTCCACTCGCAAGAAACCAACAAAAGGAAAAGGTACAAGCCTTGGAAGGATCACTTTGGGATTGCTTATACTCGTTGTTTTGGGATATGCAGGCCTTGCTATTAATGAAGGCAAACTTGTACCTGAAGTCATTGAAAACTTCGAACTCCCCTCCATTCAAGACTCAGAACCCGAAGGTGAATCTGAACCAACTCAAGTTACTGAGGAACCTATATCTTCGGAAACTGACGCAAAAGTCGAACTCGACTTCGAAGACTTTGATTTATACTTCACTAAGGCCTTTGACTTTATGTGGCCTGCATACTCCTCCGATCAAGCCATTATTGAAAGACCTTATTATACCCTTCGATACAATGAAGAGCATGAGCAAGCCATGTGGGTTGCTTATAAACTCTCAGCAGATAGTTTAAAACAAGAGAAATTTCCACGCAAAGATAATTTCAGAAGGGATCCGAGAGTCAGAACAGGTTCGGCCGAACTATCCGATTATAAGGGTACCGGATATGACCGTGGACACCTAGCCCCAGCAGCTGACTTCTCCTATGATGAGTTTGCGCTATCACAGACTTTCTATATGAGCAATATGAGCCCTCAGGTGGCCTCATTTAACCGAGGTATTTGGAAAAAACTGGAAGACCAAGTGAGAGAATGGACTATGGAAGAGTCTGAATTATATATAGTTACAGGCCCCATATTAAACAAGGAATTCACTACCATAGGCAGCAACGAAGTCTCTATACCAGAGTACTATTACAAGATCGTTTTAGATATTCATAAACCGGAGATCAAGGCCATCGCCTTCTTACTCAAAAACGAAAAAAGCGGTGATGCGCTAGAAGCTTTTGTGGTTAGTATCGATCAAATCGAATCTCTTTCAGGCTTAGACTTCTTCCCATCTATGCCAGATGACCTTGAAGATGCACTGGAGGGCAATATTGAGAAGGGCTCTTGGTTTGACTAGCCCTCTCGCAGAATAGAAAGCACAAAAAAAGGAGCCATTAAATGGCTCCTTTTTCATTCCAAAGATTGGATTCTAGTTCTTTTTTTGTCTTTCGGCAGTAATAGCTAGCTCCTCTTCTCCTGTGTAGACTGCGCCTTCCATTTCATCTCCGTCAAACTTCAGTTCCATTTCCATTGATTGTCCCTCAACAGAAATAGTACCTTCCATCACGTTCTTTTCGAAAGTAATGTCTTCGAGTGTCATATCGCCATAGACATCACTCTTGATCGTTACTGAGTATTCTCCTTCTTCTAACGCTACGATCATTTCACCAGTAACATTTCCATCAGGAGTTTCTACTTCATAATCCCAAGTACCTGTAGGGTCATATGTAGTTTGTTGAGCCCACTCTTCCGCATTAAGCGAAACAGCTACTAAGAATAACATAGCGACAGCGGATGCTTTAAGAATAGTTGATAAATTTTTCATTTTGATTTGAGTTTTTTGTTTTACTAATATTAGATGCAAACCGCCTGCAAAAGGTTGCTTCCGTTTATGTATCACTAAAAAAAAGAATCCTACAGATTAAACCTAGAAAAGAAACAGGTTAAATTTCTATCGACAGTGCTTAGCTAGTGCGGCTTTTGCCTCATCAGCGCCTAGTGCAAGTGCTCTATTTAGGTCGTTGCATGCACCAGCTTTCTGATTAAAAACAATCTTCAAGGCTCCTCTATACAAAAATGCCTCAGCATTCTTTCTGTCAAATTCGATAGCCAAGTCGTAATTCTTTTTGGCATCGTCAAAGAGAGACTTTTGATGTAAGCAGCGTCCTTTGATCAAATAGGCTGTAGATTCTCTGCCGTCTGTGGCAATTACCTTATCACAAAAGGCTATGGCTTTATTATAGTCTTTCTTGTTATACCAATATTGAGCCATACTCAAATTGGCATTCAAATTTTCATTGTCTAGATCTAAGACTCTGATAAAGTCTTTACGTGCACTCTCAATATCACCAAGCTCTTCATATGCCCTACCGCGGTTGTAGATAGACTTAATATCCTTTGGCTTGGTAGACAGGTACTCATTGTATGCTTCCACCGCCTCACGGTATTTCCCATCTCTGAACAGCGCATCGGCCTCTTTTGTCAAACCTGAATTACAGGCACTTAGAATCGATATAAGCCCGATTACAAGTAAGAAACTTAGTAAGTTTTTCATCTTTTTCATATCTCCTCAAATATGCGACCGCAAAGGTAAGGTTTTCTGTTAGTTCCAGAGCTAACAACTACAAATTTAACTTAATGGTTATACTCCATCGAACGAACGGGCGTCACCATTAACGAATTTCACTTTACGGGGTTTTAATCTCGCATCACTGAAAACCTCAAACCTTAGTACGCATAATCGGTATGCTGAGACTATGTATTATCGTTTGGTCTTATGCCTACTACTCTTTTCTACTCCTTTCTGTAAAGCCCAGTCCACATTGGGCGAAAGCCGAACTTCAGAAAGCACCAATGTTGAATATCTAATCTCTCTTCCTAAAGACTATAAGACCGATGGACAAGGCTCTCCAATGATACTCTTCTTGCATGGTGGAGATAGGTCAAACACCAAGCATCATCCCAAAAAATATGCAGCCGAGGCGGGTATAGTGTTTGGTTTCATGGTCGTTGCCCCTAAATGTGCCTCTGGCTGCAATTGGTCTACCCTTAACTTTGATGCCCTTCTCACCGAAGTCACTAGTGAATTTAACGTAGACAAGACTCGTATCTATATTACTGGATATAGCTATGGAGGCTATGGTACCTGGAGTGCTATATCCAAATACCCTCAATGGTTTGCCGCAGCAGTACCGATTGCCGGAGGTGGCAACACAGATATTGTGTGCAATGCAAAGAACGTTGCAGTATGGGCGTTTCACGGAGATAAAGACAGTGTAACGTCATACACCCAATCTAAAAAGCTTATCGGAAAGCTCCAGGCTTGCGAAGCAAAAGCCAAACTAGAAACCTTCGAAGGTGCCGACCATTGGATCTGGCCCTCAATCTACAAGGATCAAAGACTCTACGATTGGCTTTCAAAACAGACTAAGACTCAATCTCACTAAACCTTCAACACTATGCGAATTCTTTCGACCCTACTCTGTCTATTCATTTGGACATCAATTGCAGCCCAGGAAAAATCTAAAACAAGTTTTGGTAGTGACTTTGCCAAAGCATGGAAACGTCACAAAATATACACCCTGAGGTTAGTTGAAGCAATGCCTGAGAAGAGCTATGATTATAAACCTGAAGACAATGCTAGGTCATTTAAGGAAATGGCTATGCACTTAGCTGGTGCCAACTACATGTTCTCATCAATTGCGAGCAGCCAAGATTCCCCTGTTGACCGGTCCATGTTCAATGCTGATGGAAAGACAAAGGAGCAGATTGTCAAAATGCTGACAGAATCATTTGATTACGCACTGAATGCTGTGCTCAATGTAGGTGAGGAAACGCTGAATAAAACGTCCCCCTGGGGCAACCCCATCGAAAGCAGCACCACACGTAGTTATAGAGAAATTTTCCACGTCATGAGGGAACATGCGGCTCACCATAGAGGCGCAATGACAGTCTACCTCAGGTTGAATGGCATCACTCCTCCAGGGTTCATTGATTAATCGATTTTAAACTCAAGAAACAAGATGAAAAAGATCACTTTCCTTTTACTGGCAATAGGCCTCATTACATTTAACGGAACATCCAAAGCACAATCCAATGACAGCAAGCTGCTTCCATCAGAGGCACTTGTACTCATGTACAATGCCGTTGACCTTAACCCTGACAAGAAGCGCATTGACAATACTAAACCCTTCCAATCCAGGGTAATCACAGAGGGTTTAAGTGGGGATGAAATCTTTTACTTGGGCGAAACTTACTTTTGGAATTTCATGCCTAAAGAAGCTGCTGAAGCCTATGGGCAATTCTTAGAAGAAGACTCACCTCGTGGTAGAGCCTCGTGGCAACGTTATTTACAAATCCAGTTCAGGGCATTTGAAAAACATGACTTGGTAGAGCAAAAACTCTCAGAGTATAGAAAGAAATTCAAGCCAGTTCCAGACGATAGATATGGCATATATGGTCAAGTCATTAATGTCGCCAACCTTTATGTAAAGCGTGGTGAACACAAAAAAGTCCTTGAGCTAATCAATCAAGAACTCGAGTATGTTAATTATGATGGCGCTTATAACTCGTTACTTCTGCCTGCCTATTTTCATGCATCCTACCGAAGCTTAGGTAAAGTGGACGAAGCTGTCAAAACCCTGAAAAATGCGATGGCAGGACTAACTGAGACGCTAGAAAAGAGAAAGCAAAACGCACCAGATGAAGAGTTTCAATATGTTGTGCACTCACGTCCTGTGGCAAGTATGGAAACAATTATGACTACAAAACTCAGTTATACCCAGATGAACGAGAAATTTGAAGTGCTTATTCAATCCATTGCTAGAGCGCTTGAATTATATGGTGGATAAAACCACCCTCGTAAATTGGCGTATGACTATTGATATCACGATTCAATCAAAATCATTTGAATAAGCGTAGCCTTGTTAACGTAACAGCAGTCATATTATGTTGGCTGCTTTTCGTTGTTATTGACACTCTTAAGAAAGGAAACCTTTTCTCCATGGAAGGCATTCTTTCTTATAATTACATTTCGGGCACCATCATTTGGATGCTTATCACATTACCCCTATTCAGAGTTTTTGAAAAAACCTCGAAGTTTACACTTACTAAACGTGCTTTAATTCTGGTGCTACTTGGTATTGCAGTGGGAGTGCTCAAAAACTTTCTCACGTGGCTGACTGTATTTATAATCGGTATCTCATCGGGGCTTTATTCGGCTTCTTGGGTGTCGTTTAAGAAGTTCTTTAGTTTCATTACCCTTTTCTATTATATGGAAGCCATCATTATCTCTTGGGTGCTTCTCATCATTTTCTTCATGCTCGAGCTGTATAAACAATACAAACAAAAGAGTATTGAGACGGCTCAGCTAGAATCGCAATTAGCAAATGCACAGTTAGAATCTCTACGCATGCAGCTTCAGCCTCATTTTCTATTTAATGCGCACAATACCGTATCAATGCTCATACGGACAGAGAAGTACGAGCAGGCCACAGAGATGATTTCCAAAATCAGCGATTTGTTGAGAAACTCATTAAAAAGTGAAGAAAGACAGCTTGTTCCACTACATCAGGAAGTAACATTAATCAAGAGTTACCTTGAGATTGAAGAGGTTAGATTTGAGGATCATTTAAAGATCAATCTCCAGTTTGATCCAAATACCTTGGATATAATGGTGCCAAACTTACTGCTTCAGCCGCTGGTCGAGAATGCATTCAAACACGGTATCTCAAAGAATTTGGGTGAGGCACAACTTACGCTTAGCAGTAGCCTGAATAGAGACAAACTTGTATTAACGGTGGCAAATACCGGCCCCAGTTTACCTCCTGATTTCAGAATAGAAAAGGCTACAGGAATCGGTCTAAATAACGTAATTCAACGATTAAGTAAGCTTTACAGTGCCGATAGGCACAGCTTTGAAATCAAGAACAGCAACACTGGCGTAAAGGTTGAAATCCAAATTCCAATAGATAATTAGCCATTGAAAAGGATAAGAACGGTAATTGTAGATGACGAAAAAAAGGCCCGCGAAGGACTGAAGTCTCTTTTGAGCCAAGACCCTAACATTGAGTTAATCAAGACCTGCAAAGATGGAGTCGAGGCTATTGAATATCTAAAAAGTGAAGACTGTGACTTATTACTTCTCGATATTCAGATGCCGGCAGTCTCTGGTTTCGAAGTTCTCAAATCCATTAAAAAACCACCTTTTACCATATTCATTACTGCTTATGACGAGTATGCACTTAAGGCCTTTGAGTTTCATGCGCTTGACTATCTCCTTAAACCTTTTTCAGACCAAAGGTTCTTTGATGCCATCGATCGAGCCAAAAAATTGATTAGGAACAACCATTCCGCTCTTTCGGCTAAAATGGACGAACTTTTGAAACAATTGGAGTCTACTGAGGAGCAAAGCGGACTAGTGCATTCCAGCGATAACGACATTCAGAGGCTAGTTATCAAAGTCTCGGGTAAAATATTGCTATTGGACACGAAAGACATTCTTTGGATTGAAGGGCAGGATTACTGTGTAAAGATTCATATGGAAGGAAACTCCCATTTGATCAATGGAAGCCTGAAAGGGATCATCCAAAAACTACCATCAAATACCTTTCTGAGAGTACACAAGTCGGCCATTATCAATACACAGCAAATTGCAAGTCTAGAGCATCTGCAAAATGCTGAGTACATGGTCACCCTAAGCAATAAAGCACAGGTAAAAGTCAGTAGAAGCTATAAGCAACAGATGGACGAATTCTTGAATGGTCTATGATTACCTAAAATGCAATCTCTCTGAGAACTAGACGGCAACATCATTTTCCCTCAATGCATCATTAAGAGAAGTTTTCAGGTCAGTGCTTGCCTTTCTCTGGCCTATGATTAATGCAGCTGGCACATTAAACTCACCCGCAGGGAATTTCTTGACATAACTACCAGGTATAACAACTGACCTTTCAGGCACATAGCCTTTGTATTCAACAGGCTTATCTCCTGTCACATCAATAATCTTAGAACTGCCAGTTAGTGTCACATTGGCTCCTAAAACAGCCTCCTTACCTATTCTGATACCTTCTACAACAATACACCTTGAACCGATGAAGGCATTATCCTCAATAATCACAGGTGCTGCTTGTAATGGCTCCAAAACGCCTCCAATGCCTACTCCACCACTCAAGTGAACGTTCTTACCGATCTGAGCACAGCTACCCACAGTAGCCCATGTGTCAACCATAGTACCCTCATCAACGTAAGCGCCAATATTCACATAAGAAGGCATCATAATCACGCCACTACTTACATAAGCACCATAACGGGCAATCGCATGAGGCACTACTCTAACACCCTTTTTGGCATAGCCCGTCTTTAGTTTCATTTTATCATGAAACTCAAAAGGTCCCACCTCAACGGTTTGCATCTTCTGAATTGGGAAATACAGAATCACGGCTTTTTTGACCCACTCGTTAACCACCCAACCTTCAGGGGTCGGTTCAGCAACTCTTCGCTCCCCACTGTCCAAATCTTCGATAATGGTTTTCACTGCCAAAATAACCTCTTTGTCCTTCAGCAAGCTTCGATCATTCCATGCCCGTTCGATGATATCCCTCAATTCCATAATTCCTTCAGAAAATTTTTAACTTCATTAAACTAATGAAAAAGACCAAAGTAGTCATTGCCTCCCTGCTCAAGCCCATCGATGACACTCGCATGCTCGAGAAATTTGGTCTTTCCTTGGCCGAAACAAATGAATATGATATTAATATCATAGGCTTTGATTCAAAAAATGTAAAGTCAACGCAACAGGTATTCTTTCACCCCCTCGAGCAATTCGAAAGATTGAGTTTTGCCAGACTTACCAGACCATGGAAAGTCTACCAAACTTACCTTAAAGTAAAACCTAAAGTAATAATATTCAATACACATGAATTACTGATAGTTACGTGTCTATACAAAATATTATTTGGCTGTAAAATAGTGTATGATATCCGAGAAAACTATGCAAAAAACATTAGGAGTACCCAAGTCTTCCCTCGTCTGATCAGACCCTTTCTAGCAACCTGGGTCAGGTTCAAAGAATGGTGCTCAAAACCTCTAATAGAACATTATGTTCTGGCAGAAAGAATTTACGAAAAACAACTCCCCTTTCTTTCAGCTCAAAAGACCATTATTGAAAACAAGTATGCTCCACATATTGATGAGCACACAGCCTATAGAGACCCAGATCCGAATTTCATTGACCTAACCTACACCGGAACCATTGGTGCTTCCAATGGAATATTCGAAGCAATCGATATAACAAAGAAGTTACATAAAATCGATCCACGCATAAGACTCAGAATCGTAGGATACTGTGCTTTAAAGAGGGATTTAATTCGTTTGAAAGAAGAAATTAAAGATTATAATTTCATTGAACTTAACGGTGGAGATCATTTAGTTCCTCATTCTGAAATCATTGAAGCCATACAAAAGGCGGATTTTGGCTTTGTACTAAAAAAGCCAAGTAATGGCATGAATGACGAGAAACTCCTAACAAGACTGTTTGAGTATACCGCAAATAAGCTTCCCATCCTGCTACTCAGCAACCCTACCTGGGTAGAGTTCTGCAATCAGTTTAATGCCGCAATCGTCATTACGCCTGAGAATTTTGAACCTAAGAGAATATTAGAAACCATGGCCAATGGTCAGTTTTACAATCAAGGTGACACTAGTTCCAGTTTGTGGAAGAGTGAAGAACCGAAACTAATTAAGCTAATTGACAGCTTGGGATAATTACTTTTAGTTTTATCTAAAAAATTTATTTTACCATACTAACAATCTGTAAAACAACTGAATAGGTGTTATACGGGTTGTTTTAGACGTGGCTATTATTTTTTTTAGACGAATCTAAACACTACATTTACAGCTGAACCAATACTGAGGTCATGTTCAGCTTTGTAGAAGAGAATTACCTAAAAGCCATCTATCACCTTTCCGATCATGGAAGGAAAAGTGTCAGCACCAATTCACTTGCAGAAGAAATGCAAACCACTGCCGCATCGGTCAGTGATATGGTAGCCAAGCTTTCTAAAAAGAAAGCCGTTGATTACCAAAAATACAAAGGTGTTAATGTATCAGGGAAAGGAAAGGAAGTTGCACTGAGGGTAATCCGAAAACACCGACTCTGGGAAGTATTTCTGGTAGACAAGCTTAAGTTCCACTGGGATGAGGTGCATGAAATTGCCGAACAACTGGAGCACATTAAATCCCCCCTACTGATTAGTCGCCTGGATGAATTTCTTGATTTCCCAAAGCATGACCCCCATGGTGATCCTATCCCTGATGAGAATGGTATATTCTCAACTGTTAAAAAAGTAGCCTTAACAGAACTAGAACTGAACACTCCAGCACAGGTTGTGGCTGTAAACGACTCTAGTAGTGCCTTTTTGAAGTATCTAGATAAAGTTGGTGTCTCTATCGGCACTAAGCTGAAAGTTGAGGACACCAATGAATTTGATGGCTCTCTTGACATCATCATTAATCAGCAAAAAGCTCTCACCATTTCCCAAACCGCGGCTCAAAACATACTCGTTGCCAACATATGAAAAGGTTAATCGCATTATTCATCTTAATCAGCACCATTTGGTCTTGCAATAGCAATACAACATCTGAAGATGGTAAACTGACTGTTGTAACCACAACAGGAATGATTGCTGACATTGTTAAGAATGTTGGTAAAGACTCAATTGCAGTCAGCGCTTTAATGGGACCTGGGGTAGATCCACATCTTTACAAGGCCACTCAGGGCGATTTAGGAAGGCTTCAGCGTGCAGATATCATTTTCTATAATGGATTGCACCTAGAAGGTAAAATGGGTGAGGTATTTGAAAAACTCGAACGCATCAAAACAGTTATTCCAGTTGCTAGAGGTATAGATTCAACTTCCTTATTGGATGACCCCATCTACCAAAACGCTTTCGACCCACATATTTGGTTTGATATAAGCCTCTGGGCCTCTACCATCGATGAAGTCACCGCCACTTTGACCAAGTCAGACCCTGTTAATGCCGAGTTCTATAAAAACAATGCTTCGGCATACACAGAGGAGCTTCTAACACTTCACGAATGGGTGAAGACCGAAATTGAAACGATACCTGCCAACAAACGAATCATGATCACTGCCCATGATGCTTTCAACTACTTCGGCAGAGCGTACAACATAGAGGTTCGTGGTCTCCAGGGCATTTCTACACTATCTGAGTTTGGACTCAAAGACAGAGTAGACTTAGTGAATTTCATTGTAGAGAAGAAAATTAAGGCTGTTTTTGTAGAAACCTCAGTCTCTGAGAAAAACATCAATGCCATAGTTGAAGGATGCCGACAAAAAGGACATGACATCATCATTGGTGGTAACCTGTTTTCGGATGCCATGAGCGCAGAAGGTACGCCTGAAGGCAACTATATAGGCATGGTCAAAGCGAATGTCAATACGATTGTAAGGGCGTTGAAATAGTGAGGAAATTAGGTAGTTGGGTAGTTGGGTAAAATATGACATACAATGGGAGATTTTAAAGAACTGGAAGTATGGAAAAGGGGGCATGATATGGCACTAGTGATATTTAAGCTAACCACTGATTTCCCAAAGAAAGAACAGTTTGGACTTATATCACAAATGAGAAGAAGTTCACAGTCCATTCCTACTAACATTGCAGAGGGGTGTGGTCGGGATAGTCAGAAAGAGTTAATAAGGTTCTGCAGTATCGCCATGGGCTCTGCCTCTGAGCTTGAATATCAATTAATACTGGCTAGAGACATAGAATTTATCAGTTCTGAAACCTACAGCAACCACAATGAAGAATTATTGATACTGAAAAGGAAACTGAATGCATTCATACAGTACCTAAAAACCCAATTACCAAACACCAAACAACCCTAGGATGAAGATTGAAGCTAAAAATCCCGTAGTAGAGTTTCATGACCTGACCGTTTCTTATCACAAGAAGCCTGTCTTATGGAATATTGACATGACACTACCCCAAGGGGCACTCATTGGTATTATTGGCCCAAATGGAGCTGGCAAGTCTACCTTGATTAAAGCTGCCATGGGCCTACTACCCTTGGGTTCGGGCTATGTACGCATGTTCGATGAAGCCCTCGACAAAGTAAGACACAAGGTCAGTTACGTGCCGCAAAGAGAGACCGTAGACTGGGACTTCCCTACTTCAGTACTGGATGTGGTGATGATGGGTCGCTACTCTAAACTAGGCCTCCTCACCCGTCCTAGGAAGGCTGATAAAGAAATGGCAATGAACTGCTTGCGTAAAGTGGGTATGGAAGCCTATACAGATCGACAAATCTCTCAACTATCAGGCGGCCAACAACAACGTGTATTCCTGGCACGCGCACTGGCACAAGAGGCTGATCTCTACTTTATGGACGAACCCTTTGCTGGGGTCGATGCGGCTACTGAGGCTGCTATACTAGCTATTATGCAGGAAATGACAGCTAATGGTAAAACGGTTATTGTTGTCCATCACGATTTACAATCAGCCGCTGAATTCTTCGACTGGATCGTTTTACTCAATATGAGATTAGTGGCATCTGGACCAATCGACAAGGTCTTCAATAATGACATGTTGCAAGAAACCTATGGTGGTAAGCTCACCGTTTTGGCCGAGGTAGGTGAATTAGTAAGGAAACGTCAAATGCCAAGCAGGGAGAAATACTAAATGGAAACTTTCAAAGAGTTCTTTTCTTTTAGTGACCCGAGCATCGTTTCGGTAGTGGTGGGCGCAGTCCTTTTGACAGCTTCTTCTGCTGTTGTAGGCACCTTTACTTTCCTTAAAAAGAAAGCGCTTGTGGGCGATGCGGTGGCTCACTCAGTACTACCGGGTATTTGCCTAGCCTTCATTCTTTCTGGCACCAAGAATCCTATCTGGATGATTTTGGGGGCATTTTTAACGGGATGGATATCACTTCTCATTATTGATCATATCACCACAAAGTCAAAGATCAAAGAGGATACGGCCATTGCCCTAATTCTTTCAGTCTTCTTTGGTATTGGCATTTTGATGCTCACTAACATACAGCATTCTGGCAACGCTGCTCAAACGGGCCTTGATTCTTTCCTCTTTGGAAAAGCCGCTGCATTGGTGGGTAAGGACTTGATTGTCTTCGGTATTGTAGCGGTTATTTTGATTGTTACTGTTGGCCTGTTCTTCAAGGAATTAAAGTTGATCGCCTTTGATAGTAACTATGCCAGAGCCTTGGGCATACCTGTCAAATGGATTGACCTATTGTTGACTTCCCTGACCGTGCTTGCCGTAGTGACTGGAATACAAGCTGTGGGAGTTGTTCTAATGGCCGCCATGCTGATTACGCCAGCTGCTGCAGCTCGTTTTTGGACAAATGATGTTTTCAAGATGACATTGATTGCAGCCGTTATGGGTGGAATCTCGGGCCTTTCTGGAGCATATGTCAGTTATGTAGCACCAGCTATGCCCACAGGTCCATGGATCGTGATGATCATCTCAGCCATTGCAATCACTTCATTCTTCATAGCTCCCAAAAGAGGGATTTTTGCGCGTAGTATCCAGCAAAGAAGACTACAACGACTGATTATGGATGAGAACCTCTTAAAGGAGCTCTATCATCTTGGAGAAAAAGATGAAGACCCTTACAAGGGCCGAACCGTCAATGAAATCATAGAAGAGCGATTTTTCCCTAGAAAAGCACTCAAAGTAGCTTTAAGACGATTAAAGCGTCAAGGCTTTCTTGTCAAGAAAAATGGCTACTGGAGTTATACCGAAGCAGGAAAGGTAAAAGGACAACGGGTAGTGAAACTTCATAGGCTATGGGAGCTGTATCTATCTAAGTACATGAAGATTGCTCCTGACCATGTACATGAGGATGCAGAGACGGTTGAGCATATTATAACACCCGAGTTAGAAGCACAGCTAGAGAGGATGCTGGAGTATCCAGAGTTTGATCCACACGAAGAGAAAATACCTTACTAGAATTGAGTAATACGAAGTGCGTATTGAGTACCAATAAACAAATGAATGAGCTAAAAAGATATATGAAATGAGAGTGAGTAAAAATTCAACATTCTTAATTCCTAATTCCTAATTCCTAATTCAAGAGATGGATGCAGTTTATATCATATTGACCTCTTCCCTATTTGCCATTTCGTGTGGCTTGCTAGGCTGTTTCTTAATCCTGAGAAAAATGGCCATGGTGGGTGACGCTATCTCTCATGCTGTGCTCCCAGGGATTGTGATTGCGTTCTTGATTACAGGAACGAGAGACTCCTTCGAAATGATCATCGGAGCTGCTCTATTGGGTATTCTCTGTACCTTCTTAATCGAATTTTTCAATAAGAAAGCGAAGCTGCAAACTGACGCAGCGATCGGAGTAACTTTCACCTCGCTATTTGCATTGGGCGTTATCCTAATCTCGGTTTTCGCTGGCCAAGTCGACCTAGACCAAGAGTGCGTTCTTTATGGAGAGATTGCCTATGTGCCGATCGATTTATGGATATCTGATTCTGGTCAGAACATGGGACCTAAAGCCCTTTATGTTTCTGCACTAACACTCATAGTGAACATCCTATTCATTAGAGTAGGCTTCAAACAGCTCTACCTAACCACCTTCGACCCGGCTTTTGCAGCGACCACAGGTATCTCTGTCGCACTGTGGAATTACCTGCTAATGGGTTCAGTATCTATGACTACAGTAGCTGCCTTCGATTCCGTGGGTGCCATCCTTGTTGTAGCGCTTTTAGTGGCTCCTCCTGCTACAGCATATCTATTAACTGATAACTTTAAGAAAATGATGCTAATCACCTGTGGTATAGCGATTATCATTAGTATATTAGGTTATTACTTGGCTGTGCTCCTAGACGGATCTATCGCAGGAGCTGTGGTTACTGTAGCGGGTATTTTGTTTGGGTTGGCTTATCTATTTTCCCCGAGCAGTGGCATTCTACTTAAGCGGATCAATCAAAAAAAGGAGGCCGAAAAACTCGCTATGCCAAAGGTGTAATAAGGCCTTCCCTTTTTAGTTCAATTCCCTAAGTATATCTTTGCAGGCCTATGCAAGCACTATCGCAAAACGAAGACACTATCATTGCACTCGCCACACCTCAGGGCGTTGGTGCCATTGGGGTAATCAGACTCAGTGGAAATGATGCGATTAAGCTTGTAAACAAGGTTTTCAAGGGAAAAGATCTTGAAGGACAAAAGAGTCATACGATTCATTTTGGTACAATAAGGGATGAAGACAAAATCTTAGATGAAGTTCTGATTTCCCTTTTCATTGCCCCTAAATCCTTCACAAAGGAAAATGTAGTCGAGATATCTTGTCATGGATCGAACTTTATTATCCGTCAAATTATACAACTTTTCATACGCAAGGGAGCGCGTCCTGCCAAACCAGGTGAGTTTACCAAACGCGCTTTTATGAACGGGCAATTTGACCTAGCCCAAGCCGAAGCAGTAGCAGACCTTATCAATGCAGATTCCGAAGCTGCACACCATGCGGCCTTAAATCAAATGCGAGGCGGCTTTTCAGGCGAAATCAAACACCTTCGAGAAGAATTGATCCATTTTGCTTCAATGATTGAATTAGAGCTTGACTTTGGCGAAGAAGACGTTGAGTTTGCCAGTCGAGATGACTTGAAGAAGCTTGTTAACCGACTGCAGGAAGTAATCAATGCCTTGATCCACTCCTTTGACTTAGGTAATGTAATCAAGAATGGCGTGCCGACCGTTATTGCCGGAAAGCCTAATGCAGGCAAGTCTACCCTACTCAATGCCTTGCTCAACGAAGACAAGGCCATTGTCTCCGATATTGCTGGAACCACCAGAGACTTTATCGAGGACGAAATTATCATTGGTGGTGTGGCCTTCCGCTTTATCGATACAGCCGGTCTTCGGGAAACGACCGATACCATTGAGGCTATCGGTGTGGAACGAACGCAAGCCAAGATGAAGCAAGCTTCGCTCATTATCTACCTTTTCGATTTGGCAGACCTTGATATTGTCGAGATGAATAAAGAAATCAATCGATTAGAGAATACAGGCGTACCTTTTCTCAAACTAGGGAACAAGATTGACAAGGTGGAGGAATCATTTGTGGAAGGCTTACAAAAGCAACACCCTGATATGCTTTTCCTTTCTGCAAAAGAGCCAGAACAAGTCGAAAAGCTTAAAACCAGAATCCTTGAACTTGTGAACCTAGACAAGTTCAAGCGAGGTGATACGGTAGTCACCAATGTCCGTCACTACGACTCCCTCCTACAAACACAGAACTCACTGCAAGATGTAATCAACGGCATTGACGGTTCAGTCACCAATGACTTTGTCGCCATGGACATCAGGCGCGCCCTCCACTACCTTGGTGAGATAACAGGTGAGATTACCTCTGATGATTTATTAGCCAATATCTTCAGCAAGTTTTGTATTGGGAAGTAATTAATCCGCCAAACCTTTTCAGAAAAATTCTGCACAACCTGCTTTTTGACAATAATTATAATTGTTGACAGTACTGCTCTGCCATGTCCTTTCTTGAGGTTCAATGAATATTAAGAAAACAACATCTCAAAAACTGTAGAAGTCATTTATATGAAAAAGAAGGTCAAAAAAGTATTAAAGCTCATCGTCATATCATTTATAAGCTTGCTAATCGTTGGCTCCATCGGTGGGCTTATTTATGAAAGCACTGCAAGGAAAAATGCGCTTAAAGCATATCCACCACCAGGTGAAATGATTTCAGTTGGTTCTCATAAGCTTCACCTTGACTGTCGTGGAACTGCGGAAGAGGGCGCTCCTACCGTCATTTTAGAGGCCGGCCTAGATCCTATGGGCGGTTCAATTCTCTGGTCTGGTCTTATTGACTCAATTGCAGAGTTTTGTCGTGTCTGTACCTACGACAAGGCTGGTATAGCCTGGAGCGAAATTGGACCTCAGCCCCGAGTTGCTGATAAACTAGTGGACGAGCTTCACCTGCTACTTGAAAATTCGAATGAAAAAGGACCTTATTTATTAGTCGCCTGGTCAATGGGTGGTCCCTATGCTCGGTTATTTGCTAAAAGGTATTTCGATGAGATGGCGGGGCTTATACTGGTTGACTCATCACACCCAGAACAATTCGAAAGACTCCCTGCCAATAAGAATTTTAGTGTGCCTCCAAAGTTCATACTGAAAACAGTCCCTTTATTACGTAAAATCGGCATCATGCGCAACGTGATGAAAAATGAACTCAACTTCCCACAGATAGCACCTGAAAAACAGACGGCACTTTACAAAGTATCTGCCGGAAGTATATCCACGGTACTTAGTGAATTCAGTAATATTTTGGAGAGTCTTGAACAGGCAGCTGAGGTCACATCACTAGACGATTTACCCTTGACGGTACTTGGTGCAGTAGACCCTCCTAACCCATCTCAAGTGGGCAACATTAGTAAGGAACTACTCATTGAAGGACAGAAGGCCTGGTTCGAAATGCAACGTGAGTTGTCGGAACTAAGTACTCAGGGAAAATTGGTTCCTGTATCTAAGTCTGGACATTATATTCACTTTGATCAACCCGGCATGGTCCTCAATGAGATCAGAGAAATGTATGAAAGACTTAAAACCGATACCATTTCCACAAACCAATAATAATTGCCTAAGAAAATTCCTCTAATAAGGGCACGATTGGTTTTTTATGATTCAGCCCAGTGATTGGGCTGAATTATTTATATAGGTACGGTTAAATGCTTCTTACCCTCACCTTTTCATCTCTTTTTGAATTCTGTCGGGGTAAGGCCCGTTCGCTTCTTGAATTCTCGATTGAAACTTGTTCTGTTATTAAAACCCACTTCAAATGCTAATTCATTCACCCTATCTATTTGTGATATGAGGGCAATTGCCTCATCAACCCTATAAACATTTATATACTCCGCAAAATTGCGGTTGGCATGTTCGTTAATGATTTGTGAAAGCTGGTATGGAGCAAGGGAAAGCTCTTCTGCTAATACTGCAAGCTTGATCTCATTCTGCTTATAAGGTTTATTCAATCTCATGTGAGCCTCTAACTTTTCGAACATGGACCTTGAGAAGCTTTGAGGTAGCGAAGTGCTTTGGTACTTGTTAGTACTCACTTTGATACCATTTAACAACTTGCTGGTTTTAAGTGCTAGATAGCCGATTGAGTAGATAAAGATAGAATACCCTAAAACAATAGCAGTATCTGAAAGTCTTGTTGATTTCCCCAATGCAATACTTGCGAAGTAGATGAAGTGGAACAACACAAAAAACAAGTATGCTTTGAATATCAACCCAAGCCAATGCCACGACTTTAAAATTTCAGTAGCGTGCTTTTTTTCAAGCCTAAGAATGAATTTATAAACGCAATAAGCATAAAAAAGCAAGGAACCCAGTCCGGCCAGTGGCAACAGATAAGAACTAAACAGACTGCTATTCCATTCAGAAATGAGTTGAGGCTTTGTTAGTCTGAGAATAATATACTGGGCATGCCAAGCAAGGACAATCAAAGCTGGCAAAAAATCCTTCCACCGCCCCTTTAAACTAACTTCACGCTTATCAAAGGCTATCAGGTAGAGGTAAAAGAGTGGACCATATAAAAATGTAAATATGAGGCTTAAACCTAACCACCCTGGGCTATCACACTCACAAGTGATCCAGAAAATAACGGTATCAATAGTAGACACCGAAAACAAGAGAATAAGTAAGGCCAAATAGATGTTAGCTTGATTGCTACGCCTTTGGGCAAAAAGAATGACAGCAAGAAAAACGCCCTGAAAGCCAACGGCAAAAAAGAATAGAGGCCAAAAGCTCATAGTTTTTTATTATGTAGGTGCTGGAGGCTTACAACAGACCCAAAAGCCTAGGTAACGTACAAGACGAACAAAACTTAAAGAATGTTACTCGCTTAGGATGGTTGAAACATTGTTGTTGGAAAACTGAAAGATCACCTTGGATGATTTGCTAGCAAACATCTTATCGAAGTTCTGCATTCGGAAATAATACTTTCTAATTACCCTCCTGTCGGTTCAAACATCTTAGCATCGATACCTGTCGCGTTCAGAACTACTTGATCGACAGTATAACTCATGGTGACAATTTTGTTGTTTTGCTCTTCATCAGAACAGCCCTTACAGCGAGGCAACTGTGTTACTCTTATACTTGAAGGGAGTACCAATCCATCATAAGCCTTGAAATCACTATTTCGAATCACATGAAAATTGCCCTGCAAGTCCAGATAAGATTCCTTGGTAATTTGGTGAGTAGCATTATCCAAGACTATAGTAATCCTTCGGTCAAGCAAGTCGCGCATAGAAAGCTCTGTTTCCTGCTTAATACTACTTATTAGCTTAATATTCTTTGCATGTCTATCCCTGTCTATAAAACGTGTCAGGAATGAGTTATGTATAAAGTCTAATCGGGCTTCTCCTTTCATTAATTGAGATCTTGATTCTGTCCCGACCCATGCATCTACTCCGTCAAAACCCTGAAGATTCACGATCCTACCTAAACTGTTTACTAACCGGAATAACATCTTCCCATCTTTAGTCATGACTTGTGAGAAGGTAAAGTCGGTCGAATTATTGCCTTGCCTAATTTTTACAGACCCGAGGAAAGTGATGTTCTGAGTGGACATCAACTTCGATAGCCCTCCCATAGCCTCTAAGTTCTTCGCTATTAGCTCATCAGTCGATTGAGCAAAGGTGGCAAGTGATACAAAAAATGAACAGATACAGATAAATAGAAATCTCATAAACTGTGGTTAGACGAATTGACAAGGTAATTGGAATGGTAATGATTGTTACTCAAAGTATGGTTATTCCACACATGTGAGAAAGATATCAAATAGCACTATTAAATTCTAATCTACCCAATACAAGCTGTCATCATTTTCATTCATAGGATAAGAAACACTTTTTCATTGCTCAAAGGATATAAAAACCAAAGCAATTTATAGTCCTTCTGGGCTTTGAAGCGTATTTTAATGGACTAATGAAAACAACACATAAGTTTAGACGCTGGATCAAAATATTGATGATCATTGGACTTAGCCTGATTTTTCTGGTCACAATTGTTATCGGCATTGTCTACAATCAGCAAGACAAACTCATTCAAAAGGCACTCTCTAGTCTGAATAAAGATTTTACCGGCCAGTTCAGTGTTGAAGACTCGCACATCTCTCCTTTTGTCAACTTTCCCTACGTGTCAATCGACTTAGAAAATGTCGCCATATATGAAACTAAATCAGACAGTACGGAAGCTTTGGTTGGCGTCCAGGATGTCTATGTGGGATTCGACCTCTTGTCTATCGTCAAGGGAGATTACCAGGTTAAAAAAGTGAAGCTCAGTGATGGCTTCATTAAACTCATTCAACACACCGATGGCAGCCTGAACGTATTAAATGCACTTTCAAATGATCAGGTTGTTGAAGAAAAGGCACCTTCAGCTGAAGGTGCTCCACTAAATCTTAGTCTAGAAGCAGTTGAACTGAAGAACATTGATCTCCTTAAGATCAATGAAGCTAATAATATATTGGCTGAGGTGTTTATAGAAAAGATTAGTTCCAGTTTATCTATGTCGGAAGAACATATCAAAGCCAAGTTTGATAGTCGTGTGCTTTTTAACTTGGTACTGGATGGGGATACATCTTTTCTACATGACAAACACCTTTCCTTAAGTACTGGTATAGATTATGACCTCAAGACGGGAATACTTGACCTAGACCCCTCGGAATTATTCATTGAAAAAGCCTCCTTTCTAATGGATGGGCACATAAACGTAGAAGATAGCCTTAACCTCGACCTTCAAATCAGTGGACAGAAGCCTAACTTCGATCTATTCCTAGCATTCATTCCTGAAGAGTACAACCCTCTAATTCAAAGATACGCTAATGGGGGCAAAGTCTATTTCGATGCAGATATCAAAGGACCAGCGGCTTTTGGAAAGACTCCCCACCTAGAAATAGATTTTGGCTGCGAAGAAGCTTTCATTGAAAACCTTGAAGCCGGTAAAGAAGTCAACGACTTATTCTTTAAAGGACATTTCACCACCGGAGCACAGAATTCTCCGGAAACCATGCTACTCACCATACAAGACTTTACAGCCAAGCCAGAAACTGGAACATTCCGTGGAGATGTCAGGATAGAAAATTTCGATTCGCCTGATATCGAAATGAAAGTCAACTCAGAGTTTAACCTAGACTTTTTAGCAGAGTTTTTCAATATACAGGGGCTTGAAGATGTGAGTGGAAAAATTGCCTTGGACATGAACTTCCATGATATTATTGACCTTGACGACCCTTCAAAGGCTATTGAACGACTAAATGAGAGTTATTATACAGAACTTAAAGTAGAAGATCTGAACTTCAAGAGCCCTAATTTTCACTTGCCTCTTCAAGACATCAACATCCATGCTTCCATGGATGGACATAGAGCTGAGATAGATCAGTTTGAGTTAAAAGCTGGTAATTCAAACATTTCTTTTTCGGCAGACATATCAGACCTGCCCGCTATCATTCACCATACGAGTTTACCAGTGGATGTGAATATGGATATTCAATCCAACATGATCGACCTATTGGAAATCACTAAGATAGATAGTCTTACAGAGGGCTTCGATGAGCAAATTCGTGACTTATCGCTTGGCTTTAAGTTTAAAAGCAGTGCTAAAGCCTTCACAGAGTCTCCCTATTTGCCATTAGGTGAATTCTTCATTACCAGACTAAAGGCAGATTTGACCCACTACCCACATCAGCTTCATGATTTTAATGCGGATATCATTATAGATTCAACCGATTTTAAGGTCATAGATTTTACAGGAATGCTAGACCAAAGTGACTTTCATTTTGATGGAAACCTGACACATTATGACTTATGGTTTCAAGATCAGCCTCGCGGTACTTCAGAGATCGATTTCAATTTAGATGCTCAACGTATTCAATTAGAAGACCTTTTCTCTTATGGAGGAGAAAATTATGTACCTGAAGACTATCGTCATGAAGAATTTAGAAACCTGAGGTTTCATGGGCTTTCCAAATTAGAGTTTGACAAAGAAATCACGGCAGTTGGCTTGGAACTTGACCACTTGAGTACTTCTATGAAAGTTCATGGAATGAAGCTGGAAAACTTTGCCGGTAAAATATGGGCCGATAGTTCTAAACTGCTGATCGAAAACCTAGGTGGAAAAGTGGGTAACTCAGAATTCGTTACTGATCTTACCTATTATCTAAAGCAGGATGAGACTAGTCCTAACCACTCCTTTTCATTCAAGAGTCCAAAACTGGACTTTGATCAACTGTTCTCTTATGTGCCTGCCCAGATTGACACCCAAAACGGGCAAGTAGATCACGAAGCTGGGTTTAATGTTTTTGACCTTCCATTTGCCAATATGGACTTCAGCTTTGACATAGATGAAATGAATTATCATAAATACCTGTTGGATGACTTCATGTTGGAGGGAAAAATGCAAAGAGATCATTACATCTATTTAGACACCATGTCTCTTAAAGCTGCTGGCGGAGAAATGAGGCTGAGTGGCTATTTCAATGGTTCTGACCCTAAGCAAATTTACTTCAGTCCTAATATGGAGTTGAAAGATGTTGATCTGGACAAACTACTTTTTAAGTTTGATAATTTTGGTCAAGATCAGTTGGTTTCGAACAACCTGCATGGACAACTGAGTGGGTCACTAAAGGGGAAAATACACATGCATCCGGATTTAGTTCCTGCAACAGACGTTTCTGAGTTAGAAATGGATATTGAAGTCTTAGACGGAAGCCTCGTGGACTTTACGCCTTTCGAGGCACTCTCCAGTTATTTTACGGATAAGAACCTAAACCTCGTAAGGTTCGATACGCTTCAAAATAAGCTTACACTAAGCAATGGAGACCTTATTATTCCCAATATGAATATCAATACTAGCCTAGGGTATTTCGAAATCTCCGGTACTCAAAGCCTCGACCTTAACATGGATTATGTAATGAGAATACCATTTAAGGTTGTTACCCGTGCCGGTTTTAGAAAGCTATTTGGTCGAAAGAATCGTGACAACTCGGATCAGGTAGATGACATTCAATACAGAGACGAATCTAAAAGAACCACTTTTGTCAGTGTAAGGGTCAAAGGAACACCTGAAGATTATGACGTCACTCTGGGAAGAAAAAAGGAAAAGAATTGACAAATACTTCTTCCTTTTGATTGCAGATCTAAGAACTAATAATCAAGAAAACAGCTAAGAGCATCAAAGAATGAGATTGAAGCGAGGCATCCAAGAAAGGGAAGAAATATCAATTGAGAGAATCGAAAAGAATAAAAATCTCACTGGCCAAGTCTAATAACTTCCTCTCCTTTTTTCGCATCTTTGGCACAGAAAGAACAAAGTCTTATGCCCATTAACTATAGCACCAAGCAATCTTCACTCACCAACAACGACATACTTAAAAAGCTAAGAGTGGCGCATAAACTTCGAAACGATGATATTATTGCCATTCTAAAATTGGTAGATTTTGAAATTTCGAAAGGGGCTCTGGGCGATATGTTCCGCGCAGCGGATCACGACAATTTTGTAGAAGCGGGTGATCAAATCTTACGAAACTTCCTAAATGGACTAATCATCCATTTACGAGGTCCAATGCCTGATAAGAGACAGGCCGATTGAATCCAATCGCACCTCAGTTAAAAGATATATCCTAGCTTAAAAATCAGATTCTCAGGGGCATCAATCGAAACTCCAAAGAGAAAGCGCTTTCTTTCTGCATAAAAGCCCACGGAGTATCCAACATCGATAATTGTCTCGGTAAAATCATCTCCATTGTCAATCCTTAGGGCTGGTCCACCTAAAAGACTAGCGAAAAACCTGGTGACACTCTCTGGTTTACTCAGGTAGTACCTAACTCCATAAAGCGCATTAATTGTAATAAGATTGGAAGAAGTAAACTTCTCTGCAGTATTATTTATAGACAACTGCCCATCCCAGCTCAAGCGTTCGGTATTTTTCTTGTATAAGTTAATGCCCAAGTGAATCCCATTACCCGCTTCAAAAGAATTACCATCAAAAGTGAGCTTGCTTGCATAACCAGCAGAGATGGTGAATCCAATTTTCTTCTCTTGTGCTTTACAAACGAAACACAAACAGCCTATAATGCATACAAGAACTATTCTGGAAACGATTTTCATGTCGGACTCTTGATATAGAGATGTCAAGAAGTGAAACTTTCCTCGTTAATGCAATAATGTTGCATGTATTTCTCCTGGACACTCACTTGTACTTTTAAAAATATTTCTACCCTATGGGGTTGGGTAAATGCACCCTTTGCGTATTGCTATTGTAACAAAACAAAAAAGTTATGAAAACAGTAATCATAGAAACCAAGAACACTTTAGCAGCAGTAACAATTTTAGCAGCAGGCATCGCCTTTTTCCAAGCACTTCACTTCGTTATTGGATAAGCTTTCGATAGGCTTAAGTTCGAATCACTTTGCGGTCATGGTTTAATTGGATATACTTAATAGTTAATCCACGACTTTGACGAATGACCGAGAGTAAAAAGAAATTTAGTCGATCAGACATAGCATCATTCTTAGCTGTGATCATGAGTGTTGCTGCATTATTCATTGGCATCATTGAAGCCAGAATCATGGCGGAGCAACAAGAGATAATGGCACAGCAACAAAAGGTAATGGTTGAACAACAAAAGGGTGCGGTCTGGCCCTATATGGAGGTTAAAAGTGGGGTTACCATATTGAATCAACTGTCTGATTCCCTCACATTTAATTCTACGGCAGAGAACAAAGGAGTTGGGCCGGCTATTGTCAAAGAAATTAGCATTCAAATTCTAGATAAGGCCTACAACGACTTTCGAGACTTCACCAATGCCATGGACAGCATTATGGGAAAAGACAAATACGAACTCCTTCAGTTTGCTATTCGAAAATCTCCCAACTCAGTCTATAAGCCAGGTGAGACAAGAAATCTATTCTCAATTAAAATACTAGACAAGGAAGACTTCTACGCCAAAATTGGATTCTTCAATTTGAGTCTTAAATACTGCTCCATTTATGATGATTGTTGGATGGAAAATGGCAAAGAAATAGAGGAATAGGATGGCGTCTTTTGAAATAACCACTATAGAGGTCGATGATCAATTCATTTCTACTTTTTCAACAGAGCAATTTGATAAAAACACCATGGGTGGAATGATGCTAACCGATCGCATCAATGCGCTGAATTTCCGATTAAGAGAAAGTGAAGCTGGTTACAAAACCGACTTCCATGTAGCTGGCGACCCAACTTTAATCATTGTACAGCAGGGCATAATCAGGCTGACCCTTCAAAATGGCAATGCCAGAGACTTCTCCGCTGGAGATATGTTTATTGCCAAAGACTACCTTCCCTCCCACATTGCATTCAATGCTTCAGTGCATGGGCATCGAGCAGAAGTAATAGGTGAACAACCCTTGAGGGCTGTCCACATAAAACTATCTTCTCTTAACGACTAGCTTTCGCTTTCCACATTGCCCATTGTCTAAGAGTAGCGATGGCCACATCCTTACCTAGAGATCCATTGGTAAGCATAATCACTCCGCTTTTCTCTTCGTAATTCATCATAAATCCGGATTCCCAACCGTCATTCGATCCTGCATGCCCTTGAACTGTAATTGGTCCCATTTTATAATTCATATAGCCCAAGCCATAGCTTCCATTAGTAATTGGATCTGGCTTTCTCATCATAGCAAGAGTTTTCTGAGTCAGTACAGGGTTTCCGTTAAAAGCGGCATTGGTAAACTTAATCATGTCCTCCAAGGTGGTGTGCAAACCAGCTGCGGCAGTAGCTGTAAACCTCTCTAGGTAGATCTTATCACCATTCTCGTCATATGGCGAAGCGGTATGCTGAAGCACATGCTTATCGATAACGAAACTGGTATGCTGTAAATCTAGAGGGCGAAAAACAGTCTCTTCCATATATTTAGCAAAGGGCTTTCCAGTCACTTCCTCAATCATCAACTGAAGTATGGTAAAACCTCCACCGGAATATTGAAACTTACTCTGTGGTTCTAACACCAATTCCACCGGCTCATCTGCCCTAACAGGTCCATTATCTCCATTTAAGGACTCCACAAGACTTGGAAGCTTCTTTCTTGGGTTAAAGCCAGGGTACCCATGGACCGATAAACCTGCAGTATGACTCAAAAGTGCTCTGATCGTCACTTTTTTACTATCAAATTCTGAAGCTGGAATCTTCCATCGGGTGATATACTCTTCAACTGGTGCGTCCAGATCTATTCTACCATCCTGTACAAGTTTCATTACCCCCCAGGCGGTAAAGAGCTTGGATATAGAGCCGATATTGAAGCCAGTTTCCTCAGTGATAGGTCTTTTGGCAGCAACATTCGCATACCCTATTCCCTTTTTGAAAATGATCTCTCCCTTATCGAAAACTACAATGGCCATCCCTGGTACATTCTTGGTTTTCATTAGAGCCGGTACATCCTTGTTGAGTGCTGTCCTAAGCACCTTATAATCTTCTTTAGTTTGGGCACTGACTACCGAGGTCATTGCCATTAAAATTGCTATTGCGTAAAATTTTCGAGTGTACGACATAATTCTTTTTTTAATAATCAATGCCTGAACCTAGCAGTAGCAATAGCATTAATTTTCTTTTAATGATCACCTCACCTACTGTGATGACAAACCTCCTCATCGGCATGATGAACTCGGTTGAACATTAAAAAAGCAGTGTTCATCATTAATCACATCTCTACCCGGAAAGCCTTTTGTTATCGACTAGGCTAACACTTACTTTTAGAGGATGATAAACTGGCTGAGGAGGCATGTGAAAGCGATTATCGTACTGATCATATTGATTAGTTCAACGATCAGTATGCTTCATTTGAAACGGGCCTATGAGCTAGACCGCAACTCGAGCTCAGAAGAGGAGTTCAAAATTGCTCAGTTGATATTCGGTCTTACTATTGGTTATGTAGTATTCAGCTTTCTTTTCAACAAATGGAAACAGTACCAACAGCTTAAGAATTCACATGCTCAAGCTCAGCTGGAGCTTTTGAAGAGTAAAATGGATCCCCATTTCTTTTTCAACACTCTGAACAACCTCTATGGGCTGGCCATCGAAAAATCAGACGACACAGCCCCTATCATACTTAAACTGTCAGAGGTTATGCGCTACACTATATACAATGGCGAAAAAGAAACGGTAACGCTTCGTCAAGAAATTGAGCATTTAAGACAATACATCGAAATTCATAAGATTAGGTATAAGACTGACATTAATATCCAATTACATCAAGAACTCTCCACAGAAGAGTTTTTAGTTTCTCCACTCTTATTCATCAACCTCCTTGAGAATGCTTTTAAACATGGCGTTGAGACTTTGACAGTTGGAGCTTTTATTAATATTTATATCAAGGCCAAAAGGAATAGGGTCAGCTTTGAAATTGAAAACAACTTTCTTCCAAGCGTTTACCTACACGGTGGAACTGGACTCAATAACCTGAAACAGAGGTTAAAACTTTGCTACCCAAAGCGTCATACCTTTGAAGTCAAAGCCACTGATGGCGTTTATAAGGCTAAACTTGAGTTGACTATCTCATGACACGTTTTCTAATCATAGATGATGAGCCAATCGCCCATCGAATTATTGAAGGCTATGCCAATAACCTACCTCATCTTTTAAAAGTGGGTAATGCTTATAACGCTATGGAAGCCCTGACCATACTTCAGAAAGAGTCTACAGACCTGATATTTCTTGACATCAACATGCCACAGCTGAGTGGATTTGAAATGCTAAAGACACTTTCAAATCCGCCAAGAGTCATTGTCACCACGGCTTATCAAGAGTTTGCTCTGGAGGGTTATGAATTGAATGTCACCGACTATCTACTCAAACCATTCTCATTCGAGCGTTTCTTAAAAGGAGTAAACAAAGTATTATTGAATGACATCAAGGGTGGAAAATCAAAACCTGATGATATGCCCGAGAAAAGCATATTTCTGAAAGAAGATCGGAAGCTCAGGAAGGTCTGGTTAAACGAAATACGATATATCGAAGCCTATGGGAATTATTGCAAAGTTTACCTTCAAGAAGGTATGATAATTACCCCAGAAAGAATTTCAACTTTGGCATCTCTACTGCCAGAGAAATCCTTCTTAAGAATTCATAAATCTTATATTGTAGCCCATCAGCATGTTGAGGCACTGACTGGTACCAAGATTCAATTGGGCGATAAGTTCCTTCCTATTGGACAGACTTATGCCAATACTGTAAAGCGGTTGTTGAAAAATGATTGAGTGATGCTAGGTTTTCTTACCTGCATTCTTACCGTCTACCCACCTGCCGGCTTTTACCTCTCCTAGGTAGGTTACAGTCTTACTCTTTTCGTATTGACGAACAGCAAATTCCATTTCGGCCTTTGTGTCTCTTCTGATTTTTACTCCCGTACTGGAGCCTTTACTTCTTACTTCTAAATAAAAACCTTCTTTTAAGGTAGGTGGTTTAGTTGCTGGTCTTCCCTTTTTCTCCATCTATATGTTTGATTCTCTTCAGTAAGACTTCATTTTTAAAGCAATGAAGCCGTTGGCCGAAAAGGTAATCAAAAATCAGCTTAGATCATTGTAGAACTTGAGATTCTTAATCGATAAACTCCTAAACAATTGAGACCCATATGAGATTTAATAGTCATGAAATCAATCATGCTTTCTTTATCGGCAATAATCAGCATTATTTCTCTTAATCAACAAAAGATGTCACCCGAACAAATTGTACAAAAGCAGCTAGAAACTTATAACGCACGTGATATCGAAGGATTTATGACCATCACGGCTGATAATGTCAACCAAAAAGGGTAATTCCTACTAGGGCGAGTTACATAGATTGACTTTAGGATAGCATAGAGAGCAACCTACTTAATGCCCGTATCAATTTGATACAGGCTAAGTACGATGCTAAACTGGCTGAATTGACATTATTTCAACTCAGCGGTAAGATTCAGGATGCGATCTTTTAGGCCTATTTGACTGCGAAGTGTATGTCGGTAATCAAATCTTTAGGTGCTACTTCCTGAGGGCTATTCACATACATTTCAAAAGGATGTATTCCCTTTGCCATCTTAAATTCTTTACCCCTTTGCATGGCATATAAAGTACTCCAGGCATTTCCTAAATGATCATAAGCACCTACATGTCTTAGCGTATAGGTCTTAGTAGCAGGAATTTCTCCAGCTACGAGATTTCCAGACAATCCACTCTGCTTAGCATTTACTCCCAAGCAGGCTGTGTATTCGGCCGTCTGCTTTACCATATCCCATTTATGATAAATAGAGAACGCTTGGCCGGTAGCTACACCCTCGTTGGCTTTTGCATACTCCTCAAGCTTACCGTAATCGGCCATCATGTGGTCACCCATTTTATCCATGCTGCATGAAGTTCTAACACCAACATAATGTGTATGTGGGAAATCAGAAACACCTTTGAAATCTAGCTTAGAATCAATCTCTCCTTTTTCAATATACTCTTTGAGCATATTCAAACCTCTCTCGTAATCCATACCTACGAAGGCTTCCATCTGTTTTTTCATCCAAAACATAAAGAAGGGCAAACTACTGTCCATGGTCCAGGTGACTTGTATTGATTCGCCAACTTGTTTCATATAGAAACTGACTTTAGCCTGAGATTTCCATGGTTTTAGAAAGACTAGGTCATAGTCAATAGACTCGTTCTCTCTTTCATTGAGAACGGTCATATTACCTTCTCCTACTCGGCCACCTTTCCATTCGTAATACTTGGCATCTTCTCTTACAGTCACCCTTGTGTTTGGCTCCATTATCAGCCATGGCGACCAACTGGACCAGTGATTGAAATCATTTAGCGTAGAAAAAATCTTCTCGATCGGTGCATTCACCAACACAGACCGACTTATGTTCATCTTAGGCATGTTCAAAAAATTTAGTGCATAGAAAATTAGTCAATTAGCGACTAATTGTAAAGTATAAATGCGACACGGCTCCTTTTTGACCTAATTGTAGCTAATGTGAAGTACTCTAATAAGTACCGGACCTAGTAGGCGACCATCTTGTGTCTCTGCTCCTACATCATTGACATAAAGTTTAGAGCCATCGGGGCTAAAAGCTAGGTCATTCGGAAATGTAAATGTAGCTTCTGAAGCACTCCCATCTTTATTTCCCTTCTTTCCAGAACCTGCCAATAGTTCAACATTCCCTTCTAAATCAATTGTATACACCTGATGGGCACCTCTGGCGAGGACGTAGAAAAGTCCGTTTCTGAATACCAGATGACCATTATTATTTCCAGGAAGGCTTGCTAATACAGAAGTATGTCCCTGAGGGTCAATTTTTACAATATTGCTACTCATGAAGTTGGCAGTATAGAGATTACCTTTATCATCCATCTCCAAACCATTCGGGCATTTTAAAAGATCACTTTTAGCGAAGACACTGGAGTTTCCATCGCTATCGACTTTTTGAATGGTTCCACTTCCGCAGTTAGCTACAAAAAGGGCATCCTCAGTTTTAACAAGTCCCACTGGAGAGAAGAACCCTTCTGTGGCAAAGTCGCTAACACTTCCGTCATTTTGGATCACACTGATCTTTCGACCGCTTACATTACTCTGATAAAAAAGTCCATCAGGTCCTATATCGTTTCCTGATGCTCCATTCAAACCCTTGGCAAACACACTTGCTTTTCCGTCAGGCGTAATTTTAAAAACTTCTGCTCCGCCAGCTTGATTAAGATAAATGCCAAAATTGCTCATATAGATATTTCCAGAAGCATCTACTTCCATGCCCCCACTGCCCGCTTGAATGGGATCGCCAAGCGTTGTCACTTTGGTCACTTTGGGTTTTTGAGCAGTAAGGCTCAATGAAATACTCGCCAAAAAAGTAATTGCTAGAAATTTAAGTCTCATAATGAAAAAATGTGTTTGAGGTTTTCTGTTTTACGTTAGCAATAACAACTAAGGTTATTTATTACCCATGTAAACGGACTCCGTTTTACCCAAAAACGGTAAAAATCACATAAACATGTGATGACTCTCTCGCCTCAAGGAAGCATAGAAGAAGGCGAGTATCCTCTAAAAACGTTTTGCCTCATGGCAATTATTTGGCAGATTAGAAGGAATGAATGCAGTAATGTATATCAGCATCTTTTTAGCAGGCCTTCTTCAAGACGATATATTGAAACCCGCTAGGCAGACAATCAACATTATGCTAAGCATTAATGCTTTTGTGACAAGGACCACATTGATCAGTCTAAGTCTATCACACGGAAACCTCACTCAACAATTTCGTGCTCCCTGTAATAGTAGTCACAGCCATTGTGGTGCTAGCCATTGGTTATAGAACATGGCGATCGGCAAGGGAGAATCCGGTAAAGCATTTGAGGTTTGAATAGCCGCTCGAAGTTTTGATCTTTGGATCAAGATGGAAGCACAAGCGAACGGCAATATTCTTAAAGACTTGGTCATTATGAAGATGCCTTTTGGAAAATACAAAGGGAGAACGCTATGCGATCTCCCTATTTCTTATTTAGAGTGGTTTGCTGGCAAAGGCTTCCCCAAGGGAAAGCTTGGTATGCTCCTTTCCACTATCTATGAAATCAAGCTCAATGGTCTTGAGCAACTGTTAGAACCTATCAAAAGGTCCCTTTAAAGTGCCTCTTGCACTAACTTCATAAATTCTCCAATCTTATTGGGTTCCAACCATCGTGTAACAATTACCATGTCATTGGTTTTATCTACTACTATGAAGTTACCTCCAAAGCCTGCTGCATAGTAAATAGACTCATCTTCTACTCCTCTCCATTTCCGAGGCCCTCGGTTCAACCACCACAAGTATCCGTAGCTGGTATTGGCTTCGGAAGAAACCTGGACAGCATTTACCCAGTCTTTGGATATGAGCTGCTTGCCATTCCAATTGCCTTCATTTAAAAATAATAGACCAAATCGGGCATGGTCCATGGCACTAACAAACACTCCTCCACCGGAATGACCGCCACCAGTTACAGATTGCATTTTCACACCATCGACATTTACCCATGAATTGTCATAACCATACCAACGCCATGTAGTGGAAGCGCCTATTGGATCCATAATACGCTCTTTCAGTACCTGGGGCAAGGGTTTTCTCCATACTTGTAGCAGTGCATAAGCAAGTACATTGACACGTACATCATTATACTCCATCACTGTACCAGGCTCGACTGGTTTCTTAAACCTCCAATCGTCAAGGCCGCCACTTCTAGGAGGACGGTCTGCCCAATCCTGCAAGCCGAAAAGCTCCCCTGACCATGCGGAAGATTGGTTTAAAAGGGTATGCCAAGTCACTTTAGCGTTATGAGCACCATCAAAAGTACCATCCCAAACATAGTCACCGGCTTTGTCTTGAACATTTCTAATCAAACCGTTGTCAATCGCCAGACCTGCTGTAGTAGAGAGATAACTCTTTGTTACACTATGTGTCATATCAACACGATCTACATCACCCCACTGTGCCACGATATATCCATTCTTGATTATTACACCTGCTGGTCCTCCACGCTCACGCATCGGACCCAGAATCTCATGAAAAGGCTCTCTTCCAAAGCCAATTAAGGAGGCTACTCTTGAGTCTTTTGAGCCACTGTACTCATTCTCTTCAGCAAACTTGACTGCTTCATCGAGCTTGGACTGATTTAAGCCTACTGAACTCGCTGTTTTGCTTTCCCACTCGCTCCGTTTAGGAAAATAGTCTTGGGCGTATGAGACTTGAGCAATACAAACCATCGTTAATACAATGACTTTGATCTTAAAGAATTTCATAGAATCTATTTTGGAACGAGATAGAGAGTAATCTCAAAAAATTCAAGCAAGGTTTGATGAGTGGACTAAAATATGAAAGGAGGCCATGACACCTCCTTTCAACCTAATCAAAAACATGATATTAAATCATGTCTTAGAATATTTTCATCCCTACTTGTTGTCACAAAGGTAACACGTCAGTGCTTTATGTAAAGAAAACCGTACAATAAATTAGATCAACAAAGGGGAACCTTGTGATTCCTCTTTGTTGATCTAATTCCTATAAAACTCTCTTTTTGCTAGAATATATAGCGTAGCCCAACTTGCATTTGCCATCTTGATAATAGGCTGAAATCATCAATAAAAGTTGTTGGTTCAGCAGTAGAATAAGAATACGTAGGTTCGAATGTTGCTGGGTTAACAGTTATTGACAGTGGCTGAAGGTCTCTTGGAACTTCTCTCACACCCCAGTCTGAAGTAATGAGGTTACCTGCATTTAGAATGTCTAGAGAAAACTGAACTGTATTGCCATTGGCCAAAGTCAAATCTTGAAGAAATCTCACATCCCATCTACCATACCAAGGACTCAAAGCTGCATTTCGTTCTGCATACTGTCCTCTTCTGCCATTTAGGTAAGGATCTTGATTGATCAGGTCATTGAACCTTGACCTTTGGATATCCTGAAGTACTGCCGAACCGACAAAAGTGTAGTTGGACAATTCTGCGGCTGTAGGAACATAAATAAGGTCATTGATAGCAGAGCCATCGCCATTTGCATCACCAGCATAAGTATAGCTGTAACGTCCACCTTCGGCATACTCAGCGAATAATGAAATTGTCGTTTTCCACTTACCTCCATACTCAAAGGCCTTATGTGCAGTGGCGACCACTCGGTGTCTATTACCATACAGGGAAGGCTGTAACAAAGGCGTGTTGACATTATTGACTGCCGCATTTCTCTCAAAGGCATCACCAGAAATCTCTGCTTCAATCGAGCTAATATCTTTAGCATCGAGATAGTTATAACCTAATGTTGCATAAATGCCATTAGAGAATTGCTTCTTTACTTCTACAGTAACATTGATGCTTCTGCCCATGTCCTCGCTGGTAAAGACATAAGCATTCTGACCTGGGTTACCGAAAGGATCTATTGATCTATCTCCAGGTAAATAATAAGCTCTATTGTCCACTCCCGACAAGAAACCCGTTGGCGTTCTCAATCCAAAGTTTCTTACCATCATGGCATTGATGTCCTTCGTATAAATAACATCGGTTGATACAAACCAGCCGTCTCCAAATGTTCTGTCATAACCAATATTGGTTCTCCACACTTGTGGAAACTGAAATTCAGGATCCGTGATCGTATAAAAGAAGAAGTCTGGGTTGGCTACTTGGTTACCTAACCACACGAAAGGAAAACGGCCTGTGAATAACCCTGATCCTCCTCTCAATTGGAAAGTCTGATCACCGTTCACATCCCAGTTAAATCCTACCCTTGGAGACCAAAGTATATCATTGGTCGGCAACACCGTATGATCAAAAGTGACCTCTTCGTTGTTTTCATTGTAGTAAATCACGCTTGGTGCATAATTACCGTCAAATATGCCATTGGCGGGATCCAAGAGTCCGCCTTTCCGTGCGATGTTCTCTCTGATCTTATCTTCGGTATCGAAGAAAAGAGGTTTGTCAGCTCTCAAACCATAAGTCAAGGTGAATCGATCATTAACTGCCCATTTGTCCTGGACATAGAAAGCCAATTGACCCACGTTGGTCTCAGCCAGTGCCCAGCTGTCATTCGTATTATTATTTGCGAAAGTTGCACGTGCATGATCTACCACGGCATCCATACTACCAGCATTTACAAAGTTCAAGAAGTCCGAAACACTGGCAAAGCCATTTCCAAATGTGCCTCCTGGGTAATTAACACCAAAAGGCTCATAAACACCCAGATTAAAAGAGTTGTCAAATTGGAACTTCTCAAATGATACACCAACGGTAATGGTGTGATCACCTTTATAGATCTCAAAGTTGTTGGTAAACTGAAATACATTTTGATCCAGTCTATTGTTGATTGAGAAAGGCTCGTGCCCCCCAATGATATAACGAGAACCACCTTGGAGAATGTTAAGAACTGGAAAAGGATCACTAAACGGATCTCTACTGTCTTCAAAACTAGTATACCCCACCTGCAGCTTATTCGAAAATTGACTACTGAATAGCGATCTCAATTCTAAAATTCCTGAATGAATCTTGTTATTGATTCTGTACCCTGAATTAAAGAACTGTAAAGTATTTGCATCCGGCCCTCTTCTACCCAAAGCTGAAGGGTGAGCATTTTGCTCCCTGAAGGCATCCAAGAAATTATAAGTAGCCGTTAAAGAGTGTTTTTGATTGATATTCCAATCAAGCTTAATAATACCCTTTTGATTGTCGGTATTGTGGGTATAGCCTTCGTAAGCACCTGTCTCGTAACCAAATCGTGTTCTGAGGATATCACTGACAGCATCTAAATCTGAGGCCAATACTCGAGATACATTATCACCTGTACCCCCCGAACCAGTTGCTCTAAAGTTAGAACCTAAATCTTCTCTTCTTTCCAGCTCAAAGTTAGCAAAGAAGAAGAGTTTGTCTTTAATAATGGGTCCGCCTAAGCTGAAACCTGCCTGAAACTGATTCAAGTCTGGCACAAAAATCTCTTCGCCTCTGACCTTGCTTCCAGTCATTCCTTGATTACGGTAAAAGGAGAAAGCTGTACCCTTGAATTCATTGGTACCGCTCTTGGTCACTGCGTTAACAGCAGCACCGGTAAAACCAGCTTGCGTTACATCATAAGGAGCAATAGATACCTGAATCTGATCAATTGCATCTAGGGAAATGGGTTGCGCGTTAGACTGTCCACCGGGTGTGGCAGCATCCAACCCAAATGGATTGTTAAAAATTGACCCGTCTAAAGAGAAGTTGTTGAATTGGTCATTTCGTCCACCAAATGAATTGCCATCTGAGGCAGGATTCAGCCTATAAATGTCGGAGGCAGACCTTGTAATAGTAGGAATAATTTTAAGTCTGTCATTGTCAATAACTGTTGCAGCACCAGTCCTATCTGTATTAATCTCTGATGAAGCCGCTGTAACCACAACATCCTCTAGGGCTGTAGAACTTTCTTTCATCTCAAAATTGATCGTCTGATTCTTTCCTAGTGTTAGAAAGAAGCCTTGTTTGATCTGAGTTTCAAACCCAACGAACGAAGCCTCCACTCTATAAGGGCCTCCAACTCTAAGGTTGGCGATGTTATAACGGCCATTGGATCGAGTGATGACACCATATCTTGTACCGGTAGGTTCATGAATTGCTAAGACTGTAGCTCCAGGAAGCGTATTTCCACCGGCATCCACAACCGTTCCACTCATTGAAGATGTGGTCACTTGTGCATTTACAACACCCAAGCCTAGTGTAAGCAAGAGAGTGAAACTGAGAAAGTATCGTAGGAATTGTGTCATAGTCATTGAGTTTGTTTGATCTCCTTTACAACACGAATGTAGGTGTCACAACCTTATTGTAACAGTAAATTAACATGAAAATTGAGCAATCTTGCGACAGAAGACATGAATAGGTAATATGCTTGACTGAGTAAAAAGGGCTTGCATTAAACTCTGACTAGTCCATATATTTAAACAGAATGACTGTCACAACAACACTGGAGAAATTTGATCAGGGCATATGGGGTTATCACTTCCCAATCAGTAGTGAAGTAACCAAGAAAATGTCGAGTGACGATCACAGACGTGTCATCTGTAGTGTAAACGGGATGATCAAAATGCATTGTTCTTTGATGCCTCTGAATGATGCTAGCTACATTATGATCAATAAAACCAATAGACTAAAGCTCGGCATTCGTCTAGGAGAAAAAGTAGAACTTAGACTGGAGAAGGAAACTTCAGAATACGGTCTTCCAATGCCAGAAAGCCTTATGGTGCTTTTGGATCAGGATGAGGAAGGGAGTGAATATTTTCATGCCTTGACTCCCGGCAAGCAACGTAGTTTAATCTATATTGTGAGTAAGGTGAAGAGCATTGACAAGCAAATCAATAAAAGCTTGGCCATTCTAGAGCACTTGAAGGATATGCATGGAAAAATCGATTATAGGTTGTTAACCGAAAAGATCAAACTGTATAACCAAAACCCTCATCACTCCTGATTAAAATTCTGTAAGAATACATAATAACAACTTATTATTCTTTCATTCTTAACATAGTCAGAAATTTATTTTGTCTTTCGTGAAATTATCCGTAATTTCTATACCCTTTCTCAGTAATTTTTCAGAAGATAAACAAAAGGCATCATGAATTTCACGGGCGTAAAAACACCAGAACCACCAAAAACAGTCAATCAGTACAGACCTGTAACGGATTATATGACAAAGGATGTGATCACCTTTCATAAGGATCAAAGCATTGCTGAGGCAATGGATACCTTCTTGGAACTCAGGATTTCAGGAGCCCCCGTTGTAGATGACAGCGGACGAATCGCGGGAATACTCTCTGAAGTAGACTGTCTCAAGATTATGGTTGATGAAGCTTATCATAACTTGCCCCACGGTAGAATCAGTGTTGAAAATTATATGAGTGACAAGGTTGCCACTGTCTCAATGGACGCTGATGTCTTGGACATAGCCTCAAAATTCCTGAGAACACACTTTAGAAGATTCCCTGTTGTAGATCACAATGATAAATTAATAGGCCAAGTAAGCCGAAGAGACATTCTAAAAGCAACCAGAGATTTAAAAACCTCAACCTGGTAGCCCCCTTTCACGTAAGCATATTCAATTCAGCAGAAACTTTGTGATTTCTGCTTTTTTTAATTTATTTGTTATACAAATATTTATTAAATAAAAAAACAATGAATAAATCCATTGGATCGCTGGAAGAAATTATTCTATTGATAGTCATCGTACTGAATGACAATGCCTATGCAGTATCAATTTCTGAAGAATACTCTAAACAGTTTAATAAGACGATTTCCATACCAGCCATTCACACGGTCCTCAGGCGCCTTGAAGACAAAGGCTTCATCAAGTCAAGGGTTGGGGGTTCAACAAACCTTAGAGGGGGACGCAGTAAACGCATATACTCGATCACAAGTGTAGGATATCAAATGGCCAAAGACCTCAATAAACAGAGAGAGGCACTTTGGAGTATGGCCCCAAAACTATCTTTTGAATAATGAGTAACAACACAACTTCACCACCGAAATGGGCGGATAAGTTTCTTGAATGGTACTGTGACAAGTCGCTGGTCAACGAGATACAGGGCGACTTGCATGAAATGTATCATCTAAGAGCTGAGAAAATTGGGTCGGTCAGGGCCCAGTTCCTATTTGTCTGGGAAGTCTTAAGGTCTTTTAAGTCCGCCAACTTTAAGAAATGCAGCAGGTACAAAAACTTAAATTATTTCAACATGCTAAGAAACAACTATAGAGTATCGGTCAGGAATCTCCTAAAAAACAAGTTCTATTCAATGATTAAAATATCAGGACTGGCAATAGGCCTAGCCTCTGTTATTCTGATCAGTTCCTTCGTTTTCAATGAGTTGACTTATGATCAATTTCATTCTGATGCTGAGAACATCTATCGCTTCTCGGAAATTTTCAGCAATGAAGAAGGTGTTGTAGAAGAGAAGTCAGCAAGCATCCCCTTCCCTTTCAGTCCAACATTCAGTGTCGACTACCCTGATATTGTTACAACACGACTATATCAGACTTTTCAAAAAGTACCCTTAATGACTTATCGAGAAGAAGGAAAGTCATTTTATGAAGAGAAGCTCTTCTTTACAGACTCAACGTTTTTCGATGTTTTCTCCTTTGAGCTTGTTCAAGGAAACAAAGAAACTGCTCTCGATAACCCGAGGTCTCTGATCCTTACGGAGAGAATGGCAAAGAAGTACTTTGGCAATGAGTCAGCCATGGGAAAAACGATCCATTTCGAAAACAAGCTTCCCTTGGTTGTAACGGGCATTGCAAAAGAAGTCCCCATTAACTCACACTTCCACTTCGACTTCATTTCAACACTCATGAACATTGATGAGGTATTCGAAGCAACGGGCAACCGATTTGGAGATAAAAGTTGGTATTGGAATCCATGTCACACCTATGCCAAAGTACCCAATGGTTTTTCTCAGGAGCAGTTACAGACATACACGGATGAGTTTATCCCTAAACACTTTCCTGCGAGTATGGCTCCATTTCTGGAGTTTCCAATTCAGCGTCTCACAGACATTCACCTCAAGTCTCAACTATATCAAGAAATTGAGGTCAACCGCGACTACAAATCCATTTATATAGCAGTGGCAATTGCCATATTCATAATCATCATTGCGGTGATCAATTTCATGAATCTAAGTGCTGCAAGGTCATCACAACGTGCCAAGGAAGTCGCAGTCAGAAAAGTAATGGGGTCTAGCAAACGACAATTGCTTGACCAATTCCTTACCGAGTCATTGCTCACCAGCCTAATATCCCTAATTATTGCGATTGGGCTGGTCTCTATTCTCACTCAGCCCTTTGAACAGATTACTAACTCACCAGTCAACTTCTCCATCCTATTCCACCCTATTTTCATCAGTACAATTGTCGTTTTCACAATGCTCATCGGCTTACTAGCCGGTATATACCCTGCCTTCTTGGTGACATCCTTTAAACCAGTTGATGCTTTGAAAATTGGGAATATAAAGTTGACCGGAAGAAAGTCGCCATGGATATGGAAAAGCCTTGTGGTGTTTCAATTTGCCACCTCCGTTATTCTAATCATTGGCGCCATAGTGGTTAATCAGCAGCACTTATTCCTACTCAATAAAGACATGGGCTTTACCAAAGAACAGGTGGTCATGGTTCCGATTCGAGGGACGAGCATCAAGCGCCAATCTGAGGAATTCAAGGTAGAGCTATTCAAAAACAGCTCGGTTGTCAGCGCCTCTGCCATGTCTGATATACTAGGAAATGATGTACCCCTCAGGCCTTTCCGATTCGAAGGGCAACAGAAGTCTCAAAACATCCCTGGTTTATTTGCTGACTTTGATTTTGTAAAAACCTTCGGCTTAAAGCTTAAGGAGGGCAGAGATTTCTCCATAGATCTCGAAACTGATAAGGAGGCTTTCATAATTAATGAGTCCGCAGCCAATCAATGGGACAGCGCAGCTTGGGAAGGCAAACATATTGGCTGGGCTAGAAAAGGAAGGCCAGTAATAGGTGTTGTAGAAGACTTCCATTTTGCAGACCTCAAGCAAGAAATCAGACCTCTCGTTATCACCTACAGCCCTGGTTGGTATGCATATATGGCCATTAGAATACGTCCTGAGAACATTTTCCAATCAATAGAGAACTTGGAATCTGTCTGGAATCAGTTCGAACCCGGGCGACCATTTACTCCTTTCTTTTTGGACGATCGACTAAATGATATCTATGAAAGCGAGCGCAAAATCAGTCAAATGGTGGGGTACTTTTCCATCATCTCTATTTTTCTCGCGGCACTAGGCCTTTTGGGCTTGACTAATTATTCGACCCTCCTCAGGGTCAAAGAAATTGGCGTTCGTAAAGTTCTTGGTGCTTCTGTCATCAGCATACTTAAACTTCTGTCAAAAGACTATGCCCTACTGGTGATAGTCGCCAACCTGATCGCCTGGCCAGCAGCCTGGTACTTTTCTCAAGAGTGGTTAGCGAACTTCACTTTCAAAATCGATTTGAACATCTGGATTTTTGTATTTGCCGGTCTAGCTTCTCTAGCACTCTCCATTCTTACCATTTGTTTCCAAGGCCTAAAAACCGCCTTGGTTAATCCTTCCACCTCTTTAAGAAGCGAATAATGAAAAAATTGATTCTAACCCTCTTTTTGGTCACGGCTTTTAATGCTTTCGCAACAGACATTTCAGTCAATGAAATCGCCTGGAATAAGAACAAGAATGAAGTCAAATTCACTTTATCATGGAAAAATGGCTGGAAGAATGCTCGAAACCATGATGCTGCTTGGGTTTTTGTGAAAGTCAAAACTACTTCAGGTTACCAACACGTCAAGCTAGCCTCACGAGGCCATGATGTAGCCAGGGATGCCAAAATCGTCTTGCCCCAAGACCAAGTAGGTGCATTTGTTGAACCACAAAACAATCACCGCGGAGATGTAAGCTTCAATGTAACTCTAAAATTGGATGAGAAATCTTTACAGAATGCAGGTGAAGAATCTATTGTAGAGGTTTTTGCCCTAGAGATGGTCTACATTCCCCAAGGTGGTTTTACGCTTGGTGACCCCGATCCAAAGTCAATGGATTTTGCAGCTTTATATAAGTCGGATGAGAATGGTCAACCCAAGGGGCTGTATCAAATTGATTCGGAAGAACAGGTAATTCAGATTGGTCCAAAAGACAATGCCCTGTTTTACAATGCCGGACGTTATCCTATTTATACGGGAGATCAGGCAGGCCCTGTACCGGGTACTTTCCCGAAGGGTGTACAACCCTTTTACATCATGAAATATGAGACCTCACAAGGCTTTTATACCGAATTCCTCAACAGGTTGGCACCGGATGTTGCGCAATCTTTAAGCCCCCACAATACGGAAAAATACTACGAAGGCAGAGGCAGTATTAAGTTGGCTGATGGTATTTACAAGACCGAATTTCCCGACAGGCCATGTAATTATATTACCTGGGATGATGGAGCTGCTATGGCCGATTGGGCAGGATTAAGACCCATGACAGAGTTGGAGTATACGAAAGCAGCAAGAGGTCCTAAAACACCAATGGCCCATGAATACCCATGGGGAACAGACAACAAAGCAGGTCTTGCCCGTTTTGTAGATCTTGATGACAACCTTAAAATAAAGAACGGTCTGAATGAAGCAAGTATATCCAATGACAACAGACACTTGTATGGAGCCTCCTACTACTGGGTGATGGATTTGGCCGGTAGCTTATGGGAAAAATGTGTGAGCATTGGGCATCCGATCGGGAGAAACTACAGAGGCACGCATGGTGATGGCCGAACAGGAGAAAACGGTGAGGCTACTAACAGCGATTGGCCCAAGGGAATTGCCGAGGAAGGTGGATATGGTTACCGAGGTGGCGGTTATTACCAACATGGCAAGAATGAAAGTGACATCAACCCACACAGTCCAATTGCTTACAGAACCTATGCCAGTTGGTCAGGTGGTAAAAGATCAATAGCCTACAGTCAACGCTATGTTAGAACGGCTCCTAGTAACTAAAGGGAGCCTTACCAAACATCTTTCCACTCAGGGTGTCTCAAGAGTGTAGCCTTCGCAAAAGGACATAAAGGCAACATTTTGATTCCTTTTTTCCTGACAAAGGCAACAGCATATGCAACAAGCTGAACACCTGCCCCTTTACCGCGTAATGCTTCGCTGACTTCTGTATGGTCAATAATGATTCTCTCAGGACCGGCTATTGAGTAGGTCATCTCAGCAAGGATGCTACCGCCCTCTTCTATATAAAAGCTCCCTTTGGTTTCGCTTTCTTTCTCCAGTATATTGTATTCCATATGTTATCAAACACACAGATGTACCCAAAGTTTCTTAGAACATCCACTTTGTTGTTGATCTGCATTGCTATTACCCTATTTACCAGCTCGGTCAATGGCCAAACGTTGACTTATGATGCTTTTATCAGAGGCGATAAGGTAGGCGAAATGAAGGTGATTCGAGAAGTAAATGATGAGGCCACAAAAATCACTGTCGACACTCACATTGAAGCACATATGATTGTAAAGATTGTTGTGGACTTCAAGAGTAGCTCGACTTATATGGACAACAAGCTGCTGATTGGAGAAGCTGAATCTCGAACCAATGGGCACCTCAAAAACTCTGTGCATACGGTCTTTCGAGATGAGCACTACGAACTAAACAAAGATGGCAAGTCATCAAAACTCGATCAAAAGGATTTAGTAGGTGCCGACTATTACTACTTTGAGGTGCCTGATAATGGTACCAAATCCTATGCCCTGGCTACGGGAGGAATGCTAAACATGATCATGAAGGACCAGAATAGCTTCTATTTTGAGCATGATGGCAAAAAGGAACTTCACACTTTCAAAGATGGGGTGCTTCAAGAATTAGAAATTAGCCATAGACTTTATACAATTACTTTCAAGCTCAGAAACTAATTCAGGCTAATATTTTTGCTAAAGACTTCAATCAAAGACACTTAGAAATCCACGTGTATCAATGCTTGATTTTTCAACGATTTCAGATCAATATTTTTTGATTTGATGTTTGCAAATCAAAAGAAGGGTACTACTTTTGCATCACCTTAAACGAAAGGCACACAAAAAGACATTTTGGAGCGGTAGTTCAGTTGGTTAGAATGCCTGCCTGTCACGCAGGAGGTCGCGGGTTCGAGTCCCGTCCGTTCCGCTTAAAGCCTCAGAGAAATCTGGGGCTTTTTTGTTTATGAAATACTATATCTACATACTAAAAAGTGAGAAGGATGGTAGCTTCTACATCGGGTATTCCCATAACCCAGAAGAAAGATTGGTAAAACATAACAACTCAAACCGCGGCTACACATCGACTAAAAAACCTTGGAAATTGGTCTATACAGAAACTTTTGGTCACAAAAGTGCGGCTATTCAACGTGAGAGATTTTTAAAAAGACAGAAAAGCGCTGAGTTTCTCAGAAAACTAATCAATCAGAAATAGTATGCTTGTCCCGAGCACTCGGGAAGGTCGGGGGTTTCCCGAAGTCTCGGGATCCGTTCCGCTTAAAGCCTCAGAGAAATCTGGGGCTTTTTTGTTTTATGCTCTTGTATAGTCTATTGAACACCAAGCGACAATCATTGATAGAGGCTCACCAACAATCGTTTCCTCTCAGAATCTTCTCCAATTCAACTAAACTATTTACAAAATCACTGAAATACTTATCCATACCCAAATAATTTGAAGATATACCTGAAACTATCCCTGAAAAAAGTGTCTTTGCCAATTTGCCATCTCTTTGGGCTTCAGTGGTATTCAGTTGAGCAATTGCGGCATCATAATAGGAGTTAAAATTATCGACACTGCTCTGGTACTTCCTGAAAAGTCGCTGGGTTTCCATAAGGACATCACCAGCCCAGATTTCACCTTTGTAACAAACTGGTGAGTCTATGGCTATGCCTAGTTCAGTCCACATTTCCTCAATAGTAGACGTAACTTTATACCTGCCATCTGTGTGTTTGGTATGGTTCCTGTAAATGCAATCACTAAGAACATTAGCTGACTCTATTGTATTACCGCAACTCCTTGCGTAAAAGGCAAATGTCTTACCAAAGTCGGCAAGCAATTTATTTTGTTGGACTTTTCTAAACTCGGCAATATTTGAGGCGACATAACCTTCTAACGAACCTTTGGCTGGATCATACTTGAATCTACTTACTACAATTTTTTTGGCTTGGTCCTTACGAGGTCCCTTTTTAACACCGTCTATGTAGAAGCCACTACCCTTAATCTTTCCATCCTCAGAGTAGAGGGTACCATTGCCATTCGGTAAGCTCCCTGCAATCGCACCCTGATAGTAACTACCGCCATGATAAGTGATTTTACCTTTGTCAGCAACTCCATATCCATTCTTAAATTGTCCCTGATACCGCTGTAAGAACAAATCATAGGTGTATACAAGAACACCAAATCCGTGAGGTAAACCGTCTTTCAATTCTCCATTATAGAGGCCCTGTTCGGTCAGTACCATACCCTTTTCTGAACAGTCATCAGAAATACAAATAGGTTTCTCAAGTTCAGCTCCTCCATTGAATCTACCATTTTGAAAACGGTTGCCATAGATACGCTTTCTTGGGCCATCATCTTCTTTTACATCCGGACCTGTCAGCGTTCCAAAACCGTGAGGCACACCATTTTTCATTTCACCGATATAGGTATAACCTCCGGTATATTCTACTAAAGCTGGACTATCTGGAGTTGCACCACCCACCCTGACCGTTTTATTAATCCGTTTAAGAATCGGTTTGAAGTCTAAGCTGCATCCAATTCCCTCAGCGACTATCTTTACTAACTCCTCATCTTGGAAATAGAATTTGATCGGATTCTTACTAGTACTCACTTTATACACACCATCTTCCACATCCCATGGATATTCAAATCCATACTTATACATCATCGCTTCTTGAGAAGCGTACTTAGTTAGCTCCATAGGCAACTCTATATCTGTATTCTGGACATCGATGGTAATCTTGTCTTCCCTGAATTTATTCTCCTTTACTTCGATAGTCACCCCTTTTAAGTTCCCTAATTTGCCAATATTACAAACAGTGCAATCACCGGTTTCACATGTTGTCAGAATGTCTTCAGTGTGCCAGCCAACGGGATTATAACTAATGGCCTTTTCCTTTTCCTTCAAAAACAACTCAATTTCAGAAGCCATTAGTTCTCCATCTGCGTTTCTTCTATACAGAATTGTCCCATTCCAACAATCTGAAAAATTACCTTGAGCAGCATTAAGGGCCCAATCATGTCCTATTTGAACAGAAACACGATTATACTTCTTCTTAACTTTCACAAATTTGTCAGGGTATTTAGACTTGAGTGATCCATGATCTTTGGGATACCCCAATGCAAGCAGAACTTCATCGATTGCTTTGGCGTCATTAACCCGCAAAAAACTGATCAGTTCCCTATGATCCTCACCTTCCCAAAAAGAACCTTTTTTCAAATCTTCGGCACCGTAGTAGAAGGCTGGATTTTCAATTTCTGGGCCCGCCTCTTTATTACCCCATCCATTATGCTCTTTTATATAGGCTGCAACTTTTGGTTCCAGAGGGTCTGAAGCCAAAAGATAGACTAAACAAGAGAGGTCTTTACATGCATCATTCTGAGCGATTGTTGGACTTGCTAAAACTAATGACAACAACGAAACAAAGACTATCTTCATGATTATGAATCGGTTATACTCAATCAATATACAACTTTTACTTTTTCAATAAAATGGGATTTGAGAAGTAAAAGTCTTGACAAAATTCAAAGAAAATTGCTAGGTAATTGGGAATAAAATCTACTCCTATGCAGCCTTTTCATGGATGACGCATCTTTAGAGCATCGCACTAAAGATGACAACCTAACTAACGCATCATGCAAAGCAAGACTAACAGTTTTTCGATTCTAAAAGAAAAGGAGAGAATCATAAGCATTATTCTACCCCTTGTTAAAGTCATCAAATGGAAGTGGGTCAGCATTGTCTTGTTAGGTATTAGTTGCAACACATTGGTCAATGTGATTTTTGATTACAAACATCAACGCCCTCTCGTTTCTGTAAGCTTTGAAGAGTACGTAAATGCCATAATTGCCTCCTGGATCTTGCTTTCGACCACACGATGGGTTTCTAAAAAAGTGGAAGTCAAATTCCCTTGGAGAGATGGTATTACAAGGCGATTAGTGAGACAGGTTTCCTTGCAATTCTTACTGGTCATTGTATTGTTGAATGCACTTGTCATCGGAATCACCTATTTCTTCTATGGCGGTTTCTATTCATTTGATGAGTTGATGGTCATCAACCTTAGTATGGTTACCCTAACGGTCATTTTTACCTTGATAGATACAGGAATGGATTTCTCAAGGAACTGGGCCATTACAAGCACTAAGTCCAATCGTGACGACTCATTATCTACCAAACCTATCTATGTGACCTTGGGTAAAGTAAGACACCTGTTGAAACAAGAGAATATCCGATGCGCCACCAGTGAATCTGGTTCTGTGATGATCTTGACAGATGAAGATCGCAGGTTAGTATACCCACACTCCTTAGATGCACTTATGAAAAGCTTGGATGAAAGCAGCTTCTTCAGGGCCAATCGACAAACCATTCTAAGTCATAAAACAGTGAAAAGCATTAAAGCGCTGGATCATGGCAAAATTGAGGTCAGCCTCACTCCTGCTTGTAAAAACATAAGTTCTGTGACAATCAGCCGAACCCGTGCTTCAGCATTCAGGAGCTGGCTAAAATCACGCACTGCCTGATACGCTTAAGGTTTCCTTGGATACTTCCTTCCGTTCAAAAACTTACCAATAAAAGTTGACCTCACCAGGAAGTGATAGGTCGTAAAGCAAATCACAGTCGTCACTATTACCACAATTAAGAACTTTGCAAACACGGGTATTGGCCAGTCAAATATAAAGGCTGGAATCAGGCCTGTTAGTGGAAGGTGAATCAGGTAGACCCAATAAGAGGCATCTGAGACATACCTCATTCTTGCCGAGTAACGACTCGCATAGCGAATGAACAGTCCAGAAATTCCAAAAACGAAAAACCAGACGGTGATAGCATTCAAGGCACCGTACAGAACATCATCTATGTATGGCCGAAATACAAACCTCAAGGTAAAGACGGTCACACCTAGAAGGGTAAATAACCAATCATTTCTCATCATATTATCCAGAAAGTGCTTCGACTTAAAGAGTACCCAGCCAATAAAGTAGAACATGCTATAAGCCAGTAGCACCGGCACATCTGGCGCGAATGACAATGGTGTTGATATCCAGGTATCCCACATCCAGACAAGCATTAAGAATAGGATTATAGAGAAGAGCATAATGAAAATGACTTTTCTCCTCATAAGCCATTCAAAAACTCTTACTACCCTCTTGGTAAAACCTGGTGCCCTCTTTAAAAGGGTGGCCAAACCGAATGATAAAGCAGTTATCATCAGTAAGTAATAGAGGAACCATAAGTGATATGTTACCTCTGGCAACCAAGTCATTGTAGTCATGATCGAAGTGATACCAACTCTCATCGTTTCAGATGTAAAAGTCCAGACCGTTATCAGTATGGGGTGCAAAAGCAATAGAAATACGACAAAGGGAAAGAGTATTCTCTTTACTCGATTTTTAATCATTAACCGTGGTCCACGATCATAGAACAGCATTGAACCAAAAAATCCCGCTACCATAAAGAATATGGGCATTCGGAAAATGTGAATAATACCGAAAATATAATTCATCGATATGTGCGTGCCATTGGGGTCCTTCGCCCAGAAGGGATCTTTTCCAAGACTATAGGGTTCCGTTGCATGTAACACGATACCCAAGAGCATCATGACCGCCCTTAGCGCATCTAGGGAATGTAATCTTTGACTTTTTAAATGACTGACCTTCATAGTTGATATTTTTGAGTGGAGTAAATCAAATCAGAATTCATATGTCTCAGGGCTGTATTGGCTTTTTATCACTTGAACTGCTATAAATTGATTGATGAAATGAATGATCATTAGCTCCTGATTTTTTGAAGAAGTATTATTTATCTTCGACCGATGCTTTCTCAACTCCCCTTACTGCATTGGTTGATACTCTTTGGCGCGGCCTTTATTCTGGGCCTATCTAAGTCTGGCATTAAGGGCATAAGCATTATCATTGTGGCTATGCTGGTTTTCATCTTTGGGGCAAAGAGCTCAACTGGCATATTACTTCCAATGCTTATTGTGGGCGACATCTTTGCTGTGATTTATTACCATAGACATGCCCAATGGAAGTACCTGTTTAGACTCCTCCCTTTCATGATGCTGGGTGTAATTCTGGGTACCTGGATCGGAGACTCGCTGACCGAAGAGGTTTTTAGAAAGAGTATGGCTGCTGTTATTCTAATCTCTGTAGTAGTCATGTTTTGGTGGGACCAAAGGAAATCAAAGCACGTTCCTCAACAATTAGGTTTTGCTGGCATTATGGGGCTCACAGCTGGATTCACGACCATGGTAGGTAATCTGGCGGGTTCATTTGCCAATATCTTCTTTCTAGCCATGAGACTTCCTAAAGATGCTTTTATTGGAACTACAGCATGGCTATTCCTTATCATCAATCTTTTTAAAGTCCCTTTTCATATCTGGAATTGGGGTACCATCACAACAGAGACCATTCAAGTGAGTGCAATTACCATTCCGGTGATATTCCTTGGGCTTTTTATGGGAGTTCGTCTGTTGAAAAGAATTAATGACAACCTATTCCGAAAGTTCATTCTTATTATGACTGGCATCGGATCTATCATTATTTTCCTTACTTGACACTGCAAACTTTATTGACTGAAGTGTCATTTGAAAGCTCAATTTATCCCAGAAAAATCCCGTGATCATTCCTGTGTAAGCTGGAGTTTATAAACCCTAATTAGTTCGTAATCTCTTTCCTCATCCCCATCATTTGGAACATAGACATACAACTTGTCCAAACCATCTCCTCCAATTAGCACTCCTCTCGTTTTGTTATACTGAGTAAACTCGGCCTGACCCTCTTGTGGGTCAAAAACGGGTAATTGAAAATCGGGCACTACTTTTTCTCCATCCTTAAACAATTGATAGTAAAACTTATAGTGCTTTCTTCTAGTACTTGGCCACTCCTCATTCTTGCCAATTTTTTCTGGTGAATTGATTAGCCTACTCAGTTCCTCGGAGGGGAGTCCTGTACTATACATGGTTAGCGTATATTCTCCTAATTGAATAAGTAAGAGATAAGTAGAATTAGCAAATCGACCTCCTTTGTTTATCCAAGCCAACTGCTCATAACCTAAAGTGCCGCCTTTAACCTCTCCCATTTCTACTAGGTCACGGAAATGATCTGGCTTTAAATCCATCCTTTTCATTAAATCCCCAGTCGACATATCGTAAATATCGAGGTACGGAATCTCAGTATAAAGGACTTGAAGCTCATCAGTAATGTCATTCAATGAGACTTTGGGGCTTAAGCCATTGGCAAACTTACTATCTGGAGCAAAGACATGATGGTCTGGGTATCCATATTTTTTGACCGTAAAATCTGTTACAGGCTCATAGCCTGTTTCAAATCTCTTAAGGTTATAAAAGCGTAATGGTTTGGGTACTTCATTGACACTATCCTCTTCATTATTCCACTTGGGCAATGCCATCGCAAGCATCCCTGCATCATCTCCCGCGATGAAACCACCAAAAGTAACACCGACACTAGCGTCTAAAATATTCAGGCCTTTATACTTTTTAAGAAATGTACCATCCAAGCCATATTGATGAAGTCCCTTGGCATTCAAAACACCAATGCTCTTTCCACCTAAAAAGAAGTTGTCAGCCGCCTTCCCACCAAAACCCTCAGGACCTTTATCTGAACGATTGAACTGTTCAACTATCTCACCATTTCGGTCGATAACCATATGTCCTAATTCATTAAACTTCGGGCCACCCCCACCCATATAGATCATTCTTTCCCTAGCGATATCCCCAGCCAAAAAAAGACCCGTTTCAGCATCATAATCATATACTTCTAAGTTGCCAATCACATCGATCATAATAGAGTCTACTTGCTCCAATCGTACTTTGGTAAACTTCCTAGTACTAGATTCAGTTGGTTCTTCAACTAACTTGGTTGTCTCGCTAGATTGACATGCAACGATTAAAAAAACAGCGATAATTCTCAATAGTCTAGAAATTGCTTTTGAGATATTAACTAACTGATGACCTTCTTCTATTTTTTTCATATGAGTTTTGCCTTGAAAGCAAGCTACGAAAAAAATCGTAGGTTAGAAATATTTCTGTTATAACACAAAAAAAGTCACCCTAACTGATCAGGGTGACTTTGTACAATCTTGATTTTAGTTTCTAGTTAGATCCTATCGGAGAGAAATCTACTTTTTTCACTTCTTCCATATAGGCATCCCAGTTTTCACTGTACCAGGCGTCCACTTTTGCTTGAACTTCCTTCAGCCTATCTTCGAACTGCTTCTTTAACATCTCTTGCGTTCTGCCTGGCATGTCATAAGATCCACTTACACTACGCGAAAGGGTAAAGCCTCTATTCTGCAACGGTGTGGGACCATTTCCTCCACCGCCAAATCTTCTTCCGCTACCCACAAGGGCAGATAATGTCTGCATTTCCTTCTTGACCTCATTGCTTCTGTTGCGGAGTGTCAGTATATCACGTCCCCGTTTCCCTTGCAATGCGGCAATCACCTTGTCGACAGTTGCCATGTCTCTGGTGAGCTTAGAAGAGATTTTGGTGGCTTCGTTAGTGATTTTATTCACATCACGAATCATATCTCTTCTGGCCACTAGAATATCCATAGCCACTTCTTGCCTAGGGTCCATTTTCACCTCTATGCGGGTCTCATCACTTTGGTCACCCACCGTCACCTTTACATTGTATGTACCTGGTAAAATTGGTGCACCACCACGCTGGAACCTGCGTGCAAACTGAGCTGGAATACCAGCTGGTAAGGCAGGTTGCTCAGTATCCTTTGGTGGGTCTTCATCAAATCTCCATGATACCTGGTTCAATCCATCTTGAACAGGAGCAGTCAGGTTTCTGACTACATTGCCACTCAGGTCAGAGATTTCGACTTTCGCCTGAGGACCCCTAGCAGCTCCACCTCTGCCACCAGCAGCTGCGAAGCGACCTCCGCCCTGTCTGAATCTTCCGCCAGCAGCTTGTCTGTTACCTCCGCCTCCTCCAGCGACTCTTCCGTTTCCTGCTCCCTCTGCTCTACGTTGTGGTGCGGTCACTTCTGGTTTCTTAGCGAAGAATTTGATTATAGCTGAGCCTGAAGCCCTATTCTGTCCTTCGAATGTGGCACTACCCGGATTGGCTGGGCCGCTGGCAGATCTAGAACTCGTTATATAAGCTGTCTTAGTAGGTATAGCCGTTACAGAAGCCTCTATTACCGATTGCTGACCTTTGTTAGCCATAACTCTTAAGGGTTGAATATCATCCAACACCCAGATAGCACGACCGAAAGTACCAATCACTAGATCGCTTTCTCTCTCCTGGATCACTAGGTCCATGGTAGAAACACTTGGATATCCGTTCTCGAACTTGCTCCAGTTTTTAGCTCCATCAATGGAGATATACAAACCATGCTCAGTTCCGAAGAACATTAAGTTCGGCTCCACAGGATCTTGAACAAAAGACAAGGCATAGCCGAAGACTTGATCTTCACTAGCCAAGGCTTCCCATGATCTGCCATAGTTTTTGGTTCTCATCAGATAAGGCTTAAAATCGAAGCGTCTGTAATTGTTAATGACAGCCACAGCTTCTCCATTATTATATCTCGAAGCTTTGATCTGTGTCACCCAGCTTCCGGCTGGCACTCCTTTGATGTTCTTAGCAACGTTGGTCCAAGTACTTCCACCATCTCTGGTCACTTGCACATTACCGTCATCCGTTCCTACCCAAATAACACCTTGCTCGGTTGGGCTAGGTTCAATGGCCAAAATCGTTGTAAAGTTCTCAGCACCAGTGGCATCTCTTGTTAATCCGCCACTCTCGTTTTGCTTCTGCTTAGTAGTATCATTGGTTGTCAAGTCAGGTGATATCACATCCCAGCTATCTCCTTTGTCAACACTTTTGTGTACAAACTGACTACCGAAGTAAATGGTAGAATTGTCAAATGGATCTTGCGCTATCGCTGCATTCCAGTTAAACCTTAGCTTGACATTCGGATCAGAGTGATTCGGCTTAACGCTTTTCGATCGGCCTGTCAATTTATCATAGCGATTGACATTACCTTGCTGAGACATGGAGTAACCAAAGCGTGAATCATCTTTGTCAGGCACCACATCGAATCCATCACCACCACCAATTGAATGGTAATAATCGTTTCTAAGACCTCCTCTGGTCCAATTATAAGCAGGTCCTGTCCAGCTACCGTTGTCTTGAAGACCACCGTATACATTGTAAGGAACTTCGTCATCCACAGCGATATGATAGAACTGGCCTAAAGGCAGGTTCTCTACAAATTGCCATGTCTTGCCCATATCTCGGGTAATCGCCATACCACCATCATTACCCAGTATCATGTACTTTGGATCGTCTGGGTGGATATATAGTGCGTGATTATCTACATGGATCAGGCCTCTACTAATTAACCCTGAAAAGGACTTACCGCCATCTTCACTTACATTGACATTGGTGAAAATGCTATACAGTCTATTCTCATTTTGAGGGTCGACATAAATGTCAAAATAGTAGAAAGGTCGATTACCGATATCGGACTTATCATTGATCATTGTCCAATTCTTACCACCATTCTCTGAGCGATACAAGGCATTATCTTTTGCCTCAATAATCGCATACACTCGATCTGGATTGTTAGTAGCAAAGGCCAAACCCATTCGACCTACGTCTCCTTCTGGAAGACCATTTTTCTCAGCCGATTGCTTCGTCCAATTTTGGCCTCCGTCAACGGTCATATAAAGTCCAGAGCTTGGTCCACCGGAGGTGAAAAACCATGGTTCTCTTCTATGTTGCCACATATTGACCAATATCTTATCTGGGTTAGAAGGATCCATAACCATATCACCTACCCCCGTCATTTCATCTACATAAAGAATCTTGTTCCAGGTTTTTCCTGCGTCTGTCGTTTTATAAACGCCACGTTCTGGGTGATCGCCCCAAGGAGATCCAATGGCACCGATATAGACAGTGTTCGGATCATCTGGGTGAATAATGATTCTGTGGATATTCCTTGTTTTCTCAAGACCCATTAGTTCCCAGGTGGCACCGGCATCGAGGCTTCGGTAAACGCCATATCCTCCAGTTAAACTGTTTCTTGGATTTCCTTCTCCTGTTCCTACCCAAACCACGTCAGGGTTCTTCTGAGAAACGGCCACTGCTCCAACGGACAAGGCCAAATTGCCATCAAATATGGGTTCCCATGCAATTCCTCCACTTTCAGACTTCCAGAGGCCTCCGGAAGCGGTACCTGCATAAATAACCTCGGGATTGTTTCTTACGACATCTATTGAAGTCACACGTCCACTCATACTGGCAGGGCCAACGTTTCGTGGTTTCATGGATTCCATTTTAGGAAAGTCGATTTGTTGCCCATGTGACAGGAAGGTCACAAGCATGGCAGATAGTGCTAAAAGTGTGGTCCTCACCCCTTTGGCACTGGCATAGTTTCTAGTCTGCATATTTTAATGGTTGATTTGAAGGTTTGATTACTGAATATCGGAAAGGTTTAGCAAGCATGCAGAGACTTACATGAACGGTTACCGAAGAGAAACTAGGCGTCCCTTAAGTGTTTTTTGAGCTGTGTCTTGTATGTCGTTGGAGACACACTACTAAGCACCAGCTTGTTGCAACCACAGAAACGAGCAAATGCCTTGATTTTGGCAGCGAACTGATCGCAAAAGTGCTCATCAGGAATAAAGCCATCTTCAAACCACAGCTTCTTTATGTGGAAGGTCCCGGTCTTACGATCTGCTTTGGGGTCAAGTCTTCCGACAAATCGATCGCCATGGAGGATCGGCAAGGTGTAATAACCAAACTTCCTCTTTTTCTCAGGTACATAGCATTCAATCAGGTAATCAAAATCGAAAAGCTGTTTTACTCTGTTACGCTGAATGACGAGGTTATCGAATGGCGATAAGAGGTGCAGGTTTTGCTTAATGGGCCCATCTAAATCATTGATCTTTTTATGCGATGAATAATACAGTTCAGGCCTTCCATCGACCTTTATTCGAATGATGTCTTTCTTACCGATCCTCTTAGCCAAAGCCAACTGAATCGGTTTCTTAAGGCCTTTTCGCAAATAGCCCATTTCGGTTTCTGTGACTATACCTTGGGCACTGATCGCTCGGTCAATCAGGTAATCGCAATACTCCTTTTGACTCGGCTTTTTAAGACCCACTGAATCAGGATAAACACGTTCGGTTAAATCGTAGACTTTCTGAAAACTCTGGCGTTCAGAAATCATCAACTTACCTTCCATAAACAGCAACTGCAAAGCTACCTTGGCGGGCTTCCAATCGCTCCAGCCCTGAACTACCTTTGATGCCTTCTCAAAATCTTTCGATCCAAGAGGGCCTTCTTCTTTGATGCGTTTTAAGACCTTACGCATCACTTTTTTATCCTTCTCAAACCAGAACTTATCCGCCTTTTGTACCTCCGCTTTATGATAAAGACTGAAACGGAAGTCTTCTATCGGAAGAAATGCTGCCGCATGACTCCAGTATTCAAAAACAGATCTATCTGACACCATCCGATCTAAATCCTCCTTCTGGTAGTCAGCATTCCTGCTGAAGAAAACATGGTGATGTGCTCGTTCTGCTACGGAAATGGTATCAATCTGAACATAGCTCAACCGTTTTATGGCATCCAGCGAAGACTCTTGAACTCCCGACAAACCTTGAGCTCGCAAAACAAGCTTCCTTGCCTGTTCTTGGGTAATTTCAACACTGTCTTTTTTAGGATTCAATTGGGCGTCTTTTGATAGGTCCTTGCTTATTTTTCAAGCAGGTTGAGTTCATCAACCGAAGCAGGTAGCTCTCTCATTTCACCCTCGAGACTAGCCGTTTTTATGCGAATGTTTCTCCATTTCACTTGCCTACCCTCTTCTTCTTTGGTGCCCACACCATGCACCTGAAGTGCGATAAAACCGGCACTAGAGACACTATCTTTTACAGCCGCTGTGCAAATATCATTTACCCAAATATGAATCAAGTCACCCACAGCCTCGATTCTGTATTTATTCCATTGGTTATTCTTAAAGGCAGATTTACCTTCCTCATTTAAGTCTAGCGGATAAAGCCAGCCTCTTCTTGATTCATCGTAAAGTCCACCACTCCATTTTCTATCTGAAGGATCTATCTCGGCCTGATAGCCGAAGACTGTTCCACTTTCTTTTTGCGCACTTCTAAACTGAATACCGGAATTCATTCTTGGGTCTACGAAAACCTCGAGCTCCAGGATAAAATCGCTGTACGGTTTTTCTGTGGCCAGAAAGGTATTCGCAGTGCCTTTGGTTGTGCCTACTATTTCTCCTTCATTGACTTCATAAAGTCCTTCTCCACCGAGTATCTTCCAACCTTCCAGATCTGTTCCATTGAATGGTGCTGCCCACTCATCTTTAGTACCTGAACAAGCCGAGATTATGACTACGGCTAGCAATAATATCGACCTAGTTTTCATTAGAAACATCGTTTACTTCTTCTTGTGTGAAAGCCCCGTCATTCGGTTTCACTTCCCTTAGTTTTTTGATCATATCAGCATTAGCTCCGCGACTTGAAGTACCGAAGGCATTGCTCAGATAAGTAATTAAATCGGTGATATCCTGATCTGTAAAGTTCGGATTGCTTGCCAAGCCAGGCATTTGTGCATTGAACTCATACCTTTCTCCATTCACGTCCACAGGTCCTTTCAAGCCATGTAAGAGCACCAAAGCGAGTCTATTGGCTGGACCTTTTATCCAATCTGAATTGTCTAATGGAGGTGCCAGACCTTCTATTCCCCTGCCGTTGCCTCCGTGACATGCTGCACATGTCTCTCTGTATAGCTGAAGTCCATGCGTTCGATCATCCAGAGGAAGAGATTCCTGTGCGTAAATCCAGAATTTCTTATCTGAATCTTGGTTTGCTACTACACCTTCGAGCTTAGCTCTGAAGTCTGGTCTGATATTCGAACCATTCATTTCTAAGAAATCACTTTCAGTACCTAAAAGAGAACTTATCAAAGCCTCCTCATAGAGTCCATTTGGATTCCTTGACAATATTTTATCGGCATAGTCTGCCAGACCCTGGCTGCCTGGATGGATGGATTTCCCAATAAATATCAAAAGATAGAGATCCAATGAGGCACTGTTCCTAGCCATTAAGGTTTCAATTATATCGATCTGCTGACTTTGGTCAGCTCGCCCATGTATCATTTGAAGTGCATGAGAAGCAAGGCTCACATTTTCACTTTTTGAAGACACCAGCAACGTATGCGAATCAATCGCCTTCAACCCATCCAAAGCATAAAGCGCATGGACAGAAGCCACGGGGTTTTCGGCATTTCTAAGCAAAGCTTGAAGGTAAGGTATCGCATCTTTCAGTTCATTTTGGATAATTAGCTGCTGCGCCCTGTCTCTCACCCATCCGTTCTTATGGTTCAATAAGGCTACTAACCCCTCTGCGTCTTGCTTATCAAAATCAGGTAATGCACTGAGTCCAGCCTCTTTGCTTTTCACCCTAAGAATTCTGCCCATCCCCACCATCTTATCCATACCAGCAGCGGCAAGTCGTTCTCTTAAATAGGAAGTCATATAGGCGCCATGCTGAATGATTCCTCTGTGCATGTCTACCACGTACATACCACCATCAGGGCCACTAGATAGGTTAACCGGACGAAAACCTTCATCGGTAGAAGCGATAAATTCTCGATCGTCATACGCTTGCTTAGCTGTAGTGATCGGTCCGTCAAACATTAAGAGGTTGCGTTTGATTAGATTCGCTTCAGGCGCACATACAAAGGCGTTTTCAGTATACTCAAGAGGGAATTGACCACCGCGATACACCAATGGCCCGCAGGATGAAGTGACATTTCTCAAAACACTATCCTGATCCAGAACACCTGGTTCATAGCCCCTATTCACTAGTGTAGCATGTAAGGGGTAGACTCTCTGGTTTCGGGTTAGCACTTTCCCCAAACCATCCTTAGGTTCATAGTATTGATTTCGCGTAAGCACATTGGGCAACACATAGTCACCCATGATTTGCGTGGAGTTATTGTTGTAATAGAGCCTTCCGAAATTGTCTTTTGTAATTCCCCATTGCCCGCGGAAAGCTGTAGGTTCTTTCAACCAGACACCATTCTCCCTTTTATACCTGAAATGCGATCTGGCATTATAAATCCAGTTATCAATGTTCATCATCAAACCATTGGGCTGATGCTCTACATTGCCCTCATCGGCATACAATGAGTCAACCAGTACTTTCTTGCTGGGCTTATCATCCTCGATTTCTACAAACCACAGGTTAGGTGGTTCGGCATAGAGCAAGCCACCATAGACATGAGCAATGGCTCTCGGCAATACAAGGCTATCCAAAAAGACTTTTGAATGATCCACCTTACCATCTCCATCCTTATCTTCTAATATAGAGATGACTCCATTGGGCATGGTCTCACTTTCGCCTGTGAGTGTCTGCATATAGCCTCTCATTTCCACCGTCCAAATTCTTCCCTGATTATCAAAGTCTATGGCCACTGGCGCTTCCAAGAAGGGTTCCGAAGCGATCACTTCCAGCTCAAAGCCTGGCTCAACCACATAGTCTTCGAGAGAGACAGATGGCTCTTCATAATCGGGTTGGCAGGCGGAAAAAAGAATGAATATCAAAAGTCCGAAACAGGTTTTTGATATTAGCTTAATTGATTGTTTTTGCATGTTCAGGATGGCGTTTTAGGACAATACCTTTTTGAGCTTCTCAGCAAAATACTGTACCTCTTCGACTGTTCCGGTGCTTATTCGGCACCAATCTGTGTAAGGAGGAAAGGCCCTACCCACTTTCACGCCCTCGGCAAGCATTTGTCGGTTGAAAATGTCAATATCCCTTCCCGTTTTAAAGAAGATAAAGTTTGTATTGGACTTTATGTACTCTAGCTTGAGCTCGTCCATTGCCGCATACATAATTTGCTTGCACTCATTTACTTTGCGCAGACTAAACTGATAAAACTCTTTGTCTTGCATGGCCGAAGCCGCAGCTTTCAGGGCAAGTACATTGGTATAGGCCACCACATTATCCCTGATCTTATTCGCCAGTTCGGGCTTGGCAATCAGGTAACCAATCCTTAGGCCAGCAAGACCATATACTTTGGAAAATGTTCTAGAAACGATAACGTTTTCGCCCTTCTTGACAAGGGAAGTCATTGAAGGATAGTCCTTTTCTTCGATAAAATCATAGTAAGCTTCATCGCTAAACACGATGGTTTTCTTGGATGCCGCTGTGCAGAAGTCAATCAGCTTATTCTTGGAAAGCAGTGTGGACGTTGGGTTATTCGGATTGCATAGAAAGATCAATTTGGTCTTGGCCGAAATCCTTCTTTCCATCTCATCTACATCATGGGTAAGATTTTTGTCAAGGTCAACCCAGTTGATGGTAGCACCCCACTGCTTAGCATACATCATCATGGCTAGAAAGGTAGGTCGGGCGGCAATTATCTCTCCCCCGTTATTGGCGAAGGTTGAGCCTGTAATTTTCAAGCCTTCGGTCGATCCGCCAGTAATGACAATGTGATCTCTTGAGACACCCTCCTTTTCAGAAATCATATCGAGTAACTCTTGCGAATAAGTATCAGGATATCGACAGCCGATCTTGAAAGCATCTATCATGGCCTGTCTCACCTTTTCAGAAGGCCCAAAAGGGTTTTCATTGAAGTTGAGTTGGATAGGAAACTCTAGATCTCTAGGGTTGAATTTGGCCTTCTCTTCGGCAGTCAATGAGGAAATTACACTGCTTCCACTGAGTAGCGATAAAGCTCCGAGAGCGCTGCCGCGTCTCATCCATTCTCTTCGATCCATGATACTTAAGGTTGATTACATGGAAGATAATGAAATCTTTAGAAAATCGACCTAGGAGATTAGCTGGACTGCGAATGAATCGGAACTGTTAAGACTAGTCAGATTGTCGGAAGCGATTGCCTTTATTCACTTCTTAAAACCTTGACTGGGTTTGTCCATGCCGCTTTGATGACCTGATGACTGACAGTAATGGCCGCAATAAGCAATAGGCTCAATGTCGGCCAAAGGAAGATGCTAAGGTCTAAATCTATGCGATAGTGAAAGTTACTTAGCCAGTTACTGCCTAACCAGAAAATTAAAGGCCAAGCCAAGAGGTTGGCCACAAGAATTAGTATAAAGAATTGCTTCGAAAGCAGGACCATAATCTTGCTCAATGAGCCTCCTAAGACCTTTCTAATTCCCACTTCTGTAAGCCTTGCCTGCACCGAATAGGTAACAAGACCATACAAGCCTAAGCAAGCCAGAATCACTGCTAACGAAGAGAAGAGACCCACTAGTCGTGATAATCTTATCTCCTGATCGTACATGCGCGCAATGTCATCGTCCAGGAACTTAATGTCGAAAGGCGCTTCTGGTATAATGTTTTTGTAATCACTTTCAATGGATGATATAACCTGAGTTAGGTTATCACCTTGTGTCTTGATCAGGAAGGTCGAAGGTATGGTAAATGGCATCACGATCGCCATGGGTGCGACCGGTGCATGCAAAGAACTATAGTTAAAGTCTTTGACCACCCCCACTACTACTCTATCTCGGTTGTTGAACTGAATCCTTTGACCAACCGGATCTTCAAGCTTCATTTGAGCCACGGCAGTCTCGTTTAGTATCATGGCACTTGCCGTGTCATTGGGGAAGTCTTTGGAGAAGAAGCGTCCCTGAGTGATCTCCAAGTCCATTAAGTCTATAAAGTCATAGCCTGTTTGATAGTAGTTCAATTGAAAGTTCTCACTTGGCGGTGCGCCTTCTAAGTGTGCAGGACCGCTGCTCGATGAGTTACTAAACTGATGAGACGACTCGCTGAACCCCGTAACAAAAGGATTTCTGAGCATGGTATTCTTTAAAACATCATAGCGCTCGTTCATATCTACACCCAAGACATTTAAGATCAGCACATTCTCGGTTTCAAAACCTAGGGGTTGCTCTCTCATAAACTGGGTCTGCTTAATGATCAGGAAGCTACCAGTCAGCAAAACGATCGATACCACAAACTGAAAAACGGTAAGCCCTTTGCGGACTCTATTGCCCACCGCTGAAGTTTTTAACCTTCCCCTTAAAGCCTTAATAGGACTGAAAGTAGAGAGCACGAATGAAGGATAAAGTCCCGCCAGAAAGCCAATGAGCAAAGTTACCCCCAAGAGCACTGGAAGAATGCCTAACATACCTGCAACATCCGTAGGCAGTTCAATCTGCAATAAGTCAGAGAACAATGGTTGTGCTAGCCATGTGAGGCCTATGGCAATGAACATACTCGCCAAAGCAAGCAGTATTGATTCCCAAAGGAATTGGGCCTTGATTCTACCACTGACGGCACCCATCACCTTTCTCATGCCGATTTCCTTGCCGCGATTCAGTGAAATGGCGGTCGATAGGTTCATATAATTGAGACTGGCCACTATGAGTACCAGAATGGCAATGGCCATCAGCGTGAAAATAGTATTCTTATCGCCTAGCCTCACCAAGTCCCCATGGTTGGTAAAATGCCCGTAGTCTAAATAGAGTTTTTTCAGGGGCTGAAAGTGGGCGGTTACCTTGGTATCCGTTCGGGTGTAGTTTTCTTCATAGAGTCCTGTCACTCTCTCTTCTAGCTGGTCGACATCCAAGTCTGCATTGAGCTCAACAAAAGTGTAAAAGCCGCCCCAAGACCAACTATTCAAATCGGCCAAGTAGCCTTCGGGCACCACATAAGTGGTAAATGAGATCAATAACTCGAAGTCTAAATGCGTATTGGACGGAAGCTCTTCCAGCACACCTGTTACGCGTAAAGGCAGCTCGTTGTCAAACCGAATGATTTTCCCCATCGGGTTTTGGTTGCCAAAGAAGCGCATGGCTAAATCAGAAGAAATGACAATGGAATTGGGTTCATCAAGAGCGGTCAAAGGATTACCCATGGCCAGCGGATAGTCCATCATTTCCAAGAACATGGAGTCCGCATAAAAGCCCCTTCCTAGAATAAAAGGATCGTCTTCTATGAAATAGACATGTTCGTCCGTTGATCGGAGTCGCGTTACCTTACCAATTCCTGGGAAGTTATTCTTGATGGCTGGTGCCAGTGCTGGTGGCGTTCTCACCCAGTTGTAAGTAGCTGAAGGGCGCGCATAGGTGCTGGTGACACGATAGATTTGATCGGCATTGCGATGAAAGCTGTCAAAGCTCAACTCTTGCTGTATATATAAAAATATGATCAAGCTACTCGCCAAGCCGACAGCCAGGCCTAATAGGTTGATAAGAGAGAAAAGTGGGTTCTTTTTAAGGTTTCTGAAGGTAACCAGCGTGTAATTTCTCAGCATAGAGGTATGGTTTTTAGAGAACCAGGGGTTTGGTTTATCTGATTTCAGGGTGTGTCGATTGACGAAAGTCAAAACGTTTTGCCAGTAGCGGAGCTTGGCGCGCATAGGTTTCCCATGCTCCGCCTGTTTAAAAAACTGCTCCTGCATATCACCTAATATGCTATCCGCCAATTCATTCTTACAATAGGCCTTAAAAATGCGGGTGGCCAGTTTCGGAGGCTTTATGGGATTGTTTGTACTCAACCTTTCGAAATGTCTAGTACGCTACTGGGAATCTGATTCCATAAGGTCTGGCGTGCCTCCTGAGCTTCTATAAGTGCGCGCTTGCCTAGTGTGGTAATGATAAAATGTCTTTTCTTTCTGCCACCTCTCAAGGTGGATGTGTCCCCTATCCTTGATTCGACAAGCCCCTTCTCTTCAAGACGATACAAAGATGTATGTACACTACTCAGTTTTACGGATCGTTTCAACTGAACTTCTATTGCCTCTGTTACAGATAAGCCGTAAGCATGATCATGCTGGGCGGCTACTACCAGAAGGACTATCTCCTCGAACTCTCCAATACCTTGTCTCATATAGGTTTTTACTATTTTGTAAAACAACTAAAGAAACGAAGGTCTTCAGAAAAGGTTATCCCGAAAAAATGGCGACTCAAAGGAAGTCTTTAGAAAGTAACTTTCAGTTGAATATTGGGGGAAAAGCCCAAACCCCTTAGCACGTCATTCCAGAATTTTTCTTTCTACTTTTCTTATAAGGAAGAAAAATATCCGGAATCTCATTGATTCGAGCTTTTAGATACCTGCCTGTCAGCAGACAGGCAGGATAAAATAATCCACTTTTAAAGCTTTGAATTATTTTTCCGGCATGACGGAAGGCAAAAACAGACATTATGAATTCTTGATCCTCCAGTCAGAATAAAGGGATAACCTAAAAAGTCACTTTTAGTTGAATATTGGGAGAAAAGCCTAAACCATATCGGATGGTGTTATTAATATTCACGTTTTGCTGGAAGGCGTTGATGATATTCCTGCGATCGTAAACATTCAATATGGAGAAGCCTAATACTCCCCTCCAACCTGCAGTCGGTTTTGAAAAGACGTAAGACGCAGACAAGTCTAGCTGGTGCTGAGCAGGAAAATTACCGGTGTACTCAATATCATATTGATTGCCATTGTTGTCGAGAATCTCATCGCGGTCGGCCTCATATACCGGAACGCCTGACATTAAGCTCCATGATGCAGCCAAACTCCATCGGTTCATTGGCACAATAAACTTTAGGTTCAGTACATGGCGCTGGTCATAGAAAGCTTCACGCGTCACAACTCTCGGTGGCCCTTGTTGTTGTTGCACTCTAAACGATTCTTCCGCCTTGCTCAATGAATAGCTAATCCATGATTCAAAGCCATCCCACCGCTTCTTGGCCAGAAAGTCAATGCCTTTGATATTTAAATCACCGGTTAAATTAGGCGTTTGATTCCCTCCGGGTCGAATAACATTGCTCACGTCTTTTTGATAGAATTCCACATCAAATAGCCAGCTGCCACGATCCACCAAGCCTCCAAACATATATTGCTTACCTCTTAGCACGGGAATATTATCATCGACCAGAGTCCAGAATTGGTTCTCTATGCGGAAGTCATCAAAGTCGTTCGCAAAGTTCTGCCTTACATACTGATAAGCGCCTGTTGCAGAGCCTTTCAGGAAAAAGGAATTTGACACCAAGTAGCTCACAAAGAGTTTAGGCGCCAAAAAGGACTGATCTCCTACCGAAAAGTGGTTGGATCGCAGACCCGCATCCACGATCAGCTTATCGCTAAATTGATGCTTTAGACTTAAGTAAAGCGAATTGATATCGCCATTCCCACTCCTTCTATCCACCACTTGCGGATTGTCTCCATCGACTGTATCGTCAAAAGTGATATCGTGATTCGAGAACTCATACCCTGCATTTAAATCGGTCTTCTCATCTAATTTCACCTTCAGTGCCAGGTCAATTCTTTGGTCATCAATTCCATTTTCCACAAACTCCCTATTGACCCCATTGCCATTGTTTCGGGGTTCTGTTCTTTGCTCTTCGAGGCGAAACTGCGAAGAGGTATATCGAGTTCTCAGGTTAATGGCCTCCGTCAATTGTGCCTGCCATTCCAAAGTCATCCCCCAATTATCTAATTCAGATACCTCAGTCTCTATCCTATTCTGATTTCGAGAGAATAGCTCATAAGAGAAGTCATTTCCAATCGTCAAAAAACTCAGGCTCAAATGATGCTTGCTGCTGGGTTTGTAAATCAACTTGCCATTCATATCGCTAAAGCCGATATTGAGGTTTCGGAGCTCTATTGGTCCATTGAGGGCGATATCAGAAATTCTACTTCCCTGAAAGTTCAGGTCATAATAGGCCTCAAGTTTGGGAGGCATATCACCAAATATTTTCGCCCTAGCGGAAAAAACAAAGCCCAACTTGTCTTTGACAACGGGTACCCTCAGTTCCAAGCCCGAAGTGACGGTATTGGTCATCAAACCAATGCTGAGTGAGTCTGGTACATGCTGCTGTGTTTTAATATCAACTACCCCGCCTACGCGTCCGCCCCAAGATGCTGGCAGCCCTCCTCGGTAAACACTGATCTTGTCAACAATCCCTGGGTTATAGGGTGAAAAGGTGCCAAAGAAGTGACCTGTATGATAGATCGGTATGTTGTCAAAGAGCATCAGGTTCTGATCGAAAGGTCCTCCCCTAAGATTGAGACTACCCGGCTTGCCGTTGGGTGATCGAATGCCCGGCACTGCCTGCAATACCTGAAAGACATCCCCATCCGTTTCCCCGGCAATTAAACCTAGGTCTGACATATCCACCTCAATCCGGTGATCGCCTAGTACAGAATTGACTCCCGTAGTGATATAGGACAAGATGGTCACATCCCCCAAGTCAGTGGTCTCGGCCTTCATACTGACTGTGTTTCCGCCAGCTTGTAATGCCATTACCGTAGTACTCACCTGATGGTAGAAAGAGGTATTGATGGCAAGGGAATCGGTGATAAATACGTCTTCCATCCTGTACAAACCATTCTTGGGAAGCAAGTAATTAGGTTGCTGATTATTCACCGCCACATAGATCAAGTCAATCGGTCTTTGATCATCTGCATCAATTGCCTTGAATTCGAGACTCGAACGAACAGGGATTACCAGAATTCCATTGGCACCCGCTCGTTCAAATTTCAAAGGGAGTCTATCACTGATCGTTTCTAATGAAGCGTCTAATGACTGAGATGAACTATTGACAGAAAGCCGAAGCAGCCCAATCAATTTGGGGTTGTAAGAAAAGACTACATTATGCTTTTGCTCCAGCGATTTAAAAACCTCGATAATCGACTGGTTAGACTGTGCCAGACTCCATTGTCCAATGCCTAAGAGCAAGCAGCATGTCCATAAAAAGCAAGTCGACCTAAGGCTTTTGAGCATATTCAAAGATGGAGTGGCTTTTATTCAAAAACAACTGTTCCTTCAGCAAGGGTATATTCTATTTCCAGCGGAGAGAATATGGAACGTAAAGCTTGTTCTAGGTTATTGTGCGGAAAGCTTCCTGAAAAACTTTCGGTCGCGATGTCTGAAGGCAGAGCAATTTCAACCTGATAGTATCGCTTTAAATCGTTGATCACATCTTCTAATTCGGTCAACTCATAAACACTCGATGCACCTGTCCAGCTTGGTGTTCTATTGTCAAAGGCTATTCTTTCAAAGCTGCCGTTTTCAAAAACAACTCCCTCTCCCGGCTTGAGCACTTCTCGCTGATCAGCAGAGATAACGGCCACGCTACCTTCAAAACAATTTACTTTTAGTGCTCCGTTAATGGTTTGCACATCGAACTCGGTACCCAACACGGTAACATCACCATAGGCGGTGTTCACGGTAAACTTGGCACCTGATTCCACATCAAAGAAAGCCTGACCGACCAAGTCGATCAAGCGATCATCATCCCAATTACTTTTGTTATAGCTCGCACTCGAAACGGCTCCCAGGGTAATCACAGAGCCATTGGGCAGGTCATGCTCGATAGTCTCTGCCAGACCTGTCTTCAGGTCAACCAAACCGCTATTGCGGGTATAGTCATAAACAAACCAGACGGTAGCCAACAAAGCGATGGCTGCGGCATACCTGAGCAGAGGCCTCATGCTGATGACCTTAGTTTCTGGCTTGGCAGCTGCGGTCTTCTCTCTTAGCCTTTTTAAGCTTTCTGCAGTGTTGACCGGAGGCAATGACCAGGTACTGACATCCTCGAGCACATGCTTGAGGTCCTCAAGATCATCTCGTTTGCTGAGTGTAGCCTTTTCTTCTTCGGAGAGATCTCCACTCAGCCATCGGGCAATAATTTCTTTATTTTCGAGTTCTGCGCTCACAATTAACTAACGGTGGGTTCTTGGGATCACCCAACCCCTCTCCTTAAATATTTTTAAATTCTTCGATTCTGTCCTTTAGTTTGACCAAAGCCTTGGCCATGCGTTTCTCAACGGCTGTCTGGCTAACACCCAACATCTCCGCAATTTCTTTATAAGTATGCTTCTCAATTCTGTTGAGTAAAAACACTTCTCGCTGCCCTTCGGGCAAATCAGAGATCACCTCTTCTATCCGTTGGCGAAACTCTTCTGTCCTTAGGATATGGTAAGGATCTTCATTGTTCTGTTGCGTTACCTGATCCTTCTCAAACTTTAGAGAGACCTTTTTCGAACGTACCTGATCCAGAAATAAGCGATTGGCCACGGTATGTACAAAGCCGGTGACCTTTTCAAAAAGCACATCGGCACACTTTTGCCAAAGCCGGATAAAGCTCTCCTGAGCGATATCTTCTGCCTGATCTAAGTCACCACATTTGTAGTAGACGTAGTTCCTTAGGCCATTGAAATGCTTGTGGTATAAGGTGTTATAAACCTCCTCTTGACAGACTGATTCCTGCATTGCCTTGAAAGTACATATTAATCATTTCTCAAGGAAAAATGGAAAGGAATTAGTTGAGGCTCCGTTTGTCACCAACAACTACCTCCCAAATTCTCTATTTGTGATTATACCAATAATTTCTTTTCTTCATAGGAGATAAAACACAACAATACCTTTCACTCACTACGCTTTTCTGGAAAACTAAACTAGGCGCATATAGCAAGTCTCATTGGAGGTATGATGACACAAAATCATGTCGTTATCCTACGGGGGGGCAAGCATAAATAGAATCACATATGAAGAATATGAAAGATAAAATATTAGCTCATTTTGAGCCAGACTTAGCAGTTAAACTTCTTGAATTCGGAGAGACTTTGTCTAAAGTGGATTGTGATGTATTCGTCCTCATGTCTAGAAAATTCTGCTGTCTCTACGACTTATTGACCTCAGTTGGAGTTACTGTAATTGATAAACCCGTTGTTAGCGATAAGTTGCTAGACACTGACACATTTATCTTCCAGAACAAGCGTGTTGCTATTGTGGATGACATTGTTATTTGTGGGACAACAATATGGAAAGCCAAGTCAAATCTTCTTGAAAATTATGGAGCAAAAGAAGTCCTGACTTACGTTTTTTGTACAAATGAAAAATATTGGGTTCCAGAATGCATTGATCCGGACTACAAGGCAGTTGTTCTTTCTGACCAAAGATCCCTGACCTTCTGTGCGTCAATTGTATCTGCATTATCTATCGCTCCTCGACCTTATGCAGTTGATTTCCCCCTATTCCATCAGTTAGAAATTAAAGAAAAGTACTGGCAACTATTCATTTCTTCGCAGGCTTGGAATGTATACGATATAACCAACACAATGCAGGAGCTGAATGGAGTTAGTTCATTGTCATTTTTCCCAACTACTGAAGTGCTTGATGATTTTAGGAGTAGAATTGGAGAATCTGTTTTCAATTTGGTTGAAATTTCCAAGATACGCGTCTACTCAATTAAAAATGATTGGGGATTTGAATTGTCGGTTATGCCGATTGTAACCTTTAAACCAATATTATCTGACGACATCTCATTGATTACTGATTCCTTAGAATCATCACTCTACAAGATTGGATTTGAAACCAAGGATATAGCTAGGTTAGGCAAGCAACACAACTCCCTAACAAGCAAGTTGCGACTTATTCAATATATTTCATCTATTCTGCTTGCCAGGATATTCCGAAAAGATGTTGAATACGTACTCGAAAAGAAATTGAGAATAGAGACTAGGCAACTGGATGTAGATTTGCTTTTCGGTAAAGAGAACTATCACATAGTCCACGAAATTGGCAGGTATTTACTTGAAAACGATACCCTAAGCTTTTTAAGTAACGGAGTAATTGAGCCTTCCGAAATTGAAACTAGTAATACTGAATTCGAAGATTTGTTCGAGGAAGGCCAGTTGAATGTAGTAGAAATAAATGATTTCAACCAAGACAATTATCGAAACGTATTTGCTGATTTCAGCAATATATTTCTAAGCCTATACAGGTATAAGGAACTACCCTCCAGAGTTAAAGTTAGAGAACATGCCCCGCTCAATCAATGGGATGAAATTAGAGCAATCGATAGGCTTGAAACTGGAATCACATGGTCTGGGATTCTCACATACCTCAAGAAAACTTATGAGTATGAGCTGACTGACAAAGTCAAAAATGTGCTCTCACTTATTCTGGACTATAGTATAGACAAAGGAATTTGTGTTCCAGTAACACGGTATGATGAAAGTACAGGGGCAATATATCGAGCATATCGGCATGGAGAGGATGTCAAATTCGCTGAGCAAGAGACTCAATTATGTGGTCACTTAATTGAAACGGCCATCAAGTCATACGACAAGGAAGCACTTCCGAAGCTATATCTTGAAAAATTACTAGTCCTATTTATCCGTGTTGGTGTAACGAGGGGCATTTTTCAATTACAATACGGAACTTCTGGGCAAGATGGCGTAGCAAAAATTGGATTTCATTTGCATGGAGCGGTTGTGAAGATGAAGAAACGCAATAACTACAACGTTGAGTCCGATTTGTGGCTTTCTCGGCACCTACTTGAAAGACAGGTGATAGAACGAGCAGGAGATAACAATTACCGGTTCAAGGAGCACTTTGATGCAATTCAGATATCTACTTCCTCTATTCCTGAATCAAAGAAGTTTGGAATGATTTTAGGACTTTTAGTAAAGGGAGTAACTAAAGAAGATGACACGTTACGTTTGACGGATGATGATTTAATCTTTCTAAGTACTTGTTTTAGACCAAAAGATGTTGCTGCAGCTCTCTATGTCGAGCATGATATTTTCATAGATAGACTTAGTCCAACCGTTGTTTCAGTTCTCAATGCAATCGCAGAAGGGAAGGCAGTCCCGTACCACAAGCGAAAGGAAATCGTTCAAGGGGACGGCTTTACCGCCCTAAATAGTATTCATAAAAAATTTCGCGGTTGGAGGAACAGTGGTGCACAACAAGCAATTTCCAAGGGAACTAGAATATTGACCGCTTTGAATCAAGATACTGCCGTACTCGATTGGGAGTCTTATTGGGATTCATTATCAATTCTCGAACGAGAAGATGAACAATCAATATTTGATAAAGATATTGAAGTTATGGCCAGAATTGGCCATCGACTTCTGTTAAATGTTAATTTTCTGACCTTGCTTCTATTACTCAATCCTGAGGAAATCGAAAAAACAAGAAAAAAAAGGATTAGTTCAAGTGTTAAGAAAATAAAAGCCTTCATGGAGAGAACAATTGCAGTTGATGTTAATCTACTCAATGAGCGAGACTTAACCCTGGTGTCTAACCTGGATGGACACTCCAATTCTGATTTCAGAAACTTTGACATACTTGGAACCGCAAAGTATTTGCAAAAGGAAATTGGTTCTTTAAATTATGAGATGTCTAAAACTCGTGGAGCTGTGAGTTTTGAATTAGATAGGTTTGAGCAGCATGGCGATGGAACAATTAGCTACGACCAGGTAATCTACTACGACATAGTTGACTCCACTGCGACAAAGAAGATGAGGACTCATCAAGACGTAGAGGCATACCGCAGTCTAATAAAAAAGACAAAGTTGGGTATAAACGATTTTGTAACATCAATGCAGAAGAATGCTCAACAGAACAAGGACGATATGTATTGTTGGAATGGGAACGCCACATCTACGAATGATGCCAAGTACATATTTCTATCCAGCGCGAAACAAGGATTCAACAATAGGAGGATTAAAGAATTCATAGATAGGCTATACTCTTTTTCAACAGAATCAATTTCTTTCAGAATGATAGTTTCACCGACTAATGTATTTCATTCAGATGTCTTCAAACGATTTAGAAGTACCGAGGTTGAAGGGGAGCACTTCTGGGAGCACTATAGCCGAGTTCATAAATTTTTCAAGCACCTTGAAGACAAATTCGAGAGCCATAAGAACTTAGTTCTGTTTATCGGAAACAATGAGACGATTGACTTCAATATGGAAGGGTCAGGACTGTTCTCTGAGAAATTATGGCAGGGAGAAATAGAAACAGTAATAGCAGCTGGACATTTTAAAACTTATGGTGAACTCTGGACGCCAAAATAAGACTTGTTAACGCGGTGTATAGGTAATGACACTACACCCTTGGTTCATAATGTAGTGCGGACCCACCTTACAAGACCAGCACTCACTGCAAGTAAGCGCTAGGGTGGTAAGTTCCTACATTAATCGCATAGTTATAAATGATTTAGAAATGAGCATTAAAGTCTATTCAGCTGCCAAGGCAGTTTCATTAAAAAAAGGATTAACCAAAGAGCAAGCTTGGAAATCCATCATTAGCATGTTTCATGTAGAGAGCAGACTAAATTATGATGCCATATCCTTTATTTATGGGCGCTATAGGCTTGAGGAAAAAGTGAAATCACTTGGTGACAATAACATCATTTACAATGGAGATGTATTCAAAGCCACAACCGTTCATGGGACTTCAATCTATGTGACAATTAAGGAATGGAATCCCTATGAGTCATTTTCATATGACGAACAGATGTGGTCAAAAGGAGAAACTGAACTCTCAGTTCCAAACCGAACAGATTTCCGGTTTCTGGAACACCCAGAAGGAACAACGATTGAACTAATAAGACGAGAAAAAGCTGATTCAAGCAAATGGAGAATGAAGGGAATCTTGGGTTTCTTTGATCATTTATGGGTAAGCGCCAACAGTGGATCTTGGGCCGCATTTAGACTAGCTCATATTCTTGGAGGAAATGCTAAATTGAAGAATAACGAATCAACAGAAGTTGCTGGATATAAAATAACAAGAAACGACTCTTTGAGAAAGAATTTTAGTTAGCCATACGACAACGCACTGGTTCGCACTTGTAGTGCGTACCTTTCTTACAAACTCAGCTCTCACTTATTAAAAAATGAACCTAATAAAACTATTCGGACTTCAACGAAAAAGCCAAAAGCCATTTGAACCATCTCAAATTCTGCATATGTGGGAAGACGACAATCTAATGATTGAATTACTTCCGAAAGAGAATTTAGAATTCGTTATAAATGAGACTAAAAGGATTGATGATTTTGGAAAAGAACATTTTGACGGGACCGGATTTACAGACATCACGGTAATTGGAGAAAAACCCGTGAAGACATTTGATAAGCATGTTCCGCTAAGTCGAGTAAAAGAAATATTGAATGATGCCAACCTCAATCGAATTGATAAAGTTGTTATGCAAGGGGTTGGACTTTTAGAAGGCGACAATGCACCATTGGGGTATGGCTCTAGGGATTTCGCTGTTATCCTTGAAGGTGATGCAGACATACTTGAAAATATTTGGATCACCGGACAGACTGAAAATGATGTAGACAGACAAAACCTAAAACTAGGACTCATAGAGTTCGGAAAGCAATTCAGCTTTATAGGCGTAAACTGGTATAATTCCGGATACTATGACCTGAGTGACGAAAAACAGGTTGAGGAGTACATTAATAATATTTGCTGATAACTTCTCTAGTCTTAGCAGTCTTGTTCGGACCAAATTCAGCGTATCCTCACCTCCCAATAAAAGCCTCCCCATCAATCCCCTCGGCTATTTCCTTAGGCATGGTTAAGTCCATATAATTAACAATTGAGGGCATAATATCCACTATACCGGGGTTCTGATAGAAAGATGGTAATGGTTTTGGGTAATTGGTGACTATCCATGTGGTGCGCTCTCTGTCGGATTGGCCACCATGGCCCTTGCCATTGACTGCTGTTCTGCCATGGTCGGTGGTGATAATGATTAGCCAGTCTTCATCATACTGAGCTTCCCGCTGTTGAACGGCCTTCCAAATGCGTCCTACTTGTGCATCGGCTAGTTCGACTGCCTTCGCCATTTGAGGACTATCGCCATAGCGATGTCCCATATCGTCTGTATATTCTAAATAAACCCAAGAGAGGTCTGGTGCATCGCTGGCTATGTAGTCGGCTGTTTCTGTGGCCACCATCTCATCGATGTTCAGGATGTATTGGCGTTCGGCATCATGCGGAAAGCGCACCGTATCCAGTTCGAAGCCATCGAAGGCATAGTCCATTTTGAGATTCCCTGTTTCTGGAAGCCCCTCCCCGATTAGCTTGGTGCGATTGTCTAGCCAGGTAGAGAAGATTGCTGTCTTCAGGTTTGGATTATGTTCCTTGGCTATCCTAAATATGCTCCAGTAGTCGTAGTTCGGGGCTTTGATGCTATTGCCCCAGACATTGTGCTTGTTGGCCCAAGTGCCTGTCAATAGGCTATTATAGCCCACTGCAGAGATAGTGGGCGATTCAGATGCTCCACCCTTCTCTCCACCTACATAAGCCCGTGTATAGCCTGTCTCGTCAGCTATCTCATCGAGATAGGGAGTGTTGGAGGCCTCTAATACATCTGCAGGTATTCCATCTAGGAGGATAAAGACTACTTTTCTTTCCTTGGGTGGGCTTTGGCAAGCAGAAGCAAAAAGTGCACTAATCAATGCCAGCGCTAAAAACCTAATCATACTCATATCGTTTTCAAATAAACTCTTGATACCACCTCCCTTTTCATCCCGAGCGAAGTCGAGGGAACTCACCCAATATAGCAAATCGATGACTTTGAAGACCCTTCGGCTTCGCTCAGGGTAGAAAGAGGTTTTCCCACTGGTCCGCAATGTAGTGCGTAGCCATTTTGTAAGATCAGCACTCACTGCAAGCCTGCCTATCGGCAGACAGGTGAGCGCTAGATTGGTAGACTCTTGATACCACCTCCCTTTTTATCCCGAGCGAAGTCGAGGGAACTCACCCAATATAGCAAATCGATTACTTGAGAAGACCCTTCGGCTCCGCTCAGGGTAGAAAGAGGTTTTCCCACTGGTGCGCACTTGTAGTGCGTATCCTTTTTTCAAGATCAGCACTCACAACATGTGAGCGCTAGGTTGAGCATAATTTGGTAGTGCTTACTAGAGATGTACCTTAGTATAGAGATCGTCATTCCAGAATTTTTCTTCTAAGTTATAACAGAAGAAAAATGTGTGGAATCTCATTTATTTCAAGTCCTAAGAAATTAGATACCGGATAAAATAAGCCGTCTTAAAATTTACGGCTAATTTTTCCGGCATGACGACAAGAGTCAGCCGCCAAGCACCAAGTTGACCTCTCTTCATTCTTAATTCTTAATTGATCATTCTTCATTCCTAATTCATCATTCTTAATTCTCAATTCTGAATTCTCCCTCCCACTTATCAAATGGACTTTTAAAGTGATATGGGATTTGGTTATCTTAATCGTCAAATCAACCTTATTCACATGAAGTATCTCAAGAAGCTCACCGCAGTGGTATTATTTGCGTTTCTATGCCTATCCGTTCAGGCACAGGTCTCTAACAAGATAGAAATGCTCGACATCTTTAACCTCGAGTTTGTATCCGATCCACAAATCTCTCCTGACGGTCAGAAGATTGTTTATGTCCGCAACTTCAAGGACATCATGACCGATAAGAACTTATCTAACCTTTGGATAGCGAATTTTGACGGTTCGCAAAACAGACCTCTAACTACGGGTGAGCAAAACGATCGCTCACCAAGATGGTCGCATGATGGTAGCCGCATTGTCTACGCTTCGAACAAGTCCGGCAAGTCAGAAATCTATCTCCGCTGGATGGATTCAGGAGATGAAATGGTGCTTGTTAATTCAGAAAAGTCACCTTCAAGTATTACTTGGTCTCCAAACGATAAGCATCTGGCTTTTAATATGTTTGTTCCGAAAGTAAAGCCTTCACCGATTAAGATGCCGGCTAAGCCGAAAGGTGCCACCTGGAACGCTCCACCAAAGTATGTGGACAACCTGGGTTGGAGACGAGATGGTGTGGGTGAGGTAACACCGGGCAACCAACAACTCTTCACTGTTCCTGTTTCCGGAGGTACTCCAAGACAGCTCACAGAAGGACCATTTAACCATGGCAATGCCGTCTGGGCAAAGGATGGAAAGCACCTTTACTTCAGTGCCAATATGAGAGAAGACAGAGAGCTGGAAGGCTCCGATTCAGATATCTATAGTGTCTCCCTCAGCGATGGAAAGCTTACCAAACTAACCGATCGATATGGCCCAGATAGCAATCCGCGTATCTCTCCTGACGGCAAGAAAATGGCCTACTTCGGCTTCGATGATAAGTATAAGGGCTATCAGATCAACAGGCTATATGTAGCCAATGTAGATGGTTCTAACAGTCAGTTGATTTCGGGTAAACTCGATAGGGACGTTTCCAATATCAAATGGTCTGCTGATGGCAAAGGACTTTACTTCCAGTATGTAGACAAGGCGCATACTAAGATCGCCTATATCACCCTGAAAGGGAAAGTAACAGATATTACCGAAGGGCTTGGCGGTGTTTCTCTGGGAAGGCCTTATACCTCAGGCGCCTACTCTATTGCCGACAATGGCAATTACGCCTACACTTGGGCCGAAACACACGAACCGGCCGATCTTGGCGTAGGTAACGCTGGAAACAACAAGAGGGTCACTAAAGTGAATGAGGACCTTTTTGACTATAAGCAATTAGGTCAGGTTGATGAGATTTGGTACAAGTCTTCGGTAGATGGACTCGATATCAACGGATGGATCGTTACACCGCCAGATTTCGATCCCAACAAAAAGTATCCATTGATCTTGGAAATCCACGGTGGACCGTTCTCAAGCTACGGCCCGGTTTTCTCGGGCGAAATTCAGCTGATGGCTGCTGCGGGCTATGTAGTGCTCTATACCAACCCACGAGGTAGCACGAGTTATGGCTATGACTTTGGGAACGAGATTGACAAGAACTACCCTAGCAAAGACTATGACGACTTAATGTCTGGTGTGGACGAAGTAATCAGTCGTGGATATATCGATGAAAGCCAATTGTTTGTTACAGGAGGCTCTGGAGGCGGTGTTTTGACTTCCTGGATCGTTGGTAAGACCAATCGCTTTAAAGCCGCTGTAGTGGCCAAGCCAGTGATCAACTGGTACAGCTGGGCGCTCTACTCAGATATGTCGGCTTTCGCTACGCGTTATTGGTTCGAGAAGAAACCTTGGGAAGATCCTGAAAAGTATATGAAGCACTCTCCTATCTCATTGATTGGCAATGTAACTACGCCAACCATGTTACTGACGGGAGAAGCTGACCTAAGAACTCCTATTCATGAGTCAGAGCAGTATTTCAGTGCCCTAAAGTTGAAAGGTGTTGAGACAGCCATGGTTAGGATTCCAGGTGCCTTTCATGGTATAGCGGCAAGACCGAGTAATCTAATTGCCAAAGTCTCTGCTATTCTGGGTTGGTTCGACAAGTACCGAACCGAAACTGTATCGGTAGATATCAGGAGGTAAACCCTCACAAAAGAAAAGTCAAAGGCCTCAATCAAAATACTGATCGAGGCCTTATTATTTGACCCAGTGCCTAATACTGTAATTAACTGTATGAATTAGTTTTGAAGGAATTCTCTCATGATGGTCCAGAAATTAGCCTCTAGATCATCCATGGCAACTCCAAAATGATTTAGGAAAGCCTCAGGCTGTGGAACTCCTGCACCAAGATCATCATAGTAGTTCTTCATATCCTGTATGTCATTGCCAAGTTCATCGTCTTCCAGCAAGTAACGAACTACCAGCTCGAAGAATCCATAGTATTCAATGGTTCTAAAAGAGTCGCGTATCTCTTGCGGAAAGTCACCCCAGACTTTAATTTGAATCGGATTCCCTTCTCCAGGAACATTGGTCATTAGTTGCTGCCAATCGTCTAGCTCCTTAATCGTTTGAATTCGGTGATTTCGAGCCCCATAATTAGCAAAGCCTTCACGCATCCAAACGGTATTCGATTGTCTACGGGAATAATCACCAATCATCAAGAACTCAGTGATATGCGTGATCTCATGCTGAAAAACCTTCCACCAACGATCCAGATCGCCATCATATCGAGGAGAATCTCTGGACCGTATAATGCAGCCATCGCGATAGGCCAAGCCCGAAGCGGCTGCCTGATTATAGTCGGCCATAATATGCATCTTGTTGGCTCCCCATACCGTAGCCCATTCTGGTCGAAAGTCAAAATCTCCATCCTGATAGTCTATGATGGTTTTGATATCCGCCAAAGCCGTTTCAGCCTCCTCAGATATGGTTCTACGCATCTCTTGACTTGCCCCATCACTGTAGACCATAAAGTGTTCAGATTCTATCGGGTGATTGTCGTGATATCGGATATCCCAACCAGGAATGTGCCAGGAGCCTCTTGAGGTATTGATTTTAAAGTTGTTCTCAGTAGTAATACTCTGCCCTTTTACCCTGACAGTCAATTCTCCCTCGCTGTTGAATTTAAGCGGCACCTTCACTCTGATGGAAGTACTATTGACCGCAACTACCTCACCGATCGTACCATAAAAGTTTACAGAAACGTTAGCCAGATCATCACCAAAATTCTCTCCGATAATCTCTATCTCTTCGCCTAAGAATCCCTCATTCGGTGAAACAGCGGTGATCACTGGTGGATCGGCCACTAAAATGGTCAGGTCTTGGCTGCTCTGTACTTCCTGGTTTCCTCTTTGGACAGTTATCGGTCCGGAGCTTACGGCATCAGGAACTTCAACGAGGATTCGTGTGGTTGTCAAGTCAAGAATTTTCAAAGTCTTGCCCTGAAGCAGCACTTTCATTTCACTTAGCCGCGAACTGAAATTAGCTCCCTTAATACTCAAAGACTCACCACAATACAATGCCGGTGGCTCTAAGGAGGATATTTCCATTAGATCAGCTTCTGATTCTTTATCACCGCAAGCGGAAATGGCTAATAGTTGAAGACAAATAAAAAGGGATAGAAAAGGCTTAATAGATCTCATTGTTGCTTTAGTTTATGAGTAAACATTCACCCAAGAAACCTCAGTTCAGCGAGAAGAAACAACCGTTTTGGCAATTTCACATCATCATGTGATACACGAAAATGATCAAGATTTGGCCCAATATTGATAAACGGGCATAATAGAAGGACTTAGACAGAGAAGTCCATTTCAGTACAAGCGACTAGCCGACTATCGGCAAGTGCTTCTGTTCTTAAGTGTCCAGGATAGTCAGGGTGACCTCCGAGCTGAGCCAAGGCCATCTTATTAGGATATTTAACAATCAACACGGCATCCCATAGGCGTTCATCACTTGGACCAATCAGCATACCCATCGGTTGACCAGACCATACCAGTTCAGCCCCAACCTCAGCGATCAATGGTGCTACGGCTTTAATATAGGCCTGGTATTTATCAAGTCCACCCGTCTTGAACTTTAGCATGTTAATCATAAACAAAGGCCCAATATCAGGCATTTCCATAAACTGCTGCTGTTGTTCGGGAGTCGGATTGATGTGCATAATTTCTCTATTTGGTTTTAAGATAGTCTTTTCTGAAAAGAAACATCAACTGATAATTACGTCCCTTATATTTATGGTATCATGCGGAGCAAGTTGGCCCTTTTATTAATGATCATGTCCCTTTCGTTTGGATGCAGTGGGCCATCCAAAGAAAGTAGAGTGCTCACTACTCAATATGGCTCGATAAAAGCACTTCAGGCTCACCTAGAAAAGGATAAAATGACATGGTGGACCTATCACAAGGGCCACATCATTCTTTCCACTGAGTTCAACCCACTTGACACTGACGGGGCCGAAATTACTAAGAGGGATTTTCTAGAAAAACTCAATACGGGAGACTTCATTGCAGTGGAAGTTGAAGACGAGTCAAAACAAAAGTATTATCAGTTGTTAGCCATCTCGGAGAATGCTGATACTTCCATCAGTGGCATGGTAGAAGTGGATGGTTATACAGCACTGGAGCATTTCTTACAGGAAGGAAGGGACTTTCCTGACTATGAATTCATCGACCTCGATGGGAACTACTACGCTAGGGATGATCTTTTGGGAAAGACCGTATTCTTAAAAACATGGTTTATCGCCTGCGCTCCATGTATCGAGGAAATGCCAGACCTCAACGAGTTGGTAAAGGCATATCAAAACCGTGAAGATATCATCTTTATTAGTCTTGCACTCGATAAAGCCGAAGCCTTAAAAGCGTTTCTGCAAGAGACACAGTTTGACTACAAGGTCATTCCACTTCAGGGCGATTTCATCGATGAAAACTTAGTCAACCTCGCCTACCCCACGCACTATCTGATTGGCCCTGACGGCAAGGTCAAAAAGGTCACTCATAATTTCGAAGAGCTAGACTTAGCCAGAGTTGCCATGGGCATTTAGCCGCTTGCATCGGGACATGCATACTCATAAGAATCTCTCTTAAATTGCATATTGAAGCTACTTCCAGGCTTAATCTTCATACCTGACCAGTCGTCCCAAAGCTTTGCTGTCAACGTATTGGGTGCTGGATTGGCATCTAATTGCCATCCGACCAGAGCTTGTAGTTTGCTATAGCCAGCGCTTTCCTGTCCTAGCTCCCAATAGACGAGGTAATCATCTCCCACACAGATAACAGCTCCATCCACAGAAGCTTCGGATTGAATTTCCGTCATGATTTTAGCCACCTGATCCATGAACTCGTCTGAGCTAAGGGCTGAAGGCTTTCCTGCCACCAAGTGCCGAACTTCGCCCCGCATCCAATCAACAGCCTTGTCAATTAAGTAGCAAGGCTGCTCCGAAGTGAGTGCACCGTTGAAAAAAGTCGGAAAATCAGCTCGGCTTTCATCTGTATAAACAGAGCCGTGTGTTAGGGTATAGGTCCTCACTCCCAGCGTATTAAAACCATTGTGATAAGTGTCTTGCGACTCCCAATACAAAATGGCTGTTTCATCCGGAACAGTATCCGGCTTGTCTGCCAAGTCGCAGGGTATAGTCGGAATATATGCACAAAGCCCAATGGGAGTTTGCATTTCAACTGTTGCCGGCACGAAAACGGTGGAGAGCTTGTCGTAGAAGTCCTTTACTTCTAGCGATGGCGATCTATACCCTCTCCATACTCTGACAGCATTCGGTGGTGGTGGCAGCTTGCTCATGACTATTTCTTTTGATTGGTTTTACCTGCAGCTACAACTTGGGCAGCTACCTTCTTTAAAAACCCAACGGGTGGTGCTGGTTCTTCTGGTTTTTTGTAAGGGCAACCCAACGGGAACTCCCAATGATCGTTTACACAAAAGCTACATGCGCCTTCGGCACGGGTCAGGTAGCCCTTCTCTCCAGAATTGCCCTTTTTATAAGTCAAAGCTCCATTATCATATAGAGACTCTAATACTTCTGCCATTTGGCGATGCGGATTATAGTAATCCGGACTCAGTACTTTTAGGGCTTCCGCAAACTGTTTTTCCAGTTGCTCAAACACTGCATAAGTATCAGATACAATTTGAATAGTGGTATAATCTTCAGATTCTTCACCCGGCACTATAGTAATGTCCTTGCTCTGTTCAAAGTATGCATAGCAGTCCGCATAGTCCTTTTTAAAGGATTCGAAGTCACTACCACTCATTCTGAACTGAGGAAGAAAATTGGTATTGTAAGAAAAGTGTGGTGTAACAATGAGTCGCGTACTGAGTTCGTACTTGCGGCCGTCAATCTCAGTAGAGAACTTAAAATAACACGGATTGCTGTCGCTGATCGTCTCCTTAAACAGTGTAAAGGCTCCATCTTTCGGATACTTCGGCATAGGATACTTCTGATCGATCAAGCCCTCAAAGGCATCTCTGAACATATTCCAGGAAGACTCTCCTACCAGATAAAGGACTACGGGCTTTGTTTGTACCATTTGCTTAATGGCCCATGAATTCTTAGAAACACAGTTGTTGACAATGGTCTCTTCCTGATTCCCCAGATAGTCTTCATTCCAGTGTGGTGAAGCACAGGCCACCATATCCAATTGACCGACATCCTCCCCGATCTGGATATCTGCATCTTTCATTCCCTTGGCCTTTAGAAAGGTTGAGAACATATCAAGCGTAGGAACAAACTGCTCGTAATAACCAATCTGCTCTTGATAAACATCTGTTGAAACATCAGCTGGCACATTCAAGCGAGCGGCAATAACATCTCCTTTCTTGAAGACATTATCCGGCCCATAGTGATTGTATAAGAGCACATACCGAGGGGTTCCTGTCTTTCTATTCAGAGGGATTACCGTGTTTTTACTATCACCATCATAGCGTACTTCTATGGAGTAATCAGGTCCTTGGTTGGTTCTTTCTGCACTAACCACCTTGCCATCTTTCTCGGCAAGAATCTGGCCTTCGGGAAGTAAATATTGTTTGACAAAATCTAAATCAAGGTGCTCTTGATACACCGATCGATATCGATAGTAATAGGCATATTTTGTCCAGGCATCGGTCTTGTCATCGCTGGTAAAATTGGGATAAGCCCAACTAGTTCCCTGTAAGCCCGGTGCAAAGGCTGTCATATTAGGGTTAATACCAATGGTCATAATAGGCGCCTTACGACAGCCATCCATGACTTCCCCATTCGGAAAAGCTTCCTCTCTGGTCTTCCCTTTTAGCCAAAGGTAATCTTCAGGGCTGCCTTCGGGTTGGTTCTCCTTTGGAATGCTACTATCGAAATCAAAGGAAGGATAAGGTCCATAAGGCTGTTTGAGCGGATTGTCAGGCCAAAAAAACTTACAAGTTCCGCATGACCTGACATTATAAACTAGATCTATTTCTAAGGGGTCTTTCGAATCGACATTGACCGCTCTGGGTGGGTTGTACTGAGGATTGCTCATGTGTGGGTGTTTAATAATGAATAATAAAGCCGACTTGTGATCACAAGCCGGCTTCACGTGTGGTTTACTGACCGGAAATCGCAGCCCATGTAGTGAGGGCTCCATTAAAACTGGTATAGAATCCAGCAGTTTCGTAAATCAGGCTTGACCACTCATTCCTCACATCGTCAGGAATTGAGGTCCCATCTTGAGCCGTATCAGCCACCACGGGGTCTGATATATTTCTTACATAGCAATAATCGACTCCCATTAGACCCGCTTGATGGCCAATCACAGTATCGTCCATTTCGAGTGCCGAGTACTGAGCTGAATCATTTCCCTTGGCAATGAAATAATAGTCGGTGGTTAACAATGGTGTGTCCTTCGCCTCAATAACTTTCGGACTATCGGTATTGGAAGGCTCTAATGGATAGTTTACCAAGTCTTTATAGCCAAAAGGTGCCGAGTCCTTCTTCTCTTCGTGAAGCTTACCAATGAGGTAGTTCAACTCGTCCTCGGTCATTACTGAACTCAAAGGCATAAAGAGCTTTTCTGCCGAAGGTATCATGTCCACATATGGATAGAAGGAAGAGGTAAAGGTTTGATTGTTGTAATCAACACCTGTGTTCTGTGATTTCCGAAGTTCTATATGTCCAGAGTTGGTGAGCGCCACATCACCTAGTACTGTCTTTGTAGTAGGCCCACCTGCCGTGCCGATAGAGTAAACCTGTTCAGGTTTAGCATCTTCGATGATGCATTTGGTCATTTCTGTAAGCCCTGTGATATATGGAGGGTGAGATAAATGAGTTTCTGACTTGAAAAGTAAGACCTTCTTGTCCTTACCTGATTTATCAGTAATACCAACCAACAGATAGTAACCCCAAAGACCTTCTGCGGAAGACTTGGGAATATTACGGCTGTATAACTTCCAAGCATCTCTCCAAGTGGTCGGATCATATGGACCTCTAGTTGATCCACTGTTTACAAAAACATGGTCCAGAGCTGCCCATTCGGCACTGGTCCAGGTGATCACCACTATATCAGCCGAAGGCAATGGCGCGTCTGGACCGCTGTAGTCGAAAGGAATGATCTTAGGTGCGCTCTGACCTATTGATTTCCAATCGACAATCGGAAGGTCAGGTAGGTAAGCATCGTGCTTGTACGTTTTAGTATTTATTCTTGACATGTGTATATGGTTTATTAGCAGACTAAAGTGAAATTCTGATCTTTTATCATAAATGTATTGAGGACACTGAGACCGGCCCCAGCCGTAACAGTACTCTCAACATCCCATCCTAAAACACTGCCATAGATCCCGTTGAAGGTCATTTCTCCAGTATCGCGGTAGGTAGCAAAGTATGGAAACCCTTTAGCGTCTGTGAAAGCTGATACCGCAGCGAGTCCTCTCATTTGATCGGGGGCATCAATATTCAATACGGGGTGTGAGGGTTCGTCAGCACCGTCCATAAAGTGATCTACGTTCACCTTGTTGTACTTCACATTGGTCTTGATAAAGAAGTTCTCACCTCCCATTTGAAAGAAAGAAAATCGTGTCCAACCTTGTGCCCAACCATCAGTCCATACGGTTTCAGCATACAGCCCCTGTGAAGAAGGTACCGACAATTGATACTTGGCAACATCTCCCGTATTCATATTATAGGCTATGAAAAAAACGCCATATCTCCATGCGAAAGGCTTAACCGTAGTATTTCCTTCACCGATTTTCGCATCATATACCGATGTTAGCGTAAAGTCATCGGCTACCTGAATGAAGTTTGCGTACTCGGAGTTTGAACCATCGTAGCAGATTAGCATTGGCTGACCCGCGAGGTAGAAAGGTTCTACTATAGCACAACCAAAATCAATCTTTTCAGTGGCTACCTGGATCAGGTACATACCGCTCTTTTCGTCATAAGCTTGAAAAGTAGTAGCACTACTATTGGTAGCATTGAAGGCAACCAAATAGGTCTCGCCATTCAATTGGTAATTGGCAACAGCTGACGTACCTGTAGGCAGGTTGTAAACCATTGTAGGGTCTACTTGGTCAGCCGAAAACTGACCATCCGAAGAAGCTGTAGCAGTTTGTACAGCATAGAGCTGGGTATTAGACATGTAACGTGTGTTTTAGTGTGACTTCAATTTAGAAACCAATCTCCCTTGGTTTTCTAGCTGAATTCATTGAGAATGGAAAATAGTGGAACCCAACCCTGGGCGTATTCGGTGAAGCAGCTCAAGATGAAATTATGTGCACTTCAGCCGATTCTTGGCTTGAATCGTTCATTTGGTCTCTTGTAATCCACTTATTCGAAAATCAAACCATTAGATTATGAAAAATTCGAGCAACCCTTTAAAAGTCATACTGACCTTAGCTTTAGTACTTCTCATAGCTTCCTGTGGCAATGGGAACAGTGAAAACTCTAACTCCGATAAGCCCTTTGACCCTATCGGGAAATGGGAGTATAAAGTCACCACTGATGTGAGTTATGGCGCCATCGACATCTCAAAATCTGGCAATGCATTCAAAGCCGTTATGACTACCGAAGTCTTTGGAACACTAGAACTCATGAACCTAAAAATTGAGAACAAGGTACTCACCGCTGATCTCGATGTTGGCGGCACACCCGCCATCATTAAATGTGAATTCGATGGAGACGATTTTACGGGAGCCGTTGTGGCTGGAGAAACGACTTTCCCAATGGTAGGGCAAAGGGCTGAGGATTGAAAAACCCTCTCGCCTTTGCGAGAAGCGAGTGTAACTCGTGACGAAGCAATCTCCCTATCGCAAAAGAAAAACTGACATCAAGGAGACTGCTTCGCGATGCTCGCAGTGATGGTTTCCTGAATTTCATTGCGAAGAAGTATGACGAAGTAATCCCCCTAATTTGTCAACAGAATTTAATAGCTTGAAGTAAACACAACGACTTTGGCAAAAGGAGGCTTTGTTTACATAATGACCAACAAGTACCACACAACACTCTATGTTGGGATGACCTCAGACCTTGTTTCTCGAGCAATCCAACACAGAGACAAGCTTTATCCCAAGTCGTTTACAGCTAGATATAATGTAAACAAGCTGGTCTATTATAGTCCTTTTGATATGATAGCCTCTGCTATTGAGGAAGAGAAACGAATCAAAGGTGGGTCTCGAAAAAAGAAAATCGAGTTAATTGAATCCATTAACCCGGATTGGAAGGACCTCTATGATGACATTAAAGATTGGTGACAGACGAGGAGACTACTTCGCTACGCTCGCAGTGACAATTAGCTAGGGAGACGAAGCAATCCCCGCATTACACTCGTCTACAAACTCGATTAAAGGCGCAGTACTCGCATTGTTTTAAGTCTTCCGTTTGGTTGAATGGAATGTTAGGGTCATAGATTTCATGAACCATCGCCTTTAACTTGGTGTCAAAGGATTCTATTACTTCTTCTGGTACCAATTGCCCCGCCCGTAGCCATTGTGTACCCTGACTCAGGTGCCTCATGCTTAAAATACCAATGCGCACCTGATCAGATAAATGCCCTCTGGTCAGCAGTGCATAGAGATAACCTTGAAAACCAGACTTAAGATCAGAATTTTCAAAATAGGCTTGCGTATATTCTTCTGCAGCAAGTTTCAACTGTGTCATTGACGACAACTTCACTTTCCCAGTCTTATAATCGATGATTTGGGTCACGCCATCCTTCTCATCAATTCGGTCGATCGTTCCTCCTATCTTCACCCGCTCCCCTGTTGGAAGCGAAACGAAATACTGAAAATCATTTCGCTCCAGACCTACCATTTTGAAAGGCGCCTGCTTGATATCCAGGTCAAGGACCTTCAAGACCATTTGCTCCATCACTCGTTTGGTCACGAGATCTCGGCCTTCTAATTGCTGATTCGACTGAATGATCTTATTCTCTTCTAGAGAAGTCAACAACTGCTTTTCGACAAGTCTTTTCAATGCCTTAATCTGGTCCTGAGACACTTCCTTGCCTAGGTATGGCATATAGAGTTTTTCAAGTACCTCATGCACCACAATACCTAGATTACGAGCATCAATATCCTCTTCTACCTGGTCTTGTTCACTAAAACGGGCTGCATATTGGAAATAGAATTTCAAGGGACAACTCACATAAGTGGTGAGCGATGTTGGCGAAAGAAACTTCTCTGCTTCGTTGCTATCTACATACCGCTGAAGCATTCCCATCACTTCAGGGCCTTTTTCGATACTTATGGCACGTTTGTCAACCTGAGGGGGAATGATACCTTCATAAGTCTTTTCCGTAACTATGTGATTAGCATGTTGCTTATACCTTCTTAGCTGTTGTAAAACGAAACGGCTCACCTCTCCTGTCGAATCGGCAGCGACCGTATTGTCATAAATGAAATGTACATTCTCAGCCCGTTGGATCAGTCGTTTAAAGTGGTATGCATAAATGGCATCTTGCTCTTCGAAGGTAGGTAGTTCAAAGACTCTTCTTAGGCCATAAGGAATATAGGAGTTCAGACTTCTACCTGCTGGAATCTTGCCCTCATTGGTTGAAAGCACAATCACATTTTTGAAATCCAATGTTCTCGTCTCCAGAAAACCCATGATCTGAAAACCACGGACTGGCTCGCCTTCAAATGGTATTTTGATGGATCTGAAATGCTCTTGAATTATCTTTTTTATCAACCTGAGAGAAAACCCATCTCGAGTTTTCAAGTAGTCGTTCAGTTGGTTGAGCGATTTGAGAAAGAAGTAGATAAACTCCTTATCGGCTACTCCATTTTCACTGGCTTTGAAATGGTAAAATACTTTCGTTAAATAGGTTTTAAAAGACTGACTTAGTACTTCCCAATCCGTTTTAGAACCCAACAAAGCACGTAGTTCGGGAGACTTGATTCGCTCCAATAGGGCATTGAGGCCTACTTTATTCTTCTTTTCCTGAACAAACCACTGATTGAGGTGGTCGTAGATGCCTTCGTGAAAAATAGCCGTGTAGGCATTTGATAGAAAAGGCCTCAGGTCATAAACATGGAATATAATATCACCATTGACCACTTTCGCCCTTCTCATAAGTTCCAGATAACTCAAGGCAAAATCATAGACCAAAGTCGACTTCATAGGGTAACCCATGGTGACGTTCAGCTTGTGATCAGCCATAGGAATCGCATAAAGCAGTGGCAGCAGTAATTTTTCATCCGCTAAGACAATGGCTGATTCTTCAGGTTTGACTCCCTTGGCCACTGTGTCAGCCATTAATTCAGCCGCTAAATGGGCTTGCCCCATTAATTGCGGAACAGCATGGACTGTAACCTGCTTAGGTTCTACCAACGAATTGGCATTAATCCAAACCGCATCTGGCCACTTTTGCTCATATTCTCTCACAAAGTCACCAGCTTCCTCATGCTTATCGCGTAGGTAGTAAGTGTCCACATCCCAATACAGAGTCGCTCGGTCCGCCTTGACTAAAGCATCAAATATCACTTCTTCAGATTTTGACAAGGCGTTAAATCCACAAATATGGTAGTGGTCGTATTTGTGATCGAAGTGTTCCTGTTTTAGTATTTCGGCCAGATTTCTGTACAACATCCCTCCATAAGCCTTTTCTTCGGCCAAAAGGGTATCTTGATATTCTCCATACACGTTGCCTACCTCTTGCCAAATCTTTAGGAACTCGGTCAGTAACTTGGTTTTCTCTTGCTTCTCGGTAAGGGTTCGATAGCGCTCTATTATTCCTCGGAGTTCATCATTATAGCCAAAGACATGATCGATTTCCTTAATATTCTGTAGTGTTGAGTAGATCTCTTTGGCATCAGCCATATAGCGATCGATCTCGTCATAATCTTTTAAAATGACCTTTCCCCAAGCATAGAACTTATCGAACTCAAGGTCCTTATCTCGCTTTTGATAGACTTGGAATAAATTGAAAAGCAAGGTTAACTCATCTGTGATAGTGAAGCCAGTCATCTGCTGCACCAGATCTTCAATACTAAGGATGGTGGGAAGAATAAAATGGCGATCTCCAAAGCGATTGAGCAGCGCCCGTTTAAAGAAAACCCCTCCCCGCTTTGTCGGAAACACATAGCAATGAGATTTCAACTCTGGTATAGCTATGTCATCAATATGATCGACTAAAGATTCGTGGAAGGTTTTCATAAGCAAACTCCTTTCTTTAGCCTCCCCAAATCCCTCCAATGGAGGGACCTGGATACTGTTTTCGGGGTCTTATTTGTTGACTCTATAGATGCTGAAATAAATTCAGCATGACGACCTATTTGATTTGATAAGCAGTAAATCAATACAAAATCATTCCCCCCGTCACCCTGAACTTGTTTCAGGGTCTTGATCAATGACAGCATGGATACTGAAATAAATTCAGCATGACGTAGTACAATCTGTAAGCTTTTCATTGGGCAACCTCCCTTACCACTACTGGTTCGACATAGATGAGGTGGCCTTCAACTGCCTCAAAACCTAGTGCCTGCATAGCCTTCATATATCGCCTTACTTGATCATGATGTGACTCAGCTTCCTTCTCTTTCTTATAATCGATAACGATCGCCTTGTTCCCTTGAGTCAGAATCCTATCCGGTTTGTGTATTCGGTTATCATGCCAAATCTCACGTTCATTGAGCACATCATATCCTTCTGAAAACCAAGGAGATATCAATGGATCTTGAAAAAGTTTCTTTATTCTCAGTGCTACTGCCCTCACGGCTTGATCATCCAACTCTCCTGCCTGCTGCATTTGCTTGAGTACAGGTTCCAAGTCGTCCGAAGTGTTGATGGCCGAAAGCACCACATGCACTTGATTGCCTATGGTTATATTCTGGGCATCTTCCGTTTCTTGGAGCATAAAGAATCGCTCAGAATCATTTCTAATAGTGAGCTTCTGTAGATAAGAAGAACTAGGATAAACCTTAATCCCGAGTGCATCATCCTTCTCATCATTAGTACCCTCCTTTGCCGTTGAATTGCCAAATGAATAATCGGTAAAGGCTTCAGTTTGTGCCTCCTCACCATTTAGGTTTGGAAGTATTTGCCAGAGCAAAGACTGGATGTTAGATGGAACAGCGTTTCTCCCTTTCAATTCACCATTCGGAGCCCCGATATACAGCTTCTCTCTTGCTCGAGTAAAAGCTACATAAGTCTTGTTCAATACATCCAATACAAACTCTTTTGACTCTTGGTAGAAGGCTTCCGCAAAGTGCGAATTGGACAGCGAACGTTTAGAGTAGTCGAGTGGAACGAACTGCAAGTCTTGATAGTCAATTGGTAAATCCCGTGTCCAGAATTGATGTCTGACCGGAGGAAGAATACTCCAGTGAGCAAAAGGTATGCACACAATTGGTGCTTCTAGGCCTTTGGACTTATGAATAGACATAATACGCACGGCATTGGTCTTTTCATTTGCCGAAACCGTAGTGTCATAGCCCTCATTATCCCACCACTCCATAAAAGTATTGATAGAGTTGATCCCTTTCTGGGTCTGTTCCAGGATCACGTCCTGTAACTGCTGAATATAGATATCTGCATGATCGGTGAAATCAAAGATCAAGAGCACTTCGCTCACCAAATCGAAAAGAGACTGCTGCTTTAAATGATGCTTCTGATCTAAAAACTGTTTTGGAAAAGCGGCTTCTTCCAAAGACATTCTGTCATCACGAGCACGTAAAAGCGCTTTTTGAGCATCTCGACCACTTAATTGGTGGTAAAGGCGAATCAAATTCAGAGATAAGATTTCGTCATAATCGGATTGCAGGTATCGAAAGACTTCCAGAATAAACACTACTAAATCACTCTGCGTAATCCTGAGCGATTCTCCATTAATGAACGGAATGTTCTCAGCTAATAGGGCATTCGCAATATCAGGAATCTCACCATTGGCATTGACCAACACCAAGAAATCGCTGTATTCAAAGCCTTGGGACTGATTAGTCTTAATCACGTCTACCAGATCATTAAGGGATGATGCTTTCCATGGGGACTCATCTTTCTCGTAGAAGCGCACCCTAACAAATCCCCCATCCTTTCCTTTTGCTTCCTGATGATGTTGGGCATAAGCCATTTCAAAAAGATCGGTATCGGTAATGGACTCATGCTGACCGATCGCCACAGGCAACTGCTCAAACAATTGGTTATTGAAGTTTACCACCTGACCGAGACTCCGATAATTATCCGCAAGATTTTGTTCTGAATCCTTGGTGTAGAATGCTCCTAAACCTCGTTTTAGCTCACTTAGCAAAAGCTTCATATTGCCTCCACGAAAGCGATAAATAGACTGCTTTACATCGCCAACGATCAGTACGTTGTTATCTTCAGACAAAGCATTAATGACCAGAGGTTGAAGGTTACTCCACTGAAAATTAGAGGTGTCTTGAAACTCATCGATCATAATGTGTTTAAAGAAACTGCCGAGCTTCTCGAAAATAAAAGGTGCATCAGCCTCCGCAAGTATGTCTTTGAGAATTAGATTATTATCTGAAATGAGCATCACATTATGCTCATCTCGATAGTCTTTTAAATGCTTATTAAGTTCTTCTAAAAGGCCGTATGAGAAGATATTCTTTAGGAGTACTTTCGCTGTATTATACTCTACCTGATAGCTGTCAATGTAGTTGACGACAGCTGGACCGATCTCACCAAACCTACCCGCTACAAGTGCGTCTATTTCGTCTACTTTAGGAGATGTCTTGGTATACCATGTGTCATCTCCATTCACAGTTTTTAGAAAGGATGCGGTCAACGAGAAATCACCTCTCACAAGCTTCTTAAAGGTATTGGCTACACTTCTCGATCCGCCTTTAAAGTCTTCAACCACCAGGCTGTGCTTGGTCAAAAGGTCCAGGGCCTCATTGCCAAAGGCCTTCAATTCGTTTTCATAACCCTTGACCGTTTTGCTCATTTTCAGAATGAGTTCTTTAAGGCGATCTAAATCCAAGTCGATCTCACGAAAACCATCCTGAAATGCCTCTGAGAACAAACTCTTTCCCAACTTCTCCATGTTCTGGTCAACATTCCAAGATTTGTCATTCTCCATTTGCTCATTGGCAAAGGAAACCAGCCAATCTCTCACCTGCTTGTTATCATCTAGACTTCTGAAGAGCTGATCAATAGATTCGCTCAAGGCCAAAGAAGTATTCATTTCCAGCTCATAGCTCAATGGTAAGTCGAGCTCTCGAGCAAATGATCTAAGTACCTTGGAAAAGAAGCTGTCTATGGTAGAGATTTCAAACCTGCCGTAATTATGTATGATGAGTTCATAGGCCTCACTGGCTCTCATCTGAATCCCTTTGTCATCAAGTTGATCGCTCAAGGACGATTTGATACTCTGAAACATTGGCCCTTCACTGCCTTCCGATAATTCCAGTAAGGCATCGAGAATCCTCCGCTTCATCTCCTCTGTGGCCTTATTGGTAAAGGTGATGGCAAGAATATGTTTAAAGTCGTTTGGATTCAGCAACACTAACTTCAAATACTCTCTTACAAGTGTAAATGTCTTACCCGATCCGGCTGAAGATTTGTATACGGTTAGTGGCAATTCGGCTTTGATTTAGACCAAAGATGAAATTAATCAATGCCAAAGAAATGAGAAGGAATTAGCGAATTAACTTGACTGATCCACGAACAATTTCTTCGAAAGGAAAGCCATTGACTTCACCCCAGTAACTCAAAACATATGAGTAGACACCAGATTGTACTTCTTGGCCTCTGAACGTACCGTCCCAGCCTTCGGTGATATCATCGGTGTTGAATAGGACCTCTCCTCCCCATTCAGAGTATATTTTCATTTGAAAGCTTGTGGCACAATCATAGACTACACTGAATGTATCATTGACCTTGTCTCCATTCGGGCTAAAGGCATTGGGTACATTAACGCGCGGATAACGCTCTGAAATTTCCTCATTTGGAAAGGTAAAGCTGCATCCGTTAGCATCGGTAACAGTGACAGAGTAAGTACCTGCAGACAAGCCTTGGATCAATTGAGCGTCTTGCGGTGGACTTGTATTCCACCGATAGGTATAGGGTCTTGTTCCTCCCTGAGCTTCTACGAAAATGGTTCCCGAAGGCACATTAGGGCAGGTAGGATTGTCAGTAGTAATTGCGAGTAATGGCTCTGGCTGCTCAATTTCAAACTGTATGTCCAATTCACAACCTGTACTATCTACGATCTTAACATTATGAAGTCCTACAGAAAGTCCTGTAATGGAGTTGCCAACATCGGTATTTCTTCCATCAAGGAAGACCTGATAAGGTGCTACTCCTCCCTGAATCAGAATATTTGCCGAGCCATCATTACCACCATGGCATCTGGTGGTCTCAAGTTCTAAACTGGCGACAAGTTCTTCAGGGTCAACCAAAGTGAATGTAGTAACGTTAAGGCAGCCGATCTCGTCTCTCACAGTGGCTGTATAATCACCTGCCGACAAGCCTGAAATCCTCTCTCCGGTCATACCATTGTCCCAAGCCACCTCGATAGGGCTACCATTGCTACCCGTGATATTCAGGCTAATACTTCCATTTGATTCTCCTTTGCAAATGGGAGGCACTAGGTCGACTTCAACGTTGAGCGGTGGGTTTATCGTTACATTGAGTACTTCAGAGAAGCCTTCGCATCCAGGACTTTGTGGATTAAACTCCCTAAACCAAACCTGCCCCTCACCTAGTGCTGTCCAAAGAATTTTTACAGAATTCCCAAAATTTGATCCAACAAAACTGCCTTTATCATTGACAAACCATTCGTATTGTGAGCCGCTGGCTTGCGATGTGAAATACGTAATACTCGCATTTGGATCGATACACACTTGATCAACCACAGGGCTGTCACTCATTGGCTTATCAGGCCGTAGCAGATTGTCAATCTTAACGGCAATTGTCAGTGTATCTATACTACATTGATTGGAAGCGGTAATTGGTAAAACTTTTATAAATGCTTCATCATTGATACCTCCCCAATCAACTGTAACGGAAGGTGCTGTAATATCCGAAACAATCACACCTCCGTTGATAAACCATTGATAGCTATCATGAGGTGTCCCCGTGATTGCATATTCTATACCCGTAATATCTGGACAGACAGATACAGGGCCGCTGATCTCGTTCTCTGCGAACTCAGTTACAGTCACGGTCTTCTTTACCACAACTGCATTGTTGCAAAGACTACCACCATCTGACGCTACAACAATCACCTCATATTCACCGGGAGCATCATATTTGTGTGTTACCTCTCGAAAAGCACCCTCCTCTCCTAAAAGACTTGTACCATCTCCGAAGTCCCAGAAAAAAGTATCAAAAATCGGATCGGTACCAGGGAGCACCTCAAAATCTACTCTCAGATCAATGGACGACTCTATGCAAATAGCATCCAAACCAACGAGCTCCACACTTTCTCTGACACGCTCATTGAGGATTCGACTTAAGCTCGCCCCAGCCATGTAACCGTAAGACTCTTCGCTACCAAAAGCATATACATAGGGAATTACTCCCCCCGGTGAACTGATGGTATGATTGCCTTGGGTGAATACTATCGTGGCATAAGCTGCATCGCCCACCACCTCAAACTGATCTGTGATATCTACATTATCGAGAATGATATTACTTAAATCATCCTTCCGGGTCACCACAGTCATATGATAGTCAAGGGAACTAAACAAAGGCATTGAATTGAAAGTGACCTGTTGAATTCCCTGCTGCAAAGGACTCACCAAAATCATCAATGGGTCTGAGCGGACTCCATCACAAGCCTGACTCTTGCTGAACTGTCCTACAGCAATAGGTTTATCAGCATCGATAAACTTCACCTCATACATAGAGTCAAGAACGTGATACTCCCCAGCATCTAAGCGGATATCACTCATTCCATCGATCTTGATGGTAGTTTCATCAACGGATGCCAGAATTTTAACCAAGTCTCCAGATGTCCTACCCTCAAAAGGGACGAACAGAAATTCATCTCCCCAAGTCGAAACTGGGAACATCTGCTCAACTAGATGATCCTTTGTTTCACCACAAGCGGAAACATTAGTCGATTTATTCCCTGAGAAGACTGCAATTTTCTTACAGACAATACCTGCTTCTATGATTGACCTTACCAGAGTACCTGTTAAGTCTTCTCTAGATTTCACCTGATAAGTTTCTCCAGCATCTAAGGTTATAAGATTAGATTCTCCGGGGCGCCAACCCTGAAACGTATGTGCTGAAGGAATGATTTCTACCTGTGTACTATCCTGTGTAGCCACTATCAGCAAGTTCGACTCCTTTGCATCATTATCAAGCGTATCTGTTTTTATATGAGCCATCACATAATACTCTGTATCCAATGCTCGTGTGGGAATAATGACTGTTGCGTCAGATCCGGAGATCACTTTATTCAAAATGTGTACAGATATGTCTTTATCAGATGTTATGTGAACACCATGATTGTTTTTGCCTGCAGCATTAGCCATTAATTCATCCGGAAGGATAACCAAGGTGGTCTTTCCTGGCTCGATCAGTTTAGTATTGAAGAAATTACCCAATGGAGTGCTTAAGGTAACATTGGCCTGTTCATCAGCATTAATATAGATTTCGAGAGAAAGCCCTGGAGTGGGTTCATTCTCAGAAAACCCAAGCCAAAAATCTTTCCCTTGCGTGGTAACCTGCCCAAGGGCCAAAACTTGAGTAAAAAGCAATAAACAACCAATAATGGCGAGCCGAGAGCTGGCCATATACAGTCCATCTAATAAGGATCCAATCCTTTTATGCACTCTAAATTGGTTTTAGTAGGTCGAAAATTGGTTATAACGCTATAGGAATAACAATTCAATAACGATCTACCCTAGGAAAGAGACAGGTTTAAGGCGTGTTTCGAGAGGTAATCTATCTACCTAATCAGTTTGATAGAGCCACGAAAGGTTTCTTCAAAAGCCACATCATTGAGGCTTCCGGCATAGAAGATAACGTAGGAGTACTTTCCATCTGGTGCAGGCTGACCTTCAAAACTTCCATCCCACCCAACATTGACATCCTCGGTTGAGAAAACAACAGAGCCCCATTTGTTATATACCTGCATGGAGAATCTAATAGAACAATCTGCAACTGGCTGAAAGGTATCGTTCGCCTGATCGCCATTAGGACTGAATGCATTAGGAATAAATATTCTTGGAAATCTTTCTGTTACCTCAACAGGCAAAGAGGTCTCGCAACCATTAGCGTCCACAATTCTTACTGTATAATTACCCTTGCTCAGATTGGCAGCGTTTGGATCATTTTGTGTTGGATTATTACTCCAGAAGAATTGGTAATCAGGTGTCCCTCCCTTGGCATCAATGAAAGCAGTACCATCAGATGCTTGTGGACAAATTGGATCATTGATCAAAGACTCAAGATCAGCCTCCAAAAGCATTGGCTGATTGATTGTGAAGGTTGTCGAAGTTTCACAACCATTAGCATCGCGAATGGCCACTTCATATGTCCCAGCAGCTAGTCCATTCACTGTTCCTGTATTTGTGCTTCGGGCAAACCCATTACTTCCTGTCCAGTTATACACGTAATCCCCATTAGGGAATGTCGTTCCGCCCACTACCAAGATGGTTGCTGCACCATTAGACTCCTGAAAACACCTAACATCTGTCAATTGATTATCAGCTACTTCTAAGACATCCGGCTCTCCCACGGTATAGGTAAACATCACTTCACAGCCCAGATCATCGGTAACTGTTGCCGTATAATCCCCTGCAGCAAGACCATTAATATCCTGCCCCATCATTCCATTACTCCACGCAACAGAGTAACCCGGTTTTCCACCTGCCAGCACTATACTTATGGTGCCATTGGCTTCACCATTACACAGCACATCCTGAATGGTCGGTATTGATAATATTTCAGGGTAGATAATTACATTAAGCCTCTCTGAAAATCCTTCACAATCAGAAATCAGTGGATTAAACTCTCTGTACCAAACCTGACCGGTTCCAGGCCCATCCCAGTTGACTCTTACTTCATTGGAAGTATTTGCACCTACAAATGTCCCACCCTGAACAAACCATTCATATTCTGACCCGGCTGTTTGCGGAGTGAAATAAGTCACATCGCCTAATTCCGTAAAGCACACTTCAGTATCTGTAAACCCATTGCTTTGTGGTAATGCGGGCTCAAGCCTTTTGTTGATAATGACATCATAAGTCACCGTATCGGCTACACAACCCAAGGTATTCGTAGATATGATCTTCAATGACGCATCTGGCCTAGCCGCCAACCAGTCAACGGTAATTGCATCTCCAACATCTGAACCTACAATATTTCCACCATCAATCACCCACTTGTAAGTGTTACCAGCAGTCCCTTCAACAGAATAGGCAATACCATTCACATCTGGACAAACAGAAGCCGGGCCATTGATATTAGTAATCTCATTTGGAGTAACTGTGATGGTCTTAGTAATGGTCTCAGAGTTTTCACCACACTCATCTCCACCATCAGAAGCGAATAAGGTAATAGTGTACTCTCCTGGAGCGGTATAGGTATGCACGGTATCTCTTCCTGTGGCAGTATTTCCATCACCAAAATCCCATTGGAATTCAGTAAACCTTGGCATCTCTCCTGCCGGCACTTCGAAGTCAGCGGTGAAATCAATCTCGTTATTAACGCATGCCTCATCAGCAATAATGTTGATATCCGGATCATCTCCGACTATTTGAAGATTAAGATTTGCTAAGGAGGCTCCTGCTACATAGCCAAAAGATTCTATATCACCATAACCATAGATATAGGCTATAAATCCACCATCAACCACAGTTGTATAATCCGTTCCACCTTGCAGCGTCACTGTAGTATGCGAATAAGTCGGATTACTTGGTACAGGCGTAAAGGTAGCCGGATCCACTTGAGCGCCATTGATCATGACACTATTAACACTTGAAGTTTGGACAATGAGGTTAGTGAAAAACACCTGAATTTGAGAAACCTGTAATGTATTAAAAGTCACCTGGTCCAAGAGTTGCTGATTCGGACTCAGCATAATCATAAATGGATCTCCTAAATCATTAGGGATATTTGAACCTGCAGGAAAGTCACAACTCAATGACTGACTAAACTGTGCTACCTGAAGCGGTTTATTGGAACTGATAGACTTAACATCATCAAAAACAAAAGTCATATACTCTCCTCTTGCCATTGCAGGTAAGGCTCCTTGACCGGTGATAAACACTTCAGTATCATCTTCTGTAGCGATCACACGAAGCCCATAGGACTCTCTTTCTTCAAACGGCACCGCAATATAGTCTGTACCCAACGTAGAAACTGGAAACATCTGTTCATAAAGGTGATCGCCCGCATGGCCATCTGCTCTAAAATTACCATTTCGTACTCCTGAACAATCCTGGCCAGCAGTCACCCTTGTCCAACGATTACCACCATAAACTGCGAAATTCTTACAACCATCACTGCCCGGAGCAATAGTTACCAAGGAACCCGTCAAGTCTCCTGCATTGGCTTGGAGTTGATATACATCACCCTGATTAAGAATAATTCTAAAAGTCTGATCCGGAAGTTTATTATCAATTGTTCTTACCGAAGGAGTTACATCTATCTCGGTACCGTTCTCGGTCGCTACAATCAACATAGAAGAAATAGACTGCGGATCGAGTGCTTCGTAGTAAGATGAAACTACATAGGAGTTACCAAGCGTTAGCTTGGGTAAAATAACTGCCGCATCGGCACTAAAAGGCTCATTTGCCAGGGCATAAACCGAAATATCATCATCCGAGACAATTTGAATACCTCGCCTCTCATTGTTTCCAGAGGTGGATGCTTGAATATTTGGAAAGAAATCGTTGAGAATAAATTTCTCAGTTTGACCTGCAGTAACTGTAAAATCTATTTCAGCACCATTGGCAAAAATGGTAATCTTGCCTTGAGTATTTGTCTTGCTGGTTATGAAGATTTCGCCATTGGAAAGACCATCAGGGCTATTCACAATGTTTTCCATAAACCCAAACCAGAACTCTCTCCCCTCAGTTGTTACTTGAGAAAAAGCAGTTAGGCTTGTAATGGCCAAAAAGAAAGTTAGTAGTAATCTCCTCAATTTATTAAACGCTCTAAGAGATGCTTAATACGAAACATCAAAGATGGTCATATTTTCGATTTCTCAAATGACTTGTTTAGCCAAATGCATTAGTTAATCAGCTATATGACAACAGTGATAACGAAAAGTTTGATGAAAGTCGCATTCTCAGTCCAATGAATTTGTTTCTTCACTGAATATTCAATTGCTTTGGGCAAATTTTTAGCCCATGGAAATCAAAGCCAAAATCCTCAAAATCTTTCCTGCACAACAAGTCACTGCAACTTTCAAAAAAAGGGAGTTCGTAGTTGAATATGCAGATAATCCTCAGTATCCGGAATATGTAAAATTCGAGTGTATTCAAGACAAATGCGATCAACTCGATAGCTTTTCCGAAGGCCAAGAAGTCAATGTCAGCTTCAATTTGAAAGGTAGAAAATGGACAGACCAACAAGGGGTAGACAAATACTTCAATTCACTTCAAGCTTGGAGAATTACAGCAGAACAAAGTCAGGCTGCAGCCCCAGCGGGGGCAACACCTCCTCCACCTGCTTCTAACGATGAGCCGGATTGGCTAAATGCAGACGAATCTGACGATCTACCTTTTTAATATATGAAGTATGACCTTATTATAGTCGGAGGTGGAATCGTAGGTCTTGCAACAGCTTACAAGAGCCTTCAGAAAAACCCAAAACTAAAGCTTGCTCTTATCGAGAAAGAAGAGCAGCTATGCAAACACCAAACTGGGAATAACAGTGGGGTAATACATTCTGGGCTCTATTATAAGCCAGGGAGTTTAAAGGCTACCAATTGCATCAATGGCTATAACATGCTATTGCAGTTCTGCGATCAGGAAGAAATCGCCTACGACTTATGTGGTAAGGTAGTGGTTGCAACAGATGACTTCCAAAAACCCCTGCTGGAGAATCTTTACAATAGAGGCTTAGAAAACGGTCTTGACAAAATTTCTAAAATCAGCATTGAGGAGCTTAAGGAAATTGAGCCCCATGTGAATGGCATTGCAGCTCTGAAAGTACCTTATACTGGGATTGTCGACTATGTAGCGGTTGCCGAGAAATACGCGGACAAAATCCGTGAGGCTGGCGGCCATATCTTCCTAGGAGAAAAAGTATTGGATATCAATGAATCAACTACTGGATCAACGGTTGTGACCAACAAACAAACGTTGGATACTCAACTCGTAGTCAATTGTGGTGGATTGTATTCTGATCGGCTAGCGCGAAAGACTTCGGAAGACGTAGACCTGAAGATCATTCCCTTTAGAGGAGAATACTTCAAGCTGATACCAGAAAAAGAGTATCTGGTTAAGCACCTGATCTACCCTGTACCAGATCCAAATTTCCCTTTCCTCGGTGTCCATTTTACACGAATGATGAAAGGCGGTATTGAAGCAGGACCAAATGCCGTGTTGGCCTTTAGACGAGAAGGATATAAAAAGTCACAAATCCATTTGGGCGAATTAATGGAATCTTTGATGTGGCCCGGCTTTCAAAAAGTGGCAAAGAAATATTGGAGAACAGGTTTTGGAGAGCTTTATCGTTCTTTTTCAAAAGCAGCATTCACCAAGGCCTTACAGAAGCTTATACCAGAAATCCAGGAATCTGATTTAGTGGATGGTGGTGCCGGAGTTCGCGCTCAAGCTTGCGACCGTAACGGAGGCCTCTTGGATGACTTCTCCATAATTGAAGCCAAACATGCCATCAATGTATGTAACGCACCGTCTCCTGCAGCCACATCATCTTTATCCATCGGTGATACGGTGAGTGATTTGGTGATCAAGCGGTTCTAAGTTTTCAGTAGCTAATTTTCCAAATTCCATATATTCGGGTATGAAGAAATTCTTGCTATTGTCTTCCATAGTACTCGCTATTTCAATTAGTCTGCCTACAATAGCGCAGACACATTCCTTTCTATCCTATAATATTCGATATAACAATCCGAATGATGGCATGAATAAATGGGATGATAGGAAAGACGCAGTAGTAGCACTGATTAACCACTATGACCCACTTGTTTTCGGAATTCAAGAAGGCTTAATAAGTCAGGTGCAGTTTATAAAGGACAAAACGACTAGATATGATTATCTCGGTGTGGGCAGAGATGACGGTAAGACCAAAGGAGAACTTAGTGCTGTTTTCTATGACACCGAAAAAGTTACTTTACTAAAGGAAGGAACATTCTGGCTTTCTAAAACTCCTGACAAAGTGAGTAAGGACTGGGATGCTGCCCTACCCCGAATATGTACTTATGGACAATTTGAAGTGAAGGCTACCAAAGAAGTATTTTGGTTTTTCAATACGCACTTTGATCATATAGGCAAAGTGGCTCGGGCCAACTCTGCTTCACTAATCGTACAAAAAATTAAAGAGATTGCTGGTTCGACAGCACCAATTATTCTTTCTGGAGACTTTAACGCAACACCTAATAGCCAACCTATTCTAAATATTACAAGGTATATGAAAGATGGCTACTCCGACTCTCAAAATGAATTCTATGGCCCAATTGGTACTTTCAGTGGCTTCGATATTAGTGCCAAACTGGAAAATCGAATTGACTATATTTTCTTTAGAAACATAAATGCAGTCAGTCTATCTCATATTGACGACAGGAGACAAAATGGGCTTTGGGTTTCCGATCACCTACCGGTTTTACTTAAGGCGAGATTCTAGTTTCCTAAGACTTTAAGCACTTATCAATTTGTCAAAAACTCCAATGTTCTCAGCTCTGAATAAGTAAAGTCACTCCCCGATTCAACGAAACCCACATGTCCTCCTCTTTTAGGGGTTTCTAGGTAAATATTCGGACTCCCTTCTGCCAAGTGATATGGAAAGCAATCTCCAATTAGCAAAGGATCGTTTAATGCATTGAGAATCAACAAGTCTCTGGATATTTTGGAAATAAAAGGCAAAGGGTTACAGTGTTCATAGAAAGCCTTTCTACTTTCGAAACCATGTAGTGGTGCAGAGAACATCTCATCGAACACCTCAAGTTTCTTGATGTTAACCAATTCTGAAACATCAATCTCAGGATACTGCTCAGCTTTCCGTTTCAACTTGTCCTTCAATTTTCCCAGAAATCTTTTTTCGTAAACGGCATTACTTCTCCAGCCAAGAGTATCCACACTTTCAGGCAGAGAACATGGAACCGATATAACCACCGCTTTTTTAAGCTGATCAGGGAGTCCAAATTCTGACTCCTCTCCAAGGTACCTAATGGTCTGCCCTCCTCCCATGCTCATTCCAACCATAGCCAGCTCAGCGTATTGTTCTGTAGCAAGTGCATGATCAACGACAGTTCTTACGTCATAACTAGCTGCGTGATGGTATAATATCTTTTGCCTATTCATCTCGCCATTGCAGCTTCGGTTATTCCAGGCAAGGACATCCCAGCCATTAGAGGAGAATAATTTAGCCATACCCATGGCATAATGCCGATCTGAACCGCCTTCCAACCCATGTGAAATAATGAGTAAGCGATTATGACCATTTTTCAGCCAGTCGAGGTTCAAAAAGTCATCATCGGGAGTTTCTATTTGCTCTCGCGAATACTCAATACCCTTGATTTTTCGAGTCATACTCGGAATGATAGTCTCGAAATGTCCATTCAAATAAAAAAATGGTGGTCCCTTATAATTAGAAGCAACTATGGGCATGTTTAATGGGGTATATTTGGGACTATCTTTAAAACTGAAACTTGACGAGAAAGTTAATTGATTAAAATTCTATTGAAAACAAGGAGCGCAGTGAGTTGGAGGAAATGTTTTGTTTGGGTTACGTTCTTTGTCATTAACCTGTCCCTTTCAAGCCAAACCGTTAAAGTGGTTAATCAGGTTAATAATGCGCCAATCAGTCAAGCAACAATTCAAGAAAAAGAAACAGATAGAGGAGCAATCACCGATGCTTTTGGTATTGCCGACCTGAAAGGCTTTACGCAAACAGGGACCCTAGTCATCAGACACCCTTCATTTAGGCCTCGTGAAATTAAGTATTCGGACCTAGCCAAACTCAATTATACAGTCAGCTTAACTGAGGAATATTTCCAAATGGAAGATGTGGTAGTCTCTGCCAATAAGTGGGAACAGAACAAAGTGGAAATACCACAACGCATCGCTGAGTTTGAAGCTGAAGAAATCGCTTTGGCTGAACCAGCAACTGCAGCGGATATTCTCAGCATGAATGGACAAGTCTTTGTACAAAAAAGTCAATTAGGAGGCGGTAGCCCAATCATTAGGGGTTTTTCCGCTAACTCAGTTTTAATTGTGGTTGATGGTGTGCGGATGAATAATGCCATTTATCGAAGTGGCAACCTGCAAAACGTAACCACACTCGACCCGAATAACTTACAAGGTGCTGAAGTAGTATTCGGCCCTAGTTCAGTGATCTATGGAAGCGATGCACTCGGTGGCGTGATGGACTTTCACACCAAGACACCAAGTTTTTCTAATGACGGTTTGGGCTTTAGAGGCTCTGCCTTTGCAAGATATGCTTCCGCAGCCAATGCGAGCACAGGTAATATCCAATTCGAGATCAACCAGCCAAAATTCGCATCATTTACCAGCTTCACATATAGCGATTTCGGAGACCTAAGAGCTGGCGCGAACCGCACGGATGATTTTCCCGACTTTGGTAAACGTTTCGAGTATGTCGAAAGGGTAAACGGTGAAGATGTAATCGTTCAGAACGATGATGTGAACCGACAGGTAGGATCTGGTTACGATCAGTATAACCTGTTACAAAAATTCAGATGGCGATTGGGCTCTTTCTCTGACTTTACGTACGCCTTCCATTATTCAAACTCATCAGACGTACCAAGATATGATAGATTGACCCTCAGGGAGAATAATACATTAAGAAATGCAGAATGGTATTATGGGCCTCAAGATTGGCAGATGCATTCCCTGCAGATGCGATTTTTCTACCCTAATCAGTTCTTTGACCAAATGAAAATGACCACTGCTTTTCAATCCATTGAAGAAAGTAGGCATGACCGAACATATACAAGCGATATTCTAAGTAGTAGAACGGAAGAAGTGAAGGTGTTTTCCTTTAATCTTGATTTCGAAAAGGTTTTTGGTCTTAATGGCGAGCTTTACTATGGACTAGAAGCTGTGAATAATGATGTAGAATCTTCCGCCTTTACCACTGACTTAGATACAAACGAGCAAAACCCAACCAGCACACGTTACCCGGATGGAGGTAGTACATACAATTCTTTGGCAGCCTATATCAGTACCAAAAATCACCTTAGTGATCAACTAATTCTTAATACCGGCATACGTTACAGCTATGTTAGGTTGAATTCTAAATTTCAGGACAAGACCTTCTTTGACTTCCCTTTTGATGAGATCTCTATTGATAACGGAGGGTTCGCTGGAAACATTGGGCTTGTGTATCTACCTAAACCCGGGTGGAAATTTAACACCATACTTTCAAGTGGTTTTAGAGCCCCAAATGTTGATGATGCCGGAAAGGTATTTGATTCAGAACCGGGAACTGTAATTGTACCAAATCCTGACTTGAAGCCTGAAACTAGCTATAATATTGAATATGGTATTAGTCGTCAGGTTGGTAACAAATTCAAAGTTGAGGTTGTCAACTACTTTTCCTTTCTCCAAAATGCATTGGTTAGAAGACCTTTTACATTTAATGGTCAACCTCAAATCATTTATGATGGCACACTAAGTAATGTATTTGCAGAGGTCAACGTTGGAAAAGCCTTCATTTGGGGCCTTTCATTCAACCTATCTGCTGAGATTTACCCGAACATCACCCTTAAAAGTAGTGTGACTTATACTGAGGGAGAAGATACGATTGAAAACTTACCTTTACGCCATGTCACTCCCCTCTTCGGGGAAACGAGTATTAATTTAAAACAGGAAAAAATCACTTCCAGTTTTATTGTCAGATACAGCGGTGGTATTGACTTTGAAGACCTTGCTCCTTCAGAGCAGAACAAGCCACAGTTGTATACCGCTGATGGTGCACTGCCCTGGGCCATTATCAGTATCAACAATTCATACCGACTCAATGATCGGCTTAGTATCAATTTGAATTTGGAGAATCTATTAGATACGCACTACAGACCCTATTCATCAGGAATCAGTGCACCCGGATTCAATGCTGTCTTGTCTCTACGGGCCAACTTCTAGCATCATAACACTTTGTTAATCTTTACGTTACGATTAGGATAAATAAGGATGATACATTAGTATCGATTCTTATCAAATCATATTTATTGGGTGTTAATAAAAAAGGTCTGTCTGTCAGGCTTTTTTTATGCCTTCCGTTCTCAAAAGCGGCTAAATCCTATAACTTGCAAACCTTATTTAGAGCAAGTAATGCACGTAGCGATAGCAGGGAACATTGGGTCAGGGAAAACCACATTGGCCAAAAAATTAGGTAAGCAGTACAATTGGGATGTGCAGCTTGAATCAGTAGAAGACAACCCTTATCTAAAGGATTTCTATGAAGACATGTCTAGATGGTCCTTCCATTTGCAAGTCTATTTTCTCAACAGTCGATTCAATCAAGTAGCTCGAATTAGGGAATCAAAGGGTGGTACAATTCAGGACAGAACGATCTATGAAGACTGCTACATATTTGCTGCCAATTTGTACAAGTCTGGCCATATCGTAGAAAGGGACTATCAGAACTACTTGGAACTCTTCAAGTCAATGATCAAACATGTACAACCTCCCGATTTGTTAATCTATCTCAAAGCCGATATTTCAAGGTTGGTAGCCAATATCCAAAAACGTGGTCGCGATTATGAAGAGCTAATCAGAATTGAGTATTTGAAAAACCTCAATCAGCACTATGAAGACTGGATTGGAAATTACAATCTCGGAAAACTCTTAGTTATTGATGTTAATGACATGGACTTTGTCAAAAATGTAGAAGACGAGGCCTCCATCTTAGAAAAGGTTGATCTAGAGGTAAATGGGCTATTTTCTTAACTTAGGTATCTTGAGAAGAGTGAAATTATTTCATTACATTAGAATTGTTATTTAACAACACTCTACTTTTTAATCAAAACTTTTCCAGTCCTGTTCGTGATAATTATCGCAGACAGGACATTTTTTTTATCCCCTTCTAGATTTCTTCTTCTCCCTTTTCTAAAATATCCCAAGTGTGATCGGCTAGTAATTTTACGGTGGCTATGTACTTCTCAAAAGGCTTAGACCTTCCCCACTCCTTCGGTCCAATCAGGGACAGCGTATCTTTATGGTCCTTTTTCATATATAAATGATATACCTTCCCAATCAGTGGCTGAAATGACATTTGAGCTTGATAAATTCTCTCCGAAACATCTACTCTATCTTTGATCGTTTTGGCTTGTTGAGCAAGCAGCTGCATCTGATCATAGATCTGTTTCATGTCCATATCAGTCTGCTCATACATGGCGGAGAGTGATCGCCCCTTGATTTTGCCCTTATCTTCAGGCTTAATCATGGCTGCACCAACAGTATGTGGAAACTCGATAGTCCCAGGGTTTGGCGTTGTCATTTCCGCCATCTTTTCCATGTCAACCTGATCCACATCTACTTTCTTACCTGGTTTGCTCACTGTTGCTTTTATTTTGTTAAAGCAGTTCTACAACTACTTTGTTTCACTTTTAATGGAATCTTTCACTTCTTTTTCGGAAGGAGCGATAGATTCTTTAAGGTACTTTTTAGAGCCCGGGAACGAGGTTTTGGTAGAAATATCATACCCAACAATAATTGTTGCTATAAAAAACAGGATGGCAATTGCCACAAAAATCTTCTTCTTACGTTTCATACCTTCGAAAAACAAATTTCTGTAATTCACTGCTAAATTCGGTATCAAAGTCTAAAAACCATTGGAAAGTCATCGCAAAATAATTCACATTGATATGGATGCCTTTTACGCATCAGTGGAACAGCATGACAATCCAGCGCTTAAGGGAAAACCTGTAGCTGTTGGTGGCAGTAAAGAGAGAGGCGTTGTTGCGGCAGCCAGCTATGAGGCCCGAAAGTTTGGTGTTAGATCGGCCATGCCCTCAGTAACAGCTTATCAGAAGTGCCCACAAATAGTCTTTGTTAAGCCAAGGTTCGAACGGTACAAGGAAGTCTCTAATCAGATTCATGAAGTATTTCACACTTACACCGACCTGATAGAGCCTCTCTCTCTTGATGAGGCCTACCTAGATGTTACTCAAAACAAGAAGGGGATTTCGTCTGCTACAATGATTGCAAAGGCGATACGAGCAGACATCAAAGCAAAAACTGGCCTTACGGCCTCTGCCGGTATCTCTACCAATAAGTTTATTGCCAAAATTGCTAGCGACTATAATAAACCTGATGGCATTACTCTGGTTGGACCCGAAAAGACCGAAACATTTCTAGAACAACTGGCTATCGAAAAATTCTTTGGTGTTGGTAAAGTAACGGCCAAAAAGATGCGAAGCCTCGGTATTAATAATGGCATGGATTTAAAAGCTTGGTCAAAAGATGATCTCATTACAAATTTTGGTAAGTCAGGGGGCTTCTACTATGAAATTGTACGAGGGAATGATGACCGCCCCGTCAACCCTAACAGAATAAGAAAGTCTCTGGGTGCTGAAAATACTTTCGATTATGACCTGATAGAACTGGTCGATATGAAACTGGCACTTGAGCCGATAGCGGTTACTGTGATGAAGCGACTCGAAAAGGCAAATACCTTTGGCAAAACACTGACATTGAAAGTGAAATTCAAGGATTTTTCTCAAATCACGAGAAGCCAATCACTTACGGAAGAAATCCGTACACTAGATCAACTTGTTTCGTTGTCGTTTGACCTTTTAGAACAAATCAATTGGGAAGAATTTCCTTCTGGTGTTAGGTTGCTGGGAATAACTTGTTCAAATTTCGAGAAAAGGGAAATAGTACAACTTTTAAAAGAAGGTCATCAATTGACTTTAGATTTTTAGATTTAACTTTGACTACTATTAATAAAGACGAATGGCAAAAGTAGTAATTGGAAGTCATGCAGAATTCGAACAGTACATCGGGAAAGAACTTGGTGTCTCAGAATTTTTGAAGATTGATCAAGAACGCATAAATGCCTTTGCAGATGCTACAATTGATCACCAGTGGATTCATTTAGATACTGAAAGAGCTACCAAGGAAGGTGGTTTTGGCAGTACAATCGCTCACGGCTATCTCACAGTTTCCCTCCTTCCCTACTTATGGGAACAGATTGCAGAGATCAATAATATCAAAATGATGATCAACTACGGTATTGAGAAACTCAAGTTCAACCAACCGGTATTAGTTGATAATGAAGTAAGGCTTAAGGTGAAGTTGAGTGCACTGGCTGACCTTCGTGGTATTACCAAATGTCAGTTGAATGTGAAACTTGAAATCAAGGATAACCCAAAGCCAGCATTTACTGGTGAGTTTATATTCTTGTATCACTTTAAGTAGCTGCACTATTTCTTCCTAACATAAATCGTTTTCTCAAGTTCACAAACAGTTTCCCCTGCTTCGTTAGTGATAGTCAAAGGCAAAACATAGTCCTTCTTGCCTAAAATTTCCACATCTGCTTTCACCTGATCTACGAACTCTTCGGTGATTTGAAATACACAAGTAACTTTTCCAGTCGCTGGCTTCCTAAACTTAATACTTGAAGCTTTATCCCAGACTATGTAGTTACGTCCAAGTTTTTGAACCAAGAGCAGCATAAAGAAGGGATCGGACATGGACATAAGGGACCCTCCAAAATGTGTCCCTACAAGGTTTTTGTTCCACCACCGCAATTTCATTTCTATCTCAGCGCGTAGAAAATCAGGGCTTATGTGCTTCACACGAATCCCAGCCCCTACGTATGGCGGGTAAAAGTTCATCAACTTAATTTTCTGTTGTCGAGATAGTCTGAACATTCTATTGAAAAGGTTACTTTTGCGTCAAATAACGAAATTAAAATGACAGCAGAAATCCATACTGAAAAAGGTTTGATGAAAGTGGAGTTTTATGAAAAAGACGCTCCTAATACAGTAAAAAACTTTGTTGATCTATCGAAGAAAGGATATTACGATGGACTCAATTTCCATAGAGTACTTCCTGATTTTGTAATCCAAGGTGGATGCCCTAACGGCATAGGTAATGGTGGACCTGGTTACTCTATCGATTGTGAACTAGATGGTGATAACCAATATCACGACAGAGGCGTGTTATCCATGGCACATGCTGGTAGAAATACTGGAGGATCTCAATTCTTCATCTGCCACAGCAGAACCAACACTGCACATCTCGACAGAAATCACACATGCTTCGGTAAAGTAACTGATGGCCTAGATGTGATCGATGATATCCGTCAAGGAGACAAAATCGAAAAAATTGTGATTATTGAAGACTAATCGAGTCCGCTCTAAAGAATTAGCCCAAAGTTCTACTTTGGGCTTTTTTTATGGATTGCCTTGGCAAAATCGGTAACCAAATAAGCCAGCGACTTGCCAACCAATCTTGAATCTAATTCTGAATCAGGTGCAGCTTCTGGCAAGTGTAGATAAGCCACTTTTAAGGCCTTTGCAGACTTTCTAATAAACTGTCGGGCTTGTTCGACCGAAAACCCTGTAGGTGATATTGCACTGCTCGGCATCATACGAATGGCATCCATATCCAGCTCAATGCCACAAGGCACATGTTCATCAAAAACGAACTCTAGTGCCTTTGACAGATCCTTGTCCAAATATTCAACATCTTCTAAAAAATGATATCGTACGTTCTTAGTCGTATCCATCATTTTGAGCATCTGCTCTCCATTATAGGATTGATGGAGACCAAAGGCAAGATACTTATCCAGAAAGCCTCCACTCTTCGCATATGAAAAGCCATTACCGCTATGCCTTCCCTCCAAAGCTCTATAGTCAGCATGCGCATCAAGATTAATACAATGGACTCCTCGCCTTCTATTCAGGCCCAGTGAAACTCCCTGCAAGATTGGATAAGCATTGTTATGCCCTCCACCAATAACGATGGGAATCAGGCCGGACTGCACAACGCTTTCAATAATCGGTGCTACAAGCGCATCGAGGCTTTCACAAAGCACATGCATCTTTTGGGCGAAATAGTCTGAATTGCACTCTGTTTCTAGCGCCTGTCTTTGCAAATCCTCAACATCGACCACACCCGCCACCAAAAACTCACTTCCTGAGAGGAAGCGGTTGCTTTGAACGTTTAGAAAGGCAGATAAAAAAGAATCCCATGCGCGCTCCGTACCTGGATTGCCATAGTTTCCCAAAACACCAATGCACTCTGGAATTCCTATTAGACAAAATTGAGCTCCTTTTTCTTTGAAACTCTTCAATTCAGATAGTTTATTCGTGTTCAAGGTGTGAATGAACTCACCGATTTTGCTTTCTCCTTTTCTGACTTTGGTGAAGGCTCTTGTTTGCTTTACTGTTAATCTGTTAATGGACATATCAAACGATTGGAATCAAATTAGTAAAAAGTGATTAGTCCTTCGATACATCTGCTTTTTTAAACTTCTAATAATTGATATCTTCACCCCTAGTGCCCAACCAAATATTATAGATGGAATATATACCCGAGCCGGTAAAGATTTTTGTGGTCGAAGACGACCCAGTATATATGAAACTTGTTCAGTATGTGGCAGAACTCAACCCTGATCACGTAGTAAGAACCTTTGACAATGGAAAGGATTGTCTTGACCATCTACATGAAAATCCAGCACTCATTACCCTAGACTATTCTTTGCCAGACACTACAGGCGAAGAAGTACTCAAAGCAATCAAGGCATATAACCCTGAGATCCCCGTCATTGTAGTCTCATCTCAAGAAAGTATCAATACCGCTGTTGAACTCCTCAAGCACGGAGCTTACGATTATATTACCAAAGACAATGAGACGCGCCAGCGATTGTTGAATGCTATCAATAATGCAAAAAAACAGGATGCACTGACCAAGGAGGTCATTCATCTTCGTGAGGAAGTTGGACAGAAATATGAATTTGACAATAGCATTATCGGTGAAAGTCCAGCGATTCAAAAAATCTTCAAGCTGCTGACCAAAGCAGTCAAAACAAATATTACTGTTTCCATTACTGGAGAAACGGGAACCGGAAAAGAAGTGGTTGCTAAGGCCATTCACTATAACTCAGACAGAAAGGATAAACCTTTTGTAGCTGTCAACATTGCTAGTATTCCTGAAAACCTCATAGAAAGTGAACTTTTCGGGCATGAGAAAGGCGCCTTTACGGGTGCCCTGGCAAGAAGAAAAGGAAAGTTCGAAGAGGCACACACAGGTACTATCTTCTTGGACGAAATTGGTGAAATGGACATTAGTCTACAAGCAAAATTACTCAGGGCTTTACAAGAACGAGAGATTACCAGAATTGGGGGCAATGAAGTAGTCAAGTTTGAAACAAGGGTAATAGTAGCTACACATAGAAACTTGGCTGAAGAGGTCCAGGCAGGTAATTTCCGTGAAGACCTTTACTATCGTCTCTTAGGGATTCCGATCGAACTACCTCCTCTTCGTGAAAGAGGAAAAGATATTTTATTAATTGCCGAACACTTCCTAAATGCCTTCATCAAGGAAAACAAGATGGGTAAGGTAAAATTGAGTAAGGAAGCCCAGTCGAAATTGATGAATTATCCTTTTCCGGGAAATGTTAGAGAGCTAAAGTCAATCATTGAATTGGCAGCAGTAATGTGCGATGATAATGTGATTGAAGAAGTAGATATTACCTTCAATACTTTACAAAAAGAAGGTCAGTTCTTGTTTGAAGAAATGACCCTGCGTGATTATACTTTCAAAATCATAAAGCACTTCTTGGATAAGTATGACAACAATGTATTATTAGTTGCGGATAAACTGGATATTGGAAAATCGAGTATCTATCGTTACATAAAAGAAATGGAAGACGCCTAATGAGTCACCAGTTTTCCCAAGCTCTCTTCCACACGCCAAAAGAGAGACTTAGGGTCAACCGGTTTACTTAGAAATGCCCCTACCTCCAAATCATCGAACTGGATGTTAAGCTCATTTGACCTTGCACTTGAGAGTACAATCACCTCCATATGAGAGAGTATAGTGCTTTTTCTTACGGCAGTAACAAACTCTACTCCATTCATCATAGGCATTTCATAATCTGTTATAATCACATCAACACTATTCCCCTCACTCAACCACTTCAAGGCATCGCTTCCGTTACTCATACATACCACATTATAGTAGGGCACCAGAAGAAATTCTAAAAGTCTTCTCGAACTCCGTTCGTCATCTACTATCAATAGTTGCCTTTTCATATGCTGATGTTTAGCGTGACAAATGCCGAAAGTGTACCAAAAACCACTGAAGCTCTGGTATATGCCTTTAGACATTCTTAAGCTATTTTACTCGGTATGCAGAGTAATTTTATGGTGAAGATTTGTCCCAAAATGAAAACCTTACCTCCCAAATAGAGAGAAAAGGTCCAGCCGACCATCCATAATATTTGACATTACTTTACTCTGGTTTTTATTTATGTTTGGGAAAAATCATTCAAAAAAGTTATGCGTAAGATTCTCTTATCTCTATCGATAGTTCTTTGGGTCACTTCTTCATTTGCCCAGACTAAACCTCTCACTGATTTGACAGTCGAGGAGATCATGCAATCCCAATCAAAGTTTGTAGGAACTCCCCCATCTCGTGTGAGCTGGTCAAAGGACAGTAAGACTATTTTCTTCAACTGGAACCCTGAAGATTCGGGGAATGCCACTACTTACAAAATAGGTAAGAATGGAGGTACACCAGAAAAAGCAGATGACAGAAATGAGGGATGGCCTTCATCTTATGTCTTCAATGACAATGAAAGCAAAATTGTCTTTGTAAAAGGTGGTGATGTGTACACAATGGATATTAAGTCTAAAGCCGAAACCCAAATCACGTCCACCAATGCTCGAGAAAGCAATGCTCGATTTCATACAAATGATGTCATCACTTTTGTATCAGAAAACAATTTGTTTTCAGTGAATACAAAGACAGGCTTGATCAGTCAGCTTACTAACTTCAATATCGAATCAAACGATGGTCAAACGGCCAGAAGAAATTCTAATCAGAACTCAGGCAATAGAGAACAAGACAGCTGGCTAAGAAAGGATCAATTAGAGACGTCAAGCATCCTTAAAGACCAGAGAAATCGCCCTCGCAACCAAAATCGCTTCCGTAACTTTTCTAATCAGCAGCAAAGTGCTAACAGTAGACGTGGATCTGTAAAACTTCCGAATGTTAGAAACCTCAGACTTTCGCCAGATGGCAAATACGTGAGCTTTAGCGTTTACTACGCTCCCGAAAAAGGCGCTAAAAACACAATCGTTCCTAACTATGTAACTCAGTCAGGTTACACCACAGACATTCGGGCCAGAACCAAGGTTGGTGGAGAGCAAGGACATAGCAAAATAGGTATTTACAACATCGCAGATGATGAGCATTACATGCTTGATACAGAGAAACTTCCGGGCATTTCTGATCTACCTGACTATGTAAAGGATTATCCTGATCGTGAAGTAGAAGCTAAGCCAAGATTGGTTTCTGCCAATACCATTCTTTGGTCCAAAGATGGTCAGTACACTGTAGTGCACTTTGCTTCTCATGATAACAAAGATCGCTGGATCATGCGCTTATTACCTGATTCTGGTGACCTAATTGAGGTAGACAGACAAAGAGATGAAGCTTGGATTGCTGGCCCTGGAATTGGAAGCGAATTTGGTTCTGGTACTTTTGGATTTCTTCCTGACAATAAAACAATCTACTTCCAGTCAGAAAAGTCAGGCTATTCGCACTTATACCTTCATGATTTTTCAAATGGGGTACAGACTCAGTTGACATCCGGCAACTTTGAGGTATATGGTCCTTCATTATCTAAAGATGGTTCTAAGTGGTACTTCACAGCCAACATGAAACACCCTGGTATACGACACTTCTACAGTATGCCTGTCAAGGGAGGTAAAGTCACTCAGATAACTACTGAGGATGGTAATAACCAAGTTACACTTTCTCCTGATGAGAAGACACTAGCAGTGCTTCACTCCTATATCGACAGACCGAATGAACTATTTGTTCAAGCGAATAAGCCAGGAGCTAAAAGAACACAACTGACAGAAAGCTTACAAGACGGTTTTAAGCAGTATGATTGGTACCAACCAGAGATTGTCACTTTCACTGCCGAAGACGGTGCAACAGTACATGCAAGGTTGTATAAGCCAGAAAATCCGAATGGTGCAGGAGTCATCTTTGTACATGGAGCAGGCTATCTCCAAAACGTTCACTACTGGTGGAGTACTTACCAGAGAGAGTACATGTTTAACAACATGCTCAGGGCACAAGGCTATACCGTTTTGGATATTGACTATCGTGCAAGTTCAGGCTATGGCCGTGATTGGAGAACAGGAATTTATCGCCACATGGGAGGTAAAGACCTTTCAGATCAAATTGACGGGGCAAAATACCTAAGAGAAGAGCATGGCATTGAGTCAGATAGAATAGGTATGTATGGTGGATCTTATGGTGGATTTATCACCCTATTTGCAATGTTCCAGCACCCAGATGTAATTAGCGCTGGAGCCGCCTTGAGATCGGTCACCGATTGGGCACATTACAACCATGGTTATACTTCTAATATTTTGAATACTCCTGTAGAAGATCCGATCGCTTACAAAAGAAGCTCACCGATTTATTTTGCTGATGGCCTAGAAGGAGATTTGTTGATTGCCCATGGTATGGTAGACACTAATGTGCACTTCCAAGATGTAGTCCGCTTAGCACAGAAGCTCATCGAACTCGGCAAGGACGATTGGGAAATGGCACTTTATCCAGTTGAAAGTCACGGATTCCAAACACCCTCTAGTTGGACGGACGAGTACAAGAGAATTTATAAGCTCTTCCAAAATACCATAGGTAAAAAATAGACATCAAGCCTTAAGACATTATGAAAAGACTTCTCTCCTTTCTACTGATAACAGCCCTCTTTGCATGTCAGACTCCACAAAAAGAGTCAAACGAAAATCGAGGTAAAATTGCTGACAAGGCCATGGTGGTCTCCGCCCATCCTCTGGCATCAAAAGTCGGCAGAGAGATCATGCAGAAAGGAGGAAATGCTGTCGATGCAGCCATTGCCACTCAGTTTGCTCTGGCTGTTGTATATCCAGGCGCTGGTAATATCGGTGGTGGTGGTTTTATGGTCAGCAGAATGGCTGATGGAGAAATTGCCACACTAGATTATCGCGAAAAGGCCCCTTTATCAGGAGGTCGTGACATGTACCTAGATGCCAATGGCGATGTCATCCCAATGGCCAGCGTTCGTGGTCATTTGGCAGCGGGAGTTCCCGGAACAGTAGCAGGCCTTGAGGCTGCTCATGAAAAATATGGCAAGCTTGATTGGGCAAGCTTGGTACAGCCTGCTATAGATCTAGCAGCCAATGGCTGGGCGTTAACGGCAAGAGAAGCTAGAGGACTTAATGGCAATAGAAAGGTCTTCATACAGTATAATACAGTACAGCCTGATTTTTTCTTAGCTGAAGAGGGATCTGAATGGAAAGAAGGTGATATCGTCAGCATACCTGATTTAGCTAAAACCCTCGAAAGAATTCGGGATAATGGCAGGGATGGCTTTTACAAAGGAGAGACCGCCAGACTGATTGTCGCGGAGATGGAAAGAGGCAATGGCCTAATCTCACTTAAAGACTTGGAAGAATATACTGCCGAATGGCGTACTCCGATCACAGGAAACTACAGAGGTTATGAGTTCATTTCAATGCCTCCACCCTCCAGTGGTGGCATTGCAATCGCCCAGTTATTTCATGCGGTGGAGCCTTTTAACCTTAAGAAGATGGGCTTTCATAGCGCTGACGCCATACACCTTATCACCGAGGCAGAAAGAAGGGCTTATGCAGACAGAGCTGCGCACCTAGGAGATCCTGATTTCTATGACGTACCTCGAGATGGGCTTATAGACAAAAACTATACTGGAGGAAGAATGACGTCATTCGATCCAAACAGAGCTACACCAAGTGCGGAGATTAATGCCGGCACGCCCGCACCTAAAGAAAGCGAAGAGACCACTCACTTATCCGTTGTTGACCCTTGGGGCAATGCAGTATCAGTAACTACGACCTTGAATGGTGGAATGGGTAGTAAGGTATTCGTTGGCGGTGCAGGCTTTCTGTTAAACAATGAAATGGACGACTTCAGTTCTAAACCGGGTACTCCCAATATGTATGGTTTAGTTGGAGGAGAAGCCAATGCCATCGAACCAGGAAAGCGCATGCTGAGCTCGATGACGCCTTCAATTGTTTCTAAGGATGGGAAGCTATTTATGGTGGTTGGAACTCCTGGCGGGTCGACAATCATAACGTCCGTCTTTCAAACCATTATCAATGTCATCGACTTTGATATGACCATGCAGGAGTCTGTTTCAGCTCCGAGATTTCACCACCAATGGCTGCCAGATGTAATCCAGACAGAACGCGAGGCATTCGACAGTCTGCTCATCGCCAATTTGAAGTCTAAAGGTCATGAACTGAGAGCCAGAGGAACCATTGGTAGAGTCGATGCTATTTTGGTGCTTCCTAATGGCAAACTAGAAGCTGGTGCCGACCCTCGTGGTGATGACACGGCCGATGGTTATTAAATTCCACACTGCCAAACTTGAAGAATTCTCTTTTTGGTTATCTTTAAGGTATGCGCTGCATAGTTGCATTCCTTTTACTCACCAGTACAACACTCTATGGCCAGCAGTTGCTGCCAAGCTTTGATTCAGAGCTAATAGAATCGGTACGCATTGACGAAAACCTAAGAAAAAGTCCTAAGGAGTACTTTATCAAAATTTATGAGTACAATAAAGACTCAGCCCGTCTGATCAAGTCCCCTATTATTCCGTATTACCTTCTAGAAAATGGACAACTTAAGGAGGTTCAATTTCGGTCGAGCAATGAGGTGCTAAAGTCTCACTTCTTTGATAACCATGGTCGTATAATTGAGCAAAAACGATTTGGCTTTCAGGAGAATATGCCAAAGATCACTTACGAGTATAACGATGATTCTTTTGAAGCAACAGAGACTATCTACAGACTTGGTGATCGTGTACACTCTAAGTCCGTTGTCAAATACAACTCACTCCTACAGGTAATAGCGAAAGAGGAATATCGCGGTAAGGACAAGCTCAATCGCTTCTGGAAGTACCACTACAACGAACATAATGACCTCATTGCAGATCAATTCTACGACACATACAACAGTGTTGACAAGCCTTCGGATTCACTTCACATTGAATATGTTTATGATGGTCTTGAGCGGAAAATTTCTAGACACGACTACCGAGCCAACCACTTAGAGTCACGTACCGACTATGCCTACTTCCCCGATTCACTTGTGAAGCAAACTACCTTTTTCAGTTTAAATGGTATACCTAAAGAAAGACATCTGGAAGTAAAAAAAGACTCTCTAAGAGTAATGGTTAGAGGCTTCTTTCAACATGGAGACACCGTGAATTTCAGGTCGCGATTCAAGGAATTGTATCTATATGGGGACTTAGTCGAGTACGAGAGCCGAACATTAAGAGGCACCTATGTAGATCGGTATACCACTTTTTACGAATATGACGAAATGAGCAACTGGATCAAGAAAACCACCTATTCCAATGGCGTAGTAGTAAAGAAAGAAGAGAGAACAATTCTTTACTGATGCTCATGGAAAAACCCAATATCTTCAGTAAAACATTAGTCGTCAATCAGGGTCACTTAGACGAACTCAACCATGTCAACAATGTTCAGTATTTACAATGGATACAGGACGTAGCTAAACAGCATTGGGAGGTCTGTGCTGAGCAGCAGTGGGTGGACAAGTATGCATGGGTGGCCTTGAGTCATTTCATTGAATACAAGAAACCTGCCTTTCTGAATGACACCCTATTGATACAAACACATGTACATGAGTTTGATGGCGTCAAATCCAATCGGTTAGTGAGGATTAGTAATCAAGCATCAGGTGATCTAATTGTACAATCAAGCACCTCGTGGTGTATGCTAGATAGAGAAAAAAATAGGCCAACAAGAGTTTTAGAAGCGATGGTTGAGGCTTTCTCCGATTGATCAACTGCCACCTATTCGACCTTCTGCAGCTGATTTCATGAATTCGGCAGGATAATCAATAAAGTCTATATGCCTTTTGATTTTTCCTTGACCATCGAAGTATAACCAGATAGTGAATCGCCATTTGTGATCTATGGCCATAGGCTGACCACCGAAATAGAACGGTGTAAAATACCCCTTACCCACTGCCGAGCTGTCGGTCAGGGCCAAGTCTTCTAGCACAAGCGATTTTGGGAATTCTGGGTGTTTTCTGAAAGATGTGTCTGGCCAATTATAAAAATCAATGAATTGATCCTTATTATATTTTAGTCCGTAGACTACATCTTCAAATAGAAGGTTATCAGCATAAAGATCAATGAAACCCTCCCAATCAGATCTATCGGCAAACATTTCAAAGAATAGCTCTGCCTTTTGTTGAGATACTTTTTTACGCTCAGAACATGAGCTGAAGGTCACAAGGAAGACTATAAGAATGCAAGTACCAATTAGCCTATTTCGCATCAGACAGTCATACTTATCTGATAATCACAAACTCGACCCTACGGTTGATTTCTATACCTTCAGGGCTCTTATTGTCACTCAGAGGCTTAGTACCTCCATAGCCAATAAACTCAATTCGATTACCATTAATGCCTTTTGAGAGCATATAATCCCGTACCGTTTTGACACGCTCCTCAGATAACTCCTGCAATAATTTCTCGTCTCCACGATTGTCCGTGTGACCTTCTAGACGGATAGCCATTCCCGGGTTATCTTTCATCAATTGAACAAGTTCATCGATTTGTCTAGTCGCTACCTCTGGGTTTGCAAAAGATGATCTAGCCCTGTTAAAAAGGACATTCTCAATCTCCACTGTTGTGCCAACCTCTTCTCTTGTGAGCAATAGGCGCTCGATACCAGCGGCTTCATTGGCGGAAGTTTCTCCAGCCTTAAAAAGCTTCTGATACTTGAGATAACCCTCCAATTCAATGGATACTTTTAAGTCTGTACCTTCTTCTAATGTTAACTCGAAGCGTTTTGAGGGAGAAGAGATGTCAGCAGTCTTAATCGTTCTTTCTTCGCCATTGTAAGTCAATACTACATCCGCATCAACCAAGGCTTCGGTTCGATTGTCCAAAACCTCAAAAGTCATCAATATTTGTTTCTTCGGCTCCTCAACAGGAACTACAACAGCAACTTCTTCCTTAACCTCTTCTTTTGGCTTTTCCTCCTCCTTTTTCTCCTCTTCTTCAACAACTACCTCTTCCGCTTTATCATTTTCCGGTTGAACTACTGGTGTGATCACTTCAACCTCTTCGGCTTCTGGAATGCTTTCTGGCATCGAATACGCGAAAACATCTCCAAAGCCCTCGCTGTTTTGAGTTGACGAGAAATAGGCCAATTCATCACCACTAATGAAAGAAAGTCCTTGTTCCGCCCCCACTGTATTGAAACCTTCTCCCAGGTTTCTTGGGGTTGACCACTCTAGCCATGAGTCATCACTTTGGCGTTCTGAAAGAAACACATCGCGCCCTCCAATACCACCATGCCCATTAGAAGTGAAATAAAGTGACTTCATGTCATCTGAAAGAAAAGGCACCCATTCTTGTGCATAAGTGTTAAGCACATTGCCCATATTCTTTGGTTGTGTCCACTCTCCATTCTCTTCTTTAAAAGAGATGTATAAATCTTCATTACCCTCAGTTTCATATGACTGTATCGCCATGATGATAACCTTTTCGTCTTTCGAAATAGTAGCACTAATATGAGATGACTCATTAGAGAAAAACTGTATGGCTAGCTTTTCCGGAACTCCCCAAACACCACCTTTGACAGTTGATACAGAGATTCCGTTCTTGAGTTTACTGATTCCTCTTCCTTCTGGATCGAAAAAGTTGAGTAGATACATTCGTTGCCCATCAGCACTAAACCCTACCACACCATTCAATCCGGGATGATTGATTGCTGCGCCAGCATGAACAGGCTGAGACCAACCATTGGACGTCTTCTGACTCAACCAAATGTCTCCTTGATCGAGCACTCCTCCTATGTTAGCAGGATGTCCAGCTCGTGTGAAATATAGTGTTTGCCCATCAGGGCTCAACATCGGACTATGCTCGTCATAAGAAGAGTTGATACCATCGATTCGGATATGAGCCAATTCTTGTCCGGTTAAGGCAAAACAGCCAAAAAACATCAACAAGGTGATTACCGCAACGCGCTTGTACATTAGTTATGTCGAATTAAAAATTGTTGAGCGTTAACATGGTTAGATTAACTATGTCGGAACAGTTTCTGCCAGCCAGCTCAGCACAAATTAAATAAATTGAAACTAGAAAGGCTAGCTGACAAGTGATAGTGTCTTTGAATGTGCCATAGCTCACTGCTGAGTAGTCAATACATCAGAAGTAAATCCCCTGAGCCAGCCTGTAAGTATTGGCATGCGCTTCAACGATATGCGCTATTTTTTCAGAATATCCTCCACCCATACATGCCATCACAGGAATTTGATTTCTGTGACAAAGCTCTAAAACCATACTATCCCTTTTCTTACAGCCATCAAGTGTCATTCCAAGCCTACCTAATTTATCTGTTGCTAAGACGTCAACTCCTGACTGAAAACAGACAAAGTCAGGTTGAAAGTCATCAAAAACCTCATTTAGATGTCGATCCAGAAGTTTGAGATAGGTTTCATCATCAGTTCCATCTACTAGACCAACATCCAAATCCGAAACCTCCTTGTGCATCGGATAATTCGATTGGCCGTGCATGCTAAATGTAAAAACACGATCGTCTTTAGCGAATATCTCTGCAGTACCGTTGCCCTGATGTACATCCAGATCGACAACAAGTATTTTGCTTGCCAATCCATTATCTAGTAGGTGATGCGAGGCGATGGCAATGTCATTCAACAAGCAAAACCCTTCACCTCTATCCGTAAATGCATGATGGGTACCTCCAGCAACGTTCATGGCGATGCCATCGTTCAAGGCATACAACGCGCACTGGACACTTCCATTCATAATCACTATTTCTCGAGAAACCAATTCGCTTGAAAGCGGGAAACCTGTTCTTCTCTCCTCCTGTCTGGTGAGGTCTTGGTTCTTTAGCTTTTGCCAATACTGATCATCATGTGTCCTTATGACTTTGGCCTCCGACAGCGGAGTTGGTGCGAAGAAGTTATCTGAATTGACTGTTCCCTCATAAAGCAATTGCTCTGGCAACAGATTATACTTCTCCATGGGGAACCTATGGTTCTTGGGAAGCGGATGGGCATAAATTTCAGACCAAGCAATCTTTAGCATGTCAACTTTCAGCGTAAAAGCTAAAACTCACCAAAGATGTTTTCAATTTCCAATTTCAGCGCGAATAATATTGGCCATTTGTGGAAGTTGTCTTAAAATTCCTCTTCTCGGAGGATCTGAGGCATTAATCTGATAGCAAATAGAAAAGCCTAAATCCTCGAAGTACATCATATTGGTAATGTATCCTGGCATAAAGCCACTGTGTCCCATTACTCTTCCATTTGGAGAGTTTCTGATATGCACTCCAAGCCCCCAGGTACCCCCCATGCCGGTGGCCTCTCTGCCATCAAAGTATTCTTTGAGCAGCGCCTTGTCAAACATCTCCCCTTCATAAATCTTCTTAGCCAGTACGGCCAGGTCTCGGGTTGTGATTACCAGTCCACCACCAGCCCACTCGAACTGCCAGTTATATCTACTCCTTCCATTCTCATCCAAGGCATTACCCGGAAAGAATGGGTCTTCTCCATTATATCCTTGCGCCAGTTTTTCATAAACTCGCCCCGTCTGTGGGACTACATGATTCAATCTGGCCCGATCCAAAACTCTCGTTTGAACTTCATCATATAGATCATTGCCTGTCACAGCTTCAATGACCATCGCTACGATAATGTAGTTTGTATCAGAGTAGGCAAATTGCTCTCCGACAGAGAACAATGGTTTGTCGTCATAGACATAAGACAAGAGTTCTTCTGGTTTCCAAACGCGGTCCACATCAGCTATTACATCTTTCTGAAATGCCTCTTTGAATACATAGCGCGGAATACCGCTCTCATGCCTCATCAGGTTTCTAATAGTCAAGTTTGCTGCATTAGGCAGACGTTCAAACCAACTGTTATTCCCCAGGTAATTCTTTACGGGTGCATCTAAATCCAGCTTCCCTTCTTCAATCAGCTGCATTACTACTACGGAGTAAAACACTTTCCCAGTACTGCCACCAAGCATTTTGTGATCAAACTCCATTTCTATTTTTTTCTCGAGATCAGCATACCCAGCAGTGAGGGTTATTTCCTTTCCATCAGGTAAAACAGCCGAAAAACTAACACCTGGGGCATTGGAAGCCTCATAAATCTCGGTCAATTTATTCCTCAGTTTGTCAGAAAGGTCTGCCTCTTGGCCTTTAAGGCTTGGCAAACTGATTAGCGACAATAAAATCAGGGTAGTAAAGGTTCTCTTGATCATATTGAAAATTAATAAAAAAGGCCGCTAATTCATCAGCGGCCTTCAGTGTCAATATTGCGAAAATCTTTAATCTTCGTCATCCTCAAACTGAAAAGAATAGTGTGTCTTATCCAGCTTAAGTGTATCTCCGTTGAAGTCTTTAATAAATTTTTCTATGACAGCAGGTGTAATTGCGTCAACATGCAAGCCAACGTCTAGACCTATTCCAAAATCCGCATGCTCATCCATATCTACATGCTCTTGAACCTTAACAGCCTCCTCCTCTTCTAACTCGTCCATTACTTCGGTTAGATACAGACCAATTTCTTCTTCTAAATCACCCAATGGTTCAATGTCTCCATTCTCATCCTCTTCATAAGAGATAGACTTATAATCTGGGAATTTTTGAGCCACCTTATGCTCAGCTAACTCATGAATTTCGCTGCTATGCTGCAACCTAAGGGTATAGATTGCGGCATCATAAATCGCTTCCTTGCCTTCATATTGTCCTACGAAGTAGAAATTCATAAAGTCATCAGAATTGTCTTCGGACTCTATGACCACGTAAGATTGATCTTCACCAATTTCTGATTTTATCTTGGCGATTTCTGCTGGATCGAATCCATCATTATTTTTCATATGCTATTCTTATAAAGTACTGGCTTCTGCCGAAAAAAATCTTGTATTCTAAACTTCAGTTTGGATAAGTTGTTTCACCTCTTTTACTCGTTCATCAAACAAGGTAGGGTCATAATTGACTCCTTGAAACTGCATAGCACCTAAATAGGCTTTTACTTCATCCGAATGAGTAATCGTTCTACTGGTATTCATACCGACATACTTAAATGTAGTCCACATGAGTGTTTTAAGATGGCTTTTGTAATCGTCAAGCATTACGTACTCCACGACTATGGTATTATCATCAAACCAAACTAATCGCGTGATTATCCTTACCCATTCTCCAAGGTTAGCAGGTTTTAAGTAAGCAATGTGATGATTATACACCACCCAAAATGCTTCATAGGACTTAATTAAGTCCATGATCTCAACTCCATACAATTTAGGGACCTGGTCTTCCCTTGCATTGAAGAAATAGTCTAAGTACTTAGCATTATTGAGATGCCTCAAAGGGTCACAATCCTGAAAACGGATAATGACACGAGATTCTGTTTGCTTGGCATACTCTCTATGCGGATCGATAATAAACATTACAGATATTTTTCTTTAACAATCATAACATGGTGAGCATAATGACCTGCTATTAAAGCAGCTAATGCACGAACCGTTACTTTGGAACCACTGGCGATTCCTTCCTTCAAAGTATCCTCTTCGGTAACACTTTGAAGAAGAGCCAGTGTCGCAGTTCTAATGGCTCTAAACTCATCAACCAATGAGCTCATAGTCCTTGCATTCATGCGGCTATTTTCCTGATACACGTCTTGATCCATTCCCGGTAGCTCAACCGTGTCACCTCTTACAATACTTAATGCCCGATAAGAAAAAACACGCTCTGCATCATTCAAGTGATTCAAAACCTCCTTGATCGACCACTTTCCTGGAGCGTAGCGATGGTCAACTTTATCTTCTGCAATACTGCCAAAAAAATCGGCTATTGATGTGAGTTGACCTTCTAAAACTCTGTAAACATCCTCTTCTGGAAGCTTACTCACATAGGGTTCATAAAACGGATTATACTCAGATGGGGCTGGCTTTTGAATCATGCTTTTAATTTAAAAAAATCTAGGACTGATGACTAATCATCAATCCAACTAGTATACATAATATAGTTCTCAGGAGTTCGATCGATTACCTGTCTTAATTTTGCATCAATTTCTTTTACTTTCTTAGCTGGAGTACCAGCATAAAGTGAATTCTCTTCAACAATAGTATTGGCCAACACCACTGCACCAGCGGCAATCATTGAACCAGATTTGATAACGGCATTATCCATAACAATCGCACCCATTCCAATCAACACGCCATCTTCTACTATACAACCATGCACTATTGCATTATGTCCCACGGATACATTCTTGCCAAAAACAGTCTTTGAATGGTTAAGAGTTCCGTGTATCACAGCTCCGTCCTGAATATTACAATTCTCTCCCATTTCTATGGAACAGACATCTCCTCTAATCACTGCGTTAAACCAAACGTTACAATTCTCTTGGAGCGAGACATCTCCAATTACAGTTGCATTTTCTGCGAGCCAACATGATTCTGAAATATTAGGATGAACTCCCTTTACACCTTTAATAATTGCCATCTATTAAAATTATATGTACATACATTGAACTTTTTGAAACGACTGCAAGTTTACCCTACAATCCGAAACAATTCACACCCTTTGGCGTTAGTGCACTGTCGGATTTAAAGAAAAGAAAATAACCCTACAAATTGACTAAAATGAAAAATTTAAAATCTACCCTTGGACTATTATTATTGGCTACGCTTGTTTGGGCCTGTGGGCCAAAGGGCACAGCAGTAGAAACATCAGAAGCCAAAGCGGTAGCTTCAGGCGATAATGCCACAGCACTGTTTTTAAATCCGAACTCATCGCAAGTGACATGGATCGGAAGCAAACCAGGTGGAAAACATAATGGTACTATAGACATTACCTCTGGTGAAATCAGTATCAATGGTGATGAAATAGTTGCTGGCAATTTTGTAATCGATATTAACACCATCACCGATTTGGATATGGCTGGTTCTGGTGGGCAAGCCAAACTAGAAGGCCACCTGAAGTCAGCTGACTTCTTTGACGTTGCCAACTTTCCTGAAGCAAAATTTGAAGTAACGAGCGTAACAGTCTTTAATGCGGCTTCATTGGCATCTGATAATGCCGAGTATGCCACTGAAAATACGCCAGCAAAATTGAGCGAAATTCTCGTTGAAAACCCAACTCACTTTATTTCTGGTAACCTTACGATGAGAGGTACTACCTTGAATATCACAATTCCTACACATGTAGAATTAGGTGAGACAACATTGAAAGCCAATGCAAGCTTCAATATCGACCGCTCTAAATGGGGCTTGATGTATCAGGATGAGTCTTCTGTGGCTGACAAGGCCAAGGATAAATTCATTTACAGTACGGTTACCGTTGGCTTCGTAATTGAAGCTAGTACTGAGAAAGTATCTGAATAAGCGAGATAAAGAACTATAAAGCCTCAAGTAAGCCTACTTGGGGCTTTTTTATGCTCTAAGGTTTGTGCATTTTTGCAAGCCTTTAAATGACAACAATCAACTTTCCATACAAAGGACTAAGCAAAGACGAGTTCCTTCTCAAATCCCTTACCTGGGCCGAGCAACATAGTCATTTCGCATATTTCAATGCAAACCAAATTAGCTATCCGCATGACGGATTTCGTCATGTATTAGCAGTGGGTGCTCATAAGTTGTTGGAAGTAAAAAAGGGTACTGCTTTTAACGACTTGAAGGATTTCCAAAATGAAATAACTGCTAGTAGGAGTCTAAATGATTGGATCGTGGGCTATTTAGGCTATGACCTAAAAAATGAGGTTGAAAGACTTGAGAGCCAGAATAATGATCGTCTAGGCTTTCCTGAGACCCAGTTTTTCAACCCGAATCACTTACTCCTTTTTGGCGAAAACAGTTTGGAGCTTTTGACGGGTCAGGAAGATGTTTTTGAAATCATACTTAATACTCAGGAGATACCTGCAGAGAATGAATTCACTAAGCCAAAGGCATCGGTTAGCAAAGAGGACTACCTTTCCAATGTCGAGCGACTGAGGCAACATATCGAAGAGGGTGATTGCTATGAGGTCAACTACTGCCAGGAGTTTCACGGAGAGATTGGGCGTTTAAATCCAATCGCACTCTATCGAGTCCTTAATGATATCTCTCCCAACCCTTTTTCTTGCCTTCAAAAATTCAACGAACACTATATCATTTCGGCTTCTCCAGAGCGCTTTTTGAAGCGAAATGGAAGTACGGTCATCTCACAACCGATCAAAGGAACCAGACCACGAAGCGAAATTTCAAATGAAGATATTCGCCTTAAAACTGATTTACGCAACGATCCGAAAGAGCAGGCTGAGAATATGATGATTGTTGACTTGGTGAGAAACGACTTGGCAAGGACAGCAAAAACTGGTTCAGTTAAAGTAGAAGAGATCTTTGGCATCTATTCATTTCCACAAGTTCATCAGATGATTTCAACCATCACTGCTGAGATAAAAAACGACATAGACTCAATTGATGTGATCGAGAAAGCCTTCCCTATGGGCAGCATGACGGGTGCTCCGAAGGTGAAGGTCATGGAGTTGATAGAAAAATACGAGAATACTAAAAGAGGACCTTTCTCTGGTGCTGCTGGTTATTTTATTGGAGATCAGGCATTTGACTTTAACGTACTTATTCGCAGCCTCTTTGTCAATCAAGAGACTGGCACCTATTCCTTTCAGGTAGGTGGCGCCATAACTTATGATTCCATTCCAGAAAAAGAGTATGAAGAATGCATGGTCAAGGCCAAAGCAATCTTTGAACTTATTAAAAAGAGCTACCTTGTTCTTAGTTCCCCTTTAAACGCATGATATAAGACCTTAGGGCATCTGCATTAGTCGTATCAGTTGCAGTCTCTAAGCCTGTATTCAAAGTTGTTATTGCTTCATCTACTTGCCCTAGTCTTTCTTGCGCTTGTGCCTTGGAGAAGTAACCTCCAAGGTCAGAGACTTCTGGTAATTTAAAATCCCACATTGCAACGGCATCCTGGTATTTTTCGTCTTGCACCATTCTGCGATGCAGTGTATACCATTCCCCAATTTCAAATCTGTAAGTTGCTGTATCTAAGTCAAGGCTTTGGTAATGCTTAAACATCTCTTCCACCCCACTTTCCTCATAAATAGGAAACAGAACATCTGCCAAGAATATCTTCGGCTCCGCGACCTTAATCATATTAAGGTCAAACTGCAGTGTTGCATTAGGTGGAATATCATCTCCAGCACCGCGTGCTCCATAACCAAGCTCAGGTGGTATGATGGCCAATATTCTATCTCCTTGCCTGCCATACATCACCACCTCATCAAACCCTTTGATCAAGGAAGTTCTCTTTGCATCAAATTCAAAGATTTGTTCTCCTTCTGAATAGGTAGACCAAACCGTATCTCCTGCTACAATCAGATTGATATGGGTTGACACTCGACTCAAAGAATCGATTTTAGGGCCATTACCTCTTTCTAGGTATAGATACTTGACGCCACTGGCTAGGAAGACAGTATCGCTGTCAGAACCTGAAGCACCGCTACCAGAACAAGCCTGCATAAAAATGGCTGTGGAAACGATAAGAGAAGCAAATAGTAGATTGAAAGTCTTTTTTAACATAAGAGTTGAATAAGCACCAAAAGTAATAAACAATAATCTAAGGCATAAAAAAGGGTGAGCACCATTGATGCTCACCCCAAAAAGGTCTCTTAAGACTTCTATTAGTATTCTCGTGGTTTTCTAGATAAGGTAACCCTCCAAATTTTATTTGAGGCGGCCGAATTACCAGGACCAAACGTACCTGGGTTAGCTTGAAAGGCTTCAATACCTCCATAGACATAACCTAGATCTAATGTCTCATCTCCCACAAAGGTCTTCTCTGCATCGATCAGTTCTGTTGTTTTACCATTAGACAAACTAAAAGACTTGATGTTTGTCAGATTATTCTGAATAAAGACCGACTCGGCACCGTAAAAATAATCACTGTCAAAGACGTTGTCTTTCAAGGTCCATGAACTTGAATTTTGGTTGACATCAAATTGAACCTGCATGGCCGCATTGGTAAACCCAGAAACCTGAAGGTTTCCTGCAGACTGACCGTCTCCTATTCCACCTAACAAGAAAGTATGTACCCTTTCTGTTTCAGAATCATAAAGTGTGAAGTCTGCACATGCATAAACGTTTCGGGCTTGTTTGTAATTAGAATCGATGGTGTAACTAGAGCTGAGTGATGGATGAACATATATGGCCGATTCCCAAGGGAGTCTCCATCTTGTTGTATCCTTATTCACAATGCTAAGGCTATCAGGTCTAAAGACTCCAGAGTAAAAAGTGAGTCCTTCAGTCAATGTACCAGCGCTATTTTTGAATAATGAAGGAACTACAGGACCATCTCTTCTACGAAACTTCGAATGAGCATCAGAATAAGAAGTAGCCAACTGACTCACTGTCATATCACTAATTGGACTATCCACAGTAATGTCCAATTGATATGGATTTGCTGCGTTTTGACTCATCTTGAATGGATATACCGCATCTAGGTACTTTTGTCCATTAGGAGCCTTTGATCCAAAATCATGTCCACCTGCAAGATAGAATGTATCATCCAGTTTGAATATTTCAGCACCAGTACTCTTCAAGCTAGCATTACTTCCTGCGGCAAACAGTTTGGTCCATTCAACTCCCGAGAGCTTGTTACTAACAAGACTTATCATCGAAGGCACATGAATTCTTGCTACATGATCAAAAGTATTGTAGGCATTACTCGAGTTGGTGTCATTCAACGGTGTACCATAACCTCCGACAACATAAAGGTATTCACCGTCTTGCGTTACTAAAGGGTTTGAATTACGAAAGACTGTTCCAAAATCTCTCAAAGCCGCATACAATTGGATATTAAGGGGCTGGGCTTTTCCCACAGCATCTAGCATGTCTCCGTAGGACATACCAGTCACTGTATCCTTTACAACGTCATAGGCAAAAATGTCTTCGTTGAAAGAAAGCGGTAAAAATGATTTGGCAGCATAATCACCGTTAATGATTCCATGTATTCCACCATCATCGGCTAATCGGTTAGTCCTACCTGCGAACAATAGCCATATGTTGCCATCTACGCCATGCACAAAGGACTGAAGTGCAGGAGCGTTGTTGAGTGTATCAAGAGTAACTGAAACATCATAAAGATACCCTGTTGGATAGGCTTCTACTTTAGAGGACTTATTACACGAAGAAATGGTAAGAATCAAAGTACAGAAGAGTGTTAAGCATAAGGTCAATTTTTTCATAACATATGTGTTTGGTCTTAAGCAAGATAAATAAGTAATGCCGCCTAAGACAAAATGAAATTAAAAAATAGCTGTAACCAGCTAGACCGATGAATAGTTAAAGTAAGACTGACAATCTGTCACATTTTAGGACTAAAAGCATTATATTTGCCGCTCGAAATTGAGCAGAAAGATTGATGGAGAAGATCATTCAGGATATAGACATTCTAGACAGAAACAGCCAAGAGGCAATGGAGACGGTAAAAACCTCTAAAGAGGAAAATACCGGTCAGAAGAAGAAGCTTTATATAGAAAGCTATGGTTGTCAAATGAACTTTGCCGATAGCGAAGTGGTGACTTCCATTATGAAAGACAATGGTTATGACACCACGTCCGACTTTGAAACTGCAGATGTGGTCTTTCTTAATACTTGCTCCATTAGAGAGAAGGCAGAACAGACTGTAAGAAAAAGGCTTAGCCAATTCAATAAGGTAAAGAAAGAAAAGCCGGAAATGACCATTGGCGTATTGGGTTGTATGGCCGAAAGGCTCAAAGACAAATTGCTCGAAGAGGAGAAAATCGTTGATGTTGTTGTTGGCCCGGATGCTTACAGGGACCTACCTAAGTTGGTCGAGACGGCCGAAGATGGCTTGAAAGCAGTAAACACCTTCCTCTCAAGAGAAGAGACTTATGCTGACATCTCCCCTGTCAGGTTAAACTCCAATGGTGTTACCGCTTTCGTATCCATTATGCGAGGCTGCGATAATATGTGCTCTTTCTGCGTAGTTCCTTTTACAAGAGGTCGCGAGCGAAGCAGAGATCCTCATTCTATCATTAATGAAGCGCAAGAGCTATTTGATCAGGGCTATAGAGAGGTCACCCTACTTGGTCAAAATGTCGATTCATACAAGTGGTCGGAAGATGAGAACAACAAAGCTTGGTTAGAGAAGAAAGAGAAAAAAGGGGAAGAGGTACAAGTAATCAACTTTGCCAACCTTTTGGAAATGGTGGCAAAGATTTCGCCTGATCTTCGAGTACGATTCTCAACCTCTCATCCAAAAGACATTACAGATGAAGTGCTTCATACCATGAAGCGGTATGAAAACATCTGCAAATACATTCACTTACCAGCACAGAGTGGCAATTCTCGGGTTCTCGATATGATGAATCGGACTTATACACGTGAGTGGTACATTAATCGAGTAGATGCTATTAGAGATATTCTTGGTCAAGAATGTGGTATTTCTTCGGATATGATTGCAGGCTTCTGTACTGAAACTGAAGATGAACACCAAGACACATTGACATTAATGGACTATGTGCGGTATGATTTTTCCTACATGTTCTTCTATTCCGAACGACCTGGAACACTGGCGGCAAAGAAATTTGAAGACGACATTCCATTAGATGTTAAGAAGAAGCGTCTACAGGAAATCATTAACAAGCAACAAGCTCTATCGTTGGAGAGGAATAAACTGGATATAGGGCAAGTCCAAAGGGTCTTAATAGAAGGAAGATCTAAGAGATCAGATGAACAACTTCAAGGCCGAAACTCTGCCAACAAGGTTGTTATTTTTTCAAGAGAGAATTACCAAAAAGGTCAATATGTGAACGTTCTGATTGAAGAATGTACAACAGCTACACTATTTGGTAAGGTCGTTTCATAAATCTATTTGATTTGAACAACAAAGAATTACTCAGTATAAAACAACGCTTCGGCATTATTGGTAACAGCCCCAAACTGAACCATGCCATTCAGATAGCTGCGCAAGTAGCACCAACTGATATGACGGTGCTGATTACTGGTGAAAGTGGTAGTGGGAAAGAATCTTTTTCCAAAATCATTCATCAGCTAAGCCCTAGAAAACATGGTAAATTCATAGCCATCAACTGTGGAGCCATTCCTGAGGGAACAATTGATTCAGAGCTATTCGGACATGAAAAAGGATCTTTTACGGGTGCTTACGAAGCTAGAAAAGGATATTTTGAAGACACAAATGGAGGTAGCATCTTCTTAGACGAAATTGGAGAAATGCCCCTTCAGACTCAGGCAAGACTATTGAGGGTCTTAGAAAACGGAGAGTTTATCAAAGTTGGTTCGTCAAAAGTTCAAAAAACAGATGTGAGAGTGGTAGCGGCCACTAACGTCAACCTATTGCAGGCAGTAGAAAAAGGGAAATTCAGAGAAGACTTATACTACAGATTAAGTACTGTACCGATTTTTGTTCCGCCTTTAAGAGACAGAGGCCAAGATGCTGATTTGCTTTTCAGGAAGTTTGCTTCTGATTTTGCTGAAAAATATCGAGTTGACAGCATTAAGCTGAATGATGAAGCCAAGGACGTCTTAATTAGATATCGTTTCCCTGGAAACATACGTCAACTCAAAAATCTAGTGGAGCAAATCTCTGCTCTTGAGATGGAGAGAGATGTGACCGCTGAAACGCTATTGAAGTATATACCTCAAAACAGCTCAAGCTTACCAGCAATTTACAAGGGAGACAAAGATTCAGCTTCCGAAAGCTTAAGTGAAAGAGATCTACTCTACAAGGTACTCTTCGACATGAAGAAAGACATGAATGATCTGAAGAAGCTGGTCAATGGCATGATGGAAACTGGAGTATATGATAAGCAGGTCATAACTGACAATCCTAACCTTTTTCAGAGCCTGGACGAAAAGCCCACCCTTTCTGACTCTTCTGAAACCAAAGACTACTCAGAACCCATCTACCTTCAGCCAAGTGTGGAAGAAGATGTACCATATGGCTATGATAGTGTACACGACATTACCCACGTGGAAGACGAGTCACTCTCTATAGAGGAGAAGGAAAAAGAGCTCATTATTAAAGCTTTGAGAAAAAATAACAACAAAAGGAAATACGCGGCACAAGATTTGGGGATATCGGAACGTACACTTTATAGAAAGATCAAGCAGTATGAAATCGATTAAGCTTCCTCTCCTACTTTCTTTACTCCTTTTAGTTTCTTCATGCGGAATTTATTCCTTTGATGGTGCGTCCATTGATTATGATCAGACTAAAACACTCTCTATTGCAAACTTTATAAATGAATCTGGCGGTGGCCCTCCTAACATGGGTAACACATTTACGGAAGGTTTAAAGGATTATTTTCAACGCAGAACCAAACTAGAGTTAGTACAACAAAGAGGTGACCTTCAATTTGAAGGAGCCATTTCTAATTATAGTGTAAGACCACAGGCCATTAGCTCATCGGGAAATAATAATCAAGCGGATGGTACAGGGTTAATGAGACTCACCATTGCTGTTCAGTTAGTCTTTACCAACACTAAAAAAGAAGACGAGAATCTTCAACAAGCCTTTTCATTCTATTCAGATTATGATCCTGCTACAACTACATTAAATGCTGTTGAAGATGATCTAGTGGAAGAAATTTTTGAACAGCTCTATTTTGATATTTTTCAAGCCTCTGTTGCCCAGTGGTAATATTCATTCTAATTTAGACGCCCTAATAAGAATAAGTGGAACGAGAACGATTTAACACCTTACTGTCAGACCCTTCACAAGTCACTAACGCTGACATTAAGGCCTTGAATGACTATCGTAAGAAGTATCCCTATTTTCAGAGTTTATATGTAGTGGTGGCTAAGGCATTAAAAGAGCGAAACCACCCAAAGACCGAAGCATTCATCAAAAAAACAGCCGCCTATTCTACTGATGCAGAATATTTGGAACAAGTGATTAATGGAGACTTCAAGTTTCGTAAGAAAAAAGTCAAGGCATCAGAACCTGCACAATCGGTATCAAAAGATGATGTTGCAGAAATCAGAGCAACAAAAGAGAGAATAGAAGCCCTCTTGGCAAGCACCGAGACAGAGCCTGCAGTTGTAAGCAAAAAGGAGTCTCCGACAACAAGTCAGGTGGAAATCATAGAGAAGTTCATCAAAGACGAACCTTCCATCGAACGTCAAAAATTGTCAAAAAGTGAATTACCAAGCCAACAAGAAGATTTGGCCAGTAAGGCATTAAAGAGTGTAGAGGCCTTTGAAACCGAAACTTTAGCCAAATTAATGGTTATGCAAGGCAAGCATAAAAAGGCCATTAATATTTATGAAAAACTCCGTTTGAAGTTTCCTGAAAAAAGCACTTACTTTGCAGGCCAAATTGAGGAAGTAAAGTCCAAAAAGAATGTTTAAGTTATTTATCATACTAGCGATCATCATAGCCATCTTGTTAATTTTGATCGTATTGATGCAAAATTCAAAAGGTGGTGGTTTGTCAAGTCAGTTTGGCGGTGGCGGAGCACAGCAGATCATTGGTGTTAAGAAAACCACTGACTTGTTAGAAAAGGCGACATGGATTTTCATCGTAGCGCTGATTGTTTTCAGTTTAGCGTCCAGCCTAACCCTTAATGATGGCACACAGCAGTTGACCAACCCAAATATTGACGCTGCACAACAATCATTGCCTGGCAGCACAATACCGGCAGTAGCTGATACAACGAGTGCCATTCAGCCAGTAGCGCCAGATACTACAGGCCAATAAGCCTTAAAGAACTTCAAAAGAGAGCCCCGACATGTCGGGGTTTTTTTATGCCCTAGACTTATGTCAGTTTTTTAGAAAAAATGACAGTAATTCTGACAGATCATACTGACACGAATTGCCCGATAAACTGACAAAAGTTCTTAAAAACGAATTGGCACATTTAGTGCAATAGGCCGATCCGTATTGTGAAACACAAAAACCTTAAAACAATAAGTAAAATGTCTAAAGTAAACATTACTCCACTTGCGGACAGAGTTCTAGTAGAACCAGCTGCTGCAGAAGAAAAAACTGCTTCAGGTATCATTATCCCTGATACTGCTAAAGAGAAACCACAAAGAGGAACTATAGTAGCTGCTGGAAGCGGTAAAAAAGACGAGCCGATGACGGTGAAAGTTGGTGATACTGTATTGTACGGTAAGTATGCTGGCACTGAGCTTTCTGTAGAGGGTAACGACTACCTGATCATGAAAGAGTCTGACCTGTTCGCAATCATCAATTCTTAATCTAAAACTGAAAATCTAAACCAATAAAGAAATGGCTAAAGAATTATTCTTTAACAATGACGCCAGAGATCAACTGAAGAAAGGCGTTGATACATTAGCTGATGCTGTAAAAGTAACCCTTGGTCCTAAGGGTAGAAATGTCATCATCGACAAAAAATTCGGTGCCCCTACTGTGACTAAAGATGGTGTTTCTGTAGCAAAAGAAATTGAGCTATCTGAGCCTATCGAAAACATGGGTGCTCAACTAGTAAAAGAAGTGGCTTCTAAAACTGCTGACGATGCTGGTGATGGTACTACAACTGCAACTGTTTTGGCTCAGGCCATCTATAGTGCTGGAATCAAAAACGTAGCCGCTGGTGCTAACCCAATGGATCTTAAGAGAGGTATCGACAAAGCAGTTACTGCTGTTGTAGCCGACCTTAAAGGGCAGTCTAAGCCAATCAAAGACTCTAAAGAAATAGAGCAAGTGGGTACTATCTCTGCTAACAATGACGCTGAAATCGGTAAAATGATTTCTGACGCTATGGATAAAGTAGGTAAAGATGGTGTAATCACTGTTGAAGAAGCTAGAGGTACTGAAACTGAAGTAAAGACTGTAGAAGGTATGCAGTTCGACAGAGGTTACCTTTCTCCATACTTTGTGACTAACACAGAGAAAATGGAAGTTGAAATGGAAAACCCGTACATCTTGATCTATGACAAGAAGATTTCTTCGATGAAAGAATTACTTCCTGTATTAGAGCCAGTAGCACAAAGCGGTAAAGGTCTTGTGATTATTGCTGAAGATGTAGATGGTGAGGCACTTGCAACTTTGGTTGTAAACAAAATCAGAGGCTCACTGAAAATTGCTGCTGTTAAAGCTCCAGGCTTCGGTGACAGAAGAAAAGCCATGTTGGAAGACATCGCAGTATTAACTGGCGGAACTGTTATCTCTGAAGAAAGAGGTTACAAGCTTGAAAATGCAACAATTGAGTACCTAGGTACTGCCGACAAGATAAACATTGACAAAGACAACACTACAGTTGTTAACGGTGCCGGTGATGCCGCAAACATCGAGGCTAGAGTTAAGGAAATCCAAACTCAAATCGAGAACACTACTTCTGACTACGACAAAGAAAAACTTCAAGAGCGTTTAGCTAAGCTTTCTGGTGGTGTAGCTATCCTTTACATTGGAGCTGCTACTGAAGTAGAAATGAAAGAGAAGAAAGATAGAGTTGATGATGCATTGCACGCAACTAGAGCTGCAGTTCAAGAAGGTGTAGTTGCTGGTGGTGGTGTAGCTTTAATCAGAGCGTCTGCAGCACTTGATGGTGTTAAAGTAGCTAACGAAGATGAAGCAACTGGTGTGAACATCATTAGAATTGCTGTTGAATCTCCTCTTAGAACGATCGTTGCCAACGCTGGCGGTGAAGGTTCTGTTGTTGTAAACGAAGTGAAAGGTGGAAAAGCTGATTACGGATACAATGCAAGAGAAGACAAGTACGAAAACATGATCGCTGCGGGTGTAATTGACCCAACTAAGGTGACACGTTTGGCACTTGAAAACGCTGCTTCTATCTCAGCACTATTACTTACTACTGAGTGTGTAATTGCTGAAGAGAAAGAAGAAGGTGGCGCAGGAATGCCAATGCCTCCTATGGGTGGCGGTGGAATGCCGGGCATGATGTAATAACATCTCACAATAGATTTATAAAGCCCACCCAATTATGGGTGGGCTTTTTTTATACCAAATCATTCAATACCCTAATCCTCTCCCCTATGAAAAGATTATTTCTACTACTTAGCCTTTTCACTTTGATGCTGTTGTCTTGTAATTCAAAAGTTCAAGATTCAGAGGAAAAGGAGTTGATCAAAGCATACTTTTCCTCATTAAATAACTTCGAGTTAGAAGCTATACCAAACTACTTTTACGATAGCATCAGAATGAAGGAGAACGACTATCTGTATGTCGCTTCAAAGGACAGTTTCTATATAAAACTTCAATGGGATTCTGTATTTAGACCAAAGTATGATGTCATAGCAATAGAAGAGGCAGACAATGATATTATAGTAGAAGTATCTAAATCCGATCCTCGAATTCTATTCCTGAACGAAGAACCTACTATTTACCGTGATCGTTTTAGCTTCAAAGATGGTAAAATCTATAGCATTGAAACCGGAGAATTTGTTCTCTTTAATTGGGATCTTTGGGATAGCAACCGATCAAAAATAGTCAACTATATAAAAGAGAATCACCCTGAACTTGATGGGTTTCTCTATGATCAAACCAAGCAGGGTGCTCTGAATTATACCAGAGCCATAAACCTCTACAAAGCAGCACATCAAGAATAAAAAGTCATTGGCTATATACTGAAATCTTGAATTATCAGTTAATAAATATAAATTGCAACAGTGTTGCATAAACATTCTTGATTTGAAAAGACCAAAACTACTTTTACTGTTTATTGCAGTCGCCTTCGGTTGCTCATCTTGTGCCACTTTATTGAATCGCCCACATCAGGTGGTGTCCGTACGGTCTACAGAATCTGTCAAACTTATATATGAGGGTGATACACTACGGAGCCTTCCTAAAACAGAGTTAGAATTTGTCGTTAAAAAAGAAAAACACCCATTCAATGTGGTCCTCTTTAATGACTCAAGCTCAAGAACCTTTGATATTCAGGCCAGAAAGAGCTGGACATATGCCCTCAATCTATTTACTCCATACCTAGGTGGTTTGGTGGTGGACGAGATCAGTGGTAAAAAATTCACTTACCCTAAAAGGGTATATGTCGACATGGACAATACGGAAATCAGTTACCTCCCCTACTATCCCATGCCAAAGGAGCGTCTCAACTTCAAAAATCGATTATCGATTACACCCACTGCAATTATCGGAATATATCATCCTGGAATCGAAATTGGTTACCAACGGCTGTTTGGAGAACTGTTTGCCCTCCAAACCAACCTGAGATATTTACTAGCTGCCAACACCAATTACTCTAGAAATGCCAGTGGATTCAGAATAGAGCTCAATCCAAAGTACTACTTACGAAATCAAGAAAAGTCTAGAATCTATACCTCTCTGAGTTTACAGTACCTTAGAAAAGACCATGAAGCGGAATATGACTTTTTGATTCCGGCCAATTTTGATGATGATGATTTTCAAAATGATCAAATCACCCAATTACTGCCAGTTGAGAAGCGGTTTTTCTCTTTAACTCCTAGAATTGGAGTTGAGCATTACCTCTCAGATAGACTAGTCATTGATGCATTCTTTGGTGTTGGCTTAAGATATCGAGAAACCAGAGTAATTGGTGCCAACCCGAACTTTCTATTTAGCGATGGCAATTGGGAATGGTTCGATGTGGCGCATGATTCTAATAGGGCAAGCACTCGGCTCTCGGCAAACTTAGATTTCAACTTTAGAATCGGCTGGGTTTTCTGAGGCTTTCATTATCCGTGTCCGTAGTTTTTCGCTATATTTCTGTTAGCCAAATTCTAACTCACTTATGGAAAGATTCAACACTCCATTGGAGGCCTTTGCCCATTGGGTAAATACTACGCCCCAGAAAACCTTCTTAAGACAACCTATCAATCGTGTATTTAAGGAATACACTTTTGAGCAAGCTGATCAGGAAATCCGTAAGACTGCATCCGCTTTGGAGAGAATGGGTCTTCCCGAGGGTAGCCATGTAGCGATCCTTTCTAAGAACTGTGCCCACTGGATCATGTCCGACTTGGCCATAATGATGGCAGGATGCATATCCATTCCAATATATCCAACCCTTGGTGCTGACTCCATTAAAGAAATTCTTATTCATAGTGAGTCAAAGGCCATTTTTGTGGGCAAACTCGATGATTACAGTCAGCAGAGAGCCGGAATCCCTGATATCCCAATCATTGGAGTGGAACTGTATGGAGTCAATGAACAACATGGCTGGGATCAGTTGGTAGGTTCGCACGAACCATTGGAAGGTTTGACTACTCAGAATCCTGATGAGCTAATGACCATTATGTATACCTCAGGTACCACAGGAAACCCTAAAGGTGTTATGCATACAGTTGGCTCTTTTAACACCCTGATTACCACAGCTGTTGAAGCTATAAAAATGCCAAGCCAGCCTCGCTATTTTTCCTACCTGCCAATGACCCACATTGCCGAAAGAGCGGGAATAGAGTTATCAGCTATTTATAGAGGTGCAGCCGTGAGTTTCCCAGAATCTCTAGATACTTTCGGTGAAGACCTGGCATTGGTACAGCCTGAGACCTTTTTTGGTGTGCCGAGAATCTGGCAAAAATTTCAGGAAAAGTTACTTGAAAAGATGCCACAAAAGAAGCTCGATCGATTGACTGGCCTACCAATTATTGGAAGTATTATCAAAAAGAAAATCAGACAGAAATTGGGGCTTTCTGCGTCAGTAGCCAACTTTTCAGGGGCAGCTCCTATTGCCAAAAGCTTACAAGAGTGGTATGCCAAACTGGGTATAGAAATCAATCAGGCTTATGGTATGACGGAAGATTGTATACTCTCCCATTTCAATTTACCGGGTGCGAATAAATTCGGCACGGTAGGCCGTCCGCTTCCTGGAGTTACTTCAAAACTTTCAGAAGAAGGAGAAATACTCATCAAGAACGATTGTTTGATGAAGGGCTATTACAAAGAGCCCGAAAAAACGGCTGAAATGTTCTCTGAAGATGGTTTTCTAAAGACTGGCGACATTGGGGAGTTTGACCATGATGGTTTTCTTTCCATCACTGGCCGTGTGAAAGATCAGTTCAAAACTGACAAAGGGAAATACATCAGTCCTGCACCTATTGAATTGGAGCTATTAAAGAATGGAGACATAGATCAGATCTGTGTGGTTGGGACTGGAATACCTCAGCCCATTGCGCTCATTGTAGTATCGGAACTTGGCAGGCCCAAAAGCAAGGCCGAACTGGAAGAGTCATTGCAAAACAGCATCAACTCACTCAATCCTAAGCTCGAGAAGTTTGAAAAAATAGCTAAAGCAATCATAATGAAAGAGGAATGGTCTGTGGACAATGGCCTCCTAACCCCTACGCTAAAAGTGAAACGTAATCGAGTCGAGGCCATCCATATGGAAATGTATGGGAAATGGTTTGAGTCAGCTGATAAGGTGGTTTATGAATAGCCTGTTATTTAATAGAGGGCAATGACCAATTCCTGACCACCACAAGAATCCTGATCGCGATAATGAATAGGATGGTGATAATCATTTGAATGTTTGGGGCAAGGCTTGTCTGTCCTAATAGAAGATACAAGCCTCCTCCAACAAGACATACCGTTGCGTAAATCTCCCTTCGAAAGATCAAGGGGATTTCATTAACAAAAGTATCCCTAAGTACTCCTCCGAAAACAGCAGAAATAGTACCCATAATCAAAGCCACCAGTGGAGACAGACCGAGCGCCAAGGTCTTCTGTATACCCAAAATGGTAAACAGCCCAATACCGATTGAGTCAAAAAGAAACATGGTCTTCCTTAACCTTTCAAAGACTCTTTTAAAGAACATTCCTGCCAAAATTCCCAGCCCTATGACCAAGAGGTAGTTCGTATCTTGTAACCAGCCAACAGGCTGACTACCAATAAGTAGATCTCTAATAGTTCCTCCACCTATCGCTGTAACAAAAGCTATCACTGAAGCACCAAAAAAATCCAACTGCTTTTTAGAAGCCAAAAGCCAACCACTAATGGCAAAAACACATGTTCCTGCCAAATCAACGATATAAATCAATTCGCTCGCTTCCATGACCTCCTAATTTTTGTGCGAAGATATGATTATTCTTCTGATGACATTGCGAAATTATCTTGCTGCAACATTTTTATCATTTATGTTCTCAAATGACCAAACGTCTAACCATGGTCAACCTCAAACTTAATTGGAAATATTGCCTAGCATTATACTGTATCACAATGCTATATGCCTCTCTTCACGAGTTAGTTCATCACTTTGTAGGCTTCCTTGTATGTGGAGATTGGGGCTACAAAACTTTCAATTCATTCGTGACAACCTGTGATGGAACTCCCAAGTCTTACATAGCTACATATGCAGGCCCTGTTTTTTCATTCATTATGATGTATGTAGGGGCATATTTCCTAAAAAAGAGATCATCTACCTTTCATAATCATCTTGGTTTTGCTCTGATCTTTGCACAAATGCCTGCTCAGCGCATGTCGGGCCCTATACTTGGTTTTAACGATGAGCTCTACGCTACTTCTAGGTTATTCGAAGGTGGCATCAACACGCAAATCATTGTAACCATAATTCTTTTTGCGATCTGCATCCCTCCCCTAATCACCGCCTTTAAGGCAATAAAGAATAAACGGAGGATACTTTGGTTCCTCTTGTACTTTCTATTCTTACCCTATATTCTTTTTGGCCCACCATTCGTACTTCTAGAGTACTTAATGGTACAAAAAGGAATCCTTGATGAAGCCATTATAGGCATAGCCACCCTCTTTATCATTAATGAACTGTTTACAATAGGTCTCTACTTCAAAGTCAAAAAGTATATCAATCCATTCTATAAAAGTAATGCCTCCATTTGACGAAATTATTTAAATTGGTTCATGTCTTCAATCAACATTCGATTCGTGCACTCATCAGACGCACAGGACCTGTTGAAAATTTATGCATCCATCGTTTTGGAAACCGCTACTTCTTTTGAAACAGAAGTACCGACCGTTTCGACTTTTACTGAACGAATCAAGATTTATTCTGAAAAATCACCTTGGCTGGTAGCCGAGGTTAATGATCAAATTGTAGGTTATGCCTATGGCACAAGTCATAGATCAAGACAGGCCTATCAATGGAATCAGGAAGTGACGGTCTACGTACATCCCGACTTCAAAAGGCGAGGAATAGCACGCCTACTCTACACTAAACTGTTAGATTTACTTAAGGAAATGGGCTTCAGAAAGGCTCTGGCTGTAATTACACTCCCTAATGACCCCAGCGTTGAATTTCATAAGAGTCTTGGCTTCAAACATATAGGTGAAATGAAAGGCATAGGCTTTAAACTTGGAAAATGGCATAATACCAGCTGGTGGGATTTGGATTTGGGTGATAACAGCGCTGAGCCTTTGGAAATTAAACCAATCACCTCAATTGAACACCTATTGTAATGGCAGTTAGCAGTAAACCCACCCTATTCCCTGTATTGGCCGTCAATTTCATAGGGACATTAGGTTATAGTATAGTTCTGCCCTTTCTGGTTTTCTTGGTAAATGATTTCGGAGGTAATGAGTTTATCTACGGTATAATGGGCTCGGTCTACCCTGCTTTTCAATTCTTTGGTGCTCCAGTACTTGGACGATGGTCCGATAAGTATGGCAGAAAGCGTATACTCTTCATAAGTCAGGCAGGTACTCTCCTCGCCTGGATCATCTTTATGGTAGCCTTGTTTGCACCAAAGACAGTCTTATTTGAGGCAAACGGCACTTCAATTGGAAGTTTTGCACTTACCCTCCCCTTGATCATTCTTTTCGCGGCAAGGGCTCTTGATGGCATTACTGGGGGAAACATCTCTGTTGCCAATGCCTATCTCTCTGATGTTTCAACAGATGAAAACAGAAAGGCCAATTTCGGTAAAATGGCCATGTCATCGAGTCTTGGTTTCATTTTAGGACCTTCCATCGCTGGTTTACTCGGAGCAACTGAGTTTAAGGAGGCTATTCCTGTAGGTGCTGCAATGCTCATATCCATCGTAGCACTCTACGTCATTTGGTTCAGACTTCCAGAATCCAAAACTGATTTAGTCAAGCCAGATTTGAGTCAGTTTAAGCTTCGGAAACTCTTCGCTACCGAACAAAAGGATTGCTATGAAGTAGAAGACTGTCCTGAAAAGGGCTTAAGAGCTGTTTTAAAGATTAAGAACATACCCTTTATGCTCTTGATTTACTTTCTAACCTTTCTCGGTTTTAGTTTCTTCTATGTATCCTTCCCAATGCACGCTCTAAAAGCATTAGATTGGTCTGCTTTTGATCTTGGAATCTTTTTTTCAATAATGAGTGGCTTACTGATTCTAGTCCAAGGTCCAATTCTAAGTCAATTATCAAAAAGAGTGTCAGATGAATTCCTTATCACAATTGGAAGCCTTCTGCTAGTCGCAAACTTCCTATTAATCGGTTCATCTAATATTGTTTTCACTTATGGGGCTCTTACTTTCTTTGCCTTAGGTAATGGCCTTATGTGGCCTTCGTTCCTATCTCTACTCTCCAAATATGCGGGAGACGAACAACAAGGTGCTGTCCAAGGAGTTGCCAACAGTGTAGGTAGCTTGGCCAGTATTCTAGGGCTCTTACTAGGTGGTTGGCTCTTTGGAATTGTCGGCAACGTAACCTTCTATACGGCAGCAGGGCTTTTACTCTTAATCTTTCTGCTTTCGTTTCGTTTATTTACACTTAAGAAACAGCAAGGCTAAAGCATATGGCTCAATCATTTTCTGAACTGCTCAGAGACATCAAAGAATGTCAAATTTGTAAAGGGAAGTTTCCGCACGAACCTAATCCAGTGGTTTCGCTTAGCGAAAACTCTAGAATCCTAGTTATTGGGCAAGCGCCAGGTACTAAAGTACACGCCTCGGGTATCCCTTGGGACGATGCATCTGGAAGAAACTTAAGGAAGTGGCTCGGTGTCACTGATGAGCAATTCTACGACACTGAGCTTTTCGGAATAGTACCCATGGGCTTTTGCTACCCTGGAAAAGGAAAATCAGGCGACCTTCCTCCACGTCCTGAATGTGCCCCAGAATGGCACACCAAGATCTTCGGCCATTTACAAAACATTAAGCTCACGCTCCTTATCGGGCAGTATGCCCAGAATTATTACTTGGGAAAGCGAACGGAAGCTACACTTACAGAAACAGTGAGAAACTTCGAATCTTATTTACCAGAGTACTTTTGTCTGGTACATCCATCGCCTCGAAATGGCATATGGATGCGGAAGAATTCTTGGTTCGAGGAATCCGTTGTTCCCGAACTGCAGCGCACCGTTAAGGAAATCATACGCTAATTATCAGATATAAAAAAAGCTCTTTCAGTATATGAAAGAGCTTTTTACTAATCGCTTTATCTTACTTCTTGATGACTAAGCTTTCATCATCCTTATTGACCAATACTGGCTTTCCTAGACCAACATTATTCAATCTTTTCAGTTGAGTTTTACCATCTCCTACCACCACATATATCAGCTTATCAGGGTTCATATATTCGGCAATTAACCTTTTGGCTTCTGCCACATCCATAGACTTCAGCGTAGCCTCATCTTTCTGTACATAATCTAATGGTAAGTCGTAAGTAGAAATGTTTTGAAGTATCCCCACCAAACTGCCCAATGTCTCATATGACTGGGTGTTGCTTCTCAGAATTGAAGTCCTGGTAGAGTTCATATCGTCCTCAGAAAATTCATCGCCATAGTTATCTAAAATCTCCTTGAAGAGCTCAACAGACTCCTTAGTGACATTACTTCTAACACTCGATGCTGCTGTGAATGATGTTCCGTTCTGCTTTCTAGAGTAGTTTGAGAAGGCACCATAAGTATAGCCTTTCTCTAGTCTTAGTTTCCTGAAAAGAATAGATCCAGAGCCAGCACCTAATTTATAATTGGCCATGGTAGCTGCGGCATAATCGCTGTTATCTCCTTCCATGCTTACACGACCTATGTTTATCACCGATTGCTTAGCCTCAGGATAGTCCACAAAATAAATTCTGGAGTCAAGGGAAGGTGCTTTTATCTCGTATGATGGAAAGCTCACCTCTTTACTTTCCCAATCGTCAAATATATCCAGAGACTTAACAACATCTGCCTCGCTGATTGCTCCTACAAAGTGAAAAGAAGCAATTGATGGCGAAAAGTTGCTTTCATAGTATGCTTTTAAGTCATCTAGGGTAATACCACTTACGGACGCAGATGTTCCTGAAACTGGGTTTGCGAAAATATGATCCTCACCATACAAGACCTTATTAAAGACCTTTGATGCAATAGCATTCGGGTTGGCATTCCTTTGTTGGATGGAGTTCAGAGCCGAACTCTTAACCCTTTCAAATTCAGTCTCGTCCCAGCGAGGCTGAGTAATCACTTCATGAACTAACTCTAAGACTTTATCATAATTCTTAGCCAAGCAGTTACCGGAGATCGTCATGTATTCCTGAGACGTAAATACTCTAACACTTGCACCAAGTTGGCCAATTGCCTCTTGTAGTTCTTGTGGAGTTTTGGTTGCTGTACCCTCCATCATCATGTTATCTAATAAGGCTGACGTACCAACCTTTTCTGGCTGATCAAGTAGCATTCCTCCCTTGATACGGATACTAAACTGCGCCATAGGAAGCTCATCTTGATAGATATGTAACACATCCATTCCGTTAACCAACTCCGCCTTAGAGATTGAAGGTGGGGCAAAACTTAACTCACCTTTCAGCGGAGGGGCTGTACTTCTGTCAATCTTAGAAGCAGTCTTTACAAACTCAACATCCTTCTCATACTTATCAAGGTTGCCCTCAGCACCTTGTACAATAGCTTCTTCAACTACCGATGCCTTAACAGAACCATCTAGTACCAAATCTCCTTGCCCTACCGGAACAAAGCTTGTAGCCAAGAAATTCTGACCTTTGATATACTGGTTGTACACACGCATAATGTCTTCTCTTGTCACAGCCAAGCTGTTCTTCAAGTCTGTAGTAATATACCCCGGGTCACCTGCGAAGGTGTTATAGTCAGCTAGTTGATATGCCTTACTGAAAACACTCGATGCAGAATTGTAAAGCCCTGTTTCTAGTCCAATCTTAATTCTATCTAAATCAGCATCAGAGAAGCCTTCAGTTTCAAACTTTGTGAAAGCCTCATCTAAAGCAGCCTTCAGGTCGTTTAAGTTAGTACCATCAAAAGCTCTAGCGCCTAGCTTGAATGTTCCTGCGATCTCATTAGAACTATTGAAAGCAAATACCGATGGTGCTAGCTTCTTTTCTTCAACAATCACCTTGTACAAAGCGGACTTCTTTCCATCTGTTAGTATTTGACCTAATAGATCCAGTGCCCACATATCAGGGTGGTACTTTTCAACAGTTGGCCAAACCATTTCTAAATCAGGAAGGTTAGCAAACTTGTCTTCATGAAAAAGAAGCTTGTTTGCATTCAGCACAGCTGGCATAGGCTCAATAGCCTCTACCTCTGCTCTTGGCTCTAACTCGCCAAAATACTTTTCTACTAATGCTTCAGCATCAGCTTCATCAATATCTCCGGCAATGACCAATGTGGCATTATTAACACCATACCACTTTTCATAGAATTCTCTAACATCGTCAACAGTAGCATTCTGAAGGTCTTCCAAACTACCAATCACATCCCAACTGTATGGGTGACCTTCTGGATAAAGGTTTGTAAGCTGAACATATTCTTTATGTCCATAAGGTCTGTTATCTACCCCTTGCCTCTTTTCATTCTTAACAACCTGCTTCTCGTTCTCAAGTCCCCATTCAGAAACCGTATTAATGAAAAAGCCCATTCTGTCAGACTCCATCCAAAGTACTTGCTCCAGTGCATCACTTGGCACCGTTTCGAAATAAACCGTACCGTCAGTCCAAGTACCTCCGTTGAAGGTACCGCCAAGGTCATTCATGTTTTTAATGAAATTCCCTGCTCCTACATTTTCAGAATTTTGGAATAACATATGCTCAAAGAAGTGTGCAAAACCAGTCTTGCCTACTTTCTCTCTGTTTGAACCTACGTGGTAGAGCACTGCGACTGCCACCATTGGGTCGGAAGTATCTTGATGTAATACTACTTCAAGACCATTCTCTAAAGTGTACTTCTTGTAGTCCACAGAGAATTCATCTGAAGATGAATCAACGGACACATCGCAAGCTGTTGCTACAAACAGGAGTAGCATCAGGAGACCGCTTAATTTCTTAAGATTGTGTTTCATAATGATTAGGATTTAAATGTTATAAAAAAGCCTCGACTAGGTCGAGGCTTAAAAGTCTTTAGTGAACGTCTCCCATGAGTTTCCTCAGTGGTTTATTCAGTGCGAGCAATAGCAGTGCTGCTCCAAAGGTGGTCAGTACAATGGTCATATACTGAGAAGGCATATTGGCCAATGCTTCCGCATCTCCTCCACTTGCTTCACCAGCGATCAGGCCTGCTAACAAATTACCAAGTGATACTGAAAGGAACCAGATACCCATCATTTGGCCTTGATAGCCTTTTGGTGCAAGTTTCGTTGTTAAACTCAAGCCAACAGGGCTTAAACTTAATTCGCCCCATGTATGGAACAAATAAGTAAAGATTAACCAAGTAGGTGCTGCCATGTCTCCAGAAGCAGCAATCTTAGCTGCGAAGTACATCACGAAGAAGCCTGCTGCCACGCCAAATAGTCCAAAGAAGAACTTCAATGGAGAACTCGGCTCTAAATTTCTTTTAGCCAACCAAATCCACATTGCACCGAAGAATGGAGCAAAAAGGATAATGAAAGTTGAGTTAACAGACTGGAACCAGCCTGCAGGCATTTCCCACCCAAAGATAGAGCGATCGGTAAAGCGATCTGCAAAGAGATTCAAGGTAGAACCTGCTTGCTCAAAACCAGACCAGAACACCGCTGAGAAGATAAAAACTACCCCAATGGCAATTACCTTATTTCTATCACTTTTCTCTAAGCCTCCAAGAACAATTATATATCCAAGGTATGAGAATGCTACAACAGCTATAATGATACCTGATATGTTGGCAATAGCTTCAGCATTCACAGGAATTACTCCTGAGAACATGAGCACTACAAGGATACCAATTACCCCTACAATTGCCGTAGTAATCTTTTTTAGTGAACTCTGAGATTCTTTTTCCTGAGGTGTCTCCACCACAGGAGCATTACCTACATCCGCTAGAGTACCCGAAGTCAATCGGTATTGAATAAGACCCAACACCATACCAAAGCCTGCAAGACCAAAGCCTAAATGCCAGTTATACTCAGCAACAGAACTGGTTAGCAGTGGAGCCGCGAAGGCACCAATGTTAATTCCCATATAGAATATTGAGAAGCCCGCATCACGCTTACTATCTCCAGGAGCATAGAGTTGCCCTACGATTGAACTAATGTTTGGCTTTAATAAGCCTGTACCAACTACGATTAAAATCAGCCCCAGAAAAAAGGCGTTGGTATCTAATGCTGAGAGTTCAGCCTTTTCAGCTGCACCAGAGAATAACTGGAGAATTCCAGGGATACCCATTGTAAAGTGTCCTAATGCGATGATAATACCACCATACCAAACGGACTTTTTAAGACCAAATAAACGATCGGCTAACCAACCTCCGGGCAAAGCGAGCAAGTAAACCCCCATGGTATAAAGTCCATAGATTGCTCCTGATGTTTTATCATCAAAGCCCAAACCACCATCTGATACCGCGGTGGCCATAAATAAAATGAGAAGGGCTCGCATACCGTAGTAACTGAACCGTTCCCACATTTCTGTAAAGAACAAGGTTGCTAGTCCCCTAGGGTGTCCCCAAATCGTCTTCTGATCTGACATAGTTAATTTTTTCGTTTTAGAATAACCTTTGAATCTAACATGAGTCAAAGCATTTTACAAATCGTATTTTAATAAATGGCTCATACCGCCAATTTTACCTGATTTCCATTGATCAAAAAGTCTATCACCAACAAGTTTTTCAGGTATATTTAGGAGGTATTTTAAATACCTATAGTTACTTTTGCAATCGTTTTCACAAAGAGAGAAAATTAACCAAAAATCATGCTAGAAACTGGAATAAAATCCAACAAAGCTGGGCTTGAAACAGCCGGAATTAAAGTTAAAGAAGCACATTGGAACCTCAGCCCCACTGAGTTAATCGAAGAAGCCATTCAAAATGGCGAAGGGCATTTGACAGACACAGGCGCATTAATGTGCGATACTGGCAAGTTCACAGGACGTTCTCCTAAAGACCGATTTATCGTAAGAGATGAGTCTACTGAGGAGAAGGTTTGGTGGGGCGACATCAACATCGGAATTTCTCCAGAATCTTTCGATATCATCTACAACAAGATGATCAAGCACCTTGAAGACCGTAAAGTATACGTGAGAGATGCTTACGCTGGAGCCGACAAAACGCACAGACTCAAGCTAAGAGTTGTCAACACTATGGCTTGGCACAACCTCTTCTGCAACAATATGTTCATCAAGCCTGATGCATATAAGTTACCTGACTTCGAGCCAAACTTCACGATTATCTCATGTCCTGAATTCAAAGCAGACCCTGCGACTGACGGAACAAGACAGGAAAATTTCGCAATTGTAAACTTCACTAAGAGAATGATTCTTATCGGTGGCACTGAGTACTCTGGTGAGATGAAAAAAGGGATTTTCTCTGTACTCAACTTCTTATTACCTACTGAGGATGGCGTTTTACCAATGCACTGTTCTTCTAACATGGGTATTGAAGAAAGAGACACTGCAGTATTCTTTGGTCTTTCAGGTACTGGTAAGACTACTCTATCTGCAGACCCAAATCGATTGCTCATTGGTGATGACGAGCACGGTTGGACATCTAAGAATGTATTCAATTTTGAAGGAGGTTGCTACGCAAAAGCCATCGACCTTACGGAAGAAAACGAACCAGACATTTACAGAGCCATTAAGTATGGAGCGATTGTTGAAAATACAAGGTTCCACCCTGGTACTAGAAGTGTTGACTATGCGAATACCGAGGTAACTGAAAACACAAGAGTTTCTTACCCTCTCAACCATATTAACAACATTGCAGAACCTTCAATCGGAGGAATCCCTAAAAACATATTCTTCTTAACATGTGATGCTTTCGGTGTAATGCCTCCAATCTTGAGATTGAATAAAGGACAAGCGATGTATCACTTTATTTCTGGTTACACTTCAAAAGTAGCAGGTACTGAAGCTGGAGTGACTGAGCCACAGCCCGTATTCTCAGCATGTTTTGGAGCACCGTTTATGCCACTCCACCCTACTGAGTATGCTGAAATGCTTGGTAAGAAAATGGAGGAGCACGATGTCAACGTTTGGCTAATCAATACTGGTTGGACTGGCGGACCTTATGGTGTTGGTTCTAGAATTAAGTTGAGATACACTAGAGCAATGATTTCAGCTGCACTTTCAGGTGTATTAGATAATGTTGGTTACAGAAAGCATTCAATCTTTGGTGCTGAAATTCCAATGACATGTCCTGATGTACCTAGTGAAATACTCAGTGCTAGGGAGACATGGAAGAATGATGACGGTTTCTACGAAACCTCTAACAAACTAGCTAGAATGTTCCAGAACAACTTTAGCAAGTTTGAATCTTATGCTAATGATGAGATCATGGCTGGGTCTCCAAAGCCAAGAGAAGATTACAAATAGACTATTAACTATAGAAGCTAGAAAGCCTGTCCTATTGGATAGGCTTTTTTTGTACAAAAAAAAGCCCGTTCCGTCCGAACAGGCTTTTTTGATACAGGGGTTAGCTGCATCTTCGACACTACTAATGATCTTAACTATTGTTTATTGCTCTACTCCACTCTCAAGAGATTCTAATCGATTGAGTGCGGTCTGTAATTCTCTTCTTAAAGTGATCTGCTTTTCAGTGGCCTGAAAACGTTGATGCCGATATTCATCGACAATCTTGGAATATGCCGACTTTACGCGCTTCACTACGCTACACACATGTTTAATCCGTGTATAGACCACAGCGACAATTGTGGCAAGCAGTCCGATTAAGGACCACACGAGGGCATTGTAAAAACCCTTTTTAATGGAAAGACCCAAAAATCCAATTTCAGCATTTTGCTCCTCACTGATTTGAAGTCTTTCCTTGATCAGGTCGAGCTCTGTCTGAATTGATTTCAGTTCAGCCTTTGTCTCGACAGCTGTCATTTCAAGGTTTTTGATTTGTAACTGATAGGCGCTAATGCTATCAATCATTGCCGAACGGAAATTCAGCAACTTCGAAGTCTTAATTACCTTATACTCTTCGTAAGATTCCGACTCGGACATTATGTCGGAAAGGATGTTTCTGAGGGGTTTGTTTTCTTGTGCGTATACTGTGAAACTGAGCGTGAGGAGTAGTACTAAAACCCCTGCCCACTTGGCATGCTTAGGTTGATTCATAGTATTGTATTTAGGTGAAATCGATACCAAGTTAATGAATGGGAAACAGACTATTTACATTCTGTTGTACAAAGCATTTTTCTGATATCATCAGTCAAAAAAGTGACTTGTAAAGACTGTGCATCAAATGTTTATAACTGAAATTATGGTTTAAAGCGATTTAAATTACCCCTCTGCGTTCATCGAGAAAACTGGGCTTTTCGTCTATGAAACTCGAACATCAACCCCACTCATAGTTATAGCCTATGATTTTGGCGTATTAGAGCTTATCTTCTATTGAAATTCAAGTCTAACAACTTCTCTATGCCATCATATAATATAAAGGTTAACGGCAAGTCACTCTCTGTAGAAGCCGAAGCCAATACACCACTACTCTGGATACTACGAGACGAGCTGAAAATGAAAGGAACCAAGTTTGGCTGTGGTATCGGTCAATGTGGAGCTTGTACCGTTCACTTAAATGGTAATGCCGCAAGATCTTGCTCTCTACCAATTTCCTCTATCAGCAATGCCGACATTGTCACCATTGAAGGACTATCAGAAGACGGAAGTCATCCGGTTCAGGTGGCATGGATGGAAGAGAATGTTCCACAATGCGGCTATTGCCAAGCTGGGCAAATGATGTCAGCCTCTGCATTTTTATCAAAAGTGGAAAATCCATCAGAAGAAGATGTGCATCAATGGATGTCCGGGAATATTTGTCGCTGTGGAACTTATCCACGTATTAAGAAAGCCATTTTCAGAGCCGCTAAGAAAGGAGTTACAGAATGAAAGAGCAATTGACAACATCGCGTAGAGGCTTTCTTAAACTCACAGGAATTGCGGGTGGCGGCTTAATGCTAGGCTTCAACTTGACAGGCTGCGATACATTACCAGAAAACCCTGATTTTAGAGATCTCGAAATCAACGCATTCATTCTCATCAATGGAGACGGCACTGTAACGATAAAGGCCAAGAACCCAGACATTGGGCAAGGTGTAAAAACATCACTACCCATGATATTGGCAGAGGAGCTAGATATTCCTTGGAAGATGGTCACTGTGGAACAGGCTGAACTGGACAGTCGACTAGGCTCTCAGTTTGCAGGAGGAAGTACTGGCGTTAAGACAAATTATGAAAACCTTAGAAAAGCAGGAGCTGCGGTTAGAGATGTTATAGTCAGGGCAGCAGCTGACCAATGGGGAGTGCAGCCATTAGACTGTAAAACAGAAGACGGCTTTGTCACTCACGGTAGCAAGCGCCTCCACTACGGGCACTTGGCTGAAGCAGCCGCACAACTGGAACTCAATGAAGATCCACCTCTAAAAGACCCTAAGACATTTAATATCATCGGAAAGTCTCGACCAGATGTTGACTTAAAGAAGATTGTAACTGGCGAGGCCTTATATGGTATTGACCAAGAGATTGACGGCATGGTCTATGCCACAGTATTGAAACCGCAAGTCTTTGGTTCTAAACTGGCGAACATTGAAGACTCCGAGGCTAAAGCTGTACCGGGTGTCATTGACATATTTGAAATAAGCCAAGGAGACAACCCGGGAAACGGGCTTGGCGGAGTTGCTATTGTTGCAGAGAACCAATGGGCAGCTTTTAAAGCAAAAGGACTTGTCAAAGCAGAATGGAATTCGCCTAAGGGATTTATCTCTTCTAACGAGCGATTGAGAAGAGCACTAGATAGAGGAGCGTCTTCCAAAGGCACAGTCTTGAAAGATGAAGGAAATGTCGGCAATGCTTTCAGAAATAGTGATGAGGTGATAGAGGCAAAATACCATGTACCCTTTATCAGCCATAGCCAAATGGAGCCGATGAATTTCATTGCTGATGTACAAAAGGACAAGGTTCTTTTAATAGGCCCTACTCAGACGCCAGGTAGTGCAGCAGCATCTGCAAGTAATATAACAGGTGTTCCTAGAGAGCAAGTTCAAATGAAGTTCACCCGAATTGGAGGAGGATTCGGCAGACGACTATTAAATGACTACGCAAACGAGGCGGTCCTCATATCTCAAAAGGTTGAAAGACCAGTTAAACTAGTTTGGACAAGAGAAGCCGACTTTCTAGCAGATTATTATCGTCCGGCAGGTGCTTACCACTTTAAGGCTGCTTTGACAGGTAAGAATCTTGAGGCCATGGAAGTGAATATATGTACAACGTCCCGTTACCTCTATAGACAGTCTACACCTGCTCATGGAACAGAAGCTTTTCCAGATCAACAACCAGCAGGTATGATTCCCAATTTTAAAGTCACCTACAGCCCACTCAAGTCCAATATTCCAGTGGGTGCCTTAAGAACCCCTGGAGTCAACGCTACTACATATGCATATCAAGGCTTCATGGATGAACTTGCCGAAAAGGTTGGAATGGATCCCATTGAGTTCCAGCTTGGTCTGATTGGAACCGAAGACAAAGATATGCCTTATGAAGACCATGGTGGCCCAACCTATAATACAGTACGCCTAAGAAATGTGATCGAATTGGTAAGAGAGAAGGCGAATTGGGGTGGTGGTAAGTCTCAGGGTTTTGCTGCGCAAATGATCTTCGGCAGCTATGTCGCATGTATTGTGGATGCTAGTCTTGTAGATGGAAAAGTAAAAGTAGATAAAGTGAATGTCGCAGTCGATTGCGGAAGAGTAATCAATCCAATTGGCGCCAATGCACAAGTACAAGGCGGTATCACAGATGCGATTAGTGCTGCCCTTTATGAATCCTTAGAGTTACGAGATGGAGCGCCAATCGGGCAGAACTTCGATCGTTATGAAAAACTAAGAATAACAGATTCTCCAGAAGTAGATGTTCATTTTGTCGCCAGTGAAGAGTCTCCTCAAGGCTTAGGAGAGCCATCCTACCCTATCCTGTTTCCCGCTTTGACTAATGCGGTTTATCAGGTTACAGGACAAAGAATAAGAGAGCTACCGCTCAAAAAACACAATTTGGTTTAAAAGGGATTTAGGAGCTAACGGATTAATTAGCAATAGAACCGTTACTCCTTTTCACCTATGAACTTGAGATGAATAGAAGTATATTAAATTTTAAAGCAGAATCAATCCAAACATATGGCATCATATAATATAAAAATCAACGGACAGACGCGCTCGGTCGAAGCAGGCGCGGATACGCCCATGCTCTGGGTACTTCGAGATGAGCTCGATATGAAAGGAACGAAATTTGGCTGTGGCATTGGCCAATGTGGCGCATGTACAGTACACCTTAATGGCAATGCGGTAAGGTCTTGCCAGATACCTGTGTCGGCAGTAGGTGAAAATGACATTACGACCATCGAAGGGCTTTCAGAAAAAGGAGACCATCCTTTGCAAGAGGCTTGGAAGCAACATGATGTACCCCAGTGTGGCTATTGCCAGGCAGGTCAAATCATGAATGCTGCTGCACTCCTTAATAAGAACTCAAATCCTTCTTATCAAGAAATTGAAGATGCAACACATGGCAATATTTGCCGCTGTGGAACTTATAACAAAATCAAGGCTGCCATTACCACGGCTGCTGAGCAACTATAACCTTTAAAGATTGAAAAGATGACGATAGTAAAAACACAAGTCAACAGACGATCATTCTTGAAGGCCTCTGCTCTAGCGGGTGGTGGTTTAATGATAGGCTTTTCATGGGCCTGTAACCCAATGGAAGCGGAAAGGGCTGCACCAAAAGAATGGTTCGATATGAATGCATTCCTTTCGATTGCAGACAATGGTCAAGTGACCATCATGTCCCCTAACCCAGAGATTGGACAGAATGTAAAGACATCCATGCCGATGATCATTGCTGAAGAGCTTGACATTGCTTGGGAAGATGTAATTGTAAAGCAAGCCCCATTAAACAGCACCACGTTTCAAAGACAAGTGGCTGGTGGTAGTCAGTCTATCCGTCAAGGATGGGCGAGTCTACGAATGGTTGGCGCTACAACAAGGCAGTTGATGATTAATACCGCTGCCAAAGAATGGGGAGTAGATGCTGCAGGACTCACAACTGAGAATGGATTTGTAATGAATGGCCGTAAAAAGCTTTCCTATGGAGAGCTTGCTTCGAAGGCTGTTGGTGAAACAATTCCTGAAGAGGTGCCTCTGAAAGATCCAAAGACCTTTAAAATTATTGGCAAGAGTAAGACCAATGTCGATATGGATGACATTGTTACAGGTAAACCACTTTTCGGAGTTGACTATACTGCGGATGGAATGGTATATGCTGCTGTAATGAGACCACCCGCTTTTGGCACCAAGCTAAAATCATTTGATGACAGCGAAGCAAGAAAAGTAAATGGTGTTCTGGACGTAATTACTTTTGACGACAATGAAAGACCCGACCAACGAGAGATCAGAGGCGAGAAAATTGCCGTTATCGCCACAAATACTTGGGCTGCCTTTAAAGGTAAAAAAGCCTTGCAGGCAGAATGGGAACGATCCTCGAGGCTAGAAAGCACAACGAACCACGATCGTGAGTTAAACAGATTACTCAACGTTTCGAATAGCGAATCACTAAAGCGATCGGATGGTGACATCAAGAAAGCTTTCGCGCAAGCTGATGGAACACTTGAAAGAACTTACGAAGCACCTTTCTTACCACACAACACATTGGAGCCAATGAACTTCTTCGCTAATGTAACAGAAGACAAAGTGCTATTGGCAGGACCAACGCAGACACCGGATTGGACGCAAGGAAGAGTAGCTGGTTTGTTAAAAAGAGAGCGATCTACCATTACCTGTGAAATGACACGTATGGGTGGTGGCTTTGGCCGAAGGCTTTATGGAGACTTTGCCCTAGAGGCAGCTGCCATTTCTGACAAAATCAGAAAACCGGTTAAGGTGCAGTTCTCTCGAGAAGATGATATGATGGCAGGTACGTACAGACCAGCATCAAAGTACAAGTTCAGAGCTGCTTATAAGGATGGCAAAATTACAGGCTATCACCTAACAGGTGCAGGGATTCAGATGGGAAATGCTACCCGTGAGAATTGGTTCCCTGCTGGAGGAATCGAAAACTACAAAGTCGAGTCTAATAACCTGAATAGTAATATCACTACAGGAGCATGGCGTGCACCAATCACCAACTTCCTTGCTATTGCAGAGCAAAGTTTCTTCGATGAATTATCCAAGGAAATGAATGTGGACGCTGTTCAGGTAAGATTGGATATTCTTGAAAGGGCTAAGTCTAATCCTGTAGGCAGTATAGACTATGAACCTGAAAAGATGATTGGCGTAATTAAGCTTGCTGCAGAAAAAGGTAACTGGAGTAATCCAGAAGCTGGTGTAAGCAAAGGGTTCAGCTGTTACTATTCACATAATACCTATGTGGCAGAAGTGGCAGATGTAACCACTGAAAATGGTCAGCCCAAAATCACAAAGATGACGGCCGCAGTTGACTGTGGTATAGTCATCAACCCTGAAGCTGCTATCAACCAGATCCAAGGTGGTGTGGTAGATGGAATAGGACATGCGATGTATGGCGACTTTGCTTTTGTAGATGGTGCACCTCAAGCAGCCAACTTCGATAAGTTCAGGTTGATCAGAACGAAGGAAGCTCCTAAAGTCGATGTTCACTTTGTAGAAAGCCTCAACGATCCTACCGGATTAGGTGAGCCTTCTCTCCCACCAGCAGGTGGAGCATTGGCTAATGCCATTGCAGGGGCAACGGGCAGAAGAGTGTATAAGATCCCGTTTACCAAGCAAGACATTGCGATGGGCTAGTCACTATCAATCTTAAAATTCATGAAAGCCCAGGTCTCGTTACTTGGGCTTTTTTTGTAACCCTTGTATATTCTACTCGTTAATACGCTAATTTTTTAATCTGTACTAAACACTATGATTCAAAGAGAATTTGCCCTGAACGCCCAAAAAGCCCTTCAAGAAGACGAGGATGTCATTGGCCTGGCTGTAGCTGGTTCGTGGCTCACCAATGAACTTGATGAGTACTCAGATCTTGACCTGATTTTGGTAACTCAGCATCGGCTATCGGATGATAAGTCAAAAATGCTCGAGTATGCCACTAGATTAGGCAAGTTGCTGAATGGTTTTACGGGTGAACACGTGGGGGAACCGCGAGTGCTTATTTGTTTATACGATGAGCCCCTACTCCATGTCGATATCAAGTTCTTAACCTTAGAAGAATTTGGTCCGAGAGTAGAAGACCCTATACTTATGATAGACCGTGATGGACAATTATCTAGCATTATGTCAGAGACCAAAGCTGAGTTTCCCTATCCCGATTACCAATGGATTGAAGATAGGTTCTGGACATGGATACACTATGCCCTACTGAAAATTGGCAGAGGTGAGCACACTGAAGCTTTTGATTTCTCAGCATTTATGAGGATGGTAGTCTTTGGCCCCTTACTCCATATCAAGAACAGCAACCAACCAAGAGGTGTTAGGAAAGCTGAAACCACTTTGTCAACGGAAGATTTTGACAAGCTTAAGGCCACACTACCTACGTATGACAAAGCCTCCTTGCTTTCCTCCCTGAGAAACTCAGTTAAGCTTTACAAACAATTACAACGCTCTTTGTTTGGATCGGACATCAGGTTAGCCACCATGACTGAGGAAAGTGTAATGAAGTATTTTGACCAAATAGAAAGTAAATAATACCTTTCAATGAAGCCTGACATTACGTTAAGAATTGCCACCATTGAAGACCTGGAAACGCTGTTGTATTGGGACAAACAACAACATGTAATAGATGCTGATCCTGATGATGATTGGGACTGGACAAATGAGCTCAAACAGTTTCCTTCTTGGAGAGAACAGCTGATGGCTCAATTGGAAGGGCGTCCATTAGGTTTTATTCAAATCATTGACCCGTACTTGGAAGAAACCCATTATTGGGGAGACGTGCCCAAGAACTTGAGAGCCATTGATATCTGGATTGGTGAAGCAGATGACCTAGGTAAAGGCTATGGGACCGAAATGATGCGACAAGCGATTGAAAGATGTTTTGCTGCACCTGAAGTCACTGCCATTCTCATCGACCCGTTAGTGACGAATGTCAAAGCCATCAGGTTCTACGAACGTATGGGTTACGAATTTGTAGAAGAGCGTCTATTTGGAGATGGCCTATGCGCTATTTACCGGTTAGATCGTAAAAACTGGGCAAATTAGTCCCACCTCTTTTACGCTAAGTATGATGAAGGGACTAAAAAATGTAATGAGAGTCTTCGGCAAGAGACTCCGAAGCTTCAGGTAGCCATCTACTCTAATCTTTTTACCCTGAGCCTGCCGAAGGGACTTATTCTATTTTGTATCTGTAGAGATTTGAGTACACTGCAACAGACTCTGATTGAGATGAAAGACAGTTAGCATAGAACTCCCCTTTCTCTCCCTGAGTGAAACGAAGGGCCTCATCACTAATATAAGTTCAGTTCCCTCGACAGGCTCGAGATAAGAAGAGATTGATTAAATTAAACAAAGTAATCAAACCCTGAACCCCATGCCCCTATCAGACCTTCAAAGTATCAGAAAACAATTCGAATATTATAAGTCACTTGGCGAAAAAACCTTGGCCCAAATCAGCGATGACGATCTCTTTTTCGAGTACAACGAAGACAGTAACTCAATAGCAGTAACTGTCAATCATCTTTGGGGTAATATGCTCTCACGTTGGACAGATTTTCTAACAAGTGACGGGGAGAAAGAATGGAGAAATCGTGATCAGGAATTCGAATCTATCATTAAGACTCGGGAAGAACTACTTCAAAAGTGGAATGAAGGCTGGGAATGTGTTTTTACAGCATTGGATTCTGTCAATGAAGATAATTTCGGCACCAGGGTTTACATTAGAAATCAGTCCCACAGTATTATGGATGCTGCACTACGACAGCTCGCACACTATGCCTATCATGTAGGACAAATTGTTTATGTGGGCAGAATGTTAGCACAAGACTGGAATAGCCTTACAGTCCCAAAAGGCAAATCGAAAGAATTCAATCAGGCCAAATTCGCCAAAGGCAAGCATGATGGTCACTTTACTGATGATTTTAAGTGATGTCACTGTGAAATGCTAATGTCCGTCAACCCTGGTTCGCACTTGTAGTGCGGACCTACCTCAGATAAAATTTTGTTAGATACGAACAGTACTCACTGCAAGCCTGCCTGTCGGCAGATAGGTGAGCACTAGGCAGGAAAAAACATGGACAAGTTCTGGCAATACGCGAGTTGATCCTCCCCCTGCTGCGCTTCCCCCTCTGAGAGGGGGACAATTGAGAATGAAGCTGTCCTCCTCTTTGAGAAGCTTAGCCAAACAAAGCCCCGGCAATAGTAGCAGTCATCATAGTGGCCAGTGTTGCAGCCATTAAAGCACGCATGCCCAGCTTCGAAAGGTCTCCCTGACGAGAAGGTGCCAAACTACCAATCCCTCCTATTTGAATGGCAATAGATGAGAAATTAGCAAAGCCACATAAGGCATAAGTAGAAATGATAATTGCCTTCTCACTCAGTACACCTGCTTCTTTCATTTCAGCAAGACTTAGGTAAGCAACAAACTCGTTGATCACTGTCTTTTGCCCAATCAAACTACCGACTTGAAGGGTTTCGGCCCAGTCTACTCCCATTGCGAAAGCAAAGACTCTAAAGCCCTGGCCTAGAATATACTGCAAACTAAAGCCATCAAAAACACCATTCGTTGACTCTACCACAAAACCATTCAGTCCAGTCCATGCACCTATACCATCGACCAGAATCCAGTTCACGGAATAGATTACAGCAATAAAGGCCAATAACATGGCTCCAATATTAGCAGCCAGTTTAAGACCATCACTGGCACCACCAGCCAGTGCGTCAATTACATTGACACCAATCTGGTCTTTGCTGACCTTTAATTCTTTATTCACTTCCTCCTCTTCCGGAAGGAAAATCTTAGCCATCAATATAGCTGCAGGTGCATTCATGATTGATGCACTCAACAGGTAAGTAGCAAACTTGGCTTGCTGTTCAGGATCACCTCCACCTAGAAATGAAACATAAGCCCCTAAGACAGAGCCTGCAATGGTCGCCATCCCTCCTGTCATTAAACACAAGAGTTCTGACTTAGTCATTTTACCAATAAAGGGCTTTACTAATAAAGGTGCTTCAGTCTGGCCTAAGAAGACATTACCAGCAGCCGACATTGACTCTGCACCAGAGAGACGCATGGTCTTGGCCATCACCCAAGCAAATACATAAACGATCTTTTGAAGAATTCCTAAATAATAGAGTCCAGCCGTAATGGCCGAAAAGAAGATTACTGTAGGCAAGGCCTGAAAAACAAACAGGAAACCAAGGCTATGGCCTACACCGTCTACTGCATCACTATTCTTTGCCAGGTCGCCATAAAGGAACTCAGCACCATTAAGTGCAAAGCTCAAAAAGGATACAAAGCCTCGACTGATGAAGTCGAAAACATTCTTAACAAAAGGGACTTCTGCAATCAAAAGGGCTATAACCACTTGCATGGCGATACCCACTCCTACCAGTCTCCAGCTAATCGCCTTCTTATTACCGGAAAGTAAGTAGGCTATTCCTACCAGAACTAAAAGACCTATGATTGCTCTTATAATATCCATTTTCTTAAAGGCATAAAAAAGCCTTTGTTCATTGGCTGAACAAAGGCTTTAGTTGAATTAACTTCTTTTATTTATCTCGTCTCTGATTTTAGCAGCACGTTCATAATCTTCAGCATTAAGTGCCTCATCCAACATCTCATTCAGCTTTTCTAATGAAAAGTCCTGAAGTCGTTCATCAGATTTAGATACCAATATTGGCTCTTCACTCTCCTCCTCCAACAGCTCTTCCTCATCTGTCAAGATGATCCCAGCTTCGGCCAACACGGTCTCATGCGTATAAAAAGGTACTTCAAAACGAATACCAATTGCAATTGCATCTGACGGTCTCGCATCAACTTCAATTGTCTTGATTCCATCTGTACATACAATTTTGGCAAAGAAAACACCTTCCTTAAGGTCGGAGATAATGATCTCTGTCACTTCAAAGTTAAACCCATGGGCAAACGACTTAAACAAGTCGTGGGTCATGGGTCTATTTGGTGTTATTTTCTCAATTTCAAGGGCAATCGCCTGCGCCTCAAACATGCCGATGATAATTGGTAGTCTTCTTTCTCCTTCGACCTCACCTAATACCAGCGCAAAAGAGCCCGTAGTTTGGGACTGGCTTGAAGAAAGCCCAAGAATTTCAATCTGTACCTTACTCAATGCTAAAAAATCTAAGCTATTGTGCTGCTTTCAGCGCCTCATTCAATTTAGGTAAGACTTCGAAAGCGTCTCCCACAATACCATAATCGGCAGCCTTGAAGAAAGGAGCTTCTTCGTCTTTATTAATTACGACAATATACTTAGAAGAATTGACACCTGCCAAGTGCTGAATAGCACCTGAAATACCAACTGCAACATATAGTGTCGGACTTACCTTAACTCCCGTCTGTCCAACGTGCTCATGGTGAGGTCTCCAATCCATATCTGATACTGGCTTTGAGCATCCCGTAGCAGCGCCTAGAGTCTTTGCTAGATCTTCAATAATACCCCAGTTTTCAGGTCCTTTAAGACCACGACCGCCAGATACCACAATATCAGCTTCTGGCAACAACACATCACCTTCTGCTTTTTCTGTAGATGTGATCTTCGTACCAAATAGGCTATCATCAAGACTTACACTGAAAGCTTCTACTGAAGCAGCGCCACCGTCTTCTTTGATCTCGACCGCGTTCTTCTTGATTGCCAATACCTTCTTATCGGTAGTCATATTCACATTGGCAAAAGCTTTACCCGTGTAAATACTACGCTTCACTTGAAATCCATTAGAAGTGTCAGGCAATGAAACGACATTTGATACAAGAGAAGCGCCTAATTTCATAGACACTCTTCCGACTACGGCATCCGCCAAAGAAGACTTAGCCGTAACAATTACATCAGCACCAGCCTCACTTGCAGCAGCAGCAATTGCAGCAGCATAAGGCTGAATCAATCCTGCATTCAATCTTTCATCTGCAACGTGTAGTACTTTGGAAGCACCATTTTGTCCAGCCGTTGCCAATTCATCGGCATTCACTGTACCCAGTGCCAAAGCTGTAACGTCACCCAAAGCGGCTCCATAAGAGATGGCCTCTCTTGAAGATTTCTTAATCTTTCCGTCTTCTGTTTCTATAAATACTAAAACTGACATATCTCTTAGATTACTTTGGCTTCGTTTTTCAATAGGTCAACCAACTCACTTACGTTGTCGGCATCAATCATTTTCACCGCTCCCTTTGCTGGCGGCAATTCATAGGCAGAAATCGCACTATGTGTAGCATTGTCAGAAGGCTCAACCACGTTCAATGGCTTAGTTCTGGCAGACATAATTCCCCTCATGTTAGGAATCTTCCACTCAGCGATCGGCTCTTGACAGCCCGCTACAAACGGAAGTGAAACTTCTAATTTCTCCTTTCCTCCTTCTATCTCTCTGGTAATTTTAGCATTACCTCCTTCAACCTGAAGTTGCATCACAGGTGAGAATGACGGTAATCCCAACAATTCTCCTACCATACCATGCACCATACCTCCGTTGAAATCGATCGACTCGCGTCCCATCAAAATCAAGTCATAGCCTCCTTCTTTAGCAATTGCAGCAATCTGATTTGCTACAAAGAAAGAATCCGATGGAAAGGCATTTACGCGAATGGCCTCATCGGCTCCAATGGCCAAAGCTTTTCTAATCGTTGGATCGCTATCCGCTTCTCCAACATTCAATACAGTAATTTTCCCTCCGTTCTGCTCTTTCAACTCTACAGCTCTTGCCAACGCGTAGTCATCATAAGGACCTATGATAAACTGTACACCATTCTTATCGAACTCGGTATTGTCATTGGTAAACGCAATGCGTGAAGTAGTATCAGGAACATGTGTGATACAAACTAATATGTTCATGCTTACTTATTTAATGATTTTAGTATCAACTCTATGATTGTCACTCTGGTTCTGCCCAAAAGCAGTTAATCAGACAAATGACGAATAAAGACAAGCTAGATGCCTAAATTTGCCCCGAAGATAGCCAATAAACAAGTAAATAAAAACGTAGTCGGCCGAATGAATCAAACCCGAATTGACTTACTTAAAAAGTATATTGAAGAAGACCCTAATGATCCCTTTAATCATTATGGTTTGGCATGCGAATACCTCTCCGAAAAACCAGAGGAAGCCTTAAAGATTTTTCAAGAATTACTAGCCCAGCATGCCGATTATCTCCCCACCTACTACCAAACTGGTCAACTATTAGAAGCATTCGAACGTGAAGAAGAAGCCTTAAAAGTCTATGAGACTGGAATGGCTCTCGCGAAAGCGCAAAACAATACAAAGACCTTTCAAGAGTTAAATTCGGTTCATCAAAACTTGTTGTTTGAAATGGAGTAATTATTTAATCCAGAATTTAATTATCCATCAGCTATCTAAGCCTCAGTTCTCTCCTCCCAAGGTGAGGTTAATAGATAAAAAAACCAGTCTGCATTGATTGGCTTTTTTGTTCTGCAAAGTTGATTACCACAACTCAGTCATTCAGTTTTGTTATTTTAGATGTTACTGACAACTGCTACATACGATCGTGTAGGAATAATTATGTCGGATTAACCAATGACATTTTACGAAAGAAAGCTTAAAAGACTTAATGAGGTTCTTTACAAAAACCAGAGTCAAATCGATGCCATAATTGACGTTAAAAACTATATAGACTGCAATTATGAAACTGATTTAAATCTAGACCTCCTGTCAAAGGTTCGGTTTATCTCAAAGTATCATCTCATACGCTTGTTCAAGAAATATTATGGGCTCACACCAAGACAGCATTTGATAGATAAACGAATTCAAAAATCTAAAGAGCACCTCACAAAAGGAATCACAGTTACTGAAGCTTGCTTTTTTGTAGGTTTCTCAAGCCTGAGTTCTTTCAGCGCGCTCTTTAAAACCAAAACAGGTAAAACGCCAAGTCAATTTCGAAAAGAGCAACTTTCGAGAAATGACTTAGTTTATGATTCCTGATCTTTGAATAGACAAATTTGAATTAACAATGAAGGTAACACTTATAAGTATCCCGGTTAGAGATCAAGAACAGGCACTCCAATTCTATACAGAAAAACTCGGGTTTATCAAGAAACTTGACACACCGATGGAAGGTGGTAATAGATGGCTTACACTCGTTTCACCAGAATGGCAGGATGGCCCAGAGCTCTTGCTGGAGCCAGCTCCCAACCATTTTGAGCCATGCAAAGTCTTTCAAGACGCATTAATGGAGGCTGGATTTCCATATACCCAATTTGATGTTGATAATATCGACTCCGAATACGAAAGGCTTACGAAACTAGACGTTGAATTCAGTGTTAAACCAACACAAATGGGAACTGTTAAGTTTGCGGTATTCAATGATACCTGCGGGAATAATATTCAACTGGTGGAGAAGTTATAAAACACTATAACCCTTTCAGATTAGCGTACTCTGGATTCAGTTAAAAAGTGAATCCTTCGATAAAAAAAAGCCACCCCGATAAAATCGGGGTGGCTTTTTGATTAGTTACTTATCTGCTATCGGCTTACAATACCACCTTTAGCACTGTCAACAGTAATCGTATACTTGCCTCTTCCGCTAACAATCCAGCGGACTTTAACAATTGAGTTACCTGGAATATTGTCAATTCTAAGCTTCTGAGGCTCAGTCTTCTGCTCTCGCGTGAAGTCTCTATCCTCATTGTCTACAACCATTCCTGCTTGTACATCAACACCAGAAATGCTGATAAAGTCAGGACGCTCAATCTTATATTTCAAATCTTGAGATGCATGAGTAGGCATAAGCCTATCATTTTGGATATAAGCAGTGATCTCTCTCAATCCACCACCTAGGTCCTTTTCCTTCACTTCAGGAATACTCAAGTTCGGCATATGGTAAGCGTGGTAGAGGGTGAATGCCATATTTCTATGCAATTCTTCCTCTAACATAAACCCAGGTGTTGCACGACCGAAATTCTTCTTGAACCCACCGATTTCAATCTCTCCATAAGTTGGATGATTGTAAGGTTTCCACGGTTCAAAAGCATCGCCCATCAACAACTCAGTATCGATATCATAATTCAGGTTTTGTCCACCTTCATTGTTCTTGTAATAAGCAAAACGAGTGAATATCTCATTAGAGAAAGTATAGATACCTCTACTACCATACATCCAGTCTAGCTCACCACCAAATACAGAGTACAAATCTTTATACACTACCAAGTAGTTATATCCAGGCATGATCTTTTCTCCTTTTCGGCCAATGGCGTCATAGATTCTGATATCAGCTCGGTTATAAGTCGATAGATCTTCCTGAGCACCCGGTCCACGAAGGATCATCCCCCCTGAGTTATGGTAACTCTGTCCGCCTGCGATATTTGGATGTGCCAAAACGAAGTCAGCTACATTTCTATTCTCAGGCACACTGAAAGGGTACTTGTAAGCACCTCTCTGGATATAATCCGGTTGCCATTTCCATGCCCAGTCTCTATTCGGGTCATAGTAACCTACTCTGTCCTCATTGACAAGGCCATCACCGTCATTGTCAATTCCTTCTTGACCCAGCATCTCATAACGCTGCACATTCGCAGGTACATTGTCATCGACACCTACAACAATCATCTTCCGTGGATCTTTAGGATCAAGAATGAAGTTTCCAGTAGAACTCTTCCTTCTCATTTGAGTAATAGAGCCGTTTCCGTCTAGATCATCTGGAGCATCCTCATCGAAAAGACCATCACGATCATCATCTAATGGAATCATTCCAGAACGCGGAGAACTACCCGTGTTAGGTTGCTTCATATAGTCATTTCGTGCATCAGGATTGATGGTTGGAATGATATAGAAGATACGATCATCAAGCATCTTGGTGATATAGTCCACATCACCATAATTCTCTGTGAGATACCAAGCGGTATAGATAGATATCTCTGCTCCTTGGATCTCATTTGAGTGAATGTTACCATCAATATAGAAACCAGGTTTACGATCTGCCTCGCCTTTCTCAAAGTTGGTAATCTGAAGCATCCACATATCACGGCCTTCATAAGATTTACCAATTGAAACCCTCTTTACGAGGTTAGGGTGAGCATCAGCAATCTTTTTAGTCAATGCTGCATGTCCTTCAGCAGTATAATAGCGATTGAAGCTAATCTGAACCTTAGGATTATGCGGAGAGCCTACGGCTCTGAATATCTCATCTGCGCTTTGCGCAAAAGCTGGGGTTATAAACCCAAGTAAGCAAATCGATAGAGCGAGTTTGTTTATATACTTTTTCATGTCGGCTTATTTGAGGTTAACATTAGTTGAAGTAAATCCGATGTGCGGAGCTCCAGCTTCGATCGTAACTGAACCCTTACCCTTGATGAGCCAGGTCATTGAACGTGCAGCATCGCCATCGATAGAAGGAATCAAAGTAATTTTTCGTCCAGAGACAATCTCCTGACCATTACCCAGTTTCAATTCTACCTTCAGCCTTCTCAGCCAACGCGAACGGCTACCCATTTGAGAATGGGTTGGCAATGTACCTCCGTTGTATAAATCGACCGTCACACGTGTCATGCCTTTCCCTACAGACTCTGCTCTTAAGTTGATCAACTCAACACTTGCCTGCATTTTGGCTACTTCCATAATGAATTCATTATGCTTACTTGCCAAGTCATCAATCATTGAGATTGGAGGGTTCAGCATATTAAAAGGAGCGATTCCGCCTACTTCAACCTTCATACCCGGGAAGTCTGGGTGATCCATTTCAGTCCAGTCTGCAAAATAGTTCGAGAGGCCTTCTTGCTCAGCCCATCTCAGGTAGTTCACCTCCCTATTCTTGTCGCTGTTCTTTTTCATGGTAGAATCACCTTTTACCATTGGTGCCCACCACCCTGGCGTGCTTAAGCTTATTCTACCAAAGTGGAAATATGCCCATTGGTTAAAGCTACCTCCTGGCTCCACTGACGGTGGTGCGTCTTTTGTACCAACAGTCTTGTTGTACTTTCCAGAGATTAGCTTATTCAATGTCTCATCATCTTTAAGCACACTGGTCACTACTCTCTTGGTAGCTCCGCCTCTATTGTATCTCCATGCACTAGAAAGATTATTCCCAGGACCGAAAGTCATGATAGCATAGATGTTCCATTTAGTATAGAGGATATCGAGCAAAGCTCTATTCTCCAATTCAGAAACTGGATGTTCGCCAGAACCTGGCGTGAAGTAGTCAAATGCGAAAGTCATACTCTTATTAAAGTAGATTCCACCTTCTCCATCTTCGTTAAAAGCACCATCCTTATCATTATCTGCACCTTCGGTGAAAACATGATACATTCCTTTCTCGCCTTTTGATTTATTGGCTTTGATCATTACCCTATCATCGGCAGGATGAGTAATCCAGTCGCCAGTAGCATCCTCAACGCGCATCATTGTGATCATACCGTCACCATTGAGGTCTTCGAATGGATCTTCATTCATTCTACCGTCACGATCGTCATCTGTGTCTTTAGCGTTTGCACTTCTTCCATACTTGAGGCTAGCAAAGTATTGCTCAGTGGCGTCAGGGCTCATATTTGGAAACACATAGTAAGTAGTATTGTCCAAAGCGCTCATATTGTTATTGACAATGTCCTCGGCAAAACGAACGGCCATTTCTACACCTAAAAGATGTTGGCCTTCAACGCCACCGACAACGGCCATAGCGGGCTTATTCTCCATATCGCCTGTACCCAAGGTGAGCATCCAGACATCTTTGCCTCCTAATGTTTTTGTAATGGACTTCAAGGTGGCGGCATTTGAGGAGCTGGCCAATCCACGAAGTCGTTGAACCAATTGACTGGCATTGTTATAGTCCTGCGCCCAGATGATCTGAGTTAAGAACAGCAATGCAGCAACCAGTCCAAACTTGTTCCGATTGATTCTCATATATTTTAGTCTTTGATAAGTTAAAAGTGAGTTTACTAAATTATCTCTGAAGTAAACTACAGGATTGTAATAGTAAAAGGAATGCCATTGTGAATGGCGCCTACAACATTTAGATGGAACTTACAAAAAAGGCTCCGAATGCATATTCGGAGCCTTTCATTGGTTTTAAATGTTGTATTACTGTTTAATCAAAAGTTTAGTACTCTTAATACCCATAGGTGTCATCAAGCGTATCACATAAACACCTGTTTTAAATGGCTTGGTGTTAAGTTCAACCTCTTTTTCCTGGTTGGCTTCAAGGCGCCCCTCAAAAGGAGTAGCCTTAACGATCCCATTTACATCGAGCAAGACTAACTTCACATCACCTTCCAAAGCTGAAGAGAAATTGATTTTGATAAAATCAGAGGCCGGGTTTGGATAAGTATTGATTTTAAGCTTAAACTCATTCAAATCACTAGTCTCAGTTTCTGATCCTACCTCAATTATTTCAGCAAATCCTGATTCTTGATTATTCGATGCCATTGCCATAACATTGGTACCACAGGTGCCTAAAGCATCTCCATGCTCCATTAAATGATCAGCCACAGCATTTACACTGATACAAAGGGTTCTTCCTTTATGACAAATGTGAACTTTCTTACCATCCCATTTATCCATAGTCTCAGGGTCAGCATAGTTACCTTTACTACCTTTGCCTTTACCCTTAATGCGATCTCTGTGTAAACATCTTATGTCTACAACGTTCACAGTAAAGCTCTCAGTAGTAGAGCAGCCGTTCTCATCTGAAACCACAACTACGTATGTACTAGTACTTTGAGGACCAACCTCAATAGATTCAGAACTTCCACCATTTAAGATATCAGCGCCAGTCCAACTATAGCTATAAGTGTTATTACCCCCATCAGCTGATGCTATTAACAGAGCTGTTTGAGTGCCATAACCCAAATAAATAGTATGATCTGCACCATATGTCGGTACTGGGTTTTCAGGAGACATATTGATACTTGCCTGAAGAGGTTCTGGCTCAGTAAGTGTAACAGTCTGATTAATTGAACTGCCATTTGCATCGGTTACAGTCAAGGTATAAGTTCCTGCACCCAAACCAGTTGGATCTTCAACATTATCACCATTACTCCAGCTATATGTATAAGGAGTACATCCTCCGGTCACTGTTGCATCAATACTACCGTCTGTAGCCCCATTACAACTCACGTTGAAACTCTGAACCGAATTGAAGACGGCAGGTATCATTGTTATTTCCATTGGAATAGGTACAACTGTAACATTGAAACTAGCACTAACAGCATTACCACTACCATCAGTGGCTGTATAGGTCACAGTTGTAGTGCCTACAGGGAAAACATCTCCTGGATTATGTGAACTTGTAAGGCTTACTGAACAATTATCAGAAGCACCTGGTGCTGTCCAGTTCACAATCTCAGAACAATCCGTATCCTGCGAGTTTACCGTTATATCTGAAGGAACATCGGACAGAACAGGGTCTTCATTATCTATTACCGTGACAGTAAATGTATGGGTATCATTCCCACAAGCATTTGTCACAGTCAGCGTTACATTGGTAATTCCCAAGTTAAAAGAAGCACCAGCTCCCGTTCCATCTCCACTACCCGATGTAGCTCCTGTGAAACTATAGCTAATATCAGGAATTGGATTGCCATTTGCGCCTACCTGATAGTTGACAGTTGCGGCACAGCTTTCTTCTTCTGTATTAACAGATATATCCGCTGGCACCTCGGAGAACTCTGCTGCTACACAGGTGATTTCCGCGGCAATATCAAAAGTGATGTTGCCTTCATCGCAATCATTGCTGACAATAGTAACAGAAGCACTGTAAGAAGTAATATTTGGAGCATTAAACACCAAATCGAAGTCAGCAGACGAGCCTGCACCCACGGAACTTGGTGCTCCTACTACATTAAAATATTGAGCATCCGTTCCGTTTACAGAAATTTGAGAGATATCAAGCACATTAGATCCTGTATTGTTAATAGTAAAGGTTTTCACGTTATCGGCATTCGGGAAAACATCACCATAATCACTCAAACTACCACTTGTTATGGCAGTGGCACCCTCTACTACATCAATTTCTGGTGGGTTAGCTGCAACGATCACCTCATCAGACTCAGCAGAACAACCAAACAAATCAATAACCCTGACGCTGTAGTTCCCTACTTCAGTAGCTGTATAAATTTGCTGTGTGGCATTAGGAATATCTACACCATCCTTCATCCATTGGTAAATTGATGATTGAGAAGCGGTTAAGACGGCAGTTCCGCTCGGAGGGCAGATATATGTCGTCCCAGTAGGGAATACATCTACAGTTGGATTATCATTTACCGTTAGGTCTGTTGGCAATGAAGTACCGGAGCAGCCTCCGGCATTTTGCACAGTCACAGTATATGCTCCTGATTCGGTAGCTACGTAAATCTGGTCAGTAGCACCTGGAATATCCACTCCATCCTTTTGCCATTGATAGGAATCCCCATCATTAGCTGTCATTGAAATTGTTTCACCTTGACAAACAGTGGTTTGACCCGTAACGATAATAGCCGCTGGTTGAACATTAACTATTGCCGGTGCCGAAGTCTGATTACCAGCGTTATCAAATACTGTAAGGATAACTTCATTTTCTCCTATGTCATTACAAGTAAAACTGGTGATATCAAGTTCAAGTCTATCAAGTCCACAGGCATCACTAGAACCATTATCCACATCTGCTGGAATGATGGACACAGTACCACTTGGATTTAATGCGACAGTGATATTTTTAGTGAGGGCCGTTGGAGGATCTGAATCAACCTGAGCACTCGTATTCCTATGAAACCTTATAGTTCTACTGCTTATTCCTGAAGTCGCAATATCTGGAACAAAGTCACCGTCCAAATCACCGATTACAATACCTGAGACTTCTGCACGAGAAGATGAAGTGTAATCAACTCTTGAGGCAAAAGTAGGCGCTCCAGGCCCTCCACTAGTATTCTTATATACAGAAAATACATTGACGCCAAGAGACTTAGTCACCACATCAGGAAATCCATCACCATCGACATCTCCAACACCGATTCTGTAGTTCCTTGTTGGTGATGGGATATTCACTGTTGGTGCAAAAACAATATCACCTACAGTTGAAATATTTCTCCATATCGCCACGTTGGTATTTCCCAGATAATTACAAGATGTAAAATCTATCTTACCATCTTTGTCAAAGTCGGCTATCTGCGCCCTGTAAGGGAACGTTCCTCTTCCATCTGACCAATCAGAATCTGATGACCAAAATTCAGGTGCTTCGAATGAGGCAGTCATGCTTCCTGGCGTTATTGTATTCCTAACACTCACGGCTCGATTGGCTCCCCCTTGAGAGGCGATAAAGTCAGTTCGACCATCTCCATCAACATCTGCAACTTGAATTCCTGTACAACGACTTCCAACATTACCAATGACCTGTCTAGGACCGAAACTAAAGTGGCCAGGTCCGGTACTTGTGTTAAACGCTATCCAGGCTATATTTCCATTCTCTCCAACAATATCTACTTTCCCATCATTGTTGAAGTCTCCGGCTGCAACTTGGTAACCAGATATCCCCTGTGAGCTATGAGCTACAGCCAAGCCAAAATTACCAGGGCCTGTACTGGTATTTCTCAACACGCTTGCGTTGGTCACCAAGTCTTTAAGTCCATCACCGTCAAAATCCGCTGCAAAAACAGATCTCGTAGCAGTTGAAAAATTATATGCACTGAAACTTAGGTTACCTGGTGTACTATTGTTTTTGGCAATTGTAATTCCTCCATTCAGTCCGGATGATACCACATCTGGTCTACCATCTAAATCCATATCCTGGGAGATCATATTATACGCTCCGAAGATACCATTCAATTCAAACGCTGTATTTTGATAAGTTTGATTATCGATTGGTGTCGGGCAGAATATGCCATTAAACGCTACCTTAGAATAGGCTGTTAGATCACATTGATTTTTAACAGATATCGGTGCAGTGGAAGCTCCCACTGGTACGATTACTTCAAGCTTTCCAAATGAAGCAGAGATCACAACCGCCTCAGTAGCACCAAAATAAACCTGATTGTTTTCCAGGTTTGTAGCGTCAAAATTTGCTCCAAAAATTTCTACTATACTGCCAATAAACCCAGTATTGGGTTCAAAGCTATTAATAACCGGCACATCGTTACACGATTGCCCATACGACTGCATACTCACTCCCAAGCAAGCAATCATTATCAAAGTTGATATAAACTTTCTCATGATTACTTATTGTAAGTGATTTCTATGGCAAGATTACTTGGATCAAGTCCAGTTGGTACAGGAAATTTTAAATTCTTATACTCATCTGAGTCACAAGAAGCGATTTGCATGTCTGCAAAGGCAATATCAAACTTTTCAACAATGTGTTGAGCCGTCTTTCCTTTACCGTCAGTAAAATTCAAAGTAAATCCAATACTCTTTACATTTCCTCCCTCGTTGAAGGCATTCAGCAAAATCATGGGATTGCTCTCAGGACTGCATTTCACAATGGCATATAGCACATCAAAATGAAACTCTGCTTCTTCCAACGCTGTCCATCCCTGAATATACTCAGGCTCTGTCTGAGTCTCAGATTGAGCCTGAGCCCAATAGGGACCACCGAAAAAAAGCAAAGAGATTAGGAAAGGTATAAGTGCATACCTCCCATTCTTGGTAAAATTAGTTCTCATATGTTATGTTTTGGTTGACTAAAAAATGCCAGTGATATAAAACCACTATGACATTTGTAAGATAGGCCAAAATCGCAGGCTACCTCCTACCCAATTTGGGTAGTTATAACATTTTTAATAATGTGAATGACGTAATTATAAGTTCAAGCACTATACAAAAGAAAGCCTGAGAACTGCTGAGGGAGGATAAATCCAACTCAGTTGACACAATACAATTACACTAAGGATTGGAGTTTTTTAAGTAAGTCAGTACGGCTCGATACATCGAACTTACTGTATATGTTCTTAAGGTGGTACTTGACAGTGTGGCTCGAGATGGACAAATTGTTTGCGATTTCCGAATTCAATTGGCGCGTATAGAGACATTCAAGTACATCCATTTCTCTCTCTGACAAATTGAGGTGACAAATTGATTTGCCTAACAATTCTTGACACTCATTAGACCTACTTATTGTTGCCATTTCAATACCAATCATTAGATCCTCTGGACTAAATGGCTTATTAAGATAGCCTCCTGGCTTGGTCATTTTGGCAGCGATGACAGTATCACGATCCGCATAAGACGTGATATATAAAAAGGGTTGTTTCTTCCTTTGGCAAAGCTTACCTAGTTCAATACCCTCGTTTCTACCATTTAAATTGATATCAAGCAAAACTAAGTCAAAACTCTCTTCCTGAATCGTGCGCTCAGCAACTAAATAAGAATTGGCAACTGCCACACAACGATGACCTAGATTTTTAATAATCCGCCTCAGACTCTCAGCGATTATCAGTTCATCTTCTACAATAAAAATATTAAACCCTTTGGAAGAATCCATAGAATATACCAGCCAGTAACTCTGTCAATTAATAGTTGTGTCTATTGCAATATGAATTTTTTCAATTGAGAATAACACATGTCTCTGGAAAATTAAATGTTGGTACAGGTAAAATTCATTTAGTACTAGAAATTTGAATACTTTAGCTTTTGCTCCACTCGTCAATCTATGAATATCGCTCACTGTTTTCTGGCTGTCACACTAGTTGCCGGCTTTAATTTTCAACAAAAGAACACACCTCTTCCGGTCATTCCTGAACCAGAAAAAGTCCTAAGTGAACTAGAAACTCAACTGACTTCAACTTCCCCAAATTCACAAAGAGCTTTTGCTCTCTACAGTGAAGCAGCGCAGTTGCTCGCCAAAAGAGGTAATTACGAAGAAGCCAATTCACTTTTTGAAAAGTCAAATACGCTCACCAAATACGAACCCGATTCGGTAATCATAATAGAGATGAACCTTTCTCGAGCGAACATGAACAAGGAAGAGGGCAAGTATACAGTTGCTCTTCAAACCTATCTAGAAGCTTTGACATTCTATCAGAAAAGGCGAAACGCCAATGCACAACTATGGGTCTACAGTTATATCATAGAGCTTTATCGAGCTACTTACAATGCTGACCTTGCGCTAAAGTACATTGAAGAAAGCGAAGCTTTAATGGCTAATAATGAAGTAGAAATGAGACCAAAGGCCTATTTACTACATGCAAAGGCATCCTATTTCTTGCAGTTTCAAATAGATATTATTGATACCCCTTATGATACTACACGCTACCATTTGGATAATGCGCTTAAACTTGCCGAAGAAGTGGGTGACTCTTACCTCATTGGACTGAATCAAAACGGTCTAAGCTACCTACTCATGCACAATGATCCTTCGGCTTCAGATCAAATTATTAGATATTTAGATTCAGCTAAAGGCCATATGCTGACCAATGAGCGTTTTCGGAACTATACTTCGGTGCTGCAAACTTTGGCGCTTCATTACACTCGAAGTGGAAAGCCTGAATTGGCTGTAGACATCACTTTTGAAGCCATTGACTTAAGTATTAAGAATAACTGGACAAGTAATTTAGGAGACTTATATCGCCTAGCTGGAGAGGTGTATTATGAACTAGGCCAATACAAAAAGAGTGCAGAATACCTTAATGAAGCACTAGGAGCTACAAAAAAGAGTATGGCCGAGATTCACTCAATGGAGTTGGGTGAGCTAACCACTAGTAATGAAAAGGCGCTTGCAGAACGTAAACTACTAGAACAACAGACAGAAACAGAACTTGCTCAAAGACGTGTGGCTAGAAATAGACAGGCTCTAATCGCGACAGCTATCTTTTCAGTGATCATCTTGGCCGTAGCGATTGTAAGTGCAGTTCTTTATTTCCGTCTTAAACGTGCTAACACGAGTTTAAAAACGCAGCAGGGCATCACACGAAAGACGAATGCCAAGTTAAAAGAGGTAGTTGGTCAGAAGAATGTGCTATATAAAGAGTTAAATCATCGGGTAAAGAATAACCTAACTGTACTTTCAAGCTTGATCTATCTACAAGAGGATGGAGAACAAAATGAAACACAAAAAGAACTTTATCAAACACTTAGGCATCGGATTCAATCCATGGCCCTAATTCACCAAAACCTCTATGAATTTGACCAAGGATTAAACGTTGATTTTCAGCAATACTTAAAGCAACTTATTCCTGAAATTGCTGCCGCTTTTGGTGACGAAAAAAATGTAACTACCAACATCAATTGTGATAGTCTTGAAGTAAATATTGATGAAGCCATTCCAATGGCCATGATCATTAATGAGCTGATTACCAATTCTTTCAAGTATGCTTTTAAAGAAATTGACCAAGGTAAAATTAGCCTCGCTTCAGAAGTATCAACCGACAAAAGAATTATTCATTATCGAGACAATGGACCTGGAATACAAGATGATTTGGAGCATGATCAACCTCAAAGACTTGGGATGCTATTAATAAGATTAATGGTTGATCAACTAAAAGGAAAACTCACCTATGAAGGCGGCAGCAATGGAGTTTATTTCCGAATAGAGCTGCCTTAGTCAAATACAACCACAAGCTTACCAAACTGCTTTCCGGCTTTCATCTCGTCAAAAGCTGAAATGGCCTGTTCAAATGGACGAACGGAATCAACAATAGGCTTGATTTGGTGTTGGTTGACAAAAGTCACCATGTCTTCAAACTCCTGATCGTTGCCCATGGTGGAGCCTTGCAATGTGATTTGGTTCCAAAACATGCGGAACATATCTAGTTTTTCAGGTGTGCCATTCGTAGCACCATAAAAGACGATTCGGCCAGCAGGTTTCATGATCTTGATAAAGTCATTGATTTGATTGCCACCCGCACTATCAATCACTACATCAAAGCCACCAGTTTCCTTCTGAGCCTTTGTGAACCAGGCTTCTTCTCTATAAGAATAGGCACCCTTCGCTCCCATTGAGAGACATTTTTGCATCTTTTCTTCGGAACCTGAAGTGACATAAACATTGCAACCTGCAGCTACGGCAAATTGAAAGGCAAACTGTGCCACTCCTCCACCTACACCGGAAATAAGGACGTTTTTTCCTGTTGAAGCAGCTCCGTGATGAAACAAAGCTCTAAAGGCCGTCAAACCAGCCAAAGGCAAAGCTGCTGCTTCTGTCCAGTTTAGATGATCAGGTTTGTTTTGTAAGCGATCGGCCTCGACTACAATATATTCTGCAAACGTACCATTGGAAGGCATACCCAAAACGGAGTAGTCAGCGGCCTGCGCTTTCGGATCTTTTCCCCAATTCACGTTTGGGTTAATAATCACTTCTTTTCCCACCAGGTTTTCTGAAACGCTTTCTCCAATTGCTTCTACAACACCAGCGCCATCAGAACCAAGCACAGTTCCAAACTGAATGTTAGGATACATTCCTTGTCTGATCCATTGATCTCTTCGGTTCAAAGCGGCTGCCTTGATACGTACAAGAACTTGTCCTGCCTGAAAAGTTGGCTTCGGTACATCAGCAATTAAAAGAGGTTCTTCTTGGTTATCGGTGATCAATAAGCCCTTCATTCCGCAAAATTATTTAGAAAGGAGCTTCTTCATCATTAGTTGGAAGATTTGGTGCTCCGCCATTTGCCTTACTAGGAATGGTAACCGACCCACCTGCGCCTGATTCAAAACTTGACGTTCCATCTGTAGGGAAAGATGATCCGTAAGTTCCTCCGCCCAGATTAGAGTCTAAATCTGTGAACTTGGTGTACTTACCAATAAACTTGAGTTGTACATTTTCCAGTGATCCGTTCCTGTGCTTTGAAATAATCACTTCTCCAACACCCTGTGTAGGCATACCATTTTCATCCTGTGTAATACCATAGTATTCAGGACGATACAAGAACATTACCATATCGGCATCTTGCTCAATTGATCCGGATTCCCTAAGGTCGGAAAGCTGGGGACGCTTATCTCCGCCTCGGGTCTCAACGGCTCTACTCAACTGTGACAGTGCAATTACTGGCACACTGAGTTCCTTAGCTAAGTTCTTCAAAGATCGGGAGATAGAGGCGATTTCCTGTTCACGGTTACCTCCTCCACCTCCACTCTTTGAGGAGTCGCCTGACATCAGCTGCAAGTAATCAATTACTATTAACTGGATGTCATGCTGTTGTTTCAACCTTCTACACTTGGCCCTCAATTCGAGGATTGAAAGTGCAGGGGTATCATCTATAAATATGGGGGCTTTGGTCAAATTTGCTGTTTTGTGCACTAGCTGTGCCCATTCATGCTCTGCTAGTGTACCCTTCTTGATCTTCTCACTTTCCAACTCCGCTTCGCCTGAAATCAATCGATTTACCAACTGAACAGATGACATCTCTAAAGAGAAAATCGCACAGGCTTGGCCGTGATCTACTGCTGCATTCCTGAGGGCAGATACCACAAAGGCAGTCTTACCCATCGCAGGTCTTGCTGCTATAATCACAAGGTCAGATTTCTGCCAACCTGAAGTCACACGATCAAGGTTCGTAAACCCTGATGGTACTCCTGTGAGGCCATCCTGGTGATCTTTCCTGGTCTGAATTTCTTCAAGCGCAGTAGCCATGATGTTACGCATGCTGTCATACTCTTTTCGAACATTGTTCTCAGACACTTCGAAAAGAGACTGCTCCATTTTGTCGAGCAGTTGGAAAACGTCAGTGGTGTCTTCAAAAGCGTCTTTCTGAATTTCAGAAGAAATTCTAATCAACTCTCTTTTGATAGATTGCTCCACCACGATTCTCGCATGGTACTCAATGTTAGCTGCCGAACTCACACGGTTAGTCAACTGTGTGATGTAATAAGGACCGCCAACAATTTCGATCTTACCAGTCTTTCTTAATTGACTGGTCACAGTAAGAATATCAATAGGTTCGGAAGCTTGGAAAAGGTCATAAATCGCTTGATATATTTCCTTATGTGCTTCCTTGTAAAAGGATTCTGGACGAAGAATATCGATGACATTTGTCAAAGCATCTTTCTCCAGCATCAGCGCACCCAAAACGGCCTCTTCGAGGTCAACGGCTTGAGGGGGCAACTTGCCCAGTTGAGCCGCATCGCTAAGCCCGCTCTTGGACTTATAGCCAGTTCTTGATTGCGCTGATCTCTCCTTTTCCATTACAACAAATGTATTCTGAATTTTGTCAACAATGCACGTACTTTAAAGTCTTTATTTTTCCAGAGACTTGCGAACACTTTAGCATAGTTTTCCACATACTATATCCACCCTAAGATTTCCTTTATTAAACGTCTTTGGTTGGGCTCATCATACAATTCCTTTACTTTTAATCTCACATTATCCACAAGTTCATGATCACAAATCAACGCATTCACTTTATCGCCATAGGTGGAGCGGTTATGCACAATCTGGCTATTTGCCTCAAAAACCTTGATAATCAGGTTACTGGGTCAGATGACATGTTCTTTGACCCTTCGAAAACCAACTTAAGAGATCATGGGTTGCTACCAGAAAGTGAAGGCTGGGATGCCGATCGTATCACCCCTAACATTGATCTCATCATTTTGGGAATGCACGCCAAAGCAGACAACCCAGAACTGCTTAAAGCACAAAGTCTTGGCTTAAAAATTCTCTCTTTTCCAGAGTTTATTTTCGAGGCCTCCAGGGACAAAAAGCGAGTGGTAATTGCAGGCAGCCACGGTAAAACTACCATCACATCGATGATCATGCATGTGCTGAAATCTATGAATCGAGGTTTCGATTATATGGTGGGTGCACAACTGGATGGATTCGATCAGATGGTGCAACTTTCTGATGCTCCGATCATTATCATTGAGGGGGATGAATACACAACATCTCCACTTGATTTAACACCCAAATTCCTTCACTACAAACATGACTTGGCCCTCATCTCCGGAATCGCCTGGGATCACTACAACGTCTACCCCACTTTAGATAATTATATCGACCAGTTTAGACAGTTTATCGCACTCACGCCAGACCATGGAAAAGTTTTTTATGCCGAAGAAGACAAAGCCTTATGTGCATTGATTGAAAGCGTGGGGAGTCCGAACAATTTGATTCCTTATGGTCCGCATCCTGCCACCATTCATAACCAGCAAACCTCCTTATTACATGAAGCTGGCGAAACCGCTATCGAGGTATTTGGCCAGCATAACATGCAAAACCTTCAGGTGGCTAAAAACATCCTGAATGAAATTGATGTCACAGATGAGGAATTCTACCACCATATTCAAACTTTTGCAGGAGCCGCAAAACGCATGGAAAAAATGGGTGAGAATGACCAAACCATCATTTTCAAAGACTTTGCCCATGCCCCTTCTAAACTAAAAGCCACATCAACTGCTGTTAAAGATCAATTTGACAATCGAACTTTGGTGGCCTGCATTGAGCTACACACTTTCAGTAGCTTAAACAAAGACTTTATCGATCAATATGCCCACACTTTTGACTCTCCAGACGAGGCTTTAGTTTTTATAAACCCCAAGACTGTTGCAGCAAAAAAGCTAGAGATGATCAGCGAAGAGGAAGTCAGAACTGCTTTCGATAGAGAAGACATAAAACTCTTTACGGAAGCTGAAGTACTCGAAAAACATCTTTTATCTCAGAAATGGGCGGCCAAAAACTTACTTTTAATGAGCTCAGGCAACTACGGTGGTCTCGACCTGGAAAAAATCAAAAAATCAATTCTGAATTAAGAACTTAATGCAACTCAATCTAAAAAACCCACTTGTATTCTTTGACCTTGAGACTACAGGGATCAACATTTCTCAAGACAGAATTGTGGAGCTCGCCATGTTAAAGGTGATGCCTAATGGTGAAACCGAAAAAAAAGTACAGCTCGTAAACCCAACCGTCCCGATTCCTGAAGAATCAGCCATGATTCATGGTATTCGAGATGAGGATGTGAAGGACAAACCCACTTTTAAAGAACTGGCTAAAAATTTAGCCAAGTTTTTAGAAGGTTGTGATCTAGGTGGATATAACATTGTTCGCTTTGACGTCCCCCTATTGGTAGAAGAGTTCTTAAGGGTTGATGTCGACTTCGATGTGAGTAATCGTAAGCTGATCGATGCGCAAAAGATCTTCTTTCTGATGGAACAGCGCACGCTTTCTGCAGCTTACAAGTTCTACTGTGGAAAGGAATTGGTTGGTGCACATGGTGCGGAAGCCGATAATGACGCCACTTTCGAAGTATTCAAAGCTCAAATAGAGCGCTATAACGGCATGGATGTTACTGATGCCTCTGGTAGAGAGTTGGGTAAAATCGAGAATGAAATGGGTGCTATTCACAATTTAGTAGCCTCCAGAATGGTAGACCTTGCCGGCAGAATTGTCCTCAACGATAAAAATGAAGAGGTCTTTAATTTTGGTAAACATAAAGGCAAACCTGTGGCGGAAGTCTTTAAAAGAGAACCAGGCTATTACGATTGGATGATGAAAGGTGATTTCTCACTAGACACTAAGCGCAAACTGACCAAAATCAAACTCAGTGGTTTTCAAATGGGTTGATCACTTATTTCGATCGACACGCATTCTCAATAGAAGCAATTTGATTATTGCACTCCTCGGCTTGTGCTTGATGGGATGTCAACCCTTCAAAAGATTTGAATCAAAAAGAGTCATTCAGATACCCACTGGGAATTGTACGACCACAGAATCCGCTATTCGACATGCTTTAAACAGAGGTAATAGGGGTTGGAATAGGACTATTGAACTTCCTACTTCGGGTCGTTTTGTAGAAGAAAGTCATTATGTAACTTCTTCGGAAAAATTAGCCTCCTCTTGGCCTAAAACGAAAACAGAAGGCATTCAACACCACCTAAAAGAGTCACTCAAAATCTATAGAAGATTTGAACCGAAGGCTTCCTTGACCGATTTATACCCAAACTCGTGGAATAAAGAATGGACACCGGAAGAGGGAGGTCGCTTTGGGCAGGGCTCTGTCGGTGATCTTCAAAGGTCAGAATTGACAACATCTATGGAAATGTGGTTTATGACTATGATGTGGGCTAAAGGCGAACGCCCAAAACCTGGGACTAAGTTTCTTCTTTCTGCTAATGATAAACGTATTATAGTTGTTGCTGGCTTCGAAACTGGCCCTTCTGACCAAAAATACCTAGGAGGTGTCACACGGGAAGTGCATCATTGGCTTGGTACAAATTCTCAAGACTCCATCAAGGTTCAGCTGTTGGGGAACCATTCTTTGGACCCAGGACCAATTAGGTGTCATTAGTCAATAACTATTGAAGAGTAATTAATAAAAGAAAGATCGAGCTTTTCGCTAAAGCCATTTTATAACTTATCTTGTCACAAGCCTAGTTTTATCAATTGCATGTCCCCTTTAAAACTTAGTACTTCTTATAAGCACCATGTATTAGTTGCCATTATAATAGGTGTATGGCTTGTTTTGTTTCTAGTCTTAATTGCCCCCTTTGACACTGCAGATTTACCCATGCCCATTAGGGTTCAAATACTTCCACCCTATGGATTAATATCTATTGTCGGGTACTGCATGTTGGTTCCTGCGCAGAATTGGTTGTTCAGAAGGTCAGGTAAATGGAATGCCTTGTTTGAATCGGTCTTTCTACTGGTTTTTAATATCATTGTATGGATTGGAAGCTATCTCTACTACAAAACAGATATCATCAATGGGGTGTATTCTTTCAGCAAGTTCACACTAGAAGTCTACTACCCTATCTTCTTTATCATTTTACCCATTTTGATTTTTGTACGCTGGTACCTAAACAAAAAAGCACCAGACCCTGAGTCTGACAAGATTGTCCTTTCAGGAGAGAACAAATTAGATGTACTTCAGATCAAACAGTCTGACTTAATTTGTATTTCGAGTGCCGATAACTATGTGGAAGTGACTTATCTCACAAAGGACGGTGTCAATCGAAAGTTACTCCGAACTACCCTGAAGAATGTACATGCCCAAAAGCCTGAGTTGGTTAAAGTGCATCGATCGCACGTGATCAACCCTGAGCATTTCAAAGAATGGAAGGACTCCAATACCATACTTCTTACCGAAATCGAACTCCCTGTTTCCAAGAGCTACAAACAAAACCTTGTTTCGCTAGATCATTCGCCCCTAAAAGCCGATAGTTTATCCCAGACGTAGTAAAAAGGGAGGTTTGGCCTGATTAATCCTTCATGTTTGTTGAAACAATTAATAACAACGAAATGAAAAAACTCATCATCATTACCGCACTTTTTATTGGTTTCAACAGCCAAGCACAAGACCAAGCTACCAAGGCAAAAGTTCTGTTAGAAAGTCTTATCACTAAAGATAAAATCGTTGGGGCAGCAGGCGGCTTTACCATTGATGGGGAAACCGTTTGGCAAATGGGAGCTGGCTATGCCGATCGCAAGTCAGAGGTAAAATTCACACCTACTACCATCACTCGACTAGCATCTATCGCCAAGTCTATGACTGCCATTGCAGTAATGCAACTGGTTGAACAGGACCTGATCGATTTGGACACTCCTATTCAGACGTATATCCCTGATTACCCGAAGCATGAGAAAACTCAAATTACAACAAGGCATTTGCTCTCGCACACTTCTGGCATTGGGGGTTACACGAGTGCTAAAGACGCTCAGACTAAAGTAGAATACCCTACGCTTTATGATGCGCTAGAAATATTCAAAGACAGAGAACTTCTATTCGAACCTGGTACCAGATACAGCTATACCACTTATGGTTATACTGTCTTGGGTGTAATTGTGGAAAGAGCCTCAGGCATGACTTTCGAGGATTATATGCAAAAGAACATCTGGGATAAAGCGGGAATGACGAACACTGGTGTTGAAAAATTTGGCCAGAAGAAGCCGAATCAATCGAGCCTATACCATCAGATCAGAAAAGGAAAATCAAGAGATGGAAAAGAAAACAACTTGAGCAATCGTATACCTGGCGGAGGAGTCTACTCTACGCTAGAAGACATGCTGAAATTTGGAAACGCAGTCATCAACAATGTTTTCGTTAAGGAAAGTACCATGGACCTAATGCGAGAACATCATAGTCTTGAAAAAGAAAGAAATGGCTATGGCTTTGGTTGGTTCCTTTATAATCCTAAACCCAATGAAGGCGCCATTATAGGTCATAGTGGAGAGCAAACAGGTTCATGTACACAAATCGTTATTGTGCCTAGCTTAAAGCTCGTGACAGTCATTCTAACGAACACCTCAGGTACCTTCTCAGAAGTTCAACCAGCAACTTTTAACCTGTTCAATATCGCAAACGAAAAGTAGATTCAACCTGAATCTATTATAATGTGGCAGCACCTTAGGTGTTGCCATTTTTGTTGTTGTAAATTGGAGGGGACGAATTAAGAACTCCGTTTCTTCGTGATCAAAGTTGAAAAAATATCGACCCCTAACTTCACGAGCCAGCGAGGCAGCAAGGTGATTCACTCCCATCATCAGGAGGATATTTCTGTCTCTTATAAATCCACGTATACACTGAAATATGTTCTTGAAGGATACAAGCATTACAGCTTTGGAGAAGGTGATTTAAAGGTCTCTAAAGACCAATATCTACTTGTAAATGATAACCGCACCATTAGCACAGCAGCCAAAAAGGGAACCAGAGGATTATCTTTCTTTATAGAAAAGGACCTTATAGAGAACGCTTGCCTAAATATTTCTGGAGAAGAAATGAGGGCTAATGAGTTGTTTGAATATCCCCAGCGTCAACCCGATGGCGCATTGAGCAATTGGTTAAAACGTAATGCTCATTTATTCTTGAATGAAGAGAACATCTCCCCCCTCCTTATTGAATCTCTTTTTGTTGATCTAGCCGGGTTGATTGTTGAAGAGCACACTGAGATTCGCAACAGACTTGAGCGATTTGGGGTAGTAAAACACAGCACAAAACAAGAACTATTCAAAATAATTGCACTGGCAAAGGAGTATATGCATGATCATATGAATAACTCAATTAGTCTTGAATGCTTAAGCAAATCAATAGGCATCAGCAAATTCTATCTAAATCGTCTTTTCAAAGAACTCACCTATACCACTCCTGTAGAATACATTACCAGTCTTCGACTGACCGAAGCGAAAAATCTCTTAAGAGAGTCCAAAATGTCTATTATCGAAATTTCTACATGCTGCGGGTTCGAGAGTCAATCCTATTTCTCAAGAACTTTCAAAAAAGCATTTGGTATAACCCCTTCAGCATATAGAGCACTTTCTTAAAATCAGCAAGATTGTGCAAATAACCCTTTTCTGTAGAAGTTAGCTTCGCTCTATGAAGTTTCGAATTGCTCAGATTACTGATCTCCACCTTGATGAAGCCTTCCCCAAAGAACATGGAGTAGAGACTAGAAGGCGTCTTAAAACGGTCTTAAAAGACATTAATCTCCATGGAATATCTGAAGTTGTTTGCACCGGTGATATTGGTGAGAACGATGCTGTGGCTTACTTTTTTGATCAGTTCAAAGACTATTCCCTTGCATTAACACTTGGCAATCATGATGACTATATAACAATCTCTAAATACCATTCAAGAGGGGAACACCCTGAAACTAGCAAGCTCTATAGTAGCATTTTGAAAGCTGAATTCAAGTTCATCTTTTTAGACTCCTCTAGTGGCACCATTGACAATAGGCAGTTGGTTTGGCTTCGAAATGAACTTGACACAGTTAAGACAATTGTAGTTTTCTCTCACCATCCAATCATTGGCTTAAGTCTTATGGTTGATGAGATTGGAAAATTGGAGAATCGAAGTGAAGTATTGGCCTTGCTAGAAGGGTCAAATAAACAGATCATTATCTTCTGTGGCCATTACCATATGATTGATCATCAAACACACAGAAACATCAGCCAATATATAACTCCAGCCGTATCATTTCAGATTGAGAAAAAAACTGATGCCATAGTGATTGACTCTGTTACATTTGGATATCGGGTATTGACATTTGACGAAGGTCATATTTCATCAGTGGTACAGACCTTCCATGCAAAGTAGAAAGGAGTCGCTCATTGAGAGCCTAATTAATGTGACTATCGGTTTTTTAGTCACCATGCTGTCGTTGTACTTCATATTGCCTTTACTGGGCATCGAAAGCAATTCTGGAAAGAATGTACTATTAACCCTTTACTTCACAGCTTTAAGTATTGCTAGAAATTACATACTGCGCAGGTATTTCAATCGAAAAAAAAGTCCCAAAACCCAGGTGCGGATATAAAAAAAGCGCTACTCAGAAGAGCAGCGCTTTTGAATTCTAACAGCGAATCTTAGGCCAGATCAAAACGATCAAGGTTCATTACCTTATCCCAAGCCGCTACAAAGTCATTAACGAACTTCTCACCAGCATCTGCGCAAGCATAAACTTCAGCTAAAGCTCTCAACTCAGAGTTAGAACCGAAGATCAAGTCAACACGTGTTCCAGTGCCTTTTACGTCTCCTGTTCTACGATCTCTACCTGCAAATACTTCGTCAGCATCAGATACTGCACTCCAAGTAGTGGTCATGTCCAATAAGTTCACAAAGTAATCATTGGTCAAAACACCTGGTCTTCCAGTGAAAACACCATGTTGAGAACCGTTATAATTAGTATTCAGTACTCTCATACCTCCAACTAAGACCGTCATCTCTGGTGGTGTTAATGTCAATAATTGCGACTTGTCAACTAACATTTCTTCGCCCGAAGTCTTGTGCTTCGCTGCGTAGAAGTTTCTGAAACCATCGGCAATTGGATGAAGCGCGTGGAAAGAATCTACATCAGTTTGTTCTTGTGAAGCATCCGTACGACCTGGAGTAAATGGCACAGTGATATTGTGACCGGCATCTTTAGCCGCTTTCTCAACACCTGCACATCCACCTAATACAATAAGGTCTGCCATAGAAACACCTTTGTTTCCTGACTGCGCACCGTTAAACTCTGATTGAATGCCTTCAAGCACACCCAATACTTTTGCTAACTGTGCTGGATTATTCACTTCCCAATCTTTTTGAGGAGCCAACCGAATTCTTCCGCCATTAGCACCACCTCTCTTATCCGATCCACGGAAAGTTGAAGCCGAAGCCCATGCCGTAGAAACCAATTCAGAGACCGATAGGTCAGAAGCTAAAATCGAGGCTTTCAAAGAAGTCACATCAGCATCGTCAATCATATCGAAAGTCGCAGCAGGAATTGTGTCTTGCCAGATTAGATCCTCTGCAGGTACTTCAGACCCTAAGTATAAAGCCTTAGGTCCCATGTCTCTGTGTGTCAATTTGAACCAAGCTTTTGCGAATGCTTCTTCAAACGCAGCTTGATCATTGCGGAAACGTTTAGAGATTTCTAAGTAAGCCGGATCATTTTTCAAGGCCATATCAGCCGTTGTCATCATCAAGGCTTGCTTTTTAGTTGGGTCACCAGCGGCTGGTGCCATGTCGGCATTAGAAGCTGCTGTTGGTGTCCACTGATGAGCTCCTGCAGGGCTCTTGGTCAGTTCCCAATCATAATCCAACAATACTCTAAAGTAGTCATGGTCCCATTTGTTTGGAGTAGGTGTCCAAGCCCCTTCGATACCACTTGTGATGGTGTGATCGCCATGACCAGTTCCAAAAGTGTTCTTCCAGCCTAGGCCTTGCTCTTCAATACTTGCTCCTTCTGGCTCTCTACCTACATATTGGTCAGGATCCGCAGCACCGTGTGCCTTACCGAAAGTGTGACCACCAGCAACTAGGGCTACAGTTTCTTCATCATTCATTGCCATACGACCGAATGTCTCACGGATGTCCATTCCTGAAGCTACAGGGTCAGGGTTTCCGTTAGGTCCTTCAGGGTTTACATAGATCAATCCCATATGTACCGCACCTAAAGTTGCTTCTAGTTCACCATCGGCATAACGTTGCTTGTTACCAAGCCACTCACCTTCAGATCCCCAGTAAATATCTTCCTCCGGTTGCCAAACGTCTTCACGTCCACCTGCAAAACCGTAAGTCTCAAGTCCCATTGACTCGATAGCGCAGTTACCCGCTAAAATCATTAAGTCAGCCCATGAAAGTTTTCTTCCATACTTCTGCTTAACAGGCCAAAGCAATAGACGTGCCTTGTCTAGGTTACCATTGTCAGGCCAGCTATTCAGGGGTGCGAAACGCTGAGTACCAGACCCTCCGCCTCCACGACCATCAGCGATACGATAAGTACCAGCACTGTGCCATGCCATACGAATAAAGAACGGACCGTAGTGACCATAATCGGCAGGCCACCAATCTTGAGAATCCGTCATTAGATCATAAAGGTCTTGCTTAACCGCTGCTAAGTCGAGTGATTTGAACTCTTCAGCATAGTTAAAATCTTCATCCATTGGATCGGATAAAGATGAATGTTGTCTAAGAATATTTAGGTTCAACTGGTTAGGCCACCAGTCTCTATTTGAAGTTCCTCCGCCAGCACTCTGTTGCATAGTACCACCGTGAAATGGGCACTTACCTGCAGGGATGCCCGAATGTCCGTTGTTTTCCATTATGATTGATCGGTTTAAATTGTTTAGACCAAATCTAACACAATCCTTTCAATACTTTTCATTAATAATTTCTATCAAAGTATAGACAAAAACTATAAGGTAGTGATAAGCAAAATCACGGGTATTTCGGTCTAAATTCAGCCTTCAGAAACTGACAAAAATCATTTATTTGAGAGGTATTTCTGTAAATTTAGTTCAAAGACATTGCCACCTCTTTAACACCAAACCTTAGAAGTATGAGTCGATCGAAAATCTATGCACTTATAATCCTTTTCAGCCTTGGAATATCATTAAACATTCAAGCTCAGGAAGATGAAATCAAGCTCAGGTACTTCGGCACAGCGGGTTGGGAAATCACGGATGGAGCGGTCACTGTGTTGGTTGATCCTTATATCTCTCGGCTGAAGCTAGGTGAAGGACCTTCATCCAATAAAGAGGATACACGTAAAGTCTACAAGCGCTCTGACTACTTTGAATCCGATACGGTTTTGATTAATTCGCTGATTCAGAAGGCTGACTTTATTCTAGTACATCACTCCCACTTCGACCACCTTTCGGATGTACCCTACATCGCCAAAAAGACGGGCGCGAAAGTGATTGGTACGGAATCTACAGTCAATGTGCTCAAGGCCTATGGTGTTCCTAATGACCAGTTGTATACCGTAAAAGGTGGAGAAGATTATCAATTCGAAAACTTCTCGGTGCGTATTTTGGAATCCATTCATTCTGCCTTGAACAAGAAACATTACTTTGATTCTCGGACCATCTCCCCTTCTGTAACGGCTCCCATGAAAATCGCTGAATTTGTGGAAGGAGGCTCATTGATGTTTTTAGCCAGGTTCAAAAACCATAAAGTGCTCACTATGGGCTCTATGAATTACATCGAAAGAGAAGTCGATGGACTAAGACCAGACATTTTATTGCCAGGCGTTAATTTCTCAAGGTTAGAAATCTACAAGTATACGGAGCGTTTGATGCAACTCACTGGCTTTCCAAAAACAGTAATCCCATCGCATTGGGACAACTTCAGAGTACCATACGGCTTCTCTCAAGAACAAGCAATTAATTCGAAAATCAAACCTTTCATTGAAGAGGTGAAAGCCGCATCTCCTGACTCAAAGGTGATTACTCCCGTCCACCTGGAAACTATTACCATCAAAGAATAGAAAACCAAACTCAATTCTAATAGACGGGCTCGGACCCGAAAACAACGCGAAGGACGAGTTGGTGTAAAGGTCATTGCTTCTCAAACTTTCACAAAAAAAGTATCAGACACGGAGGTTCTAAATTTCAACTCAGATAACCTTACTTTTCTTTTGCTCCTCCAAAAGAAAAGTAACAACCTGCCTACCGCAGGCAGGAAGAAAAAGAGTCCAACCTGTCTGCTGACAAAGGCAGGCATCAAAACCATTGGAATGACATTGACCTCTTCTTCCATCTCTATCAACCAATGGCCCCGCTGACGTTGGATCCCCTCCGCACACTGATTGATTTACACTTGATCATATAATTGATGGAGGGCGGGAAACCGAAAACAGCGCGAAATACAAGTCGGTCGGCAGGCAGCGTGGGTAATGCGCCAAGACCGCGCTTGGATTTGGAGTTTTCGGAAAGGCTTTTTGTTGCTTTTTGGCCTATCAAAAAGCAAGAATTGAGTTTTGCATGTCAAATCTTCATCTAATTCTTTTTCTCTATACTTTTAACCTTATAGACAAAAAAGGAACTTCTTCTGTAAACAGAAGTGTTGGTATTGACTCCGTTTTTTGACAATTTCCGCAGTCAAATAATTGGCAGGTCATAAAACCTCAGATTCGGTTTGGAGAACCGTCTTATATACAGTTTGAACTATAATTAGAAGCCTTTTCAAGGTGAATAGAATGGAATACAGCAAAACACTCGACTATCTAAAAGATGTTTTAGAAAATATGCCAGCCGACTGGCTCAACCTAACCACTCATCGACTGGATATCTACAATGAGGAACTAGCCAAGACCGAGTTTATAGAGCAGTTTGAAGCTTTGTTTAACGATAACAATGCTGAAACCTCGGCTCTGAGTGAACTACGCACTGCATATGATTACATTCGACTTGGTCATCCATTATCCTGTGTGTTGGAATGGGGTGTTGCAAGAATGCATCAGCTCAGCCCAGAAAACGTCATAAGCTTTTCTTCCAGGGTAATACCTATTATGGCGGTGCTAAGAAAGAATCTGCTGGAAAATAAAAAGACTCGAATCCTATATGAAGGTGAGTTACCAGCCCTTTTTGATACCGACATTGCAAAGAATATCTACGATTATACATTTGACTTAGAGCAAGTTAAAAGCGCTGATAACATAGTAGGGTTTGACGGTAGTACCGTTCTCATCTCAAACAAAAGTGATGGCCTTATAGAAGCTGACACCAACCTCTCTACTGAGATCGACTTTTACATCAACAATTACGAAGGCTTGGGTAGCATTCTGATGGTCAATGGAGAAGACAACACATCTTATATCTCAGAAATTCAGCATGTAAGAAGAAGAGAGACCATTGCCATGACACCGGCCAACGCCCTAATTGCTCTTCAACAACTGACTGGAACGCTTCCGGGTACTCAAACGCATCAACTTGAATCCGACAAGGCTGAAGTATTAGCGGCTATAGCCCACATTGCAGACACTAATATCAAAGCAGTAGTAGCTTCCAGCGGGCTGTCTATGCAGTATGCTATTGTTATGGGGCTAATTCATGAAGCACTCGAAAAGCACCCGGGCAAGGAGATTAAAATTGTTGTGCCTCCTAACTGTTATGGTGGCACTAACGATCAGGCGAGGCGTATTGCGGCATGTATAGAGAATGTCGAAGTCGTGGATTTACCAGTGGATGGTGGTAATGATATGGTACTGAGCACTCACCAAGTGCTAGACCAAATAGCCAATCAGGATGCCATTCCATATATCATTGCCGAGATACCAACCAATCCAAGAGTCGAGGTTCCAGACATGATCAAGTTGGAAGAAGCCTTGACGAAAGAACGAAAAACAGCGACTGGAGAAACAGCAATTAGCCCAGTTTTCATTCTAGATCAGACCTTCTGCCCTAATGTCCATTTCTTGGGAGAAAAAGACATATTGTCAAAAGTCAAGACGATCGCCTATGTAAGTGGTTCGAAGTTTCCGAGCGGTGGAAAATGTACTGCTGGCTACGGTGTCGCCAACAAGGCTGCCGAAAGCTTGATGGAAAAGGTAGGCTTGCACCTAGAACTTTGTGACAATGAAGCTACAGCGCTTCAAATGGAGATACTGGCTAAGCAACTCCCTTCAATGAATCAAAGGATTGATAAAGCTTATCAGAATACCCGTGAGTTTGTCAGTTTTATCAAGGAACATTTGCCTAAGGCAAAAATCAACTTTGTATCAGAAGAGTTGGCAGCGCAAGGCTTTACCCCCTCCGTATTTTCATTAGACCTTCCGACCAAGGGCGATACTGATGAAGAACGAGAGGCTTACAAACGGGACTTAAATCTCAAGCTTATCGACTTAATGATCAATGAGATTCCTAATGAGAGTAAATACTGTGTGAGTTATGGCCAGCTAAAAGGATGCTATTGGACCATACCTGCGACATCTACTCAAGGAACTACCAAGGAAGGTGACAAAGATTATATAGCACGTGTGGCGCTTTCCCCCGACATGGACTTAGACCTTCATAAAAAGGTGTTTTTAGACTTTGTAAACAGTATTTGAGAAAAAAGCCCGAGATAAATACGAACTTAAACCTGAAAGACTATGGATATGGAAAACGACAAAAGATTTGTCAGAATGGCAATTGAAGTAGCAAAGAAATCAAAAGAGAAAGGCAATTTACCCTTTGGTTGTATTCTCGTAGATGGAAATGGAGAAGTTATCATTGCAGGCGAGAATACAATTAATACTGACAATGACTGTTTAGCACATGCCGAGATCAATCTAATACGAGAAGTCAGTAAAACACATGATCATGCTTATCTGCAGAACTGCTCCATATACACAAGTGACGAACCTTGTCCTATGTGCACTTCTGCCATTTACTGGAGTGGAATCGGGAAGCTTGTTTATGGCTTAAGCAAAGCCAAGTATTATGAAATTGTAGGAAGAGACAATCCAAATTGGGTCTTTGAAATGCCGACAAGAGAGTTATTAGATAAGGGAGGCCGCAAACTTGAAGTAATAGGTCCGCTATTGGAAGACGAGGCTTCAATTTTGCATTCAGATTAAAAGGCAATGAGATTTCAGCGAATACTCAATCACCTCATCCCCCATCCACTTCATTACTCAAACAACTACTTTCCGCTCGCCTCATAGTACTCCAATGCCTTAGGCAATGCAGCATTTAAGCGATTAATTCTCGTTTCATGAGAAGGGTGAGTCGACATAAACTCTGGTGGTGCTTGTCCACTGCTACCGGCCGACATGCGTTCCCAGAACTTTGGTGCTTCGCTGGGATCATAACCTGCAATGGCCATAAAAGTCAAGCCTAACTCATCAGCTTCAGATTCGTGGGTTCTAGAATACTTTAACAAAGCCAAATCAGTACCAATACCTACAGCTCTAAATACCATTTGTTGGCTTACTGTTGGATCTTGACCCAAGGCGATCGCTCCGATAGAAAGACCAATTTGCTTAGCATAGTTTTGATTCATACGCTCCTGACCATGCTTGGCCACTGCATGTGCCACTTCATGGCCCATAACCACCGCAACACCGAGATCATCCTTGCAGATAGGGAGAATTCCTGTATAGAAAGCCACTTTGCCACCAGGCATTGCCCATGCGTTGACCGTACTATCATTATCAATCAGGTTGAATTCCCAGTTAAAACCATCAAGAAGACTGGCACTACCATTATCTGTCAAGTATTTCTCAACTGCCTTCTGGATTTTGGTCCCTACACGCTTGATCATTGCCACCTGTTCCTGATTGTTTGAAAGTGGAATGGAATCCAGTACTTGTTTGTAGGCATCGGCACTCATACCAATGATCTGTTCCGACCCGATCACACCCGTCAGCTGACGTCTTCCGGTAATCGGTACTTTGGTGCAGGCCCAAGTGATCATTACCAGTAAGAGAATAGATGCGATAAGGGATTTAGAGATTTTCTTCATGACGTTTCAGTGCTTACAAAAGCAAAATTGAATAATCTTTGGAGCTTGTCAAATGAAGACAAGGTTTTAATTTTGTCCAAACGACAAACGGTCACCTCGACCTAGGCCTTAAACCCGAACAAATGAAAATTATTGCTATTGGCAGAAACTATGCCGCCCACATTGCAGAACTAAATAATGAAAGGCCTTCAGAACCCGTAATCTTTATGAAACCGGATACTGCCGTGCTACGCAATAATGCACCCTTCTACTACCCAGATTTCTCCAAAGACATTCACTACGAGGTAGAAGTACTGCTAAAGATCAATCGAGAAGGCAAGTTCATCGATGAGAAATTCGCTCATAAATACTATGATGAGATTGGCATTGGAATCGACTTCACAGCTCGAGACATCCAAACCCAATGCAAAGAGAAAGGATTACCTTGGGAAAAAGCCAAAGGTTTTAATGGCTCAGCGCCCATTTCTAACTTCTTTCCGAAAGCAGACTATGACCTTTCTAACCTAGACTTTTCACTCAAAAAGAACGGTGAGACACAACAAAGTGGCAATACAAGTCTGATGCTTTACACTTTTGATCAAATCATTGCATATGTATCGCAATTTTTTACGTTGAAAAAGGGAGATATTATATTTAGCGGAACTCCAGCAGGAGTTGGTCCTATTGTTGTTGGTGATACCTTAGAAGCGTATATTGAAGATAAATTACTACTCGAAGTTGAGATTAAATAAACTTTTACTTTTCCTACTTACAGCTTTCCCGTTCGGCCTTCAGGCCCAATATGAGGGAATAGACAAAGACTATTTCGAATTTCCCATTCAGCCAGATAAGACCAATTTCTTAAGTGGCAACATGGGCGAATTGCGTTCAAGTCACTTTCATGCTGGTCTAGACATAAAAACGGCAGGAAAAGAGGGACTTAATGTCTTTGCTGCTGCCGAAGGTTACGTCAGTCGAGTAAGAGTAGCCACAGGAGGTTACGGTAATTGCATTTACATTCAACATCCGAATGGTACTACAACTGTATATGCTCACTTACAGCGATTCAATCCCATTATTGCGGAGTATGTGCTGAAGAATCAATACAAAAGAGAATCCTTCACGATCAACCTGTTTCCAAAGCGAAATGAATTTGTCGTAAAACAAGGAGAGATTATCGGATTATCTGGTAACTCTGGTTCATCTACGGGTCCACACTTACACTTTGAAATCAGAGGCTTGAATCAAGAAGTTCTGGACCCGTTACGGATAGGCAACTTTTCACAAATTGAAGACAACATTCCTCCGGCAGTTCAGCGTGTGGCTTTAAAGGCTATGGATATGAATTCCAGAGTAAACGGCCAGTTCGGTCGGTTCGAGTTTCCATTGACAAGAGAGGGCAGCACCTATATTATACCCGATACGCTAGACGTCTTCGGGAAAATTGGGATTGAAGTTTATACCTATGATCAGCACAACGGAGCATCCAATAAGAATGGTGTACCCTTAATCGATATGACAGTCGATGATCAGCTCTATTTTAGTCAGAACATTGATACAATCAATTTTGCCAAGCAAAAGAATATCCTGATTCATACCAATTATCAAGCACAGAAAGAGTCCAGAAGAAGATTCAACAAGCTTTATGTAGACGAAGGCAATACGCTAGACTTTTATGATGCCAAGGTCAATGACGGATTTGTTTACGCATCACCCGGTCAAACCAAGCGGGTTTCTATGCAGTTACAAGATGCATTTGGCAATACGAGTAAGGTTGAAATGACACTCCGTGGAGTTGAAAAGGTATCAGCTATTGACAGTGAGATCAGGGCCAGCAGAGGAAGTTACGTGCAAGACAATGCCCTAGTTCTTTTTCAGCCGAAAGATTCGACCAATAACAACATAACACTTTATAATCAGAAAGGCTCTTTTATCGCAGAACCTACTTATACCAGCGACAAGTCGAATGTCTACTTGATCGATTTAAGGCGTTTTCTTCCGCAATCAGTCACCTATAATGACGGCACCAAAGAGTCTCTTCATTTTGCCGATAGAGTCCCCGCTGCCAATGCCCACTCCTACCTCAGCGACACATACTCTTTACGTTTTTCAAAGAATGCCCTTTTCGATACAGTCTATATCCGCGCTCGACATTTTATTGATGACGCACAAATGGAGGTTTTTGAAGTCGATCAGGACCGTTATCCATTAAAGGGTTCGGTATATGCAGAGTTTATGCCTTTGGCGAAATATGATGATATAGAAAAGTATCATGTTTATAGTATCGACAATCCTCGAAACCCAGGCTTTGTAGGTGGAAAATATGAAGAGGATAAATTCTCCTTCAACTTTTCAAGTTTTGGCAAGTTCACCTTGCTCAAAGATGATGTAGCACCTACTATAAAAAAACGTAGTGTCAAAGACGGAAGAATTAGCCTTACAATCAGGGATAATCTATCTGGAATTAATAGCTTCGAAGCCAAATTGAATGGAGAGTGGATTCTCATGAAATACGAGCCGAAAAGAAGTTTAATCTGGTCAGAACGATTAGATAAAAACAAACCTCTTGTTGGCGAGTTTGAATTGAAGGTGGCAGATAATGCCGGCAACGAATCATTCTTAAAACTAAAATTAGACTAACACATGGCTTTACAAGTAGGCGACAAGGCACCAGCCTTTGAGGGTATCGATCAAGACAGCAACCCTATCAAACTTTCAGATTTCAGCGGCAAAAAACTAGTACTCTATTTCTATCCAAAAGACAATACGCCTGGCTGTACAGCACAGTCTTGCAACCTAAGGGATAACTATGATGCCTTATTGAAGGCTGGATACGCAGTGGTAGGCATCAGCTCTGACTCTGCCAAGAAGCATCAAAACTTTATTGCTAAATACGAGCTTCCCTTCCCTCTGATTGCTGATGAAGACAAAAGTATTCATGAGCAATTTGGCACTTGGGTAGAAAAATCTATGTACGGAAGAACGTATATGGGCACAGCAAGAACTACATTTGTAATCAACGAGAGTGGTGTAATCGAAGAGATAATTGCCAAAGTGAAAACGAAAGATCACACCGCTCAGATTTTAGACTAAATCTCAACCTTTTAACTTTTAATAGTGAGCAAACCAACAACAGCAGAACTTGAGCGCATCGCTTCACAAGTAAGACGTGATATTGTGCGCATGGTTCATGCAGTCAACTCTGGCCACCCTGGTGGATCGCTTGGCTGTACCGACTTTTTAGTAGCCCTTTACTTCCACGTTATGAACCGCAATGATGGTTTTGACATGGACGGAAGAGGCGAAGACATTTTCTTTCTTTCCAATGGACATATCTCTCCAGTTTGGTACAGTGTACTGGCCAGGGCTGGTTATTTCGAAGTATCAGAATTAGCCACATTTAGAAAGATCAATTCACGTCTTCAAGGTCATCCGGCTACTGAAGAAGGTTTGGAAGGCATTCGTGTGGCTTCTGGCTCACTAGGACAAGGTCTATCTGTGGCTTGCGGTGCAGCCCAGGCTAAGAAATTAAACGGTGATGATAGTTTAATCTTCGCGCTTATGGGTGATGGTGAACTAGAAGAAGGCCAGGTTTGGGAAGCTGCAATGTATGCGTCTCACTGTAAAGTAGATAACCTGATCGCAACAGTAGATTATAACGGTCAGCAGATCGATGGCCCTACAGACGAGGTAATGTCTTTAGGTGATCTCAAGGCCAAGTTTGAGGCATTTGGCTGGACAGTAATCGAAAGCAATGGCAATGACATGGCTTCGGTTGTGGCTAGTCTCGAAGAAGCAAAGGCCTTGACTGGTCAGGGCAAGCCGATCTTGAACTTGATGACTACTGCAATGGGCTATGGTGTCGACTTTATGGTAGGCACTCACAAATGGCATGGCGTGGCTCCGAATGATGAGCAACTAGCTGATGCACTTGGTCAATTGGAAGAAACTTTGGGAGACTACTAAACTAGAAACGATGACGAAATTTACTTATACAGAAAAGAAAGATACGCGTTCTGGTTTTGGTGCTGGTTTGACCGAGCTCGGTAGAACCAATCCTGATGTAGTGGCACTTTGTGCTGACTTGGTTGGATCGCTTAAAATGCAGGAATTTATTAAGGAAAATCCTGAAAGATTCTTTCAAATCGGAATCGCTGAAGCGAATATGATGGGTATTGCTGCGGGTATGACCATCGGTGGTAAGATTCCTTTCACAGGCACTTTTGCCAACTTCTCAACAGGTCGTGTTTATGATCAAATCAGACAGTCGATCGCGTATTCTGAGAAGAATGTGAAGATTTGTGCTTCTCATGCAGGTTTAACGCTTGGAGAGGATGGTGCTACACACCAGATCCTTGAAGACATTGGCATGATGAAGATGCTACCAAATATGGTGGTCATTAACCCTTGTGATTACAACCAGACAAAAGCCGCTACGATTGCGATAGCAGATCATCACGGCCCAGTTTATCTTCGATTCGGCAGACCATCGGTTCCGATCTTCACTCCTGCTGATCAGAAGTTCGAAATTGGAAAGGCCATCAAAATGATTGAAGGTTCTGATGTGACCATCTTCGCTACAGGCCATTTGGTCTGGGAGGCCATCGAAGCGGAAGCTGCTTTGGCTGAGCAAGGCATTAGTGCCGAGGTAATCAACATCCATACTATCAAGCCCTTGGACACTGAAGCCATTCTAGCTTCTGTTGCTAAAACAGGTTGCGTAGTTACTGCTGAAGAGCATCAAATGAATGGTGGCTTAGGTGATAGTGTTGCACAGACTTTGGCAATGAATCACCCTGCTCCTCTAGAAATGGTTGCTGTTAATGACTCATTTGGAGAAAGTGGTAAACCAGCGGAATTAATGACCAAGTATGGAATTGATGCAGCCAACATTGTGAAGGCCGCGCAGAAAGTTATTGGTAGGAAATAAGAGTAAGGCTCTAGCTTGTAATCGTCTAGAAACCAAAATTCGTCACCCTGAATTTATTTCAGGGTCTAACTAATTTAAGATTCTGAAACACTCCGAAGGTTCGGAGCAGAATGGCGTTGAACTAGGTTTTGAGACGATTACTTTTTTATTTCTATCAGGAAGACAGGCTCTCCCCAATAAGCAAACTCCTTATGCTGAACGTAGTCCATATGCCTTGGAAAGTCTTCGGCATGGACAAAATAGAACCCTTGTTCAAAATCAGACTTTTGATATATAGGCTCCTCCCTACCTGCTTCCACATAGAAGACAATCGTCAAAGACATTCTCAAATCACCATATCGATGCAAAGGCTGTCCTTTGGTCAATTCTACGATCTCATAACCTAAGGTTTTATCCTCTGCGGCACCAGTATCTAAGGCCCTTGTAACAGGTACTATTGCTGAAAAACCGAATTTCAGTACTACCATTACTGCCAATACAATGATATAGGGCCTCACCTTTTTCACCAGAAACATATACCAGAGTATCAGAACAAATGACAATACAATACTCAGGATCACATTCAAGCTCGTTACAACCTCCAACTCATTTGACAAGAAGCCCACTATAGGTACAAGAGCAAAAAGACCAATGAAAACATAAGCCATTACATTCATGACCTTACGCCAAACATCACTTCGGCCTTGAATTGCGATATGAATTATAGGAACAATTAGAAAAGGGAATAGCGGATAAATGTACCTTGACTTGGCCTCTGTAGAGAACCAATAAACCAAGAAATTAAATGCAAATACCAAAACACAATACCATACAAAAGGGTCTTCTTTCAACTTTTTCAAAAGGTCCTTTCTAAAAAGAACAGGGATTAATAATCCTGCAGGAAGAATATTCTTGATTGTGTCTAGCGGGAAAGTAATCAAATGTTCTAACCATTTCACCAAACCTCCACCTGTCGCCTTATCTGCTGACTCTGAGAACAATGTAGTCCACCAGCCCGTCACGTCTTCGTATTGGCTATACATGAAGAAATAACCTCCAACCAACAGAGCAAATAGTCCGATCCCCACAAAATGTGGTAGCCGGAGCAACTCCTTAAACTGTCGTTTGTGTATAAAGTAAACCAATAGTGTGATTGCAGTGTATGGTAGCGAGGTCAGTCCTTTAGTCAAAAAACCTATGGCCGTAAATAGATATACTACCAAGAAAAGTCTCCAGTATTGCTTTTTTTCACCATAGTGATAAGTGGCGAATATGGGTATCGCAGTTACCAAAGCATAGAATAAGTCAATTTCGCCAAGTGTACTGAAATAGATAAGAATATCAGCCGCTACCAAGAGACTCATGGCCACAAGAACTGCTGTTAATTGACCTAAATACTTTCGTGTAAATAGAAAAGTCACCCACGACAACATCAAGTGACTGAATACCGAAAAGAACCTAGTGGCGAATTCAGTATAACCACCGAATAACTTATAAGATGCTATTAATACCCAATTATAGACTGGGGGTTTTCTAAAGTATAAGTCCCCCGTCTGTGTCGGCACCCATATATTGTCTTGAAAAATCATTTCGAGAGCAATAAGGCCTCTCCTGGGCTCCTCCAGGAACAGCGGATAAATCCCAAGTTGATAAAAGAAGGAAAAGATCAAAAGCAGCAAAGCACCTATAATAAGGTGTTTTTCAGGCTTTATGAGAGGGTGCTCATTGATCATTCGTCAAAACTAACCATTCAAGGCATTTCAATAAACATATCTTGATTAATTTCGCGCATGCTTTCAGCATCCGACATATTCTTGAAGCACCTAGCGCAGACTTCACCTCACCCGCTTGAACTTGAAGTGAGTCATGCAAAAGGCTCTTACATCTTTGACAAGGCAGGCAAGAAGTACTATGACCTAATATCTGGCATTGCTGTATCCAATATTGGACACTGCCACCCTAAGGTAGTTCAGGCTGTCAAAGATCAAGTGGACAAATACATGCACGTAATGGCATATGGTGAGTTTATCCAAACGCCTCAGAACGAACTGGCAATTGAGCTCACGAAGCTACTTCCCATCAGTCTCAACTCCTGCTATTTCGTTAATAGCGGTGCCGAAGCAAATGAAGGGGCCTTAAAGCTTGCTAAGCGCATTACAGGGCGCACTGAGCTGATCGCTTGCAACAAGTCCTATCACGGTAGCACGCATGGCACCTTGAGCGTCTCAGGCAACGAGGTTAAGAAAAATGCTTTTCGACCCCTATTACCTGACGTAAGGTTTATTGACTTTAATAACGAGGCACATCTAAGTCAAATCACAGAAAAGACAGCTGCCGTAATCATTGAGCCAATCCAGGGAGATGCAGGTGTAAGAATTCCATCTGCGAATTACCTTCAAAAACTTAGACAACGATGTACAGAGGTCGGGGCCCAATTGATTTTTGATGAAATACAGACTGGTTTTGGTCGTACAGGAAAACTATTCGCCTTCGAGCATTTTGACGTAGTTCCGGACATACTCACTATTGCAAAGGCTTTTGGAGGCGGCATGCCTATTGGGGCCTTTGTGAGCAGCAAGGAGAAAATGGATCTACTTACCCATAATCCAATGCTAGGCCATATCACAACCTTCGGTGGTCACCCCGTGAATTGTGCGGCTGCCTTAGCCAACCTTAAGGTCATTCAAGAAGAAGGGCTTGTCTCTAAAGTTGAAACCAAAGGAAAGCTCCTCCAATCGAAAATTGAGCACCCTTCGATTAAAGAAATCAGGCGCAAGGGCCTGATGTTTGCCATCGAGTTTGATTCACCGGATACGGTACAAAAAATTGTTCTCCGCTGCCTAGAAAAAGGTATCATCGCCTTTTGGTTTCTATCATGCCCAGAGAGTTTTAGGCTTGCTCCTCCTATTAATATGTCAGACGAAGATCTTGCTTATGCGGGGAATACCATTCGACAAATTATTGACAAATGCACATAAAAAAAGCATCCACTTAGTGGATGCTCTCATATATAGTTAGTAGTTGTTATGTCTTAATTCTTACTCGAAATCACTGAACCAGTGTAATCGCTTTGTCTTAGGATTTTAACCTTCTCCTCACCCATCACCACGTAGTCGACTCTAAACTTAGTCATGTCCTGAATGCTACCATAGCAAATGAGCAGTTGTGCCTCACAGCCAATAGTGATACACTTTTCGACTTCCTGATCTCTAATTGCGATGTTAATAGGCTCGGCATTAGCTCTCGCCAATACGATTCCTGAGTTAGCTATTTCAGCCTTCTTGAATGGGTAAATGTGATATTCTGGTCCTAGTTTGTCGACTTGAAATTTCGTTAAGTCGATTTTATCCATGGCATCACCCGCTAAGAGCGTAACAAAGCCGTCTTTTACAGCCAAAGCTGCATTTTCAACAACCTCATCATTGCCTAAGTGCACAGTAGCACCTAGTAGAAGTCTTCCTTCACTAGCTTCGCGATATTCCGTAGATATCGGTGCCTCAGCACAGGAAAATCCTATTGAAAGGACTAAAAGAAAAGATAAAATTTTGAAATTCTTCATGCTCTTAAGTCAATTGGGGAGAACATACTCCCTCTATAACGCGGTGGTTTAGCTTATGAAGGTTGTGGTCAGGAAGCGGCAAAAGAGCCACTTCTTCTATCAAATTTACGAAATTCTCTCGATAATCAAATTATGGTTGGTGTAGATGCATATGTCAGCAGCAATTTTAAGACTCTCGTCTACAATTTGTTGACTATCTAATTGTGTTGCATGTTTGAGCAAAGCTTGAGCTGCAGCCTGAGCATACATGCTTCCTGAACCAATAGCTGCAATACCATTATCTGGCTCAATGACATCCCCTGTTCCGGAAATTATAAGCACATCATCTTTATCAGCGGCAATTAGCATTGATTCAAGCTTACGAAGATACCTGTCTGTTCTCCAGTCTTTGGCCAGCTCAATCGCTGCCCTCTTCATATTACCACCGTAGGCGCTAAGTTTCTCATCAAATCGCTCTAATAACGTAAAAGCATCTGCCGTAGAACCAGCAAATCCTGTCACGACCTTTCCGTCTTGCAGCTTCCTTATCTTCTTCACATTGCTCTTGGCAACCGTATTACCCATTGTAGCCTGGCCATCAGCACCGATGGATACCGAACCATTATGTTTTACTGCTAGTACTGTAGTCGATCTAATCTTAGTCATTCTCTATATGTATTTAAAAAACAAAGTCCCGTATGATACGGGACTTTGTTATGCTTTGTTCTAAACCAAAATCCTTACTGGATCTTCAAGTAGTGATTTGAAGGTTTGCAAAAATGCCGAACCTACTGCACCGTCTACTACCCTATGATCACATGACATGGTGACTTTCATCATATTACCAATGGCCAACTGTCCATCTTTTACAATGGCAGCTTGCTTGATTCCTCCCACTGCCATAATACAAGCATCAGGCGGGTTGATAATGGCCGTGAACTCTTCAATACCGAACATTCCCAAGTTGGAAATGGTGAAGGTATTGCCTTCCATTTCTTGAGGTTGCAACTTCTTGCTCTTGGCCTTTCCTCCAAGGTCCTTAACCTCTGCAGAGATATGTGATAATGGTTTGTTGTCTGCAAACTTAACCACAGGCACTAGCAAGCCTTCGTCAACTGCTACAGCCACACCAATATGGACATGGTGGTTAGTTCTAATTCTATCTTCTAACCATGATGAATTAACACCAGGGTGCTTTCTTAAGGCAACTGCTGCTGCTTTGATGACCATATCATTGAATGATATTTTCACAGGAGACACCTCATTCATGCTCTTACGTGCTTCTATTGCCTTGTCCATGTTAATTTCCATGGTCAGGTAGAAGTGTGGTGCAGCAAATTTGCTCTCGCCAAGTCTTCGTGCAATCACTTTGCGCATTTGACTTAGCTTCACTTCTTCGAAGCTTTCTTCACCAACGACAGTTGGCAGTTGGACTGGTGCTGGAGCATCATTAGCTACTGCTGGTTGGCTCGCAGGAGCCGCAGCAGGAACAAAGCCTTCAACATCTCTTTTTACAATTCTTCCTCCTTCGCCACTTCCTGGTACTTGGCTGATGTCAATTCCTTTTTCTGAAGCTAGACGCTTAGCCAATGGAGAAGCCTTTACTCTGCCATTAGAAGATGTTGCTACTGCCGGTGCAGGAGCTGGAGTACTTGACGCAGGAGCCGAACTAGTCGTGGGTGCGGCCGCTGCGGGAGCAGCTTCTACTTGTGGTGCAGGAGCTTCTTCTGCCCCACCTTGTCCTTCAGCCTTAATTAGAGTTTCGTAGTCGGCACCTGGCTCACCTACGATCGCCAGAATTCCATCCACTTTAACAGCTTCTCCTTCAGCAGCACCTAAATAAAGTACGGTACCGTCATTATAGGACTCATATTCCATTGTGGCTTTGTCAGTATCTACATCAGCCATTAATTCGCCTGACTCCACTGTATCACCAACTTTTTTGTGCCAAGCCGAGATGGTACCTTCTTCCATGGTATCACTCATTTTCGGCATTCTTACAATTTCAGCGTTTATGGCACTTGTGTCAATCTTCTCGCTTGGAGCTGCACTAGGAGCAGCTGTTTCAACTTCTTCTTTAGGTTCGCTGGTAGCAACAGCACCACCATTCAGCAATGCTTGATAATCTTCACCAGCTTCTCCAACGATGGCCAAAATACCATCTACCTGGACGGCATCTCCTTCAGTAGCACCTAAATAGAGTACTGTCCCTTCGTTGTAAGATTCATAATCCATTGTAGCCTTGTCTGTCTCTATCTCGGCCATCAACTCACCTGAATCTACCTTATCTCCTACCTTTTTATGCCAAACCGCGATTACCCCTTCTTCCATGGTATCGCTCATTTTCGGCATTCTTACAATTTCAGCCATAAATCTCTCTAAAATTTGAGCACCAAAAATAGTTTTAAATAGCTCTATATTCAAATTAAAGATACGCTATTCTGTACTCCTCTTTTCACCCTTTTTCTGCAAACGATTGTTGCATCCCTCAGCATCAATATGATGACAAGTACGATTAGCTTTTTTAGTCAACTTGGAGTAACTTTCTCAAAACTAATTCATGCAGATCAACTACTCCATTGCGGCTCAAGGATCGGTCATTGCTGAACACTTTCAAACCGAAGTTGCAGACGACTATATACCAACCTTTAACGCTCAACCAAGTGATGTGCTACCGGTAATTACCAGTGAGAACCCTGAACACTTATCTCATTTTTACTGGGGAATTAACCCTTCTTTTTCAAAAAGCAGAGGGGTAAGTGACAAGCTACTTTATGCCCCAGTGGAGAACATTCTCACTAAACCAAGCTTAAAGAAGTCATTACAAATGCAGCGTTGCGTCATCGTTGCGGACAGTTTTTATAGTTGGAAGGAGATAGCCAAAAAGGAAAGAGTGCCTTATCGATTTCATCTAGAGAACAATGCGGTTTTTGCTATTGCGGGACTTTGGGACTCTTTTGAAACTGAAGCTGGCGACACTGTTCACACTTTTATGATGATTACCACACCCGCTTCTTCCGAAGTGATCAAGGTTAGCGAAAGAATGCCTGCTATTTTAAATGATGACTTGTTGTTGGAATGGCTAAATGAATCAAATACTTCTGAAAGTATTCATGATTTCATCAAGCCTTATAGTGAAGAGCATATCTTTCAACATACTATCAATCCGAAGCTGTCAGATCCTAATTTCAATAATAAAGCATTGTGGGAAAAGGTACCTCCTGCCAATCAGTTTGGCAATTTGACTTTATTCAACTAAGCCTACCTTGATATTTTCAAGCTTAATTTCAGAGAGTAACCTCAGCTGTTTGGTCTGAAAAGCGTAATCCAACTCCTGAGCCGGAAAGTCTTTGTCGATCGTATAGTTTCGATAGTCCTGAAAGCGGATTCCATTTACCTCCCGTTGGTTATAGGCTTCTCTAAATCGTACTCCTCCACCATTGATATTGAAGCTATAGGCCAGGTAATCAATTGTAAAATCCTCCTTATCGATCCAATAGACATAGACATCTTCAAAATCTTCTCCTCCGCCATTTTGGCCATAAGTCATCTCAACCTTATAATAGGCCTTATCATTGATCTCAACCGATCGCATTAGTTGACGGTTGACAACAGGGTCATCTAGATTAAAGGGCAATAAGGCAAAATAGATTACAGAATTGGTTGCGGTTCGATAGGTTCTAAGGTTTTCTTGGTCAAGTTTGATCTCTTTTTCATCGATCATTCTTTTGAACTTGTCGTTCGACCAAACGTCAGTAACCCAACCTTCCTTACTACGAAAGCTGCGTTCATAAACATACTGACCTTTGCTGATTTTGGCTCTGAAATGACGCTTTCGGAAGTCAAACTCAACTTCCATATTGTTGTACTTTTCTCCCCCATGGCGTTCAACTGCCTTCTGGATTATCTGATCTGCAGATAACTTCTGCTCATCATCTCCACAACTCTCCAAACACACCAGTCCGACAAAAATCAGACAGTACAGACTATAATTTTTCATTCGTTGAAAAAACCCTATCCACACTGTTACGCAGAGATAGGAAACAGGTTACATAGATTTTCTTAATTCATCAATTCACAAAATCGAGTTCAAAAAACTGGCAATCGAATTCATCAGAATTCTTTAACTTCGACTCCAATACTACTTGTACAGGCCAAACCTATGGAATCGGATTAAGCCAGTCAAAGAGAACCCTAAAAGCCAAGGAGTGAAAAAGTCAAGGATAACCGGAATTGGACACTATGTCCCAGAAAATGTGGTAACCAATGCCGACCTAGAGAAGATCATGGATACTACCAATGATTGGATTGTAGAAAGGACAGGAATTGAAGCACGTAGGTGGTTTAACCCAGATAAAGATACCGTCTCGAACATGGCAACCAGAGCTACAAAAATGGCTGCTGACCGCGCAGGTATAGAGATTAAGGACATTGAATTCATTGTTTTCGCTACCATAACTCCCGACTACTTCTTCCCTGGTTCTGGCGTCTTATTACAAAGGGAACTCGGCTTGCAAGGCATAGGAGCACTAGACATAAGAAATGCCTGTTCTGGCTTTATATATGCACTCTCTGTGGCTGATCAATTTATTAAGACCGGGATGTACAAAACTGTTCTCGTGGTTGGTGCAGAGATTCAATCCTCAGCTCTGGATAAGTCTACGGAAGGACGTTCTAGTTCTGTAATCTTTGCCGATGGTGCTGGTGCAGCTATTCTTCAGGCAACTGATGAGGACCGTGGTGTACTCTCAACACATCTGCATGCCGATGGTGACTACGCAGAAGAGCTTTATGTTCACGATCCAGGCTCAAGTAGAAAAACGCGACTCTCCAAAGATATGCTAGATGGTAAGACTTTCAACCTGACTATGAATGGTAATACTGTATTCAAGCATGCAGTTGTCAGGTTCTCGGAAGTGATAAATGAAGCCTTGCAAGAAAACGGTCACGTTACCGAAGACATTGACCTACTTATCCCTCATCAAGCCAATTTGAGGATTAGCAACTTTGTGCAAAGACAATTCAAACTTCCTGATGACAAGGTCTTTAATAATATCATGCATTACGGAAACACAACAGCCGCCTCTATCCCGATTGCAATGAGTGAAGCATGGGAAAAAGGAAAAATTAAGGAGGGTGACTTAATTTGTCTTGCGGCCTTCGGGAGTGGATTTACATGGGCGTCCTCTCTTATCCGCTGGTAAGACATGTTAACAGAGAGGCAAAAAGATTTCATCACCGATTCTGAAGGCTTTATCATTAAAAATGAAGTAGACACACAAGTCAACCGTCTACTCTATTCATTCCATGAAAGCCTATCCTCTCTCATTGAAGAAAAGCCTTTCCACCTACCCGCAAAACTAGGCAAGACTCCATTCAAAGTCAGTAAAGGCAATAACCACAAAGGCTTCCCTTTTCAAGTGATAGACTTTCCTGCCTCACTGGGGCAAACGGATGCTTATAGTTTCCGGTCTGTGATTTGGTATGGCAATTTCTTCTCATTTAGTCTTCTGCTAAAAGGAGAGCCCAAGACAATTTATGAAAGTTACTTATCGAGATTAACAAGTAAGGGCTATACCATGACTTGGGCAGATAATATTTGGGAAACCGAAATTTCAATTATCAATTCGATTGATATCAATGTCTCTTCTTTAGAAAAAGCTAGAGGGATTTATCAGTCAAATGAGGCTTTAAAAATTTTCAAGTCATATAATTTGAATCAAATTGATGACTTTGAGCGTTTAGGAGTTGAATGTTTCAAAGATTTCTTCGGTCAAGATTAGTTGGCTCAATATTTGATATTTTGCCAGTGTCTCAACCAGACACCAAATTGGATATGAACAACATCAAATTGCAGCTCTGCATAGTGCTAGGCTTGTTAGCCATGAATACCTTAAAGGCACAAGAAACCGGTTTCGAATTAATCTTCCCAGTTGATGAGGAATCCTTGACCCTAAAAGGAGAATACGAGAATGAGCTCCGGTCTGGGAAATGGGTTGCCTACAATCAAGACAGCTCTTATTTTCAAACAGGTCCATATACTAATGGTAAAAGAGATGGCGTCTGGCTGATATATGTCAACAAACTAGAGAGGGCTCGCCTGACCTACAAATCAGATACCATCCAAGGTCCTTATATCCTATTTCACCCCAATGGCTCTATGGCTGTTAGAGCCAATTTTGAGAACAATTACCTGAATAGTGAATGGAAGTCATATCGTGATGACAAAACACCTTTGGATCAAGGCAATTTTGAAAAGGGTCTGAAAAATGGAGTTTGGATTTCATACTTTGAGAGTGGAGATACGCAAATCTTGTCGGAGTATAAATCGGGGAAACTGGAAGGACCATATGCTGTTTTTGATGAGTACGGAGCGAAGACATTGGATGCCACTTACACCAATGGCTTACTGAATGGTGACTGGAAAAAGTACGACTATGATGGACTAATAATTGAAAGGGGTGCTTTTGTAAATGGGCTCAGAGATGGCAAGTGGGAATACTTTCATGAACCAAGAAGAAAATCCGCCATCGAGTACTACGACAAGGGTAATAAAACAGGCAAATGGCAGAGCTATCATTTGAATGGAAGAAAAGCTTCAGAAATCGACTACGTTGATGACAAACCTGTAGGCCAAGCCACCAGTTGGTATGCCAATCGACAGGTTGAGTCAAAAACCTATTATAAGCTGGGGCTCATGGATAGCACTTTTAGACAGTATTATGAAAACGGTGCGGTCATGATGGAGGGTGAATACAAACTTGGTTTGAAGACTGGACCATGGAAGTTCTATCATGGAAATGGCATGATCGCCCAGTTTGGCTCTTTCGATATTGATAAAAGAACGGGCAACTGGAAGTTTTTCAATGATCAAGGCAAACTGATTAGTGAAGGAACCTACCGATTCGACTTAGAAGTGGGTCAGTGGTTTGTTTATTACTCCAATGGAAAACTGGAGTCTATAGGTTCATACATGGCAGGTGAAAAAGACGGTCTTTGGGGCTACTTTCATCAATCTGGTAAGCCAATGAAAGAAGAGACATGGAGAAAGGGAAAACTCCTCGAAATCTCAGGTTTCACCTCATCAAGAGGTAAAACACTAGACAGCGGTGACTTGAACAATGGGAATGGGCAAGTCATCAATTATTATGCTAATGGAGTACTCTTTTCAAGAGGGCCTTATCAAAATGGCTATCCAAATGGCAATTGGCTATTCTTTGATGAAAGAGGCAAAAAACTCACTGAGGGCCAGCTTGTCCAAGGGGTTCGCAATGGCCAATGGAAAGTGTTCTCAGGAACTGGAAGGCTCATTAAAACTGAAGTCTACCAAAACGGTGAGCTTATAGAAGAAAGGAGATAAACATTTTCGGTTAGTATACTGTTAATGCATCAAAATGGAAAAAGATGGGTTGGTTCAGTAAAAAAACAGAGAAAGAAAAACTCCAAGAAAAGTACGAAAAGCTGGTTGGCGAAGCCTACAAACTCTCTCATACTGATAGAAAAGCCAGTGATCTGAAAACTGCTGAAGCAGATGCCTTAATCAAGCAGATCGAAAAGCTACCTTAGCGAATCAGACTTAATCTGATTGAGCATCTCAACAATTTTTCTTCGTATAAGCGCACCCTTGTTCCAAGGCAGAAAGTGATTGCTCTCTTCAAGAAAGACAATGTCCTTAGGAGCACTTACTAGCATACTATCGGCAAAGGCTGCATTTCCTGGGTGCACAAGTTTGTCTTTAGCTCCTTGAACGACAACACTTGGAATGGTAATATCCTTCCAAAGTGGCAACATATACTCTAGTTCTTCATCCAGAAAGACAAGTTCTTCGTTCGAAATCCTAAATATTTTAGGTGCAATGGCTCCGATCACTGGCCACCTCATCGGAATTCTAAACCAGTCTTCGTTCGGTTCCAATGCTGGGTCTAAAGCAGGAGCAAGCATAATGATACCGTCTACCAATTCTGGGTAATCCATTGCCATTCTGGCTACGATTGGCCCTCCTAACGAATGTCCAATCAATATCCTTGGTGCAGGTATTGCTTCAAGCATGGGTTTCAATAACCTTGACTGCTCTTTTAGAGATTTAATAGGTTTTCCATAGCTCGACTTACCAAAGCCAGGTCTATCTGGAGAAACAATGTTCGCCCTTTCGATCAGAGTGTCTGACTTAAAATAAGAAATGAATGCATCCCATGATCCTGGAGTCCCATGTATAAAGACCAGACTCCCCTCTTTGTCCATATCCTGATACATATAGTGCATGGTATAGCCATCTACATCATAGAATTTACTAACAGGTTTATTAGGCTCCTCCTCGAAGTATTCTTCTACTTCCTTATCAGACATACTGAAACTTACACAGCCGCTAACCACCTGAGTTAAGACAATAAACAGCACCAACATAGACAGACACCCTACTCTGATTCTTTTACGCCATTTTCCCATTCAATGAAGTTTTCATGAAACTAAACAAAAAAACCACCCCGAGATATCAGGGTGGTTTCAAATCTATCGTCTTTCTTGAAAATTATCTCAAGAATAACATTTCTCTATACTTTAAGAGTGGCCAATCTTCGTCATCCAGAATAATCTCTAGCTTATCCACCGATTCTCTAATCACATCGAAATATTTCGCTTTGATTCTGTCACAGTATGCCTGAGCTTTTTCATGTGTTTCTTCAATTAGATTAACCTCACCTCTTTCGCCATTCATTGCCAAAATATTTGACTGAATAACTGCAACATGTTTATTCACTTTATCCAATACAGATTTCACATGAGAGTTATCCAAACCAAATTCCTTCAACCCTTTTGCATTATCCATTAGCTTGTTCTGATACTTCAATGCTGCAGGAACAACTTGAGTCATACCTAGCTCACTAATTAACCTTGCCTCAATTTGGATCTTCATAATGTAATTCTCAAGCTGGATCTCATGACGCGCATCAAGCTCAATACCTGTCATCACACCAAACTCCTCAAAAGTCGCTTTAGCCTCATCAGCCACGTAAGCGTCCAATGCTCTAACGGAATCCTTTACATTAGGCAAGCCTCTTTTCTCAGCTTCTTGAGCCCAACCATCAGAATAACCATCACCCTCAAATCGAACAGCCTTAGAAGCCTTAATATATTCTCTTAAGACATTAACAATCGCAATCTTCTTGTCCTCTCCTTTATCTACCTGAGCACTAACAGCCGCATGAAACTCTTTCAATTGCTTAGCCATGATCAGGTTCAAGACTGTCATCGGCTCGGCTACATTTTGATCCGATCCAACAGCTCTGAACTCGAATTTATTTCCAGTAAAGGCAAATGGAGATGTCCTGTTCCTATCGGTGTTATCAAGGATAATTTCAGGAATCTTATCGATACCCAATTTCATATACATGTTATCCCCCTTGTCAACTTTCAGATTACCGTTACTTTCCAGTGAGTCTAAAACAGTCGTTAATTCTGAACCTAAAAAAACAGACATGATGGCTGGAGGTGCTTCATTTGCTCCTAACCTGTGATCATTACCGGCAGAAGCAATACTTGCTCTTAATAAGCCAGCATTGTCATGTATCGCCTTCACAGTATTTACTAAGAAGGTTAAAAACTGAAGGTTTTCTCTAGCACTAGAACTCGGCTGAAATACATTCACTCCTGTAGAAGTGATCAAAGACCAGTTGTTATGCTTTCCACTACCATTTAGACCCGCAAATGGCTTTTCATGGAAGAGCACCTTAAGTGAGTGCTTTTCGGCAACACGATCCATAACATCCATCATCAGGGAGTTGTGATCTGTAGCCACGTTGATGTCTTCAAAAAGTGGTGCTACCTCAAATTGAGAAGGTGCCACTTCATTGTGACGCGTAGAAACTGGAATACCCAATTTAAGACACTCAATCTCAAAATCTTTCATATAGTTATAAACCCTACTCGGAATTGAACCGAAATAGTGATCGTCTAACTGCTGGCCTCTTGCTGGGTGATGACCAAAGACAGTTCTACCCGCCATAACTAAATCAGGTCTTGCATTGTATAAAGCTCTGTCTACCACAAAGTATTCTTGCTCGCAACCTAGAGATGCGCTTACCCTATTAACATTTCTATCGAAAAGTTGGCAAACCTTAGTAGCTACCTTGTCAACTGCCTCGACAGCCTTCAACAATGGCGCTTTGTAATCAAGTGCTTCTCCGGTATATGAAACGAAGATTGTCGGGATACAAAGGGTACGTCCCCAAATGAAGATTGGCGAACTTGGGTCCCAAGCAGTATAACCACGTGCTTCAAAAGTCGAACGGATACCACCATTCGGAAAAGAAGATGCATCAGGTTCTTGTTGAATCAATGCTGAACCTTTTAAAACCTCTACTCCTTTATGAGCATCAAAGAATGAATCGTGCTTTTCAGCAGTAGAACCAGTCAATGGTTGAAACCAGTGCGTATAGTGAGTAACTCCTTTAGATAAAGCCCAAGTTTTGACTGCAGATGCTATTTCATTAGCAGTGTCTACATCAATTTTTCTGCCTTTATCTATTGCACTTTGTACCTTTTTAAAAGTATCTGGCGCAAGGGCAGAACGCATCTTGTCCTTATTGAAAACATCATCGGCATAGAAGTCCGATATTTTGTTCGAAGGCGCAATAACTCTGTCTGTGGTCCTATTTTGGACTACATTTAATGCGCGTTGGCGTTGATTCGACATGTCTTGTTGATTATTTGGGTTAAATTTGAGTTCAAAATTAACAGTTTTACGTAATTCACATCGAAATCACTTCAATTTTATTCCCGAAAATTAAGATTTTACAACAAATCCACTCAAAACACCCCTCATTTAAATCCAATACGTTGAGAAACTCAATATTTGGGATAAGAATGGGTTTCGAACCTGATCATGGGTAAAAGCATGTTTTTTACTAGCTTTGCGCCTTGTTAGAACAGAAATGAAAAAAGTAGCCTTCTATACCCTCGGTTGTAAACTGAATTTTTCTGAAACCTCTACCATTGCGAGAGGTTTCGAGGAGAAGGGCTATGCAAAAGTTCCTTTTTCAGATACTCCAGACATTTTCATCATCAACACGTGTAGCGTTACCGAAAATGCCGACAAGAAGTGTAAGAAAATTGTCAAGGAAGCTCAAAAGATTAACCCTGACGGGTATGTAGCCATTATTGGATGCTATGCTCAGTTAAAGCCGAAAGAAATCTCTGAGATAAAAGGAGTGGATGCCGTTTTGGGTGCTGCCGAAAAATTTAGGCTTTTAGAATTACTTGATGGCTTCGTGAAAACGCCTGAAGCCAAAGTATTGGCATCGGAAGTCAAAGAGGCCAAAGCCTTTAACAACGCTTACTCTATCAATGATCGCACAAGAACCTTCCTCAAGGTTCAAGACGGATGTAACTACCATTGTGCATTCTGTACCATACCTCTTGCTCGAGGCAAGAGTCGAAGTGACACCATTGACAACATCATTCAATCCGCTAAAGAGATTGCTAACACTGATGTTAAAGAAGTAGTACTAACAGGAGTCAACATTGGAGATTTTGGGATCGTAGACGGCAAACGTGAAGAACGTTTCGTTGACTTGGTGAAATCTATTGATCAAGTTGAGGGTATTGACAGAATTCGTATCTCCTCGATTGAACCAAACCTGTTGACAAACGAAATCATTGATTATACAAGTCACTCCAATCGTTTCGTGCCTCACTTCCATATACCATTACAGTCAGGTAGCAATAAAGTCCTGCGTGTGATGCGTAGAAGGTATTTGCGTGAGCTTTACGAAGATAGAGTAAACAAAATCAAGCAGTTAATGCCTGATTGCTGCATTGGTGTCGATGTAATTGTTGGTTTTCCAGGAGAGAGCCATGATGACTTCTTGGAGACTTATAACTTCTTAAATGAGCTACCTATCTCCTATCTTCATGTGTTTAGCTATTCCGAAAGAGCCAATACTACAGCTGCCGAAATGGGTGATGTAGTTCCTTTGAAAGAAAGGCAAGAACGTTCGAAAATGCTTCGCATACTTTCTGAAAAGAAAAGACGTCAGTTTTATGAATCTCAATTAGGCACCACCAGAACTGTTCTGTTTGAAAATGACATCGAAGACGACATGATGCATGGCTTCACTGAGAACTATGTGCGCGTATCTGCAAAATACGATCCACTGCTGATTAATGAATTGAAAGAAGTGACTCTGCGGTCCATCAATGAAAATGGAACTGTGGATGTTCAGGAACCGGAAATGGTTTTAGAAACGCATTAGACTTTAATTTTCGAAATTTCTAAACACCACTCCATCATTCGTTTCTAAAATCGACTCTGCTCATCTGGATATTCTAGCATAGTAGATATTACTACTTAGTAAGAATAGCAAGGTCACTCAACTTTAATATAGTGAGGAGTACCAACCCCGATTAACCTTGTCTAATTCCTCTCATTCAGAATCTTGAACAGAGGGCTCTATTTCCGCGATTAACTAGGTATACCTAGATATTAAAATTATGAATGGAGCAGGATTTATGTTAGCTGCGATCAAGAGCCTTCGTTCTAATCGCGCATTATTGAGAAAAAGCACTGGTGCCTTTAACATCAAAGAGCACAATGCATTCAAAGGCAAGCCGATCAGTGCTTATCGGAAGTATAGTTTCAAAAAAGCGACACCGGCTTATATGAGAAAGCTCAGAGCCAAACTACGTGCCGAGCGAAAGGCCCGAAAGATCAAAATGACAGTGGCATTTATGTTCTCAATTACCCTTGTGATTAGCCTTCTTTTTCTTCTTTAAAAGTGGGTCAAAATGGCTAATTGATAGTTTTACTATTATATCAGTAAGTTTTACTTTAAAAATGGCAACAAATCGCTCTCTATTGCGTAAAAACAAATAGAAATTAAATTTAAAGTTATGGGAGCAATTACGTCAACAGGGGCATTTAGTACTCACAATTCGAACCAATCTCTTCTCAATACGAGAAGGAATAAATCGTTTTTGCACAAAGGGTCTGTGAAGCGCTTTGAACACTCAAATTTGGAGTTGAAGCAATCAAATATTTCACCGTCAAGAGCGGCAAAGTTCAAAGCTTGGTTAAGAAAGGATATAGCTCAAGAAAGAAAAATAGATATACTGATTTTAATAGTATCAGTGCTAATAGTAAAGATAGGCCTCATGGCCATCGCATAGTGGATTAATCAAAATTCTATTAGATATAAAGGGAGGCCAAAAGCCTCCCTTCTTTGAATCGGGAACCTAATCTACTTTAATCCCCTCTTGATTATCAAATCTGGCCATTACGGCCCATCCTCCGAAATTCTCTGTAACAGCAACCCACAATTCATTTTTACCCTTTTTCAGAGGCAAATAGACCTCATCGAAATACCCCATAGTACCTAAAAAGCGATAATCTCTAGAAGTGAACCTATCATTACCTCCAGCCAGTATTTTGTCGTTCAGGTAAACTCTAACACGGTCACTAAAACCGTAAGTCAGCTTCCTCACTTGCTCTTTGTCAGAGGTGATAATCACCTTGGCAAAGGTTGTATTGTTTTGAGCATTGATTTTTGCAAAGCGAGCCAAATTGGCGTATCCAGGAAATTCTGAATCAATGTTCTCCCAAGTCAGTCCTTGCTTTTGATCTCTCCCAAGTTGAAAAACACCATCAACCTTCTTTTCCGGAAAACTATTTGAAACTTGCCAAGACCTTATAACACCTTCTTCTAAATCTGGCATGGGCGTTCGCTTACTTTTGAGCACCGGATTGCCAACCTTAGTGATTTTAAGGTCAGCAACATGAAATGGAGAAGGCCCTCCACCGTTAAACCCGATACTTCCGGAAGCGGGATCTCTTTTAAGCTCTGCTATATAAAGTGCGGGTTGCTCCATATCATTGATATAAACCTCAGCCTCGCTATTTACAATCACCAGTTTGATATGATTCCAAGCATTCATCTTGTAAGTCACTGGCGCTGCATATCTTGAGCCATAGTACAGCTGCCAACCCGTTAGTCCATTGAAAACCGGAGTATACTGATTTGCATCTGGGTTTCCTGATTGGTGTGGACGAATATAGAACTCCTCGAAGTTCCCAGCATCTTGAATCCTGAACCTTACCCCTGGGAAGCCTCTTCTTTCGGTAACAAAAATATCATACTCGATAATTCCATTTAAAAATTCAACCTCTGTCTTAAGGTTAGCCCTGCTTCTAAACAGATAGAGACTTTGCTTTCCCTCGAATGTCTCGAACACATGACCTGCTCCTGTCACATCCCATAATTCGGGGCTCATTTTATATTCTTGTGCGACTGAAAGTGATGAAAGAGTCAAGCATATTAAAAGCGTAATTTGAAAACGTTGTTGCATAATCTTATTAATGGTTTCTCTCTCTAGACGAGTATCACTCTCCATCGACTAAAAAATCTCCGTGCAACTCTGTTCAAAGCTGTGCAACCTAATTCACGTATCTTCAGTACTTACATTTGTTATCATCTATGAATAGAGAGTTACTCAAATATTGTCTAAGAAGGATTGAGAAGAAGTTAGGCTGGATTTCCAATGATTTATGGCAAAACCAAGACTTTGATCTACTGAGCGATCGAATCTTTGATGAGACCGGAGTCAAATTAAGTGTCACTACCTTAAAGCGGGTGTGGGGAAAAGTCAACTATTCGAGTGAACCGAGTATTTCTACTCTTAATGCTCTAGCCAAATTCATAGGCTATGATAATTGGAGCGACCTGAAAAATAGTGAACAGTTTTCGGCAGCTCCTAAACCGAAATCTAAACCATCGATCAACTTAAGACCCGTTGTCATTCTTATAGCACTTGCTTTGACTACAGTAGCCATTGTCAGTTTTTCACAACGCTCTAAGCCTATTGATTTATCACAAGTGAAATTCGGAGCTGAACCAGTGACTTTGGGATTACCCAACTCAGTAGTTTTTACCTATGACTTTGGAGACAATGAAGTCGAAGAGGCTACAATCCAACAATCATGGAACGAAAAGCTAACTTTTAGCATAGACCCCAATAAAGAAGCTGCCACAGGCATATACTATTACCCTGGTTACTTCAAAGCCAAGCTCCTTGCAAACAATCGTATTCTCAAAGAGCAAGACCTACACATTCGCACTGATGGTTGGATGGCAACAATTAACCATTCTGACTCCCCTAGGTATTTATACAACCATGAGTTATCGACAAATGGTCGTATTCGTCTTACCGAGGGCTTATTAAAAGAAATTCATGATGAAGACAGTGAATCTGTTGACTTATTGACCTATCACTTTTTTGATGATTTCGAAAGCACAGCTAGCGATGACTTTGTTTTTGAAACACGCTTTAGAAACACGTACAAAAAGAGTAATGGCATCTGCCAACGCGTACAAGTGCTTGTCCATGCAAAAGATGGCGTGTTTCTGACGCCATTTTCCATTCCCGGCTGCACTAGCGACTTATATCTTATTACCTCGGGTGAATCTCACTCGGGAAAAGAAAACGACCTCTCTTCTTTTGGAATAGAAGCTACTCAATGGAATGACTTCCGGCTTGAAGTATCTAAGGGAATGGCTCATTACTTACTTAATCAAGAGCTGATCTTTACCCAACCATATGAAACCAACATTGGAGATATAGTTGGCTTCAAATTTCGCTTTGAAGGTGCCGGAGAGCTCGATTACGCCAAGCTCTCGAATAACCAGAAAACTATCTTCTTTGAAGACTTTAATTGAAGGGTCTTAAACAGAAAAGGCCCACCAAATGGTGGGCCTTTTCTGTTTGCTTATTATGTTCTGAATGTTATTTCTTATCTGACAATGGGTTTTTATTCTTCTCAGCACCCATGAATATCGAATTAAATATCATTCGATAAGTTCCTCTCGATTGTCCTCTAAATTGTGGTCTAAAGGCAAACATTACTAAATCTCCAGAGCCACGCTTTACATGAACCATAGCGGATGTATTGGCCAAGTGAGTCTCCTCTCCTAGTGCCCATCCACTCATTAAAATATCTTCTCCTGCGTATTTGGACACCTCCATAACTCCAGCAGCATTCTCATCAATCTTAAAAGCGCGGCTTTGGTTAAATGAAGCAGATACCTGAGATGGCATTCCTAACCCAAGTCTGTTCTTGTTGTCTACATCCATTCGTACCAGAGAACCAGGGATGAAGAAGTCATTCGGCTTGATACCTGCAGTTACATTCTTTACTGGCAATTTGAACTGCTGGATCGCAAAATCACTGGCTTTATCATAAAAGATAATAGTCCCGCCCGCAGTCGCATAGGCGTCTAAGGCAGCAACACCTTCTTTACCAATTCCTCCCACAAACTTTTCAGGAGCTCTTCTGGCCGAATTACCGTTCATGATTCCAGCTGGTCTCTGATCAGGGAAAAGGATAGCCGTATACTGACTCAAGTTTCCGCTTTGAATATCCTCATTATGAAGTGTATCTAGGTCAAACTCAAATTGCTCGAGCATCCATCGACTCCAACCTTCATCCATATTGGCTTGCCAAGATTTATAGATTCCAATTTTAACCTTTCTCAACTCGTTATAATTTGCCGTAGGCCTTTTCGTAATACCAGAAAAATCTAGTCCCAAGTCATTACTCAATTCCTTCACCTTATCGTTCAAACCGCGCTTTGACCTAATTAAAAACGAACCCGCTTCAATACCATCTTGATCGGTGGTGAACTGACTTACAGTATACCCTGCTTTTTGAAGTCTGTTTATCGCAGTTGCACTTTGATTATCCTTGTTAGAAAGCACATAACCATAGCGGGCGTTACCTGATACAGTGCCTGCGTCAGGAGTCATCTTCTCATTTATTGGATCAACCTTCGCTACAAAATCCTCCTCGATTCTATCAACGGAAACACCCATCTGAATTGGAAGTGTCCAACCCGCTAAATCATAAGGAGGCTGCGGTGGCCCACCTGGATACAAAAACTGGTCAGGGTATTCCTGAACCTCCATTAAATCCGCCAAGAAAGGCCTGAATGATTGAGCACCATAAAATATGATTGAACCGGCCTCATAGTTTTTGCCATTGACGCTAAAAGTCTCTGTTGCCCTATGAGCCTTCAGTCCACCCTGCATCAAAACATTCGTTAAGTTGATCGCCTCAGAAGGATTGTACTGATCTTTTGGAATCACATAGGCGAAAGCTCCTTTTCCATTAGCATTGGTAATTGCATCTCGACCCATGCTATAGATGTTGTATAAAAATTCATCCTTTTTATCAGCCGCCAAGTCAAGAATCGCCATTGAAGCGGTTATCATATATTCAACGGCATCTCTGAATTTAACCTCTCCGCCTTCGAACGGATAAGGATAGAAAATCTCGGAACCATCAGAAGGCAAACCTCTTATGTTTTCTGGCTTCCTCTCAGGATCATAATTTGTTGGAGTAGGTGTTGGCTGCGCTACCTCAGTTAAAATACCGATCTGATTGTGATAATAGGGAGCTGTTCTCATTCCTCCGTTCCAGAACATACTAAAACCTACATTGGCGATCACACCTGGTTTCTTCTCCATTGCAAATCGTTGTGCCATGGCGGTTCCAACAAGATTTACCGAAGTAGTTATTCCTGGGTGTATCTGAGGATTAACAGGACTACGGAAAGGAGGCAAGAAAATCATCGCCCATCTTGGTGCTGTTTGGTGATGATTGTGTACGATCTGAGGATACCACTCATTGTACAGGACATTGGTGATTACTTTAGTTTCCTGCATGTTATTCATAAACCAGTCACGGTTATTATCATGACCGACATATTTCTGGTATAACACCGGAGGCCCTGAACTCTCGAATGGAGTTCCCAAGGTCTTTCTATACCAATCAACTACAATGTCTACACCATCAGGATTAATTACTGGCACGACTAAGCTGATGACCTCGTCTCTAATCTTTTTCATTTCATCCGACTCTTCGGAAGCTATCTTCCACATCAACTCAGATGTCATTTGAGCGTGAGCACGCTCAGTAGCGTGCATACCACCATCAAACCAGACAATGGCCTTTCCCTCTTTGGAAAGCCTTCTGGCCTCCTCTTCTGTAATTTCGGCACGGGAAAGCTTTTCAGAAATCTCTTTCCATTTATCCAGTTGCTTCATGTTTTCCTTACTGGATATGAAAACAAGTTTGATCGGCCGGCCCATGGAGGATTTTCCAATTTCGATCATTTGAACACGATCTGTTGAGGCCGCCAGCTTATCGTAATACGCTAGCATTTGATCATAATCGGCCAACTTATAGTCAGCACCTACTTCATGACCGAAAGTTTCTCGAGGGTGTGGTATTTGAGCGTAAGCATTAAAGCCTATCACTAAGAAAAGAACCACCAATAGTCGGATTGAATATTTCATCTTTGTTAAATCAGGTTTGCCTGAATATAAGGATTAAGAAGAAGCTTTGACGACTGTTTTTATACAGCCTGATAATTGTTAAAACAAGCGGGTGATTTTGGTGGGTTTTCTTTACTTTAGTCAACTAATTCAGGCCCAAAATCAACAAATCTATCTAAGTACTTATGTATCTGATATTTGATACTGAAACCACCGGTTTACCCCAGAATTACAATGCCCCCCTTACTGATTTTGATAATTGGCCTCGATTGGTTCAACTGGCCTGGCAACTGCATGAACCTAACGGTAAGTTAGTCACTGCACAGAACCTGATTGTAAAACCAGAAGGCTTTACTATCCCCTATAACTCAGCACAAATACATGGTATTAGTACCGAAAGAGCACTTGCTGAAGGACATGATCTTAAGGAAGTTTTAGCCCTATTCAAGGAAGACATTCAAAGAGCCACATCGGGGATTGGTCATAATATTGAGTTTGATTACAACATCGTAGGCTCAGAATACCTAAGAGCTGAACTCGAAAATGAATTAGAAGAGCTTGAACCACTCGACACCAAGTTAGTATCCACTGATTTTTGTGCGATTCCTGGCGGACGTGGTGGTCAGTTTAAGTGGCCCACCCTTACCGAGTTACACACCAAACTCTTTGGTGTACCCTTTGCAGATGCGCACGATGCGGCATATGATGTAGATGCTACTGCAAGGTGCTTCTTTGGCTTGATTAAGGAGAGTGTTGTTCCGCATGACCCCTCTTTAAAACTAAACGAGGTTGTCTATGAAGCACCAAAACTGGATGCCGCTAATTTCGCGCAAGAGAAAGAAAAGGGTTCAGATACTGGTAAGTCAAAAGTTGATACACAGGCACTTTCCGCATTAGAAGATGTCCCCTTCTCTCACCTACATGTACACTCGCAGTTCTCCATACTTCAAGCTGTATCTGAGATCAACGGAATAGTCAATACTGCCAAAGAACTGGGCATGCCAGCTGTGGCATTGACAGACCATGGTAATATGATGGGCGCCTTCCAGTTTGTAAGTGCTGCCTTAGCCAATGACATTAAGCCCATAGTTGGTTGCGAATTCAACATATGTGCTGACCGAACAAATAAGAAAGTTCAAGACAATGGGGCTCAGACCGTGATTCTGGCCAAAAACAAGAATGGTTATCACAACCTCGTCAAGCTTTCTTCCATTGCCTTTACCGAAGGATTCTATTACGTCCCTAGAATTGATAGGAATGACCTGATCAAATACAAAGAAGACCTAATAGTAACAACAGGTGGCTTGTGGGGAGAAGTGCCATTTAAACTCCTGAATGTTGGCGAAACGCAAGCAGAAGAAGCCTTTGTCTGGTGGAAAGAGCAGTTTGGAGATGACTTCTATGCCGAAATAAACCGCCATGGCCTTCCAGAAGAGGAACATGTCAACAAAATCCTTCTGCAATACTGCGAGAAGTATAATGTCAAACCGATTGCTGCCAATAACACCTATTACACAAGGAAAGAGCAGTCAGAAGCACATGATGTTCTCCTATGTGTTAAAGATGCCGAGTCAATAAACAAGCCCAAGAAATACATTGGTAAGCGTGGTAGGGAATTCAGGTATGGCTTCCCGAATGATGAATTCTATATGAAATCTTCTGAAGAGATGAAAAAGCTCTTCTCTGATATTCCGGAAGCCATTGCCAATACCAATGAGGTTGTTGAGAAAGTAGAAGCCTACAAACTAGCGAGAGAGGTTTTACTACCAAAATTTGAAATTCCTGATGAGTTTATTCATCCGGAAGACGACCAGGACGGAGGAAAACGAGGTGAGAATGCTTACCTGAGACACCTCACTTATGAAGGTGCCAAAAGACGTTATGGTGAGATCACTGATGAAATCACCGAGAGACTAGACTTTGAGTTAGCTACAATTGAAAACACTGGGTATCCCGGTTACTTCCTGATTGTCCAGGATTTTACCAACAAAGCAACCGAAATGGGTGTCTCTGTTGGTCCGGGACGGGGCTCTGCCGCTGGATCAGTTGTGGCCTACTGTATTAACATTACTAATGTAGACCCTATCAAGTACGACCTCCTTTTTGAGCGTTTCCTGAATCCAGATAGGGTATCACTTCCCGATATTGATATTGACTTTGATGATGAAGGTCGTCAAAAGGTGATTGACTATGTAATCGAGAAATACGGCAAAAATCAGGTAGCCCAGATCATTACCTATGGTACTATGGCCGCTAAGTCATCCATCAGGGATACGGCTAGGGTTATGGAATTACCACTTCCGGATGCCGATCGTGTCGCCAAACTCGTTCCGGACATCAAACTTGCCAAGTTATTCTCACTAAGCGAACCAGAGCTCAAGGCAAAAATCAGATCTGAACAAATTCCGCTCGCCAATGAATTAAAGAACATTGCCAAAGGAAATACTGCCGAAGGAAGAGTAGTAAACCAAGCGAGAGTTTTGGAAGGCTCTGTTCGTAATACAGGAATTCATGCCTGTGGAGTAATCATCACGCCAGATGACATTACCAACTTTGCACCTGTTGCAACGGCAAAAGACTCAGACATGTGGTGCACACAGTTTGACAATGCCGTTGTTGAAGATGCAGGTCTGTTGAAAATGGACTTCTTGGGACTGAAGACCTTGACCTTAATCAAGGACGCTGTCAAGAATGTCAAAGAAAAGCATGATGTTGATCTTGTTCCAGATGACTTTCCACTAGATGACACCAAGACCTACGAATTATTCCAGCGTGGTGAGACTGTAGGTATTTTCCAATATGAATCTGCTGGTATGCAGAAGTATATGAAGGAACTCAAACCTACAGAGTTTGCAGACCTCATTGCTATGAACGCTCTCTACCGCCCAGGACCATTGGAATACATTCCTTCATTTATCCGCAGGAAACATGGTGACGAGCCTATCTCCTATGACTTGGAGGATATGGAAGAGTACCTGGCAGAGACTTATGGTATCACTGTGTACCAAGAGCAAGTGATGCTGCTCTCACAAAAGCTCGCTGACTTTACCAAGGGTGAAGCTGATGTCCTGCGTAAGGCCATGGGTAAGAAACAGCGTCAGGTGCTAGATAAGATGAAGCCGAAGTTTGTCGACCAGGCCAAAGCCAAAGGGCATGCCGAAGACAAACTCGAAAAGATTTGGCGTGACTGGGAAGCCTTCGCATCCTATGCCTTTAACAAGTCACACTCGACTTGCTATGCATACATTGCCTTCCAAACTGCTTACTTAAAAGCTCATTACCCTGCAGAGTATATGGCCTCTGTATTGAGTAACAACATGAACGACATTAAGCAGGTAACCTTCTTTATGGAAGAATGCCAGCGCATGGGTGTTCCAGTCCTTGGACCAGATGTCAATGAATCTAATTACAAGTTTACAGTAAATGCCAAGGGGGAAATCCGTTTTGGTATGGGTGCTGTAAAAGGTGCAGGTGAAGCCGCAATCGAAGAGATTATTAATATTAGAAAAGAAGAAGGCCCTTATCCGAACGTATTCGAGTTCGCTGAGCGCATCAACTTGAGAACGGTAAATAAGAGAAACTTCGAATCCCTGGCACAGGCAGGAGGCTTCGATTGTTTTGAACAGTATCACCGCAAGCAATACCTCTGGGCTCCTGAAGGTGAGCAAACACTAATTGAAAAGGTGATTCGCTATGCCAATGCCAAACAGGCTGAAAAGGATGCTGCCCAAGTGTCGCTTTTTGGTGGAGACAGCAATGTAGCAACACCTCTACCAAGTGTAGCTGACATGGAGCCTTTTAGCCAGATGGAAAAGTTGAAGCGAGAGAAGGAAATTGTCGGTTTCTACATTTCAGGGCACCCATTGGATCAATTTGAAATAGAACTGGAAAGCTTCTGCAAACCAATCAATGACATCAATAAATTCCCGAATCAGGAGATCTCCATTGGCGGTATTGTCAACAGCATTAGGAATGGTCAAACCAAAAATGGCAAGCCCTATGGAGTGGTCAGTGTTGAAGACTACAATGGTTCTGTTGAGCTATTCCTGATGGGCGAAAAGTACATCAACCATGCGCAATACTTAAGGCCTGGCGAATTCCTATTTATTACTGGTCGTGTTGAGATTAACTGGCGCAAGCAAAAAGAGATTAGGGAAAACCCAAGCATCAACCCAACGCCAGAAGACTGGGAACTACAGACTTTTGCCATTTCGCTTCTGAGCGAGTTGAGGGAGAAGCGTGGAAAGGGCATCCACATTAAGTTAGATGCTAAGATGGTCGATCAAGAATTGATTGAAAACATCATGAAGCTGACAGATGAACATCAAGGAACTACTGACCTAAAAGTCGAGCTTGTAGACAGGTCCGAAAACCTTACTGTTGAGCTTTTTGCAAGAAAAATGAAGATCGATCCAAACAATGAATTGATCAAAGGGTTGAAGCAATACACCGATGGTGCACATTTGATTACGGCATAAATCAGATTGTAATTTGTTCCGTTATTCGTTCGGAACTTTTTAATTACTTTTGATGTCATTGCAGTGAATTAGAAAAAATAACAAAGCATAAATAATAGAGATAATGGCGAACGCATTAGAAATTAACGAGAGCAACTTCGAAGAATTAGTGTTGAACTCTGATAAACCAGTATTAGTTGACTTTTGGGCAGCTTGGTGTGGTCCTTGTAGAATGGTGGGTCCTGTAGTGGAAGAAATAGCTGGTGAGTATAGCGAAACAGCAGTAGTTGGAAAAGTTGATGTTGATGCCAACCAAGACATCTCTATCAAATACGGAATCAGATCTATCCCTGCCCTGCTTTACTTCAAAGGTGGCGAGGTTGTAGATAGCGTAATCGGTGCTGTACCGAAGAACGTATTGACAAATAAATTAGACGAGGCTATCGGAGCAGAAGCTTAAGCAATAGCATTATCTAATTCAAAACATTGAAAGCCCTGACGAGAGTTGGGGCTTTTTTAGGTTTAGAAGTCAACAAAACCTAGCCCCCCATCACCGAACTATAGGCTGGTAAATACTGCACCTTTTAGAATCACTCCAGTGAATCTAGAATCCCCTTTAATAGGCTCGCGCGATCATTAATTGCTTGGTTTACGAAATCCTCTCCCGCTTCTGTTTCTGGGTCATATTTAAAAGACCAAACTATATATTCGATAAGGATCGGTATTAAGTCTTTTCCTTTCTCCGTGAGTGTATATTTCTTTCGAAGCTGCTTCTGCTTTATTTTTTCAGAAGTAATAATTCCAATTAACTCTAACTGCTTCAGTCTGTCAGATAGGATATTTGTAGAGATGCCTTCCCCGCCATCCAAAAAGTCGTTATAGAAATTCTTCCCCTTGAATGCTAGGTCTCTTATAATCAAGAAGGACCACTTATCACCAAAGAAATCCAGGCCAAAGCTAATGGGACAATGTGTACGCGTTTTCAACTTTTTCATTTCATAACTTGTTTTTTGCAAGTTAGTTTTTAGATTTGAATAACTTGTTTTTTACAAGTTACCTATTCTTCACTATTAAACCATAGAAAAATGAATTCAAAAGAAACAGTTCAAGCGTACTTCAGTGCCTTCGGCAAGAAAGAAGGTTGGGAAAAATTTGCTGACCAAAACATAGTTTTCGAAGGCCCAATGCCCAAAGTGGTTGGAAAACAACAATGGGTTGAAATGACACAACAATTCACCATGGGTGTTACTAGTTCGTCACTAGACTCAACGATAACGGAAAACGACAAAGTAGCCTTAACAGCTACCTACAATATGACCTTACCCACTGGTGACACACATTCTTTAAAAACCATGGAGGTCTATACAGTACGAGATGAAAAAATCAATCACATTCTCATTTCGTTTGACACGGCTACATTTAATGAGTTTATGGCTAAAATGCCACAGCCAAACGCCTAATTGTGCATCATATGAAAGTTAGAAACTTGATGATTGGAACGGCAAGCTATCTTGTCGCTTCCTTCTTCGTCCAGGCGCTGTCGCATTTTGTAATTAATACTCAGCACTATGCCTCTATATCTTTTATGAGGCCAGAACCTTTAATGTACTTCGGGCTGCTCACCATGATAATTCAAGGCATTGTATTAACACTTCTGTATTTGAAATGGGCAAATAATACCTTCAATGTAAACCAAGGCTTGAAATTCTCTTTGCTCGTTGGTTTGTTTTTTGTTAGCTATTTAGCCCTTGTAGAACCTGATAAATACAATGTTATAAATGTATTTGAATGGATTCTGGTCGAAGGGTCCGCTGGCTTAGTTCAGTTTACCATATTCGGTGTCTTATTAGGGAAATTCATAAAAAACTAAACCAAGCCCTGACGAAAGTCGGGGCTTTTTTAAGAATTTCTCACCTCCCCTGCAACATTTTTTGCACTTGCCCCATCTAACCAATAGTAATTGTTTTACAATTGGGTAATAATTAAACACCGAAGCCTTGTACACTTCGGTTTTATCCGCGATAATTGTTTTACAAAAGGGTAAAATAAAATGAACAGTAAACTCGGAGAATTCGAAGAAATAGTCCTTATGCTGGTTGCAGCCCAACATGAGCAGGCTTACGGTCTATCCGTAACTAAGGCCATTGAAAAGGAACTCAAGCGATCCGTAACCATGAGCAGTGTACATACGGCACTGTATCGATTGGAAGAAAAGGGATTTGTTACTTCTAAAATTGGAGATGCCGAGGGCAATCGTAGGGGCCGCAGAAAACGAGTCTTTATCATCACCTCTCAGGGCAAAATAGCATTAAAAGAAACGCGTGAAGCCAGGAATCACATTTGGGATATGATTCCAAAATTCATTTTCGACATCGCTTAATGAAACAAGCGCATCAACATATAGATCCTCCTAAGTGGGCAGAACGATTCTTTGAATGGTACTGCTACCCTCCTCTTTATGATTCCATCATAGGAGATCTCTATGAACGCTTTGATGACAATGTCGAACAGTATGGTCAACGAAAAGCCAATCGCAAATTCTGTTTTGATGTCCTACGGTTTATGAACAGGCACACACTCAAGAGAAAAGGTCAATCTAAATTTTATAACAACAACATGTCAATACTCAGTAATTACTTCAAAGTGGGTTTTAGAAACCTCATGAAGAATCGGTCATTCACTGCCATAAATATCTTGGGGCTCTCGGTATCCATGGCGGTATGCCTAGTCATCATTTTAATGATCAACGATCAACTCAGCTATGACAAATGGCAAGCCAATAGTGAAGAGACTTATCGATTTACTCACTATGATCAAAATGAAGTTAATATACCTATGGCCACCGTGCCTATGCCCTTGGGTGAAGCCATGCAAGATAAGTTTGCCGGTTTTGAGCATATGGTCACATTCAGAAGGGGTTTTGGTGGAGATGTTATTCAAAACGGAAAGGCCATTGCCTTACAGGGTTACTTCACAGAGCCCTCGTTTTTTGAACTCTTTAGTTTTGAGCTGGAACGCGGAAACCCAGAAACTGCCCTGAGCACACCTAACGCCATTGTCTTGAAAAAAGACATTGCCGAGAAGCTCTTTAAAGATCAAGATCCTATCGGGCAAACCCTTGAAGTTGGTAACAAAGGGGTATACCAGGTAACAGGTGTCCTAAAGGAGTTTCCAGGTAAAACACATATCAAGTTCGAATCACTAGTCTCTCTGTCGAGCTTAGATAAGCTGGAAAAAAACAAGGTACTCGGTTCATCTATTGGAAACTGGGGAAATGGAAGTGAGACCTGGATATATTTTAAGCTTAGGGATGGCTATTCTATTGAAACCCTTAAGGGTTATTTGACTGAGGCAGAAAAGGAACATTATGAACCAGAATCAGACGAAGGCAAAGAGTTTACACTACAGAAGATGTCCAAAATCACCCCAGGCCCGCTTCATGGCAATCAAATTGGTGCTGGCATGCCGAACTTCTTTGTGATTGGCTTGGGCGTTTTAGCCATACTGATCATTGTGTGTGCGACTTTCAATTACACCAACCTATCGGCAGCTCGAGCATTGACTCGTACCAAGGAAGTGGGGGTAAGAAAGGTAATGGGCGCAAGAAAAGGGCAACTCACTATCCAGTTTATTGTGGAATCCATACTGGTGTCCATACTTTCTCTGATCGTAGCGATCGGCCTATTGCAATTTTTAATCCCGGCCTTTCAAAGCCTGCAGATGAGCTCTCTCTTAGAGTGGGAGTTGAAACCTGATCTGAAAGCCTATCTTCAATTCTTCGGCTTCAGTGTATTGCTTGGTTTGATCACCGGCATCTTCCCTTCCCTCTATTTGGCTTCCTTCAAGCCGATCCAGGCCATGAAAAATTCTGTTTCGAATTCTAAACTTTCTAAGCTGAGTTTGCGAAAAGCATTGATTGTGACCCAATTCGTGATTTCCATTGTACTGATCGTCTCCTCTGTTTTAGTCTATAAGCAGATCAAGTTTATTGTCGAAAAGGATTATGGCTTCAGTAAAGAGAATATTCTGAATGTCCATATGCAAGGTCAGGACTTTGCCAAGTTCGAGAATGAGCTCGAAAAACTTCCCTTTGTTGAAAGTGTTACGGCAACGAATAACATTCCCAGTATGGGCACGGAATACTCTGATGATGTGAAGCTCAGTGACGGAGATGAGACATTCTCTATGAACTACTTCGATGTCGATGAGGACTATATCAGTAGCCTTCAACTCGAACTTATTGCCGGCAGTGACTTTATCAAAGGCGCTCCTTCGGTAAACAAGCGAGCCGCCATCCTGAATGAGACTGCTGTGAAACAATTTGGCTTTGAAAGTCCTTTAGAGGCTGTTGGAAAGCAGTTTTATATTGAAAATGACTCCCTTGCCCTCAATGTGGTAGGCGTGGTAAAGGATTACAATCACATGATGCTGATCATGGGCATAGACCCTATGATGCTTCGTTATGACCCTAGTGGCTTTAGAATAGCACAAATCAAAGTGGCTGGTTTTGATATTGTCAAAGAAATCTCGGCTATCGAAGCGGTCTGGGATGAGTTTGACCCTAACCATGAGATCATTCTCAAAACTTTTCAGGGAGAAATTGATGAATTCAACGCCTTCTTCTTTGACATCCTTTATATAGTGGGATTGATAGCGATTCTCAGTATTAGTATTGCTGGAATGGGCTTGCTAGGTATTTCTACCTATGCCATCCAAATCAGAATGAAGGAAGTAAGCATCCGCAAGGTGCTGGGCGCAAGTGTTAAGGGCTTGATATTCTTACTATCAAAAAGCCTCAGCATTATGCTTATGATTGCTTTTATCATCGGTTTCTCACTTGCCTATATGGCCAATAATGTCTGGCTCAATCAGTTTGCTTATAGAACCTCCTTCGGCTTTGACGTATTCCTGATGACTGCCCTAGCCATGGTCGGCATTGGAATAGCTACCATCGGATGGCAAGCCTGGCGAGCTACAAGGGCCAACCCAGCTGCTACATTGCGGGATGATTAAATAGTCGGTAACCATGACTTATATTAAACCGTCATTCTGCCCCGAAGCTTCGGGGCAGGGTGACGTTTATATTTGAGTTAAAGATTAACTCTCAAACTCTGGTTTCTCATTAACCATCGATCCGACCGATCTGTGCTTCCTTACAGATCGGTCGGATTGTTGTTTATTGGAACAGCCTAAAAGATTCAACCTTGAAAAAGCAAAGTCCGTTATTAAATCCAGTGAGTTTTCTGGCATATATAAAAAGTCAAAGGGTTAATACTATTCATGTTGGGGCGGTACTTCTTACCCTTGCCTTATTTTTGGCCCTCTTCCAAGACTACCTCCATTCCTATGTGCAGGGCTACAGCTTTTACTGGAGCGAGTCATTACTCTTCAACACCTTTTGGGTGCTATTTATACCTATCGCTGTATTAAGCAAGAGGCTTAAGAGCCATTCGAATAGATATCGGATAGCGACAGATGCTATTGCCGCATCAGCTCTCCACCTACTCGCCTACCCTTTACTGGTTTTCACTCTTTCAAGCCTGTTCTTTTACCAGCCATACACCTTCACAAAGGTGCTGTCTTATGCTCTCTCTAAGTATGTATTTATCACCTTGATCGGATATGGCTTGATTCAACTGACGCTTAGTTATATGAAGAAGCCACAGCAGGCTCAAACAAAAAACTCACTTCAGAATATCTTGATCAACAAAGGGACTGAGAAGATTGTACTGGCTACCTCAGATATCTATTGCATTCAGGCCGAAAGCCCATATATCAAGTTTGTCGCGACACATGGCAACTACTTAAAACAACAAACGCTTAAATCTATTCTTACAGGCTTAGACAGCAATCAATTTATCAGGGTACACAAATCAACCATCATCAATGGGGACATGGTTCAGTCTTTTACATCCAGGCTAAATGGCGACTATGATATTGAGTTGAAGAATGGATCAACAGTTAGGATGAGCCGAAGCTTCAGCGCTCAATTTAAGGCCCAATTTAGCTAGCCACGACTCAAACTATTAACTACTCGCTTCACCATATTTAGACGCACCATGTCAATCTGCTTTGCGTATTTCAAAAGAAAAGCAAAAGCATGGTTAAATCAGTTATTCTATCATTTCTAGTCTTCTTTTCAACACTCAGTTGCATGGCATTTCAATCCTCACAAGTGGGTGGGCCATTCGAAAATGCAGAGTTCATGTATTTCGGCATGCCAGAAAACATAGCATCAAGCGACACTACACTTGGCTGGTTTGGTGAGGGTCAAAAGCTAGTGATCACTGGAAAAATCCTTAAGGCAGATGGCAGAACACCTGCCCCTAATGTAATCGTGTATTACTACCACACGGACACAGAAGGGTATTATAGCAGCCGCACAGACATGGACCAACGTGCCGCAAGGCATGGACATTTAAGAGGCTGGGTAAAATCCGATGCTGATGGTAATTACTCTATTTATACCGTAAGACCTGCGGCCTACCCGAAGAGATCAGATCCCGCGCATATCCACCCCACAATTCTCGAACCTCAGATTAACACACCATACTATACCGATGCCCTAGTATTTGATGATGACATCCTATTGACCACTGCTAAGCGAAAGGCCATGGACAACCGTGCAGGTAGTGGCATATTGAGGGTTTTAATGAAAGGTAACATCCAAATAGCCGAGCATAACTTTATCCTTGGACTCAATATCCCCAACTACCCTACAACCAAGAGCGACAGCATAAAATCAGGCAGAGCGATTGGTGAAGATGTCTTCTCCTTTACGCCTTATCATGCTTGGGGGCCAGACCAAGGGACTACCACCTGCCCCATCTGTAAGTATGGCCGCTATCAGGGGGTTTTATACTTCGCTGGTGACAACACGGACTCGGCCGAAGTAAAAGCCTGGCTGCAATTCCTCGAAAGAGAAAGTTTTAAGCGAGAACAATACCTCAAGGTCTTCTTCACTTGTACTACCGAGAGACAAGAAGGAGTAAATGCCAAGCTAGTACAAATAGGTAGATCACTTGGCCTCCGCAAAGTGTCGCTTACGACTGTAGCCTCCTATTCAGATCGGGCATCCGAAATCTACTTAAACGAAATCAACCCCTCGGCTCGCAACACCTTCATTATCTACAAGCATAGTAATGTAGTAGCCAAGTTTATCGAACTCTCGCCTACTGAAAATAACTTCAAGCTTATATCAGAAACACTCGATAACATCAAAGGTGATTACATGCATTTGGCTCCGCCCAAGCATAAATAAAATCTCTTATAATCCTTATCAAGTTGAGTTAGCAATTCACAATTTTTTGGAAGAACTTCCACGTATATAAGTGCAAGGGTCATTTCAAAAACTATGGACATCAACCTCAAATACATTCAGGAAAACTACATTGAGAAAAAGGCGCTATGTGAGGCCACCAATATATCCTCAGAAGAATTGGACATCTTGATTACAATGGAGTTGATTCCAAGTGCCTCCTATAGCATTGACTCTAGGCATGAAATCAGTTCCCCACTGGGTGACAAAATTGTGATCAACGATCCCAAAGAGTACTTCCCCCAGAATACTCCAGCACTGATCGAAAAGAACAAAGGCTTAACAGGAAGCCCCACCAGCTTTAAGGCACTGATAAAACAGGAATTCTTAACCTCCTTCGAGAGCGATGAAGACAAAAGGTACGCTTATGGCAATATCATTGATAAAGCGGGCAAGATTGACAAAGCTAAAATGGACAATGCCTTCGAGATTGAGTGGGATTACTACTGCAAAGGCATTTACGGCATATGCACCTTAAACGCCACAGGCTCTGACATTATCAAAAAGGAAATAGCTGTGAAAAAGTTGATTGAGTTCAACCAGAAGCATTCTGAGTGTGAATTAAGCGAAGATGATAAGAGCACCCTTGAGGACCTAAGTAAACAGTATAATGAAGTATCAAACCTCTTTGCCCCCTATCAACGTGAAACTAGCAGCAGAGGCAAGTACCTAGACAAGATATTGAGAGAGAATGGCATGGCCCATCTAATCAAAAAGTAAAAACATGAATAGAGCATTCCATATCAGCAGACACCTGATCACTTTTGGAATCCCTTTGAGCCTGCTAGCCATTCTGGTCATTTTCATCAAGTCTTCCACCTTCACAGGTGGAAATACTATAGACTTAGCCATTACAGCTGACTTATTGCTCACCGTTCCTCTCATCTACCTCTTACTGATTCGTAAGACGGACATCCCTAAAACAACCGTGGTACCCGTAATGGTCATTGGGCTCTTAGTTGGCACTTACTTTCTACCCAAGGAGAACCAGACTTATCTAATGCTCTTTAAAACCTGGGCCTTACCCATCATTGAGCTTTCAGTATTGACATTTGTGGTGTTCAAAGTCCGTGGAGTTATTAAGGCCTACAAAGCCAGGAAAGACGCAACACCGGATTTCTTCCATGCTTTGAAAGACACTTGCTCTCAGATTTTCCCAAGGAAAGCAGTGTTCTCGATAGCCACCGAGGTAGCCGTATTCTATTATGGCTTTATCCACTGGAGAACCATCCCTCTCTCAAAAAATGAGTTTTCTTATCACAAGAAAAGTGGAACCCCAGCGCTATTAGGCGCATTGATATTTATCATCATCATAGAAACGGTTGTTTTTCACTATTTACTTATCTCTTGGAGTTCAATAGCCGCCTGGGTTCTAACAGCCCTAAGTATTTACTCAGGTATTCAAATCTTTGGTTTTGCCAAGTCGCTGTCCAAAAGACCTATATGCATTAACGAAGATTACTTGACGCTGAAATATGGCATCCTAAGCGAGGTGGAAATCCCTCTTGAAAACATAGAGACCATTGAGCTATCAGGAAGATCTCTGGATGAAGAAGGTACATTGACCAGAACACTCTCTCCTCTTGGCGAAATGGAAAGCCATAACCTTATCCTCCACTTGAAGCATGAGCAGACACTTATAAGCCTCTATGGTATAAAAAGACAATTCAAAGTGTTGGCTCTTCATATTGACGAGCCAGAGGATTTTAAAAATGCATTGAACAATGTGATCGTAGACAATTGATCGAGGCAATCTGTACAAACCATTTTTGGTGAATGCTGGTAGATTATGCCAAAACTTTTCTAGAACTTTCAAGTCTGAGTATGTCTTTCGATTTGCACCCAATTTCACGAACCAAAATCAAAATCTGTTGTATAGCTTCCTTGGAAGAAGCACTAATGGCCATAAATGCCGGAGCGGATGCACTGGGTTTTGTATGTGCTATACCCACTTCTTCACGAACCATTGACAAACAAAAGGTTGCTGAGATAACTCCCCACATTCCATCCCAAGTAGCGACTTCCGTGTTAACCTCTGAGCTCACTGCATCAAGCATTGCCGAAAACGTCAGGCTGACTGGCACATCGAGAGTGCAGATATTATCTCATATCACTTCAACAGAGTCAAAACGTCTGTCTGAACTTATACCTGATATCCAAAGAGTGCAGATCATACATATTGAATCCAAGGCGTCACTAGGTTTAATCGATCAATATGCGTCCTATGTTGACTTCTTCCAGCTTGACTCTGGCCGACCTAATCTCAAAGTACCAGAGTTTGGCGGCACAGGCAGAACCCATGATTGGTCGATAAGTGCTGAGTTTGTAAAGAGGAGTCCTCGCCCAGTCTTTCTTGCTGGAGGATTGACACCCGAAAATGTTATCGAAGCCATTAGACGAGTCCGCCCCTTTGGAGTTGACTTATGCTCAGGTGTGCGTACAGATGGCCGTCTCGACCCTGATAAACTCAAGGTCTTTATCGATAACGTTCGAAAAACAGATGCGGACTTATATGGCTCGAATCGAGAATAAGCATCCTTTTCTTGACACAATCCCTAGTAGTCTTTGCCATTTTTTTTACTCAACTTTCAGACTTAAACGAGTCCCAAAATTTCGACTCATTTACGAAGAACAAGCCGATGAGCGCACAAAATACCGCAACCAAGAGCACTGAAAAATTCAACCTTCAAGACTCTCAATTGCACTCAATAACAAGTTTCCTTGAGGAAATAGGGATAGAATACTTCTTTACCGGAGATGCGTTTGACTCCTTCTTGGTAGGAATAGAAATTGAGCACGGCAGACTCAAAATAAATCTTGACAATCTGTTATGCCATGGCGACATTCTTCATGAGGCTGGTCATCTCGCCTGTCTCACTCCAGACCTTAGAAGAAAGGCACATGGTGACATTGGCAAAACATTAGGAGAAGAAAATACTTTTGAGCTAGGTGTGATCGCCTGGTCGGTAGCAGCAGCGCTATATTTAGGCATCCCCCTTTCTGAAATATTTCACCCTGAGAGTTATAAAGGTGATGCTACTTGGCTGCTTGAACAGTATACCGCTAAGACATACATAGGCCTCCCACTACTGCAGTGGATGGGAATGGCAGCACATGACGATGAATTGGTTGAAAACAAGGTACTCCCTTACCCACATATGATCCGCTGGACCAGACAATGATAATCAGTGCAGGCAACCAGCAAGATTCATCTTGACCTGAAGAAGGCCTTTGCTGAAGTTTCCATCATATTTTCTCTGAAAACCGATCAGATCATTAAATTGGTTGATAATGGAAGAGACAGAAAAGCCAAGACTCTCGAGACTTACCGCCATTATGACGCAACTACAGTCTAAGAAGATTGTAACGGCAAGTTATCTGGCCGAACGTCATAATGTAAGTATTCGGACCATTTATAGAGACATTCGCACGCTTGAACAATCAGGAATTCCAATCATAACCGAAGAAGGTAAGGGTTACTCCATCATGGAAGGTTACCACCTTCCTCCAGTTGTATTCACTGAAGATGAAGCCAACGCGTTAATCACTGCAGAGCAGTTAGTAAGCAAGAATAAAGACCTTTCCCTGAGACAAAGTGTTTCTAGTGCCATTGAAAAGATTAAATCCATCTTAAAGTATTCTCAAAAGGGAAATACAGATTTGCTCACGGACAGAATCTACTTTGCCGAACATAAAGATGACAGGACAAGCGACAACTTGATGGAGATACAATCGGCTATCATTCGATTTCAGCTTTTGAAAATTGACTATCTATCTTCTGAAAGGAAAGAGACCACTCGGCAAATAGAACCCTTTGCTATTTATAGCATTCATGGAAATTTTCTACTCATCGCCTATTGCAGGCTTAGAAATGAATTCAGAGCCTTTAGGATAGATTACATTGCCAATCTTGAGACACTCGAGGAAACCTTTACGCCCCATAAAATGACCATTCAAGAGTATTTTGAAAAATATATAAAGAATCAGAAGTACCCCTGACACAGGGCTGTCACTACCCCATTTTACCTTTGCTTTAGAATCAATAACAAAAGGAATTTAAAATGGAAACTATCAAAATCATCATCCTCGCTTTATCAACTCTACTGTTAGTCTTTGTTGGATTAATGAGGTTACTCGATCCAATCAAAACTTATCTCAAGAATTCAGGAATTACTATTGCAAAGGATGTCGACCTCTTAAATGAAATGAGGGGTGTCAGTGCTGTAATGTTATGTGCGGGTCTACTCATTGGCTTAGGAACATTCCTTCCTGGCATGACCTTCTCATCATTTCTTATTGGGGCCTTGATTTTTCTCGGTTTCGCTATAGGAAGATTTATGAGTATCGCTAAGGATGGCAAGCCCAACAAGCAGATCAATCAAGGAATTGCCTTTGAACTTGTCTTAGGTGGAGCAAATCTCTTCGGCTTGTTGTATACCTATCTCTAATCTGACTTATTAAGATCTAACAAGCCTCCGCGAGCAAAGTCTTACACGGTATCTTCTTCATACCATATGACTCGGGCTAATTATCGATCCCACCGATCCGTGTCCCACTACACATCGGTGGGATTGATTCATTTATAATCCACCGATCTTCACCTACTCCATACTCACTACGTACTACGCAATACCCAATACGCATTACTCCCAATTCCTTCCCTTGTGATTATGCCCATTTTTGTAATGTATTTGATAGCTCAAATGAATAAATTGATAAGTATAAAGAGGAAGCAACAAAATACTCAATAGGCATTTCAGATGATTTACTTTCAACAGCAAGCCCACCACAACCTTAGGGATTATGTAAGGTGCTACTGGAAGCTTGAAAATAAGAATGAAGACGCTCACTCCTACACCATATTTCCTGACGGCTTCTTCGATTTATTGATTTGCTACCAAAATGACCGTCTGGAAGGAGTGCTTTTAAGTGGTTTATGGGATCAGAAAACGAATGTGGTCATCCCACCAGAAACTACCATCTATGGGGTACAGTTCAGATTGCTTGCAGCCGAAAGTGTAGTTCAAGAAGACATCAACCTATTGCTCAATGATATAAAGAGCTTAGAGAACTCTTATTTGGGCCTTGACGAGTTTAAAAGGAGTACTGATGCTTCCTTCTTCGAATACTTGGACCAGTGTCTGTTAGCATGTATTGAAAAGCATGATCCGATTAACTCCGGAAAATCGATTCTTTTGAAGTCGATTAATCAAACAAGAGGAAATCAGACAGTTGAGTATTACTCGCAAAAAGCTTCATTATCCAAACGACAAATCAATCGGTACTTTCAATCAACTTTTGGGCTTTCTTTAAAGGGCTATTGTAATATCCGGAAAGGTGCTGCCACATTTAGTCAGATAAGCAAAGGACAGCTCTACCCTCCGCAAGGTTATTTTGATCAACCACATTACATAAAGGGAATAAAGAAGATCACTGGGTTTACACCAAAGGCATTGTCGAAAAATGAGGATGGCCGATTTTTACAATTTTCAATCATCAAAAATGAATAAGTTTCATTTTTAGAAATAAAAACCTAGGTCATATGATATTGCAAATCATCAAGTTGAAATCAGACTTACCAGAAGAAGAATTATTAAAGAGAGCAAAAGAAAGAGAGCCAAATTTTAAATCCATCCCTGGGCTCTTACAAAAATACTATGTCAAATTAAGCGAAGAAGGAGAATACGGAGGAGTATATGTCTGGGATTCTGCACAATCTCTAAAAGATTACCAGGCATCTGATTTAGCCAAAAGCATACCTTCGGCCTATGCCATTAAGGAAGTGCCAGCTGTAGAAATCATGGATATCATGTTCCAGTTGAGAAACAATTAGACATTCATAAGGGCAGGTTCTTTAGGTTTAAAACTCAAATTTCAACCATATGACAAAGGCAGAAGTCATCGACATTCTGGAGCAAAAACACCAAACACTATATGAATGGCTCGTGGATCATCCAGATGAAAATTGGATAAAAGGCCCTGAAGGCAAATGGAATACTGGTGAACACATTGTGCACTTGATTCAAAGTGAAAAAGCCTTAAACAAAGCACTGCGGTTGCCTAAGTTTTACTTGAAATATAAGCTTGGAACCAATAATAGAGACAATCGCACTTATGATCAAATTGTCAAAAGATATCAAGAAAGGCTAGCTGATAATCCCGGTGTAGTAGCCAATACTTCTAAGAATATGCCACCCATTACGGTCTCCAATAAAGCATCATACCTCTCCGAATTGGACAAGGAGAAAAAGAGACTGATTAAGAAGTTCCAAAATTGGACCGAGCATGATTTAGATACTTACCTACTGCCTCACCCCCTTATGGGTAGAATGACTGTAAGAGAAATAGTAATCTGGACGGCTTATCATACCGAGCATCATTATAATAATTTGAGGTCCAACTATTGAATCTTGCGACAAGCCTCAGGCTAAGGACCTTGATGAGAATGGTATGGATGTGTTAACCTATTCTGTTTCGCTCATAAGCTGGTCGGAGGAAAATCCATATATTTATTCAACACAAATAATTTCTGTCTTGAGAGTAATTCTGAAATTCATAGTAGCATAATTACTAGCCATTAATCTAAAGGCTGGTAATTCTCCGTTCGGATGTTCTTCCGAACGCAATATTTAATTCACTATTCGTGTATTGCTGTTAGCGCTTGCCATAGCTCTTAAGGCTATTCCTGTGCTTTAGTTCTAGGGATGATGCTATCTCCCACACACGGATGTCACATCAATTACTACTATTTATGAAAAATCAAGAAGCTAACAAGAACCCCGAATTTTTAGAATACGTTTTCGAATTAAACGGAGACATGGCAGTCCATGAGGCACTGCAACTCAGCGTAAATGAAATCGATGCATTAGACATTGCCCAATTGACCCGCATTGGCCTGAAAACTTACAAAAAGGACAAATGGACGATTCATACAATCCTTCAACATCTGATTGATTGGGAAAGGATTTGGTGCTTTAGAGCTATCATATTTGCTCGTGGAGAAGGGAGCATTCCAGATGCACATGACCAGGAAATCATGGGTGCAAATTCAAATGCAAACGAGTTGTCTATTGAACAACTGGTCCATGAGCTTCGAGTGGTACGTCAATCAACCATAATGATGTTTGAGTCTTTTAACAAAGCGATACTCGAAACCAATTGTGTGTTTTTTGAATATGAGATGCCTTTGTATACGATTGGATTGACGATAAGAGCACATCAAATCCATCATTTCAATGTTATAAAAGAAAGGTATTTGCCACTAGATCAATAAAGCCTGAATTGGCTATTACTAAACTGATCCGACCGGTCTATGCCTCCTTACATATCGGTCGGATCGATTTTACTCACTAACAAGTATTCTCTCCCTCCGCCCGTGGGCACCCTGCCTTTGTCGGCAGACAGGCTCCCTCAAGGGAGGACAGCAGAACCGTATTACGCACTACGCATTACGATATACGTACTACGCCTCCCCTTGTAACTATCCCAATAATTTCACTTCTTAATAGTAGAAACACACACAGCCCAACTTTGAGTAAGCTGTGCTTTTCTAGAAAAAAGATAACACACCAAAACACAAAATTATGTCACGTTTATTAAACAACTCACAACTAACAGAGTCAAAAAAAGCCGCTAATCAATCGAAAGCACCTACTTCACTTGAGCCCGGCACTTCCTGTTCTTACTCAAATACAACGACACTTCCACATAGTAAAAGCGCTGAAGGGCTTGCCTCATGGCTTTCGCAACCTCATCCCGGTTATAACATGGCGTCACTTGACTTTTACGGTCACCTAATCCCTGACAATGGTGATATAGTAGGGTTCAGTTCCATGATACAACAGCAATTCGGGCTTCCAGGCTCAGCGCCCTACCTTGCTGAATTCTCCATATGCAATAATGAAACTGACGGTGTTGTGGTAGCTCCGTTTCTATTGGACAAAGACAAAGTCACTTTTCAATCCAACCCGTTTTCGGAAACAGCGAACTTAAACCTGTTAATCGAGGATGAAAAAATCACCATTGCTCTTGTTTCAGGTAAAATGGGGCAGCCAGGTGCTAAATATAAGTTAACGGGTAATGCCATCGCTTTTGATTTAGCGAATTGGGTATACGAAGTTGAACTTACCGATAGTATGGGAACTGTTGCCATAGGCTATGGTCCATCAAGCTTTTTACCGCAATGGTTAAATGCAGGGCAGCACCAAGCTGTAATGAATGAATTTGGTGGTAATGTGGAAACTTATCTACAGGACGGACAAGATAACATGAGTGGAGAAGGTTCTTATTACTATTCTCTACCAATACTTCAGGTCACCAGTTTTAACATCACAAAAGACGGCAAACCATTCTCTTCAGGCTCACAAGGACACTTGTGGGTAGATTATGTAACACAGAGTTTTTCAGAAGCATCTTATCCGGTATTGAAGAATGATGCAACATGGCAGTTTCTTGCCATTCAGTTTCCGCCACAACTAAGCCTAAATGACTTTTCTGGTGCCTTAATGTTTTCACAGGTTGAAATGCCTATTCCAGGTTCAACTGGCACATCTACTTTACCAACAGCTCGCTTCTATCATAGTCACTCAGCCCAAGAACCAAACACAGCCCTAAAAGCATGGCACGATTGGGATATCCAAGACATCTCTTTCGAATCAAGTGACCTTTGGCCAAAAGAAGGTGATCATCAGTTTCCATTAAAGTTTACCTTAACCCTGGGTAAACCCGGTGATGAGAACGGCTATGCGATATTGAAAGGCGAGGCTGTTCGCCCTAATCAGGAGGTAACATTAGTCCATAAATATGAAGGTGTTTACAAGGTTACGGGATCAATTCATGTAGATGATTTTCATCTGGACACGGTCTTTGGCTATGCCTGGGCGGAAATCCACTAACGCGGGTATTGTCTTATCAGGTGGCGAAAGCTTCTGTCTGAATATTTGGGAGGGCTTGCTTTTATCGGCAGGCACCTCCTCAAGGGAAGACAACAGTACACACTACGCAATACTTACTACGCCATACGTATTACGTACTACGCAATACGCATTACCCACTACGCAATCCCCCCTTGTAACTATCCCAATAATTTCTTTCCTTCATTAGAGATAAACACACACAGCCTTCCTTTTTTACAAGCTGTGCATTTCTGGAAATGATATAGGTGCGGTTAGCACACCTTTTTGTTGGTCAGTTAAGACTCACTTTTGTTAACTAAATGAGGCAATGAAAAAAACATATCTTAAAAGTCCAAGTAGTTAGGAAACAGGAATCAATGAACAAAACGAATCGAATAGTCCTTTTTGCAATATTTAGCTTCATACTTTTCTATCAGTTGACCCTTCACTTCGGATTAGCCCCTCAGCCTGCTCCTGCTACCGTTTTTGTATCCAATGATCAAAACGATTTTGTAGATACCCTACGTTATAACATTCCTTTTAAACTAAAAGAAGTTAAGAAAAATGGTCAAGAAATAACTCCCTCAGAACTGCTATTCAATCAAAATCCGAACTTTCTACTGTACTTATTCTTTCTGACTTTTTTCTCATCAGTTTCCTTAAGCTTAATATTCCCATTGATTTTCAGGATGAGAAAAAAATTAAGGATGCTCACAAGAAAAGAAGTCATACTCTATGCTATAGTTTCTCTTTTAATAACAATAGGTGTCTTCGGAGTATGTAATTATATCCCTCATGCTTGGCACCCACAATCCATTATGAAACACCTTGGGATTCTATTAAAGTATCCTGTAGAGACTTTGATGATTTTTTTATTCCCATTATTGATACTTGCGGCAATTTGTCTATTTGGAATTTTCGGAGTTTCATCTGAAATCAAAAAGAGCGACTTTTCAATTGAAGACAAAGAAACATCATTTAAGTCTTTTCGCAGATACAAAACCTTATTGGATGAGTATATCTTGATATTTGGGGTTTTTGTTGCCTCAGGGTCAATTATCCTTGCATCTGCATTAGCGGATACGATTAACAATTTCATCGTAAGCAATTCATCTTTTAAGTTTGTCCCAGATGAGTTCGTTTATCTTTATGGCTTGGCATTTACTGGAGCCATTTTGATAGTTTATGTCCCAGTGTATTTGAAGGTTAGGGAAATTGGAACTCAATTGGTATATAGATTGAACCCCATTGATTATGAAGACATTGAAGCCTGGAACAAAAGAAATGAAGCATATTTAAATACTTTAGATATAGCTGGAAACGCATGGGATGGAACAAAAACCTCATTGAAAATTTTATCTCCCATTATAGCCAGTATTCTTACAACAATAATAAAAGGCATATAGCCAAAACCTAGACTGGGCGAAAGCACCCTTCAGACACTTATTGAGCAGTACAATGAGGTATTCAACCTCTTTACACTCTATCAGCGAGCAACCAGCAACAGAGGAAAGTACCTAGACTAAATATTGAGAGATAATGGCATGGATCATTTAATCAAAATGTAGGACCTCATACCTTCTAAGCTCCACCCATATAATCAACTTGTGATTATACTTATATTTTCTTTACTTCATTAGAGATAAACACGCACGGCCTACCCTTTTTTACAAGCTGTGCTTTTCAGAAGAAAAAGGTGCGTATAGCATACCGCAAGGTGTTGACTAACGCTCACTTTTTGTAAACTATTAGAGAAATAACGCTCATAAAAGTGAGCGTTAGCCACAACAATTACTACACAGATGAAAAAGAACATAGATAATCTATTAGGAGACATAGAAGCTGCCAGAAACAACCTCAAAACTGATAGGTTGGACATGTCCTTTGGTGAGATCATAAGTATGTATGAGAGGGATGAAATCATAATTAACCCTGAATTTCAAAGATTCTATCGATGGGAAGATTATCAAAAAACAAGATTCATTGAATCAGTAATTTTAGGTATACCAGTCCCTCCAATCTTTGTGGCTGAAGACACGAACGGTAGATGGGAACTAGTCGATGGTCTGCAGAGATTATCTACAATTATGTCATTTTTTGGTATTCTTAGAACAATGCCTGAAAAGAACAACTGGCTGCTAGAGGATGGAGAAATAGTGAAGTCACTAGAAGGATATTCATGTGAAGAGCTTCCAATGAAAATTCAACTGAATATCAAAAGGGCAACTTGCCGAGTTGAAATAATAAAATGGGATAGTGAATATGATATGAGATTCGAACTTTTCAATAGGTTAAATACTGGCGGAACCCCATTAACTGACCAAGAAATTCGAAACTGTATCTATCGAGGTGTTTCATCCTCTTTTAATGATTTTCTAAAGAGGATCGCGGACAATCCTAAGTTTATAAATATGATAGACGCATCAGACAAACAGGTGTCAGAACTTTATTTGGAGGAATTGGCATTGAGATTCATTTCACTACATAAAAACATTAAAAACGTGAAATTGAGCATGGGGCAGCACATGACAGAGTTTATGCGAATTGCTGTAAGCGACAAGGATTTCAATTATGATAAATATGAGTCAATTTTCAACAGAACAGTTGATATATTGTCTCCCTGCGGGAAGTCCATTTTCCGAAGTAAGAATAATGCCTTTGCAACAGGGTTCTATGACACAATTATGATTGGTGTCGGTGAAAACCTTCATTTATATGGCGAAGTAACCCCTGAAAAAATTAAATCAAAAGTGATGAAGGAGGTCAAGCATGATTCAGTGATTAGAAAAATTTCTCGATCGGGAGGTAACAACTCTATTCAAAGAGTTCGTAACCGAATTAAAGCAGCAAATAGAATTTTTGGCACCATATGACACCTTCTTTTTACAAAGAGATTTTAGCTGACATCGATTGGAGATACTCTGAACTCTCTGTTCTAAGAACTCTCCCGTTCAGGTACAAATTATCCACTGACCATCATCAATTTTTAATCAAATACTCCGTTCCGGTGATTTACTCCATTTGGGAGGGGTACGTTAAATCAGTTTTTGAGATTTATGTTCGAGAGCTCAACAACCTGAATATTGAGTCTGACAAAATAAACTACAGACTACTTGCTCATGCAATTGATTCGGATAGTAAGCTGACACTTCAAAACTCAAGAATTCATTTTAAAACAAAAACAGAATTTACCGAATCACTGATGTCATTTCTAAGCCAGAGAATAGAAATACCCAATAAAACACCAACGAACTCTAATATAAACTTTGAGGTATTGAATGATATTCTAGAACGGTTTAATCTTGAACCACTTCCAATAAAGAATTTCAAAACACCATTGAATAAACTCTTACGCTTTCGTAACTCGGTTTCACATGGTGACAACTCAATACCTGTTACGGCAAAAGATATTGAAAAGTTCTGCGAGCTTGTCAACGATCTAATGTCAGAGGTTTGTGAACGCATTGAAAAGGGTTTTGAAACAAAAACATTCCTCGCGTAATGTGGCTAACAAATACTACCATCCATAAGCTAACTAAGCTATTTGCAAAGGCTAATGGGATAAGATACTTTAGTAGATATTTGAATAGACCAGCTTACGGATGATAGTTGATCGTTAGTTCTAATAAATAAAGAAAATATGTTCGATAAAGAAATTGAAGCAATTGCCAAGTGCACCGAATTAATCAAGGATCTTGATGATGATTCTAAGGTTCGAGTACTGAAATACCTCATTGAGAGATTTGGAATTGGAATGCCCAAGTATCAGCAACCTAATAATCCAGTATCAAATCAAATTCAGGGGGCTAACAACCACCATCAAGAAGACACCTCTGAGACCAACTATGTTGAAAGTGACGAGATGGACTATCCAAGCTTAAGGGATTTAGTTATTAAAGACTATCCGAAGAATGAACCCGAATGGGTACTAGTTTATGCTTTCTATTCTTCAAAATATGGAGAAGATTCGTTTACTAGAGATGACTTATTAAGCGAGTATGAAAAAAGCAACCGTAGAACTGATACAAGAATTAAGAATCTGTCTCAAAGTATTTCAACAGGTGTAAAAAAGGATTGGATAAAATCTTTAAACACAAAAGAATATATATTCCTAGAAGCAGGTAGAGAATACTGCAAGGAAATATTGCAAGGAAACTCAAGTGGTTCTACAAGGAAAAGGAGTAAAAGAGCCAAAAACAACGGTGAAGACTAGCTAATTCATGACCGGACTAACAGAATATATTGAGAAAATCAAAGACTTCAAATCTTTGAAAAGTTCTGAGCAAGTTGACTTTTTTACTTATTACTTTTCAATCGTATTGAACGAGAACTACTTTTCCCCATCCCAAATACAAAAAGCGTTTGAACATCTTCGATTAAGTCCCTATTCTAACATACCAAAATATTTAATTGACAATTCTAACAAGGCAAAAAAAAAGAAAAAAACAATCAAATATTTAAAGGGAAAAGAAGGATATCATCTTGAATCTAATTTTGAAGATGAACTAAGGAAATCAATCAATATAGAAGAAGAAGCACCTTTTATTGACTTCGACATCAACCAAGATAAATTAGATTGGAAACCTAGTGATATTCCTTTCATAAATACTAAAATTAGAAAAAACGCAAAATTTTTCACCACTCTATATTTTCTGCTCTATCATCTTGAAAATAGCATAAGGAAATTTCTAATTAATAGACTCACTGCAATTATCGGTTCTAATTGGGAAGTTGAGATTTGTGCGAAAGTTGAGCTAGGGAAAGCTCAATCTATTAAAGCTGAAGTAAACCTTTCCGAAATGTTGCCAATTAGAGGCGATAACATTCTTTTCTATTGCATGTGGGATGACTATGCGAAAATCATAGTAGAGTATCCACAAGTTTTCTCAAAACCCAAGGAAGCAAGTGAAATCCTTGCTCACCTAAATTCATTAGCGAAAGTTAGAAATGCTATTGCACACAATGCCAGTACAATACCAAAGGAGTATCAAGATGAACTAACTATTTTCATTAAGAAGTATATCAAAATTTTAGAAAATAACTAGAGCTAACAAAACCTATAAGCAATAGTGCCCTTCGGGACCCTACTACTCATGTCCGAGACCATCCCTCTAAAACTGATTCCCTAAAAACAGCGCATTAAAGAAGAGCTTATTGGTACCATACCACATGCCTCTAAAGTTGGGGTTATCGGCAAACATAATGACGTTGCCCCTACCAATACCACTCACGATCAAGGAAGCAGTCCCTCCTAGTTTTTCGAGGTTGGTCTTGTTCACATAGCCACTGAGTAACGGATTTTCTTTGTACTTCACCACCGTACTAAATGGATCTTCACTTGGTGCCATAAAGATGGAGTGATTTCTATATACCGGTAAGTCGCGTTGTGTATAGCCAAAAGCTAGTGGATGCGTAATATCCACATCTGTCATATACATAGAGCCACCAATGGAATTAGAACCTCTAAACTCTCTGGATGTCACATAATCCATACGCTCAGGCGTATCTCTTTCTGGTCTTTCGCCAAACTTCTCGTTGACAAACTTGGAGCTGATCGCCCAGCTGGTCGCGCTACGGAGGGTAATTACGGTTCCGCCCTCTCTCACCCACTGCTTAATGCGATCGATCGTATTCTTACCCAAACCACTATAGTTGGCAGATGGCAAAATCAAAGTATTGTACTTGGCCCAGTCGATACGGCCAGCACTGGTAGTCATCACCTTCGTCACTGGCATGCCCACTTTGGTATCTAGCAAGTGCCAGATTTCGCCCGCTTCGGTACTGCTGACATTACCACCAATCAGCATCACCGCTTTCGGTTGGCGGATGGTTCTGAAATTGCCACTGCCCAAGTCAATGCCTTTAGCACTAAAGCCTGACTTCACGGAGTACGCCCGAATGCCTGCCAGGTCGGTGGCTTCTTCCACAAAGCCGTGGACAAGATTTGAATTCATTTCCTGACGGTTGACTGGAATCATCAGCGTACCATAGCCAAAGTCTTTGATCCCATCGTTCGTTTCGATACTAAAAGGTTTAAAGGCAGTATTGACATAGAGTCCCTTTTCTAAAAGATAATTCAATGCTTTCGGGGAGTAATACTCATCCCATTCGATCAGGTATGCATAATTGGATTTCGGCACGCTGGCGTAAGTAGAACCATTGAAATCATCGTCAATAGCCATACCCCTCAGCGAAGCTTTACCAGTATATCTTTCATAAGGCATATTATAGGTCAGCGCAGTGGTCCACGAGGAAGCGTCATAGAAGATACTGTCGTAGAAAGTGGTCACCTGCTCGAACATCGTTCTTACCATGCGATACTGCTTTTGCTCGTTCGGCACATAGAAGGCATTGCCAGCCTTAAATGCTCTGCCATTTAAGGTGATATCCTCATTCAACTGAACCATTTCAATTTGATGGCGATTCAACAAGTCGATAAACTCACCATTTCGACCTTCATCCGTTTGGTCACCAAACACCCAGCCTCCGCCAGCTTTCTTACCTTCCTCAACAGCCGTATTAAAGTTGTTCTCCATATGCTTGAGCAGCGTTTCCTTCTCTCCGACAGAAGCACGCACGGTGGCCATACTGGAAGTGAGGTGATTCTTAATGGTAAAAGCGAAAGCCACTTTCCCCATACGAGAGTCTTGCAAGTGCCCTCTGGAACTGGCTTGCTCAAAGACCAAACCTAGCGCGCCATGGATATCCGGATAAGTCGACCCATAGCCAGGATAACTATTGTCGTATTGTTCTTTGGTGAAATAAAGCGATCCAATCTCGTCTAGCGCCTCGTGGAAGTATCCCGCGAAGAGATTATTCAATCCATCATAATTATCGCGTGGCACTACAGGGTTCTCAGAACCGAAAGGTTTCGTAGGCTCGAAGAAGTAGGTAGAGTTGGTTCCCATTTCGTGAAAGTCCGTGACCACATTAGGATACCATTTGTGATAGAAGTTGATTCTCGCTTGAGATTCCACATGTGCCAAAGGCAACCAGTCTCTGTTCAGGTCGAACCAGTAGTGGTTGGTACGACCTCGAGGCCACATTTCATTATGCTCAGCATCGATGGGATCGGAAACCATTGGGTCTCCTTTGAAGCTATTGGCCCAGGTGCTATGCCGATCTCTACCGTCAGGATTGAAAGCGGGGTCAATCAGTAGGACTGCATCGTCTAGAGCGTCTGTCACCTCAGCATGGCGTCCGGCAACATAGTAATAAGCCGTTAGCAAGGCTGCCTCAGAACTCGATGGTTCATTGCCGTGAACATTGTAACCCAAGAGTACAATAGATTTTTGACCATCATAGCTCTCAATCGCCTGCGATGGATCAACCAATTTCAAATGTTCTGATCTGATTTGCTCCAGGTTGCCATGGTTTTCTGGAGACGTGACTTTTAATACCACCAATAGTCTATGCTCATACGTCTCGCCAATGGTATCGAGTTCGGCCCTATCGGATATCCTAGCTAACTCCCTCATATAACCTACTATCGCATCGTGACGCGTATGCAGCGTACCGATCGGATAACCTAGATACTCTTCAGGCGTAGGGATGCTCTCATCGAATCGAGCATTAGGCGGGAAGAAATAGTCGCTTTGGGCGATGGCCGTATTAAGACCGAGGCACAAAATCAATCCTAAGAGGGTAAGCAGGCGTCTGTTTTTCATAATAGCGAGTTATCAATGCATCAAATGCAATTCGAACGTCATTGCGAGTTGCCTGTCGACAGACAGAGCACGAAGCAATCTCCTTGTCATTTCAGGAGACTGCTTCTCCTGATTTATTATCAGGATCGCAGTGACGAGTATATTTACTGATCAACTACCCTAATCGGTGGTTGACGATTTACTTTAAATTCAAATATATCAGGTCTATGATAGTGACCTATCGGATCAAAGTCCAGTTTACTTTGTATGATCTGGTCTAGGTCGATTTCAGCGGTAAGGATTCCTTCCTCACCCCAAAGCGGTCCGGCCAGCACATTACCCAGTGGATCGACAATAATAGATCCTCCATTGGCCATTACCTCTGGCTGATCTTCTAAGTCAGCAATCCCCGGCAGGTCATTAGGGTACATATCCTTGGTAACAAACTGATTGCTCCCCAAGACAAAGCATCTCCCCTCCAAGGCAATATGCCGCATGGTCTGTTGCCAGCCTTCTCGGTTATCAGCAGTTGGTGCCAAATAGAGTTGAACACCCTTTTGATACATGGCCATTCTAGCCAAGGGCATATAGTTTTCCCAACAAATGAGTCCACCAATCTTACCTAAACTTGTATCAAAAGTCGATAACGTACTACCGTCATCTTCGCCCCAGATCAGGCGTTCCTGAGCCGTGGGTTTAACCTTTCTATGCTTTCCAAGAAACGATCCATCCGGCCCGAAATAGAACATGCTACAATACAGCGTTCCCGAAACATTGTCCTTTTCATTGACTCCGATCACCAGAAAGCTCTCGGCCTCCTTGGCCATTTGTCCCAGTCGATGACAAGAGGTGTCACCTTCAGCTATCGAAGACTCCCAATACCTTTGCCATAGCAATCTACCCTCCTCTTTTCTGCTTCCTACTACCGTTCCAAAGCTTAGACCACGCGGATAGGCAGAGACAAAAGCTTCTGGAAAGAGAATAAGCTTAGCACCTTGTTTTTTAGCATCATTCACAAAGCTTTCCACCTTATTGAGCGTACCCTCCAAATCGAACAAAACAGGTGCCGCCTGCACCACCGATACCTTGTACTTTGACATAGTGGGAAGATAGGAATTAATAAGAAGCAGGAATGTTGATATTATACAAGCTGCCGCAAAAAATTATCAATTCGCAATACACTGAAAATCAGGACAGTTTGACAGAAGGAAAATAAATTTCAAATTTCTTGTCATATTTCTATCCACCCTGTCACTAAGATTAGTAGACAGTGAAAAACTCTGAAACAGAAAAATTGGCTAAACAGACTTTCGAGGAAATATTAGAAAACAATAAAGAGAAGGTTTATAGAATCTGTAAGGTCTATGCCGTCTCTCCTATCGAGCCTCAAGACCTTTTCCAAGAAGTGGTTTACCAGATATGGAAATCACTACCGAGTTTCAAGGGAAACTCGAATGTCGACACCTGGATCTATAGAATTGCCCTGAATGTAGGACAAAGGTCCAAGTTGAAACTAGAAAAGCAGAATGGTAAGACGGTTCGGTTGGAGTCAATTCTATTTACACCAATCGAGACTGACGATCGAAGTCAAGAGGAAAAGTACCAGGCATTGCGCGATTGTATTGACATTTTAAATGAAAGCGATCAGTCACTTATGGTGCTTTATCTGGAAGACCTGCCCTATAAAGAAATTGCAATTATCACTGGGCTGACAGAGAATCATGTAGCTGTTAAAATGAAGAGAATTAGAAAATTACTTTTTGAGTGTATCACCCCAAAATTATCATGACATGGTAGAGCAAGAGCTGAAAGACATATGGAGGAATTCCTCTCAAGTGGAAAAGATTAAGATTGATTTGTCAAACTTACTTACTGACCTTAACAAGAGGGCAAAGCGCCTTAATAATGTAATTAAGAACAGAGACAGAAGAGAGATAATTGCTTCCGCCCTCGGAGCCATACTGTTTATGTACTTTGCCTACGAGGTTCCCTTTATCATTGCTAGAATAGGTTGCCTCTTGACCATCACTTGGTTCGTCTACTTGGTGTACAAATTAAGGAACAATAGAAGCCTAAAGAGGCCTATTGATCTAACCCAGTCATTCAGGCAGCAATTAGAAAACCAACGTCAAAATATGGAACAGGAAGCGAAGCTGCTAAACAGTGTTCTGTACTGGTATGTCCTCCCTCCTTTCATTGCCAATGTTGTCTTCATTTTAGGCATCGGGGACCCATCCATCTCTAACTGGGAGTCAGGTCTATTAGAGTACCTTCCAGTTACCATGGAATCTAAGCTTCGAATGATTGGATTTATTGCCCTATTCAATGTCCTGATAGTATGGATCAACAAAAGAGCAGTTAAAAAGACATTAAAGCCGATTATTGATGACATAGATCGGCTACAAAAACAACTAGAAAACTAAGGTCATATTATCAATTAAAAACAAAACCCATGAGAACTATATTAATGTGCTTTGCACTTCTACTTGCAGCACACATCGCTTTAGCACAAAATGAATCGGATAAGCTGAAAAAAGTAGCCGACCTATTCAAAGAGAATTACAATGGCAATGCGTACGAGGCCATTTTCACCATGTTCAACCCCCAAATGAAGCAAGCCGTACCACAAGATGCTCTATCTAACTTCTTAACTGGATTGAACTCACAGGCGGGCAAAATGGAGCAGTTAGAATTCGTTAGATATTCGAATGGGACGGTAGCCTTGTACAAAACAACTTTTGAACGTGGGCTCTTTGGAATCAACCTCTCGATTGACAGTGAATCTCAAATCAATGGGTTACAAGTTGTTCCTTTCAATGATGAAGAATTTCCGATACTGGAGCGAAATACGACACCCTTAATCCTTCCATTCAAAGAGGAATGGAGTGTTTTCTGGGGTGGAGATACTGAGGCACAAAATTATCACGTAACAACTGAATCTCAGAAAGGAGCCTTTGATTTGGTAATCAGAGATGAAAATGGAAGGTCTTACAAAACCGATGGTAGAACTAACGAAGATTATTACGTATTCGGCAAGGACATCATTGCCCCTGCGGATGGAGAGGTAGTTTTGGTAGTTGATGGGGTCAAAGACAATGTACCAGGGCAAATGAATTCAATTTATGTTCCTGGTAACACAGTAATCATTAAAACTGCCAATGATGAATATCTATTTTTTGCACACTTCAAGCAACAGTCTATCGTGGTCAAGCAGGGGCAAAAAGTAAAACAAGGTGAGCTTCTTGGACTTTGTGGTAACTCAGGGAATTCTTCAGAGCCACATTTGCATTTCCATATCCAAAATGTCGAAAATATGGTCAATGCCACTGGAGCAAAAAGTTTCTTCGCAGAGATTATGGTCAATGGCGAATTGAAGAAAGACTATTCTCCAGTCCGAGGTGAAAAGATAAAGAACAAATAAGAATCCATAAGGAATAGGCTTTCCTAGTTAAGGTGGCCTATTTTCTACACACTTGGTAAACTTTCGATTCGCACATTGCACCACTACTCCTTCCGTTAATAACATCCATAAGTCGTAAACAGCAGTTTCTATCGCAAACTCCGAATTATTGTAGGACCCAATCATTACAATTGAGGAGATATTGAATTCGTAAGAGATACTGAATGCCGATCAGTATATCTACCGCATTTATATAAGGAAAGGCCTCCTTATGTCGTCTAGCTGATTTCAGCCAAAATCGTCCAAAACAGGGCAGCCAATCATTTTTGTATTTGATAAGTCCATATAAATCCATACATTTCCTTACACACAACTCTTGAACGATCAGGAGGATTTTAATAAACACGAATCAATACCAAAACCAAAAAATTATGGAAACCGCTTTATTATCAATGGCCCAACAGTTTTCAGGGCTGCCCATGGAGTCTCTTATCGGAGGTCCTTTAACTGCCGCTGCCAAGGCCAATGCAGCAATGGCTGTTACCCAAACCAAGTTTATGCTGGACACCTGTTTTACAGTTACTCCCGTAGGAGATACACCTGCCGTTGCTCCGGTAGCAGGAGATCCAACCGCCACACCACCTGTAGCAGAAGTGATTGGAACACCCGCTATACCAGCACATAACAACTATGCTCCTGTTATGATTGTCATGACACTAACCCGCGGGGTTATTACTCCAGGAACACCTGCATCTGCTGGAGACCCGACTGCGACTCCGCCAGTACCGCCTACTCCGGCAAGCGCAGCTATTATTCAAAACGTTAAAACGGAATTTAACCTTCCAATGCTGACAGTGGTGCCACTTAACTCATTAGCTGTGGAGACGGTCGACATTAATTTCGAAATGGAGGTAAAATCCAGTTTTGCGGAAGAGGCATCTCAAACCTCTGAAAAGCAGGTAAAAACTGAGGGTAGCTTCGAGGCCAAGGCCGGCTGGGGACCTTTCTCTGTAACTGTAAAAGGTAGTGCGAGTTATGATTCCAAGGATTCTTCCACGCATAGCACACATTATCAAAAAAGTAACTCGGCCAAGTACACGGTAAATGTCCATGCTGGTCAATTACCATTGCCTAAAGGAGTCAACACTATTATTGAAGCCTTTACGCAATCCATTCAGCCAATAACATTATCTGCTTAAAAGCAGACGACAATAGGTGAGTCGAAATAGGAAGTTGGTGGTGATCATCAGCTTTCTATTCGATTAAATCATTTAGCATATATATATGCCTGAATCTCAAAATCAGTCTTTCAAACCCAGCTTCGGCAAGGAGCTGAACATTGAATCCATCATTAGCGCTCCTCTTGTGGCAGCCTCCAAGGCCAACGTAATGATGGTCACTGGACAAACACGCTTTTTGTTGGAATACTGTTTTACCAAAGAAGACGGTAAGACTTATGAGCCAGTGATGATAGAAATGTCAATGGTTAGAGGTGTGATTGATGATTCAAAGAAGCCGACTGACCCAGGCTATATTCAAAAAGCGCAGTTGACCTTCAATATCCCTTTACTATGTCTAGTGCCGTTAAACTCCCTGGCCATTGACAAAGTAACCGTAGACTTTGATATGGAGATTACCTCGGTTACCTCAAAGGAGTCCACAAAAAAAGTTGGGGAAAACAATATAATGGATAAAAAGGCTCAGCTGAACGGTAAGATCAGTGGCGGCCCTAGCGGTGACAAAAACAACACCCAATCTACCAGTAAATTAAAGGTTGGAATCAATGCCGGACCTCTACCTCTACCTGTTGGAGTTTTGGCCATTCTAGACCTTTACACTAAAAATATTCAACCCTTACCTGAGGAAAAGAAACCCGAATCAATTGAAGAATAAAAGACAATAGCATGATTAATTTAGACCAAAGTATCCCTTGCCCTGTCTGCCAGACTAAGATACCTTTTGATACCAAACAGCTCTTGATGGGAGTTCAGTTTTCTTGCCCAAACTGTCAAGCCGCTATTGGACTATCTGACCAGAGCAAGCCTCTTGTTCAAGAAACGATGGAAAAGTTTGAGGAGTTAAAAAAGAATGTTGCCAAGTAGAACAAGCCAATGAACAAATTCAAATCTTTGTTCAAGTCTATTCGGGACAAGCTCCTGAAAAAAGGCATTAAAGCCGCTACTGAGTCCATTCAATCGAGCTCAGTCAAGTCTTCCTTTAACAAAAAAGGTACACTCCAGTCGAAGCCCAAAGTGGGTACAGCATTGTCTTCACTGGAATATATGCTCATGACCGAAGCACCCTTGATTAAGAACCAAATGAACACCGCGAAGATTCGTACAGGAGAATTGCAGCGTTCTACCGTCAAGCACCAGCCAAAATCCTTGAGTATTTCTCCGGGTATTGTCAAAATACTGGATGCCTATACTTCAATACCTCAAACGTCAGCCCAAAAAATATGATCAGTTTTAAATCATTCGTAAACGCCATACATGATGCCATCATCAATGCGAGTGACTCGTTGATGGATAAAAATGTAGGTCTACTGGACAAATACTTTGAAGAGAACACCAGAGAAATAAAAGATCCAGAAACTGACGAGGTAACAAAAAAGACAATACTAGACCCTAAAACCGTAATCCTTGAATACCCCAGTGTCGATTCGGCTGGCAATGAAATTACAAGTGAGGTACACGTACCCCTAATCACCTTGGTACCTCTTCAGATGTCTCAGGTCGAAAAAGCAGTTGTGACCGCTGACTTTGAGATGGAAATTGTTGATGGCGAAATTGAACTCAACTTTCCTAAGAAAAGTAGCGGTCTTAGCTTTCTAAAGAAGCCTAAGAAGAACAGTGCCAAGCTAGAAATTACCATCACTCCTCAGGAAACTTCTGAAGGCCTTAAGGTATTGGTAGAAGGTTACGAATCTATCCTAAAGAGGCAGATTAGCTAGTTGCTTTTGTACCTGGCAAACTTCCTACTCGACCAGTAAATGACAACGCCCCCTGTTAAGAACATTAACAAGCCGTAAACGGCTGGTGCTATCGCAAACTCTGAATTGTTAAGCAGTACGATGGCAATCGATATCGCCAAAGTGCCATTCTGAATACCTGACTCTATTGCAATGGAAACGGCAGATTTATCATTCAAACTGAAGAGTTTCGCTATGCGGTAACCCACAAACATGGTCACTACATTAAGCACAAGTGACACAAGTCCGGCTTCTTGCAGGTAAGGAATCATATTGTCCTTTTCCTTAACACACAATCCTACAATCACCAGCATAATCACCACACCAGAAGCAATTCGTACTGGTTTCTCCATTTTCATGGCAAAGGCAGTTTTGTACTTACGGATCATCATACCAATGACAATCGGGATAATGATGATGACCATTACCTGAAGGATTGTTTGAATAACATCGAGCTTGATGAATTCACTCTGCCCCATAAACTTTTCTAATGCAAAGTTGACGATAAAAGGAATGGTGAGAATAGTAATGAAGCTACTAAAAGCCGTTAACGTAACCGATAGGGCTGTATTTCCCTTCGCCATATGGGCAATTAGATTCGAAGTAGGCCCACCAGGACAGGCTGCAAGGATCATAATTCCCACTGCAATCTCTGGTCGAACATCGAAGAGGGACGCCACGCCATACCCAATAATCGGCAATAAGATTAACTGACTTACCAGGCCTACGATAACTGCCTTGGGGTAAACCAGCACTCGCTTAAAATCATCCGTCACAAGAGAAAGCCCCATGCCCAACATGATGATAAACAGAGAAGCACCGAGAATAATGGTTGATAGTTGATCCATGTCCTAGAAGTGTCTATAAGTATTGATTCAAAGTCTCAAGATATAAAACTTAGTCAATCTTCCGAAAGCTTCAAGCTATGAGCCTCAAGGTTATGAATCCATTCTCAAAAGGCAGGTTTACCAATACGGTAAAACCCAACCTTCACTATTATATTCCATAATCTCAGACTATCATTTACTCTACGTACATAGCAAATGTCTGTACAGCAATTTTTCCGTCCTTCACATATAATGTGTCCGTTCCCATTTTTACCTCTCCCGCGGATGTCGTGGCATGCCAAACGATGTAGGCTATATCTCCCGAAATCTCCACACGGTCCATGGTAAATTCATAGGTTCCAGGTTTGAAAATACTATCAAAAAACTCTGTGAAAGCTCCATGGATGATTTCTTTTCCAGTCAATGTTGCTTCTGGAATAATAAGTACAGATTCATCTGTAAAATCTTCCATTACCTTATCCGCACTCCCTTCAGAGAAGGCTTCAAGATGATGGTTCAATACTTCTTCGGTGGTCATTATTCTATATTGGTTGGTTCAATCTTCAAAGTATGTCTATTCTTTTGATAAACAATAGACTTCACTATAAGCGGTCAACATAGATTTCAGAGATAATCAATTAATTTTGACGCTACACTTTTGAAATGTCAGAAATCAAGTCCACCCGTATCAATAAATACCTTAGCGAAGTTGGTTATTGCTCTCGAAGAGCAGCAGACAAGCTAATAGAACAAGGTAAGGTCACCATCAATGGTAAGGTTCCTGAAATGGGGACGAAAATAATTGAGGGAGATGAAGTTCATGTTAATGGTGAATTGATCTCTGGGCCAAAGGCCAAGAAGAATGTTTACATTGCTTTCAATAAGCCTGTTGGCATTGTATGTACTACAGATGTGGGTGTTGAAAAAGATAATATCATTGATTTTATCAACTACCCTTCGCGCATCTTCCCTATTGGGCGACTAGACAAACCAAGTGAAGGGCTAATCTTCTTAACCGATGACGGTGACATTGTCAACAAGATTCTCCGTGCACGAAATCATCACGAGAAGGAATACATGGTAACGTTGAACAAGCGCATCCGTCCAGACTTTGCCAAAAAGATGAGCAATGGCATTCCTATCCTCGAAACTGTCACAAGAAAATGTGAAGTCGAAGTATTGAGTGACTTCAGATTCCGAATTGTATTAACACAAGGCCTTAACCGTCAAATCAGAAGAATGTGTGAGTACCTCGGCTATCGGGTAACCAAACTAAAGAGAACCCGCATTATGAATGTGGGCCTTGATGTGCCCGTAGGTAAATGGCGTGACCTCACTGAGAAAGAATTGAAAGAAATCAATCGACTGGTTTCTGACTCGGCTAAAACGCATGATTAAGATTAGGCTTTTGATTGTAATATGAAGCTATTATTAAGAAGCCCATTTTTAGGTATCTCAATTACTGTTGGGTTAACCATTTTTCCGGTCACTCAAATAATTCTATTATACCTAAATGGTGGATTATCATATTTGCTAGCCTTGCCGTTTGGCGCTAATACAAATTCTGAAGTTGTTGAAAATGCAGCGATCGTTTTGAATACCCTGCTAATTGTTATTGGGTGTTTAGCTTTTTATTTCTCACTCAAACCATGGAAGTTATATTTTTCGACATTTTTGATAATGTTCTCAGGGCAAGCTTTAATAGTTTTTGTTTCAGGTATACTTAATGGTGGAGACGATTATTTCTGGGGTTGGTTGGCCATGAGTGGAATTCCAGTCTTACTGATTATTATTCTTAGTATGAATAAAAGCAATTTTATTAGCCTTGAAACTAAGGATGATAAATTATAACCCTGCCATTGTTGGTCTTATCACCAACAATAAACACCCACGAAAAAACCTACTCAGAGTCTCCTAAAGAAGACTCTGATGGTGAGATGGTAGTAAATCCCTAAACACCATTTCCCTAATTACCCAACTTCCCAATTACCTATTCCAAACATAATTCACATCAAGCTTCATTTTGATTGTAATTAAGTAAGCGATCGCTTACATTTATATACGTATGGGGCGATCAAAAAAATACAAGCGTCAAGAAGTGTTAGAAAAAGCCATGAAGGCTTTCTGGGATAATGGGTTTATAAACACCTCAGCCAGAATGCTGGAAGACAAAATGGGGATCAACCAGAGAACCTTGTATGCCGAATTTAAAAGCAAGGACCAATTATTCATCGAATCCTTACAGCAATACGAGCAACTGAACAAAGAGGTAATTCTAAAACCCTTACTCGCCTCAGATGGAGATTTGGAAGACATCAGAACCTTCTTCACAGATTTCATTGTCGCTGTCAAATCAAAACAATCTCCAAATGGCTGCCTGTTTGCAAACACTGCGATGGAATTTGGCACAACCAGTCCAGAGGTTAAGGAGAGGCTCGATAGCTATTTTGACTTGATTTATATGGCCTTTTTCGACTTGCTTACTAAAGCCAAATCCAAAGGTAAACTAGCCAAAAATACAGATCTCGTCAAGCTATCTAATTATCTGATAGGCTGCACCGAAGGACTTACAGTTACTGTTAAAGTTCGAGATGAAAAAGCACTGCTCGACTTTGTAGACTTTACCATGAACTCTATCAAATAATTTTTTTACTCAATAAGTAAGCGATTGCTTACTTATATAAACAAACTTTTAATACTCATTTAAACCAAATCATCATGAAAAAAACAATGATTCCCTCCTACGCCCTAAAAGGTTACGGTGCGAAAAAAGTAATTATTACTAATGACTGGATGGGTGATATTGAGGGGAACTGGGCCCTTGCTGTCAACTATCTCAACACATCAGAATTTACATACGCCTTTGTAGATGTTAGAGGTTATGGCCATTCGAAAGACATCAATGGCGATTTTACGATTGATGAAATCGCTTCCGACATCTTCAAAGTCGCGGATGCGTTGGACTGGCACGAATTCTATTTAGTAGGGCATTCTATGACAGGCATGGCCGCTCAGAAAGCCATCCTCCAAGACAAGACAAACCGTATAAAAGCGATGGTTGGTATTACTCCGGTATCTTCTGCTGGTTTTAAGGTTGATGACGACACAAAAGCCTTTTTCAGTCAAATTATCACGAATCCCGATGTAGCTGCCACAGGTTATGGCATGCTTGTCTCAGATAAACTGCCTAAAATATGGAACCTTAAAAGGGCGGAAAGATTACATGCACAAACAAATCAGGCTGCGATGAAAAGCTACATGGACGAATGGTTGACTAAAGACTTCTCTGAGGAAATGAAAGGAACAACTAAACCAATATTGATCATCTATGGCGAAGATGATTTAGAACAATGGCGAGAAAAGGGACAACGAGAAGCTTTCCAACAATTTGAAAACGTGAGTTTTAGCGGTGTCTCAAATGCTGGCCACTATCCCATGCAGCAAGTTCCGATTTACACAGTTCAACTCATGGAAGCTCACCTATTAGCCCATTAATATTGGATAAATCTGTCAAACGGCTTGCGATCTCTGAAGTGAGTCGTTTGACAATTCCAGCCATTACTGATGTAACCACCAACAATAAATATTCACGAAAAACCCTACTCAGAATCTCCTAAGGAAGACTATACCTCATGCATCAGAGTCGCCTGCGGAAGACTCTGATGGTGAGAAACACCACTTTCCCCCTTGTCTTCCGGAGGTTTACCTTAGGGAGAAATAAATATCAAGCAAGAAACTTGCTGAAATCGATCAAAACTATTGAACTTCCAACATGAAAACCTGGATCGCATTACTTAGAGGAATAAACGTTGGAGGCAATAACATCGTCCCGATGAAAGAGCTTGTTGCTCTTATGGAAGTCAATGGCTTTTCGGATGTTAAGACATATATCCAAAGCGGGAATGTGGTTTTTAAAAACGAGACTAGAGCTGGAGATCAAATTGCAGACTTAATTGATGGCAAGTTTGGCTTTAAGCCTTCAGTATTTGTGCTAAGCGAGGATGAATTAAAGGCTGCAGCTGCAAACTCCCCTTTCCAAACTGAAGTTGGCAAGGCACTCCATTTCTTCTTTTGCGATCAAATACCCCAATCTGTCGATTATGAGTTCTTAGATGGACTGAAGGCTCCTTCGGAGGAATATCAACTTATTGACAAAGTATTTTACCTATATGCGCCTGATGGTATTGGAAGGTCTAAGCTTGCGGAAAAAATGGGGCGGACCTTCAAGGATGTAACCATAACTGCTAGAAACCTCAACACCATCAACAAACTGATTGGGATGATAGGATAAGCTATCCAAAGGCGTTCATCAGGGTAGCCTGCGGAAGACTCTGATAGTGGGAAATGGTGGAAGAGTATTTCATCAGAGTCGCCTGTGGAAGACTCTGATGGCTTGTGACCGATTGAGATGGTCTCCTAAGCTCCTCGAATTACACAAGTGGCTCTACAACTTGGTAAGCAAGCCACCCCATGACCACCAGCATCATGATTTTAAAATTGCAGCCCGTTCCCTTGGCCAGGCTTTTCTTGAACTTATTATAGAAATTGATCATATCATTTACTCCTTTTACTTGATTGAAGTTATTCATTACCTGCCCTAAAAAGGACTAAAAGGCATTAATAATAATTAAGCCTAAACAACCTTTTCATCAGAGTCTCCTTCCGAAGATTATTCATCAGAGTATGCTGTGGAAGATTATTCATCAGAGTCTCCTACGGAAGACTCTGATGGTGAAAATGGTGAAAGGCTCGCGACCGGAAGACTCTGATAGTGAAAAGACGCTGATGGAGAAAGGCTGACGATCGGAAGACTCTGATGGTAAGTACGCTCTACTCACTACTTACTACGCAATACTCACTAACCAATACCCAACACGCCTCTCATCCCAAAGCCCTTTGGCTTCTAGTTTGAATACAATTACATTGGAGAGACTTTTTTTAACCAACCAATCAACAATGAAAAAGCTATTCATGGCCCTACTGGCCTTGACCTTCACTTTTACCGCAGTAGCACAAGATGCCCCTGCCAAGAAAGACACCACCAAATCAGAAAAGAAGAAGAATAAAGGCCTGCCTCTAGAAGTTGGAAGAACCTTTGAGTTCGACCTGACTGAAGGCTCGTGGATTGCACTGGATGTTAGTCCTGATGGACAGTCTATCGTCTTCGACTTTCTGGGCGACCTCTACACAATGCCTATTTCTGGTGGCACCGCCACTCAGTTGACTGAGGGCATGCAATTTGATTCACAGCCCCGCTTTAGTCCTGATGGCACTAAAGTCATCTACATTTCTGACGAATCAGGGGGAGAAAACGTATGGACTGTTGAAGTTGATTCCAAAGAGAAAAAACAGATTACCAAAGGAAACACCAATGCTTACCAAGGCCCTGAGTGGTCTCCTGATGGCAAATACATGATAGCTTCTAAGCAAGCAAGGAGCTCTCATAAAATATGGCTCTACCATGTCGATGGAGGTTCTGGTACGGCACTTGTCAAAGAACCGAACCAGTTAAGAATGCTCGAAGGAGCATTTGGCGATAACGATCGATATGTCTGGTATTCACGCAGAAATGGCTCTTGGACTTATAATGCGCCAATGCCTCAGTATCAAATATCACGTTACGACCGTGTTACTGGTGAGCAAATCACACAAACTTCACGTTATGGTTCCGCCTTTCGTCCAACACCAAGCAGCGATGGCAAATGGTTGGCTTACGCTACACGACATGATGCCGAAACAGGATTAATTCTCAGGGATTTGACCACTGGAGATGAGAGTTGGTTGGCCTACCCTATCCAACATGATGATCAGGAATCGAGAGCTTCAAGAGATGTACTCCCTGGTTTTTCATGGACCCCTGACAATCAGCACATCGTTATTTCTTACGGAGGAAAGATTCATAAGATCAATGTGAGTAACAAGACAGCGGTTGAAATTCCCTTTCGAGTAAATAGCAAAATTGAACTGGGTCCTGAATTAGACTTTGACTATCCAATCTCTGACGACCTGCAATTCACAGTCACTCAAATCAGAGACATTGCACCATCTCCTGATGGTAAGCAGATGGCCTTCACGGCCCTGAACGAGGTATACCTAATGGACCTGCCTGACGGAACGCCAAAGAAATTGATAGACTTAGACGAAACGCAAGCCGAACCCGCGTGGTCACCCGATGGAGAATGGCTAGCCTTTGTAACATGGCAGCCCGAAGGAGGAAAAATCTATAAGGTGAGACCCAATGGAAGAAACCTTATACAACTGAATCAGGAAGATGGAGTATTTCAAAGCCCAGTCTGGAACAACGATGGCAGTAGAATTGTAGCCATCAAAGGTAATACCAAGGACTTTCGTGAAGCCCTACAAAGAACAGCATTTAGAGGCACCAGCGATCTAATTTGGATTTCGGCTGACGGCTCAAAGAATAACTTCATAAGCTATACGAATGGGCGCAGCAACCCTCACTTCGTCAAAAGTTCTGACCGCATCTACCTATCAAGCTTCAGAGGCTTGACATCTATCCGATGGGATGGTACAGATGAAAAAGCGCATGTTCAAGTGAGAGGAAAAGCAGCGGCTGGATCTTCCAATGCACCAAGAGCTTCATGGATTCAAATGGCCCGTGAAGGAGATCAGGCCCTGGCCGCGGTTGGGACCAACTTATATGTGGTAACGGTGCCTCAAGTAAGTGCTGAAGCTCCTACTATTTCTGTGGCTAATGCCAAAAATGCAGCCTTCCCTTCAAGAGAGTTAACAGATATTGGTGGTCAATTCCCTGCATGGAGTTGGGATAACAATACTGTTCACTGGGCAGTCGGCAATGCACATGTTATGTACAGCCTGACAGATGCTAAGGCATTTGATGAGCAAAAAGCAGCTGATGATAAGGCAAAGAAAGATGCTCCAAAAGACAAGAAGGATGACGATAAGGGAGAAGAGAAGAAAGAAGATAAGCCAAAAAATTATGAGCCAACGGAGCGCAGAATTGAAGTAAAGGCTGATCGTGATATTCCGAAAGGAACTATCCTTTTGAAAAATGCACGTCTACTGACAATGAAAAATAATGAAGTGCTCGAGGATACTGACATTCTAATTGAAAACAACCGTATTAAGCAAATCGGGAAGAATATCCAAGCTGGCAGAAGAGTGAAAGTAATGGATATGACGGGCAAAACCATTGTACCGGGTTTTGTAGACACTCACTCCCACTTCCGTCATCCTGTAAACCTGCATCGTGGACAGTTCTGGCCATATCTGACCAATCTGGCATTTGGAGTTACTTCAACACGAGATCCTCAGACTGCAACTACTGACGTGCTTACGTACGGAGACCTTGTAGATGCTGGTAAATTGATTGGCCCTCGTATTTACTCCACTGGCCCTGGTATTTTCAGTAGTGAAAATGTCAGTAGCCTGGAACATGCGCGCAAAGTAATGAAGCGATATAGTGCTTATTACAATACCAAAACCATTAAGATGTATGGTGCAGGAAACAGACAGCAACGTCAATGGATCATTCAGGCTGCTCACGAGCAGAACATTATGCCAACTACTGAGGGTGGACTTGACTTCAAAAACAACCTCACTCAAGTCATTGATGGATATCCGGGACATGAACACTCTTTCCCTATTTTCCCACTATACAAAGACGTGATCGATCTAGTGGCATTTTCTAGAACGGTATATACACCCACACTTTTGGTGGCCTATGGAGGTCCTTGGACAGAGAACTATTTCTATGCTACTGAGAATCCTCATGGCGATGCAAAACTGACTCACTTTATGCCACACTCTAACCTTGATTCTCGCACGAGAAGAAGAAATGCTGGTTGGTTTATGGAAGAGGAATATGTGCATGTGGAGCAGTCTGGCTTTGCTAAAGATCTAGTAGAGGCTGGTGGTCGTGCAGGTGTTGGTAGTCATGGACAATTGCAAGGCTTAGGTTATCACTGGGAACTATGGGCTGTGCAGTCTGGTGGCATGAAGGAATATGATGCGTTAAGAGTAGCGACAATCATCGGAGCTGAAGCGATCGGCCTAGACCAAGATCTTGGTACTCTGGAAGTTGGTAAACTCGCTGATCTAGTGATTCTCAATAGTAATCCTTTAGACAACATCAAGAACTCTAAGGACATCAGTCATGTAATGTTCAATGGCAGACTATATGAAGGAAATACGCTAGACGAAGTTCATCCAGCACAAAAGAAGATGCCAAAGCTATGGTGGCAAGAGTATGCACCAAAGGGCGTACCAGGCATTAAGAAGTAGTCATAGAAAATCATTCCATTAATTGGCCATTGGATCAAATGATCTGATGGCCATTTTTAGTTGTTTATCTGTTAGAATCTCAATTTGCAGCATGGTTGGCTTGGATGAGTCAAAGTCAGGAATAGCCGCAGCATTAGTTTCCATCCATTGAACCAACTCTTCAAAAACTCTTTGATTAGCATCCCCATGAGAAGTACCGTTACCCATACTTGAATTCAGTATGGAAGCTAAAAAGAGCAGAGGCTTCTCCGAAAAGTACACCTCCGAAAGCTTTGCGGTAAACTCCAGGTTCGTTGACCCCGAAACCAGTCCATACTTCATGTCTATTGAATGGCGACCTTCATGGGCGTAAATTTTCGAATCTTGACCAATCCGTTCCATATGGGTGATAAACGAATATCTTAATGCATCTCCCTTCAAGCCCGCATGTTCTAATGAATCGACTATGTTTTGGCATTCCCTAAGCAATATTCGGAGTCGGAGTCCTGGCAAATATCTCACCGGCTGAGTTCTCAACATACTCTCTTCATTCTGGGACAGTCTCTCCATTCGATCTTCCATCTTCCGTTTTTCAGAAGGGTCATTTAATATCGACCATACACCTGTAATCTCCCGATTTAAGTCCGAACGGACCTGAACAAAGTAGCCTTGCGTTGTAGCCCAGCCTCCGACAGAATTCTCTCCATCAGCAAACCAGGTGGTATACCCATTCGACAGCATGTGATCTAACAAAATATATCTGAATTCGGCAGACTGATCATATTGGTTGATTGTTCTCCTATCATCCAATATAATTTGTCCAACATGGAGCCCATAAAAGCCACTGACGGTATTGAATAGAATTCTCCCTTTGAACCGCTCAGCTACAGTTTTAATAAATTGAGATTGAGAATAACTGGGTTTACCAGTCGGCCAAGTCAATTGATCCCACAGCCAACGACTATCTCTATTGAACTCATCGCGTAAGTCTTGAGGCTTGCTATTCCCATCAACCGTACTTCTGTAGAAGGTGGTTAGCGTTTTTTCAAGTCGTCTTAAATACTCATAATATTTGCCGATCTCCTTAACCTCTTCATCCTGAAGAAGACCTTTATTTGATTGCAGATTTGACAACACCCAGGCATACTCTACAAAGCCGGATTCTGCCAAGGACTTGATGATTGTCTTATCAGTTTTGATCGAGGAATTTAATTCCCTCTCAAAGGCTTCGTAATCTTTTAAAAGGGTCTTGTGAATTTCATCTCCTTCCTTTAGGCGAAAGAATAACCTCCAGGCCCTCAACGCTTCGGCTCCATTGTCTAGTAATATGGAATGCCCTAAGTAAAGCCTTGCTAAATCACTGTTATCCTTTCTTCCCTCAAGCCACCCACCCAGCTTTTGATGAGAAATGGCTAAAGTAGCCATGACTTTATCCGAAACCCTTCCTATTGTAAAAACATCTTCTCTGGCCTGCATGAGCACGTTATGACCATAGACGAATGCTGCTTTTATATGCTGTATTTCAGAATTACTGGCCTCAACTGCTCTCTCCGCCCATTCGACAGCTGTCTCATATTCTCCTTGTTCTGATAGTACTCTTGCCTTTAGGGTATAAGCTAAGCCGACTTCCTGTTCTTCTGCGATCAAATCATCAAGGATTTCAATTGCCTTCTCAGGTTCGTCAAACTGCCTGAAATTCAATTTGGCCAAATGTCTACCTGCTTCCAGTCTGTCAACCTGAGGAGCAGATTCACTTTGCCACAATGCATTGAAAAGCCGATAGGCTTTGTCGGCATCCGTCTGATTGTATGCCTTCTTGGCTGCTACAATATCTCCATTAGCCGCTACCTGTGACTCCTGGCTCATGCTTAAGCAGCCGGTATTGAGAATAATAAATAGAAGTAATCCTTTTGATAACCGCATATAGAGATATTTGACTTTTATGACCTTTTTGTTCAGCCAAAGAAGTAATATCTGCCCTAAATCGAGCATTAAAAATGTGAGGTTTTTATGAAGAATTCGGGAATTGAGTGACTTGAGTGATCAGGGGGCCTCTTTTAATAATTAGGCCTCACCTAGGAAAAATAAACCAGGCCAGATGGATAAGGAGTAAAATGAAAGAGCCGCAGATGCAATATCCGCGACTTCCTTCTTCAACTAAATTAAGGAGACTAACCCTTAATGAGTTTATAAAGCTCCACTTGACTGTTTTGCTCTGTACCGAAGTTTTCAGAGTTGAGTCTCCACTGAGTAGCTATTTTATAACCCCCACTTTGGTAGCCGTCATAGGCATTTTGAGCAGTTTGATAACCCGCCCAATAAGTAGGATCTCCATTTGTACCCTGCCCATTGTTTTCAAACTTGGCACCGTATGCGAGTAATGATTGTTCAATATTATACGGAGCGCTGGTATAGTCACTCGGGAAAGTAAAACCAGAGTATAGCTGTAGGTTTAAGAAGTCAATGTGTTTATTCACCGCATCACCATCGAGCGTACCAGGAGAGGCTGGAGAAACTGTAAACAGATAATTATCTCCTGAAGCATTCATGGCTGCTCTTATCTCTGAGATCAATAGTCCTACTCGATCAGTTGTCAACTCGCTATCTACCGGAGATTCCCAGTCGAGATCAAGGCCATCGAGATTATTTGCTTTCAAATACTCCACTACCCCAACTGCAAAAGCACTAGCGCAGTCAGTATCTGTGATATTAGAGCCAGGATTATTAGGGTTAGGCTTTCCGGAGTTCTGAAATATTCTGGAATAAGTACCTCCATTGTATCCCATAGTAACACAGACCTTAATGTCAGGGTTATTTGCTCTCGAGTCAGCATTAATCATTGCCATATAATCGGCATTGGTCTTATTATCTGGGTGACTGCCCTGACCGATTTCAATAGTCGCGTATTGGCTACCCTCAGGTATTACTGTCGTCAGGAAACAGAGAAACAAAACATCAACAGATTGATATACATTATTGCTGATTAAAGTCTGAAAGCAACTAAGAGGGTTGCTATAAGCCACTGGTTTACCATTTACTTTTGGCTCATCTTCATTCAGAAAAAGCCATGCGTTTACCATTTTATCATTTGCCATTTTTAATCTTGTTAAGGTTTAAAATTTAAAAGCCGCTATCGTTAACATAGCGGCTTTATTACTGATTGTTAGGCTTATGCCAACAAGGTTCCCTTGAAACCAATTGGGCCTTCACCTGCATAGGTCATAGTCCCTTGAAGGCTCTTACCTCCATCTTTGGAAGAAAGGTTTAAAGCTACAGTCGCCTGACCATTGCGGGCACCAACTACAAAATCACCAGCAGGATGCTTCTGTCCAGTTCCACCCCAAGTGTTTTGCACATCATAGGTGTTCCAGCAACCAGTTCGCTGACCAATGAATCCAATTGGGCCTTCACCCTCATAATTCATTGTACCATCAAATGATTTACCACCGTCACCAGAATTGATGTCATAGCCGTTAGGGTTTTGACCGCCTCTTCTACCTAAAACCATCACACCACCTGGGTGCCAAGGTGCGCTATCGCCCCCCCATTGGTTTTCCGTAGTGTAAGCACTACCTTCTACTAATTCAGCTTTGAAACCGATTGGTCCCTCACCTGCATAAGTCATGGTACCTTCGAAGGTTTTGCCTCCATCAGCAGACTTAACATCCAATGCAACAACGAATTGACCGTCTCTGCAGCCAACTAGCCATGCACCTCCATCATGCCAAGGAGCACTATTACCTCCCCACTGGTTTTCGGCAGCATAGCTGTTACCAACATTTCTTGCTGCCTTTAGGCCAATTGGGCCTTCACCTGCATAGGTCATAGTACCTGTAAGGTTATCTCCATTGTCTGAAGATTTAGCCTCAACAGCTACTACATTTTGATTGTCTCGACATCCCATAACCCAGATGCCACCATCGTTCCAAGGAGCAGAGTTTCCACCCCATTGGTTTTGAACTTTGTAAATTGCCATAATTGTGTGTGTTTATTGTTAATTACCAAGGCAATTTCAGCACTACAAAGTACAAGTCTATCAATGAATACAACCATATTGGAAAGTATATACTATTGACTACTAGCCCATATCCCCAAAACGCCCCTATTATGATATCTCGACAGTGGAAATGCATACTTAAAGAAGAAGCGCACGATCAGTACATTGCTTTTCTGAATGGTGTAGTTTTTAAAAGTGCAGGCAAACTACCAGGCTTTGTCCATGCTGATATTTTGAAAAGAAAGACTTCGAAGGGCCTTGAGTTTTTAGTGATCACTTTGTGGGAAGATCTCGATGCCATTAAAGCATTTGCAGGAGAGGATATCGAAAAGGCCATGGTGCCTGAAGAAGCTCAGCTAATGATGGTCTCCTTTGATAAAACTGTTCAGCATTATGAGGTGATTCTTTAAATGACTGAATGCTTTTAGCCATTCAAACTAACCGAAATCCGATGGGTCTAATTTATTGTCTGCATTCCCTATCTTACGTATGACAGTAGACATCAAACAAATAGAACATGGGATTATTCTGGGACCTTATCCAACAAAGTCAAATTGAAGAACAAAAGGACAGAGCAAGTACGCTTGAGGAAAGAGTTGCTCATTTGGAAAATGAACTGCACGATACACAGGTATTACTCATCAAGACTTTGAAGGCCTTGGAAAAGCACCTGGGTCAAGACATTGACGGTGATGGTGTGGCTGGGTGATTAGGTGATTAGGTGATTAGGTGATTAGGTGATTAGGTGATTAGGTGATTAGGTGATTAGGTGATTAGGTGATTAGGTGATTAGGTGATT
>NZ_JAGFMD010000019.1 GCF_017592825.1 Roseivirga sp. E12 | reverse complement strand
ACATTAGTTCCTCCTCCATCAGAGGACACTGTGTAATTATACGTTGTGCCTACTTCCGCCCCAGCGAATGTAAACTTGCTCGTAGTCACTTCTGAACCTCCGATTAAGGCATCATCGAAACTGACAGTATATCCTATTGGGGCAGTACCATCATCATCATCACTGATTGTCACCATGCCTACATCACTAATATTTACAGCCAATGTAGTACCGGTCAAATTACTCTGAATAATTTGAATGGTTTCATTCCCTTCCGATGTAGCATCTGCTGTTGGCGTCACTGTGAAGGTCTGCGTTTCTCCCGCTGTACCTGCAAAAGTTAAGGTCTGAGATGTGATGGCTGTATAGTCACTGTCTGCTATTGTTGCTGTGCCATCGGCTGTGCTTACGTCTACAGTGAAAGCGCCATCTACTGCATTGTCTAGCATGGCGGTAACTGTTATCGCTCCTGCGTCTTCAGCACCACTGACAGCTGCAATCGTTACTGCGGCTGCATCGTCATTGGTAATCGTAACTGTGGCACCATCGGTGATAGCTACACTTAATGTCGTTGCTGATAGGTTAGCCTGACTGATGGTCAGAGTCTCATTGGCTTCCAGTTTTGTATCTGCTGTTGGAGTGACTGTAAAGGTCTGCGTCTCTCCATCTGTACCCGCGAAGGTTAAGGTCTGAGATGTAATGGCTGCATAGTCGCTGTCAGCTGTGGTTGCTGTGCCATCGGCAGAGCTGACATCCACGGTAAAGCCGCCTTGGACTGCGTTATCTAGCGTGGCAGTAACCGTGATGGCTCCGCCATTCTCTGCTCCACTGACATCGGCTATCGTTACTGCTGCTGCATCATTATCCGTAATTGTATAAGTATGTATTGTATTGGCTCCTAGATTGGCATTAGTTGGATTGGACAAGGTTACAATCACGGTCTCATTTGCTTCGAATATTGCATCATCTATTACCCCAGCAATAGTTATATTTTCACTTGTGCTACCCGGGTTAAAAGTCAAGGTTCCATTTGCAAGGGTATAATCTGTTCCCCCTCCAGTGGCTGTTCCTGTAACAGTGTAATCAACCGTCACAGTCAGGGCGCTTGCTATGGTTGTGTTAACCGTTAGGTCAGTACTTGAAATACTCTCAGCACCGCTGGAAGCCAAGTTTGCGAACGACACACTCGGACTATCGTCATCAACTATCGTTATGGTTTGTTGCTGTACCCCATCTTCTGCACCATTGGTAACACCAGTTATATCGGCAATGATTGTCTCATTAGTCTCAGGATTTGCATCATTCGTTGGTGTAATAATCACAGCAGCATCTGCCGAAATTTGTCCGGCTATCACAGTAATAGTAGTACTGGCCGTATTATTATAATCTGTGCCACTGATGGCTGTGCCGCTATAAGCTATTGTCACAATTACGTCTGAAGGAGAAGCTGCCGATAAAGTAGCAGTCAAAGTAGCAGTACCCGTAGCCTCATCAATCCTTGAGTTATCAACGGATAAAGTAACTGTCGGCTCAGAATTGATAATAATATCCTTGTTTGTTGCCAGTGAATTGGCATCAGAACCCGTAGGCAAAGCTAAACTTGCGCTATTACCAGCAGCATCTTTCACAGTCGTTCCTGAGGTAATTGTTAAATCGGCTGACGATCTAACATCTAAGTCGCTCGTCTTGTGGCCTACAGGTATTGTTAAATCAAAGGTTAGCGTTGAGGTTCCGCTTCCTGAAGCTAAAGCAACGAACAAATCAAGGCCCGTTTCTAATCCCAATTGTAACCCAGTTCCATTAACAATTACTGCCTCGCTAAATTCGACCTGGATGGACACTTGATCTCCCGCTCCATAGGTGCCATTTGCAGTAGAAGAAGTGACATTCGTTATCGTTGGAACCATACTGTCTTCCGTAATGGTAGGTACATCCACATCACTTGACTCATTGCCTGCTCCATCGGTAGCTTTCACCACAAAGTTGTTATCTGAGTCGGCAGTCAGATTTACGCTAAGACTCCAGGCATTACCGCTTACTACGGCATTGGCAAGGCTGGTTGTATTATCGGCCGTACCGTCATTGTCAGCATCGGCATAAGCATGGACTGTTACTCCATTCTCAGCATGTGTACCACTGATGCTTTGAGTAGCCGCATTGAGCGAAATTGCAGATGCAGGGGTAGTTACCACTGGATCGGCAGGAACTGTACTGTCTTCTGTAATGGTAGGTACATCCACATCACTTGACTCATTGCCTGCTCCATCGGTAGCTTTCACCACAAAGTTGTTATCTGAGTCGGCAGTCAGGTTTACATTCAGACTCCAGACATTACCGCTTACTATGGCATTAGCAAGGCTGGTTGTATTATCAGCCGTGCCGTCATTGTTAGCATCGGCATAAGCATGGACTGTTATTCCATTCTCAGCATGCGTACCATTGATGGTTTGAGTAGCTGAATTGAGCGAAATTCCGGATGCAGGGATAGTTACTACTGGATCGGCAGGGACTGTACTGTCTTCTGTAATGGTAGGTACATCCACATCACCTGATTCATTGCCTACTCCATCTATGGCTTTCACCACAAAGTTGTTGTCTGAGTCGGCAGTCAGGTTTACGCTAAGGCTCCAGACACTACCGCTTATTACTGCATTCGCAAGGCTAGTTGTATTGTCAGCCGTACCGTCATTGTCAGCATCGGCATAAACATGTACTGTTGCTCCATTATCTGGATGGGTACCACTGATGGTCTGAGTAGCTGCATTTACCGTCACTGCCGCGGGGGAAGTCACCACCGGATCAACTGGGACTACGGTATCGATCACAATAAGTAACGTACTGCTTACCGCACTTGAATTACCTGCTGTATCTGTAGCCCTAGCAGTAACACTGTTCACTCCATCACCTAAGGCCGAGCCTACTGTGATGCTCCAATTTCCCGAACCATCTGCTGTAGTTGTGCCAAGACTATTTCCATTAATGAACACTTCAATGATCGCATTAACTTCGGCTGTTCCTATAAGAGTTGGTGTATTGTCAGAGGTCAAATTGTCTGTACTTGATACACCTGAGTCTGAGCTAGCTGCCAAATCAACAACTGGGGCTGAAGGAGCGGCAGTGTCCACCGTAACATTGAGTGCACTACTCGAAGTAGCATTGCCCGCAGCATCTGTGGCTGTGGCCGTAACCGCATAGGTAGCATCAGTCAGTGTTGCAGTTTCATGGTTGAAAGACCACTGTCCTGCTACATCTGCTGTCGTAGAACCTATGCTCGCGGCATCGATAAAGACCTCTACCGTGGCATTAGCCTCGGCTGTTCCATTGAAGCTTAAGGTATTATCATTGGTAATACCATCTGCGCCATTGGCTCCACTGTCTGTTGTGATACTACTTACCACCGGAGCTGCCGGAGCTGTCGTATCCTTACTCGTACTTGCCGTAACGGCTGATCCTACATTAGATGATGGGTCTGTAAGGGTAACCGAAAGCGTCAAGGTGCCATCACCTAGGCCTGATAGATCGGCCAAGGTGATCTGGTCTGTAGCTGT
>NZ_JAGFMD010000018.1:0-2500 GCF_017592825.1 Roseivirga sp. E12 | reverse complement strand
CGAAACCCGGTGATCTACCCATGACCAGGTTGAAGTTGCAGTAACATGCAATGGAGGACCGAACCAGTTGACGTTGAAAAGTCTTTGGATGAGTTGTGGGTAGGGGTGAAAGGCCAATCAAACCGGGAAATAGCTCGTACTCCCCGAAATGCTTTTAGGAGCAGCGTGGAGGTAAAGTCTGTTAGAGGTAGAGCTACCGATAGGACTAGGGGGAGTCAAATCCTACCAAATCCTGACGAACTCCGAATGCTAACAGATATACTCCGCAGTGAGGGTAAGGGTGCTAAGGTCCTTATCCGAGAGGGAAAGAACCCAGACCTTCAGCTAAGGTCCCCAAATCTATACTAAGTTGAACTAAGGCGGTTCAGTTGCACAGACAGCCAGGATGTTGGCTTGGAAGCAGCCATTCATTTAAAGAGTGCGTAACAGCTCACTGGTCGAGCGACAGAGCATCGATGATGATCGGGCATTAAGTATAGTACCGAAGCTAAGGCAGTAGTTTACTACTGGGTAGGGGAGCATTCTATTCCGCGAAGAAGCAGTCTGGTGATGGATTGTGGAGCGTATAGAAAAGCAAATGTAGGCATAAGTAACGATAAGGCGGGTGAGAAACCCGCCCACCGATAGACTAAGGTTTCCTGATCAACGCTAATCGGATCAGGGTTAGTCGGGACCTAAGGCGAAACCGAATGGTGTAGTCGATGGACAATTGGTTAATATTCCAATACCACCGTATTCAGCGATGGGGTGACGGAGTAGTGAAAGATCCGCGAACTGACGGAATAGTTCGTTAAAGGGTGTAGTTATAGGCTGTGTAGGCAAATCCGCACGGCTTGATGAACCTGATAGTACCACAATGCTTCGGCAGCGTGGATAGTGATCCTAATCAGACTTCCAAGAAAAACCTCTAAGCATATGTATATGGTGCCCGTACCGCAAACCGACACAGGTAGTCAAGGAGAGAATCCTGAGGTGCTCGAGTGATCCGTGGCTAAGGAACTAGGCAAAATGGCCCTGTAACTTCGGGAGAAGGGGCGCTTCCTCATGCTTGCATGAGAAGCCGCAGTGAATAGGCCCAGGCGACTGTTTAGCAAAAACACATGGCTTTGCGAAATCGAAAGATAAAGTATAAGGCCTGACACCTGCCCGGTGCTGGAAGGTTAAGGGGGGATGTTATCCGTAAGGAGAAGCATTGAACTGAAGCCCCAGTAAACGGCGGCCGTAACTATAACGGTCCTAAGGTAGCGAAATTCCTTGTCGGGTAAGTTCCGACCTGCACGAATGGTGTAACGATCTGGGCACTGTCTCAGCCACGAGCTCGGTGAAATTGTAGTAGCGGTGAAGATGCCGCTTACCCGCAACGGGACGAAAAGACCCCATGAACCTTTACTATAGCTTCACATTGGTATTGGGTAAATGATGTGTAGGATAGGCGGGAGACTTTGAAGCTGCATCGCTAGGTGTGGTGGAGTCGTTGGTGAAATACCGCCCTTTATTTATCTGATGCCTAATCCGCAAACGCGGAGACAGTGTGTGGTGGGTAGTTTGACTGGGGTGGTCGCCTCCAAAAGAGTAACGGAGGCTTTCAAAGGTACCCTCAGTACGCTTGGTAACCGTACGTAGAGCGCAATAGCATAAGGGTGCTTGACTGTGAGGCCTACAAGCCGATCAGGGTCGAAAGACGGATATAGTGATCCGGTGGTTCCGCATGGAAGGGCCATCGCTCAAAGGATAAAAGGTACTCTGGGGATAACAGGCTGATCTCCCCCAAGAGCTCATATCGACGGGGAGGTTTGGCACCTCGATGTCGGCTCGTCACATCCTGGGGCTGGAGAAGGTCCCAAGGGTTGGGCTGTTCGCCCATTAAAGTGGCACGCGAGCTGGGTTCAGAACGTCGTGAGACAGTTCGGTCTCTATCTGTTGTGGGCGTAAGAAGTTTGAGAGGACCTGTCTTTAGTACGAGAGGACCGAGATGGACTAACCGCTGGTGTATCAGTTGTGCCGCCAGGTGCACCGCTGAGTAGCTACGTTGGGAAGAGATAAGCGCTGAAAGCATCTAAGTGCGAAACTCCCCTCAAGATGAGACTTCTTTATAAGGGACGTTATAGATGATGACGTTGATAGGCTGCAGGTGTAAAGGCAGGAATGTCAAAGCCGAGCAGTACTAATTACCCGTAAACTTTCCGTAGCCACCTACTGACTAGTTCAGTAGGTGGCGCCAACACTCTACTTGTGTGATACTCTTACAATTAATATGTCACTGTCAGTGATAAGGTCTAAGGATAAAGGTTTAAGGTTCGCCTTAAGGCTTAATCCTTACCCCTTAAAACGACAGTTAAGATTTTATGGTGATTATAGCGGTGGGGTCCACCTCTTCCCTTTCCGAACAGAGAAGTTAAGCCCACTTGCGCTGATGGTACTGCCTTTACCGGTGGGAGAGTAAGTAGTCGCCAGATTATTATTAAAACCCTTATCATAGACGATAAGGGTTTTTTTATGC
>NZ_JAGFMD010000017.1 GCF_017592825.1 Roseivirga sp. E12 | reverse complement strand
GTATCGGCTGTCGGGGTGACCGTAAAAGTCTGCGTCTCTCCCGCTGTACCTGCAAAAGTTAAGGTCTGAGATGTAATGGTTGTATAGTCACTGTCTGCCGTTGTCGCTGTGCCATCGGCCGTACTTACATCTACGGTGAAGCCACCTTGGACGGCATTGTCTAGCGTAGCGGTAACCGTAATGGCTCCACCATTCTCTGCTCCACTGATATCAGCTATCGTTACTGCTGCTGCATCATCATTGGTGATGGTTCCTACTCCTTGAGCATCGGCAATCACTGAAAGACCTGTCGCATTGCTTAGGTCCAAATTGATCGTCTCATTACCTTCTAATGTCTGATCTCCTATAACGCTTACATCTACCGTCTTGCTGGTTTCACCAGCAGCAAATGTTAAGGTTGTCGTATTCAATGCCGTATAGTCAGAGCCTGCAGTTGCCGTACCGTCAGAGGTAGCATAATCGACCGTTACAGTTCCTGAAGCAGCATTATTTAAGCTTACCGTATAAGTCAATGTTGTTGTTCCAGCATTACCTTCAGTAACAGTAGGATCATCTACAGAAAATTGAACTGCATCGTCATCAATTATCGTAACAGTTTGCTGTTGCGATCCATTTTCTGAGCCATTGGTAACCCCAGTAACATCCACTATGATGGTCTCATTACTTTCAGGCGTATTATCTTGAGTAGCAGTTATAATTGGAGAAGCACTGGCTGACAAATTTCCAGCGGTAATAACAATACTCGTTGCTACTGTATTGTTATAGTCCGTTCCTAATGTTGCTGTTCCTGTATAACCAAGGTTAACCGTTACATCTTTGGACGATACCGCTGATAAAGTCGCGGTGAGGGTAGCTGTTCCTGCAGCTTCGACAATGCTGCCATTATCAACTGTCAGGCTAACGGTTGGTTCAGGATCGTTATCGGTAATGGTATAGGTATGCACCGTATTGGTACCCAAAGTTGCATTCCCAGGACCGCTTAAGGTAACAATCACCGTTTCATCAACTTCGTCCAAAGCATCATCTACTATACTGGCAATGGTAATATTTTGACTTGTACTGCCCGCAGGAATTGTCAGGGTACCATCCGCAAGTGTATAATCTATATTTGTAGCAGTTCCGGTCACTGTATAACTCACGGTAGCATCGACTCCACTTACTGCGCTTAATGTTACTTCTAGGTTTGCGCTGCTCGTGCTCTCATCTCCACTACTGGAAGTGCTACTGAAAGCTATAACAGGCTGTGCATCTGAATTCAAGATTAAAAGGGAAGTCTCCTGATTTCCGGCCTCCGTACCGTTAGTTACACCTGTAATCTCTATTGTGGTATTTTCGTCAAGCTCAAACAAGGCATCTTGAACAGCAGTCAGCGTAACGGTTCCGGTAGTAGCCCCATTTGGAATAGTAATGGTCTTAGCCGATAAAGTAAAGTCTGTCACCTCCAATGCCTCACTGCCAGATTTCACATCTATTGTGACTGTGGTGGTCTGCGCAGAATTGGCAGAACGCGTAGCTGTGATTGTTGCTGTGCCAGTCTCAGAGATTTGGGAATTATCAATGGAAAGCGTAACACTAGGACCTGTATTGGCTGCGGCAATACTTGCTGGACCAAAAGTAAAATCAACAAGATCAATATTGGTATCTGAGCCATTGGCAAAACGCTGTACCGATTCTGCGCTGACTCCATTTGAATTACCACTCTGTGATGACCCTGGAAAAGGTGGTGGATTTGCAACCCCTACTGTTGCCACATCAACTATGGCCCCACCAGGATCTTTGAGATTAATGGTCAAACCCGTATTATTCAGCGCTCCAGAACTAGCCACATTCCCTAAAACAAGGTAATCTCCCACTGCAGTATTGGTAAATGTTCCTGATCCTGAAGAGGTGTAATTTGATACGTCAAAGGCACCAGTGTTGCTTAGGTCACCAATGACATCGGAGCCATCAAGCAATTCAATGGTCCACCCGGTAAGATCAATACCCGGACTTTTTATAAACAGTTCAACCCACTCATCATCGGTTCCTGATGACCCTGAGCTTGGTGTTGAAGCAAAATTTGTAGAACTCCAATCTTGTTGCGGATCGGTTACTATCTCATTAATGACCACATCTACTGTAGAAAAATTCAAAATAGTAAGGTCAGTAACGCCAGCAAAACTATTACTGGCATCATCATCTAGGGCAGTTGCATCTATTAATAGATGATAAGCCGTTGCTTTCTTGAGCGTCCCTGACGGATTCAGAGTGACCACATTGTTGGAAATGGTGACGAGCGACCCATTAGTAACATCTAATTGTTCAAAGTTGCCTACACCTGTCTCAACAATAGTAATATTTCCAGTACCCACGACCATATTATCATCAAAGGTCAAAGAAAGGTTCTGACTTAAAGTGACATTGGTAGCACCATCTGTTGGGCTACTCGCCTGCGCATCTAACTCCGGAGCTTTGGCATCCACAATTACATTGGCAGTTGAGCCAACACTATTTAAGGTCCGAATGGCAGTGTTACCCACTCCATCCTGAAGTGTACCAGTATTGGTCAATATCAAAACGCCAATCCCGCCCGCTTCTTCATCACCTGCTTGCACGGTGTAGCGGAATGTTAGAGCCTGCGTACCACTTCCACTCAAATAGTTGGCATTCCATTGTACTGTGCTATTATTCACTAAAAGAAGCAATTGAGGTGCTGTGCCTGTAAGCGTTAACACCTCATCAAAGTTCACTATAAAATCTAAGTGCTGCCCTGTTGTATAGGTGCCATCAGCGGGTACCGTTACACTGACCACTTCAGGACCCTTTGCATCCACATTGATATTGGTAGTTGCCCCAATATTATTTAAGGAAAGGCTAGCATCATTGCCTGCTCCATCCTGTAGTGTGCCTCCATTGGCTGCCAATGCACCTACCGCTATGCCGTCTGTATCTTCATCGCCCGATTGTACAGTATATCGAAATAGCAAAGCAGTTGAACCAGAGCCACTTTGATATATTCCCTGTTTTGTAGCACTGCCAACCGTAAGTGATAATTGGGGGGTACCCGTTACCGTTACCAAATCATCAAAATTCACTGTAAAGTCTAAGTCCTGCCCTGCTGTATAGGTACCATCTGAAGGTACCGACACGCTGGTAACTGCTGGCACTACACCATCTACTTTTATATTAGGATAGTCTGTAGCAACAACACCGCTTATATCAGCATCATTGCCTGCTCCATCCTGTAGTATGCCTCCATTTAAGACTAGTCTCAACAGCCTAATACCATCTACATCTAAGTCATTGGTTTGTACATGATATTGAAAGACCAGAAAACCTGCTACCTCTGAGAACAAGTTCACTTGCCTGATATTCCCTCCAATATCGACTTCTAAATATGGTATGCCATTAGTGGTATTAGCGGTAATTCCTTTATCAAATGCGACTGAGAAATTTAGTACTTGACCTAAGGTATAGGTGCCGTCAGTAGGTACTTGGCTGTTATGAAATATTGGCGACAAATGATTCACTTTGATATTGGTAGTTGCACCAATGTTATTTAAGGAAAGATTCGCATCATTAAGTAAGCCATCTTGAAGTGTGCCTCCATTGGCTGCCAATGTACCTACGGCTATGCCGTCAGTGTCTTCATCGCCCGATTGTACGGTGTACCGAAATAGCAAAGCGGCTGAACCAGAGCCACTTTGATATACAGCCTGTTTTGTAGCACTGCCAACCGTAAGTGCCAATTGAGGGGTACCCGTTACCGTTACCACCTCATCAAAGTTGACTGTGAAGTCCAAATGAGACCCAATGCCATAAGTGCCATCAGCAGGTACTGTCACACTGCTAACTTCAGGGTCCTTCGCATCCACATTGATATTGGTAGTTGCCCCGGCACTATTTAAAGCAAGGTTAGCACCATTACCCGCTCCATCCTGCAGTGTACCACCATTGGTTGCCAATGTACCTAATGCTATGCCGTCTGTGTCTTCATCGCCCGATTGTGCTGTGTACCGAAATAACAAGGCAGTTGAACCAGAGCCACTTTGATATACAGCTTGTTTTGTAGCACTACCAACCGTAAGTGATAATTGAGGGCTACCCGTTACCGTTACCGCCTCATCAAAATTGACTGTGAAGTCTAAGTTTTGCCCTGTTGTGTAGGTGCCATCAGCAGGTACGGCCAAGCTGGTAACTGTCGGCACTACAGCATCCACATTAATATTGGTAGTTGTACCAACATTATTCAAGGTAAGATTCGCATCCTGAAGTACACCATCCTGAAGTGTGCCTCCATTGGCTGCCAATGTACCTACTGCTATGCCGTCTGTGTCTTCATCACCCGATTGCACTGTATAACGAAATAGCAAGGCAGTTGAACCAGAGCCACTTTGATATACAGCCTGTTTTGTTGCGCTGCCAACCGCAAGTGCCAATTGAGGGGTACCCGTTACCGTTACCGCCTCATCAAAATTGACTGTGAAGTCTAAGTCCTGCCCTGTTGTGTAGGTGCCATCAACTGGTACCGTCACACTGTTGACTTCAGGACTCTTGGCATCCACCTTAACATTACCTGTCGAACCGATATTTGTCAACACAAGGCCAGCACTATTACCAGGTCCGTCCAGAAGTGTAGCACCATCAGTCGTCAAAGTACCCACTGCTATACCGTCTGTATCTTCATCGCCCGATTGTACTGTATACCGAAAAAGTAAAGCATTGGTATTGTTAGATCCTGTTTGAAATATTGCCTGCCTGGTCGTGCTGCCTATAATAAGTGACACCTGAGGAGCCCCCGTTACCGAAACTGGCTCAGTATAATTGACCGCGAAATCTAAATCATTACCAGCAATATAAGTATTGTCTGCGGGCACTGTCACGCTGGTCACATTTGGCACAATACCATCTACCAGTACAGCGGTTAACAAGGAATTCGTATTCGCAGGTAAGGTTAAATCAAAATCTAAACCATTGTTATCACGAATAGTGCTGCCATTCAACACTACTCGATTTATTTCTACCCCATCGGTGTCTGAGTCACCATCTGCGATTGTATATGCAAACTGAAGGAAAGCGCCTAAGTTTGCAAAAAGGGGTGCCTGCTTGGTGGTACTGCCAACCGTTATTTCCAAATATGGCGTACCATTAGTCATATCAACAACAGGAGATATGGTGAAACTCACTAAAAAATTTAAGGACTCATCTTTAATATGGGTCTTGTTAGACACAATTATATTACTGATCCTACCCGAGAACTCATTCTTAGTATCATTTGCCACCAAGGGGTCCATTTCACTATTCGTATCAGCCTTAGCAATGGAGCTATTATTTGAATAAGAGGCCTCTGATACAAGAACATGACTTATACCCTCATTATAAGGTGTTATTTGGTCGGCTTGGCCCCATGCCACACTGCCTAGCAGTAAGAAAGCCAGCATAAATATGAGTACTCCAAAATTGCGAAGAGCAAAAAGACTACTCGGTAGTCCTGCTCTTCGCTGATGGCTATGAAAAAGTAGATTGGCGTGGTTCTGACCTTCCTGAACCTGGCCTAGCCCTATAAAAAATATCTTCCCTGAACGTATTTCTAACATAGCTCAGGAGTTTTGGATCCAACAAGGAGAAAAGAAGAGTCGGCATTTTCGAATGCCTCAGAAGTGAATACTAGCATAGCTGAAAAGATTAGTGCATAATCTTTCCGCCAGCGACTCAAAAGTAAAACAAAAAAATCTAATTCAAAATACTATGATTCATGAAATCATTCAAAGACATCCTTTTTATCCTTTCTGAGGCCATTCTTGGGCCACAAAAACCTCTTTCTATGGGCAATTCCCAACGGAAAAAAGCCTTGTCTCCCACTTACCTCCATGAACTAAATCAATATAATTTTTCACGATATTAATTTAAAAATGGTCCGATTACATATATTTTATTGTCATTGACAGTACCAAAAATATTATTCACTACATTTCAGTGCTTAATGGGTCGGAATTAAGTTTCCGAGTTCAACACTAAGAGCAGGTCCTCTCCGGATCTCTGCTGGCTGGCGCTAGTTGTTAAAGCTCCCAATAAGATGTCATCGACAAGATGTCTTGAGGAGCGTGGTGTGTATATACTAACAACGATTGCCTAACAGTCAGTGGAATTTCCCCAAACTACTTTTCGAAAGTGTGTTTCGTCATATGCTTTTGAAAAAGAAAAGAGATTTTCAAAGTCTTTTCTTTCGCTTGTCAGTTCATCAGTGTTCAGTCACTGGTTAAGAACTAGCTTTTTATTTCTTTTGATCACCTTCGGCCTGTTTCATCTACGCGGTGGCAGCTTGCCGGACACCTCCTATAGGGATATTTCCATATATGGGGGCTTTCCTTATCACCCAGTATCTGCCAGCCTCATCGAAAGGCATGTCGCCCATATGATCAGCCCTAGTGGTTTATTAGAAGCCAACATGATGGCCTGTGGCGGCACCATAGGTGGTACGGCCGGCACAGATGATTTTGATGGTGATGGAGTCTGCAATAACATAGACCTTGATGATGATAATGACGGTATTTTAGATACTGAAGAGCACTGCATAGTGGCTGGTATGCTCACCTATGAGTTCTATAACCTACTGCCCTCAGGTAGTACCGTTGACAACATACCTACTACGGGAGCCAACAACATAGCCCTGACTGCCAACTTTGACGTATCTGCACTACAGCAAGCCAATTCGCCTGGCGATATCATTGACTTCTCCATTCGATTTACCGGAGACATCTTACTGACCAATAGCGATACTTACACCTTCTACCTTGGCTCTGATGATGGAAGTAAACTCTTCATCGATGATGTAGAAATCGTAGACCATGACTTTCCACACTCCTACTCTGAAAAATCCGCATCAGTCGCGCTAACAGCTGGCTATCATAAAATTAAGGTGGAGTATTTCGAAAATAGCGGAAACCGCCAGCTTACCCTGGAGTATTCCAGTGTGAGCAGTCCAACTAAAATACCTGTGCCCTTTTCAATCATGAGAGGGCAGTCTTTCAACTGCTCTACCAGCGGTATTGGCAATAACAATCAATTCAATCTAGATGCTG
>NZ_JAGFMD010000016.1 GCF_017592825.1 Roseivirga sp. E12 | reverse complement strand
TATATTCGTCAGGCCGAAGAGCGAGGTTTGACCCAATCACAACTGGAGGACTTAGCGAGACAGCAGGGAGTTTCGGAAAGTGAAATCTCAAAACTCAGAAGGAGAATCTCTTCATTGAGAAATGGGATGGTAAACTCGAGAATTGATCCAAAGGGGGAAAGAGGAGTTAACCTGTCTCAAGTGATTCCAGGAGAAGAGGGTTTTGACTTTTTTTCTAGAGATAATTCATCAAGACTTTCCGAAGAGGGGAATAAAATTTTTGGTTTGGGATTGTTTAAAAGTGAAAGACTTACGTTCACTCCTAATTTGAATATACCTACCCCTTCAAATTACATTCTCGCGCCAGGAGATGAGTTGATTGTAGACTTGTGGGGAGATGTACAGCAGTATTCCACATACAGAATAAGCCCTGAGGGTACAATAAGATTAGATGACTTAAGTCCGGTGAACGTAAATGGGCTCACTATAGATCAAGCAAAAAAGAAAATAGTTAATCGATTGAGTCAAATTTACTCAGCTCTGGTTCCACAGAATGGAGAAAAACAGAGCATTTTTCACCAAATCAGTTTGGGTAATATCCGAACAATCAATATCACTATTGTTGGCGAGGTTGATCTACCAGGAAATTACTCATTGAATTCTTTATCCACCGTATTTACAGCTTTGTATTCTTCTGGCGGCACGACAGAAGAAGGCGGTCTACGAAATATTAAACTAATGAGAAATAATGTTTTGAAGACACAGATTGATGTTTATGACTTCTTATTGAAAGGAATAAGACCCAATGATGAATTGCTAAATGATGGGGATGTAATTGTGGTAGATTTATACGGATCGAGGGTTGAGGTTGAAGGAGAAATAAAGAGACCCGGTATCTATGAAATGAAAGAAGAGGAGACATTGGGCGATTTAATGGAGTTCGTAGGTGGTTTTACCAGTAATGCCTATAAACCTTTTATAAAGCTAATGCGCAATGATGAGAATGGAAAGAGCGTAATTAATGTGGATAACTCTCAGTTCTTAACTTTCAAACTTAAGGATGGAGATAGAATTGAGGTGCGGTCTGGTGACAATTTGTTTTCTAATAGAGTACAAATAGAGGGTGCTGTTCATTTGGCAGATGCTTATGAACTCACACAAGGGTTGACTGTGCTTGAATTAATCAAAAAATCTGGAGGGTTGAAAGGTGACGCTTTCTTAAACCGAGCTTCTGTACACCGTATGAATCCAGACTTTTCTCAGTCTGTTTTAACATTTGACCTCAAGGCTCTTTTAAATAAAGAAATTCCTGACATCGACTTGCAAAATGAAGACATTGTATCAATAAACTCGATTCATGATTTGAAAGAGCAGTTTTTCGTTGATGTAATTGGTGAAGTTGCTTACCCAGGTACCTATCCATTCCTTAAGGATATGACAGTTGAAGACCTAATTCTATTGTCAGGTGGATTAACTGAAGGAGCATCCAGTTCTTTGGCAGAGATTGTTAGGAGAAATAAGAGAACAGGCATAAGTAGTCTATCAGAAGTTATTAACGTAAGCCTAAATAAAGGTCTTGGTGTTTCCGAAGTCGATGATCAGGCGAAATTAAAGCCTTTTGATCATGTTTATATTCGTACTAACCCTTCTTACCATGTTCAACAAGAACTGAAGCTTGAGGGAGAGGTGGTTAACCCAGGGGTTTATGGTATTAGTCGCAAAGATGAGCGTATCTCGGACATAATTAAGAGGGCAAATGGTTTGACACCATACGCCTATCCTGAAGGTGCCATACTCATTAGGAAGAATGAGTTTAGTAGTGATGAGGTTGACAAGGGTTTGGATACAAGAAAACTCTCAGAACTTTTGGAAAAACTTACTACTGATTCAACTCTTGCCTTAAATAAAGCCAGAGTTGACTTGATAGCACGTGTTGAAAGTAAAATTGCCCATGAGAACAAACGAAAAGGGGAAGATTCTATCGGTGTGGCAAATAAGCTCCAAAAGGAACTGACCGAAAGCCTTTCGGACAGAGATTCTTTAAGTCGCGTGGTTAAGGTAGGTGAGCAAGAGGCTACTGTTTTGGACTTGGTAGAAATTTTAAAGAACCCTGGTTCTAGATATGACTATATTCTGAGGGCTGGTGATGTGATTTCTGTTCCTACTAAGCTGGAAACTGTCAGAATAGCTGGAGAGGTTATTTCTCCTCTTAACTTGAGGTATGATGATCAGTTTTCGTTTAAGGATTATATCAACGATGCTGGTGGATTTACCGTCAAGGCAAAAAAGGGAAGAAGCTATGTCCAATACCCCAATGGACGAAGAAGACAGACGCGCAGATTTCTTTTCTTTAAGTTTTATCCAAAAGTAGAGCCAGGATCGACCATTTTTGTAAGTAGAAAGCCTGATAGGGTAGGTATAAACATGCAGTCGATCGTTGCAGCAGCTGGTTCTGTAGCAACATTGGCCCTAGTTATAGACAGACTTAGTAATTGATACTTTGAAGGGTTAATACTTTATTATGGATAAGAGCAAAGAAATAGATCTACTTGATATTTTGAAGGTAGTGTTGGATAAGAGAGTCTTTGTAATTAAGGTTCTGATTGTTTTTTCTTGTGTTGGTCTTTTTGTGGCCTTAACAAGTCCAAAAGAATTTCAAGCATCGACCATTCTATTACCTCAATCTAACAAAGACGGGGGTTTAGGAGGTAACTTAGGAGGGATTGCCTCTTTGGCGGGAATTAATTTGGGGAGCTCTAGTGGTGAAAGCCTTCCTATTTCTGCTTATCCACTTATAATTAAAAGTAGACCATTTCGATATAAGATGCTTGAAGCTCAATTACCATTTGAGGGTTTAGATTCTACTGTATCTTTTAAGAAATATTATTTGGAGTTACAGAAGCCTGGAGTCTTGGATAATGTGAAAAAGTATACTTTGGGATTACCTGGGTTGATTTTGAATGCCATCAAAGGTGATAAAAAGGAAAAATTAGGGCTAAGTCACAAAGAGGGGAGACATGTAGAATTGGCCACTGATTCTTTCTGGAAAGATCAACTGATTCGATTGACTCCAGATGAAAAAGAGTTGATGGATAAAATGACTAAACAATTGATAATTGTGGTAAACGAGGAGGATGGTTTTGTTAGTCTTTTAGGTACCATGCCAAGTCCGGAGGCTGCTGCTGAATTAACTAGACATGCTCAGAAACTACTGCAACAGGCTGTTACTGATTTTAAGATTAGCAAGGCTAAGGACCAACTTGATTTTATTAAGCAACGCTACACTGAGAAATCGGCTGAGTTCAATGTTATACAAGAAGAGTTGGCCCAATTCAGAGATGGAAACATGAATTTTGCTTCTGCAGTAGCAAAAACAAAGATTGATAGGCTTCAATCTCAGCATGATCTTATCTTCGGTGTATACTCGGAACTTGCTCAACAAGTGGAAACAGCAGAGATAAAAGTTAAAGAGAATACGCCTGTGTTTTCAGTTCTTGAGCCTGTAAGTGTACCTCTCCAAAAGCATAAACCGAAGAGACTTTACATTTTGGTAGTATGGTCATTTTTTGGAGCCATGGCTGGTATATTCTGGGTGTTCCTAAAGAGTTTCATCCAAACTCTTAAAGAGAAATGGTAGCTATACCTACAATCTCAGGTTACTCAACTTCTCAATTAGACGTCCTCAATTAACATGTCAGATTTTTTATTGATAGCAGAAATAGGCCAAGCACACGATGGTAGTCTGGGTATTCTTCATTCTTATATTGACGCTGTGGCCAACGTTGGTGTCAAAGCCATTAAATTTCAGACACATATAGCTGAGGCCGAAAGTTCGATCCATGAGCCCTTTCGAGTTAAGTTCTCTTATGAGGACCGGACGAGGTATGACTATTGGAAAAGGATGGAGTTTACTACTGAACAATGGGTTGAAATAGGTCGCCATTGCCTGGACTGTGGTCTTGAATTTATTTCATCACCGTTTAGCCTAAAAGCCGTGGATGTGTTGGAGATGGCAGGGGTTCAAAAATATAAGTTAGGGTCGGGTGAAGTTTCTAATCTATTGTTGCTAGAAAGAATATGTGAGACGGGGAAGCCGATAATAATCTCATCTGGATTGAGTAATTTAAAAGAGTTGGATGAAGCTGTAAAGCTAATAGAGAATTATGGTAACGAACTGGCCATTTTACAATGTACTACAGCTTACCCTACCAAACCCGAGCAGTGGGCACTCAATCAAATTCATGTATTAAAAGAAAGGTATGGACACCCAATTGGCTTCTCAGATCATTCTGGGGATGTTTTTGCCTGTATTTCAGCCGCCAATTGGGGCGCTGAAATCTTTGAATTTCATATCACCTTTGATAAGCATATGTTTGGTCCTGATGCGAAAGCATCTTTGACAGTTGATCAGACAGCTCAATTAGTGCGTGGGTTAAAGGAAGTTGAGATTGCCTTAAACCACCCTTTAGAAGAGAAAGGCTCATCTGATGGTATTCAAGAGTTAAAAAATATTTTCGAAAAATCCCTTTCTGTAAATGTAAGTTTAAAAGAGGGTGATCTTATTCGCAGGGAATACTTAGAAACTAAAAAGCCAGCAGGCATGGGAATACCGGCTAGGGCTTACAAAAATGTGATAGGGAAAAAAGTCAATAGAAATTTGGCTCAGTGGGATTTCCTGAAGTGGGATTTTTTAATAGATTAAACTAATAGAGGTGAAAAAAAGGAATATCTGTGTTGTTGTAACGGCAAGACCATCCTATAGTAGGATTAGGTCAGTTTTGCTTGAAATAGAAAGACATGCCGACCTTGAGCTACAGTTAGTCGTTTCGGGTACGGCAATTCTAGACAAGTATGGGAAAACCGATGATTTCATCGAAAAGGATGGTTTCACAATTACCGAAAGGGTTTACAATGTTTTGGAAGGCGGAAATCCCACTGCGATGGCTAAAACTACTGGAATGGCAATTCTTGAGCTATCAACTGTCTTTCTGAATCTAAAACCAGATGCAGTAATTACCATTGCCGATCGTTATGAAACCATCGCTACATCAATTGCCAGTAGTTATTTGAATATTCCACTGGTACATATTCAGGGCGGGGAGGTAACGGGCAACATAGATGAGAAGGTCAGACATGCCAACACAAAATTGGCTGATATCCATTTTGCAGCTTCGAGTCAAGCAATGGAGCGTATATTGAAGATGGGAGAAGATGCTGAATATGTATTTAACACCGGCTGCCCATCTATAGATATTGCTATGGAATTGACTAAGAGTAGTTACCTGAACTTTGATCCGTTCATGAAATATTCAGGAGTGGGTAAGACCTTCGACTATGAAAACGGTTATATCGTTGTAATGCAACATCCTGAGACTACCGAATACAGGAATTCCAGAGAGCAAATTGAAGAAACTCTTCATGCAGTAAAAGAAATTCATAAACCCACTTTTTGGTTTTGGCCCAATTCAGATGCAGGAACTGATGGTACCTCAAAAGGAATCAGATCTTTTAGAGAAGCCCATCGGTCAATGAAAGTTCATTTTTTTAAAAATATGGGCTCGGTTGACTTTCTTAACCTTATTAAGAACGCTAAGTGTATGGTTGGAAATTCAAGTGCAGGGATCAGAGAATCAGCTTTTCTTGGCGTACCGGTTGTGAACATCGGAAAAAGGCAAGAATCTCGAGATCGTGCTGAAAACGTTATGGACGTATGGTATGATAGGACTGAGATTGCGAAAGCTATTAATGAACAGATAAGTCACGGGCCATATAACCCTAGCAATCTTTACGGAGATGGGCAATCGGGCAGAAGAATTGCTGAGATTTTGGCAACAGTTGAATTAAGGTCACACAAGACACTAACATACTAGTAGTGCTAGGTATTTACTGTAGTAGCAAGTTGGGTTTGAGCCTTGATTTTTTAAGGGAAAACTCGTCAAATGGTTTTGACTTTTTTTCCTTGAGGTCAAGTGAATTTACCGTTGGTGTTGTTTTCCCACATGACAAACAGTCCTATGCTCATTCCGAGTTAGAAGAGGATTGGCTTTTGATGGATGGTTTTGCTTTTGATGTTCATAGAAAAAGATTAACAGCTAGAGAGTTATTGATTTTGGTAAGAGAAAACGGAGTTAAATACTTACATCAATTAAATGGAGAATTTTTTGTTTCATTGAGAATAAAGGGTAGACTCTTTTTCATAAATGACTTTATGGGGCAGCGGCAACACTGTGTTCTTAATGATGAGGATGATTTTGCTATTGCTCCCTCACCAGGCCTAGTATTAGAATTAGCTAAAAGAGAAAAGAAAATTAATCATAACGCTCTTTTCGTTTTTTTGATTACACGAAAATTTCGATATAAAAGAGAGACAATATGGGAGGGGTGCTTGGCCATTGAACCAAGCACGGAAATGGAAGTAAGCTCTGAGAAAGTTATACTTTCAAGATATTGGCGATATGAACATGCGAGTTCAAAATCAAGATTAAATATTGGTTCATTAGTAGATTTATACAAGGAATCTGTCAACAGCAGGATCTTAGAGAGTAATATATCGCTGACGTTAACAGGCGGCCTTGACAGTAGATCTATGATTGGCGCTGTATCTCCTAATAAACTCCCTATGCTCAAAGGGGTTACAATGGGTATTCATGGTTGTGATGAAATTCGTTTTGCTTCAGAGGTGGCCGGTAAACTTGGACTTAGCTACCATCCGTTTCATTTATCGCCTGAACAAGCTTTTGAGACCGAATCCCTGGAGTATTTAAGACACGAAGATATTGATTTACTGATACAAGGTCTTTGGTCTCCTTTTACAAAGGCATTGAAAGACTCTTCTTACCTGCTCCATGGTCTTGACCTAGATGTAACTCTTGGCGGAATATATTTGAATGAGGACTTGATGAAGGTTAATTCTCAAGGGGAGTTCAAGAATTTTCTAATGGTAGAGAATCTACGGTTGCCTCAAGCAAGATTAGAAAACTTGATCAAAGATGACTCTGCTTTCGAGCTTGATATAGAAACTTACTTTAATGAGCTAATTGATGGAACTGTAGAAGGGGATTACGCGGAGTCTTATGATAAGATGATCATGAGTCAGAGTATGAATAGAGTAATTCTACAACGTTACAGAGGCATTAGACAACAGCAGGAAACTCTTTCCCCAATGTATGACAGACATCTCATGGAATATATTCTCTCTTTAGACTTGAGAGATAGAGCGAGCTATAAAGTATTTTTTCCTTTCATTAATAAGCTTTGCCCGGACTTGTGTGAAGTGCCTTATCAAAGAACGGGTCTGCCACCTAAAATTCCTTTTCAATTCTGGAAAGATGCTCAAAGATTGGATGGGCAAAGGGAAGAACTATATAGGCAAATTGCGCTCAAGTCAAAAGGAAGAAACTACTTAGAATACAAAAAATACTATACCAATGTGGATGAGTGGATGAGATTCAACAAGAAATGGATGGCAGCCACATCAGACCTCCTACAATCTGATAAGTCCATTATTAGAGAGACATTGATAAATCCTAAAGAAGTTGACAGACTTATAAATGAGCATCAGCGGCATGAACGATCTAATCTTGGTATACTACACACTCTTATGAGTGCAGAGATTTTTTTGAGAATAAGCGAAAGCCAGGAGTTGATAAACCATGAATGATATATTATGTATAATACCAGCAAGAGGTGGTTCTAAGGGCATCAAGGAAAAGAATCTAGCCAATGTTCATGGAAAGCCGCTTATCGGCTACTCTATAGAATCGGCTATGGAATTGAAGAATGCTGGTCTTGTCAAGCGGGTGATTGTTTCAACCGATTCAAAGAAAATAGGCAAAGTCAGTGAAGAGCTTGGTGCTGAAGTTCCTTTCATGCGTCCAAAGAGCTTGGCAACAGACACTTCTAAATCTGTTGACGCTATTTTACACGCAATAGAATTCTACAAAGAAAAAGAGGAGTATTTCAAAGCCATATTGCTTCTTCAGCCCACATCTCCACTGAGGTCATTTGAAGTAATGCAATCAGCCATAACACGCTTTCGCATTGGAGGAAGTGAGTCCCTAATTAGCTGTTATAGGGAAGAATACATTAATGATCTTGTGATGTATCGCATTGGTGATGATAAGAGAAAATTGCTATTACCTCTAAACTCTAGCCACAACAAAGGGGTGAGGCGTCAGGATCATGGTAGCATATTAATAAGAAACGGATCTCTTTATATTACTTCGGTAGAATACTTAGAAAGAGAAAGGTTAGTTATATCTGACTATCCTGCTTTTGTTGAAATGCCTAAAAATGAGTCTGTTAATATTGATACATTGGAAGATTTAAAACTATTGAAGTCGATAATTGCTTCAAGAGGTTGATTTTTTGATTCACACATGCTAGAAATTGGAATATTAGAGGCAAGCGGGTTTTCTCAATTGGCCATTTCCCAACTGGAAGAGGTAGGTCTGGTTAGCTTCTACAAACCTGGAAGTATGACTGTCGAGCAATTTATATCTAACAAACAGATCTTGTTTGTTAGATTAAAGTACATGCTTAACCAAGAATTACTTTCACAGGCAAAAAGACTTGAGTTTATCTGTTCTCCTACTACAGGTTTGAATCATATTGATTTACCTTTTGCCAAGCAAAGAGGAATTGAAATAATTTGTCTGAAGGATGAGGTTAAATTTCTCAAAGACATTCGAGCAACTTCAGAGCATACACTTGGGCTTATACTTTCTTTGTTGAGAAACTATCAAAGAGCATTCTCAAATCACCTTAGTCTTGAGAGCCGTGATGACTTAAAAGGATTCGAAGTATATGACAATCGAATTGGAATTATTGGGTATGGCCGCATCGGGCAACTTTTATCTAGTTACCTGAAGCCATTAGGGGCTCAATGCTATTTCTATGATGTACAGGAAAAAGAAGAAAAACATGGTGCGATAAGATTATCAAGTCCTGAACAACTAATTGACCAATGCAATGTCATCGTACTTTGTGCTTCTTATGAAGTTGACAAAGAGATATTGATTTCTAAAGAATTGATAGATGCAATGGAAGGTAAGTACTTTATAAATACTTCCAGGGGGGAACTTGTAGAAGAAGATTATTTAATCCAAAAAATTAAGAGGGGGCATTTTGCAGGAATAGCTTTGGATGTTATTCAGAATGAAACCAATCTTGAAAACGCAGATAAGTTTAAAGGGATTGATGAGAAACAAAACTTTATTTATACACCACATATTGGGGGAGCTTCTTTCACATCGATGGAAAGAACAGAAGTTTTTATCACTGAACGTTTCTTGCGTATGATTCAGACTTTAAACCAATAGATGAATTCTAATAGCAAAGCACCGGATCACAAATGAGTCTTCTGAAAAAAGGTCTAGGAGTGTTCAGTAGCAACTGGATATACAATATTTTACACTTCGTTACAGGTGTATATGTGGTAAGAAAATTTGGTGCAGATGGTAAAGGGTTTATTGCACTGTTTGTAGCTGGAGCCGGTTTTTTAGCATCAATTCTTGCCCTGGGACAAACGAATTCTTCTGTTTACTTTATAAAAAAGGGTGACCTTAGTATATCCCAGGCTATTAAACGTATTCTGACACTTTGCATAGCGGCTATGGCGTTGATAGCCTTGTTATTTTTGATCCTTCGTGAGCAAGTATGGGGGCTTTTATTTGAAGGAGTAAATTTCAACTGGGGCTCAATTCTAATGGTTATGAGTTATTTCCCAATATTGCTCATACTCCTTTTGTTAAAAGCATACTATCTGGGTATTCATGATTTAAAAAATCACAGATCAATACTGATCGCAACTTCCCTAGGCTCGTTGATATTGACAATACTATTGTCCGAATTTATTTTTGAGTCAATTTATGCTCCCCTTATTTCCTTGTTGATCACAGATTTTGCCGTATCCTGCTTCTACGTACTGAAACTGGTAGACTTAAAGAATCAAAATGGCCCTCCTAAGGTAAGATGGAAGCCGTTCTTTTTTTTTGGTTTGAAGAGCCATATTGCTACAGTAGGGAACGCATTATTTTCGAGGATAGATTATTTCGTTATAGCTACATATATCGATTTGGAAACTCTTGGATACTATTCTGTGGCAAAGTTTTTCTACCAGGCGCTTATGAGCCTACCATTATCTATTAACGGGCTGCTTCTAGGTACTTTTAGTGAGAAAGGAACGAAGCAGTCCAGATCTTTAAACAACAAGGTGTTTAAATACATGTTGTTGATAATGGGTGTGGTTGTAGTTGTGGGCATATTTGTAGGTCCTTATTTAATACCGTTAATATATGGGGCGGAGTTCGCGGCATCTATAGAAGCTTATACGCTCTTACTTTTGGCCGCATTTTTCATCGGTTCTTCCTCGACATTTCAGGTTTTCTTCACGGGTATCGGCCGACCTGAAGTGACTGGAAAAATCGGTTTGTCGGGAGGCCTTATTAAATTGGCTTTTACAATTTTATTGGTAGTGAACTATTCCATATTTGGTATTGCCCTTGCTACTTTGATAAGTGCTGTAGCAATTTTTTTGTTAAGACTCTATTACTTTCAATTCAAACTATTGCATGAAGGAAAATAAGGAAATCACGATTGTAATAGATTTTCGTATCTACTATTATTTATTCGAGCTGGTGATCGGACAATTTGTAAAAAGAGGAGTTAAGGTTCATTTGGCTTGCAATGCTGAAATCAGACAATTTATTACCGAGCAATCGAAAGACCTCAAGGGAATTGAATTTGTAGACTTACCGGCAATAAAGAAGAGTTACAGAATTCATCAGGCTTTACATCGTACACTTGGGATATTATTTACCAGACGTGACTATTCATTTCAATATGCAAAGCGCATTAATCAGGTTACTGTCAAAGCCCATGGAAAAAAGAAGTTTCTCTATGCCATTTCTAAGTTCAGCCCAAAAGTGGCGAACAAAAGAATTAACTCCCTACTTCATTTCTGTACTGGTCTTATCTCCAGCAATCCTTTCCGAACGAAGACTGTCATGGTAGGAAGCTTGAACGCCAGCCCTGAGTTAATTTGTGCTAAAGACATGAGGGTGGTCACTTTGATGGAAAGCTGGGACCATCCTGTAAAAGTACCCAATGGGTATAAAAGTGATAAGGTCATCGTCTGGAACAATGAGCTTAAAGAAGACTGGATTCAGAATCAATACGATGAAAATGTTGAAGCCGTATATCCCTTGAAGCTCAGGTATGCGATTGAAACCATTAAAAAACAAAATGTCTGGGCTAAAAGAAATGATGAACGAGATAAGCCACTTTGTGTATATGCGGTTGCTAGTACACGAGTTTTCAGTGTTCCTCAGATAGTTGAAATTGAAAGAAGACTCATAGCCGACTTGTGTAAGGCCACGGAAAAGGCAGGTTGGGATTTACTTATCAAACCGAGGCCTCATGGAGATATTAGAGAATTTGATGAATTTCTTAAGAGATATTCCCATGTATCACAAGGCCACATGACAGACGCGGCCCAGGATCCGGCTGATTACTATTTGAACGATGACTACAATGCTAAGAGATTTAGTCAGGTATTGCCTGCAAAACTGGTTATAAACTGTTTTACAACTTTTGGACTGGATGCGGCTGTAGCTGGAATTCCTGTTCTACAATTGGATTTAAGGGAGACGGATGGTTATCAAGACTCTCAGCTTTTTTACTCTAATCATCATATAAATAAGTATTTGATCTCTGGACGAAGCACACTTCAAGTACCGCCAGGCTCAAATGTTGTTGAGTACATAGCCAGATACCTCAACAATTCTCAAGGGTTGGAAAATTTGTATACTCAGTCGATTTGCGACTGGCTTATACCGGCTCAATCGCTGGATGAAAGCCTTGACACTATTGTGAACATTGCAATGGATGAAAACTAGCATTAGGTTGAATCCCCATTTATTGGTTTTAAATGGACTCACGGCATTAATTATATTTAATGTACCCTTGAGTCGATTTTTCCCTAATCTCTACTATCTAGCTGTCGGGCTTATCGGTTCATACTTGGCAATAACCTCTTTCTTTTATGGCAAAACTCGGATAAATAACGTATCACTGTTCTTTATACTGTATACTACCTTTGTTGTTGCACTTTTTACAATACAAGTGTTTACAGGAAGCAGCCCTGGTTTGAGCCTCGGGATAAAATCTATGGTGTCTCTGCTTTGGATTCCTACATTCTACATCTTCTTCAGTTCATTTTTGAAAGAGGTTGATCTAGAAAAGTTCATGAGATGGCAAATCTGGATGGCCTGGTTTGTTGGTATTCTGGGTTATGTCCAGTTTTTTGGTAGCACGGATTTGTACGGTTGGCTTCCAGAGTCAAAGAAGTGGATTGCTGTTGTTGAGAACGGAAGCATTGGTTTAAGGACATACTCCGTCCTTAATAGTGGTCAGGTTTTTGGCCTTTTTAGCATTATTTATGCTGTAATAACAATAGAAAACAGAAATACATTTAGGTCTAAAGTCATTCCCTTCCTTGTCGTATTGACTCTGTTCGGAGCATCACTGCTTTCTGGTAACAAAAGCTCTACCGTACTTTTTATGCTCTACGTATTGTTCAAACTTTTATCAAACAAGACCATCGCTGGTAGACTTGCTCTTTTTGGTTCGGGTTTATTCCTTGTTATTCTCGTTCTTTTTCCTCCTAACTTAAGTAATCAAGAACTGACAGGAATTCCCTCTATTGATCGTTCTCTAGGGTGGATTTCGAATTTCAATTCTCTAGGAAAGGACAAAAGTAATCAGGACCGTTTGAATGTCTATACAGAAAACTTAGCGCGGCTAAAGTTGTTTACGGGAAATGGTGTAGGATGTACCGCACCTAATCAAGAAGGGATAAGGCTGATAACTTCTGAAAGCTACTATTTAAAAATCCTGATGGAAGGTGGAATAGTGTCTTTTCTTTTGTTTTTAGTTTTCATTGTGGGTACACTAAAGCATTTAATCCGACAAAAGAGAAAGAAGGCTTTGGCTATCTTTTCTCTTGTACTAACATCTATGGTGTTTGTACAGGCCTTTTCAAGTCCCGCCTTTTTTGGTGTTTGGGGCTACATTATTTTTGAACTGAATCGAGATAACACTGTATGAAAGTAGCACTAATCCATTGCTATTCTGATTTTAACAAAGGAGACTTGGGTATCATTCTTGGTACGATCAATGCCCTAACTGAGGTCAAACCGGATCTTGAAATAAATGCAATTTCTACTTTTGAAATCAACGACCCTAAGTTTTCTACAGATCATCACTTGTTGAAGAGTCATGTAAAGACAGTTTACCCTTCAGTTCTAGGTAGAGTCTTTTCTAATAAGGGGAAAATCGGATTAGCTTGGAAGGTATTAAAAGACGTTCCAAAGATGATATCAATTTATTCGGGACTATTCAGGGTGGCACCAAAGCTGCTGTTGGGTAAATCCGGTGCTGAGTCATTCCGGATTATTGAAGAAGCGGATTTGGTAATTAGTAAAGGGGGCAGTTTTATATGCAATGAACGCGGCCTGATTAATCAAATGAGGTTTTTCCGGCTTATGTCGACATTCTGGTTGTGTTTCAAAGCAGGTAAAGAAGTGAGTATATTGGGGCAGTCTTTAGGACCTCTGTATGGTAATTACTGTCGTAAATTCACTAATAGACTATTGAATAAATGTAATCACGTAGTCATACGAGAAACAACTTGCCTTGAGGCTTATCCATATATTCAAAAAGGACAGAATTTTGTTATTGGAAACGATATGGCCTTCAGCCTTCAGCTTGGAAATATCGAAATGCCAAAGCCTTATGAAGGATATGTTGGCTTTACTATAAAGAGATTTTCTGATAAGGTTATAGACGATAACTATTCAGACACTTTAAAGAAGTCTATGGAGTATTTGGTCAAAGAGCTTGGTAAAAAGGTGGTCATTGTTCCTCATGTTACCATTGATGATGATTTTCAAAAAGGGAAAGAGGTTTATGATCTGTTAGACACTTCCACTAAAGAAAATGTGTTAGTGTTAAACAATGATTATGATGCCAATGAATTGCTGGATTTGTATGGACAGCTGAGCCTAATGGTTGGTACACGACTGCATTCGACTATTTTTGCGACAGTGGCCGGTACACCTGCAATTAATATTTCGTATCATGGGACCAAGTCGAGGGGTGTGTTTAGTGGATTAGAGATTAATGATTTGGTTTTAGAAGGTAATGATATAAACTACTTCAATTTGAAAACGAAGATTGATGAAATCTTGTCAGGAACACGGGATTTTGACCAGGTTCAGGAGCGTCTGATGACTATTAAAGCTGACAACCTCAAAATGGTCAAGACCATCTTGTCATGAAGCTAGTTGTCAACCTAATTCCACTGAAGGCTGGTGGAGGCCAGAGAGTGGGGCTTAACTTCATATTGAGTATGGTCGAGAATGACTTTTTTGGTCATAAAGTTCACTTTCTTGTGAACAATGGATCAGTACTAGAAAGTGAGCTCAAGAAACACGGTGTAATGAATTATTCTGTTGTACCTACAGGTTTGCTCAAACGATTGAGTTTTGAGCTTTTTTGGGGGAGAAGGCTGTTGAGACGTATTGAAACCGATGCTATTTACACTGTTTTTGGTTATAGTCTTTTTGGGAAAGAGTTTAAACAAATTTCTGGTGTTGCTTATTCAAATCTTTTTTTCCCAGAAATTAACTTTTGGGTTGAATACAAAGGACTTGCTCGGTTGAAAAAGAGCCTGGTTGATGTCTACCGTTCTTTTGTCTTGAAAAAAGCCACAGCGCTAATTTTTGAAAACCCAGCGATGGAGAAAAGAGCGCATAAATTATGGTCTTATCCGTCACAGCGAACAACCTATATTCCTCCTTCCATATATAAGACTAAAGTTAAGTCATTTCGGGCACTAAATATTTCAGAAGAGGCTTCTTGGAATGTATTAATGCTATGTGGTTGGCAGAGAAATAAAAACATTCACCTTGTTCCCAAAATAGCCGCGGAGGCGAAAGCCAGACAGCTTAATGTGCATTTTACCCTCACTGTAGCAATTGATGGTTCACCTGACAGTGAGATGTTTAAAGAAGAAATGGATAACTTAGGTGTTAGTTCGATGATCTCACTTATAGGTCAGGTGCCACCTGAAGAAGTTTCGGAGTTATATTTAAAGGCCAATTCGGTAATGCTGCTTAGCAAACTGGAGAGTTTTAGTAATAATATCATTGAGGCATGGACCTACGGTGTGCCTCTTTTCATTACCGATCATGATTGGGCTAGAGAGATTTGTAAGAAAGCCGCTTTCTATGTCGATCGAGATAGCCCAAATGACATAGTAAGTGGCCTACAACAAGTGATTCAAAATGAGGAATTGATCTGTAGTTATATAGCACTAGCCAATGAAATAGTAACATCTTACCCCTCTATTGAAGATAAAACGAAACTTGAATTAGAATTTATTAATCAAATTGTCTGTGACTCTTAAGCAACTCCTTAGAGATTTTGTGATCGCTTCATATGAAACGGTCAGTTTTGTAGTGTTTTCTCTGCCAAGACATAAACTTCTGTTTAATCCATTTAAGAAACTCTTTATAGTACTGCATGGGTCTAAAGTGGGGAGATTCGTTACTTTTTATCCAGGAGTAAAAATCAGTCCTGCTAAGAATATAGAGCTAGGAGATAATGTAGATCTTGCTTGGAGAGTTTTGATTACGACAAGAGGAGGAGTAAAGATTGGAGCACGTACTTTGATAGGCTATGGTACTCAAATTCTATCTTCAAAACACAAAATTCCAATAGATGGAGATAAGGTTTTCTATAGCGGGCATGAGGGCAAACCAATTGTTATTAAGAACGATGTGTGGATTGGTGCTAACTGCATTATTCTGGCCGGAGTAACTATTGGCCAAGGCGCCATCGTGGCTAGTGGCAGCGTAGTAACCAAAGATGTTCGAGCTTATACGGTAGTGGGAGGGGTACCGGCTAAACTTATTAGAAATAGAAAAGAATGACGCTGTACTTCAAGAGTTCGGATCCAATACTATAAAGTGCCAGTTAGTTTGACTAAATAGTTGAGGCAGTTATGAAAATCATTTGTCTTTCTAATTAGCCTTAATCTATCAATTAGTAATATTTTTAGAGTGAACTTTCTTGGGCCTGGTATTCCGTACTTTACCTTAAAATGATCAGTAGACTATAAATAAGAAATTGGGAATTTTATAGCAATTCAAAATGAAAGGCTTCTAAACACCACGAATAAAATTTATTAAATTTTTACTTTCGCTCAGCATAATTATTAAACATGAATCAAGATAAAATTGCAGTTATAGGCTTAGGCTATGTAGGACTGCCACTAGCTGTGGCTTTTGCAGAAAAATATAAGGTTGTCGGCTTTGACATCAATGAGTCAAGAATTAAGGAGCTGAATGATGGTCATGACAGTACTTTAGAGATTGAAGATGAGTTACTAAAATCTGTTTTAGGGGATAAAGATTCTGATAAGGGCTTATTTAATTCGAGTGAGCTTTCAGAAATTTCAGGATGTAATATATATATAGTAACTGTCCCCACTCCCATAGATGACGACCAAAACCCTGATTTAACCCCATTGATAAGAGCATCTGAGACTGTTGGTGGCGTATTGAATAAAGAGGATATTGTAATATATGAATCTACAGTTTACCCTGGAGCAACGGAGGAGGAATGTGTTCCCATTCTGGAGCAAAGGTGTGGCTTAAAATACAATGAAGGCTTTTACTGTGGTTATTCTCCAGAAAGGATTAATCCTGGCGATAAAGAACATACAGTTACTAAGATTTTAAAAGTCACCTCTGGTTCAACAGCTGAAATAGCTGAAAGGGTGGACCAACTTTATAAGACTGTTATTACTGCTGGAACATACAAAGCGGCTAGCATAAAAGTTGCCGAAGCTGCAAAAGTAATAGAGAATTCTCAGAGAGATATTAACATAGCGTTTGTCAATGAGCTGGCAATGATCTTTAACAAGATGGATATTGATACAGTGGATGTACTAGAAGCCGCAGGTACTAAATGGAACTTTCTTCCGTTCAGACCTGGTCTTGTTGGAGGACACTGTATAGGAGTGGACCCTTATTATTTGGCTCAGAAAGCACAAAAAGTAGGTTATTACCCTCAAATATTACTTGCTGGAAGGAGGTTAAATAATTCTATTGGCCCATATGTGGCTAGCCAAGTTGTTAAGTTACTGATGAAAAAGGGCAAAGTTGTTAACAACTCCAAAGTTTTGGTTCTGGGTATTACCTTTAAAGAGAATTGTCCTGATATTAGGAATTCCAGAGTAATAGATATCATTCAAGAATTGAGAGAATTCGATGTTGATGTTGATGTCTACGACCCTTGGGCTAATCCAACCGAAGTTACTCATGAATACGATGTTGACCTCATTTCGGAAGTAGACATGAGTGATTATGACGGTGTCGTGCTGGCAGTGGCCCACGATCAATTTAAATCAGGGTTGGTTGATGAAGCTAGGGAAGGGACGGTTATTTATGACGTCAAATCTGTTTTACCAAAAAATAAGATAACGGCAAGATTATAATGGCAAAGATATTAATTACGGGTACTGCTGGATTTATAGGCTTTCACTTAGCTAAGAAACTTTTGAACCGTGGAGATGAGGTTGTTGGCCTTGATAGTATCAATGATTATTATGATCTACGTGTCAAATATGGACGTTTATCGGAAACTGGAATTCTTAAGGACTCAATTGAATATAATAAACTAGTTCAAAGTGAATATTACCCAAAATACCGTTTTGTTAAACTTCAACTAGAAGATTCCGAAAACCTCAATAAGCTCTTCGAAGATGAAAAGTTTGACAAAGTTGTAAACCTTGCTGCACAGGCGGGAGTCAGGTATAGTCTAGAGAATCCTAGAGCCTATATTGATAGTAACATCATAGGGTTTGTAAACCTCTTAGAGGCTTGCCGACATAATGACATTAAACACCTGTCATATGCTAGCAGTTCGTCCGTATATGGATTGAATGAAACCATGCCTTTTTCAACACATCATAATGTAGACCACCCAATTAGTTTGTATGCCGCAAGTAAGAAAAGCAATGAATTGATGGCACATACCTATAGCCATTTGTTTGGACTACCCACCACGGGGTTGAGGTTCTTCACAGTATATGGCCCATGGGGGAGACCTGATATGGCCCTTTTCTTATTTACAGAGGGTATTTTAAAGAATGAGGCCATAAATATCTTTAACAATGGAGAAATGTCGAGAGATTTTACTTACATCGATGACATTGTTGAAGGAGTAACAAGGGTAAATGATAACCCTCCGGAAGGTAACCAATCTTGGACAGGAAGAGAACCAGACCCGGCCACATCGAAAGCGCCATATACAATTTATAATATAGGGAACAATGCCCCGGTCAAACTCATGGACTTCATTTCCACAATAGAAAGGTATTTGGGAAAAGAGGCTAAGAAGAATTTTATGCCCATGCAACCAGGTGATGTTTCTTCTACATACGCCAATGTTGAAGATTTAATTCAAAACTTGGATTACAAACCATCTACCTCTCTGGAATATGGTATTAAGAAGTTTACGGAATGGTACAGAGAGTTTTATAAAGTATAATCTAACAGTATTCGAAATCATATAGACTTCAAGGTAATAGAATGGAGAAAATACAAATGGTTGACCTGATAGGTCAATACGCCAAGATAAAGGAAGAAATTAGAATAGAATTTGATAGGGTACTAGACTCTGCAGCCTTTATAAATGGGCCTTTAGTTAGGGAATTTCAATCTAACCTAGAGGATTACCTGGGGGTGAAACACGTGATTCCCTGTGCTAATGGTACAGATGCCTTGCAGGTAATCATGATGGCTCATGATTTTCCAAAAGACGCAGAAATTCTTGTTCCATCCTATACCTATGTGGCCACAGTAGAAGTAATTGCTCTTCTGGGGTTGAAACCTGTGTTTGTAGAAGTATATCCTGATTCCTTTAATATTGATATTGAGGATCTCCAGACTAAAATCACTAAGAATAGCGTTGCCATTGTGCCTGTACATCTTTACGGACAATGTGCGGACATGGAGCGGTTAATAACTGTTGCCCAAAGTCATGACCTTTTGGTATTTGAGGATACTGCACAGGCTATTGGTGCAAATTACATATTTACAAATGGAGAGACAGCTAGGGCGGGCACGATTGGTGATGCTGGGGCTACTTCCTTTTTTCCAGCTAAAAACTTGGGCTGTTATGGAGATGGTGGTGCCATTTTTACTAATGATGACAAACTAGCTGCTAAGATTAGAATGATTGTAAATCATGGTCAGGGCAAAAGATATTATCATGATTCAATTGGAGTGAATTCAAGGTTAGACTCTCTTCAGGCCGCAGTACTCAAGGTTAAGTTGAAGTATTTGGATAGTTATAGTGAAGCTCGTAGAACTGTAGCGGATAGATATGATCTAGCTTTTTCCCAATCTGATAAAATTACAACCCCTTTTAGATCACACTTCTCAACCCATGTTTTCCATCAGTATACCATAAAGCTGGCTGATGATGTGGATAGGAATGAGTTGAGTACTTTTCTATCTGATAGAAACATTCCATCCATGATATATTATCCAGTGCCAAATCACTTGCAAAAGGCATATACTTATTTTGGATACCGAAATGGTGATTTCCCAGTTACAGAAGACTTGTGTTCACGAGTCATTTCATTTCCTATTCATACAGAAATGGATGTTGAGCAACAGAAAGTAATCATTGATGGTGTATTGGGTTATTTAACCAGTTAGCGATACTTCAGTTGCTGACAGTTTATAATTTCGCAATGTGGTGATGGTCTATGAATAATAGGTTTATTAATTTGTAGTTAAC
>NZ_JAGFMD010000015.1 GCF_017592825.1 Roseivirga sp. E12 | reverse complement strand
CCTCGCAGTAAACGTTGAAATCAAAGGCCCTAAAACCCCTTCTCCCAATCTAGAAAAACACCACTTTTGATGCTCCCTTTTCATAACCCCAAGAACTCTCATCCCCGAAGCGGCTGCAAAGGTAAAAATTATATTTGAATTGAAAACAACTAAATAAAAATTATTTTCAATTCTTTTTTAACTACCTCAACACTTGTCTCCGTTCCATTCAAACGGGTTGCAAATGTACTGAGCTTAATCGGTTCTGACCAAGCTTTAGTCATACATTTTTTAAAGAATTTTCTAACTAATTGAGGGCCTAGTTTTTAGGCGTTCTAGACTTCTTATATAGAGGTACTGTACTGCATGGTTCACCATACATAAGACTCTTTACATGAGGTTTCAACAACCTTGTGACTTCTACATATGCAGATTCAGGAATGGGGAAATCTCCACAACCCTTAATTACCACGGGCCTCTCTTTCAACTCACCAATATCTACTTTCGAAAGTGCTTGTTGGAAAATGGCATACTCAAGGGTTTCTAATGAACCCATCACCACCATGTTAGCGACACCTTCGAGCTTTGTCATTAACAGCATATAAGCCCATGTCGGGACAATGGCATCCTCAGAACAAACAATCGAGATATTCTTTCCACTATACCGAGTCCAGTCATGTTCTTTTATAAACTGACGGAAATCCTTCTCCTTCAGAATCATTCTCTGGAACAGGTTATCCGCTATGTCGTAAACAACCCTTTCTCCACTATGATAGTAGTCTTCCAGATCAATCGAAACGATCGGACTATTAGCAACTCTATTTACAATCTCTTCATTCATAACAATGCCTTTGGCGTAGTTGCCTTAAACTCCTTCAAATAGAATGGCTCGAAATAAGCCACATCTTCAAATTGTTCCTTTTGATATTTCTCAAAAGCCAACTGTCCAATGGCCCATGCAGAAGGTGATACATTCTCGATAAACTTGGCATTATCTATCGCCTGAACTAATGGTTTAAATTTGGCAGCGCCATCACCATGAAACAACACCTTTTTACTCGCAAGAGTTTCTCTGAAAGACTCTTCATCCAAAATTAACGCTCTGACTTCATCAATACTTTCGAGATCAACTCCAAAAGTGGCAGTATATACTTCCATCCTTCTAGCATCCAACATTGGCACCAATAGACAATCTTCAGTATAATATTGACTTACTTCATGAGCCATGGCCTTCAAAGTACTGACAGCTATGAGTGGTTTCTCTAATGAATAGGCCAGACCTTTTGCCGTTGACACTCCTATTCTTAGACCCGTATAAGACCCAGGACCTTCGGAAATCGCGATAGCATTAAAATCTATCAACCCAAATCCACATGCCTTGATTAAATCCTGAATAATTACTGTCAATAAGTTTGAATGAGATTTCTCCAGAAACAATTTTTGAGTCGCTATAACATCTTTCCCTCTTGTCAACGCCACGGAGCATACGGTGGTAGAAGTTTCTATACTAAGAATTAATGCCATAATACAGGGTCAAAATCAGATCAATTGAAGCGCCTTATCAGCTATCACAACCAGAACAAAGAGCACAAAGATATAACTGATTAGCTTATTGGACAGTCGCCTAGCCAGAATTACTCCTAAAGGCGAGCCAATCACTACACCAAGCGAGATCATTAAAGCCAAAGGCCAAACTATATATCCTGTATTCTGATTCATAAAGTTGATCATTGGACTCTCCAATAAATTGAAAATTGAGAGTGAGAAAGCAGTGATAAAAATTACGCCAAGAGATATCGCTTTTGCCTTATGCATCGACATCTTAAGTCCACTGTTTAAGATTGGGATAATAGCCGTACCACCACCTAGGCCAGAAAGTGCCGAAACAGAGCCTGCGCCAATCCCAATAAACCCCAAACTCATAATCGGTACTTTTTTTTGATCACCTTCACCACTTGATCGACTTGACTGCTGAAGAGTCCTAATTGCTATGAATATCATCAAGGCAATTACTATATAGTTAAATAGCTCCTTGTCGTAGTTTGGAGTATTAACAACAAAGTGGAGTACCATTATAGAAGAGATAGTACCAAACACACCAATTGCTGCTACTTCTCTCCAGTAGAACTCTCCTCTTTTAATTAAGGCAATGTTGCCCGAGAGGGCAGCGAACATTGTTCCGAAGATTGAATTGGCGATAGTATACTGGACAATTTCTTGTTCCGGAAAGCCCATCCCAATTAATAGATACGGAAGTACCAAGATGTACATTACACCTCCTCCAATACCAATTAATCCGGCTAGCAATCCCCCGGCAAGACCCATGATGAACAACAAAAGGAAGTCAGTCATTCAGCGCTAGTTACCACTTAGGACTTGAGTATAGTGAGCTTGATCAGATAATATCTCAATGGCCTTTTTAACATCTTCATCTACTTCAAAAGAGGCTTCAATAATTCCTCTTTCCAAGAGTAATCTTGCAGCAAACTCTTCTTTTATGAAATGCCTAATTTCTTCTTTACTATTTTCAAGATCACTGTCAAGGTTATTGGCAACCGCAGATTCCAAACCTTCAAGTTGACTTTGAATTCTTTCAAGTTCTCCCAACTCTGAAGCTTTCTCTCTTAGTTGGGCGATTTCTTCTTGAATGTCAGATGTGTAATCCAAGGTTTGACCTGCCAGCCATAACTTGAATTCACTCAACACTTCATCACTGATTGAGATCTCGGAAGCAACTTGGCCTGCTGGCATTTCTCCATTGTACTCGTTTCCAAACCTAAAGAAAAGGTCAGCCTTCAAAAGTGAGATTGTTATAGGGGCTAATTTATTTCTGTTTACACCAAAGTCAGGATCAACACCCCCTCCGTCAAATACGACTCTTCCATTATTAGTCTGAAAGGCAGTTTGCAAAGAGTCAGCAATCTTGCCCACACTTCCATCTTCATTTCTATTGCTATAATCAATAGCCTGAATACATCTGCCGCTTGGCGTATAGTATTTAGCTATTGTAACCTTCATTTGAGAGTTATAAGATAGTGGCATTGTACGCTGAACAAGGCCCTTACCAAATGACTTTCTACCTATGATGACTCCTCTATCGTAGTCTTGCATGGTGCCTGCAACGATTTCGGAGGCAGACGCACTCGAACTATTAATGAGTACGGCCAATGGAATATCTAAGTCGGTACCGGTATTCAAAGTCTTATAGGTAGCATTCATTTCTTTAAGCTTGCCCTTTGTTGTCACCACCAACTGCCCTTTATCAATGAAAATATTTGAAATGTTGACGGCCTCATTCAGCAGGCCACCCCCATTACCTCTTAGGTCTAAGATAATCCTCTCCGCACCGTCTTTCTTCAATTGCCGCAGTGCTGATTTAACTTCTTTTGATGCATTATCTGTAAAACCTGTAAGTTTAATCAAACCAACATCCTCGTTGACCATACCATAGTAGGGTACGTTTGGTAATTCTATAGTTTCCAGTTCGACTTCAATGTCCAGTTCTCCCTCACCAGGCCTTTCAATCTTCAATGCCAATTTAGAAGAGGCCTGACCTCGCAAATACAGACTGGCCTTGTCATAATCTTGTCTGACATCAATCCCATTGATTGATAAGATTTCATCGCCTCTCTTCAATCCCGCCTTTTCTGCCGCAAAGCCCTCGTTGGGCATAATTATCATGATTCGTTTATCATACTTCTCACCCACTATTGCCCCAATACCTCCATACTGACCAGTATTTTCTGTTCTAACATCTTCAATTTGATCTTCTGGATAATAGACAGTGTAAGGATCTAAAGTGGATAGCATGGCATCTATCCCAACCTCCATAATTGTATTCGGATTAATGTCATCTACATAGTTGGCATTAACCTCTTTATACATGGTTGCGAAAATGTCAAGGTTCTTCAATATCTCGAAGTACTTGTCATTCTGTGGAGCAGTAAATGACCAAAGCAAAAATACGGATAGGCCAAGAATGGCAGCTTGAATTTTTCTAATCTTAAATTTCCTCATGATTGATCCTTATGCGAAAGGTCGTTTAACTCCTTCTTCAAACGGAGAAGCGATTTCTTTAGTTTGCTCTCAATGGTTTGATAAGGCAAAATGTCGTTTCCTGTATAAATATAACCAATCAATAATTTTGGCAAAGTGGAAGATTCGTCAGTGAGAAGATGCTTATTCAAGCGGTAAGTTTCTTTGACCTTCCTTTTAATTAAGTTTCGAGTGACTGCCTTTTTGAACTTCTTTTTGGAAACCGAGATAAGAACTTGGTTAGAATCAATCTCTGCTTGCGGTAGATAAATAACTTTGAAGGGGTATAAATAAAAAGAGGAGCCTTTCTCAAAAAGCTCCTTGATTAGTTTTTTACTATGTAGTCTTTCCGACTTAGGGAAAGTATATTTCAAATTCGTTGTATTTGACCCGGACACGAGGTTTAAGTTAACAAAACCTCATTAGTACACAGAATTATTTACCGTGCTTTCCTTCGTCAGAAACAGTCAACTTGTGCCTTCCTTTGGCTCTACGTCTCGCGAGTACGCTTCTACCATTAGCAGACTCCATTCTAGATCTGAATCCGTGCTTATTTTTTCTCTTTCTCTGCGAAGGTTGAAATGTTCTTTTCATCGTTTCTTTATCTTTCTCTCAAAAAGGAATGCAAAGATAGACACCTTTTTCTTTTTTACCAACGTGTGTTAGAAATTGTTTAGCTTTAATCCATTCTGTTTATCTCTATGGACTATCACTTCTCTTTTAGCAATCCTAACACTCACTACCTGATCATTAAAGCAACTTTTCGTGCCGACAATCCGGATACAGAAATATTCTTACCCAATTGGAGACCCGGACGCTATCAGATCCAAAATTTCGCCAAGCGGATTCGTTTGATCAATGCTTTTGACGAAACTGACAAGCCAATTGCTCTAAAAAAGTCTACTAAGGGCTCTTGGCGGTTAACCAACAAGCCAGGAGTTGTTACCCTCATCTATGAATACTACGCATTTGAAATGGATGCGGGTAACTCATGGCTTGATGATGAGCAATTATACATCAATCCCATTAATTGTTGCATTTATACTAAGTCAAGTCTTGAGCGACCAAGTACAATCAGTTTTGACTTACCTGAGCATTACGAAATAACGTCTGGACTGGAAAAGGCTGGAAGACATCAGCTCTACTCCCCTAATTACTACAGGTTGGTTGATAGTCCAATATTTGCTAGCGGATCACTCAGAAGAATATCCTACAAAGTAGGAGAACATTTGTTCAATTTATGGATACAGGGGAGCCTGCCTAGAACAGATAATGAAGTAATTAATGACTTCAAACGTTTCACCGAAGTTCAGATTGATGTAATGGGTGAGTTCCCATGTTCTGAATATCATTTCCTCTTCCAATGCCTTCCCTATAAACACTACCATGGTGTGGAGCACTGGAACTCTACGGTTATCACTATTGGCCCATCAGGCGAGTTAGCAGAAAGAGCGAGGTATAAAGATTTTCTTGGTGTAAGTTCCCATGAGCTGTTTCATACATGGAATGTGATTAGACTTCGTCCTGTGGAAATGACTCCTTATGATTTTCAAAACGCGAATTACCATAAGACTGGTTTTGTCACTGAGGGTGTCACCACTTATTATGGAGATCTTTTCTTGGTGAGATCCAAAGTATACAGCCTTGATGAATATCTAGAAGATCTAAACAAGATGCTCAAGCGTCATTATGAAAACGAAGGTAGAAAAGGGCTTTCTGTAGCTGATTCTTCCTTTGACCTTTGGCTCGATGGTTATGAGAAGGGCATCCCTGGAAGAAAAGTATCGATCTACAATGAAGGTGCCTTGGCGGCTCTTATCCTTGACTTGATGATCAGGAGCAAGTTTAACAATGGCAAGTCACTGGATGATGTCATGAGACTAATGTGGTCTCTTTATGGTCGAAGTCAATCGGGTTATACCTTCCAAGACTACAAGAATGCCGCGGAGTCGATCTTCGAGGACTCCCTGAATGCCTACTTCGATGATCTCATATTAGGAAATCAGCCATTTGAGGATTATCTATCCAAATTGACACCTCAGTTCGGTTTGGACTTCCAACTGACCTCATCAACGAAGATTGAAGAAAGGGTCTATGGTTTCAAGTTATCAGAACAAACCATCACTGACATAGCTGAGAATTCTCCAGCCCAGAAAGGATTAAGTATTGGTGATAGAATAGAGTCGATCAACGGAAAGCCCTTTGAATCTCGAGACATAAACCCTGATTCATTAAAACTACAAATCAACCGTTTTGAAAGATCAATTGAAGTGGATCTTAAACAGAGCACAGAAGAACACTTCTCTGTGTATCAATTGTCAAAATCCAATACGCTGAGTGATCATCAGCATGATTTGCTTCAAGGTTGGCTCAATTCCACTAATTGAACCACGCCAATCTAAGTTTCACGATTAATTTGAAACTACGCTCTCAATAGACACAGACTTCGCATCTATAGGAGATGTCGGTATTGTCACATTCATAGCAATTTGCTCTACTTCGTAAGAAATCTGTCTTTCGAATTCCTTGAAATATGTTTCAACCAGTGTTGGTATTCTTAGCCCATCAATGGATTTGTACTTCTTAAACTTGACATGACAGCCATTGCCAAGAGAGGTCATCACTTTCAATTTTGAAGTGACTTCAAAGTATTCATAAATATCATGCCCTAGCTGTTGGCCTCTGAAAAGTTTATAAACCCATTTTCCTTCCACTAGATGCCTACCCATAAATCGAGCAGTTGGCGAACTAATCTCATCAAGATTACCAATTGGTAAAAGGTGTTCTTTAAAGGAAAGGGCTTCTAGCCCTGATTGTGGATAGATATTATTACGGACCAGCGTCATGACTTGTCCGTCTTGCATCACTTGAGATAGCTTAGAATCGTTGACATTGATTTCCTCAAGAAGATAGCCTCCGACCCCCTGATACATTTCCTTACCATAGGACAGGGCCATTGAACTACCTGCCTTCATAGAAACTAGCCCTGTTTTATGCATTGTCTTAATCGATTTCCATCGTTCACCACCAATAGCGTCTTGATATGCGTTCAATACATATTGAGCACTATCATAGGCCTTTTTATTGTCGGTTGAGCTAATAATAGATGGCTCTATGACTTTGTTGGGAGAAGAACTTTGAGCTTTGGGACTTTTGATGGACTTGGTATCTAAATCCATAGATATCAAGACAAAAACTGTAAGCAGCAAGACGGTGAAAGTCAATGCTCGCTTCAGGGTGAGTGGAGTTTTCATACGTAGTCAGTTTCCATAAATTAAACAAATTAATCCTGAAAACGACAACTTTAGTTAAGCAAAGCCTCTTTCTGTCTTGGAACGACATTTTTATGACTTTGTAAGCTTACCTTTTCAGGGCCGCCAGCCCCTAATAGTCAATAAACATAAAAAAAGGCCACTAGAAAAACTAGTGACCTCCCTCATTCTGTATCTAAATCTATTTATTAAAAATAGAAGGATCAATTTCTCCATTGACGACTACCTCTTCTGAAGCAAACTCAAGAGTAACAGGCAACTGCCCGCCTGATTGAGCAAACCCATGTGGAATTTTCACCCCATTCACTTCTTTATAGTCTGTCAAGTCAATAGTTCCTGAAGGTCCAAGTTCAATTCTAATTTTCAAACCTGATTCAACATCATAGTACTCGTTGATTGACATACTTCCAAGGTTGACCTCTATTCTGTGAGCTTCCTTGCCATTCACTTTGGAAGTACCCTTATAACTAAGCTTGAATCCAATATCTTCATAGAATCTCTCTCCGAAAAGAGTGCCCTGATATTTCATTAGGTCTGCAAATGGACCTGGAGGAGATTGCTTTTGCCCTCCCATTACAATGTAGGACTCGCCTGAATTATAAACTTGGTAGATATCCCCCTGAACTGGGACTGTTTGAACATCTGCAAACTTGTCCGGTCCTTGTTGATAAACCGCTCTTCCGATGGTTAATGATTGTCCGCCCATTGAGAGTGAAGCCGAACTCTTGTTGACTACAGAGCTTACTCCATCAATAGCTTCTCTACCACCTATCGCTTCTATGTATTTGTCAAGAATAGTTCGTGGTGATATGTCTGCAATCTCCTTTTTGGTTGGGTCTTCAGCAGGATTCCCTTCAGAATCATAAAAGTTGATTAGTGCAAAAGGTCTTAGTGACTCAATGACCTCCTCTCCTTTACCTACAATCACCACATTGGCATTGTCAGGTCTGATGTATTTCTGAGCTACTCTCTGAATGTCTTGGACTGTAATTGCCTCCAAACGCTTCAGATAGTTTGCATAGTAATCATCAGGCAGGTTGTTCAACTCAATACTTAAGGCGTACTGCGCAGCTGTTCCTCTGTTTTCTAGGCCTCTGGCAAATGACCCCCTCATAGAATTGACAGCTAAGTCCAGTTCTTCTTGAGTCACCTCAGCTTCTCTAATCCTTTTAAGCTCGTTCATAAACTCAGTCAAAGCACTATCAGTCACTTCATTTCTCACACTTGCAGAAGCATTGAAAGAAGCGCTATATCGGCTGCTTCCTAAACTAGAATACGCACCATATGTATAGCCTTTATCTTCCCTAAGATTCATGAAAAGTCTGGCAGACCCGCTACCTCCAAGAATCTCATTCATAACCGAGATAGTAGTTGCATCGGCATTACCAGGCTTATTATCAACCGTATAAGAAATACTAATTACAGATTGCACCGAAGAAGGCCTATCGACAAATGAAATGACAGTCTCTTCTATCGACTTTGGAGTAACAAACTCCTCTTTCTGAACATCACCTTTTTTCCAATCGCCAAAATACTTTTTAGCCAATTTTTGAGCTTCTCGCTTTGTGATATCTCCAGTGATAATTAGATAAGCTATGTTTGGCTTAAAGAAGTTGGCATAGTGAGCTTTCAAGTCATCAATTGTGATGTTATTGACGGTCTCTTCTGTTGCCGCTTCCCCATAAGGGTGATCTTTACCGTAATTCAACATGCTTCTTACAGTTGAAGCGATACCATTCGGATCGTCTTTGGCTTGTTTCAGACCAGTGAGCGTTTGCTCTATAGCTCTGTCAAATTCATCCTGCGGAAATGAAGGATTATAAAGAATGTCTGACATAATATCTAGTACATCCTCCTTGTATTTAGATAGAGAGAAAGCAGATACTGAACTAGCACTTGCCGACACTGAAGCGCCCATAAAGTCAATCTCTTCACTTAGCTCTTCTTTTGTTTTAGAAGTTGTTCCAGCACTCATCACTTGACCATAGATTCCCCAGTAACCAGCCTTATCACCTTCGGTAACTGGTCCAGTATTAAGAGAAAGTGTCCAACTAATAGTTGGTAGTTTATGATTCTCTGCTACGATTACTGTTAGTCCATTTTTAAGGGTGAACTTTTCGTAATCTCCTAGCTTAAGCTCCTTTGCAGGTGCAGGCTCAGGAAGTTTAGTTCTATCGATCTGCGCGGTTGCCCCAAATGCAAGGCAAACTAGCGCGAGGGTTAAAAATTTCTTCATTAGTTGTTTCCTCCTTCCTTCTTGATTTTCGCCTCTGTTGGCTTTTCTTGTTCAGACTTAGGTCTATAGGTTAATACTACTTTATTCTCTGGCACGAAATACTTCTTTGCCACTTTCATCAAGTCTTCTCTAGAAACCTTTCTATAGCGCTCAATCTCAGTATTGATTAACTCTGCATCGCCAAAGTACACATGGTAATTGGCTAAGCTCTCAGCAATTGACTGAACTGAACCGTAACCTGAGATAAAGTTATTCTCAATTTGATTCATCAGCTTTTGGAACTCTCTTTCAGGAACAAGATCATTCTTAATCTCTTCGATAAGAATATCCATTTCCTTTTCTAGGTCACCTACTTCATATCCCTGATTAGGAAGCGCGAAGTTGATAAACAATCCACCGTTCTCAAGCGCCAGTGGTACCACCTGAACCCCAAGTGCCATTCTCTTTTCGTCTACCAGTACCTTCTGAAATCTTGAACTTTGACCTCCAGAAAGCAGTTGAGTAACCAATTGCAATGCATAGTAATCTTCGGTTCCTTGTGGTGGCATTCTATAACCTTGAATGACAGCTGGCAACTGAACATTGTCAAAAACTGTTTCCTCAACTTTCCCGTCTAATTTAGGTGCAGTAATGGAAGGTCTCGGAATAGTTTTGGTCCCTCTCTTTATCTCACCAAAATAAGCTTCAATAAGCTTCTTAGCTTCCTCAGTTTCAAAATCACCGGCAATGGAAAGAGTTGCATTATTAGGTACGTAGAAGATCTCATAAAAATCTACGAAATCCTTATCGGTAGCTGCATCGATGTCTTCAAAACTTCCAATAGGCGACCATTCGTAGTTAGTCCCAGCATATGCGTTTTTCAGCATTTTCTCAAGGATAGTACCATAAGGTTGGTTATCAACACCTTGTCTTTTCTCTTCCTTCACGACCTCTTTTTGCGTAGCGATTCCAGTAGAATCTATTTTCGCATGTAGCATTCTTTCTGACTCCATATACAGTCCCAACTCCAACTGGTTGGAGGGTAAAGTCTGGAAATAGAAAGTTCTATCAGGAGATGTGTTAGCATTAAGACTACCACCCGCTGCTTCTATAATCTTAAAGTATTCCCCACGACCAATATTGGGAGAACCTTCGAACATAAGGTGCTCAAAGAAGTGAGCAAACCCTGTACGGCCTTCTGGCTCATTCTTAGATCCCACATGATAGAGTACAGAAACTGTAACTATGGGTGTTGAATTGTCTTGATGAAGAATTACATGCAACCCGTTGTCTAGGTCAAATTCTTCGTATTTGATATTCTGACCCCTCGATGCAAACGAGAAAGCGACACAGAACATCATAAGGAAACTAAATTTCTTAATCATAGTATGCTTACGGTTTAAATTTCGTACAAAAGTATATGTGCAATGAGATTGTTTAACTCATCACATGGCTAACGGAATATCAAACGGATATGTGGGCAAAAAGCTACTTGCTATTTTAGGTCATGTAGAATTGCCTGTACCTCATGCCATTTTAAGCGAGGTCCAAACTGTGACACAACTTTAGAACTTGCCATACTAGCCAACTTCCCTGCAGATGCAAATGTCATACCATTAGTAATTCCATAGAGGAAGGCTCCTGCAAACATGTCGCCTGCTCCATTGGTATCAACAGCCTTCACTTTATATGCCTCTATGTCAATAAAGGTATCGCCATCCCAGATCATAGCACCATTGCTACCTTGCGTAATCACAAACCTGTGTGCCTCGCTTTTCATAGCTTCCCGCGCTTCGGCAAGGTTGTCTTTGCCAGTAAAGGACATGGCCTCATCTTCATTGCAGAAAAGTAGATCGACAGAAGCCCCGATGACATCCACAAATTTCTCCTTGAAGAACTGTACAATACTAGGATCTGAAAGCGTAATTGCTGTTTTCACACCATTGTCCTCGGCCAGTTTTTTCCCTAGCTTCATGGCTTCAACACCTGTAACCGAAGTAGTCAAGTAGCCTTCTAGGTACAAGTATTGAGAATCTTTTAATGCATATTCATCTATTTCATTGGTCGACAGATTGGTCGTGGCACCAAGAAATGTATTCATTGTTCGGTCAGCATCAGGAGTGATCATTACCAAACACTTGCCGGTAACACCGTCTTCTCTTTCCTTCTTATCAAGGTTTGTATCGACACCGGCATCATTCATATCCTTCAGATAGAAATCACCATACTCATCATTAGCAACTTTGCATGAATAGAATGAGTTACCTCCAAATTGGCTTACGGCAATGACTGAATTAGCGGCTGATCCTCCAGATTTTCTATTCATATCGCCATTATCAATGGCACCAATTAATCTAAACTGAGTATCCTCATCCACTAGCGTCATCAACCCCTTTTGCACTTTATGATCATATAGAAATTGATCATTGACTTTAAATTCTAAGTCTACCAAGGCATTACCTATGCCATATACATCGTACTTCTTACTCATTCCTCTATTAAGTTATAATTGGTGCTCTTTCAAAGACTTTGCTCTCATCAAAGAGCTTTCTATAAGTTATATGTGTTTTTAAAATTTTCCCTCCGATTTGCTCTACTACACTCATCATCTTAGGATTGAAATCTCCAATCCAATTCATTTCAATATCGTGGTATTGAAAACCTTTCTTCCATGCGAGTTCTTTGACATAGGAAACGACAAGTCCTCCCTCAACACCTTTCTTTTGATGATCTGGAACCACTCCAAACACGATACCAAGCCCCTTTTTACAGGTGCCTGTTTTTAGTAGGTACAAGAACTTCAACTTGCTAAGCAAGTTCCACTTTCCATTCAGGTGCTTATACAGTTGGTTCAGCTCAGGAATTGAAATGAAGAAAGCGACAGGATCTCCTTTGTAAAAAGCAAACCAGATCAACCGAACATCTGCCACTGGCTTAAGCATCTTAAAAGTGGCCTTAGCCTGCTGCATACTCATTGGCTTTACACCGCTATGCCCTGCCCATGCTTTGTTATAGACTTCATGAAAATACTCGTGTCCTTTGGCATACTCTTTTTTGGTAATGTGCCTGAATTCATAGTCAGGGTTATTTAGAGTGCTTTCGGCTTTCTTGTAAAACCTAGGAGCAAAATCTACCTCACTCCCCATTGGCCTTTGATAAGTATATTGCTTAAAGAAAACACCGAAGCCATAGGACTCAATCAAGTCTTGATAGTACTTGAAATTATAAGGCATTTGATAGTTTGGTTCTGTAAACCCATCTACCAACAAGCCCCACCAGTTATTCCGATCGCCAAAGTTTATCGGCCCATCCATAGCTTCCATGCCTCTTTCGGCCAACCATTCTTTACATGCATCGAACAAGATAAAGGCCGCTTTTTGGTCATTGATACATTCGAAAAAACCCATCCCACCAGTAGGTTGGTCATAGCTATTGGCCGTCTTATTATTGATAAAAGCCGCTATACGACCGATGGTCTTATCACTATCATCTTTCAGTATCCAGCGGATAGCCTCACCATTCTTAAAGTTCTTATTCTTTTCGGGGTCAAAAACGGATTTGATATCCTTATCCAGCGGCCTAATCCAGTTTTTTTCATTCTTGTATAGCCGGGCGGCCATCTGAATGAACTCTTTCTCTGTGGGATTGTCTTTTACTTCTAGAAGGCGCATCTATAAAATGGAAAGCCAAAAATAAGGACTTCTCAGCAACAAAGAAATCTAGGTCTAATTAATGATCGATCGCCCCTCTAATGCCCTAAACCCTTAGCTCTATCAGGGTAGTCTGTGATAATTCCATCCACTCCCATCTGAGCAAGTCTCTTCATCGCGCTGAGTTCATTTACGGTCCAGGGAATGACTTTCATATTTTTTGAATGACAAAGCTCCACCATCTCCTTGTTCAACAGAATGTGATACGGACTATAGACATCAGGAATAAAGCCTAGATCCTTCAGGTTTGACTCAACACCTCTCCTATTTTCGATTAAAGCCACGAGCCTGACATTCGGATATGCCTTATTCCAATACTTCAAAACCCGAAAATCAAAACTCTGTATGGTGAACCGATCCTTAGACAAGCGATTGTTCAACAAGTCAAAGACCAGTTGAGAAAACTCTTCAACACTTGGATGGTAGAGGTCGTCACCTTTTGGAGAGCTCTTGATCTCAATATTAAAAACCACCTTGGGAAGGTTTTTCTCTTCCAAATAGGCCTCTACTTCAGTGATCAGTGTCGATAAAAGGGGCTTTGCGACTGCCATCTTTTGTTGCTTAGAAAAACGTGGATTGCCTCGAGAACCACAATCAAAGGCCTTGACTTTTTCATAAGTCATTTGATAAATATTCAATTCCTTCGACTCATTGTCAGTGACAGCTGTTCCATCCGGCTTTGAGCATATAGATGAGGACATATATGCTTCATGAGATACCACCACCTTTTTGTCCTTGGTAATAACCACGTCCAATTCAAGCGTGGTTACTCCTTCGTCAATGGCCCTTATAAAAGCTGGAATAGTATTCTCTGGCATCAGGCCTCGTGAACCTCTATGCCCTTGAATATCCAACTCTTGACCTTCAACACATAGGAAAAAGGAAAGGAAAAGAAGTGATAGCGAGAATCTCATGTCTTTTGGGTTTACTGCAAATTAAAGAATCTCTATGGCAAGCATGTTACCAAATTGATATTCTTTGAAGGCAATATCTGCTTACTCTTTTCGATGTAAATGAGTATTATTGTCCTCCTCAAAGATTTAGGAAACCTATTTGAATTAACATACTCATGAAAAAGATACTAAGCCTTGTACTCATCTTCTCTTCTTTCGTGGCCTTTGGTCAGAATAACTGGAATGGAAAGTTTGAGCAAATGGATAACATGCTTCCGACTCCGAACCAATATCGTACGGGTGCGGGAGAGCCTGGCCCAGCCTATTGGCAGCAAAAAGCTGATTACAAAATCAAAGTAGAGCTTGATGATGAAAATCAGAGAATTACGGGATCTGAAGTGGTTACGTACCACAATAATTCTCCTTCGGAGCTGCGATATCTTTGGATTCAGCTCGACCAAAACGTTAGAGAACAAAACAGCTTTGGAAGCCAAGCCGGAACCTCCCGTCTGCCAGCAACAGTAAGTCAAGTAGGAACTGTTCAAGCACAGCGTGCCTTGGGTGATACTGGCTTTGATGGCGGTTTCAAATTAATGGCTGTTAAAGACGCTAATGGCAATGACCTTCAATACCTGGTTAACCGAACTATGATGAAAATTACACTTCCGGAGCCATTGGCAAGTGGTAGTAGTTTTAGTTTCAATATTGACTGGTGGTACAATGTAAATGATCGTGCAGTCATTGGTGGACGATCAGGATACGAATACTTCAAAGAGGATGGTAACTACTTATATACCATTGCTCAGTTCTACCCAAGAATGGCTGTCTACGATGACTTCAACGGATGGCAGAATAAGCAATTCATGGGTTCAGGTGAGTTCGCACTTACTTTTGGAGATTACGAGGTAGAAATCACTGTCCCAAAGGACCATATTGTTGGCTCAACAGGAATGCTACAAAACCCTAGCGATGTTTTAACAAGGCAAGAAGCAAGACGCTTCGAACAAGCCAAGAAATCATTCGACAAGCCTGTCATAATAGTTACCCAGAAAGAAGCCGAGGCTAAGGAAAAGAAAAAAGCCAGCGGAAAATCTACATGGGTTTATCATGCCGAGAATGTTAGAGACTTTGCTTTTGCATCTTCCAGAAAATTCATCTGGGATGCTCAAGCCGTCAAAGTAGGTGACAACACGCCATTAGCCATGTCTTACTATCCTAAAGAAGGTAATCCACTTTGGGAAAGAGAGTCAACTAAGGCTGTGGTAAACACATTGGTCAACTACTCCGAAATGACCATCGACTATCCATACCCAGTAGCCATTTCAGTTCATGCAGCAAGTATCGGCATGGAGTACCCTATGATCTGTTTCAATTTTGGAAGACCTAGACCTGACGGTACTTATGACGACTTTATTAAAACCAGAATGGTTTATGTGATTGTACATGAGGTTGGACACAACTTCTTCCCAATGATTATCAACTCTGATGAGCGTCAGTGGGCTTGGATGGATGAAGGACTCGATTCATTCCTTGAGTATTTGACCATGAAAAAATACTATCCTGACTTGCCTTACAATTCGAACTCGCCTGAGGCGATTGTTCCTTACATGAAAGGCAGTAAGGATTTTATGAGACCGATTATGACAAACCCTGAACAGTCTTTGCAACTTGGACCTGAGGCATATTCCAAGCCATCAGCGGCATTGGTTGTTTTAAGAGAGCAAGTAATGGGTCCAGAATTATTTGATCAGGCCTTTAAAGAATATGCACGTAGATGGGCATTCAAGCACCCTAAACCTGCCGACTTCTTCCGTACAATGGAAGATGCGTCAGCTGTTGATTTAGACTGGTTCTGGAAAGGATGGTTCTACACTACTGACAATGTTGACGTAGAAGTTGCAGATGTAAAATGGTTCAAGGTTGCCGGAGAACAGAAAAGCATTGAAGGAACCGTGAATGCTCAAAGTGGTAATCTTGGTGCAAATGCTGGCGAGAATGATGGAAATCCTTTCTACGGACAGCCGCAAGAATTCAAACTTACGGATAGCAACGTTGGAAGTGAATACCGCAGTGAAGTAGATAACGATGGAATCAGAGAGCGCTTTGCCGGTAAGAACGTTTACCAGATGACCTTTAAAAACAATGGAGGCCTTATTACGCCACTGGTGATTGAATGGACCTATAAAGATGGTAGCAAAGAGATTGAAAGAATACCTGCTGAAATCTGGAGAAGGAATGAAAAGCAGGTTACAAAACTGTTTGTCAAAGACAAGGAAGTAGACAGCGTAGTATTTGACCCATTCAAACAGCTAGCCGATGTAGATATGGAAAATAATGTTTTCCCTCCTAAGAATAAGCGAGATTCACGTTTCGACAAGTTCAAAAAAGACGGGAACTAATCCACTAGTAATGATTTTGAAAGCCCTAATCAGAAATGGTTAGGGCTTTTTTATTACCGTTCATAAAAATGAATCAACCTAATGGGAACTCTAAGCGTTCATCAAGCGAGTTCAATTAAACACTGTGGAAGAAAAATTTCAAAATGTAGAAGCACAGCCAGCACACAAACTGGCAGTTCCACTTTTCATCCTTACAAGTATTCCTTACTTCATCACATTAGCATATGACTTCCTAGTCAGTGAAAAGCCCGATTCTACTTTCGCATGGTTTGGAGCTTTTTATTTAGCACTAGGCGGGCTATACCTGGGACTGCGCTACCTTAAAAGAAAGTAACTCCACGTTTTCAGGATTTACTCCTATATCAATCATTAGAAATAAAGCACAAAACCAATATTTAGAGAAAGACTATTTGTGCCTTTCAATAAGTCGCCAGCTCCAATATTGTAACGCAGCGTTGGTTCAATGGAAAGACTCTCTATCAACACCCATATAGGAGAACCTATTTCCATCGAAAATGAGCCACCAGTGTCAGTGAGACTGGTAGCATCTGCTTCTTGATTGAAAAAGACTAAGGAATAGCCCATTCCGGCAAAGAATCGATCTTTAAAATAATACCTAGCAAAGGGACCGATATTGAAATCTGTAGAAGAACTGCCACCTACCTCCAGATGAGTCACGCCAATGTCAAGACCCGCAGCCAAATTCTTCTGGAAGAAGTACCCAAATTTGATAGTCAAATTTAGACTCTTCTGATCACTAGAATTATCTCGACTCGTGGAGCGAACTGAAATGTTGCTGACCGCTCCAATCATCCATTGATCTTGTTCAATCTGAGCTTGCATAGGCTGATTAACCAAAACAAGCAGACTTGCTGAAGTAGCAATAGTGAAGATAATGTTCCTCATGCTTCAAAAGTTAAAGTGTGTGTTTACGCTAAACTACTGATTTACAATGACTAAAACCGGAGGCCTACATAGACAAGATGTAGACAAAACACTGTATTTAGACATAAGCGAGAAAGTATCTCGGCTCGGTTTGTTGGCTTGTATTCAGGACATTATGAGTTCAACGACTCCATCATTTTGATAATGAATGACCAACACATTGGGTACAGGCACTTATCGAGTTTGCACTCAAAATACCTTTAGAGTTCCAGCCATTTTCTAAATGCAGGTACATTTCTTTGACTTACAATAATTTCCAAATTGAGGAATCCTTCGAGGGCAATTTTTAGATTATTGATAGCTGGTTTCATTTCTTTGATACAGTCCACATGCACTATGCATTGACGGTTAACTCTGAAGAACAGCTTAGGGTCTAAAATGGAAATCAATTCTTCCAATGAATGATTCACGACAAATTTCCCAGAGTTTCTGGTTACCAAAAAAACCACCTCATCTTTCTCAAAGTAGGCAATTTCAAATATTCTGATCACAACCGTTTTAGCTCCTTTCTTGACCAGAAACCGCTGCTTATAATTCAGTTCTTTGAGCTTCAGTTCTTTAAGTAATTGATGTAACTCGAATTCGTAATTCGATGAAACGTGTCTTTTAAAGTACTTATCCACTGCCTGATGCATCCGCTCTTCACTTGCAGGTTTCAATATGTAGTCAATGCTGTTTACTTCAAAGGCTTTCAGCATGTACCTGTCATAGGCGGTTAGAAAGACTATGGGAACATTTAATGGCAACTCACTGAAAATTTCAAAACATAACCCATCCCCTAATTCAACATCGCTGAAAATCAAGTCCGGTTCAGGGTTATTGCTAAGCCAGGCGATTGTTTCACTAACACTTGTCAATGGCTGTAATATCTGAAGCTTACTACCATAAGATTCCAGATGTCTCACAATCTGACGACTTGTAGCCTGTTCATCCTCAATGATAAGAACTTCCATAAGTTTCAATTGTTATTGTTGGCCTTCAATGGTATACTAACGGAGAAGGTACCATGGTTCTGAGAAATGTTGATATCCTTACCAGTCAGTAAAACGGAGCGTCTAGACAGGTTGCTAAGGCCAATATTCTCACCATCTGGCCGGATATTCTTTCGCCTAATTCTGTTACTCACAGTTGCCACCCCTTGGGAAACAGTCACCTCCAATTCTAGTGGTGAATTATGATCGATGACGTTATGCTTAATGGCATTCTCTACTAGCATTTGGAGGGCCATTGTAGGTATGAAATTATTCAACTCCACTTCCTCGATTTTCTTCTCGATTTTCAAAGATGCACCATACCGCATTATCAACAGGTCTATGTAAGGATCGAGCAAGTTTAGTTCGTCTGCCAAGGATATCATCTCTTTTTGAGTAGTACTCAAGACTCCTCTATATACCTCAGAGAGTCTTAGAAGATATTGTCCTGCCTTGGCTTGGTCTTCATGAATAAGGCTATAAAGCGTGCTAAAATTGTTAAAAAGAAAGTGAGGGTCAATTTGTTGCTTCAGGTTTTCGAGTTGCGATTGGACGTTCTCTACTTGCAATCTCTCCGATTGAATTTGGGCAGATTGCCTGTAATGATTAAGCTCGAAAGCCACCTGAAGTGAATTGATTAGCGAAATCAATATCAATCCCATAAGTGTCGATGAAACTAGGTGTACGTAAGCCAAAGGATTGTTTTTATTGAACCATTGGTTTTCCATCCAATTCAATACTATAAAAGCCAGATCGAATAAGACAACTCCTATAATGGTCACAAGGATGACTTGGGTAATTACCCGTTTTCTAACATTCTCATGCCATGGTACATTGATATCTAATTGACGACTAATGAGAGCCACAATCGACCAAAGGAGGCTTAATACTGTCAAGAACCAGAAAAATACATAACCAGAAAACCCTGGAGGCTCACGATATAAACTGGCCATATTGGCTGATAACCAAAGCAAAAACATGAGCGTCAAAGGCAAAACAAACTTCACCCAAATAGGCACATGCCCTTTACTCAAAAATTGAAGCTTCATGCCTTTAATCTACACAATTAAGAATGATATTGGAGTGAAGAATAACGGTGACCATCAGTAACAAAGTGCTTCTAACTAATCATAGAGTTTGGAAGGCGTGGCTTCTGGAATCACCAGAAATGCATCATAGCTAAATACCAGCTTTACAAAATTCGGATGTAGATTCTTAACCTGTTTATAGAAAATCATTTCACGCAATGGTCGTAAATCAAAAAGGGTAGCTTCTCCATTAGCTGCCTCGTAAAAAGCACCAGATCTATCATCACCCGATTCGTCAAATGCCTTATTCTTGTCATCAGTACTCTTACTTAAAAGATTATAAGAATTAAGGTGCCCCTTGTGAGCCCCGATGTATACATGAAAGGAGTTCTGCCTTTTAGAGGCAGCAAACTCATGCACAAAATTCCCAATATCCATAGCGCCCAAAGAGTTGTAACCTTTATAAGTATGGTTAGCCCCCAGTTTTACAATCACTCTGGGTGAAGGCTCTTGTTTTTCCGCTTGATCATAATAATGCATGAAATTTCTCTTCATCATATTTGCTCTCTGCTGATTAGACTCGAAGCCAACTCTCTTGACCATCAGCTTATCATAAACCTCCTGAGATTCCTGCATTTCGTTAATGATTTTGAGAGCCTCTTCTGAACCCTTAAAGGCTGTTCTCAATTTGTTATAGTCATCAGCTGTGGCTGAAGACATAAAGACCAATGGCACTTTGGTTTCAACTGCCTTATCAAATCCTGACAAGGCTTTTTCGTAGTAGGACTCAGCGACTGTTTTGGCCTCATTATTAGGAGCTATTTTAATCAACTTATTAAGCAGCATTCGTGCAGAGATAATGAACTCCTGATCGAGCCCCCATAAATTGTTATGAGACAAACCAGTTTGTCTTTTGAGTTCTGCAACAATAGCGGTCTCATCTTGCCAAGCCAAGAAAGGTATACTCCAAGGGTGTTTTTTGAAGGATTCACTGAAAACTTGATCTACATCTGTCGTTTTAAGTCTTTCTGTAAGTATCTGTGCAGTCTCTGGGCCGATTTCAGTTGCATAATATTTATAACCCTTGGGAGCCATAGCCCTCATCAGTGCAATCGTAAAAACAGGGACTTCCGCTATACCATGGTTTTCTCCTAAAAGTAAAAAGTGCGAGTCAGTGGCCTCTTTGATTAGAAAATCAGCTCCACTGCCTGAGAGTTTGCCCTGGGAAAAGTCGATACTCATCTTGACTTGATTTAACTTTGCCACCAAAAGGCTATCGGATTGGCAAAAAGCTGAAGAGTTCAAAGCTATAATGAGTAGAAATAGGATTTGTTTTTTCATCGTTGTCTTTGTCAAACCGTCAATAAAGCGTTTCAATTGCCCCTTTACAATGCACAAGGCCTAAGTGCAGTTTTTTTGATCTTCAGTGCAGCAAATAATATCCGGAATCATTCAAGAGAGCCGAAAAGACAGGCTTGTAGAACTTTTTGAATCTATGATACATCAATAGTTAGAAGCTATATTATTTACATTTATATGATTGGTAAAAATTGATTACTAATTTTATTTACATTTATATGATTGATGTTTAAGCTATGAAAGGAAGTTTTTTAGGTGAATTTGAAGAGGTCGTGTTATTAGCAGTCTGTGTACTAAAGGGAGAGTTGGCATACGCTAACGAAATTCGAAAGGAAGTAGAAAAACATACGGCCAGAACAATTAATCTCAGCGCTATACACTCGGCCTTGTATCGAATGGAACGCAAGGGGTTTCTCGATTCACAACTGGCGGAAGCCTCACCCAGACGAGGTGGCAAAAGGAAACGGTATTTCGATGTTTCGAAAAAAGGTTTTGACGCCCTCTGTGAGGTCAAACGAATCAGAGAGTCTTTCTGGAAACTGGTTCCGGTCAGCGAATTGAAAGGAGGCACCCTTTGAGTAGGCCACCCAAACTCCCCTTACTCCTGCTCAGACTTCTCGCTGGAAAACAAATACTAGAAGAAATAGAGGGCGATCTCTATGAAGACTTTCTTGACAACCTTGAATCAGAGGGGCCAAGACGTGCTAAAGCTATCTATATCTGGACAGCATTAAGATCCGTGCGACCATATATCCTATTACACAACAAAGAGAATCGAAAACCAAAATTCATTGACATGTTCTACTATCAAATCAAAATGGCATTCAGGGCATTTAGGAAAAGTCCTTCTCACACGTTCATTAACATATTCGGACTTGCATTAGGGCTAGCCGGAAGCCTCGTCATTCTACTTTTCTTGATTGATGATCAAATCAAGGATGATTTTTTAGAAAACAGTGATCGTATATACCGAGTGGAGTCCAGCTCCGAAAGGAACGGATTGATTAATAGAAGTGTGAAACTTCATTCTAGTTTGATGCCCGCCATTTCGCCCAACATACCTGAGATTGAAGCATACACGCGAATGTCATTGGGTTCTGAGGCAGTTGTCTTTGAAAAAAGGGGGAATAAAGAAGTTCTGAATCAGACTTTCTTGTCTGCTGACCCAGGTTTCTTCAAGGTCTTCTCTTTTGAGATAATTGATGGAAATACGCAAGACATCCTATCAATGCACAATGCAGCCGTCATTACAGAATCAGCAGCTAAACGCATCTTTGGCGATGCTGACCCAATAGGCCAACAAATAAAACTCGCCAAGGCAGATCAGTTCTCGAAGGATACTGACTTGGAAGTTGTGGGCTTAATGAAAGACCCACCTGGCAACTCCAGTATTCAGTTTGACTTTATCAAATCCATGTCTACCGTAACCGGACAAAACGAAAAGATATCATTTGGGCGCAATTTTTATATATCGCTCCCCATCTATATCCTATTATCAAACGAGAGCCAACCTGAATTAGTCACAAAAAAGATACTTCCAGAACTGAAAAAGCATACGGAAAGCGACCAACATTTAGCGGCTGAATATTCTCTGAATAGTATTCAAGCGCTCAAGTACGATACAGAAGTAACTGATTCAATTATCGCTCCTACAGACAAACGTGTTATAAATATGTTTGCTATTGTGGCCATATTGATCATCTCTCTGGCGGTAATCAACTACATTAACCTAACAAGTGCGAGGGCTACATTAAGAGGACTCGAAGTCGGAGTCAGAAAAGTCTCTGGGGCAACTCAGAGAAGTTTGCTCAATCAGTTTTTACTAGAATCTCTCCTCATCTGCCTGATCGCTCTTCCATTCGCAATCCTAATTGTTCAGTTAGCCATTCCCGGTTTTGAAGAAATCTTGGGAGATAAATTGTTCTTTGATTATTCTTCGAACCTTCCATTCCTTGCGAAAATCCTAATATTCGTAGTTTCACTAGGTTTGATTTCAGGACTTTACCCGGCCATATTACTTTCAAAGCACAAGTTTGCCGGAGTCCTAAGAGGTCGAGTGGAACACTCTAGAAATGGTGTACTACTTAGAAAGACCCTGGTAGTATTTCAATTTGTTTTCTCAATTGCACTCTTGGCTGGTATTGCATTGATCCAAAGCCAACTGAATTTTGTCAAAGACACAACCCTCAAGTACAATCCCGACCGAGTACTCGTATTGAATGGTACCTCCGCGCAGTTCCGAAAGAACTACCAAACGATAAAAAATCAAATTCAGCAAATTCCAGGGGTCCTTCAGGTTTCAATTGCCGGTCAAGCCCCTGGTGATGAATTCTTTGGTGATAGTGGAAGTCCCCAATTTCCTTTTCGCTTTAAGAGGTTCATCGTTGACCATGACTATTTAGATATTTTCGACATAGACATAAAGTCAGGCGTGACGTTCAATCCCCTGTTAGACAGTGCGGCATCGCATGTTATCATTAACGAGACTTTTGCTAAGGCAATGGAAGTTGACCTACTCAACTCATCTGACTACAAGTTTCAGGGAAGGAACAAAAGCAAAATAATCGGAATTGCCGAAGACTTTCATTTCGAGTCTTTACACAGTCAAGTGGCACCTGTTGTTTTAACCCCCGTGGAAAGTTTCCCTTGGGTTTCTAAAGCGATTATCAAACTTGAGACTTCTCAAGTTGCACAAGTTATTTCTGGGTTGGAGAAAATGTGGGAAGAGATATACCCTGAACAAACACTTAATTATCAATTCTTGGATGACAGATTAGATCGGCAATATCAGGCAGAATTTAGAATGGCCGAGGTCTTCAAAATTTTCACAATCCTGGCAATTGTCATCTCATGCCTCGGGCTTTTAGGACTTTCTACTCATACGGCACAGGTCAAAACTAAAGAAATCAGCGTCAGGAAAGTGTTGGGGGCATCTGTAGGTCAAATCATACAACTATTGGCAAAACAGATTTATCTGCTCATCACGATTGCGGCAATCATTGCCGCTCCTATAGCCTATTATTTTGTCGATCAATGGCTCCAAAATTTTGCCTATAGCGTTGATATTTCAATACTGACCTTCCTATCGATTACAGGACTTTGTTTCTTGATCACAGCCATTACCATTGGGTTTCAAACTGTAAAAACCGCAAGAACTAACCCCGCTCATTCTCTGAGAAACGACTGATTCTGATTACCAAAAATAAAGGGAGTCATTAATGACTCCCTTTATTTTGTCGGGATGACAGGATTTGAACCTGCGACCACTCGCCCCCCAGACGAGTACGCTACCGGACTGCGCCACATCCCGAATTATAGAAAGTACCTTGTGTATTCTCTTTTTATATAACTCTTGTTCTTGAGCTTTTTTAGATAGAGCTCAAATCTATTCGCTTCCAGCTTATTTTCAAACTCGCGAATAAAAATCAACGACCACGGACCTTTATTTCTAGTGGACTTATTCTGACCCGCATTATGTTGTAGCAATCTCTCTTCAACATTGATACTATGACCATAGTACCAACTACCATTTGTTGAAGACTCTAATATGTAAGTGTAGTTTTTAACCATAGGCGACCACCCCGACCTGTCGGGGTGCGCTACCGGACTGCGCCACATCCCGAATCATAGAAAATACTGTGCATATTCTCTTTTTATATAGCTCTTGTTCTTCAGCTTTTTTAGGTAGAGTTCAAATCTATTCGCTTCCAGCTTATTTCCAAACCCACGAATAAAAATCAACGTCCATGGGCCTTTATTTCTAGTGGACTTATTCTGACCTGCATTATGTTGTAGCAATCTCTCTTCAACATTAGCACTGTGGCCATAGTACCAACGACCACTGGTAGAAGATTCTAATATATAGGTATAGTTAATAGACATTTGATTAGCTATGATACGAATTCCGCCAACCTTATTATAAATGTTAAAATGAGTATAGTCTGTCAATGATGCTAGTGCCAATTGACTATGTAAGAACATGGAATGACTTTGAAAAGTTAAGCCTGTTAAATCACCAAGTACCTTAAAACAAGGAATTAAAAAGTGGAGTGTATTGGATTCGAACCAACGACCCCCGCCCTGTCAAGGCGGTGCTCTAAACCAACTGAGCTAACACTCCTTTACTCTAATCTAAAAGATCATCCGGATTGACCTCCCCGACAAGTCGGGGCGCTCTAAACCAACTGAGCTAATACCCCAAAAAATCGGCAGACCTAGGCCTGCCGATACAATATTAGGAAAAATTTTAATCCTGATTAATGATTATATAGCTTTTTATAATACTCATCTGCCATACGTGAAGCTCTAAAATACTCCTCCACATCATCCATACTCTGGTAGTTCATGGCCACCCAAGATTTTTGATCCTTATAGTACATTGGAACTACCTCATCCTCAAGGATTCTCATCATATGATCCGCGTCCCACTGGTCCTGCTCTCCTTCTGGCAAAGTAGTATCTACTTCAGGAATTACGAAACCATTCTTCCCATGCTCACCGAACTCCAGAATCCAGCCATCATTTGTAGAAAAGTTAAGAGAACCGTTCATTGCGGCTGTCATGCCTGAAGTCCCAGAAGCTTCCAACGGAATTCTTGGGTTGTTCAACCAAACGTCAGAACCCTTCTTCATTAATGCAGACAGGCCTAACTCATAGCCTGTAAGAATAGTAGCATTGTGATACTTTCTGGTAAAATGTACAAGCCAGTTGAAGGTACTCACTGCACCATGATCAAGCGGATATGGCTTACCAGCCCAAATAATCTGTACTGGATAATCCTTATTATTCAAAAGCCTTTCGAACCTTTCTACATCTCTTGCGATAAGGTCAGCTCGTTTGTATCCAGCGAACCTCCTAGCCCAAACAATAGTAAGCACATTAGGATCAAGGATTTTTCCCGTCTGATCAGCCACCAAATCGAATAGCTCTTCTTTCAAAGCAATCTTGCGTTTCAAGAACTTCTTATCATCCTTCTTAAGATGCGCTTTTTCAAGTTCTACATCAGTCCAATAGGCTTTGTTTTGTGCATTAGTAATAGGAATGATATCGCAGATACCATCAAACGCTCCCCACATATCTTTGGAAACCTCACAATGCTTTTTAGAAACCGCATTAGAGATTTTTGACATTCGTAAGGCGGCTAGTGTATGGTTGAACATACCATTTTCAAAACCCACCATCTCTTCGACTTCGCGAATTGAGAAACCATTAAAGAATCCCATCTTATGCAGCATATTAGGATCATTAACCTCATTACCAGCCTTTACAGGCGTATGAGTAGTGAATACCAATTGATCCTTCACTTTCTCTATATCACCAAGTTTTTCCATCAACCGGAAAGCTGCCGGCAAAGCATGCGCTTCATTAAAGTGATACTGTTCAACATTGTGATTAATTGCTTCGAGCAATTTCGCACCACCTATACCTAGTAGAATGTATTGGGCTATCCGTGTAGAGATGTTATTATCATACAGTTTATGAGTGATCGTTTGCGCCAAGTGATCGTTCTCTGGGTGATCCGTAGAAAGTAAGAATATTGGTGCTGTTCCAAATACTTCAGGTGCTAAATAGAACACCTTCACTTTGACAGGGTGATTATTGACACTCACCTCTAAGTCGAGACCTGTATCTTCTAAAAAGTTATAGTGACGTTCTTGCCAGAGTGCATCTAACTCATTGTTATGCTTTCGCACTTGATCATAGTATCCGTATTTCCAGAGAATACCTATACCTACCATATTCTGCTTAAGATCATAGACACTTCGCATGTGCGAACCGGCCAAGAAACCTAGCCCTCCGGAATAAATCTTTAAGGGTTGGTCAATGGCAAACTCCATTGAAAAGTAAGCCACTGATTTCTCATAGCCTTTGCCAAATTTATAAGGGTGTTTGAATTTCATTTTTCCTATTTAAGAGATTCAAAAGTAAACGAATCACTCGAGGGCCTCAGGGGGAGTCCCAAAAAGATTGATGCAAACGTTTGATCATCTCGGTCCTCCTAGAAGTGTGAGCATAGAAGGATTCAAAGTGTCAACAAAACGTCACGCATACACAATCATGTCGTTCAGATATAAAAAAAGGTTTTTTAAATAATTTACATAAACGGTTTTTAGTTAAGAAAAGATTGGATTAAACAACGTTATTCATTTTATTTGATTGACCTAAACATCATAAATCGGCTAACGCTCTAGTAATCCGGCAGTTCTGCTATGGTTGGCAATTGAGAGATAAAGTTAGTCGCGCACTTTTTCTGATTCACCTTATCAATTTCCCATTTCGGGAATCCCTTTCTTTCTAAGGGAACAATTACATCATATTAATGCACTGCACGGGTTTTTTAAACACTTGGCTCAGGGTTTGACCTTGAGAAAGAAACTAACTAAACAACGCATGGCTGCTGCTAATATCTTCGGATGTTTTAACGTCCGACTGGGGTTATTGACTCTAGTCGGTTTTTTGTCTTTGAGCTTTTCTTCTTTTGGACAGAATTTCACGGATATTGCTGGTAATGGATCTGATGATTCCAATGTCAACAATCGTAACAAAGACGGTGGTTTTGCATTTGCTGATTACGACCTTGATGGTGACTTGGATTTACTCGTAAACACCAATGATAACAACTCTTCAAGAAGATCATATTTACTAAGAAATGACAATGGTGTATTTATTGATGTTACTAGCAGCGTAGCACCAAATCTTAAAAGCACCAAAACTGAGCGTTCGGCTATCTGGGGCGACTTCAACAATGATGGGTACCCAGACTTCATTGTTAATACCACAGGACACATTGCCATTTTTCAGAATAATGGTGGTAGCTCCTTTTCACGAATTCAAATCATCACCAGTATTACTGACGGCATCAATACCGAAGGTTTGGGTTTCATGGATTACAATAATGACGGATTCCTAGACCTGATTATTGAAAGTCACAATTTCGGAATAGACATTTTCAAAAATGATGGTGCCTCTGTCTCTGGCAATCGATTCGATCAGGTGACCCAGAATAGCGTTGGTGCATCAGGCACTGGAGCTGGTGGCTTAGGCCTACCTCAAAACGGCTCAAATACTGGCGATTACCTTGCTGTAGTTGATATCAACAACGATGGTTTTATGGATATCATCGCGAGAAAGGAAGGAAACTCAAATACTACCAGCATAGATAGCAACAATTACGACATGTTTATCAATGATGGAGATGGTACATTCACCGTTAACACGTCCTTCAATGAAGATGCCAGTAATGGAAACAAAGGAGCCGTAGTTACCGCTGACTTTGACGGTGACGGAGACTTTGACTTTATCTGGGGTTCAGATGCTAATAGTGGGACTCCAACGCTATATCAACAAACCTCGCCTGGAGTCTTTGCTGTTGTTTCTAACCCATTTAGAAGGTCGAATAACAACCTCCTGAGCGACTCTGGAATTGACGGGATGGCTACAGGAGACATTGACAATGATGGTGATATTGATGTCTTCTTCGGAGACGGTAGTGGTGATAGCTACCTAATGCTGAACAACACCACCGGAGGAACTTTTTTATTCAATCAGCCAAGCAACAATAACGGCCTTAGAGTTGGCAATAATGTTGAAGCTGTTGGCATGGTTGACTTTGACAATGATGGCGATTTAGATGTTTATGTAAACGTCAACGGTAGCAACAACCAGCTCTGGAGAAATGACCTGATTGGCAGTTCTGGTGAAGTAGCGACAAGTGGTTTTGCGAATAACTACCTCAATGTAATACCCCAGCTGGATCTAGGTGGCGGACTAACACGCAGCGCTCTTGGTGCTACGGTGGTCCTTAAAGATTGTGATGGCAACATATTATCGCCTATTCAAGAAGTAAATGGTGGATCTGGACACGGAAGTCAAGAGTCACCTATTCTTCACTTTGGTTTAAAAAACGGACCGAGTGCATCTTACATAGTTAGTGTGTCTTTTCTCTCAAGTGGCGGATCCAGAACAACGGTTGATATTTCTGTTACTCCGTCTGCCATGGCTGCATTGAACGTTGGTTCTTCGAACCTAGAATACGAACAAACCTTAATCGTTAAAAACACTGATGCCTCAGTTTTGGCATGTAATACACCACCTGAGTTGGACCTTGATGCTAGCGGAACTGGTACAGGTTTCGCGAACAGCTTTACTGAAAACGGTGGTGCTATTAATATTACCGACACCGATGTGTCAATCATTGACGTTGAGGATGCGAACATTGCAAGTGCGACTATTACGCTAACCAATCGCCCTGATGGTGCACTGGAAAGCCTGATCGTTAATGGGGCTCTTCCTGGCGGTATCACAGCAAGCAGTTACAATAGCACTACAGGTGTTTTAACTCTGTCTGGCTCTGCTTCCAAGGCTGATTACGTCACAGCGCTAGAACAAATTCAATACAACAATACCGATGTAGACCCTAATGAAACAGACCGATCGATTACTGTCGTTTTAAATGACGGTACTGAAGATGGCAACACGGCTACTTCCCTTATATCTGTTACAAAAGTCAATTCAGTACCAACACTTGACTTAGACGGCAGTGCCGGAGGCACTGGGTTTTCAACAGCTTTTACCGAAGGTGGAGGTGCGGTATCCATTGCTGACACCGACATTGCCATTAATGACCCTGACGATACCAACATCGAAACCGTTACGATTACGCTGACCAATATTCTTGATGGTGCCGATGAGAGCCTAGCCGTTAATGGAGCACTTCCAGGTGGTATAACAGCAAGTGCTTATGATCCAAATACTGGTATCATCACGCTTACAGGACCTGGTACTTTGGCTGACTTCCAGACCGCTATACAACAGATAGAATACAATAATGCAAGTTCAGATCCGAAAGACGATGCAAGACTGATCACAGTTGTAGTGAATGATGGTGATGATAACAGTACATCCGCCACTTCAATAGTATCTGTTGCAAAGGTAAACACTGCTCCAGTTTTAGATTTAGATGGTAGTGCAGGAGGCAATGACTTTGCTACTAGCTTCACTATTAGCACTCTCCCATCTCCGATTGCTGATACAGATGCAGCCATAACCGATGGGGATGACACTAATATCGAAGGTGCGACCATTACCTTAACCAACCGACCTGATGGTGTAAATGAGAGTCTGAGAGTTCTTGGTGCTCTACCTAATGGCATTACGGCAACTAGTTACGATAGTGGCACAGGCGTCATCACCCTTTCCGGTTCAGGTACACTGGCAAGCTATCAAGCTGCTCTGGCTCAAATAGTTTATGAAAACACAGATGGAACGCCAGACCTAACAGCTAGGTCCATCTCAGTTCTTGTGAATGATGGCACTGACAATAGTAATACTGCTACCACCACCATTAGCCTTTTCTCAGCAGCAAGCCTTACGGGTTGTGAAGCCGTAGGTACTGGTGGTAATAGTAGCTTTACTTATGCAGCCACCACAGGTGCTAGTGGATCGGGATTAAACGAAACAGTAACCTACACTTCAATAGGAACACAAGGTGTTACCACAGTAGACATGAAGGTGACTTCGACCGCGCAAAGCAATGCAAGCACCAATCATGGTTTAAATGTTTCAGGTGACAATGCCAATCTAAACCTGAATGCCGAATCCAATGTAACGCTACTTTATGAGTTCTTTGAAACAGGAACCTCTACTCCTATAGCCGTTAGTTTTGCCTTTTTGATAGGTGATTTAGATGGAAGTTCAGGAACTCCAGGCGAAACTATTACCGTCAACACAAGCGAAATCGCTGGGTTCTCATTAGAATCTAGCACGAATGTTTTGGCTCAACTAAACGGTACCAACCTAAGCTTTTCTGGTACCCAAAACCAAGGAGCTACCGATCTCGAAGGAGCGGTACAAGTTAATATTGTAAGCAAAACCTCATTCAGTATCACATATAGTGGCGGTGTATTTACCAGCGGTACAAGAAGCTTTGCTTTTGATGCTGATGGTGACTTATCATTCGCAAGCGCGGTTTGTAACCCTCCTATTCTAGATTTGGATGCTGATAATAACTCCACAGCAATAGCTGGTGGTTATATTACAACTTTCTCTCTAGGAGGAAGTGCTATTCCAATTGCAGATACTGATGCAACAGTAAATGATTTGGATGATGTAGAAATAACGGGTGCTACCATCACTTTGACTAACAGACCAAATGGTACATCAGAAACACTTAGTGCTTTCGGAACACTGCCAACGGGCATCACAGCCAGTAGTTACAATTCAAGTACTGGAGTAACTACCTTAAGTGGAACGGCATCCAAAGCCGACTACGCTTTGGCGCTTAGTCAAATCGTTTATAAAAACGAAGCAAGTTCGTTAACGACAACGGACAGAATTGTCACTACCACTGTGACTGACGGAACTGGAACAAGTAATACCACCACTACCACCATCGGTATTGATAATGTACCTGCTTGTTCTACAATACCAACGCAATTCTTTACCTCATCGACCCTCCTTTCGGGTACAGACCTTCAAGAAGGAGCTATTTATAGGTTCACGACCACAACTACTGGGGTTGATGCCTTGATTGAAATTGTAGATGTAGAAAATGCTACACTATCTCAAATTGACCGATCGGATTTTGGTGAGCCGAATGCATTCCAACCAAGTATTAGAGTGGTTAACAGGAACGTGAATAATGGCACGGGTTATGTCGACTTCAAATTCACCTTTGTGGCCTCTGGAACTACCACCGAAGTTGATCAAACAGAATTTAGAGCGACTTTTGCTGATATTGATGCATCCAGTAGCGGCCGAAGGGAGTTTGTCGGAATCAAGTCTGGTCAAATCTTCCAAGAGTCTAACACTCGTTTAACAAGGACATTCGAAGAGCCTTTTATCGTGTTTAGACCTAGCGATAATACAGGTCTAGGCGGGATTAATAATACTGAGGCAAGAAACATGCTTCACCTTAAGTTCGAAGATGTAGCGGTGGTTGAATTCCGCCTTGGTGTATCAGGTGAAACAAGTACTTCTCCACCAGAAAGACTTTTCTCAGCAGACTTTAATGCCTGTTTGATCCTCAATTTCGATAATGTCGTCACCTCTCCTACTAGTCAAGATAAAACGGTAAGTGTGGACGAAGATGGCACATTGACATTTGCCAACACCGACTTCTTTTTTGCGGATGAGGATGGCGATAGTTTTGCCGCAGTAATTATTGCAAGTCTTCCTGCAAAAGGAACATTATTCTATAATGGTGTAGCTGTTACAGCTGCTGATATCACAAACGAAACTGAATTCACAGACAGAACGCTTTTTACTTATCAGCCGGTTGCTGATGAAAATGGTTTAAGCTATGCAACTTTCGATTTTAAAGTAAAAGACGATTCAGGTGATGCTGCCACACAAATCGGAACAAACCACACCATAACAATTAATGTCAATGACATCAATGACCTGCCGACAACTGACGATGTGACTTCAGCTACCGCTATTCAAAGTGATGCTGGAGGTACCGCAATTGATGATTTAACTGGTGCAGACAGTGATGGTACAATTGCATCATTTGTAATCAAAACGTTGCCAGATGCAGCACATGGAATACTGACTTTAGCAGATGGCACTCCAGTGACAGCTGGTCAGGAGTTAACTCCAGCACAAGCTGCAGGTCTACTCTTCGATCCAACGGGCACATACAATGGTCCAACTACTTTCACTTATGCAGCGAAGGACGATGACGGAGGTGAGGATGCCTCACCTGCAACTTATACCATCAACATTTCCAACACCCCTCCAACTACTGACGACATTACAAGTGCCACAGCAATTGCTTCTGGAGCAGGAGGTACAGATATTGATAACCTTACCGGAGCTGATGCGGATGGGACAATTACAAACTTCATCATCAACACATTGCCAACTGCTACTCAAGGCGTATTGACCCTATCAGATGGCACGCCTGTAACGGCAGGACAAGAACTTACAGTGGCTCAGGCCAATGGATTGAGGTTCGATCCAGTGGATGGTTTCCAAGGACCTGCATCTTTCACTTTCTCAAGTAAAGACAATAATGGCGCAACGGACAGTACTCCAGCTACCTATATAGTCAACGTTGCACTGGACACAGATTTAGATGGCGTTGCCGATAGCGTTGATTTGGATGATGATAATGACGGTATTCCAGATGCAGATGAATGCCTTACTGTTGTCAACACAGGCTTCGAGTTTCCAGTAATCACAGGCACCAATAGCCAAATCAATGAAACGACAATTGACGGATGGCAGACTACTGCTTCCGACAACCTTATAGAAGTAGCCCGCAATGGCTATGGTGGTATCAACGCTGCCGTTGGCTCTCAGTTTGTTGAGATCAATGCCACCCAAAATGCATTCCTTTTCCAGCAAGTTTTTATTGCTCCTGGAACTACCATCACCTGGTCGGTTCAACACAGAGGCCTTGAAGGCACAGATGCCGCACTGATCAAAATTGGAGGAACAGTCGCTGGTGCCGTATCACAAGCCACAATGACTGATGGAAACACTTCTTGGGGAACATATACAGGTTCTTATACTGTACCCGATGGTCAAACAGAGACATTTATAGTGTTTGAGGCTACAAGCTCAGCAAGTAGCTCATTGGCTACCGGCAACCTCATAGACAACCTTGTGATTACTGTTACAGGAGGACCAGGTTGCAACTTGGATACTGATATGGATGGAATTCCAAACAGTCTGGACCTTGACAGTGACAATGATGGAATTTATGATTTAGTCGAAGCTGGTCATGGACAAACCGATGCAGATAACAACGGGATCATTGACAATGCCAACACGCTATCAGGTACCAATGGACTATTTGATGCTTTGGAAACAGTGGCCGATAATGGCATACTTACCACACCTACAGCCGACACTGACGGAGATGGAATTGTGGATGCTTCAGAACTGGATGCAGACAATGATGGATGTTTCGACAGCCTTGAGGCAGGCCTTTCGGATACGGATAAAGACGGCATCCTTGGAACAGGTGCCGCAACGGTAAATGCCACTACTGGTGTAGTTACAAGCACAGCGGGTTATACCACCCCAACAAGCACTGGAGGTACTTTTGACTTCCAAAACGCTTCCGAATTCTCAGCATGTAATACCCCTCCTACTACGGATGACATTACTAATTCAGGCACCATATTGAGCAGTGATGCTGGTGTGGATATTGATGACTTAACAGGAGCTGATGCTGAAGGAACAGTAGATGCCTTTGTAATTAAGACATTGCCTACTGCTGCTTCAGGAGTGTTGACACTTTCTGATGGCACACCAGTGACTGTTGGACAAGTATTGACAACTGCTCAAGCCGCAGGACTCAAGTTTGATCCAGCACTTACGTTTGAAGGTGATGCTAGCTTTACCTATGCAGCTCAAGACGATCAAGGAGTGGAAGATGCAACTCCAGCAACCTTTACAATACCGGTCAGCAACACGCCTCCTACTACAAACGATGTAACCAATGCTGCTGGCATTCAGAGTAATGCTGGTCCTACCGCTCTGGATGATTTGACGGGTGCAGATGTAGATGGAACTGTAGATGCATTTATTATTAAAACTGTCCCTCCGGTAAGCGAAGGTGTATTAAAATTGGCTAACGGCTCAACGGTAGCACCAAATCAGGAGCTTACTCCAACAGAAGCTGCCGGCCTTACTTTCGATCCAACTACTGGCTTTGTGGGAACGACTTCATTTACCTATGCTGCCAAGGATAATGATGGAGATGAGGATGCTACACCGGCAACCTTTACTATCAATACATTAAACTCTCCACCAGAGTCAAATGACATTACAAATGCCAATACTATTCTTAGTTCAGCTGGACCTACCGACCTTGACAACCTGAGTACGGAAGACAGTGATGGAACAGTAACTGCGATTATTATCAAGACCATTCCGGCAGCCAGCCATGGTGTACTTACACTGGCAGATGGCACTGTCATTACGCAAGGGCTTTCGATTACTCCGACACAAGCATTGGGTATCCGATTCGATCCAAGTGGTAATTACAATGGCCCTTCGACATTTACCTATGCAGCCGTTGACGATGATGGCGCAGAAGATCTAACACCAGGTACATTTATCTTCAACATTGGAAATGTTCCTCCTGTGGTGGATAGCAATACCATTAGCATGAACGAGAATATTCAAGACACTCCTCTTGGATTAGCTGCTCCTACAGATAGCGATTCTGGGAACAGTTTCACCATTACCGTTACGTCACTTCCTTCTTTAGGAGAGGTAACCCTAGCTGACGGAACACCTGTGACTATTGGTAGTACACTAACCACCTTGCAGTTAACTACGCTATTGTATGATGCACCAGAGCAGTATGATGGTGTGAGTGATCCAGGAGACTTCGGCTATGCCGTCAATGATGGTGAGTTCACCGAAACTGGAGATGTTGATATTCAAATTCTTCCTGTGAATGATCCTCCTGTGGCAAATGATGCCACAGTAAGCTTGGCCGAGGACGCCACAAATAACACTACTGTTCATAACGTAGTAGCAAGCGATCCTGATGCTGGAGATGCATTAAAATATACTATCACAGGCGGTAACGATGCCGGAATTTTCGCTATCGATGAAGACACAGGTGAAATTACAGTTGCCAATGCTTCCCTTCTTGATTTTGAGAATATTGATCAGTATGACCTAGTAGTTACTGTAACAGATGAAGGTAATCTAGTGGATACTGCAGCGATCACTGTTGAGGTGACTAATGTTAATGAACCTCCAATTGTCGATGGTGCAACAGTTGAAGCCAAACAAGACAATCCGTATACTTTCACAACGGCCGACTTCCAGACTAATTACAGCGACCCTGAGTCTGCAGCAGCAACTGACATCCGAATTACCTCGCTTCCTGCTCAAGGACAAATTCTATTGAATGGAAATCCAGTAGCGGATGAAGATGTAATCAGCTTCACTGACATTGCATCTGGTAACCTAACCTATGTACCTCCTTCGGGGAACTCGGGAAATAATTTCTCGAATTTCAATTTTAGAATTTCTGACGGAGCACTGTTCTCAATTGAAGATGATACAATCAATATTAATTTGTCTCCTCTTACCTCTGATCTTGCGGTAACCAAGACCATAACACCACCAAATGCAGCCACTGGAGCTACTGTCGAGTTCTCTATTATAGTGACTAACAACGGACCAGACTTGGCAACCGGTGTTGCGGCTACCGATCAAATACCTTCAGGTTTCACCTTTGTAAGTGCGGCACCAGATCAGGGTACTTATGATGTTAATTCTGGGGAATGGAGTATTGGTAATATCGCCAATGGCACTTCTGTTGAGCTAAAAATTACAGCTACAGCGAACGCTGCTGGTGGGTTCACAAATGTGGCGACCATTTCGGCTTCGGCTAACTTCGATCCGGATCTTGGAAACAATACGGCCATCGTAAACATTACAACGCAGTCGACTGACATTGAAATTGCGAAGACAGTTGATGTCACTTCTCAAAATGTAGGTGGTACAGTCGAGTTTACGGTAACAGCGACCAATAATGGCCCTGGTGTTGCGACTGGAGTTGTTGTAGAAGATCAACTTCCATCGGGTTACACTTTCGTAAGCCGTACAAAAGACTTTGGAGAGTATACTTCCGGTACTGGATTATGGGATATTGGAACACTATCGAGTGGACAAACGGCTACCTTGATGATCCGCGCCACTGTTAATGCTACAGGAAGCTATAATAATACGGCCAGTGTCATTGCACTAGATCAACAAGACTCTGACAACACCAACGACCAGGCAAGTGCATCTGTATCGCCATTGCTATCTGATATTGCCATTACCAAGGTGGTGGACAATAGTACTCCAACGCCTGGCGCCACAGTAGAATTTACAATTTCGGCTACGAACAATGGAGCTAGCTCAGCACTCAATGTTGAGGTAACTGACCTCCTTCCTACTGGCTACACGTTCGTGAGTGATACCCGAACTTCTGGAACTTACAATACAACAACTGGAGTCTGGGCAGTGGGTACTGTGACTGCTGGAGGTACTCAGACGCTGATAGTAAGAGCAACTGTCAACGCAACTGGAGTTTATACCAACACAGCAACGGTAACGGGTAACGATACCTTTGATACTGACAATTCAAACGATACTGCATCGGCCGCGGTTACTGTTCAAACGTCTGACTTGAGCATTACCAAAGTCGCTGATAATACTACAGCTAATGTTGGTGAAAACGTAACGTTTACGATTACGGCTAGTAACGCTGGTCCTGATGCTGCAACTAATGTGAACATTCTTGATCAACTGCCATCAGGTTATACACTTGTAAGTAGTACACCAAGTCAGGGTACCTATACTTCCGGTACTGGTGTTTGGGCAGCTGGAACGATCAACAACAGCGCAAACGCAACATTAACGATTGTCGCTACTGTCCTATCCACAGGTACCTATGAGAATACAGCAAGCATCCAATCGGTAGACCAGTTAGATCCGGACGACTCTAATGACTCATCATCTTCAACTGTGACACCAGCTAACGCAGATCTAGAACTGGCCAAAACGGTAGATCTTCCTGGTGCTAATGTGGGTGACAACGTAACTTTCACCATCACAGTAACCAACAATGGACCTGATGGTGCTTCAGGTATTCAGGTGACTGATCAACTGCCTAGCGGCTATACTTTTGTAAGCGCAACACCAGTTCAGGGTACTTATACCTCTGGAACAGGGGTTTGGGTTGTGGGAAGCCTGGCCAATGGCGCATCTACTTCTATCGAGATAGTCGGAACACTTAAATCAAGTGGTTCATTGACTAATTCAGCAACTATCTCGGCCGCCAATGAATTTGATACGGACACTGGAAACAACACCGCTACTGCTGCCTCTAGTATTCAAAGTGCGGATGTTTCCATTGCGAAATCGGCCAATAACCTATCGCCTAATATCGGTGAACAAGTAACTTTCACTGTTTTGGTGAGCAATGCTGGTCCTGATGGCGCTAATAACTTATCCGTAGCTGATGCCCTTCCTAGTGGGTTTACCTATGTAAGTCATACTGCTTCAAGAGGTTCTTACCTTCCTGGAACTGGTATCTGGACAATTGGCGACTTGAACAATGCAGGTACTGCCGCATTAGAAGTTGTAGCCACTGTATTATCCACTGGAACCTATGCCAACACAGCCTCTGTGAGTGCTGTTGATCAAGCAGATCCTGATAACACTAACGATTCTAGCACGGCCACTATAGCACCTCAAGGTGCTGATCTTGCTATCACTAAGACTGTGGACAACGCTACACCAAATGCTGGTAACGATGTGATTTTCACAGTGAACGCAACGAACAATGGCCCTAACAATGCCACTGGAGTTGAAATCACTGATCAATTACCGAGCGGCTATACTATTGTAAGCACGGTTGCTTCACAAGGAACTTACACCGCAGGCACAGGAGTTTGGGCCATTAGTAGTCTAGCGAATAGTGCAACGGCTACTCTTACTATCAGAGCAACGGTCTTGGCTAGTGGAGATTATACCAATACGGCCACGGTGACTGCTTCGGATCAATTTGATATTAATACAGCGAATAATTCGGCAAGCAATACTCCAACCCTTCAGAGTTCAGACATCAACATTGTGAAAACGGTTGATAACCCTTCTGCTAATGTGGGTGAAAATGTGACTTTCACAGTGACTGTAACCAACAGCGGAACAGATCAAGCGACAGGGCTTTCGATTTTAGATCAATTGCCTTCTGGTTATAGCTTCATTTCTGCCAGTCCGGCACAAGGTACTTACGTATCGCAGACTGGCATTTGGACTATAGGAACGCTGGCTAATGCAGGCACAACGACTTTAAATATCATCGCCACTGTACTTTCTACTGGTGACTATGATAATACTGCTTCTGTAAACACTGTCGATCAGCAAGATCCGGACAATATAGATGATCAATCTACTTCTTCGGTAGCACCACCTCAGGCTGATTTAGCATTGACAAAAACTGTCGATGCCTCCAATCCTAATGTAGGTGACGTAGTGAACTTCACTGTGACATTGACTAACAATGGACCGAGTGCTGCCGCAGCAACAGGTGTTGAAGTAACGGATAAATTACCTTCAGGATATGCTGTGGGCACCATCACTCCTAGTGTCGGTACTTATAGCAATACCACAGGCATTTGGTCTGTCGGAAGTCTTGCCAATGGCGCGTCAGCAACATTGACAATGTCGGCAACGGTGTTAGCAGCTGGCGATTTCAACAATATTGCTCAAGTGACGGCATCAGATGTATTTGATCCTAACACAGGAGATAATACGGCAAGTGTGAGTATTGTGGCTCAATCGGCCGATTTGGAAATCACCAAGTCAATCTCTGATGATACACCTAACGTTGGTGATAATGTTACATTCACGATAAGATTAACTAATAAGGGCACCGATCCTGCAACAGGTGTTACCGTCACTGACCAACTGCCTGACGGATATACCTACGTTTCCGATAACACAGTATTTGGAAGCTATGCCAATGGCACGGGCATCTGGAATATTGGATCAATTGCAGCCAACCAAACCGCGACATTAGAGATTGTAGCGACTGTATTAGCAACAGGTAGCTATAACAATACGGCTAGTGTAACTACTGCCGATCAGGGTGATCCGGTGACTGCTAATAATACATCTACTGTAACGGTAGATACGCAGTTTGCTGACCTGAACATGAGCAAGGTGGTTGACAATGCTAACCCTATTCCTGGTGATGATGTCATCTTCACGGTAACCTTAAG
>NZ_JAGFMD010000014.1 GCF_017592825.1 Roseivirga sp. E12 | reverse complement strand
GATTTACAGTCGGGTGCCTTGCTTATTAGCTTTGATAGCAATGGTGAGTATCGGTCGTCTAATGCTGAGTTTTCAACTGAGTCTGGTACCTCAGATGGTACGAGGCCTTCTAACTGGTCGACCGACCCTAATGCGAATGTATGGTTTAAGTTTGTTGCTCCATCAAATGGAGAGGTTGAGGTTGAAGCTAAGGTGTATGGCTCAGAAGGTTATATGCAGTATGCACGACTGGCATTGTTTGATGCACAAGGCTCAGAGTTAAGTAGTGTGAATCATATTCAGGGCAATTCTGATGTTAGTCTATCAGCAGAAAACCTGACTTCTGGTTCTGAATACTTTTTGACAGTGGATCAGGGAAATGGTGAGTCTCATCGTAGAGGTACTTTTACGCTTTCTATGGATTTCGTAGCTGATCCTCATTCTTGTATTTCTGAGTTATGGGCGATAGCAGATGGCAATTGGAGTGACCCAAATATTTGGTCTGATACTGAGGGTGGCAGTCCAATATCGACTATACCATGCGACCAGTCAGTAGTTCATATTAAAGGCTTCGATGTTTCCTTTAGTAATACATTACCGGTAACTGTCAAACGAATTGTTATAGTAGGGCTCGCATCTACAAACACTAGGTTAAGTATTATTTCTGGGGAGTTGAACGTGATAGAAAAAATAGTAACTAGTGGTAACGGGGCCAAATTAAAGACCAATACTTCCTCTACTATCAGAGTGACCGGTGTTGGCGGTAGTTAAGATGAGCGAAGACCATTTAGGAATAAAAACCTTTCTAGATGAAAAGGTAGAAGACTATAATCAACCTTCATTTATTCATCCTGACCCGATCAGTATTCCGCATGCCTATACGCTTAAACAGGATATTGAGATTACTGGTTTTTGGGCTTCTATTTTGGCTTGGGGCCAAAGGGTAACCATTATTAATAAGTGCAAGGAGTTGTTTGCGATGATGGATAACCAACCCTATGATTTTATTCTCAATCATAGTGAAAATGATTTGAAACCCTTACTCAAGTTCAAGCACCGTACTTTTAACGATATAGATACACTCTATTTTATTGCTTACTTCAAGAACTTTTACCAAAACCATAATTCACTAGAAGAAGCCTTCTTGAAAGGTTTTAAAGAGACCGATGAACATATAGGTAATGCACTGATTCAATTTCACGATCAGTTCTTTGCTTTGCCTGATGCGCCTCAGCGAACAAGAAAACACATCGCTACGCCAGCCAGAAAATCAGCATGCAAGCGGCTTAATATGTTCTTGCGCTGGATGGTTAGGCAAGATGATAAGGGAGTTGATTTTGGTATCTGGAAGAATATCGAGCCATCGAAACTAATATGTCCCTGTGACTTGCATGTAGAACGCGTAGCCAGGAAACTAGGACTTATCGATCGCAAACAGATGGATTGGCAAGCGGCACTAGAGCTGACCGAAAACTTAAGACAATTCGACTCAGAAGACCCTGTCAAATATGACTTCGCCCTATTCGGCTTAGGAATCGAAGAGAAGTTTTAGAGAATTAAGAATTAAGAATTAAGAATTAAGAATTAAGAATTAAGAATTTTCCTTCGCTATACGCTATACGCTATACGCTATACGCTATACGCTATACGCCTTACCCCCAATTCCCAGGATCATTTCTCCATTCTTCCAACGAAGTCAGATCTGACTCATTGATATAACCCAATTCCATTGCTTTTTGAAGCATGATCTGATAATTGCTCAGGCAGTGCAATTGAATGTCTGCATTCTTGAAATTGTCATCGGCAAGAGGAAATCCATAGGTAAAGATGGCGAGCATGCCCATTACTTCAAATCCTGAAGCAGTTAGTGCTTCTGCTGCTTTTAGTGAGCTGCCACCAGTTGATACAAGGTCCTCAACTACAATCACCTTCTGTCCGGGAGTTACCTTTCCTTCGATTAGGTTTTCCATACCATGCCCTTTGGGCTTAGACCTTACATAGACAAATGGTACGCCTAAAGCTTCCGCCAAAAGCGCTCCTTGTGGAATACCGGCCGTTGCTACACCTGCAACTGCTTCATAACCAGGAAACTTAGCTTTTGCTGCCTCAGCCAAGGCTTCTTTGATAAAAGTTCTTGTTTCGGGAAAAGAAAGCGATAATCGATTGTCGCAATAGATTGGTGATTTCCATCCAGAACTCCATGTAAATGGATTTTCCTTACTCAATTTAATTGCTTTGATCTGCAATAAATCGGATGCTACTTTCAGGGCAATTTCTTTTTCACTGAGAACTCTTTCCATGTCGCGAATTTAAGATATTTTTTTTCTGAAAATGTCATGATTTTCTTTCACCTACTTAGAGATTTTTTTTTCATATTGACAAAGAATTAAGACCCTCAATGAGGATTTATATAAAGGATACACCCCTAAGGATCAAAAGGCCTGAACAAATCAAGGATCAGAGTCTTTTTGACGAAGTTCTCCAAGAGGATGATCTATTGATCAATGAGCGCAAGTTCAGAGGTAACATGCTCATCTTTAACGCCAATCGAGATACGATTAAGAGTATTCTCTTTATCCTACATAATAAGAAGATCAAAGGCCTTGAGTCGGTGACAGTGGTTACGCCTCATTATGACGAGGCAGTAGAATACATCAAAAGTAAATTCAAAATCATCAATGCAGGTGGTGGTGTGGTTTACAAGAGTGGAAAAATTCTTATGATTCATCGATTGGGCAAGTGGGATTTGCCAAAAGGCAAGATTGAAGGTAAGGAGTCAGTCTTGGAAGGTTCCAAAAGAGAGGTTGAAGAAGAGTGCAATGTAAAAGTTGAAGTGTTAGACAAGATTTGCACCACTTGGCACACCTATACTAAAGGAGAGAAGAGTATCCTTAAGAAGACTGTTTGGTACCAAATGGAATGCCTTGATGATAGCGAGATGAAGCCTCAGTTAGATGAAGGTATTGACGAGGTACGATGGATGAGTAAAAAGGAAGTAGATGTGGCACAGTTTAATGCATACAGCTCCATTCAGCACGTCTACAAAAAATTCAAGAAGCACCTACTGGCTCACAAATCGTAGGGGAGGTATTTCTGAACATTCCCACCATAGCGGTGAACTTCCCTAATGATTGAAGAATTGACCGCTGCCAGCTCAGCAGAGGTAATTAAGAAAACCGTTTCAAGCCTATCGTTCAAATCTCGATTTACCTGAGAGATACTATTTTCATATTCAAAATCGGTCGTATTTCTTAACCCACGAAGAATGTATGAGGCTTCTAATTTATCAGCAATCTGAGCTGTGAGCTCATTGTAAACTAATACCGAAACTTCTGGGACATCTTTGAAGGTCTGATTGATTTTCTCCTCCATGTATGCGATTTCGAAATAGCGATTGGCCTTTTTGCTGTTATAACCTATCGCCACAATGATTTCATCAAAGAGCTTGAGTCCTCGCATTACGATGTCCTCATGGCCTTTAGTAAATGGATCAAATGAACCGGGGAAAAGTGCTATGCGCTTCATATTATAAATCTAAGCAATAAAACTAGAGGTTCGAAAGCACATCAAAATACTCCATTTGCTCCAATTCATTAAATAGGGGATGTATATGGATGTCAGAAGGGCGCTGCCCTAATTCAATATTCCTGAAATACTTCTTCAATGTAGGTAGATGCTCGTTTACTTGGTCTTTAATACCATGTAGAAGTAAGGGGATAGATTGACCTTCTTCACTATACTGACGAGATGTCAATAAAATGCGTTTGACCAAGTCCATTGAATCAGAAAATTGGAATTGATTATATATGGCTACGCGACTTAGGTTAAAACCTGCAATCATTACCTCTTTATCGTTGAGCAAAACATATACGCTGCTTTGAGCTCTGTTTCTCAACTGACTTTGTAGGCCCTTTAAATAGGCCACACTTTGGTGATTGAACTGTAAGCCGTTATTGGGGTATTTCTCTTTGAACCATGCCTTAATTTCCGCTGCATAAGCAAATGCAATGGAGAGTCCCAGTTCATCCAGAATCTTGAATCGATATTCATCCTCATTCGGATCGGTAGGCTGGTTTAGCTGAATATACTCTTGAAGTAAGGACTTATCGAAAACCGGAACTGGAACGAGTGAGAACTTATCATTCCGAATGAAAACCTGAACCTCTTTCCAAAAACCCGCTGCAATTAGGATGTGATCATCATAAAGCCGCTGTAGATTTTCGACCCGACTTAAATCCGATTGAAAGGACACGTCCTCTAAAAGTAAAAGGAGCTTTTTCTGAATGTCTAGAATACTGATCTGACATGAATCATCACCAATAAAAAACGAAAGACGATACTGATCAATGCGATCAATATCCAGTCTTTCGTCTTTTAATGATAATCTTGTTGGCGTATTAGTAGAACGCAATTTTATTGCCAGTTACCTGCGGTAGTAATGTCAGTTCTAGAACCGAATCTCAGAGGTCTGCGTCTCTCATTTTCGTTATCTTCCGTTCTCGTTCTGTCAAAAGGGTAGGTGTCAACAACCTCAATGTAATCAACACTTACACCAGATTTAATCGAATCTTTTGCATAAAGAGAGAAGTACTTGCCGCTTGAGTGAGGCAATTCTGGAAGCTTCTTGAAATCATAACCTGCAGAAAAAAGTGAATCTCTTACAGGAATGATATCCAAAGTATCATAAACAAAAGTTGATCTTTCTGCACCGTAATCTAGAATTTCAATTTGTTCTGTTCTTTGAATCACGTAGATATTTCCAGAATCAGCATAAGAGATTAGTTTCTCCCATGTGTCTGCGTAATCTCCGAAAGTACTTTGGTAGGCATTTTGAGTGTCTCGGATAAGCTCCAGTTTGGCTTTTACCAAGTTCTCTATTCTTTCAATTTCTTTTCCCTTCTCGATAGTCGAGTTAATGCCATCATAAAGGAAATATGCCACTACAATCGCTAGGACAAAGAAAACACCAGTGAGTATTTTAGTAAGGTTCATTTTCGAGGTTGATTTTCGCTAAATTAACTAATTATTTAGGTAATCCATAATAAATGGAAACGCTAGTTTATGGATAATTAATGATATTTGAAATAACCTTTTCGATTAATCAGTACATCGATTGACTCATTGTTTTGAAGTACATAATGAAGACTTTCCAATTCTTCGGTTCTAAGTACCTCCAAATCAAAGTACCCCAGCTGTGTAAGTATCTGATCATCAGTAGACAATTCAGGGTCCGTTCCTAACTTGAGATCGCCAGAAATCGGGTTCACCAAGAAGAAGAGCTCGATACCATGAAGTGGGGGATCTAGATACTCATGGACAAAGAGGAATTGTTCAACCTCGATGGTCAGGCCCGTTTCTTCCTTGAACTCTCTGGTTAAAGCTTCTTCTGCACTTTCGCTATACTCCATTCCACCACCAGGAGGCGCCCAAAGCGATCCCGTCTTGCCAAGTGGGTTGTGATGAACCAAGAGTATCTGGTCATTCTTAATGCAAATTCCGCACACCCGTACCCTAAGTTTTTGGCCGTAAGCTTCCGATATCTTAGCATCTATCTGGGTCATCTGTAGGGGTGATTAAGACTAGTGGATATATTTGCACAAATTGTAGTCTATGGTAAAGGTATTTAATCCTGAGTTCAAGTCAAGGATTGAGAAATTTCTAGAGCGTCAGCATTTCATGAAATTGGTCGGCTTTGATCTAAATGTCATCGAAGCAGGGCGTACTGAAGGCTGGTTGGATTTAACAGAAGATCATAAGCAACAGACTGGTTTGGTACACGGTGGTGTCACTGCTACGCTGGCCGATATTGTTGCCGGTTTTGCTGCAGTGACAGTTGTTGCTGAAGATCAGCATGTGGTCACTGGCGAAATAAAAATTTCCTATTTCACACCAGGCAGAGGCCAAAAACTGCATGCCAAAGGATGGGTGGTGAAACAGGGAAGAAAGATGAGCTTCTGTGAGGCCGAAGTCTGGTCTGTAGACGGTGAAGAACGTACTCTGATTGCTAAAGCAAGTACCACTATGGTGACTATCTTTCCTGAAGACAAGAAAAAGTCTTAGGATTGGCCAAGCCCTCAGAAATATTAGTCAGCAAATTTCCCTTCGAACCTACCGTTGGTCAACGAAAGCTCTTTGGCTTGTTTGATGACTTTCTATTAGATCCAAAACTTCGAAAGCCTGTATTAGTACTTCGCGGTTATGCCGGAACGGGAAAGACCACTGTGGTAGGTGCCATTGTTAAGATGCTCCCCTTTTTCAATTACAAGTATGTATTGATGGCTCCAACGGGTCGGGCGGCAAAAGTAATGGCTGGTTATACCAACCGAACGGCATTCACGATACACAAGAAAGTCTTCCAGCAAACAGCCGAGCCAGGTGGAGGTTTGGCCTTCAAAAGGCAGAATAATTATCACAAAAACACACTGTTTATTGTCGATGAGGCTTCTATGATTTCGAATCAAGCGGAGTATGGAAAGAACGGTTTACTCACCGATTTAATGGATTATGTTTTTTCTCAGGAAGGAAATCGACTATTGCTGATTGGTGATGTAGCGCAGTTGCCACCTGTGGGATCGCTTGAAAGCCCAGCCTTAGAGAGTGAATTCCTGGCCCAATCTTTTGGTAACGACATAAGCGCATTAGAACTGACAGAAGTCATGCGACAAGAGGAGGAATCAGGCATCCTTTTTAATGCTACCAATCTTCGTAATGAACTACTAAAGGAAGACTTCGCTATTAAGTTTGCTACTTCTAGGTTTAAAGATGTATTCAAGATGACCGCTGAGCGCCTGGAAGATGGATTGCGCTATGCATATGACAAATATGGTACTGAGAATGCCGTGATAATTTGCCGGAGTAATAAAAATGCGGTCCAATACAATCAGTACATCCGAAGAACCATCCAGTATAGAGAAGATGAAATTGAGGCCGGTGACATCTTGATGATCGTTCGGAATAATTATCATTTTCTACCCGAAAATGCTCCTGCTGGTTTTTTGGCTAATGGTGACTTTGTGGAGGTAATGAAAATCATCCGGTTTGAAGAATATTATGGACTTCGCTTTGCCGAACTTAGGGTACAACTTTTGGACTATCCTGACCAAGAACCCTTCGAGGCGAAAGTTATCCTGGATACACTTTACTCCCCAGAAGCATCCTTAAATAACACGGATTACAAAAGACTTTATGAAGAAGTCACCGAAGGCTATGCAGACCTTTCGACCAAAAAGGAGAGAATGAAGGCGATCAAAAGTGATCCTCATTTAAATGCACTTCAAGTCAAATTTGCCTATGCGTTGACATGCCACAAATCACAGGGTGGTCAGTGGGATGCTGTTTTTATAGATCAAGGTTATTTGACCGAAGAAATGGTAGATAGGGAGTATGTACGTTGGCTCTATACAGCCGTTACTCGGGCAACCAAGGAACTCTTTATGGTCAACTTTCACCCAAGGTTCTACTAATCTAGAGCGACTTTGAAACGCCTAAAATCAAGAAAATCCACCCCATGATAAAGGCCAACCCTCCAATCGGGGTGATGGCACCTAGCCAAGTGATATTGGTTAAGCTAAGCGTATATAGTGAGCCACTGAAAATTACAATACCAATCAAAAAACTGATCCCCGCATAATTGAAGTAGTTGCTCTGCACATTGAGCATTAAGATGCCTAGGAGAATTAAAGCCAGTGTATGGTAAAATTGATATTTCACAGCTGTCTCGAAAGTATCGAGCCGCGCATTGGCAGTGAGCGTTGCCTCCAGACCATGAGCTCCAAATGCTCCGATGCCAACAGAAAGTACGCCTAGAATTCCACCGAGTATAAGTATGGTTTTTGCTGTCATATAATTATTGTTGAGGGTAGTTACGTGCACCAAAAATGGCGCTTCCGATTCTGACCATGGTGCTGCCTGCTTGGCAAGCCTCTATGTAATCACTTGTCATACCCATGGATAGCTCCTGCATATCGACATTTTCCAAATCGAAATTGCTTTTTATCTGATTGAAAAGCGACTTGAGTTGATCAAACTCTTTGCTTACCTGAGCCTTGTCGCTGGTGTTAGTCGCCATACCCATCAAACCAAGGATTTTTACATTGTTATACTCTTTTAAAGAGTCGCCATTCAGAAAATCCATCAACTCAGTTTCGTCAAAACCAAATTTGGTCTCTTCTTCGGCAATATGAACCTGCAATAGGCAAGCAATCACTCTATCGTTTTTGAGGGCTTGTTTGTTGATTTCGGCCAATAACTTCGGACTATCTACCGCATGGATCAAGTGAACAAAGGGAGCAATATACTTTACTTTATTCCTTTGCAAGTGGCCAATCATATGCCATTTTATGTCTTTGGGCAGTACTTCTTCTTTGGCAGAAAGCTCCTGAACCTTGTTCTCCCCAAAATCTCTTTGGCCACCTTCATAGGCTTGTAACAAATCTTCAACAGGTTTAGTCTTACTCACAGCGATAAGTCGTGTATTGTAAGGAGCTAATTGCTCATTGTAGTGATTAATGTTATTTACAATTGACATATTGCAGAAATGCGATCGAGTTTAGATTTCTATTATCTTTGATCAAAATGATCGATCGGTCAAAGTTAGAAGATTTTAATCTCTAGCATAAGGTCATTTTTTAGAGAAGACAACAACAAATGCCCATAATTGGATCAATTTTAAAGAAAGGCATAAAGCTCAGAGAAACTCTCGAGCAAGATTATACCTCTCCTTATGACTTACAGAAAAAAGAGCTTTCAAAGTTGCTTATCAGTGCTCGCAACACGCAGTTTGGAAGAACTTATGATTTCCACGCAGTTTTAGAACAGTTCAGAAGTTTCGGTCAGCACGACTTTTTTGAAAAGTTTAAAGAGCTCGTCCCTGTCTCGGATTATGACAAGATGGATGAAGGTTGGTGGCACAAGATGCGCGAAGGCGAGTCTGACGTAAGTTGGCCAGGCAAAACGAAGTTTTTCGCACTCAGCTCAGGAACATCTGGAGCAGCATCTAAATACATTCCTGTGACAAAGGATATGATTCGCCAGATCAGAAAAACGGGAACAAGACATATTTACACCCTCTCTAAGTACGACTTTCCGGATCAATTCTTTCAGTCGGGAATGTTGATGTTAGGAGGAAGTACAGCATTGAATTTCTCAGGGAATTACTACTACGGTGATTTAAGTGGAATCACCACTGGTCAGTTACCGCTTTGGGTGCAAGGCTTCTCTAGGCCTACTCCAAAGATTAAGAAGCACAAGGACTGGGAAATTAAATTAGAAGAAATTGTAGAATCTGCTCCTAAGTGGAACATCGGTATGATTGTAGGTGTGCCCGCCTGGATGACCATACTTCTTGAGCGCATTATCGAAAGGTATGGTGTCAAAGATATTCATGAGATCTGGCCTAACCTGGGTTCATTTGTACACGGTGGTGTGGCCTTTGAACCCTATAAAAAGAGCTTTGACAAGCTGCTTGGTAGACCAATCCATTACATAGAAACTTACTTGGCTTCTGAAGGCTTTATTGCCTTTCAGGATACGCCCGAAAATCGAGGGATGAGACTGATGCTCAATGGTGGTATCTTCCATGAATTCGTTCCATTCAACGAAGAGAATTTTGATGAGGATGGGCAGATTGTTGATAATCCAGAAACCTTAATGATCGATCAGGTAGAAGAGGGTAAAGATTATGCACTGTTGATTTCAACATGTTCAGGTGCCTGGAGATATTTGATTGGAGACACCGTTAGGTTCTTAGATAAGCACAGCTCCGAAATTATCATTACAGGTCGTACCAAACACTTCTTAAGCCTTTGCGGAGAGCATCTTTCGGTAGACAATATGAACCGGGCCGTTGAAATGGCTTCTGAAGAGTTCAATATTGGTATTAAAGAGTTTACCGTAGCAGGTGTGCCGGATGGTAAGCTGTTTTCTCACCACTGGTTTATTGGAACGGACGATCATGTAGATGTTGAAGCTCTAAAAGCTCGAATAGATAACTGTCTTAATGAATTGAATGACGACTATGCAGTAGAAAGAAAGCATGCGCTAAAGAATATAGAAATGGACGTTCTCCCTACAGAGGTTTTCTATGATTGGCTAAGAGCCCAAGGCAAAGAAGGTGGTCAGACAAAATTCCCACGTGTTTTAAAGAAAGAAAAACTTGAAAGCTGGCTATCCTTTGTTGGCGATAAGGTCTAGACTGCATGGACATAATCATTAACGGATTTTTGTTTGGGTTACTGCTGTGTGTCTTAATTGGGCCGGTATTTTTTGCATTGATCCAAAACGCCATCGAGAAGGGATTCTTCTCTGGCTTCTTTATGGCAGTTGGTATTGCCTTGAGTGACACCATATATATTTTCATTACCTATCTCGGTATTTCTCAGCTTACAGATAATCCATCTTTTAATATGTGGCTGGGCGGTATTGGTGGAACCATTATGCTGGTCTTTGGGATATTCTATATGTTCAAGCCCATACCAACCAAGGGTTTAAAGCAGCTTCATGCTGAAGAGACCAAATGGTTTCAGCAAATAGTGAAAGGGTTTGTGCTTAATGGAATCAATCCTTTCGTGCTGATCTTTTGGATCGGAATTGTTAGTAAGATCACGGTGGACTTTGAATACACGACTAATGAAGCGATTACTTTTTTCATTGTGCTGATTGCAACAGTATTCTCAGTGGATGTTCTCAAATCTTATTTTGCGGTTAAGCTGAGCGAGATTGTAACGCCACGCTTTATGAAGATTATGAATCGAGTAGTAGGCGTGGCACTTGTGCTATTTAGTCTGCGCCTCTTCAATTTTGTGCTCGAAGGCTTTGGTATTGAGCTTTTCTAATCCCTTGCCTTAATTCTCGATTATTGACGCAGTACTCTATTTGGCCTTGCAATCAAGGGCTATGGGCTTGACAAACATTCTGGGAAAGGTGACGATCACACCTGAAAGTATTGGCTTGGTCCTTAGGTTCTAGTCTTCCAGTACGTTACTGATAAACGTGCTTTTAGAGAGTAGGTAGAGCAAAAAGAACACAATGCCCCAGCTTAAGTAAATGCTGTAGAAGTCTGTTGTGTTTTTGTAACGTGTTTCCTTGATTTCGGCTTTCTCGTACTGGTCGATCAACTGGAAAACGCTCTGTAAAGCTTCGTTGTCCGAAACGCGATAGAACTCACCATTTCCAATTTTGGCAATCTCACGAAGCGTGGTTTCATCCAATGTGTTTTCAACATAGTTCGGTCTGCCAAAGAAGTCTTTTCCAAAAGGAACTTTGCCCTCTTTGCCGATACCAATCGTATAGATTTTAATGTCATAAGCAGATGCTAACTCTGCGGCCGTTACTGGGTCGATATTTCCTGCAGTGTTATCTCCATCGGAAAGTAAAATCATCACCTTAGAAGCAGCTGTAGATTCACGCATGCGGTTTGTGCCTACTGCTATGGCACTGCCAATTGCCGTTCCGCGATTCTCTATTTTATTAAAGTCGATTTCCTCTTCGATGAATTTATAGAGCAGTTCATAGTCAGTGGTAAGTGGTGATAGAGAATAGGCATCGCCAGAGAAGATGACGAGACCAATACGATCCTGACTTCTGCCAGTGATAAAGTCCCGCGCAGTCCGTTTGGCAGCTTCCAGTCGATTAGGCTTAAAATCCTCAATCTGCATAGATTCTGAGATGTCAATCACCAAAGCAATGTCAATACCTTCAGACCACTGCTCTACCTCTTCATTTGTCCTTTGAGGGCGCGCTAATGCAACTAGGAGTAAAATGATCGATAGGGCCATCAAAGCATTTGGGATAAACCTTAAATAGCTGGCCCAGTGTTTTTTGATTTCCTTTTTTGGAAGGGCCACAGGCAGTTTCTGCTTGATTTTGCTACCGATCAGCCATTTAAGGATGAATAATAGAAGGACTAGCGGTATAGCATAAAGCACAAAGAAGAACTCCCAGTCAAAAGACTTGAAAGCTGTGGGTGTAAACCACTCCAGCGAATACCATTTATATAGTGTTTCGTCAAGCATTCTTTATCTCTTCCGTTACATGATTATACCTGTCTTCAGAGTAATCTTTCAAAAACTCAAAGTCGTTCTGCAAAGCAGTTACTTCTATCGGACTGTAAATGTTTTTATCTATGGACTTCAAAGTTTCCTCCAAAGAAGAACTCTTCTGTACTAAAACGATCTCTTTGGTGGTGAGTTTAGTATAAGGCACTTTCTCAAGCTTTTCCATGTAGCCCTTCCAGAACTTCAACACCGATTCAATTTTAACTTTAGTTGTATCAGATTTTAACTGATCAATTTCCTGATCAAAGAGCTCCTTGAACTTGATTAATTGCTTATTCAGTCTGTAAAGCTTGATTTTCTTGTGAATGGCCTTACCCCAAACGACCATTACTATTATGGCAATGATGCCAAGAACAACTAAGCCTATGACCCAATACGGATAATTGAAATCCAATGACAATGGCATAAAAGCCGAAGTTTCAGCGAGACTTACCGAGTCAGGCATCTGTGTTACCACCTGATCTAGAATGATGGAGTCCATCAAACTATAGAGTTGAAGACTGTCGTTGCCCGTGTAAAGAAAAACAGGTAGACTCAGCCTTTGTACCGTATCAATTTCAAAAGTGGCTAAATGATATACCGCACTATCAATACTGTTGATTGAGTCTGATTGGGTATCGAAATATTGTTTGTCGAGCAGCTCGAAAGGGGAGAAGTCGAATAGAGAATCTGGGAAGAAAACAGGTCTGTTTTTGCGATCCTTATAACTCAAAGAGTAGGAGACCGACTCACCAATCTTAACACTATCTTTTAAGAAAAAGCCAACTGGTTTTAGCTCCTGCGCTGCCGCAGTGCTCGCCATTAAAACCACTAAAATCAGAGATGTTAGTAACTTTCTAATCACGCTTCATCGATTTATTCCTGATCATAAAAAGCTTAATAAGCTGTGGGACATAATTGTCCTTGGTATTGATTTCGAGATAATTGATCTGGTGTTTTCGGCAAAACTTCTCCAGCTCACCTTTATTCACCGTATAGGTCTTCTCTAATTTTTTTCGAAAGTCTTTTGAAGAGGTGTTTACCCAAACCGTCTTACGACTCTCTTTGTCATAGATGGGTACAATACCCAAATTAGGCAGCTGCGTTTCGCGATCGTCCTTCAGATGAATGACAACTAAGTCATGCCTTTTGGCAATAAGCCTCAGGTTTTGCTCATACCCTTCATCAATAAAGTCGGAGATCAGAATGATGACACTCTTCTTATGAATGATTTCGAGTGCTCGCTTGATGCCCTCTGATAAGTCAGTTTTGGTAGACTTAGGTAGGTGGTTGTACAGTTCGTGAATTATGGCATACCCATGCTTATTACCTTTTCCAGACTTCACGTACTTTTCCTTTTGGTCAGAAAAAGTAAGTAGGCCTACTCTGTTCTGCTGTTTTACGGCGGCCAAAGTAAGTACTCCGGTAATCTCTTTTCCGATGTCGACCTTTTGAGCGCCTGGGGTTCCAATTTCTTGAGAAGCACTAACATCCAGAAGGAAGAAAACGGTCTGTTCTTTTTCCTCTTTAAACGTTTTTACAAAGGTGCCGTGCCCTTTGGCAGATACGTTCCAGTCGATTGTCCGGGTGTCATCACCATATTGATATTCCCTCACTCCGTCAAACTCCATACCCGAGCCCTTGAATATAGAATGGAAATCACCCTGCATTCTTGAATTAATGGCTTTTCTGATCTGTATTTCGTACTTCCGAAGTTTGGAAATAATATGCTCCATAATAAAGGGTCAAAAATATGACTTATTTGAGTTCTGGAAAGTCCTTTAGTTCTTAATTTTGGTTAATTCTGGGGTTTTCCTCCGTCATATCTTTTACTTTTGCTTCCACGTAAGAACAAAGTGTTCTCGAAAGTAACTTGGACGTGTTGAGGTGAAAAAGGTTTTTTTATTTACGGTTGCTCTTGTTGTTTTCTCTTGTGGAAAAAAAGAGCAAATCCCAGACAGTATCTTAAGTGAAGCCCAGATGGTGGATCTATTGATAGATATTCGAATGGCCGAGGGTAAAGTATCCACACTTACCTTAAACAATGATTCATCCGCGATTTTATTTAAGGTGCTAGAAGATGAGATTTTCACTGAACATGATATCGATTCTACAACCTATATGACAAGCTATAATTATTACCTACTAAACCCTGCAAAGTTTTTGCGCATCACCGATATCGTTATTGATAGTTTGAAAGTAAGACAGCAAGAACTGACCACAGGAAGAAGGCCCAGCAACTAAATGTTATACCCAAAGAATCTAGAGCAAAAGCTGGGTTTTGACAAAGTCAGACAGCATCTACAATCCTTCTGTGAAAGTAATCTAGGAACTCAGTTTGTTGAAAAAATAAAGTTTTCAGCCAACAGGGAAGATATTGAGCAGTGGCTGGCCCAAACGGATGAGTTCGTTAAAATCATTCAGAGTGGTGAACTTTTCCCTAACTCCAATTACATTGATATCACCCCTTACTTTGCAAAAGTAAGAGTTCAGGATGCGCATCTATCAGAAGAAGAGTTTTTCGATGTCATATTAGCACTCAAGACATTAGACAAATGCCTCGACTTTTTTAGAGAAAAGCGAGAAGAATATCCTTTCATGTCTGAGTTAACCCACCCTGTATTTTTTAACTCAGACCTGCTTTGGGCGCTGGATAGGGTTTTTGATGAAAGAGGAAAACTTAAGGATAATGCCAGCGATCGACTTTACGAAATCCGAAAGGGGATTGCTTCCGAAAAGCAAAGACTTCGTGGCGCCTTGGATAGAATCATTGCCCATTCTAAAAAGGATGGCTATACCCCAGACGATCTTTCTATTACCATTAGAAATGGTCGGATGGTCATTCCAATGTTTGCCGAGCACAAGCGTAGAATCAAAGGATTGGTGCATGGAGAGTCGGCCACAGGCCAAACGGTATATCTTGAGCCTACGGAAGTCTTTGAGATTAACAATGAAGTTCAAGAACTTGAATATGCCGAACATCGGGAAGTCTCAAGAATTCTGATTTCGCTGACCGATGAATTGCGGCCTGAAGTAGAGAGTCTCAAAGGCATCATGAAATTTTTGGGCCTGATTGATTTTATCCGATCGAAAGCCCGCTTCGCCATTGATATTAGCGCATGTAAGCCTCAGTGGTCAAATAGTAAGCAGTTTAAGTGGGAGAACGCCAAGCACCCAATCCTGCTAATGAACCATCGGGAGCTTAATAAAGAAGTAGTTCCTCTGAATATCGGTTTGAGCGCAGAAAAACGGATACTTCTGATTTCTGGCCCCAATGCAGGTGGAAAGAGTGTGTGTCTTAAAACCGTTGGGCTGCTCCAATATATGTTCCAAAGCGGACTGCTGGTTTCTGTCAATGAGACTTCTGAGTTCACCGTGTTCAATGACCTTTTTATTGACATCGGGGATGAACAGTCCATCGAAAATGACCTGAGTACCTATAGCTCTCACCTGATCAACATGAAGAACTTGTTGATTCATGTGAACAAGAAAAGCCTCTTTCTAATCGATGAATTTGGTACTGGAACCGAACCACAATATGGAGGAGCCATTGCAGAATCAATTCTTACAGAGCTAAATGCCTCAAAAGGCATGGGCGTTATTACAACACACTATGGCAACCTTAAAGAGTATGCCGATAAAAATCCAGGGCTGCTCAACGGAGCCATGCGCTATGATATTCATAAGCTGCAGCCACTCTATGAGCTTGAAGTAGGTAAACCGGGTAGCTCCTTTGCATTGGAAATAGCGACCAAGATTGGCTTGCCAAAATCTACCATTGACAAAGCCAAGAAAAAAGTAGGAGTGAAGCAGGTGTCTTTTGATCAAATGCTGGGTCAGTTGCAAGCGCAAAAGCAAGAGGTAACCAGAGCAGAGCAACGCATCAAACAGCGCGAGCAAGACCTGAACGAGCTGACTTCCCAATACGAAGACTTAAAAGCCCATCTTGAAAAGCAAGAGAAGCGCATTTTGAACAAGGCAAAGCAAGAAGCTACGCAAATCGTTCAGGAAGCCAATAAGGAAGTAGAAAAGGCCATTCGTGTCATTAAAGAAAAGAAGGCGGACAAAGAAGTCGTCAAAAAGCAGCGTGAGCAACTGGAAGCCGTCAAGAAGAAGAATGTTGTCAAGGCCGAAGCCAAGACAAAGTCAGATGCTGAGATCAAAGTGGGTGATTATGTTCGTGTCATAGGACAAGACACAGTTGGTCAGATTGCAGCCATTAAGGGCAAAGATGCTGAGCTAAAAATGGGAGCACTTACTTCATTCGTAAAGCTCAATCGCCTGGAGAAAGTCAATAAGAAAGCCTTTAAACAACAAGGCCAGGTGCAGTCCTATTCAGGTTTTGATTACACGGCCAAGCGTGCTGACTTTTCAGCTAAGATAGACCTCCGAGGTAAACGAGCCGAAGAGGTAATTCCTTTGCTCGATGTGTGGTTGGACGAAGCCATTCTATTGGATGCCAAAGTGCTCCATATCCTTCATGGTAAAGGCAATGGAGTACTAAGACAGATTACACGCAATCACCTGGGTACCTACAAAGAAGTAAGCACCTACCGCGATGAACATGTTGACCGTGGAGGAGCGGGCATCACCGTGGTGGAGTTGAGGTAGCTTTGAGCCAGACTTAATTAGTACGTCATTTCGATCACGAGTACTTAACTGGATGTAGTTTGTAACTACATCCTAATATGACTCTATGATATCATAGTACTGTTACACCTGTCTGCCGACAGGCAGGAACTACACTTAGGTCGGTTGGCTCTTAGAAAGTGCTTTTTAGACGAGCGTGATAAGATCTCTCATACTTCGAGATGACTAAATTTTACAGTTATCGAAATTTATATTAGCACGTCATTTCGAACACAGTGAGAAATCTTAGCCATCAAGAAAGTCGGGCTTTGTAGTCAAAATAAGGAGATTCTTTCGCTTCGCCTGTCTGCCGACAGGCAGGTTCAGAATGACGTCAACGATATCAAACCATACTACCACTTCAAATGGTCGATGATTGTGAATTATCTAAACCGTTCAAAAGCAGCTCTTTCCAATGCTTCTCTATGATCGGGATGTGCAATCTCAATCAATGACTTGGCGCGTTGCTTTAGGTTCTTACCATATAAATTGGCTACACCATATTCAGTGGCGACATATTGCACGTGTGCACGAGTAGTCACAACGCCAGCACCAGACTTCAATACATGAGAGATTTTCGATTCGCCTTTGCGGGTCGTGGAAGTCAATGCAATAATCGGTTTTCCCCCTTTGGATAATGAAGCCCCTCGGATAAAATCCATTTGCCCACCTACGCCAGAGTACATGGTTGTACCAATTGAGTCAGCACAAACTTGCCCAGTTAAGTCGACCTCAATAGCACTGTTAATACTGATCATATTGTCGATTTTGCGAATCACTTTCGTGTCGTTGACATATTCGATGTCCAGCATTCGAATCATGGGATTGTCATCCACAAAGTCGTAGAGCTTTCGGCTACCAATCATAAAACCGGATACCAAAACATCCCTATGTCGCTTTTTATATTTGTTGGTAATCACCCCCTTTTCCATCAAGGGGATCACGCCATCAGAGAACATTTCCGTATGAACTCCAAGGTCTTTATGGTTACCCAGACAAGCCAGCACAGCATCAGGGATGGCTCCAATGCCCATTTGAAGCGTGGCGCGGTCGTCAATCAATGCGGCTACATGCTCACCGATGGCTTTCTCCTCTGGTGTTAAGGCATGAGGTGGTAGCTCGGGTAGTTCTGCAGTGGCTTCAAAGTAGCGTGTCAAGCGGCTTACATGAATCAATCCGTCACCATGAGTTCTAGGCATTCGAGGGTTTACTTGAGCGATGATGGTTTTAGCACACTCCACCGCGGCCTTGGTAGCGTCAATGGAAATTCCCAATGAGCAATAGCCATGCTTATCCGGTGGAGAAACCTGAATTAGGACCACATCTACAGGGATAACGCCTGATCGGATCATAATGGGTACTTCGCTTAGGAAACAAGGAATAAAGTTTACACGTCCGGCCTGATGTGCTTTCCGCACATTGCCACCCAGAAAGAGCGAGTTGATCTCGAAAGATTTATGATGTGCTTCATCCGCGTAGGAAGCGGCACCCTCTGTATGCATATGATAGACTTTTACATTATGCAGTTCTGGTGCGCGTTCCGACATGGCTTCCACTAAGGGAACCGGTGTAGCTGCAGCCGTATGGACAAAGACAGATTGACCAGATTCGATAATAGAGACAGCTTCTTGGGCGGAGTTGACCTTCATTGTTTTTTTTCTCAAAAGTGAGGCTTGAATATTTCGGATACCCTGATGAAAGTCAGGTTATGAAAATATCTTTTTCATTTAATCAAACGGCTATGAAAGTGTTAACATGATAAGACCCCTATCCCGAAGCCTTGGGAGAGAAATCTTAACCATCCTACAAATCAGGCTTTGTATCCAATAATAAAGGGATTCCGGACTAAATCCGGAATGACGTCTAAAATGGGGAGAGACTCCTTCGCTTCGCCTACAGCAGGTAGGTTTAGAATGACGTCAAGGAAGAGGGGATGCGTAATGGCTGCTATTTTTTTCACAGCTTTTTAAAAGAAAAAACCTTCTATTGGAAATTTCTCTTCAACCTATTTGAATTAGCCTTCAATTTCTCTCAATACAGAATAATTCTTCTCTGAAAGCCATAATATCGATCAAATATTCTTTGGTGAAAAATGTATTTCACATGTTTTTATGTTGTCTGGCTGACACAAAGCCCTTCTTCTCAAAATAATCATGCAGCCATTTCTGCAAGGTGCTCTGTATACCATAATCAAAAACTGAGAAACATTCTTGAGTCATCAATTGAAAGACCAAGATCACCCTCGGTTCGAAATGGAAAAGTTTAACAGACAATAATTAGTAAAACAGAAATGGATAGTAAATTTTTAAAGAAGAGTATTTTGGGAGGCTTGATGCTTTCAGCTCTAGCGATTACTTCATGTGATAATGAGGACGACAATGGTACCAACCCGACAGGGCAGGATGTATCTGTAGTATTGAACGAGGTAAATTATGCAAGTGGCGATTGGCTTGAGATCTATAACAATGGATCTGAAGTGGCTGACCTTAGCAACTACTGGCTATGCCTCGGACCTGGTAGCTACCAGCAATTGAGCAGCTTAACACCACAGGCAGGTTCAGTGAATAACCTCTCTGCTGGTGAGTATCTAGTATTGCCTTATACAATGCCGGATGAAGAAGGTGGTTTAGGCTTATATTCTACCAACGAGTTCACCAATGCAGAAGCACTTGTTGACTTTGTACAATGGGGAGCTGGAAGCAGCGCTCGTGAAGATGTAGCTGTGTCTGCTGGTCTTTGGACGGCAGGAGATTTTGTGCCAACCGTAAGCGATGCTAGCAACAGTATCATCTTCGATGGTGAAGGTAATGGAGTAGCCAACTGGGCAGAGACTTCTCAGCCTACTCCTGGCGCAGAGAATGTATTAATGGTTCCTGAACCTGCACGCTCGATCATTATCAGTGAAGTGCAGTACGGTAACCAAGACCAGATTGAGTTCTATAACAATGGCGAAGTAACCATCGACTTGAGTTCTTACTGGTTATGCTTAGGCCCTGGCACTTATGTGCAGGTTGGAAGCCTTACACCGACTTCTGGCGACATTCAAGTAGAAGCAGGAGACTTTGTAGTATTGCCATATGCTATGCCTGATGATGAAGGCGGACTTGGCCTTTACTCAATGAACCAGTTTGCCAACCCAGCGGCAATCATGGACTTTGTACAATGGGGTGCTGGCGGAAGCGCTCGTGAAGACGTTGCCGTGTCGGCAGGAATCTGGACAGCAGGTCAGTTTGTGCCTACTGTAAGATTGAATAGCTACAGTATTGAAGTGGATATGGAAAGTGAAGGAAATCTAGCTTCAGATTGGTCTGAGGAAGTAAATCCATCATTAGGTGCGCCTAACGATGCTGATGTTGAAACGACAACTTTCAACGTAACCATCAGCAATGTCACTAACTACTTGAACGTACACACTTTCACTACGCCTGTAGGAGCTACTAGCCCTGGGCCACTGAATGTAAACGGTGCGCAATACCAAATTGAATTCAAAGCAGTACCTGGCACTAAATTCACTCCAGTGACTATGATGGGCAACAGCAACGACTGGTTCCTAGCACCAACGGATTTAGCAGGTATCGATTTATTTCCGAATGGAACAGCATTGAACAATGTGGATATCGCAAACCAGCTTTCGCTTTATGATCTTGGAACAGAAGCCGATGGTATGCCAGAGAGTTTCCCTCCAGCAGGAACGAATGTTGGTGCTGCTGATTCAGACCCAACAGTACGTTTAGTTTCAGGCAGACCAACAGGTGAGGTTTACATGAATGCAGTACTAACTTACGCTGCAGGAGCTCAGGACGAGGCTGGTACTTTCACATTGACAATGACGGCCATCAACGCTCCAGATGCGAATCAGGCAGCGAGCCAAACGAATGGCTTTGTGGTTACTCCTGGTATTGTGGTATTACATGCTTTACCAGAGCCATTATTTACCCTTGGTGCTGAAGACAGACAGGTTGGACTCGAAAGAATTGCCGAAGATGGTATGCCAAGCGAATTGTACGGTTGGTTTACAGAAACAGGTACTAACGGTGCTCCATTAAGACTCTCTTCTAGCTTGAGCGTATTCTCTCCAGGCTTGATCTACGCTTTCAATACAACTACTGACCCGCTATTCACTCAAGGTGAAGCAGCAAAAGCTGGAAGTGGTATCGAAGAATTAGCTGAAGACGGTAACAACCAGGTAGCGGTGGACTATATAACAAGCTTAGGCCTACCAGTAGCGGCTAGTAACGAAACAGTAAATATTGGACCGGGCGAAGACTTGACATTCGAGATTGAAGTGCCTGCTGGACAGAATTACAAACTAGGTATGGGTACCATGCTTGTACAAACGAACGACTGGTTTGTGGCTTATAACAACAGTGGTGTTGCCCTTTGGGATGCTAATGGTGTACCAACAAGTGGTACTTCTAACAGTGCCAGAACCTACTTGTACGATGCAGGTACTGAGGTAGACCAAGCAGTAGGTTTCGGTGCCGACCAAGCGCCAAGACAGGCTGGACCAAACCAAGGTGCTGTTGATGGTAATACAATTGTAAGAAGAGTTGCTGAACTAACTGATGTGCAGTTTGGTAAAGGCGCAATTGCTAACGGACCGGGTACTACTTACCTAAGAGATCCAAGAGGTGGTTACAATATCATTAGAGTTGATATTCAGCCGCAATAAATTCACAGAGAGATTTAAGAAATTCCGAGACATTATCTAGGGATGTTTGATTATGTGGGAGAGCCCCTGGCCAGTATTGGTCAGGGGCTTAGTTTTTCCCATCAAATTAAATTAGCACGTCATTTCGAGTGAGGGGAGAAATCTTAACTATTTAGAAATTGAGATTCTGAAACACCCCGAAGCTTCGGGGCAGAATGACGAGATTCTTTCACTTCGCTGTGCTTCGTTCAGAATGATGAACAAAGAACGGAATGACGAAAGGGAGTTGAATGGGTAGTCTCTCTAGAAAGAAACCACTCAACTCTGATATCTCATTTCCTAAAGCATTATTAACATTTTATATTTATATTATTAATACTTATGAGTATATTAAATAATTGGCTGGACATTGTATTTGAATAAGGGGTATGCCGAAAACCCCAAATAGAGTAGGCATTTAGTTAATCATATCAAGATGAAAAAAGCAATTAGAATGTTTCTAGCCTTAGCTGTTGTTGTGTTTATAACCACAGCCTCATTCAGTTCCTATGCTGGTTGGGATTACAAATCAGAAACTTCCATAGACCGAATGGAAGGTAGAATTTACATAGTCACACATTGTGAAGACAAACTAGGGGATGACTGCAATATGGTAGGCAGTGCCTCTAGGACAGATATAACCTTGTTGATGGATATGCTGAAACTCTTTAAGCGATAGCCGTCATGAAGCTTATTGCTAGGTTGATTCGGGATTGGCATATATCAATCCCTTTTTTGTTTTTCCTTTCCTGCTCCTCTAATAACAGCAGAGATAAGCTAATCTATAGTCACTTCTCAGCTATGGATAGTCTGGAAGTAGTGATGCCCTTACCGTTTATTCAGCACACCAATTGGACAACTTATAGGAGAGGAACAAAAAGTATATTGGTAGAATATGGACTGGATGACTATGGGAACATCATCATCCATCAGGTTGACTTCGACAAAGCAGCTTATCTGAATCCAATGGTCATAAGTAGAGAAGGACCAAATGGATATAACGCGTCAAATGCTTCTGTCTTCTTTAAACAGGAAGACTCAATCTATGTTTTTCCCGCTGCTAGAAATTCATTTTTCCTATACAATGGTGCTGGAGAGAAGCTCAGTGAATATCTATATAGTTCCTCATCATTTGAGAGATATTATAAAAATGGTTATTACTCCAGTTTGGTTGATTATGACGATAGGCTAATCTTGACAACAATCAATGACACTAGGCATGATGACCCTTCTTACTTCGATAAGGTAACTCCGGTAAAGACTTATGATTTTGAAAAAGCAGGATTCACTGAGCCTCTAACATACCCAAAGTATATCAGTGATAAACATATTCCTTCAAACCTTACAGGAGCAATGATACACCCCCTTGATTCTGGTCACTTCATTATTAACTACAGCTTTTCCGATTCCCTCTATGTCCATAATATTCGTACTAGAAAAACTGAGGCGGTCTATTGTGGCGCCAACGGTTTTGGAAAGCCCAAGCTCCTAAACAAAGTGCCAGATAAGCTGCAAGAATTAGAATACAACCTTAAGGAGGTCAATTATGAGTTGACTTTCTTCAATGCTGGAAAATTGTATCGGGTAGTTTCACACCTACCGAAGCGATATCAGAGTTATTCAATTCCGGAAATCGTCAACCAGAATTTAAGAAGAGTGTCGCTCATTGAAATGGATATGAATACTCAGGAATTAAGGTTTTATCGCATGCCGATCGCCAAGTACTTTGTTTTTGATGATGACTTCTTAATTGTTGGAGGGGTTTCTATACGAGAAGTCAATGGAGAGACCTTGAGAAAGTTTTATAAGTATAGCCTCTAAGACTAGATAGCTGATTGGGTCCTAATCTTTGAAAACCAAATTAGAATGACGAACTATTCGGGAGATTCCTTCCCCGAGCGCTCACTTTTATTGTGTGCTGGTATTACTCTCTCTCTCTCTCTTCTGGGTTGATGCTTGATCTACTAGGGTGATAAGATCTCTCATACTTCGAGATGACTAAATTTTATAGCTTTTGCAAAACCTTATTAGCACGTCATTTCGAGTCAAGGAGAAATCTTGACCAATTAGAAAGTGAGATTCGGAAACACCCCGAAGCTTCGGGGCAGAATGACGAGATTCTTTCACTTCACTGTGCTTCGTTCAGAATGACGGACAAAGAACGGAATGACGTACGCGATATGGAGATTCCTTCTCCCGATAAATCGGGATCGGAATGACGATAGGCTAGAAAGAAACTACCTTAAATTCCGTACGCCTGTTGGCTTGATGCTCTTCAGAGCTACACTGAACACCATCTTCACATTGGTTCACCAACTGTGTTTCGCCATAACCCTTGCCCACAATCCTATCCTGTGCGATACCTCTAGAGACAATATAGGCAGCAGAAGAACGTGCCCTGCGATCGGACAAGGCCAAGTTATAAGGGTCGCCACCACGCGAATCCGTATGAGACCCCAGCTCAATCTTAATCGTTGGATTATCCGTCATCATGGCAACGATTTTGTCTAGCTCAAATGCCGCATCAGGACGAATTTCAGACTTGTTCAAATCGAAATAAATGTTCTCAATTCTAATAGCTCGGCCTATGACAATCTCATCCATTTCCAAGTCGAACTTGATCAGTCCACTAGGGTCGGAACCAGTTTCAACCTTGGTTCTAAAGTTGAAATAACCTTCTTTCTGCAAGAATACATCGTATTCAGAGTCGGGTTGTGCGATAAAATAGAGTAAACCATTCTCGTTGGTTCTCACACTGTCAACTTCACCTGTTGTGGTTTCCGTAAAGGTTACCAAGGCATTGTCGACTACTCGTCCGGCAGGAGTTACCAAATCACCTTTTATAACCAATAGTTCTCGCAGAGGGATCCTTAGAAATTCTTTGTCCAAAACATCATCAAAAGTCTTGGCCGAGTCCAGACCAACTGACCAATCAGGTTTGGTGGCCGTGAAGTCATAATCCTTATCCCAGTCTAGCACAAACTCGAAGTTTCCATCTGCCTGCGTGGTGATTTTAATACTGTCACCATCAGCTGTTGATAGAAATACATCGGCATTGCCCAATGGGTTTCCAGATCTCTGATCTACCACTATCCCTTTGATGGCAATGTTCTCTGGCTTCGGTGGTTTAACAATGCTGAAGGAGTAAATATCATCGCTGCCCATTCCACCTTCTCGATTAGAAGTGAAGTATCCGTGCTTCAAAGAATCACCTAGAATAATAGCGAAGTCATCTTTTCGCGAGTTCATCGGTATACCCATATTATAAACCGTTTGACTACTATCGGTAAGCACTACTTGGTAGAGATCCAGGCCGCCCACACCGTAGTGACCATCAGAAGAAAAGAAGAGTACACTATCGCGCACAAAAGGGAAAACCTCATCTCCAGAAGTATTGATTTTCGGTCCTAGGTTAACCGGCTCTGACCATTCACCGTCATCCAATCGGCTCATATAGAGGTCTACACCACCTTGTCCACCTGGCATGTCAGATGAGAAGTAAAGTGTCTTTTCGTCTGAAGAAATCGCTGGATGGCCAACGCTATATTCTTTGTTGTTATAAGGGAAAGGTTGGGGTTTACTCCATTTACTGTTGACACTAGCACGCTCTGAAAGGTACAGTTGCAGGTGGATCGTTTCGTCTTCGGACTTGCCCACTTTTCTTCCATTATAATTGTTACGGGTGAAGATTATCTTTTCATAATCGTCATAAAAACTAAGAGGCCCCTCGTGATACTTAGTATTCAAAAGGTCACTAAATAAGTCCACTGTACTGGTGGAATCGCTTGTAGGTTTGTAGTGATAGATCTGCAAAAAATTAGTGTCGTCCCAGCCGTGTCTTCTTTTCACTATTTTAAATCGAGATCGGTTCGAACTAAATACGACCCCTTCTCGATAGAAAGCCGGGCTAAAATCAGAGCCTTCGGAGTTAAATGCGGCTGTATCAATTTTATAGCGTGCTGAGTCCAAATAGAAAGCCTCGAAATTATCGATGCCTGCGATCAAGTTGTTCGCCCTTCCTTGGTCGTCAGATTCGCTTCTATAGCGTGCCAACCAACTTCTAGCGCGATCGTACTGCCCATTACTCATTAAAGCTTGCGCATAATAGAGTTTGTGAATCGGGTCGGAGATAGAATCGTTTACAATTTCGGCATACCAAACAGCGGCCTTTTCTGGCCGATTCATCAGGCGATACGATTCTGCCAATTGCAGTTTGGCGTAGCTAAAGCTAGAATCTTTCGCCACCAGGCGCTCATAGATTTTTGCTGCTTCCACAAATTCAAAGCCATCGAAAAGTTTTCCAGCACGCATCACATCTAATCTCGACCTGTTTTGTGCTTGCACCAGTCCTGAACATAAGATCAGAGCAAATACCAATAAGAGTTTTAAGTGTTTCTTCAGCATTGCTTAAAAGTATCTTGGTGAAATGATCTTTTTCTTTCCGAATACAAACCTGTACTGAATCATAAGTTCATGCGAGCCTGCATTCACCCTTCTTAGGTCTGTAGTGGTGGCAAAATCATAGGCATAACCGAACTGAAATTGCTTAGAAATTTGGACTTGTACTAGCGCATCAAAGGAATCGAATGAACGATAGGAGAGCCCTGCCCATATGATATCCTTGATTAAGAAATTGGCATTGATGTCGAATTCCACCGGAGCATTCTCCACATACTTAATCAATAGATTGGGCTTGAATTTTAAGTCTCTGGAGATATCAAAAACATAACCCGTATAGCCAAAATAGTGGCGCTCCAATCTAGAGTCGGAATCACTATTGTTTACGTCCAGTTTACTTCTAACAAGCTGAGGTACTGATACACCAGCAAAGAAGCGATTGGAGTTAAAATATAACCCTGCACCAAAATTGGGACGATTTATATTGATGTCTCCCTGACCGAAAGCCGGGTCTGAAGTACTGATTCGACTCAGCTTAGAGTTATAATTGCTCAGCCCTCCCTGCAGCCCAAAAGCCAAACGAGCGGAACCGCTAAACCTAATTCTATAGGCAAAAGCCAAGTAAGCGGTAGTCTGGTCCGTTACTCCAATGTTGTCATGGATCAGCAGTGCTCCTACATTGGCGCTCCCACTGGCATTGAAAGGAGAGTGGATACTGAAGGTCTGGCTAGCAGGTGCTCCTTCGAGCCCCACCCATTGTTCCCTTGCCAGGAAGGTAGCCGTGATATTATCGTGGCTACCGGCATAGGCAGGGTTAATGGCCAGGCCATTAAACATGTATTGTGTAAACATGACCTGTTGCTGGGCCATGGCTACTTGACCAAATACTGTCAGAATCAGAGCAAGTGATATGTTTCTTATCATTTTCATGTTCAGTATCTATTTATCGTTTTATGACTATAAATCCACTCAACGGCTTCGTGCCATTGCCCAAATCGACTACGTAGAAGTAGGTACCATCCGGTAGTCGCTCTCCATCTTTATTGATGAACAATCCTACAATAGCATCACCATTCCATGCATTGGTAGTATTGTTATAGCCATCAGCTTCCCAGACCTTGTTACCCCAACGGTTGAAGATCTTGACATTATTATCAGGGAATTTATCAATACCCTCAATAAACCATGTTTCATCTCCCATACCATCGTTGTTAGGAGAGATACCCTGACCAGGAATTACATCCGAGTTCTCAAGTACAGTAATGGTCACCACTGCCGTATCACATTTGACAGGAATACCATTGTCACAAACTTGGTAAGTGAATGTCACCACTCCAAAGAAGTCAGGCGTTGGTGTATAAGTATAAGAACCATCCGCATTGAAGACTAGGGTGCCTCGCTCTGAAGCTGAACCTCCATTAACAAGTGAGTAAGTCAACTGATCTCCGTCTGCCTCAGTGTCATTGAAAATTACCGTTCCATTGTCTAAGGATGTATTTTGAAGCATAGTCACCTCATCATCTTCTGCAATTGGTGGGTTATTAAAGGTCAACTCTACCGTGCTAACATTATTGGTTTCATCAGGGTCTACCTCAGTACCTATGACAGATACAGAGTTAGTATGATCACCATCATCCAATACGTTGGCAACAATGACTAGTGTCTCTGTTTGATCGATGACTAGGATACCAATGTTCCAGGTCCCAGCCACTTCATCGTAGGTGCCAGTCGTTGTCGTTGCACTTACAAACTGATAACCAGAAGGCAGTGATTCGGTGACCACCACATTTGTTCCAGGGTTAGGTCCAGCATTATTCACTACTATGGTGAAGATCACTTGACCTCCACTTTCAGGATCGTCATCGCTAATCGATTTGATTACTGAAAGATCAGCCCTTGGCAAGGTGATTCGTTTAGACGCTGTGTTGTTAGACAGGTCTGGATCAAACTGATCGGCTCCCAGGATGGACACCTCATTGAGGTATTCACCCGCTCGGTTGACGGTAACGGTAATACCCAATGTTGCTGTCTCATCTACACCCAATGTCGGTATGCTCCAAATATTGGTATTGGTGTCATAAGTACCTGCACCCGCTGCAATGCTCACTACGGTATATCCATCTGGCACCTCTTCCAGCACTTCAATATTCGTTGCTGGGCTTGGTCCGTTGTTACCCACTGTCACAAAGAAGGTGATGGTCTCATTCAACTCAGGACGAGCATTGCTCACCGATTTTTCGATTTGCAGATCTGAAATGTCTGGTAGAATCTTAGCGAAGGCCTCGTCATTGGCTGAATTCAAATCCGTTTGATCAATGTTCTGAATACTTGCGATGTTGAGGTAGTTGCCTGTAGGCAATACTTCGGCTCGGATCGATAGCGTAGCCACCTGATTGAGTCTAAGCGTATCCACACTCCAAACTCCCAGTGTTTCATCATAGTCGCCAATGGCGGTAAATCCTATGAATCGATAGCCATCAGGTAATAGGTCATTGACTACAATACCAGAGGCTGTTTCAGGACCTGTATTAACCATGGTCACTAAGAAGTTCACCACATCTCCAATGATTGGATTTGTGATGTCAACCGTTTTGGTCAAGCCTACATCAGCCTGCTTGATGCTAGTGAACGCAGACGATAGATCATTATTAGGGTTCACATCGAATTGGTCTACAGCAATCAAACGAGCAGTATTTGTATAGCTTCCCGATCCATTGACGGTAGCTCTTACAAGTAGGAATGCACTACTACCTTCGATCAGCTGATCGATTTGCCATTCTCCAGTGATGGAATCATAAGTACCGATACTCGCGAAACCATCTACGAAGGTATAACCTGATGGTAGTAGATCAGAGATGATAATTCCTGATGCTCCATCTTGACCAACGTTCCTGACAAGGATGCTGAAGTTCACCTCATCACCAATATTGGCTTCATCATTGTCGATGGTCTTGGTAACAGCAATGTCAACAGTAGGAGGGTTCACTTCTGCCTCACTGCTATCATTATCAGCATTGCTGTCTTTCTGATCTAGGCTACTGATGGTAGCGGTATTGTCATACTCACCTTCTTCAAGCACTTTAGCAGTGATGAGTAGGTTGAGCGTTTGACCATTGTTGATACCATCAAGTATCCATGCCGATTGACTAGCATCATAACTACCTGCATCCGCAGCGATACTCACGATTTCATAACCAGAAGGTATCTGATCCGTCACCACAACATTTGTTGCATCATCAGGTCCGTTATTGGTCAGCGCAATGGTAAAGGTTACTTCCTCGCCAATATTCGGTATATCATTGTCGACAGTTTTCACTACTTCTAGATCTGCGGATCGAGGAGAGATGCTCGCGGTAGAACTGTTGTTAGCTGTATTGTCGTCAAACTCATCTACATCGTTTACTCGAACGGTGTTAGAGAAGCTGCCTTCAGCCTTAGTCTGAACTTTGACCGTCAAGGTAGCCTGCTCATTCAAGGTCATTGAGTTCAATGTCCATAGTCCGGTGCCTGCATCGTAATCACCTTTACTCGCTTCAGTTCCGATTAGGATAAATCCGCTTGGAATAATCTCAGAGACCTCAATGTTATTGGCTTGATCTGGTCCATTATTCGTCAAGGTGATTGTGAAGTTGACTTCCTCACCAATATCAGCACGAGTAATGTCTGAAGACTTGGTCAACGCCAGGTCAGCAGTAGGGAAGACTACTTCAGCAGAAGCTTCATCGCTGCTGGTATCCGGATCAACCTGGTCGCTATTGGTAATGGAAACCGTATTGGTCATATCACCGGTTGATAATACCTCACCTTGAATGGTCAAGGTCACCGTATCATTCGCGGCAAGTGTTCCAATTGTCCAAACTCCTGTCGCATCTACATATGTTCCGCTTTCGGCAGTTGAGTTTTCTAATTCATAACCGCTAGGCAGTAGGTCTTGTACCTCAAGACTAGTGGCGGCATCTGGTCCTGCATTGAATACATTGATGGTAAAGACTACGCTTTCACCCACATTGGCTGTGGCATCGCTCACTACTTTGCTTACACCAACATCTGCCGTTTGAACTACTACACTCTGTTGCGAGCTGTTGTTGGTCTCATCCGTATCGAACTGATCGGCAGCGGTAATGGTAGCAATGTTGGTATGATCACCCGTAGGCTGTGCTTCAGTAATGAAGTTAATAACTGCGCTTCCGCCATTGGCTAGGTCACCAACTTCCCAAATGCCTGTTGCGGCACTGTAGCTTCCTTGACTAGTTGTAGTACTGGTCACTAGGAAACCATTCGGCACATTGTCAGTCACTTCTACATTAGTAGCAGGTGATGGGCCATTGTTAGTCACCGTTACAGTGAAGACAACTTGCTCATTGATAATTGGCGTTGCCTGATTAACAATTTTCACAATCTCAAGATCAGATTTAAGCGCTGTTACTCCTGCACTAGCAGAGTTGTTACTATCATCTGGATCATCCTGATCTGCCGCTGTTACAGAAGCTGTATTGGTGAATTCACCTGACTCTAGTACAGTTGCCGTTATTGACAGTACTGCATCTTCGCCATTGGCGATTGAACCGACTGTCCAAACCCCTGTACTACCGTTGTAGGCTCCATGCGAAGCACTTGCACTCACTAGGGTATATCCAGAAGGTAGCTTATCAAGAGCCGTTACATTGGTCGCAGCATCAGGTCCAGCATTTGAAAGTGTTACTGTGAATATCACATTCTCTCCAACATTCGCATCGCTGTTGCTCACTGCCTTCGCCATGCTGAGGTCTGCATTCTGAGCCACAATACTTGCACTTGCCGTGTTGTCACCCAAGTTCGGATCGAATTGATCTGAGTTAGTGATTTGAGCAGTGTTGGTAAAGTCTCCTGCTGCAAGGACAGTGGCTGTCATCGTAAATGTTGCAGAAGCTCCATTCGCCAATGTTCCAATATCCCAAACACCTGAAGTAGTGTTATAGCTACCCTGGCTTTCCGAAGTAGAGACTAGGGTATATCCGCTTGGTAGCTGATCCGTCACTTCCACATTGGTAGCATTCGCAGGATCAGGACCATTATTGGTGACAAGGACAGTAAATGTCACTTGATCGCCTACGTTAGGATTGTTTGCATTTACAGCTTTAGAAATACTCAAATCTGATTGAGGTGGTACCACTTCAATCGAAGCTGAATTATTCGTTTTGTCATCATCTACCTGATCGGAATTCACTACTGCAGCTACATTATTGTAGTCTCCTAGTGAAAGCACTGTACCTGTTACGGTTAAGGTAGTTGAAGCACCGTTTGCCAGTGCACCGATTGTCCATACGCCAGTGGTGCTGTTGTATGTTCCTGATGCAGCACTTTCGCTTACTAGTGTGAATCCGCTTGGAAGAAGATCATTCACCACAAGGCTCGAAGCAGCATCTGGTCCTGCGTTGCTTACAGTCACAGTGAAAGTCACATTCTCTCCAACATTGGCCACTGCATTGTCAACAGTTTTTGTAACACTGATATCAGCGCGCTGTATGGTTACTGGTCTATCTGCACTGTTGTTAGTTTGATCAGTGTCGAATTGATCGAGTGCTGTGATAGTCGCGGTATTATCGTGAAGTCCAGTTTCGCTAGTTCTCACTCTTAATGTCAATACTGCATTGCCACCGCTGACCAAGTTGCCTACTGTGAAGATGCCCGTATCTCTATCGAATGATGTGCCTGGCGTTACATTATTACTAATGAGGGTATAACCGCTTGGTAAAATATCCTCAACTATAACACCTGTTGCTCTGGCAGGTCCATTGTTGCTCACCGTTATGGTGAATACAATTTCCTCATTGATAATTGGGGTATCGTTGTCAACCACTTTCGTGATAACAAGGTCAACCAATTGAGGAGGAGCAGAGACTGACGAAGTATTATTAGTACTTGTCGGATCTAACTGATCCACTGCATTGACAGATGCGGTATTTTCATAGTCGCCAGTATTTAATACTTGAGCTCTTACTACTAGGCTTTCACTTCCGCCACCACTTAATGTGCCAATGCTCCAGACACCTGTCGTGTTGTTGTACGATCCTTTGCTAGGGTCGGCACTTACGAATGTATATCCGCTTGGCAATAGGTCTAGGATATCTAGGTTGCTTGCGTCATTTGGACCAGCGTTAGAAACGTTGATCGTGAAGTTGACATTGTCACCAACATTTGGTTCAGCATCATCTACTGTTTTCACCACAGAGATATCAGCACCCTGAAGTGTTACTCCGGCAGAAGCGCTATTGTTATTCGTATTTGGATCGAACTGCTCGGCAGCCGAAACAGAAGCCGTTGTTGTGAAATCTCCTGAACTGTTGACTGTCGCTACAATGGTAATCACTTCAAGCGATCCATTGCCTAAGTCACCAACTGTCCACTCACCAGTAGTGTTGTCATACGTTCCTTTACTAGGGTCTGCGCTTACAAATGTAAATCCGCTCGGTAATAGGCTTTCGATCGAAACGCCTGTTCCGTCATCTGGTCCATTGTTTTGAACAGTGAAAGTAAACGTTACTTGATCTCCTGCATTTGGATTAGACTCATCAACAGACGCCATTACTTCCAGATCCACTTGTGGAGGAGCAACATTGGCATCAGACTGGTTATTGGCTTCATCCGGATCGAATTGATCTAGAGAAGTAACCGCTGCCATGTTATTGTACTCACCATCTCCCTGAACTGTTGCGGTTACAGTAAGCGTGGCTTGTGCACCATCGTCTAGCGTACCTACTGCCCAAACACCGGTTGTACTTGTGTACGTTCCGACACTTGGAACAGCGCTCACCAGTTGATATCCGTTAGGTAGCTTATCAGTCACATTCAAGCCTGAAGCTTGGTCCGGTCCGTCATTGCTTGCCGTGATAGTGAAGACTACATTTTCACCCACATTGGCAAATGGATTGTCAATCACTTTCAGGATGTTGATGTCTGCCGAAGCAACATCGGATCCAGCTGATGCTGTGTTATTGGTTAGATCCGGATCGAATTGATCAGCAAAGTCAATTGATGAATTGTTCACCAAGTTTTCATTGGACAATACGGTAGCTCTAATGTTGAGTACTGCATTTGCAGATGCTACAAGGTCACCGATCATCCAAAGTCCTGTTACTTCATCGTAGGTTCCCACGCTTGCCGAACTATTTACCAGTTGGTAACCAGCAGGCAGGGCATCTGATGCTTGAACATTCGTGGCTGCATCAGGGCCGTTGTTTGTTACAGTTACCGTGAAGAATACATCGTCACCTACTTTCGGGTTGGCAACATCAACCACCTTAACAATACTCAAGTCAACAATTTGAGGGTCTACCGTAACCGTGCTGATGTTCGAAGTGATATCAGCATCAACCTGATCTAAGTTCGAAATAGTTGCGGTGTTGATATAATTACCTGTAGATCTAACAGTCGCTTTAATCTCCAGTGTTACGATACCATCTACTTGAATAGATCCTATGTCCCAGATACCTGTTGTTCCGTTGTAGCTGCCTGTTCCTGTAACACCCTCTACAAAGAAGAATCCATTAGGAATGGCATCCGTCACTTGGACACTAGTAGCAGGATCAGGTCCATCATTTTTCACTTGAATTGTGAATGTGATTTCATCACCTACATTCGGTACATCGTCATTAACCGTTTTGGTGATGATGAGGTCAGATGTTTGAAGTCCTACACTTACCGAAGCAAGGTTATTACCCACATTAGGGTCGAACTGATCAGCATCGGTTACTTCAGCAACATTGGTGAATATTCCTGTGAGCTTCACTGTCGCGTTGATCGTGAGAGTAGCGGAAGCATCTTTTGCAAGTCCGCCAACAACCCATAGTCCAGTTGTAGCATCATAAGTACCTTGACTCACAGTAGGGGTACCCACCAAGTCATAACCATTTGGTAGTTTATCCACCACCTCGATGCCTGAGGCAGCAGCATTGTCTGGTCCAATATTGGTGACGGTTACCGTAAAGACTACCGGATCGCCATCATTCGCATTTGCATTGTCCACCGTTTTGGCAATGGCAATGTCTACTTTCGGTGAGGTCACCGTTGCAGAAGCAGAATCATTGGTTCCGTTACTGTCAACCTGATCTACAGCAGATACAGCTGCTGTATTCTCAAATTCACCATCTAGTAATACTCTGGCTTGAACATTGAATGTTGCACTTGCGCCATTGTTGATTGTTCCGATGATCCATTCGCCTGAGATCTCATTGTAAACGCCATTACCATTTGTATTGGTACTGATCACGGTGTACCCAGAAGGCACTTGATCGAGTACTCTTACGCCTGTTGCCGCATCAGGTCCATTATTGGTTACTGTTACTGTGAAGTTCACAAAGTCACCAACATTAGCCGTTGGATTGTCTACCACTTTAGTTACACCTAAGTCTGACTGTTGTAGCGTAATGCTCTGAGATGCTTCGTCATTGGCAGCGTTCTCATCTAACTGATCCACTTCAATGATCTTAGCAATGTTGTTGTAAGCCGAAGAACTCGTAACGGTTGCAACTACATTCAAGATGGCTGTTCCAGCATTTGGAATAGTACCAATACCCCAGATTCCTGTAGTGGCATTATAGCCTCCTTGACTTACTGAACTGCTTATAATATCATATCCAGCAGGAACTAGGTCGTCAACCAATACGCTAGTAGCTTCATCAGGTCCGTTGTTGGTAACTGTCATGGTGAAGGTCACTCTATCACCGACATTTGGATTGTCATTATCGATCGTCTTCGTGATAACGACATCCGCTTTTTGCAGAATAATTGACTGGCTTCCGCTGTTGTTCGTAGCATCAGGGTCAAATTGATCCGAAGAAGTGATCGAAGCAATGTTTTCGAAGTTACCCGAAGCATTCACCGCAACGCTCATTACGAGTACTGCGCTACTTCCGTCTCCAAGTGTACCTAGGCTCCAAATCTGAGTAACAGGATCGAAGGTCCCTTGCGAAGCAAATGCGTTTTGTAAGCTATAACCACTTGGCAATTGATCTTGGATTTGCACGTCTGAAGCTGCATCCGGACCAATGTTAAATGCTGTCACTAAGAAGGTAATTACATCACCTGGGTTAGGGTTGGCATTGTCCACCGTTTTACTCACAGTTACATCAGCACGCTGAGGTCTTGGCGTAGAGCTTGCCTCGTTGTTAGTCAAATCTGGATCAAACTGATCTACATTCAATAGTGATGCTGTGTTGGTGTATGTTCCATCAGACTTGACAAGCGCAGTGATCTGCAATGTTGCCGAAGCACCATTTACAAGGTTACCAACTGTCCAAACACTATTGGTATTGTTGAAACCACCTTGACTTGCATTGGCTAGCAGGAAGGTGTAGCCATTTGGCAATTCATCCTCTAGTGTAATACCAGTCGCTGCATCAGGTCCATTGTTAGTCACCGTGATGGTGAAGACTACATTCTCACCAACATTTGGTCCGCCATTGTCAACCGCTTTCTCTACCAGAATATCAGTTTGAGTAGGGAAGATGGTCACATCTGCCGCATCGTTAGATTCCACCTCATCATGCTCGACAAGGTCGGTCACCAATGAGTTGTTTTCATAAGAACCATCAGCTAATACTTTAGCTGTTATTGTGATGGTTTCTGTACCACCATTCGGAATGTCTCCGATCGCCCAAAGTCCATTACTTGCTGTATAAGCACCTTGCGTAGGATTATCAGAAACAAACTCTAGCCCATCAGGCAGTAGATAAGTGATTTCTACATTACTCGCATTGTCAGGACCGTTGTTAACCACCGTTACGGTGATTTCTACTTCGTCACCAACATTTGGACGAGAGATGTTTACCTCTTTCAACAATCCGATATCAGCTCTTGGAGCATTCACGAAGGTTGTTGCCGTATTATTCGAGTCGTCAGGATCGTTCTGGTCGATCTCACTGATGGTGGCTGTGTTACCATAGTCACCAGTCGCCAAAACAGTACCTACAACATCCAGAGTAGCTGAACTTGTCGAAGCAATTGTGCCTACCGTCCACTCACCTGTTGTGCTATTGTATGTACCTTGAGAAACTGTCGAACTTACAAATGTGTATCCGCTTGGTAGACGATCTTCCAATTCGATATTGGTTGCTGCGTCTGGTCCGTTGTTCGCAATTGTTACGGTAAATACCACACTCTCTCCAACATTCGCTGCTGAATTATCAACCACCTTGGTTACTATAAGGTCAGATTCCTGAACTGTGGCACCTTGACTTGCACTATTATTCGATGCATCCGGATCGTATTGATCTACATCATTGATGCTCGCCACGTTTAGATGAGAACCTGTAGCAAGTACAGTTGCTCTCAATGTCATTACTGCACTTGAGCTGTTAACTAGTGTTCCGACAGTCCAAATTCCAGTGGTAGCATCATAAGTTCCTGTGCTTGTTGTAAATGCCGCAAAAGTATATCCGCTTGGCAGTCTATCACTCACTTCTACATTGGTAGCGGCATCAGGACCGTTATTGGTCACTGTAATCGTGTAAACTACTTGCTCACCTGGAATAGGGGTGGTGTTGTCAATTACCTTAGTGATGGTCAGGTCAGCCTGCTGCGCATCTACCTCAACAGTTTGTGTATTGTTGATAGGCTGCGGATCGTCTTGATCACTGCTAGAAATAGTCGCGGTATTATTGTAATCGCCTGTTGCTCTTACTTTCGCAACTACCGTAAGTGTAGCTGTTTCACTGTTATTCACTACGCCAACATCCCATAGTCCTGTAGATGCATTGTAGCTTCCGAAGGCTGTTGTTGCACTCACAAAGTCATAACCACTTGCCAGTACATCTGTCACCTCTACATTGGTAGCTGCATCAGGACCATTGTTGGTAAGCGATACGGTGAATGTGATTTCTTCATCAACATTTGGTGTTGCATTGGAAACCGTTTTAGTGATGCCCAAGTCGGCAGACTGAGCTACAATACTCGCGCTGGCAGTGTTATTACCCGCATTAGGGTCGTACTCCGTAGCGGCAGTAATGCTAGCCGTATTTGTAAAGTCCCCAGCTGCACCAACTGTAGCAGTTATCGTTAGGGTGGCGCTTGCATCTTTAGCTAATGTTCCAACATCCCATAGACCAGAAGCACTAGTGTAAGTTCCCACGCTTGGAGTAGCAGTACCTAGCGTATAACCACTTGGCAATTGATCGGTTACTTGAATGCCAGTAGCATTTGATGTACTTGGTCCATTGTTGGTCAGTGTTACGATGAACGTAATAACATCTCCTACATTAGGATCAGTAGCACTTACTGTCTTGGTTAGTTCTAGGTCAGCTCTTGGCGGATCTACCGTTGCAGTTGCCTGATCATTTGCATTGTCAGGATCGTTTTGATCTAGTGCATTTACAGCAGCTGTGTTTGCATAGTCTCCGGATGCCTTCACCGTAGCTACAACCGTTAGCGTTGCAGTGGCAGCATTGTTCAGCGAACCGACAGTCCAAAGTCCAGAACCACTATTGTATGATCCTTTAGTAGAGATAGCACTGATTAGGTCGTATCCTGATGGGATAAGGTCTTCAATGACTAATCCTGTCGCTTCGTTTGGTCCATCATTAGTGGCTACTATTGTGAAGGTTACTTCATCACCCACGTTTGCCGAAGCATTGCTTACTGATTTAGTAATACTGATATCAGACGTTTGAAGGGTAACAGAAGCACTTGCACTATTATCTGTATTGTCTGTATCGAATACATCAGATGCAGTAACTGTAGCTGTGTTTGTGAAGATACCTGCTGATTGTACAGTGGCTCTAATCACTAGCGTTGCTGAGGCATTACTGCCTAGACTGCTCAATGACCAAACTCCTGTGCTGCTCACATATGTTCCAACCGAAGCGGTTGTGCTAACAATGCTGTAGCCATCAGGTACCTGATCGGTTACTTCAATATTGGTTGCAGCATTCGGTCCTTCATTCAGAAGCGTTACGGTGAAGATTACATCCTCACCTGGTACAGGAGATGCATTATCTACCGCTTTGCTAATGTTCAGATCAGCGAATTGCGCTGTAATATTTACCGTAGCATCATCATTGTCTGAATCAGGATCATCCTGGTCAGAAGCTGTAATTGTTGCTGTGTTATCGTAATCACCAGTCGATTTAACCTTCGCGATTAGGTTGATAGTAGCAGTTGTACCATTACCAACTGATCCGATAGTCCAAAGGCCAGTAGCATTGTTGTAGCTACCGAAGGAGGTGTTGGCACTTACAAAGTCATAGCCAGATGGCAGTTGATCCGTTACTACAACACCAGTTGCAGCATCAGGGCCAAGGTTGTTCACACTAATTGTGAAAGTAACATCATCACCCACATTTGGTGTGGCATCGTTGGTAGTCTTAGTCAATGAGAGGTCTGCCGACTGTGCCACAATACTTGCACTAGCTGTATTGTCACCTTCATTCGGATCGAATACATCAGATGCTGTTACGCTGGCCGTATTGGTAAAGTCACCATTCTCTTTGACGGTTGCTTCAATAGTCAATACAACCATTTCGCCATTGGCGAGATCTCCAACAGTCCAAACACCATTTACATTGTTGTAGCTCGTACCTGGGGTAGTGGTGGCATTTGTCAATGCATAACCCGATGGCAATTGGTCAGTTACTTCAATTCCTGTTGCCGCGGCAGTGCTAGGTCCATTGTTTGTCAAGGTTACGGTGAACGTTACCTGATCGCCAACATTAGGGTTATTAGCATCAACCACCTTAGTCAAGTTAAGGTCAGCACGTGGAGGTGTTACCGTTCCAGATGCTGTATCACTTGTGTTGTCAGGGTCAACCTGATCTAAACTGCTTACGGTAGCCGTGTTCGTGTAGTCACCAGTTGCCAGTACCGTTGCTGTTACTTCAAGTGTAACTACACCTGCATTTGGCAATGTTCCAATGTTCCAGTTTCCAGTAGCACTTGTGAAAGTACCTTGGTTAGATGTAGCGCTTACGAAGGTATAGCCTGATGGCAACTGATCTGTTACTGCCAGGCCTGTCGCAGTGTTCGGTCCATTATTGGTTACCGTAACTGTGAATACCACGTTTTCGCCAACATTAGCATCGTCATTGTCTACCGTTTTGGTAATAACAATGTCTGAAGTCTGAACAGTTACGCTAGTAGACGCTTGATTATCTGAGCTGTCTACATCAAACTGGTCGGATGCTGTTACAGATGCAGTGTTTGTATAGTCACCAGAAGCTTGAACTGTCGCTCTGATGGTAAGCACGGCACTGCCTGAGCTTCCAATACTTCCGATGCTCCAAATACCTGTTGTGCTAGAATAAGTGCCGATGGAAGCATTGCTGCTCACCAGTACATATCCGCTCGGCAGTTGATCAGTGATTTCAATATTAGTTGCTGTATTCGGGCCTTGATTTGCTGCTGTAATAGTGAAGATCACATCTTCGCCTGGTACTGGAGAAGCATTATCAACAGTTTTCGATACGCTCAGGTCAGCAAATTGTGCTGTTACCTCAACGGTAGCTTCGTTGTTGGCCTCTTCAGGATCGTCCTGATCTACGGCAGTAATTGTAGCTGTATTGTCATAGTTGACGGTTTCAGTTACCGTTGCCACTATGGTCAATGTTGCAGTTTGAGTATTAGCGATCGATCCTAATGTCCAAAGCCCTGTGTTATCCGCATACGAACCGAAGTTGGTTGTTGCAGAAACAAAGTCATATCCACTAGGTATTTGATCGGTTACCTGAACACCTGTTGCTGGGTCAGGACCCAAATTGCTCAAGTTGATGGTGAAGGTTACGTTCTCACCAACATTCGGCATGGCATTGCTTACTGACTTGGTTACTTCAAGATCAGAAGCTTGCGCTAATATACTTGCACTAGCCGTGTTATCTCCTTCATTTGGATCGAAGACATCACTAGCCGAAATTCTTGCAGTGTTAGTGAAGTCACCAGACTCATTCACTGTTGCTGTCATCGTTAAGGTCGCAGTAGCAGCATTGGCAAGAGAACCTAGGGTCCATATACCAGAGTTGCTATCATATGCTCCTTGACTTGCAGTAGGAGTGACGAGGGTATAACCAGAAGGTATTAAGTCTGTCACTTCAATACCCGTGGCAGCCGAAGTACTTGGTCCATTGTTAATCACCGATACGGTAAATGTGATTACATCGCCAACGTTCGGACTGGTGTTGTCAACCGTCTTAGTGATGGCTAGGTCAGCTCTTGGTGGAGTTACCACAGCAGAAGCTGAGTCATTGGCACTATTCGGATCGATTTGATCTAGCGTATTTACCGATGCGCTGTTAGTGTAATCTCCACTTGAGAGTACTGAGGCGCTCATGGTCAATGTTGCTGTGCTACCATTGGTTAGTTGTCCAATAGTCCAGATACCTGTTGCCGAAACATAGCTTCCAGCACTCGGGTTAGCCGAAATTAGGTTATAACCTGATGGCAGTTGATCGAGTATGGTCAAGCCAGTGGCTCTATCAGTACCATCATTTGTAACAGTCACAGTGAAGGTCACTGTTTCGCCCACGTTGGCATCGTCATTATCGACTGCCTTCGTAACGTTGATATCTGATGACTGTAAAGTCACAGCACTGCTGGCTGTATTATTTGTATTGTCGTCATCGAACTGATCAGAAGCTGTAACGGTAGCTGTATTGGCGAAGTCACCAGTCGACTGTACTGTAGTTCTGATGGTCAATGTCGCTGTTGCAGTATTGGCAAGACTACTAATTGTCCATGCACCAGTGCTTGAAGTGTAAGTGCCTTGAGAAGCTACTGCACTCACTATAGCGAATCCGCTCGGTATCTGATCTGTCACTGTAATTCCAGTAGCAGCATCAGGTCCGTCATTCGTAAGGTTGATGGTGAATATTACATCATCACCAGGAACTGGATTGGCATTGTCCACTGCCTTAGTAATGGCTAGGTCAGCAATCATAGGGTCCAGCGTCACAGATGCACTGTTGTTCGTGTTATCAGTGTCGTTTTGATCCGCAGCAGTGATTGTTGCTGTGTTTACAAAGCTTCCAGTCGATAGGGCAGTTGCTTTTACCACTAGTGTTGCTACACCTGCATTGTTCAGGCTTGCAAATGACCATAGACCAGTTGAGTTGTCATAGGTACCTCTAGATGGAGTCGCACTTACGAAAGTAAACCCTGAAGGTAGCTGATCGGTGATCGTGATATTCGAAGCGGCATCAGGTCCAGCATTATTCACTGTTACCGTGAAGGTAATTTCATCACCCACATTCGGTGTCAAATCACTAGCAGACTTAGAAACGCTTAGGTCAGAGTTCTGAATGCCTGAAGAAACGCTAGCAGTATTGTTCGCTGTCTCTGGATCAAACTCATTCACACTGGTGATTGATGCTGTGTTTGTTCTGTCACCAGTCACATTCACTGTAGCTAGTACTTCAAGTGTGGCTACACTTCCATTCGTTAAACTACCAACTGTCCAGATTCCGGTTCCTGAAACATAAGCACCTTGACTTTCGGTGGCATTCACCAAGGTGAATCCAGAAGGTAACTGATCGGTCACCACAATGTCCGTTGCTTGATCAGGCCCATTGTTAGTAACAGTTACTGTGAAAGTAACATTGTCACCCACGTTTGGACTTGCATCGTCAATCACTTTGGTGACGGCAAGGTCCGCATTCGGAGGAGTCACTGTTGCAGTAGCAGAGTCATTGGTGTTATCAGTATCATTCTGATCTACACGTTGGACCGAAGCCACATTCTCATAGACACCGGTTGATTGAACGGTGGCTATGATCGTGATTGTGGCACTACTTGAATTATTTAATGTTCCTAAGGTCCATACTCCGCTTGTTGCATTGTATGTGCCTTGGCTAGGCGCTGCACTTACAAAGGCAAAGCCTGTAGGCAGCTTGTCGACAATCTCCACATTGGTAGCAGTGTCAGGTCCTGCATTAGATGCAGTAACCGTAAATGTTACGTTTTCGCCAACATTGGCAATGTTGTTACTCACAATCTTGGTAACACTTACATCTGCTTCTTGAACCGTAACAGTCGCAGTTGCGCTGTCATTGCTTGCGTCAGTATCGAAGGTTGAATTTCTAGTACTGGTGGCTGTGTTCAAGTAATCACCAGTTGCATTTACTGTCGCTCTAATGATTAGCGTCTGTGTGGTTCCATTACCAATGGTACCAATGTTCCAGATACCTGTGGTATTGTCATAAGTACCTTTTGTTCTTGTCGCATTCACGAAGGTATATCCGCTAGGCAGTACATCTGTTACTTGAACTTCTCTTGCACTGTTAGGACCAGCGTTAGAAGCGGTTACTGTGAATTCTATGGCTTCGCCAGGAACTGGAGTAGCATTGCTAACCACTTTTGTTATTGATACATCAGATAGGAGGGCAGTAATAGTAGTACTTGCCTCATCATTGGTGTTATCAAGATCCGTCTGGTTTGCTGAAACTACTGAAATGGTGTTCGTATAGTTTCCTGTGCTCAGCACCTTACCTACTACGGTTAAGTTAGCCGTGGCTCCGTTGGCCAGTGCACCGATATTCCACGTTCCGGTAGTCTCATTGTATGTGCCGAAGTCTTGGTTGGCAGATACGAAAGTGAATCCGTCAGGCAATATGTTATTCGCAATTACTCCTGTTGCTGCATCAGGGCCATTGTTAGTGAGCGTGATTTGGAAGGTCACTTCACCGTCAACATCCTGAGTAGTAACATCTGGTGTAATGGTCACTGCAAGATCGATTGCTTGAGAGTTTGTACTCACCGTAGCCGTATTATTTCCTTGATCAGGGTCAAACTGATCAGAGGCCGTAATTCTTGCAATGTTGGTTAAGTCACCTGTAGCATTTACAGTGGCATTAATCGTCAATGTTGCATTAGCTCCATTGGCAACTGTACCTACAGCCCAAGCTCCAGTAGTATTGTCATAAGTACCAGATGCAGTACTTGCGCTAACGAATGTGTATCCGTCAGGTAGTACATCTGTAACTTCCACATTGGTGGCATCAGCAGTGCTAGATGCTTCACTTTGTACCGTTAGCGTGAAGGTTACTTCCTCGCCCACCGTAGGGGTGGTTGTATTCACACCTTTGGTGATGGATAGATCCGCCACCGGAGGCGTTACCGTTGCTGAAGCATTATCATTCGAACTATCAGGATCAAGCTGATCGAGTTCGGCAACAGATGCTGTATTCACATTGTCATCAACAGATGCTACGGTAGCCGTAATTGTTAAGGTAGCAGATGCTCCGCTAGCCAATGTACCGATGGTCCAGATATCAGTCGCATTGCTGAAGCTTCCGTTAGCCGTACTGCTTGATACGAAGGTGTATCCGGCAGGCAAATCGTCTCGAACCTCGAGATTCGTTGCGGCATCAGGCCCAGCATTGCTTGCAGTTACCGTGAACACTACGTTTTCACCAACATTAGCCGAAGCATTGTCTACCACCTTAGTAATGCTGATGTCTGATGACTGAACCGTTACGCTTCTAGAAGCAGTATTGTCAGTTGCGTCATTATCAAACTGATCGGAAGCAGTTACCGAAGCGGTGTTATTGTAATCTCCTGTTGAAAGTACTCTTGCTCTGATTGTCAATGAAGCACTTCCTCCGTTGGCCAATGTACCAACTGTCCAAACTCCTGTGCTTGTGGTATAAGTGCCTTGAGATGTTGAGAAACTCACAAGTGAGTAACCGCTTGGCAATTGATCTGTGATTTCAACATTGGTAGCCTCGCCAGTTCCCTGGTTCATGGCTGTTACAGTAAAGATAACGTCATCACCAGCTATTGGGGCAGCGTTATCAACCGTTTTAGTGAGGTTGATGTCAGCGACTTGAGGCACTACGTTAGCCGTAGCTGAGTCGTTACCATTGTCACCATCGGCTTGATCAATTGTGCTTAGCGATGCTGTGTTGTTGTAAACACCAGTCGATTTCACAGTCACCATTATCTCAAGAGAAACAGCTGTATTTGCAGGTATAGTACCTACAGTCCAAATGCCTGTTCCGCTATTGAAACTACCATTAACCGTAGTCGAACCTACCACATCGTAACCACTAGGGATGGCATCGGTAATTGTTACTCCCGTTGCATCGTCAGTGCCTGTATGCGTAGCTGTAATTGTAAACTTGATCTGATCTCCGATTTGCGGTGCAGCATCGTCTACCACTTTGGTTACAGCGATATCTGCAACTTGCTTTTCTGTCGATACGCTAGACGTGTTGTTATCTGTATCAGGATCGAATTGATCGGCAGCAGTAACTGTAGCTGTATTTTCAAAATTACCAGTAGCATTAACAGTTGCCGTTATGGCCAAGGTTGCAATACTGTTACTCGCCAAGTTGCCCACTGTCCATACGCCAGTGCCCGATACGTAAGTACCTTGGCTAGGCGTGCTACCTGTAATGGTATAACCGTCAGGCAATAGATCTGTAATCACGACACCAGAAGCATCTTCAGAACCGTCATTGTTTGTAGCTGTAATCACAAATGTGATTTCATCGCCAGTATTCACGCGGTCTTGGTCTACAGTCTTAGCAACGCTAATGTCTACTCTTGGAGGCGTTACAGTTTCAGTATCCTGATCGTTCGTGCTGTTATCGTCTACTTGATCTAAGCTGCTTAGTGATGCAGTATTACCATAATCACCCGAAGCATTTACAGTAGCTACTACAGTTAGGGTAGTAGAACCTCCATTGGCAAGGTTGCCCACTGTCCAAACACCTGTAGTGGCATTGTACGATCCTGTAGCTGGAGATTGACTTACTAGTGTGTAGCCAGAAGGGAGGAGGTTGTCGATTACAAGGTTAGTCGCATCATCTCCACCATTGTTATTCACCGTTACAGTGAACGTTACATTCTCTCCAACATTCGCAGAAGCATTGTCTACAGCTACAGTAACAGCAATATCAGCCTCTTGTAAGGTCAAGCCTTGGCTCGCACTGTTGTTGCTATTGTCAGAATCAAACTGATCAGCACTGTTGATGTTCGCTACGTTGGTGAAGTTGCCAGTGGTTTGAACCGTTCCTGTCAATGTCAACACAGCACTAGAGCTATTCACTAGACCACCTACAGTCCAGATGCCTGTATTGGCATCGTATGTTCCTGTGCTGGCAGTGAAGCTAGCGAAGGCAATACCTGATGGAAGTCTATCGCTTACCTCAACCGAAGTAGCAGCGTCAGGGCCATCATTCGTTACCGTGATGGTATAAACCACAGTCGCTCCCGGAATAGGGTTGTTATCGTTCAGCATCTTAGTAATGCTCAAATCAGAGATCTGTGCATCTACATTAGCAGTGCTTGAATTGTTGCTTGTCGTAGGATCGTCCTGATCCGAAGCTGAAATCGATGCAGTGTTATTGTACGTACCAGTCGGCAACACTTTCGCTCTGATGGTCAACACTGGAGATTGAGCAGTAGTCACATTACCCACAGTCCAAAGACCTGTTGTTGCGCTATAGTTGCCGAATGCTGTATTAGAACTCACAAACTGGTATCCGTTTGGTAGGATATCGGTAATGGCAACATTGGTTGCTAAGTCTGGTCCTGCATTAGATAGTGTCAATGTGAAAGTAACTTCATCATCCACATTAGGCGTTGCACTATCCACCGTTTTCACTAATGCGAGATCAGCAGACTGTGTTACAATTGTAGCGGTAGATGTATTGTTACCTGTATTTGGATCGAACTGGTCAGCTGCTGTGATAGCTGCTGTGTTGGCAAAGTCTCCAGTCGATAGAACTGTAGCAGTGATCACCAAGGTAGCGCTAGCATCTTTTGCTAAGCTACCTACTGTCCAAAGCCCAGTGCCGTTGGTATAAGTACCTACGCTAGGTGTAGCTGAGCTAAATGTATATCCTGAAGGCAATACATCAACTACTTCAATCCCTGATGCCGAACCTGCAGTAGGGCCGTTATTCGTTAGCGTCACCGTGAATGTGATGAGGTCACTCACATTTGGACTGCTATTACTTACAGTTTTTACCAATTCTAGGTCCATTACCGGAGCTGTCACTGTTTCAGAAGCCGAATCATCTGTGTTGTCAGGGTCTTGCTGATCGAGGTCTTTAACCGAAGCTGTATTCGTAAAGTCACCCGTAGAAAGTACTGTTGCTGTAATGGTCAATGTTGCAGAAGCAGCATTGTTGAGCGAACCTATTGTCCATACACCAGCTCCGCTGCTATAAGTACCCACAGACGCTGTGGCACTCAAGAATGCATAACCAGAAGGCAAGGCTTCATTGATGCTGAGATTTGTTGCATTGTCAGCTCCTGTGTTATTAACAGTCACTGTAAATGTTACATTCTCACCCACATTGGCAGTTGCATTGTCAACCGTTTTGGTTATGGCGATATCCGAAGTTTCCAAAGTAACCAGTGCGGTATCTGAGTTGTCCGTGGCATCACCATCGAATTGGTCAGAAGCCGTAACTGTAGCCGTATTGGTATAATTTCCTGTTGCGAGCACCGTAGCTCTCAGTGTCAAAGTAGCTGTCGAACCATTGGCGATTCCTCCTACAGTCCATAGACCAGTAGAAGAAACGTAGCTGCCTTGAGAAGTCACTGCACTTACAAGTGTGTATCCACTTGGCAATAGATCAGTCACCTGAACACCTGTAGCTGCCCCAGTTCCTTGATTCAATACGTTCACTGTAAAGATTACATCATCCCCTATATTAGGAGTCGCATTGTCTACTGACTTGGTAACATTTAGGTCAGCTACCATTGGCACTACAGTAATAGTACTTGTGTCATCTGTAGCATCTGGATCATTCTGATCTAGTGAAGTAACCGAAGCGGTGTTCGCGTAGCTTCCAGTTGATAGCACTGTGGCAGTAACACGTAGCGTGGCTGTTCCGGCATCATTCAGTGTGCCGATACTCCAAACGCCTGTTCCTGAAACATAAGAACCTCTATCTACGGTATGGCTTGCATAAGTAAATCCGCTTGGCAATAGATCGGTAACGATTAGGTTGTCAGCAGGATCTGGTCCAGAGTTGTTCACCACTACGGTAAAGATTACGGACTCACCAATATTAGGAGTGAGGTTGTCTACAGATTTGGCAACAGAGATATCCGAACTTTCGATAAAGGCTGCTGCTGTCGCTGTATTGTTAGCAGTATTGGTATCAAATTCTGCTACTGCAGAAACAGTTGCTGTATTAGTCAGTGCTCCCGCAGCATTCAATGTGGCTACAATCTCAAGCGATTTGGCAACGCCATTTGCAAGACTACCTACTGTCCAAATTCCTGTTCCGCTGGCATAGGTGCCTTGGTCGGCAGTTGCGCTTACGAACGCATAACCTGCAGGTAGGAGGTCTGTCACGGATATGCCTGTAGCACCATCAGGTCCATTGTTTTCTAGAAGGACTGTGAAGGTTACTTGATCTCCAACATTTGCTCCAGCAGGTGAAACCGATTTGGTTAGTGCCAAATCAATATTAGCAGGATCAACTGATTCCGAAGCACTGTCATTAGTTGATGTACCATCGAACTGATCTAATGACTGAACACTAGCAGTATTTGTATAAGTACCTGTTGAAAGTACTGTAGCAACAATATCTAAAGTCGCATTATTACCATTGTTAATGGTTCCCGCAGCCCAAACGCCCGTTCCAGAAGTGTATGTTCCCTGGCTAGGTGTAGCACTAGAGAAGGTATAGCCTGAAGGAAGCAGGTCAAGGATATTGACATTAGTCGCATTGCTCGGTCCAGCATTACTAACCGTAATGGTGAACGTTGCATTTTGACCAACATTTGTAGTTGCATTGTCGACAACCTTAGTGACGCTCAAATCTGACTGCTGCATGGTAACAGACTCAGATGCAGTGTTATTAGCCGCATTAGTGTCAAAAGTATTGTTACGTGTAATTGTAGCTGTATTGGTATAAGTACCAGCCGTATTAACTGTTGCTCTAATTACCAAAGTCTGGCTACCAACCGCTGCAATATTTCCTACATCCCAAAGGCCTGAAGTATTTGTATAGGTACCGGCTGTAATGGTTGGCGTACTTACAAATGTGTATCCCGAAGGAAGTACATCTGTAATTTGAACACCATTTGCTGTTGCAGTACCGCTGTTAGTAGCAACTATGGTAAACTCTACAGTTCCACCCGGTAGTGGCGTGCTATTATCAACCACTTTGGTCACGCCCACTTCTGAAAGTAGAGGGGCAGAAACCGCATTGTCTGAATCATTTGCGCCATTTGAATCAGTTTGATCCGCAGAAGTAACCGAAGCTGTATTGGTGTAAACACCAGTCGAGTTGATTGTCGTTCTCAGCGTTAATGTCGCTGTTTCGGCATTTGCCAAACTACCTACCGTCCAGACGCCAGTTCCTGATACATAAGTACCATGAGACACTGTGCTTGATACAAGGGTATATCCAGAAGGCAATAGATCATTCGCAACAACATTAGTCGCTAGGTCAGGTCCGTTGTTGAGGAGTGATACTGTAAATATTACGCTTTCACCTACATCCTGAGTGGCATTGTCCACCGTTTTGGTCATTTGTAAGTCGATAGACTGAACTGTAGGACTAACCGAGGCTGTATTGTTTCCACCGTTCGGATCGAACTGATCTGATGCAGTGATGCTCGCCACGTTCGTGTAGTTTGCTACGGCAGTTACAGTGGCATTAATGGTTAAAGTAACTGAACCACCATTGGTGATTGTACCAATATCCCAAACTCCAGTTCCCGAAGTATATGTTCCTTGACTAGGCGTATCACCTGTGTAAGTATATCCTGTTGGCAATAGATCAGTAACTGTGACATTTGTCGCATCAGCAGTACTCGCTCCACCACTTGTAACAGTAACTGTGAAGACTACTGGGTCACCCGGAGTAGTTGTTACCACATCGACAGTTTTGGTAATACCCAATTCTGCAATAGGAGGAGTCACTGTAGCTGTGGCTGAATCGTCTGTAGCATCCGGATCAAGCTGATCCAGTGATTGTACAGATGCCGTATTAGTGTTGTTGTCAACATTTACTACAGTAGCTGTGATATCTAGTGTTGCAGTTGCACCATTAGTTAAAGACCCTAGTGTCCATAGCCCAGTTGCATTACTGTAGCTACCAGTAGCTGTACTGCTAGATACGAAAGTGTATCCTGCTGGAAGCTGATCTTTGATAATGACATTGGTCGCATCATTAGGACCTTGATTGATAGCTGTAACGGTAAATACTACGTTTTGACCCACATTGGCAGTCGCATTATCGACAGACTTTGCAAGGTTAATGTCAGAGTTCTGAACTGTTACTGATTGGCTAGCGCTGTTGTCCGTTCCGTCACTGTCAAACTGATCTGAAGTGGTAACTGAAGCAGTATTATTGTAAACACCACTAGACTTAACAGTTGCTCTAAGTGTCAGTGAAGCACTTGCACCATTGGCTAAAGTACCTACTGTCCAAACACCAGTATCTGATAAATAGCTGCCTTGAGAAGTAGAAGCACTTACAAACGTATAGCCACTTGGCAATTGATCAGTGATAGTGACATTTGTTGCTTGTCCACCACCTTGGTTCAATACTGTTACTGTAAAGATCACATCCGCTCCTGGGATAGGAGAGGCGTTATCAACAGTCTTCGTCATGTTCAGGTCAGCAAACTGTGTTACTACTGTTGCTGTCGCAGAATCATTACCGGCATTGCTATCGGCTTGATCGATTGTCGTTAGTGTAGCTGTATTGTTATAAGTTCCTGTTGAAAGTACTGTTGCAGTAATCGTCAATGTTACTGACGAGTTGACTTCGATTGATCCAACCGTCCAAACACCGGTTCCACTGCTGTAGCTACCTGTTAGTGTACTTGCACTTACGAAGGTGTAGCCTGTAGGCAATGCATCTGTAATGGTAACACCTGTAGCAGCATCGTCACCAGTATGAGTTGCTGTGATTGTGAAAGTCACTTGATCGCCCACTTGAGGTGCTGCATCACTCACTGTTTTAGCTATGGCTATATCAGCAGATTGCTTGGTAGTTGAAGCAGTTGCAGCATCGTTTGTAGTATCCGTATCAAATTGATCAACAGCTGTGACTGTTGCGGTATTGGTGAAGTCGCCAGCCCCGTTTACGGTTGCCGTAATGGCCAGAGTAGCCGTGGTGTTTTTGGCGAGACTACCCACTGTCCAAACTCCCGTTCCGGATACATAAGCACCCTGACTTGGAGTATCTCCAGTGTAGGTATATCCTGAAGGCAATAGATCAGTTACTGTGATTCCTGTAGCATCTGTAGTAGTGCTGTTGTTTTTCACCGTTAGGGTGAAGGTGACAGCGTCTCCGGTATTTACTCTTTCTCTATCGACCACTTTTGCCATACTAATGTCAACGCGTGGAGGTGTTACTGTACTTGTCGCTTGGTCGTTTGTAGAAGTATTGTCTTGCTGATCGAGGCTTCCAACAGAAGCAGTGTTTCCATAGTCACCAGTAGCTAGTACAGTTCCTACTACAGTTAATGTAGCGTTTGCCGCATTATTCACTGTTCCCACGGTCCACACACCTGTACCCGATACATAAGTACCCTGACTTGCCACATGGCTCACGAAGGTATATCCAGAAGGAAGTAGATCGTTCACTACAAGGTTAGTAGCATTATCAGGTCCAGCATTAGATGCTGTAACGGTAAATGTCACGTTGCTTCCAACATTAGCCGATGCATTGTCTACCACTTTCGTGATGGAAATATCAGATTGTTGTAAAGTGTAAGTCTGGCTTGCACTGTTGTTAGAATTGTCTGTGTCGAACTGATCGGCACTGTCAATATTGGCAACATTCGTAGTACTTCCAGTTGTCAGTACTGTTCCTGTTAAGGTCAGTACCGCAGAAGAACTATTAGAAAGACTTCCAACTGTCCAAACTCCAGTACCAGAATTATATGTTCCAGCGCTTTCAGTAGAAGAGACAAATGTCAGTCCAGAAGGAAGACGATCACTCACTAGAACATTGGTTGCATCGTTTGGTCCATTGTTAGTAACCGTAACAGTATATGTTATCTGAGCACCTGGTATTGGTGTACTAGTGTTCTGAAGCTTTGTGATGCTTAAGTCTGCTTTTTGAGCCGTTACCGCTGTAGTGGAGGTGTTATTTCCACTTGTCGGGTCATCCTGATCAGAACCGGTAATGGATGCAGTATTATCATATGTTCCGGTTGCAAGCACCTTGGCCACAATGGTCAATACCGGAGCCTGTGTAGTAGAAACGGTTCCAATATCCCAAAGACCTGTTGACGCTGAATAAGTACCAAATGTTGTGTTAGAAGACACAAAAGTGTATCCGCTTGGTAATAGATCTGTCACAGCTACATTGGTAGCTACATCCGGACCGGCATTACCCATAGTCAACGTAAAAGTGATGTCATCTCCCACATTTGGAGTCGCATTACTCACTGCCTTGGTCAATGATAGGTCTGAAGACAAGGCGACTATACTAGCAGTCGCTGTATTATTACCGGCATCCGGGTCGAATTGATCGGCACCAGTAACAGTAGCAGTATTTGTAAAGTTACCTGCAGCAAGTACAGTTGCGGTAATGGTTAATGTTTCTGTAGCATCTTTCGCGATCGTGCCCACTGTCCAAATTCCAGTACCAGATACGTAGGTTCCTGTACTTGGAGTAGCAGTACCCAGGGTATAGCCTGAAGGAAGTAGGTCAGTTATCTCTACTCCGGTTGCCGAAGAAGTACTAGGTCCGTTGTTCGTAACACTTACCGTAAATGTGATGACATCGCCCACATTCGGGTTCGAATTGTTGACCACTTTCGTCAATTCAAGATCCGCTCTAGGAGGGTTAACAGCTGTGGTAGCCGAGTCATCAGAGTTATCCGGATCCAGTTGATCTAGTGCAGTTACAGAAGCAGTATTTCCATAATCACCGGTTGATAGTACAGTAGCAGTAATGGTTAGTGTAGCAGAAGCGGCATTGTTCAATGCTCCGATAGTCCAAACCCCAGAACCGCTGTTGTAAGTACCAGTAGATTCTGTTGCGCTAACGAAAGTATATCCACTAGGCAGTTGATCAGTAATGCTAAGTCCAGTTGCATTGTCTGAACCGGTGTTAGTAGCAGTAACAGTAAAGACTACATTCTCACCCACATTGGCAGTAGGGTTGTCTACAGTCTTAGTAATGTTGATGTCAGAAGACTGCAATGTAACAGAAGCACTTGCCGCGTTATCAGTTCCATCAGTATCAAAGACATCAGAAGCCGAAACAGTTGCTGTATTGGTAAA
>NZ_JAGFMD010000013.1 GCF_017592825.1 Roseivirga sp. E12 | reverse complement strand
TTGCGCTGATGGTACTGCCTTTACCGGTGGGAGAGTAAGTAGTCGCCAGATTATTATTAAAACCCTTATCATAGACGATAAGGGTTTTTTTATGCCTAATGAAAAATTTTCTAACCTAGAGGAAACCTAGAATCAGTCGGTTGAATGCAAAGGCTTAAGCCCCAGCAATGCTCAGTGTTAATGAATCTGGCTGTAAGTATTTATCTGCAGCTTCTCTTATAATCACAGCTGAGATGTCCTTAATAGAAGAGATGTATTGGCTGTAAAATTGCCTGTCAATACCTTGAGAATGAAGTGTCTTAAACTTATCAATACTGGCAAATGGAGATGAAAAGGAGTTAATAAAGACCCCTATCATATAATTCTTGACAGTATCTAACTCTTCATTTGCCACGAGTGCAGTTTGGAGCAACTTCACTTCCTTAAAAACCTCATCGACAGTTTCTTGCTCGTTTTCTTTATTTACATCAGTTCCGATGAGAAAATATCCATCATGAAGGAGCGAATAGAGGTTGGAATGTATACCGTAAGTAAAGCCCTTATCTTCTCTAATATTTTTCATAAGACGAGAGCCAAAAAAGCCTCCTAGTAATTCATTGAGAACAATGAACTTAAAATAGTCTTCATGACTTCTGTTGAATAAACGCTTGCCAAACTTGATCGAGCTTTGAACAAACTTACTATCCTGATAGGTATCGTTTTGGGGCTTTGCAACCACCTGACCAATTAGGGCAGTGGGAGAGTTTGAATTGGAAGTGTCGAAGTATCTATTTAGGAGGTTATCGAAATTCACTGGTAAATCTCCGGCTACATAAATATCGAAGGTTTGTGTATTTGCTTTATGAAATTGCCGAACGTCCTCTGTGGTAACCGAAAGTAGTTCATTACTTAAGAGGTGCTTCCCATAAGCATGCTCTACTCCAAACAAACCCTTTCTCAGGTTAATGGAAGAGATATAGCTACTTTTCTCAAGATTGGTTTTCAGCTTATCAACCTCACGATTTTTGAGATTCTCCAAACTGACTTTTGAGAACGCGGGTTGATAGATTAACTCTGATAGAATTTGAAGGTTCTCTTCGAAATACTTAGCAAGACCATAAATAGAAATTGTTGCATAGTCAAAACCAGGCGTAATTTCCAGAAAGCTCCCAATAGAGTCCACGGCTTCAGCCAAATCAGCACTTGACTTTGATGCCGTTCCTTCATTTAGCATCCTAATCGCCAGCTGCGAGAGCGCAGAAGTTTTAGAATACAATTGACTTCCTTTACTAAGAAGTTCGATTTTGAATGTGCCTGACCCCTTGTCTAAATGTGCATGCGTATGAATACCGTTGACCGAAAAAGATTGGATATCTGGCAGACTGATATCAGCTACATCGCGCACTAATGGAGGCGTAGTACGATCTAGGGTCATAGACTAATTGTCGTCTGAGAGGCGAGATAAATCTAGAACAGCACCGAAGCGCAATGTTTCTGCGAGTGGATGCTCCTGGAACTGAGGTACCAAGTAAGAGAAGTTAAACTCTAACTTGTCTACCTTGAAGCCTACACCTGCAGTAAAGTATTTTCTGTTTCCTTTATTTCTATGTTCGTAGAAATAGCCTGCTCTAATAGCAAAGGTTTCTTTGTATTCATATTCAGCACCGAACGATACCGAAATTTCTTGAAGCTCTTCACTAAACCCTCCTGGAGCATCTCCAAAAGACCCAAACATTCCTGCCAACAGCGACTTGTCACGTTCAGAGCCATCGGGTTGGGGAGTAGGAACCATTAGCTTATTGAAGTCTAATGCAAATGTGATCTTGTTATAAGGATCGAGAAAGGAAGAAAGAGCTGAACCAATTCTTAGATTGGTGGGTATGAAGTCTTCCTCATCAGCACTATTATAAGAAATTTTTGCCCCAATATTACTGATGGATGCTCCATATGAAAGCTGCGATTGTTTTTGAAAGACGGTGAGCTCTGACTTGTAGTAAACGCCAATGTCTGCAGCAATACTAGTTCCAGGCTTTGGATCTGTAACAGGGCTTGTAGTAATGTTTCCTGAAAGATTAGAGTAAATATAGCGACCTGTGACACCTACACTAAGTTTACGACTGAGCTGTCTTGAGTAGGTGGCTGAAAGAGCAAATTCTCGTGGCGTAAAGTCTCCTATCGAATTACCAGCACCATCAGTCAATTGAATATCTCCAAGGTTGAAATAGGTAAGGGATGCACCAATGGCTTGCTGGTCGTCAAGTTTTTTGAAGCCAGTTAAATAGGAGACGGACATGTCATCAACAAACTTTTTGAGCCATGGAGTAAAAGTGAAACCAATGCCTCCATTTTTATTGATGAAAGCCAGTTTTGCTGGGTTCCAGAATGTAGAGTTGGCGTCAGGATCTGTTGCCACACCCACATCTCCCATGGCCCCTGATACCGGATCAGGTGCAATCAATAAGAAGGGGACTGCAGTAGTGATAACGTTAATTGTAGTATCCTGACCATTGATACCAACGGAGTTCTGCGCTTGCAGTGCTGGGGCAATAAACAGGGATAGGATCAGAAAGGTGAAAATGCTTGCTCTGATGCGCATGAAATTTTTGTTCAAAGATAGTACTATAATATTAATTTGAAATAATGAGTTTCTGGCGTTTGACTCCTGATTTTCCACTAGTTTTTGAGTAGATTTTGATGGTGTAAATATAGATTCCTGGATTGAGTTTCTGTCCATTGTTATTTGTGCCGGACCAGGGAACAGCGATTGTTTCATCCGCTCTCAATATTTCATTAAAAAGAGCAGTTACTGGTTCTCCATTAGTATTTCTTATCTCAATCCCCACTTCGAGGTTTTCTCCCGACAACAAATGTTGAATACTAAAGTGTGTTTCTTCTCTAAACGGGTTAGGGTTGTTATTTATTACTGTAATGTTAGAACTATTTTTGCCAATAAATAAGTCTTGAGAAATCGTAGTTGAATTTCCATGTGTGTCCCAAGCCTTAATATCAATTCTATTCAAACCAGGCATTAGATCATTAGCTTCAAATGTGAGCTCTCCATGTCTAAAATCATCTAGGTCTGCATTGTAAAGTTTATTGAGATTATAATTGATGGAGTCATTTATGCTCAAGTTTATATGTTGGCCTAGTCCATTATTTGAAATATTGATACCACTTTCATCAAAGAGTCGGAGAATCAGGTTTACGTTAGGGCTATATTCCTGTTGAATGATTTCGGTTGTGTCGTTCACAAATAAATCGATGCTTGGTGGCGTGTTGTCGGTCGGAATATCTTCGGCTGTGCCTCCAATAACAAAGTCGATCGATGTTCCTAATGCATCGACCTGTGATGAATTGTCAAAGGCATACATCGTCATTTTCCCGTTACCGAAACTATAGTCAATGTTTTTGGGTACAATGAATTCTAACTGAAAAATGCCGTTCTCAATCTTTCCTGAACCACGGAAAAGCTCATTGTCTCTTTCTAAATAACTAAAGGGATCACCATCACTGCCAAGCGTTTGTTTATCACTTAGTTTGTCGAAAAGGCTGAATTTTAAGGTGCCATTAAAGTTCGCATCTACATTGCTGCCTTCAACCACTCGGCCATTAATAACTACCCTTTCCAGAGCACTTATTGTATCACCCACATCAGGTTGAACCCCGTTAATATCTTCAATTTCGATGCTCTTGTTTGGATATGATAGTCGCATGCTAGGATCCCCTAGCAGTATGAAATTTCTATTTAGACTACCTCTTAGACTGTTGTTCTTAGTGAATTTAATTATGTCGCCTAGTCGTTGATATTGGCCAGCTTCCCGATTTAGAACGGAACCATATAGTGCTGTATTGAGCTCAAAATTTGTACTCGAAAAAACTGGACGAGCTGTTGTTACCATAGCAACCGCACCACCCACATCTTTGAAAATCAAGTTTTCAGCTCCAGAGAAAGTGCTTGGGTCATCATTTCGACCAAATTCGCAGGTAGCGGTAACAACAAATGGCAAGCTGAAAGTATTCCTCCATTCTTCCATTAAATCAAAGGTTAATACCTGTTCTTGCATCCAGCCAGTTTCCGAACCATGACCAGTAAAATTCACGATCAGTGCTCCACTATTAACTGCATCTATAATGGCCTCTTCAGCGGATGGGGATGTCTCGCCATTTGGCAACCGTATTTGCTCATAAGCATCGAGATATATCTTTTCAACATTGAACTCAACAAAAGTCGAGTCGATCAACTCGGTCAAAGAATCAGCATCTTTTTGATGTCTGTTGTTGTCACCGTCATCCGCAATGAAAACTAATTTGCTTCGCCAGTCTCCGAAAGCCCTCTCATCGGTTTGATATAAAATGATTTTGTCAATGGCACGTTTTGCTTGCGCATTACTTGTTGCGGGGATCCTTCCAATACCTATGTCCAATTGGTGATCTCCTGTGGAAGATTCCAGCCACTCGCCTTCATCATTATCCAAGAAGCCAAAGTAGTCGTCTGACGAATACGTCAATAATGGGTGTATTGAGTTACGCGATTCATAAGTAGGGACAAAGTTGGTGTTGTTTTCAAGTCTTTCTAGGTAGTCATAGGAGCCTTTTCCAAAGAGCAGAACATATTTTAGGTCTCCAAGATCGTATTGCCATTTAATGAAATCTCTGAGTGCCGTAACATCCTGTCTACCTGAACTGAATTCATTGTAAACCTTATCAATAGTTGTTACCAGGACATTCATCAGATCATTGGATCTACGAAAATTTGCTAGTCTTTCGGCTTGATTGAGAAAATCAGGATGGGTTATTATTATGAAATCGGAGGACAGCTCTCCGCGGAGATTTTGATTAGTTACTGCTTCAAATATTTCAGGGGTTGGAAGGCTAAGAGGGTCAAAGATTATGAACTCTTCCAGTATGTTAGAAAAAGCTCCAAAACTCGTTGTTCCGTTATCGAAGCTTACATTTTGCGCTTGAGTCTCTGTTGGATCTGTAACCTTCCAAACACTGAGATTACCAGATGTGCCTGAGATTTCGTAAGTCGTGATGGCTTGGTTTAAGGATGTCGTATTGCGTATGTGGATCGGATTACCATTGTATGTCAATGGAGATGGCAGATTGAGTAAATAGTTGTCCAAATAGGCAACAGCATTGCTGGCACCAGACTGATCGTAGGTGAATCGCAGTGTCAGGTCACTTCCAGATATGGCGTTTGTTGATAATTGATAGTCGCCAGTTCGTGAGTTTCCTTTTATACCATACTGTGTGTTTGGAATAGCACCGAAGTTCAATTCGCCTAACAGCGTTGAATTCAGTTCAATATTCATACTAGAGGAGCTGAAAGACTGGGCGAGTACATTCACTGAGAGGTTAATCTCCTGGTTTGGTGCTAATGATAAGTTTTCATGATTGAAGCTTATGATGTTTTGCGTGCTGAACTGTTCTCCAAGCCATTCGCGACCAGAGGTTAATAGGTTAACTTCGTCTACTTCATGAAAAACAAGTTGGTTGTACCAGTCTACTTTCGGGTGGTTTAGTCCAAGGTTGTCAATAGTTGACTGTCTTTTTCCATTGGTTTCCTTTACTGTAATGAAATAGTAGTTCTTATCAGAATATAGGTTTTTGGTAACATTGAAACGTTCTGTCGATGAGTCAAAACCAATGGTTTCGATTTCATCCACATAAAAGAGGATGAAGTCACTTTCATTAAAGATACCATCGTCTTCTCCGACAACTTGGATGGCATTTTCGGTCAAACTTGAAGGTCGGCTAATCGATAGGTCCTGTGGGAGCATGCCTCCAGGGTTTCCATAGATGGCTATATTCCTTGGGTCTAACTGGGCAGGAACAAAACCCATCTCATTTAGAGTATTGTGGTCTATTTTATAAACTCCAGCGCTCTCAAATTCCATCTTTACCCACTTGCCTGAGCTCAAAACACTATTGGTTTGAGCAATGATCGGCAATGTCAATAGAAGACAAAGTAGAAGTGTTATGGTTGATTTTAGGTTCAGCAAATTCCTTAAGGAAAGTAACTCTGAAAGATAACGATAATTAGCCCTCGCTATTGGCAGGAATGCCTTTGAAATAACTGGTTAAAGACAAAATGATGTAAGTAATTATAATGTAAGGTGCTGCGTCATATTGCCAAATTATTATAAGCACAAGGGAGGCCAATATGAGTAACATCCTTTCCCAATTACTTTTAAGGCTAAAATTTTCAAATTTGAAGGACATCATTTTGATGGGAGAGACCATCAGAAATGAGAAGAAAAGAGCCAGTATAATAATCGCAATTTCATTTCCTGAGAATAACTCTCCGAACCAACTTGATTGATTATAGAGTATGATTGGTAGAACACCTGCGAACATCCCATGGGCTGTAGTGGAAATACCCTTGAAGCTAGTTTTTTGAGAACTGTCAGTGTTGAAAATAGCTAGTCTTATAGCAGAGCAGATAGGAACCATAAGGAGGAGTAGGCCCCAACCTTCAAGTCCAACATACCTAGAATAGATAAAAGCAGGTAGTACACCGAATGTAATGAGATCAGCGAGAGAGTCTAGCTGAACTCCGAATTCTGAAGCTACGTTCAGCTTTCGGGCCAATAGGCCGTCAAAAAGATCAAAGAAGGCAGCTGCGAAGATGTAGTAATGAATAGTAGGTTCGACTGAGGGATTGCCGGTCAGTATTTGGTGAATACCCAATACGCCCAGCGACAGGTTGAGTACCGTAAACAGGTTTGGAATATTTTTTCTTATCCAGTTCATCTATTTGATAGCACAAAAAGGATTCGAGGCTTTTTCTTTTCCAATAGTTGTAGAACCACCATGCCCTGAATATACAATGGTGTCATCATCAAAATTGAAGAACTCATTCTGAATACTGGCAATCAGTGTATCAAAATCCCCACCAGGAAGGTCCGTACGGCCAATACTACCATCGAACAAAACATCCCCGCCAATTATGAACCCTTCATTTTTATTATAAAAAGCAATGTGACCAGGAGCATGGCCCGGAACAAAGAGGATGTCTAATTGAGAGTCACCGAAGGTTATTTGCTCCTCAACTGATAAAAGTTTGTCGGGTGTGGTGGCTTGATAATTCTGAAAACCATAACTGGGTGCGTAGGCTTCTACCGACCTGAGTGTATCAAGGTCCTTCTCACCGATCCATAGAGGTACTTTGAAATGATTTTTGGCAAAATAATTACCCAATACATGATCTATATGACCATGTGTATTGAGAATTAGCTTAACAACCAACTCATTACTTTCTATAAACGCTACTAGTTCTTGTTGCTCCTTCGGATCATAACAACCAGGGTCGATGATCACAGCTTCTTTAGTCTGATCATAAACCACATAGGTATTCTCCATGAATGGATTAAAGGTGAAGGCTTTTACCTGCATATCTTGATTTAGTGTAAGGTCTAAATTTCATTTAATAAACCGCATTTATCAAAAATACTTCATTTAATTTCGCTCCATGGAGGTGGATTATCTCATTGTTGGGCAGGGATTGGCAGGCACGGTTTTTAGCGAGCACGTGATTCAGTCCGGTAAATCCATTATGGTTGTTGATGATCCAAGCCTTTCAAACTCATCTAAAGTAGCGGCAGGTCTTTATAATCCAATCACTGGTCGAAAGTTAGTCAAGACATGGAATTGCGATCGCCTGTTCGACTATCTAGTTCCATTCTATAAGGGCCTTGAGCGAAAATTGCAAAATGAACTTCTGGTTGAAATGCCCATCTACAGGCCTTTCCCTTCAGTTGAAGAATTGAATGAATGGATGGGGAAGAGTGCTGAAGCTGGTTATGCACCTTACGTCAAAGAGATTAAGAGCACACCAAGTTTTACAGATAATATTAGAAATGATTCGGGAGGGATACTGCTAAATAAGAGTGGCTATGTGAGGACGGATAAGCTGGTAAGCTGCTATCGAGAATACCTTGAGAGTAAAGGGCTGTTTTTAAATGACAAAGTTGACCACACGCAGCTTATCATTGAAGATGGCGGTATTAGGTATAAAGAAATTAGTGCAAAACGTGTTGTATTTACCGATGGAAGGTCGGTTGAAAACAACCCATATTTTGATTGGCTACCATTGAGGCCTGTCAAAGGAGAGTTGCTCTATATAAGGACAAATGCAGTCTTCGATGTTATATATAACAAAGGAGTATTCGTGATTCCTCTTTCTGATGGTATTTGTAAGGTGGGCGCCACTTATGATAACAAAAACCTTGAAGAGGTTATAACTTCTGAGGCCAAAGAAGAGTTAGTAAGTAAACTGAGAGAGCTAGTAAAGTTTGACTTTGAGGTGATAGATCAAAAAGTGGGAACTCGTCCTGCGACAAAGGATAGAAAGCCTTTTGTAGGTCTACATCCAGAGCATGAGAATATTGTGATTTTCAATGGTCTTGGTGCAAAAGGTGTTTCTTTGGCCCCCTTTTACGCTAAACAACTACTGGCTCATTTAGAGCATGGATACGAATTGGACAAAGAGGTCAATATTGAGCGCTTTTTTTCGTTATTTTAATAATTCTTTAGGATCGTCACTTCTATGAATAAAGCCATACTAAGATTGCTGGCAACCTGCCTGCTCCTTTTCTGTGTTTTAACGAATCATCATTCGTTGAAGGCGCAAGCTTTTAAAGAGGAGTTTGGGAAAAATCGCGTACAGTATAAGACTTTCAATTGGAGCTTCTATAGCTCTGAGAATTTCGAGGTTTATTTTTATGGGAATGGCAGTACAATGGCCAACAGAACTATTGAATACCTCGAGGCAGAATTCAGCAAAATCACAGAAACCATAGGATATTTCCCTTTTGCAAAGACTAGGGTGTTCTTATATAATTCAGTTGCTGATAAGCAACAGAGTAATGTAGGACTTCGCAGTAGCGATTTTACAATTGGTGGACAAACTAACTTTGTGCAGTCGCAAGTGGAAATTGCTAACACTGGAGAGTTTTCATCTTTCAAGAAAAAGATCATGTTCTCCATCACGGACATGCTCATACAAGAGATGCTCTATGGTGGGAACATAGCAGAGATGTTCCAAAGTTCTTTGACATCTCCAATTCCGGTTTGGTTTACAGGAGGAATCTCAAGTTATATAGCCTATGGCTGGACGAAGGAGTCAGATGATGCAGTCAGGGATTTTATTGCCAATAACACACAAAATCAATTTCAGAAACTAAGCCCACAGCTGAACCTGCTTCTTGGGCAATCTTTATGGAACTACATGTCACAGCGATACGGACAACGTAGCATATCTAATATCTTGAATCTTGCTCGAATCATTCGCAATGAGGAGAATAGTATAGAAAGAACCTTGGGTGTTCCTTATGACCAGTTTTTAAATGACTGGCGTTCATTTTACCAGACTACAAATTCAGCCGTTAGTGCAGATACACAGGTTCCTAACCCAGATTACATCATAAGTGGTCGTAATAGGTCTGCTTCGACCTATACTGATGTTGCTTTTAACTCCAATGGTAGATATCTGGCATATGCCAAAATGAAGGATGGCCGTTTTGAGATTGACGTTGTCAACACACAAAATCAAAGTACGTCTACCGTTTTTAAAGCTGGCTTAAGACTTATTGACCAGGAAGTTGATCAGTCCTTACCACTCTTGAGTTGGGCAGATTCAACAACACTAGGTGTTATTTATTCCGAAGAGGGCTTCAATGTTTTGGCGGTTAAGAGAATGGGAGTCAAAGGGGAGCAAAAGCTTCAGATTCCTTTGCTGTCAAATATTCAGAGCTTTGAATTTAAGGATGGTGGTAGACAGGCAGTCATGACCGGAGACATTAATGGAGTGAGTGATGCTTTTCTATATAATCTGGTAAGAGGTCAAGTAAGAAGGATCACAAACGATAATTTCGATGAAAGAGATATTACCTATATCCCTGGGACTAATCAGGTGATTTTCAGCTCCAATAGGCAGTCGGATAGCGTCTTTGTAACCGGCCCTGAAAGTTTAGAGGCAGTTAATGACTATCAGTTCAATTTGTTTGCCTACGATTTAGACTTTCCTGACAGTTCGTTTACTAAACTTACCAATGCTTTGGCCTCCAACGTAAGGTCATTCGCGCCAAATACCACGGACGTTTATTACCTAAGTGATCAGCAGGGTATTCACAACTTGTTTAGATACAACAGTGTTGACTCGATCAGTACTCAGGTGAGTAATTTTTCATATGGCATTAAGGACTACTCCTATGATTATCGTAATCGTAGATTAGCATATATATCAATTGCTGATGGGAAAGAAGGGGTCTTTTATCAGAACTTTGACGGAGTGACTTCTACTTTTAGTTCGGTAACACCAAGACGAGCTTTGGAAGTTAGTAAGATATTAGCGGAACAAAGGAAGGCTCGCCTTGCTTCTGATCCATCACTATTAGACTCTATTCAGAATAGTCTAGAATTCACTCAAGTAAGACCGCCAGAGCAGAAATTGGATTCGCTAAAAGCAGGGGCAATTGATACGGAGAATTATCAGTTCAATCGCCAAGCGAAGGTTGATACCCGCGACTATCAGTTTGAAAAGTCAACGGATGATCCGACAACAGCTGGAAGAGACTTCTTGAATATTTATCAAAACAGTCAGACGGAAGAACGTATTCAGGGCCCAAAACTTTACGAAAACAGATTTCAAACGGATAACCTCCTTACAACATTTGTAATTGATGAGCTTAGAGCATTTTCTCAGTTAAATGAGATTCAAATGAATGACTACCTCGAAAATCATAGGTTGAAAGCGGGGCTACTCATTCCTATTAGTTTAAATCAGGGTTATGACATTTTTGCCCAATATGAATACTTGAAGCATAGAATTGATGCAAAGGCCAAGTACTTTAGACAGTCTATTGTAACTCGAGATAGGCAGACCTTCTTGGATCAGAGATATAATTTAAATCGTTTCGAACTTGGTTTCAGTTACCCGATTAATCAGGTTTTAAGGGTAGAGGCCAATCCGTTTTATACCCAGACGAGATTTATAGATAGAGACTTTAGGTTATTGATCCCAAACCCAGCTGTTAATCCTTCAAGGTTTAATACCGATGCGAATGCCACAGCCTCTTATGTCGGTTTGACTTCAACCCTAGTTTTTGACAATAGTGTGGTTGTAGGAACTAACCTACACGAGGGTACAAGGGCCAAACTTACGGTTGAGGCACATGGCGGATTGAATGCTGACAGTAGAAGTTTCAACAATTTGGAATTGGATGTGAGGCATTATCAAAAAATCAATAAAGGTATTTACCTAGCGGCTCGTTTCTATTTTGGCTCATATTTCGGCAAGGCGCCAAAACGATACTATCTGGGCGGAATCGACAACTGGTTATTCAATAGTACCCAAATTCGAGATCCATTATCTGATGATTTGGCTTTCCAGCCATTATTCACCTCAGTTGTGACTAATACGGGCGTAAACCCAAACAAGAGCGATATTCTCTTTAATCAATTCGTTAACCTTAGAGGCTATGACTATAATACGTTTCAGGGAAGAAATGTCATGACTTTCTCTGGTGAGTTGCGCTTTCCTCTTGATCAACTGTTGATTAATAGTGAATTGAAATCCAACTTCTTAAAAAATCTACAGATCATTGGTTTCTATGATATAGGCTCTTCATGGGATGACCTGTCACCATTTGAAGATAGAAATAACCAGAACATTGAGGAGATCAGGACGGACGGCTCTCCATTTTCTGCGGTAATCAATAACTTCAGTAATCCATGGCTTCAAACTGCGGGTGTTGGTATGCGTACCATGCTGCTTGGGTTCTATTCTAGGCTGGATTTCTCATTCCCAATTCAGAATTTCACAGTGCTAAGCCCAACTTTTCAACTTTCAGTTGGGTACGATTTCTAATAGGATTTTATTAACCATCTAATTCGTCTATTTTTACGCCTTAGACGAAAAATATATGCTAAGATCTATGACCGGTTTCGGCCGATCCAAAGGACAGAAGAGTGGTTATAATGTGACTGTGGAGTTAAAATCTTTGAACTCTAAGTTCTTGGATGCTCAAATTCGAATTCCCAAAAACTTCTTAGATAAGGAATTAGAAATCCGAAGCCAGTTAGCTAAAGGTTTGAATCGCGGTAAGGTCAGTTTGTCCATTGATTTGGTCAATGTGGAAGGTGGGGTCGATGCACAGCAAGTAAATGAGTCACTTTTTAAGACTTACTATAGTGATTTTGAACGACTGGCTGAAGAGGTAGGTGCTTCAAAAGAAGATCTTTTTAGGATTGCATTACATAGCCCAGATGTCATTATTCCGCAAATGGAGAATGAAGAATTATTGAAGGAGCAATGGGCTTTTATCCAAGAGCATTTCACTAAGGCAATGACCGCCATTGATGAGTTCCGAATGCAAGAGGGTGCAACCTTGGAAAGAGAACTGAAGAACTATATTGCTAATATCGGAGACTACCTTAAAGAGATTTCAGTACATGATCCCGAACGAATTGCTGTAGTCAAAGATCGAATCCAAAAGCATCAACAAGAACTGTCAACATCCGATGCTTTTGATGAAAACAGGTTTGAACAGGAGATGATCTATTATATCGAGAAATTCGATATAAGTGAAGAGATAGTGCGTCTGACTAATCACCTTTCCTACTTTAACGAGGTGATTGGCGAAAAGGACTCACAAGGTAAAAAGTTGGGGTTTATCTCTCAGGAGATAGGAAGAGAAATCAATACAATTGGATCTAAAGCCAACTATGCACCAGTGCAGAAGTTAGTCGTCAATATGAAAGACGAATTGGAGAAGATAAAAGAACAGCTACTGAATATCATATAAAAAAGGGAGCCAAGTGGCTCCCTTTTTTATTTCAATCTAAAAGTGATAAAAAGTGTCATTGGCGACTTGACCGGAATGCCGCGTTGTTTGCCAGGATTCCATTTAGGCGAATTTTTCAAAACTCTAAGCGCTTCCTGATCACAACCACCGCCTATACCACGAATCACTTCGATATCTGATAGATTACCCTGAGCATCTACATAGAAGCTTAAGAAAACTCTTCCTTCTATTCCTGCTCTTTTCGCCCTCTTAGGGTATTTGAAGTTTTTCTTTAGATACTTCATCCATGCCTGATCTCCACCTGGGAATGAAGCTTGTTCTTCCACAACAATAAACTCTCTTACTACTGGCTCAACTGGTAGAGCTGGTTCCTCTGGGGCTGCTTGTCCTAAGTCCTCAGGGGGCTCAGGAATGCTTTGTAGAATCCTCTTAATATCAACCTTAGGAATCTCCGTGATGACGACTGCTCTCGGAGGCTTTGGTTTTGGAGGCTCTGGCTTCTTGGGTTGGTCAAACTCAGTAATGGGTATAGGGGGGATATAGGTATCGAAAACGGAGTCTGGTTTTGGAAAAACCTCGGGTTGATAACTGGACCTAATGTTGAAGGTCATTGAGACAAGGAGAGTACTTGCCAATAGGCCTAAGGCTAAGAGCAATGACCTATGTCGGTTATAATCAATGTTTTTGTTCTTTTTGCTTTCCATAAACTAACTATTTAGTTATAAATACTAAAAAAATAGCTTTACCTCAAACTGAATACCACTCTAATATTCATACGAGATTTGACTGCGCGGCCTCTTTGTAGGCCGGGGTTCCATCTGGGTGATAGTCCAAGCACTCGAACGGCTTCTTCATCGCAGCCACCACCAACTTCTCTAATTACCTCTATGTCGGATATCATACCTTCTTTATTGACGACAAAGGAGAGCATGACGGTACCACTTAAATTCATGCGCTTAGCTTGTCGAGGATATTTGAGATTATCGTTGAGAAACTTTCTCCATGCCTTAAGCCCACCTGGAAATGAAGCTTGTTCTTCAGGAAAGAGCATAACTTCATCGGCAATTTCTTCATCAGGCTCTGGTTCGAAAAACACATCGTCTATTTCTGTGTCTTCGGTAATATCTATGTCAAGGTCTATGTCTATTTCCTCATCGATTTCTTCGTCATCAGGTACGTCAATAATTTGAAAGTGTTTGACCTTTGGTGGTTCCTTTGGCAATTGTTCGGTAGGAGGTATGTCAATAAGGTCGGCAAAGTCATCTGAGACAGATCCAAGGTCCATAAGGTCACCCATATCTGTGCTCTTCCATTCGAATGCGATGATGGTGATTGATAGACTGGTCACCAGACCTATCATCATGAATAGTGCTGATTTACGTGCTAAGTCGGCTTTAGGGTTTTTTTTTATTTCCATTGTTATTAGTTTTAGTTAAGTAACTAAGTAATTAGTTATAATATATAAAATAAAGGCCCAACAATGTGGGCCTTTAATATATTACTTAAGTCTAAATACGATTCTTAGGGTCATTCGCTGAATAACAGCTTTACCTCTTTGCTTACCTGGAGTCCACTTAGGAGATGCTTTTAACACTCTTACAGCTTCTTCATCACAGCCACCACCAACTTCTCTAATCACTTGGATATCCGAGATACTACCAGTTCTGTCCACAATAAAGGAGAGATAAACGTTACCCTCGATACCCATACGCTTTGCTTGCCTTGGGTACTTTAGGTTCTTTCTTAGAAACTTGTTCCATTCGCCTTGTCCACCAGGAAAAGCTGCATCTTCTTCTACAACCAAGAACACCTTATCGGCTTCTTCTTCTTCAGGCTCTTCTTCGAAAACAATTTCTTCTACCTCAGTCTCTTCAGTAATTTCAACGTCAAGATCGATTTCAATCTCTTCTTCGATTTCCTCTTCATCAGGAATCTCGATGATTTGAGGTTGTTTTACCGGTGGAGGTGGTGGAGGCGGTTGCTCCGTAGGAGGAATTTCTGTTAGTTCTTCAAAATCGTCATCTGCCATTCCCAAATCCATTAACTCACCTTCATCGTATTGCTTATACTCAAAGGCCATCAATGTGATTCCGAGGCTGACAATCAGACCTACCATGATAAACATGGTTGACTTCTTGTTTACGTCCGCTTGCGGAGTCTTTTTGGCTTCCATAATTCTCGGGTTAGATTCTAAAACTATAACATTAGTTTATAAATCGCAAACTTATTTTTGTTAAATATATAAAAAACTAATACACCAAAAATAGCCCCTGCGACATTTGCCACTAAATCGTAGATATCTGTCGATCTACCGGGCGAAAATTGTTGGAGAAATTCAAGCCCAGCACTATAAACTATACTTATAGTTAACGAGCGAACTAGTAGAGATGTTTTAGTTTTCCCCAAAACCTTTGTTTTGAGTGCTCCAAATAGTAAAAGCCCACTTAATATGGCAAAAACGCCTAAATGGGCTAATTTATCGTAGGACAGTAATTTAGATTCTGGAAAGGACTCCTGTGGTAAGAGCATCAAAACGGCTAGTACAAGGGCCCAAATTATTGCAGGCATCATGTACAACCATTTGTTTAGTTTCTTATCCGCCAATATGAGCCTTATAAGAGTCAGCTGTCATAAGGTTTTCAACCTCAGAAGTATCACTCAGTTTAATCTTAATCATCCAGCCATCTTCATAAGGGGCTTCGTTGACTTTTTCAGGACTGTCTTCCAAATCTCCATTCACCTCAATGATCTCCCCAGAGAGAGGCATAAAGAGGTCAGAAACCGTTTTTACGGCTTCCACGGTGCCGAACACTTCACTTGCGTCAATTGTTTCGCCTTCCGTTTCAATTTCAACATAAACAATGTCTCCTAATTCGCCTTGGGCGAAGTCAGTAATGCCAACTGTAGCAACATCACCTTCTACTTTGATCCACTCGTGATCGTCAGTGTATTTTAGTTCTGCAGGTATATTCATAGTCTGGATTTTCTAGCGCTTCAAAAATACACGCTTTCCCGAGAATTGCAGAATTATTGAGACAAATTGAATTGAATTCTCCCACCAAAGGAAGTTCTAGCATTTAAGAAGCTAGTTGATACTCTTGGGTCGTTCACATTTCTGTCAAAATAGACCGTTAATTGTAGTGCCTCACTGATATTATAATCAAGGGTAGGGCTCAATCTGAAAATGCGAATCCCATCGGTTACAATACTAGACTCTCCAATTCTTCTTTGAACTGTTTTACGATCGCTTACCGTGAATAACATATTGAATCTTAATTCATTGGGTAGGCTTTCTTTACGACCGTTAATTCGGAATGGTATTTTTACTCCTGTTTTAGCGAAGCCCACATTGAGCTGAAGAGCATTTGAAGTAAGCTCTGTCACCTGAATGTTTGAAAGGTTAAGCGCAATATTCCTTTCTCTGGAGTAATCGAAACTCAAGTCCCAGTTGCCCTTGGTCTTCACCTGTACTCCAATAAATGGAGCCATAGTCTCTGACAGAACAATTTGTTGAGCAAGGTAGACTGGCACCAAATCTCCATTTTCATTAAACTGATTGGCCAGTCCTGCGTCTGCAACATTGTTATCAAGGGTTAGACCAAAAGTGTAGAGTGGCGAGTTAACGTAGTTGCTGACATCATACCTACTCGCATAGGAGTGTGAAAGTGTGATAGAGGAAAAAACTTCGCTCAGCCCTTTTATTTTAGAAAGCCCTCGGTAATTGAGATTCCAGTTTGGTATTGGAAATTTTGGAAAAGGGCTTGTGTTCACAGATTCGGGGTCCTTCCCGCTGTAAGCCGCTACAAAAGCAGGTATCACGACTTCCTGAGAATTGAGATCATAAGTACCAGCTTCATTGAGTTGGTCAAGTCTGCCTTTAACAATTGATCGATAGTTTTCAAAATTTGAGAATAGGGGAGATTCATTGTCACCATTATCCTTTTCAAATGCCGTCTTCAACATGAAATAAGAAATGTTATATGTACCAGACCTATTTGGGTTTACACTTATGAATGCATCCAAGTCCGAATCATTTCTAAATATTTCTTGATAGTTCTCTGTGAAAGTCTTGCGTCCAGTGAGCGTAATTCTAAAGTCTTGGAAAGGTTCAACGGCAGCATTATAAGAGAAGACAGTTGCTTGGTTTTGCCCAAAAGGATTAGTCAGGAACTCACTTGGTGCATACTGACCATTTCTTACTAATCTGTCTCTTATGCCTACATCTTGCCCTCCAAGTACAAACCCGAAGCCTGGATTCGAAAAATTTCTGTCTAAGCCAAAGAGGAAGACATCTGGCATATAGCCAGGCAGTACTGTACCTTCTGATTTGTTATAGTTAAAGTCGATACTTCGAATGGACATCAAAGTTCGGAGTAGTCCTTTGATAAATGGAGTTTCGAAAATTGGCTTCCTAGTTTTTACCGAATCTGGTGTCGTATTGACTGACCTTGCCCTCGATCTGCTTCTTTGTGGAGAGTTGATGTTTTTGAGTACACCGATGTTATTATATAGACTCACAAGATCAAGTTTTCCAGAAAGTGAAATCTCACGAGTATTATTGGCAACATTACCTAAGGTGTCTCGCTGACCGATTGCCCCAGCCTGCCAGTTGAAGGTTGCGTTATAGCCTAAGTCTGCGCTTATCCATTCGGTAAGAGGGATTTTATCGAAAGGCAGCGTGTAAGTGGCTCTAATGTTATGGTTAAAGTCTTTTATTCTACCGAAACTCTTAAGGTTACTCCATACTGAATCACGCTTGGCTTCTGTATCAATGTCACCTTCAGGTTCGTCAATAATTGCTCTGGCGTTTGCGGTATAATCAAGCGTAATACGTTCTGCCAAATTCCAGTTTAGAGCGTAAGCACGATCCATCGTGAATGACTTTTCGAAGTATGGATCAATTCCTTCAATACCGAGGTCGGCATTTCTCAATTGAGTTCTCAAGAAACTGCGATTCAAATTCGCACTTACAACAACAGAATTTGGTACCGGATTGAAATTGAAGTCTTTAATGATTTTCAGCCATTTTGAGTTCAGAAAGTCGACATTCTTAAATGGCTGGATGTTTATTTCCTTCGGCTGATAGGAATAATTAACAGCACCGCGATAATTACGATAATCATAAGAAGCTGTATTAATGTTGCTCCTCGTTACCTCATTATATGCGTAGGTGAAACTGAAATTCTCTATGTCTAAAGGCATAGCAGGCTTATCAGTAGTTCGTTTCTTTCTAACGTTTGAAAGGTTCAAACTTCTTCTATTCGAAACGTCAACCACTTTGTCAAAATAGTCATCCTTTTCCTCTTCGGTATCGAAGGAGTTAAGTACGTCATCCAAGGGTAGGTCAGGGTCTAAAGGATCGAATTGTGGTACCGATCGGGAGCGTTCAAAACTAAAAAATGCAGGAATTTCTAATCCCCATTCTTCTGGAAAGAACTTATGAAGATTTAGTCTTGTCGAGACATCGTATTGTGTAGTTCGTTCTCTGTTACGATCAGAAATCTTATCAGCAATGGCACCAAAACCTATGGAGGAGTGGCGAAGGGAGGCAGATACGTTTCCTAGGTCTGCTAATTGAGCATCTAACCTTGCATTAGCTGCAAAACCTGACTTGCTGTCAAAGTCGGTTACACGAAGCTCATTAGCCCATAAGAAGAAGGTTTTTGGTTCAGAATCTGTAGAACTAGGATTCCGCATGCCTATCATCAAGGTCTGCACTGTGCTTAGGTCTGGTCTACCGACCACAGTTATGTTATATCGCCCGACTTGTTCAGTAAATGGTAGGCTCAGGTTTGAGTTGGAACGGTTACGGTTTGCCTTAACCTCATATAAGCTGCTGAATGCAACATCTATTTCGTTTTCTTCTGGCCAGATCAGTTGAGGAGATTCTTCTCCCGGAAGCGTCATTCTAAGCGGGACCTCTATTTCATAATAGTTTTCAGTGAAGTCAGTACCCAATCTTAGAAAAGCCGTTACCTCGCCTGGCGCTATTTCGTCTGGGCTATCGGCATGAAAGAACATTTTTACTCTGCCATAGTTCACCATATCTTGACTCACATTTTTGAAAACAGCTCGTGCATCGCGATCTCTCAGGTTTTCGACACTCAGTTGAAGGGATTGCTCATTTCTTCTTCTTGGTACAGCTGAAGTATTATCCCTGTCTCTAATAATGCCTGGAGGCAAAACATATGGAGGTCTTCCTTGTCCACCTAGGCTATTCTCTTCAAAACCTACCACCGACACAGTGAAATTAGGATCGGAAGGCTCGGGTATTTCAAATAGCCCTTTTTCAAATAGACTCTCATTGAAAATTCTCCACTGACTACCCACCAATCTGAAGTTGACCATCCTCAAAACAATTGGCTCCGAAAAGTCGGTCAGATAGGTTCTTAAGTATCTTACTGATTTAAACCCGTTGATATTTCCTTGTACTCGGTCTGGCTTTCTAACAGGAATTCTGAATAAAAACCAATCCACATCATCCCCATTGACTGGTCGTGTGATTTTATCAACAATGTTGTTTCTACCTACTTGAAGTGCGCCCGGGCGTAAGTCAATTTCATATTCATAGTATTCCTCAAGATCGGCCAAAGTGTTGTCTCTGTTGAGGTCTTCATTATCAGGTAAATTTGAATTGGAAGGGGTGAACAGTTGGTTGCCGTTAGATATGGGGCTGTTACCTTCCATACCATTGAAACGCTTGTAGCGCTCTAGGATCTTTGCATCAGTTGCATCGTATTCGTCATCAAGGTAGTACCTGAAGTTATCGTTTGACGGGTCTGCGATGAGCGCCTGCCTTGCCTCCGGACTAAGGTTGAGCGAGTTTATGTAATCTTGAAAGAATGTCTGTTCCTCACCAGATTGGATGCCATCAAGTCCAACATCTTGGTTTATCCTTGCCTCTGCCGTATTATCAAAGGCTGGGTTTAGATAAGGCTGACGGGTGACACGGCCCCATTCGTTTGTGATTACATCATCAGGATCATTTGAGCCATCGGTTGGTAGGCCTTGTTCAAATGCATGACGCTCATCTCGCATAATATCCTCCGAAATACTTCCTAAGTTGAACCTTAATTTTCCTCCAGTTGTGTTAGCTCTCGGAGTATTGATACCATCATCAATAAGTCCTCTTGGATTGTTTAGGTCTCCATTAGTAACGTTTACGAAGGGATCCATTACCCAAAATTCGATGTACTCTATATTGGTTTTGTCAAAGTCCACTTCGTTGGTAATAGCACGTGTGATGGCCCCAAAATTCTGCTCTGGGTTAGGAAGTGATCCATCGCTATTTAGATTTGGACTGTAGTTGTACATCCCTCTTTCAGCTGGGTAATAAGCTATGTCTAGCGTTGGTTCATTAACGATGATCTGCTGTGCATCTCGGTTAATAACCTCATTCTGACCGATTGACCTTACATAATGATTTTCTAAATCTTCTGGTGTAATATTTTCTGGTCTCGCGCGCCCACTAGAACGGTAAAAGACATTGTCTACGGTATACCATGCGATTTTAGCACGTCTGTAGTTGGCTCCAAGCCTGTCTGGTGTTTGGCTGGAAAGGTCAAAACGGTTGTCATCGGTTCTTGGTGTAGCGCCTAATTTCCAGGCTTGTACACTGCTGAGGCTAAATGGCGTTACGGTGGCTTCAAAGTCATCAATGTAAGAAGTGCTTTCGCCATCCACTCGATTCGAGGTCCCAGGGATTAACTGAGCAAACTCACCACTGAATGATAGTTTGGAAGGTGCTTTGGTGTCAATGAATGGCAAAGCATCTACTAGCTTAGTCAAGAGCCTAGAATCATCGCTATAATTAAAGTCCATTCCCCACATGGTGTTACTTACAGGCTCATTGCCAATCCCAATCCGTGTTATTTGAGGTCGCTCATTCAGGTGCATTAGTGTAAGACCTATATTGGTTTTGTCATTGTAGACATAGTCAAATCTGGCACCGAGTAAGTTTCTTGCTTGAAAATTGAAGAGGTCAGCCTTTTCATAAGTAACTCTGATCTTTTTTCCCGAGTTTAGAATAGAAGGGTTGATGATGGTTACCTTTCCTTGTGCATAATCCACTTGGTAATCTTGCCCATCTACTAACGGAGTACCACCTGCTGTTACTACTACACTGCCCTCTGCTACTTGAAAGGCGTTTAGCTTAATCTCGCTGGCAGAACCTGACTGGAGACTTCCTTTTAAGAAAAACTTATCGAGACGAGATACAAGTTGGGCATCAGCCTTAGTTGTCCGATAGAGGGTATCAAACACGTATTTCTCTTGTAAGAACTGCTCACTGGGAAGAAATTGCTCATCCAATGTACGACCGAAAGGCTCAAGCTTTGGGAAAATCATGTACCCCTGATCGGGATTGATAGTAATGCCTTCTACATAATCGAAGTTACCATCTTTCTGAGGGTCTCCATTTTGGTTTAACCTGTCCAGTCCCATGATTTCTATCAATGGAATGTCTTTGGTGTTTTGTCCTTCGTGCAAACTTGGATTGTCAATTCCTGTATCATCATCACGATAGATTACTCTTAGCTGGAATGACTGACGATCGATTTGTGGAGCGTTAAGGTTGTAGATGTTTTTCATCATTAAGTCCCATGTAGGGACTCGAGTATTGATTTTGCTCGGTCTTAAGAGTTTAAGGAATATGACCTCATCTTCGGTTCGGTTCTGATAGTCTTCAGTGAGCTCACCAACTTTTAGGTTTTGACCTCGAAAGTTGTACTCATAGGATACGGCAAGTACCTCATCATTTTGTAATTGCCTGTTCAGCGAAAGAAAACCAAGTTCACGATTGAATGTATACTCAGCCGGGTCGAGCTTGCGTGCTCCAGTTACACGTTCGAAGTCTTGGCCCTTCTCTAAGCCCTGCCCCTCAAGAATCCCACTGACTTGGTCTGCTTGTCTTAGATTTGGGTTGTTTTGTAAATTTTGGAATAGGCTGTTGACATTATTGCCTGTAGGGGCATTACTAGGACCACTTCCAACGAATGGATTTCCCTGTTGGAAAACATCGCCCTCGCCTAAATCCATTAGGCCAACAAAGTTTCTTAAGGTTTGCGTATTGTTGGATCGGTTAAGAATATATACTTCAATTCTACTGATCTGAATTCCTGATATTATGGATGGGATGCTCTGATTCCAGCTTTCATAATTATTACGAAAAAACTGACCAAGAAAAAAGTGCCTATTCTCGTCATAGTCTGAAGCTCTAATTTCAAACTCTGAACGCTGTACCCCGCCATCAATTTCGATTGACTCTGAGCTTCCGCGTTGCGAAGCTGCTAAAACCGTAGCATACAATCGCCCGAACTGTAACTGGGTTTTGAAACCGAATAAGTTTTGACCACCCTGAATCAAACTATTGGCGATCGGCATACTTACATTACCAATTTCTAGCGACTTAATGATGTCAGATTCAAGTCCACTGAACTCTACTTTGAGCTCATTCTCAAAGTCAAAAGAATTGTTGTTATCAAAGTTTGCATTAAGCCTTAGTTTGGAACCGATGGTGCCTTGAAGACTCATTTGAATGTTCTGATCAAATTCAAAAGTACCATTACGTTGCTGTCGGATAGGAATAGCAGGGTTGTCGACTCTCTGAAATCGGCCCCCAAGGTCTAACTGAACAAAACCATTGGTGTTGATTAGTATCTGATCTCCTCCAAAGAGTCTATCAAAGAAAGGGTTCAGAGCAATGGGAGGTATCAGTTGTCCTCTATTGCTAATGGCACTCTCTCCATCCAGGGCTTTTGACTTCTCTCTGAAGAATGCTCTATTACCTAGTTCAAGTCTCTTTTTGACTGCTTCATTGAATGGTACCAGTGTAGGGGGTCTATATAGTGAGCCGCCAATCTGTTCACTGAAAACCAGGCTTTTTCCAGTATCTAGTGAGATAGTCTTTTTAAGGAAGCTCCCATTATTGAACCATAGTGGGGAGCTGAGAGATCTTCTGTATAGAGGATCTCCTAGAGGATAAATGGGTCTGTACTTTGGGGAGGCTGATTTTACGTATTTGCTAGTATCACTTTTTGCAGCTGCTGTATCCTGTGATTGAAAGTAGCGGGCATAGGTTGGCGTGCAAATGCTGAAGAGCATCACTCCAAAAAATGTGAGGACTAATATTTTCTTGCGTAGTATCAAGTCTTAAGAAAATACCTCAAGCTGCTTTGAGTGCTAATTTTATCAATTCTTCGAGGCTTATATCGCTGGAGTTCTCCTTCAAAATCTTATCAATGCTCTTCTGCGCAGCGGCTTTATTAATGCCTAAAGTTACTAACGCTGCTAAGGCCTCGTTTCGTGTAGTATTTTTACTAGAAATTGGTAGTCCGATTAAGTCACCTCCAGCATCATCTTTACCCACTTTATCTTTTAGTTCCAAAATGATGCGCTGTGCGGTTTTCGCACCTATACCTTTAACGGCTTGAATCGTGCGGACATCTTCGCTTAAAATTGCCTGCTCTACCTCTTCCGGATTTAGTGACGAAAGCACCATGAGACCAGTGGAGGGCCCCACACCTGAGATAGAAATTAGATGTAGAAAAGTCTGTTTTTCATGCGTATCAGCAAATCCAAACAGTATTTGAGCATCTTCCTTTACATGAAAATGAGTAAAGAGCTGAATGTTTTCCTGATCCTTGATCTTGGAAAAAGTATTGAGTGAAATTTTCACTTCATAGCCGACTCCGCCAATATCAACAATGACAAATGTCGGATCTTTATGGGCTAATTTTCCCTTAAGGTAAGCGAACATAGACTGGGTTCAAGTAGCTAAAAATAAAAATGGCAAGTTCAACTTGCCATAATGCTTAAAATTAAGAAGAATACCTTAACCTCAGTCAAATGAGGAGGATTTTCACTAACTCACCCTAAAGGTGGTGAGTAGGGATTCCATTTCTCTAATCAACTCTCTGTGATCTTCGCTTGGATGTATTACAAAACCCTCGATATAGTAAAGCCTTTCGGTACTTTCATCTACAAATGTGTAACTCACAAAAGTTCCCCCAACAGAAAAGTTGTTGGTTTTCCAAGCGCCTTTCATTTCGACAGTATATTGATCATTGAAATTGATGTTTCTAAAAACTGGATCCATATACTCAGTTTCAGTAATCATGTACGATTCTTTATTTTCTGGATCACCGTAGATGTACTTCTTGCCAGCTTCATTTCGGAGCTTGATGATGTTTTCGTATTTGAACTCGTCTTGCGAAGTATATGGCTTACTGTAGACAAAAAGGTTCTTACTTGGACCAACTGAAGGTAGGGCTCTTACCCACATAAAGTCATCTTCTAATAATGAGAGCTCATAGCCTGCTGGGATTTTAATATTAACGCCCAATTTATCGTTCACCTTTCGAAGAATACCTTTTGATGCAGTAGACATTTTAATTGTACGGGCTAGGCGTTGTTTTTCGGCAATATTGAAGAAGTTCTGAACCAGATTTTTCTTCTCCTTTAAGTTTTTAATCAAGGTCGCATCATCTTTTCCGAAGAGTTGAATAATCTTTTGACCTTTTGAATATTGGTCTTCGGAAGTCTGCATAAAGAGGTCTGAATCATTAAAGATACGGTCTCTCGAGTTTTCACTAAAAGTGCCCTGTAGCCACTTGTCGGAAGCAGAATTACCCTCAAAAGAGGTGACATAGACTAGGTTTCGTGCGACTCTGAATATTCGATTGAATTCGAATGGCTCTATAACTCTGATGGTAAACATAGGTTCTGGTCTTGTCAAACCAGGAACAGTTTCCCTGAAAACTTCCTTGATGGCATCGCCTAGTGGACCATCATATTTACGCTTGTTAATGATGATTACAATCTCTCCGGATTCACCAGTAGCGTCAGGTAGAAAAGATGTACTCTTTGCATTTCCTTCCTTTTTTTCTTCACCAACTTCCTGTTGGTCTTTATCTCCACTACAAGCTGAGAGGCTTACTATAAATAATAGGGCTAAGAGCTTTTTCATAGTCTAAATTTTAGTCTGAGTTCAAACAAATGATTAATCAGAGGAATAACAAGAAAAATCTACTAAAAGTTTAGTTATGTAGATTTTCTAACCAACTCTCAACTGCATTCCAGGTTTAATAGAATTGCCTTTGAGGTTGTTGAGTTGTCGAATTTTATCGATACTCAAGCCTTTGTACATACGAGATATATCCCATAAGGTGTCACCTGGTTGTACCACATGAAGCTTAGAATCGGGTAGGGGCTGGTTGACGAGTCGGACGGTACTTTTTTCGTAAAAGTCCGGACCAATGTAGATGTTCAATCTCTGCCCAACCCTGATAAGCGATCCACGGATGTTATTCCAAGCCTTTAGATCGGTAAGCCTAACACCATGCTTTCTTGCGATCGTTCCCAATACATCACCATTTCTCACTCGATAGACCACTTTTTCCTTTCCAAAAGTGCTTCCAGGCATATTTTGCGCCAGTTTCTCGAATTCTGACTTTGCTGCCTCCGCTTTGGCCAATATTTGAGATTCGTTTTTTAAATAATCAGTCTTGTTAGCCTTCGGAATTCTCAATTCAAAGTTCTTCGCTCTAGCAGGAATAGCTCCCTTCTTGACTGCAGGGTTTAAATGCTTCAGCGTTTCCAGAGGGATGCCACTTTCTTCAGCGAATGCCTTTAGATATACAAATTGATTGGTCTGGATAATGTCAAAGTCGATAGGGTATTGAGGATCGTCAGTATAAATGTTGTGTACATCGGCATACTCCATTGCATATACAATAGCAGCAAATTGAGGTACATAAGAACGTGTTTCTCTAGGTAAGTAGCGATATACTTTCCAGAAGTCGTTTTTATATCCAGACCTTCTGATGGCTCTTTTTACATTACCAATACCGCTATTATAAGCAGCCAGTGTGAGCTTCCAGTCTTTAAAAACACCATATAGCCATTTAATATATTGACAGGCCGCTTCAGTAGACTTTTCCGGGTCCATACGCTCATCGATATACCAATCAATTTTCAAGCCTCGCTCGCGAGCCGTTGGTGCCATAAACTGCCACAAGCCCACTGCCTGTGGTCCTGAAGTAGCTTTCGGGTTTAGTCCTGCTTCAATGATGGGCAGGTACTTGAGTTCTTGGGGTAAACCATACTCTTTTAGATACTTTTCGAAAATCGGGAAATAAATCTCCTTCCTCCTCAGCATTTCTCTAGTGTAGTCACGGTCACGTACAGTGAAATAATTGACAAAAGCAGCTACACGATCGTTGAAAGCAATGTCTATTGTAAGATCTAGGCTGTTGTATCTCTTTTCTATATCGGCATAACTAATATCGGGGGCATAGTCATAAACCTCATAAAGCGGCTTTTCTTGCTGAGCAACAACTGTGCTAGCGCAAAGACAGAGGACTAATATGAATCTTATGGTTCTCATTCTACCCAAGAGGCTAATCTTCTTTTAATAGATACTTCGAAATTGCAAAAAGTTTATTTTCATCAAAAGCCCCTGACATAATTTGCAGACCGATCGGCAAATTATTGGAATCACTTCCTACAGGGATTGAAATAGCAGGTATGCCCGTTACAGATGCCTGTACCGTGAATAGGTCTGCCATATACATTTCAAGAGGATTGTCTTGGTGTTGACCTAATTTGAACGCTGTAGTAGGTGTCGTTGGTATGATGATAAAGTCAAATTCTTCAAGAATCTTGTCGGTAGCTTCTTTGATCACCTGTCGGGCCTTTTGGGCTTTGGTAAAATAGGCATCGTAATAGTCAGCACTTAACACAAAGGTCCCCAACATTATGCGCCTTTGTACTTCCTCACCGAAACCTTCAGTTCTAGAAAACTTGTACATCGATTCAAGATCGGTGGTGTCTTTACTCCGATGTCCGTAATGTGCTCCATCATATCGAGACAAGTTGGTACTGGCCTCGGCTGTGGTTAGGATGTAATACGTGGGTAATGCGTAGTCTAGCAACGGAAAATCCAGTTTTTCAACACTATGCCCATTGCCTTTCAATTTCTCTATAGTTCCCTTTAGAGCAGATTTAACTTCTTCTTGAACACCCGAACTAGTCAATGCTTCATTGAGATAGGCCACTTTAAATTTTCTTTCTTCAAAGCCCTTAGAGACAAATGCTTGAACTGGTTGAGAGGCTGAAGTCCCATCCATTTCATCTTTGCCAGCGATGGTTTGAAGTACGATGGCGTTGTCTTCTATCGATTTGGAAAAAATACCAATAGTATCGAAAGAAGATGCATAGGCGAGGAGGCCCCATCTTGAAATTCTTGAGTAAGTAGGTTTAAGTCCTACAATACCTGTAAAAGCAGCTGGTTGTCTAACGGAACCTCCAGTATCTGTACCCAAGGAAATTTGGCACATATCAGCTTGAACTGCCACGGCAGAACCTCCGGAAGATCCTCCTGGTACTCTTGAATTGTCAATGGCATTCTTTACTGAACCATATGCTGAATTCTCGTTGGATGAACCCATACCGAACTCATCACAGTTTTGCCTTCCGATTACTATGGCGTCTTCATCCAGCAGTCGTTGGACAGCTGTGGCTGTGATTTGAGATTCGAAACCTTTGAGAATGTTGCTACTCCCAGATACTTGATGGTATTGGTAACAAAGCAGATCTTTGATGCCAAAAATTAAGCCGGCTAACTTGCCGGCTTGGTTATTCTTTAGTTTGAGATCAATTGCTTTGGCTCTCTCTTTTGCCTCTTCGTCAAATACCTCTACAAATGCGTTGAGGTGCTTGTTGTCTTCTATGTTTTTAAGATAGTGGTTAACTAGGCTAAGGCAAGAGACTTTTTGAAGCTTAAGGTCGTTTTGAATCTCATCTAGGCGATGATAATTCTTCACTGTTATCTTAAGATTTGTCTATTTCTTTGCCAGCATCGTCTACCTCTTTCTTAATCTCTTTGGTAGCGTCTTTAAACTCTCTGATACCTTTTCCGAAACCTCTGGCGAGATCTGGAATCTTTTTCGCTCCGAATAATAGAAGGACGATGAATAGGATCACAAATATCTCTGGCCCACCTGGCATTCCTAATGCTAATATTGTTTCCATGACGATGTACTTAATGTATATAAAACAAAGATAGGTAAAAACTCTTACCAGTTCACGTAATTCAAGTGGCTAAGTTTAGTTGATCTTCCGCTCAAGCCAAGTTTCTGGGTTCACATTCGTCTTTTGGTCGAAGACTTTGAACTTAACCTCGGAGACATCATTGTTGTCTGTTATCACCTGACCAAGAATTTGTTGCCCTTGCACCTGTTGTCCTTTTTTTACTACTACAGCCTTTAATTTTGAATAAGCGGTGAAGTATTCTCCATGCTGAATAAGGACAGTATTGCCTTGCCCAGGGATAGACATAATGGCACTTACTTTACCGGGAAACACGGCCTTTACGCGCGCATCCTTAGTGGTTTGAATGTCAATGCCTTTGTTAGTAAGCATAACCGTCTTTAATGTCGGATGTCTGTGTTGACCATATTTAGAAGAGACAAACCCTTGATCTACAGGCCATGGTAATCTCCCTTTTTCACCTTCAAAGGCCTTATTGATATCCGACATGTCGATAGATGAAGCCAGCGCTGCCAATCTTTCGGCTTCTATGATGGCATCAATTCTGTCTCCTAATTCTTTTTCCGAAGCCCTCTGACGTGCTAGGTCTTGTCTGATTTTGTTTTCTTGTTGCTCCAACCTGGTAACTAGAGATCGCTGTTCACTTTGAAGGTTAGAGAGTTTTTGATTTTCAGATAGTTCTTCATTGAGCAGACTTTGTTTGGAAGACTTTTGAATCTCTATTTCAGTAATTTGTTGATTGAGGCTTTCTTGTACAATTTCTATTTGCTCAACCTGTTTTTTGCGCGCTTCACCATATTGCTTGATATATTTCATCCGCATAAAGAGCTGATTAAAAGTGCTTGAAGCGAATAAAAATGTAAGATGATTGAAGCCTGAACTTGTTTTCTGAGTGGCGTAAATCATTTGGCCATACTCATCTTTTAAGTTTAATAAATCTTTTCCCATTGCATCGATAATGCTCTGGTCTTCGGCTATTTCTTCATCTAGGAGACTCACCTCTCCCTTAATGGCGTTGACAAGCGAGGCTCTGGATCTGATTTGATTGTTGAGAGCTCTTAACCTACCCAGAGAGTTATTCTTTTTATCTGCTGTTTGACTCAGAATTTTCTGTGTCTCAAGAATTCTATCCTGTATTTCCTGTTTCTGTTTTTCTAGTCGCTGGCGTTCTGTCTGGGCCTGTGAGAGATCAAAGGCCAAAATGAGGAGTACTAATAAGGTTATTATTCTACTGCCGCTCATAGCGTGATGGTATATTGAAAGGAAACTTTAGCGGCTTGCTTTCAATTCTTGCTCTATTATGTTCTATATCAATGGTGGCTTCTTCTTTCTTCCCATCCTTAAAATAGGTCAACAGCATGACTGCCTTATAGGCAAAGGGCTTATCATCAAGAAATTTGAAGTCACCGTACTTTAATTCCAACGTGTTTTTGTTCTCCAAAGTACTGGCGAATAAATTTTCTAATCTTCTGGTTTTGGAACTGATTTTATTCTGGATTCTCAGATCGCCTGCTTTTTGGGTAACTAGGAAGTTATTGCTTTGCTTTTCTAAAACATCTGCTTTTGAGACATCTACCGGAAGATCTCCCACTAAAACAGCCTGAAAAAGATCGAAGTTGAATTCGAAGTTGAATCGTTCGCTTAGTGTTTCGAAACTGAAGCTTGTGACTTTTTTATTTACCCGATCAATAACAATCAATGAATCGCGTGTCATTTTCCCCCGAAAACCTTCTATACCTACACCATTGCTGAGTGTAAACCATATAAGACTGTCTTTCTTAATGCGAATATTAGCTCTGGCTTTCTGCTTACTTTGTCCATCTTTATACTTGAACTTGGTAGTAGTAGAAAGATATTCGAAATCAATTTCTTCTAGCGCTAGTTCTGCCTTTGGGTCATATCCAAAGCCTAGAAACTTCTTGCTACAACTGCTTAGTGCGAGTACCGTACTGAAGATCAGTAGAAAGGTGAGATATTTAGTTGAATTGCTTGTTCTCAATTTTCTGATCTAGTTTTTCTGATGTATTGCCAAGTCTTTGTGCAGTCTTCCATTGTACCAAAGCCTCATCTATCAGGTTAAGTTTAAAAAGAATATCTCCGCTGAGTTCCAATGTCTTGCCATTTTGCTGGCTGGTAAATTCGTTTAGGCCTTCAGTCAATATTGTATTGGCTTCCGAATAGTTTTTCAAATTAAAGAGTGCCTTGGCCTTAATCCTAATGAATTGAAGGTTTTTAAAAGGTGAGTTAATTACCGAGTTAATGAGGTTGATGCCTTTTTCGGGATCTGATGTAGCCAAAAGGTCAGCATAATGCGCAATACTTTCAGGATGTGGTTGACTTAGGTTAATGGATTGTTCGAAAAGATCAATTGCCTCCGCCTCTTTGTCCATAGCGAGTGCTAATAGAGCTTGCTTTCCTAGAATCTGACTTTTTAATAACTCATTGGCTAGTGCCATTCTGCCAGCTTGTTTTAAAAGTGCTTCTGCTTCATCGAACTCCTTGAGGCCTTGATTCGCACTGGCCAAATAAATATAAAACACCGCCTGATTGGGAAAGAGGTCTAAAGCTTCCTCCGATGATGCAGCTAGCTTTTCCCAATCTTCTTGTTGGTATTCATAGGCAAGAACTTTGTTCCAGACTTGAAAGTCTCCTGGACGTAATTTGGTTAGCCTCTTAAAATAGTTAATGGCCTTATTTTCATATTGTGTTTTTTGTTCGTCAGCCGCTGTTTGGGCCAGTTTGGTATACAGAAGACCTCCATTTTCGATAACTAGGGGTTCATCGGGGTAATCTGTATTCATGATTGTCTGTAGACTGTCTATCAGAGTCGATTGACTTCCCTGGTCATTGGAAAATGCCCATTGCCCAAGTAGTAATGTTTTCATACTAAGGCTGGCTTCTGGGTCGCTGTATATACTCAAAACCAAGTCTTTTTGCTTGCTGGTAGCACCAGATCGTTGATAGTTTTCAACCAGCAATAAGATGAGCTCATTAGTCTTTAAATCGTTTTGTTCTAAAATCCCGATCGACTCTTCGACTTTTCCATTAGATGTGAGGGTGTAGGCATACTTATAGAGCACTTCATTGTTCTTAGGATTTTCTACAAACAACTGGGAGAGGTAGTCAATAGCAGCTTCATTTTTATTTGCTTTGATGAGCAGGTCAATTCTCCTGGATTTTTGATCGAAGCTAAGGCCTTCACCATTCTCTTCAGGCTGGTCTAAGACTGCCAGTGCCTTGTCCAATTGGTTAAGGCCCTCATATACTTCAGTAATTTCTATCAGGTAGGCATTAAAATCTTTCGCGTTTTCGATCATTAACTCATAGTACTGAGCAGCACCTGCTAGGTTTTGACTCGCTTTTTGTAGCTGTGCGGCCAAAACGTAGTAATACTTATTGCCTTGCTGTAGTTCAATGGCTTTGTCAATGGCAGTAAGGCCCTTAGTATGCTCACCTTCGATCAAATGAACTTCTGCCATTTTAAAATGAGCAGCGTGATTTTCTTCATCAACCTCCAGTGCTTTTTCAAGAAATGCCAGTGATCGTTTATAGTCTTCAATGAGGAAAAATTTCTGAGCTTCAATCATTAAGAACTCAGAATTGGCCCTTTCATAGGGGGTGAGTTCCTCTTTCAAATTGACCTCGGCCTCCTTTTTTTTCCTCTGAGCGGTTCCTTCAAATGGCATGAGGAGGGTCATGCAAAAGAGCAGCAATATGGTGTTAAGGACTTTCAACAAGAGCAATTACGGAAGAAACGAATAATATTGAGCTTAAGTTTACAGAATTCTGTGAGTTGAGGCATTCTAGCTATGTCGACTTGTACTGGATCTTCCTGCCTTCCAACAAAAACATAGCCCCTGCAAATGCAGCAGTAACCAATAATTTGAAACCATAAGACAGCCATTTGTTATCGATATGAATGAAGTCTATCCCATAAATAACCACAATCGCTAAAATCAAATAGATGAAGAGTGGTTTGAAATTGTAAGGGATAGGAAAGGCCTGCCTGCCTCGCAAATAACACATTACGCTCATTGCACCATAACAGACCAGTGCAGTAACTGCACTGCCGTAGTAGCCCAACTCGTTTATTAACAATAGGTTTCCAATCAAGGTGATAATGGCTCCAATTAAGGCATAGTAAGTGCCGAAAATTGTTTTGTCAGTGAGCTTAAACCAAACACTCAGGTTCACATAAACACCATAAAAGAGTTTGGCAATCAGCAAGATTGGAAGGACAAATAAAGCCTCCTTGTAGGTGTCGTTTCTTAAAAAAACATCTCCTATGAGTTCCGTATTTAACGCCACTGCAACCAAAATCACAATGTTGAATACCACGAAATAATGCATGATCCTAGCAAATAGTGCGGGGGCTTCCTTGTTTTCAGCATGACTGAAAAAGAATGGTTCAGCCGCGTAGCGGAATGCCTGTATACCGAGCATCATAACTACACTCAATTTGAAGGCACCACTGAATACACCAAGAGCGTCACTTCCAGAAATACCCGATTCTTCTGGGAAGACATGCTTTAATATAAGTGCATAGCCCTGTTCGTTGAACATGCCACCAAGTCCCATCAAGAAAATGGGTAGTGCATAAGCAAGCATAGGTTTGAAGGTTGTCCAATGAATGGATAGCCTTATTTGTAATAACTCTTTCCACAGTAATGGGAGGTAGAGGAGGTTGGCCAACAAGTTGGCAATAAATATATAGCCAATACCCAGAGAAGGATTGTAAATCTTAGTTACTGTTTCTTGAAGACCATTGAGATATTTTCCCGCATGAATGTCTGGTAAAACAATAATAAATAAGAGGTTGAGAATTATGGTGATGGAGATTACGCCCACCTTGATCAAAGCAAATTTTAGTGCCTTTTGCTCTAGTCTAAGTTTGGCAAAGGGTATGGCAATCAATCCATCGATAAATAAAATGGCTGCCATGTATTGAACATATTGTTGCTCAACACCATTGCCAAGCAGGTTGGCTATTTGCTCCGAGAAAATAAAAATGAGACTCGAGAAAATAGTTGATGTTGCCAGCACTGCCGTGGCTGTGCTGTTATATGCCTCTTTTTTGTTCGACTTATTGCTAAACCTAAAAAAGGCTGTTTCCATGCCGAAGGTGTAGACAATTAAACAAAGGGCCACGTAAGCGTAGAGCTCGGTTACTGCGCCATATTCATTGGCTACAAGACGATCTGTCCAAATGGGTAATAATAGGAAATTGAGTACTCGCCCGAGTATACTACTTATGCCGTAATAGGCTGTTTGGCCAGCGAGTTTTTTAATTTGACTCATAAAAAAAGGGAGCTTTATTCTCCCTTGAACTCAGGTTTTCTTTTCTCTAAAAATGCGGTTGTACCTTCTGCAAAGTCTGCGGTTTTTGTGCACGCGGCAAATCCATTGGCTTCTGTTTGATAGCCATTTTCTTGCTCATTACTAACGGCATTGATGCAGTCAATAACTAGTCCAATAGCTACAGGCGCTTTTGATATTACTTTATTCAGAATCTCCTCACATTTAGCAATGGCTTCTGTTTGGGTGTCCAATACATAGTTTAACAACCCAAGTGTTAACGCCTGATTGGCGTTAATCATATCTCCAGTCATGCATAACTCAAAAGATTTGGCTTTGCCGATTAATTGTGTCAATCGCTGCGTGCCTCCGTAGCCTGGAATAACGCCTAGGTTTACCTCGGGTTGTCCAAACCTGGCATTCGCAGTTGCTACTCGCATGTGACAGGCCATAGCCAACTCACATCCACCTCCTAAAGCAAATCCATTGACCAATGCTACGACAGGTTTGTGACAATTTTCTATTGCACTGAAAACTTCCTGACCACTTTCTGCAAATTTTCTTGCATTGAGTTCATTCAACTCAGCAATTTCTGAGATGTCTGCCCCAGCTACAAAAGCTTTTTCCCCGGCCCCAGTAATGACAACGCCTTTGATGGTAGCATCATCATAGATTTCTTCGAAGGCCACTTTTATATCCTCTATAGTTTGAATATTGAGAGCATTCAGTTTATCGGGTCTGTTGATGGTTAGATGGGCAATTCCCTCTTTATTTTCAAATAGTATATTCTGATAATTCGCCATGATTTGGGTTGAGCGTGAATTCAAAGATAACAGTCAGTATAGAATTGTAAAACTACGCTATTGATCCCAAATATTTCCCACTCATAAACAATGTTCTAAAATGGAGGTTTACAATTTCAATTATGAAGAGATGGTGATTACATTTGCCGTCAAATTTAGGAGGAACTACCAAAAGTAATTATGAGGACAGAATCAAGGATAACCGTTGCTCACGGTGATGGAATAGGGCCAGAGATCATGGATGCCACACTGCGTATTATGGATGCAGCGAATGTGGGATTGACTTATGATACCATTGAGATTGGGGAGAAGGTTTATAAGTCTGGACATAAGTCTGGTATCAGTCCTGAATCATGGGAGACTTTAAGGGGGAATAGAGTATTCTTAAAAGCTCCGATAACCACTCCGCAGGGAGGAGGTTATAAGAGTTTGAATGTAACCATTAGAAAGTCATTGGGATTATATTCTAATGTTCGTCCATTTAGAGCATACCCACCATATGTGCCATCATTTTTCCCTCATATGGATGTGGTTATCGTAAGGGAAAACGAGGAAGATCTTTATGCGGGCATTGAGCACCAGCAGACAACAGAGGTAGTACAGACATTAAAGTTGATTTCTCAACCGGGAAGTGAGAAAATTATTCGTTATGCCTTTGAGTATGCAAGAGCCTACGGGCGCAAAAAGGTGACCTGTATGACGAAGGATAACATTATGAAGCATACCGATGGTATGTTCCATAATATCTTCAATGAAATTAAACTTGAGTATCCGGATATTGCTGCGGACCATTGGATCATTGATATAGGATCGGCTGTAGTTGCGGCAAGACCAGAGTCCCTTGACGTGGTTGTTACGCTTAACCTTTACGGAGATATTATTTCTGACATTGCTGCAGAAGTAGCCGGTTCAGTGGGTATGGCAGGTTCAGCCAATGTAGGTATGACTCACGGTATGTTTGAGGCAATTCATGGCTCGGCACCTGATATCGCTGGTCAAAATATTGCTAACCCTTCGGGCTTACTGAATGGAGCGACTATGATGTTAGTACAAATGGGAATGTCTGATAAGGCTGAACTTATTCAGAACGCATGGTTAAAGACTTTGGAAGATGGTATTCACACAGGTGATATCTATCGTGCAAATAGAAGTGTGGAAAGAGTTGGTACAAAAGAGTTTGCCGATGCCATCATTCAGCGCTTAGGTCAGAAACCGAGTAAACTAGCTCCTGTAAAGTACAATGAAGATGTAGCGATTTCTGTGTCCATCAAAGAGAAGCCAGCTAAGAAAAAAGAACTTGTTGGTGTAGATGTCTTTATCGATTGGCGTGGAGAAAACAGGGATGCCGATGAGATAGGAGATCGTTTATTGAATGTTGCGTCTACAGAGAATTTGAAATTAAAGCTTATCTCAAACAGAGGTGTCTTGGTTTACCCAGGAGGTATTCCTGAAACTTTCAAGACGGATCATTGGAGGTGTAGGTTTGTCAATCCGGAAGGTAAGATTTTGAATAACTCTGATGTAATCGAGTTACTTCAAAGCGTTCAGGATGCAGGGTTTGACTTCATAAAGACAGAGCATCTTTATCACTTTGATGGGGAGAGAGGCTACTCCTTAAGTCAGGGAGAGTAGATTATAAAGAAGAGTAGAAAAAATGAAAAGGGGCGTGAGCCCCTTTTTTTATCGTGAGGTTAGCGTATAGACGCCATTATCTTTGAGTTCGTATTCAGAGTCGCCCGATTGGACAAGAATGTCGAAAGAGATTTCCCATTGATTGTTTGATATTTTCCGGCCCGATATATTATTTCTCAGGTATACGAAGGGTTCGAAAAAGCAAAAGCAAGATCTAACGTAGTAAAATTCAAGTCCTGAGTTTCCTATTAAGTCTGAAGAGGTTTCAACATCAAAATCTGTAACCCCAGGTGGGATTTCTATCCAGAAGAACTCTGTAAGTTCATCATCAGCTATATTGACTTCATCTGGATGAGTATAGGCAAAGCGGATAGCTGTATTGGCTCCGCTTGACCAGCTTACCCATGTGCCAGCTTCATCTTCCGGAGTTGACAGTTCAGAGTTTTCGAAATAAACTCGCTCAAGGCTTCCTTCATTGGTATTGTCACAGGCTGTGAAGCAAATAAACAGGAGTAGTAGTAAAAATACTTTTTTCATGTCTTTGTTTTCCTCTTTAGACATTGAAACTCTACAATAGGTTGGAATGGATGAGCCTGTATTAAAAATTATTCAATAAGTTTCTTCACAGCGGGGATTGCTCCTTCATTTATCATTTTGTCCAAATTCCTCATATACCCTTGCAGGTGACTTAATTCATTCTGATACCAGTGAAACTCAGGTTTCAAATTAGCCTGGCGATCGTAAAAAGTGATAGGCGTATTTGAAATTAACTGTCGATCGCAGAGCTGATTGAAACGTTCAATTTGTTTGATGACCAGTTGCACATTATCATAACCACCGCTTAGGCTTGCCGCCAAACTAGCATCGAGCTGAATAAACACATCATCATTGAAACCTGCCCTTGTTATCAGCATAGGAGCTTCGAAAATAATATTGAGGGGCTTTGGTGTTGGTTTTTCGCCATTCTCTATGGCAGTCTGGAAGTTGGTAAGCGCCTTGTCAATCGTTTTTTGCGTATTACTAATGTCGAAAGACAACTTGTTGAGTTCAGAGCTGAAACTTGAAAAATAGCGCTCTCGAATTTTTGTTTCTCTTTTTGTCTCTTGATATCTATTGAGTTCAAAAGCCCCATACACGCCAACAAAAACAATGAGGAGCTCTGCTATGAATTTGATTAAACTGGTCCGTTGCTTTGCCATAACTATTAGAAGGTCCAATCTAGCAAAATGTTGCAGTTTAAGCTTGTTCGAATTCGTTTAACAAGGCAGGTAGGTTTTTTAGAATGTCATTGGTCATTTTATCCAAGTCAAAGCTTGGCGACCAATTCCAATCATTTCTCGCCACTGAATCGTCAATGCTATCGGGCCATGAGTCGGCTATGGCTTGTCTAAAATCTGGCTGATACGTTGCTGAGAATTCAGGTATCCCTTTTCTAATGGACTCAACAATTTCCTTGGGAGAAAAACTTATCGCTGAGACATTATAACTAGACCTTACTTTGATTTGATCCGCAGGAGCTTGCATTAGATCCAAGGTGGCTTTGATGGCGTCACTCATATACATCATAGGCAAGTAGGTGTCTTCTGATAAAAAGCATTCGAAAGGCTCATTTCGGAGCGCTTTGTGGTAAATGTCCACGGCATAATCAGTGGTGCCGCCACCCGGTAGTGACTTGTACCCGATGAGTCCAGGGTAGCGAAGGCTGCGTACATCAACACCGTACTTCTCGTGATAATACTCGCACCATCTTTCACCAGCCAATTTACTTATACCGTAAACGGTATTAGGATCCATTACAGTGTCTTGTGGAGTGTTCACTCTGGGTGTAGTCGGACCAAAAACAGCAATGGAACTTGGCCAATAGATTCTCAGGTTCTTTTCTTTGGCCAATTCCAATACATTTAACAGGCCTGTCATATTTAGGTTCCATGCCCATTTAGGATTTTCCTCGCCCTTGGCGGAAAGAATAGCAGCTAGGTGATAGACCTGGGTGATGTCATGAGTTTCAACAATTCCACTAAGCTGATCGGCATTCATAACGTCCAACTGCTCAAATGTGAAGTTTGAAATGGCTGCAACTGGTTGGGAAATATCTGAAGCGATAACATTTGAATTACCGAACAGTTTTCCCAGTTCATTGGTTAGTTCAGAACCGAGTTGGCCACAGGCCCCAATTACTAATATTCTCTCCATTGATTTCTATTTCCTGACTTGCAATATTAATTAAACAGCTCCACATGTAAAACGTTTGCATGACCAAAGGTTGGTTGGATTACATCTTATATATTTGCCGTGTCATGGAAGAGATGAGTTTTGACGATTACTTGGTGAAAAAGAAAATAGACCCGAAGGCTTTTGCCAAGGGCCAATCCAAGCGATTTGAGGAATTCAAAAACCTTTTTGATCAGGTGCACCCTGATAGTTTTACCGCTCAGAAACTCTTTTTGATTAATAAAACCAGAAGGACATACCCATTAGGAGAGGTAGAAGTAGAAAAAACGGCTAAGAAACCCATGATGAAGCCCAAAATTGCAAGACCTAAAACCAATTAAGATGTACGATAAACTAAAGCCACAATTACAAGCAGAGATCCAATCAATAAAGGAAGCCGGACTATATAAACAAGAACGTGTAATTACAACACCACAAGCTGCCGATATAAAAACAGATGATGGAAAAGAGGTAATAAATTTCTGCGCCAATAACTATTTAGGTTTATCGTCACACCCTCAGGTAGTTGAAGCTGCAAAAGCCGCTATCGATACGCATGGCTTCGGAATGTCATCAGTAAGGTTTATCTGCGGAACGCAGGATATCCATAAGGAGTTAGAGCAAAAGATTTCTGAGTTTTTAGGTACTGAAGATACCATACTCTACGCAGCGGCTTTTGATGCAAATGGCGGTGTGTTTGAGCCACTATTTGGACCTGAGGATGCCATCATTTCTGACGCACTCAACCACGCCTCTATTATCGATGGTGTGAGGTTATGCAAAGCAATGCGCTTTAGGTATAAGAATGCAGACATGGCCGATTTAGAGGAGCAGCTAAAGGCTGCTGATGCTAAAGGAGCTAAGCAAAAGATCATTGTTACAGATGGCGTTTTTTCTATGGACGGCACCATCGCTCCAATGGATAAAATTTGTGACCTGGCGGATCAGTACAATGCATTGGTAATGACCGATGAATGTCACTCTACGGGCTTTATGGGTGAAACTGGCCGTGGTGTGCACGAACATCATAACTGCATGGACAGAGTAGATATTATCACAGGAACACTAGGTAAAGCCTTGGGCGGTGCATCAGGCGGTTTTACTTCTGGCAAAAAGGAAATTGTGGACTTGTTACGTCAGCGTTCAAGACCATATTTGTTTTCCAATACACTAGCGCCATCAATTGTGGGCGCTTCCATTGCCGTTTTTGATATGCTTTCAGAGACCACTGCTTTGAGAGATAAGCTTGAAGAAAATACCAAGTACTTCCGTGAGCAGATGACGGCTGCTGGATTTGATATCAAACCGGGAGAGCATGCCATTGTACCCATTATGTTGTACGATGCAGTGTTATCACAAAAAATGGCCAGTGCTATGCTCGAAAAAGGAATCTATGTAATAGGCTTTTATTTCCCTGTTGTACCAAAAGATCAAGCTCGGATCAGAGTTCAGATTTCGGCTGGTCATGAGAGACATCACTTAGATAAAGCCATTGCCGCCTTTACTGAGGTTGGGAAAGAATTAGGAGTAATTTAAGATGCAACCTCGAGTGTTTCAGAATCTTCTATCTCTGGCTGTGGCTCTTTCTCTTGGAAATAGATATTGATTCTTTTTCTGATCTCAGGTATTGAAAGGTTATTGTCAATTGCTCCATTTCGGGCGATAGACATTTGGCCTGATTCTTCAGAAATAATTAATGTCAAAGTATCTGTTGCCTCGGACATACCGAGCGCTGCTCTGTGCCGCATACCAAATTGAGCCGGAATATCACGTTCGCTTACCGGAAGTATACACCTCGCTGCCCTGACTTTTCCTTGGTTAATTATGACGGCCCCATCATGCAAAGGACTGTATTTATTGAAAATAGAAATCAATAACCGCTTAGAAATAGCAGCATCCATAAAGTCTCCAGAGTCAACATAAAACTTGAGTTCTGAATTCTTGGAGAATACAATGAGCGCCCCTGTGTTTGTACTCGAAAGTGATTTTGCGGCTTCAATGATAGGGGTAATATTGAAGGATTCTTTCGCTTCACGCTTTTTCCAAATCATGATAGACTGAAGGAGGTCGTTTTGCCGAAAGGTAGTTTTACCCAGTATGAGCAAGAACTTTCGGATCTCTTGTGAGAATATGATGATGGCTGCCAAAACACCAACCCCCATAAACTGACCGAGAATGCCAGCTAGTAGTTCCATTTGTGCTGCTCTCACCACAAGATAAACTAAATAGAGTACCAGAAAGCCTATCAGAACTCGAACAGCGACACTTCCTTTAAGTAATTTATATACCTGATAAAGGAGCACGCTTACCAATAGGATGTCTAGGATGTCAATCCATCTTACATCTAAGAACCCTATTTTGAATGCGTATATCAACCTTTGTATGCTTGGTAAAGCTTTATTGTTTCTGCTGCTTCTTTGACATCATGAACCCTCATTATTGATGCGCCATTCATCAAGGCAGCCATATTCAATGCCGTTGTTCCATTGAGTGCTTCATGAGCTTTGATGTCAAGTGTTTTATAAATCATCGATTTTCTTGACAGTCCTGCCAGTATGGGAAGCTTCAATCTCTTAAAATAACCCAAATTCCGAAGGATATCATAGTTCTGTTCAATGGTTTTTGCGAAACCAAAGCCGGGATCAATGATGATGTCGGCTACTCCAAGACTTTTCAATTGGGCACACTTCGTTGAAAGTTCTGAACATATATCGTTTAAGAGATGATCATATGCGGTCAGTGTTTTCATATTCTCTGGTGTTCCGCGCATATGCATAAGGATATATGGAACTCCTAATGCCGCGACAGTGCTAAACATTTCACTGTCAAGATTTCCACCAGATACATCGTTGACTATCGAAGCTCCTGCTCCAACAGCGCTTTGAGCTACTTCTGATCTAAAGGTATCAATAGAGAGATAGGCTGTTGGAAACGCATTGTGGATGATCTCGATGGCTGGAAGAACTCTATCTGTTTCTGCAGTCACAGAGATGTCCTCGGCTCCAGGTCTAGTTGAATAACCTCCAATGTCAAGTATAAAAGCACCCTCTTCGAGCATTTTTCCTGCTCTATCCACAATCTCCTGTGGTGAATTAGTTCGGCTACCCTGATAGAAAGAATCAGGTGTAATGTTCAGAATCCCCATGATTTTGGGAGAGTCAAGTGAAACTAGATTTCCCCTGAGATTCAATGTGCTTTTAATACTAAATAACTTATCTTTCGCTTTCAAAAACTGTCCCAGATTTAAATAAGCAATTACTTTGGAGGAGCAAACGGTAGGCGAATATAAGCAAGTTATTAAGGCCTGTAAAGACATATTTCTCAAGAAGACCCAAGACTACGGAACGGCCTGGAGGGTGTTAAGATTACCATCCATTACGGATCAGATTTTCATAAAGGCACAACGCATTCGTTCCATTCAGGAGAAGGGTTCTCAGAAGGTGGATGATGATATCTCAGGTGAATTCATAGGCATAATCAACTACTGTGTGATTGCACTGATCCAAATGAATCTGACAGATGCCGATCCAATGGAAATGGACGTGGAGGTTTTGGAGCCACTGTACGACAAGCATGTCAAAGAAACTATGGAGTTGCTCATGAATAAAAACCATGATTATGGCGAGGCATGGAGAGATATGCGTGTGGGTTCAATCACTGACATCGTTTTGATGAAGCTACTAAGAGTTAAACAGATAGAAGACAATCAAGGTAAAACAATCATTTCAGAAGGAATTGATGCCAACTATATGGATATGATCAATTATGCCGTTTTCTGTATGATTCTGATGGGATTTGCAAAATCATGAAGTTACTAAACACAATAGCACGCTATATAGTAGGAGGATTGTTCATATTCTCCGGGCTCATTAAGATTAATGATCCAGTGGGTACCCAGATAAAACTGGAGGAATACTTCTCAGTCTTTGCGGTCGATATTGCACCATTCTTTGAGTCCCTAAAACCAATATCGCTTTTCTTATCAATGCTTCTCTCAACTCTAGAAGTGGTTTTAGGTATAGCATTATTGCTTAAGTATAGAGAAAAGCTGGTGACCACTTTGCTATTGGCAATGATTGTGTTTTTTACCTTTCTGACGTTCTATTCAGCTTACTTCAACAAAGTGACAGACTGTGGCTGCTTTGGTGACGCGATTAAGCTAACGCCATGGGAGTCTTTTATTAAGGATATCATTCTGCTTGTATTCATTGTTGTTCTGTTCCTTAACAGAAAGAAGAATCAGGTTTTGGAAGAGACTAAATTGAAGACTGGCATTGTAGCAGCTTCCTTGGTCTTTTGTCTTTCCGTTGCTTTTTGGTCCGTCAATCACTTACCAACTATTGATTTTAGAGCTTACAAAGCGGGTACAAGCATTCCGACAGATATGCTACCTCCGGCAGATGACCCCGGGGTTGTACCAAAGATTACCAATTTTGCTATCTATGGTGATGAGTCTGATTATACATCACAGGTGCTGACTGGTAAGAAGTTATTGGTCGTGGTGCACGAAACAGAAAAGACTGATATTGATGCGTATGCTATGCTCAATAGCCTCATTAGTGCATTGGGTAATCAGGTGGAGGTAGTTGCCGTTACGGCCTCTTCTGGGCCTCAGTTTGAAGATCTCAGGCATACTGTGCAACTAGCCATACCGTATTATTACTCCGATAAGACCCTACTTAAAACAATGATCCGGTCAAACCCAGGACTCGTTCTGTTGAATAATGGGGAGGTAATGAATAAATGGCATTACAACGATATTCCCGATGCGGGAGAGTTACTATCTAATTTGAATTAATGAATTTTAGAAATGGCATTTTCCTAACCGGACTTGCAGGGTCCGGCAAATCTACACTTGGTAAATCGCTTGCTAAGCGTTTAGGCTATAAATTCATAGACCTTGATACAGAGATAGAGAAGAAGGAGGGAATGACAATTCCTGAGGTTTTCAAGAGGTTCGGAGAAGGGCAGTTTAGGATTTTCGAGAGAGAAACGTTACATCAACTGATTGCCGTTGAGGATCACTTTGTGTTGGCTACAGGCGGAGGTACTCCCTGTTACCATTTTAATATGGACGCGATGAACGAGGCAGGTATGACAGTTTACCTTGATGTGGCACCAGGTGACTTGGCCTTAAGGATTATCGAAGAAGGGGTAGAAAGCAGGCCCATGTTCAAGAGTTATGATCATGTGGACCTCATTCAAGAAATTAGAGAAATGAAAGCCAGACGTGAGGAGTATTACGAATTGGCCAAAATAAAAATTAGAGATAATCAGATTTCCGTAGAAATGATTATCTCTAAAATCAATGAGTCCAAGGACTAGAAGTTCAGTCCGAAGCTAATTCTAGCATTGTTTAATGTTGTTTCAGTAAGTGAGGTCGGCCCCGCACTACTAGCAAATGAGAAAGACGTAAACGATTCTTCAAACTTCGTTTGGCTATAGGATAGGTCCAAAAAGTACTTACCAAAGTTAAGTCCTACACCTCCTGACACTATCGTTCTCGAACGGTCTACATCTCCAAATGTGTTGAATCTTCCATTCGTTGGATCACCCAGCATAGCATATCCTGCTCTGAATCGAAAGATCTTATATCGGTATTCCGCACCAATTCTAAGGTTGTTCACAGGCTCAAAGTTGTTTTGAATTGTCTCATTGTCATTATCAGCAATAAAGTCTACTGATGAGACATTTGCACTACCGTAATTAAGTCTTTCATAGTCCGCAGAGATGAATCCGTTTTTGCCCAAGAAGAATGCCACGCCTGCATTGAACTTAAGAGGAGTTCTCAATTCATACTCCGAGAAGAAAATGTCAGTCTGAGTTTGCAAGCTATTCAGAACAGTATCCTCAAGGATTACTCGGTTTCCATTATCTAGAAATGTCGAAGCATCAAAGTTATTCCACTCAGAGTTATAGATTGCATCACTCTCTTCGCTGAAATTATACCAGGTCGGTGTAGTCAAAGACACTCCAAATCTGATGAAATCAACAGGCCTGACAATGACGCCAATATTAGCATTGAAGCCCGTGCCCGAAACATCAAATCGCTCATCCAAACTAAAAGAGGACAGCACTGTATTGCTAAAATTCTCAGTGTAGATCCGGTTTGAAGTATAATTGGTAGATACTATACCAATACCAGCGCCCAAATAGATCTTGTCGTCATAATTTCCACCAAAGGCGATATTAATCTGATCTGTAAATCCCGTACGAACAATTCGCTCTTGCTGAATCGGGTTGCCTTCCACAGGGGATAGATAAAAGTCTTCAGCGCCTGGTAAGGGGTTGATTAAAAAGTGATCATAGCCCACTTGCTCAATGCCGCCAAGTTCTTCAGGGAAGAAAAGGTCAGCCCTATCCAGCATAGCATCAATAATTGAAACTCCGATTCCTTCGCCAGAATAACTCAATTGCTGCCTGAAATCGTTAGTCCTATTGAATGTGATAGCTAACGAACCGCCTCTCCATCCACCTGGGACATAATCACTTTTATTAAAGTTGATCACCAAGCCGAGGTTGGCAATAGCCAAGTTAGTATCTTCATTTCGAGTTTCTCTTAGTAAGTAAGTGGATTCAAACTGATTGAAGTTTAAACTTGGAGTCAAAACGAATTGAGATCTGTTGAAGAACCCTAGACCAGCAGGGTTCAATATTGCAGAACTTACGTCTCCTCCGAGCACTGAACCAGAACCAGCTAGCCCGGAAATTCTCGCAGAACCAATTTGACTAAGCTGACTAAACCTTAGCGCATCTTCATAATAACCGAATGACCCTGGTTGTATTTGAGCATTTGCTCCAAACTGTAGGCAAAGCGCTGCCAAGCCTACTAGCATAAGCGTTCTTATTCTTTTCATCTTCTGAGTTTTTGTTGTTTGTTAGTTGCCTCTACCTGATCTTGATGAAGAACTTCGGCTTGAAGAAGACGAAGATCTGCTGCTCCCACTACTTCTAGAGCTTCTACTCACTGATCCAGAAGATCGCGAGCGAGAGCCTCGACTCACCGACCCGGATGATCTAGAACTTGAAGATCTTGAACTGCCTCTGGAGACACCCCTTGAGCTAGAAGATCTGGATGAAGATCTACTAACACCTGAAGATGATCTCGAAGAAGAGTTTCTATTGAATGATACACCGCTTGCTCTTCCTGAGGTACTTCTGTTTGAAGAGCGCCCTCCGCTAAAAGTAGAACTGTTTCTAGAAGACCTGGATGTTCTTGAGGTTACAGCGCTGCTGCGCCCTCTTGTAGAACTAGTGCCTACTCTACTAGATGAACTTCTACCTGAGCTTCTTGAGTCATTAAATCTATAGGCGTCTGTTCTTACACGGCTAGATCTAGTATTTGCTACTTGGCTGCTTGAATTTCTACTTGTCGCTGAGCGCGAAGAACTTGTTCTGCTCACACTACTAGAGCTCACTCTCCCAGTTCTTGAAGACCTGTTCTCAATCGAACTTCTTGATACTCTTGAAGTACCTGAAGCTGAAGCCAATCTTTGTGATCTTGTTTGTGCCACTCCATTAGTGGCGTCTGATCTTACGTTCGCTACTGATGTAGAGCTTAGTCTACCACCACGTGTATATGTTCTATCGTTTCTCCCCACAATGATTTCTCCTCTGTAGATGTATTGGTTGCTAAAAATCGGAGGGCAATAAAAACCACCTCCAAAGCCGCCACCGAAACCAAAACCACGTCTGAAGCCCCATCCTCTATTCCATCTGTTCCATCTATTGAAGCCAAAGAAACCAGTATTGAAGAAGAATGGATCATAAAATGGGTCGAAAAACGGATCATAACCGAAGCCACCACCTACAAAGAAAGGATCATAGAAACCAAAGCCTGTACCAAATCCTACAGAAACGTTGATGCCACGATTCCAGAAATTATTTCTGAACCCATTGCCGCCAAATGTTGACATTGACGTTCTTCCTATTCTACCATTACTTGCAGTGATGTAGCGATCCATCCTAGTGCTGTTGCCTACGTAGTACTGATCATACCATGCCAGCCTGAATTCAAAATCATTGGAAATCAGGTTGTTGAAATATCTTTTGTCCCACTCTTCTGCCCAGTCTACTGGCAGGGCATAAGTGGCTAGTAACTCGTTTTCATAGTCCCAGACAAAATCGTCATAGTTCAATTCATTTGCTCTGGTTACCCTTGGACCACCTTCACCTTCAACAAAATACTCAACCTCTTTGCTCTCGTTATTATTATAACGATTGAGAAGGGTTGGGTCTACTGATTTTTTCGATTGATTAGAAAGCGTAATAACATTCTCGGTATTAGCTGACTGAACCTGTTCTGGCTTTGCAACTATTTTTGGGACTGTTTTACGATCGGCCGATGTGAAATACACATCGTCATATTCTGAAGCTTGTTGGTATTGATCTGGTGAGCACGCAAGCACCGCTAGCATGCTGAGTGGTGCCATTAATAATTTGAGATGAATTCGACTTTTCATGACTTTCCTTTCTGGCTTAATAAGTTAACGTCTATTTATCGTTTTTGGTCGAGAAAATATCCGAAAACTATATATTTGTCGAATATTCTATCAACGCTAAAACAGCAAGGATCATACCAAATCTTAGAACATGAGCAAAGGATTGCCAAAAAGGAGTGAAGATTATTCATTATGGTACAATGAATTAGTTAAAAAGGCCGATTTAGCTGAAAACTCACCAGTAAGGGGATGTATGGTTATTAAGCCATATGGCTTTTCCATTTGGGAGAAGATGCAGGCGGAGATTGATAGGATGTTCAAGGAAACAGGACATTCCAATGCCTATTTCCCTATTTTTATCCCAAAGTCTTATTTAAGTAAGGAAGCTGACCATGTCGAGGGATTTGCCAAGGAATGCGCAGTGGTTACCCACTATCGTCTCAAGAATGACGAGAACGGTAATGGAGTTGTCGTAGATCCGGAAGCTAAATTAGAAGAAGAGTTGATCGTTAGGCCAACCTCTGAAACAGTGATTTGGAGTACCTATAAAAACTGGGTGCAGTCTTATCGTGACCTTCCTATACTTGTTAATCAGTGGGCCAATGTGGTTCGTTGGGAAATGAGAACAAGACTCTTTCTAAGAACCACGGAATTTCTTTGGCAAGAAGGACATACCGCTCATGCTACTAAGCAAGAGGCGATTGATGAGTCAGTTCAAATGATGAACATCTATGCGCAGTTTGCGGAAGAGTTTATGGCATTGCCTGTTATTAGAGGCATAAAATCTGAGAGTGAAAGGTTTGCCGGAGCTGTTGAGACTTATTGTATTGAGGCATTGATGCAAGATGGTAAGGCCCTTCAGGCTGGTACCTCACATTTCCTGGGTCAGAACTTTGCTAAGGCATTTGATGTGAAATTTGCCAATAGAGAAGGCAAGCAAGATTTTGTATGGGGAACTTCATGGGGTGTGAGTACGCGATTAATGGGTGCATTGATAATGGCGCATTCTGATGATCAAGGTCTGGTATTACCTCCTAAATTGGCTCCTATCCAAGTGGTGATCGTTCCTATATATAAAGGAGAAGACCAATTGAGAGCTATTGGCGAGAAGGCAGATGAGATTATAGCATCACTTAAGGCAGTAGGTATAAGTGTCAAGTTTGATGATCGTGATACCTACAAGCCGGGGTTCAAGTTTGCTGAATGGGAGTTAAAAGGTGTTCCGGTTAGAATCGCGATTGGGCCGAAGGACATGGAAAACAATTCTGTGGAGATTGCTCGAAGAGATACTGGTGTAAAAGAAACCTTCAGCTTGGCAGATGACCTTGCTGCTAAGGTATCTGGATTGATGGATGAAATTCAAAAATCCATTTACACAAAAGCCAAAGATTTCAGGATTGAAAATACTCGTCCTGTCGATAGCTACGATGAGTTCAAGCAAGTGCTTGAAGAGGATGGCGGTTTTATCTCAGCACACTGGGATGGTACAGCTGAAACTGAAGAGAAAATAAAGAACGAGACCAAAGCAACGATACGTTGTATTCCTATTGGGGCAGAAGCTGAAGAGGGTAAATGTATTTACTCTGGAGAGCCTTCGAAAGGAAGAGTTCTTTTTGCCAAAGCATACTAAGCTTCATCTCTTTATTGTATATTGGGCTATTGACCATTTAGACTTATGGACGGTTGGTTAGCCATCATTTTACTTACTCTAGTCGGATTAGTACTCATCTATCTTGAACTGATATTTGTTCCTGGTACTACTATACTTGGATTGTTGGGGCTTGCACTTACAGGGATCGGTATTTACATGGCATATGAACGACATGGAGTTACCTCTGGATCGATTGTCTTGGTAGCCTCTCTCTTGGTGACAGTAATTGCCTTAGTTTGGAGCTTTAGATCGAATTCATGGAGTAAATTCTCATTAAAGGAACAGATAAGGTCCAAAGTGAATGAGCACTATACGGTTGACCTTCGGATAAATATGAAGGGATTGGCTGTTTCTGACCTAAAACCAATTGGAAAGGCTGAGTTTAATAATAAGGCCTATGAAGTGACTTCTCATGGACATTTAATCGAGTCGGGAACAGAGGTTGAAATCATAAGACTGTCTGGGAATAAAATTATTGTAGAATCAATAAATACCTAAATCAATGGGAGAATATACCACACTGATTGCCGTAATAGCCGGTGTCATTTTAGTCTTCGTTTTCTTGTACTTCGTACCGGTTAACCTTTGGATTACAGCTCAATTTTCGAACGTTCGAATTGGGCTTCTAGAACTCGTGTTCATGAGGATTAGAAAGGTACCGCCAAGTATTATTGTTAAGGAGATGATTACCGCTAGAAAAGCAGGCTTGGATGTGCAGACGGAAGAGTTAGAAACGCACTACTTAGCAGGGGGTAATGTCTCCTCAGTTATTAAAGCGTTGATTTCTGCCGATAAGGCCAATATTACCTTGGGGTTCAAGCAAGCTACAGCTATTGACTTGGCTGGTAGAGAAGTGTTTGAGGCAGTTCAGATTTCTGTAAACCCGAAGGTTATTACAACACCTAAAGTGGCAGCTGTGGCACAGGATGGAATTCAGCTGATAGCGGTAGCGAGAGTTACCGTGCGTGCTAATATTCAACAATTGGTTGGGGGCGCAGGTGAAGACACCATTCTGGCAAGGGTAGGTGAAGGTATAGTGACTTCCATTGGTTCTGCACAAAGTCATAAGGCCGTTCTTGAAAACCCAGATAAGATTTCTAAACTCGTATTGCAACGTGGCCTAGATGCTGGTACTGCATTCGAAATTCTGTCTATTGATATCGCTGATATTGATGTGGGAGTAAATATTGGGGCGATACTTCAAACTGATCAAGCACAGGCGGACTTAAAAGTGGCTGAGGCTAAAGCGGAGGAACGTAGGGCAATGGCAGTAGCAGTAGAGCAAGAAATGAAAGCTAAGTCTCAGGAGGCTAGAGCAAAAGTGATTGAGGCGGAAGCTGAAGTGCCATTGGCGCTGGCAGAAGCTTTTAGATCGGGTAACCTTGGTGTAATGGACTATTATAGAATGGAAAACATTCAGTCTGACACTGATATGAGAGAATCGATCGCCAACCCAAGCCAAAAGAGTTCTACAACAAAAAAGAGTTCTGGAAGTGATAAAAAATAATTGGACAGAAAACTGACAAAGGCCGTGTAAAAGCGGCCTTTTCTATTTTAGGTCTATCAATTGCCACTTAGAGGCTTCTGAGGCTAAGAATCTATTACCCATCTGTTCAATGGCCTCGTATGATAGTGGGACTATGTCTTGTCCTTTCAAATTAATGACTCCTTTTAAACCATCTCTCCCGATTAAGAAATAGCCATTCGTTAAGGGGTAGATTGAATCATATTGAGGAGTTCTAATCAGCTTGCCTCTAGCATCTGCCAAGCCATAGACACCGTTCGAGTTTAAGATGATATAGTCCTTTTGCCGATCGATTGCCGTGAAGTCTTCGGGCAGAATAGATTTTCCTAGGCTGTCAATAATTCCAAACTTACCGTTCTTCATTACAATGGATAAGCCTTTGTCAAAAGCTTCAACGCTATCGTAAGTTGGCTGTACAACTAGACTTTCATCCTTATCAATGAAACCCCATTTGCCAATCAATTTTACTGCGGATAATCCTTCAGAGAATACCTTAATGGCTTCATAACGATTGGCTATTCTGAGATTCCCCCTTTCATCGACTTGGCCCCATTGCTCGTCTTTCTTTACGGTAATAAGACCTTCAGAAAATCCTCCTAAAACAGTTATTCCAGTGTCTAATGCTATATCATCCGAATTATTGGGTCTGAAAAAGAAGAACCGACCATCTCGCTTAAGCCCATAAAGGTCATCATGAATTACTTGTATAGTGTCATATTGATGTTCTAGCCAAAGGCTGTCACGGCTATCGTAGAGTTCGTAACCATCTTTCGTCCTTTTGCTATAGCCAATGGGTAAGCTCGTCAGCCGATTATAAGACCGAATGGTTTCGCTCCCTCTGAAGTCAATCAATTTCCATTCAGATCCTTGCTTTACTCTAATTATGCTCTCTTGGATTTCAATTCGATCATTATAAGGATTGATTATCCAATTGCTTTCTAGGTTAATTACCCCGTAACTTCCTTGATAGCTGGCGACAGCTAATCCATTTTTGAATTTGCCAATTGCATCGTAAATGAATGGGCTTAGATCCGTCCCATCAGAATTTAGTAGGCCCGTTTTTCCATTTCTAATGGCTTTAATAAGTCCATTGTTTAATGGTCTAAAGCTTTCGTATTTAAAAGGGTTTTGCCTGTTTCCAGCTCGGTTGTAGACAGTCCAGTCTTGTTTGTCTATACGCTTTAGCTGTGCTACAATCACATCGTTCAAGACTCTAACACTATCAAAATTTGCAGGAAGAATCATTTTTCCAGAGGAATCTATTGCTCCTTGAAATTTTGAGTCCACATCTTCAACTATTGTAATTTCATTGATCGTAGTAACTATACTCAAATTTTTAAGGTATTTGAGGTAATCTTCCTCCTGATCGATAACACCCGTCTGCTGGCCACTGGTTATTGCAAAGCGTTCACCATTTACCATTAGCATTCGGTCAAAGTAATAGCTCTCCTTGAACGATCCACCTTGATATAAATCCCACTTTTTAAAAGGCAATGCACGAACCCTTTCCCCCGACAACTGGATATTTTTATAAATCGAAGGAACGACCAATTTTCCTGTTCTATCTAATATGCCTTTCTTATTAAAGGATTTAGTTAAGAGCAGCTGATCCGTCAATTTCTCTATGGATTCAAACTGAAAATCAGTGATGGCCTTTCCATTGGAAGTATAAAGAGCGCTAAGGCCACTGTTATTTCGTATAGAAAATCGAGTTTCATCTACCTGATCTATGTGGCTGAACTCGAATGGAATTATAGGCTTCCCATTCCGGTTGAGTACACCGAACCTATCATCGGCACCGATTCGCTTAGCAGCGATAAGTAAGTCGCCAGCTGGCTCAAGTTTCACATAGGTGGGCTCGATTACTGGTTTTCCTTTTGTATTTATTACGCCATATCTGGTGAGAATAGAGTTTGCTTCTCGTTTACTTACAATGAAGAGATTGTTCTGATAGGGAGTCAGTTGCGCATAGAGGTGGAGAGAGACTTTGCCACCATCAAGATTTATCAGTGCCCATTTCTCATTTTGGCGAGCACCAATAAGCTTGTTAATGACTTTGAAGCTACCATCAGACCATCCAATGGCCTCATATTGGGGTGGGATGACTATCTCTCCGGAGGTGATGTTTTTTAACCCATATTTCCCATCTCTTCTAAAAGTCTGATACTCATCTGCCCAAACATTGAAGTGACATAGCTGTAGAATGACTAAGAAAAAGAGCTGTCGGATGAAAAACATTAACAGGTAATACGCAATTGCTGAGATTTAGCTGACGAAATTAAGATTCAGAGGTAAAGAATTTGACGAAAGGAGCTATTATTTCTCTTTTGCCTCTTGCTCAAGGTTGAACAGATCATTGAGCACATCAACCAGTTTGTCAGCATCACCTCTCTGACAGGCAGCTTTCAATTGCAATACTGGAAGCTTCATGATTTTTTGAGTGATGCTCTTGGATAGCTTATCTGCGAAAAATTCCATTTCTTCAGAAGAGTTCTTCAGATGCTTTCTTAACTCCTCTTGACGGATTTCTTCAAGTGTATTTTTAAGTTTTTGAATGGTTGGCGAGACCTCCATTTCGCGAGACCAAGCTCTTACATCTTCCATCGCATCTTCAATGATGGCTTCCACATGTGGAATTGCAGCTTTTCTCTTTTCAACCGCTTTTGAAGTTTTTTCCTGAATCTCGTCAATGTTGTAAAGTGAAACTCCTTGAATAGCTTCCACTTTTGGATCTATAGACCTTGGAATTGATAAGTCAACCAAAAACTTTAGGCCACTAGTGGTTTTCTCAAAATGTTTTGGTCCAATAAAGTCTTTGACTGGAATACTCGAGATAATAATGTCATGAGCGTCCAACTGAGTATTCAAATTAGCAAATGGGACTTGATTCAAGCTTAATTCTGTTGCCAACATTTCTGTTTTGGCAGAAGTTCTATTTGTAAGACTCACGGAGAATTGCTCTCCACTTAAATGCTTTGCCAGGTCCTCTCCAATTTCACCCAAACCGATAATCAATACTTTCGCATCGATAAAAGACTCGGCTAAATTACGAGTGAGCTCTGCTGTGGCATAAGAAACGCTCGCTGCACCATCTCTGAATGCCGTTTCTTGAAATACCTTTTTGTTGGCAAAGAAGACAGTGTGTAATATTCTGTGCATAAAAGGCCCAGCCGTATTATTATCGGCAGCAATCTGATATGCCTTCTTAACCTGATTAATGATTTGAAGATCACCGATCACTTGAGCTTCAAGACCAAGCGCTACTCTGAACAAATAAGTAGAAGCTGCATTACTGTCATTGATTGCAGTGAAAAAAGGAATGAATTTGCTGATGTTATCGATACCCTTTTTTGCTGCCAACAGCGTGATAATCTCCCTAGAGAAGTCCTGCTCAGCATTGTAGTAAACCTCAGTGCGATTGCAGGTAGAAATAATCAAAGACTCATCAAGACCAATCACCTCTCTGAAATCATTCAATAGATTAGCGATAAGCGTGTCGTCCAAAGCAATCATCTCACGAATCTCCACCGGAGCATTCTTGTATGAGAGACTTATTACTTTGAAATTACTTCGCATCTGTTCTTTATTTCTGCGGGCAAAAATAACCCCTAATTGAGCACTAAAAAAGTGATTTATGTCAGTTTTTGATATTTATAACGTTTCTGCATTCAGTCTACCCAACCCTCAACTTTGAATCTGTCTTTTCAAGCTGATTGTTTAAATAGTTGTATCTTCATTTAATCTCAATCAGACACACGGTTAAATGAGACTAAATAAACTCATTCGCGACTTTTTTGGTTTCAGTAGAACAGAGGTTAATGGGACTTTAGTTCTTATTCCTCTAATAATTCTTCTGCTTTTCACACCTTATCTATACCGTCAAGTTCTGAGTTCTGATCCCTATACTTCTGCCGAAGACGAAAGGCTGCTTGATAGTCTGGTTCTTTTAATCAACGCGAGTTTTGTAGAGTCTAAAGAGGTCGAAGTAAAGAAGGTTGAATATTTCAAGTTTGATCCTAATACGGCTTCTGTTGAAGAGTTAACATCATTGGGGGTTCCAAAGTTTCTAGCGAAGAGAATAGATAACTATCGTTCTATAGGAGGTAAGTTTTTAAATAATGCGGACTTATTAAAAATCTACGATTTCCCAGATAGTATTTATGATCTACTTTCACCGTTCATTTTTTTATCTGAGAGTAAGAAGTCCCCAATCAAAGCTTTTGTAAAACCTGAAGCTAGAGAAGATTCATCATTAGTCTTAGAGGATGAAAGAGTTCCCCTTAAGGAAGTGCTTGCGATTGATATTAATACTGCAGATACAACAAGTTTTAAAGAGCTGAAAGGTATAGGTCCAAGTTATGCAAGACGCATTACCTCATACAGAAAGCTGCTTGGCGGCTATCATTCGATTAATCAATTGAAAGAAGTTTACGGCATGACCGACACTCTTTTTCAGTCCATTTCACCTTTTCTTTTGCTATCTGATTCATCATCTGTTAAAAGGCTTGCTATTAATCTGGCTACTTTTAAAGAGTTACTGGCACATCCTTACATCAACTATGAACAGACGAAAGAGATATTGAATATCAAGAGCAAAAATGGTAAATTCAGAAAGGCAGAGGATATGTACAGACTGTCCTTGATGGATAGTGTCATGATCAAGAGGTTATTACCTTATTTAGATTTCAAATGAAAAAAATCATCGCTGCAGATCAAATCAGAGCTGCAGATCAACATACCATAATAAATCAGCCGATTGCCTCCATTGACTTAATGGAAAGAGCGGCCAAGGCCTTTGTTAAACAATTCACTTCTCTGGTGTCTCGGGAAAATTCCGTTCATGTTGTTTGTGGTACTGGCAACAATGGAGGGGATGGTTTGGCTGCGGCCAGACTTCTTGCTGAACATGGGTACACCATACAGTGCTCTTTGGTTGACATTGGAGGTGAGCTTTCTCCAGATTGTCAAAATAACCTGACGAGACTGACCAACGATCCAGATCGAATTTCAAATGTTGAAGATTTAGTCATTCAAGAAGAAGTAGTTATTGATGCACTTTTCGGCTCTGGACTGAATAGACCTGCGACAGGACTTTTTGCACAGCTCATTCAAAAGATAAATACATCATCCGCTAAAACAGTAAGTATTGATATCCCCTCTGGCCTTTTTTCGGATTGTGTAGAATTATCAGGAGCCATTGTTGAGGCAGATCTTACGATTGCTTTCCAGCGACCTAAACTCTCCTTTTTAATTCCAGAGTCAGGGGCTTATGTCGGAGAGTTTTTAATTGTAGATATCGGTTTGAGCGAAGACTTTATTGAAGCTCAGCCCTCTGACTATTTTCTCTTAGATAAAGATGATGTCTCTGGAATATTACCAGTACGCAAGAAATTTCAGCATAAAGGTGATTTTGGGCGTATACAGATCTTTTCTGGAAGTTTCGGAAAAATGGGCGCAGCCTTTCTATGCGGAAAGGCAGTATTGAAGTCAGGCGCAGGGTTGTTGACCATTCATATTCCTAAGTGTGGTTATGAAATAATTCAGTCAGGTCTGCCTGAGGCAATGGTTACTGTGGACGACAGTGACGATCAAATTAGTACTGGAGAAGTATTTGAAAATACGGATGTTGTTTGTGTTGGACCCGGTCTAGGAACTGATGTCACTACAACTGAGTGGCTGAAGTCATTGCTGAGAAAAAGTAATAAGCCTATGGTCATTGATGCTGATGCTTTAAATATTATCGCATCGCATCCAGAATTAATGGATGAAATTCCAGCAGAATCTGTACTGACTCCTCATGTTGGAGAGTTTTCACGACTATTCAGCAAGAGCCTTGATGGTTTGGAGAGGATTGAGAAAATGAAAAGCGTTGCTTCCAACCGAAACTGGGTTATTATACTAAAAGGTGCTCATACAGTGATTGCACTTCCAAACGGAAAAGTGATTTTTAACACTACTGGTAATTCAGGTATGGCAACTGCCGGTAGTGGAGATGTTTTGGCAGGTATTATTACTGGTTTGATTGGACAAGGAGTGTCTAGCGACCGGGCTGCTCAGGCAGGTGTTTATCTCCACGGAATGGCCGGAGATTTAGCGAAAAAAAGAGTTGGAAAAATGTCATTGATGGCATCAGATTTGCTTAATGAACTACCAGAAACAATTATTAACGTAACATAAGTGTCTTTTATTTGAAAAAATCCTAACTTTAAGTAAACCTTAACACCTTAAAGTGGATCTTAGTACATAATGGAAATCTTCAATCACCATAATACGCTCAGAAAGCTCGTCTTTGGACTTGCCCTTTTATGTGTGGCGTTTATGGCCTCTGGCCAGTCTGAAAGGATGGCAAAAGTTTCCAATGACGATGAGAAGATTAAAGTTGAGGTTTTTCCAAATCCAACTTCTGATTACTTAACGATTGACCTGAGCAACCTCGAACTTGTTAAGCCCAAAATCGAGATTAGAAGTATCATCGGTACCAAGATGAGAGTCAATCTTGAGAAGAATGGCTTAAAGAAATACAAAGTTGATGTTCAATCATTTCAGAGAGGCTACTACCTCGTACTGGTCATGGATGACCAATCTAAGTTTCAACAAACTGTAAGATTTAGTAAGAAATAAAAAACCCCGAAATCTCGGGGTTTGTTGTTTTAGAATGCTGCACTTCCTGGTGTACGAGGAAAAGGAATTACATCTCTGATATTTCCCATACCCGTTACAAAAATCATTAGTCTTTCAAATCCAAGCCCAAAGCCACTATGCGGTGCGGTACCAAATCGTCTTGTATCTAAATACCAATCGAGCTCCTCTTCGGGAATGTTCATCTCCGCCATACGATCAGTAAGTACATCAAGTCTTTCCTCTCTCTGAGAGCCTCCGACTATTTCACCGATGCCCGGGAAGAGAATATCCATGGCGCCAACTGTCTTGCCATCATCATTCATGCGCATATAAAATGCCTTAATGTCCTTCGGGTAATCAGTTAGTATAACCGGCTTCTTAAAGTGTTTTTCAACCAAGTAACGCTCATGCTCAGACTGTAGATCCGCGCCCCATCCGTCAATAGGGAATTGGAATTTGCCCTTCTTGTTCGGTTTAGAATTTCTCAAAATTTGAATGGCCTCAGTGTAAGAAAGTCTTTCAAAGTCATTCTCCATTACAAACCTGAGCTTTTCTGTCAACGACATATCGTTTCGCTCAACAGCTGGTTTGTTCTTTTCCTCGTCAAGTAGTCTCTTTTCTAAGAACTCTAGGTCATCGGCACAGTTTTCCAGCGCATAAGCCACTAGATATTTTAAGAATTCTTCCGCCAGATCCATGTTGTCGGTTAGATCATAAAATGCCATTTCAGGTTCTATCATCCAGAATTCGGCCAGGTGTCTAGTGGTATTAGAGTTCTCTGCACGAAATGTTGGGCCAAAGGTGTAAATATCACCAAGTGCCATAGCGCCTAGTTCACCTTCAAGTTGGCCTGATACGGTAAGGTTAGTTTCCTTGCCGAAAAAGTCTTGACTATGATCTACAGTTCCATCATCATTAAGTGGTGGGTTGATGGGGTCAAGTGTTGATACTCTGAACATCTCGCCAGCCCCCTCCGCATCAGAGCCTGTAACGAAAGGTGTATGCCAATAGTAGAACCCTTTTTCGTTGAAGAACTGGTGAACAGCAAAAGACATCGCATGCCTCATTCTGAAGATTGCACTGAAAGTGTTAGTTCTAGGGCGCAAATGAGCAATTTCACGAAGAAATTCAAGTGAATGTTTCTTCGGTTGAAGCGGATACTTTTCGGGATCGGCCACACCTAAAACCTCTATTGCTTCAGCAGTAATTTCCACACTTTGCCCTGCACCCTGTGAAGCAACCAGTTTACCTGTAACGGAGATACTCGCTCCAGTAGTGATGTTCTTTAAAGTCTCTTCCCCAATTAAACCAGGGTCTGCAACCACCTGAATACTATTGATAGATGAACCGTCATTGAGAGCGATAAAACTTACGTTTTTATTACCTCTTTTGGTTCTTACCCAACCTTTTGCCACAACGTTAACGTCAATCTCACTGCTTTTGAGAAGAGCGGCAATTTTGGTTCTTTTTGTTTCCATGATTACAGTACTCTATGAATTTTTAATCGAACGCAAAGCAATCATTTTTTACTCTCAAACACAACTAATTGATAATCATTTAGTAGAGTCATTTAGGTAAGCGCTTTAATAATTATGTACTAATTAATGCGTGTAGAGACATTTTTTCTCGGTTTAAAATTTTCTGCATGGTTTTTGTTAAAAAGTGTTACAATCTCAACGCTTCTCTCGTTCTTTCCTTTAAATTTGAGTTAATAGAAAGAGCTTTTTAACCGAATGCAGAAACTCAGTCTTAACCAATCTCTTAGCCAAAAGCTGTCGCCTCAGCAGATTCAGTTTATAAAACTGTTGCAGGTGCCAACCGCTGAGCTCGATACTCGAGTAGAGGAAGAGCTTGAGATAAACCCTGCCTTGGAGGAGGGGAGAGAAGAAGAGGCTGCTCCAGAAAGAGAAGAGTTTGAAGAAGGGGAAGTTAGCTCAACAGAGGACTTGAATGTCGAAGATTACCTAGGTGATGACGATTTCTCAGGTTATAAAATGCAGGGCGATGGTAACTACAATGATGAAGAAGATCGTGAGATGCCAGTTGCTATGCAAGCTTCACTCAATGACCAGTTGGAAGCTCAGCTTGGTTTTTTAGGGTTAGAAGAACGCCAGGAGAATATAGCCAAACAACTTATTGGAAGTATCGAAACTGATGGATACATCCGAAGAGAACTTGATGCCATTGTTAATGACTTGGCATTTGCTCAGAATATTGAAACGGATATAGAAGAGCTGGAAGAACTGCTGGGTCAAATTCAGAGGTTTGATCCACCAGGTATAGCAGCACGAAGTCTCCAGGAATGTTTACTCATTCAGATGGAGCGCAAAATGGATGACCTTGAAGAAGATGAAGTCATTCAAACTGCTGTGCGGATTCTTTCTCTTTGTTTCGATGAGTTCACCAAGAAGCATTACGATAAAATCCTTAAGAAGCTCAACCTTGAGGATGAGGGCTTACTCAAGGAAGCCGTTAGTTCCATCACAAAGCTTAACCCAAAGCCGGGGAGTATTTCTGGTGGGTTAGTGAAAACGCAATACCTTATTCCTGATTTCTTGTTAAGTAATACTGATGGGGAATTTGACCTTACATTGAATAGTCGCAATGCTCCAGAACTAAGAGTGAGCCAGTCCTATACCGAAATGTTTTCGGCTTACGATAAAAGTGATAAGAAGGATAAGAAGCTTAAGGAAACTGTGACTTTTGTTAAGCAAAAGCTTGATGCTGCTAAGTGGTTTATTGATGCTATTAAACAGCGTCAAAACACATTGCTCCGCACCATGGAGTCCATTATCAAGTTTCAATATGAGTTCTTCCAAGATGGAGATGAGTCGAAGTTAAGGCCAATGATCTTAAAGGATATTGCCAATGAGATCAGTATGGATATTTCCACTGTTTCAAGAGTGGCTAATTCCAAATCCATACAAACCGATTTTGGCATTTTCCCTTTGAAGTACTTCTTCAGTGAAGGTATTTCTACCACAAGTGGTGAAGATGTGAGCAGCCGAGAGGTCAAGAATGTGTTGGCCGAATTAATTAATGGCGAAGACAAGAAAAAGCCACTTTCGGACGATAAGCTTGAGAAATTTTTAAAAGCTAAAGGTTATAACATCGCCAGAAGGACAGTTGCAAAATATCGTGAGCAACTCAATATTCCTGTTGCGCGCTTGAGAAAAGAACTCTGATTTGACATTTTTAGCAAAATTCCTGACCTATCTTTTTCAGCCTCTAATCATGCCGACATTGGTGTTTTACACCATTCTATTTCATTTGGGCAATAGTTCTAACCTGACTGATAAGGGCCGCTGGACGGTAGTTTCGTTGATATTTGTTACTACCTGTTTAGTGCCAGTTTTAACGGTGGTTATGTTCAGGATTACCAAAGTGATTAAGGACTTACACATGATGGAAAGAAGGGATAGGTATATGCCATTTGTCTTCATTTCATTGTTCTACCTGGTGGTTTCATTTATGATCAAAGATCAGGAATGGATGACCCCAGCAATGAATATTACTTTCTTGGCGATCACCACTGTTGTTATTGCTACTAATGGCATCACTTTTAAATGGAAAATCAGTGCACACGCTGCTGGAATAGCAGGGTGGCTAGGGTTTATACTTGCCTATAAGCATGCTTTTCAGTCCACGAATACATTATTTTGGCCCTTGATTGTTGCAGTTGCATTGACTGGGTTAATATCTTGGGCAAGATTATACTTGAACGCTCATAAACCAGCTGAAATCTTAGGGGGCTTATTGTTAGGGTTCTTTATTAGTTACGGATCAATTGCTTTATTTCTTTAGACTATGTTCGAATTTCTGAAATACGATATCAAAGATGGGGTGGCTACGATTACACTTAATCGTCCAGATGTATACAATGCCCTGAATAATGAAATTACCTTCGAATTACAACAAGCGTTGAAAGATGCAAAGCGTAACAATGATGTGAGGGTTGTGGTGTTAACTGGAGAGGGGAAGGCATTCTGTTCGGGGCAAGATCTAAAAGCATCTTCCGCAGAACCCAATAGATCTTTCTCTGATTCTATACATAAAAGATACAATCCTATTATAAAGGCTATTAGGAACCTACCTAAGCCTGTGATTTGTCGCCTAAACGGTGTTGCAGCGGGTGCAGGGTGCTCTTTTGCCATTGCCTGCGATATTGTAGTTGCCTCCGAAAATGCCAAGCTCATTGAGGTTTTTGTGAACATTGGTCTAGTGCTTGACTCGGGCTCTTCTTACTTCTTACCTAGGTTGCTTGGTTCCTCTAAGGCTTTTGAATTAGCCACTATGGGGACTAGAGTCAGCTGCAAGGATGCAGAGGCAATGGGCCTAGTGAATAAATGCGTGCCTCATGAATCTTTAGATGACGCGGTAAAAGTATATACTGACTACTATGCTAAGGCACCTACAAAGGCCATCGGACTTATGAAAAAGATGTTGAATAAATCTCAAAACTCAACTTTATCTGAGATGCTTGACTATGAAGCCTATAATCAGGATATAGCTGGTGCCACCTTTGATCACAAGGAAGGTGTTCAAGCCTTTTTAGAGAAAAGACTACCCGAATTCAAAGGGGAATAATTCTAGAAGCCGGTTAGGGAGATTCCGAAGGTAAGCGTCTTTGTATTTTCTCCACCTGCAGGAGCAATATCCCATTTGTCCGACAGTTCGTAAAAGCCAAAGAAACTGAGGCCGCCCCAGCCAAATCTACCTTGAATACCGTAGCGAAATCTGTTGAAGCCTAAGTCCTGCCTGTCCTTCACGGTGCGGTTATCACCACCTCTGTCTTCATATCTGTACTTTGTAAAAGTGGAGTAAAGAACTCCTGCTTTAATACCCAATGCTGCTCTGAACCCTCTGTTGTATTGGTTCTTGCTTTTGTAATATCTCAGTTCCAAAGGAATGTCCAAATAATGAAGGGCTAGTTTTGATTTATCAAAACTGATGGGGTTGCTGACTAAGGAATTAATGTCGGTTGCTGCTACCGATCGAACGCTGTTAGCGTCCACAGAAGAAGTGAAAGTGAAATTATTCTCGAGAGAGTACCTTTCTAAACTCAGTCCAATTCCAGGAGTGAATGTAAAACCGTTGTTACCGATAGGTAAATCATAGTAATATGTAAGATTGACAGTCTTAGACTGAAAACTATTTAGAGAGACATCGGTAGGGGCACTGCTCCAGCTATTTACTCCGATATCAACTAACAAAGCCCCTGGTAAATCAGGACGTTGCGCCTGAACCGAAAGACTCATAAAAACCAAACCTACAACTCCGAGTAACAACTTCTTCATGGGTATGCTAAATTTAAGCGGTGGCAAAGATAGTATTTTTTAAAAGTATATAAGGACGTCTTTTGCAAAGAAAAAGAATTAATTACCTTTGCAAACGCATTTAACGGACTTTAACGTCCGTTTATTTTTGGCCTCGTAGCATAACTGAATAGTGCACTTGATTACGGCTCAAGAGGTTACAGGTTTGAATCCTGTCGAGGTCACTTAGCGCAGAAAAGCCCCTGAAGTTCAGGGGCTTTTTTCATGCACAAAATCAGAAGCTTGCTTCGAGATTTTGTGCATGAAAAAAGAACAGTGCTTAGCACGGGCTTTTCTATGGTCAGGCGTGATGATTCAGGATCGCGTCAGCAATCCTGTTAAGTGCTTGCTTCGAGATTTTGTGCATGAA
>NZ_JAGFMD010000012.1 GCF_017592825.1 Roseivirga sp. E12 | reverse complement strand
TGAGACATCAAGGCGGTCTGAACTCCTGTACCTCTTTCTTCGATCAACACTCTGGAATGCACGTTGTCGTCAAGGTTAATCGTTGCTCCCCAACTTCCGGGATTGTTAAATGTGTCATCGCCAACATAAAGGTGGCCATTTCTGAGGTCTAATTTGGCGTTAGGCGCAGTAGTACCAATCCCCACATTGCCATTAACCGTGTTAATCATCATATGATGTGTGAGGCTAGCATTTGTTGTGTTCGCTGGGGCACTTGAAAAACGAATATCGTTACCCCAATTTAAAATCAGCGAACCTCTTAGGGAAGAGTGGAAACTTCTCCACCCTGAAGTGGTATGTTCAATATTCATTCCCCAGTACGGGTAGTTTCCGCCAGAAGTTGAACCGAACATATTCCAAGTTTTAATTCTTAATGCTGCAGAAGCGTCATGATTGATTAGTGTTTATCCAGATGCTGGAAATGTATTTTGGGCAATTGCCAGTGTAGGATAAAGAATAACAAGTAAGAAGAATATCTTTTTCATAGTGCTTATTGTTGGATGGACCAAAAATTTAAGTAATCAATGATATAAATATTAGATAATTTAATCACTATATGTTTTTAAATAATTATGTATGAGACGATGATGAAAACTCAATTAAGTGGTACACCCATTTGCGATATCTAAACTTTTTATTTCCTTTGTCGTCTCAATAGAACAATGCAGTCAAACGCTTCTACATATTCCCAAACCATTAAGCTACCTCTAGTAGCGGTGGAAGCGAGTGCTCTTAGGGCAAGGACTAGGAGGCGCTAAGCCTCGATATCATACCGACTGCCTATGTGGTGGTCATCAATTCCCAATCCGTATTGTATTATTAATTTTTGAGAGTTTATAACTCGTCATTCTGATCCCGATTCATCGGGAGAAAGAATCTCCTGATTAATTTGAGAAATTGTTTCGGTTGCTATGCTTCCTCACAATGACGACCAGAATAAAAATGAAAACACAGTTTATCATAAAAGAAGCCCAAGCAGCAGATGCTAGCTATGCTCAGGAAATCGTAGATGAGATATCAGCTTCTGCTCAGATTCGAGGTACCGGAATCGCAAAGCGAACACCAGAGTACATCCAATCGAAAATCGAAGAAGGCAAAGCTATAATAGCCACCACCAAAAAAGGGGAGTGGGCCGGCTTCTGCTATATAGAAGTATGGAGTCACGGGCAATTTGTTGCGAATTCAGGACTAATTGTTTCACAGAAGTTTCGTGGAGAAGGATTGGCCAAGCGTATTAAAGAAGCCACTTTCAACCTTTCTGGCAAGAAATATCCAGAGGCTAAGATTTTCGGATTGACAACAGGAGCTGCCGTACTTAAAATCAATTCGGAGTTGGGATATAAGCCTGTGGTCTATTCTGAACTTACTCAGGATGAAGAGTTTTGGGGCGGTTGCAAGAGCTGTGTCAACTTTGACATCCTGACGGCAAAGAAGCGACAGAATTGTATTTGCACAGCCATGCTTTACAACCCAGCATGGGAGAAAAATCAGAAACCGAAGCGCACCCAGTGGAAGGGGCGTGAACTGGATAAAGACTTAAAACTCTTTGAACGTTGGTTGAATTTTAAAAAGAACATCCTCCTCAAGCGAGAGGAAAAAAAGAACAAACGAAATGGAAAATAAGAAAGTAGTCCTGGCATACAGCGGAGGGCTCGATACCTCCTATTGTGTAAAGTATCTCACTGAAGAAAAAGGACTTGACGTACATTCAGTACTGGTCAATACGGGAGGGTTCACCAAAGAAGAGTTGGTGGGAGTAGAGGCTCGTGCTTACGAACTTGGCGTTAAAAGCCATACCACAATTGAGGAAACAGCTAACTACTACGATAAAGTAGTCAAGTACCTCATCTTTGGAAATATTCTAAAGAATAGCACTTACCCACTGTCTGTTAGTGCTGAACGTGTCAGTCAGGCACTGGCAATTGCCAAGCATGCGAAGACCCTAGATGCCGCATTTATTGCGCATGGCAGCACAGGGGCAGGTAATGATCAAGTGCGTTTCGACATGATCTTTCAGACCTTTTTGCCAGAAGCTGAAATCATCACACCCATTCGTGATATGAAGTTATCGAGAGAAGAGGAAATTGAATATCTAAAAGCCAAAGGTGTCGAAATGGACTTTGCCAAAGCTGCTTATTCAGTGAACAAAGGCCTTTGGGGCACCTCGGTAGGAGGCAAAGAGACATTGGGTTCGAATGGCTTCTTGCCAGAAGAGGCCTTCCCAACACAAGCGACAATGGATCAGGCTGAAGATTTAGAACTTGGTTTTGAGCATGGCGAATTAAAATCAGTAAATGACAAATCCTTCGACTCGCCTCATGAGGCAATCCAGTATTTGGAAACCATAGCAGGTCCCTTTGGCATCGGTCGTGACATCCATGTTGGTGATACGATCATTGGTATCAAGGGCAGAGTTGGTTTCGAGGCAGCAGCGGCCGTGCTGACTATCAAAGCGCATCAAGCACTAGAGAAGCATGTGCTTACCAAATGGCAAATCTATTGGAAGGATCAAGTGGCGGCATTCTATGGCAACTGGTTGCATGAAGGTCAGTTTATGGATCCAGTCATGCGCGATATGGAAGCTATGATGTCGAACACTCAGCAAAAAGTAACTGGGAAAGTCTTTATCACGCTTTTGCCGTATCGTTTTCAAGTCAATGGTATTGAATCCAATCATGACCTAATGTCCGCGAAGTTTGGCCACTATGGAGAGATGAATAATGCTTGGACAGGCGAAGATGTCAAGGGGTTCTCGAAAATTTTCGGCAATCAAAATGCGATCTATCACCAAGTAAATAACGAATTATGATACGAGCAGGAATTATAGGTGGCGCTGGTTATACGGGAGGCGAATTGATTCGTTTGCTACTCAATCATCCGAAAGTAGAAATTAGCTTCGTTCAAAGCCGAAGTCAAGCCAACGAACCGATCAGCAAGTTGCACCCTGATCTTTTGGGCGAAACTGACTTGAGCTTTGTTCAGGAGGTTATCTTCGATATTGATGTACTATTTCTATGTATGGGACACGGAGCTTCCTCCGAGTTTTTCGATCAGCACAAAGTCCCGGATTCGGTAAAAGTGGTCGACCTGAGTCAGGATTTTCGCTTGGACGATGCCAAGGTCTATGGTTTGCCGGAGCTTAACAGAGATGCGATCAAGACATCGAATTTTATTGCCAACCCAGGTTGTTTTGCCACGGCCATTCAATTGGCGCTTTTGCCTTTGGCACACAACGGAGCTTTGAAAGAAGTACACGCTTCAGGTATTACAGGCTCAACAGGGGCAGGAGTAAAGCCTTCGGATATGACACATTTTAGTTGGCGTGAAGGAAATATGTCTACCTACAAAGCATTCAATCATCAACATATGGCTGAAGTGACCAAGAGTTTGATGCAATACCAATCTTGGTATGATCAACCGATTAATTTTATTCCTTACCGAGGAAATTTCACACGCGGTATTTTGGTAACAGCTTATCAATACATCGAATGGCCCTTGGAAGAGGCGATTAACGTTTACAAAGAATACTACGAAGACCATCCTTTTACTTGGGTAAGTGACCATCCATTGGATGTAAAACAGGTGGTTAATACCAATAAGTGTTATGTCCATTTGAGTTTACATAACGGGTATTTGATGATTCAATCAGTGATTGATAACTTATTAAAAGGAGCCTCTGGTCAGGCTGTCCAAAACATGAATTTGATGTTTGGGCTGGAAGAAACGGAAGGCCTTAAACTAAAAGGGAGCGCATTCTAATGGAGTTATTCGATGTATACCCCCTTTATCCAATAGAGCCCGTCAAGGCACTGGGCTCTAAGTTGTGGGACAAAAATGGTACTGAATACCTAGATCTATATGGTGGGCATGCCGTCATTTCCATTGGCCATAGTCACCCGAAATATGTAGAGAGACTAAGCCATCAATTAGGACGGATAGGCTTCTATTCAAATGCTGTTGAGAACTCATTGCAAAATGAGTTAGCGCTTAAAATGGGGCAGATTTCTGGTTATTATGACTACTCACTTTTCCTGTGTAGTACAGGTGCCGAAGCGAACGAAAATGCTTTGAAGTTGGCCTCATTTCATACGGGCAGAAAGAAAATCATTGCCTTGGAAAAAGCATTTCATGGCCGAACTTCTGGAGCCGTGGCAGCAACACATAACCCTAAGATCATTGCCCCTTTCAATGCCGATCATCAGGTGGAGTTTGTACCCATGAATGATCTGGATGCTTTGGAATTAGCTTTTGATGATGAGGTGGCTGCCTTTATTGTGGAGGGTATCCAAGGAGTCGCTGGGCTTTACACACCCTCCAATAAGTTTTTGAAGAAGGCACAAGCCCTATGTGAGGAGCATGGGTCGGTATTTATCATGGACGAAGTGCAATCTGGTGCTGGGCGAACGGGAAAATTCTTTGCACATCAGCATGCTGATATCAGACCAGATATTATCACGTTGGCAAAAGGCATGGGAAATGGTTTTCCGGTGGCAAGTGTGTTTATCGCACCCAAGTTTGAGCCTTGGCATGGCATGCTGGGAACAACATTTGGAGGGAATCATCTGGCTTGCGCTGCTGCCTTAACGGTACTTGAAGTGATCTCGGAAGAGAAGTTGATGCAAAATGCCAAGGCTCTGGGTGACTACGCGATGGATCGTCTGAGTAAAATGCCTGCAGTCAAAGAGGTGCGTGGAAAAGGCCTGATGATCGGAGCAGAGTTTGACTTTCCGGTTGCCGATTTAAGGAAAAATCTGCTGATGGATCATAAGATATTTACTGGATCTGCAGCAAATAAAAGTACGCTGCGGCTATTGCCTTCATTGGCTGTAACCAAGGAAGAGTTGGACCAGTTTTTTGAAGCGCTGGAGATAGAATTAGAAAAATGACCACCTCGCCCGTTGGGCACTCCTCCTAAAAGGAGGAGACTGATTTGGTTGCTCCCCTGATAAGGGGAGCTGTCCGAAGGACTGAGGGGTAATAATACTTGTCCCCCGCTGGCGGGGGATGGGGGTGGATAAAAAAAGATAATGAAACACTTTACATCAATATCAGACATTAACGACCTAGACGGACTGGTGGAAAAAGCTTTGGCATTCAAAAAGGATGCCTTTCAACCTACTATTGCCTCTGGTAAAAAGGTTGGGCTTATCTTTTTGAACCCGAGCCTACGTACACGCTTAAGTTCTCAGATTGCAGCCCAGAACCTGGGTGCCGAAGCAATTGTCCTTGATATTGGGAAGGATGGCTGGGCTTTAGAGTTTGAGGATGGAGCTGTCATGAATGGCAACAAAGCTGAACATATCCGAGAAGCCGCTGGGGTAATGGGTCGCTATTTTGACGTGCTGGGTATTAGAACTTTTCCCGAACTGAAAGATAAAGATACTGACTATGAGGAGTTGCTTTTGAATGCCTTTTTAAATCATGCAGGAATTCCTGTTGTAAGCCTCGAAAGTGCAACCCGTCATCCACTACAAAGCCTGGCTGATTTAATGACGATGAAAGAGCATTGGTCTGAAACGCGAAAGCCAAAAGTGGTGCTTACCTGGGCTCCTCATGTGAAGGCACTTCCTCAGGCGGTGGCAAACTCTTTCACAGAATGGATGATTGCAGCCGAAATGGATTTAACCATTACCAATCCGGCTGGCTACGATTTGGCACCAGAGTTTAGAAAAGACGTTCACGTGAACCATAATCAAATGGAAGCATTGGCGGATGCTGATTTTGTCTATGTCAAAAACTGGTCATCCTATGAGCAGTATGGCCAAGTATTGTCTCAAGATGATACATGGACTTTTGGCAATGGCCACTTGTCTGTTACTAACAAAGCGAAGGTAATGCATTGCCTACCCGTTAGACGAGGCTTGGTCATAAAGGATGAAGTGCTGGATGGTCCGAATGCTATCCATCTGGATCAGTCCGAAAACCGAGTTTATTCTGCACAAGCTGTTTTAAGTGAATTGTTGAAATGAAATCAGTTGAAGGAATTGTACTGAAAGGATATAAAGGGATTAAAACCCCTCTGTGTCTCCCATTAAAAAAGGGGAGAAGTAAAAAGTAATAGATGAAAAAGCTAAGTGTCATAAAAATTGGAGGTAAGGTCATTGATGATCAAGCGCTGCTTGGCCAATTTCTTCAAGACTTTGCGGAGCTTGAAGGGCCAAAAATCCTTGTTCATGGAGGAGGTAAAATCGCTTCTGACTTTGGAAAGAGACTCGGCATTCAGCCCAAAATGGTTGAGGGACGAAGAATTACCGATTCCGAAACCCTAGAACTGGTTACCATGGTTTATGGTGGTCTTGTTAACAAAAAAATTGTAAGTCACCTACAGGCCTTGGGCGAAGATGCCATTGGTTTGTCTGGGGCGGATGCTAACGTCCTAAAAGCTACAAAACGACCAGTAAAGACTATTGACTATGGCTTCGCAGGTGACATTACAATTGAAGGAGTCAATAAGAGCAGGATATCTCAGTTTTTGGAAAATGGATTAATACCTGTGATTTGTGCCTTGACTCACGATGGAAGTGGGAGCCTGTTGAACACCAATGCAGATACTCTTGCAAGCGTAATCTCGGGAGCGCTTTCGTCTGAATATGAAGTTAGACTGACCTACTGTTTTGAGCATAAAGGTGTTTTGAGTGACTTCGAAAAACAAAAGGTCATTGCGACTATTGATATAAAGGAATACGAGTCTCTGAAGGCAAATGGTATCATTAGCGATGGAATGATTCCTAAATTGGATAATGCCTTTGAAGCACTAAAATCGGGTGCTTCGGCTGTGACTGTTGGTCACTTTTCAGACCTTCAAGCAATGTGTAAAGGCAATTCAGGTACTTTAATTGAGATGAATTGATGTTACGCATATCAAAACCATACCGTCATTCCCGCGGAGGCGGGAATCCCAGAATGTTCACCTATGAAAGTTATATTAAGATTCCGGACATTTTTCTTTGCTTAAAATCTACAAAGAAAAATTCCGGAATGACGTCCACTATTAACTATTCAGTATGGAGTTAAGCGATCAGGCTATATCATTACTTAAAAGACTCATTGAAATACCATCTTTGAGCAAAGAAGAGACTGCTACCGCTGACTTGATTGAGACTTTTTTTGTAGAAAGGAATGTCACGACCGAGCGATCGGGAAATAACGTCTGGGCAAAGAACCTTTACTTTAATGACAGCAAGCCCACAATTCTTCTTAATTCCCATCACGATACCGTAAAGCCGAATGCGGGTTATACGAAAGACCCCTTCAAGGCGATTGAGGAGGGTGGAAAGCTTTATGGTCTAGGGAGTAATGACGCTGGGGGTTGTCTGGTTTCATTGATTGCTACCTTTCTCCACTTTTATGATAATAGAGGGCTTGATTACAACTTAATTCTTGCGGCTACTGCAGAAGAAGAGATTTCAGGAAAGGGTGGCATCGAGGCTTTGCTAAATCAACTACCAAAAATTGATTTTGGGATTGTTGGAGAGCCTACTTTGCTGGACATGGCAATTGCAGAAAAGGGGTTGATGGTTTTGGATTGTGCTGCGAAGGGACAGTCAGGTCATGCAGCCAGAGATGAAGGCGAAAATGCCATTTACAAGGCAATGCAAGACATCGAATGGTTCCGCAGTTTTGAATTTCCAAAGGTGTCTGCAACCCTCGGGCCGGTGAAAATGAATGTCACCATGATAGATGCGGGAACACAGCATAATGTGGTGCCAGATCATTGTCGTTTCGTGGTGGACGTCAGAACCACTGATAGCTATTCTAATCAAGAAACGCTCGATATCATCAAAAGAAATGTAAAAGCGCATGTGACGGCTAGGTCTACTAGACTCAATCCTTCTGGGATTTCAATGGATCATCCAATTGTTAGATCAGGGTTAAGTTTGGGTAGAAAGACCTATGGCTCGCCTACACTATCCGATCAGGCTTTGATGCCATTTCCTACCCTGAAAATGGGGCCAGGAGATTCGGCCAGGTCACACACTGCTGATGAGTTTATCTATCTCCATGAAATTGAGGAAGGGATAGGATTGTATATTAAAGTTTTACAGAAAATCTTAAAAAGATAGAAGCCCGAAGCCAGAGGATGGAAGATTATCTTCCAACTTCTGACTCCAGTCTTCCGACAAATAGTTCATATGAAACTCTGGGAAAAAGAAGTAAAAGTATCAGACATAGTCGAGCGCTACACGGTAGGCCGCGATTTGGAATTCGATATCCAGCTAGCACCTTACGATGTGTTGGGTTCCCTAGCACACACCGAAATGTTGGCGAGTATTGATCTGCTGACGCCTGATGAGAAGGCAGAGATACACCGTGAGCTAAAGGCTATCTTCAAAGCGATCGAGAAAGGAGATTTTCAGTTGCAGGAAGGAGTGGAAGACATCCATTCACAGGTAGAGATACTTTTGACTGAGCGCTTGGGAGATGTTGGCAAGAAGATTCACTCGGGCCGATCGCGGAACGATCAGGTTTTGGTAGACTTGAAGCTTTTCATGCGCCAAGAAGTGAGAGAAATTACAGAAGGAGTTTCAGCGCTTTTCGATCGACTCGTTTCCCTGAGTGATCAGCATAAAGATACCCTCATGCCTGGCTATACACATATGCAAGTTGCTATGCCATCCTCTTTTGGGCTTTGGTTTGGAGCATATGCGGAAGGTCTTGTTGATGATTTGTATATGCTGCATGCCGCTTACAAAGTCATTAATAAGAACCCACTGGGTTCAGGTGCTGGCTTTGGTTCTTCCTTCCCCTTAAATAGAAAATTCACTACCCAGTTATTAGGTTTCGATGACCTGAATTACAATGTTGTTTATGCCATGATGGGTCGTGGAAAGGCAGAAAAATCTATGGCTATGGGTATGTCGGCTATTGCTGCTACACTTAGTAAATTTGCGATGGACGTTTGTCTTTACATGGGGCAAGACTTTGGGTTTATTTCCTTTCCAGATGAATTAACTACCGGATCGAGCATTATGCCGCATAAAAAGAACCCTGATGTCTTTGAGCTTATGCGGGGCAAGTGCAATCGCATACAAGCGTTACCTAACGATATTGCTTTGATGACCGCTAACCTTCCAGTGGGTTACCATCGTGAAATGCAGTTGATCAAAGAAGTGCTTTTCCCAGCAATCCAAGACCTTAAAGATTGCTTATTCATGTGCGATTTTATGCTGAGGAAAGTGGTGATCAACCAAGAGCTCATTCAAAAAGAGAAGTACAAGTATCTCTTTAGTGTAGAGGAAACCAATAAGCTCGTTTTGAGCGGTGTGCCCTTCAGGGATGCTTATAAACAAATTGGTTTGGCCATTGAGGCGGGAGACTTTGACCCTGACAGAACGGTTAGTCATAACCATGAAGGAAGTATAGGGAACTTAGCTCTTGAAGAAATTAGATCACAAATGAAGAGAGCTCTAGGTGACTTTGAGTTTGAAGCTTGGCAGCGGAGCATAAATGCCTTGGTTGAATAGCGGATTTTACATTCATAAAATTGTATTTGAAAGCATATAAGGTTAATTTCAAATACACATAGTATTTCTGAATGATTCGCAAAAGTAGATTACTTAACCCCGTCAGGATATCTTTTATTCTTGGCCTGTTTATCTATACATTTTCCACGGTTTCAGCCCAAAATCTTGAGGACATAAAGGTGATTCATGAGTCTGAAAAAGACGGTGAGTTCGTATTCTATGCGATCAACAGTATCGCCAATGATATCCATATGGTGTTAACTTTTGATGAAGACATGAGTCGCTGGAAGTGTGATCAGGCACTCCCATTTCAGAAGACGATAAAAGCAGGGAAAGTCAGGCTTTTCAAACTAAAAGGAAAAGCAGATTCTACTTATAATTTCCAATATAAGACACACTTCTTTGAAGGTTTTGGCAACCCCACTGTCAGTGATGTAGAATACACCATTCCGGGAGAGGAAGGACAAGAAATTAAATTTAAAGGTATTACTAACCTCAACGAGGATCAAAAGAGTGGAGCTCCACTGGACTCCTATTATGGGGTTAGTTTCTATGTAACCTATATGCGTGCGCTCAGGAGTGGATATGTTGAGTCAGTGAAATCATCGGTAGGTGACCCAATGGAGAGCTTCATCAAAATCACGCATAAGGATGGTACCGTTGGAACATATAGAGGTATCCTGCGTGGAACGATGAAAACCAGTAAGGGTCAATATATTGAGGCAGGTGATAGGTTAGGGGTGGCTGGTCTAACCAATGAAGGCAAAACGTACTTCGATTTTTCGGTTTCTTATATGAAGATGAATGTCGATACCGAAAAAGATCCTCAAGACTGGGTCTCTTACAAGTACATCAAGCCTCTCTTTAGAACAGCCATGAAGAAAAGAGCGGTTTTGAAAGCTGATCAAAGCTATACCGCAACATACCCTGACGATATTTATACTCAGGAAATGACAAGGGCTGAAAAGAAGAAGTTCGTCCGTAGTAGAGATTAATTTCGGCCAAGCAACTCTCAAGTTATCCCGATTATTCTAGTATGTTTATCTGGAAATAAACGCACACTTATGCTTTCACAATCAAAAGCCAGATTTCTCTTGTTCACAACAATCATACTCTGTTGTCTATGGAGTAATTCGGCTCTCGCTCAAGTTATAGGCGATATAAAAGTCAGCTATGAACCAGGTAGAGATGGGGAGTATATCTTTTATGCGTTCAATTCCATTCCCAAGGACACTCACATTGTAGTAGTTTTTAATACTGGATTAAATCAGTGGCGGCCTGATGCTCCATTGCCCTATCAAAAAACCATTTCAACAGGAAAAGTGAGGTTGTTTAAGGTGTCTCCTATAGGAACCAGCCAGCCCCGTTTTGACTATAGATACTATTTCTACAATGGTGTCGGTAATCCTAAAATTAAAGATGTAGAATACGCGATACCTGGTGCAGAAGATGAGGCAGTCCTTGTACGAGGGATAACAGAACCGACAAGTCATCCTGACAAAGAGGGAGGTTATAGTGATTATTATGGCGTGGGCTTCTATTCAAATGATATTCGTTCTACTAGAGATGGACAGATTAGAACCATTAGAGTAGTTCCCGGTGACCCACAAAAGAGTTTCATTCAAGTACGGCATAGAGATGGTACTGTGGGAAACTATTATGGTGCGGTAAATGGAACTTTGACTGTTAATGAAGACCAGTTTGTCAAGGCGGGCGAGGTAATGGCTAAAGCGGGAATGAAGTCGAGAGATGGAACACTCTACTTTAACTTTTCTGTCAGCTACATGAAAGTAGTGGTAAATAAAGATCTTGACTCCCGTGAATGGGCAAGCAATCGCTATCTAATTCCTTTATTCAGAACTGTCAATGAAGAAAAAGTCCGTCTAAAACGGAATGTTGGTTATACCGCATCTTACCCAGACGAGTTGATTACTCAAGAAATGTCAAAAAGAGAAAAGAAGAGGTATTTGAAGGGTAAAGGGTAAATTAAGGTTTAGCGAATAGGTCTATAAGTTTCAATTTGACTCTTTGGGTATTTAAACTGGTTATTTAATCTTTGGAAAAGACGTCTTTTGATAACCAGTTTTTTATTTGACAAGGAAAGCACCTCAATATGCCCCGTCAGAATTCCATCTTCATTTTCGCCAATGTTGCTGTGAAGTTTAATAGAACGCAGATTAAAAAGCCCTAACCAGTTTCCAGAATTAATGAGCTCATTGTCTCGGAGTATATTGTAACTATGGTCTTGTTTAAATTCAAGGACCAACTTCTTTTGCGAGATATCGCTTTGCAATACAACACGGGAGCTGTCGTGTACATAGTCTCTGGGAATGTATTCAATGAAATCATCACCAATCGTCCCTAAGTCAATTAGACCTCTTTTCCTTATTCGTCTTATTTTTTCTGGTTTTACTTTGTCCAACCTCCACTTTATTGCCGTAAGGTTGGACAGGTTACGTGCCTTGATCTCTTCTGAGTTTCTCCTAAGTCTAGTGGTAAACTGGATCTTTCTTCCCTCTTGCCACAGGTAACCTTTGAACATAGTTCTGTTGTAGCTTTCTATGAAAAGGAGAGAAGATGAAATGGCTGAGCGAGTGTCTATTCCAATAGTTTCAACTCTTAACACCATATGGGAGTGATTTTCACTTATACTCCAGATATGTGGATAATCATCAAGTTCTAGGGAACTTGGTAAGTATGCATCATTGGCATACTTAATAAATTGGTTTAGTATCAAAGAGGAGTCTTGTATGCCTTCCCTAAGGTCTACGGGTATTTCAACACTTTTTCTCCATGGTCTAATTTTAAAATCCCAGGTTTTCCCTATTAAAGCTTTCCTGAGTTTCTCAATATCAATGCTGGAATTAGTTTTTTCCAAGGGTACATAAGTCACAGTATTGAATGAGTCAAGAAATAGCTTTAGACGATCTTCAGAATTTTCGACCACGAGTACTCTCTCTGCTTTTTCGCCTAATAATCTGAATTCCAGACTGTCTTTGATCAGACGATATGAAAAAGGTGTTTTGAAGTCGGTGCCACCATATAATGTATTTCCGCTGGAGTCATTCTCAAAGGTTAGTATGGAAAGCATGTAGAAGGAATCCCATGAATTGGATTCTTCATTATAGTCCTGAACATCTATTGGTACCCATGTATTAACAATTCCACTCTTATTTTGGGAAGAGGCTTCAACGTATAGCAGCAAGAGGGCGGCAAAGGCCAATAAGCGCATACTATTTTAACGTGTGGACAAAAGAAGTATCTGGTATTCTGAATCAGAGGAATATCAGCCAGATGACTGGTTTAACTTGTTTGTTTTAAAACAACTCAATCCCAAAGACTAGGAAAGCATAGATGGCAGTAACAAGGGTCATTAACTGGCTCTTCTTTTTTTCCTTTTCTGGAATACCCATAGCTCGAATGATCTTGACATTGAATGACAATGAAAAAAGCACGAAACCCAAGGAGAGTCCAAAGGCCAATTCAGGATTGTTGAAGCTTATCCAACCCTGACTATCACTCAACTCAGTTAGCAGCGATAATAACAGAAGTATCAAGGAGATAAGCTGGAGACTTTTGTTACTCATGGTAGCCAAAAATCAAAGATGATATCATTCATACATTTAAAGTGACCTTTTGGGCACTTATCATACCCAATTTTCGAGCAAGGTCTGCAACTCAGTTTTTTATTCTCAAGTAGGGTGAATTTGGTTTGGTAGGGATACATACCAAACTCAGGAATGGTATTTCCCCAGATAGAAAAAACATTCTTTTTCATAGCCGCAGCTATGTGCATCATGCCAGTGTCGTGAGTGAAAACATAAGAGGCCTTCTTAATAATAGAGGCAGATTGGTTGATGCTAAACTTCCCACAAGCATTGTAGATCTGGGCCTTCTTTCCTAGCGCATCGAGCGACTCTTTCTGATCCGCTGACTCATCGCCACGCATAAAGAAAGCTTCTATCTTCGCGCCATTATCTGCATCCTCTTTGCCTCCTAAGATCACGATCGGTTTATTGATCTTGTCACAAAGCTCAATCATTCTGTCAATAGGAAGCTTCTTAGTTTCGTGTTGGCCACCGATGGCAAAAGCAACAAAATCATTCCGATGTGTTTCTGGAAGCCATTCATCTTCAATCTGATCTTTTTCTGGGATGAAGTAATCGAGTCCTAAGGCATCTTTTTTTATGCCTAAGGGCTTAGCTGCTTCTAGGTACCGATCGACAATGTGGACATTGGGTAGTTTGTCTACTTTGAGATTAACTACCAACCACTTCTCCCAATTTAATTTGGGGAATGCCGCAGAAGGTTTCTTTAGCTTACTTTTTAAGATTCGTGTTCTAAGGTTATTGTGCAAATCAACAACAAAGTCGAACTGTTCTGCTTTGAGCTCTTTGGCCAGAGCGTTGAGGTCATCTTCCAGAAAGTGAAACTTATCAATATATGGATTTGCTTCAAGGACACTGTGGTACTGGCGCTTGGTGCAGTAGTGTACTTCGGTGTCTTCTAATTGGGTTTTGATTACCCGAATAACTGGAGTGGTCAGTACGATATCCCCAATGGAAGAAAAACGAATGATCAGTACTTTTCTAGGCATTCGTTTTTGCTTGTTCCTTTTTCTTTTCGAATTGTGCAGAAATCTCTTCAGCCGAAAGCGCATTATAAGTCATCGCTTTGGTCAGCCCACCTTTGCGACCTGCAAGCAGTCCAAACTTCATGTGATGATAACCTTCCATTTGATGAGCGTCCGGATTAATAGACAGCATAACGCCTTTTTCAATCGCATAGTTTACCCATCGCCAATCCAAATCCAGTCTCCATGGGTTGGCATTAATCTCTATCACTACGTTGTGCTTAGCACAATGATCAATGACCGCCTTATGATCTATAGGATAACCTTCCCTTCTCAATAATAACCTTCCTGTCGGGTGCCCTAGAACTGTGGTGAAGGGGTTTTCGATGGCCGTCAGAAGTCTTTGGGTGGCCTTCTGTTTATTCATTTTAAGTACAGAGTGTACTGAAGCAACTATAAAGTCGAAGCTTGCCAATACATCATCGTCATAATCCAGTTGACCATCGTAAAGGATATCTGACTCTATACCCTTAAATATCTTGAATGGCGCAAGCTTATCATTGAGACGGTCAATTTCCTCATGCTGGTCTTTCACCCGATTTTCTTCAAGTCCATTGGCATAGAAAGCCGATTTACTATGGTCACAAATACCGAGGTATTCATAACCTAATTCCTTGCAATATGTGGCCATTTGCTCCAGCGTATGTTTGCCATCACTGTAAGTGGAGTGGTTGTGGAGGATGCCTTTGAGATCACTCATTTCCACCAACTTTGGTAAGTTGTTGTTTTTGGCAGCCTGTATTTCAAAGGTTCCTTCGCGAAGCTCAGGCTCAATGTAGTCCATGCCAGCTGCCAAATAAAGCTCGGCCTCCGTGGCGAATGAACCCTCATTGGAGAGCATTCTGAGTGTGTTTTTCTCTAATACTGGAATAGACAGGTGCTGTGTACTTCCTGTTCTAAGAAACAAGTCTTTGACAAATGTCTCTGGTTGGGTGAAAGTGAATTCACAAGGAACTAAGTGTTGTTTGAAGGTGCCTCTCCATGTTTTTGGACCACTATTGATAACATCTTGTTCAAAGTCAGAGAGCTCTGTTATTTCGTTTTCAAGCTTGTCAAAGTCAGTACCGGCAATCAATAATTCTATTTTGTCAATCACCTCCAACTTTCTTCTTAAGCCGCCAACGGGGCTTATTTCTTTGATCATGGGGCTAGACGAAAGCGCATCAAGAACCTCGGTAGTCAAAAGCTCGGCCTCCGAATAATGTAGTTTGTTGGCATTGGCTTCTTTGAATTCTAATGCTGCAATGATGGCTTGCTGTGTTTTGTCACCAAAGCCTTTGAGTTTGGCCACAAGACCAGAGTTCGCAGCCTCTTTTAATTCATGGCCACTTTCTATTCCTAGTTCTTTCCAAAGTACTTTGATCTTTTTGGGACCAATACCTTTTATGTCAAGTAATTCAATAATTCCCTCTGGAGTGGTCTCCAGGAATTGCTGCATTGCTTCAGATATACCCTTTGTTGCTATTTCGAAGATAGTGGCTGCAATGCCTTTGCCCACCCCATCTAGTTGCTCCAAACCTTTGAGATCTAAAGCCATGAGATCGACATCGCTTTTGTCCAAATTGAATACCGCATTTTGATAGCCGCGGATTTTAAAACTGTTTTCATCGTGCAGCTCCATAAGTGCAGCCTGCAGTTTCAGTTGTTTAAGTATTGTTGCGCTGTCCAAGTCTTGACGATTTGTGATGAGATGTGAATTTGATAGCTTTTTTTACCCTGCTGCTTTTGTTAAATTCAGGGAATCAAAGTTAAAAATAAGTCTTTATGAACTACTGGCTAATTAAATCTGAACCAAATACATATTCATGGGATGATTTGGTGAAACTGGGAAAGGATCACTGGGATGGCGTAAGGAATTATCAAGCGAGAAATAACTTGAAAGCTATGAAGCCAGGTGATCTTGCTTTGTTTTACCACAGTGTAAACGAAAAGTGTGTGGTGGGAATTGCCGAGTGTGTTAGTGAGCATTACCCAGACCCTACAATCGATGATGATCGTTGGGTAGTTGTTGATTTTGTACCAAAGCAGAAACTTAAATCTGCCATTAGCCTTGAACAGATTAAGGCGACTCCCAGTTTGGAGGAGATGGTTCTGGTCAAAAACTCAAGATTATCAGTACAACCTGTTAAAAGGGAAGAATTTGACACAATAATTGCTATGTCTGAATCATGATAAGAAAGTTCTATCTGCTTTGTTTGTTTGTCGTTTGTTTAACCCCTCTTTGTGGACAGGTAGAATACCTGAATCGCTATGAAATCGAAAATAGTTGGGAGAACCTCAATTATGTAGTCATTTCAAATGAGGAAAGAGGTGCGATGTTCGTAAAGCACATTGCTCAAAGTGCTGGGCGTAGTAAAAGGATAGAATTCAGTCACCTAGACCAAGAACTTAAGGAGGAATGGACAGGTTTTTTTGAAACCTCAAAAAGCGAATTCCTCAAAGGTTATCATTACCATAACAATGTAACATACCTACTTTTCCAGGTTAGTTCAGATAATAGGATTATCAAAATAGTGGCTTTGGATGGACTTAAAAAAGAGGTTCGGACCTTTGAACCTAAACAAATTGTGGACCTTAATATATCGGAATTTGAGGCAATTAAAGGTTCTGCAATAATAGGTGGCTACATCGAAGGTCGACCTGCTGTTTTTGTTTATGACATGGTTGCGGATGCGGTTAGGACATTGCCCAATGTCTATCAGAACAACTCAGAATTAATGGAAGTTAGGGTTAACAGCGATAGCGTAACCTTTAATGTGATTGCCTCGGAGTTGGATGATAAAAAAGACAGAACCATTCTGGTCAATACTTATGACTATGAAGGCAATTTAGTTCGAGGGTATCAATTAGAAACAGATACTGAACATCAATTGCTATCAGGTGTTTCGTCCTCCATCATCGATAAGGCCCAAGTGATTATGGGACTTTACAGTGTGAAAACAGGGACCTACCCTAGTGGATACTATATTAATCATGTCGATAGAACTGGTAGACAAACCATGAAGTACCTGAACTTTGGTGAGTTCGAAAGTTTCCTTGATCATACGGGTAAAAGGCGTGCCTCTAAAATGAAGGCACGTGCCCTGGCAGCTAAAGAGAACCAAAAGGAATGGAGGTATAAGATTGATGTGATTTTTCGAGAAATGATCGAACTGGATGACAAACTGATTATTGCAGGAGAGTTCTATAAACCCTGGACTGTATCTACCAATAACCAAATCCGAAATAGGATAAATTCATCCAGTCTAAGTGGTTTTAATGATGATTTTATTAACCCAATGACTGTAAGAAGAGGGAGAAACTTGAATACGGGTAATGGTATTATCAGGCCGCCAGATTTTTCATTTACGCATGCTTTTGCCCTAGCCGTGGATCTTAAGGGAGAGGTCTTATGGGATGCTAGTTTTGATATTAAAGAAAATCCTGAAAGTGCACTTCAAGACTTTGGTGCATTTCAGTGGCAAGATGACGAAACCTACTACGCCTATTACCACGATAGAGAACTTGTGGTCAAGAATCTCAATGATACTGAGGACAAAAAAGGGTTGAGTAGCCCTTTAGCCCTTCTTAGTGAAGAGGAAGAACTCAGGTATGAGAAGGATGATTTCAGGGGAGTCACACGTTGGTATGGTAATAAGGTGCTTGTATATGGAATACAACATGTAAGATCGCCAGACCGATCCTCTGGGATCCGAAAGGTGTTTTTTATTAATTCTGTGGAATTGGGACCTAAGACTGTTGCAAGCAAATTGGATTAATTCACCCACTGCATTTCTCCGACCATTTCCTTTTCTTATATTTGTTTCCTGAAATGCAAAAAAGGCTTTTACTAGGTCATCCACAATTGGCCATCACCATCGGCCGCCTCTGTCAACAACTGATAGAAAACCATCAAAATTTTAATAATACCGTGCTTCTAGGGCTTCAGCCAAGAGGAATCTTTTTGGCCAGAAAGATCAAGGAACGCCTGTCAGAGCTCATCGATACGGAAGTTTCACTCGGCTATCTGGACGCAACATTTTTCAGGGATGATTTTCGTAGGAGAGACAGCCCAGTAAGGGCTAATGAAACTAAGATCGATTTTCTTATTGAAGGAAAGAAGGTGATTCTGGTCGATGATGTTTTCTATACTGGACGATCAGTTAGAGCGGCACTTGACGCTATGAATGCTTTCGGAAGGCCTGAAAAGGTCGAACTCTTATCATTGGTTGTGAGAAAGTATGCCAAGCATGTACCCATCTTTCCCGATTACGTGGGCAAGGAGGTTAATACACTGGACAGTCAAAAAGTTCTGGTGGAATGGAAAGGGGAAAATGATGCTCCGGAGGATACTGTTTGGCTAATTAATAAGGAAGAAGCATAGATGGAGCAGTTGAGTACTAAACACCTTCTGGGAATCAAGGGCCTTACCGCTGAGGACATTGACTTGATCTTCCGTACCGCTGATGAATTTAAAGATGTTATCAATCGTCCAATCAAAAAGGTACCATCACTAAGAGATATTACCATAGCAAATGTCTTCTTTGAGAACTCCACAAGAACAAAATTGAGCTTTGAATTGGCAGAGAAAAGATTATCTGCTGATGTGATTAATTTTTCAAGCAGTAGTAGCTCGGTCAAAAAAGGAGAGACTCTCCTTGATACGGTCAACAACATCCTTTCTATGAAGGTGGATATGATTGTAATGAGACATTCCAGTCCGGGAGCTCCACACTTCTTATCAAAACATATCGATGCCAATATTGTGAATGCTGGTGACGGTACTCATGAACACCCAACTCAGGCATTGTTAGATACCTATTCAATAAGAGAGAGACTTGGCGATGTTGCTGGTAAGAAAGTAGCGGTCATAGGAGATATTCTACATTCTAGGGTTGCGCTCAGTAACATTTTTGCACTGCAAAAGCTCGGTGCTGAAGTCATGGTATGTGGCCCGAATACACTGCTGCCAAAATTCATAGGCTCCTTAGGGGTTAAGGTTGAACTGGACGTCAAGAAGGCACTTGAATGGTGCGATGTAGCCAATGTGTTAAGAATTCAATTAGAGCGACAACACATCAAGTACTTCCCTTCGTTAAGAGAATATTCCCTGTACTACGGGATCAATAAGGCTCTTCTAGATACAATTGACAAAGAGATTGTCATAATGCATCCGGGTCCAATCAATAGAGGGGTAGAACTGAACAGTGATGTGGCAGATTCAGAAAATGCTATAATTCTCGATCAGGTTGAAAATGGAGTGGCTGTGAGAATGGCTGTCTTGTATTTGTTGGCTTCCGTTTCTAAATAAAAAATCATGAAGAAATTTCTCAAAATCCTCGCAGTCATTATAGTACTGTTGGTATTGGCATTCTACTTTTTAGTGGTTCCTAAAACGGTCAGTATGATCACCGATTATGACCGGTATACCTTCGATTTTGTGTTAAATGATACAGCAATGGTAGCAGACTACGCGATCGGTGATAACCGTAACCCAGCTGACTACGGTTTCCCTGATTATGATGAGATAGAGTTTGAGACTTTAACAGATGGGCTTAAGCTGAATGGTTGGTATATCCCATCATCAGCCCCAGAGGTTTCGAAGACTTTGATGATTAACCATGGAAGAACTTCAAATAGACTGAAGACCTTGAAGTACTTAGAGCTGGTCAAAGACAAAGGCCTCGATTCACTCTACAATATTTTTATCCCAGACCTAAGAAACTCGGGAAAATCCGATGAAGCAAAAACTGCACTCGGTTATGAATTTGCTGAAGACATCACGGGCTCCATGAAAATGCTGAAGGATCGCTATGCTCAAGAAGAATTTGTGCTTTGGGGCTTTTCTATGGGAGCAATGGCAAGTGCAACGGCAGTTAATAGACCTGACTTAGTGGAGTATCAGAATAAGGAAGGGCTCAAAGTGACGAAACTAATACTCGGAAGTCCGTTGAGTAATATTCGAGAAACCACCAGACTAGCCGGTGCCGAAATGGGCATCCCTAATTTTATCTTCAATGAGTCTTGGAAGAAGTTCGACAAAGTAGTTGATGGCTGGAGTGACAATATGAAGTTCTCTTATCTTTTGTCAAATGCTAAACTCCCAACGCTTGTACTGTACAGCGATGGAGACGCTACAACACCATCAGAAGTATTGGAGGCTGAGATTGAGGGACTCTACAACGTATATCCTGTCTTGTTCAAAGATGCAGATCATGTTCAGTTATACACAAGGCCCGAATACAAAGACCGCTACGCCAGTAAGGTAAGTGACTTTCTTAGAATGAACTAAGGTTAGCTTATTGTAAAGAATACTTGTTTGAGCTATTGTCATTTCGCAATCGATTGAGAAAGCAGTAGCTTTGTGAAAACTATATAGAAAAAGGAAAATGCATTATTACAATTCAATCATCGAAACTATCGGGGATACACCATTGGTGAAGTTAAATTCGGTCAATAAGGGTGTTCCAGGTACAATTCTTGTCAAAGTTGAATACTTCAACCCAGGCAATTCTATGAAAGACAGAATGGCGCTGAAGATGATTGAGGATGCCGAAAAAAGAGGTGATCTAAAGCCTGGAGGAACGATCATAGAAGGAACTTCTGGAAATACAGGTATGGGCCTAGCATTGGGCGCCATTGCCAAAGGTTATAAATGCATTTTCACTCTAGCAGATAAGCAGTCGCAAGAGAAAATTGATATACTGAAAGCTGTAGGGGCTGAAGTGATCGTATGTCCAACTAACGTTGAGCCAGATGATCCAAGATCATATTATTCAGTGGCTTCTAAGCTGAACAAAGACATTGAAAATTCATACTACCCAAATCAGTATGATAACACATCCAATGCTCAGGCACATTACGAAACTACAGGCCCGGAGATATGGAGAGATACAGAAGGCAAAATCACACATTGGGCAGCTGGTGTTGGAACAGGCGGTTCTATGTGCGGTACCTCTAAGTATTTGAAAGAACAGAATCCAGAAGTCGTTTCTGTCGGTATAGACACTTACGGATCAGTATTTAAAAAGTATAAGGAGACGGGTGTCTTTGACGAAAAGGAAATTTACCCATACCTGACGGAAGGAATTGGAGAAGACATTCTTCCTAAGAATGTTGATTTCAGCGTAATCGATCATTTCGTAAAAGTCACTGATAAGGATGGAGCAATTATGACCAGAAGACTCGCTCGTGAGGAGGGAATGTTCTGTGGTTGGTCTTGCGGTTCGGCAGTTGCTGGAGCTTTAGATTGGGCCAAAGAAAACATGTCTGATGACGATGTGATGGTAATTATTTTGCCAGACCATGGTACGAGATACTTAGGTAAAATTTACAATGATGACTGGATGCAGGCACGTGGTTTTGTGGAAGAACGAGAGTTTGAAACTGCAGCTGATATTCTAGCACATCAAAATGGTAATGGTAACCTTACAACAATTGCTCAGACGGCTACTGTGGGAGACGCCATTAGAATGATGACGGCAAATAGCATTTCTCAACTCCCGGTAGTTGATGGTGACAACTTTGTAGGAAGCCTTATTGACTCAAAGCTTTTGGCTCAGATGATAGGCGATGAGACATTGCAGAGTAAGCCTGTTTCAGAAGTAATGGATAAGCCTTTTCAGTTTGTTCCGCTTGACAATACATTAGATGTACTTTCTTCAGTAATTACTAAGGATAATCCTGCTGTAATGGTAAGAGATGAGAATAGAGCTCCTCATATCATTACACAGCATGACATCTTAAAAGCGATGACCTCGAACTAGGTCGTCACACTATTCAGATAGTTCATTTAAAACTTCCTTGAGGCTACGTATTTGTAGCCTCCATACTCTAGTGGACAAATATGTGAGCACTAGCATTGTAAGTACCATGGCACCGAGTAAATACAGTTTATCTGTATCGAAGTCTATATTGATACTTAGGAATAGCAATAAGGTAGAGCCAAGTAGAAGGGCTGTAATTGTTGAAGAAATCGATAGCTTCTTTATATCCTGAATCATTAACTCAGTGATCTTCCGAGTGTTTTCGTCAAGTTTTGGGCTCTTCAGTTTGGCGTGACCCATTACGCGATTGATTACGTAAGATAAACCCGCAATAATTAGCGCAATGTTGGTCCAAAGAGGTTTTTCCTCACTATCCAATCCTGTCATAACAATGGCTATAAGAAGCACTGTCAATATTGTCTCAATAATCATCCTCGATCTTATTCTTTTTATCCTTGGGTTTTTCGCAACGCTGATCATTTGAACTAGTTCAGCATCATCTTTGGTCTCCAAACCGCTTTGCTGCCATGTGTCTTTAAAGTCATCTAATCCCATATCCTTACTTTAATATTTCTTTGAGTTTCTTTTTGATCCGATTGATTTTTACACCAGTGTAGTTTTCGCTTATCCCTATGATTGAACCAATCTCTGAGTAGTTATAACCTTCCAAATACAATGAGACAATAGCCCGTTCAGTTGTACTTAGTTGATGCAGAGCATCGTACAGCATTTCCTCGTTTTCTGAGACTGAGCTTTCATTTGCATGTATTTCAGGCAGCGATTCAGTTGTTTCTATTGAAGGGCTTTTCTTTCTATAAATAGCCATTCCAGTGTTTAAGGCAATTTTATAAATCCACGTGCTAGGCTTTGAATCTCCTCTAAAGTTGGGGTAGGCTCTCCATAGCTGAAACACTATATCTTGAAATAGATCATCACAATCTTCCACACGGTCCCTATACATCCTGGACACTTTGTGAATGATATTCTGATGCTGCGCTATCATTTCTAGGAATTCTTCCTTCACCTCACTGCTTTTTGAATTCGAACTTTCTACCCATTCGTTCTGCTGCTAAACCAACAACTTGATCATTGTCTACTTGAAAGTTAAGAGCAATATCGATCTGTTTTCCAAAAAACTCATTGCCTCCAATGGGAGTAAGTTTAAAAGGAGGGTTGCGCTGTAGTTGTGCATAAAGCTCTCCATCCCTTAGGAATATATTAAGGGTCATTTCACTCGTTTTGGATGCGTAAGCCCCTGCATAATCCTTTATAGGAAGACTAGAGGATCCCTTTTGAATTGACTTGGTCTCTAGTTTAGATTCGCCAATTACTATTGCCTCTAATTGCTCACCAATAACTGTCATAGGAAGTATAGAAACATTGCTCAACACGATAATGCTTAAAGCTTCTTCAGGATAATAGGCATTGTATGATGAGTAGCCCCAGGTTCCACCTCCGTGATAGTACCTTGTATGATTAGTCCTGTCGACATACCAGCCATAGCCATAGGGCTGATTTTCATTCATCATTTCGAACATTTTCAAAAGCTCTTTTTGAGAGGAAAGCGTCCCGTTGAACAATCCATTGTTCCATTTCAGCAGATTCTTGGTTGTAGAGAATAGGTCTCCAGCACCCCTTACCATAGAATAATTCCTATATGGTGCTCTTACTATACTGTCATTCGGTAAAAGGTGGTACCCATTGGTCATGTCTGGTAAGATTTCAAGAGTGTTGGCGCCTCCTGTTGAATTCATTGCAAGACTCTTGAGGATTTTCTCCTCTAAAATTGAATAGAAAGACTTCTTGTAAACCTTTTCGAGAACTTCCGCTAAGAGGAAATAGCCCGGACTTGAATAAGAGAATTTTTCTCCAGGTTTGAAGAGTAGATCTAATTGGATTAGTTCTTTGATCATTTGTTCTGACGTGTAACTCAGTCTTGATTTTTTCTGCCAATATTCTGGAATTGCCTCGTTGTGAGGGAGACCAGAGGTATGGGTAAGAAGCTGGTGTATCGAGATGTCAGAGAATTTATTAGGAAGGCCCTTAATGAATGAGTTTAGTTTATCCTCTTTGTTTAAAAGCCCTTCGGTCATTGCCATTGTCATAAGGGCGCCTGTGAATGTCTTAGTGATAGAAGCAATGTTAAACTTGTTCCCAACTTCCATAGCTACCCCTAACTCTATGGAAGCCATTCCAATGGCTTCGTTGAACAGGATTTCGGAGTTTTTGGCAATCAGTATCTCACCACTGAATCCTTTGGTGTCATGCAGGTGCTTTAAATACTTAGATAGATCGAGTTGTTTGTTTTTTGAGTAGGATTGAGAGTATCCGATTTGCAAATAGGACAAGCACACTAATAGCGCAATGATCCGTGATGTTCTAAGTTTTTCGCAACGCATAGGTCTTTGTTTCCCTATAGGTTGCAGTAATTGATCAAATACTTACACCGGTCTGAAATAAATTCAATTTATTGTACTAGAATTCGTTTGGTGACCGACCGATAACCTTCTGACCAAAGCTTAAGAAGATATATTCCTCGGGGTAATTGAGAAACATCCATACGCAATGTTGACTCAGGAAAACTAAGGCGCTCAAATTCCCTTCCGTCCAGATTGGTCAATGAGATATTGGTTTCACCAGACCAGTTTGCGTTTAGCCTGATATTTAATTCATTTGAGGTTGGATTAGGAAAGGTCTCTACCTCCAGAGAAGGGAGTTCCGGAGTGGAGGTTACAAAATCATCAACATTAAGCTGGGTTTCAAAGATTCCCCTGCCATGAGTGGCAGCAACCATCCAGCCATCGCTCTGGCGAATTTTAATCATATCGACACGGACATTCTCTATGCCAACCTGCTCTTGCTCCCAGATGAGATTATCTCCTTCTGTTCGATCTAGAAACCAAATTCCCAACTCAGTTGCTAAATAGATTTGGCGCTTTTCTAGCGGATTGAAAATACCCCAGCGGATAGGCATATCAGGTAAGTTACCTTCGATCGACTGCCATGTGGTTCCCCCATCATCAGTATACCAAACAGAATTTACGCCATAGTTAGAAAACGTTACAAGCAATTCGTCTTCAGAGCCTCCAACATCGATACTGGAAATATTTGAAGTTGGAAAATCAACACCTGTTATCTCCTGAGTAGAAGGAGTGCCTTGGGCATTAATGACTTTATAAACACGGCCGGATTGCGTTCCTAAAAATAGATTTGACTGACCTGACTGGGCATAAGGCGAGACCTTGATATTCGAAATGGGAGAATTGATCTCGACTCCTATATTGAGTGACTGCTCTTGTACGGTTTGATTAGTGAGCCTGGCCCTTAGAATAGGCGTTGTGCTATTGTTGTTATTATTGACAATGTCAATGCCCACTCTGTTTGTGAAGAGCGTATTTGTTCTCCAGTCGTAATCTGCTGGGTTAATGAACAGCCCACTATTTCGACCAGTTATGTTGGAAGCATTAAGTGGAACATTTCTGTTCCAAACGACTCTGAACCCATTGTATTGAGAAGAATACATGAGAAGGTCCGGCTCGTCCTGATCGATAAAGCAATAAGCTCCATCACCTCCTGAACCAGGGTAAAAGCCCAGGTTTGAGTCTTCAAGTCGAATTGTGCTATTGTCTTGCGTACCTGCAATCAGATACTGATCATTGGCTGCACCAGAAATCGCCAATGTATAGTATTGAATAGTGTTGAAATCTTTGTTTACCTCTATAAAACCCCGTTGGCTGCTCTGGATATTATTGGAGTAAAAAACACCTCCATCTGTAGAAATAAACATGGTATCCGGTTTCATCGGATCATACATGATTGTATGATTATCGGCATGAACGAACTGACTAGAACCAAAAGCATTCCATCGGCTTATGTTGGTCCAGGTTCTTAGCGGAATGGAATTGGTATTTTCCATGATAAAGCCATTCAGAGCACCAATAATGATGGTGTTCGGATCTAAGGGGTTGATAGCAAGATCTGCAGCATGCCATGTAATATTCGACCATGTATCTCCTTGATCGTCCGGTAACTCAAGTCTTGACCATGTGGCTCCTTGGTCGAAAGATTGATAGAGAAAAGATTGAGGTCCCACATCTCTTACCCAGCCTGTTCTAGCTTCCATTCTACCCCCACTAATGATCGCATAAACCCTATTTGGGTCTGTGGGTGCTGATTTGATAATAACGCGCCCAGGGTAGTACTGAGATGCTGGATCGAATTGAGTATTTGCTACCTCGTCATAGACTGTCCAGTCTTGCCCATTGTCTGAGTATAAAACGACCCCGGCTCCTTCTAAATCACTATTTCTCATAGTTCCGACAAAAAGCCTTCCGATAGCGTCTAGTTCTATATCTGATGGAGCATATGGCTTGTCGGTATTGGGAATGTTGGGTAATACTTGCGCCCAGGTACTTCCACCATCTACGGATCTAAAAAGTCCGTCAGAAGGATTGGATAGGAAAGCAGCACCCTTATAGACACCTGAAACTACAGCGGTATAAAGAACACTATTGTCTCCTTCGCTTTTAATAACAATGTCATTGACATACTGGAACCCTGATGTGGAAGTCAATTGGGTCCAGGTTTCACCATGATCCTCAGACTTCCAGATACCGTTGCCCACCGATGATGACTCTCTATAGATATTGACAGCTGTGTAAGATTCACCAGTTCCCACATACATGATGTCGCTATTATTCGGGTCGAAGGCAATGGCGCTGATACTGGCATTTTCTGGCAGTCCTTGTACATTCTCCCAAGATGAAGATGCATCACCAGCATTGTTATTTACCCAGAGGCCTCCAGTAACAGAGCCCGCCCATAGCTTGGTAGGTCCCGTACTGCTTCGGTCAGGGTCAATCGTTATAGGTCTAACCCTACCTGCTAGATTCGATGGAGTATTATTCCAGACGAGATCATTTTGTGCTTCTGCTTTGCTAAACCTTGTAATCCCCGACCTGTCTCCCAGAATGTCGATTTGATTTCGAGCTTCTTCAAGTCTTTTTAATGGAACTCTCTGTAAAGCAGGGTCTAAGGTTTGCAAGTGGTTGAGGAAATAGGCATGATCTGGTTGGTCAGGCCTTTCGCCATCTTCCAAGTCTGAAGTGTCTATTCGGCCTGCAAAAAGTTGGTATTCCTGTTTTAAGAACCTTTCATAAGCCAGTCTCTCATCGATTGGCTTGGGCTTAAAAACATAAAAAACTATGGTAAGGGTGACAAAAAGAAATAATAGAAGTCTAAAGCCTGATTTCATAAAGCTTGAAAAAATTAAGGTCTGATATTGCTCAATTATCTGATTACTTAATAACGCAATTCAATGTCAAAGGCACACCATATGAGTATTAACTCGACTTGAGTTTCATGTCTTTTGTCTTTTGCATGATTGAGAATATAAGAATTGAGATGGATGCTCCCAATGCCACGCCTGCTACCTGCGTAGTAACACCCCATTGCTTGTGTGCTATGGCTGTAAAAGCCCATACACCAACGAGAGCAAAGGTAATCATACCTCTTTTGGCCAAAACGATAAGATAGATGATCGCAGCAATAATGATCATTGCCGATGCCCAATTGATTTCACTCATCAAAAACGACCATTCTATCTTTGCTAGATATGCAGAAATATTAGCTACTGTTGCTACGGTGATCCATCCGAAGTATAACGAAACGGGCCACCATACCCAGCGCTTGATAGCCCCTGGACTGCGATCGCCACTTCTAATGCCAAGTTTTACCACAGCTGTCATCAAGCTAAAGAGTATCACAACCATAATGATCACACTAAGCCCCGTTCTTTCAGTGAGCCAGGCCCAAATCCACAGGGCATTCCCAAGGTTGGCAATCATCAAAAATGGACCAAGGGGCTTGAAAAAAGATGTGTTAATATCTTTGAATGCTGCCCTGACTTGAAAAATGGCATTACTAAATAGAGCAATGTAGATCAAAGCCCAGATAGAGAATGCGTAGCTGGATGGCGTAAAAAGATTGTCATACGCTGCGCTCAAAGAACCCACTGAGTTCTCATTAATACCTTGAGCGTTGGCGTGGTAATTCCAATACACAACCAATGCGAGAACAATGGCATTAGTGACGGCCCATAAGCGATGCGTAGACTTAGTCATATTGTCTTTATGACTATAACTCGATTAGGCCCTAAATTGATTTAAAAAAATAAGCCCCCGCTTTGCGGAGGCTTAAACTAGATTTTTGTCTGACGATAGAACTGGCTGATGTTTCCTTCGACCTGACTATAGACTCGATCGATGAAACTGATGAACAGCGTCTGTGGTCCTGGAGGAGGTAACTCCTTTCGCTTCGACTGGCGAATTTCGTCCTTGTTCAAGGCACGCTCATCACCATTGAAAGAAGCCCATTCATGTCTCCAGACATCCTCACTCGCAATCTTTCGGTTAGTTAGAACTTTGCCAGTGTAAGCATCCCGTATCTCAAAGTTCAAAACTCCCGCAGAAAATAGTGTCTTTTCATTCGAAGTGAATTCTGCTTTTACAGTTCCGTAGACATCATGTTCTACACCGCTATTGTCCTTGTATTGACCCACTACCACACTGTCTCTTTTCAGCTCAACAGTTTTCGATACGATTTTGGCCTGACCTAAAACAAAGTCATCAAAGGCCATGGATAGTATATGATCTGGCTGAACGTCTCTTTGCTGAGACTGTCTGGTAGTAAAAAACTCCACAAATCGATCGCGGCTATATCGGTCTAAGTATTCAAACATCTTGTTTTCGAAATACTCATTCGTTAACTCAAGGTTTCGAGAATGGATTGGAATAGGTTCTATCAAAACTCTGACAGTGGCTACTTGACGGGCCTGAGTCAAAAGAGAATCAATTCCACCAATGTTGTTAGAGTACCTAAGCGCCATTTCAAAATGACTATAGGCCTGTCTTCCCGTTTCAATTGTATTGATGGCTAAAGCATCTTTTCCTAATTCCAACTGCACTTCGGCTGCATTCTGACCCGCTTCTTGCTGCTCAAGAATGTACTCCTTTGGAGAAACCAAAGACATGCATGAAGGGCATCGTTGAATATCTCTATAATAGCGATTCAGTTTAGCATATTCATTGTAAATGCCTTCCCATTTAAAGGTATCGCCACCTTTTTTGTATTGCTGTACACGCTTCAAGTGAAACTCTGATGCTACACTGTAGCCATCAATCAGTACATCCTGTGCCTTTTTATTATTTGGGTTAGCCTGAAGGCGCTTTACTGCGCGATCTAAAGCCGTTTCATAGTCACCCTTGTCAAATGCATTTTTGCCAGTTGCACATGCGGCAACGGAAAGTGCTATGAACCCAAGTAAGATAGTTTTGTAGAAAGTGTTCATAAGCTTTAATGTTTGGTTTCGTATGAGCTATTGAAAAAATGATGCCAAACAAAATTAATGGCTTCCATTGAGCTCCACTATCTTTTCTTTCATCATTTTGAAAACACGATCAGTAAGGGCGGGAATATCATCCTCGGTAAGACCCGTTACTGGTACTTCAGGTAACACATAAGAGTGTACCACTCCAGGCTTTAACAAGAGACTTCCTCGTCTCATTAGCTTTGATGCGTTGTGAATAACTACCGGTATCACTGAGATTTGTGACTCGATGGCAAGTCTAAATGGCCCATGCCTAAATGGGAGCAGGAGCTCATCGGTATTGTTTCTTGTTCCTTCCGGAGCAATCAGCACAGAGGTACCCCCATTCAGTACTTCTTTAAGTTTTCGGCTACCCTCACGTCTACTTTCAGGGCTTGATCTATCTACCCAGACTGCCCATCGGCTGGTGACCCATCCGAAGACTGGTATTTTTGATAATTCCTTTTTCCCAAGCCCAACAAGGCTGGATGGAATAGCAATGGGAATAGCACAAGCATCTAAAAAAGATGTGTGGTTAATAACGAATATGAATGACCTTTTTCGATCAACCGATTTTTTGTGGTGGCCGATAAACCAAATTCCCGTTGTGATGCCGAACATATAAACCCAGCAGCGAATAAAGAAGAATGTGATGCCGTCTAACTTTCTGGAAATCAACAGAGGTATTACCATCAGAGGAGTGAAGATGATCATGGGAATCACGAACATGATTCCGCACCAACCAGTGTAGATATATTGGACCAGATTTTTTAGCACAGACTTTTACCGAAGATTTATCGAAAATAGTTTTTTTAAGTGAATCCACTATTTAGATTTGGACGGAAATTAATGAAAACCGCTTGTGCTGACTCATCCTAGGTACAGGCGTTAAAAAGGATGAACCTAACTCTTTACTTGCAGTCCCAATGTATTCTATACGTTGGGACTTTTTTTATTTCCTTCTACTACTGGATTGGCTACATTAGTTTTACTTAAAAAGAAGCGTTATGAAATTCGGCAGTGTTGATCAGCCAGAGCTAGTAGATTTTAAATTACCCCAAGACCACCCCGATACAGTTCGGGTACTCAAAGGTTCTTCATATCAGGGCAGACCCAAAATATACGTAGGTTGTGCAAAGTGGAATCGAACGGATTTAAAAGGGTTTTATCCCCGTGGGACTAAAGACGAACTTACTTACTACGCTACTCAGTTCAATAGTATCGAGCTCAATGCCACCTTCTATAATTTTTATAGCAAGGAGCAGTTTGAGAATTGGCGCGATAAGACTCCGGATGACTTTAAGTTCTTTCCTAAGATCAACCAGATGATCAGTCACATGAAAAGACTGAATGACGATGTTGGAAGATATACCGAAGAATTTTGCCATAGTCTGGCTGGGCTTGGTGACAAATTGGGTGTGGTTTTCTTACAATTGCATAACAATTTTGCTCCCAAGAATTGGGATAGGCTTGAGCGTTTTCTAGGAGAGTTTCCTGAAGGAATTCCACTCTCATTAGAAGTGAGGCATACCGATTGGCTGAATGACCCTGAGGTGTCAGAAAAATTCTATGCACTTCTTGAAAAATACAAGGTGGCCAACATTATCACCGATACGGCTGGTCGCAGGGATTTATTGCACATGCGCCTGACCACTCCTTCAGCGTTTATTCGCTACGTAGGTGCCAATCACGAAAGTGACTATACGCGTCTAGACGATTGGTTCGATCGGATCAAGTCATGGATAGACATAGGTGGCATTGAGGATATCTACTTTTTTGTACATCAAAATCTTGAGAAAGCTTCGCCATTGCTCTCGGCTCATTTGATCAAGCGCTTGAACGATGAGTTGGGCTACGATTTACCTGTTCCCAACCAGCAGGGTGGTCAGTCTAATCTTTTTTAATGATTAACGGATTGGCCAAAGGTCAATCGAAAGCCATTAGGGTCAGTTAAGTCAAAGTCCCTCATGCCATATTCATGGGTCTCCGGAGCTCTGGTTACGACACCCTTTGCTTTGAATTCTTCAAAGACCTGATCAACATCATAGGTGAAGATATATAATGCCGTATGTACTGCCGAAGGTGTGAAATCATCGTCTCTTTGGCTAAAATGAATTTTGATCTCGTCTCTACTCAACACGGCATAGGTCGCTGGGTCTTCCCATTTAAAATCTATCTGAAAACCAAGATTCGCTTCGTACCAAGCTATGGTCTCCTCAACATTGGGAACCGGAAAAATCGGTGAGCAATGGGAAAAGGTTTTTGAATTTGCCATGATTAAATCTACGCAGTCTTTCGAAAGTGGATATGGTGGATTTTGTTAATTATGGAAACTCAACTATAAGCTGACTTAAAATAGGCCATTATGATATCTCTGATATCATTTTTGATACCATTGAATTCAGTCGGGGCTGTTGACTGATCTTTATAATTTTTAAGAAACTCAAGGTTTTTCTCACCGCCTCCCATTACAAAGTCAGGTAGGGCCAGCTTGTAGGTCTTATTTTTTGAAAGCTTTGCTTCCTTGATATACCAACCATCTGCCTTCTTCTCAGCATTTGCCAGCTGCAGGTAACCACCAATGCCTACATTGGTTACAGTACCGGTCTCCAAGATACGCTCTATGACATCTCCTTTGAGGTCAACCAGTGCTATTCCACCACCAAATGGGAATGACCTTAAAATATCATACTCAGTAACGGTACCAGTGAGTTGATCATCCAGACGAATTGAGCCACTATTGAATACTGCTAAATCAGCCTCCGGAGCTGCATAGAGGAAAGATTCGGCTGTCTCGATTGGGTAGTTAGTAGGTCTGTACCGAATACTGCTCTCTCTGCCGTCAAGGGTATCTTTAGTCACCATTACTACTTCATCAGGAGTGTAGCCCATAGATGCCATGCTCTCGTCCCCAATATTCACCCACTTATCTACCACTGCTTTAACCTCCGGGTCGCTGGGTACAGATTCATCAACAGCTACTAATTCTGAGTTGATAGTGGTCTTGCCCGTGGCTTTGTTATAACTGACTCGGTGAACATAAACAGTTTTAGCATTCGCATCAGCCTTAGTCATGATGGTGTTGCCGAACTGGTATTTCATATTGGTATGGTCGTGACCACCGAGAATCAGGTCGAGCTCAGGAACGAAATAAGTCGCTAGTGAGTCGTCCATGTCTTCTTCCAAATGAGTAATGGCAACCAATACTTCGGCATCACTTTTTACTTTATTGTAGACCGCTTTTACTGACTCATATTTATCAGTATAGCCTACGTAGTCCTTTTTATTGAAAGGAACTGTGGAACCGAAGAAGGCTATATCGATACCCTCAATTGTATGCATGATATGATCTGGGAATGACTGCCCATTTTGCTGCCAAGGTACCAATTGACCGTTGACTTTATGAAAGCAGTTAGTAGTCGTCCATTTGAAATTGGACTCTGCAATGCGTTTTAGATGCTCGCCTTCTTTAATGTCATATTCGTGATTACCGGGGACTACATAGTCCACTCCAAGGGCATTCATCACTTCAACCATGTGGCGTCCGGCAATCTTCTCACCCTCATATTCTAATGTGCCAATGAGGGAAGGACTCACAAAGTCTCCTGATACAGTTGTAATGACGTTTGGATTTTCTGCTAGAAGTTGCTTTCTGATGGTAGCGACTCTGGCCATTCCGGCAGATTCACCCCCTTCAATTGGCGCTATCTCATAAACATCATTGAGTTGAAGAATGATGAAATCGACTTTATCAGGGCTCTCGCAAGAGAATGCGAAAAAGAGAAATAGTATTGCTGTTAGCTTAAGGTTTTTCATATCTGTGTGTTTGTCACCTCAATTTATCACTAATCATTTGCATGAGCAATATCAATAAATAGACAAAGGTGAAAGAAATATTTAGATATATACGCAACCTTTCCAAGTGCTTTCTGTATTTATATAGACAAAGGTGAAACATATTCCAAATGAAAGGTACTTATCTCGGAGAATTTGAAGAACTCGTTTTGTTGACAGTCGGTATCCTAAATGAAGATGCTTATGGCTTGGCAATCAAAGATGAATTAGAAAAGCAAACCAGCCGGAGCCCAATGATTAGCTCGGTACATAAATCACTGGTCCGTCTAGAAGAAAAGGGTTACCTTAAATCGTACTTAGGAGGCGCTACTGCCGAAAGGGGTGGCCGTCAAAAAAGACTCTATGAATTGACAGCATCGGGCAAGAAAGTGCTCAATGCGTCCCGTGACTTGCGCAATAGCATGTGGCAATCTGTACCGAAAGTGGTATGGGAAGGGGGAGGCTCATGAGTATTCATCAACCACCAAAGTGGATGATGACTTTCTTTCGATGGTTTTGCAGAGAAGATCTTTGCGATGCTGTTGAAGGCGATCTTTTGTCCATTTATTCCTTGAAAAGGCAAAAAAGCCGATTTCGAGCCAATTTCTGGTACCTCAGAAATGTGATCACTTTTCTACAACCCTTTGCAATTAAAAGAAGGCCCAATTCGCCCAGACTAAATTCCATTGATATGTTAAGCAGTTATTTCAAAATCGCCTATCGCAACCTTATAAGAAGTAGATCTTATGCGGTAATCAATATTCTAGGGCTCGCCATTGGACTGGCTGCGTTTATCCTAATGTTTGCCTATGTGAAGCATGAACTTTCTTACGATCAGTTTCACAGTAAATCCGAAAGGCTATTTAGAGTCAATTGGCAGTACGAGGCGAGGGGAGCTAGTACAGAAGTTGCCATGTCGGCTTTTCCTCTAAAGTATATGTTCCTTGAGGACTATCCGGAAGTAGAACAGGTTGTTCGCTTCTATAAGAACAATCAGGACGCAACTACACTCAAGTATGAGGAAAACCATTTTACAGAAGAGAATGTCCTCTTTGCAGACCCAGAAGTATTCAAGGTGTTCGACTTTCCATTGGCACAAGGTGATCCAAGTACTGCATTGGCTAAAATGAATAGTATTGTTCTGACCAAGAGGGTTGCGAAAAAATACTTTGGAGAAGAAAACCCGATGGGAAAAATTATCCAGTTCAAAAATGACGACCTCCTAAAAGTAACAGGTGTCTTGGAGGATGTTCCAGCCAATTCTCATCTGACATTTGATATCCTAGTGCCCACAGAACTTCAACGCCAACGATGGATTAGAGGAGATGGAAATGGTGGTTATGATTTCGAAGAAGACTGGAAGTGGTCTGGCACCTGGCAATACGTTTTGCTAAAAAATAAAGATGCCTATACCACCTTCAATCAGAAGCTTTATGAGAATGGGAAGGACTATTTTGGAAGACTTCCGAATGCGGTGGTTGAGTATCATTATTCCGCTATGCCTATTACAGATATCCATTTACAATCGTCAATGTCTGGTGAACTCAAAGTGAATGGCAACCTGCGGCAAGTCAATGGTTTCGGAGTGATTGCTGTTCTAATTTTGATCATTGCCTGTATCAATTTTGTCAACCTGAGTACAGCCAGATCAGCAAAAAGGGCTAAGGAAGTAGGCCTACGTAAGGTAATGGGTGCTCTGAGGTATCATTTGATTTCGCAGTTTATTGCCGAATCGGTTTTGATTGCAGTTATCGCAATGCTCCTTGGCGCATTTTTAGTCGAAGGGATGTTGCCTGTTTTTAACAGGTTTATGGATCAATCCCTCAGTATTCCATATGCTCAGCCTGCGGTAATTCTTTCCATGTTCGTAGGTGCTATTATTATCGGACTAATCGCTGGCATATATCCTGCACTATCCTTGTCAAGATTCCAACCAGTCAAAACGTTGAAGGGCAATACCACGACTGGGACTAGAGGGAATTCCCGTACGCGACAAGTCTTGGTTGCTTCTCAGTTTATCATTTCAAACTTGCTGATTGTAGGCATTCTGATCGTTCAGGGCCAACTCGATTACATCAAAGACAAGGACCTCGGTTTTGAGAAAGAACAAGTGATCGTTCTTAAACATGGCAATAAGCTGGATGAGGATTTTGGTCTCTTCACTGAACGTATAAAAGCTAGCCCCTTTGTACGAAGCGCTAATCAAGGCTATGTAGCAGGAACACGTGATTGGACCCAATCCTTTCGTGTTGAAGGAGAAGCGCTTGAAGAAGCAAAGAGCATTGGTATTAAACATGTTGGCTTTGACTTTTTAGAGATGTTTGACATGAAGCTTGTTGAAGGTCGATTCTTCAAGAAGGAGATGTACAAAGACCGAAGGGAAGCGATTTTGCTGAATGAGACCGCGGTGAAAACCTTTGGGTGGACAAATCAAGAAGCCATCAACAAGACTTTCAGCTATGTAGGCGGTAGTGATAACAGAACGCAGTTTGAATGCAAGGTGATAGGCATTTTTGCAGACGCGCACCTGGAATCACTCTATAGACCCATTCGCCCAAGCGTATTCAAATTTGCCCAATGGGGTGACGTTTCCATTCGATTAGAGGCCAGTAATATTGATGACCTCAGGGCCGGAATATCGGATATAGAAAGCATTTGGAATGAGCTGAGTCCTCAGTGGCCATTCGAGTTTGACTTCCTAGATGACACCATAGCCAAACAGTATCAGCAAGAGGAACGCCTGGGTCAAACTATTCAGTATTTCACCATATTAGCCATCTTCATTGCTTGCCTTGGACTATTTGGTTTGGCGTCCTTCACGGTTCAGGAGCGCACAAAAGAAATAGGAGTCCGTAAGGTTCTAGGAGCGTCTATTTCCTCCATCTTGCTATTGGTTAGTAGTCGTTTTTTCAAACTAGTGGCCATTTCATTTATGATCTCGGTGCCATTGGCATTTTACTTTGGCAATACTTGGCTCAGTGAGTTTGAATATAGAATTGAAATTGGGCCAATGGTCTTTGTATTGGGCGCTCTGCTTTCAATTGGTATTGCAGCCATTGCAGTGGGTGGTCAGTCACTTAGAGCAGCATCTCTTAACCCTGTTAAAACTCTACGTCACGAATAAATCTACTCTCTGTTGTTTTTGCGATGGGCGAATGCCAAAGACATCACAAGTAGCGTGATCAGAAGTATATAAACTGGCACATAGCCCAGTATAACGAAGAAAAGAAAGGCGGTCGCGAAAAACACATATTTGGCATAGTCTTCCTGATTTGGTCTGATGTTTTTGACGACCATATGATGCAATACCGATACGACAGGAAGTATTAGGGCTATTTGAAAAAGGTTTAGAATATCAGAGGTAGACCAGTTATTGCCAAAGAATACAAGGAATTCGGGTAAGGATAAAATCAGATAAGTGACGGAATTTTTTGCAAAGATCTTGATCCTCGAATGGGGTAGGTTTCTATACAATTTCAAAGCTGAGCCTTCGAATTCATAGTAACGAAAACTGAAGTTGGCATTGATTGCCGAACTAATCAAAATACCCAGAGCTAAGTATCTAAAGTCAATACCCTCAACATTAAAGATAGCCGTGGCGCCAAGGATGACAGCGGCTGAGAATAACTTAGTTAGTACTAGCGAGATACTATGTCTGTGAAGTAAGTGGTGAACAAACAGAAAGGGATACTGTCTAGGTATCAATCTAATCCAATTGCTCAATCGCTTTGAGATACTTGGGTCAACAGGTTTGACAAGCTGCAGGAACAGGAAATACCCTGCAATCATCAGCAAAAGTAAATTGGACGTAATCAGTATAATTGCGGAGTTGATTTGACCTAACTGAAAAGCGATCACAGTCATGAAAATACTGTAGCCAAGTATTGGAAAAAGTAGCAAGAACTGGATATAAACAACCAGAGGTTTCAGTCCTTTATTAGGTAACCCTATGACCTCGGTTAAAAACCAGTTTTCGGGCAGTCGTTTTACCCTATAGAAGAAGTTAAGGGTTTTGATAGTGTATAAAACCCAAAGACCCAGTGGAACGAGGTAGTAAATGGGTCTGAATGCCAAGGCAGAGGCGATGTCCATATGCTGTGGTGTTTTTAAGAACCCAAATCCCAATCCCAGCACGACTAAAAAGAAACCAGTATTCTCCTTGTAGAATTCCTTGACAATAACCCTCACTAAGACGCTACTAATCGCTTTCATAGATCTCGAATAATCCCTTGGTCTTTGACCTCATAAGTGTGATCGGCCTCAATCAACTGATTTTCGAAATCTTGATGTGTGGCAAGAATGAAGGAGACTTCTTTTTTGCTTTTATCCGCGATCAAGTTAAGCAGTGCCTCTTGGGCTTCTTTGTCTAAGGTGATTAGGGGCTCGTCAAGAATGATCCATGATGCATTTCCTAAAAATGCTATTACCAAAGAGAGTTTCTTCAGCATACCACTAGAATAATTTCCCACTGGCTGATTGGAAAAACTCTCAATGGAAAGCTGTTGTGAAAGTTCGGTTACCTGTGCTGGAGTCGCACCTTTCAATTGTCCGAAATATGAGATGAGATCATTCCCTGTTAAGAATTCCGGGAATGTTGGCTCTGATTGACTATAGTTTAGGAGTCTTTTGTAAGAAACGGGTTGCTTACTTAGACTATATCCATTCAGCTCGACTTTACCTTCGAAGGGAGAGATACCTGCCAGACAATTGAAAAGAGTGGATTTACCTGATCCGTTTTTTCCTTTGACCCAATGAATACCTTCGGAAAAGCTGAGCGATGGGATTTCCAGAATAAGTTGACTCCCGTAGGCTTTTTTGAAGTTTTGAATGTTCAGCATTTAACACCTAACATACGGAATTGAATGCAAATTGGGTTTCATGCATAAAAAAAGGAGTGCACTGCACTCCTTTTCAAATCCTTTGAATAAAACTTATTGAACCGTTACGCTGAATGTAACTTCAACGTCAGTCTCTCCATCAGCATTGGTTGGATCACCGCTGCTTACACCAGCAGCCGTTTTCACTGGCTCATGGATAAGAGTCACTGTTAGGTTACCTGCACCTGCGCCAGCTGTGGTAAAAGTACCAGCGAGTCCAAGTGGATTACCATTACCATCTTGATCAGTGTAAGCATAGGTGGCATTAAGTCCTGTCCCAATTACAAAGAATACTTGGTGTTCATCGTCTTCTTCTGACACCTCAACCGTAATATCTTCAGCAGGACTTTCTTGCTCGTTAAGGAATTCTACGGCCACTGTATAAGTAGTGTTAGTCATAAGTGTAGGGTTTTCCAATACAGGATCATTCCCACCTGGGCCATCTAAATCTGTGAATGTAGCCGTTACTGTCGGAGCCGCAGCGTTGGTAAATGTCACTCGAACCGTTGTGATTAATTCTTCTTCGTTTACAGGGTCTGGATCGTCAGAACCGCAGGCGGTCATAACTAAGACCATTGCTAGAAGCGAAAGGAACTTGATGCTATTGATTGTCTTCATGAGTATTTTTTCTGAGTTTATAAATGCAACATTAGTGCATTAGCAACATTGTTGCAAATATAAAAACATGAATCTCTTAGAATTTGTTTGAACGGTAGTAGAATCATTTGATTATTATATTATAATTAAATAATGAGGATTTTGTATTTAAAAGAATGTTATTCTTTGTTCAGTGATGAAATTAAAATCAAAATATCTTATAGTTGTTTATTCTGTTAACCCACCGTTATGAAAAAGATAGCCCTAACACTTTTGACCCTTTGCTTAGTCACACTAGCATCTTCACAAACCAATACTTTTCCGACTACTGGAAATGCTGGTATAGGCACAATAAGCCCTTTTAGTAAGCTATCGTTCGGTACCTCAAATTCGAATTTCAACTCAAGAATAGCATTTTACGAACATACCAATGATGGCTCACGATTTCGAGGGATAGGAATGGCTAACCCGGCCTCAGGTATTTATGGTGTGGGTATTTGGGCTGGAGGAGGCACATATATTCCGAATGATACAAACGCTAAGATGTTTATACAAGACAATGGCAATATTGGTATGGGTACCGTAAGTCCTCTTTCAAGGCTGCATATCTCGCCTTCTTCCTCTGGAGGGACTCCTTATGATAATAATGGTATAACCGTAGAAAATACCACTAGGAGTGTTTTACAAATGTTAACCGGTAATACTGGAGATCAGTATTTGTTTTTTGGAGATTCTGACAAAGCAAATAGAGCATGGGTTGGTTTCAATCATAACATTGACCAAATGAACTTCACTTTTCATAACTCACCAGGAAATTTTGCCTTCGTCAATGGAAATGTAGGTATTGGTACAACCTCCCCCACAGAAAAATTAGAAATTTTTAATTCAGTCACTACACCAGGGGTAGTGTCGCTGATGAGCATTAGAAATGACGCTTCGTATGTTGATGTAGGTAGAATAAGTGCTAAACAATCTACAGTTGAGGTTGCACGGATAGGTTTGCCTCGCGCTGGAGGTACCAATACAGGCTTTTTAACTTTCTGGACGAAGGCCCACAACAGCCTGAATCTGACAGAGAAAATGAGATTGGATGAAAGTGGCAATTTGGGTATTGGTACGACTTCACCCACCGAAAAGCTCTCTGTAAATGGAAACATTTTAGCAAAGAAAGTTAGGGTATCTGTGGCAGCTGCTGATTGGCCAGACTATGTGTTTGCTTCGACTTATAAGCTTCGACCTTTGAATGAGCTTGAGGACTATATCAAAAAGAACGAACACCTGCCAGAAGTTCCTTCTGCCCAAGAGGTAGAGACTGATGGACTTGATTTGGGTGATATGGATGCTACACTCTTAAAGAAAGTGGAGGAGCTGACACTCTACTTAATCGAGCAAGATAAAACCTTCAAGACACAAGCTGCTAGCTTGGAGGAAGTAAAAGAGGAGAATCTCGAATTGAGAAAGATGCTTGTCGACATGAGAAAAGAAATTGAACTGCTTAAAAAAGATAAATAAACACAACCATGAAAAAGATAGCCATAACACTCTTGTCCCTTTGCCTAGCTACACTAGCATATTCACAAACCAATACTTTTCCTACAACTGGAAATGCTGGTATAGGGGTAACGAACCCTACAACTAGCCTTCTTGAAGTAAAAAATATAAATACAACTTATCTGCAAGGTTTGAACATCCAACTTACAGGTGTTTCAGGGTTCGTTGTGGATCAGACATATGGAGCTTATGTATTAAATAATATGGGAGGTAGTCAAAACGGGCCTTCTAGGTATGGAGGGTATTTCGAGGCTAAATCCTACGGTTCTAGCAGTAATTTCAACTATGGTCTTGTTGGTGTGGGAAATAAAGTTGGTGGCTATGGTTATCAAGCTATTGGTGTCTTGGGTATTGCTAAGAACACTTATTCTGGTTACAGTACGACCAGTGCTAACTTAATTGGAGTGAAGGGCTTGGTTGAGTTCACGAATGATTCGAATACTTTAACCAATACCACTTTTGGTGCTAGTTTGTATGGGGAAGCCGTAGTTCCCGGTAATAAGACACTTACCACCTATTATGGTTTGTATCTCAAAACTCCTACTGGTACTATCACGAATAAATGGGGCATATACCAGTCCGATTTGAACTCTAAAAACTTTATTGCTGGAAATGTTGGCATAGGTGGTACTGCCTCTCCAAACTACAAGCTTGATGTAGTTGGCCAAATTCATTCCAATGATAGAATATATGGTGATAGATTGTCCGCCTCGGGAGGGGTAATAGATCTAGACGCTGCCACAGGAAGTAATTTTTGGCAATTGTATAACGGGGCTGCCTCTTTATATGTTAGTGGCCAACTTGGGATATCTCAAAAAGCTGACAAGGTAGGAATTGGCACGACAAACCCCACCGAAAAACTCTCAGTCGATGGAACAGTTTTGGCCAAGAAAGTAAGAGTTTCTACGAACGGAGCGGATTGGCCAGATTATGTGTTTGCTTCGACCTATAAGCTTAGGCCTTTGAATGAGCTAGAAGACTATATCCAAAAGAACCAACACCTGCCAGAAGTTCCTTCAGCCACAGAAGTAGAGACCGATGGACTTGATTTAGGTGATATGGATGCTACACTCCTAAAGAAAGTGGAAGAGCTAACCCTATATATGATTGAACTAAACAAAACTGTCAAGGCGCAAGGAGAGAAGATCAAGGCTTTGGAAAAGGAAAACAAGGCGTTAAAAGTAAAGAGTAACTAATGTTTGGAGACTGCTTCGTGCCTCGCAGTGACATAAGGTCTCGTCATTGCGATAGAAGCAATCTCACCATATGATTAGTGGGTCGCTTGGTGCCTCGAAGAGGCCTTCGGAACCCATTTTATAATTACTGCGTATATTTGCACAGCTTGAAAAGAACAGCAACCATATTATTCACAATGATTTACCTAATGACTACCTCTGGTATTCTGGTAGGTCAGCATTTGTGTATGGACAGGGTCAAAGAGACTTCTCTCTTCAAAAAAGTAGAGAGTAAGTGTGGCATGTCTATGGAGATGCATGAAGGTATGGAAGACTGCTGTGATGATGAATGGGCACTGAAGATTGTCGAAGATGATCAACAGGTTACTGTTTCTTCTGATGCACCATCAGCAGTTTATCATCTACTTTTCGAGATTCCTTTTGTTGATTTTGAAGCCTTAATGGTAAGTCAGCAAGATAAAGTTGAGATTAAGAATACAGGCCCGCCTGATATTCCCACACCTGATCTCACCATACTTTATCATTCCCTGAAAATACCCGCTGCTATACAATCCTGAAGTCTTCCGGTTTCGTCAACCTGAATGAAAAGAAGCATCTCCTATTTAGATTGGAGGTATTCCTTTCTACAGTCCATGACAACCTGAATAGACTTCTTTGCTCATTCCTGAGCTATTTCATTTACATAGGATTGTAAAAGCATGATTAATGATCAATACACTTATTAAATTCTTTTTGGACAACCGTTTAGTAACGGTTATTCTTCTGGTACTGCTGGTTGGATGGGGCTTAATTACGGCTCCTTTCCAATGGTCGACTGGTTTGCCGAGCGACCCTGTACCGGTGGATGCCATTCCTGACATTGGAGAGAACCAACAGATTGTTTTCACTGAATGGCCGGGTCGTTCGCCTCAAGATATTGAAGATCAGATTACTTATCCCTTAACGTCTTCTCTATTGGGGCTTCCGGGTGTCAAAACGATTAGGAGCTCCTCCATTTTCGGAGTTTCATCTATCTATGTCATTTTTGAGGAGTCGACAGAATTCTATTGGAGTCGAAGTCGTATTCTGGAAAAACTCAATGCCTTGCCGAAAGGCCTGCTACCTGATGGTGTACAACCAGCCCTTGGACCAGATGCAACCGCTCTGGGACAAATCTACTGGTATACTATTGAAGGTAGAGATGAGGATGGAAATCCAACAGGAGGTTGGGATCCACAGGAAATCAGAACCATTCAGGACTATACCATCAAGTATGCCTTGGCTTCGGCTCAAGGGGTTTCTGAAGTTGCGTCAATTGGCGGTTTTGTCAAGGAATACCAAGTGGATATTGATCCAAAGGCCATGGATAGCTATGGGGTCACCTTGGCCGAAATCACTAAAGCCGTCAAAGAGAGCAATTTGGATGTTGGTGCCAAAACCTTGGAGGTCAATCAAGCAGAGTACTTAGTGCGAGGTTTGGGCTATATCAAAAGCCTTGAAGACTTAGAGCAGGCACCTGTAAAAACTGTCGATAATGTATCTATCCGAATCAAGGATGTGGCACGGGTATCTATTGGACCAGCTTCACGAAGAGGGGCTTTGGATAAGTCTGGTGCAGAGGCTGTTGGTGGAGTGGTAGTTGCACGATACGGAGCCAATCCGATTGAAGTGATCGATAATGTCAAAGCTAAGATTGATGAAATCAGTCAAGGATTGCCGACCAAGTATTTATCCGATGGAACAGCTTCAAAGTTGACAATCATTCCTTTCTATGATCGTACCGAGCTAATTCAAGAGACCATCGGAACGCTTGAGGAAGCATTGACACTCGAAGTGATCATCACGATCATCGTTGTGTTGGTGATGTTGCTTAACCTGAGGGCATCAATCCTTATCTCATCTCTTTTGCCGATCGCGGTGTTAATGTGCTTTATCGCCATGCGCTATTTCGGTGTCGATGCAAATATCGTGGCCCTTTCAGGTATTGCCATAGCGATCGGCACAATGGTGGATGTAGGCATAGTGCTTACTGAAAACATCACACGCCACCTGAAAGAAAATGGAGATAAGAGTTTAGCAACTCTCATTTTTGAGGCCTCTAAGGAAGTGGCTCGGGCTATTATTACTGCTGTAATGACCACGGTAATTAGTTTCATCCCTGTCTTTACCATGGAGGCAGCTGAAGGGAAGCTATTTAGGCCACTGGCTTATACAAAGACTTTTGCACTGTTGGCAGCCATTGTGGTGGCGTTGATCATCATTCCAACCCTTGCCTATTGGTTCTTCGGTTTCAAGCCTAAGACTAAATGGCTTAAGACATTATTGAATATAGGTTTGGTCATTTTCGGTACTTGGGTGCTGATTTTAGGATATAACCTGTCTGGCTTTGTGCTGATAAGCTTAGGGCTGGTCAATCTGTTGAGGACCCATGTTAACTCCATTTCAGCTTATCTGAAGTATGCTGATGTCATCATTATACTCATTGGCGTGGCCGTTCTACTCAGTGATAAGTGGATGCCGTTAGGAGTGGAGGCAAGTGCGTTCATGAATTTCCTCTTTGTCGCCCTGATCATTGGTTTAACCTTAGGAGGCTTCAGCTTATTCATTAGGCTCTATCCTAGAATTCTTGACTGGTGCCTCAGAAACAGATGGAAATTCTTGTTGATTCCTTCTTTTATCGTGCTCATGGGTCTTACGATTTGGTTGGGCTTCGATAGAGTTTTTGGTTTTATCCCAAAGACCTTTGGAGATGGTGTTCGGGTGAACCGAACCTATTCTAGTCTGTCGCATTCCTTTCCTGGAATCGGCAAGGAGTTTATGCCTTCATTGGGTGAGGGTGCTTTCCTTTTGATGCCCACTTCAATGCCGCATGCTGGCGTTGATCAAAACAAAGAGACACTGCGACTATTAGATATGGCTGTGACCGCCATTCCAGAAATTGAATCTGTCGTTGGCAAGTTCGGTCGTACCGAAAGTGCCTTGGACCCAGCACCAATTTCCATGTATGAGAATCTGATTAATTATAAGAGTGAGTATATCACCGATCAGAACGGAAAGCGATTAAGATTCAAAAAAGAGAATGGCGAGTACCTAAGAGATGAGTCGGGCAACTTAATCTTGGATAAAAGAGGCGCTTACTTCAGGCAATGGCGAGATGAAATTAAGTCGCCTGATGATATCTGGAATGAAATTGTCAGAGTGACAAAGTTGCCGGGTGTCACTTCGGCTCCAAAGCTTCAGCCTATAGAAACCAGGCTAGTCATGCTGCAAACGGGGATGAGAGCACCTATGGGTATTAAAGTCAAGGGGCCGGATTTGGCGACTATCGAATCCGTTGGGCTCAAGTTCGAAGCGATCCTTAAAGAGTTGCCTTCGGTAAAAAGAGAGTCTGTGTTTGCCGAACGAATTGTAGGGAAGCCTTACCTGCTTATCGAGTTAAACCGTGAAGCCTTGGCAAGATATGGTGTGAGTGTTTCCAAGGTTCAGGAATATATCCAAGTAGGTGTTGGCGGTATGGAATTATCGAAGACTGTTGAAGGGCGTGAGCGATACAGTATTCGAGTACGCTACCCGCGCGAATTAAGAGACGATCCCGAGTCCTTGAAAGACATACTTATTCCTGTTGCTTCTGGTCAAAACATTCCTTTGGGAGATCTCGCGGAGATTAAGTACCAACAAGGACCACAAATGATCAAGAGCGAAGACACCTTCCTTGTCGGTTATGTCATCTTCGATAAGCTCGTTGGTTTCTCAGAGACTTCGGTTGTTGAAGATGCCAAGAGATTGATTGATCAGCGTATTGCTGAGGGACAGTTGACTTTGCCAGCGGGCGTCTCTTATGAGTTTGCAGGTAACTATCAAAATCAAGTGAGGGCAGAGAAAAGGCTGGGTCTTGTTATCCCATTAGTGCTCGTCATCATACTGCTCATTTTGTACTTCCAGTTTAAGTCCATGGCCGTTTCCTTGATGGTATTTAGCAGTGTGGCAGTTGCCTTTGGCGGTGGTTTTCTCATGCTCTGGTTATATAGTCGTGGTGGTTTTATGGACTTTTCTCTTTTCGGCACTGATATGAGGGGTCTATTTCAAATTGCCCCAGTAAATCTGAGCGTAGCGGTTTGGGTAGGGTTTATAGCCCTCTTCGGTATCGCTACAGATGATGGTGTGCTGATGGCGACTTATCTAAATCAGTCATTTGATAAGAAGGAAGGGTTGGACAAATCAGAGATTAAAAAATTGGTGATAGAAGCTGGAATGCGAAGGGTACGACCTTGTCTAATGACAACTGCTACTACGCTATTAGCGCTGCTCCCGATACTCACTTCAACCGGCCGCGGATCGGATGTAATGATACCAATGGCGATCCCTTCATTCGGAGGTATGCTGATCGCTTTGATCACCCTTTTCGTGGTGCCAGTGCTCTATGCGGTCTACAAAGAGACACAGTTAAAGTTTCATCTTAAAAAGTCAGAAAATTGAAAAAGTCTATACTCATATTATTGACGTTCTGTGTGCTTCAGGCTTGTGAAACTGCTGAGCAAAGTACTTCGGTTGAGCATTTTGGAATCTTAAGAGAAATCATGATGCAGCAGAAACTCGAAGCCAATGCCAACCTGATGGACCTTAATGGAAAGTCAAATACCTATGCACTAGGTGCGTTGGAAGGTCTTTCGGGTGAAATATTGATTTTGGATGGAAAACCACTCAATGGACTAGCCAAACAAGGCCAGTTGAAAATTAATCGAAGCTTCGACTACAAAGCAACGCTATTGGTTATGACTCAGGTTAAGGATTGGCATAAGGTAAGTCTGGAGGGAATGATCGAAAACAATAGTGATCTGCAGGCCCTGGTAGCTCGTGAGGCAGAGAAGCGAGGTATTAATACGGATGAAGCCTTTCCTTTTTTATTGAAGGGAGATTTCGAAGAAATCGAATGGCATGTCATTAATGCTGCGGAAGCTACCGCTCAGAACCATGATGCGTACAAAGCGGCTGGACTCAAGGGAAAAGGGGGCTACTCCGGAGCTAGTATTTTAGGTTTCTATTCTAATCAGCATGAAGGCGTATTTACCCATCATGGCAGCTATTTACATATGCATTTTGTCAATGATGAAGAGACAGAAATGGGGCATGTAGATAACTTAAAAAACGACAGAAAGGTCGAATTGTGGTTAGCTAAAACAGTATCAAAATGAGGCGATTTATATCATTGATCATATTTCTGCTAATCACAAGCGCTGTTCAAGCACAAACAGGGCTGAACGATTATCTGGAGATAGCCGCAAGGGAAAATCCAACTCTCAAGGCTAAGTTCAACCTTTATTTGGCTGCCCTAGAGCGTGTAAACCAACAAGGAGCACTGCCCGATCCAAACCTGAGCTTCGGTTATTTTATTTCTCCGGTGGAAACGCGGGTAGGTCCACAACGCTTTAGGCTTTCCGTATCGCAAATGTTTCCCTGGATGGGGACTTTAAAAGCGAGAGAGAAAGCAGCGGCCAGTTTGGCTAAAGCCAAATTTGAGATGTTTCAGGAGGCTAGAAATCAACTCTTCCTACAAGTGAAGTCCAAGTGGCTGGCACTGTATGAATTACAAAAGGAGATCCAGATCATGGAGGAGAATTTGGATATCCTCAGATCTTATGAGCCGGTGACTAAGACTAAGTATGAGGCAAACCTTGTCTCATTAGCTGATTTAGTGCGGGTACAAATCAGTATCGATCGGGCGAAGACTGAACTGGAGCTTCTCAGGTTAAAGGAGAAGCCTCTCAAACATGATTTCAACACCATGCTTCATCGAGATGGTGAGATGCCCATCGTGATCTCGGATACCCTAAAACAAGAAAAGGTTGATTTCGAATTTGATGCAGTTATGGAGGATCAACCAAGGTTGAGAGCCATCAAGTCAAATCTTTCGGCACTAGAACAAGAAAAAGTATTGGCTGATTTAGGACGTAAACCAAATATCGGTTTGGGTCTTGACTACGGATTAATTGCTAAGCGAGAGGGTGTGAACATTCCCGATAATGGCAAGGATATTCTCGTTCCGCAAGTAAATATTAGCCTACCAATTTTTGGTAAGAAGAATCGATCTGTCCAGAAGGAAGCTGACCTTAAGATGAAAGCAAAAGGCTTTGAGTTGGCAGCTTTAGAAGATGAGTTGAAGAACAGTTGGATCGGTATTGAGTACGAATTAGAGGCAGCTTCTCAGAGCCTGGCTTTGTATTCAGACGAAATGAAAAAGACAGAGGTTTTGCTCAATGTATTGATCAGTGAGTACACCAATAACAACCAAGATTTTGAGAAACTCTTGGAAACACAGCAGAGGCTCTTACAGCTGCAGTTAGCAAACGTTCGAACTGGCGTGCTTTATCAGCAGGCAGTTTTTAAGCAAGAATACTTAACGGGTTCCACCCTAAACGAAATACAAAATGAAATTAAATAGATCAACCCTCCTGACCATTGGTCTTACCCTCGTGATTGGAGTTGCACTAGGTGCGATATTCTTTGGGGGTGGTAGTTCAAAAGAATCTATTGCCGACAATCATCAACATGAGCTTGATGAAAGCGGAAGCTGGACTTGCTCCATGCATCCACAAGTAAGGCAATCAGAACCCGGGGCATGCCCTTTCTGCGGAATGGATCTAATCCCAGTTGCTGATGATGTAGATGATGATCCGACCATTTTAAAAATGTCGAATAATGCCATGCAGTTGGCCAGCATCCAGACCACGATTGTAGGTAGCGAAATGGTAGATGATGTGTTAAGGCTGAACGGAAAAGTAAAGGTGGATGATCGTAGGGTCAATATTCAAACCACTCACTTTGAAGGAAGAGTTGAGGCATTGTATAAGAGCTTTGAAGGTGATGTGGTCAAAAAGGGAGAGAAAATAGCATCCATTTACTCCCCGGAGTTAGTTGCTGCCCAAGAAGAGTTAATAGAGGCAAAAAAGCTTGAGGAGACTAACCCGATTTTGCTCGAAGCAGCCAGAAAAAAGCTTCACCATTGGAAATTGACCATGGAACAGATTCGAACGATCGAAACTTCCAAGGAGCCCATGCGAAACTTCGACCTACTCGCAGACTATGATGGGGTAATCACCAAAAAATTAGTCAATACCGGAAATCATTTGCCAGAAGGAGGAGGGCTTATGGAAATCACGGATTTGTCAAAAGTGTGGGCGGTTTTTGAAGTCTATGAAAAGGATTTAGGGAGAATTCGTCTAGGCGATCGTTTTGATTTTGAGAATAAAGCCACTGGTAAGTTCCATTTGGGTACGATCTCCTTTATCTCACCAGAGGTAAACACAAGAACAAGAATTGTAGAAGTAAGGGCCGACTTGGAAAACAGATCAGGAAGCCTGAAACCTGGGATGTTTATCTCGACAGGAATTTTTGTGAATAAGGATGGAGGTATTTCGGTGCCAAAATCAGCTGTGCTATGGACAGGCAAAAGATCAATTGTCTATGTCAAAGTGCCTAACGAACAGAGTTTTTCACTCAGAGAGGTTGTATTGGGCGATGCCGTAGGTGATAGATATTTTATCAATGAAGGCCTGAGTGCAGGTGAAGAAGTAGTGACAAACGGTGCTTTTACGCTAGATGCCGAAGCGCAGCTGAGAGGTAAAATTAGTATGATGAATACGGCTACCTCTAGTCCTGCAATTCGGGACAATACAAATGAGTTTGTCGAGATCGAGCTGTCTGCAGCGAAAGACTACAGTGAGGATGTGGCTCCGGAATTTCAGCAGCAGCTCACAGACTTATCTAAGGAATACATTGCCTTGAAAGACTTAATGGTTGAAGGCGATGGAGCCAAAATCAGAAAGGCAGGAGTTAAAGTAAAAACTGCACTAGATAATGTCGACATGACTTTAGCAAAAGGAGAAGCACATATGCATTGGATGGATTTATTAAATCCTATGGAAGAAAGTTTGGCTCTGATAACCAACACGGGAGATCGCGATCAGCAACGATTGAATTTCATCAATCTATCGAAGGCCTTGATCAATGCCATTGAATCATTCGGGACATCTTTTGAGAATCCATTATATATACAGTTTTGCCCAATGGCTAATAATGATAAAGGAGCCACTTGGGTTAGCCTTGAAGAAAATATTGTCAATCCATATTTCGGAGATGTGATGCTCACTTGCGGAAATGTAGAATCCATTATTAGTAACCAATAAGAATTAAAGAGAAAAGAAATGACTAATACAAATAGAAAAATGAGAATCAAATATTTATTGACTGTCACAGTTTTTACCCTATTGATAGCTGCTTGTGGAAGCAAAAGCGAAAAGGAACAAGTCAGTGATCAGAAAAATCTGGTCGATAGCTATCTGGCCGTAAAAGACGCACTAGTTGCGACTAACGCTTCAAAAGCCAAGGCCGCTGCAACTAAATTTTTGGAAGTAAATACGAATGACCAGCTCACTCCTGACCTTCAAATGATTGCTAGCAATGATGACGTTGCAGCACAGCGGAAAGCTTTTGAAGGGTTATCCATGAAAATGTATGATATGCTGAGAAGAAGAGGAAGTGACACCGTTTTATACAAACAGTACTGCCCAATGGCTTTCAATAATAAGGGTGCATTCTGGCTGGCGGCTGAGATGGAAGTGAATAATCCGTATTTCGGAGATGTGATGCTGCACTGCGGAAGTGTACAAGAAAAGATAGGAGGCTAGCACAATTAGTTTGTATTGTGTAAGATCAATTTTGTTTGTCCCGATAGGACTCTTTGGACGTCAATTGGATAAGAATTTAGACTTATGAAAAGACATCAATTGTTATTTGTACTTGTTTTGAGTGTAGCCTTCTTCAGTACAAGGGCTCAAACTAATAGCTCATTTTTTGATCAGATAGAAGGAGATTGGGTCGGAAGTGGTAACCTGTTTGGTACCCCTGCCACTTTCACTATGACTTGGGAAAAGGTACTATCGGATCAATTTATCCATTTACAATTCAGTAACTCATTTAAAGACCAGAGTGGTACAACTCGAAGTATGGAATCTAAGGCTTATTATAAGTTGGGTGCCGATAAAAACAATGGCCATTGGTTTGACTCTAGAGGAGTCATGTTTGGCTTGGACTATAGCCTACAAGAGAATGAACTTACCGTGCTATGGGGCGATCCGGAAACGGAAGAAGGTAAGACGTTTTACCGTCTCGTTGGTTCTAGCCAAATAGAGGTGAAGGACTATGTGAAAAGAAATGGAACATACAGTCAATTTGGTGAGGCTGTTTACTCCAAAAAATGATGCCATTCCATAAGAAATTCTTAGATTAGAAAATCTCGTCAGTTTACTGATGAGTCGTGTGTGTTTGTGTGACCACCTGGGGTAACCTGGGTGGTTTCCATTTTTTATGAGCAATGTGGAATGATTCCCGGTACTTGATGCCCTGTTGCAAGTGTTTTGAACTTATCTTTGCTTCATGCAACGCATAGCTGCTATTCTTTCAATTTTCATACTGCTGATGAGCATGGCACCATGTGCCGATGCCTGGAAGGATTCAGGCTGCGAATCTGAAGGGATTTGTGAATCTTCAAATGAGGCAAACGAAGCAGACGATTCGGATGATTGTTTGCCTTTCTGCTCATGTATGTGTTGCACCGCAATAACCACGATTGCATTGCAATCATTCGAGTTTCAAAAAATAGTTATCACAACGGATGATTTGAAATTGGAAGAAATCGCATATAATCCACCAGCCATTGACATTTGGCAACCGCCCAAGATCTAATTCGCACTCCTTCAGAATTAGTATCCATTTTTAAAACAAAGCTTAAATGCATATCCGAATATTAGTCTCAGCACTTTTGTGCTTGAGCATGACTCATGGTGTATTGGGTCAACAAATAGTAAAATTCAAAATTTTAGACAAAGAAACGAATGAGCCCTTGGCTGGTGCCACGGCTAGTACGAGTCCAACCGATGGTGACATTGCCGATGAGAACGGTATAGCCACATTGCGTGTGGCGAGTGGTTTAGCGGAAGTGAAAGTGACCTTTTCCTTTGTTGGTTATGGTGCTCAATCTAGAGTCATCAAACTACCACTTACCAATCCAGAACCTGTTTTGATCCTTATGGAGATGGAAGAGGAAGAGATGGAAGAGGTGATTGTAACAACTACTCGTAACTCTCGGAGTATTGAAGATATTCCTACCAGAATTGAATTCCTAGGCACCGAAGAACTGGAAGAAAAGGCAGTAATGCGATCCGATAATATCGCCATGCTATTGCGTGAAAGCACGGGGATTCAAATGCAGGTAACATCGCCAAGTTCGGCCAATCAGAGTATTAGAATTCAAGGGCTTGACGGTCGATATACCCAATTGCTAAAAGATGGTTTTCCTTTGTTTGGAGGGTTTTCTGGTGGTCTAAGCATTATGCAGATTCCACCTTTGGATCTAAAACAGGTAGAGGTGATTAAAGGGAGTAACTCAACACTTTATGGAGGAGGCGCCATTGCAGGGCTAGTAAACCTTGTGAGTATTCAACCCGAGGAAAAGTCACGTCTGAAGATCATGCTGGATCAGACTTCTGCTGGTGGAACTACCCTGAATACTTTTTCGGCTCGCAGAGGAGATAAGTTTGGCTATAGCTTCTTTGCATCAGGGAACAGGCAGAACGCTTATGATCCCAACTCAGATAACTTTTCTGAAATACCTGATGTTCGGAGCCTTACGCTAAACCCTACATTCTTTTATTATCCATCAAGCAATAGCAAATTGAGGTTGTCACTGAATGGCACCTTTGAGGATCGCCTAGGTGGAAACCTCAATGCCATTGATGCCGAAAGCCCAAGCAATACCGAGTACCTTCAGGAGAATTCGACTAGACGCTTATCTTACCAAGCCACTTATAGCAGTCGATGGGGTGACAATAAGGAGTTGGTTATCAAAAACAGTCTCTTACATTTTGATAGGAGTATCAACCAATTCAATTATGCCTTCGATGGAGAGCAGTGGTCTACTTTTAGTGAGGCTACCTATTCATTTGGCGATGAAATGAGTAGCTGGGTTTTGGGACTCAATGTTTACTCAGATAAATTCAAGGAAGGTGAGTTGGTCAGTACAGATAGAAGCTATAGCCAGGTTACGGGAGGACTGTTTGCACAACAAGTATCCAAATTATCCGATCGTTTCTCTATTGAAACGGGCTTCCGATTAGACAGAAATAATGATTATGGATGGTTTGCCCTACCAAGAGTAGCACTCTTCTATAAACCGAATACCAGTTTTACCTATCGGCTAAGTGGAGGCTTGGGTTATAAAACACCGACCATCTTTACCGAAGACACCGAACGTTTATCATTCAGAGGGCTTAATGTCTTCAACCTAGAGAATTTGGATGCAGAACGATCTTATGGTGGTAATTTTGATATCAATTATCGGACAGAAATTGGCAATGACTGGACTTTCAGTTTGAATCAGCTTTTCTTTTATACGCGATTGAACGATCCACTGGTACTGGCTGAAAATCCTGCTGACAATTTCTTTTTTGAAAATGCGAGTGGGCCAGTGAGCTCTAGGGGAATTGAATCAAATATGAAGCTGACCTACAAAGACTTCAAGTTCTTTTTCAACTACGCGCTGATTGACACGCGCCTTGAATATGAAAACCTGAATGATCAAAAGCCGCTAACGGCTAAACATAACATTGGTACCGTTTTGGTTTACGAGGAAGAAGGGAAGTGGAGACTTGGCTTAGAGGCTTACTATACCAGTCAGCAATTGAGGAACGATCTTTCCGAAACGGACGATTTCTGGATTGTCGGCTTCATGGCCCTTAGGAAATTCAAGAAAGTGAGTGTTTACTTGAACTTTGAAAATTTTACAGACACACGTCAATCTAGGTTTGAGAATATCAACCTAGGCTCAAGTATGACTCCAGAGACATTGGATGTTTGGGCTCCTTTGGAAGGAATAGTTGTCAATGGTGGTTTGATTCTAGAACTCGGGCATTAAGTATTTAAATGAAGGACCATCTTAATGTCGCATTGGGATGTTCCTTCATTACATGACTGATCCTCGACAAACCCAAGCTTTTGGTAGAGGGAAATAGCTGGCTTCAGTTTACTACTCGACTCTAGGTATAGGTTCTCAAGGCCGAGGTTTTTGGCTTGTTCTATTATACGGAGTGACAGCTTTCGGCCTAGCCCATGGCCTCGATGAGATTTCAAAATACCTAGTTTACATAGCTCCCACCTGTTGTCAGACTTCTTGATTAAGGCACATGTACCAATGGCTCTGTTGTCCTCAATTGCCATATAGATATAACCACCTTTTTTGATGATAGAGCCCTCAGGATCATTCAAAATAGAGATGTCAGGCTCTTTCAGGTGCATATATTCATTGATCCACTCTTCACCAATTTTTTTGAAGTCATTGGCATACTTAAGTTTGAAATCAACAATCTCAATCATAGTTAAATATGGTAGAAATGGAAGACTCATCCAATACATAGTTCTTTCTCCCTCTCCTCAATCAGAGGACTCTGTGATAGCCCCCTCAATCAGAGTCTCTCGTAGAGGACTCTGATGATTAATGATTAAATTCAATTATGAGCACACACAGGTTACATGAGGCCAAGCATACTGTGTTTTTCATTACGTTCACATGCTTTAAATGGCTTCCTCTGATTGATTTAGCAAAGGCTTATAGTGCTTTCGGGAAGTGGTTTGATTACCTGTACTCCCAGAAGGCGAGCGTTTTGGGCTACGTTATTATGCCAAACCATTTTCATGGATTGATTTTCGTTGACGAAGAGTGCAAGAAAAACTTAAATCAATTAGTGGCGAATGGAAAGAGATTTCTTGCTTATGATATTGTAAAGCGGTTGCACGAACATGATAACCACCGTTTGTTAAAAGAGTTAACTCAAGGGGTAGGAAGTAAAGAAAGGGCAAAGGGTAAGAAGCATCAGGTGTTCATTCCCTCATTTGAAGCAAAGGAGTGCTTTAGCAGAGAGATGCTGGAGACAAAACTCGATTATATGCACCACAACCCTGTGAGTGGAAAATGGAATTTGGTTGATGATTGGGTCGAATACCCTTATTCTAGTGCAGCTTTTTATGAGTTGAACAGAGTCAATGCCCAGCTCACTCATTATATGGATGTGATTTAAGTTGCAGATCAGAGTCCTCTGCGAGAGACTCTGATTAAGAAAGTTACCACACACTATCAGAGTCCTTTGCAAGAGACTCTGATTAGGAATACTCGAGGACCCTGGAGACTAATCCCTCAATCCAACACTCAGAGTCTCTCTAAGAGGACTCTGATAAATGAAACAGAAGACTAAACCAATCCATAAGTTCTACAAATGTTGTAATAATCATTTTGATTTTCTTTATTTGTTCTACAATAGTTGTAGAAATATGAATCAAAATTTGGGGAACCTAGAAGAAACCGTTCTTCTTATTGTAGCAGTAATGCCAGATGAGGCCTATGGATACACCGTTTCTGAGGCCTATAAACAGTATATGAATAATCGTATCTCGATATCGGCTGTGCATACCGTTTTGAAAAGGTTAGAGAAGAAAGGTCTCATTGAATCAAAAATGGGAGGGGCTACTGCCGAACGTGGCGGTCGGAGAAAAAGAATTTTTGAAGTGACTAAAGTCGGTCTTTCAACATTAGAGTACATCCAGTCAAACAGAATGAAGCTTTGGGATATGATGCCCAAACTTAACTTTTCTGCTTAATGTCTAGTGGAGAGAGGGAAAAATTGCCTCCAAAATGGGCCAATCAATTCTTAGAGTGGTATTGTGACGATGGCTTGATAGATGAGATTCAAGGTGACCTTTTTGAGGCTTATTACTATAGAAAACAAGAAGTAGGGTGGCGGAAAGCCAAATGGTGGTTCGTTTGGGACGTTTTAAAATTTTGCCGACCCTCCTCATTTAAAAAGAAGTCAAATAACCCAAATAGCGTTTCTATGCTTAAGAACAACATCAAAATTGCACTAAGGATTATCTCACGAAAGAAATGGGCGTCCTTCATCAATATTATTAGTCTAACATTAGGTATTACTGCCGTAACGTTGATTTCCTTTTTCGTGGCAGATGAATTCTCATTTGATGACTTTCACGAGAAGAACGACTCCATATACCGGCTTGTGACCGACAGATACTTGCCAGATGGCAGTTATGATTATACTGACGCTAGTCAACCGCTTCCGCTAGCTGAACAATTGGTCGCAGACTTTTCGGAAATAGATGCTGTTTCTAGGGTATCAAAAGGCAAAAGGTATTTGAGAAGTGATGGAAATACCCAAGAGGAAAATGTGCTCTTGGTGGATTCTTCATTTTTTAAGACGTTCAGTTTCCCACTTCTACTTGGGAATGAAAATACAGCAATGGAGTTTTCGGAGAGTGTCGTGGTTAGCGAAGATCTTGCGATGAGATATTTTCAATCCATTGACGTCTTAGGTAAGATCATAGAAATCCGGCATGATGAGATTTTTAAAAAATATCAAATCACTGGCGTGGTTGCTAATGTTCCATCTAACTCGAGTTTTCAGTTTGACGTGGTCATGAACTACGACCAAACGAGTTATTATAGTTGGGCGAGTAATAGTTGGGGTGTTAGGATAGATGAGATATATGTAGAACTATCAGACAATGTGAATGTTGCCACGCTTAATGACAAGGTTAAGGATTACTGGAAAAAATATCTGACCAGAGAAGCAGAAGAAAGCAAAACCTATAAAGGCGACTATCAGAATTATTGGTTGCAGCCATTGAGTGATGTGCATATGGCTTCGGATGTTGGTAGCACATTCTCTACTAGCGACCCTATGAATTCATATATCTTATCCGGTATAGCCGCGATAATCTTACTTATCGGTTGTGCCAATTTTACGATCCTCTCTATTGGACGAGCTACCATGAGGGGAAAAGAAGTAGCGGTAAGAAAAGTAGTAGGCGCTAAGAAACCACAATTGATCATTCAGTTTTGGGTTGAGGCAATTACTATGAGTTTTCTAGCGATGGCTTTAAGTGTTGGCCTGGTGTTTCTTTTGCTTCCTGCATTCAACACCTTGGCAGAAAAGAGCTTTGTCGCAAATGATCTCTTAAACACTAGACTGCTTATTACTTTACCCCTCATTGCCCTAATTACTGGCTTGGGGGCTGGAACCTATCCTGCATTGATATTATCTGGGGTAAAGGTCCTGGACTTCTTCAAAAAGAAAATGAAGCTAGGAGGTGCAAATCTATTTACTAAAAGCCTCATTACTACTCAATTCAGTCTTTCGGTTATGCTTCTCCTTGGAGCAATAATCGTATTTCAACAGATCGATTTTTTCAAGGGCCAAGACCTAGGGTATGATAATACAAATGTGATTGTCCTTGAGAATACCATGAAGGCTGAGCCTGAAAGGATGAAGGTATTTGAGAATGTATTGGCTGGAAACCCTAAGATAGACAGTTGGACAGGCATGAGCTCATCTTTTGGAAGGGGCGGTTTTTCATCTGTTTATGAGAAACCTGACGGGACTGAATTTAATTATTCAGTATTCTTTGTAGAACCCTCATTCTTTGATGTTTTAGGCATTGATATACTAGCGGGTCGAAACTTCAACGAATTATCAAGTGCCGATAGTAATAGCATCATCGTCAATGAAACCTTTCTAGAGAAGGTTGCTGGAGATTTTCAACTTGAAGACAATCTAACGGACTTTAAAAACATGGGCTTGACCAATCCGAAAATCATAGGGGTGGCAAATGATTTTCATTTTCAGTCTTTAGCCAACCAGCTTAAACCAGTGGTTTTGCTATTATCTAGTTCGAAAAAGTCTTTTTACAACTTTCTGATAAAAACCAATGGAGCTCCAGACTCAGAATTACTTCAGTTTTTAGAAGAGTCTTGGTACGAGGTAGCGCCAGATTCTCCTTATAGTTATGCTTTTATGAATGAGGATATTGAAGGGCAGTATCAAGCAGAAATGCGTTGGTTTACCATTGTGAAATATGCCACAATTTGGGCCTTAGGACTGGCCATACTGGGACTTTTAGGAATAGTGGGTATGTCAATTACAGGTAGATTGAAAGAATTAAGTATCAGAAAGGTACTTGGTGCAGACACCTTACAGCTATATTATATCCTGTCTAGACAATTCTTTGTGCTGTTGGTAATTGCGGCAATGATTGGAATTCCAACCACCGTTTATTTTGCCAATGGATGGTTAGAGAATTTTGCTTATCACATAGAATTGAACCCCTTAGTATTTAGTGGAGTCCTCACCTTAATCTTATTATTGATTATGGTGATTATCTATTTAGGGGCTTCTCGTGTTCTAAAAAGTAATCCTATTGATAGCTTGAGAATGGAATGAAAAGAAACGAACCACCATATTGGGTTAACCGCTTTTTACAATGGTACTGTGCGAACAGTCTCCTGGATGAAATTCAAGGAGACTTGCTGGAAGCATTTTACTATAGACAGTCAGAAGTAGGTGTCACCAAAGCCAAATGGTGGTTTGCTTGGGATGTGGTTCGGTTTTTCAGGCCCTCATCATTTGGCAAAAGGTCATATAACTCAAATCAAATCGCTATGCTTAAAAATTACATGCTCGTTAGCCTTAGAAATTTTAGAAAACAAAAAGGCTATAGTTTCATCAATTTATCAGGACTCATTGTGGGCATTACAGCCTGTCTGCTTATCAGTGTTCACGTGCTGGAGGAAGTAACTTATGATAATTTTCACCCTAAAGCAGCAGATACATATCGAGTGGTCATGGATATGTATGGACAAGGGGAATTAAAAACGAAAAGCGCACCTGTCTATGCCGCTGTATCTCCGAACTTACTTACTGACTTACCGGAGGTGGAGATGTCTACAAGGATTTTGCCTTTTGGAGGTGGAGTTTATAGCGTTAGGGAAGAGGATGGTACCCTGATAAGGTACAATGAAGACAAGGCGGTATTAGCAGATGAGAACTTCTTTGATATGTTCGGCTTCAAGCTTATTGATGGCGATCGCCAGAATGTCTTGTCCCAGTCAAGTCAGATTGTAGTGTCTGAATCTACGGCAAAGAGGTACTTCGGAAACGCTAACCCAATTGGACAATCAATCTTTTGGCGTGGTACAACTGAATTGAAGGTTTCAGGTGTATTCGAAGATTTTCCTGAGAATTCGCATATGCAATTTGAGCTCATTACCTCATTGAGTACTTGGGATGGTTATGAAGATTTTATTGGTAATTGGGGCTGGTACGATTTCTACACTTTTGTGAAAGTTGCTGATGGTGTTAGTCAAGATGGTTTGGATGCTAAACTGGCGACTTATTTAGATGGTAAAAAGGCCGACTTCTTCGAACAACGAGGTGTTCGGGAAGAAATGTGGTCGCAACAAATTGGAGATATCCATTTGGGTTCGGTTGGGCTCAGTTGGGATATGGGACAGAACGGTGGCGGACAGCAGATTTATTTTCTAGTTGTCATAGCAGGTCTAATACTAATTATTGCATGGGTCAACTACATCAATCTAGCAACTGCTCGGGCCATCAAGCGCGCGAAAGAAGTGGGTGTTCGAAAGGTCATCGGGGCAGGCGAGTCTAATCTCTTGATTCAATTCTTAGTTGAGTCTTTTCTGTATAACCTCTTTGCTGTTTTGGCCTCGCTCTTTTTGGTTTGGTTGCTCAGACCAGTGATCAATAGTGCCATGGATATTAGCTTAGAGCAATCCCTTTTGTTTGGCCCCATGATATTAGGCGGCCTTTTGGCTCTAATACTAGTCGGAACGATATGTTCAGGCCTTTACCCTGCGCTTGTACTTACCTCCTTTAATCCGGTGACAGTGCTCAAAGGTGGTTTGGGCAGCGGCAAGAAGAAATTTGGCTTTAGACAAATACTAGTGGTGTTTCAATTCACTGCTTCAATCACCTTGATTCTAGGCACTTTTTTGGTCATCAAGCAACTCAATTATATGCGTAGCTATGATTTGGGTATTGACATTGACCAAACATTGGTTTTACAAGCACCTTCGTCTGGAACAAGCAATGATGACCTTCAAAACAGAGTTCAGGTCTTCAGAAACGAGCTTGAGCAAATGCCGGAATTGGATGGGTTTACAATGTCTAGCAGTGTCCCTGGTATCGAGAATTTTGCGATAAGCGGCTTTAATTCTAAGTATTACCCAGAGGAATTCAGGGATTGTTATAGAGTCGGTATTGACGATGAATTCGTTAAGCTATTTGAGGTGGAACTGATTGCCGGAAGATCTTTTTCGAAAGATATGCTTACTGATACAGCAGCGGTGGTATTAAACGCGATTGCTGTAAAGCATTTAGGTTTTGCTAGCCCTGAAGAAGCGCTAGGAGAGAAGATCAATCCAAACCGTCCCAATGAAGCAACTATTGTGGGTGTGGTAGGCAATTATCACCAAGCAACAGTGAAGGATGACCTAGACCCCGTTATTTTCTTCTACAATCGCAGGCGTCAAGCAGCATACTATGCTGCCAAAATCAGCTCGAGTGATTATGCAGGTGTCCTTTCTAAAGTTGAAAGTGCCTGGGATGAGATTTATCCTGACAATCCCTTTGACTTTTTCTTTTTAGATGAGCAGTTTGATCGCCAGTATAAGGCTGATCAGCAATTCAATACAGTGTTTATAGGTTTTGCGGGCCTTGCAATCTTTGTGGCTTGCCTTGGGCTCTTCGGATTGGTTTCATTCACTACCGAACAAGCGAAAAAAGAAATTGGCATCAGAAAGGTTTTAGGCGCTTCAGCCAAAAAGCTCGTTTTGTTGCTCGCAAAAGACTATGCTAAACTGATACTCGCTTCGATTATTCTGGCTTTTCCACTTGGGTATTACCTAATGCAAGAATGGCTTAAGAGCTTTGCTTATCAAACCAATATTGGTGTCGAAATATTTGTCTTAGGTGGATTGGTGATTTCTATTGTGGCCTTTGTTACAGTAAGCTTCAAGTCATTTAATGCAGCCAATGGAAACCCTGTGAATGCTTTGAGAGATGAATAAGAATAGGGACGGATACTTTTTTAGAAAAGGCATATTAGTTCTTATACTGCTCCGCGATTTTCGCTAACCTCTGAGTTATTTGTTCGGCCGAAAGCCATTGGCCTCTGACCATCACCCCAGATTGTTGACGCAGATTAGCAATGTTGTCAAAGGGGTTTTGGTTCACTAGAATCAAGTCAGCATCAGCCCCAGTAACTATTGTTCCATATTTTCCTTGATCATTAAAGAATTGGGCAGGGTTTACAGTTCCTGCATACAAGGCTTCGTATGGCGTCAAACCGCTTCTTACCATGGCGTCAAGTTCCCGATGGATCGAGAAACCTGGTACATTAAACACTTGTGGCGCATCTGATCCTAGAAGGATTTTCACACCAGATTCGTGCATTTCTTTTATAATATCTCTTCTGATTTGATTGAACTTCAAGGCTTGGTCTCCTTTATAATTTGGAGCTCCAATAATGCCTTTCTTAGTCCGAACCCAGTTGTCTAAGGTTCTGGGGTTCATATATTTCATCTCCTCATTTTTTGCAATGATCTCTGGATCTTCTGGACCAATCCATCGTTCCATCATAGCTTGGGTTGGCACTATCCAAACATCATTTTCTAAAGTGAGCTTGACAAGTTGACTGCTGATGTCTGTGTCCACGATATCAGTGAAATTGACACCGAAAAAGCCATTTGCATTTGGATTGACTCGAATTGAAGATGGTACCATGCCTTCGATATAGCCATCCACATGATCTATGGAAGCATACTTTGCCTCAAGGGCTCTTCTTACACCTACTCCCGTGCTTACGTGCCCAGCGAAAGGAATTCCCACCTCATTGGCTGTAGCCACTACCGCATCAAAATTCTCTCGGGTTAGACCCGGATGCATTTTTAAGAAATCATAACCAGCTTCTTTTTGTGCCCTAACTTTTGTTTGTGCTTCTTCAACACTCCTCACAGAATTGCCATTGATTGAAGGCCCGGAAGTATAAATCCTTGGACCGAGAATTTCACCAGAGAGGACCTTATCCCTAAGCTCAATGTGGTAAGGTTGGCCTAGCATTCCCCGTATGGTTGTGATACCATTAGACAGATATAGAAAGAGGGTTTCTTGTAGTAAATCCATGTCTCTATTGCCTGGGATATGGGCATGCATCTCGGCCAAGCCTGGCATTAAGTATTTGCCTGTGCCATCGACAACGGTATCTGTTTGGTCTGTCGAAATATCGTCTGAACTACCGATGGTAATGATTTTCCCTTCTTTGATTAAGACAGTTTGGTTGGGTAGAACTGTCTCTGACTCCATTGTAATTAGGTTCACATGGGTGAAGGCGAAGTCGGCTTCTTGCGCTTTGGTGCATGAAATGCTGAGGCAGACTAGGGTTAAAAAGTAGAGGTTTTTCATAATGATTAGATTGTAGTCTAATCAAGATAGTAATCTTGGAGAGTATTTGGGAGTCCTTTTATTTGATTGGGTTTGAATCATAAATACTGATAACTCAATCAACCGCTATCAGAGTCTCTCGCAGAGGACTCTGAATTAGGGATGAGTTTTGATTAACCTTTTATCAGAGTCCCTTTTAGGAGACTAGCATCTTTGAGTTAATACCCAGCTGCCTGACCATCTTTCCTAGACTCTGAAGCACCATAGTAAACCTTGTTTTTATCGTCCCACATAATGGCTTGATAACCGCCATAACTGCCCACATTCCAAGACATCTTGTGCCCCATCAAGACTAGCTTTCGGATTACTTCATAGTCAATGCCGCTTTCTAGTTGCAAGGTTCCTCCACTGGTCATGACTTCTCCTGTAGGCTGGGAAGATCCCGTGTGTAGAATTCGTGGAGCATCACCTGCTTCCTGTAAGTTCATTCCGAAGTCAATCAGGTTAATCACGATTTGCGTATGACCTTGAGGTTGCGTTGCTCCACCCATCAGGCCAAAGCTTACCCATGGTTTGCCGTCTTTTGTTATAAAGGCTGGAATGATTGTATGGAAAGGTCTTTTATGGGGCTCATAAACATTCGCGTGTCCTTCTTCCAGAGAGAATAATTCTCCACGATCTTGTAGAATAAAACCGAGGCCTGGAGGTGTCATTCCTGAGCCCATTCCTCTGTAGTTACTTTGAATAAGGGAAACCATATTTCCATCTTTATCAGCCACAGTCATATAGATGGTGTCGCCATCCTTTAATTGACCAGCTGGAACCGATCGTGCTGCTTGGTTAGGATTGATGAGTTTTCTTCGCTCTACTGCATAGTCTTCTGAGATCAACCAATCGATAGGGGTCTTGTAGAAGTCCATATCGGCATAGAACTTGGCTCTATCTTCAAAAGCGAGTTTTTTAGCTTCCGTAAAAGTGTGAATGTATTCGGCACTACCGAAACCCATAGATTTCAGGTCGTAGCCCTCTAATATTTTGAGTTGCTGTAAGGCAGCAATTCCCTGGCCATTAGGGGGAAGCTCCCAAACATCGTACCCGCGATAGTTAACTGATACAGGTTCTACCCATTCAGAAGTATGATCCGCTAGATCTTTTTCGGATAGGAAGCCACCAAGCTGTTCCATATAGTCAGCAATGGTCTTGGCAACTGCTCCTTTATAAAATGCATCGCGACCGCCTTTGGCAATTTTGTTAAGAGTGTTTGCTAAAGCTGGGTTTTTGAAGACCTCGCCTTTTTTCGGAGTGCTGCCATTGGGCATGTAGACTTCCTTGAAACCTGGAAATCTTTTGAGGTTATCGGCACCCTTTTCCATGTACCAAGCGATCAGTTCACTGACAGGAAAGCCATTATTAGCGTAGTCGATGGCAGGTTGCAAAATTTCCTGCATATCCATAGAGCCAAACTTTCCATGTAATTCAAACCATCCGTCTACTGCACCTGGAACAGAGACAGGGAGCGGTCCATGTGAAGGGATTTTTTCGTAACCGTTACTTTTAAAGTAGTCTAGTGTAAGACTATAGGGGGAACGTCCAGAGGCATTTAGTCCGTGAAGTTTTTGTGTCTGAGCATCCCAGACTATAGCAAAGAGGTCTCCGCCAATTCCATTTCCAGTGGGTTCTACAAGTCCAAGTACTGCATTGGCGGCAATTGCCGCATCAATGGCATTACCGCCTTTCTTAAGAACATCTAATGCCACTTGTGTAGCTAATGGCTGACTGGTAGCCGCCATGCCATGTTGAGCAATGACTTCTGACCTAGTCGCGAACTTACGTCCGGTGATTCTGTCCTGTGCTTCGGCATTAAATGCTAAAGTCAAAAGTAAGATGCCTAAGAACTTCTTCATGGTAGGTACTATTAGTTATTGATTTCTGCCCCTCCAAAGACAACCAATCCCCGGATGTAAAGCTTTTCGGTATTTTCACCATTATCTTTTAATACGCGCTTATCCGTCATGGCTCCGAATATGCTAGTCACCTTCAGTTCCACATTCCAATCCTGAGGAACTCTAATTTTGGATCCGCCAAAGAGATAGAATATCTCGATGTTTGCTGAGTCAGAAGATAGTTTTGAGGTGGTCAGGTCAATGTTCGATCCACCAAAAATGGCAGTGAGGTTTCCCCCTCTAAAATTTCGGCTTGTAATTACTTTGTCGCCTCCGCTGAAAATTGCCGTATCGTCAATCAAATCTTTTTCTTCTTCATTCCCCAAATTCATATCAGAAGTGGTTGGTGTTTTTCTTCTAATAATGGTAATACCAACAATGATGAATACTAGAGGCCATAGATCCCAGATAGATATATTTATGTAGAACCAATCATCGATTACGAGTATGAAGCCTAGAGCAAGAAGTATTCCTCCCACTCGTTTGTTTTCATCAGCCAAAATTAGGAACAGGCCAATCAGCATGAGTATATTCTCCCATTGGAAGATGTAACGTCTTACATGCCACGGAATAATATTGAAGTTACTCATCGCGAAGACCAATCCGATGGTGACAAAAATGATTCCGAGTAGTGTTGTCTTGTTGAGTTTATTCATTTGAGTGTCGTAAAATTTAAATCTAGAAAACTGTTTGACCCTAAACAAAGATGAATTGATTAAAGGTGAGTGTTTGTTATTTGAAATAGCTCAATTCTTCTTTACTTTTGCCAACCTCAATTTCATGCGCACGTGGTGGAATTGGTAGACACGCCACCTTGAGGGGGTGGTGCATTAACTTGCGTGGAGGTTCGACTCCTCTCGTGCGCACTAGAGCTCCTGATCAGGAGCTCTTTTCATTTGCAGTGCCCGCTAATTTCTCAAGTATCTCATAGAAGTCAAAAGTTTGGCCAGAAGCCTGATTACAGACTAATATTTTGTCCTTTCAAGAGTTTGCAGAACGATTATTGCATCAAGATTCATCTTTTTATACATGTAAAATTTTGTCTCTTGCATAAGCTTTTGACTCAAATGTCTGGAAAAAGTGCTTGGAGCAACGGAAATAGCTGTTTACAAATTGTGTGAAATCGTTAGTTATTACATATATTTGAAATACCTAACATCAAAGGACTAACTTATTTTGACTACGCGTCTTCCCAGCCTCTGGAGATTTCTCTCCGTGACTGTGATTGGTGCATTAATTGGATTTCTCACCATTTCACAGGTGAACGCCCAATCTAATGTGCTCAACACTGGCTTTAGACTCGACTTTTTAAAGTCGAGCGAGACTGCGTCTGTTGATGATGAAGTGGTCAGCAACGTAGTGAAAGCTGTCAATAATACTTCCAAACCCATTCGTTTTAGTGTCGACTTGGCATCCCCACAGGGATGGAGAGTGATTAATGATGTTAATAAACTTCATACCGTTGCTGCTAAGGATTCAATGTTTATACCTATAAGGTTAGTGCCTTCTAGGGAAACGGCAGGGAATGTAAACTACTTTATAAGTGCTACAGCCTATTCAGAGTTTGGTAATGCACTAGCCTCAACCCCTTGGACTCTTGAGATAAAGAAGATTTCGGCATGGAAGCTCTCTGTAAGTGATCGTCAGGTGGTATTCCCTAATGATTCTGATAGTTCCAGCGTTAGAGTCAGGTTACAGAATAATGGTAATGCCGTTGAAGATCTACGTGTAACCTTTACACCTGATGTCAAGCTCCAAGTATTGGATGAGAATGGTAGTGCATTCAGAGACAACACTACTTTAGTTACCCTTCCGGTTGGTATAGATACTTCCTTTGTTGTAAAGGTTAAGGTGTTAGACCGAAAGGAAAAGGGATACTTCTTTACTGATCGACCTGATGATCAAAACAGTAATCTGGATGAAAAGCGGTTGTTTAGACTTCAGATTCAGGCTGCAAATCCAGAAAACAAGAAACAAGTTAAAGGTAGAAGGGTAGACTTTGTCAAGTTAAGTGAGTCAGTCAAGTTTGATAATGACAAAGGAAGCTCAATCATTCCGCTCACTGTAGAGCTTAATTCCTACAACCTCCTTTCTAACTTTACCAATTTTACCCTGGACTTCAAAGGAGAGGCCGACTTGGGTAGACAGCGTCATGTACGATATAACTATCAGTCCATCATAACAAGTAATGTTATCTCTGGTACTGATTTCTTACCATCTAATAGATTCATTCAATATGCTTCACCTAAGCTTTTGGTAGCTGCTGGTAATATAGGAGAGAATATGGGACTCCTATTAAATGGTGAGGGTGTTAAAGCTCAGGCCAGACTAGGAAAATTTGAAGTGGGTGCTATATATGTTGGTAATTCTAACCGAAGTGGCAGGTTATCAGCAAATAACCTACAGTTCTATGGGGCACGTCTTGGTTATAGAGTAAAGAGGAACTCAAACATTGAGGTTCAAATGGTTAACCGGAAAGATGAATTTAATTTCAAAGATGGTGACCTCTACCGATTGAAAATTGACCATAGAATTTCTAAGTATCACAACATTGGTATTGCAGCGGGTATCAGTAATGAAACGGATACTTTCGATCCTGATAGTGTCTTCGAGGTCTCAGGGTACGGAGCAGAATTACGTTACGGTGGTCGCGTAGGCAAGCTGAATGTAGCGATGACAGGTAATTATAGTTCAGGATCGTTTTTAGCCCTTCAACGCGGTACTAAGTCAGGTAATGTCAATTTAAGGTATACCCTAAAGGGCAATCGTTCGGTAAGCTTAAGAGCAGCAATTAATGAATCTAGACCTATATCTTTTATTAGAGGCTTTAGGTTTGACAATGATTTAAGAAAGAGAAACATCTACGAACTTCAGTATGAATGGAGAACAGATTACGGGACTGTTAGATTATTTCCGAGATATTCTGATGAGCAGCTGCTAGGCTTGCGTATTCAGAATTCAGGTGCTGGTTTGAGTTATTCTTCTGGAGGGAAGCGCAGAGATTTTAGATTGTTTTCAAAATTCTTTGCTGGGTTCTCGAAAGTTCCAGGTCACGAAGATATCGATCCTTATTTGGTGGCTCAATGGGAGAATCGTTTGAAGTATAAAAACCTGAATGCCGTAGTAAGATATAACTATGGGCCTGCCTCAATAACGGATAACTTCAGAATAGTGAATGACGGATTGAACCCTCAATCTGTATTTATCTCTGCATTTGCCACAATGTATTTCAGGAAAATTGGCCTTTCTATTCGCCCAAGATTTAATTCGTCTTACGAATCTGTACTTGCTAGATGGAGGGTTACAGCTTCTCAAGATCTGTCTTACTATGCCAAGAGCGGATATACCTTCACACTAGGAACCGAGTTGCTAATGATTAACCAGGGAGAGAGCCCATTGACTTCCCTTAATGCGCAACAAGGTATAGATGGTGTTCTGACCACTTTCAAGCAGTCTAATTTCTTCTTGAGGATTGGTGTCAAAAAGGACTTTGCGTTTAGAAGACCAGGAGTGAAGAGTTACAAGATCAAGGTAGCCGTGTTTAAGGATCTGGATGGAAATGGCATTAGAGACAGCGGTGAAGACTTTGTTCAGAATGTATTAATAAAAGTAAATGGTAAATCAGCCATAACCGGAGCGACCGGTTCTGCACTATTCGAAAACCTTAATATGGGAAGCTATAGTATAGAGTCGCAAGTATTGGGAGATTCGGAGGGTTGGTTTAATCCTGATGACACACCATTAGTATTGGCAAAGGATGAAACCGTTTTTATCCCTTTGACTAGAGGAGTGCAAATAAATGGTAAAGTAATTGTACAGAAGGCTACGTACTCTGCTTTAGTAGAAGAGGTAGACTTAGATGAGATTAGAATCTCTGCAGTTGGCGAAGATGAAAGGGTTTATTCAGGGCTCACAGATTCGTCAGGTGAATTCAGGATTTTCGTTCCATTTGGAAAGTATAGTATCAGAGCTAGTGGGGCAGGGATAGACAAGAGATTGCAGTTTGCTCAGGATAATTACGCTTTGGAAATCAATAACTCGAATGCCAATTATCAATTGACATTCTATTTGATAGAAAAGAATCGAAGAATAAATATTAAAAAGTTTGATAATAATTAATTCAAGTATGTCAAGGTCTAATGTTTTATTGAATGTGGTGAGAAGTTTAGGGTTCATGCTACTCGTAATGTTAAGTACAGGTATAGATGCTTTCGGGCAAAAGATATCTACTTCTCCTACGCGAATTAACTTCAAGGTTGCTCCTGGTGCTTCGGCTAGAGGAAGGATAACTGTTACAAACAGTTCGAATGAAATGCAAGGGTTTCAAATAAACTTCGGTGATTTTAAAGCCACACTTCAAGGTAAGAGTGAGTTTATGGCAAAAGGAGAAGTCAGCCGTAGTTGTGCTGACTGGCTTAGTGCGACACCTTCTGTATTCCAATTAGGTCCAGGTGAATCTCAGGATGTAACTATCCTTATGGATGTACCAGCAGATTCATCGGCATTGCTAGCGAGGTGGGCGGTTGCCTATGTAAGGTTGGCACCTCCGGAAATAGAAGGTAAGGATGGAGAGACCTTAACGGTTAGAGTAAATCAATCTTATCGATTTGGAGTGTATGTATTCCAAACACCACCAATGGTTACCGAGTCAAAAGGAGAAATACTTTCGCTCGACTATACCGAAGACTTATTTACAATTGAGATGAAGAATGCAGGAGAGACCTTCTTGCGATGTAACTCATATATAGAATTGACCAGTCTGAGTACAGGGCAGACAGAACGAATAACAACAAAAGGATTTACAATGCTACCTGCGGGAATCCGTAATACCATCTTTTCTATTCCAGACCGAATCAAACCAGGGCGCTACTCCGTGCTGGCTGTGATGGACTATGGTAATAGGGAAGAAGTTGAGGCAGCAGAAATGGAAATACTAGTACCACAAAAAGGAAATCAACATTAATAACAATAAATGGCAATTGATCGAATGAAGCTTATTTACTTGATTATAAGGCAGTCAGAGAAAAAAAGAACAGTTTTTTTTGCTGAATGTTTTTATATATGAAAATAAGTCCATATATTCACATGTCGAAACTTTTAACCTAAACATTATTATTATGAAAAATGTATTTAAACTTAGGATGTTAGCAGTAGTTGCTGTTGCTTCCTTCACATTAAGCTCAAGCGCATTTGCTCAGCTTCCTACAGACAACGAGAACGTTTACGTTTCTTTGGAGCTTCAAGGTGTTCTTGATTTGACTTTATTGACGGATCCTAACGTGGATTTCATCTTCAGTACTATTCCTCAGTATGTGGATGGTATTACTAAGACGAACGTAACTGAATTGAGAGTTGAGTCTACTGTACCTTGGGATTTACACGTAAATGCTGAGACAGCGACTTGGGAACAATTCACTACTTACTCTTTAGCTGGTAGCCCTTCTGTTCCTTCAAGTATTATTGGAATCAGAGCTATTGATGCTGCTGGTAACTCTTTAATTGGTAGTGGATTTACTGCACTAACTGGTACTGACAACCTTGCTATTATTGGTGACGGTGGTATCGTTGATGCGGGTGACACTCCAGGTGCAGCAGGTACTTACCTGACTTCTCCTAACACTCACCAGTTCAGAGTTGACTACAGACTTTCTCCTGGATTAGATACTTATCAGGCCGGATACTACGGAATGAATCTTATCTATACTTTGGCAGAAGATCTTTAAGATTTAGAATAGAATATTTAATAAAATAACTTTTACTAATACGTAGTAAATAAGTTAGTTCGATTTATGTTGATTGGTAAAAGGGGTAACATTATTGTTACCTCTTTTTATTTTTATAACTTTAAACATGCTGCGACCAATTATGTTATTAACGGTCTTGCATATAGCAGTTTCATTTGGCATCTCCGCGCAGACATTAAATCTGGAGATTACCAAAGGAACTGATCTGTCCTTCACCTTTAATACTATTCGCCAATACACGAGTGGAGTAGTTCTGGGTAATGCGACAGAATTCACCATAGACACAACTGTTGACTGGGACTTATATGTAGGTACTGAAACGTTTACTGTAGGCCAATGGGACTTAATTGAGACCTACTCTAGTGCGGGTACTAACGCTATTCCGGTAAGTATTCTCGAGATACGTGCTGATAGCCCTGGTCGTACCTCGCAGCAATCTGCCTTTTTTCCACTTCAAGACATTGCCACTCCAACCTATCTTATCGGCTCAAACGCAAATGATATTTCCATTGGCACCGGTGTAGGTACCAATGACCCAGGTGATCCGATAGCCGATCCCTTTACCCATAAATTTCGCGTGAGTTATAAGCTCACACCAGGCATAAATTATGCACCAGGTATATACAGCCTTACGGTTGTCTTTACTGTGGCTGAAGATTTATAGTACTCATTTCTTCTTGATTCACATTCCTTCTATATTCGTGGCATAACCTCTTTAGCTATGAGTATTAATGTTTCTCGCTTAAAATCTATCTGTGAAATTGCTGGGGCGCCAGGCTTTGAAAAGCGCGTTCGTGACCTTGTCATTCAGGAGGTAAGTGCCTTGGTGGATGAAGTGTCTGTGGATAACATGGGTAATGTTGTCACGATCAAGAGAGGGTCTAATAACCCAAAGGGTAAGAAAGTCATGGTAGCCGCTCACATGGATGAAATTGGCTTCATCGTCACCCACATTGACGATAATGGCTTTGTACGTTTTCATACCCTTGGTGGCTTTGACCCCAAGACCTTAACGGCTCAGCGTGTGATCATTCACGGAAAAGAGGATGTTATTGGTGTAATGGGTAGTAAACCAATCCACGTGATGACTGCTGAGGAGCGAACTAAAGTGACAAAGACATCGGATTACTTTATTGATCTTGGAATGTCAAAAGAAGAGGTCGAAAAGATAGTCTCAATTGGCGATCCAATTACGCGAGAGCGAGAGTTAATAGAAATGGGCGATTGTGTTAACTGCAAGTCTATTGACAACCGTGTATCAGTATTTATATTGATCGAAGCCTTAAGGGCCATGAAGAACCAACCTTATGATGTCTACGGTGTGTTTACCGTGCAGGAAGAGGTAGGCTTGAGAGGGGCGAATGTTTCAGCACATACAATCAACCCAGATTTTGGTTTTGGTCTAGACACTACAATTGCCTTTGATCTTCCCGGAGCTCAACCTCATGAGATGGTCACTGAACTAGGAAAAGGAGCAGCGATTAAGATTATGGATGCTTCGACCATCTGTGACTATCGCATGGTAGCTTATATGAAGCAGATTGCAGACCAAAAGAAAATCAAATGGCAGCCTGAAATATTAACAGCAGGAGGCACCGATACTGCTAGTGTACAACGCATGGGTAAGGATGGTGCTATTTCTGGTGCGGTTTCTATCCCTACACGACATTTACATCAAGTGATTGAAATGGCACATAAGGAGGACATTAAGGGCGCAGTAGATTTGTTGGTAGCTAGTTTGGAAAATCTTGATCGGTATGACTGGTCTCACTAAGCCTTGGTGAGCCTATAACCGAAGTAAGCAGCTAATAACCCTATGATCACGCTCAGTCCAATGTAGAGAATGGCCTGAATGGGTTTACTCGAGATAAAGAGCGCGTTACCTTGATGTGCAAAAGTTGAAAAGGTGGTAAACCCGCCACAAAACCCTGATATCAACAGAAGGTTCATGGAAGTATTGATAAGCCTCTCTTGCTCGGCATAGCCTGCCAGTAGGCCTAGCAGAAGACAGCCAATAATATTCACGACAAACGTTCCGTATGGCTCAAAATTCTCAATTTGCTTGTGCAGTGTCTCCTGAAGTAAATACCGCAATGCGCTACCTACTCCACCACCAACACCCACTATAATTAAGTTCTTAAGCATTATTCTTTCACTTCTTTTTTCGGGGCTTTCCGCTTGATGTATTTATAAACCTTATCGTAGTCGCTGTTTTCTTGATTACTTAGTTTCACATAGCCCTTATTCACGAAAACCAGCTTTAATTGCCTGAATTCGGTTTTATTTGTCATTACTGTAGTTTCTTGCCAGGCACCTAGATTACCAATTTCCTGCACCGTTTTGAAAAAACGGAAAGGGTAGTAAATATGTACCTGATCATGACTAATCTTTATGACTTTGTAACCAAAAAGAAGTTTTGACAGAAGGATTGTGGTTGTCAATACGAGGATTCCAAATACAATATATCGCCACGTACCAACAGGATCGCTCAATATTTGCCTAAGAAAGTAAAGGGAGCCAAACCCACATACGATAGTGAAAACAACTAGCGAGAATATTGTGGTCCTTTTGGGCTTTGAAATAATCATTGAGACGAATTAATTAAATCTTCTCTGAATTGAGAAATATGCTTAACAATCTCTATAAAAAAGGCAGCAAATTCATCCTGAAGGGCATCATGGTGTTCATAAAGTTCTTGAATGGCCATTTCGAGTTTTGATTCAAACTTGGTTCTTCGAGAGAGGCCCCGTAAGGACCTATGAATACCTTCGGGTTTAGCATAATTGAGCAGCCAATTTCCTTTAATCATATAGGGAAGCATATTTTGCCCTTTTGGTGGAATAACCTCCCAGTGCTTTTGCATGACTTCGTAACTCGATTGGGCAAAATCTTTCAGGGATACCTCTGAGTATTGATTAAAGTTTTTAGCTAGAAAATGGTCATAGTACATGTCTACAATTACACCTGAATAGTGTCTATACTTATCTCTCAGCTTGTCCTTACTTAATGCCACAATGGGATGTGTGTCGGTGTAGTTATCAATTTCGCGATGCAGGAGAACCCCTTTTGCAATCATTGGTGCGAGACTCTCAAACTGTTTGCCTTTCACGAAGTCTCCGATGAAATTGCCAACCTTGATTTGTTCGTTGTCGCCTGAAAGATATAAATGAGCTAAGTAATTGATGTCAATGGTTTTGACTAAAGGTATTAAGCTATGAAGCCATTACCAATGCTTACTTCCTAAAGATATTTTTGACATTCAGGTAGTCTATGAAGTAAACAAGTCTAATTGTGATGGTATCGAAGTTGGGAGCACCAATAGTGTTGTCAAAGTTTTCAAAGAAGCCTAGTTGAGTATTAAGGTCATTTGTTCCAATTGAACGTTTCCAAATGGCCCGAATTTCACTACCAGGTAGGAACTGCCAGTTATACTCCATATCGATATTGAAAACATTGAAGTTACGATTGTGTAGAGGATCATTAGTAACCTCATCCAGACCCGTGTAATTCGAATCAATGATTTCATCATCTTCAGTCAGCTCCAAGAAGTCACGGTATTCAACACGGTCCCAGTTATGTCTGAGCCTGAAGGTTACTCCCATTCTGTTACTGAATATGTAGCGTGCCTCGGTAGTATTAGTCAGCGTCCTTCTATCGCGGATACCGAAAATGACGTTTTCTAAGTCTCCTGTACCATCATTGAAAAAACGAGTTACGTAACCTCTGTTATTGTCTCTTCTGAGAACATCAACTCTTTGACTGATTTCAGCACGCTCTCCAATCCTAATTCTTGCCGTAAGGTTGAAAGATGTTTCTGTCATATTCCAATCTGGCCTTTTGGTCACGCGGTAACGGCCATTAGCACTAAATTGCTTTCTTCCATCTGACCGGAAGGACATACTGTAACGCTGACTATTTGGTCTTTTAAATACATACCCACTGGTTCTAGCCTCAAAGAAGTCGTTGCTTGTTCTTGGGCTACCACCCACTTCAGCAGTAAGCCACCAAAAGTTTTTGAACTGTCCATTCGCATTAATATTAAAGCCCATATCAGTGAAGGTATTGGGCTCATACAGTTGATTATAGTTGATATTACTGCGGATTGTCCAACTATTGAAAATTCCTTGAGGACTGAACTGGTTGTAAGAAACTTGTCCACCATGCTCTACTCTATTTGCTCTTCTTAAAAATCCAAGGTCGTTGATGTCGTAAGTGTCAGACTCGACACTCCTCCTCATGTTGAATTGAAAATTTCCCCTTGTCTTTGCTAGGCTAACGTTGTATTTAAACCCGGTTTTATTATCACTAGTGGCTGCTTCTACATCGTGTGATATCACCTGACTATAGCCATAGAAACCAGCCAATCTCCAAGAAAGCGTTTTGTCTCGCAGGTTCAAATTGACACCTGTTACATTCGCGTCATCGGCATCCCTGCCTCTCCAAACATTTGTATTGGTTAAGGTTACACTAGAGTTGTTTTTTAGGTTTTGATCTAAAACCAAAACATTAAAGTTTGTCAATGGATCACCTACAACTTCTCTGATTTCCCCAGTTTCCGTATTCTCTACCTCAACTAAGGTTTCTTTCGAAATCGCATTGAAGAAACCAATGCCCAAACCACCATTAGTTCGTCCAGTAATTTTGCTCGCATTCAACAGTTGAGCTGCTAGGGGTCGTGACTTGATGATTTCATCCTCACCAAGGCTTTCACTTAAATGTCCAAAGGCTGTGCCTACTCGTCTTGAAAAGAAGAGGCCAGCCTTATTAAACAGTTCAAAGCCTTCAGTGAAAAACTGTCTTTGCTCATCAAATCTTACCTCAAAAGGCGAAAGATTTAGTACTTGATTGTCAGACCGCACTCCACTGAAATCTGGGATAAGTGTCATATCCAATGAAAAAGCATCATTGATACCGTATTTGATATCTAAACCACCATTGAGTTGAGGTGTAACAAAACCAGTTTCTGTGGAACGACTTAATACCGTAGATATGTAAGGGTAGAAGAAGAGTCTGGTTGGTGTTTCTATCCCTTCCAGTTTGTTTACTTCTCCTGCCTGATTTAAGAAGCCATTAATCTCTGGGTCTATTGGATTCCAGAATGAGTCCTCATTAAGGAAGGTGGATTTCCTGAAGAAGTTAATACCCCAGTCTTGAACATCGTTAGATTTGAATCTTAAGACTGCGTATGGAATTTTGTATTCAACTGTCCAGTAATCTTCAAAAACCTTGGTTTCCGATAACCATACAGCATTCCAGTCATTATCATTTCTCCAAATGCGTTCATTACCACCATTTGAATATTGAGCATCGTATTGTACGCCAGCAACAGTAACAAAAAGGCCAACACCATTGAGACCGGCATTAAACGGGTCAATGACTACACCGAAATAGTCTGAGTTACCAATGTTATCTCTATTAGTGAGTAGGTTAAAGACTTGATCTTTTTTCTCGTAAAGTTTTGCTGAGATATAGATGGCTTCATCATCATAGACAAACCTTACTTCTGACTTTCTACCAGAAGCAACTCCTGGAGACGGGCGTCTTTGAACAAAATCCGTAAGTACTGGAGCACAGCCCCAAGAAGCTTCATCGAAAATTCCATCCACCTTGATTTTGTCAACAGCGCGAACAGCCTCGAAAGATTTTTTTTGAATTTGCGAGTCCTGACCAAGGACTGACAGTGAGCAGCATAACGCTACCAGTATGAGAATACTATTTTGAACCGACCTCTTTACCATACCAATGTATCAACAGACAAAGGTGTCATTTGTTAATGGGCTCATGAATGGAAATTATCTTAAATGACCGTTTTTTGGTGTGAGCGGTAGCCAATTGATAAGTGATTGTAAATAAGATATTTATGTTCTTTTTCCAAGTGTCTTTGTAAAGACAATTATTACCTGCGGTTCAATCATAAAACAGTCTTTGATTCTGTAAAATGAAAGTTGAGCGGAACATTATTTTGGAGCGATTATTCACTTCATTTTGATATACCAAATGATCTCTTCTTTTTTGAAATATGAATCCATATGGCACAGCCTTATCTGAGTTTATCGAGAAAGATGAAGTACCACCACTTGTACTTCATAATTCCTACGGAGAACCAGAAGAAATGCCTTTGTGGTATTTTTTTCGTGAGTATGACGAAATGCCCGACTTGGAAAAAATGGCTTTGTCGGTTTGTGAGGGCAATGTTCTTGACATTGGGGCCGGTACAGGTTGTCACGCCATTTGTCTACAACAGTTGGGCTATAGCGTTACGGCAATTGATACAAACCAGCAGGCTGTCGACATCATGAAGAACTCAAAGGTCAAAGATGCCAGGCAGATTGATTATTTTGAGATTAAGAGTGATGAATTTGACACGCTATTTTGCTTGATGAATGGTATAGGTTTCATAGGTAAAAAGAGTCGACTTAAACCATTCTTAAAGCAAGCAGACAAACTCCTCAAGCCTGATGGTCAGATAATACTAGATAGCAGCGATGTAAAGTACTTGTTTGAAAATGAAGACTTACCCACCGATAGGTACTATGGAGAAGTCAGCTTTCAGTATGAGTATAAAGGAAAAAAAAGTGAGTGGTTTGATTGGGTGTATCTTGACAAGGACACTCTGGCCATAGAAGCTGATGCTTTGGGTTGGTATGTCTACTTTCTGCATTCTGATGAGAACGGCCAATACTTGGCCAGACTTATCAGGAAATAGCTTTGCTTTTTTTAATATCTTGACCCAAAATAAACTTTACTACTATGCTTAAGCGATCCCTCGGTATCATTGCCTTACTCGTTTGTTTCTCATCTTTAAGTTTCGCTCAGCGGACAATCCTTCATTGTGGCCGTCTAATTGATGGAAAAACTGAGAATGCTCGTTCCCAAGTCTCAGTAATTATTGAGGGGAATAAGATAGTGGCCATAGAAAGTGGTTTCACCCGAGGAAGATCAAATGACACTGTCATTGACCTCAAACAACAAACCGTTTTACCAGGGTTGATGGATATGCATGTTCATATAGAGTCTCAAAATAGCCCGGCAAGACGGGTTGAGTCCTATACATTAAATCCCGCAGATGTAGCTTACAATGCTCAAGTCTATGCTGAGAGAACATTGATGGCAGGTTTTACTACCGTAAGAGATTTAGGGGGCAGTGGAGTGAATGTGTCTTTAAAAAAGGCGATTAATGCGGGTAAGGTCAAAGGGCCAAGGATATATACTGCAGAGAAAACCATCGCTACTACTGGAGGACATGGAGATCCAACGAATGGAGGTAAGGTTACCCTTTTGGGAGACCCAGGCCCAAAAGAAGGGGTGATCAATAGTGAAGCTGATGCTAGGAAAGCCATCAGACAGCGCTATAAGAATGGTGCGGATGTGATTAAGATTACCGCTACTGGTGGGGTATTATCTGTTGCCAAGGATGGGCAAGGCCCGCAGTTTCAGATGGATGAACTTAAAGGCATTGTAGAAACGGCTAAAGAGTATGGTTTTGTTACGGCTGCGCATGCTCATGGAGATGAAGGGATGTATCGGGCAGTATTGGCAGGCATCAATTCCATCGAGCATGGTACGTTTATGTCTCAACGCACGATGGATTTAATGATCGAAAAAGGTACTTACTATGTTCCGACCATTTCGGCAGGAAAATTTGTTGTCGAGAAGGCACAAATTCCCGGCTATTTTCCGGCAGTAGTTGTACCAAAAGCCTTAGAAGTGGGTCCTAAAATTCAAGGTACATTTGCTGAGGCATACAAGAGAGGTGTAAAGATTGCTTTTGGAACGGACGCTGGTGTTTTTCCTCATGGCGAAAACGGTAAAGAGTTTATCTATATGGTGGAGGCAGGGATGTCACCTATGGAGGCTATCAAATCAGCTACCATGACTGCCTCTGAATTATTGAGAATAGATGATCAATACGGAAGCATAGAGGCAGGAAAAATGGCTGATATCGTTGCTGTAGAAGGCAATCCTCTTACAGATATCTCGAATATGACTAAGGTCAAATTCGTAATGAAGAACGGAGTGGTTTATAAAGACTAGTTTTTTGATCCATTTATTACGAATAGTGCTGGCTTAAATAAGAAAGTACATTCCCAAATTGCTCTACCTGAGTCATAATTTCATCAGGTATTTCTCTGCCGTTCATTCGCGCAATCAAAAGCCCAAACACGCCATTTAAACAGGCTTGAATAGGGTTTGTAACCAAACCATCTGAGGCAATAATGTTTTCTCTAATGGCTGGTCTTGCCATGTTGAAAATGGCTTGGTAGTCTTCATTTTCGACCAAAAACTTAAGGCTTAGGTCTGACAGTTTCTGAATTTCATCTTGTACATAGGATAGGTGACCTTCTTTTTCTAGTTGCTCTGAGGTCATATCAGTGATGACTTTGCTGTACCAATTGAGTATTTCTTCCTTAGTTTCCGGAGACATTTTATTGTCGGGGATATTACCAAAAACGTGCACCTTGATCTTGTCGATATCGAATTCAAAGTTTCGAATTAATAATTCGGTTTGGTACATGTAGATGATATACTCAGAGATGTTCTCTTGCTTTTTCTTGTCTGCCAATAACATAGCCACAAAATTAAAGGTTATCCCTTCAAAGCAAATGATCCACTTTTTTCTATTTTTGCAGTTCTTTAAGAAAGCATGGAGAGAATACGGAATTTCTGCATAATCGCACACATTGACCACGGTAAGAGTACCTTGGCAGACAGACTGTTACAGCAAACAGGAACGGTGAGTGAGCGTGACATGCAAAATCAGTTGTTGGATGATATGGATCTTGAGCGCGAGCGTGGTATTACCATCAAGTCTCATGCGATCCAAATGAATTATAAATACAAGGGGGAGGAGTATACGCTTAATCTTATTGACACTCCTGGTCACGTAGACTTTTCCTATGAGGTCTCACGGTCCATTGCTGCTTGTGAGGGCGCTTTGCTGATAGTAGATGCATCTCAAGGTGTTGAGGCTCAGACTATTTCTAATCTTTATTTGGCGCTAGAACATGACCTTGAAATCATACCCGTACTGAATAAAATTGACCTTCCAGGGGCAATGCCGGAAGAAATGACCGATCAGGTTGTGGAGCTTTTAGGCTGTGAACCAGAAGATGTAATTCACGCAAGTGGAAAAGAAGGCCTTGGAATTGAAGATATTCTGAAGGCAATTATTGAAAAAGTGCCAGCACCGAAAGGAGATCCTAGTAAGCCGCTTCAGGCTATGATTTTTGATTCTGTTTTCAATTCATATCGAGGAATTGAAGTAATCTTCAGAGTGTTCAATGGATCGATCAAAAAGGGAGACAGCATCAAGTTCGTCAATACTGGTAAGACATATAATGCCGATGAAATTGGCATTTTGAGATTAAATCAAGATCCTCAGCAAGAAATAAGTGCGGGAAATGTTGGTTACCTGATTTCGGGAATTAAGGTAGCCAAAGAAGTAAAAGTTGGTGATACCATCACCCATGTAGAAAACCCAACCCAAGAGCTTATTAAGGGTTTTGAGGACGTAAAACCAATGGTTTTTGCAGGGATTTACCCTGTTGAAACTTCAGAGTTTGAAGAGCTTCGAGCCTCTATGGAGAAACTTCAGTTGAATGACGCTTCACTGGTTTGGGAGCCCGAAACTTCAGCTGCCTTGGGCTTCGGTTTTAGATGTGGATTCTTAGGAATGTTACACCTTGAAATCGTTCAAGAAAGATTAGAGCGTGAGTTCGATATGACTGTGATTACAACAGTCCCTTCGGTACAATTTCACGCCATTATGACCGATGGTTCACTGCAATTAGTGAACGCTCCATCCGAGCTTCCTGAGGCCAATGTTACGCAGTATTTGGAAGAACCATTTATACGTGCTCAAATCATTTCAAAAGCTGAATATGTAGGGCCAATTATCAGCCTTTGTATTGACAAAAGAGGGCAGATTTCAAATCAAGTTTACTTGACATCTGATAGGGTAGAATTAACCTTCGAGATGCCTCTGGCAGAGATCGTTTTTGACTTCTTTGATAAGCTTAAAACTATCTCTCGAGGATACGCCTCATTGGACTATGAATTGATAGGTTTTCGCCAGTCAAATTTGGTAAAATTAGACATTCAGCTCAATGGTGAAAAAGTGGATGCTTTGTCTGCAATTGTTCACCGTGATAAGGCCTATGATTGGGGTAAAAGACTCTGCGAAAAGTTGAAAGAACTTTTGCCAAGACAGATGTTTGAAATAGCCATTCAGGCTTCTATTGGCACAAAAATTATAGCAAGAGAGACGGTGAAAGCACTTAGAAAGAACGTTTTGGCTAAGTGTTATGGAGGCGATATTTCTCGTAAGCGTAAGCTACTTGAGAAACAGAAAAAAGGTAAGAAAAGAATGCGCCAAGTAGGTAATGTGGAGATCCCACAAGAGGCCTTCATGGCAGTGTTAAAATTGGACTAATATGGCATATCAACTTCTAGATGGAAAGGCAACTGCTCAATCGATCAAAGATGAACTTTCAGGCAAGGTTGCTGGGATCAAAAATAATGGAGGAAAAGTACCTCATTTGGCTGCTGTTTTGGTAGGCGAAGACGGTGCTAGTAAGACCTATGTTAATGCTAAGGTAAAGGCCTGCGAACAGATAGGTTTTGGTTCCACTTTAATCCATCTTCCAGAAGAGACTTCTGAGGAAGAAGTAATGGCCACAGTTGATAGACTTAATAATGATCCAGAGATTGATGGATTTATAGTTCAGGTACCTTTGCCGAACCAGATTGACGAACATAAAGTAGTAGAGGCAATTTTACCGGAGAAAGATGTTGATGGTTTTCATCCTTCCAATCTTGGCAAGATGTTGCTTGATCTTCCAACATTGCTGCCGGCAACTCCAAAGGGTATGATGCTCTTGATGGAGCGTAATGGCATAGAGACTTCAGGCAAGCATTGTGTGGTTATCGGAAGAAGTCACACTGTTGGGACACCTATTAGTGTGTTGATGTCGAGAAATTCTAATCCTGGAAATGCAACGGTAACACTTTGTCATAGTAGGACGCAGAACTTGAAGGAGATTTGTGCTCAGGCAGATATATTGATTGTTGCCATCGGAAGAGAAGGTTTTGTGACAGCAGACATGGTTAAGGAAGGAGCTATTGTGATTGATGTTGGAATTCATCGAGTACCTTCTGATAAGACAAAATCTGGCTTCAAACTAAAAGGCGATGTCAGATTTGACGAGGTGGCACCAAAGTGTAGTTATATAACGCCTGTTCCGGGAGGTGTTGGTCCTATGACCATTGCATCACTATTGTGGAATACTTACTTGGCCAATCAAAAGTTGGTCTAAACGATTAGCAGTTTCAACACCTGCTTTAAAAAATTGATTATGACAAAGGAACTCAATTCGCTTCCGGTTATGGAAGCTTTCTATACTATTCAGGGAGAAGGTCACTTCTCAGGTAATTCGGCCTATTTCATAAGACTTGGCGGATGTGATGTCGGTTGCGTTTGGTGCGATGTGAAGGATTCGTGGAATGCGGACCAATGGCCGAGAGAATCTGTAAAGGAGATTGTAGATAAAGCTAAGGCTCATCCTACACGTTTAGTCGTTGTTACAGGAGGGGAGCCTCTGATGTATGATTTGACCGAACTTACTAGCGCTTTAAAAGCAAATGGTTTACAAACCAATATTGAAACTTCGGGGGCACATCCTTTGAGTGGCGATTGGAACTGGGTTTGTTTTTCCCCTAAGAAATTTATGAAGCCTAGAGATGAGTTTTATCAATCGGCTGACGAACTGAAAGTAGTAGTCTACAATAAGAGTGATTTCAAGTGGGCCGAAGAGCATGCCACCAAGGTAAATCCCGATTGTTTGTTATACCTGCAACCAGAGTGGGACAAGTCGGAAACTATGCTTCCTGAAATAATAGATTACGTAAAAGACAACCCTCAATGGAAAATTTCGCTACAAACACATAAGTTTATGCAGATTCCCTAGTGTTGAGAACCTTTGTAGTAACCTTATTATTAGTACTCAGTCAAAGTTTATTGGCTCAAGACCTTCATTCCAAAAAAAAGAAGGCCATAGAAAGCTTTAACCAAGCCAAGGAGCTCAGCACAATTGGTAACCTATTCAAATCCGAAGAATTATTAAGGGATGCACTCAAAAGAGATAAGAGTTTCGATGAAGCGATTTTACTCTTGCATCAGATTTATCTGAGACGAGATGACTATCCTCAATCGGTAGATGTGTTTGGAAAATACCAGAAGGAGTTAGAGCCTGCTTTTAGAAACCGTATTCTTTCCGATCAAGCCAATTATCAATATGAATTGGGGGAATATCAAGAGGCGAGTGCGATGCTATCCTCAATAGAAGGAGAGGTTTATGGTTTGCCCAAGCGCATAACTCAAATGCTGACTCAATCTGTGGAGTTCTCTCTTCAGCAGGTGTCCAACCCCCAGACTGTTGACTTCGAAGAATTGCCTCAACCTATTAATGAGTTTGAGAGACAATACTTTCCCTCTATCACTTTATCCGATCAGCTCGTCTTTACTGTTAGAGAGAACAATGGCAAAGGTGACGAGAATTTATTCAGTAGTTCTTACGCCAATGGCAACTGGTCAAAGCCGGAGTCTATCTCTTCGAAAATCAATTCAGATAGAAACGAAGGGGCAGCATCAATATCCTTAGATGGATCAACTCTGGTTTTTACTGCATGTAATGTCCCGGGAAATGTAGGCAGTTGCGATCTATATATAAGTTATTTCAATGCTGATGAGTGGATAGAGCCAGAATTATTACCAAAAGAAGTTAATAGTCCCTTTTGGGATTCTCAGCCCTCGTTAAGTAGAGATGGTTCCGAACTATATTTTGTGAGTAGGCGAGATGGTGGTTTTGGTGCTGCTGATATATGGCGCAGTTCTAGGACCAAAGATGGATGGAGTGTTGCTGAAAATTTGGGGGCAGAAATCAATACCCCTTATGACGATCTATCACCTTATATATATGCTGACGGGAAAACGCTCTTTTTCGCTTCCAAGGGCCGAATGGGTTTAGGAGGGTTAGATCTATTCGTTTCTACTAATAGCAATGCAGAATGGCAAGAACCTGAGAACCTTGGATATCCTATCAATAATGCCTTCGATCAGGTTGGATATGGTATTAGTCCACAAGGCTGGGCCTACTACAGCTCCTCGAAAGAAAATGGAAGGATCACACTAAAAAGATTTAGGGTGCCGGAAGAAGTAATCCCAAAAAAGAAAATCAGTCTGCTTGACGCGCGTGTGATTGACGAGGAAACAAAGGAATTGATAAAGGCTAGTGTATCAGTCCAAGGTGGGCCCGGACATATTGGTAGTTCTACTATCGTTGCCAGTACTGGGCTGGGTAGGTTCAGGGTTTTGGAAACAACGAACTCAGCACTTCTAAAAGTAGAGGCCTCGAATTATTTATCTAGAGAATTGACGCTTCAGGAATTAAAAGAATTACCGAAGAATGAGGTTCCTCTCAAGCCGATAAAGGCTGATCAGTTGATCGAGTTTGGTGTGGTAAATTTTGACTTTGGTAGTGCTGAAATTAAACCATCGAGTTACCCCGTTCTGGAGGGAGCTGTGATGACAATTTTGAACAACCAGAAGCTTCAAATTGAGATAGGAGGTCATACAGATGCTATCGGAGAGGGTGTGGACAATATGACCTTATCTGAAGAAAGAGCGAAGTCAGTTTATCGATATTTAATCGAAAAAGGCGTTGCCAAAGAAAATTTGGTGTTTCGTGGATATGGAGAAGATCGTCCCTTGAACCACGGAAATACCGAAACAGAGCGTAATCAGAACAGACGTATAGAGTTTAAAGTCATTGGATTCTTAAAATAATCTAATTATCTGACTTAATATTACCTTAACATTGGGCTTTTACGAGATTTCGATAAAAAAGTTGGTGCTTACACTTGCATTTAATAGGCTTTTCACACTACGGATTTCCTCAAAAATGGTTTACCCTTACTTAACCAAACAAAATTCTTAAATACATAGAAAAACCGTTTATACACGGGAAATAGGCCGTTCAGAGATGTTCTCAGCTGATCAAATTTATTTGGCAATTGTTATTAATTGATGACATTTTATTTTATGTTTGGCTTTCTAAACAAATTAATTATTCATCAATTAAACTAAAACGAAAGCAAAATGAAGAGAATTTTACTGACTTGTGTCATGCTCGTGTTTGCGGTTTTAACAACCTCAGCGCTAGCCCAGAACAGGACAGTATCTGGTAAAGTGACTGGTTCAGACGATGGACTGCCACTTCCTCAGGTATCTATCTTTTTGAAGGGTACTACACAAGGTACTCCTACTAATGCTGACGGAACTTATTCAATAAGTGTTCCTTCCAGTGGTGGTACTTTAGTGTACCGATTCCTAGGTTATGTTACTCAAGAAATTGCGATTGGTAACCAATCTGTGATTAACGTATCTCTAGTGCCAGATGCTACTTCACTCGGTGAAGTGGTTGTAACGGGTGTTGCTGCTGCAACTCCAGAGAAAAAACTTGCATTCTCTGTAAGTAAAGTAGACAAAGAACTACTTCAACAAGTACCTCAAGCCAATGCTGCTAATGCCATTAATGGTAAAGTTGCTGGTGTTAGGTTCAGAAGAGGTAACGGTGGTATTCTTGCTGGTGCTACTCTCCAAATTCGTGGAGCTAGCCAGTTGAGAACATCAAATGCTCCTCTTATCGTTGTTGATGGTATCCTTATTGAAGGATCTTTGCAGGATATCAACATGCAAGATGTTGAGAACATCGAAGTATTGAAAGGTGCATCTGCTGCTTCTCTCTACGGGTCTCGTGCAGCGAATGGTGTGATTTCTATCCAAACTAATTCTGGGGCAAAAGCTGGAGCAGTTCCGACTATTAGATTCAGAAATGAGTTTGGAGCTGAGTTCTTGTATTCGTCTAGAGCTCCAGAGAAGACTGGTTCTCATCACTTCGCTACAAACCCTGATGGTTCGATAGTTACGGCTAACGATCCTAATGGATTTAACTTGGGTCAAGATGATCCGGATTTACTTCAAGATAACGCGTTCCCAGGTGGAACGGTAGATCACCTTGATCAGTTCTTTAAAGGAACTAATTACTGGACTTCTTATCTTCAAGTAACTTCAAACTACGGTTCTGGTAACATTGCTGCTTCGTTTGAAAATACTTCTACAGGAGGTCTTTTACCACTTGTTGATGGAGATAGTCGTCAAAACTTAAGAGTGAACTTGGATCAGGATATCACTGACAAGTTGAAACTTTCTGTTCGTACGCTTTATGGTATTAGAAACAGAGATTTAAGTTGGCAAGGTGGATTAGGTACTAGAGGTGCTTTAAGAAACTTGTTCATGATGGATCCTTCAGCTGATTTGACTGAGGATAACATTGATGGTACTCCATACAGATGGAACGTTAACAAATTCTCAAACTCTGAGTCTAACCCACTTTATACTCTAAGTAGACTTACTAGAGATTTCCGTCAAACTCGATTCTTAACGAACTTGAGATTGAACTACGAGATCGCTGAAGGTTTGAATGTTGAGTATTCTGCTTCAATTGATAAATTGGACAACCATACATTCACTTACTTACCAAAAGGACACTTAGATATTTCTGCTGGTAACAACCCTACTTTGGGTCAGAGAGCTGATGCATTTACAGATCAGACTGCAATCATTTCGACTACAACATTATCATATGTTAAGTCATTCAATGATTGGAATGTAAGGTCTAGAGCGTTCTATCAGTATGAGGATAACCAGCGTGAAACTTGGGGCCTAAGTGCTCAAGATCAACAAGCAACTGGTATCTTGACGTATAACAACTTCCTTACTACGAACCCATTAACTTCTGGTGAGACTCAAATTACTGCACATAACTTTGCAGCAGCACTTTCAGGTGACTACCAAAACAAATATATCGCTGACCTTATCGTAAGATATGAAGGTGTGTCTTTGTTTGGTGCTGATCAGAGATGGCAGACGTTCTTTAGAGGTTCTTTCAACTACAGAATTTCTGAAGATGTAGATATCCCTGGTTTCCAAGAGCTTTCTATTAGAGGTTCTTACGGTACTTCAGGTAACAGACCTAACTTTGCTGATCAGTATGAGCAATTTGGTGTAACTGCAGGTGCGATTAGTGCTAATGGTACTCTAGGTAACTCTGAATTGAAGAACTCTGTAACAACTGAGTATGAAATCTCTCTTAGAGCTGATTTCCTAGATAAGTTCTCTGCATTGTTGTCTTACTCTAATTCGACAACTGAGGATCAGATCTTGACTGTGCCAATTTCTGGTGCTGCGTCAGGTGGATTCAGTCAGAGAATTGCAAACGCAGGTACTGTAGAAGGTAACTCGATTGAGTTGACATTAGATTACGAAGCAATCAAAACTGACAAAGTTGGATTGACTTTCGGTTTAGTATTTGACAGATACCAAGGTGAGATTACTGAGTTCGACAGAAGAGACCAAGTTGTTGGTTTGAACATCTGGAGAGAAGGATCTAAAATTGGTGACATTTACGGTGAGCAATATGCTCGTTCTCTTAGTGAGTTAACTGTTGATGGTGCTGGTAACGTATTGAATGATCCATTCAGACAAGACGGTGTAATCGGTGATTACTCTATTAACGCTGACGGATTTGTAGTACATACTGCTTCTATTGGAACTAACCAAGAGTCTGTTTTGAGAAAGACTGATGACAATGGTGTTGTATTGAATGACATTTTGTTAGGTAATGCTACTCCTGATTTCAACTTAGGTCTGAATACTACTTTCAGATACAAGGACCTTAGTGTTTTCATGTTGTGGACGCACCAGAGCGGTGGATTGATTTACAACCAGAGTAACCAGTGGTTATCTCGTGATTTGTTACACCCAATGTTTGATCAAGCTGGTATTGCTGATGGTTCTAAGAAAACTACTGCATACTACTTGTCAATCTATAACGTTAACAGATCTAACGATTTCTACTTAGAGGATGCTACTAATACAAGACTTGCTGAGCTTGCTATTAACTATAACATTAACAAGAATGCTCTTGATAGAATGGGATTAGGTAATGTATTCAAGGCAGCTAAACTTTCAATTATTGGTAGAAACCTTCTAATCTTAAGTGATTACACAGGTTTCGATCCTGAAGTTGGAAACTTGCAGCGTCCTGTAGATAACTTTACTTACCCACTAGTAAGAACATTCACTGGATCTATCGACTTGACTTTCTAAGTTTTACGACAAAACAGAAAAAAATAGAAACATGAAAAAATATAAATTATTTATTCTAGCAGCAGCTTTCGCGACCTTTGTAATGGGTTGTGAAGACTTGGAGGTGGAGAACCTCAATGCTCCAGATAGGGCTACATTATTAGCTAACCCTGCCGAGTATCCTGCGAGTATCAACGGTGCTTATACATCGTTTTGGAGAGCGATTCAGTTGAGTCAGCCAAACATGCCAATAAGTGTTATGGCACAGGGATCTTCAATGTCTTGGGGTAACTGGGGAGCAAGAGATATGGGTACTATCCCTAGAGCTGCTCTACAAAACAACTTGACATACGGTAACAGAGGTACTTGGAGAAATCCTTGGAATGGCCTTTACGCTACTTTAGGTCCAATCAATAGTATTTTGACTATTCTTGCTGATGATCCAACAATCGTAGTTCCTGATGGAACGGGTGCTGACATCACTCAACAAGTAATTGCAAACGCTAAAGCCGTTCAAGGTTTAGCTTTAGGGTATTTATCTCTATTGTTTGACCAAGCTTATATCGTGGATGAGAATTCTGATCCTTCAGCGTTAACTTTCAGCCCTTATGGTGCTGTTAATGATGCTGCTATCGCTAAACTTGAGGAGTCAATTGGAATGTTCTCTGGATCTTCTCTTGTAATGGACGGATGGTTTGGATTGAGTTTCACAGGTGATGATGCTGCGAATATTCTTCGCGCTTTTGTTGCTAAGTTTGAAATGACTCAGGCTAGAAATGCCGGTGAAGCTGCTTCTGTAGATTGGAATAGAGTTCTTACCAATGCTACTAGCGCTACTGTAGGATTATCTCCTGTGGGTGATGCTGGTAACAACTGGTGGCATAGAAAACTTATCCAAGGCCAAGATGGTGGATGGATGAGAGTAAGCCAGAAGGTTATCAAAATGATGAACCCTTCTAAGCCTGAGGCTGAGGTTCCTTACCCATGGCCTGATGGAGTTAATAGTTTCCCAGAAATTACAACTCCTGATGATAACCGTATAACAACAGACTATTCTTATAGTGCTAGTGTTGATTTCTCAGCAGCAAGAGGTTACTACTTCTTCTCTAACTACGACTACAGTAGATATGAGTCTTACAGAGCTGGTTTCACGGATCCTATGGATTTCTTGACAACTTCTGAGAATGACTTGATGCGCGCTGAAGCTCTTATCAGAACTGGTGGAGACAAAGCTGTAGCTGCTACTATAATCAATAACACACGTGTAACACGTGGTGGTTTGGCTCCACTTACTGGTGCAGAAAGTGATGCTGATTTATTGAATGCTATTACTTACGAGAGAGTTGTTGAGTTTACTTGGCATGGATCATGTAACGTATGGTTCTTTAGAAGAATGGTAACTCCAGCAGGTAACACTGATGCGGCTAACCTTTACTACCTAGAGCCTGCAACAGCTAGACACATGCCAGTGCCTGCTGATGAGCTTTCAATCTTCGGATTACCTTTCTATACTTTTGGTGGTAACCAACCAGAGCAATAGAAATCATATAATATAATTTTAAAACCGTCCCGAAAGGGACGGTTTTCTTTTTTTAGACTAATTGGTCAATTTTGATATTCAACCTGAATTATGAATAGGCTACAGCTCCTACTTTTTAGCTTACTAATCTTTTTGGCTGCCTCATGTAAGAATGAAGGCTCCAAGGAATCTCGCTTTGCTTTAGTTAACTCCAACTCTGGGTTCTCCTTTAAGAATACCATTACTGAAAGCAATGAATTGAATGCTTACCACTTCTTATATATTTATAATGGATCTGGTGTTGGTATAGGTGACTTTAACAATGACGGACTACAAGATGTCTTTATGGCTGGTAATATGGTGACCAGTAAGTTATTCTTGAATAAAGGCGAGTTGAAGTTCGAAGACATTACCGAAAAGTCAGGTCTCAACACGGAGGTTTGGGTTCATGGTGTGAGTGTAGTCGATATTAATGAGGATGGTCACGATGACATATACTTGAGTATTGGTGGCTTGGAAGAAGGCAGAGACACGAGAAATAAGCTCTTTATCAATAATGGAGATTTAACTTTTACTGAATCGGCTGAGCATTATGGATTGGCTGATCCAAATTTGACTACGCACAGCAGTTTTTTTGATTATGATAATGACGGAGACTTAGATGTTTTCCTCATTAACTATGAGAATAACCCTGAAAAGGATCCCAATGTGATTCGGCCCAAATCTTCCAACGGGAAATCAAAGAGTAATGATAGGCTCTATAGAAATGACAATGGAAAATTCATTGATGTTTCCCTCGAGGCAGGAATTATACACGAAGGTTACGGGCTAGGTATCAATGTTCATGATTTTAATCAAGATGGTTGGCTAGACCTTTATGTCAGCAATGACTTCGTATTTGATGACAACCTATATATCAATAACCAGGACGGTACTTTCACTGACAAGCTGGGAGATTACTTTTCGCATACAAGCAATTTTGGTATGGGCATTGATATGGCAGACCTTAACAATGACGCCCTTCTGGATATTGTGCAGGTTGATATGTTACCTGAAGACAATAGAAGACAAAAAAAATTATTGAGTGGACTCAATTATGACAGACAACAAATTCTAATTGAAAGAGGCTATACATCTCAGTATATGCGTAATTCACTTCAGTTAAATACAAAGTCGGGAAAGTTCAAAGAGATTGGAACCTATGCCGGAATACATACAACAGATTGGAGTTGGAGTCCACTTGTTGTAGACCTAGATAATGATGGGTTGAGAGATATTTTCATAACTAATGGATATGTTAAAGATGTGACAGATATTGACTTTAGAGACTATATAGTCAATGAAACGCAAAAGGGACAAGGAAAATCTCAGTCGGAAGTAGTAGCAACTGCTCTGGATAATCTCAAAGGAGAGAAAATACCCAACTATGCCTTTACAAATACAGGTAACCTACAATTTGAGAATATCACTTCCCAATGGGGTCTTGATGCACCGAGTTTTTCTACAGGCGCTGCCTATGCAGATTTGGACAACGATGGTGATTTAGAAGTTATTACAAACAACCTCAATCAAGAGTCATTTTTATATGAGAACAGGACGAACGAATTAGATAGCACATCATTCTTAAGAGTAAGGCTCACCGTTGATGGAAATACGACCAAAGCATTGGGCTCTAAAGTTGTTGTAACGGCCGGAGAGCATACTTATGCTGCTGAGATTGGTATTAACCGAGGTTTTCAGTCTTCAGTAGAACCAGTGGCTCATTTTGGTATGGGAACTACTACCATAGTGGATAGCCTAAAAGTCATTTGGTCTGATAATACTTCAGAGACGTTTGTGAATGTAAGGACAAATCAAGTTCTCAGCATTGAGAAGTCGGACAATAGCAAATCAGAGCCTGGTCGTGGGCCCTCTATGTCTCACTTTGAGTCACGAAATTTCGATTATGCACACATGGAATCAAACTTTGTTGATTTTAAAAGAGAGGCTTTACTTCCTCATAAGTTGTCGACCGAAGGGCCAGCAACAGTCACGGGTGATGTTAACAATGATGGATTAAACGACCTGTTTATAGCCGGTGCAGCTGGTTCTCCATCCTATCTCTATCTTCAACAGCGCGGAGGAGGGTTTAAAAAGGTTCTCTTGGAAGCAAGTGTTTCTTCTGAAGATACGGACGCCCTGTTTTTCGATGTAGACAATGACGGAGACAAAGACCTCTATGTAGCCAGTGGAAGCAACGAATTCCCAGAGAACGATGCACGTTATCAGGACAGACTTTATATTAATCAGGGCAATGGTGAGCTCGTACTGAATGAAAATAGATTGCCTGAAGCTCATTTCAGTAGCGCAAAAGTAGTAGCCAATGATTTTGACCAAGACGGTGATATAGATCTTTTCGTTGCGGGAAGACTCACACCTAGTAAATACCCACTTCCAGGGACCAGTCAATTGCTGGAAAATGACAACGGAAAGTTCAGAGATGTGATTCAGGAAAAAGGCCTGGCACTCCAAAAGCTTGGTATGCTAAAAGATGCCTTATGGGCTGATTTAAATGGGGATGGCCAGGAGGAACTAGTTGTAACCGGTGAATATATGTCCATTGATGTATTTGGGTGGAAAGATAATGTATTGCAGCCATGGGGTGCAAAGAATGGACTAGCTGAATATAAGGGATGGTGGAACACCTTAAAAATTGTGGACATTGATAATGATGGAGACTCAGACATTCTGGCGGGAAATCTCGGACTCAACAGTAGGTATAAGGCCAGTTCGAGTAAGCCGCTATCGGTATATGCTTATGACTATGATCAAAACGGACGATTGGATCCAGTAATCGGGTACTATGTGAATGATAAAGAATATTTAATCCACGACCTGACTACCTTGGCTACACAAATCAGTCTTATTAGAAAGAAGTTCACTTCCAATATAAGTTATGCTGAAGCTGAGAAGAAAGATATTTTCGATCAAGCCGCTTATGATCAGGCATATACACTACGAGCTAACCATTTTAAAACGTCACTTTTCATAAATGATGGTGTTGGTAATTTTGAACTTAAGGAACTTCCTTTCCAAGCCCAGTTTTCATCTGTGCATGCCATTGAAATTTTAGATGTCGATGGTGACAATATGTTGGATGTGATTCTTGGAGGTAACACTTCGGCACCTGAGGTATTCTCAGGTAATCAAGACGCACAAGCTTCTCTATTACTTCTTGGACAGGGCAATGGGAATTTTGAAGTTGTAGATGATTTAAGTTCAGGCTTGATCTTTGAAGGGGATGTGACATCCCTTCAGAAAATTGAAATTAATGGGCAGCCACATCTGTTTGTGTTTAGGAACAATGATCAAGCGCTATCATTTGCACTAAATGGCAATAGTAATCTTCTGAGCTCTCAACAATAAGTATTGAGCTTTTGATTTCTGAAAAACAGACGTTTTTATTTCAATAAGTTATATTTGCTTTCAAATCCACTAAAGAAATGATTGTTGTTACAGGTGCTGTTGGCTTTATTGGAAGTTGCCTCATAGAGAGACTGAATTCTGACGGATACAATGATATTGTTGCTGTCGACTTGTTTGATAACGAAGCAAAAAACGCCAACCTTCTTAGTAAGAAAATTCTGAAGCAAGTAAGTCGGGAGTCCTTCATCGATTGGCTAGATGAGAATGGCAACAAAGTGGAATTCATTTTCCATCTGGGGGCTAGGACTGATACAGCTGAATTTGATAAAGAACTATTAAATCGTCTAAATACGGATTATACTAAAAACGTTTGGAAGAAGTGTATCACATACCAAATCCCACTAGTTTACGCCTCTTCTGCAGCGACTTATGGTGATGGAGCGCATGGCTACAATGATGCGCATGATCAACCGTTTCAGCTAGAGCCATTGAATCCATATGGAGTATCTAAAAACGAATTCGACAAATGGGCTTTGAAAGAAGAAACACAACCCTTCTTTTGGGCAGGTTTGAAATTCTTCAATGTTTACGGACCTAACGAATACCATAAGGGAAGAATGGCATCAGTGGTGTTTCATGCATACAACCAGATTAAGAAAACGAGTAGCATGAGACTTTTTAGGTCACATAATCCAGATTTCAAGAATGGAGAACAAATGCGGGATTTTGTTTATGTCAAAGACGTAGTGGATGTTTGCTGCTTCTTAATGCACCACAGACAAAATTCTGGCATTTATAATTTAGGCAGTGGAGAAGCTCGAACGTTTTTGGATCTGACTCGGGCTGTTTTCAAAGCAATCGATGTGAAGGAAAACATTGGTTTTATCGATACACCAGAAGATATCAGAGAGAAGTACCAATACTTCACAGAGGCAGATATGAATAAGTTAAAGTCTATTGGCTATGATCGACCTTTTACTTCTCTAGAAGACGGCATCAATGATTATGTAGGAAATTATCTTACGAAAGATTTAAAATATTAAGAGATGAGAGTAATATTGACACTTTTGTTATTATGTTCATTTACTTTAGTTCAGGCACAGAGTAACAAGAAAACCGAAGCGGACAGCGTAGTCTTTTTTTATGCGAGTATGAAAATGAGGAGTGGGCTAAATGTGGTATCACCAATTGATTCGGTGTCCCTACCTAAAAAGGGCATTAAGCAAGAGCTCTTTAAGCTCAATGCAAACAATAGACTGAGATTTGTGAAATTTGCTCAGAAAGAATTGGGTGATCCCACACTCAGTGCAAAGATTAATAACAGAACAAATATATTAGAGGCTAATGGAGATTTGAGACAACTTAAGTCAGATCTCGACAAGTATCTATCACAAAATAAAGGCAACGTATATAACCTATTGAATTATGTCTTTGCCAAACCCAACGCTGAAAAGGCCTTAAAAAAGGAAACACGATATGAATAAGAAATTAATTGTAGCATTTGTGGTATGTCTATTTGTTGCTACCGCATGTGGTCAAAGAGCAAAGTACGTTGAGTCTGATGTTATAGAAATCCTAGTCTGGGGAGATATTGACCCAGGAGAATGGATAGAAATTGATGGACTCAAACTTGTTCATGCAAAGAATGATACTCTTAGTGGTTGTCAGATAGATTATTTCCATGATTATGTAACTGTGAATGATGGAAATACGTCAGATGATCACTTTTTTCTACCCAGTACCACATATTATGTTTGCGTAGACGAAGGTAAGTTTACCGAGTCACGAATCAGTCCAGGAGATGTTACTCAGAACATGCTTTCGGCAATGAATGATTTTGCCAAAATTGAAGGAGCTTCTTTGCAACTACCATATAAAAACGGCACTAATCTTTATGAAATGTCTCAAGGCAAAATGAGGATTACTCGAACTGATGGTAAACCAATCAGGATATCTACGAGCGCAAATTATAAGGCTCAAATTGGTAAAGCCACTAAGTCTAGTTAATGAGTAAATCTAAGAAGAGAGTATTTACTATCATCTCCCTTCTTGTACCTATACTCTTCTTTGTCTTACTAGAGTTGGTGCTAAGACTGGCGAACTATGGGGAAGAATATCCTCTCTTCATTGATGATACCGTTGATGGCAACTACCTAATACTGAATCCCGAAGTTTCAAAGAGATATTTTCCGGTAGAAGAGTTTGCTACCAAGGGTCAATATGATCTCTTTTTGAAAGAGAAAACTGAAAAAACCTTGAGGGTAGTGGTACAAGGGGCCTCTACCTCTGCTGGCTTTCCTTACCAGCACGGTGGGTCTTTCCCTAGGCTGCTTGAACAACGTCTTCAGTACAACTATCCCGACTATCAAGTAGAGGTAATAAATACCAGTTTAGCAGCCACCAATAGTTTCACAATATTGGACTTTGTAGATGAAATTATTGAGCAGAGTCCTGACATCATTATCATATATAGCGGACACAATGAATATTATGGAGCCCTAGGAGTAGGTTCGAGTCAGTCAATTGGCAAGACGGCAGCGGTTACAAACACCTACTTGAAACTCAAAAATGTGAGACTAGTTCAATTAATTAGAAACTGGGTTAGAAAGGCTTACATTCCATCTGAAGACCCTAACAAGGAGTCGTTAATGGGCAAGATGGTTCAGAATACAAGTATAGAATTTGAATCAGCAGTTTATCAGGCTGGACTAGATCAATATGAATTCAATATGTCTCGTGTCCTTGCTAAGTACAAGGAAGAAGGCATACCAGTGTTTATAAGTAGTCTGGTGAGCAACTTAAAGGACTTTGAACCATTTGAGAGTGGTACGAGCGAGCATGCTTCTGGGCTATTTAAAGCAGGAAGAAAAGCCTTGGAAACCGGAGATGTTCCAGAGGCGAAAGCCAAGCTTATAGAGGCTAGGGACAATGATTTACTTAAGTTTAGAGCCCCATCTGGAATTGAAGATTTAATCGGTCTGTTGGCCCAAGAACATGGAGCAGTACTTGTCGATTCTCGAAAGAAATTTGAATCCGAGAGTAGCTTTGGAATCATTGGAAATGAGCTTTTGCTAGAGCACGTTCATGTAAATCTTTCGGGTGCCAGACTCTTTGCAGACACCTTTTTCGAATCCTTAAAAGTCTATTTAGATCAGAATGGATGGGCATCACCTGTAGATTCAAACGAAGAATTCGAGTATGTCATCTCCGAGGTAGATAGCCTTTTCGGAATCAAACTTGTTAAAAAATTGATGAACAATTGGCCATTTACAGATCAAGTTGTTACGGAGGAGCAGGTTGAAAACCCTACAGAGATTGATTTTCTTGTTAATGGGCAAATACCATGGGTACAAGCTATGAATGAGGCTTACTTGAGGCAGCTTAATGAAAACCCTGAAGAAGCTTTGAAAACAGCCAAAGTATTGGTTCAGGAATATCCTGATCAAATTGAGCCTATCGTTATGGTGGCTGATGCCTTTATGAAAATGGGAGCTTCAGCAGAGACTGAAGAGTTTATAAGTACCTTGCCCAAGGACAAATTAAATATAGAATTAAAGAAGATCAGGCTGACAAACCTTATCAATTGGGAAAAGTTTGAGCATGGCATAGCAGTGGCACAAGAAGTGTTTGCTCAAGAGCGAATTCCTCAGAATGAGTTTACCGTTCGTGCCTTGACAGACATCTCAAAAGTTGATTTGAATAATTTAGAAGGGACTGATATCAAGACCAATCCCAATAAATACATTAGTGCTTTGGGTGCATTGCTGTATATTAAGAAGTTAGAATCGGCTAAGAAGCTAAATGCAGTTTTGCTTGAGTTAATCCCTCAAAATGAGCAACTTAAGACTATAAATAAGAATTTTCTACTTTGATAATATGAATAACCTTAGAGAACTACTACGATTTATGGCTGCTAGGAAGCGTCTTTGGTTAGCACCAATTATTATCATATTACTATTGCTAGGGGTGTTGATAGTCTTTGTAGAAGGATCTGCTATTGCACCATTCATCTATAGCATGTTCTAAGACCTTTATGAGTAATCAATACATTCTTGGAGTTTCAGCATTCTATCACGACTCAGCAGCTTGCCTTCTTTTGAATGGTAAACTTGTCGCAGCTGCCCAAGAAGAACGATTTACTCGCAAAAAACATGATTCTTCATTTCCTGAAAATGCCATTAGGTTTTGCTTGGATTATGCTCAAGTTGACCTGAATCAGGTCCATACAGTAGCGTTTTATGAGAAACCACTACTGAAATTTGAAAGAGTCCTCGAAAATTTTCTTGCGATAGCCCCTAAAGGAATTCCTGCATTCGTCAAGTATATGCCAGCATGGCTAAAAGAAAAAGTATTTTTCCGAAAGCACTTGAATGACAAACTTAATGCATTGGATTTAGGAGACACAAAGGATTTGAAAGTCACTTTCAGTGAGCATCATCTGTCTCATGCTGCCTGGGCTTATTTTACCTCCCCATTTAAAGAAAGTGCCGTACTGACAATTGATGGTGTTGGAGAATGGACCACTACCGCTATCTATAAGGCCAAGGGCAAAGAGATTGAATCAATACAGGAACAGAGTTATCCTCATTCGTTGGGTCTTTTGTATTCTGCATTTACTCAGTTCTTAGGTTTCAGGGTCAATGATGGCGAGTACAAAATGATGGGTTTGGCACCATATGGAAACCGAGAATCCGAGATCTATAAAAATGGTAGAAAAGAGATAGAGTCCACCTTGGTGAAGGTCTTTGAGGATGGATCAATTAGGCTCAACCTGAAATACTTTAGATTCCTTGAAGGAAAACGAATGACAGCTTCTAGACTTTGGGGTGAGTTATTCAATATGCCTGAAAGATTGGAACAAGATGAACTAACTCAGAGTCACTGCGACTTTGCCTTAGCAGCCCAGGACTTTACAGAGCATGTTATTTTGTTGCTCGCAAAAGAGGCAAAAGAGGTGACTGGGCTCAGCAATTTGTGTATAGCCGGTGGAGTGGGTTACAACTGTGCAGCAAACGGAGTACTGATTAAAGAAGCAATTTTCGATAACATTCATATACCACCTGCAGTAGGAGATTCTGGGAGCGCAGTGGGAGCCGCGTTGCTGACCAACGCTTTGGATGATGAGTCTTTTGAAAAAGGAGACGAACCTTTAAAAAATAGCATTTCGTTTTTGGGGCCTCAATCCACTAATGTTCAGATTAGGGCGCACCTTGAGTCGAAAGGTCAAGAGTTTAACACTATTGATAACCTTGATGCATTATGCAATAGAACTTGTGATCTCCTAAATCAGGGAGCTGTCGTGGGATGGATGCAAGGTCGTATGGAGTTTGGTGCACGGGCATTGGGTGCGCGAAGCATTTTAGGTGATCCAAGAAGGCCAGAAATGCAACACGTCATAAATCAAAAAATCAAATTTCGCGAATCTTTCAGGCCGTTTGCTGTAATACTGCTCGAAGAGGATTTAGAAGACTTCTTTTGCCTAAAAGAGCCCTCGCCATATATGGCTATCATTACTGAGATTGTGCCGGGTCTCCAAAAGCCAAAACCAGATAACTATGAGACATTATCTATTAGAGAAAAATGCGACTGGGTAAATTCTGACTTCCCAGGAATTAGTCATGTTGATTACTCATGTAGGGTTCAAACAGTTGATGAAAATACCAATAACCGACTTTGGCAACTCTTAAAAACCTATAAGCAGAAAACGGGCTTTTCTTTGCTGATAAATACAAGCTTCAATGTTAAAGATCAGCCAATAGTTTGTACACACCAAGAGGCATATGACTGTTTTATGAACACGAATATGGATGCACTGGTGATGGAGGACAATTTAATTCTTAAACCCACTGAGGCATGAGTAAAAAGCTCGATACTAAGAAGTCGCAAGCGATAGTCCTCGGTTTGGTGACCGGGCTTCTTGTCATTTATTTTTATCTAACAACATATAAAGACAAGGATGCTGATGTTTTACTCATCATCACAATGTCAATTGCCGTTGTGTCTGCGCTTTTTGGGAAAGCAGCTTATTATATCGCCTGGTTATGGATGAAGTTTGGACTCCTTTTAGGTAAGATTAACGGCACGCTCCTTTTGACCTTAGTTTATCTCTTGGTTGTTACTCCGATCGCATGGTTAAAGAAACTCTCAGGATCAAATTCAAACTTCAAGACTAGCTCAGAAGGCGATTCTGCTTTCGTTAAAAGGAACAAGACTTTTAGCAAGGATGATATTCAGTTACCATGGTAAACTGAGTTATGATTATTTCTAGTCGATCATTATAATAACGAGTTTCAGATTTTAATATATTTGCAGGCTAATTGTCAACAGGCATGGTTTACGTCAGTAGAAAGGAACATTTTAACGCAGCGCATAAACTGTACAACCCCGACTGGTCTTTAGAAAAGAATCTGGAGGTTTTTGGACCCTGTGCTAATGCCAATTGGCATGGACATAACTTCGAACTGATTACTACGGTCAAGGGTAAGCCCGATCCAGATACCGGTTTTGTTGTCGATTTAAAGGCACTTTCTATACTGATCAATACTGAAGTGATTGATAAGCTAGATCATAAAAACTTAAACTTGGACGTGGACTTCATGGAAGGAAAAATGGCGAGTTGTGAGATTCTAGTGATGGAAATCTGGAGAATACTAGCACCTAAAGTCAAAGAGCTTGCAAATGATGGTGAGCTGCATTCCTTGAAGTTATATGAAACGCCACGTAATTTTGTGGAGTACTTAGGAGAGTAAAAGCATAAAAAAAGTGGCCTAAGCCACTTTTAATTTTTTGAACTTCGATTTCTCGAACTTCTCTTGGGCATAAGCCCCATCTATTTCTAAAACTTTTGTAACGTCATCGGAAGGTAATTCAAACATAGCGTCTGTCATGATTGCTTCACAAATCGATCGCAAACCTCGAGCTCCCAGTTTAAATTCTAATGCTTTTGTCACAATGTAGTCAAGTGCATCATCGCTAAAGATCAGCTCCTTATCCTCCATTTCGAAAAGCTTGATATACTGTTTAGTCAGTGCATTCTTAGGTTCGGTAAGAATACTCTTCAGTATTTCAGTATCAAGCGGATTCAGATGCGTAACAATTGGCAATCGACCAATAAGTTCAGGAATTAGACCATAGTCTTTCAAGTCCTGTGCATTAATATATTGATGCAAATTATCTCTGTCAATGTCATGAGCTTCATCACTAGTAGCTGCAAAACCCAATGGCTGAGTATTAAGCCTGTTTGCTATATGACGCGCTATACCGTCAAAGGCGCCACCGCAAATGAAAAGAATGTTGTCCGTATTAACGGAGATCATCTTTTGATCAGGGTGCTTTCTTCCACCTTGGGGTGGTACATTAACTGAAGTTCCTTCTAAAAGCTTCAATAAAGCCTGTTGAACACCCTCACCACTCACATCTCGTGTTATGGATGGGTTATCCGACTTGCGCGCAATCTTATCGATTTCATCAATATAGATAATACCCCTTTCGGCTGACTCAACGTCATAATTCGCTGCCTGAAGTAGTCTTGTCAAAATGCTCTCTACATCCTCGCCAACATAACCTGCTTCCGTCAACACAGTCGCATCCGCAATACAGAATGGGATTTGTAAGATTTTAGCTAAGGTTTTGGCGATATAGGTTTTACCAGTACCGGTTTCGCCAACCATAATGATATTGGACTTTTCAATCACAATATCATCCGCTTCAGACTTCTGAATAAGCCGCTTGTAGTGATTGTAAACAGCTACTGAAATAACCTTTTTGGCCTCATCCTGACCAACTACATACTGGTCGAGATATTTCTTCATATCAATCGGCTTAATGAGATTGAATTTTGGAGAGTCTTCAGACGTTTTAGTCTTTAACTCCTCAGATAAAATCTGATTTGCCTGAGTAATACAGTGATTGCAGATGTGGGCATGAATGCCGGAGATCATCAGATCTACATCTTTCTTGTTACGCCCACAGAATGAGCAAGTCACCTCGGCCATATTGGTTTTATTTTCTTTCAAGTACCTCGTCTATTAGACCGTAAGACTTTGCCTCGGCAGATCTCATCCAATAATCCCGGTCAGAATCATTTTCGATTTTATCATATTTCTGCCCAGTATGATGTGCAAGAATATCGTAAAGATCTTTTCTTAACTCTTGCATTTGCTTAAGCGTAATCTCCATATCGCGAGACTGGCCCTGCATACCACCACTTGGTTGGTGAATCATTATTCGTGAATGCTTCAACGCAGCTCTTTTGTTTGCTGCACCACCAGCCAGGAGTACCGCACCCATAGAAGCAGCCATACCAGTACAGATAGTGGCCACGTCAGGCTTTACAAACTGCATTGTATCATACATACCCAGGCCAGCGTAAACTGATCCTCCAGGACTGTTGATATACATTACAATATCTCTATTAGGATCTACAGACTCTAAGAACAACAGCTGTGCTGTGATAATGTTGGCGATATTATCGTCAACACCCATTCCTAGAAAGATAATCCTATCCATAATCAATCTCGAAAACACATCGATCTCCGCAAAACGCGTAGGCCTTTCCTCGATCACTGATCGAGTCATGTTTTCAATATGATTTGTATAATCATCTATAGCCGAACCACTAACCCCTTGGTTGTGTATGGCGTATTTTCTAAATTCTTTACCGTCAATCATTAGTTTTTTAAACCTTAATCCAACAAAATTAAAAAAAAAGCCCTCTTGGGAAAGGACTTTTTGTTAACAGATTAAATAGGATAGAAGTTCGGACTATGCCCCAACTATTTCCTTGAACTTGTCAAGGCTCACTTTTTTCGCCTTGATTTCGATGTTTTCTTTAACGAAACCTAAGACTTTATCTTGCTGAACCTGCTCGGCCATTTTCATGTAATTCTGACCATTTTCACCCTGTAGATAGTTCTCAACAAATGAATCCATCTGATCTCCTAACTGACCCAGACCTGATCCCATAAACTGAGCTTCAATCATTTTCTGAGTAGCTGCTTTGATGTCATCATGCTCAGGTTTGATCTCATTGTCTTTCGCCACTTGGCCAGAGATAAGATTCCATCTCAGCTGGTCAGCATAAATATCATACTCTTTAGCGATGTCAGCGTCTGTTACTTTGCCTTCTCCTGAGAGTTTCAGCCAATCTTTCAAAAACGCATCTGGAAGACTGATTTTAGTCTTTTTGATCAATTCGTCTTGGATTGTCTTGTTTAACCAAGCGTCAGTTTCACGGACATAATTCTGACCTACAGTATCAATGATCTTGGCTTTGAATTCATCTTCAGATTTAACAACATCAGGACCGAATGTTTTGTCAAACAATTCTTGGTCGATATCTGCTAATTCTTTTCTGTTGACGTTTTTCACCTCAAAGTCGAATTTCAAGTCCATACCTTCAAGCTCATCGGCAGTCTTACCAATTAGTGCAGCTTGCTTGGCTGTATCTTTATAAAGCTTTGCTAGGTCAACTTTAATAGAATCTCCCTTTTTCTTACCAACAAATTTCTTTGCGTTGGCGGCAGTCAGTTCGCTTGGGTCAAGGGTAGTGTCGTGCGATAAGTCACTGTCAGCCTGGGTGAATGTTCCAAAAAGAATATCACCAGCTTCGCTTACCTCAGGATTAGTCATTTTACCAAACTGAGTTCTGACGTTGTCCATAGTCTCGGCAACTACTTTATCATCAACCTCAATTTCGTAAGAAGTCACTTTTACCTTCTTGTCTAATGCAACGCTAAAATCGTCCACCAAACCAATGTTATACTCGAATTCGAAGTCTACCTGGTTTTCCCAGTCAGTCGAATCGATGTTTTGTTGATTAGGAAGAGGCTCGCCCAATATCTTCAACTCATTGTCTCTGATATAATCTTGAATGGCATGACCAACAATGTGGTTGATTTCCTCTATCAAGATAGACTTACCATACATCTTTTGAATTACGCCTTGAGGCACCTTACCCGGCCTAAAGCCTTTGATCTGAGCCTTCTTGCTGTAATCTTTGATTTTTTCGCTTACTTTCGATTGATAATCACCCTCGTTTAATTTAACTTTAATAGAGGCTAAATTCGAATCCTTTTTGTCTAACGTGATATCCAATGTTTTACAGTTTTATGTCAACATAAATAAAAACCCTCAAATCTTTCGACTGAGGGTTCTTTCGGTGCGGATGGAGGGACTCGAACCCCCATGCCCTGAGGCGCTAGATCCTAAGTCTAGTGCGTCTACCAATTTCGCCACATCCGCAGGCACTTTGAAAATGGACTGCAAAGGTAAAAGATTTACTTTTTAAATCAACAAGACAATCGCGAAAATTTTTACTAAATATTCACACAAATTCCTCCCTAACTTTGTAGCATGATCGCGGTCGATATAGAAGAAGAAAGAAAGGAGATAATCAGGAGATATCGGAAGCTTTTGAGAAAGGCTAAGCCGTTTCTGAAAGATGATGATGCCAAGCTTATAAAGAAGGCATTCAATACCTCGGTTGAAGCGCACAAGGAAATGCGCAGAAAGTCAGGGGAGCCATATATTTATCATCCCTTAGCAGTAGCACAAATATGCGTTGAAGAGATCGGGCTTGGAACTACTTCTATAGTGGCAGCCCTGCTGCATGATGTAGTAGAAGACACGGAAATTGAACTCGATCAAATTGAAGAGGACTTCGGCCCGAAGGTGGCCAAAATCATTGATGGCCTTACCAAAATCTCTGGAGTATTTGACCATGGAAGCTCACAACAGGCTGAGAACTTTAGAAAAATGCTCCTCACCCTTTCTGAAGATGTTAGGGTAATTTTAGTAAAACTTGCCGATCGCTTGCATAACATGCGAACCCTCGGTAGCATGCCGAGGCATAAGCAACTAAAGATCATATCCGAGACTATCTATCTATATGCACCTCTAGCTCATCGGTTGGGCTTGTATGCGATTAAATCAGAGCTGGAAGATCTTTGGCTGAAATATTCTGAGCCAGATATCTATCAAGAAATTGTCTCGAAGATTGCCGAAAATAAGGCTTCGAGAACTCGCTTCATCAAAAACTTCATGAGCCCTATTTTAGATGAAGTAATCAAAACTGGGCTCAAGTTCGAAGTTAAGGGTAGGCCTAAATCGATCCATTCGATATGGAATAAGATGAAAAAACAGGATATACCTTTTGAAGAGGTATATGACTTGTTTGCAGTCAGGATAATTGTGGACACACCTCATGATCATGAAAAAGCTGCCTGCTGGCAAGTATATTCTATTGTAACAGACTTTTACACCCCGAACCCCGATCGATTGAGAGATTGGGTGAGTACACCAAAGGCGAATGGTTATGAATCGTTGCACACCACAGTAATGAGCCGCACAGGTAAATGGGTAGAAGTGCAGATCCGTACGAAGCGGATGGATGAAATTGCTGAGAAAGGCTATGCGGCCCATTGGAAGTATAAAGATGGTATGGTCAGTTCACATGAATCTGGACTCGAGTTATGGGTAGAGAAGGTTCGAGAAATGCTCGAAGGCAACGATACCAACGCCATTGAGTTTGTCGATGACTTCCGTGCAAATCTTTTTAATGAGGAAGTTTTTGTGTTTACTCCTAAAGGAGATTTAAAAATTCTGCCAAGCGGATCTACATCACTCGATTTTGCTTTCGACATTCACACTGAGGTGGGAGCTAAGTGTCTAGGAGCAAAAGTTAATAACCGGCTCGTTCCGCTTAACTACGAACTGAGAAATGGTGATCAGATTGAAATACTGACGTCCTCTAAACAGAGACCAAATGAAGATTGGCTGAGATTTGTAGTCACCTCAAAAGCTAAGTCGAAAATAAAAGATACTCTTAAGGAGGCTAAAAAGCAGGCAGCCTTGGATGGTAAGGAAATTATTCAGCGTAAGCTGAAACAAATGAAAATTCCTTTCGATGGCGATGTTGCCAATCAACTAAGGGCTTATTTCGATGAGAAGACGGTTACGGATTTCTACTACAAAGTAGGGAAAGGAATAATCGACCCATCTCGAATCAAGAATTTCAAAGACTTCAAAACCGAGAAGCAGAAATCAACCAGAACCAAGACAAAGTCATTTGAATATTCAGATGATTTCTCAAAGATGAAATCGTCCGAGACGGACATATTGCTCATCGGAGATGATATGGATGTTTTGGATTATAAGTTTGCTAAGTGCTGTAGTCCGATCCCCGGAGATGATGTTTTTGGGTTTGTAACCGTAAACGAGGGGATAAAAATTCATAGAACCACATGCCCGAATGCTCCTAAGCTTCTATCTAATCATGGTAATAGAATAGTAAAGGCGAAATGGCAGTCTGAGCAGCAAAACGCTTTCTTGGCAGGACTTAGAATTATTGGTACCGACAGAGTGGGTCTGATGCGGGATGTGACTGATATTATTTCGAACGAATTGAAAGTGAATATGCGCTCAATAAGTATCGACACTGAGACTGGTATTTTTGATGGCCAAATCCGTTTGTATATCAATAATACAAGTCACTTGGATGAACTAATCACCAAGCTCGAAAAAGTTCAAGGTGTGATGCGTGTAACTCGTTTTGAATCAGTAGAGGAGAAAGGGAATTCTTGATTCCTTTAATGACAAAGAGTCTTATATTTGCAGCCTAACTAATACGCATGTCGCTCAATACAAAGGTATTTGATGAAGTAAAGGAAATTTTCACAGCTTATTTAGAAAATAAGACCCTGCGAAAGACACCTGAGCGGTTTGCAATCCTAGAAGAAATTTACTCCAGAGATGGTCATTTTGATGTGGAATCGCTCTACATCAGTATGAAGAATAAGAATTATCGGGTTTCGAGGGCCACAGTATATAACACCCTTGATCTTTTGGTTGAATGTGACTTGGTCACCAAACATCAGTTTGGTAAGAACATGGCGCAGTATGAGAAGTCATACGGTTTCAAACAACATGATCATATCTTAATGGTAGACTCGTCAGAAGTAGTTGAATTCTGCGATCCGAGGATACAGAATATTAAGAACACACTCGAAGAGATGTTTGATATAGAGATTATGCATCATACCCTTTACTTCTTTGCAAAGAAAAAATCGGGTGATTCCGGAGATAACAAGAAAATAGGTTGACATGGATTTTACCTCAAAAGATCAAGATGGAGTATTCATTCTCACGTTAAATGGAAATTTGATAGGAGAAGAAGTAGGCTCGGGAATACTTGAAGCAGCTAATGAAGCTGTGAATAAAGGAATGGTTCTGTGTCTAATAGATATTGAAAATGTCAAATACATAAACAGTAGCGGAATTGGGGTCCTGATTACCCTTTTGACCAAGTTTAGAAATCACGAAGGGGAGGTAGTAATTGTCAAACCTTCAGAACATGTGAATAAGCTTTTGATTATCACTAAGCTTACCGCAATATTCAAAATCGCTGACTCGGTTGAAGAGGCGATCAAAGAACTTAAATCATAATCCACGTGCTTCGCACGCTAATAGAAAATCATAGATGAAAGTAGACGTACTCTTAGGTTTACAATGGGGAGATGAAGGCAAAGGAAAAGTAGTTGACTACCTAGCCCCTAAGTACAATGTTGTAGCCAGATTTCAAGGAGGACCAAATGCTGGTCATACATTAGAGTTTGACGGACATAAGCATGTACTTCACCAAATACCATCTGGGATTTTCAGAGAGAATATTAAGAACATCATTGGAAATGGTGTGGTGCTCGACCCTGTAGTTTTCAAAAAGGAAATTGAAGGGTTAGCCAAATTCGAGATCAACTTAAAGGCAAATCTTTTCATTTCTAAAAAGACTCAGCTGATCCTCCCAAGTCACAAGTTGCTAGATGCAGCTTATGAGCAGTCTAAAGGAAAGAATAAAATCGGATCGACTCTCAAAGGAATTGGACCATCATACCAAGACAAAATTGCACGAAATGGCTTAAGAGTTGGTGATATTCTTGCGCCAGGTTTTGAAGAGCGCTATCGAAATTTGGTAAGCAAGCACGAAAATACACTCAAGCACTATGAGTTTGAATATGATTTGGCGGCAGCCGAAGCTCCTTTCTTCGAGGCTATAGAGTTTTTAAGAGAGTTTAATCTTGTCAACTCTGAGTACCTAATTAATAAGAGTATCCAATCATCTGATACCGTTCTGGCCGAAGGTGCCCAAGGTTCGTTATTAGATATCGATTTTGGTAGCTACCCTTATGTGACTAGTTCCAATACTATGACAGCTGGTGCTTGCACTGGTCTGGGAGTGGCTCCACAAAATATCGGAGAGGTCTTCGGAATTTTCAAGGCCTATTGCACAAGAGTAGGCGGAGGTCCATTCCCGACTGAATTATTTGACGCAACCGGTGAGGCTATTCAAAAAGAAGGAAACGAGTTTGGTGCTACTACAGGTAGGGCTAGAAGATGTGGTTGGTTAGATCTGCCAGCACTTAAGTACGCCATTATGATCAATGGCGTTACACAGCTTTTCATGATGAAGGCTGACGTTCTTTCCATACTCGATGAAATCAAAATTTGTACCGCCTACAAGCTTTCTGATGGTACTATTACTGAGGAGATGCCATTCCAATTGCTAGATGAAGAAGTAAAACCAATCTACGAGACACTGCCAGGATGGAAAGACGATATCACTGGTGTAAGAAGCATGGATGATATGCCGGCAGCTTTAGAATCTTATATCAAGTACATTGAAGAGGCAACTGGTGTGCCAATCAAGATTGTCTCGGTGGGCCCTGACAGAACTCAGACAGTCATTAACTAGCTGCTGGAAGTAACAATAGTGCTGTATTTATAAACATAAGACTGTCACTTTTTGCTATCAATTCGTTTCATAACAACATGCTTTATGGGGTTATGAAGGGTACCAAAACACGACAGATCAGTTTTCTGCCAAGTTCGACAATCGCAATCGGGGTTCTTTCAGTCCTTCTTTGTTTTCAATCTTGCAATAAGAAGGGTTCGGATAACTTGAATGTCAATATAAATTCTGAGAGGTTCTCTAACCCTAGAGAATATTCCAGCATAGTAGACTCTACATATGTAACGTTTTGGAAAGCACTGCAACACAATCAGCCCAATATGCCAATGAGTGTAATGGCACAAGGCATCGGATCGGGATGGGGTAATTGGGGAATGCATGAGATGGGATATAATCCTAAAAGAGCTTTAAATAATTCGCCAAACTATATCTATTCAGAAACAATTACCACCGCTTGGAATGGACTTTATGAAGTGTTGGGCACTATGAATGATTTTCTAAGTGTCATGCAAACCAACCAAGCACAGATAATTGATGAACTGGGGGCAGAAGCTAAAGATGAATTGATAGCTAACGCCAAGGGCCTTCAAGGGCTCTCTTTAGGATATCTATCATTGCTTTATGATCAGGCATATATTGTCGATGAGAATTCAGATCCTTCATCTAGTAATTTTAGCACCTATGAAGAAGTGAATGATGCTGCAGGCTTAAAACTTGCAGAGGCCATTGGGTTGTTTCAGGGTTCTGACGTGGAAATTACTGGATGGAACGGTTTGGTGTATGTTGGAGATAATGCGGCAGACTTGTTGAAGGCCTTCATGGCGAAGTTTGAGGTACTACAAGCTCGAAACCTAGATGAACTGCAAAATATAGATTGGTCAAGTGTATTGGCTAACACCACAAATGATATTTTAGATTTGGCCCCTATTGGCAATGACAAGGAAGAATGGTGGCATCGAATGCTGATTCAAGGCCAAGACCCTAATTGGGTAAGGATGCATCAGAAAATCATTAAAATGATGAATCCAAATAAGCCAGATAGTGAAGTTCCGTATCCTTATCCGGGTGGTATATTCAACATGCCAGAAATTAACGACCCTGAAGATATAAGAGTGAATACTGATTTTACCTATAAGTTTTTACTCAATCCAGGTCGTTTGGCTTATCTGTTGTCAAGTAACTATATATACAATAGATATAGTGACTACCGCACTACTTTGACCGGGCCAATGAATTTTTTTACAGCAAGTGAAGTGTCCCTGCTTAGGGCAGAGGCTATTTTGAAAACTGGAGGTGATAGGTCAGTTGCTGCTTCTATTATTAATAACACCAGAGTACTAAGAGGAGGGCTTCAGCCTTTGACCGGAGCTGAGAATCTAGAAGTCCTTTTACAGGCGATCAGTTACGAGCGATTTGTCGAGTTCACTTTTCATGCTGCCTGTAATGTTTGGTTTTACAGACGTATAATTACCCCTCCCGGTAATCAGGATAGTTTGAACGTCTACTACTTAGAGCCAAATTCTGCAAGACATTTCCCTGTTCCAGGTTTTGAACTTAATTTCAATAATCTTCCCATATATACTTTCGGAGGTGCCGAACCAGAACAATAGTCGTCTTGATATGTACGACAAGTGACAATTCCAATTGTCCATACTGGTTATCAGACATTTAGAAAATTCTTTATTTTTCTCATTGTAGGAAGTACCATAATCTAATAAATCCTATTACCTTTGTCGTCCCTTCAGCAGGAAGGGTTCTTAAGGATTGACAGGGTAGAGAATTTCTAAAAATTTATTTCGAATAAATAGACTAGTAATTCAAATATAATTTTTACCTTTGCAGCCGCTTCGGGGATGAGAATTCTTGGGGTTATGAAAAGGGAGCATCAAAAGTGGTGTTTTTCTAGATTGGGAGAAGGGGTTTTAGGGCCTTTGATTTCAACGTTTACTGCGAGG
>NZ_JAGFMD010000011.1 GCF_017592825.1 Roseivirga sp. E12 | reverse complement strand
GGTGATTAGGTGATTAGGTGATTAGGTGATTAGGTGATTAGGTGATTAGGTGATTAGGTGATTAGGTGATTAGGTGATTAGGTGATTAGGTGAAGTTCAATTTTTGAAAAACACTTCCAACTATTCATTATGAATTCTTCATTAAACATTCCAAAGAGCTTCTAGCTTCTAGCTTCTAGCTTCTAGCTTCTAGCTTCTAGCTTCTAGAAAGGAACGTAATGAGTAATGAGTAATGAGTAATGAGTAATGAGTAATGAGTAATGAGCATTTAGAATAAAGAAATTCTTAATTCTTAATTCTTAATTCTTAATTCTTAATTTAAACCATGGCAACTCCCCCACCTGAAGAAAACCTAAAGCAGTTTCAATTGGCAGTTTCCTTGGTTCCTGAAATGGAGCTTAAAGGGAAAAACATGTGGTATACTTCCATGAATGGAAATATGTATACCTATATGGGCAAAGAGGGCACCCTTGGAATCAGGCTCGGCAAAGATGACTATTTGGCTTTCAGAGAAAAGTATAAGGTAGGAGATCTCAAATCCTATGGTGCTATAATGAGGGAATACGTTCCAATACCACAAGAACTTTTCGAAGACACCGATACCTTAAAGCACTATATGGAAATGACTCATGCCTACGCCAAGACATTAGCCCCTAAACCTACTAAGAAGAAATAAGCGCAGAACTATTTGAATGCGATCAAGATGAGTTTCTCTTGTGGCTCTATCAGGTATTCAGCACCGTCAGCAGTAACAACCGCCATCTCTTCTACAGAGATAGTCTTTTCTGTCCCATCAGCTCGTTTCCAGGCATGAAAACCATCAAAGGCAAATGTCATTCCTTCTTTCAACTTCTTGGCGGAAGATGGTCTTACTCTGGTAGACATACCACCACCCAAATTAGGCCCTACATCATGAGCCACATAACCCACAGGATGCCCTGTGCTCCATGGTACACTTTCAGACTTGGCGGCTTGCATTAACAACCTTTGTGCTTTGTCAACACTTGCTCCTGTAACCCCTGGTCTCATAGCATTTAAAGCCGCCCTGTTCCCTGCCTTACTACTTTCCCAATAAAACTGGATGTCCTCGGGTGCTGCAGTCTCGCCTTCTTTTAAAACATAGGCAAAACGTTGAATATCACTTACCCAGCGATCGTATAGCTTGATACCAAAATCAATCTGGATAACATTTCCGGGCATAATGACCTTATCTGTTGCATGGGAATGTCCTCGATCTGGCCCTGAGTTTACATTAGGGTTTTGATCAGCCGCCCAACCGTCTGTGACTCCATATTCCGCCATTTTCTGCTTTAAGTACTTGGCTATGTCAGCATCTGTCGATACTCCAGGTACTATTTGTTCATAGGCTTCAATTTGCCAATCAGATGTTAACTGGGCTGCCTTTTGCAATATTTCAACCTCTTCTGGAAGTTTAATCGAAAGCCACTCGTAAATCAGTTCCGTAGACGAAACTAACTTATCGCTCTCCTTGCCCATCAATCTTTCTATGGTCTGACGTTGCGTATAAGAAAGGCCATCGGCCATTGAATTTGATGCAGATGAGTTGATGGCTATTTGCTTAAATCCACTTTCTTTAATGAAATCTACAGCCATAGACACGGAACCTCCCCTAGCGCTAACCACCTCATCATGAATATCGAGTTCGTCTAGTGCAGTGGCTTCTCCCGATGGGGAATAAACCCTTGAGTGAAATCCATCCTCATCGATGAAAAACATAAAGGCAGCTGTACCCCCTGCGTTCTCTCCTCCGACATGGTCAGCTATTGGATCGTTGTTATTTTCTCGACAAACCACCAACCAACAATCTACTCCAGCGGCTTCCATTGCCCTTGGTAGCAATTGATTAATTCTCTTCTTTCTAATTTCTGGCCACGGGCTCTCTCCCCAGTAGGCATCAGGATCAATAGAATCATCCATATCTACTTGATAAGAGCAGGACGTAATAAAGAGAAATAGAGAAATCAGGGCGATTGTCTTTGAGAAAGTATTCCTTAACATGGTTCTATCTTTAGATCCCCTAAACTAGTCACAACCTAATGAATTACAAGTGCATTTAGGTCGACCTAATGTAAAAGAAACTACCCGCCAAACTTCCCTTTCAAGGCAGCCAACTTAGTAGCCATATCAGTCTCAGGTGCCTTTTCCCTTCGCTGCGGTTTTGGTCTTTCTTTCCTTTTTGGTTTAGGCTTATCTCCTGTTTTCATGGATAAAGAGATTCGCTTTCTTGCAATATCCACACCCGTCACGGTTACTTCTACCTGTTGCTGAACAGAAAGAATCTCAGCAGGGTTACTCACAAAAGTGTCTGACATTTCAGAAATGTGTACCAAACCATCTTGATGCACCCCAATGTCTACAAAGGCCCCGAAATTCGTGACGTTTGTAACGATGCCGGGAAGTTTCATCCCCGTTTTGAGATCTTCCATACTATGCACATCATCGGCAAAACTAAAAGCTTCAAACTGCTCTCTGGGATCTCTCCCTGGTTTGGCTAATTCTTCAATGATATCCGTTAGCGTTGGTAATCCTACCTGATCAGTGACGTACTTCTTTAGATCGATTTGTTTGCGGAGTGCTTCATTCTTGATGAGATCGGCAACCGTACACTTTAAGTCTTTTGCCATTTGATTTACCAGACCATAGGACTCAGGATGAACAGCACTTTGGTCAAGTGGATTTGAAGCATTTCTGATCCTTAAAAAACCAGCAGCTTGCTCAAATGCCTTATCTCCAAGACGCGTGACATTCTTGATGGCCTTTCTATCCTTAAAGGGGCCGTTGGCATCACGATACTCTACAATATTCTTAGCCAATTGAGGTCCTAAACCAGAAACGTAGGTCAGTAACTGCTCTGAAGCAGTATTGACTTCTACTCCCACTGCGTTTACACAACTCATCACCACATCATCCAGCGAGTTTTTCAAAGCGGTTTGATCCACGTCATGTTGATACTGACCCACGCCTATTGACTTAGGGTCAAGTTTGACTAATTCAGCTAATGGATCCATGAGTCTGCGACCTATGGAAACAGACCCTCTGACAGTCACATCTTCATTAGGAAACTCTTTTCTGGCGATTTCTGATGCTGAGTAGATCGATGCGCCACTCTCGTTTACCATCACCACCAAGATTTCATTTGGTAGTCCAATACCATTTACAAATGATTCTGTCTCACGGCTTGCTGTACCATTACCAATAGCTATGGCTTCAATATTGAACTTGCTCACTAAGCTAGAGATGAGCGCTCCAGATTTTGCAGTTTGCTTCTGTGGTTCGTTCGGGAAAATTGCTTCAAAGTGAAGTAGTTTTCCTTGTTTATCTAGGCAAACGACTTTACATCCCGTTCTAAAACCCGGGTCTATGGCCAATACACGCTTCCCACCTAATGGGGCGGCCATTAGCAATTCTTTTAGGTTCTTTGCAAATACTTCAATCGCCTCTATATCTGCCTTCTTCTTAGAAGTCATTCGGGTTTCTGTTTCCATTGAAGGACTCAGCAATCGCTTATAGCAATCTCTAATCGCAAGTTTAATCTGCTCTGCCACAGCTCCCGAACTCTTTAGAAACTGCTTATCAATTAAGGCGATAGCCTCATCCTCCTTAGGAAGAATATCCAACATCAGGACCATCTCTGCTTCTCCTCGTCTCATCGCCAATACTCTATGTGAAGGCGATTTAGCCAAGTTTTCTTCCCAATCGAAGTAGTCCTTGTATTTCTGGGCTTCCTCCTCCTTGCCAGACATAACTCTGGATTTGATAGTCGCGGTTCTGGTGAATAACCTTCTCATCCTATCACGCAACTCAGCATTTTCATTGATGGTTTCCGCAATTATATCTCGTGCTCCTTGCAAGGCATCCTCAGCGTTCTCTACTCCCTTTTCCTGATTGATGTATTTGTTAGCCTCATCAATAAGGTCAAAGGAACCTTGCTGAAAAAGTTTGTTAGCCAAAGGCTCCAAACTTTTCTCTCTTGCCATACTGGCTTTAGTCTTACGCTTGGGCTTATAAGGCAAATAAATGTCCTCAAGTCTTGTCAGTGTTTCGGCAGCATTCACTTTATCTTCCAGTTCTGGAGTCAGTTTTTCTTGCTCTTTGAGTGACTTCAGAATAGCCTCTCTTCGTTTATCAAGGTCTTTCAATTGTTGTGCCCTATCCCTGATATTGGCAACAACAACTTCATCTAAACTTCCAGTTACTTCTTTTCTATACCTTGAGATAAAAGGTACAGTACCACCATCATCTAAGAGCTTCACTGTGGCACTAACTTGCTGTACTGAGATACTGAGTTCAGAAGCGATGGTTTGAAAATGTTGAGTCATAGATTGCTCTTAATTTTTTGGGGAGTTCAAAAGTAATTAAAGTGTTATCAGCTCAAAATCCTTTTTGATTTTTTAAACCCAAAAGCAGCTTCCAGTATTGTTGAACTATGTTTTATGCTTAATTTCAATGATATAACTATTATCCTATGGCGAAATTTTATGATCACCTTGAACCTCAGTTGATTGAATTTATCGAAGCACAAAAAATGTTCTTTACAGGAACTGCTGCCCAAGATGGAAGGGTGAATGTTTCGCCTAAAGGAAGTGACTCTCTACGGGTTTTGTCACCAAACAAAATTGCCTGGCTAAACTTAACAGGCAGTGGGAATGAAACTGCAGCCCACTTAAAACTAGCTAACCGTATAACTTTAATGTTTTGTGCCTTCGAAGGGAAACCTCTAATCTTGAGAGTATATGGTTCTGCTAAAACGATACACCAACAAGATACAGAATGGGGTGAGTACATTGATCAATTTGATTCGCTGCCGGGTGCAAGGAATATCTTCATAGTTGAAATTGAGTCAGTTCAAACCTCATGTGGCTTTGCGGTGCCCTATATGGACTATAAAGAGGATCGAGAAATATTAAACGATTGGGTGGTAAAAAAATCTGAAGCCGAATTGAAAGACTATTGGACCAATAAAAATGTAGAAAGTATCGATGGCTATCCTACTGGTATTTTCGACTGACCAAGAGCATGAACAAATTTAAGGCAATGCTGTTAGGTGAAAGTATCTGTTGAATTGTTTAATTGATGACATGTATCAATTTATTATCCAGTCGTTATACCTGTACTGATACGTTTTTATATAAATTTGTCGTTCCGATACTCAAAGTATTATTATGAAAAAGTCTTTCCTTGTTTCCTTACTAGTAGTTGCCACTTTTGGATGTTCAAATGGTCCTGATGATGGCTTAGGTGGTGGTGGTTCTGGTGCAGTTGATTTTCTACAAGTAGGCAACACCAACCAAGAAGATGTAGTTTATAGCTCAGATATCTCTGAAATTAGCTTTGCTCAGTCGCAACAAGTGGGAGATTCTACCTTCTATCAAGCCAACTTAGATTTAGATGGAAACCTTTCTGCTGACCTACTATTTCAACTAGTGACTTGGACTGACAACATCCTCTTAACAGTAAAACCTGTAAATGGGTTTTCTGTTTCTGGAGACGATTCAGATTATGAGATTTTCGGAACAGAACGTTCTTTCGAAGGCCTAAAGCTTTTCCCTGATGGTACAATCATCAACGGTTCGATTATAATTGATGCCACTGACGAAGATTTATTTGTAAGTCAGTTCAGAAACGGTGTACTAACGGCAACCAGTCTTCTCATATGGAACGACATTGCATACTTGCCTTTTAAGTCAGCTCTAATAGAAGGTTGGGTAGGTCTGACCATCGATGCCAACGGTACCGATATTCAAGGGATTAATATCTCTACTATCGCTACACGAGACTAAGAAATCCACTTTTTTATTTCCTGTTAACAATCCTTATCTAAAGTTGATTGCGACTCGGTGATTAATTGCCTATAATCGTCTGATTCAAAATTAGCTTATGAAAAGGTTCAGACTCAACACACTTATTGCGCTTACGCTATCTCTCATTCTATGGTCTTGTCAATCATCAGGTCCTTCTGATCAACCAAACTTTAAGGTTGACTATGAGAAATTCACATTAGATAATGGCCTCGAAGTCATTATGCATATCGACAAATCCGATCCGGTGGTAGCCGTGGCATTGACGGCTCATGTAGGCTCTGCCAGAGAAATCGAAGGAAGAACAGGCTTTGCACATCTATTTGAACACCTACTCTTTCTAGAATCTGAAAACCTTGGTAAAGGTGGTTTGGACAAAATGAGTGCACGTATTGGAGGTTCTGGTGCTAACGGATCGACAAGTAGAGACCGAACTAATTACTTCCAAACCGTTCCGAAAGATGCATTAGAAAAGATGATTTGGGCCGAAGCCGATAAGCTAGGTTGGTTTATTAATACGGTAACAGACCCAGTGCTTGCCAAGGAAAAGCAAGTGGTGAAGAACGAAAAGCGTCAAAGCGTTGACAACAGACCTTACGGACATACCTCCTACATTATTGACAAGCAGCTATATCCTAATGACCATCCATACAACTGGCAGGTTATCGGGTCACTCGATGATCTTCAAGCGGCTACACTCGATGATGTCAAACAGTTTTTTAGAAGATGGTATGTTCCTAATAACACAACACTTGTAATCGCCGGTGATTTTGAACCAGGCCAAGCGAAGGCATGGGTAAAGAAGTACTTCGATGAGATTCCTCGCGGAGAAGATATCTCCCCTCTTGAAAAGAGAGCTGGAACTGTTAATGAAACCGTGAAACTTTACCATGAGGATAACTTTGCCAGACTTCCTGAACTTACGATGGTTTGGCCTACAGTTGAGTTATACCATCCAGATTCTTATGCACTAAATGTCCTTGGCCAATACCTATCCAGAGGCAAGCAGGCTCCATTCTATCAAGTATTGGTAGAAGACAAAAAGCTCAGCTCTGGTGTAAGAATGGGCAGTAGAAGCTCAGAATTAGCCGGCCAATTCCAGTTATCGGTTCGTGCGTTCTCCGACAAAAACCTAGATGATGTTGCAGATGCAGTTCAAGAAGCATTTACAAAGTTTGAGAATGAGGGAATCCCTCAAAAAGATCTAGATCGAATTAAAGCTGGTCAAGAAACTGGCTTCTATAATGGCCTAAGCAGTGTTCTTGGGAAGGGCTTTCAGCTGGCTCAATACAACATTTTCGCTAATGACCCCGGATTTGTAAAACAGGATGTTCAGAATATCCTCGAAGTAACTGCAGAGGATGTAATGGCCGCTTACAATAAGTACATCAAAGGGAAGAACTTCATTGCTACCAGTATGGTACCTAAAGGTAGAGCTGCCCAAGCTTTGGTAGGCTCTGCCAAGGCTAATGTTGTAGAAGAAAAGATTGTACAAGGTGCCGAGGAGACTTTCGATGCTACCATTCAAGCAGAATACGAACGTACACCATCTTCTTTTGATAGAACGCAAGAGCCAGCGTATGGAGCAGCACCTGAAGTAGTGATCCCTGAAGTATGGAAAGCTGAATTAGGCAATGGAATGAAAGTGCTAGGCATTGAAAACGATGAAGTTCCTCTTGTCCAATTCAACATATCAATTGAAGGTGGGTTGCTCTTAGATAAAATCAACAAAGTAGGAGTTGCTAACCTTACGGCAAGGCTCATGACCCAAGGCACCAAAAACAGAACCCCAAAAGAGTTGGAAGAAGCAATCGCCCAATTGGGAGCTTCGATCAATATCTCAGCCGGAACGGAGCGCATCACGGTAACCGGAAACACACTTAAAAGAAACTATCAAAAAACCATGGATTTGGTTGAGGAGATGCTGCTAGAACCACGTTGGGATGAGCAGGAGTTTGCTTTAAGAAAACAGAGTGTTATTAGTTCAATCAAACAGCAGGAGGCCAACCCAAATGCCATTGCCGCAAATGCTTATAACATTCTTATCTATGGTCAGGATAACATTAGATCAAAAAACATTCTCGGGTCTGAATCTTCAGTGAGTGCAATTAATGTAGATGACTTGAAGGCTTTCTATGAAAACAATATTTCTCCTTCTGTTGCCACCATGCATGTTGTTGGAGATATCAGTCAGCAAGAGGTAATGAACTCTCTGAGTGACTTGGAAAGCAAGTGGGCAGCAAAAACTGTTGAAATCCCTGATTACGAAACCCCTGATAGTCCCGATAAGTCAAAAGTATTCTTTTACGATGTACCGAATGCCAAGCAATCGGTGCTCCGTATAGGCTACCCTGCCCTAGCTGCAACGGATGACAACTATTACCCAGCAGTAGTCATGAACTACATCCTAGGTGGCGGTGGTTTCGCTTCAAGACTGACGCAGCAGCTAAGAGAAGGAAAAGGATATACCTACGGTATCAGATCTGGATTCTCCGGAACGAATGAAGCAGGAGCATTTACTATATCTAGTGGAGTTAGAACAAATGTAACATTAGAGTCTAGCCAGTTGGTGAAGGAAATACTTACAGATTATGCTAAGGACTTCTCTGAAAAGGATCTTGAAACAACTCAGAGCTTCCTGATTAAAAGTAACGCAAGAGCATTTGAAACAGCAGGTTCTAAACTAGGTATGTTACAGAATATCAGCCGTTATGGATGGGATGATGATTATGTAAAAGATCGTGAAGCAGTTGTGAGAGATATGACAGTCGAAAAGATTCAAGGCCTCTCAGGCGAGTATCTCAATCCAGATAAAATGTTCTGGTTAGTAGTTGGTGATGCCAAAACGCAAATGAAGCGCCTTGAGCAATTAGGATATGGTAAGCCGGTGCTTATCAATGAAATGGTATCTCCAGAAAAGAAGTAATGACTACCGGTGCTCAATAAGGTCAATGGCCTTGTTGAGCGCTGCATCCTCCCCAGAAAGGAACTCGTTCAAGGACTGTACAATAGGATAACCTGGAATAACTCCCCGACCAGGAAAAGCATGACCAATGTTGGCGGTTGTATACTTCCACATAGGCAGGTTCACCCTAATACCAGAGTTGGACAGTGATAAGGTTCTGGAGTTCCCACTAGTATTGCCATCATAGCCCCCTCCTGTTTCTTCGCCAATAAATGTAGCCCATTGGTTGTGATGTAGCACCGTGGCCACATCTGCACAGGTAGAAAAACTCCAGCCATCAGTTAGTACGTATAGCTGACCTGTGAAACGATTTTCTTGAGGTTTCCAAACTGATAGTCCTTTGTGGGAAGTCATCAAGTTCATACCATCCTTAATTGACACCTTACCATAGCCCTCATAGGCATCCGTAACTTCTATTCTCTCGAAATATCTGAAATCCTTCTTTGCAAAATAAGACACGAGCAAAGCTCCATAATTGTCATCTCCACCACCATTTCCTCTCAGGTCCAAAATCAAGTTTTTAGCTCCTCTTTCCTTTAAATCCTGGAAACTCTTTTCTAAGAATGCCTCATAATCAAGATTCTTCTGCTCCATATAATAACTCACGAAAGTCCCTATTCGCATATAGCTATATTCATCCTTATGATTGAGGGTCAGTACTGTCTGTTCTGGTAATGGTGTATCTAATCCCGACAGGCTACCCCAATTCTCTCCGTCAATGCTGACCATAAGAACTTCATCACCTCTCTGGATATTCATATTGTATACTTCGGCATCCGGATCGATATAGAGTTGATAGTAATATTTAAAGTATCGTTCAGTTAGTCGATGCTTGCTGGTGTTGATAAAACCATCAGAAGAATGGTGCTCAAAGATTATGCTTTTGATTTCAGCAATATCAAGACCATTGATACTTAAGACCCGATCTCCTTTAAGCACCTCTACCTCACCTACTACATCCATCACGTACAGTTGGTCTCCCAGAAACTTAACTGATATGGGCATAAACTTCCGTGAAGTTTTAAAAGACTCATTTACACCTTGCGGCATCGATGATCGCGTGTGGCCGCAACGTATCTTGTTCAACAAATAAGTCACCTTACCGAAAAACTCTGCCTCTTCCATGTCACCCAATTCACTCCTGACCTTATTGAAATAGTACTTAATGGAGTCTGATGGTGTATACCTAGTCAGACCAGAATGGTATGTCCTGAATGCGTTTTCTAGTTGGTTGATATCGGCTAAAGCCTCTGACTTGGATATTTGTCGGGCCTGGGCTGTAAGGGTGATCAATGTGAGAAGGACGTAGACCACTGCGTTTTTCAAAAGCATGTAAGCATTTACGAATACTACCTCCTCAAAGATTCCGAAAAGGGCATAAAAAAAGGCTTCCTAAGAAGCCCTTCAATATTGTTTTATAGATTCCTTAGATAGAAATCCCCATAAAGCTCATAAATGCAATACCCATTAATCCGGTAATGAACATTGTAATACCCAATCCTTTCAATCCATCAGGAACGTTTGAGTATCTCAGTTTTTCTCTAATTGCCGCAAGTGCAATAATCGCTAAGAAGAAACCAGTTCCAGAACCAAATCCGAAAACAGTAGCCTCACCTATAGTGTAGTCTCTTTGCGCCATGAAAAGAGAAGAACCTAGGATAGCACAGTTTACAGCGATCAATGGTAAGAAGATACCTAGAGAGCCATAAAGTGATGGAGAGAACTTCTCAATCGTCATTTCCACCAATTGTACCATTGCAGCAATAATGGCAATGAACATGATGAACCTTAGGAAAGAAAGATCGATCTCAGCAAAGTTTGAACCTAACCAAGACAGTGCTCCTTCATTCAGCACATATTCGTTCAATAACCAGTTCATTGGAACCGTAATACCTAAAACGAATACAACTGCCAGTCCAAGACCAAAGGCCGTTGAAACCTTCTTAGATACAGCAAGAAAAGAACACATTCCTAGGAAGTAGGAGAATACCATGTTCTCTATAAAAATTGATTTAATACCTAAATTCAATAAATCCATGATTCTATCTCCTTAATGTTCTACGTATCCTGTTTTCGCTCTCTGTACCCAGATGATGAATCCAAGTACAATAAATGCTCCTACTGGAGAAACCATTAGGCCATTGGCTGAAAAGTTTTCAAAACCGATTGCTCCCATAAGGTCATATCCAAATACTTTACCCGATCCCCATAGCTCTCTAAAAAAGGCTACAGCAAGGATAATCCAAGAGTAACCTAAACCTGATCCAAGTCCATCAAGAACAGAATCGTAAGGCTTGTTACCCAAAGCAAATGCTTCAAGACGGCCCATTACAATACAGTTTGTAATGATTAGTCCAATGAATACCGAAAGTTGCTTATAGATATCGAAAGCGTATGCTTTCAAAACTTCGTTTACAAGTGTAACCAAGGTTGCTACTACTGCTAGCTGTACAATAATCCTAACCCTACCAGGAATGGCATTTCTCATTAAAGAGATAATTAGGTTTGAGAAGATCAATACAAAGATTACCGACATGGCCATAACCATTGTAGGCTTCATCTGAGTAGTAACCGCGAGTGCCGAACATATACCCAATACCTGAACGGTAACTGGGTTGTCGTCATTCAAAGGATCCGTGATAAACTTCTTCCTTCTTTTTGATAGTAAAGCTTCTGATTCTTTAGCTACCGGTGCTTCTATAGTTTCAGTACTCATATCTCTATTGGTTATTCAATGACATTGCGCCACCTTTCACATGTTTATCAAAATACTTCTGATAGTAGCTGATATAATTCAGCAGCATATCATTTACTCCGTTAGCAGTTAAAGTGGCTCCTGCCATACCATCAACTCTAGTTGGTCCTAACCTGTCTTCAGGAGTCTTTTCTCCTTTAACCATGGTAATGGCCACAAACTCACCGTTTGCGTCATAAAGACTCTTCTTTTGGTAGCGCTCCTGAATTTCGTCTGAGGTAATTCTTGCACCAAGACCTGGTGTTTCACCTTTATGATCGAAACTAACACCTCTAACCGTTTTCAGGTCAGGGTTAATTGCAACAAAGCCCCAAATGGCATCCCATAGTCCAGCTCCGAATACTGGAAGGATGTATGCCTCCTCTCCATTCGCGCTGTATTTAAAAACAGGGTACATTCTATCTTCTACAGATTTCTTGTAGTTTTTCTCAACGTTCACCTCTTCGGCAACCATTGGTCCACCCTTCTCATTAGTATCAACAAGATTACCTTGGTAATCTGTCACAACACTATTGATTACTTCAGCATAGCGAGCAAGAATTTGTTCTGGCTCCATATCTGCAAGGGCTTCTTTCTCAGATGGAATGGCACCGAGAATTTGCTTCTTAGTATCCAAATCCTGCGCTTTCTTCTGAGTTGGTCCTAAAACCTGAGATACTCCAGAAAGCAAGCCTCCTAATACTGCTGTGAGTACTAGTGAGAATATGATAATGTATCTATTAGACTGCACGAGCTATCCTCCTTTTCTTATTTGCTTGAACTACATAAAAGTCAATCAGTGGAGCGAATACATTCATAAATAGAACAGCTAGCATGATTCCTTCCGGATAAGCTGGGTTCAATACCCTGATTACCACAGTTAACATACCTATTAACACTCCATATATCCATTTCCCTGTCTCTGTTTGTGCAGCAGACACAGGATCTGTCGCCATAAAGACAGCACCGAATGCAAGACCACCCAATACCAAGTGATAGTGAGCAGGTAAAAGCATAAACTCATTAGCACCCGCTAGGTTAAAGATTGTACCCATTGCGAAAGCTCCTGCGAAAACACTTACAATAATTTTCCAACTACCAACTCCGGTAGCGATAAGTATAAGACCTCCAATGAGGGCCATTAATGTCGAAGTCTCCCCAATAGAACCAGGGATACCCCCTATTAGCATATTTTGGAAACTGAAGAAGTCACCACCAAATGGTGACGCCAACATATTGTTTGCTTGATTCAAGCCTTCAACAACAGATTGACTTCCTTCAATCGACACGTTATTGGCTACTGCAAGCGCTGTAGCTCCTGAAAAACCATTAACCGCAGTATCTCCACCTAGTTGCGTCCATACATCTCCTGAAATCTGCAACGGGTAGGCAAAATACAAGAATGCTCTTGAGGTCATGGCAACGTTAAGAACGTTCATACCAGTACCTCCAAAAATCTCCTTACCTACTACAACACCAAAGATTGTAGCTAAAGCTACCTGCCATAATGGAATAGTTGGAGGAACGATCAATGGAATTAACATCCCTGTTACAAGGAAGCCTTCGTTAATTGGGTGTTTTCTGATTACTGCAAAAACTGCCTCAATCAATCCACCTGCAGCGTAAGACACTAAAACGATAGGTAGTACCCACCTTGAACCGAAGAGTAAATTGTCAATTGAGAAGAAGGATGTCGCCTCTCCAATCGCTACGTGATGCTGGTAACCGACATTGAATATACCCCAGATTAGACATGGAATCATTGCGATTACCACAGTCATCATCATTCGTTTCAAGTCGATGGCATCTCTTACCTGAACACCTTTATTGTTTGCCGTACTTGCTGGCGAAAACATAAACGTTTCACCTGCTTCAAAAAGGTAGTATAGCTTTTCTAGCTTACCGCCCTTTTCGAACATAGGCTTCTGTTTCTCTAAAATCTTATGTAAAAACTTCATCCTAATTATCCGTTTTGCATCAATTCAAGGCCTTCTCTAACTATCTGCTGGATGTCATGCTTAGAAACATCAACATACTCGCAAAGTGCTAAGTCTTCTTCGATGATTTCGTAAATCCCTAGAGCTTCCATGTTATCAAAGTCCTCGGCCATAATGGCTTTAACCAGATAAGTAGGATAGATATCCATTGGCGTAACCTTTTCGAAAGTGCCTGTTTGCACAAAGGCACGAGGTTCACCGTTGGTATTCGTATCTAGAACATACTCCTTATTCTTTCCATTAAGGAAAGAGAATAGTCCCCATGCTCTATGGAAACTTAATACTTCTTTCCTCGGCATAATCCAACCTAGGAAATCAGCGTGGTCACCTTCAGGAATAACTGAGAGTAAGTTATCATAGAAACCTATGTAACCATCTTTTTCAATTCTTTCGCCTGTAAGGACGTTTCCTGAAATGAATCTAACATGATCATTTTTCAGATTTCCTTCAGTCAGCTTATTGACTCCCGACCCTGTGTAAGTTTTGAAGTACTGCGGTTTGCTTACCTCAGAACCTGCAACTGCCACGAGCCTTGAAGCATCGTAAACACCTTTCAGGAAGAGTTTACCAACCTGAGCCACACCATAAGGAGTAATGGTCCAAACAACTTCACCTTTCCCAATAGGATCTAGGTGATGGATTTGAACACCAACATTACCTGCCGGGTGTGGACCACTGATTTTATTGTTTTCAACGCCTTCGATATTTGCGAATACAGTTGACACTTCTCCGTTTAGATCATGATTCAAGTGAACCTTGCCTGATGTGAATTTCTTCAACACTTCAACACCAGCCTTGAATGCCTCCTCTTCACCCTTGAGGGTAAAAGCAATATCCGCAGACAATGGGTGGGTATCAAAAGAAGAAATAAATATGGCTTTTGGGGTATCGGCTTCATTGGCTACTACACCATATGGCCTTTGAATCAAGTTGGACCAAACACCGCCTTTAGTCATTTGCGCTTGTGCATCTTCTCTCGAAAGGCTGCGCAAGTCAGAATCACTATAAGTTTGGAATGTTTCGTACTCAATTTCTTTGTCAGCCAAGATTTTAATCTCTAACAATTTTCTCTTGGCTCCCCTCTTCACTTCGACAATCTCTCCACTTACAGGAGAGCAAACCATCACATTTTCCTGCATCTTATCATAAAGTACAGGTGTACCAGCCTTCACGGTGTCGCCCTCAGCTACAAAGAGCTTAGGTCTTTTCATACCGATAAAATCAGTCGGCTTTATAGCAAACGTTTCCGAAGGAGGGGTACTCGCGATTGTCTTTTCAGCCTTTCCGGCTAGGTTAATGTCAAAGCCTTTTTTCAGCTTTACAGTTTTGGACATACTCTTTTAGTTGCGAATCACTAAGGTTGATCAAAATCGAGGCAAAAATAATACATTTGCACTCATATAAAAGGGTTAATCTGACCTTTTTAAAGGACTATCAAACCCCACAATTTCTTATACTCAATTACCAGGGTATAAACTTATACCGAGACAGTTTCTGAGAATGATTTTTTAATGTGATCTGCAACGTTTTGCATTAACCACATTGGTGTAGAAGTAGCACCACACACGCCTACTTTATCACTAGCTTCAAACCAGTCTAAATCTACCTCATTTTCATTCTCTACGAAGTAACTGCGTTCATTCTCCTTTTTGCATACTCCATACAATGCTTTACCATTTGAGCTCTTTTTGCCACTTACAAAGATGATCACGTTCACTTCGTTGGCAAACTTCTGAAGCTGAGGTTCGCGGTTTGAAACCTGGCGACAAATACTATCATTCGCAGTAAAGTCAATCTCTTCAAAATTTCCCTTCGCCTCTCGGATTCTCTCCTCGATCATAGATCGTATCCTGTAGAAACCCTTAGTGCTCTTAGTTGTTTGAGAAAATAGCGTAACTGGCCTATTAAAATCTATCTTTTCCAGATCTGCATCTTCCATCACAATGATGGCATTATTATTCGTTTGCCCCGTAAGGCCAATCACTTCGGCATGACCCGTTTTTCCATAAATGACTATTTGGCCATCTACCTTGTTAATTTTATCATAAGCGACCTTTACCCTATTCTGAAGTTTCAGTACTACAGGGCAGGAGGCGTCTATCAACTCAATATTATTTTCTAAGGCGAGCTGGTAGGTTTCTGGCGGTTCGCCATGTGCTCTGATCAAGACTTTGGAATCCCTAATTCCCTTTAGCTCTTCCCTATCTATTATTTGAAGGCCTTGGTTTTTGAGGCGCTGAACCTCCATGCTATTGTGAACTATGTCGCCAAGACAGTAAAGGTCACCATCGACCATTTCATCTTCTGCCATTTGAATAGCGAACTCAACTCCAAAACAATATCCCGAATTTTGATCTATCGTTACTTGCATCCCACTTCTTTATTCTACCTTCTCAATGCGACTTTCAGCCAAATTTAACACTTTTTGAACTTGATCATCGAACCTCAAATCCGAAGTATCAATTTCAATTGCATCTTCTACTTTAATTAACGGACTCTCTGCTCTGGTAGAGTCCTGATGATCGCGCGATTCCAGGTTCTCTATGATGTCATCCAAAGCCACGGTTTCTCCTTTCTCAGCAAGTTCTTCTTGTCTCCTTTTCGCTCTCACTGCAGTACTTGCAGTCATGAAAACTTTCAGTTCTGCATCAGGAAAGACCACCGAGCCAATATCACGTCCGTCCATTACAACGCCCTTGTGGCGACCCATTTCCTGCTGTTGAGCAACCATAGCCACCCTAACTTCCTTAATGGCAGAGACTGGGCTCACCATTTCAGAAACGTACATTTTACGTATCTCCTGCTCAACATTTTGTTGATTCAAAATGGTTTCGTTTTTCTGAGATTCTTGATTGAACTCAAAATCAATCTGGATATTAGAAAGAGCCTCCACCACTTCCTCATGGTTGGAAAGGTCAATCTTATGCTGAATGAAGTAGAGCGTAACAGCCCTATACATTGCACCAGTGTCAATAAATTTATAGTAAAGCGACTTTGCTACTGCCTTTGCTGTACTACTTTTTCCACAGCCGGAAAGACCGTCTATTGCAATGTTTATTTTGGACATTCTAAATCTTTGGGCAAATGTAATAGATCAAAGCTTTAAGTTTTAAATCTTAAGACAGAACTTAGGACCTTCATTAAGGCATATGAGTGATATGAAAATTTCAGGGCAAATCGTAGACGTTAGAAATAGAAGAATATATAAAGGAGAGATACATGTTTCTGGAAATAGGATTGTCTCGATTGAAGAGAAAGAAGATGTTGCCGATCAGTATATTTTGCCCGGTTTTATTGACTCGCATGTCCATGTAGAAAGTTCGATGCTCGTGCCTTCGGAATTTGCTCGCTTGGCAGTGGTTCACGGTACAGTAGCAACGGTTTCAGACCCTCATGAAATTGGCAATGTAATGGGTGTAGAAGGTGTTGAATATATGATTGAAAATGGCAAGCAAGTAAATTTCAAGTTCAACTTTGGTGCTCCCTCCTGCGTACCTGCTACTACTTTTGAGACCGCTGGTGCTGAAATCACTCCAGAAGAAGTTGAGTATTTACTCAAGAAACCTGAGATAAAATATTTGGCAGAAATGATGAACTGGCCGGGTGTTCTTTTCAATGACCAAACCGTCTACGAAAAACTAAACATTGCCAAAAGGCTAGGCAAACCGATCGATGGACACGCACCAGGTTTAAGAGGCGAACAAGCAGAGCAATACATTAAGGCAGGTATTTCTACAGATCATGAGTGCTTTACAGTAGACGAAGCAAGAGATAAGCTAAAGCATGGGATGAAGATTGCTATTCGCGAAGGCTCAGCAGCTAAGAACTTTGAGGCATTGGTTGAACTCTTTGGCGAAACACCTGAAATGCTCATGTTCTGCTCTGACGATAAACATCCGGATAACCTCGTTGAAAGTCATATTGATGATTTGGTGAAAAGAACCCTAGCAAAAGGTTACCAGCTGTTCGATGTATTACAAGCAGCATGCATCACCCCTATCGATCATTATAAGCTAGATGTTGGAGCACTTCAAGCAGGAGACTTTGCAGACTTCATAACAGTAGGCAACCTTGACGACTTCAATGTTCAGTCAACCTATATCAATGGAGAGTTGGTTGCCGAAAACGGTAAGAGCAATATTCCGAGAGTCAATAACACTGTTATCAATCAGTTCAATTGTGATCCAATAACGACCAGCGCTATTCAAGTAAAAGCAAGTTCTGATAAGGTTAATGTAATTGAGGCACTAGACGGTCAACTGATCACTAACTGCTTGGAATTAGATACTCTTAAAGATGAAAATGGTTTTGCGGTTTCCGATGTTAATCAGGACATGCTAAAAATGGTTGTTGTTAATAGGTATAACAATGCCGACCCAGCCATAGCTTTCATCAAGAACTTCAATTTAAAAGAGGGTGCCCTAGCATCTTCCGTGGGACACGATTCCCATAATATCATCGCAGTTGGTGTTGATGATGAATCAATAGTCGCGGCTATTAATTTAATTATTGAAGCAAAAGGTGGAGTGAGTGCAGTGTCTAAAAATAAAGAGCAAATACTGCCGCTTCCGGTAGCAGGAATTATGTCTGCGGGCGATGGTTATGAGATCGCTGAATCATACACGAAAATCGATCAAATGACCAAAGAAATGGGTAGTACGCTAGTTTCTCCATTTATGACACTCTCCTTTATGGCCCTGTTAGTTATACCTAATCTGAAGCTTAGTGACCTTGGTTTATTCGATGGCAAAAACTTTGAATTCAAGGCGCTTTTTAACTAATCAACTAATACCATAGTTGATTTTTGGCATATTTTTGGCTAACTTCTATGTGAACCTTAAATTAAAATGCCATGAGAGTTAAGTATATCTTTCTATTCATCCTGGCTATATCATACATAAGTGCGATTGCACAGGATGTTTCAAAACAGGAAATCAAGAACCACTATGCCAGCGCAAGCGATGACATGGGTTTCAAGAATTATAGCAAAGCTATACCTGACCTTCATTGGTTACTAAAAAACGCACCATCCTTTTCACAGAGCATTCAGGACGATGCGATTGAAGCTTTTGAAATATTGGCAAATCAGACTGAGGACAAACAACAGAGGTTAGTTCTTTTAGACTCTATGTTAATTGCTTTCGAATCTAAGAGAGAATACTTCGGCTTAAGCGATTTGGCAAAGAATAAACTCGCATTTCGATACTATAAGTATTTCAGAAACAGCCCTGAGAAATATGAGGCGGCTTATGAAGCCTTTGCGGATGTATTCAAAAAAACTGAAACAGTAATCAACAACAACTTGGTACCATACATCTATATGGCGAAGCAATATGACGATGCCTACAAAACTCTATCGATCGATCAGAAGAATAAGATCTATGATAAGATTCAAGGTCAAGTAGCAGCAAGAAAAGCCAATGGCGGTGATGCTTCGAGGTTAGATAAGTACATGTCTAACGTTGATAACATTTATATAAGGTTGCTTGGAAATGACATCTCTTGTGATGCTATGATCCGACTCGCGGGTGGTTTAAACCGAAGCGATAGTGTAAAAGTATCTAAGCGGCTTATGAGTTTGACTTTGGAGTCTAAATGCGGTCGTTCTGAGGTTTATCAACAGGCAATGGAATTGCTGGCTCGCAATGAACCTAACCCTGGTCTATTCAAAGTATTGGCTCAGTATGATGTAGCAGATGGGAAATACCTCGATGCAATTGACTTATATAAAAGAGCATTGGACCTAGAGGTGGGCAAGTCTAAAAAAGCAAGCATTCACTATGATATAGCTCAGCTCCATCAAATCAATATGGATAAGGTATCTGCTAGAGACCATGCGATGGCTTCTATTAAGCTTGACGTTGATAGGTCTGCGAAAGCATACTCTTTAATAGGACAGCTTTACATGCAAAGCTATAATGAGTGTGCTCAGGGGAACAACCCAGTAGAAGATAGGGCAGTATTCTTTGTTGCCTATGAAATGTTCGAGAAGGCTAAGGACTTGGCTGAAATGGAAGAAGCTAGAAAGCAATTCCCAACTAAATCAGTAGCTTTCAACTATGATATAGTAGCAGGAGACTTAATTACTGTTGGCTGCTGGATAAATTTAGAGACTAAGGTAAGGACCCGATCGAGCAATTAATTGTGTAAAGTTTCCTTAGCTTAGTATACTCAACCTTTAGAAAACCTTAACCTGAACTTACGCGTTTGCTTTTCGATATAAAAGCAACAATTAATTAACAGGTCAAACGAAAGCGGTTTTTAGAATCCTTGTATTTTTGTCGCCAATTATTTTGACGGATACACTATTACGTGTTCTAAAAGGTAAATACTCTAAATATGAAATATTTGAAACGCATAATTCTTGGGTTAATTCTTATCCAATCAGTTCAGCTTCATGCCCAGAAGCTCAATATGCCAGCAGATACCGAATTGGCATCTGAGGCGTCAAGACGATTCGCCTTATCGGTGGATGCTATCTCAATAAAGGAATATAGAGATGCTGCAAACGCACTTCATTGGTTAATGACTAATGTCCCTGAGTTGTATGATGGCATGTACATCAACTCATATAAGGCTTATGAAGAGCTTTCCAAAACAGCTTCGGATGAAGCACAGAAGCAGATGTTTCTTGATTCGATGATGCTTTCATTTGACAAAAAAGATGAAATCTATGGCTTGTCTGACAGAGAGAAAAACAACAAAGCTTATCGTTATTATAAATACTGGAAATCCGATAAATCAAGAATTGGCGCTGGTATGGAGGCCTATAAAGTAGTTTATGAGCAACCGAACAGTGTCATCAACAACAACATTGTGTCCTATATGGATATGGTCAGAAGGTATAGAGCCTACGGAAATGACTTCTCAAATGAAGAAGTAATTGATGTTTATAGTAAGGTGATGAATGTCATTGAAAAGAAAGCCGCAGATGGAGAAGATGCTGCCAAACTAACCAGATACAAAGCTGCAGTAAATGGCCTGTTGACACAAGTGATGGGTGATGATCTAAATTGTGACTTTATTGAAAAAAACCTCGCTCCTCCACTAGACCAAGGAGATGACCTTACGCTAGCCAAAAAAGTATTTGGTCTGTTGCTAGAAAGAGGGTGTGGAGATAATAAATATATAGAAATTGCTGCCAAGATCATTCAGAAACAAGAGCCTACCGAAGGCATTGCCAAGGTATTGGCACAGCGTGCTTTTGGTGATAAAGATTACGAAAATGCTTCTACTTTTTATATGGAGGCATTGAGTCTTTCTACTGACGATGAAAAAAAGGCCGACCTTCAAATGAATATTGCACAGTTGAATATAGCGCAAGGCAAAAAAGCAGAAGCACGGGCAGCCGCGTTAGAAGCAGCAAAGTTAGATCCATCAAAGGCTAATGAGGCGTATACCTACATTGCTAACATGTATATGAACAGCTTTGATGATTGCTCAAAAAAGCAAAGTCAAATAGACGATAGGTCCATTTTTATGGCAGCATATGACCTTTATCAAAGAGCTGGAAATAGTGCTGGAATGGCAGAAGCAAAAAAGCAATTCCCTACCGTTTCTGATGTATTTACTGCCAACAAAAAAGAAGGAGAATCTATCAGAGTGGGATGCTGGATTGGCGTAACCACCACTATTAAAACTAGACCAAGTAATTGATGAACAGTGACAAAATCCTTCAGGAGCTTAGAGAAAAGATTGATGAGCTTATAGATAAGGCAAGAGATGCTAGCGATGAGGTAAGAGAAGAGATGGAAGAAACCATAGAAGCTCTCAAAGTTCAACGCGACAAGCTTGAAGAAAAGTTAGAAGACTTTAAGCTGAAAAATGAGCCTAAGATCGAAGAAGCCAAGCATCACCTAAGATCAGCTGCTGATGAAATCGAACAAGCCTTTAAGAAGTTATTTCGAAAAGGACCAGGTGCCGAAGAATTATAGAAGGCCTTATAAAAGGTTTTGCAAGCCCTAGCCAACTGGTTAGGGCTTTTTTTATTCATGCGATCCACATATCTTCGAGTATGGCAATGAGCAGATCAGAAAAAATCACACAAGCAGGTGTAGTTGTTATTGCCGTCTGCGCGGTAGTAGTATCTGTGTGGCAAGTGAGAATATCTCAACAGCATAACCGAGTGAGTGTCATGCCCTATTTGAATGTTTTCTCTAGTTGGCAAACCGACAGCACTTGGCGATTAAATCTTATGAATGAAGGCATTGGACCCGCTATCATTAAGTCCACCGAACTAACTTATAATGGCAAAACCTATAGTCACTGGGATGCTGTGCTAGATGCGGCTGGACTTAGAAAGGACCGTGTCAACTCTACCAACATCAGTAATAATTCGCCATTCAGAATTGACAAAGAGATTGTCTTTATCGAATTAAAAGGTGATCCACGAAACCCGAAGCCCTTTGGCATTGACGTAGCTATAAAATACACCTCTATTTATGATGGAGAGATTCAAACACTGAAGAAGAGTTTTTAGAAAAGCGCACCTCAAATTACCCAAATGAGGTAAAACTTGATCGGATTTTCCCAAATCGTCAGGTAAAGGCAATAGTTTCAGGTATCAAAAATAGATACTATGAAAAAAATCAATTCACTTATTCTCCTACTCTTCTTAACAAGTCAGGTTTTAGCACAGGACTTGAAAGAGACCGCTCTCAAACATTTTACAAATCAAGAATGGGAAGATGCCTCTGCCAACTACCTGAAGTATCTAAAAAGTAATGATGGTGACTCGTTGGACTGGTATAATCTGGCTTTAAGCCATTCTCGATTGAGCAAGCACGAAAAGGCGATTGAATATTTCAATGAAGCAAAAAAACGCAACTTCCCTCCTGTCTTTATATCCTTTGGCATGAGTAAATCTTATGCTGCACTCAAAGATGAAACCAAAATGATCGAGGTTCTTAGTGCTGCCGCTAACAATGGACTCAATGCTATCAATTTACTTCAAAATGATCCTGCATTTGAAGAATATAGATCTTCAGCTCCTTTTATTGAAGTTTTGAAAAAAGTAGAACAGAATGCTTACCCATGCCTTGGCAAAGCAAATTACCGGCATTTTGATTTCTGGATTGGCGAATGGGATGTAATGGTCAACGGAACAAAAGTTGGAGACAATTCTATTACTATGGCAAAAGGCGGATGTGCCATTCATGAGAATTATAAAACTGCAGGAAACTATGCTGGGCAAAGTATAAACTTCTATGACCCAATTGACAAGAAGTGGCACCAACACTGGGTCGGAAGCGGTGGAGATGTCTATAATTACCTTGAAACCAAAAGGGAACCGGGGCTATTACAGTTTCAAAGTAAAGTCATGGGGCCTACAGGCAACATATCCCTATCAAGACTAACATTTACCTTGAATCAAGACGGCACAGTGCGTCAACTCTTTGAAGGGTCAACAGATGATGGAAAAACCTGGACAGCAGGCTTTGATGGTTTGTACATGAAGAAGAGTAATTAGGACTACTCGTTTCTCAAAGTTGTAGCAGGGTTCACCATAGCCGTTTTAAAGGATTGAAAGCATACGGTTCCAATACCAATAATCACTGCCAAACCACCTGCTGCAATGAAGGGCCAAATACTCAATACTATCCTATTTGCGAAGCCTTCGAGCCATAGATTTATGCCGTAAAAAGCAACGGGTACTGCAACAACAAACGCTAATAGAATAAGCTTTAAGAAGCCTCCTCCAAAGTGCCTCACAATATCCGACACATTAGCTCCTAATACCTTTCTAACTCCAAATTCATGCATTCGTTGATCTGCGGTGAATGCAGCAAGACCAAACAGACCTAAGCATGAAATGAGTATAGCGAAAACAGTAAATACTAACACCGCACTAGCATTATCTTGTTCAGCTTGAATTTGTCCTTCGTAGTTTTCATTTAAGTAATAATACTCAAATGGTTCTCCCGTAAACTGAGACCAGACGCGTTCGACATCTCTCGGAGAAATAGTTTTCGGATCTATTTGGGCCGCTAGGATATTTTTTTGAGCCTCTGGTGTATATATAAACATAGCAGGACCAATTTTGTCTCTCAGTCCTCCATAGTAGAAGTCATCTACAACACCTATCACTGTCCAGTACCCACCAATCACCTGACCAATTGCATCATCATATCCAAGCGACATAGCGGCTGTTTTGTTAATTACAATCAATGAATCGTATTGCTGTTTATCAGGGTCAAACCATTCTCCAGTTATCAGATCTAAGTCAAGAACTTCCTCGAAATACTCATCTGCATAGAAATGATCCAAGGTTATTGAATTCTCCGCATCCAAAGCTATTGAGGTGTTTGCCGAAGAGCCATCAGCTGGCAATCTATGTGTAAAACTAGCTTGCGATACACCAGCATTGCGCATTAATTCATCCTTAAATGCAAGGCGCGAGTTCTTAAGCACAGGCATATTTTTTATAACCATAACTTGGTCCTTATTGAACCCTAAGTCCAATTCTTTCAGGTGCTTAAGCTGATTACTAATAAAGATGCTGCCAATGATCAGTGTAGTGGATATAGCAAACTGCAAAACCACAAGACTATTTCGGAGTGTCTTCGCAGAAGCAAGGTTCAACACCCTACCTAACTTCAGTCCTTTTAATAGTGGAATCATCTTTGCCGAAGAAAGGTATAGTGCTGGATACATACCTGACATTATTCCCAAGCAAAACACAAAAATCAATAGGTAAACCAACAGCACTGGGTAGGTCAATAGGGATACCATTATATCTCCATTCCAATAAATGTTGATTAATCTAATAAATAGCTCAGAAAGCCCTGCTCCTAATACTGTTGAAAGAAAAGTAATGAATAGACTCTCCGTCAGAAAATAAGTTGTTAACCGTCCTCTACTAGCCCCTAACACCTTTCTTACACCTATTTCCTTGGTACGCTGAGATGATTTTGCAGTAGTCAAATTCATGAAATTCACGGATGCCACAAAGAGGATGAATATGGCAATGATCAATAGTGTTATGCGCGTTTGCTTGTCACCATTTTGATAGATCTCAAACAGTACATTTGATTCTAGGTAGATATCCCCAAGAGGTTTGGCAAAGAAGACAACCTTATTTTGCCCTTTTCCCCATTCTTCAAAAGATAGTTCTTTTGTGGGGTGCATTAACGGATAGATTTCCGCTCGGCTCAGTTCATCTAGCTGTGTCTTTAATTGTTCAGCTGTAACATTCCTCTTTAGCTTGACATAGGAATAGGCGTTAATACCATACCAGCTATATAGGTCATACTTGACGGGGAAAAAGCTTGTGAACAATACATCGAAGTCAAGATGAGACTTGAAGACACTTTTCTTAACTACCCCAGAAACATTGAAGGGGCCGAAATCAGGATGCGTTATTGTTTTACCTAGGACGTCAATGGTTCCAAATAGGGTTATTGCTGCCTTCTCGCTTAATACTACTTTGCTTCTTCCATTTAGTGCCGTTGCTCTTTCGCCCACCAAAAATTCATAATCGAAGAGCTTAAAATAGTTGCTATCTGCAGAGAAAATCTTCCCAACCTTATACCTATTCTCTTCTACAATAACTGGGGTTCCACTACCAAGATTACTCACCCGCGTATGGGCGTCAACCTGAGGAAAGTCACCAAGTCGAAACTCTAAATTGGATGAGGTAGTAGCCACCATCCCCATGTTCATAAAGTCCTCTTCTATGCGATAAATATTTTCACTACTCGAGAAGCCCTTCTCATAAGTGTTCTCTTGAAAGAGGTAGAGAGAAATAACCAGGAAACAACCAATTCCAATACTAAGTCCTAATACATTCAAAGTTGAAAGCAAAGGATGCCTTCTAAATGATCTAATAAAGGTTTTAAGGTAATTGACTATCATGCTATTCGTCTTTAAGGTTTTCAATAGGATTCGAAGAAACTGTCTTCAACGAGTGGTAAATAACGGTTAATGCTGCTATGAGTATTGTACCTAAAAAGGCAAGTCCAAACGGCTGCAGGCCTAAATCTGTTCTATAAGCAAAATTGGACAGCCAATTATTCATTAGACCGTAGGCAATTACACTAGCAAAAATGAAGGCAACTATGATTAACCTAAAATAGCCCTTGAACAAAAGAGACAACAAAGAAGAGGTAGTGGCGCCTAATACTTTACGGATACTTATTTCCTTGATTCTTTGATTGCTTGTGAAAGACGCCAACCCAAACAACCCTAGGCATGCTATGACAATAGCAAGCGCAGTAAATCCGTTAAAAACTTTGCTCAACCTTAACTCAGACTTGAATAGTTTGTCAAAATCACTATCTAAGAAACTATAAACCATTGGTACATTTGGCTCAAACTCAGACCAGGATGTTGCTAGAGCCTCAATGTGCTGTTCCAAATCACCGGGAGCTATTCTAATAGTAATGTAGTCTTTGAAGTCAAAGTTATCGAGATACTCTAGTGCCAGTCCACTCACAGCTCTGTCGAAAGACTGTAGGTTTAGGTCCTTTATTACACCAATTACTTGCACTCTTCTTTCGTCATTGGCACCTTGGTTGATGGTAATAAACTTTCCAATTGGTTCCTCCAATCTCAATTCTTTGGCTGCGGTTTGATTTAATATTAAGGCCATACTATCAGAAGCAATTAGCGGATCAAACCCCCGACCTTCTAACAACTCTACTTCCATAGTTTGCAAAAACGATTCATCCACCTCGAACCAAGTCAGACCGGTACTCAAGCTAGAGCCTTCTAAGGTGAAGTCACGCCTCATATATTGTGCTAGACCGGGGATTCCTGTAGTGAAGCTGGCACTTAGTAGGCCGGGCTTTAATTTCAAAGCATTTTTAAATTCATTCCTCCTCTCGTCAATTTCTCGGTCATTCTGAATAACAATGACATTCTCCTTGTCAAAACCCAAATCCTTCCTTTGGATATAGTCCACCTGTCTATTAATTATAGCCGTGGAAACAATTAATGTCATAGACACAACAAACTGGAAGGTCACCAGGCCATTTCTTATTCGTTTTTCCCCAGGGCCGCTTGAAACATTACCCTTAAGTACCTGAGAGGGTTTGAAACGTGTAAGGTATAGTGCTGGATAAAGGCCTGCTATAAGGCCGAGTGCTATGGTAAGACTAATAATGGCTATCAAAACATCAGCCTGTCTAATAAAACTTGTTTTGATAATCCAGCCGAATTGAGGTGCCAGGGTCTCGGATAGAAATTCAATCAAGCCAAATGCCACCAATAATGCTATAAAGCTCATTAATAGTGACTCGGTCAAAAATTGACAAATTAATTGACCTCGCTGAGAGCCCAATACCTTTCTTACCCCTATCTCCTTAGCTCTGACAGCAGACCTAGCTGTTGTCAGGTTAATAAAGTTAACGCAGGCTAAGATTATAATAAAGACCGCTATCGCAATCATGGCTTGTACATAAGTAATGTTACCATTTGGCCTCATTTCTCGCAGTAGAGATGACTTTAGGTGAATGGACTCTATTGATTGCCAAGAATAACTCATATCCAGACCCTGACTCCGGAGTTCCTCCAAGTCTACATCAAAGTGTTTTACAGCATGATCACCCACGATACTTTCGAGTTGACCATCCAAATTCTTCAAAGACTCTGCTGTATTGTCTTTGAGTCTTATGTAAGTATAGAATGCCAACCACCCCCAATTGGGTTGATTCAGAACAACATCGTTTTCAGGCGTCAATAGCATATCAAACTGAAAGTGAGAGTTCTCTGGTTGATCTGGCAGGACTCCTGTTACCAGCCATTTGGTCCCTCCATCTCCTCCTCCTCCGAGGCTTCTCCCCACGATGTTTCCAGTCTCAAAAGCTTCTTTACCAAAATACCTTATGGCTGTGGACTTAGGCATTACAACTGACCTAGGTTGGGAAAACATTGTTTCTCTATTTCCAGCTAAAACCCCGTGATCAAGTACATCAAGGAAGCCGTCTTCGACCATCCAGGCGTTTGTTTCACGAAAAGGACTTTCAAAATCGTGATCTGCTCGCATCGTGAAGTCACCTCCTTTATACACTCTGGTAATCGCTTGGACTCCAGGGGATATTTCCGCCAAGTGAGGCGCCAATGGTGGTGGTGTAGTGGCAAATTTCTCATCAGCTCCCTCTTGTCCCCAGTTGGTATTCAGCCGATAAATATGAGAGGAGTCCTTATAAAATTTATCATAACTCGTCTCTTGCTGAATATAAAAAGTGATCAACAAACAAGATGCAAAACCAATTGACAGACCGGCAATATTAATGACTGCAGACAGCCTATGTTTATTCAAACTTCTGACTGCAGTCTTTATATATGTACCTAGAGCATTATTCATCTCTTAGTGAATCAAGGGGGTTAACATTCGAAGCCCTCAGCGTTTGAAAGCTTACTAAGGCTATTGAAATGACCATTAGACTTATAGCAATGGCCGTATAAGTACCAAAGGAATACTCAACATGGTATGCAAAGTTTTCGAGCCAATTATTCACCAACAGGTATGAAACAGGCAAGCCTAAAACCACCCCCACACCGATAATTTTGAAATAACTAGTCGATAAAAGTCGGGCTAGGCTCTTTCCTGTGGCTCCTAAAACCTTCCTTAAGCTAATTTCTCTTTTTCTCGAAGCAAGGGTCAAATTTGAAATACCATATAGTCCCAAAAAGCAGATGAGAATCGAAATCATTGATGCATACTGCGTAGTCTTTGAAAGCTTAATCTCATTCTCATAAATCTGGCTCATTGCATCGTCTAAAAAATAGAAGTCAAAAGCATTATTCTGCTCAACTTCACTCCATACTTCTGACAGGTAAGTGATTGTCTCATTGAAGCCATCTTTTGAAATCTGAACTATATTAGAATTACCACCGACCGTGTTTTTCGAGTCATTCTGAAGGAAAAGTGACTCAATAGGCTCATACAGAGAGCCATAATTATAGTCCTCGATAACTCCAACGACATTGTAGATGGTCTCTTCAAAGCCAGACCTGCCGGTCATAACGAGCTTTTGAGACAAGGCCTCTGAAGGACTCCAGCCTAAAGATTCAACAGCCCTACGGTTTAGAATTAGAGTATTTTGGTTGTCCCTATCCTCAAAATTTCGACCAGCCAGAAACTCTAGCTTCAGTATTTCTGAGTACTGTTCTGAAACCCATACGCCATTAGTCCTTATACCCTCACCTGAAGTATTACTTGGCTTAATATTTCTAGTAAGAGGATTTCTATAACCCGGGATAGCCGTAAGGGAAGCTATGGCCTTGATATTAGCATTATTGGCCACTTTTTCGCGTATAAGCAAATTCGATTTGCTCGAAATTCTAGGCAAAACTATAATTGGGTTTTCATTGAATCCCAATCCATTCGCTTTTACATATGAAAGCTGGCTATTAATGATAGCTACTCCTGAAATCACCAATACAGATATAAAGAACTGGAAGGCCAAAAGACTATTCCTCACAGAACTACCTGAAATGCTCAGCGGGATTTTACCTTTAAGTAGATTTTTTGTCTGAAACCTTGATATGATGAGTGCTGGGTAAAACCCTGAAGCTAAGCCAATAACCAATGGAGTAATTAGAATAGTCATCAGAAGCGATCCATTCTGAAAAACATTAAAATTTAAGGCTAGATCAAAGTTTGAATTGATCATTGGAATCAATCTTTCCACTGATACCCCTGCAATTATCATGGCCAAGAAGGCAAGTACTATGGCTTCTAGTAAAAACTGAAGAATGAGCCCACCTCGAGAAGCTCCGACCACTTTTCTTATCGCAACCTCTTTGATTCGTCTTATGGATCGGGCAGTCATTAAATTGATAAAATTAACGGCTGCCAGAATAAGAACGACTAGCCCGAATGAACCGAAAACATAGAGGTAGGTCATATTTCCATTAATACCTGGCTCGTTCAGTTTTGCATCAAAGTAAACATCATCAAGAGCCTGAACAGAATATTGAATGTTATCTCTATCAACCTGATACTTCTTTTGTATATCTAGCAAAGACTCATCAAGCTTGGACTTGGCAGTGCCTGGCAAAGCCTTAAAGTAGGTGTAAACGTATAGGTAATTCCAGTTTCCATTGAGTCCACTATTCCAAAAATTAACTGCAGACTCATCGTGAATGAGCATGTCATACGATAAATGACTCGGTGCACCTGAAGACTTAAAAACACCCGATACGATTAAGGATAAAGATCTTTGAGGGTCTTGATAAGTAAGAGTCTCCCCGACAGCATCAGCAGAAACTCCAAAAAATCTCTGAGCCAATCGGTCAGAAATAATCACCGTATTTGGTTCACTTAAATCACCGAGTTCAATTTCCCAATCGTGACTAAAGACCTCCAAGAAATTTTCATTGGTAAAGTAAATCTTATCGTTTGCTATTGACAGATTCTCATCCCCTGCTCTAAATGAAAATTGAGCAGCTGGAGAATAGAAACTTGTGGCTGCCGATACATTGGCTATTTCGTCTTTTATTGCATCAGCTAAGGGTTCGTAACTCACCGCATACTCCTCAGTCAGTCCCTCACTCCCCGTAAGTACTGTATTGACTCTAAAAGTAGAATTCCAGTCGGCAAGATGCCTATCTACAGATGACTCTCTCTGAATATAAATTGATATAATCAGAAACAGCATTAACCCTGTGGATAGTCCCACAAGGTTAATGATTGTATACTCTCTGTCCTTAACTAGTTTTCTGAAAGTAGATTTAAGGTAGCTTCTAAACATGGCCTACTCGTCTCTTAATGAATTTACTGGATTGGCTGTAGCTGCCCTGAGTGATCGATAACCAGTTGTAAACATGGCGATCAGCATTGATGCAATAATGGTACTAATGAAAATCAGAGGACCAATTGATATGCTGTACTCATATTCTTGAAGCCAAGTGTTCATGCCCAAATAACCGAGTGGAGCTGCCACTAAAAAGGCCAGACCAACAAGCTTGGCAAACTCACCACTGAAATTACCCACTAAGCTTGGTACAGTTGCTCCCAGCACTTTTCTAATACCGATCTCTTTAGACTTTTGATTCGCCATAAAAGCTACCAAACCATAAAGTCCAAGACATCCGATGAAAATCGAAATACCAGCAAAGGATGTCAACAACTGAGACATCTTTTTCTCATTCTCATAGAATGCTGCAATTTCTTCGTCCACAAACCTGTAGTCAAACTCATACTCTTCATGGAAATTCAACCAGATTTCTTCCAAGGCGCTTACTATCTCTTCAGTTCTTTCGGCATTAATCTTCAAGCCTACCGTATAGTTCTCGCCTGCATCGGAAAACATGACCATCGGCTCAATGGCATCTGAAAGCGTGGTGGCATGGTAATCCTCCACTACGCCTACAATTGGAAACTTTCTTCCCCACACGTTCACCGTTTCTCCAATGGCCGATACTGGATCTTTAACACCTGCCTTGATCAGAAAGGACTGGTTAACCACAAACTGGCTCATAGTATCACTTTTCACCACCCAATCACCAGCAAGCATCCTTAATCCGTAAGTTTCCTGGTATGCCTCATCTACTCTTTTAAACTGAATATCAATCTCTTGTCTTGTTGTATCATCAGTATAGTAATAGGCATTTGTGCCCATTACCGAACCAGAGAAAGGAGGGTGAGATGCGACTGAGGAAACTTTGACCCCAGGTATATCTGCAATCCTTGACTTCCATAGCTTTTGCTTCTCTAGGTCGTTTTCAGCCATTCGGAAGAACATGATGTTCTCTTTTTCATACCCCATGTCAACATTACTGAAGTAGTTCATTTGCTTAACGGCCACAATAGTTCCGAAAATCAACAGTTGACATAAGAAAAACTGGAAGACAACAAGGACTCGTCTGAGCGTCATGTTGCTACCTTTATTATCCAATGCACCTTTCAATGCATAAATAGGTTTTGCTCCCGATAACACAAATGCCGGATATAGCCCTGCCAACAAGGATACAAGCACCAACACTCCTACCAAGTATAAAATCAATGACAAATCACTGAGTAATGAAAAGTTGATTTCTAAATCGAAGAACTCATTAATCACTAGTGGAATCAACCTTTCAGTAAGAGCAATTGACACCAATAGAGAAAGAAATGTAATGGCGAAGGTCTCACCAAGAAAGCGCATTACCAGTTGCTTGCGGCTACTGCCTAGAACTTTTCGCATACCAACTTCTTTGGCCCTTTTTACAGCCATAGCAGTGGACATATTAATGAAGTTAAAACAGGCGGTTACAATCAAGAATATTCCGATAGCAGCATAAGTCCAAAGCATTTGCTTGGAAGAGCTTCTACTGAAAGTCCCAAAACGATCATCAAAGTGATATTCAGAAAAAGGAGCTAGTAAGAATGACCTTTCTTCTCTCTCCTCTTTGCTCCAATATTTTTCAACAAAATCAGGAAACTGATTATCAACATCAACTGCAGTGGTAGCCTCATCAAGCTCTACAAATAAAACATCATTACTACTTATACTTCCCCAACGGGTAAAACTACTCTCTGCTCCCTTAGTTTCCATGGACATGAAAATGCCAAAAGGAAAGTCTGAATCTTTTCTGGCGTCTTCTAAGACCGCTGTAATTAGAAGGTCTTTATTCTTATTAAGTCTAATAGTCTTACCTATGGCTGATTCATCTGGAAAGTACTTCTTTGCCATAGTCTCACTAAGAGCTGCTTTGTTAGGCTCTTTGAAAGCTTCGGCTACTGCACCTTCAAGAACCTTCCAATCAAACATCTCAAAGAAACTGGGTTGTACATATACGAGCTCAGGAGACTCTTCATAGTACTGGACATCTCCATCATTGCCAGTTACGGAAATCAAACCGTAAGATTCATGAGAAATCAATGTCGAGTTTGTAAGGCCAACGATATCCTCGGCAACAGCGGCACGCATTGGTAGTGGCACTCCTCCACCTGGATATTCATTCCCATCGATATAGTCGATATGACCTACACGATAAATTCGATCCAGCTTGGAGTGATATTGATTGAAACTCAACTCTTCTTTCACAATCATAAACATGATCAAGCTACAAGTTATCCCTAGCGTAAGACCAGAGATATTGATCAATGTAAATGCTCTGTTACGAGCGAAGTTTCTTAGTAAAATCTTTAGATAATTTCGAAGCATAGTGTTGTTGTTTTGAATCAGACTTTGGGCCGATATTACTCTTTCTTTTCAATTTGAATGCCAAACATTACAACTACCTAATAAACAGATGATTACAAAACAAAAACGATTCTATAATGAATAGAATCGTTTGTTTTTATAACAGTAAAGTGTTTGTTTTTGATACACTAATTTATTCGTTTCTGAGTATCTCGGTAGGGTTGACTTTTGATACTTTCAATGCCTGATTTGCCACCGCCAATAGTGAAATAGATAAGGTAGCCAATAGGCCAAAGGCAAAAATCTCAGGTCCAAGGTCTATCCTATAGGCAAATTGCTCAAGCCAACTATTGATACCGTAATACACAATTGGGCTGGCCACAAGAAAGGCCAAAGCAATCAGTATCACAAACTCCTTGGACAGCAAAAACATCACTTGTTTCACCTTAGCACCCAACACTTTTCGAATACCAAATTCTTTAAGTCGTTGCTCTGCAGAATAAGCTGTAAGGCCGATTAAGCCAAGAATCGAAATAAAAATCGCAATACTTGAAAAGACATTGAAGATTTGACCGAGTCGCATCTCTTTACGGTACTGTGAGTCATAGTAGTCATCATAAAACTGAAAGGTCAAAGGCCTGTCTTCTACCATTGAGTTCCATGTAGATTCAATTTGCTTCATGGTATTCGAAACATCTACTCCAACAAGTTTAAGGCTCACAAAGGAGTGAACATCGTCATCCAAAACGAGCATTGCAGGCTTAACATTAGCTTTTAAGGACTCATTGTGAAAATCTTTTACTACGCCAACAACTGTTCTTTGAGCACCCCAGACTTCCATTTGCTGTCCTAGTGGGTTCTCCCATCCGAACTTCTTTTGACATGCCTCATTAATAACCATTGCAGTCGTTGGGCCTTGGGCACCTAGCCTATGAAAGGGATCACCTAGTAGCATCTCCATACCCGTTGTCGACATGAAAGCACTATCAACATTTAGGATATCGACTACTACGTAACCCTTCTTATCTGTCTCAGGGCCATATATTTCCTGTGAACTAAAAAAGGTGATTCCATTTTTATTGAAAATACCATCAGAAACCGATAGTGCCCTGATGTTAGGAATTTGCTCCAGTTTCGATTTAAAAACGTCAACATTGTTTCTCAACTCACCATAAGTATTGATATAAACAAGCTGCTCTCTATCATAACCCAAGTTTTTGTTCTGAATGTAGCTAAGTTGTGATTGAATAATTAAGGTCGCCACAATAAGCAGCTGGGCAATTAAGAATTGAAAGAAAACCAGCCCTCTTCTAAAGCCTGATTTGCCTTTAGCATTTTTGCCACCTGCCAAAGCAGAAATAGCCTTGAATCTACTCAGTTTAAATGCTGGATAATATCCTGCCGCGAAACTAACAAGCAAACTAAGACCAAATACAAAGGCGAAAAATTCCAAACTCCAATAGGACAAACTTAACTCTCTTTCAATCAGTTGATTATAAAAAGGAATGACACGCTCTGCAATCGCAAAAGCTAGAAAAACAGAAATAAAAGTGAATAAAAAAGACTCCACCATATTCTGTCTGATGATCTGACGCTTTTGAGCACCTAGCACCTTGCGAACACCAATTTCTTTAAGTTTTTTGACAGACCTCGCGGTTACCAAATTGATATAATTAAAGCAAGCTATGGCTAAAATCAATATCGCTATTATAGAGAATAGATAGACGTAGGTAATATCGCTGACCGGAAACAGGGCCCATCCAAAGTCAGATTTCAAATGAATATCTGTATATGGAAATAAAAATGGTTTCCCCATCAGTTCACCTTCATCATTTTTTCTTATCTGTTCTTCAGGCCAATTCTCCAATATGAAAGTCTCAACTTTCTTGTCAATCTCCTTAAAGTCACTGCCCTTGGGAATTAAGACATAATTTGCTGTTACGCTACCGCCATTTTCTCCTAGTCGCCCGAGGGCGTCTGTGATATCATCAACATTCGATAAGAGGATGCTAAATTGAATATGTGAGTTTTTCGGAGGGTCGGCCACTACTCCAGTAATCTGAAATTGTCCCACCAATTCCGTCTTAAACAGTTCCAAAACAGCACCAATCGGATTTTCTTCACCAAAGTATTTCTTGGCAATACTTTGAGAAATCACTGCTTTCTTAGGTGTATTTAGGTCGTTATCACCAATCACCAAGTCAAAGTCAAAGACTTCAAAAAACTCATCATTGGTCATTAAGACCTGATCTTCATAGAAGCTACTTCCACCTATCTTGACCAAATAATTTGCTCCTGCGCCCCCGACCATGGCCATCTTACCGAGTTCGGGTATATTCTGCTTCAGCAAGGCTGCATATGTTGTTCTATAGCGTTCTGATCGTTCCTTCCCATTACGCGTATGGTACTCGTCCGCTAGAACATAAATCTCATCTGCCTTCTCATGAAACTTATCAAAACTCAATTCAAATTGAGCATAAAGCATCAAAAGGATAAATGAGGCAACTCCTACAGTTAAACCAGTAATATTTAGAAAGGAGAAAAACTTGTCTTTTTTAAGTCTTCTTAATGCAAGAATTAAATGGTTTCTAATCATAGCCTCAAGGTTATTGGTTTCTTAATGCATTGATAGGGTTTGCAGTTGCTGTCCGATAAGATCGGATCGTAACTATGGCTAGTATGCTGACTATGGCTATCACTGCTACACCAGCAAAGGGCAAGACTGACAACTCTATGTGATAAGCAAAATCGTTCATCCAACCAGAAACCGCATAGTAACTGATAGGAATGGTTATAAGGAGAGCCACTGCAACTAATACAATCACTTCCCTACTCAATAATGAGAGTATTTGAGAGACAGAAGCACCAAGCACTTTTCGAATGCCTATTTCCTTAATTCGTTGATCCAATTTATAGCTGATCAATCCTATTAGACCCAACAAGGCCACGAACAAACTGAGTCCCGTAAATGTGGTTACAATCTGGCTCATGCGCTTCTCAGCATTAAACAACTGATTGAACTTTTGATCGAAGAAGTAATAGTCTAGGGGCTCATCAGTGAACTTGCCATAAACCTCCTCAATTTGACGAAGTGCACTAGGGTCATTGATATTCTGCAGTTTGATGTTAAACTGTCGCTCCACCTCGCTGTTGAAAAAAACTGTTGGTCCAATTGCCTCGTTGAAGTTTGCCGAATGAAAATCCTTAACCACACCAACTATTTTCGCATTCTCACCCCTGAAGCCAGCGTTAAATCGCTTTTCGTAAAGCTCATCTCCTAGTGCTTTTGCAAAAGTCTCATTAACGAGTATTGCAGCATTGTTTGCATCTATCGCTTCATCAAAATTTCGACCATCAGCTATACTCATACCCATTGTAGGTACAAAAGCAGCGTCAACCAACTTATACTGAATCCTGTGGAAAGTACCCTCACCGCCAATCTCTGACATACCCAGCAACGATAGGTTGTCAATCATACTAAACCGATTGAAGGAAATGTTTTCTACCGCAGGTAATTGAAGTATTTCATTCCTAAACGCCTCAATCCTATCACCAAGTTGTGATTTGCTATTGTCAACCACTATTACACCTTCTTTTGTAAAGCCCAGATCCTTGTTCAGCCCATAGTTTAATTGTTGATAAGCAAAAACGGAGAAAATGGCGAGGGAAAGTGATACTACAAACTGAAATACAACGAGTGCACTTCTAAATGTTTTGCTTTTGGCTCCTATCCCATAATCTCCCTTTAAAACTGCTGAAGGATTGAATGAAGTAAGATAGAAAGCAGGGTAAATGCCTGCGAGTAATCCCGTAAGCGAAGCCACAAGAACAATTAACACAATGAGTGTAGGGAAGTCAAAGACATTGACATCAAAACTTACGAAACCCATACCTGATATGAGTTGTAAGGCGCCTTCTGCCAACCCAAGGGCAATTAATGATGCACTCAGGGTGAGAAGAAAAGACTCCCCCAAAAACCTGCCTATTAACTCTCTCCTCACTGTACCTAGCACCTTTCTAACCCCAACCTCCTTTGCTCTCTTAGAAGCCTCAGCCGTAGCTAAATTCACATAGTTAATTGCAGCCAGCACGATGATAAAAACAGCAATCCCGATGAAAATAAACAGGTATTGACGATTACCTGGGCTAGATGCTTCAAATGGGAGGTTAGACTTCAAATGGACATCCGCTAGTTTTAATACCAACGGTTGATTCTTTTTATTGGCTTCCGCGAACTTTTCAAAATCAGTTTCCTTCACACCTTGTTCAAACCGTCTTCTTGCAAATACCTTGTCAGACCGATTTTGCATTATTTCACTGGCAATTGGTGTCTCAGTCTTAAAATAGGAGTAACCAATAGTCATATTGAAGTTATCTCGATTGGCCTCTATAAATGCTTCAGAAGCTCTTGCAATCCCCGTGAATCTGAGACTCGAGTTAACAGGTAAGTCTTCAATGACTCCTGTCACAACATAACTGTCAGGCTCTTCGGAAGTAGACAAAGCCACCGTCTCTCCTATCGGGTTCTTAGTTCCGAAAACCTTCTCAGAGATAGAGGCAGTAAGGACCATTGCATTAGGCGCATCAAAAGCTGTCTCTGGGTTTCCATAAATAAATTGCTGGTCAAACACTTTGAGGTAACCACCTGTAGCCAAAAAGAAGGAATCTTCTATAAAGCTCTTATCCTCAAACTTCAGTGTTGCACTACTCAGTGGTTGAACCATGACAGTGGCCTCTATTCCTGCAACTTTCTCACTCAAAAGATTCAAGTGTGCAACAGAAGAAAAAGCGAAATTTCGAGCACTCAAGCGATAAATACGTTCGTGATCTGAGTAATGCTTATCATAGGTAAACTCATGATTGACATAGATACCGATGAGTAAGGCCGAAGCAAAACCTATGGCTAGACCGCTAATATTAATAGCGGCATAGACCTTGTTTCTCTTAAGACTTCTAACAATGGATATAAAATGGTTTCGAAACATATTACTCGCTTCTAAGTGAGTCTACGGGATTGGATGTTGCTGCACTGAATGACTTCACTCCCGTGGTGACCATGCCAATGAGCATTGTGAATCCAATAGCTATAACAAAGACCCACGCATTCATATTAATGCTGTATTCAAAATCAGCCAACCAATCCTTCATGAAGTAATAACTCACTGGAGTTGCCACTAAAAAGGCGATCGCGATCAAGATGAGTAGCTCTTTTGAAAACAGTTTTAAAATCTGAGGTATTGTAGCACCAAGTACCTTCCTGATACCAATCTCTTTCATCTTTTGATTTGCCATAAAGGATACCAAACCATATAAGCCCAAACAGCCAATAAGAATGGCTATGCCCGAGAATACCTGAAACAGAGTTAGCATATTTGCCTCCTCCTCGTAGTTGGTCAATATCTCATCCGAAAGCACATTATAATCGAATAGAATGTCTGGGTATTGAGCAGACCAAGCTCGCTCTACAGAAGCCATCAATTCACTGAATTGTTGATCTGATCCCTCAAATCGAACAGCACCTTCGTAGAAATAACCATGGAAACGTACCATTATCATAGGATCAATTTTCTCCTTTAGATCCTTGTTGTGGAAGGCTTTGAATACACCAACAATCTTCTTGTCTCCAGAAAAACCAGTTTGAACATCCAGTCCAATAGCATCCTCTGGGTTTTCAATCTCCATAAGCTTTAATATCTCAGTAGATACAAGGGCCTCGGTTAGTGTGTCCAGCTTGCTGATGTCCCTACCAGCCAGTAGCTCTATGCCATAGAGATCTATATAGTTATCATCGATCACCTTAAAAGCTACATCGAAAGTGGCATCCATTTGAAGTGGCTCGTAAGCGAAGTTCGAACCGATATTAGATTCACTCAGTGGGCTTGCGAATGCATAACTCACTTCTTCAACACCTGGAAACTTGAAAATCTCATTGCGCATAGTATTCAGCTTCTCTCCTTCATTACTTGGCAATGGAAAGGTGATAATTGATGACTGCCTAAAACCCAAATCTCGACTCTCAAAGTATTTCATTTGAGAGATGACCACCAAGGTGCAAATCACCAATACTTGAGAAATAAAGAATTGGAAAATCACAAGGCCTCTTCTGGTATTTATATTACCAGATAATGCAGATTGACCTTTTCCTCTTAAAACAGACACAGGCTTTAACTTTGACAAAATCAATGAAGGATAGAGACCAGCCAGAAGCGTAACTCCTAGAATTACAGATAAAACCAGACCTAGTAACACCATGTCATTTGCTAAATCCAAGGACAATTCGTAGCCGATAAGGTCATTTAGATTAGTCATTATCAGCTCGGCAATCCCCATTGATAGGACCACTGAGAGCAATGTAATCAAGAAGGTCTCACCTAAAAACTGAAACATCAACTGACCTTTGTGACCACCTAATACTTTTCGAATGCCTACTTCCTTAGACCTTTTAATGGCCAATGCGGTTGATAAGTTTACAAAGTTGATGCAGGCAGTAAGTATTAAGAACAATGCAATTGCAATCCTAAATACATTAGCTTCTGACGATATGGCCAAATCGCCATAGGTGTTATAAGTCCTGTCAAAATGGATATCTGACATGGCCTGAAGTTTGAATGACGAAGCATTTTCCGTTTTAGGGATGTATTTGTCGACCATTTCAGGCAGTACCTGATTTACTTGTTCTGGCTTAACATTTTCATTGATTAAGAAATAAACTTGAGCGTTAGAAGAGGTTGATGTCCAAGACTCCTTTTGGAAAAAATCAAAAATAGCTTCAACTGATTCATACTCTACCATGATCTTGAATGGCAGAGATGAATTCTGCTTCGTGTCCTCAACAACGCCAGTAATAAAAGTTACCAGTTTGCTATTCAGTTTTACTTCCTTGCCAACCACTCGATCGTATCCCCCATCAGTAACCCCAAACAGCTTTTCTGCTAATGAAACAGTGATTACTGCCGAACCTGGTTTGTTTAAAGCTGTCGATGGGTCTCCGATTTTCCATTCATAATCGAATAGCTCGAAGAACTCTGGGTCAGTAAATGCTATTCCGTCTCTCTGCTCATAATGAGTCCAATCACCATTAGCATTCTCCACACTTAATTGGTTTTCGCCTATGTAGAAAGTCCTTACTGGGAGTCCTAAATCTGGATAATCTGTCTTAAAGGCCTGGGCAAATGGATTTTGAATACCCGCTTCAAACTCAATAAGGTTTGGGCTTTCTACCTTCTTAACAAAGCGGTAGAGTCTATCATAATTGCTGTAATGCTGATCGAAGCTCTTTTCGAATAATACAATCTTGAAAAGCACCAAAGCAGCACTGATTCCAAGCGCAAGACCGAATACATTGATGATAGTGAAACTCTTATTTCTGACAAGGTTCCTTATGGCCGTTATGAAGTAATTCTTAATCATATGTCTTTAGTCAATTATTCGTCTCTTAATGAGTTAATTGGATTGGAACTAGCTGATCTGAACACTTTAAGCCCAATAGTAAAACTACCGATGATTAGAGTCGCCATAACGCCAAGGACAAACACCCCTGCTCCCAATTTAATATGGTAAACATAGCCGTCTAACCAGCCATTCATAATGAAGTAAGCTAATGGACAGGCAAGCAAAAAGGCTATCCCTACTAGCTTAAGGACTTCTCTAGAGAAGATACCCAAAATGCTATTGATGCTTGCCCCTAGTATCTTGCGTACGCCAATTTCCTTAACCTTCTGATTGGCCATAAAGGACACAAGTCCATAAAGTCCAAGACAGCATATGAAAATCGCCATACCAGCAAACACCTGGAAAAGGCTGACTATCTTCTGCTCACTATCGTATTGACCACTAATTCGATCTTCAATAAAATCATATGTAAAAACGTCTCCAGAAAATACTTCGCTCCAAACTGCTTCTACCTGGTCGACAATCGTTTGATAGTTACCCACACCCGTGAGTGAAATACCACCTTCGAAATACTGAGAGGCGCCCTTCATCATAAAAACAGGATCGATACCTGAGTGAAATGAGTTGTTATGAAAATCTTTAACCACTCCTGCGATATAAAATGAACGATCGTAAGTAGTCTTATATCTTTGACCTATTGCCGCTTGTGCATTTTCGAAGCCCAAAGTCAATGCAAGTTTTTCATTGATTACACTATGGTCGTCAGGTGCATCTTTACCAAAGAAGTTTCCAGCGGCCAATTCTAAGTTAAATAGGTCACCATAATTATGATCTACATTCTTTCGATTGCTTCGAATACCGTCATTATCACCTCCCCTTGGATCTTCAATGGTATCTATATTGTTTGTATTTGAGGCCCCAGGTGTAGCGATGAAGAAACTGATATCATCCACCCCTGCAATGGAGGTTAATCTAGATTTTAGAACATCCATATTCTCTTCGGTACGTTCAGGTACAGGAAAAGTGAGTACACCTTCTGATTTGAATCCTAAAGGCTGATTCCTCATAAAATCCATTTGAAAAAGAACAACTAATGTTCCAATGATCAATGTCTGAGAAATTAGGAACTGGAATACAACCAAACCCCTTCTTATCGAAAAACTCCTGCCGCTTGATTTAGTCGTTAAACTACTGTTCTTAATAGCATGCACAGGACTGTAATTGGAGAGTACAACCGAAGGATAAAACCCTGACAGGAAGGTTACAGTAACCAGCAAGACAATAAGAAAAATGATGGTCGAAGGCTCTGAAAACAAATTCAAGCCTAAACTATAACCCAATATTGGCTCCAACCTCATCAAAGCAGCTTCGCTCAACGCCAGAGATAGCAATATTGCGATCATGGTAATAATGGCCACTTCACCTAAAAACTGAGACACAATCTGCCCCTTTCTACTACCAAGTACTTTTCTAATACCAACCTCTTTGGCCCGCTTCACTGATTGAGCTGTTGCCAAGTTTATAAAATTGATAGCAGCTATAATTATTAGAATAAAGCCAATGATCCGCATGCTATCTAATGTGCTTTGATCCACATAGCCCCCCGCACCCAGTTCGGGATCCAGGTGGATGGACTTCAGCGGCTGTAAACCAAAGTATACTCCAGCTTCTTCAGCGTCTATGCCAAGGTTCTTCAAATACTTAATAGAAGAGTTTTTAAGAGAAACTTCGGCTTGTGTGAGGTCTTGACTGGCAGGTATCTTTATGAAAGTCCTTGTCGCGCCATTTCTAGTGCCCCAAGAAATCAATCCACTTGAGTATGGATAGATTTTAGCACCCTCATAGAACATTAAATAGTCAATTCCATAATCGGTATTCTTTGGTGGATCGCTATAGACAGCTGAAATCACCAAGTCAAGTTGATTTTCAAAAACCACTCTCTTGCCAATGATTGACTGATAGTTCGAGCCATTGAGCCCAAATAATTTCTCAGCGCCCTTAACCGACAGTGCCATAGTATTAGGCTCTCCTAATAGGTTATTGGGATTGCCAGCGATAATTTCAAAATCAAATATTTCGAAGAAATCGGACTCCACGAAGGCCATGTTATCGTCTTGTTTTATTTTCTTTTGAACCCCTTGATCATTGTCGTATTTGAAAACACCATTCCAATACCAGTGAATTCGTGATACCGCCCAATCTGGGTAATCCAACTGAATTGCTGGTCCTAATGGATGCATTACAGAAGCCGACTTTTGTTCATCCCCATCATTATTCTGAACTAGGTTAATTCGGTAAACCTGATCTGCACTTTGATGATGGCTTTCAAAGCTATGTTCAAATTGAGTGATTCGATAGATGATAATCGCTCCGGAAATCCCCAAAACCAAACCCAGAATATTGATCGTTGCAAAGACCCGGTTTCTGGAAAGGTTTCTAACTGCTGTTTTGATATAATTCTTGAACATAGCGAGCTTCTTTTTACAATTGCTATACTAATCTTATGCCAAACACATAACACACTGTATTACAAATACTTATGATATAATCATAAAACACTAAGTAATATATTCGTTTGTTTTCAATACATTTAAGTGTTTGTTTTTGATACAGTTTTAAGATGCCCAAAACAGAAGCCAAAATACTAGTTGTCGATGATGATATCGATATACTCAATACCGCCAGAATGTATTTGAAACAGCAGTTCACACTGGTTCAAATAGAAAATGATCCTACTAACATTCCGCTTCACTTCGAACGAGAGTCGTTTGATTTAGTCTTGCTCGACATGAACTTTCGTAAGGGAGAAAATGATGGCTCTGATGGACTCAATTGGCTCAACAAAATTCTGAACATCGACCCAAATGCCATCGTCATTCTTATCACAGCATATGGTGAATTTGACTTGGCTGTAAAAGCGATTAAAGCTGGCGCTACTGACTTCATCACCAAGCCATGGAAAAACGAAAAGTTATTTGGGACCATCACATCCGCCTTACAGTTAAGAAAAAGTAAGCTGGAGGTAGACAAGTTGAGAAATACTCAGAAAACAATATCTAATGACATAGATCAGAAATTCGAGAACTTCCTAGGCGAGTGTGAACCTATGCAACGAGTATTCTCTCTGATTGACAAGGTAGGTCCTACTGACGCAAATGTGTTGATACTGGGAGAAAACGGAACCGGAAAAGAACTGGCGGCTAGGGCCTTGCATAGACAATCCCTGCGGTCGGATAAGGTCTTTATTAGTGTAGACTTGGGTTCGGTAAGCGAGACACTCTTCGAAAGTGAGTTGTTCGGCCATGTCAAAGGTGCTTTTACAGATGCTAAAGAAGATAAATCTGGCCGTTTTGAGCTTGCCTCTGACGGAACACTCTTTCTAGATGAAATCGGCAACCTCTCTCTTCCATTACAGGCCAAGCTCTTGACAGTCCTACAACAGCGAAAAGTAAAACGTGTTGGTTCTAACAAAGAAATGTCGATTGACATTCGACTAGTTTGTGCCACCAATATGCCATTGTACGATATGGTCAAGGAAGGTACTTTCAGGCAGGATTTGCTATATCGTATCAACACCGTTGAGTTGAGAATGCCATCTCTTACTGAGAGAAAAGATGATATGGAGCTATTAGTTAAACACTTCATGGATGTATACGGCAAGAAGTATAAGAAACCAAACATGCGCATAGATGCTGCCACTCTCAACAAGCTCAAGCGCTATAATTGGCCAGGTAACATTCGTGAACTTCAGCATGCTATAGAAAGAGCCATTATACTTTCCGATGAGAACAAATTATCGACTAATGACTTCCTCCTACAAACTACCTCCACAACACCTAACCAGGATAGTGACACTCTCAATTTGAGTGAGATGGAGAAAAGACTAATTCTAAAGGCCTTAGACAAGAATAATGGCAATGTCACTCGGGCTGCAAAAGAGTTAGGTTTAGATCGCTTAGCCCTTTATAGAAGGCTTCAGAAATATGGACTTTAAAAGACGAACAGAACATGGTATCTAAGCGTTTCGCCTTTCTCGTTATTTTAAGAATAGTATTACTGATGCTTACCTTGACAGCATTAGCATTCATTTTCGCCAGAACAGAGTTATTCTTCAATCAGATAATATTGCTTGGAGTAATCATTCTACAAGTTTCAGAACTGATACGCTTTGTAACTCACACCAATCGCGAGTTAGCCAAGCTACTTCTTGCTATTCGTTATTCTGACTTTTCTATATCATTTAAGGGAAGTAAGAAAGGCAAGTCATTCAAGGAACTTCAGGAGGCGTTTGTCGAAATCATAGAGGCGTTCAAAAAAGTAAGTGTAGAAAAAGAAGCTCAATTCAAATTTCTACAAGTAATTGTAGATAACCTTAAGGTTGGCGTATTGGCCATTAAAGAAGACTATTCCATCGAACTGATGAACTCAGAAGCACAGAGTTTATTAAAAACCAGTACACCAAACTATTGGAAACAGTTACAACAGCTTCTTCCTCACTTCACACAAGAGATCACGGATATGGAAGACCGCGACAAGCGGCTTCTTGAGCTAAACATAAAAGGGGAAAAACTCCAGATTTCAACCCAAGTCAACAGGCTAAAAATTCTAAACTATCGCTATACAATTATCACCTTTCAGGACATCAAGTCAGAAATTGAACAAAAGGAAATTGAGGCATGGCACAAGTTGATCAGAATCTTGACCCATGAAATTATGAATTCTGTTACACCCGTTACTTCTCTGACAGAAACCATGTTGATGCTTTTGGAAGAGAATGGGAAACCATTATTGCTGGAAGAATTATCTGAAGAGACCTTGGAAGATCTTCGCTTTTCCATGAAGACGATTCAAAAGAGAAGTGAAGGACTATTACATTTTGTTGATGACTACCGAAGACTTACGCGTATCAAAGCGTTGGAACTTGAGGAGGTTAAGGTAAAAGGTATGCTCGATGAAATGGAGATGCTACTTAAAGCTGATGCCCAAAAAGAAAGCATCCAACTCAAAGTAAACGCACCAGAGTATTTATCCATAGCAATGGATAGAAAACTAATCGAACAAGTCTTAATCAATCTAATTACCAATGCACGGCACGCGCTAGAAGGGAACGAGCAAGGGGTAATCCAGATAAATGCTTATTCTGACCAAAACCATAAGGTTATTGAGGTTAAAGACAACGGCATGGGTATTGATACCGCAAAGATGGAGCAAATATTCATCCCCTTTTACTCCACTAAAGAGCAAGGTTCTGGTATTGGGCTAAGCCTTTCCAAGCAGATAATGAAAAAACATAAAGGGGACTTAAGTGTAAGATCAAGCCTAGGTGAAGGCTCAACTTTCTATCTTATCTTCAAATATTAACACTGACTTTCACTTATCACTTTGAGTAGATATTTTCGATACATAAAATTCTTAATCTAAGCAATGGACATCTTTACCATAATAACCATTCTAATAGTGCTCTCAGCACTATTTGCCTACATCAATACACGGTTCTTGAAGCTCCCATTTACCATTGGACTGATGATCATTGCTATATGCTTTACGCTAGTGATAATAGTGCTCGGTTACTTCGAACACTGGATATTAGAAGAAGCAAAGCTATTGATTGAATCCATAGACTTTAAAACGGTGCTCTTAGAGGTGATGCTTAGTTTTCTCCTTTTTGCTGGTGCCCTGCATACTAAACTAGATGAACTTGCCAAGCAGAAGGCTCCTATCATGATGTTTGCTACAATAGGTGTGCTCATGTCTACCTTTATTGTAGGTGGTATTTTCTACTTCATTGCTCAGGCCATAGGTCACGAGATACAATTTATCTATTGTTTACTCTTTGGAGCGTTAATTTCCCCTACCGACCCGATTGCAGTCCTAGGAATTTTAAAAGACGCCAAAGCACCAAAGAAACTAGAGATAAAAATTGTTGGCGAGTCGCTTTTCAATGATGGTGTTGGCGTAGTAATATTCCTAGTGATTTTGGCTATAGCTGAGAAAGGTATCGCCTCCGTAGAAGCAGAGGAAGTTGGCTTTCTGTTCTTTGAAGAAGTGTTTGGAGGCATTGCACTCGGTTTAGCTATGGGGTGGATTGGATTTCAGTTGATGAAGTCCATTGATCATTATGAAACTGAGGTAATGATCACTCTCGCATTGGTAATGGGTATCTATGCTATCGCTCATTCTATTCACTTCTCTGGCCCTTTAGCCGTGGTGGTAGCTGGTATATTCATTGGCAATAAATCACCACAGATCGCATGGTCAAAAACAACACACGCTTATGTGGACAAATTTTGGGAGCTCCTAGACGTACTCCTGAACGCCATCCTCTTTGTTCTAATTGGGTTTGAACTTCTGATTATTACCATTAACGGAGAGTATATAATGCTCGGGCTTTTGGCTATCCCAGTGACTCTATTAGCTAGATACATTGCCTTGGCCGGCCCTATTTTCATCTTTCGGAAAAAACTGGATTTTATCCCGAAAACGGATCTTATTATGACTTGGGGAGGGATCCGCGGAGGAATCAGCATTGCCCTAGCACTATCCCTTCAACCTGAAATGGAGAGAGAACTTTTCCTAACGGTCACCTACGTTATTGTCGTGTTCTCAATTATTTGCCAAGGCTTGACCATTGGTCCATTAGTGAGAAAAGTATTAGGGAAATAATTTTATTCTCGAGGCGCAAGTTATTCTGACTGTTCACATCTAATAAGGCAAACTAATTAGTCATGAAGAATAAAGTCCTCTTTTTTGCCCTACCATTTTTAATCTTTTCATGCGGAAACGATGATACCACTGTAGACGATAATGATGATGACATTACCACTGAAGTGCCTGAGCTCTTCCAGAGGTTCAGTGATAATGTTAGTGTTTCTGTAGATGGGGATTTTATTGTTATTGTAACTGATGATGTTCCTGATCATCCAAGCCCATATTTCGATACTGGAAATCCCTTACACGAAGCTTACAATGGTAATAATGCCAATTTCAACTTAAACCCAAATAGAATTTCTAGTCAGACCATCACTTTCAGAATTCCGATCAATCCTTCCGAGGCAGCTAACAAAGAGGCAACATCATTGGGTGCAATGGGTGTTTCGTTAAATGGTGTAGTTTTCTTTAATCAATATGCTGGGCCAAATAACCAGCCTCTGACTTCTGAAATTGACTCATTTGACCAATACTTGGGTCACCCTCAACAAACTGGTGTTTATCATTATCATCAAGAGCCAACTTACCTGACCTCCACTTTAGGATCCAACGCATTATTGGGTTGGTTACTCGATGGCTTCCCAGTTTATGGACCTGTTGAGGACGGTACTAGAGTCAACAACAGTGACCTTGATGACTATCACGGTCATGCCCACGTAACCACAGAATACCCTAATGGTATATATCATTATCACATCACAGATGCCGATCCATACATCAATGGCAATGGGTTCTATGGTGTAGCAGGCACTGTAAGTAATTAAATTGAAGAAACTGCCCTATATCATACTCATTGCTATCATGGCCTGTGATTCCTCTCCATTAAATGATGATGCAATAGTGATCATGGTTCCTAACCAAGAAGTAAGTTTAAAGCACCCTGATTTGACCAAGAAGGCCGCTGTTGTCTATTTTGATGACAGGCTGTATTCCGGCTATTTAACCAGTTACCATGAAGATGGTTCTATACAATCCAAAACTGGGTATTTAAATGGAAAGCTCGAAGGTGAATCCATTCAATATTATGCCAATAAACAATTACGTGAACAGAGGTTCTATTCAGAAAACAGAAAAACTGGAAAGCACATTGGCTTCTGGCCTAGTGGTCAACAAAAGTTCGAATATTACTTTGAAAGAGACTTACATATCGGTGAATTGAAGGAATGGTATGCCTCTGGACAGCCCTATCGCTTTTTTAACTATCAAAAAGGAAAAGAAGATGGCAGTCAAAAAATGTGGATGGAGGATGGAAAAATCAGAGCGAACTATGTTGTGAAAGATGGCCATCGCTATGGACTAATTGGTCTTAAAAATTGTAAATCTGTAACTGATGAAGAAGGTATTTACACTGCTATCGTTTATTAGTCTGCTCACTGCTTACTCATGCGGTAAAAGAGCATCACTTACACCACTTCCGTTTTACAATTCGGCAGAGTTTACTCCCAAATGGATCGAAAAATCAGACCCTAACTACACTCGAATACACTCAATAAGTCCCTTTAGTTTGAAAAATCAAGAGGGCCAATTGGTTGACAATTCTAGTCTTGAGGGTAGTATTTACGTAGCGGACTTTTTCTTTACTATTTGCCCGAGCATTTGCCCAAAGATGACTTCCAACCTGGCTAGAATTCAAGAGGCATTCAGTGAGGAACAAGTGAAGATCACTTCTTTTAGTATTATGCCTTGGGCTGATTCGGTTTCTGTACTTAAAAACTATGCAAGGGTAAAGGGTATTGACTCCAAGCAATGGCATTTATTAACCGGAGAAACTGAACAGATTTACGAATTGGCTAGAAGGTCATTTTTCGCAGAAAAAGAAATTGGTCTAAATAAGTCTACTGACGAATTCCTGCATACTGAAAACTTTGTCCTAGTTGACCAAAAAGGAAGAATACGGGGTGTCTATAATGGTACGCTCCCAATTGAAATGACAAGATTACAGAGAGATATTGAAACTCTACTTGCATTGGGCTAAAGAGCAACAAATAACCACTTCAGCGCTACCCCTAACCAAACGACCAATACGCCAAGTCTCGTGAGAATTTTTCGTTTTGTAAAAAACCAGAAAAAGGTAAAGCAAATCAGGTAGACCAAAGAAAAAGGGTACTTGGGGATATAAAAAGGAAACTCTACTAGATATAAAACCTGAAAGAAGGCTATCACACTGGCACAACCCAAAAAGAAAACATGATGAGCCCTTGTCAATCGCAACGAGTTCAATGACTCAATTGCAGCATAAAAAGAGAAAAAGATCAAGAAATAAATTGAATAAGGTCCAAGACCGAAATAAGGATCGTACTGAATAAGTGAACTCAATGCGATCAGAATCGTTGCGATCTTGGTCGTTCTTTTCTTTGCATTCTTCGACCAGCCCAGAGCAAAAAATGCAGCAATCACTGTAATTGCCAGTTCCATTCCATTCCTAAGATAACATAAAACCCCAACTTCTAAGAGTTTAGAATATCGGGGTTATATACCTGCGCACCGTCATTGACTGCGTCTCAATCATTGATAGAAGTATAGTATTAAATAAAAAAGGCATTAATAAGTGTACCAATTAGGATAAACCAAAAAACCACTTTCAAAAATCTAGCTACTTTCTTTCGCTTGTCAGTTATTAATACTTGTTCAATATCCATAATTGGTGTCTTTGGCTAAAAAGGCCCCGATTAATCGGGGCCCTTATTTTAGAAAGCAGTTTCTTGACTGACTACTGACTCAACCACTTTCTGACTACTAACTTGGGTGCTAGTGCGATTGAGATATTACATCGCATATCCCACTAAATCATCAACAATTCGTTGACTTTAAAGCACCTGGTATTCTATGTGTTTTGGTTAATCCTTCTCTCTACCCTAAAGCAAGATTTGGATTGGCCACAATTTGTAGAAAAAAGGTAGACAGCGCCCTACCCATAGCGGGTAGTTTTAATCAAAAACCGTATTTAAATAGTAAGAAAATGAATGTGAATAGCAATAAATTGCCTTTGACTACTTAATCGCTTCGAGTCTATCAACAACTTGCGATCGGCTGGCTACTCCCAATTTTGAGTAGAGATTTTTAACGTGATATTTCACCGTGTTGGTTGAGACAAACAGCTTTTCAGCTATCTCGGCATTTGTCAGTCTCTTAGCCAACAGTCTCATAACTTCAACTTCTCTTTCAGACAAATGGTAAGCATCGATTAGCTTAGAAACATTCTTGTTGTCAACGAGAGATGTTGACTCCACCATCATCTTAAATTCTCTGATCACTTTAATTCGATTTTCAAGAATATTCTTGATTCGAGCTAGGAATACAGCCGCGCTGAATGGTTTGGTAAGGTAATCATCAATACCAAGTGTCAATGCATATAAGCGATCTTCTTGATCTGCTCTGGCGGTAAGCATTACTATAGATATTTGATGGAGTTTTTCGTCTTTCTTTATAGCCTCTAACAATTCAAAACCATCCATTAGGGGCATCATCACATCAGAAATAATAATATCTACGGATTGCACCTTTAGAATCTCCAATGCCTCTATCCCATTTTGAGCTTGCAACACACTGAAGTATGGCGTCAAAGTCTTTGCAATAAATGCTCTCATTTCGGGATGATCCTCAGTGATGAGCAGCACTGGTTTGTCTATTGAAAACTTGACAGAGTAGTTTGCAATTGTCTCTCTTAGCGCAATATCTAATACCTCATTATCCGCTTTTGTCAAAGGGACTATGGTCTCTTCTTTAACCTCTTTCAAAGGGACTTCTATAGTAAAAACGCTTCCAATATTTAGTTGGCTCGATACCTTAAGGCTTCCCGACATCAGCTCCGTAAGTTCTTTGGCCAGTGCCAACCCAATGCCAGTTCCTCCTTCAGCTTTGTTTTCAGGTTTTTCAGATTGATAGTAACGGTCAAAAATATACTGTAGATCAACAGCATCGATCCCAACTCCATTATCAGTAATAATCAGTTGAATCTGTTCCTTGCTGTCCGAACTATACTGCACTTGAATTGCAATTTCATCTTTGGTGAACTTCAGTGCATTTGATATCAAGTTCCTAACTATCTTCCCGTATTTATTTTCATCAAGAAGGATGGTCAGATTTTCTTCAGGCCAATAGTCAAGCTTTAATTGAATCCCCTTTTCTTGTAAAGCGGAAGTATAGTTTGATAGAATGTCAGAAAGAAATTCTTTCAATTGAACTGGGTTTTCAACCAGTTTGAGTTTCCCAGCTTCGAGCTTGGCAAGGTCCAATATTTCTTCTACTAGTGAAAGTAGACTCACTCCATTGCGCTTCGCCACTTTTAGAGTTGTTCTAATCTCCTCGTCAGAGATTTTACCACTTTCAATCAGAGATTCCAGTGGCGCATTGATGAGCGTCAAAGGGGTTCTCAATTCATGAGATATATTAGCGAAGAACCGAGACTTTACCTTATCGAGCTCTCTGAGTCTATCGGCTTGCTGCTGGATTAAAGTCTTGTCTGCTTCTGCTTTTTCTTTCTGTGTACGTATCTCTTGAGTTCTTGCCAATATTGCCTCTTCCAATAGTTTCTTTTCATTCTCTAACCTCCTTGTATTGAGTTTAACAATAAGCCAGACTGAAAGTGCAACTAATATGGCATAGAGAATGTAGGCCCATATGGTCAGATACCAAGGTGTGTGAATTGAGAAGGTGTATTCTCCAATGTCACTCACATCGCCATATAAGTTCTTTGCCCTTACCTTAAATGTGTAAGTACCATGAGATAAATTCGTGTAATTTCTTGCCGCCTGGTCACTCCAAGGCGCCCAAGTATCTTCTGAACCTTCGAGGTAGCTTTGGAATTCTATTTCTTCTGACTTGTCATAATAAGTTGCAGAGTAATCGAAGTAAATCGCGTTCTCCTTGGGTCTCAATTCTATCGACTGATCTATATTTCCTCCTGCATAGATTAATGAATCATTTTTGTTCGAAACTCGAACCGATCGAACATAGGCTTTAAAAGCAGGTGGCCGATGTTCATAGCCTGACTTATAGTGTTTAATTCCCGTACCAGCAATCCAAACATCACTACCTCCTAAGCCCGAAACATATTCTGAATTGTGTCCGGCAATCCTTTGAAATGGCACCATAGTCAACTCATAATCATCACCTACCTTCCTAAGTAAAGATTTACCTCTAGGGTTAAGTGCGCCATAGACATCTCCATTCTTCATTTCAATCAACCGAAAGACATAATCTTCAGAAAGATGTTTGTTAAACTTCTCTACAGGCTCAAACCTATCAGCTACTATATTGTACTTGTACACCCCGGCTCCAGTGGCAAACAAGAGCCCTTGTTCATGTCTAAACACTCTATTTCTTGCGAGTTCTGGCAATCCCTCATTCGGACCATAAACTTTCACCGAAACAGCACTATCTCTTCTCTCATTAAGCTTTATTTTGAAAACACCAGTACCTGAATCGGTCATCCATATATCGCCATCCTCTGTCTGTTCAAGAAAGTCCATTTGTTTATTGAAACCTTTGATTCTTGAATCATAACTCCATCTACCTTCCTTTTTAATAAACCTATGGAGATACCCCTCTATACTACCAATAATCATTTCATCCCCACCTTGCATTGCAACCGCTGCCCACATTCTCTCACCGTTATCAAGAAGAGTTCTTAGACCATTTTCAGTTATTTGAATGAAGCCGTTATTTCCTGCAGAAAAGAAGTCCCCACCCTGCTTCACAGTCATCCAAACTCTTTCTCTATTTTCTGAAATAGGTTTGAATGGTTTGTATTTAGGTCTTGTGCTTTGCCATGGGTCAGATTCACTCTTAATCACCACTCCTGTGGCGGTGGACACATATGTCTTATTGTTCCAATTTTGAAAATAAAGCACATAGCCATTTACCCCATGCCTATCATCTATAGTAGTAAATGGAGAGTTTAATATCACCTGACTGATTGAACCATCTTGAGCAATCCAAAGATTCTGGTCTTTGTCAAAGAACAGATCTTGAACGACTCCATTGCTCCCCACTCCCATCTCTTTATCGAGCTTCTGAACCAATTGACCTGTTGAATCTATAATTACTGTTCCACCTGTGGTTGTACCCAAGGCAAAGTATTGGTCTTGGATATTGGTTGCGGCAAATCCTTTATGCTGATTCAAAAAACCCGATACTTCAGTGTCCCATGACTGCATTTTCTTGAAATCATATTTCCACAAACCACTAGACCTAGAAATCAAAAGAAGTTCGTCCTTGGAAAATCTCAGAATCTCTTCAACTATGTTTTGTTTCAAGAATTCTGTACCGGGAAGCAGTGTAAAATCGTCACCATCAAGTCGTAAAAGGCCCCTATCATAATCTACAATGTAGTATTGGTTGTCAACAACATCCCCTCTTCCAAAACTGCCACTTGCGGAAACCACCCTTGTGGTATCGGTTATGATATCATATATCAGCAACTGTTCTTTTGCCCTAAAGATTAGCTCATCGCCCAAGGCATCCACTGAACGAATGTCCCCAAAACCAGTAAAATCTTTTGATATTTTTGGCTCAAGTGATTCGAATTGAAGCTGCCCTACAGAATCAGGGACATAACGACCCATAATGCTCTTTGCCGATCCATAGACTAGATTGTCACTTCCGATGGCCACTCCCTTAAATGCATCATCCGTTACCCGACCGTCAACTGACCATGACTTTCCATCAAACTCAATAACTCCAGTAACATTTGCTATATATAGGAACCCTTCTTTTGATTGGACAATCTTATAGTTCTGTTCATGTGCCCCATATTCGGTAGGTAAATAATTTTTTACAAAGGGAGTACCAATCTCTTTAATCACCAAGGGAGTCTCCTGTGCTCTGAGATTAAAAACAATAGACAGGAACATAAGTACAGCCGGTGCGACTGCTCCGCTGATTTTTAACATCAAATCACGCATTTTGGTGTATCAATAGGGTTTAGAAACCAGCTATTCGGTTAACAAGATAGTTCGTATAAGTAGGAGTACAAAAAATGAGTTCCGACATATATTTTTTGTGAGGATTCTAATAAAAAGACTTCATAGACATCTTATCATTGGTATCTGACTCAATATTCACCCAACGAAAGCTAATTCAATCGATACCGCTTTTTTTAAATAGTCCTTTCCAAAAAGTATTCTTTTTTTGCTTAGCTTGATTTAAGAAACCAAGGTCTTGGACCCTTCCTAAATGCAAAAAATCAAGAAAGTTTGTATCTACTGCGCTTCTAGCGATAAAATCGATGAGAAATACTTCGAAGCTACTAGAGAACTTGCCAGAGCCTTAGTCAAGAACAATACCACCGTTGTATATGGAGGTGGAGCCAGAGGGCTGATGGGTACACTTGCTGATACGGTCATAGAGGAGAAAGGCAGAATAATTGGAATTATGCCTCATTTCATGAAGGAGGTGGAGTTCCACCATAAAGATGTCAATGAATTCATTTTCACCGCTGATATGCACGAAAGGAAAAAACAGTTTATGGTGGGTGTAGATGCCTTAATCACACTACCGGGTGGCTGTGGCACCTTTGAGGAACTGATGGAAGCCATTACACTAAAAAGACTCGGCATATTCACAAAACCAATCATTATACTCAACCTTGACGGTTACTATGACCCACTCTTAAATATGTTGGACAATGCTATTGAAGAAGGATTCTTAAGTGAAAATCACAGACCTATATGGACCGTATTTACTGATCCTGGCAAAGTCCTTGAAGCCATTCAACAGAGCGCACCTTGGTCAAAGGATGCAATTAAATTTGCACAAGTTTGATTGGAGTTCTGCAACACCGTTCAAATCAATTCGCTGCAATGGTTTGCTTAAAGCTTAAAAATGCTGAAATTCCATTTTGAATAGTGCCCTAATGCACAAGATTAGTCTCTTACTTTTCATACTACTCAGCCTTAATAGCTATGCACAAAGGAATACTTTTCCGAATGCTCATTCTGTCTATTCTGCCGAGGAAGATATCATTGAAACAGATGAAATTTTCGTGTATCGAGATGACGACAATAGATTAATCATCGATGACATACGTCAACTACAAAGGAATGACTTTCTACGCCTAGAGGACATTTCCATTTTCAGTGAAGAAGCCACTTATTGGATCTACTTTCAGCTTAACAACCGAACAGGTCAGGACTTTGAGTTCGTTCTTCATGGAGGAAGAAATGGCAAAGAGACTTATTACTTGGTTGAAGGCGAAGAAACTACTGTCAGGAAAACTGGATATCATTTCCCTACAAATGAGAGGAACATACGACAAGGATATCAAACCCGTATCAACCTGTCACTTCCAGCAAGTGAAACAATTCATGTTTATGCCAAAATTGAAAGTACGGACGGCAACCCTATAGACATAAAGGCTTCACTTGTGCTTGGTGACATTTGGACGAACAGGCTTGAAAACATGAACTTGTTTGAGGGAATATTTTCAGGGATCCTTTTCGTAGTCATTATACTAGCATTCTTCATCTATGGATTTACACGAGAGCGCGTCTTCCTATTTTTTGCTTTTTACGCACTATCAAATCTGGTCTATTTCCTCCATATGCATGGGATTATCGAACTCTATGTGTTAACAAACCTTATTGACCCGATACCATCTCTGTGGGCGCTACCACTTTTGAGCGCAGCTGCTTATTTCACTTTTTCCCGATATTTTTTAGAAACTCACATTGACCAGCCAAAGTGGGATAAAACACTAATCGTTTTGTCTTACTTTTCTTTGATCATGTTTCTTGGCTTGTCCACTTATCTCTTTTTGACAGGCAACATGTACTTAGGTATGGCGGCCATGCATCTCACTGTGTTGGTACTTGTTGGCTTTGCTTTAGTGCTAATCGTCCATGCTGCTCGGACTAACAATATTATTGCGAAGTATTTTGCCTATGGCTCAATGTTCTTCATAGCTAGCGTACTAATAGTGGTATTGGGTCAACTATTGGAACCTTCAAATGATTTACCTACCCTCGTACAGGCGGGTATCATAGTTGAAATCGTAGTCTTTAGTCTGGGCATTAGCCATAAACTCAAGCGTCAATTTGAAGATCATGACATTACACAGAGGTCGCTAATCTTACAACTCAGAAAAAACGAGAGACTTCAACTAGACATCAATCAGGAACTTGAAGAGATCGTTGCTGATAGAACTCAACAGATTAAGAAACAAAACCAAGCACTCAAAGAAGCTCGTCAAGAAGCTGAAAAGGCTACAAAGGATAAATCTGATTTCCTAGCGGTTATGAGTCACGAAATCAGAACACCACTCAATGCCATCATCAGTTTGTCTCACATCATGGAGATAGATAACAAGGACAAAGAGATGAAGGAATACATAGATGCGCTGAAGTTCTCTGCTGAAGGCCTTCATTCATTGATCAATGACATATTAGATTACAATAAGATTGAAGCGGGTAAGCTAAGGCTTGAATCAACAGAATTTTCACTTATTGATTTGCTGAGAAACCTTGCAGAAAGTTTTAAATATAAAGCGAACAACAAGGGAATTGAGATGAGAATAGAAATCGGAGAGCACCTCCCCGATCGTCTGTCAGGTGATCCAACCAGGCTAACTCAAATACTCAACAACCTTATTAGCAATGCCATTAAATTCACCCATGAAGGACACATTCACATTAAAGCAGTCTTAGCAGGCATTAAGGATGAAACTGCCAAAGTGGCCTTCAGCGTTTCTGATACAGGCATTGGAATTCCTGAAGACAAGCTACAAGCTATCTTTGAAGAGTACGAACAAGCCAGTGAGGAGACGACAAGGGAATATGGAGGCACAGGGCTTGGTCTTTCTATTGTGCAGAAACTGCTCAACTTAATGGGTAGTAAAATCAAATTAAAGAGTGTAGAAGACAGAGGTACCACCTTCTCATTTGAAATAGACTTCAAAATCGATCCAGAATTTGATATGGTCGACTTGCAACAGCAAGACCGAGATAAGGATTTGAATCAGAAGAAAATTCTTGTTGTTGATGACAATGACATGAACAGACTCGTACTTAAGCGTCTCTTTCAGATTTGGAATGCTTCTTTTGACGAAGCAGATAATGGATATGACGCACTCGATAAAATTCAGGAAACTGAATACGATGTAGTTCTCATGGACATTGAAATGAAGCCAATCAATGGATTTGATACAACGAATCAACTCCGCAAAATGCGACCTGATGGTTCTCCTACAGTGGTTGCCATGAGCGCACACAATGCTTCTGAGTTTGAAATTGAATTGAAACAATTCGGCTTTGTTGACTTCGTACACAAACCCTTTGACCCCGAAGACCTTTTCCAAAAACTAAGTCTTTATACAAATAAAAATGAGTAATCGAACGAACTATTCATCAGGCAGCCCATGGGAAGACATTGTGGGTTATTCGAGAGCCGTTAAAGTCGGTAATACTATTGAGGTAACAGGTACGGTTGCCGATCATGAAGGTCAATTGTTAGGCGGTAATGACCCATATCTCCAGACAAAATATTCTCTGGACAAAATCAAGGCGACTCTTGAAAGTGCCGGAGCGTCCATAGAAGATGTAGTAAGAACAAGAATGTTTGTCACCAACATAGACGATTGGGAGGCCATTGGGAAAGCTCACCAAGAAGTGTTTGGCGAAATAAAACCTTGTACCACAATGGTGGAAGTATCCAGGCTAATTGATGATAAGTATCTTGTAGAGATTGAAGCTACGGCTATTATCAATCAATAAAATTCTTCAATCACGTGAACCAGCTCGCTTAAAATCATTGCGGTTGCACCCCAAACCACCTCTCCTTCTACATCGAAATAGGGTGACTCGATAGTATATGGTGGGAAATGCATGGTCTTGGTACTTCGCCTGCTTAAATCTCTGAGCTCTCTAATAGAAGGTGTTAACACCCTCGTTACCTCACGTGCATCAGGAATTAAGTTGGGTGGTGACCGAAGGACTCCTACGGTCGGAAAAACCTTGAAATTACTTGCAATAATAAAGAGTTCCGAAAGCTGACCTATAACCTCTATCGACTCATTCGCAACCCCTATCTCTTCCTGAGTTTCACGCAATGCTGTATGGACAATATCACGATCCGTCTGCTCAACTTTACCACCGGGTAAGCTGACCTGTCCACTATGGGCTCCGGTGTAAACAGGTCTTTTTGTTAAAGGAATATAGATATCTCCATTCTTTGGGTAAAGTAAAACCATAACACCACCTGGCCTAGCAGGATTATTCGGATCTTCTTGGAATCGCCTTTCACTGATTGGCCTGGGGGCCATAGTTTCCTGAGCACTCCTGCCTGGGAGAGGTTCAGTCAGCCTTTTTGCAAGACTATCTACAAACTGATCAAACGAATTGAGTATCACTTGACAAAAATGTGTTTTATTACTGAGAATTAAATTATAAACTTCAAAGACGAATAATCGTTCCAACTATTAAGTTTCATAACCGAAAATCAATGTCAAAGAAGTTTGTACTCTCATTGTTAATGCTCTGTCTATCACTAACGCTTTTTGCACAAAAGGAGCAGTTGAAAATGGCTAAACTCAAGTATAGTGGTGGTGGTGATTGGTATGCCAACAAAACCGCCTTACCTAACTTGGCGAAATTCTGCAATGAGAACCTCAGAACATCATTTGACACCCAGGACGCTATTGTTGAGGCCGGGAGTCCTGAAATATTCGAGTATGCCTATATCTATATGACAGGCCATGGCAATGTTGTTTTTAGCAGCAGTGAGGCTGAAAACATTCGTAATTACCTAATCGCTGGTGGTTTTTTACACATAGATGATAACTACGGGCTTGATCCTTATGTAAGGTTGGAAGTGAAGAAAATTTTCCCTGAGCTGGAATTCGTCCAACTACCCTTCGATCACCCCATTTATAACCAGAAATTCAAGTTCGAAAAAGGGCTTCCAAAAATTCATGAACATGATAACAAGCCTCCGCAAGGTTTTGGCCTGATTTATGAAGGGAGACTTGTATGTTTTTATTCTTATGAGTCAGACCTTGGAAATGGTTGGGAAGACAGGAGAATACACAACGACCCTGAAGAAGTAAGACTAAAAGCATTGCGTATGGGAGCGAATATTATTTCATTCGCACTGACCCAATACTAGACTAACCAAAGATAATAAAAACTAACAGGTTAGTTTGAAAACTAGTTGGATAGTTGTATAATTGATCGATAGTATCAAAAGAATAGTTATGAAGGAATTGACAAAGGCAGAGGAACAGGTAATGCAAATTCTATGGCAAATCGAAAAAGGGTTTGTCAAAGACGTTTTAGCAAAAATGTCTGAACCAAAGCCAGCATACAATACCGTATCTACAATCATCAGAATTCTTGAGAAAAAGGGGTTTGTCGGATATAAAGCCTATGGAAAGACGCATGAGTACTTCCCTATTATTGACAAGACCACCTATAGCAATTTTTACCTTAAGAATTTCATCGGTGGATATTTTGGAGGATCATTCCAAAAACTGGTTTCATTTTTTGCCAAAGAAAACGATATGGACATTAATGATTTCGAATCATTAATGCAGCATGTTGAAGATAACTTGAAAGACAAGGATGAATAAGGACTAATGGGAAAGCATCCAACCATAGAATTATTAGAAGGGCTAAATGACGCACTCATTTATGCACTTGAATCGGCTACATGCTTAGCTATTTTGTACTTAGCTTATTACTTTCTGTTAAGAAGAGAAAAGAGCTTTCAGTACAACAGATTCTATTTATTGGCTGCAATACTTTTCTCAGTCACCTTTCCCCTATTGGAAATTGACTACAATCCAGCAAATACCCCGGCAGTTCTAAATTCAATACATCAAGTAGGTAATGAGGTGGGTAGTGAACCTATCATTGAAGCCGATAAAGCTTACTCATATACAATTACAGCACAGTCTGAACGACCATTCTTACTCTGGTGGGAAGCACTTCTAGTACTTTATGTGGGGGGTGTAACAATCGGTCTGGCAAAATTACTTTTACAAATCAGATCTTTCAAAGAAATCATCTGGTTTAAAAGACATAGAACTCGGTACAAAGTCAAGGGAGATTATTTCCTCGTAAAGACTGATGGTTCTATGCCAACCTTCTCATTCTTCAAATACTTGTTTTGGGATAATACTATCGCATTGACCAATGAAGAAAAACAACAAGTAATGGATCATGAAATGGTGCACATCAAGGAGAAGCATTCTTATGACATCATGTTCATCGAGTTATTAAAAGTACTCTTCTGGTTTAATCCTTTTATGTACTTGTACAAACTATTGTTAGAAGAAAGTCACGAGTACTTGGCAGATAGAAAAGTAGCCTTACAAACTGGAAAAGACGTTTACAGTAGACTCTTAGTTAAAACTGTATTCCGAAAAATGGGACTTGAATATGGTAGCTACTTTGGGAAAAACCAGACTGTAAAACGTGTTCAAATGTTGGCCAAGAACAAGAAGGTCAATTTCTTAAGGCTTCTTATTCCATTACCACTTATTGCTCTATTGTTCTTTATATTCTCATTTGAAGCGGCCATACCAGAAGGATTGACCATTAATGGTTACCAAATAGAAAACAACACTTTTGGCGCATCAGATGTAGTACCTGCCCCATTGAAAGGTGCAAAAGACTGGGAAGAGTTTATTGAAGACAACATTACGCATCCGGGTAGCACAGTTGCTACCCAACATGATGGAGAAGTTGAAGTGCGCTTCACGGTGAATAGAAAAGGGTTGATTGAAAACCTTCGCTTTACTGAGGGACTTGGGACAGATTATGAACGCCAAGTCATTAATGCCCTAGCACGAGGTGGCAAGTGGAGTCCTGGAATTAAGAATGGAGAAGCACAGGATACTGACATTGTACTTCCGATTCAATTGAAAAGATCTTAATACTTTCTACTGAATACTTCTGAGGCAACAAAGGCTCTTTTCGCATCATCAAGGCTAGAAAACATTTCTCTATAATCTTCTTGATCTTCCACGCTGTCAAGTTCGTACTCTTTAAATGATACCAATGGTTGGTTCTCCTTCTTTGTCAAAACCTCAGTCACAGGTTTAGGATTCTCATATACATTAGTCGGTGGAGTTACTATTGGAGCAATTGGTTCTGGCTGAGGTTCCGGTTGTACCGTCTTTTGACCAGTGAACTCTTCTAATAATTCCTCAAATGAAGGCTTTCTTGATACTGGTGGTGGACCGACAGTTTCGGGGTTTGAGGTTCTCCCTCTTTGTGGCTGATTTTTGTCTCGTTGGTTTTTCTTTTTAACACCTGAAAAAATAAAATATATAATTCCAAGAATGAGATAAAGAGCAGTGCTAAAGTCGAAGTCCATGACACTAGCAAATCTAAGAATTAATTCTAATTTTGCTAGCTATACCTACTTTTTACGGATTCTAGTTAATGCAACTTACCAAACTTGAAATAAAGGGATTTAAGAGCTTCGGAGACAAAGTTGTTATCAATTTCGATGAGGGTATTACGGGCATTGTAGGACCAAATGGATGTGGGAAATCCAATGTGGTCGACTCCATTCGTTGGGTACTTGGCGAGCAAAAAACTAGGATGCTCCGTTCTGAAAAGATGGAGAATATCATCTTCAATGGTACCAAGAAAAGAAAGCCCACTCAACTAGCCGAAGTTTCTCTTTCGTTCAAAAACACAAAAAACCTATTACCCACAGAGTACACTGAAGTCACTATTACAAGAAGGTACTATCGCTCGGGTGAAAGTGAGTACTTATTGAATGGGGTAAGTTGTAGACTCAAGGACATCAACAATCTCTTTATGGATACCGGTATAGCCTCTAATAGCTATGCCATCATAGAGTTGAAAATGGTGGACAACCTTCTCAATGATAAAGATGATTCCAGACGTGACTTATTTGAAGAAGCTGCAGGTATTTCCAAGTTCAAGAAGCGGAAGAAAGAAACCCTTAGAAAACTAAAAGACACCGATGACGACCTCGATCGGGTCGAAGATTTGCTCTTCGAAATAGAGAAGAACCTTAAGTCGCTCGAAAAACAGGCTCGTCAGGCCGAGAGATATTACAAACTCAAGGAAGAATACAAGGTAGACAGTATTCAACTTGCTAGAAGAGCCGTTTCAGAAAAAACAGACAGCTTCAAGAAACTAGAAGCTGAGATAAAGCAAGAAAGCGACCGTAAGATTGAGATCGGTCAAATGGTTGCTAATCAAGAGGCAAATATTGAAAAAGGAAAAACAGGCCTTATCACTAAGGAAAAGTTACTCGCCTCTCGCCAAAGAACACTTAACGAACACGTTAATAAAATCAGGCAGTTCGAAAGTGATAGAAAGATCAAGAATGAACGTCTTACTTTTTTAGAGGATAAAAGTGACAACCTTAGGGAACAAATAGAATCCGATCGTAAGAGCAATGAAAGGGCAGCTTTTAGCCTCGAAAGCTTAAGGAAAGAACTAGATGAGGCAGAGAAAGACCTTAAGAACATTACAAATGAGGTTGGTTCATTAGAAAAAATATTTCAGGAGCAAAAGGCTATTTCTCAAGGTTCTCAAGATGAGTACGAAGAGAAAAGAAGGACTTTTGCTGATAAACGAGAACGCCTTTATAATCTCAAAAAGGATATTGAGATAAAGGAGATTCAGCTTGATACGCTAAAGGCAGAGTTTGCCAAAACTGAGTCAGACACTTCTGAGCAATCTGAGACACTTGCACAGTTTGACGAAAAGCTTTCAAGCCTCCAGAAGGATTTCGATGAAAAAAAGAAACTTCTAGATGACAGAAAAACTGCTGAGGAAAAACACTCAAAAGCAGTTCAACAGACCTCTGAGACTATCGACCTCATAAGAGAGGAACTGACCACCGTTAGTAGAAGTCTGGACTCAAAAAAGAACGAATACAACCTTACAAAATCTCTTGTTGAGAACTTGGAAGGATTTCCGGAAGCCATCAAGTTCTTGAAAAAGAAGGCCAACTGGAATAAATCTGCTCCGCTCCTTTCCGATATCATTACTTGTGACGAAAAGTATCGTGTCACTATCGAGAACTATCTCGAGACATATATGAACTATTATATAGTTGATACTGAACGCCAGGCATTCGAAGCAGTGAATATCCTGAGTGATGCTTCAAAAGGAAAGGCAAACTTCTTTGTACTGGATGCCTTCGATCATTATGAAGCCAAAGAGTCGAAGCTATTTGAAAATGCTATTCATGCTACTGAAATAGTTGAATACGAGCCTAAGTACAAGAAACTGATCGGCTTCATTTTGGAGAATGTATTTATCGTCAATGGCGGCCCCGGGGACATCCCGGTAGATGACTCAGCAATATTTATTACTGAAAGTGGGCAATACACCAAACGTAAATTCAGTGTATCAGGCGGATCAGTTGGTTTATTTGAAGGTAAGCGTATAGGACGTGCGAAAAACCTTGAAAAGCTCGAAAAGGGCATTAAGTCCCTGGAGACCAAGTCTGTCGACATTAAGGAAAAGCTTGAGCATCGCCAACAAGAATTAGCTCGATTAAAATCAGACACCTTTAAGTCTGAAATCGATCAACTGCAGACGGATTTCAATCGTGTCAATGAAGAGTTGATCTCTATTAAGACCAAGAAAGAGCAACTGGGGCAAATGCTTTCCAGCAGAGCCAATCGCAAAGAGGACATTGTTGCCAATATTGATAAAATCAGTGCCTCACTCGATCAGCTTAAGCCAACTGTGTTAGAGGAAGAAACGGCCTTTACTGAAGTTCAAGGCATTATTGGATCCCTAGAAGAGAAGGCAAAGACTGAGTCACAGAAGCTTGCAGAAAAGTCTCAGGTTTTCAATGAGAGAAATATACTTTTCCACCAAAAGCAAAATCGAGTTAGCTCTGTCAACCAAGAAATTGGCTTTAAGCAGACCGCCTTTGAAGGAAGCAAACAGCGCATAGAAAAAAACCAACTCGAACTCGGCAACAATGAAGCTGAGATCAAACGTCTAATTGCCAATACCGAATCAAATGAAGATGAACTCATCGAAATGTATGATGAGAAGGAGTCTATCGAAAAAGGAGTAAACGAGGCGGAAAAAGACTATTATGCTCAGCGAGGTGACATAGATGTCTCTGACAAAACTCTTCGCGAACTTCAACGCAAGCGCGAGCATTCTGATACGCTCATGATGGAGCTTCAAAATAGACTCAACGAAACAAAGTTAGAATTGAGCTCTGTTAAGGAACGACTTTCAGTAGAGTTCAATGTAGACCTTGATCAATTGCTTCTAAGTGAAGAAGAGGTTCCTCAGGAGAAACCTCTTGAAGAACTAGAAAGAAACGTGCTTAAACTACGCGAGCGTCTTGAAAATATGGGGCCAATCAACCCAATGGCCATGGAAGCTTATGACGAGATCAAAGAGCGACACACATTCATTACTGAGCAGCGCGATGACTTGGTTGCTGCCAAAGACTCTCTACTTGAAACTATCAGTGAAATTGATACCGTAGCCAAAGAGACTTTCCTCGAAGCTTTCGACAACATTAAAGGAAATTTCATTAAAGTGTTTCGATCATTGTTCACGGATGAAGATGATTGTGATTTAAAGCTTGTTGATCCGGACAATCCATTGGAATCGGCTATTGAGATCATGGCTAAGCCAAAAGGTAAACGTCCGTTGACTATCAACCAGCTCTCTGGTGGAGAGAAAACACTGACGGCCACTTCCCTCCTTTTTGCAATCTACCTGCTCAAGCCTGCACCATTCTGTATTTTTGATGAAGTAGATGCTCCGCTAGATGATGCCAATATTGACAAGTTCAACAACATCATTAAAAAATTCTCTGGGGAGTCACAATTCATTATTGTGACGCATAATAAGCGCACAATGGCCTCAACAGACATTATCTACGGAATCACCATGATAGAACAAGGTGTTTCCAGAGTAGTACCAGTTGACTTAAGAGAGTTAGCTGACTAAATTTAGTCAAAGACCGATTTCCTATGTTCAGAAAGCTCAAACTGCTTTTCGTAATTGTCCTATCATTTTCAACCACAACTATTATGGCCCAAAAGACTTATCTCGCTCTAGGTGATTCCTATACCATCGGTGAAAGTGTAGCAGTATCAGAAAGGTGGCCAGTACAACTCGTCAAGACCTTAAACGAGCAGGGTATTGCGATGGCAGACCCTAAGATTATTGCCACCACAGGTTGGCGAACCGATGATCTTCAAAATGGCATTAAGGAAGACAAAGCACTATTGTCAGGTTATGATCTCGTGTCTCTATTAATTGGTGTGAACAATCAGTATCAGGGCAAGTCAATTGAGCAGTACAAGAAAGAATTTGAAGAATTGATCAACACTGCCATTAAGTTTGCTGGCAATAACCCGAAAAAAGTATTTGTAGTCTCTATTCCTGACTATGGAAAAACTCCTTTCGGTGCTGCTAAGGAAAACCAGATAGCCAAAGAGCTGGACGAGTACAATAGCATCGCTAAGCACATTGCCATTTCATATGGCATCCCCTTTTTCAATATTACGCCTATATCTCGCCAGGCAAAAGAACGGCCCGAGTTAGTGGCTAAAGACAAATTACACCCTTCAGGTAAAATGTACTCAGAGTGGGTAGCACTATTTGCCGATGACGTGGCCAAAATCATAAAGCAATGAGACTATTTCTAAGTGTAATCGCCCTTTTCATTTGTTTTGGACTAAGCGCCCAAACACAAACTACCGGACCTGAGAAAGGACATCTGATTATTGCAGGTGGAGCACTTCGTGATGCCGATGTTTATGCCAAATTCATGGAACTAGCCGGAGGAGAGCAATCTCATATTGTGGTTATTCCGACCGCTGGTGGCTACGAAGTAACCGAACAGAGAATAGCAGGCCTGGTTAAGTCATGGAAAGCTAGAGGAGCGGCAGAGGTAACAGTGCTTCATACCACAGACCCTAAGGAAGCAGATACTGAGGCATTTGCGGGGGTGCTAAAGGAAGCAACAGGTGTTTATCTTCCTGGTGGAAGACAATGGCGTTTTGCGGACTCCTATCTGGATACAAAGGTCCAAGAATACTTATTCGATTTGCTAGATCGCGGTGGTGTCATTGCAGGAAGTTCTGCTGGTGCAACAATACAAGGCTCTTATTTGGCCAGAGGTGATAGTCGGACCAACACCATTATGGTAGGCGATCATGAAGAAGGTTTCGGCTTTGTAAAGAATATAGCGATCGATCAGCATACGATGGCCCGAAATCGTCAATTCGACATGTTCGAGGTGTTGAAGGTATACCCTGACTTACTCGGTATTTCAATTGATGAAAATACAGCGATTCTAGTAACTGGAAACCAGTTTGAAGTTATCGGGCAAAGTTATGTTCTTGTTTATGACGGAACGCATTGGGATCAAACCAAAAATCAGTTTGTTAAAAATCAGCCAGGTCAAGAACGCTTTCATATGCTGCGAAAAGGCAGAAAATATGATATGGGTGAAAGAAAAATCATCACCCAACAACGATAAGTTTATTCGTAAGCCGAAAATATATGGTCTTCCATCCAATTTAGAATATCGAACATTTGTGCAGAGCCAAAATTCCCTCCAGTAAACACCACGACTAGATCTAGCTCTTTATTCACAACAACAAATTGACCTCCATTGCCACTGGCGTAGTAGCAATCATAACCCTTTTTTGAAGTGCTAAATGTTTTCAGCCACCACTGGTACCCATACCCTCCTGAGGTATTAATATTTTCAAACCTTGGGGTGATACTCTTTTCAATCCAATCTGTTGAAACGACTTGATTGTCTTTCCATTTACCATCGTACAAGTATAGATAGCCCATTTTAGCCATTTCTCTAGGCGTCATTCGATTACCATTTGGATCGTTCACTGGTGTGCCCTCGACCAAATCACTGTAGTACTCACGGGTAAAACTTCTTAAATCAGTATCGATGGAATTCGAAATCACATTTGCCAGCATTAAAGATGTACCAGTACTGTAAGCAAAAGTGCTTCCAGGTACGTACTTCATTGGTAGACCTAGAACATAAGGCACCCATTGACTTGAAGGCATGGCATACATAGTACTTAGGTTATTACTTGCATGACCAAAGGGAAAACTCCACTCGTCCCAGTCGAAACCGGCAGACATGGTTAAGACATGATCCAATGTGATCTCACCCTTTTGTTCTTCGTCTTTAAGGTTGTCAAATGCTGGGAAAAAAGAATAAAAAGGCACGTCCACGCCTTCAACAAAACCTTTTTCAATCGCTATACCTACTAGCATTGATCTAAAAGACTTGCTGGCAGATTGAATCTCGTGTTTGGTGAAACGATCCCATTCAATGAAGTTCCCATTTGAGTCCGTTCCGTCATAATACTCCTCTAACACCAGCTTTCTCTTGTGCATTACAACGACACTATGAACCTCAGGGAACTCATCATTACGAAGCCTATCTATACCATTAAAAATCAGACTTCTTTGCTCATCGCTCAACTCCTCAACATCACCTATTATCCAACCATCTTGCTCAGTTGCAGGCTGCTTGTAAGAATACTTAGCTCTGGCAGTCACCGTAACAAAGACCTTTGAATTATCCTTGAGGCTAATCTGCAAGCCTTGAGAAAGTGCCTCTCCTAATTGCCAATTGACAGTGACTAGCCCATTGGCATCAGAGGTTGTAGAAGCTGATTCTATGAACCCGCCTCCATTCTTTACAAATGGAATTACATCAATACCCGATTGAGCTTCCCCACTTTCACTGACCACTTTAGCGATAATCGGTTGAGGCAGAGTTGCTCCTTGAAATCCTAAAACATTTCCCTGACTGACCAATTCAATTCTGTATTCTGGACTACTACTTTCTGAGCAGGACAAAAGTCCCAGAGTTATGGTAAGGAATGCGAATAGCTTCTTCATTTTAAGCCGATGTTTGATTGACTAACACCAAATCTCATCCTATGGAACAAGAAGCAGCATCACATAATGATGTTATATTGTTCTCCATCATCCTTTAAGCCCATCAAAGGACACTTATGACGAAGTGAGGAAACTTTTCTAAATTCCTTCAAACTTTTTTAAATCCACTGTCATCATAAAGGCGGAACGAAAACCCATGAAGGAAATCGACCTGATGCCACAAACCAACTTCTTAGTAACAGCAGCCAAGTCGGGTGATGTAATTGCCATGAATCAGCTGGTAAAACAGTGGCAAAAGCGGATCTACAACTTTGCTTATAAATACTTCAACGACTATGATTTAGCGATGGAGGTGACTCAAAAAACTTTCATTTCGATGAATAAGAATTTGAAGACACTGAAAGAGGAAGGTCGATTTAAATCATGGATTTATAGAATTGCGGCCAACTACTGTCATGAAGAAGTAAGAAAGCAACAAAAACGTTGGGTTTTCCCTTTCATGAAAGTTCAGAACAATCAGGAGAATGCACAGATCGAAAACTCGGTCAGTGCTACTAGAAACGAAAACCCTGAACAAGTCTATGGCAATGAAGAGTTAAAGACACTTTTAAAAAGAGCTTTAGCTACGCTACCAGAAGAACAGCGAATCGTGGTGATTATGAAGGAGTATGAAGGATTGAAGATTCGAGAAATAGCTGAGATTGTCGATATCTCAGAGAACACTGTAAAGTCTAGGCTTTACTACGCATTAGGTAGTCTTAAGAAGCTACTTGATCAGTGGAATATCAACAGAGAAACGGTGCATTATGAAATATAAACCAACCGAAGAGACATTAGTAGCCTACCTATATGGTGAGCTTGACTCCGAACAGGCCGAACTTGTAGAGGTTTACTTGGAAGCTAATCCTGAAGAAAAGCAAAAGCTGAAGGCGCTTAGCGATACAAGAATGATCTTCAATGAACTGGAAGACGAAGAACTTCCTGGTCAGTTAGCCTTTATTGAGCCCGCTAAAAATGAGGAATGGCTCTATTGGAGAAAGTATGTTGCTATTGCAGCGACACTCCTATTGCTCTTGACTTTTGGATGGCTTACTGGCTTCAAAGTCAATTACGATGCAGAAGGTCTCTATCTAGGATACGGAGAGATTGAAAGAGGCCTGTCAGAAGAAGAAATATCAGATATGATCTTTGAAAACAATGCGTCTATGGCTGCCTACCTTCAAGACAACATGAAGCTTGGTCAGGACAGCCTTAACCTCAAGATTAATGCATTACAAGCCAACAACGCTAATGAGGAAATCATTAATCAGATCTTCGAAAGAGAAAAAGATGCACTCATTAACCAAATGGTGGGTCTTAACGACAAACTGAGTGGGGACTATAGAGATATTTTAAGACAAATCGTAGTCAACTTTTCAAACAATATCGAATCCCAACGCATCGAAGATTTAAGAGGCATTCAAGCGGCATTTACTGAATTGGAAGATGCTACCATCAACAAGCAGTTTCAGTTTGAAAACGCCTTGGTCGATTTAGAAGAAAAGGTGAACACAGTAATTGCCAATAATTCAAACAACAAATAATAATGGTCAAAAACTCAAAATATATACTCACCCTTGCTTTGCTCCTGGGCGTGCTCAGCGCAAAAGCTCAATCCTTTAGTGCGGTCAATCGCGACATGGAAATAACAAGGGTGACTTTAGAGAATTTTCTCAAAAAATGGGATGGTGACCCGCTGCTCAATAAAATCACTAACACTGAAGCAGAGTACAAAAAGGGCCAAGGTGTAACTTTTAAAGTAGATGCTCCCAATGCAGATATTCTCATGAATACTCAGGGTGGGATTTTCAGAAGCGGAGATCAAGGCATGATGGATACCTTCTATACTCAAGAGATCATTTCTCTCCAGCAAGAACGCTTGATTGATGCGATCATCAAATTCATTACGGATTTCAATAGCTACATACCACACTTAGATGGCAACGAAGATCTTAAGGTTGTTTTCGAAGTAAAGGACTCAGAAGTAAAAAAGAATGGCAAGGTCTTACCTCCTTCTCCTAAAGCCAGCGAAAGAGCCTACGTGATCACCGCTAAGTGGAACATGAAAGATTTAAAAGATCTCAAAGAGGGAAAGCTTGAGGCTGACCTGTTTGCTAAAAAAATTACAGTAGAAAAAGATTAAAATCGAAATATCAGAATTATGAAAAATAAAACAACAATAGGAAAATGGGCTTTAGCGACAGTGGCGCTACTCACTTTAAACTTGGGCTCACTAGCTCAGGATGCATACACCGTAGCGGGGGTTGCCGGACAAAGCACTCAAGATATCTCTAAGCTTCCCAAAATGGAGAGGGACATCATCATTTTGCAAAACGTCCTGAACGACTTATTTAACGAAGGCAACAGGTTCTATTCATCTAGCAGAGGAGCTAAGGGAATTTACGTTCCTGGAAAAGGAGTCATCTTCAATATGGGCTCCTCAAGTAGAAGCAGCTATGACGTGATTTTTGCTGAACAAGTTGCAATACAAAATGTAGAGAGAGAAGAAAAAACCGAGCAGACCACTGAAGAAAAAAATAAGGAAAGGGAAGATAAAATCAAATCAGTATCAAAAGACTTCTTGGTTAACTATGGGAGTATACTTAGCGATCTGAAACCGGGCGAGAAAGTAATGTTGAATGTAAACTATTCTGCCTTAAGGGAACCTACTAAGTCCAGTCAAAATGGTTTAACGATTCAAGGAGGTGCCAATGTCATTTATCGTGGCGGAAGTAGAACAGAGAAAAAGAGACTGGTCTCGTCTATTGATTTCTCTACGATCACTAGCTACCTGAATGGTAAGACAAGTTTGCAATCGGCAAGTTCTGCAGTATCTCAAAATATCATTGAAAGCACTACAAGTACTGTCCCGGATGCCAAAATTATGGCTGGAATCTTAGACGACTTGTTCCAATCAAACTTCGATGGAATTTACCGAAGAAGTGGTAAAACCAACTGGACCTATTTTGAAGGCTTTGGCTTAATGTTTGACTTGAATTTGACTGGCGCTCGCAGTGGAGTAAGGTTTCTATCGGCAGATGCCGTAACTGTTACTGGCAGAAGAGCACCTGAAAATGACAATACCAACAAGAAGCTAGAAGAAGACAATAAGAAAATTGAAGAAAGTTTTGATGACCTCATCGAATTGGTCAAAGAGAGCTTGGTTACTTATGGTCGTACCCTAAGAAGTGTGAAGAGTGACGAAGTCGTAATCCTGAACTTGAATTTTGGTTCATCCTTTAGAAAAACGAAGCTTCCTAGAGCATTGAGACTTCAAGTAACAAAGAGCCAAATCGAGGCCTATTCTAAAGGTCAAAAGTCTATAGAGCAACTGAAAAAGGAGATTGATATCACAAATTTAAGGGCTAGTACCAGCAACTTCTCTCACTCAGATTTCCCAGAAGCAGTCATTTACGAAACAGCTCCCGAACATGATGACCACCCACTGGAGATAGTCGGGCATACACGACCTACAGGAAAAAAGTCTAACTAAGACTACTCAAGAAACATAAAAGCTCGGCTGGTCACCGAGCTTTTTTCGTTTATACCAATTTACATAAATTGTCGATAAATTGAGCAAGATGAAAAAAGCACTTAAGTATGTCCTTGGAGCACTCATTGTCACGGCAATTGTAATCCAGTTTATCAACAGACCAGAACGAGTCAATGAGCCTGTCACTGATAATGACATTATTCAAGTTCTTGAGATAGACGGACCAATGGCCAACATGCTTAAGTCAGCTTGCTATGACTGCCATTCAGACCAACCCCGCTACCCTTGGTATGCGAGCATTGCTCCTGTAAGTTGGAGAATAGCAGAGCATATAGAACATGGCAGAGATGAGTTGAATTTTTCAAAGTGGGGCACCTACTCAGCAAGAAGAAGAGATCACAAGCTCGAAGAAATGATCGAAGAAGTGGAAGAAGGACACATGCCTCTTCCTAACTATGTGAGAATGCATGGTGAAGCAAAACTCAGTGATGAGCAGATTGAATCTCTCAAAGCCTGGGTAAATACTGAACGAGAAAACATAGCCTCAGAATCCACAGAAGCGAACAATTAGGGTTTTATACGCTCTAAGACAAAATCATTCCATAAGACTCTCTTAGCCCTTTCAGGTGAAATAATTTCAGAAAAATCGAAACTAAGCTTGTAGTTTTGATCAATGCTTCTACATTTGTAGAATACAATTGACAAAAGTAGAATGAGTTTACCGAAATCTGAAGAACAACTGATGCAATACCTATGGCAGACAGGCCCATCATTTATGAAGGACCTTATAGATGCCTACCCTGATCCAAAACCTGCATCAACTACCATCGCTACCCTCCTAAAACGTCTTCAAGACAAAGGAGCAATAGGATTTAAGAAATATGGAAATGTTCGCGAGTACCACCCCATTCTAAAAAAAGAAGAGTATTTCTCTAAGCATTTCAATGGAGTGATTAAGAATTTCTTCAATGATTCGGTATCCCAGTTTGCCTCCTTTTTTGCCTCTGACAAGAACCTTACAGATGCTCAATTAGATGAACTCCAAAAAATAGTTGAAGCACAGATAAACCAGAGAAAAAAATGATCTACCTACTCAAGTTCATAGGCTGCTCAGGTCTGCTGTTACTTTTCTATTATGGCGTTTTACAAAACGAGAGACTCTTTCGTTTTAACCGTTTTTTCTTGCTAGCTATAGTGGTAATCGCACTTATTGTGCCTCTGACAGTGGTTAAAACGAAAATCATTGAGGCGCCAGCTGTCCAAGAGGTTCATAACTATGCTAAGTCAGTTACCACAGATGAATTGAATTATGCATTACCCCTATCACAAGCCACGCAACAGCCAGAGGCCACCTTTAACATACCCTGGCCATCAGTGCTTTGGAGCACATACGCCTTGATCACAGCTGTCCTCCTCATCAGATTCTTTCGTAACCTCAACGCCATTGTCAGACTTAAAGACCGGGCTCATGTTATTAGTGACAAAGGGATAAAAATAGTCTTGAGAGAAGATATAAGAGCGTCATTCAGTTTTCTGAACCTTATGTATACCAACAAGACTCGTTTCGAACAGGGGAACTTACCTGAAGAGATCATTGAACATGAAAGGCATCACATTACCCAAAGACATAGCTATGACATTATCTACATAGAGTTTGTCCAATGCTTACTCTGGTTCAATCCCTTTATCTACTTTATTAAAAAAGCAATCAAACTTAACCATGAGTTTTTGGCGGATCAGCATGTCTTGAAGAGTCAGAGCTCAGCTTATGAATACCAAAAAATATTATTAAACATTACGCGCAAGCAGCAGGTGCTGACACCCGTTCTTGCCAGTAATCTCAATTACGGTTTTACCAAAAAAAGATTAAATATGATGACTAAAAACACAAACAGATTCAAGTCAATGATCAAGCAGATTGCAGCTGCTGGTATTATAGCATGCACATTTTGGTTCGGTGGAGCAACACGTCTTATAGCCCAAGAGGTAGATTTAAGTCCCAACAAAGACCTGAGTGTAGAAATAGACCTTGATAGAAACTTAACTACTGATGTCTCTATGGATCTTAATCCAAATATAGAATTGGATATTCAAGACACTCTAAAGAAGAAGAAAAAGCCAACGCAAGAACTACTTCCTCCTCCACCGATTAAATTGGATAAGGTGCGTTTTAAAGACTCAAATGGTAGAACTATTGAGAAAAGGTATTCTGAATTGAGCCAAAGCGAAAAAGAACGCTTCCGGGACAGCACCTCAGATCCAGAATTCTACATGCCCCCTCCACCTCCATCCTACATTGATGAAGAAATGCTGGAGGATTTTCAAAACACTAAGAAATATGGTGTATGGTTAAATAATAAACGAGTTGATAATGAAGCAATTAAGTCCTTAAAGGTAATGGATATACACCACTACTTTAAATCCAGACTATACAAGAATGCAGCAAACTATGGCAAGCACGAATATCAACTAAACATTGTTACTCGCGAGTATTATAAGACACGGCCCGAGGCTAATGGTACATGGCTCGAGTACATATACCCAACACGCATTAAGAAAAAGGTACAAGAACAATTTCAAGAGAAAAACGAGGCCTTAGAAGAAGTTGCTGAAGTCGAAGAAATACCTCAAATGAGCGAGTCTGAAGAAGTTGTGGAGGTCCCCGAAGTGGCGAACATTCCAATAGTTTTTAAAGTCAAAGCGAAACCAGAAAAGGTCAAACCAGCCAAAGAGAAGAAGGAGACTCCGAAAGTAAAAGAAATCAAGGCTAAGGATCAGAAAAAGGGTGAATCACAGGACTTACAACTCAAAAAGGGACAATTTAACCCTCAGCTCCACAGCCCAGGTATAGATTTAGAAAAGGTTGAATATTTCTTAGCTCCTACTTCTTCGGCTCACCTAAAATACATTTCCAAGTCTGGGGAATCAGTAATCAAAACCTATGGAGATATGAATGACAGCGAATACTCAATGTGGGTTAACCCGAAAAACAATGGACAGGTTTTCAATCCACCACAATCGCTTACTAAAATAACGCTGAGCCAGCTTCTTGAATTAAAGAACAAAAAGGAACTGAAATTTTGGATTGACGGTGAATTAGCTTCACCAACTGCACTGGCCGACTTAGACTACTTCGAAGTCTATGATTGGAAACTAAATGAGAATATGATAAGTATAACTTCTCACTATACTTTCTTGAACGATGAAAGTGCATGGATATCCAGGATAAGGTTTAAAAAAGCAGAAGAATAGTTCTTCATAATTAGATTCTGATCAGGGATTTTGAGGTCTCGAATATGTTGCGAAAATAAAATCCCTCGTTACAGTCTTATTAATAACTTAAAATAACATACATGAAATTCTTAACAGCAAAAACCATTTCACTCACCTTATTATTAATCATTATGACATCAGCCTGTTCTGATGAAACATCACCTGAAGATGTTGTGGATATAATTAGTGAGAAATCGATAATTCATCTCAATGGAAGAGACATGGAAAAATCAGTCTCATATCAAATAACATATCGTGAAGGCGAGGTCATATCGAAAGAAATAATTTCTGTTACAATTGATGGACAGTCGCTCAAAAAGTCTACCGAGGGTAATTGGACTACCGACATCAGTGTAAGAGACAATGAGAATATTCCTAATCCTGTTCGGTCAGAACTTCCAGGTCTTGCTGGAGAGGATTGCGAAACAGAAGTGAATTGTCAAAACCTTTCCAAATACGGACCGGGCAGGGTAATCCTTCCTCTTCGCTACTCAGTGCTTACTGAAACGACTTGCACATCAGCCGGCTATGAAGATGGTGTCCTAGTTATAACTATCACCTACTCTTCTAACGTAAGTATCTTCGATGGAAGATGCCCATAATTGATTAAGCAATCATATAGCTAAATAGATCCACTTCAGAGTTGAATGGGGCTTGGACTTGCTCATTTTGTACTAATCCTATGTGGCTGTGAAACTGATACGGATCGGTACTTTAGACAAACACTTTCAGGGAAGTTCCCTGAGATGTTCATGTCTGGTGAAATTTCTAAATGAGAATGAGGTCAGTAATATGTTCCAAAAATTGATTTTGGAGTTATAATCTCAGTATAAACCAAAATAAAAGCACATGAAGTTCTTAACAGCAAAAACCATTTCACTCACCTTATTATTAATCATTATGGCATCAGCCTGTTCTGATGAAGAATCTCCTCAGGATTTAGTCGAAGTAGTTAATGAAAAGTCTATTATTCAAATTAATGGTAAGGAGGTGGAAAAGTCCGTCACTTATGAAATCACATATCAAGAGGGTAATGTGATTGATAAAGAAGTTATCGCAGTAGAAATAGATAATCAATCATTAATTAAATCAGACAATGGTAATTGGAGTACGAAGGTAGATGTCCAAGAGAATGGCAACACTCCTTCTCCAGTCAAATCAGAAGTGCCCGGCCTAGCTGGTGAAGATTGTTATTCTGAATCTACGTGTTGGCTGAATGGTGTTATGGGTCCAAGAGGAACAATTTTACCTCTAACGCATAATATTGTTACTGAGACGACTTGTACTTCAGCTGCCTATGAAGATGGAGTGTTGACCATAACAATTACATACTCGATATCATCCACTACGTATCCAGGCGGCTGTGTAGAGCTATAAAAAAGATATTATAGAACCTGTGAGTATTACGAAAAGTAAAAGGGGGAGCTTGAGCTCTCCCTTTTTGTTCAAAAAAAACTAGCAATTAAATAGGGCCGGTAATTTGAAAGGATTTATTGAACCTTAGATCCTAAGGTTTAAGGTTTTAGACTTATTTTTATTGATCATACAAGCGGTTATCTTTCACCTTCCATGATCAAGACTCTAGAAATGAATAAATCTAAAATCCTCATATTGGCACTGATTCTATGTGGCTGTAAAGCAGATGTCAATCAGTATTTAGGACAAACACCTCCTGGCAACATCCCTCTGATGTTTATGTCAGGTACCCTATCGAAAAGAGATACAATTGAATTTGGATCTGTGTTCTCACAAGATGGTTTGTCTTTTTACTACGCAACTGGCCCATCTGGTAGGCATGAGATTCGATACAGTGAGTATAAGGAAGGACAATGGTCTCCCTTCAATCTTCTAATAAAACATCCTGATTACGGATTTAACGACCCCTTTTTATCTAATGATGAGCAGAGACTATATTTTATCTCTAGAAAGCCCAAAGACGACCGTGACATCCCTCCTAACCATGACATTTGGTATGTTGAAAAAGAGGGTGATGGTTGGTCCGACCCAATCAATGCCGGACCCCAAATCAACTCAGACAAAAATGAATACTACATTTCCTTCTCAGACGATGGCAGCATGTATTTTTCTACTAATAAGCACACCAACTCAGATAGTGACTTTGACATATATAGAGCTCAGTCAACCGCAAACGGATGGGAAGAGCCGGTAAGACTCAGTGATGCCATTAATACAAGTGCTTACGAAGCGGATGCCTTTGTGGCACCTGATGAATCATACATCATCTTCACATCCAGAGGTAGAAATGATAGTAACGGAAGCATTGATTTGTATATCAGCTTCAAAGATGATGGCGATAATTGGCTTCCTGCCAAGAACCTCGGTAGGCCTATAAACTCCAGAGGCCCTGACTATTGCCCTTTCGTGACGAAAGATGGCAAGTACCTATTTTTTACTAGTTATAATGATATTTATTGGGTGAGCACGAAAGTGCTTAACCAGTTCCGTTAATCAATAACTTATGAAAAACACAAAATACATTCTTCTAGTAATCGGTATTCTGGGGCTTGCGGCAGGTGTCTATGCAATTGTAACAGCAAAAGGCCCAAGTGAGTACCTTTTAGGACTGATATGTGGAGCAAGCCTCGTCTTTGGGTACTTTGAGCTCAACAAGCATTCCCATTCAAAAGAATAATCCATAATCTCAAATTCAGCAACTTCTATCAAAGCGGATTCAGCGATTCGAACTATCATTGCTTCGTAAAAAGGACATATGAGTAGAGCGAGTATAGAAAGATCCATTGCCTTCATAGAAGCCCATCTTCAGGATGGTCTATCTCTAGACCTTATCTCAGAAGTAGCGTGCCTATCCAAATATCATTTCTCTAGGGTATTTAAAAAACATACAGGAGATAGAGTGGCTGATTACATCAGACGAAGAAGAATCACGCTATCGGCAGCCAAACTCATTTCTTCTCAGGAAAGCATTCTACAAATAGCCATAAATCACCGATTCGACTCTCAAGAGGCGTTTACACGGTCCTTCAAAGGTGTTTATGGAATGACTCCTAATGAGTATCGAAAAAACGGTGTCAACATCCTGGCCCATAGCAGAAGTCCGCTCACTTTGGATAGAATTGAACATCTTCAAAACAAGATATCTCTGGAGCCAGAGATTGTTATTGAGCCAGCAAGGAATCTTGTCGGACTTCACTGTAAGACATCCATGGTACAAAATAATATCCCTATGCTCTGGACTGTATTCCGCAGAAGGCAACATGAAATCAAGAATACCATAAACAATGGACGCTTTGGAGTCAGTGATTATAAAAACCTCAAAGTCAGCCAGTTTACGCCTAGCGCAATGATTGGTAAATGGGCGACTGTTGAAGTTTCCTCACAAGAAGAGATTCCCGAAGAAATGGTTGTTTATAACCTTTCCGGTGGACTTTATGCCAGATTCATGCATAAGGGCGGCAAGAAAAATGTGCAAATGAGTTTTGAATACATCTACAGTACTTGGCTCCCAAATACAAAGTATGAAATAGACAACCGTGACCATTTCGAACACTACCCAAAAGTTTATCTCGGTCCAGAGAACCCAGAATCAGAGTTGTTTATCTTTCTGCCAATCAAACTCACTAAAGCCACAGAATGAAAGAGATTATAGAGGACAGGGAGTTCAGGAATGTAGATTTCTCATCGGAGAAATTTCAGCTTGCAGACTATGAATACTGTGAATTTATTGGATGCAGCTTTTCAAATGTAGACCTGTCCAATATCAGTTTCTTAGAATGCAACTTTAAGGATTGCGATCTAACATCAGCGAAACTCTTGTCCACAAGCTTTAAAACCGTAAGTTTCAACACTTGCAAATTGCTGGGATTACATTTCGATAGATGCAATGCGTTTTTGTTGGAAATGAGCTTCATTGGATGCCAATTGGACCTTTCCTCCTTCTATAAACTCGTCTTAAAGAAAATTCAATTCGAGGACTGCAGTCTTAAGGAAGTGGACTTTGTTGAAACCGACTTAACAGAAGCTGTATTTAAGAATTGTGACCTCACTGGAGCAGTTTTCGAGAACACTGTCCTAATCAAAACTGATCTGCGATCTTCTACGGGCTACACTATTGATCCTGAGACCAACCAAATTAAGAAAATGATGGTTTCCTCATCAGAACTCCCGGGGCTTCTATCTAAGTACGACATACAGATTTCTTAAGGAAATTTAAAATTTACCGAACGTTCGGAAACTATTTCAGTTGCTCGTTGGTTGAACCACCATGCGACCTAAAAAAGTAGACCATCAACATTTAATGGAAGGCCTTATGTCTGTTCTAAGAGCAAAGGGATTTGAGGGTTCCAGTTTGATGGACCTATCCGAAGCCACAGGCCTTAAAAAGGCAAGTCTGTATCATCGGTTTCCAAGAGGTAAGCAGGAAATAGCAGAAGCAGTGCTCGATTATGTTAAGGTTTGGAATGAGGACCATATATACAACGTACTTATCAATAAAGACCTCACTCCGCAAGAAAGAATCGCTTTGGTAATAGAGAACATCAACGCCCTATATGATAACGGCAATTCTACATGTATTCTTAAAGCAATGACCACAGAAGCAAGCTTACCCACATTCGGTTCTCAAATTGAGGAGAACTTTCGATTTTGGATCGATGGTTTCAAAGCACTAGGGTTAGACAGAGGATTCGATAGTGCAAAAGCAAGTCAGTTAGCTCAGGAAGTTATCATTCGAGTACAAGGTGCCCTAATCTTATCGAAGGGCATGAATGACACCTCTCCTTTTCAACAGAGTCTTAATCAAATCCTCAAAATGTATCGTTAAAAAAATTTACAATAATATTTTACCGAACGTTCGGTAATTAACAATATCATGAAAACAAAAACAACAAGATGGAATGCAAACAAGGTTTGGAGCCATCACAGCATAAAAGTCCAATTACTCACATTATTGCTATTGATTGGTTCAGTAGTAAATACACAGGCATCAGTGACTAAAACCGAGCCTGTACTTCATAAAACCATTGAAGTGAATGGTATCAATATCTTTTATAGAGAGGCAGGTTCCAAAGATAAGCCTACGATAATACTTCTACATGGCTACCCTACCTCCTCTTACATGTTTAGAAACCTGATCAGAGATTTGTCTGACGACTATCACTTAGTTGCCCCCGATTACCCGGGCTATGGTAAAAGCGACCAACCTCTTATGCGTGACTTTGATTATACTTTCGACAATCTGGCACAGGTTGTAGATGCGTTCCTAACTGCATTAAAAATAGATAGGTATAGCATTTACTTAATGGATTACGGAGCTCCTGTTGGTTATAGAATTGCAACCAAGCATCCTGAAAGAGTACAAGGTTTGATCATACAGAACGGTAATGCATATGAGGATGGCCTAGCCGATTTCTGGAACCCTTTAAGAAACTATTGGAACAATTACACAACTGAAAATAGCAAACCGTTAGAAGCGTTTCATTCAATTGATGGCCTGAAATGGCAGTATACTCATGGTGTTCAGGACAGCAGCACAATTAGCCCCGACAACTGGTTAATTGATATGCAGCACCTCTCTAAACCAGAAAACAATGAAATTCAGTTGGCCTTATTCTATGACTACAGAACCAACGTAAAGCTATACCCTAAATGGCAACAATACCTTAAACACTATCAGCCTCCAGTACTCATAGTCTGGGGTCAAAATGACCAGATCTTTCCAGCATCAGGCGCGCACCCCTATAAGAACGACTTGAAGAACGTAGACTTCCACTTGCTTAATACGGGGCACTTCGCCCTAGAGGAAGAAGGTGTGGCCATCGCCAAACACATTAGAAAGTTTATGAGAAAGAACAAGTTTAAATGAATCATTGAAACAGATCCCCGGTTGTCATATCAACCAGGGATCATAATAAACTAATATGGCAAAGAACTTTACAAATTTTGCGTTCACTGATAGTGTAAAAGCTGAGCAAGAGGTTCGAGGATCCAGAATATCTTATGCTCGGATGGAGGAAAAAGATCAATTCAAGCTTTCCCTGAGAGAAACTAATTTTATTGATCAACAGCATGGCTTTTACATGTCTACTGTAGGGGAAAATGGATGGCCTTATGTTCAGTTCAGAGGTGGGCCAACTGGATTCTTGAAGACGATAGATTCACAGGCCCTTGCCTATGCAGACTTTAGTGGCAACATGCAGTACATCAGTACTGGAAATTTAAAATCCACTAAGAAAGTAGCACTTATTCTTCTTGATTACTCAACACGCACCAGGCTTAAAATTTGGGCAGAGACAGAAATTCTTGACCCAGATGAAAATCCAGACTTGTTAGAAATTGTATCTGACCCGAGCTACAAGGCCAAGGCTGAGCGAATCATTGTCTTTCACATCAAGGGCTTTGATTGGAACTGTCCACAGCATATTACTCCCAAGTTCACGATAGACCAGATGAAAGACTTGGTAAAACAACACCCTGATTTGTTAGAAGAACTAAGCAAAGTCTAATGCCTGAGAATACAGAAGCTCAATTTATGAAACGAGCAATCGAACTTGGACACGATGCTATGAAGTTGGGCAATTCTCCCGTTGGCTCAGTGATCTCTCAATACGGTCAGGTTATTGGTGAAGGACTTGAACTTGGTAAAACCAAAAACGATATTACTTTCCATGCCGAGATAGAGGCAATTCGAGATGCTTTGGCAAAATTAGACACCAATAAACTTCCAGGCACTACACTTTATACCACCCACGAGCCATGTTTAATGTGTTCTTATGCCATCAGGCATTATCAAATTGAAAAGGTAGTATATGGTCTTCCTGTACAAGACGTTGGTGGCCATACTTCCGGATTTGATGTTTTACAAACCACAACAGTAGCTCACTGGGGACCCACTCCCGAGATAATTGGAGGGTTTATGAAAACAGATTGCAGTGACTTGAATAATGAGTACAAGCAATTAAAGTCAAAAAAATGATCATTATTAACCACCCCAAGAATTCAGCTCATGCATCCAGGTGGAAGGAAAGGTTAGAAGGCATGACCGTCCCCCACCTTATCTTTGAATCTTCTGATGCTTCTTCAAGATTAAAGGAAAATACCAATGCGATTAGTGGTGCAGAGGCAATAGATAACTTCCTCGATCAATATGAAAAAGACTTAAAGGGCTGGAACCAGGACAGGTGTGATATGTGGTTTTTTGATGAGGATTAGTTCTTCTTTTCTACTTTCACATCTTCAAGGATAATACGGGACAACTCTTTCAGCTTACCCTCATTATATAGTTTATCGTATTCGCTGATGTCCCTATTGCTGTAATCTCCGCCAGAGAAGTTTATGTAGTCGGCAAAGCGAATTCCATCAACAAAACGTTGATTGTAGGCAGTGCGAAACCTATTTCCTCCTTTATTGTAAGCCAAGAATTCCATAAAGCCAGTTTTGCGATTAAACCAATAGTAGAACACATTATCTGGACTATCTCCTGACCCTTCTCCCTTAAAAGTCACTTTCACTTTGTCATAAGTCGCACTTTTAATCACTACCTCACCAATATGTTGTTTCACAACGGCTTGGTCATTTAGCTTATAGGGTAGCATGGCGAAATATGAAACTGCATTGACATCTTCGAAAGCTCGGCTCAATTGTCTTTGAGACTTACCTGAGTCTGCACCGTTGATGTATCTCTTAAAAATGCTATTATCTAATTCATCCTTAATGGTGTCACCATCTTCGACAAAAGTTCTGCTGTAATAGAGCTTATTATCATTCTGATCCACAAAATGACTCTTCCCTCTAAAGGTGAATGATACTTTGGTGGTTTTGAAGAGTTCACCCCCACTCACCTCAATAGCCTTATCAACTATTTTTTGTGCTTTATCATCGGATTGGGCATTCGCCTGGTGGAGAGTAAAAAGTAAAAAAAGAGTCAAAAAAATAGTTTTGATCATGATTTTGTTTTTCAGTTGTCGTCACCACAACGCGCACCATATACATAAGATTCAATTGGGCGTCAGCTTACTTGACCCGAGGTCATGCTAATGACAAACGCCAGACCTCAATGAGGTCTGGCGCTTTGGATGCAAATGTTAAGTACACTTTTTAGCCTCCCAAGTAATTCATAACTACAAGTTTGGCCCCAACCAATGATTCTTACTCCATTACACCCATATCAAAACTGTTTGAGAAATGTCAACTTTGCTATAAACTGCTGTTCTTCAAAAGGATTTTCTAAACCACTTATTTGCGTATTGTTAAACACCAAGTAGACGAAGGACAGGGGCTGATATTCCCAACTTAACCTAACATTCCACCTCCCCTGCTCATCGAAGGTGTTGTACTGATAAAATGTCGATAACTGTAGTCGCGGATTAGCCGCAAACCTAGCCCCAATGGTGCTTAGATGAGTCTCAAGGTTTTCGCCCGCCTCGCCAAGGTTTCGCAGCCTGTTATATTCATAATCAAAAGTAAAGGCTATATGAGGGTCCGGAGCGATCCTCACTCCTGAATTTACTGTTTGTCTCTTTCCATTATAGAAATCACCCCATTCATAACCTCCGCTTATTGACCACTTCTTTGACTGATCAGAATTGAAGCGAACTTCGTGACGCGTATAGAAGTAATCATCTTGACCAATTTGAATACCTAGAGGAGCAAAGTTGAAGTTTATATTCTGCCACGTAGGGAAAATTGAATACGATAGAAAGCTGCCATCGGTGAAGAAAATCCAAACCGGAAATAACCACAGATTAGCTTGCTGAAAACTTCCAGGATCACTTGCGTCATGATAGTAATTAACAAACAGGCCTGGATCCCACCTTCTAATCCAAGGCAGTTTCTTAGGCCTTATAATCATATAACCACCTGGGTTATGACGGATAACATTTTTCTGTCTCACAAAGCCCATTGCTGGGTTATAATTTTGAGTTGTTGTCTCTGTCACCCAACCCCAATAAGAGTTATTGGATGATCGTCCAGCAAAGAAACGTCCGGCAAAACCGGCTTTATTGGTCTCATAGTCAATAGAGGCACTAGCTAAGTAGTTTATTGACCAAATACTTGAGGGCCTAATCAAGCCATCTACTGTTATGGTGCTATTGTTTTGTCTACTGAGATTGAGTGTATTGGAAGGCTCATCCAGTCGATGAGTAAACATCACACCAATGTTATTCTCTCTCCCATAATTCTTTAAATAGCGTGCCACAGCAAAGTTGGCTGCTGCCGAACTATTCGTCTCTGCTTGATGCATATATAAACCAGCGATGGCCTTATTTTCATCTCTAAGCGTAAATCTCATTCCAGCATCGATTGGTGCTGTGGCTGAATTAAAGTTGCCTTGTAGCCCAATCCTTCGACTAAAAAATGGTCTGATGGAAGTTTGTCTTCCCCCAGCCCAAATGCCTGAATTTTCCAGAAAAAACTGTCTCCTTTCCGGAAAGAAAATGTTGAAACGTTCAAGGTTATTCACAGCCCTATCTACATCCGCCTGGGCAAAATCAGTATTGAAAGTTAAGTCCACCACCGTGTTTGGGTTGACAGCCCATTTGACATCACCTCCTAGCTTGAACTCTCCTTCGGACTGACCATTTTCTCCCACATTTTGTTCCTCATATTGATAGAGTGTATAAGGTTCGACCCTAACATTGGCGCTGGGCGCAGGCAACTCCAACCCTGTAAGCTTGGCAGCATACGTCATCCTATACGGAGAAAATGACTGTGGTATGGCTGGAAAAACAGTTTGCTCGTATTCTCTCCTAGCTAAACGGTTAAAAGTAATACCCCATGCTACATCCTGCCCATTGAAGGCATCGTAGCGCAAAGACTTAAAAGGAATGGCGAACTCTACATAATAGCCATCTTCTGTCTGACTGGTTCTAACGGTCCATAATGCGTTCCAATCGTTGTCGGTTACTTGGTCGTTAAAGTTTTGTAGATCTCTTTGGTTGCCGTATGGCGTTGTTTGAAAGGAGACAGCAAATTGCTTTAGATTTTGAGGGTCTAGCTGAACAGCGAAAATATCATTCTCATTCCAGCTAAAATCTCTTCTCAGGTCCTGTACTCTAATACCCTTTCGGCCTAGTGAGTCTTGGCAAAACGCTCCTATATACAGATTCTTCTCATCGAATAATACGCGTACTGTCGTCTGAAACTTATAGTCCCCTCCCTGACGTGGCTCCATTTTAAAGAAATCAGTGATTGGTTCAGCTCGTTGCCAATCTGCCTCATCCAGTAGTCCATCTACTTTGATCCCTGAAGTGGCCTTTACAGCCCTTATCTCTAATGGAGTCTCAGGAGGCGGGAAATTACCATCATCTTGAGCCGTAAGAGTAACGGCACAAGATATAAACACAAAGAGCAGTGTAAAAAGTCGTCTCATATCAAGCGAATGGTATCAGTTGTTTTTTCCTTTCCATTAGTGTAGCCATGTTTTACTCACTTAGACTCCCTAGAACTTCTGAGAACTCAGCATATAGATTCAAGTTTTCAGGTATGTATGCGATAACCTCCTTTGTCTTAAGAGGTTCTTCGTGAACATCCATTTTATCCACTATGGCCTTACCTGAAGTAGGGTGAATAAAATTCAGAAACAGGTCGATAGTAGTGGATTTACCTGCCCCATTTGCACCTAGCAGGCAGTATATATCTCCTGCATCAATACTAAGGCTGAGGCTGTCAAGAGCGCGTATGCCTGAATACTCTTTGGTAAGGTTTTGAGCGTGCAACATTTCGTTATTATTTATGCAACAATGATGCAAGTATGAAAACCCATATGGCTTATGCAACAATGATGCATAAATAAAACTACTGAACTTGACTAGCGGTAATATTAAGGTGTCAATGCCCTAGTTAACTGCTTTCAGTCTTTTTAAGAGGTACTGCGCATGCCAAGTAGTAGATGACACAAGCTATCGACAACACTAACCTTAAAAAGACTAACCTTCTAGACCTAATCAGAATCCTACGTGTAATTGATTCACTCTTTCATTAACCCTCACTCTGGCAGCGATGGACCAAACCAATTCTCTTGATATAAAAGGAAAGCCCCGATGTATCGGGGCTTTCCTTTTTGTCTTCTAATTGGCATCAAATCTCGAAGGCACCACTAATTCCGTCCACCTTTGGCCTTCTCCAGCTTTAGGCTCTCTCCTTCTTCTACTTTTTCTTTAGACTCGTCTACCAAGTCGTAGCGAAGGGTTCTACCCTTGAGTTTTGCAGGCAAACCATAGGCCATCCACTCTGGCATCGGTTCTCCTTTTAGGTAATGATTGAAGAATTGTGCCATTCGAACAGAAAGATCCTTACGGTTCTTTCTTCTTCTCAGGTTATGAGCTTCATCATTGTAAGATACCATCCAAGCTGGTTTCTGCAATCTTCTGAGAGACATGTAGAACTCAATGCCCTGATACCATGGCACAGCACCATCAGCATCGTTGTGCATTATAAACAAGGGCGTTTCAATGTCTGGCACCTTGAATAATGGCGAATTCTCAATGTATAAATCCGTTCTATCCCATAGGGTCGCTCCCAATCTACTCTGTGTCTTTTCATACTGGAACATACGACTCATACCACTACCCCATCTCACTCCACCGTAGGCTGATGTCATGTTTACCACTGGAGCACCAGCACCAGCGGCTTTGTAGAGGTTGGTCCTCGTTACCATATGTGCCACTTGATATCCACCCCAGCTTTGTCCTTGGATGGCCATGTTGTCTTCATCCACAAAACCCATTGCCATTACAGCTTTGGTAGCAGGAACCACATGATTCATTGCACTTCTACCCGGGTGACCCAACTCATACTTAATGTCTGGCACTAGTAGTAAATAGTCATTACTCACATAATATGGAATGTTCACTGTACTTGCACTTGGTGCTGGGCTTGGGTGACTATGAAGCGAATTCGATCTTCTTTCGTAGAAATAGACAATCATTGGATACTTCTTATTAGGATCGAAGTTCTCTGGTTTGTAGAGAATCGCTTGCATGGTTTCACCATCGAAAGTATTGTCAAATTCAATAAGCTCAGCAGTGCCCCAATTGTATGGATCTTCTTGTACGCCTACATTACTCAATTTCTTAAGTCCGGACATATCCACACCATTGGCAGCATATAACTCACCGTACGCTTCATAAGTAGATTTTCTCACCAATACGCGATCTGCATTCTTGGCCTTTGTTAGGCCATAGATGCTCATATCTTCCATCACAACTACATTCGGATTTGCCGAACCGTTCATATCAGCCGTCACAAAGCCGGAAGCTTTTGTCCACTCATTGAATGCCGATAATGTGGCTGGACCATCCGTTGAGATAGTTCTAGCCTCTCTATCAAGACGCTGATATCTCATGGTAATTTTATTCTCACGACCATAGCCATTTGTCACATTGACTGGGCTTCCTCCTTTTGGATCAAACCTCCAAATGTCATATCTATCGTAGATAAATAGTGACTCATCATCGTCAGACCATCCCGGGCTACCATAGCTACCAGCTAATGATGGTGAATCATGAAGCTCATTGGCAAATGAAATCCCCATTCCATCCGTTAAATTCTTGATATCTCCAGAAGCCACTGACATCATATACCAATGACCATCCTCTTGATTATGCCAGCTCAAATAATTGCCTCCTGGCGACAGCGAAGGAAAGCCTTTAGCTCCTTTAATAAGTAATTCAGCTTCTCCAGTTGCCGTACTTATCTTATAGAAATCTCTCGGCATTTGAGTATCCCAAGTCATTTGTGTTCTGTAAGGCTGATCATTCATGGCCAAGACAAAATCACGATCGCTTCTATAGTCAATAGTAACTGACTCCAAATCCGGGCCAGCCAATTGAACTAGTTTTCCACTCTGTGTATCTAGAACAACGTTATATGACCTATTCTTTTCTCTTCCAGCCTGAAGCTTCTGCATTGGCTGGATGTAAGGATCATTATAAGACCAAACATCTACATCTGGACGGTCATCCTTTAATAGAGTAGTGTCCGCTTCGTAAGCATATTCAAATGGTCTTGGTGCTGTACCGAAGTAAAGACGCTTACCTGACTCGGAAAATCTGATAGTACTATTGTCACTCACCATCCAGTTTTCAGGAATTCCTGCAGTTGTTGTATCAGCAACAATCACTGCACGTGAATTTCCTGCACTCCAGTGCATTAAACTAAAGTACTTATGATCGTCACCCTTCTCATTGGCTGAAGCAAAGAAGGCAATTTGATTACCATCTTCATCAGTAGACATTTTTTTGTAATCTGTCATTCTTTCGCTTAGGGTAACTAGGTCACCCGTTGCCGTATTCATTGCATGAATCCCCGCTGGGTTAAGCGAATCAACTTTGTCATATTCGAAGAACAGGTGGTTACCTTTGTCAGTCAACTTGTACTCCATTACACCTGTAATGCTCTTTGACTCTCCCGTTTTCAAGTTATAGAGTACTAATTCCGTCCCTTTTGATTTAGCCCTTGGATCCTTAGGCGCTTCTGGTTCTTTCTCCTCTTCCTCTTTAGGCTCTTCCTTCTTCTTATTTCTTCTCTTCTTTTTCTTTCCTTCTACTACCGGTTCTTCTTTTTCTTTATCATCTTCTTTTTTATCTACTTTCTTCTTTGGCGTTTTTAGAGGTTTTTCATGAATCCAAGCCATCCACTCTTCAGAATCGCTCGGTAGCTGGTAGTTTTTTACACGCGCTACTTTCTTGATATCTCCAGAGCTAAGGTTGATAATATAAAGCGAGTCTTTTGGCATTTTGGAAGCTGCCGTTTTCTTCAGTTTCATTTCCCTTGTTTCCAAGTATGCAGGTTTGATCTCCGCAGCTACGTACTGGCCATTGGAGGAAAAAGAATACCTTGAAACCCTGTCAACAGTGATTGACGCATTGGTATTGAGGTTTTTTAGTTCTAATACGGCATCACCCACTTGCGGATTGATGCGATAACCAGCCCAAACACCATCATTGCTAATGCTGACGGATGCCAGACTTTTCCAATCATCATAAACATCGTGTGTAAGTGGCTTTTTCTGTGCAAAAGCCAAGGACACTAAACACATGAGGCTCAGCATCAAAAGGGATTTTCTCGAAAACATAAGTCTAAATTTTGATTTAGTAACCTCACAAATATAATTGTATGGTTGTGTTTGCAAAGACTTCTTATATTGATGGCATCGGATAAATTATAACCTGAAAAAGAAATGCTGAAAAAATCACTTATCGTAATACTGCTTTGCCTTTTTACAACAGTTTCCTTCGCTCAGAAGACGATCGCGGAACTGACCAAAGGCATGACAAAAAAAGAAGGCTATTTTGACTACTACTGGGACGAAAAAGGTGGTAAGGTCTGGCTCGAAATTGAGAACCTCGATTCTGAATTCTTATATGTCAACTCCCTTTCCGCAGGAATCGGTTCAAATGATATTGGTCTGGATAGAGGTCAACTAGGAAGTACACGTATTGTGGAATTCAGACGCGTTGGGCCGAAAGTAATGCTTGTTCAACCTAATTATTCTTATCGAGCAGTTTCTGACAATGCCGATGAAGTGAGAGCAGTGAAGGAAGCCTTCGCTGAATCGGTACTTCAAGGCTTTAAAGTAGCGGGAGAAAGTGACGGTAAAATCCTTATAGACATTACTCCCATGCTGCTCAGCGATGCTCATGGTGTAGCTGGAAGATTAAGAAGAGAAGGTAATTACAGAATGGATGCCAATCGATCGGCAGTCTACCCTCCAATGCTTAAGAACTTTCCAAAAAACTCTGAGTTTGAAGCAACAATTACCTTTTCAGGAACGCCTACGGGTCGATTTATCAGAAGCGTAACACCAACTTCTAGTGCAGTTACTGTTAGAATGCACCATTCCTTCATAGAGCTACCTGATGGCAACTATGAAACGAGAAAGGCTGATCCTCGCTCCGGTTATGGTTCTATCCGATACATGGACTACGCGACTCCGATTCAAGACAACATTGTCAAACAATTTGCAAGAAGACATAGACTAGAGAAAAAGAATCCTGGTGCCAGGATGAGTGATCCTGTTGAACCAATCCGTTACTATGTGGATCGAGGTGCTCCAGAGCCCATCAAGTCAGCATTGATCGAAGGAGCCCGTTGGTGGAATCAAGCTTATGAAGCAGCTGGTTACAGAAATGCATTTATTGTTGAGGAAATGCCTGTTGGCGCAGATCCATTGGATGTTCGCTACAATGTGATCCAATGGGTACACCGATCTACTCGTGGATGGTCTTATGGATCTTCAGTTACCGATCCAAGAACTGGTGAAATTATCAAAGGGCATGTGAGCTTAGGGTCATTAAGAGTTCGTCAAGATTTTCTTATTGCGCAAGGTCTTTTAACGCCTTATGAAAATGGTACTACTCCTGATCCAGAATTGCTAAAAATGGCTTTGGCTAGACTTAGACAGCTATCAGCTCATGAGGTAGGCCATACCATTGGACTTATGCATAACTATGCATCGAGTGTAAATGACAGAGCTTCTGTGATGGATTACCCTCACCCAAGAATCGAATTGAAAAACAACCAAATTTCGTTGGACAATGCCTATGACGTAGGTATCGGTGAGTGGGACAAAGCAGCCGTGACCTGGGGTTATCAAGACTTTCCCGACAGAGTAAACGAAGAAGAGGCACTTAACAAACTCATCGAAGAGCAAATCAAAAATCAACTTTACTTTATCACGGATGCAGACTCCAGACCCATTGGTAGTGGCCATCCGGAAGCCCACCTTTGGGACAATGGGAAAAACCCGGTTGATCAGCTCAATCACTTAATGAATGTGAGAAAGAAGGTGCTGGATAACTTTTCGGAAAAGAACATTCCGGTAGGAGCTCCAATGGCCAAGTTGGAAGAAGTGCTTGTTCCTATGTATATGATTCACCGCTACCAGTTAGAAGGAGCCGTCAAAGTGATCGGTGGCACCTACTATAACTATAAGCTTCGAGGTGATTCTCAGCCTGAGCAGCGTGTAGTACCAAGAGCTGAGCAAGATGCTGCCTTAGATGCTTTGATCAATGTGGTCACCCCATCAAACCTGGCATTTCCTGAGCATATTATTGCAATGATCCCTCCTCGCCCTCCTGGAAATGGTAGATCGAGAGAGACTTTTAACGTGAGAACAGGGCTCAATTTTGACCCAGTAGCTCCAGGAGAAACTATAGCGGGTGCCGTTATGAGCTACATTTTCAACGCACAAAGGGCTACGCGCTTAGTACAGCAAAAAGCCTTGGATCAAAGTCAGATGGGATTGACAGATGTGGTCGACAAGCTCTTACAGGGAATATCTGGTAGAACTTACAGCAATTACTACTATTTAGAATTAAAGCGAGCTACTGAAAAGCAGCTTGTAAGTGCTCTAATGAACCTTTATAACAGCAACAATGCCTCTTCACAAGCAAGGGCTGAAGCAATGCTAAGTCTTAAGAATATTGCCAAGCGCATGGACCCTTCTAGCAACAACGGTGCTGCCGATGAAGCGCATAAAATGTATATCACAAATCTGATTACCAGATTCTTTGATGATCCGGGAGATCTTCAGGTTCAACGTGCTTTGACTCCTCCTGCTGGTTCACCAATAGGAACAGATTTGCAGAATTGGTGTTCGTTTGGTACTGACCATTGATAATCATTACCCTAAGGAAAAAACGTCACCCTGAACCTGCCAGACGTCAGGCGGGTTCATTTCAGGGTCTTCAGAAAATTGGTGACAAACTGAATAGATTCCGAATCAAGTTCGGAATGACGTGTAGAGAAGCCTTAGGGTAATGACTTTTTTATATTTTCACGTTACTTTTTATCGAGTTGGTACGTCATTAGCTTGTTGAATTAGACTTTATGAACGTTAGAAATATCATTGCTTTTGTTTTAATCATTGCGTCACTCCTTTGCCTGTACCCTGGCTTGACAGAACCAATGCTCAGCATAAGAATTGCTGCCAAAATACCTCTGTTGGGTGATTTTGAGCTCTTTGAACGTACCCAAAGTGTAATTGAAGCGATAAGGTCATTATATGATTTCGACAACAACCTGGTAGCAACTTTAATCCTTATTTTTTCAGTAGTCATTCCTGTATTAAAGGCTGTTTTGCTCTTAATAGTCTTAGGCGCAAAGAAATGGCGTTTCAGAAGACATACCTATCGTTTTGTTTCTGCTATCGGTAAATGGTCCATGGCTGATGTTTTTGTAGTTGGTGTGTTTCTAGCCTACCTCGCAACCGCATCTGAAGAAAGTATTTCAGCCGAAGTATTCGTTGGGTTCTACTATTTTACCGCCTACTGTATCATTTCAATGCTTGGTATTCAAATCATGGATTTAAGGGAAATCAAGAAAACCTTGAGCCCTTATAACAACTAAGATCAAAGGGCTATTTCTCCTTACAACAATCTTTTGCGCAGCCATTAAGCCACTAAAGGGGTATTAGTGATTGAATACTCTATATTCACTCATTACTTTTTGAGAGTATTTCTTCGAACCTCATAACCAATGAATTAATGGAAACTCTAGCAATGATACCTTGGTGGGCTTGGGTACTGGCAGCCCTACTTTTCATCGCAATTCGTGATATAGCTCAAAAGCGCAGAACCATAAGGCATAACTTCCCTATTGTTGGAAATCTTCGGTACATGCTGGAAAAAATTGGACCTGAGTTGAGGCAATATATAGTCGCAAACAACAGAGAAGAGTTGCCATTTAACCGAAGCCAAAGATCATGGATTTATGCCTCTTCCAAAGGTCAAAACAACTACCAAGGCTTTGGCACCGACCAAGATCAATATGCTCCAGGCCATGTTTTCATTAAGCCAAACATGATTCCTTTTGCCTTAAGCGAAAATCACATTAATCGAAAAGAAGTGGATTTTATACCATGTGCTAAAGTCATGGGTGCCTATAACAATAGAAGAAGGCCTTATAGACCAAAATCCATTGTCAATATTTCAGCTATGAGCTATGGATCGCTTTCCGCAAAGGCAGTGGAATCTTTGAATAAAGGAGCCTTTCAAGCAGGCTGCTATCACAATACTGGAGAAGGGTCACTCTCAAACCATCATAAGCATGGAGCCGATGTAATGTTTCACTTCGGAACCGCCTACTTCGGTGTAAGATCAGATGATGGAGGCTTCTCATTAGAAAAGATGGTTAACATGGTTGAGAAGTATCCACAAATAAGAACCATTGAAATCAAACTATCACAAGGCGCCAAACCTGGAAAAGGTGGCGTGCTGCCGGCCTCCAAAATCACACCTGAGATTGCCGAAATAAGAGGTATCCCATTGAATAAAGATGTCATCTCTCCTGCCTACCACAAGGCATTTTCCAACATCCCAGAACTCATGACATTTATAGAGCAAATTGCAGAGGCCACGGGACTACCCGTTGGCATTAAATCTGCCGTTGGCAAGCTCGATATGTGGGAAGAGCTCACAGATCTAATGTTGGCAACCGGCAAGGGGCCTGATTTCATTACCATCGATGGTGGCGAAGGAGGTACTGGGGCAGCACCTCCAGCATTTGCCAACCACGTATCGCTGCCGTTCGTCTTTGGCTTTGCGCAGGTCTATCAGATTTTCACACGTAAGAATCTCTGCGATCGGGTAGTATTCATTGGTTCGGGTAAACTAGGCTTCCCATCAAATGCGCTCATGGCATTCGCCATGGGAGTCGACTTGATACACGTAGCAAGAGAAGCCATGATGTCTATTGGCTGTATTCAAGCCCAGGTTTGCCATACCAACAAATGTCCAGCAGGAATCGCCACTCAAAACAAGTGGCTTCAGGGTGGTGTCGATCCGACATTAAAGTCCCACCGCTTCTTTAATTATTTGAAAACCCTGAGAAAGGAAATACTAGAAATCACGCATGCTAGCGGATATGAACACCCCTGTCAAATGACGATGAAGGACGTGGATCTTAGTATGGGTGACAACAACTATACTAATGCCTTACAGGAAGTTTATAAGTACGAAAAGGTCCCAGTACCATTTTCTAGCATGATGACCCTGCAAGAAGACAGACATTTGGGAGGTCAACCAGTTGAAGAGGCCCAACTGATGGCCACTCACTCAGGCTGATCGATTATTGTGTAAATTGGTGGGAGTCAAACCAATTTACATGAAGAAGTCCATCCCAATTATTGCCCTCCTACTGATTACCAACAGTTGCTTCATGTTTTATGATAAATATGACACACTGTTCCTTAACGGATTAGTATTTGATGGAGAGACCATTTCCGAGCAACCGTTGGATGTTGGTATTAAGGACGGTAAAATAATCGCGATTGGCGATTTAGAAGGCCAGACTGCTGCTCATACCATAATGCTTAACGGCACTGAAATTATCAGCCCAGGCTTCATTGATGTTCATGCCCATATTGAGCGAATCATGCGTATGCCTGGTGCGGAAAGCTTTATAAGGCAAGGAGTAACCACAGTTTTGGGAGGACCTGATGGACGAGGCCCCTCTCCTATGGGTGAATACCTAGATAGCCTAGAAACCTACGAACTCGGCATCAACACTGCATGGCTTGTCGGTCATAATACAATTAGACGGAAAGTCATGGGTACTGAGAATCGGGCACCAACAAGTGATGAGATGGAAGCCATGAAAGACTTAGTCAAAGAAGCCATGGACAATGGGGCTTACGGAATTTCTACTGGTCTCAAATATGTACCAGGTTCATTCTCGACTATCGAAGAGGTTATAGAATTATCCAAAGTGGCCGCTGCAAAAGGAGGCATATACACTTCTCATTTAAGAGAAGAAGGACTTGGGCTACTAGAAGGTGTAAAAGAGGCAATAACAATCGGTCGAGAAGCTAATATTCCAATCGTACTCACACATCACAAAGCCATTGGAAAGCCAATGTGGGGTGCAAGTGTAAAGACTTTGGCAATGGTTGATTCTGCGAGAAGTCTTGGTATTGATGTTATGATGGATCAGTATCCTTATACAGCCAGTTCAACAGGCCTTTCCGTATTGATTCCTACATGGGCGATGGCTGGTGGACAAGACGAATTCAAGAAAAGAGTTAATGATCCCGCTACAAGAAAACGAATTCATTCAGAGATCATGTTCAACATTGAGAACGATCGTGGCGGAGCGGATTTGGATGTGGTACAGTTTGCGAATGTTAGCTGGAAACCAGATTTGAATGGTAAAACATTAAAGGATTGGGCATTGGAAAAAGGACTTAAACCAACTTTTAGCAATGGTGCTGATTTAGTCATAGAAGGCCAACTAAATGGCGGAGCTCAGTGTATCTTTCATGCCATTGGTGAGGAAGATGTTCAGCGGATTATGCAGCATCCTTTGGCCATGGTGGCTTCGGATGGAGGCTTAGTGGAACCTGGAAGAGGGCACCCCCACCCAAGAAGCTATGGCACCTTTCCTAGAGTATTGGGCTATTATGTAAGAGAAAAGGGAATAATCAGTTTAGAGCTTGCCTTAAGAAAAATGACCTCTTTACCGGCTGAAAGACTAGGATTTAAAGACAGAGGGTGGATAAAAGAAGGCATGAATGCCGATATCACTGTCTTTCGCCCAGAATCGATCCGAGAAGTGGGTACGTTTGAAGACCCGCACCACTATCCGACAGGAATTAGCATGGTGCTTGTAAATGGTAAAATAACTTACCAGGATGACTTGGGGGAACTTCAATTTGGAGGCAAAGTGCTTAGAAAAGGAGGTGAATAATCATCCACCTATGAAAGAATTCTGAGAAGAAATCTCAATAATCATAAACTCCGTATTTGTCGTAGTTATAATAAAGCTCAACAGGGTATTGCCTTCAAGGTCGAGGACCTTAACTTCTCGACTGTCCTTATTGAAGCTCCACCTACCCTCCTTCATATAGTGCCCATCATTACTTGCCAGTACAAGATAGTTGGAGGTAAAATCAGCACTGAATTCAAAGACCTGCCTAAACCGACTTACCGGAAAAGACTGAGCATCGCAAGCACGATAGGCACCATCACCTTCCTCATAAGAATGTGTCCAACAACCTACCAGGTCTGATTCATTTATCGATTCAATCGATATCTCACTTTCGTTTTCACATGAAAATGATCCGCACGCGATAATTAGAATGAGTAAGATATTCTTTATAACGCTCATGTTTTTGAAATGGCCTTCGCCCATTTGACAGCATAAATGCTAAAATGGTTGTAAATTGAAGAAACCGCCATCGACTCAAGACATCATGAAAAGACTGTTTATACTCCTATTTGCCTTATTACCTGTAGTAACTCTTGCTCAAACCAAAGCTGAGATTGCAGATGAAAAGCTGCAGGCCTTTGTCGAAAAAACCAAGGTTCCCGGGCTGAGTATATCTATTTCTCAAAAAGGAGAACTCGTTTACTCCAAAGGCTTTGGTTATGCCGATCGTGAAAAAAAGATCCCAGTAGACCCCTCCAAATCTAAGTTCAGAATAGGAAGTGTGTCCAAAACTTTAACAGCGGCAGGCCTTGCCAAACTTTACGAAGAGGGGAAAATTGATTTGGATGAACCGATTCAAAAATATGTACCCGTTTGGCCAGACAAGGGTGAGACCATAACCTTGAGACTGCTTGCAGGACATTTAGCAGGGATCAGGCACTATAGAGGTGCTGAGTTTATGAGCCGTACCAAGTATGAAGATGTAGTTGATGGGCTTGTAATATTTATTAATGATCCTTTAATCAATAAACCAGGCACAGAATACTCCTACTCTTCCTATGGCTGGAACCTGATCTCGGCTGCCATGGAAAATGCAGCAGCACCGCAGGCAAGTTTTCTCACTAGCAAAAACTTTCTAAATATTATGCAACAAGAGGTTTTCGATGCTTTAGGTATGCGTAATACGGTGCCCGACCATGCAGACCAAAACATTACAAACAGAACACAATTCTATCAGAAACGAAATGGTGAGGCTATAATCGCTCCTTATGTAGACAATAGTTATAAATGGGCTGGTGGTGGCTTCGTGGGCACTACTGAAGACCTTTGCAAGTTTGGTCAAGCGCATATGAAGGCAGGGTATTTGAAACAGTCAACCCTAGATGAATGGATGCAATCGCAGAAAACCACTGCAGGTATGGAAACCAATTATGGCATTGGCTGGCGAACATTCAATAGACCCAGTGGTAACACATTCTATGGGCATAGCGGTGGATCAGTAGGGGGAATTACATTTTTCATGATCCATCCAGAAACAGAAACCGTGCTGGCAATAGTAGGAAACATGGACCCATTGAACTATGGCGGACTTCAGTACGAGTTGATGGAGCTCTTTGTGAAGTAAGCCAGCAGACACCTCTCACAATAACCTGATCAAAATGACCTGCTTATGTGACTTAAGTCACATAAGAACTTGGCCATATTGGTGAAATTCATTCCATGAAAAGTAAAGTCATCAAGTTCTTGATGGTGTGCCTGATTTGTGCAGGCATCATTTTCGGTATTTCAGTTTTGATAGAAACCTTAAAGTAAAATGCTATGAAAAAGAATATGGGATCCATTGATCGAATCATAAGACTAGTGGTAGTAGCTGCATTAGTGGCACTCTATGCCACCGGCACCGTAACAAGTCTCTGGGGTACAATTGCACTTGTTGCCGCAGGAATTTTTACGCTAACAAGTTTAACAGGCTTCTGCCCTATTTATGCCATGATAGGCGTAAAAACGTGTAGAGTATCTTCCTGATAATTGAGCCATATCTAGGTATGGCTTTTTTTTGAGTAAAATAACTAATATATTAGTTCTATATTTAATTACTTAGTTAAACTATCTCGACTATGAAAAAACTCTCAATACTCGTACTCATAGCGTTTGCCGTTTCGTGTGGGGATGCTGAAATGTTTGTAGAACCCGAAGGAAGCGATTATGAAGTCGGTTCTGTAATTCATGAAAAGCCTTCAGATGACAAAGTCTTTCTTGTTGTTGAACAAGACCCCACCTTTCCTGGAGGTATGAAGGCTTACAGTAAATTCCTTGGCGAAAACTTAAACTATCCTCAGGAAGCGAAACAAAAAGGCATTGAAGGTAATGTCTATATCACCTTTGTTGTTGGCACAGACGGTTCTTTGAGCGACTTTGAATTGCTTAGAAATCCTGGAGGTGGACTTGGCGAAGAAGCACTTCGCGTATACATGGACGGACCAAATTGGGTACCTGGGATGCAGAAGAATCAAGTAGTAAAAACAAGAATGACGGCCAGAGTCGCATTTAGGCTTGACGATGAAAATATGAGGTCAATAACAATGGAAGAGCCTAAAGAGGAAGAAGTATTAATATTCGAAACAGAAGTAAACAATTGAGTCCAAAGGTCATGACATAAAAAAAGCCTCAAATGAGGCTTTTTTTATTAGCTATTCTTTGCTGCTTCTCTTTCTTTCAACTCACGTCTGAGAATTTTCCCAACATTTGACTTTGGTAGTTCATCCACAAACTCGATATACTTTGGCTTTTTATATCCCGTGAGCTCCTCTTCACAGAAGTCTCTAAGCTCGTCTTCTGTTAAAGAAGGATCGCTTTTGACTACAAAGGCTTTAACACATTCAGAAGACTTCTTATCCGGAATACCGATCACCGCTACTTCCAACACTTTCTCATGGTCAGCAATGACATTCTCTACCTCATTTGGGAAAACGTTAAAACCAGATACGTTAATCATGTCCTTCTTACGATCAACAATCTTGAAAAACCCATCGGCATCCATTTGGCCAATATCTCCAGTGCGGAACCAGCCGTCTTCGAAGAAAACACCTGAATTGTCTTTATTCCAATAACCACTCATTACTTGAGGACCTTTGATACAAATCTCCCCCACTTCTCCCTGAGCCAGGTGATTTCCTTCATCATCACAAATAGATAATTGTGTTGAGGAAATCGGAAGTCCTATGGTTCCCATTCTGTGAGTCCCATCCAAAGGATTACAACTGGCAACCGGAGACGTTTCTGAAAGTCCGTAACCTTCTACCAAAGGAGAGCTAGTTTGCTCTTCCCATTTTTTGGCCACAAAGTCTTGGACAGCCATGCCACCTCCAATAGCTCCCTTAAGATGACCCCAGTCTACCTCATTAAAATTAGGTTGGTTAAGCAAGCCATTGAAGAGAGTATTCACGCCAGTGAACAATGTAAATGGATGCTTTTTAAGTTCTTTAATAAATCCAGGCATATCCCTAGGATTGGTGATCAGAACATTCTTAGCGCCAATATGCATCATGAAGGTGCAATTGACATTAAGAGCGAAAATATGATACAAAGGGATAGCTGTTATCATTAATTCCGTTTGCCCCTCTTTCAGCAATGGTTTAAACCAATTATTGATAGCGAATGTATGTGCCACCACATTGCTGTGCGAAAGTGTGGCACCCTTAGACACACCTGTGGTTCCACCAGTATACTGCAGAAAAGCAGTATCACCAGACTGTACATCAGGCTTGGTATATTTCATTCGAGCGCCTTTTTTCATGACGTCATTGAATTTCTTAGCCGTAGGTAAAGAATAAGCGGGAACCATTTTCTTCACCTTCTTCACCACAAAGTTCACTAGCTTACCTTTAAGACCTCCTAGTAAATCGCCCAACTCAGTGACAATGACATGCTCAATTTTAGTCTTATGCAGAATCTCTTGAAGGCTATGCGCAAAGTTGGCAATGATCACTATAGCTTTTACTTCGGCATCATTAAACTGATGCTCCATTTCGCGCGGTGTATACAAGGGGTTAGTGTTTACTACAATACAACCTGCCTTTAGGGCGCCAATCAATACGATTGGATATTGAAGACAATTAGGCATTTGAATAGCTATACGATCGCCTTTCTGGACTTTAACTTCATTTTGGAGATAGGCTGCAAAGAAATCCGATTGCAGGTTGATCTCCTGATAAGTAAGCACCTTACCCATATTCTCAAAAGCCTCACGACTTCCGAAGCTTTTAAAGGCTTGGTTAAAAAGTTCTAGTAAGTTTTCAGGCCTATCTTCTGAAATTTCTGTCGCGATACCCGCTGGGTATTTGGCAATCCATGGGTGAGTACTCATTCATTAAAATTTGGCTAACACCAAATATAAGAGAAATGACCAATGGAAGGTTTAGCTACAATTAAAAACCCCAACCTTGGCAAGGTTGGGCTAAGCTGTAGGAGAAGGATTACCATACACGCAAGGCATGCCGCACTGTCCCTCGTGTCCCGAGAATTCGGGATCGAACCGAGGTTCTCATCCAGAGAAAGTATACAAAAAAAGGAAACCGAAATGGTTTCCTTTTTGAAATGCTGTAGGAGAAGGATTCGAACCTCCACGGAGTGATTAGGCCGATTGGCTTTATCTCAGAACCTCCACCCTCGAGAAAGGAGGGCACGGCTGCCTGTTTCGTCACCCTACAGTGTATTTAATAATGAGCGCCTGATTGCTGAGGCACTCATCATTGACAATTACTAATCATACTAAAACATTTGGCTGTAGGAGAAGGACTCGAACCTTCACGGAGAGATTAGCTTTACTTAGGTAGTTTAATTTATCTCTTATTCTCCACCCCCGGGAAAGGAGGGCACGGCTGCCTATTTCGTCATCCTACAGTGTGTCAATGGCTTTTGTTTCACGTTTGAAACTGTTTCAAAGGTAATAGAATGAATGTTATACACATAATATCGTTAATGATTGAACTTATTATTTACAGATTAATTAATTAATCAATACTTTTGATATGAATTCAATAATTTAGAATAGAAATCATGCCGGATAATTACGAAATTGATAACGTTGACCTCAAGATTCTTTCGCTCTTGCAGCACAATGCAAAAAAACCCTATACTGAAGTAGCCAAGCAAGCCTTTGTATCAAGTGGTACTGTTCACGTCAGAATGAATAAGCTAGAAAAGATGGGTGTGGTTAAAGGTGCTTCTTTAGATTTAAACCTGAATGCCCTCGGCTATAGCGTGGGTTCCTTCCTTGGAGTGTTCTTATCTAAGAGTTCACTCTATGAAAAAGTGGCAGAGCAATTAAAGAAAATACCGGAGATAACCTCCATCCACTATACCACGGGTAATTACAGTATGTTCGTTAGAATTTATGCCAAGAGCACCGATCACTTGAAGGATATTCTTCATGATAAAATTCAGAAAGTAGATGGAATTGAACGTACCGAAACTTTCGTGATTTTAGAGGAAACATTAAGCAGAAGTATCGAGTTATCAGCCTAGTCAAAGGACATTTTTTAATTAATAGATTCTATATCCCATTTATAAAAAAGAAGGCCTGAAACCTTTCGTTAAAGTTTTAGGTTGTACCTTTGTATTTGAAATCATTCTAAATAAGTTTTGATGAGCAATGACGACCAGATTTTAGAAGAATTCACCTCGAAAGAGTATGAGTTCGGCTGGACTGTAGACTTAGAAGCAGATGAAGCTCCGAAAGGATTGAGCGAAGAAATTGTGCGCTTTATTTCTGCTAAAAAAGAAGAGCCAGAGTGGTTACTTGAATGGCGGCTTGATGCCTACAGAGCATGGTTAAAAATGAAGGAGCCAGAGTGGCCAAATGTTGACTACCCAAAAGTCGATTATCAAGACCTTATTTACTACTCTGCACCGAAGCAAAAAGTAAAGCCGAAGTCACTTGATGAAGTTGATCCAGAATTGTTGGCAACTTTCGAAAAGCTTGGCATCTCACTTACCGAACAAAAAAGACTCACAGGTGTCGCTGTCGATGCAGTGATTGACTCTGTTTCTGTCGCTACAACCTTCAAAGACACACTAGGTAAACTAGGTATTATTTTCTGCTCATTTTCTGAGGCCGTTAAGGAGCACCCAGAACTAGTGAAAAAACATATGGGTACAGTAGTACCTACTAGTGACAACTATTTTGCAGCATTAAACTCTGCAGTATTTTCAGATGGCTCTTTCGCCTACATTCCAAAAGGGGTTAGATGCCCAATGGAATTATCTACTTATTTCAGAATCAATGCAGCCAACACGGGACAATTCGAAAGAACATTGATTATTGCTGACGAAGGATCTTATGTAAGCTACCTTGAAGGCTGTACTGCTCCTCAAAGAGATGAGAACCAGTTGCATGCTGCCGTGGTAGAAATCAAAGCGGCTAAGGATGCTGAGGTTAAATACTCAACCGTTCAAAACTGGTACCCTGGTGATAAGAATGGTAAAGGTGGTATTTACAACTTTGTAACCAAAAGAGGTATTTGCGAAGGTGATAACTCTAAAATTTCCTGGACACAAGTTGAGACAGGTTCTGCTGTTACCTGGAAGTACCCTTCATGTATTCTCAAGGGAGACAATTCACAAGGTGAGTTCTACTCAGTGGCGGTAACTAACAATTACCAGCAAGCCGACACTGGAACTAAGATGATTCACATTGGTAAAAACACCAAATCACGAATCGTTTCAAAAGGTATATCCGCAGGCTATTCTCAGAATAGTTACCGTGGACAAGTGCAAGTGATGAAGCGTGCTGAAAATGCAAGAAACTTCTCACAGTGCGATTCTCTATTAATGGGTGATAAGTGTGGAGCACACACATTCCCCTACATTGATATTGAAAATTCTACAGCTCATGTAGAGCATGAAGCGACTACATCGAAAATCGGAGAAGACCAAATTTTCTATTGCCAGCAACGTGGCATAGACGAAGAATCAGCTGTAGCATTAATTGTTAATGGTTACGCCAAAGAAGTATTGAATCAATTACCAATGGAGTTTGCCGTTGAGGCTCAAAAACTATTAGCACTGACCTTAGAAGGTTCAGTTGGCTAAGCACTCTCCTATTTTCAAAAAGACAAAAGAGTAAAATGTTATCTATAAAGAATTTAGAGGCCAGGATTGAAGAGAAAGAGATTCTCAGAGGCATCAACTTAGAAGTAAAACCAGGAGAAATCCACGCTATCATGGGACCAAACGGTTCAGGAAAAAGCACATTGGCTTCAGTACTAGCCGGTAGAGAAGACTATGAAGTAACGGGTGGAGATGTAGATTTCCAAGGTAAAGACCTCCTAGAAATGGATGCAGATGAAAGAGCCCGAGAAGGTATCTTCCTAGCTTTTCAGTACCCTGTTGAAATTCCGGGCGTGAGCACAACCAACTTCATGAAAACAGCCATCAACCAGGTAAGAGAGCATCATGGCGAAAAACCTTTGGACGCTGTTTCTTTCTTGAAATTGATGAAAGAGAAAATGAAGCTTGTAGAAATTGACCAGTCTCTATTAAGCAGATCACTCAATGAAGGATTTTCTGGAGGTGAGAAGAAAAGAAACGAGATTTTCCAAATGGCTATGCTTGAGCCGAAGCTGGCAATTCTTGATGAAACTGATTCTGGACTTGATATTGATGCACTTAAGGTGGTGGCTAATGGTGTTAACACACTCAAGTCAAAGGACAACGCAACAATCGTTGTTACTCACTATCAAAGACTACTTGATTATATAGTACCAGACTATGTGCACGTGCTGTACAAAGGCCGTATTGTTAAATCAGGAACAAAAGAATTGGCTTTAGAATTAGAGGCTAAAGGATACGATTGGATTAAAGAAGAGGCTGACGCAACAGTTTAAGCAATGGACAAATTATCAGGACAGTCTATTTTAGATGCAATAACTGATAGATTCGAGACTTTCGAAAAAAGCTTAAACGGGCAAAGTAAGTCAGCAATCCATCAAGTTAGGAAACATGCCTTTCAGACATTGAAAGAGAATGGGTTTCCGGCTCCGAAAGACGAGGAATATAAATTCACAAATCTTACTAAGGCGCTAGAGAAGAATATTGACTTTAGGTCTACCTCTTCTACCCCATCACTTTCTGCAGATCAGGTAGCAAGCGTTAAGATTCCAAGTCTAGATGCTCACAACATTGTATTTATCAATGGAGAATTCTCTGCAGAGTACTCTGATGATATTAATGTTCAAGGTTTAGCGCTTAACTCTTTTGAGCAAGCTTCTAAAAAGGATGCCGACAATGTAGCTAGCTATTTCGGCAAGCAAGCTAATTACGAAAAAGATGCATTTATCGCTCTCAATACAGCTTTTAGCCAAAATGGAGCGGTTATTAATGTAAAAGACAATGCGGTTATAGAAAAGCCAATTGCTCTATACTTTATCAGTGATGCTTCAGAAAACCAGCCCATCTACAACACGCGCAACATCATGGTTGTGGGTAAATCTGCTCAGGTTACGGTACTCGAAAAGTTCGACACATTGGGTAGTGCTAAGTCATTTACCAATGCTGTTAATGAAATATTTGTGGCTGAGAATGCTCATGCCAAGTATTTCAAGATTGAGAATGATGCGGATGCTACCTATCACATTTCTAATGTGAATGTGGCTCAGGAAAGAAATAGTCATTTTACTGCCAATACCATCGCTCTAAATGGCGCAATGGTTAGGAATAATTTAGACATTAAACTCAACGGTGAAGGATGTGAAGCACATATGAATGGGCTATACGTACTTGGAGGTAAAACTCATGTGGACAACCACACTACTGTAGACCATACAATGCCAAATGCATATTCTAATGAGCTTTATAAAGGCATCATGGACGATAAGTCTAAAGGAGTATTCAACGGTAAAATCTTTGTAAGAAAGGATGCGCAAAAAACCAATGCCTTCCAGTCCAACAAAAACATTCTTATGACCAATGATGCTACTGTGAACACTAAGCCACAGTTAGAGATTTGGGCTGACGATGTCAAGTGCTCTCATGGATGTACTACTGGGCAGCTAGATAAAGATGCTTTGTTCTATCTACAAGCCAGAGGTATTACAAAAGAACGTGCTAGAGCTATTTTGCTACATGCTTTCGCAAGTGATATAATTGAAAACCTTGAGATTAAGGCAATTCAAGATTACGTTGAAGAGATTATCACAGCTAGATTGGAAAAGTAATCGTGTCAAATACACTGACTAGTCAACATATTGATATTGAACATATAAGGAGCCAATTCCAGGTACTTCATCAAGAAGTAAATGGAAAGCCTCTTATTTATTTTGATAATGCCGCTACAAATCAAAAACCTCAACGAGTTATTGATGCCTTAGTTCACCATTATCAAAATGATAATGCAAATATCCACCGTGGTATTCATACACTAGCAGAAAGATCCACAGCTAAATTTGAAGAGACGCGTAAGGCAGCTCAATCGTTCATTGGTGCAAATGAGGCCGAAGAAATAATCTTCACAAAAGGTACTTCTGAAAGCATCAACCTCGTGGCTAGCTCATGGGGAAGGAAATTCCTAAGCGAAGGTGATGAAGTATTGATCTCTGCAATGGAGCACCATTCCAATATAGTTCCTTGGCAAATGATCTGTGAGGAAAAGGGTGCAATTCTTAAAGTAATGCCTATTAATGAGGCTGGAGAGCTCATTCTCTCAGAGGTCGAAAAGCTCATCACAGACAAGACTAAGATGGTTGCCTTTAACCACGCGTCTAATACGCTCGGCACTGTCAATCCGGTCAAAGAAATTACTGCAATGGCGCATGCCGTTGGTGCTAAAGTGCTTATTGATGGTGCCCAGTCTACTTCTCATTTAGAGGTTGACGTTGAAGATTTGAATGTTGACTTCTTCGCCTTTTCAGCACACAAAATGTACGGCCCTACTGGCCTTGGTGTCCTTTATGGAAAGAGAAGTGTCCTTGAGAAAACCCCTCCTTATCAAGGCGGTGGTGAAATGATCAAAGACGTCTCATTCAAAGGAACTACTTACAACGACATACCCTATAAGTTCGAGGCAGGCACACCTGACATCGCTAATGTTATCGCGTTTAAGGAGGCCATTGACTTTATACAAGAACTTGGCAAAGATAATATTGCAGCATACGAACATGAGTTGCTTGAATATGGTACAGAAAAGCTATCGCAGATTGATGGCGTTCGAATAATTGGTACCGCTCAGCAAAAGGTTAGTGTTATCTCTTTTGAAGTAGAAGGCATCCACCATTTTGACCTAGGAATGTGGTTAGATGCAAAGGGTATTGCTGTGAGGACAGGGCATCATTGTACCCAGCCTCTGATGGATCACTTCTGCATTGAAGGAACTGCAAGGGCTTCATTTTCGGTTTACAATACCAAAGCTGAGATAGACACTTTCATCGTGGCTTTGAAAGACATTATTACCAAATTCAAGTAATGAGCGAATCGATTCAAGACATACAGGACGAGATCATAGATGAGTTTTCTATGCTTGATGGCGATATGGAAATGACCATAAGCTATATTATGGAACTTGGTGAGCGACTTCCTGAAATGGGTGAAGACAACAAAACTGAAGACAACATTGTGAAAGGCTGTCAGTCCAAGGTTTGGCTAAAGGCCGGCTTGGACGAGGGTAAAGTAAAGTTTGAGGCCGATAGTAATACTGCGATCACCAAAGGTCTTGTGAGCTTATTAGTAAGAATACTCTCTGATAAGAGCCCTCAGGACATCATAGATGCCGACCTTTACTTCATCGATAAAATCGGCTTAAACAGATTTATTGGAACCCAAAGGTCCAATGGCTTTGGCGCAATGATGAAACAAATGAAAATCTACGGATTGGCTTTTTCTACCAAAACGCAAAACGCTTAAAATGGCTGAAGGAATAAAAGAAAACTTGAGAGACGAAGTTGTTGCAGCGATCAAGACAGTTTATGATCCTGAAATACCTGTTGACATTTACGAGTTAGGGTTGATTTATGAGATAAATGTGTTTCCGGTCAACAACGTTTATGTACTAATGACACTTACCTCTCCTTCTTGCCCAGCGGCAGAAGTAATACCGGAAGAAACGAAACAAGCTATTCAGAAAATTGAGGGGGTGAGTGATGTCGAAATTGAATTGACATTCGACCCACCTTATACTCAAGAAATGATGTCAGAAGAAGCTCAATTAGAGCTAGGCTTCATGTAAGAACAGAAATTAAAAATTAGAGATATGTATCCAGAACATTTATTAGTCCCTTTCAGAGAAGAATTAACCGAAGCGGGCTTTACCGAGCTAAAAACTGCAGATGCTGTTGAAGCGCATCTAGGAGATCACAAAGGCACTTCATTAGTTGTAATCAACTCTGTATGTGGTTGTGCAGCAGGAACTGCGAGACCAGGTGTGAAAATGGCCCTGAAGTTAGCTGACAAAGCGCCTGATAATTTGACGACTGTTTTCGCTGGTGGTGATATTGAAGCAACAGAGAAGGTAAGAGAGTTCCATTTACCGTTCCCTCCTTCTTCTCCTTCTGTGGCCCTATTTAAAGATGGTGAACTAGTTCACTTCGTAGAGAGACACCATATTGAAGGTAGATCTGCCGAGGTTATTGGTAATCATTTAGCAGATGTGTTCGAAGAGCATTGCTAAGTCATAAGATATTCAGTAACAAAGGTCATCAATAATGATGGCCTTTTTTGTTTTAAGCTTGTGAGGGATTTCTAATGCAAAAAAATCTAATGTTTGTACATATACTATCCTGTCGTTCACACTCAATTGAAAGTCATTTATCTACAAAAACATTGAATGGAGCCTTTAGAGACACTTTTGCAATTTGGTAGGTTCCTAAACCTATACTATAATTGTATTACCCTAAACATCTGAGATTATTCAAACACTCAGTAAAATTCGAAAGAGGGTCTCCATTAATTTGGTGGCCCTCTTTTTTGTAAGACTGTCACATGTCTCTTTAAACAAAAACGGACACTCAATGAGTGCCCGTTTTTTTATGGAGTTATTAACCTTATAAATCCAATCTGTAATATTTAGTATTCTCATACTCTGTCAAGAAATCACTTGCATTCAAAAGCTTTCTCAAATGCTTATTCTTGGACTGTTGTAACTTTCTGATTGGGGCTTCCAAAAGAAGCTCATCGTTGTTATCGTATACTTTGATTATCTGAAGTGGCTGAACCTCCTCGAACATACCTTCTTCATCGAAAACCAATGCTGGTTCGTAGGTAGCGATTTCTAATTCTTCTTTTATAACGGAAATTAATTCGTTAGCCTCTTCTCTTGTCAACCTTGCTTTCTCCTCAATTGGATTCGCAAGTACCATTGTGCTTATTCCCACTAAGATTCCGATCGCCAAAACGAATCGTCTCTTCAAAGTGCTTAAGTTGTTTAATGCTATTGAGTTCATGACCTTGTTGTTAAATTTTGAGTTTTGATCTTTTAGTGTTGCCGACCAAAGCAACAGATCTGCCTTTCTTTATTCAATGGCTGTGCCAAAATATTTAATTAATTGATTTACAAATAGTTACATAAATTACCTAACCTCTAATGACTCCTTAGTTGTACAAAAACGTACACCTTATTCTCCAATATGATACAGTGTAACTTTTTTCACACATTGTCGTCAGAGCATAAAAAAACCCCGACTCTTCAGTCGGGGCTCCTCCATTTTAAAATTGCACTTTTAATCTAGAGTGATTGTATGATAAAAGCTTCTGCCGTCTGCAGTAAACTGAATATTATATTTTCCTGATAGCTTAGACACATCGTATCGTTTCAAGGCACTACCTGCCTCTACCTTGTCCTTGAAGGCAACATCTCCGTATTGGTCTAAGACAGTAATTTTCATGCCAGACTCTCCTTCTCCGAAATAAATTTTCATAGACTCGCCATTATGCTTTACAATTGGCTTTTGAAATACTTTCTCGCTACCAGCCATTATTGAAGCTGAGCTCTCGGTAACTTCAATTGCCATGATCTCAAGCGTCTCTTCGTTTTCAATTTCCAACTGCAATTGGCCTTTTTCTAAAAGTGACAAGTTGAAAACTTTACCGTACTGATTGGCATCTGCTTTGTCTTCAAACAACAGCTTACCATTTTCGTCTCTTAAAGAGATTTGGGTACCAGCTTTGATATTGTTCATTTTAAGGACAACTGCTTTTTGATTTTCAGTTGACAATGAGATCTCTCTTTCTGATTCGTTAGCTGAAACCAAGAATCCACTAGCCAATAAAACTATGGCTGCTACTGCTTTTGTGATTTGCTTTTTCATTTTCGTTGTTTTTGAGTTTTTGTTGTTTTGATCTTCATAAGTCTTCGCGATAACCTTTGTGCGAATTCTTATTCAAATGAACGGGGGTTTTAACAAGGGTTTGTCATGGAAGGGTAAACGAATGTCACAAGATGTCACAAAGGCATCTTAAGTTGTAATATCAAGCTTCAAACGAGCACAGCCAATGGCCAATAGACAACACAACATGAAGTTCATTCACCTCAAGGTGAAGTAGTTATCAAACTATAATAGTTGTATTCTATATATATTCTTATTTAAATTATAGGTTCAAACTTTTTAATCTATTCTGAAGATGAAACTATTAAAGGCAGTTTTTCTCCTATTCATATTGTCAATCGTACTCGTCAGCTGTGACAATAAGGATCCAGATCCTACTATCTCGATAGCGGATATAAACATCTCAATCGATGAAAACCCAAGTGCTGGACAAACTGTTGCCAGCTTAGACCCAACTGCCACTGGAGGCAATCCGGTATTTTCTATCACATCGCAAACACCTAGCGGAGCTTTTGAAATCAATGCTTCTACTGGTCAAATCACAGTAGCCAATGCTTCTCTTTTTGATTTTGAGGTAAACCCAACAATGAACATGGTAGCTACCGCAACAATTGGAGATATCAATGATAATGCAACGATAGCCGTATCGCTTAACAACCTTTTAGAGACTTTGACTACTCAGGATGAAACTGTAGGTATGGATGAGAATCCAACCAATGGAGATGCTGTCGTTACGGTCAGTGCCACTACCGATTTGGGTACAGCGTCATTCGCTATTGTCAACGAGAGTGTCTCAGGAGCATTTGCGATAGATGCATCAACCGGAGCCCTGACTGTGGCAGACGCTTCAATATTTGATTTTGAAACTAATCCTACTCTCACAGCAACGGTCAACGTAAGCAACAGTCCTCTCGAGCAAACGTCAATCATCACAGTAAACCTCAATGATATTTTCGAGGTCTCCTGGACACAGGTGAGTGCCAGCGTAGCCTTTGGAGGTGTTTACGATCATCAAATCGTAGACTTTAATGGTAAGATGTGGTCCATTGGAGGTATTAGAGGAACGGATAGAATCAATGAAGTTTGGTCAAGTGCAGATGGAATAACCTGGACACAGGTAACACCAACTGGAAATATCTTTACCCCAAGAAACGCACACCAGGCAGTAGTGTTTAACAATAAAATCTGGGTAATTGGTGGGTTCACTGACAATGGTAGAACCAATGAAATTTGGTCAAGCACAGATGGATCGACCTGGGCACAAGAAAATACACAAGGGATTTTTGGAATACGGGCAGATCATGCCGCCTTGGTTTTCGATAGTAAAGTCTGGGTGATTGGTGGAAGTGACGGAACATTTAAAAATGAAGTTTGGAATAGTACTGATGGCATCAACTGGACTCAGGTCAATACCACAGGAACTATCTTCTCTGCTAGGCAAGGACATACTGTAACTAGCTTCAATGGGAATATGGTGCTAATAGGTGGAGCCTCATTGGATGGTTCACAATTAAGTCCTCACAATGATATTTGGACAAGTTCTGATGGAATCAGTTGGTCTCAAATAACTCTTTCAGGAAGTACATTCTCTGCACGCTGGATTCACTCGGCAGAAGCCTATAACGACTTGCTTTGGGTAATTGGTGGAGAGGATACAGGAGGTAACAGGTTCAATGATGTATGGACTTCACCCGATGGGCTTTCCTGGACCCAGCATAACTCCTCACCCATCTTTGATGTGCGGGACAACATGGCAACATTCCTGTTCAACAGTAATCTATGGGTAAGTGGCGGAAGTAACAACAACGGTATTCTTACAGATTTATGGAGGTCGAATTGATTCATTTACCCCTCCTCCTAAATCATTTGACCGTTACTTATTTACATTAATAGTGTAGTTGCCCCTAATACCTGCAGCTACACTCCCCTGATGGAAGAAAGTGAAGCGAAACTGCGTCTCGGTTAGATTCTGTATAGTAACCTCTTCCCCTGTGTCAAGTGTCAGCGTTTGGGCATTTTCATTCGTCCATGTCCATGTACCACTTGCTCTAAACAGATCGCCCCCATTTGTGGTTTGATATCCTCCATCGGTAAAGGATAGTGAGAAACCTGGATAGTTTAGGCTTACATCTTGACCATCCAGCAAGACACCACCATTAGCCGGCATGGACCAACTACCAGCCAACTTTTCAAAAGCCAAGTCTTGCAAACTTGGGTCAGTTGTTCCAGACCCACAGCCAACAATTGAAACGGTAATTATTAAACCCAGTAAAGAGGATTTAAAACGCTTTAAAAAATTCATTCATTCTATCTTTTAATAATCACTTTCTTTATCACTACTGAATTACCATCAGAGACTCTTAGTAGATAAACCCCACTGGTGAACGGCCTTATATCAATCCGGATAATCTTTTCAGTTGGATTAGTAATCAAGTGCGATTTAAGTCCACTTGAGTTAACCAGTTCTACAGTCTTAATAGGTAGCAACACTTCGCTCAAATCAACATAGAGTACATCACTTGCTGGATTAGGATATAAAACGATTGATTTTTCATCTAGCTTGTCATCAGCGATAGAAGTAATTATCTCCCCAGCAGCAGTCACAGACAGTGTCGCTACTCCTCCGTTAGTGGTTATAACAATATCTCCACTATAGACAATAGCTTCTGTTGGTGAAAAAGTAATAGTCAATGTTTCACTGCTCATTGCAGCTACAGTAAGCAGGTTACTTCCAATAAATGCTGTCGGAAAACTGATAGAGGTTATTGATAACTCAGCGTCACCATCGTTATGAATAGTGACATCAAAAGTCGATTCGAGACCTAGAGCGGTGTTTGGTACGGTAAGATCTCCAGTCACTCTTAATAATGCCTCAGGATCATTGGTAACAGTTATAGTCACTGTTTGAGAGGCTGTATTGATACCATCGTTTGCTTTGACTTCTAGCACATAGGCATTATCGGCATCAGCATCAGCTGGACTCTCAAAGTCTGGTGAACTTTTGAAGGTCACTGCTCCTGTAGATCCATCAATATCGAATAAGCTTTCGTCATTACTGGTACCAAGACTATAAGTAATCGCATTAGCATCTGTAGCTACAGCAGTGTAGGCCGTACCCGTTCCATTCTCTACAAAGCTGGCTGTAGTGGCCGAAGTAAAGACTGGATCAGTGTCATCAACATCTGTTACGGT
>NZ_JAGFMD010000010.1 GCF_017592825.1 Roseivirga sp. E12 | reverse complement strand
CCTAATCACCTAATCACCTAATCACCTAATCACCTAATCACCTAATCACCTAATCACCTAATCACCTAATCACCTAATCACCTAATCACCTAATCCTACCAATCTGGTTTGTCTGAACGTTTGCGCTCTGTGGCTTTGCGCTTTTTCTGTTGAACGTATTGGGTCTCGTTGTTCTTCATTGCCTCAAGAATCATCTGAGCTTTTTCCAGAGGGATGTTCATTTCCTTGAGCTTTTCTTTGAGCTTTTCCAGAGGGTCTTCTTTTTGCTCTCCCTCTTTCTGCTCCTGATTTTCTTTACCCTCTTCTTGCTGTTGTTTCTGATCTTGGTTTTGCTGTTGCTCTTGTTGCTCCTGCTTTTCCTGATCTTGCTTTTCTTGGTTCTCGTTCTTCTGATCTTGCTTTTGTTGATCCTTCTGCTCTTGATCTTTCTTTTCCTGATCTTGTTTTTGATCTTCCTTTTGCTCCTGATCTTTTTGTTCTTGTTCCTGCTCTTGCTGCTGGCGGATCAACTTCTTAAGAAGCTCGTAGTTATATCTGGCCTGATCGTTTTTGGGGTTTTTAAGCAGTGCCTGCTTGAAATTACTTAGTGCTGATTGAGTAAAAGATTCTTTTTCATCTGGTGATTGCTCTCCCATCTTATAGGAAATGATCCCTAATTGATTGTGCGCCATGGATGCCAAAGACTTGTCAGCACCATCTTTCACTCTTTTGTAATTTGAATCAGCAATGTCGAAAAACCTGATGTCATCGCTAATAGCATTTAGAGCTGCGGTGTCTTCGACCATTGTTTCTCCTGAGCTAATTTCGCTCAGTAAACCCATGTTTTCGCCCCCATAAGACATGATGTAAGCCGCATTGGCGAGATTGAGCCTTGCCTTATCATCTTCGACTTCCATTGAGTCTAACAGCATTTGGTAGGATGATATGGCCTCTTGGAAATTTCCATCGGCATAAGCTGTGCTGGCTTCCTTTTTTAGCTTATTAGATTTAGCAATTTTGGTTACAGGGTCTGTAACACTAGTAAAAAGAAGAACTATGCTTAATAAATACTTCATATCCTTAATGTCTTTCTTCTAATCATGGCATCAAGTACCATGAGGGCAATTGCTCCCAGTAGGAAATAATAAAATTTGTTGGCCGAAGCATCAATCACGCGAGCGTCTCTGAGTTCGCCTTCTACTTCGTTAATGGCACGAATCAATCGATTAACATCGTTTTGATCTTCATTAATTTCGAAGTATTTGCCACCAGTGTCTGCTGCCAGTTTTCTCAACGACTTTGAATTCAGTTTTGTTACTACTTCCGCACCTTGTCTATCTCTCTTAAAGCCATTGCCTTGTCTGATTTTAGAACCAGTCTCTGTGCCAACGCCCAAGGCAAATAACTGAATACCGGACTTAACGACTTTTTCAACTGCGTCTTGGGTTTCGTCACCGAAGTCTTCGCCATCGCTGATCATCAATATGATTTGAGCTTTTTGTTGTGTGACTGAGGCTTCAGTGTCCTCGAGTTTTTCTAATGCGATATTGATCGGAGAGCCAAAGTCTGTTCCCGCATTCGGCACCAGGCCGGTGTTTAGTGTATTAACAAACAAGTTTAAAGCACTTTGATCATAGGTGAGGGGACATTGAACAAATGCCTCAGAGGAGAAAATGATTAAACCGATTCGGTCTGAGTTGAATGCCTCAATGATTTTCTTTAGCTCATACTTGACCTTCTCCAACCTTGTGGGTTGAACGTCAAAGGCATTCATTGATTGCGACAAGTCAACTGCTACGTAAATGTCTTTGCCCTCTGATTTAACTTCTTTGGTGGTCTCTCCAAAGGAAGGGCCGAGTAGTGCAATGATCAACAGTGATAATGCCAATGATCTTAGAAGGATCTTGAAAAGAAGTGGTCGAAAAGTGGTGTTCATACGCTTCGCCAAGCGAATAAGGCGAAATATATAGACGAGATATGCGACTATAAAGAGGCCAACAAAAATCCCCTCAATCATTCCAATACTCTTAAACCAAGTCATGCTTTAAATCTTCGAACGAGCAAATATAATCAAGCTCTGAACTTTATAAATACCATTCATAAATAGCTTACGGTATCTGGTAGTTAAAGATTGTTAATTAATGTGAAGGGCGGCTACACTTTAAAACCAGTTATTCTTTATTTTTATCTAAGTAACTTATTATTTGATGCTGGCCAATTGAAGACGACTTCTCAAAATACGGATGATCTGGTATTGGGTGTTGCGAACGCAACAAACGCACTCATTGCCGAAAGTCTCGATTTGGGTATCAATCTGGCAATCAAAGAATTATCACAGCCTTTAGGAGTCGATGCAGGCTTTGTTACTGTTAACCATCATGACGATCAAGGAGGTTTTCTAACTTCTATGAAGTATGCCTGGACGCCACATGCAAGAGCCGAGCGTTATGCGAGGAATCAAAATGTAAAGGGGGAGTTGCTGGGTGAGATTTTGTCGTCCTTAATAAAGGGTCATCACTATGAATTAGTTTACTCTCAGGCGAACGATGACTTGAAAACCCATATGGGATTTGATGGGAGCAAGTCCGTGATCATGTTTCCCATTAATGTCGAAGGTGACTTTTGGGGAATACTTGGTCTGGTGGACTTTCACCAGGAACGAGGTTGGTCCGATCCGGAAAAATCTTTACTCCATTCATTCGCAAATTCTATTGGTAATGCGGTATGCCGAAATAAGCTGGAAGAAAGCTTGGAGGCTTTAGTTGCCGAAAGAACGCTGGAGCTTCAGAATAGCAGAATGCGCTTTCAATTGGCTATTGAAGGCTCTCAAGATGGTATTTGGGATTGGCAGCCTAATCAAAATAAAGCCTATTGGTCGCCTCGCATGTTTGAGCAATTGGGTTATGGCCCAGATGAAATCCCTGTTCCCAAGGATAACTTCTTCGATATGCTGCATCCTGATGACGCTACAGAAGCACGTGAAAGATTTGAGCGACATATGCACGATCGAGTGCCTTACGAAGTCGAGTTCAGATTGAAAACAAAGAGCGGAGAATATCGATGGTTCAAGTCAACTGGACAGGCACTCTGGGCCGATGATGGAAGTGTGGTTAGGATAGTAGGAAGTCATGAAGACATTCATGATAAAAAGATGGCCGAACTCGATGTAAAGGAGAGTCACCGAAGAATGAATAACCTGGTGAACAACCTGCCAGGAATGGTCTATCGTTGTCTGAACGATCAAGAATGGACCATGCAATATTTGAATGGTGCCTGCGAAGCGATAACCGGCTATACTTCAGATGAATTCTACGGAGATCCGGGTGATGTCACCTTCGGAGAGCTTATTCATGTAGATGACAGAATTGATATGTGGGATCAGGTCCAAAGAGCACTAAAGGCGAATGAATCCTTCCGCGTGATCTACCGAATCATTGACAAGCGAGGCAAAGAAAAGTGGCTTTGGGAGCAAGGAAATGGTGTTTATGACGAAAACGGTGAGTTGAGCGCTTTGGAAGGTTGCATATTTGATATTAGCCCGGTGGTAAGAAACCAAGAGCTGCAACATCAAGCCATTTATAAGGCCGAGGACAATGAAAGAAGAAGGATAGCGGCAGACATTCATGATGGGCTTCAGCAGACACTTAGCGTGAGTGCATTAAACCTACAGTATCTCGAGGATGAGATTTCGGGGTTGACTGAAAGTAGTCAGGAAAGATATGCTAAGAGCAAGGAGTTCTTGGAGCAGGGTATTGCTGAAACCCGAAGTATTGCGCATCGACTGATGCCGAAATCAATTGGTGAATTAGGCCTTGTTCGTGCATTGCAGGATTTGATCGCGCAGGTAGAGTCATCCTCAGCAATAGAATGTAAATATTATAGCAATCTCAAAGGTAGGCTATCCACTGATATGGAGTTGGGCTTATATAGGACCGCTCAGGAGGCTTTAAACAATGTGATTAAGTCGTCCCATGCCACACATGTCAATGTTCAGTTAGTCAAAGTAAAGAATGATATTCAGTTGATGATTGAAGACGATGGGGTGGGCTTCGATAAGAACAAATTGGACCTGTATGAAACAGGATATGGCCTTACAGGCATGAAAAATAGAATTGCGGCTTTGTCAGGAAGTTTAACGATTGACTCAAGGCCCGACCACGGAACCAGCGTAATCGCATTAGTTCCCTTAAAAGAATGACGATGGACACACGAATTAGTATTTTTATCGTAGATGACCATCCCATGATTGTTGATGGGCTAAAGGGGTACTTTGAGAATTCTGATGATTATGAAATCAAAGGCTCTGCTTCAAATGGGCTTGAGGCATTGGAAAGGCTATTGTCCATGGAGGTCGATGTAATTCTAACCGATATTCAAATGCCTCACATGGATGGGATGGAGCTGGTTAAGAAGATAAAGCTTGATAGGCCAGAGCAGAAGATGATTGTACTCACCATGTTCAATGAAGCGCAGTACATTAAGAAAATGTTGCAATTAGGCGTTGTAGGCTATGTTTTGAAGAATGCCAGTAAAGCTGAGCTGATTCAGGCCATAAACTTCGTCCAAGAAGGAGGACAGTACTATTCGCCAGAAGTCACACAGGTGATTATGAATAAGCTACGTGGAAACCAACCCGCAATGAGCATGGTTACTGAGCTTACAGAAAGAGAAAAAGAGATTCTTTATTTAATCTTAAAGCAAAGATCTAATCAAGAGATTGGTGAAGAATTGTTTATCAGTACCAGGACGGTCGAAGCGCACAAACGCAACCTATTAGAGAAGACAGGTAGTAAAAACATCGCAGGTTTGGTGATTTATGCTATCGACAACCAGCTTTTCGAAGATTTCTAAGGGAATCACCTATTCTTTTATTTACGTATTCACCCGATTTCAGGAGAGATTGGTCTTCATACTTTTGTGGCGTAATCGAAGAAGGGTATGGAAGAGCAGTTGGAAGAACAGAATGTTGATGGGAGGATTGAGCCCAAACCAGTCTTGGTTACTAAGCTATCAAAGGAACTCCTTTTCACCTTAGGCAACCTGGAAAAACAAGCTAGAGAATTGCGTGACGAACCATTTGTGATGAAACGCCATAAGCCCATGCTGGACGATATGGTGGAAGAAGCACATAGGATGGACGGTTTGCTGCAAGCATTAAGAAGAGCATTGAGATCATATAAACCGGACATGGATTAGTTTTGGTTGATTGTGTGTGTAATTGATCGGTTTTAAGAATGTGATTGAGACTAAGCGAATGTTTAGAAAGTGCTCGATGAGGCCACTCGCAAGGGTGGCCTTTTTTATTTTTTAATTAAAGAGTGCTCTATATGGGGGAGCCTTTCGGCATGAAGGCATAAAAAAAGCCTCTCCAAAAATGGAGAGGCTACTGGTGTGATCCGTACTTTCGGAACCTTGAATCAATTTGTAAATGAGGTTAGCGTATTCCATAATGCCGTTAGTGTCTTAGTTATGCAGAAGTATCTAATTCACCCACTAAGTCAATTTTATCAAAAAAGTAGTTTAATGATAAATGACTTAAGCCAAAATTTTGCAGACTTCTCCAGGCAGATATATATGTTAGAGTTAAGTTGGTGTTAGAAACCGGTATTTGAATTTCATCTCTTTTAGTTTCCATGTTGTAGTCATAAAGAGCCAAACGTTCATTGTCTGATTTCAAATTATTATGAAATAGCAAAAGATAGGCCTCTATGTATACCCACTCGCTTGCTGTTATCTTAGCACTGTTATTCTTTATCAAGGATTGAATGCCTTCTGTTAATTGATCAACTGACATATTTTCTTGCCTAAGTTGAGTGTAGAAGCTTTCATGAAGAATCTTTAGATAAACCAAAAAAATGAGAGTTCTTGGGATAGTAAAAACATTATCTGTGAAGCCTCCCAATGCAATTCTGGTCAGAGCAAATATCTTCTCTTGATCCCTTAGTTTGACGTCACTATTCGAAAATAAGATCTGACAAGTCTGGAGGAATTGGTCCTTTTCCATGGGTAGATTTCTATGTTTTTTTCTTCCATCGGAAAGGAAGAAGCCATCAAAATCATAGTAGTCGTAGAGATATCGATGGTAAAGTCTTGAAGGGGGAGCAGGTAAGTTATATTCGAGATGTATAAACCTTTTTAAATAGTCTTCTGCATCTATTTTCTCACTCCCATAGGCTCCTCTCACTGCATGAGCGAGTTGGGTTTTGTCGATCGAAAGAATAAAGACTATGTTTTTAACACCAAAGAAGTGCTTTATCTGTTCCAGAATTGAGACAGCATAATTAGGTCTACATCGATCTAGTTCGTCTATGAAAAAAATGAGGGGCTTTCCCCCATTAGTTGAGTCTATAAACTTTGTTAGTTCCTCCCTGAATTCAATTAACGATTTTTTCTTATTGACATACTCATTGACGCTCTTGTCAAAATCGGAGAAGGCATTCTCAGAGATCTTTTCAATGCTCTTAATCAATGTTTCACTGTCTACAAATTTGTCAATTGCTGCTTTGATGAGAATGGGTGCCACATTTTTTGATAGCATTGCCGCTTTATTGAGCATTGATTTGAAAACGACTTCGTTTGTTTTTTGAGTCAGTTCTTGAAGTTCACCCATTAAAGCCGTGAGGGGGCTATCTTCAAAATCATTTTCCCAGGCGTTAAAGTATACAGTTTTGAACTCGTTGAGCTCTAGGTGTTTTTTCCACATTTTTATGAATGTGGTTTTGCCAGTCCCCCAAGAATTGTTTATTGCTAAAACAAAGCCCTGTGGGTAGGCCTTAATTATGTTTGTTAACGCCTTGGCGTGTTCTTCTCTTTCTAATTTACAGTTTATAAATGGGGTCTTATCTGGGATTTCGAGGTGCTTGTGGCTTATGTTCATGATGTGTGTTGTTTACCTTGTTAGTGTTTGGAAGCTGGGCTTCTAATTCCTCATTTATGTGATCAACTGTGATTTTTGAGAGTTTGGAATGGAAATCAATGAGTAATTCAGCTTGGGTCTGTGAATACAGCCTGCTAGATTTGTTTTTATTAAGAATTTCTAAGGTTTCTCTGATACTCATGGGCCGCTCAGGACTCGAATCTCATAATGTATTGATAATCAATATATAAAAATCAGATTCGTAAGCCTAACGAATAAAGGGTGGAAAAGACGAATCTTTTTGTCCTATTGTAATTCTCTGATTGTTAGACTTTTGAAATAAAAAAAAGACACCTCGGTAAGGAGGTGTCTTTCTGGGTGATCCGCTCAGGACTCGAACCTGAAACCTACTGCTTAGAAGGCAGTTGCTCTATCCAGTTGAGCTAGCAGACCAACGGGCTTTTTCAAAAGCGAGTGCAAATATAGTGAAATAGCTTTTTCATAGTCAATGAGATTTGAAAAATCTTTGATGTTTTTATGCCTTTATTTTCAACAGAGATTCATTACTTTCAGAACATCAATCTGCCTATGAAAACAGACTTCACCAGAGACAACCTTAGAAATGCATCCTATTGGGTGATAATCATCGCTGGAGTCTTTTTTGGCCTTATTTACTTTAGGGCATTTTTGGAGCCAATCGTTTTGGCACTTGTCGTTTGGTACCTAATTAGAACGGCTCGTAAGTATGTAGGCAAAATCAAAATAAGAGGAAAAGCACTGCCAGGCATTATTCAAAGGATACTGGCGTTCATTTTAACACTATCCTTACTCTACGGTCTATACCAGATTGTCTCAGTAAATGTAAAGCTGATTACCGCCAATGCGGATAGCTATGATGACAACCTTCAGGTCTTTATTGATCAAATAAAGGACTTCACAGAGTCGAATAGCGATTATATACCAGAGGTCAATGTTCAAGAGACTATTGATAAGATTGATTATCAGTCTGTCATTTCGAGTGTTTTTAACTCTGTAAGTGTGGTATTAGGAAACTTTGCACTCGTAATCGTTTATGTGATCTTCTTTTTGATTGAAGAGAACTACTTCGGACAAAAACTGGATAACCTCTTTAAAAAAGAGGCGAATCGGCAAAATGTAATGGGGATTCTGGGTCGGGTCGTTAAGGCGGTTAATAAATACTTTACTGTCAAAACTCAGGTCAGTCTCATCACAGCGGTAGTCTGTTATTTCATATTGCTGGCCTATGGGGTAGACTTTCCGGTGCTCTGGGCCTTTATCATCTTTATCTTGAACTATATACCCTATATCGGTTCTCTTGTGGCCAGTTTACTGCCGGCCATCTTTGCCATCTTCCAGTTCGCCTCCTTTTGGCCTTTCCTCTGGGTTTTCCTCACAGTAGAGGTTGTTCAGATTTTCGTAGGCAATTATGTGGAACCAAAGCTCATGGGAAGAACGTTGAACCTGAGTCCGCTTGTGGTAATAATTGCACTCTCTTTCTGGGGGTCTATTTGGGGAATATTGGGTATGATATTATCGGTGCCAATTATCTCTGTAGCAGTAATCATTTGTGCTCAATTTCCGTCCACTCGTGCCATCGCAATTATGATGACTGAGAACGGTTATATTGAGGAAGATGATCACAAAGAATAATCATGAATTATAGGAGGCTCGAACGAGCAAATTTGGACGTATCCGAGATCAGCTTTGGATGCATGTCACTTGGTGTAAATCATGCAGAAAATGAAACATTGATTCACACTGCTTTTGACGCTGGTGTCAACTACTTTGATACTGCTGATATCTACAAGAATGGCTTTAATGAAGAGACGGTAGGAAGGGCACTAAAGCCCATTCGGAAAGAAGTTGTTTTGGCTAGCAAAGTCGGCAATGTACCAAATGATGAGGAGCGGAATTGGGAATGGAATCCTTCAAAAAGTTACATACTTAGTGCTGTTGAAAAGAGTCTGAAAAGGTTGGGTACAGACTATATCGACATTTACCAATTGCATGGTGGAATGATCGAAGACAACTGGGAAGAAACCATCGAAGCGTTCGAACTATTGAAGGAGAGGGGACTGATCCGCCACTATGGAATTTCCTCTATTAGACCAAATGTAATTCGAAGGTTCGCACAACATTCTCAGGTTGTAAGCAATATGATTCAATATAGCTTACTAGATAGAAGGCCAGAGGAGGAGGCGCTAGAGGTTTTATCCAAAGCCGAGATTGGAGTGATGGTGAGAGGAGGTCTTGCAGGTGGATTATTGGCAGGAAAAGATTCAAGTGATTACTTAAATTACACTACAAAAGAGATTGAATTACTGGTAGATAAAATTAAATCATTCTCAATTGAGAAAATCTCATTGGCACAGGCTTCACTTCAGTGGGTATTGAGCAATAAAGCTGTGACAACAGCTGTCGTTGGGATGCGAAATATGGAGCAGTTGCAAGACGTTTTGGGTACGATCAAGTCAGCTCAGTTGACGGATGAAATGGTGACTGAGTTAAGCGCTCTGCTGGAGCCGAACGTTTATACAAAGCACAGATAAAGATGGACCATCAATCATTTTCAAGAGCGGGAAAGATTGCCTTAAGCCAATACCTGAATGGAGAGTCTCACGCACTTGATGCGCTCGAAGGCTTCCTTAAAAATGTGCAAACTTTTGATCTGTCATACCTTGAGAATGACAAGGACAAAAAAGCATTTTGGATCAATGTTTACAATGGATTGACTAATTATCAAATTGTTAAAAATCAATTGAGCGAGTCCGTTTGGGAGAAGGAAGATTTCTTCAGAGATGAGCTCCTTGTGATTGGAGATTTGTCCTTTTCTTTAGACGATATTGAGCATGGTATTTTGAGGAAGAATGGTCCTCGTAAAAACAACAAACCAAGGCAATTTTCAGATGGTGATTTGAGGTTGAAATTGATGATAGAAAAGATGGACTATCGCGTCCACTTTGCGCTCAATTGTGGGAGTGTTTCTTGTCCTCCGATTGCCTTCTATTCCAGTGAGAAAATTGACCAACAATTGAGTGATGCTGAGGCTAGTTTTTCGGCATCAGAATTCATTGTCAATCATGCGAAAAAGACAGTCGAATGTTCATCTATTTTTCTTTGGTATAGAACGGACTTTAGAAACCATTATCTTAATGATTCGGTTTTGTCCCAATACACTGTGATCGAACGTTCTTATATCTGGAAGATTCAATAATTAAACAACCTTAATCAATGGCACAAATCAATAAGTCCTCATTCGATTTTTTAAACCAGTTGACTGAAAACAATAACAGAGACTGGTTTAATGAGAACAAACCCTGGTACCAAGATGAGCATCTAAATGCTACTGACTTTGCGGAGGCAATGCTGCAGGGCCTGAAAGAACACGATGATATTACTACCGTCAGTGGTAAGAAAAGCATGATGCGGGTGTACAGAGATGTCCGCTTCTCAAAAGATAAATCTCCCTATAACCCGCGTTGGGCAGGTAGTTTCTCCAGACAGAAACCACATTTACGCGGGGGCTATTACTTTCACTTAAAACCTGGGCAAACCGTGATTGGGGGCGGATTCTATGGGCCTGTGCCTGAAGATCTAAAGCTCATACGAGATCAAATTGCTCAAGATGATCAGCCTTTAAGGTCAGTTTTGAATGATCCGGCTTTCAAGAAGGTGTTTGGTGCGCTGCAAGGTGAGCAGGTTAAGACAGCGCCTAAAGGTTTTGACAAGGAGCATCCCGCTATAGACTTATTGAGGCACAAGTCAATGTATGTCTTTCGAGACTTTAGTGACAAGGAGGTGCTGAGCCCTAACTTCTTAAAAGAGGCTTTGAGTACTTTCGTAGCACTGAGGCCATTCTTTGATGTTATGACAGAGTACCTGACAACGGATTTGAATGGCTTGTCTCGTATAGACTAGTATCCATTTTATGGCAAAACAGAATATTTTCAAGTTTCTAGAGGCGCTTTCAGCGAATAACTCCAAGGAGTGGATGGACAAGAACCGTTCTTGGTATCAAGACACGAAAGACGAGGTAGTAGCGCTTTTCGATCCTATTCTAGAGGAAATCACACGTGTAGATCCAAGAATTGTGCAGCCCAATGCACGAAGGGCCATCAGTAGGATTAATAACAACCTAATGTTTCATCCCGATCGTCCTACTTATAAGGATCACTTCGGGGTGGTTTTTGGTTATGGCAAGGGACTGGCAGACTTTTATGTTGGCCTAGGTGTCCGAGAGACAGAAATTGCTGGGGGCTTATGGCATCCGGATAGTGAGCGTTTGAAGAAGGTGCGAATGGAGATTGACTATGAGGGAGACAAACTCTCAGGTATATTAAACTCTGACGCCTTTGTGAATGCTTTCGAGCTCTATAAGCGGGATACTCTCAAAACTACTCCTAAGGGTTATCCAAAAGACCATGAGCATATTGAGCTATTGAGACTCAAGAGTCTCGCTGCCTTCAGGCAAATCACAAGAAAGGATGTTTATGCCTCGGGCTTCAGTGAAATGGTGGTGGAGTCTTACCTTGCCATTGTGCCATTACTGGATTTTATAAACACGGCAATTAGCGATAACTAGGTGGCGGATTTGGCTGACTTTCAAGCTGTATCATTATTGAATTTTGAAGGCATTAAAAAATCTGAAATTTTATCGTTCAGCCTCTATTGCAAAACAAAAAATCCCTCTATATTTGCACTCCGATTTGGGAGTTACATCTCAAATCATAGGGCTCGGGGTGTAGCGTAGCCCGGTCATCGCGCCTCGTTTGGGACGAGGAGGTCGCAGGTTCGAATCCTGCCACCCCGACACAAAAAAGCTGGTTTATGACTGGCTTTTTCTTTGTCAAATGACCCGAGTTTAAAAGGTTTTTTCTTTAAATTCACAGCGCATTTGGCAACAAAGCAAATTCAGTAAGAATCCACGGAGAGGTGGGTGAGTGGCTGAAACCACATGTTTGCTAAACATGCGTGCGGGAAACCGTACCGGGGGTTCGAATCCCCCTCTCTCCGCAAAATAAAAGAGCTCCAAATTTTTGGAGCTCTTTTATTTTGCCTGGGTGGTGAGAACCCTTGGGTTCGAAATCGTAGCGCAGCGAAGATTCACGAGGGGTTGAGCGCATGCCAGTGGGTATGAGTAATCCCCTGTAAGCTGACCTTGCTCAGCAGGGTTCATTGTAGGCCACCCACACGGGATCAACGTAGTTAATCCCTTCCTAAGCCGTATGCAGGCTAATCTTAGTTTCTGAAAATAGGTGGTAAGCGGCTACAACAATCGAGTGACCGTCTTGATAAGCTTCAATTTCACTTCTCTGTTCTAGATAAACCGGACAGTAGTCCTGTTCGCCTTCTTCCCAAAGCACAAGCATATACTCATAGTTGATCTTGCTTTCTCTACCATTGACCAACCATTGATCAAAAGTATCTTCATTTAGTGATTTGGAAAACCCCAGGCCATCGAACATTTCGTGAAAGTATAAAAATTGGGGTTGTTTCAAAAGTTAAAAAAAGAACGTCATTCCCATGAAAATGGGAATCTCCTTCAGGCTTGGTGCCATTGATTTTGAGATTTCCGCCCCTGTCTGCCGACAGGCAGGTTCGTGAGAATGACGATACTAAGTTTATTTTCTCTAATTTTTATTCGTAACGTAATGCTTTCACTGGATTTTGGTTTGCCGCTTTTAGCGAGTGGAAACTCACCGTTAGGAAGGCAATGACCAAGGCCATGATGCCCGCAATGGCCGCTGCACTCACAATTACAGTGGAGAGGTCCATTGTGTATTGGAAGACCTGCAGCCAATCTTCTATCAGTAGATACGCGATTGGCGCAGCTATTACAAAGCCCACAATCACCAAAATCATAATGTCTCTGAAGATCATAAATACCAGTTGGAATACTGAAGCACCCAATACTTTCCTTACACCAATCTCCTTGATACGAGTGGCAGTGGTATAGGATGATAGTCCTAGAAGTCCAAGACAGGAGATTAGAATACAGATATAAGATAGAATGGCTGTTAGCCTGCTTTGCTTCTTATCAGACTTGTAAAGCAAGTCTGCCTGATTATCCAATAGGCCATATTCGAACGGATGGCTTGGGTCAAGTTCGGCATAACGAGTTTCCAAATAGTTCAGCGTCTCTTGTAGCGTGCCTGCTTTAGCATGTATTACCACGGCAGGCTGTATCTGAGTGATAGTCGCAAATCTTTCGTATCTAAATATCAATGTTGGTTCGACTTTCACATGCAAAGAGAAGGCATGAAAATCTTTCACTACGCCAATCACGCGGAAGGTAGGAACATTGGGCCCAGCATTTTGAACCTTCTTACCAATTGGGTTATCCCACCCCATTCTTTCTACCATGGCTTCATTTACCAAAACGCCATTTGTGATATCGGTAGGGATGTTTTCATCGAAGTCTCTACCGTTAATGATTTCCATTTCCATGGCTCTGACGAAGTTTTTGCCAATATTCATCATGTTGTAGGTATCCGTCACCATTAAAGTGTCAGCGCCTTCAACCTGCATCACCTGACGGCCACCACCAATCAGTCGATTACCAACGGAATTGGAGGTACCTGTATTCATCCCCGTTGAAGTTGTTACATCAACGATATTAGGATTTTGACGCAGTTCATTTTGAATAAATTCGAGCCTTCTGCTAACGAGAGTATCTCTGGTAGGAATGATGATTACATTGTCCTTGTTAAAGCCAATGTCTTTCTGCCTCATAAAATTGATTTGGTTGCCCATCAGGAGTGTGGCGATAACCACACCAATCGACACGAAAAACTGAAAGGCTACTAATACTTTTCTTAAGAAGAGACTACCAGGCCCAGACTTAACCGAGCCCTTCATCGCCAATAACACTGAGATGGTAGAGAGGTAAAAAGCAGGGTAAAGCCCTGATAACAAACCAATCAACAAGGTAATGCCAAGAGATCCGAATAGTAACAGGTTATTGCTGAGGAAGTGAAGTTCGAGTTGCTTATCCAATAATTCGTTTAGCCCCGTACCATGAATCAGTAGGTTCACTAAGACAATGGCCACAATTAATGACACGAAAGTGATCACGATAGATTCACTCAAGAATTGACCAATCAATCGGCCTTTTGTAGAGCCTAATACCTTTTTAATGCCAACTTCTTTAGATCGTTTTGTAGCTCTGGCAGTAGCCAAATTCATATAGTTGATAGAGGCAAGTATCAGCACGAAAAGCCCAATGGCCATAAATGCATTGGTGTACGCTTTATTACCTGTCGGCAGGTCATACTGAACTTTAGAGTTGAAATGAACCTCATTAAGTGGAACAAGTCTTGGAGAGAAAGAGGCCTCTCTTAGCGATGGTGCAAGTTGAGCGATTGGTGCCATGTACTTGTCGAAGAACTCGGGGAACTTATTGTAAATGACATTTACATCATAACCCTTGGGTAGCTTCACATAAGAGTACAGCGCAATGTTCCAGAGTGCCCCAGATCGTTGTTGTGCATTCAATGGTGGCTGGCCAGAAGTGGCAGTTGAAAAGGAAATAAGACCATTAAAGCGCAGATGTACATTGTCAGGAACATCTTCTATGATTCCCTTTACAGTAAAGGTATTCTGGTCGGTTTTCACCAATTCATTTAATGGGTTGACATCTCCGAAGAGCCTTTTTGCTGTGCTTTCTGTAAGCACTAAACTGTTAGGTTCTACCAGTGCAGTTTTTGGGTCACCTTGAATGAATTTATGTGTGAAAATGTCGAAAGTGGTGGAGTCGGCTAAGTAGACATCATCAACGTAGAAGTTGTTGTCATCTATTCTAAATAGCACTTGGCCTGTGTTCTGAAACCGAGTGAAAGACAGGATTTCAGGAAACTCCATCTGCATTGTCTCTGCTAGAGCAGTGGAAGTGAGTGCAAACTCATCATTCTTAGGAGGGATGTAGAACTTGGATTCAACACGATAGACTTGATCCCAATTCTCGTGCGACTTGTCATAATTGTAATCACTCTGTACATAGAGCATGATGATTATACTGACCGCTAGGCCAATAGCAAGTCCGAAAATATTGAGGAAAGAGTAAAACTTGTTGCGAAGCAGTACACGAATTGCGTAAGCGATATTCTTCATATGAGAGGTTGCCTTTGTTAACGCATCAACAATAACATGAAGCATACCAAAAAATGATATATGGCTAATATGCTCGTTAACGCTGATTTTTGAATTATTGAGCGTTCTACAAGGGAGGTTTATGTGCGTATTCGAACTCGATTATGAACGATAACGTACATGAAAAAAGGCCGCTCCTAGTGAAAGGAAACGGCCTAAATAATTAGAGGTAAACTCTTATTCGTATCTCAATGCCCTCACAGGGTTTTGACTAGCCGCTCTTAGTGAGTGATAACTCACAGTGAGGAAGGCAACCACAACTGAAAGAACACCAGATAGGATAGCCGCAAAAGCGAGCATTTGTGCCAAAGGCATCTGATAGGCAAATTCTTGAAGCCACTGCTCTATAATGTAGTATGAGACTGGAATAGAGATCACAAAACCAATGATGATGAGCACCAAAACATCTTTGAAAATCATGTAAACCAATTGGAAAATAGAGGCGCCTAGCACCTTGCGAACCCCAATCTCCTTAATGCGCTGTGAAGTACTGAAGGATGCAAGTCCGAGTAGTCCAAGACATGAGATAAAGATGCAGATGTAGGAGAGAAGTCCAGTAAGTTTACTTTGTCTAGCATCCTCACGGTAAAGCTCTTCTGCACGGCCATCGAGGAATCTGTATTCAAAAGGGTGGCTTGGGTCAAGTTCAGTGAACTTTTGTTCTATGAAATCCATAGTCTGTCTCAAAGACTTGCCATCTACATGAATCATGAAAGAAGGTAGGGCGCCTTGGGCCTTCAAGAATGGATTGAAGTCGTAATGAAACATCACCATTGGCTCAACAGCGGTGTGTAGTGAAAACGCATTGAAGTCTTTTACCACTCCAATGACTTTGCTTGGTTGTACACCTGGTATAGGTAGTCCGAGCTCTCTTCCTATAGGATCAGCCCAGCCCATATTTTTTACCATGGATTCGTTGACTAAAACGCCTGTTGTTCTGTCTGATGGCTGATTCTTATCGAAATCTCGACCAGCCACTAATTCTAACTGCATGGTCTTGACATAGTCATCACCAACGAACATTACAGGGTAGGTATCATCGCGACTAATGGAATCTGCCGACTCTGCTCTAATAAGCGACTTAGAAGCTCCAAGCAAATTGTTACCTAAGTTCGTATCGCCCCCAACAACAATGGCGTCTGTGACATTGACAATGTTCGGGTTTTGTGTCAGCTCTGCTTTAACAAAGTCAACACGGTTGCTCATGGTCGTGTCCTGCATATTGATAATGACCACATTGTCTTTGTTGAAACCAAGGTCCTTGTCAGCCAAGAATTCAATTTGGTTTTTCATGAGCAAGGTGGATATAATGACTGCAATTGAAATGAAGAATTGAAAAGCCACTAGGCCTTTTCTCATATTCATACTGCCTGGTCCACTTTTAGCAATTCCTTTTAGGGCCTTAATTGTACTAACTGCTGATAGGTAAAATGCTGGATACAGACCTGACAAAAGACCGATGAGTAGAGTGACGCCAATGGCTCCTAAGGTCATTGGCGTATTGGATAATGGCTCGAAAAGGAGCGTTTTACCCATCACATCACCAATCCCGATGCCGTTAATGAGTAGTGCTACTATACCAAAAGCAAGGACCAATGAAACCAGCGCAATGATGATGGATTCACTTAGAAATTGGGTGATGAGCGCACCCTTGGTTGAGCCCATTACTTTACGAATACCCACCTCTTTTGAGCGACTCGTTGACCTAGCTGAGGCCAGGTTCATATAGTTGATCGAGGCAAGTAGTAAGATGAAAATACCGATGGCTGTGAAGGCGTAGGTATACGTTCTGTTTCCGGTAGGGAAGTCAAATTGTGGTGGCTGCGCATTGAAATGAGTGTCTGCAACATTGGTAAGATCAATGGTAAAGAGCCCTTGATAGTTGATCAGTTTGGCGATAGGTGCCATATACTTCTCATAGAACTCAGGAAATTTATCCTTCAAATCCTGCGGGTTGTAGTTTTTGGCAAATACCAAATATGCAAAGTCAGAAGGCGTCCAAAGTCCACCTTGCTGCTCTTGCTGCGCAAGCAATTCCTTGTTGGTTTGTAGTGTTTCATATGACATGAAGGCATCATATGTCATATGGACATTCTCAGGCATATCTTTCATAATGCCCGTTACTTTGAATTGATTGGTGGCAGTTTTTAAAGTCTGCCCCATAGCATCCTGCCCTTTGAAGTACTTGTCAGCAAGCGTTTCTGATAATACAATGGCATTGGGTTCATCTAGCAATGTCAGCGGGTCGCCTTGTACTAATGGGTACTTAAATACTGTGAAAGCGGAGGTGTCTGCATAGAAGATGTTGTTTTCATAGAACTTTCTTCCATCTAGATCGAAGAGAACTTTGCCGGCCGACCTGAAACGGACATAGTTCTCGATTTCAGGATAGTCTGCCTGAAGTCCTTTCGGTAAAAACTGAGAGACAAAGGCATACTTGTCTTCCTTTTCACCAACAATGAAATTTGATTCAACCCGATAGATTCTTTCATAATCTCCGAACTGTTTGTCAAAGCTCATGTCGCTTTGTACAAAGAGAAAAATAATGATCGCGACTGTGAGGCCAACCGCAAGCCCAAGAATGTTTAGTAAGGAGTAAAACTTGTTTTTGAGTAATACCCTAATGGCAAGTGTGAAATTCTTCATGATAATGATATTGAGTTTTTGGTAATCTAAAAGTCTGAAGAATCCGCCTTTAGGTTCAATGAAAGATGAAGAACGTTTTAATTCCACTGCTCTGTGGAAGAGATTTCCGCTGAGTGGGAAGGAGAAAGGATAGAAAAATGAGTTTAACTGTAACGAAGTCGAAAGAATAGAGTCTATTAAATATAGACTTGTCTAAAGGGAGCACTTGGGGCTTTACTGATTACGAGTCTATGGATTTGAAATAATTTGCTATCATTGTAGTTATATTATTTACATAATAATAAAATATGAAAGGCACTTACTTAGGCGAATTCGAAGAACTGGTTTTATTGACAGTCGCCATGCTAGAAGATGAGGGTTATGGTATTTCGGTAAAGCAAGAAGTCGAGCAAAGAACCAAGCGCACTATCAATCTGAGCGCTATTCATTCTACACTATACAGACTAGAGAAGAAAGGCTTTTTGAATTCACGACTAGGGGAGGCAACCAAAGTTCGGGGTGGCAAGCGTAAGCGGATTTTTTATATCACACCCTTTGGTGTGAAAGGATTGAAAGCAGCTAAGTCACTCAGAGAAGATATTTGGAATTCAATACCTACATATGTCTTACAAAAATGACATGCCATCGCCACCGCGTATTGCTCGGTGGTTTCTTCAGTTATTCTGCACAGAGCTGTGGTTAGAAGAAATTGAAGGCGATTTAGAGGAAGAATTTGCTCTGAATGTCAAGGAAAAAGGCATTAGAAAAGCAAGAATTAGTTATTTCTGGACGGTTTTACGATCGTTCAGGCCATATATACTCAAGGAGAAACTTTTATCAGGTCACAACTCAAACAAAAACGTTATGTTCTCAAATTATCTCAAGATTACCCTTAGGGCCCTACTCAAGAATAGGGTCTATTCCTTCATCAATATATCTGGACTTGCTATAGGCATAGCCGGAGCCTTATTGATTTTTCACTATGTGAGCTTTGAATCCAGTTATGAAAAGTTCATTCAAGATTCCGATGATATGTATCGGGTGAGTCTTGAATTATATGGCAATGGTGAATTCGTTTACCATAGTGCCGAAAACTATCCGCCTGTAGGAGAAACAATGGTCAACGATTTTCCTGAAGTAGTCGAATGGGCACACCTATATAATATGGGTGCAAAGAATAATGTGGTTATTACCTATGAAGAGAGTCCAGGGGAACCTGTGAAGCTTAAACACAAGAAATTCCTTTATGCGAGTCCTAGTACGCTTTCCATGTTCTCAGCCCAAATGGTGGAAGGCGATGCCGCAACAGCATTGAACGAGCCTTTTAGTATCGTAATCTCAGAGAGTACTGCTAAGAAATACTTTGGTGATGAAAGCGCTTTAGGCAAGCGTTTGCGTCTACGTGATGACGACTTCAATAATGAAAACTGTTTGGTAACGGGCGTGTTTAAAGATCTTCCCGCTAATACACATTTAAAGTATGATGTGCTGATCTCTACAGGAACCATCTATGGTCGATGGGATGGCGCCTTGACAAGGTATAAAACAGGTTGGGTAAGAAAGGATTTCTATACCTATGTGAAGGTAAGACCGGGAACTGATATCAAGGCATTGGAGTCAAAAATTCCGGAAATGATCGATCGAAATATGCCAGATTTGGCGGATCAAAATGCTCGACATGTAATGCATTTACAACCTTTAAACAGGATTCACTTTGACTCTCACCTGTCAGATGAATCAGAATTGAATGGCAGTGCTGAGCCGATAACTTTCCTTTCCATCATTGCCATCTTTATAGTGGTGATCGCTTGGGTTAATTATGTAAACCTTGCTACTTCGAGATCACTCGATCGTGCGCGAGAAGTTGGAATCCGAAAAGTTCTGGGTTCATTACGTGCCCAACTCATCAGGCAGTTTCTCTTTGAATCCGTGATTGTTAATCTTCTGGCAGTTGTACTAGCCTTGGGTATTGTGGCCTTGGCATTGCCGTCTTTCTATGTTATCAGCGGTATCCCTGACAGTGTTGTCATTTGGCAGAACCAATCCTTATGGTTGCTATTAGGAGCTGTCTTTTTATTCGGTTCAATTGTATCGGGCTTTTACCCTGCAATGGTACTGTCGTCTTTCAAGCCGGTGAGCACACTCAAAGGTAAGTTTAGAAACTCTAGTACAGGGGTATTGCTTAGAAAGGGATTGGTCATCTTTCAGTTCGCTACTTCAGCTGCATTGATTGTGGGTACGCTCACGGTTTCTAAGCAAATGAAATATATGCAGTCTGCTGACTTAGGTTTTGACTTAGAGCAGACGATCGTTGTCGAACGGGCTGCTATTGCTGATACAAGTAGGACAGTTAGAAACCGAAACCTGGAGACTTTCCAAGAGCAACTTCGAGCAAATGCAAATATTAAGTCAGTATCTAGTAGTGGAATGGTGCCAGGAAAGAAGATCAGATTTAAAGGTGCAGTTAGGGCTTACAATCAACAGGCAGGTCAAGTACATCCGATGGATGCAGTAGGGGGCGATTATGGCTTGATTGAGACCTTAGGAATGGAAATCATTGCAGGCCGTAATTTTTCAAGGGACTTTCCTAATGATAGAGATACTGCTGTTTTGGTGAGTCGCTCATCGGTGCCATTACTAGGCTATGATAATCCTGAAGACATCATTAATCAAGCCGTTGTTGTTGAGAATTTCGGTGCTACTGCAATTGTAATCGGTGTAGTGGAGGACTATAACCATGAGTCTTTAAGAGTAAAAGCAGCACCTTCTATCTTCTTACTAGATCCACAGTGGGCAGAGTACTTTCTATTTAGAGTTGATGGCTCAATCCCAGATGCATTGGCTGCTATTGAAAGGCAGTGGAGCATCACTTATTCGGCTAACCCATTTGACTTTTTCTTCCTTGATGAGTTCTTCAATAATCAGTATAAGTCGGAACAGCAGTTTCAGGCCATGTTTTCTGTCTTTTCCGTCCTGGCCATCCTGATTGGTTGTCTAGGGCTGTTTGGACTATCAGCGTTTACTGCAATGCAAAAGACCAAAGAGATAGGTATTCGAAAAGTTCTGGGTGCTTCGGTGCAAGGAGTATTCTACATGCTTTCGAAAGAGTTTATTGGCTTGATTCTTATTGCTAATGTAATCGCCTGGCCGATCATTTACTTCGCAATGGACAAGTGGTTGCAAGGCTTTGAATACAGAACGGCCATCGATATTTCCGTATTTGGCTTGGCACTCTTAGCTGTTATGGCAGTAGCACTATTGACCATAAGTTTCCAAACAATTAAGTCTGCAAGACTTAATCCAGTGGATTCTTTGAGATACGAATAGGGAATATTTAACTCAATTATTAACCAGCATTTTGCGTCTGATAAAGGTGTAAGGTGCTGGTTTTATTTTATGCTTTAATGTGATGATTACATAACTTAAGATCGGTCCGCACTTCAAGTGCGAACCAGATGGAGGGAATATTGACCACCCCTCTTTTTACCCTGAGGATACGAAGGGCCTATGTATTAAGATAAGTTCCTTCGCTTCGCTCAGGATGGGAAGGTTGGAGGAGATTATCCGATTTCAAGGGGGAGGCTCTGTTATGGTTTGTTGTTTCCCTCCGCTCTTCCAGCACCCTTCAGCCTAGCGCTCACCTGTCTGCCAACAGGCAGGCTTGTAGTGAGTGCTGATATTGTTTTAGCCTTGAAGTGTGATGATTGCATAATTTAAGACCGGTTCGCACTGCAAGTGCGAACCATACCTGAGCTTATCTTCTCTTTTTGAAGTGTTTCTTTTTGCCCCCGTAAGAATTGCGGCCTCGACCAGCAAACTTCTTTGGGTTATACTCTGGGCCTTCACCAAGAAAGTCAGGCATAGGCACTTTTCTCACTTCGGCCTCAATCAGTTGTTCAATCTTCTGGAAGTTCTCCTGATCGTCTTCATTGATAAAAGTGACGGCTTCACCCTCAGACTCTGCTCGTGCTGTTCTACCAATTCTATGAACATAGTCGGCTGCATCATTAGGTACATCATAGTTGATGATCATATCGATATTATCTACATCGATACCTCGTGAGATTACATCTGTGGCGACAATTATCGGTAACTGTTTATTCTTGAACTCTCTGAGTATGCTTTCTCTTTCGAGCTGCTCTAGGTCACTTGAAATTCCTTTTGCCTGAAAGCCTTCTTTCTGCAGTGCGCGAGTGATGTCTCTTACCTTTGATTTTCTCGAAGTAAAGACAATAAGGCTAGGAATGTCACCAAAGCGAAGCAGGTGCTTGACCAAGTCTATCTTTTGGGAATCGTAGGTTAAAAAAGCAGCCTGCGTGATTTTTTCAGATGGCTTCGCAATTGAGATGTTGATTTCTTCTGGATCGTTCAGTATCTCTTTGGCCATTTTCCTAATCTTCGGAGCCATGGTGGCAGAGAAAAGAAGGTTTTGGCGCTCTTTAGGCAGATGATTGATGATCTTCATGATATCCTCATGGAAACCCATATCGAGCATTCGATCGGCCTCATCTAGCACTAAATGCTTTAGTTGATCAACTTTCACATAGCCTAGGTTCAAGTGAGATATTAGCTTTCCGGGAGTACCTATGACAATGTGAGTCCCTTTTGCCAGGGCATTCTTTTCTCTGGTAAAGCCAGCACCATCTCCACCACCATAAACTGGCAAAGAAGTTATCCCGCTGAAATAGCTAAGCCCTTCCAACTGCTGATCGATTTGTACCGCCAATTCTCTGGTCGGACAGATGATCATGGTATTAATGTGTTCATCAGAGGCACCGCTTTCTGCTATTTTATGCATTAATGGCAGCAAGAATGCTGCTGTTTTACCGGTGCCTGTCTGAGCGCAGCCGATAAGGTCCTTGTTGGCTATGATGGTCGGGATGGCTGCTTCTTGGATCGGAGTTGGTTTTTCGAACCCCATTGCATCCAATCCGGCAAGCACATCTTCGTGTAAATTGAGTTCTGAAAAGGTCAAAGCTTGAACTATATTATGAATAGATTTGTATGGCCATTAGGAGGCCTTCTCGAAAGATACTAAGATCAATCGATGGAGCAATAAAACTGACTGAAAATGAAGAAAGCCATCTATAAGACCAATATTAACTGCGGTGGATGTATAGCGACTGTAACACCCTTTATGGAAAAGGCAAAAAGCGTTGAAGAATGGTCCGTGGATACAGACTCTAAAATCAAATTGCTGACTGTTTCGGGAACCAATCTGGACAAGATTGAAGTGGAAGCCTTAGTGAAATCAGCTGGTTTCGAGATCAAAGAAAAGAAAGGTCTCTTTTCCTTCTAGTTAGCGTTTTCTCCAGAAATGAGGGGAGAGCAGCATTAGAACAGTAAAGAGCTCTAGCCTGCCCAGCAACATTAAAGCAGAGAGTAACCATTTCCCCGCGGTCGGCATACCTGCAAAGTTGTTGAGAGGGCCTACATCACCAATTCCAGGACCTACATTACCCAAAGAGGTAGCTACCGCTCCGAAGGCCGTATCGAAATCGACATTCATTGATGAGAGTAATGTTACTCCAACCAGGAACACCAGAATGTAAATCATAATAAAGGCAAGCACATTATATACAATGCTTTGCTCTACCGCTTTACCACTAATTCTTACAGGCATTACGGCAGAGGGGTGAAGCTGTCTTTTCAACTCTAGGAAGGAGTTTTTGAATAATACGACATGACGTATCACTTTTACCCCACCTGCAGTCGATCCGGCAGAGCCTCCCACAAATAGAAGGATAAAGAATAATACTGATAAGAAGGGTGTCCATGAGGTATAGTCTGCTGACACAAAACCAGTGGTAGTAATCAACGAGACTACTTGAAATAGTGCATCCCTGAAAGAGTTTTCAAAAGGTTTGTCATTAACAACTAACAGCGTTACCGTTACAATTACGGTGATCACCGCTGTAAAAGTGAGGTAGACTAAAAACTCTTCATTCTTGAATACCTTCTTGAAATTCCTTTTTAACCCAAAGTAGGTGAGCGTGAAACTGGTTCCTGCTAGGAACATAAAAAAGATGACTATGTACTGAATCACCGGGTCCACGAATTGAAGGCTATCGTTTTTGGTTGAAAAGCCACCTGTAGCCATGGTAGTAAGGGAATGATTGATTGCATCAAAAGGACCCATACCAGCAACATATAGAGCAATTGCCTCGGCCAGAGTGAGTCCTACATAGAGGAACCACAAACGCTTGGCTGTTTCTTGAATTCGAGGTTGGAGTTTGTCAGGTGTTATGCCCGGTGCCTCGGCCACAAACAGCTGCATTCCTCCAATACCAAGAAATGGTAGAATGGCCAGGGCTAAAACTATAATTCCCATGCCGCCTATCCATTGGGTGAGGCTTCGCCAAAATAGAATGCCGTTAGGAACAGCCTCAATGTCTGTCAGAATAGAGGCTCCCGTGGTTGTATATCCTGAGATGGTTTCGAAGAAGGCATCTGTAAAATTTGGGATAGAACCACTGATAATATAGGGTAGGGCACCGAAAATGGACATGAAAATCCATCCGGCCGTAACGATGAGGTACCCGTCTTTTTTCTTAAGCTCTTTGCTCTTTTTATTTCTTGTGAGGTATCGTAAAAGAAAACCGGATCCAAGCGTAACCAAGCTGGAGGTCAATATGGCGATCCAGTCATGTTCGCCATAGTAAAGAGATATTGGCAGACAGAGTGCCATAAAGCCACCGTTGATCAGGAGGAGGATCCCCAAAATATCACCAATAACTTTTAAGTTGAATCTCATTGAAATGCGCTAGATGAAGTAATCTTCAACCTTTTTAATACATTCAAGCTTTGACAAAACGACCACTCGGTCTTTAGGTTGAAACTTGAAATCTCCAGGTGTAGTAAGCCCTTTGCCATCTCTAATCACACCACCGATGATAGCGGATTTAGGGAAGTCAAGATTGCGGAGCTCCTGTCTAGTGATTTTAGAAGTTTCTTGGACTTCAAACTCTAGAATCTCAGCATCAACCCCGTGAATACTTGCGATAGATACAATCTCACCTTGACGAATATGACGGAAGATAAAGTTAGCCGCGATCAGTTTTTTGTTGATCATGGTGTCCACACCAATACTCTGCGATAGATGGATGTAGTCCATGTTCTCGACCATAGCGATGGTTTTCTTTACACCCATCTTTTTCGCCACGAGACATGAAATGATATTGGTTTCAGAATCTCCTGTAACGGCAATGAAAGCGTCCATTTCATTGATGCTTTCTTCTTCCAAAAGGTCAACGTTACGTCCGTCCCCATTAATTACCATCGCGTCAGGAAGTTGATCAGCAAGCTCAAAGCACTTTTGCGAGTCACGTTCAATCAACTTGACATTATAACGGGCACTTAAAAGCTTAGCGGCATGAAAGCCAACACGTGACCCACCTAAAATCATTACGCTCTTTACACCCTCTTTTTTCTTACCAGTAAGAAAAAGTAGTTTTTCCACACCATCAGGTTGCGCTACAAAATAAGCATGGTCATTTTCTTCGAAACAAGTGTCGCCATAAGGAATAATGGTTTCATTGTCTCTCAGGATGGCAACAGTCATAAAAGACTGGTCTGGATTGATTTTGGCCACTTCAAGCATTGACTTGCCTTTTAGTGGACTTTTGGAATCAATGTTGACACCTATGAGTTGCAATAGCCCTTTCTCGAATTCAAAACTGTCTGTTACTGCTACTTCCTTGAGAAGTCTTTTGATCTCTCTAGCGGCAAGCGATTCGGGAGAAATTACATCATCAATACCTAAATGCTTGAGATTGAGCTTATCTTTTTGGTAGAGAAATTCTGTATTAGATATACGTGCAATGGTTCTTTTTGCACCTAAATGCTTGGCAATGATAGCCGTTGCAATATTCGCTTCTTCAGAGGAGGTAACTGCGATTAGCAGATCAGCATCTGCAACTCCCGCTTCTTCCAACACACCATAAGAGGTAGAAGTACCTTTTATGGTAGCCGCATCGATCGTATTACTGGCTTGTTTTAATTTATCAGCAGCTCTGTCAATTAAGACAATGTCTTGCCCTTCCTGACAGAGAAGTTTAGCCAAATGAAATCCCACATTTCCAACACCCGCAATAATAACTCTCATCCGAATTCCCTTATAAAGTGGGCAAATTTATGAAAAAATCATCTACTAGCGTTCAATTTGATTCTGATTCCTATAATCTACTTCTGGCCTTTGCCTGTATTTGTCCAACCAGACTTTAGATGTAAATCTCTCTGTGGGTAAGGAATTTCTATCTTATGCTCTTTAAACTTCTCGAATATTTCATAGTAAAGTTGACTCTTCAAGATGATTGGTTTGTCGATATAAGTGCTGGTCCAAATCAGTAAATCAAAATCTATGGAGCTATCTCCGTAACCCACAAACAATACATCAGGTGCCGGCCTTTTAAGTATGTCTTTATTGGCGTCTGCCACTTCGAGCAGCACCTTTTTGATAACTGCCGGGTCTTCTTTGTAGGATACACCTACAGGGACATGGTATCTGATTCTTCTGTCATTGTGGCTCCAGTTGATGACCTGCTTATTAATAAGGTCTGAGTTTGGAATAATAATGGAGATGTTGTCATTGGTGTTTACAGTACTGGCTCTCGAAGAGATTTTAACGACATCGCCTGAAACACTACCAACTTCTATACGATCACCAACCTTTATAGGTCTTTCAAATAGAATAATGAGGCCTGAGATAAAGTTGTTGGCTATGTTTTGTAGGCCAAAGCCAATACCAACACCAAGTGCACCAGCTAGTACATTTAAAGAGCCTAGATTGATTCCTGAGTTCTGAATAACAACAAAGGCTCCAACAATAATGAGAAAGTACTGTATGATTGTTCCTATAGACTGACTCACGCCTATGTCATCGGAATATTTCGATAGAATTTGCTTGACGAAAATGGTCTTCAACTTGCCTGAAAGGAAAACAAGGAGCGTCATAAAGAAGATCAAACGCGCTATATCGAATAAGGTCAGGTCTGGGAGGCCATCCTTATCTTTAGTAAAAGGGTAATTCAGGTCTGAATCTTCATTAAGTCCAATGGCAGTTAGAAGGAAAGCAACCCCGATAATTAGGAGTGTATACTTGGTTGTATTTCCGATCGAGAGTACCGTTTTCCGATCGTGGACGTATCTAGGAAGTATTTTGTTAATCAATGTCGCTCTAACCAGATTACCAATGAGGTTAACAAGGAATAGAAAAACTATAGGTATGATAATCTCCGTTGCTGTAAAGGAAGATCCTTCCCCAAGAATGTCAATAGGCTCTCCTAACAAAGGGATATTAGAATTGATATAATTTATTAGCCTGTCATAGAGCTGAGCCATACGCCAATATAGTTATCTTTTCAGATTAAGGAAGCAAAAGTGAAGAGTCTCCATAACTCAAAAAACGATAGCCGTTTTCTAGGCCATGGTTGTATACTTTTTGCCAGTCTTTACCAATAAATGCAGCTACCAATAACATCAAAGTACTACCTGGTTGGTGAAAATTAGTGAACAATCCATCACATACCCTAAACTGATAACCTGGCATGATGAAGATCTCAGTACTTCCTGAAAGTCTCTCAAGTCCTTTTGCCTTCATCCAATCATAAATATTGGAGAATGCTGCCCCACGATTAGGAAGTTCTCCGTCCTGATAGAGCTCCAGCTTTTCGATGCTAAACTCTTCATTACCCCTTGCCAAACGTACACCAAACCAGTAGAGACTCTCCAATGATCTCATAGACGTAGTGCCTACTGCTACAACTCGTTGAGCATTGACAAGGTCCTGAATAGTGTCAATAGTGACTTCTATTTGCTCAGAGTGCATTGGGTGTTCGCGAGCATCATCGACTTTAATGGGCTGAAACGTTCCGGCACTAACATGAAGGGTTAGGAATGATTCTCTAACCCCTTTTTTCTTTAGCTCTTCTAGTATCTCATCTGTAAAATGTAAACCTGCTGTAGGGGCAGCCACGGCTCCTTCTTCCTTGGAATAAACCGTTTGGTAACGCGGCTTATCTTCTGGTTCTGCATCTCTGTTAAGGTATGGTGGGAGAGGAACTTGTCCGGCCATCTCTACTACTTCTGCAAAAGAGAAGTTTTCATTGTCCCAACTCAAAGATACAGTGCGCTTTTCTCTACTTACTAAAGTTGCTGTGAGCATTATTTCTTGCTGATGGGCATTCAGAGCTCGACTGAGAACTGTCCCTTCTTTCCATCTTTTTAGGTTACCGACCATGCACTCCCAAATAACAGGACCTGATGATTCCATTATTGTGCTAATGATCGAAGTAGGAGATACTGGCTTCAGTAGGAAGATTTCTATGTGGGCACCCGTGTCCTTCTGAAAATGCAAGCGTGCAGGAATGACTTTCGTGTTATTAAAGAATAGAGTAGTCTGGTCATTTAGAAATTCCGTGGACTCTTTAAAGATTCTGTCCTGGATATCGCCCTTATGATAGTAAAGAAGTTTAGCATCATCCCGGTTGGCTAGTGGATGTTTGGCGATTTTTTCATCTGGAAGATGATAGTTGAAAACTGATAAATCAGGTGGTTTTGGTATGCTCATAGCGCTTAGGCAAAAGTAAAAGCAAAACTCCAATTTATCCGCCTTAGCGACCGTTAAACATTTTTTTTACTAGTCATGCAACTTTTTTCAAGGCCCTTTTCGAACAGGATTGTCCGCATTTATGAACGAAAATGGACAAATCCGTACACAGTGATTTTTTTCTTAATTTATAACTTACTGATAATCAAGTTGTTAATTTTTTTGGCATAGGGATTGGAAATAGAATGGCAGGTCAAAAACAACGGTCAATTTTTAGGTCAATCTTCCGTCTTAGGGCGGAACTCAAAATATCAGAACAACATGAAAACAGTAAGTAAAAGAAATATCTCAGCGCTCTTCGCGCTACTGCTGGCAGGAACTATTCTAACCTCTGCCAAGTCAGATTCAGTTGCAAGTTTATCGGAAGTTCCCACTATTGAAGAAGCTCACTACTTAGAATATGTAGAGGAGTATGTGGAGAGCTACTATGAAGAAATTGGAGACGAACTTTTCGAATCTAGCGAATACGTTAAAGTGTATGACGCTAATAATGAACTAGTAGTCGCTGGAGAAAGATCCGAACTAGATGAGGAGCAACTTCAGATTTTAAGACAAGCTGATTTGCTGACAGAGCAATCAGGCACAGAATATTATCAATTGAATAATTAGTTAGTAGTTTTAGTTTAAGGTTGATTAAGGCGATTTCGAACGGAGATCGCCTTTTCGCATTTTATAGGCCCTCCAGACTAATCAACATAAACTTCAGCTCATCCTTAGGTTTCATTTGAGCCACTATTTCTAAATCCTCAGTAACAACATTCGCAATTCTTGGGTATCCCCCTGTAGTTTGAGCATCAGCCATCAATATAATTGGGCTACCGGCATTATTTAGCTGAACGGTGCCAATGGTAATGCCCGAAGAGATCTCTTCACCGGAGGACTTATAATTAGATAAAACACCTTTTAAACGATATCCCATCCTGTTCGAATCAGCATCAACGATGAAAATCTGTTCAAAAAATGACTGAATAACATCAATATCAAACTGACTGAACTCTGGCCCTGTGACAACTCGAATTATATAGCACTCTGAATATATCGGTTGTTGATTGACTGGAATCCTTGAAGGGGCGATTCTCTCTCCAGTGTTTATGCGAAAAGTATAACCATCCTTTATTTTGGAGGGCAGCACTTTGCTTTCTATTAAACTGGGAAGTGCGCTATAACTTCCTAGCCATTGGGGAACAAGCCATTCACCTCCAATGGCCAGATATGTCCGACAACCAAAAACGGTGTCATGAAACTCTAGCCGGTCTCCTTTCTCAATGTCAATTGTTTTGTAGCTCTCAATAGAAACACCATTAAGTGTGGCTTTCATATTGGCTCCTGTGATGGCAATTTGCCCACTGTTCTCGAAGGAAAGTATGGGGCCAAACATTGTCATTTCGAGCACGGGGCTATTTAATGGGTTACCAACAAGTTGATTGGCAATATGCATAGAGCTTTTATCCAAAGCTCCACTGAAAGGGATACCCTGATCCTGAACACCCATTCGACCTTCGTCCTGAATGGAAGTATAGAGTCCAGCTTTTAGGCAAGTGACTTGCATTACATCAGGCATACGCCTCTTCCATTTCGAAAATTTCAGTTTCTATTTTCAGCTGGATGATTTTGAATTCTTCCAAACCAATAGCTCTAAACTTGACATAGTCTCCTGGTGCCAGCAAGCTGGTTTGCCCTCTATTCGGATCAAACATGTTTAGAGGTGTTTGCCCTATAATTTGCCAACCACCAGGGGCTTCCGTAGGATAGATACCTGTTTGCAGACCAGCAAGACCTACTGAGCCCTTAGGAACTCTTAGCCTTGGTGTCGCTTTACGTTTACAGGCTAGGTGTTCAGGTAGACTTCCCATATAGGCAAACCCTGCTACAAAGCCCAGCATATAGACACGGAACACTTGGCCAGTATGCATTTGGATCAATTCTTCTTTGGTGAGATCTATCTGCTCACAAACTTCCAGTGAATCCAAGTCGAAAGGTTTTTCATAACACACAGGTATAGAATAGACTTTTCTTTCACTTGTCGAACTCAACTTTGGGGTTCCATTGATGGTTACTTTAACTAAATCCGAAATGGTGACAAATTTCCAGTTTTCGATATCATACCCAATGGTTAAAGAATTGTAGGCAGGGATAAGGTAAGAGATGCCTTTCTGCACTTTCAAAGCTTCGTACAGAGAAATTACCTTTTGGTTTACTTCCTCTGAAATCACCTTTTCGAAGGTGACTATAATAGCACTGTCTCCAAAAGGCTGAATTTCCATATTAGAAATGCTTTTTCTCGATCTGTTGTTCTTGTAGTAACGCTTCGATGGCTTTCAGTATATCTACAGCGGCAGGATTATCTCCATGAATGCAAAAGCTCTTCGCATTTAGTGAAACTTCTATTCCATCTAAGGTCACCGTTTTTCCATGGTTTGTGATGGATACGACTTGTTCGGCTGCCACTGAAGGATCATCAATGACGGCCTGAGGTAATGATCTAGATCTAAGTTTACCATTCGCTTCATATCTTCTATCGGCAAAGGCCTCAGGAATGTAGGTCATATCTACAGTCTCAAGAACTTCTTCAACATGACTACCAGCCAAGCCCATGATTTTGAGCTTTGGATCAATGGACTTTATCGCTTTGTAAACCGTTTCAGCCACCTCTCGATTACTGGCAATTTCATTGTAAAGCGCACCATGTGGCTTTACATAGGCGAGGGCTCCCCCAGCACTGGCAACCATACCTTGTAGTGCGGCTACCTGATATTTTATGAAAGAAGAGAGTTCATCTTGAGAGATTGGAATTACCCTGCGACCAAATCCTTGAAGGTCGGGGTAGCCAGGGTGAGCACCAATTTGAACTTTATGAGACAGCGCAAGGTCAATAGTTCTTTCTATATGGTATGGATCACCGGCATGTACACCGCAGGCTATATTGCAGGAAGTAATGTGTGGAAAGATGGCTTCGTCATTGCCAATTTTGAAGTTGCCAAAGCTTTCGCCCATATCGCAGTTAATGTCTACGGATTTCATGTTTTTTTATTTGTCGTTGTCTATTTCAGGTTCAATAAAGTAGACCTCATAAATCTTGCCTTTCGCCACTTTATACATTGCAAACACTTGTTTGGGTGGGTCGTTTTTATCAAAGATCACATACTCTTGATCGATTACAGTATTTCCGAGAACCATTCTGTTGAGCAGTGTGCAATGCAGGTCTTTGAGTTGAGTAAACATACCAGAAAATGCAGCCCTCATTTGTTCTTTCCCTGACATGGTAAGCTGCTTGGGATGATTATAGATTTTCACAGAATCGCTGTAAGCAGAAAGGAAGTCCTCAATATTATGAGCATTATAAGCATCCAGTTGCTTTTGAACAGCAGTAGCAGCTGACTCTTGAGCGGAAAGCTGGAAAGAGAAGAATATTAGACTTAAGGCAAGTAATGCTTTGATTTTCATGTTCTGAGAATTCTATGAACATGAATCTATGAAAATTGTCTGAGTTAACGTTTAGGCCAGCTGACTTTGTAAAAAGCACCGGAGTTATTGACCCTCAAAGGGACCACTGAGAGGAACTACATGACAACAATCATGACCTACCACGAAATCTTGCTGTACGACAATTTGATTGCCCTGTATGCCGATAAATCGAATATTAGTACCGTTTTGATTGATCTCATCAAGCTGCTCATCGCTCACTACTACATAACTAGCGGTACTTAATACAGTGCCATTTGTGATGCTATAAGTTTGTCCGTTATCTAGGTTTTGAGAATAATAGCTATCTAGAAATATCGGGTTGTCATTGCCGTCCTTAGGACTGAATGTCAAGGATATTAATATTTCAGTGCAAACTATATTATCCGGACAGTCCTCGTTGTTGTTAAGAGGTTGATCATCATTCGAGCAGGCTGTGATGAAGATTAGGTTGATGATCAGAAGATAAATAAGCTTTCTCATTATTACTTGTTTGTACTCTTAGACCTTCGTTTGGTGAAAAGGGTTGGAATTCAAAATTTGATTGATCATTATTTCGCAATGTAACCTTCCTTTTTAAACCAATGATATGCACGATGCACTGCATCTTCTGCGCTCATTTCGGGGACATAGCCCAGCTCATTTTTTGCCTTAGATCCATCTAAATGTTGGCCTCCGGAGAGTACAGCTATCGCAGTCGAGGACAGTGTTGGAGGGGTGCCTCTCAATAACGCATATCTCGTTTCTTGTATCTTGGAGATGATCTTTGCGAATTTTAAAGAAAGAGTTTTTGCAAGAGGTTTAACGCCTGCTTTTTTGCAAATCAATGCGACTAGATCATCGGTATTGGTATTATCACCAGAAATTAGGTAGCGTTCGCCAAAAGATCCTTTTTCAAGCGCTAGTAAAAGTCCACGACCAGCATCACCAGCAAAAACCACATTCCTGTCTCCTTTGATATAGGCAGGTAAGGTTTGGTTAGATAGTTCTACAATCAATCGGCCAGTGGTAGGGCCATAGTCGTATTCCCCGAAAGTCATAGAAGGAATACCGATAACAATAGGGAGATCTGATTTTGCAGCATCTCTAGCCATTTCATCCATTAGGCATTTTACCTGTACATAGGGTGCGCTATTCTCGGGTATCTTGGTGTAGATCCCAGACTCGTTGGCAACTCCCGTGGATGATTTTGGTATGGCTATGGCGCCACCGACATACAGTGCCCTCTTTATTTTTGCCTCGCGTACTGCATCAATAAAAAACTGCATTTGCAGTCGTGCTGTCTTGAGTTCAGCGGACAATGGCCTGGGAATGGTCGGGTAATAGGCTGCGGCATTCACCACATAGTCAAGTCCATCGAAAGCTTTGATTAAGCTACCTCTATTATCAAGGTCCGCAGTCCTTGACTCGTACTTGAGATCGCTGATTTTGCTAAGGTGAGAACCTTCGCGATGGATGATAACAAGTTCATACTGTTTAAAAATGGCTGCTATGGCAATGTGATGACCCAACATGCCTGTGCCTCCAATGATTCCTAATCTCATGTAACGATTTTTCTAAGCGTGCATAAAAAAAGAAGACGTCTTAGTCTTCCTCTTCGTTATCATCATCTGCATAAGGATCGTGTTCTTCTCCTTCTTCCTCGTGCTTATCTTGATATTCTTCTTTAATATCATCCTTCAGGTTGCCGTCATCATCATAGTCATCATCGTCTTCTATGATCTGCTGTGCCTCTTCAATCGTCATTCTCACCAAGTAATGCTTTTCCTCTGTTTCGAAAGGCAAGGCAGAAACGCGTTTGCCTTCCATATTGGTGAAAGAAATCAGATGATCTTCGAATCCTTCAGGATATTCTAATTTGATCAATTCTTGAATGTTCAGGTCGAGTTTTTCAAAGTCTTTGATTACTCGAGGCTTGGCGTTAGGTGTTGACATGAGCTAAGGTTTGAATCATTCAGGCAATATCAAGCATTAATGACGATAAAGTCAATAGTCTAATGTTAAATTATTTGAATCTTTTTTTTGGAAAAAGAGCTACTTAACAGGCTGAGCAGTAATTTTTAATGCCGCATCTCTTTGATACCTCTCCATACCGAGCTCGATCAAAATATCAATGAGCTCCGGATAAGGTATGCCAGTGGCTTCCCACATTTTAGGATACATGCTTATACTCGTGAACCCAGGAATAGTATTTATTTCATTGATCAATACCTCTTCATCAGTAACAAAAAAATCTACTCTAGAAAGTCCTTCACACCCCATGGCTTGATAGGCTTTGATGGCTGTACTTCTTACAAGTTCAATTTGATCATCTGGGATGTCTGCTGGTACCTGGGTGGACGAGGCATCCTGATCTACATATTTTGATTCAAAGTCATAGAATTCGGTACTCATAATAACCTCACCAGGAAGAGAAGCTTTTGGCTTTTCGTTTCCTAAAACAGCGCATTCAATCTCTCTTCCAACAATGGTCTTTTCAATTAAGACTTTCCAGTCGTAGGTAAGAGCCTCATCTAGTTTTGAAAGGTATTCTGCTTCAGTTTCAATCTTAAAAACCCCAACCGAAGAGCCTAGATTGGCTGGTTTAATAAACAGTGGAGTGCCTAAGTCGCGTTCAAGCTTAGCGAAGTCTGGCTTGCTTTCAGGTGTTGCAATGGCGTAGGGGGCTATACCGATTCCAGCATCTCTCAATACCCTCTTGGTTAAGTCTTTATCCATGCATGCTGAGGAGGCCATGACATCACAACCTACAAAGGCCAGGTTCATCATACGGAAATAGCCTTGGATAGTGCCATCTTCTCCAAAGACGCCATGGAGTACTGGCAAAGCGATGTCTAATTGCTTCAGAATTTTACCATTATCAGTATCAAGTACCGCGGCACCTTTGTCCTGTGGCACGAGTGTAATAGGAGTGGACTCTTGTGCGTCAATACTGTCTACTAAAAACCAGTTTCCTTTGATGTCAATGCGCAAGAGTGAAATGTTGTATTTATCACTATCTATTTGCGCTAGAATACTTCTAGTTGATAAAATTGAGATCTCATGCTCGGTGGATTTACCCCCGAAAACTATGGCCAGTTTAAGCTTTGACATTGACAATAATTAATCTTTGTTTGAAGAACGCTAACTGTTGACAATTTTCATATAAGCAGACGATTTATTTGATATAAATGATCACATTTAGCCTAGCTATTTGACGTATTGATTGAAACTTTTTGACGAAGAGAATGCTATCGACTGGGTCGATCGCTTATCAGACCGTGATTATGTGATGATAGATGATGCCATTAGTGAGCAACTCTTTACATCGCTGAGAAAATTCTTTTTGGACAAATTAGACCAAGAAGACTTTAACCTTGCAGGCATTGGTCCTTTAACTAACAATCAGATTGTTCCGACCATCAGGAAGGATCATATTCATTGGATATCCAGAGGAGAAGCTGATTGCATAGATCAGGTGCTGTCAGTTTTCGATCAAATCATTAGTATTCTCAATAGATATTGCTTCCTCAGTATTAAAGACTCCGAATTCCATCTGGCACATTATCCAAGCGGGGCATATTATCAAAGGCACATCGACCAATTTAAAGACCGGGGGAATCGCCTCATTTCAGTAATTCTTTATCTAAATGAGGACTGGCAGCCTGGCAATGGTGGTGAACTGAAGATTTATGGAGAAGGTGATCCGCATGTCATATCGCCAATAGGAAAGAGGCTTGTTTTATTCAAAAGTGATAAGGTTGCTCATGAGGTTCTGACCACTCAAGTCAGCCGATACAGCCTTACGGGTTGGCTGCTTAACAAACCAAAGGGCGTTGGCTATCTGCTCAGCTAATTTCAGTTTGACCATAATTTGTATCTTCCACCATGAAATCAAAGTTCTGGAATTTCATTTTCTGGTTGGTTATTGCAGCAGCATTTATTGGTCCTGGAACCGTAACCACGGCAGCTTCGGCAGGGGCTAATCATCAATACCAACTTTTATGGGCACTGCTCTTCTCCACTTTTGCTTGTGTAATACTTCAAGAAGCTGCGGCTAGAGTATCTATTGTTACTAGTCAAAGCCTGGGAGGGGCCATTCAAGATCGTTTTCAGTCTTCTAAGCTCGTTTGGTTTATAGCCATTGCAGTATTCCTAGGCTGTGCCGCTTATGAAGCGGGGAATATCCTCGGGGCCATTTCAGGGTTGGCTTTAATTGTTACCGGAGTCCCTGCGTGGATTTTCACCATCATTATAGTCGTTGTTGCAGCGATAGTACTGTTTGCCGGAAATATCAATACTGTCGCTAACCTGTTAGGTATTATAGTAGCACTGATGGGCTTGGCATTTTTGTATGCGGCCTTAAGCCTAAAGATAGATGCAGGAGCATTCTTCGAAGGGTTGGTAGTGCCAAAGATTAATGAGAAAAGTGCCTTGTTGACTTTAGGCCTTGTAGGAACCACGATCGTTCCTTATAATATCTTTCTAGGTTCTGGTTTGGCGAAAGGGCAAACAGTAAAACAAATGAGATCCGGCATGATACCATCTATTGTGCTGGGAGGTATTATTTCAATGGCAGTTTTAGTAGTTGGAACATCGCTCATTGGCGAGTTTGGGTTTGGAAACCTACACCAACAATTGGTGAAAAATCACGGAGCATTTATGGGGATAGTCTTCGGTGTGGGACTCTTTGCGGCTGGCTTTACCTCAAGCATCACCGCTGCCCTTGCTGGAGCCATAACTATTAAGAGTGCAACAAAAAGCCAACCGGATGAGCAGTCGTGGAGGTTTAGATCAGTGTGGATTCTTGTTCTACTCACAGGACTCATTTTCGGGGTGAGCAATGTTAAACCTATTCCGGTCATTATTTTAGCACAAGCAGCCAACGGTTTTATACTCCCGCTCTTGGCATTTATTCTCTGGATTATGGTAAACCATGTTTCCAGTATGAAAGACCATAAAAACACCTTAATGCTGAATGTGTTTATGGGCATCACAGTCTTTGTGACAGCCATGCTGGGATTCATCAATGTATTTAAAGCTGTGATGTCTGTGATAGGAGAGACTTTTGCATTTAGTGGTGGTGTAAGGCTCGCTATCCTTCTCCTTGCAGGATTGACCTTGGTTTATGGAATCATCAGAGTTAGGAAAGAACAAAAAGCTTAATAAAATATTCATCCATTCTTTATTCCCCTTTCTTGGGGCTGCCTTAACTTTGTGATATGAAGAAGGGCATTTGGTTACTTATGATTTTGGCCGTCTTATTCTCTTGTGGAGGAGGAGACGATGGCTCAACTCCTGACGATGATGACGATATGGACGAACCAACTCCTTTGTCTTTGGAGAATTGTCCTGTCACAGTATCAAGCGAGTCTCTTGATATTATAACATGGAATATTGAGCAGTTTCCTAAATCTAGTTTTACCGCGAATATGGTGGAGCAGATCATCAAGATATATGACGTAGACGTAATTGCCCTACAAGAAATAACTTCAACTTCTGCTTTTGATGCCTTGGTGGTTGAGCTAGAAGGTTGGTCTGGGTCTGTGACCCAAGTTAATGGCAGCAACCTTATGGTTGGCTATTTATATAAAGAAAGTGAAATTGCTGTCGAAGGGACTCCAATGAATCTTTATGAAGAAGCTTCAAGCGAAAACAATAATGCCTTTACGGCCTTCAGAAGGCCGTATCTGATGAAGGTTAACCACACAAATGGGCTTAGTGTAAACCTGATCAACATTCATTTGAAATGCTGCGATGGCTCAGAAGATAGAAGAAGAGCAGCCTCTGATCTATTGAAAACCTATATAGATGATAACTTGAGTTCAGAAGAAGTGTTGATGTTAGGAGACTATAATGACGATATAGTCGATACTGATAATGTATTTCAGGTATTCTTGGATGATCCTCAAAACTATAAATTCACAACACTACCAATTGCCGAAGGCCCATCATCTGGTTGGTCATTCCCCTCATTCCCAAGTAACATTGATAATGTACTGATTACTGATGAGTTGTTTGACAATGAAATCTCTACTGAGGTGATTTCCATTGATAATTGCGTTTCAACATATTCTTCAACGGTTTCGGACCATAGGCCGGTTTTAGTTCGTCTAAGAGCAGATCAATAAGCGAGTAGAGCATTGTTTACTCTGGACTTTTGGCACAAAGATTGTCAAGAGTTGGTAAACCAATTAGAAAATGCAAAAACTCAAATTATTAATCTCACTATTTATTGTTGGTCTTAGCCCGGTCATGGCTCAAGACTTTGTTGAACCATTCACTGAGTTTATTAGTGATAGGGAATGTTATGTTGTTACCAATGATGGAGAAACCATCAATGGTTATCTCAGAGGCGCTACCCAATGGAGAGGCTTTATTACCAGACTCAGAATTAGAGATGAAAATGGTAAACTACACAAGTTCAAGGCGCATCAGGTTCAAAGATTCGCCATTCGTCCGGGTGCTTTTGCTAAGCTGGCAACCCTTACGGAAAAGTCTACTTCGCTCAGGCATATCATCAAAACAGACCAAAACGATATCTTAGATCGTGAGTGGATCTATTTCGATGCGCAGGCTATGCCTAGAAGAAAGAATAAAATTGCACTACTTCAATTGTTGAACCCTGGTTTTGATCAGCACATCAAAGTGTATGATCATAGAAACGGTTCTAAGTCCATGCCTATTGGGGTTCAAGGTATTGCACTGGTAGGCGGGGAAGAAAGAACCTATTGGGTGGTCAAAGGAGACGGAAAACCAATGATTGTTAGAAAGGCATCATTTAAAAAGTCTTTCGGCTATCTTTTCGCAGATGAACCAGACTTGATTTCTAGTCAGAGAAGGAGGCCTAAATTCAGAAATTTTGCAGGCCATATCCAAGCCTATAATGAATTGAAATATCGGTCAGTTGTAAGCCAAAACTAATTGAAACCGCCTTCGGGCGGTTTTTTAATGCTTGACTATTCGACATTGCTAACTAATTACTGTGTTTTTCCGTCTAGAAGTAAATGATGGATTTTCTATTTCTGAGAAAAAACAGAGTATGGATCATCACTGTTTTTTGGCTGATTGTAGGAGTTCTATTAACCACAAAGTCCGCTCTTGGACAACTTCACGCCAACGGCACCAATACTTGGTTTCAAAACTTTTTTTATCAAGGTTCTGGAGTTTTGATTTGGGGTCTTTTAACACCTCTTCTAATACGCTTCACAAAGAGATTTGATCTGCTTGCAAAAGAGTGGGAAAAGCCTCTTGTGGCTCACTTAACCCTGAGCATTCCACTGGCACTGATTCATAGGGGAGCCGCCATTCTGGTAGACTTCAGTGTGAGAGATTTGGTGGGTGAGGGGCTCTTCGAATCCTGGAATCCATTCGATGTTCTTTACAATTTCCGTTTAGTAATACTTGGAAGTGCTTTGAGCAATTTTGTGATCTATTGGATTATAGTGGTACTGATTTCGAGTATTCTCTTTTATCGTAAAAGGAACATTAATCGGGGATCGGAAGTATTGAGCGCTCGCAACGCAAAGATTAAACATTTGAAAGTGAAAGTTGAGGGTGCTTTTAGAATGATTGCCTTAGATGAAATTATAAGTTGTGAGGCTTCAGGTAACTATATTGATTTGATAACCAACGAAGAAAAATATAGGATTAGGGATACAATGAAGAGTTTAGAATCAAAGCTTGACTACCCCTTTGTTCGCGTACATAGATCGTCTATTGTAAACTTGGATCATTTGGCTTCATTCCAACACCTTTATCAGGGTGAATACCTGTTGAAGTTTAAGAATGGTAGGCAGCTTACATCAACCAAAAGATACCGAAGTAATCTACTGCCCATTGTCAAAGCTTAGGGTTGAACAGGTTTATCACTACTTAAGTAAGATTCATCCCAAAACCTTTCTTTCTAACTCCTGTTAGCGTTTCTATGCCTAAAAAGCAGATGAAACAACTTTACATTATCTTCTTCGCATTACTTTCTTTATCTCATCTTTCCTATGCTCAGGATACTTCGTTTTGGCCAGACCAAGTGAAGCATATTCCAGGACTTGATACAGAAATATTCTCTATTGATCAGTCCCACTCAAAACTAAATTTCTCAATTGGCTTTTTCGGATTTAGCGATGTTGAAGGCACCTTCGGAAGGTACTTTGGTACTATTCTATATAATGAGGATGATTTGCTCAAGACATCCATCACGCTGCTGGCATTCGCTAACACTATTGATACGGGTAATAACTTTAGAGATAAGGATTTGAAAAAGGAGAACTTCTTCGATACAGAAAACCATAAAACCTTAACATTTCAGAGCACTCGCATTGAAAAATTGAATGGACAATTGTTTGCTATAGGAGACCTGAAGATTAAAGGAATTACTAAAGAAGTGAAAGTGCCATTTGAAAGGACGAAAGGACGGTTCATTGATCCGTTTTGGAGTAATCTGAATATAGGTTTTAAGGGAGAGGTGGTAATCAATAGGTCTGATTTTGATATTGACGGTGGTCGCTGGGGCGAAAAGGTATTGTCAGAAGAAGTTAAAATCTCATTTTCAATAGTGGGTAAACAACCCAACACTTTTAAATGGGGTGATGCCGCTACGAGAAAGACAATCGATGAGTTGGTAAACGTATTTGTCAATGAAGGGAGTGAGGCTGGAAAAGTCAAATACCTGGAGGTATCGGATTCGCTAGATGCATTTATCACGAATGGAATTGCGAGCAGACTGATGCAAAAATATTACTTTAAAGAAGCCATTGAATTCCTTGAGCTAGGGATAGAAAAATTTCCTGGAAGAGTGAACATGAAGAAGGATATGGCCCGGGCTTACGCCTTCATTGGGAAGAGAGAAGAGTCCATAAAGTTCTACAATCTTGTATTGGAAAGTTCTCCTTCTGATACCGAAGCGCTACAAGTGATTAGAGCATTTAAATAGGTTGTTGGTCATGTCTTTGACCAATTCATCACACATTTTTACCTTTTCTATCAAATTCTAAAAATTCCATTTGCTTTAAAAAAATCCTTTTCTACATTTGGCGTAGTGAAAAGAACAAACAGATATAATGCATGGTGGTGGCACGTAACGGAACTCCGATAACGTGAACTAAGTGCTATATCTAAAAAGATAAATTGAAAGCCTGCAGTTCCTGCAGGCTTTTTTCGTTTCAGGACTTTCGTCATTGCGAGGGAGTCCACAAGACGACCGCGGCAATCTCATAAAAGTGGGAGATTGCTTCTCCCGATAAGTCGGGATCGCAATGACAAAGAGTAGAATGAGTAATGACAAAATTAAATACGACATATAAGAAACTACTTGCCGATACAGTCACACCAGTGAGTATCTACTTGAAGCTGCGCGATAAGTTCGAGAATCCAATCCTCTTGGAAAGTTCGGATTATCACGGTGCAGATGATAGTTTTTCATACATCTGCTGTGAGCCTATTGCCAGGTTCGAGGTAAAAGATAATCACTACAAGCAGTCGCTGCCGGAAGGAGTTACCGGAGGGGAGGTTTCTGGTAACGGAGCAATGCTCAAGCTTGATGAGTTTGTTGCCTCATTTCAAGCAGATGAGAACCCATTCAAGTTTATCAACAATGGATTGTTCGGGTATATAGGCTATGATGCTGTACAGCATTTCGAGAACATTCCTGTAGGAAATCATCAGGAGGATGAATATGGTATCCCAGATATTCTATATCATGTTTATCGCTATGTCATCGCAATAGACCATTTCAAAAATGAATTATACATTTTTGAGCATTCTCCAGAAGGTTCAGCACCTAAGGGGCTTGAGGCAATCGAGAATTTGGTCAATAATAAGAATTACCCTTCGTACGAGTTTGTACCAGCGCAGCAGGAGAGTTCAAACTATCAAGATGAAGAGTTCCTTGAGATCATAGACAAAGGAATTCAGCATTGCTTTAGAGGAGATGTATTTCAAATAGTGCTGTCCAGAAGGTTTCAGGATAATTTTTCAGGAGACGAGTTTAATGTCTATCGTGCGTTACGGTCAGTAAACCCATCGCCTTACTTATTCTACTTCGACTATGGTAGCTATAAGATCTTTGGCTCTTCTCCAGAAGCTCAATTAGTGATTAAGGATCGGAAGGCAACAATCCATCCGATTGCAGGTACTTTCCGAAGAACAGGTAACGATGAGGCAGATGCTGAATTAGCCAAGAAGCTTCATGCAGACCCTAAAGAAAATTCAGAGCATGTAATGCTTGTAGACCTTGCACGTAACGACCTAAGCCGTGCCGGATCGAATGTTGAGGTAGATACCTATAAAGAAGTGCAATACTTCTCTCACGTCATTCATTTAGTGTCCAAAGTAACTGGTAAGCTGAGCGAAAATATGACTGAGACGCAAATGGTATCTGGCACATTCCCAGCGGGAACGCTAAGTGGTGCGCCTAAGGTGAGGGCCATGCAGCTGATTAATGAGTATGAGTCAACAAGAAGAGGCTATTATGGTGGAGCCATTGGCTTTATGGGCTTCAATGGAGATTTCAATCATGCCATTATGATCAGGTCTTTTCTAAGTAAAGACAATACACTCTTCTATCAGGCAGGAGCAGGAGTTGTGGCCAAATCGAACCGCGAGTCGGAACTTCAAGAGGTCAATAATAAACTGGCAGCACTCAGAAAGGCCATTGAACTAGCAAAGGAGATACGATGAAGATACTAGTGCTAGACAATTACGACTCGTTCACCTTCAACCTGGTTCATTATCTAAGAGAGCTCGGTTATGAAAGGAATATGGATGTGCTGAGAAACGATCAGATCGACCTTCTTGAAGTTGGCGCATATGATAAAATATTACTCTCGCCTGGCCCTGGAATCCCAGAGGAGGCGGGTATTATGCCGGAGCTCATCAAAATGTATGGTAAGGAAAAAAGTATTCTAGGTGTCTGCTTAGGACATCAGGGTATAGCCGAAGCTTATGGTGCTAAACTTTATAATATGCCTGAGGTGCTGCATGGCGTGTCCAGCGAGGTCAAAGTGAAGAAACCTAATGATAGATTGTTCTCAGGCCTACCAGAGACCTATAAGATTTGCCATTACCATAGCTGGAATGTTGACAAAGAACAGCTTGGAGATCAGTTAGAAGTAACTGCAATAGACGAATATGGCGAAATCATGGCCATTAGTCATAAAGAGTACGATGTGAAGGGAGTACAATTTCACCCAGAGTCTATCATGACAGAACATGGGCATCAATTGTTGAAAAATTGGATTAAGAATTAACCGTCTTCGCGAGGAACGAAGCGATCTCCTTAAACGGTTAGAGAGATTGCCGCGCTGCACTCGCAATGACGAACTGAGAAATGAAGGAGATACTAAACCAACTATTCGAATACAAGTCGCTTGATAAAGCCACTGCCAAGGAGATTTTGAAAAACCTGGCCCAAGGTGAGTATAACCAAAGTCAGGTGGCGGCATTCCTTACGGTGTACCTGATGAGAAGTATTACTGTTGAAGAGTTAGAAGGATTCAGAGACGCTATGCTGGAACTTTGTGTTCCGGTAGAGATTCCTGAGTATGACGCAATCGACCTTTGCGGTACTGGTGGAGATGGTAAAAACACCTTTAACATCTCTACATTGTCCTCATTTATAGTAGCTGGAGCAGGTCAGAATGTGGCTAAGCATGGTAATAATGGTGTGTCATCCGTTTCGGGATCGTCTAATCTCATGGCACACTTTGGCTATGAGTTTACAAATGACATTAGCAAACTCAGACAGAGTCTTGACGAATGCGGACTGTGCTTTCTACATGCACCCCTCTTTCATCCAGCAATGAAGAATGTTGCTCCGATTAGAAGAGATCTCGGAGTTAAAACCTTCTTTAACATGTTAGGGCCCATGGTAAACCCATCATTCCCTAAGAAGCAGTTGGTAGGCGTGTTTAGTTTGGAGTTAGCAAGACTCTACGGATATCTGTACCAAAAAACCGATAAGCATTTTGTGATCCTTCATGCCCTAGATGGTTATGATGAAATTTCACTCACTGGTGGCTTTAAGAAGATATCTAATGGAAATGAATCCATTATTAATCCTGTGGATTTGGGTTTTGAAACCATAAAACAAGAGCAGATTCATGGAGGTGAAACCGTTGAGGAGTCGGCAAAAATCTTTGAGACCATTCTGAAGGGCAAAGGAACTACTGCACAGAACAATGTGGTTATCGCTAATGCGGCAATGGCCATCCAATGTGGAAAAGGTGTTTCAACTGACGATGCATTAGGCATGGCCAGAGAATCTTTAGAAAGTGGTAAAGCACTTCGAACATTTAAAAAAATATTAGGACTATAAACAGAACGTCTTTGCGAGGGAGGCACGACCGTGGCAATCCCCAAATAAATTGAGGAGACTGCTTCGTCCCTCGCAGTGACAAAAGAACAAATGGATATACTAGAAAAAATCATAGCGCATAAACTCACCGAGGTGGAGGATAGAAGAGCGCTTTTCCCTGAAAAGCTACTTGAACAGAGTGTGTATTTTGAAGGCAAAACTGTCTCTTTGAAGAAATACCTACTGAGAGAAGACAAGTCAGGTATCATTGCTGAGTTCAAGCGCAAGTCGCCTTCTAAAGGAATGATTAACTCACATGCCAAGGTTGAAAGGACAACAATAGGCTATATGCAAGCAGGAGCCTCGGCACTTTCGGTATTAACGGATGCTGAATTCTTCGGTGGTAAGAACGAGGACCTGAGTGAGGCTAGAAAGTACAATTTCTGTCCAGTGCTTAGGAAGGACTTTATAATTGATGAATATCAAATCATTGAGGCCAAGTCGATCGGTGCCGATGCCATTTTGCTTATAGCTGCCGCACTTGCTCCTGAAAAGCTGCAATCATTGGCCTCTTTTGCCAAGAGTTTGGGGCTTGAAGTTCTAATGGAAGTTCACAATAAGGAGGAACTAGAAAACAACTTGATTGAACAGCTCGATATTGTTGGAGTAAACAACCGAAACTTAAAAACCTTCGAGACTACCATTGAAACCTCGAAGGCCTTGGCTTCGGCAATCCCTGATGATTTTGTTAAAATATCTGAGAGCGGAATCAGCGACCCTGAGTCTATAGCCGACTTGAGAGGTTACGGCTACAAAGGGTTCCTTATAGGAGAGACCTTTATGAAGACTGCCAGGCCGGAGGAAACAGCTAAGGAATTTATTAAACAGTTGAAAAGAGAAAATCGGTAGATCAGAAAACAGTGGAAAAAGAATCCATCGATTCCTGATTTCTAATCCCTGATTACTATGAAGTTAAAGGTATGTGGCATGCGAGAGAGTGAGAATATAGCGCATTTACTTGCGCTGAAGCCTGACTATATAGGTTTTATCTTCTACGATAAATCACCCCGCGATGCCCAAGAATTACTGGATACTGAGTTGCTAAATAGCTTTCCTAAGGAAACTGAAAAGATTGGAGTATTCGTGAATGCCGATCTGGAAGCAGTAAAGAACAAGGTGCAGGCCTATGGTTTGGATTATGTTCAATTGCATGGCGATGAGCCTGTCGAATATACTGCTGAGCTTTTTGCTGTAGGAATAAAGGTGATCAAAGTCTTTTCAATTGGTGAAGCCTTTGACTTCAGTGGTTTAGACCTTTATAATCCCTTTGTCGATTTCTTTTTGTTCGATACGAAAGGAAAGGCCAGAGGAGGTAATGGGGAAGCCTTTGACTGGGAGATATTAAAGGGCTATAACCAAAAAGTTCCCTTTTTCCTTAGTGGGGGTATTGATTTGGATAATGTAGATGCCCTAGAAGAGCTTGGCAAAATGAACATTCATGCCATAGATGTAAACTCTAAGTTTGAGTTAGCTCCAGGGCTAAAGGACATAGAAAGAATAGAACAACTAACATCGTCACTGCGAGGGACGAAGCAGTCTCCTAATTAATAAGGGGATTGCTTCATCGCTTTGCTCTTCGCAATGACGAAAATGAAGGAAGATGAAAGTAAAAGTTGACGAGAGAGGGTATTACGGAAATTTTGGGGGAGCCTATATCCCTGAAATGCTATATCCTAATGTGGAAGAGTTGAGAGACAACTACGAGCGAATTATGCAGGCTGAAGACTTTCAAGAGGAGTTTCAGTCATTGCTGAAAGACTTTGTTGGAAGACCCACTCCATTGTATTTCGCTAAGCGGCTCTCACAAAAGTATGGTGCCAAAGTGTACCTAAAAAGAGAAGATCTCTGCCATACTGGAGCTCATAAGGTAAACAATACGATAGGTCAGATTCTAATGGCTCAGCGTTTGGGTAAAAAGAAGATCATTGCAGAAACTGGAGCAGGTCAGCATGGAGTAGCCACCGCTACCGTTTGTGCACTGATGGGTGTAGAATGCATCGTGTACATGGGAGCTGTAGACATGGAACGTCAAAAGCCAAATGTCGAACGCATGCGTATCCTTGGTGCGGAAGTTCGGGCAGCGGAGAGTGGCAGTAAGACCCTCAAGGATGCTACGAACGAGGCCATGCGCCACTGGATCAACAATCCAACAGATACACACTATATCATTGGATCTGTGGTTGGACCTCACCCATATCCAGAAATGGTGGCTCGCTTCCAATCGGTAATCAGCGAAGAAATTAGAAAGCAATTGCTTTCACATGAGGGCACTGAAAAGCCTGATTATGTAGTGGCTTGTGTAGGTGGCGGTAGTAATGCCGCTGGTGCCTTTTATCATTACTATGACGATGAGGACGTGCAGTTGGTAGCCGTTGAAGCTGCCGGTCTAGGAAATGATTCTGGGGAATCTGCTGCAACGACTGTATTGGGTAAGCCAGGTGTGCTTCATGGAAGTAAAACACTCCTTATGCAAACCGCAGATGGGCAAGTGGTAGAGCCTTACTCAATCTCAGCAGGCTTGGATTATCCGGGTATTGGCCCAGTGCATGCACATCTGTTTGAAACAGGTAGGGCGCAATTCTATAGCGCCACCGATGAAGAAGCGATGCAAGCAGGTATTGAGTTAAGCAGACTTGAAGGCATAATCCCAGCCATAGAAACAGCTCATGCTTTAGCCGCATTAAATCAAATGACTTTTAAAGCAGAAGACGTAGTTGTGCTGAATTTATCTGGCAGAGGAGACAAAGATTTAGAGACCTACATCAAATGGGGGAAGTATTAAAATTATAAGCGTCACTGCGAGAGAAGCGAAGCAGTCTCCCAATCGATAGGGAGATTGCTTCTCCTGATAAATCAGGATCGCAATGACGAAACGAGATATGAACAGAATAGAAGAACTTTTTAATAGAAAATCCCAAAGAGTACTCAATGTGTACTTCACGGCTGGTTACCCAACCTTAAACGATACGGTCGGTATAATGGAGAGCTTGGAAGCCACGGGTGCTGATTTGATCGAAATAGGTATTCCGTTTTCCGACCCAATCGCTGATGGTCCGACCATCCAAGAAAGCAACGGTATTGCGCTTGACAATGGCATGACTCTGAAACTTCTTTTAGAGCAGTTGGAGGGGGTTAGGCACAAATTTGGTCTTCCAATTATCCTTATGGGCTATATCAACCCAATAGTTCAGTATGGCATCGAGGCATTCTGCCAAAAGTGCCAAGAGGTTGGAGTAGATGGATTGATTCTTCCAGACCTACCCATGTTCGAATACCTTGAAGTCTACAAGCCTTTATTCGAGAAGCATGGCCTCTTGAATATCTTCCTAATTACGCCACAAACCTCTGAATCTCGAATTAGAGAGATTGATCAGAACTCAAATGGGTTCATCTATATGGTTTCTTCCGCAAGTACCACTGGGGCCAAAACAGGAATAAGCCAGGATCAGGAGGCCTATTTCTCCAGAATTAAGGAAATGAACTTGAAGAACCCAACCCTGATCGGTTTCGGAATATCCAATAAAGAAACATTCGATAAAGCCTGTGAAAATGCCAATGGCGCTATCATTGGAAGTGCCTTTATTAAAGCAATCTCCCAAGAAGGAGTTATAGCGAATAACATTAATGAATTTATTCAATCTATAAAGGGTTGAACAGACTGAGCTTGAAGCTTTAGCTCATCGCTCGAAACTTATAAAAAATGATCATACAATTCGAACAAGAAATAGAAGAGGGCCAAAAAGAGGCAATCATCAATAGAGTCAAAGGACTCAAATACAAGCCGACTGAAGTGAAGACCCAAAAAGGAGATTACTTGGTGGGTACAGGAAGCAAGGAATTCGATATCAGGTCTATCGGGTCAATGGATGGTATTAAAGACATCCATATTGTATCGGATGGTTTTAAACTTGTTTCGCGTAAGTGGAAAGTGAATCCTACGGTAATAGATCTTGGTGATGGCGTTGTAATCGAAGAAGGTGGTTTCCAAATCATGGCAGGCCCTTGTTCTATCGAAGGAGAGGAACAAATCAGAAAGACCATTGCACATCTAAAGTCTCAAGGTATCACCATCATGCGGGGAGGAGTGTACAAGCCAAGAAGTTCTCCATATGCCTTTAGAGGTTTGGGAATAGATGGACTGAAAGTGTGGTACGAATTGGCCAAAGAGGCAGGTATGAAAATCATTACTGAGGTAATGCAGGTTTCTCAGATTGCGGAAATGGATCCTTATGTAGATATCTATCAAGTAGGCGCTAGAAATACTCAGAATTTCAATCTGCTGGACGAATTGGGGAAGGGTACCGACAAGCCGGTAATGATTAAGCGTGGTATTTCTGGAACGATTGACGAGCTACTTTCATCAGCTGAATATGTCTTTAGTGGAGGCAATGAAAGACTTTTGCTTTGCGAAAGAGGCATTAGAACCTATGAGAAAGCCACTAGAAACACCATGGACTTAAATGCTGTGGCGGTGCTGAAAGAGAAAACACACTTACCAGTGATTGCAGATCCTTCTCATGGTATCGGCATTCGGGCGCACGTTGAACCGATCGCTTTGGCAAGTATTATGGCCGGTGCTGATGGGGTGATCTTTGAGTCACACGAGATTCCTGAAGAAGCGTATTCAGATGGGCAACAGACATTGAACTACAATGAGTCAAACCGTTTGATTGATCGCATGAGAAAGACCTTCGAATTGAGAAAGAGCTTTTAGCCTTCGTCATTGCGAGGGAGGAATGACCGTGGCAATCCCCTGAATTACTATGGAGATTGCTTCGCTGCACTCGCAATGACACTAAGGCCTAAACCTTACTCTGATCTTAACAGTGGAACTGACGGGGCGTTTGTCGACCCCTTCGGTTCTTGGATTCCACTTTGGTCCCTCTTTCACCAAGCGGATGGCTTCTTTATCGCAGCCAAAGCCTAGACCCTTTATAATCTTAAAGTTGGATAGATCACCGGTAGCACTCACGTCAAATTCCAGTGTCACTCTGCCCCGTACTTTCTGTTCTTTGGCTGTTTCAGGGTATTTAAGGTTTCTTCGGAGGTAACGGTTAAAATTAGGATATCCACCTTCTGGCTTAGCAATGGCAAAGGTGCTTACGTCTTCCTCTTCTTCGTCATTAAGACCTATTCCAGTAACCACAACTTCTCCAAGTGAAGTAGCATCGGGCACTAATTGAATGTTCAACACCGCACTTGTGTCTAATTTCACCTCTTGGGTAATATAGCCTAGGTATCTGAATACAATTGTCGAACCAGGTCGAATGCTGTCCAAGCCATATGTTCCTTCTTGCGTAGTTCCAATTCCATGTAATATCGTGCCTTTAACAAAAACAGAAACCTGAGGTAAGGGGAGTCCATCGTCTGAGCCTGTAACCTTACCACTTATCGTTAGGTTTTCAAGAGCTTCAGGAGTGTTTTGAGGTGCAAAGGAATTTCTCAAAGCTGAATCATCAAGTTTCCTCTTGGAGGCATTCTCACTCAATGACAAGACTTCTTGTTTAATACTCCTCTGATCTTTCCATGTCAAGTTAACCTCAACGACACTATCCAGTGACTTGTCAAATGTTCTCATTGGTAAAGTAATTTCCCGAGGTGCGGCTGCTTGAATTTCGACTTCCTTAGGTGCTTCAGAAGAGAAGGGCTTAAGACCTTCGGGCTCATTTTCTGCAATTGGATCCCTCGTCACCCGCTTAGTAGTTTGAATCTGGTCTTTAACCGATTCAATTTCCGTTTCTTGCACAATTTCCGCTTCTGGAGTGCTTTTGGTTTCAACGGAAGGCTCTATTTTGTTATTAGCACTACTATCCTTGGGTGTTTCAGTGGTAGGTTTCTTTGCATCACTTAATTCTTGTGTTGGAAGAGGAGACTGGTCATTCAACAAATAGAATAAACCTAAAGAGGTGATCAGTAGGAGTGCGATTGCAGCTACCCTTCTGTATAACGTCCAGAACGGAGAAACTTTTGAGTCCGTAGCTTGATCCAATCTTGCAGTCAATTCATCAAGGTCTGTGGAAAGGTCAGCCAAGCCAATCGATTCAACCCCTTCCATGCCCTCGGCATACAAAGGATTTTCAAGCATCAAAACTTCTACCTGATGCTTTTGCTCAGCTGTAAGCTCACCAGAACGGTAAGCTTTTATGATCTCAGGTGTTAACTGATCAATATGTTTGTTCTTCTTGTCCACGGAGTTTCTCAATACATAATTTCAAATTCCTTCGTCCATTCTGAAGATAGCTTTTCACCTTCTTCATTTCGTAACCAGTCAGGTCACACACCTCTTGATAACATTTCTTGTCGAGGTAAAACAGCTTAATGCACTCCTGCTGCTCTTCATTTAATCCATCTATACATGTACCTAGCTTTTCAACGTCTTCCTCAAGCCCCTCATCCTCATGATGCGCAGCAATGGACAATTCCATAAAATCAGTTCCATTAACAATTTGAGCTCTCTCACTTTGGCTGGATTGTTTTCTGAGAAGCATTAGACATTCATTTTTTGTAAGCACATGAAGCCAACTTTTAAAATTGACTATGTCTTGGTCTTCCAGGCGCAGCAATAGCTTTTCGAATACCTGCATGGTCATATCCTTAGAGGACTCTCTTTCTTTCAAATATTTCAGGCATACACCATAAACCAAAGGCGTATAGCGCTTGAATAGCAAACCCACTAACTCCTTGTCCTTACTTCGCTTGTAAGCCGAAATAAGCTCTAGGTCAGTGATTTGGTCAATATTTAGTGTCCTTCTTTTCAATAGCCTTCGTCATTGCGAGAAAGGAGGTACGACTTGCGAAGCAATCCCCCTTTTGGTTAGGAGATTACTTCTCCCGATGAATCGGGATCGCAATGACGTAATTTTTTTCTCAACTATTTATGGAATCAACTTCCATGCCGCATCATGTGAGTAAAGAATTGAAAATCTAAATCATATAATCATGAAGCAGGTATTAATCATAATGATGACACTTTTCATCGGATTCCATAATCCAATGGAAGAAAAATTTCAAAGAGTAATAACAGGTAAAATTACAGGAGCTGATGATGGCTTGCCATTACCACAGGTAACGGTTTTGTTAAAGGGCACAACATTAGGGACGACTACAAATAAAGATGGGAAGTTCAGTATAAGGGTACCTGATACCGGGAGTGTTTTGGTTTTCAGATTTCTCGGATACATCACACAAGAAATAAAAGTGGGGCAATCTAACACCTTGAATGTAATGTTGGCTCCAGATGCGGTTTCTCTCGCAGAAGTTGTTGTCACCGGAGTGCAGAGCAACTCTCGCAGAAGTCGGAGAAGATCAAATAGCCTGGCGCAGGCTAATGTAGAGTATGAGGTGGATATGGCCTCAATGCCTTCTCCGGCATATAAAAAATCGGTGTATTTCGACAGTTATCGTCCATCCAATGAGTCATACAAAAAGATCGATGAAAACGGTTTCAAATCCCCTTGGAAGAATCCTTATAGCACACTTTCAATTGATGTAGATGCTGCCTCATACAGTAATGTGAGAAGGTTTATTAATGCCGGACAATTGCCTCCAAAAGATGCTGTTAAGATTGAAGAAATGATCAATTATTTCAATTATGACTACGAATCACCAAAAGGGAAACATCCATTTGGTGTAGAACATGAAGTGTCTTTAGCACCATGGAATGAGGACCATAAGCTAGTTCATGTAGGTATTCAAGGAGAGAAAATAGAAATGGATAATCTTCCTGCCTCTAATATTGTCTTCTTGATAGATGTATCAGGGTCAATGGGTAATCACAACAAGTTGCCTCTTTTGAAGAAATCATTCAAGCTGTTGATTAATGAGCTTAGACGAAAAGACCGTGTAGCAATGGTGGTGTATGCCGGGGCAGCTGGAGAAGTACTGGAGTCTACTCCAGGTAACGAGAAGAAGAAAATCCTTAAGGCGTTGGATAAGCTTAATGCTGGTGGTTCCACAGCCGGAGGAGCAGGAATACAGCTTGCCTATAAGATTGCAAAAGAGAACTTCATAGAAGGAGGTAACAACCGTGTAATCTTGGCTACCGATGGAGATTTTAATGTAGGTGCCTCTAGCGATGATGACATGGAGAGCCTTATCGAAAATCAGAGAAAGAGTGGGGTGTTCTTGACAGTACTTGGATATGGGATGGGTAACTACAAAGACTCTAAAATGGAAGTACTAGCCGATAAGGGTAATGGTAACCATGCTTATATCGATAATATCCTTGAGGCGAAAAAGGTGCTTGTAAAAGAGTTTGGAGGTACGCTTTTTACTATCGCTAAGGATGTTAAAATTCAAGTAGAGTTTAACCCAGCTACTGTTCAGGCCTATCGACTTATCGGTTATGAGAATAGAAGATTAAATGACGAAGACTTCAATAACGATAAGAAGGATGCTGGCGAACTGGGGTCAGGACACAGTGTGGCGGCTCTTTATGAGGTGATCCCGGTGGGAGTTGAAAGTAACTTTAAACCTCTGGATGACCTGAAGTATCGTCAGAAAAAGAAGATCGAGCTGAGTGGAAATGAATCTGACTTGATGACAGTAAAACTACGATATAAGAAGCCAGATGAAGATAAGTCGATCTATTTGGATACAGTGGTCAAAAATGATGTCATGAAGATCGGAAAGACTTCCAACAACTTTAGATGGTCAGCAGCAGTTGCAGGTTTTGGAATGTTACTCAGAGATTCTGATTATTCGAATGGTCTTAAGTTTGACGCGGTAATCCGTTTGGCAAAGGCTGCAAAAGGCGAAGATGAAGAAGGCTACAGAGCTGAATTGATCAAGCTAGTTGAGATGGCCGAGTTACTTGGTGAGGGTGAGTGACAAAAAAGCCCCTCCTTATTAAGGAGGGGCTTTTGAATTTTATCAGACTAGTTCTAGTCAATAACCGTTCTTTTTAGTTGAATTTTTACTTCATGAGGGGCTGGTTGGTCTCCACCGAAATAAGGCCATAACCAATAGTTCTCTCCTGTCTCACAATTGCTACTTCTTTGCATAGTCACAGATTGCAGTCCTGTGCCCGAGTATTGGTAAGTGTCTCCGACAATTCTGACAGATAAATCTACTTCCGTGTTGAGAGGGATAGCCCCCATAAGTTCAAAGGATAGGTTGCCTTCTAAATAGGTGTAGGCGAGAATCTGCAATTCGTCATTAAACCATCTCCAGCCAATGCGACCACTTTCACTTTGATGGTGTTGTGTACAATCAGAAAAACCAATGAGTTTGTTAATGTCAGCTTGATCTGATGCTACCTCCAAGGTGTATTGAGCACTATTATCAAAGATTGCTTTAATATTAACCCCTGAGCCTGTGAAAGCCTCATTCCTAATGATGGAATTGTGTCCCCCAGCAGGAATTGTAAAAATCTCAAACCCAGTATCCGGATCCACATCAATCGAATTACTACAAGCACAAAGTGTTAAAACCAGTGCACAAAGAGAGAGTTTAGCTGCTTTTATCATATTCAGTCTAAAGATAGTGTCACCTCAAATGTAAGAATTTATGGATTAAATATGCTCGAGGAGCAGCTAGACAATGTGTAGACGTAATGAATCGATCGACACTTCGTCTGTGATAATATCCGGTTCAGTGCAACGAATTACTGATTGGGTGCATCACTGTATAAATAGATATTTATTTTTATTAGTTTTACTAATGGGTAAGATATTAAACCAATGGAAAGAAGACACTTTTTAGGAGAGTTTGAAGAAACAGTACTGCTTGTAGTGGCTACGCAACAGGGGCAGGCCTATGGCCTATCAATTACCAATGTGATAGAGGAGGAGTTGGGTAGATCGGTAAATATGAGTTCGGTACATACTGCACTTTATCGCCTAGAGGAGAAAGGCTATGTAAAGTCTGACTTAGGTGGTGCCTCTGAAAAAAGAGGAGGAAGACGCAAACGAATCTTTGAAGTTACTTCAGCCGGCAAGTCGGCATTGCTTGAAGCAAAAGAACATCGGCAGTACCTCTGGTCGAAAATTCCAGGTTATGTATTTGGAGGGAGCGAATCATGAATTCATTCCAAATTCGAAAGCCGCCTAGGTTGGCCGAAAGAATCTTTCATTGGTATTGTGACGATCCACTCCAAGAGGAGATAGCTGGAGATCTAGAAGAACGCTATTTGGATCATTATGATAAGTATGGACCTGCTAAGGCTAGGAAGAAGTACTGGCTTAATGTATTCAAGTTCATGCGTTGGCATACCCTCAAACGAAGAAACTCAAAAAGATATACTCAAAACAATTTAGTTATGGTCAAAAACAATTTCAAGGTCGCTTTTAGAAGCGCCAAAAAGCACAAAGCCTATTCTATCATTAATCTATCAGGACTTGCGGTTGGTCTCACTAGTTTCATTCTGATAGTACTCTACGTACAACATCAGTTGAGCTTCGATCAATTTCACGAACAAAAGGACAAAATTTTCAGGGTAACTAATGGTGAGGACGCCATCACCCCAAATATTGTGGGCCCCTTCCTCAAGCGAAACTTTGAAGAGGAGGTTAGGCACAGTGTTAGAGTGATTGAACTAGGTGGTCAAATCATGAAAATTGACAACCAGTCATTTACAACGAATGTCTATTTCGCTGATACTGCTTTCTTCGATGTCTTTACTTTTCCCTTGTTACAAGGAAATGAAGAGGGGATTCTTTCCAAGCCGAAGACGCTTGTTATCACGCAAAAAGCTGCCATGAAATACTATGGCACTCAGGATGTTGTTGGAAAAACAATGATAAGGGAGGGAGAGCAGTATGCTATTGCCGGAGTTGTTCTTGACCCACCGGCAAATTCAATGATGCAGTTTGATTTCTTAATCCCCTTTAAAGAAATAAGGTGGGCACAAAGAGAAACCTGGTCTAATTGGAGCTTTCAAACCTTTCTAAGATTAGAAGATAATGTTGATCCCATTGTCTTTGAGCAAAAGGTAGGGGAGAAAGTAAATGTTGAGCTGGATATGCCCACAGAAAGTGAAGATAGTGGTACATACCTGCAGTCTTTGAATGATATCTATCTTCAGAAAAGATTTAAACTCAATTATGAGCTAGGGAGAGTAGGTGATATCCAATATGTCTACATCTTTTCTGTCGTGGCTTTCCTCATCTTATTGATAGCCTGCATTAACTATGTGAACCTGGCAACCTCAAGGTCTTTAGAAAGAGCCAAAGAAGTAGGAATCCGTAAAGTAGTTGGCGCGCACAGAAGGCAACTTATTGGTCAGTTTTTAGGAGAGTCATTCTTGTTCGTATTTCTATCGCTCGCAATTTCTATCGCTTTTAGCTATTGGCTGCTACCTTATTTTAATGATCTGGCAGGAGAAAGACTGAATACTGTATACCTGTTTAAATCAGAGTTCCTTCTGTTTTTATGCGGGCTTGGACTGATAATTACATTTCTGGCAGGTATTTATCCAGCCTTGGTGCTTTCAATGTTTAAGCCAGTAACTGTGTTAAAAGGTAAATTCACTCACTCTGGGTCTGGAAATCGACTACGAAAGTTTTTGGTGATTGTACAATTTGCCATTTCGGCTTTCTTAGTGGTGGCTACTCTTGTGGTGAAAAAGCAGCTAAACTTCATCCAGGACAAGAATATTGGATTGGATAAAGAACAAGTGATCTTCTTTACGTCAGATGGAGATTTGAAGAAGAACTACGAGTCTTTCAAAAATACACTCATGACTAACCCCAACATTAAATCGGTTAGTATGGCCTCCAATGTGCCAATAAGTGTTGGTTCAGCACACGGTATCCAAACTGGCCCCACCGATGATGACTATGAACTTATATACTTTTTAAGTGCTGATAAGGAATTTATGGATCTCATGGGAATGGAGTTGTTAAGCGGACTTAGCCTTATGGAACGTGCGGTGCCTTTCAATGAGCTTGACACGGCAGGGTTGAATCCAACCTATATTATCAACGAAACTGCCGCTAAACTCTTCAACTGGTCGGCCGAAGAGGCTGTAGGGCAGAATGTAGTCATTGGAGGTTACGAAGGGCCTGTTCAAGGGGTGGTGAAAGACTTTCATTTCAAATCCATGCAGCAACGTATTGAGCCTTTTGTGATCTTATACAACCCTAATCAGTCTTATACGGGCTATGTAAAGTTGGAAACCAATGACTTGTCTGAAACATTGCAGTTTATAGAATCCAATTTGTTAGAGGCGGCACCAGGCCTACCATTTGACTATGAATTCATGGACGACTATTACAATCGTATGTACAGGTTTGAATCCCGCTTGGGTAATGTATTTCTTACTTTTGCTAGCATTGCTGTATTCATTGCTTGCCTAGGAATGTTTGGCCTGATTTCATTCATAGCACTGCATAGAGCGAAAGAAATGGGGATTCGCAAAGTCTTAGGGGCTTCATTTAAGTCAATTTTGATTTTGCTATCCGCAGATTTTCTTAAACTGATAGCCATAGCTTTAATGGTAGGTTTGCCAGTGGCGTATTTCTTTATGGGAGATTGGTTAAGCGATTATGTTTATCGAATTAATATGGGTGCTGATGTAGCCATAGTGGCCATAGTCTTCGCTCTTTTGATAACTATGTTGACAATTGCTTATCAAGCTGTGAGAACAGCCATGGTAAATCCGTCCAAAGTATTGAGGAGTGAATAATATCGGTTGAATGACCGTTGGTTTAAAAATCCCCTTAAGTCATTTGGATAATCTGAAATGGGTATTACCTTTGAATCAATGTTGAAAAACAAAGCATATCACTACCACTATTATCACAACAAAACGTTGCGGATCGGTAGGTATATGTAATCAGAAAAGAAAAAATTAACTGAAAATATAAGACCCGGTTCCGAAAGAGCCGGGTTTTTTTATGACCGGGCTTTTGATTTGAACCAATTCAAAAAACAAAGCATTACAACCCGTAGAAATGAAACAGAATTACGACAATTACACAGCAGAAGATCAGAAAGTGTGGAATATACTTTTCGATCGTCAGTTTCCAGCATTGCCGACAGCCGCTACAAAAGAGTTCTTAGTAGGTCTGGATAAGGTAAACTTTAATGGAGAGGGGATCCCTAACTTTGAAGAGACTAACAAATTGTTACGCGCACTTACTGGATGGGAGATTTATGCAGTGCCAGGGATAGTTGAGGATGGACTTTTCTTTGACCTTATGGCCAATAAGAAATTTCCTGCAACCACTTGGGTGAGAAAGATGAGTGAGTTGGATTACCTAGAGGAGCCAGATATGTTTCATGATGTATTTGCTCATATTCCGCTTTTGGCAAATCAGTCTTTCGTAGACTTCCTACAAGCCATCAGTAAGTTCGGTCAGGAATGGATCGAAGATGAATGGGCAATTCACCTTTTGTCCAGAATTTACTGGTTCACAATTGAGTTTGGCCTGATCCGCGAAGAAGGAGAACTGAAGATCTATGGTGCAGGAATTCTGTCCTCATCAGGAGAGACTAAATACTCGCTTTCTGACGAGCCAAACCACTTCGAATACGATGTCGACACTATTCTTGATACTCCTTACAGAAAGGATAACATGCAAGAAAACTACTTCATTATCGACTCATATGAGCAATTATACGAATCACTACCGGAGATCAAATCTAAGATAGAGGAGCGCTTAAAGGCAAAAGAAGCAACTGTTTAAACACTTTGTGAAACGGAGAGTTTTTTAAAGCTATGAGCGTAGTCATTGTTAACTACAACGCAGGTAACGTGCAGTCTGTCATCCATGCCTTAAATAGGTTAGGAGTGGAGCCTGTGCTTTCTGCGGATAAGGAGGTCATTCAGGCTGCCGATAAAGTAATCTTCCCTGGAGTAGGTGAGGCAAGTACCGCCATGCGATTCCTAAAAGACAAGCAGTTAGATATAGTAATTAAGGATTTGAATCAGCCCGTTTTTGGGGTGTGTCTCGGTTTGCAATTGCTTTGTTCTCATACCGAAGAGAACGATACTGAGTGCCTAGGAATCTTTGATATCAAGGTGAAGAAATTTGAGCCAAGGTTGAAGGTCCCTCAAATGGGTTGGAATACGTTGACTCAAATGGATTCACGGCTCTTTAATGACCTTCCAAGCGATCCATACGTGTATTTTGTACATAGCTATTATGCCGAAGTGAGCGATGAAACCATAGCCGTGACCGATTACATTAACCCTTTTTCAGCAGCCTTGCACAAGGATAATTTCTATGCCCTACAGGCACACCCTGAAAAGAGTGGAAAGGTTGGTGAAAAAATACTCTCTAACTTTCTAGAACTGTGAAATCAAAGTCCATCAATCAGTAATTACAAGGAGTGAAAATAATACCAGCAATAGACATAATAGGAGGTAAGGCAGTTCGGCTTACTCAAGGTGATTATAATCAAAAGACGGAGTATAATGATGACCCATTAGCAGTCGCTCAGGCTTTTGAATCTGTCGGAATAGACCGACTTCATGTGGTTGATCTAGAGGGAGCTAAAGCCAGTAAACCTATCAATTTGGGTATCCTAGAGTCTATTAGTAAGGGTACGGAGTTGAAAATTGACTTTGGTGGAGGGGTTAAGTCCAATGCATCAATCCAAGAAGTTTTAGAAGCAGGTGCGCACCAAGTAACTGCTGGAAGTATAGCGGTTAAAGACAAGAGTCTTGTGAAGGAGTGGATTGACCAATATGGTCCTGAGACTATCATCCTGGGTGCTGATGTACAGGATGAGAAAATCGCAATTAACGGCTGGCAAGAGGACTCGGGAATAGACCTTTTTGAGTTTTTAAGTGAGTATGCTGAGTTGGGTATTAGCTATTGTATTTGTACTGACGTCAGTAAAGATGGATTGCTGCAAGGACCATCATTTGATCTTTATGAGAAGATAATGAAAGTCTTCCCAAGCTTAAAACTTATTGCGAGTGGTGGTGTTTCTTCCATGGAAGACCTGAGTCGATTAGAGCAAATGGATATTTATGGAACAATAGTAGGTAAGGCCTATTATGAAGGAAGAATCAGTCTTGAAGAACTAGCTTCATTTAAATAGACATGTTAACGAAGAGAATCATACCCTGTTTAGATATTAAAGACGGCCGGACTGTCAAGGGAGTCAACTTTGTAGGCCTGCGAGATGCTGGAGACCCAGTTGAGCTAGCAGCCCGTTATGCCGAGGAAGGTGCCGATGAGTTGGTTTTTCTCGATATCACAGCTACTGTTGAGAAGCGAAAGACCCTTGTTGAGTTAGTAAGGCGCGTAGCTGCTCAAATTAACATCCCTTTCACCGTAGGTGGAGGTATTAGCTCAATTGAAGATGTTTCTGCACTGCTAAATGCTGGCGCTGACAAGATCTCCATCAATTCCTCGGCAGTAAAGCGTCCAGGGTTGATTAATGAGTTGGCAATGGAATTTGGAAGCCAGTGTGTGGTAGTTGCCATTGATACAAGGTTTGTAGATGGAGAGCATATAGTACATGTAAGAGGAGGTAGGACTGCCACGGAGTTAAGAACTCTTGAATGGGCAAAGGAAGTAACAGAAAGAGGAGCCGGAGAGATCTTATTAACCTCCATGGACCACGATGGTACAAAAGCAGGCTTTGCAGATGAGCTTACTTCGGAGATCTCACAAATGTTACCTATACCTATAATAGCATCAGGTGGAGCGGGAAATATGGAACATTTTGTGGACTCATTTACAAAAGGAAAAGCCGATGCAGCACTAGCCGCTAGCATCTTCCATTTTAAGGAAATATCGGTACCAGAATTAAAAGAATTTTTATCCAAAAAGGACATCCCTGTAAGACTAACACAATGAGAAAATTTGAATCATTAGAGCAAGTAGTATTCGATCAAAATACTGGGCTTGTACCGGCAATAATTCAGGATGCCCAAACCAATAAAGTACTCATGTTAGGCTACATGAATGAGGCTTCAATTGAGCAAACTTTAAGCACCGAAAAAGTGACTTTTTTTAGCCGCTCAAAACAGCGGTTGTGGACTAAGGGAGAGTCCTCAAATAACTATCTAAATCTAGTCAGTATTTCCATTGATTGTGACCAAGATGCTTTGCTTGTAAAAGTGAATCCTGAAGGGCCAACTTGCCATACTGGTGATGCTACATGCTGGAGTGAGGGGAACAAAACTGGTGCTTCATTTCTAGATTATTTAAGCGAGGTGATTAGAGAACGAAAGACGCAGTCACCTGAAGAATCCTATACGGCAAGCATGTTTGAAAAAGGAATTAACAAGCTGGCTCAGAAGGTAGGTGAGGAAGCTGTGGAGTTAGTAATAGAAGCAAAAGACGACAATCCAGAGCTGTTTAAAAACGAGGCTGCCGACCTGATTTTTCACTTGCTCATGCTTCTCGAGGCGAAAAACTTCACTTTGGATGACGTTATAGAAATACTTAAAGAAAGACATAAGTAAAAGTGTTTTAAATATCTCATTGATAATCATATAAGATATATTTTTAGACTTGTCTAAAAATTGATTTTTCACTTTTAAAGAGGCAAATGAAGTCTTTTGAGCGCTTTTGACTTACTTGTTGAAAAATCTCAAGTATTGGTTATGAGAACATCAGTTCTAGTTTTCTTTTTTTGTCTCTTGTCTGTGTCGGTCTTTGCTCAGGAAGATGATAATTCTGCTTCATCCATAGCAACTGATCGGCCTACACAAACTACTTCTCCTTACGTTATCGCACCTAGATTATTTCAGATTGAAACGGGATTTTATCAGCAGCAGACAAATCAGCTGGGTGTGAATTTTCCGAATGGGGTTGACTTTAAATTTCAGAATATAGTTTACAATAGTCTACTGCTCAGGTACGGAATTTCCGACAAATTAGAGCTTCGATTGAACCAAGAATTTGGACGTACACGAGAGCTCATTGATGACGTAATTACTGAACAATCTGATGCCTCTTTTGGACCAACAACTATTGGTGTAAAATACCAATTTGTAGAGGAGGAAGGATGGCGTCCGGCCGTGGCTTTGAATGGGCACGTGGGCGGCCAGTTTTTGTCTAGTGGAGGGGGAATAACTGGTGATCTAAGAGTCAATTTTCAGAACAACATTTCAGACAAATTTAACATCAGTTATAACGTTGGAATTATACTCATCGAAAACTCGAGGAATGTAGGGTTGTGGACATTGAACTTGGGCTTTACTGTGTCTCCAAAGTTGACTGTATTTCTTGAGGGCTATGGCTTCAAGGATAATGTTAGCTCTCAACAAAGTATCGATTTTGGCTTACTGTATTTACTTAGTCCTAATCTTCAGATTGACTTTTTCGGAGGCTTTGCGATGTCAGAACTTGCACCAGACTCCTTGTTTGGATTTGGTATTAGTACGAATATTGCGAAGCGCAAATAATTGAACCAATGACAAGGCAAGCATCAAGAGAAATAATGATGGTAAGACCGAAACACTTCGGTTTTGATGAAACAACTGCTGAATCCAATTCCTTTCAGAATAGAGAGGGCGCAGAGCAGATTGAAAGTATAAGCAAGGAAGCTTTAAGTGAATTTGACGCAGCCGTATTTAAGCTGAGAGCAAATGGTGTTAAGGTGCATGTAATTGAAGATACAGATAGTCCTGTTAAGCCCAATGCAGTGTTTCCAAACAACTGGGTATCATTCCACGGAGAGCAAACTTTGCTGTATCCTATGCTGGCTGAAAACAGAAGGTGGGAGCGTAGAACCGAAATTCTTGATGAATTAGCCTCAGCAGGTGTTTCTGTGGGTAACATAGTGGACTTAACGGCCTTTGAAGAGGAGGGGAAGTTTTTGGAAAGTACAGGAAGTATGGTGCTGGATTATGAAAATGAACTGGCTTACGCATGTATTTCGTCCAGAACTAATATTGAGGTAGTGGAGGAGTTTTGTAATAAGACTGGCTTTGATGCATTTACCTTTGATTCCTTTGATAAGGAAGGGTTAGAAGTCTATCATACAAATGTGATTATGTGTGTGGCAGCCAAGTATGCAGTGATTTGTCTTGAGTCAATTCCCGATGAGCAGCATAGTACTGTCATAGAAGCCTTAGAGAAGACAGGTCACGAAATTATTCCTTTGACAATGGATCAGATGTACTCCTTTGCTGGAAATATGCTTGAAGTTTTAAATGACAAGGGCGAATCTACACTTGTAATGTCACAATCTGCCTTTGACTGTTTAACAAAAGATCAAATAGTGCAGATCGAGAAGTACTCGAACATCTTCTCTGTTGAGATTCCAACCATCGAGAAGTATGGAGGGGGCAGCGTTCGTTGTATGATGTGTAGAGTTGTTTGATCTACACTAATCGGCTAAGAAATAATATTAAAAACTTATCATTTTCCTTTCCAGCCCCATGGCGCATCTGGTGTCTCAATAGGTTTTGTAAGATCCATGATCACTTTAAAAACCGAGTTGTTATTAACACGAGTAAGGTTGTAAGAGAAAGTAGTTTCGTCTAGGCCAACCGACCAAACATTAGTGGCAGCTCTTGGCAATAGGGTGGCCGTATACTGGTCAGCAGGAAACACTTGTAGAGTAGCAGACCCTGTGTTAGAAGCAGTACCACCATATTGCGTCACCTCATCTTCGGAGCCATCTTCATGGCGATGGTCATGCTTTAGGGTGACCACTCCGTCTTTTAGCGTGAATACCCAGGTGCGGGACTTATCTTCACCAACAAAGAATGGAACCTTAATTTCAGTTGCTGAACAAGAGCGTACATGCATGGTGAGTCGCTTACCACCAAAGGCAGGGTCGTCTTTTGGTAAGGCCAAAGTACCTTCATAAGCCTTTCCGCAATGTTTTTGCAAGTTGTTCCAAAATTGTTCGGCAGGGGTTTGTGCCTGAAGGCTAAGCCCTGATATAAGTATTAAGGCAAAGAAGATTACTGTTTTTTTCATTTTTACTGTTCTCGGTTAGGCTGAAGATAGGTCTATTAAACAAAGAAGCAATCTCCTAAATCAACTGAAGTACTGTCGATTTTGAGAGATTGCTTCTTATCTCTTTGCGTTCGGTGTTTTAATACTTCGCTGGTGTCCCGGCCGGAGGAATAGAGTTTTTGATAAAGACACGAATGTCTTCATTGGCATTCTTGAGGTCTTCAGCACGTAGGTACATCATATGACCACTTCTGTATCCTTTAAAGCTCATCCTGTCTTTTAGTTTACCGCTTGGGTCCATGTGCCACATGTTGTATTTGGCATTGAAATATGTGGTTGCGCCATCATAGTATCCACTCTGTGTCATTACGTGCAGGTAAGGGTTCATGGCCATTGCCTGACGTAGGTTTTCTCCAGTGTTGTCTCCGCTTCTGTCCCATGGACCAACAGGGCCAAACATGTTGTATTTGATGTCGGTCTTGTAGTTCAAGAAATTTTGGAAATAGCCGTTGATCGCAGGCGTGAAAGAGTGTAACCAAGAAGTTAATTCCGAGTTGAAGTCTGGGCTCATACCTGCATCCATACGATCGAGCCCCTTGTACCTAGAGTCCAGTCTTCCTACTGTATGTCCTTCATCCCTAAGGAGTTCTTTCCAGAAGAATCCAGTGGGAACATCAAGGTTATGCTGACGGATTACTTCTTCATTTAGTCCTGAATAACGAGAGAACATCTTCACTGCCTCTTGTTTTTCGGCATCAGTAGCCCAGGCCCCTTTAGCAAGCGTTGGAAGTAGCTCATTCATAGTATAAGTCTCGGCTTCCTCAAGTACATCGAGTAAGTCCTTACTTTGAAGGTCGCCAGGCAATTGTTTATGATACCAAGCTGCAGCGGCATAGTACGGAAGTCTATTGGCCTGATTAACTGGGCCATCTCTATCAATACCTAAGCCAGTTGGTGATACGAGAATGACACCGTTTAAGTACATCCAGTGACTGTTTTGAAGTCTGTGGGACAAACCAGAAACCCTAGTTGTACCATAACTTTCGCCAATCAAAAACTTCGGAGAGTTCCAACGATTTGTTCGAGTTACAAAGGTGTTGATCCATTCAGCCAAGTAGTTGATGTCTTGATTTACCCCGAAGAATTGAGTTCTATCAGCTTCTGGATCTACAATTCTCGAGTAACCAGTGTTCACCGGGTTTACAAATACGATATCAGCGACATCCAAAATAGAGTGTGGATTGTCCTTTACACCATAGGGCTGAATAGGATAACCTTCATCATCAATTCTAAGAATTTTTGGACCTGTATACGCCAAATGCATCCAGACAGAAGCTGAACCAGGTCCACCATTGAAAGAGATAACCAATGGGCGTGTGTCCTTATCCTTTACATCGGTTCTTTGATAAAAAGTGAAGAAAAGTGTAGCAACAGGGTCGCCATCATTGTTCCACACGGGTTGAGTGCCTACTGTGGCGGAGTAAGGTACCTTCTTGCCTTTGATGGATACTTCATGGTTGGTTACAACCGTAGATTCCACATCGATTTTTCTGCTCTGACCTAGGGCGGTTAACGCGCATAGGCAAAGTAATAATGTAAAAAATTGGGTTCTCATTTTCATGATCTTAATGTTCATCAGGTCAATTATTAATCTTGTACAGTGTAGCGGTTAGCCTTTTTTAAGCCTCGGTTTACCCTCGGGATGGCGGTTTTTATCACATTGTCTCTCTCAGCTGCAAGCTTTGAGATCATTGTGTTATAGTACTCATATTGTGCTTGCTGATCGCCACTCCAAGGGCCAATCCAACTGCTTACACCAAAGTACAATGAACGTGTTCTACTAAGGAGCTCGTTATATTTTCTGTTGATTTCTTTTATTGGTGCCGCAGCTTGCTCATTGTAAGAAACCTTGTCTCTTTCAAGCTTATTTAAGTGCCATTGCATTTTTTGAGCACCATGCATTTCATCAACTATTTGCTCATAAAGTCCCCCGATTTTAAAGAGTGAGGCTGTCCATGACTTTCTTACATTAAAATCGACTTCTAGTCTGGTGTCATCTTTTACACTAAACTTTTGCGTATAGCTTTGGCCATTGACGGTCAGATTTGCAGTGTAGAGGCCAGGAACTACTCTTGGCCCATTCAATCCAAAACTTCTTCTTCCTCTTCGGTTTGACGGATCGCTATTCCCTGCCTTGAAACTTTTGTGTTGGAAGTTCCAATAGACACGTTGAATTCCCTTTTTACCCGAAGGGCGCAATTCTTGAATAAGGTTTCCATCTAAATCATGAATCGTTAAGCTGATGTCTTTTCTGGATACAGTGTCTTTTAAGTAAATATCCATTGAGGCTCCATAGCGAGGATTTTCTCCTCGATAATACATGTCGCCTGTATGAGCCCCACCAATATTATAGCTGATCATTTCTGCCTCCGGTATGCTGAACAGAGCGGCTTCCTGGTTGATCACGTTGGCTAGTTCCTGAATGGCATTAAGATTATCAAGAATCCAAACACCACGACCATGAGTTGCCAAAACAAGGTCATTATCACGAGGATGGACCACCAAATCATTGAAAGGCAGGGTAGGCATATTGTTCTTTAATTCTACCCAGTTGCGGCCTCCATTGATCGAAACAAAGAGTCCGAGTTCCGTTCCTAGGTAGAGGACGTTTGGATTTTTAGGGTCTTCTCGTAACGTTCTAGCTACACGATCTTTCGGTAAGTCACCGGCTACAGAAGTCCAGGTCTGACCGAAATCTGAAGTTTTGTAGACATAGTTGGTAAAGTCATCATTGCGATAATTGTTGATAGCAACATAGGCTGTACCTGCATCATACCAAGAAGTTTCAATGGTATTTACCCAAGTTTCTTTCGGTAAACCCTGTAGCCTAGAAGTGACGTCTGTCCACGTTTTCCCATCATCAGACGATATTTGTACTAAACCGTCATCCGTACCAACGTACAACATTCCTTGCTTTTGCTTTGACTCAGCAACTGCGGTTAGTGTCGGATAGTAGGGAATTCCATCATCTAGGGAGTGAGTACTCGTATCTGCTCTTTGACCCATTATGGTCAAGTCTCTTCGATTAACTCTTGTTGTCAGGTTGCCGAGGGACTTCCATGAAGCTCCACCATCGGTACTTTTCCAAAGTTGCTCTGTGCCTGAATAAATTGTGTTTGGATCGTGGTAGGAGAGGAAGAACGGTCCATCCCAGTTGGCTGGTTCCATGGCATTTCCTAGTTCGGGTTCGGCCGTGCCAGGCCCCCATGATGTCCAATTTCTACGTGCTCCTATTCTCCCTTGGGGATCGCCAGGTCTAATGGACTGGCGCTGTCCGTTTGTCATATTGAGCCTTGATAAGCCCAAATATTGAGACTCAGTATATACGATATCTGGGTCCGTGTGGTGTGGAAGATTTAAGAAGCCGTCACCACCACCGAGTTTTTTCCAGTCTTCATTAAGAATACCTGCACTACGGTATGTTTGGCTTGGGCCAACCCAACTGCCATTGTCTTGAAGGCCACCATAAACATTGTATGGTTCAGCCATATCAACAGCGACTCTGTAATACTGACTTACGGGTAAGTTGCTTACTAATAGCCAGTTTTGACCTCTATCATAAGAGATTCCAATTCCACCGTCATCACCTTTCATAACATGGCGAGAATCCTTCGGGTTTACCCAGAAGATTCTATCATCGCCATGCAGCGATTGTCTTGCCGGTCTAAAAGTTCTACCGCTATCGCTGGAGTAACTATACTGGTTCATCATGTAGATGCGTGAGGCATCGCTAGGGTCTACCAAAGGCTGGCTTGCGTACATTGGCCGAGGATTCCAATTGCTCATGAATTCCCAAGTCTCACCTTTATCAAGTGAGCGATAGAATCCCGCCCTTCTTTCATTATATGCTGTCGAAGCGTTGTATTGAAAGCCCTGTTCTACTGATGCGTAGATTAGGTTAGGGTCTTTTCTATAAATCGAGATACCAATACGACCAAAATCGCCCTCAGGTAAGCCAACTCTTAATTCTTTCCAAGTTTTACCACCATCTGAAGACTTATGTAGTCCACTGCCAGGTCCACCACCATGGAAGCCAAATGGTTTTCTTCTGCGCTGATAAGTTGCGGCATACACGATTTGAGGGTTCTCTGGGTCGAGTGCAACGTCTACAACTCCGGTGTCATCATCTACATAGATAATTCTATCCCAGGTTTTGCCACCATCGGTAGTTTTGTAGAGTCCACGTTCGTTATTAGCACCCCAAAGGTGTCCCATAGCGGCAACGTACACCGTATTCGTGTCTGTTGGATGAAGCGCAATCCTACCCACGTGGTGTGAATCTTTGAGACCTACATTGCTCCATGATTCACCTCCGTCAGAGGACTTATATACACCATCCCCCCATCCCGAGCTTTGGCGATTGGCACGTTCACCAGTTCCTACCCAAACGTGATTGGGATTCTTTTGATGTACTGCGATTGCCCCGATTGAGTGGGTAGCTTCCTTTTCAAATACAGGTTTGAAGTTGACTCCATTATTGGTTGTTTTCCATATACCACCTGTCGCAGTGGCTACATAGAAAGTATAAGGGTCACTTTCAACAACTGCCAAGTCTACTACACGACCACTCATGGTAGCAGGGCCAATGTTTCTGAGCCTTAGGCCATTGAAAGTTTCAGAAGTTATATTTTGAGCGAGGGCTAGCGGAGCGCATAAAACCATCGCGCATAGAAATGAAATTGATTTCCTAAGCATTTTGATTCGGTTGAATTAAGTCTTCAATTTAATGATCAGACTCGAAGGGGATACCAACTTTTTTAAGAGTGGTATGGGATTAAGAATTAAGAATGTATCTTCTCTAGATGGGATCAAGTTTTTTCCCAATTACCCAATTACCCAATTACCCAATTACCCATTCCAGTTAATACCCTTTTATAATCTTTTCGAGAATAATCCCGAAACTTTCGCGGATGGTGCTAGTAGAAGCAGTATAGTGATTGGCCATGATCACAAAAATCAATGTCTTTCCCTTGTCTGTTCTTATATAGCCTGCAAGACTGTGGTGGTTGCTAAGTGTACCTGTCTTGGCATAAACACCAGGGGAGTACCAGTCCTCCAAAGTGCCAGATGTTTGACCTTGAGGAAGTAATTCGGTCATTTTATCCGAATTGAAGAGTTTGAGTAAGTCCCTAATTTCGTTGGGCTTAAACATATTATAGCGTGAGAGTCCCGAACCATCGCGCCAAATAAATTTATCGCCTTCATCCGCTTCACTTTTGACGGATACATGTGATAATTCAATCGCAAATTTTGTGCTGAGCGTATCGTTGAAAACTCCGCTCGACATTAGCAGCATCTGTTCTGCAAAGAGATTGTCACTAGGCTGAAGCATCCATTTAGAAAGACTATCTGACTGAACGCCATTCAAAACCTGAAACTCATCAGGTCGTTCAAAAGTGTCGATCTGACTGATTTTCTTGCCTGAGGCTTCACCTAGTAAATCAAGGAACAGAGCATTGGAATACCTAAATGGACGTACTAGCGTATCAATTGTAATGGTATCTGATTCCTCCAGTTCTTTATACTGAATTTCGAACTCGTTCCAGAATTCATCCCGCAATACCCTTGCTCTCGTACCTAGTGAGTCACTTTCGGTAAAGCGCAGTCCTGAGTGAGCTGGTGTTGTTGAGAAGGTCCTGTTTTTACTGTCTATAATTACTCGAACGCTATTGCCATAGATCGGAAACAGGGACTTTTCTGCACCATAGTAGCCAAGGTAATCATCCCATCCCCAGCCAGGTCCAAATCGTTCATCTTCCATTGGACGTGACCAATAAAACAGTTTTTTGTTGCTCTCAGCCAAGAATTCTATGACTGTTGAGTCTGGCTGATCCGGGTGCAGTGTTAGTGGGTAACCATTACTCCAGAAAATCAAAGAGTCACCTTTCACAACATACTCTAGGGCCACAAGCGTCTCGGGAAGCGTCTTACTGGCAATATTGAATGTGAAAAGTTTTGTTACCGATGCCGGTGTCATGTATTGATCGGCATATTGCTCAGCAATGACCTTGTCTTTGATGGGGTCATACAGCGTAAAGCCAATAAAGGCATTCTCAAAACCAGGGAGTTCTTTTATGTCTCTTAGTATCTTCTTCTTAGGATAGCGCTGAGCAAGGCCCGAATGTGCTATCAAACAAAAGAGAATAATACCAGTAACTAAACCTCGGTTCATTAAAAATGCCTTTAAAGGTTAATTCAGGGATTGCTAAAGCAATCCCTGAGCTATCATGGCATCAGCCACTTTGATAAATCCTGCAATGTTGGCTCCACTCATATAGTCGTTATTAGAGTTATATGTCTGAGCTGCATGAAGGCAATTATCATGAATGTTCTTCATGATCACCTGAAGCCTTCTGTCTACTTCTTCGCTTGTCCAGTGTGAGCCCGAATAGTTCTGAACCATTTCTAATCCTGATGTAGCCACTCCTCCAGCATTGGAAGCCTTACCCGGGGCGTACATCACGCCATTGTCTCTTAAAATGTTTATCGCTTCTGGGGTACATGGCATGTTAGCACCTTCCGCAACGAGCATTACGTTTCCTTGCACCAAGTTATTGGCATCATGAGCATTCAATTCATTTTGAGTTGCGCAAGGGAAAGCACAGTCGGCTTTATGAGCCCATATTGGATTATGATCTGCAGACCTGTCTGCAGGGAAGAAGGTGGCGGAAGCGTACTGATCGGCATACTCCGATATTCTTCCTCTTCGCTCATTTTTAAGTGCTTTGATATACTCAAGCTTATCTGAGTCTATACCGGCTTCGTCAAGTATATACCCCGAAGAATCTGAGGCGGTAATTACTTTTCCACCAAGTTCTAAAATCTTTTCTATGGCATACTGTGCAACATTTCCTGACCCGGAAACAATGCATGTTTTGCCTTCAAGAGAATCTCCAATATTTTGGAGCATATATTGAGAGAAATAAATCAGTCCGTAACCTGTGGCCTCTGGTCTAATTAAGCTACCTCCCCATTTTACCCCTTTTCCGGTAAGTACTCCAGAAAACTGATTCTCAATCTTTCGGTACATACCGTACATATAGCCAATCTCACGACCACCGACACCGATATCGCCAGCCGGGATATCTATTCTGTGTCCAATGTGTTTGGAAAGTTCTAGCATAAAATTTTGGCAGAAACGCATGACCTCACCGTCTGACTTTCCTTTTGGATCGAAGTTCGAACCCCCTTTTCCGCCACCCAATGGCAGACTAGTAAGGGCATTTTTAAAGATCTGTTCGAAGCCCAAGAATTTAAGGATACTCTGGTTTACCGATGGATGAAACCTAAGCCCTCCTTTGTAAGGCCCAATGGCACTATTCATCTGTACTCTATAGCCTCGGTTTACTTGAGGAACACCATTGTCGTCCATCCAAGTTACTCTGAAGCTGACAATTCGTTCAGGCTCTACAATACGCTCCAATACTTGATTGGACCTGTATTCTTCGTGTCTTTCGATTACGGGAAGTACACTTTCATATACTTCATAAACTGCTTGATGAAATTCTGATTCACCAGGACTGTTCTTTTTCAAACGGTTCATGAAAGAGTCCTCCATTACTCTTTGAACCTGTCCATTTTCCATTTCCATTGATAGTTATTATTGTGAGCATATGAGGGCATAGATTTTGCCTCATATCATTGATGAATGTAGTAATTTTTTGAATAAAAAAAGCCTGAAGAGTTCCTTCAGACTAGTGTGTCTTTTGTAAAAGTTCTTTCACTTCTTAGTCGTAATAAAAAGCCATTTCTTCAAGCCCTTTTCTCCTATTATTAGGCACAAAAACATCTTCTGCTTCATAGCCCACAGGTAAGAGTAAAAATGCTCTTTCATTATCTGGACGCTCTAGAATCTTCTGTAGAAAATTCATTGGACTAGGGGTGTGGGTGAGGGTGACCAAACCTGCATCGTGAATGGCTGTAATTAGAATGCCAGCTGCCAGGCCGACAGATTCACTAACGTAATAATTTTGGCGCTTTTTACCTTCAGAATCGTATTCAAATGGCTTTTTGAAGACAATGATCAGGTAAGGTGCTATTTCTAAAAAAGGCTTTTTCCAATCTGTAGCCATAGGCTTAAGGTCATCCAACCATTCATCACTCATTCGATTAGTATAGCTTTCATACTCTTCTTTTTCGGCTGCCTCTCGAATCTTGGTTTTTATTTCTGGATTACTCACCACACAAAACGTCCATGGCTGTTTATGTGCACCAGAAGGAGCAGTCGATGCCGAAAGGAGTATGTTATCGATTACTTCTTTCGGCACTGGTTTATCAGAAAACTCACGTACTGAACGTCTAGTTTCCATCCAATCATAGAATTTCTTACTTCGTTCAATCATCTCCTTTTGGCTGTATTGAACATGGCTGTACTTTACATGCTCAAAGCCCTTGATGATTTTTATATCCTGATTCTCTTCCATAGTCACTTCTTGTTATACGAATTTAGAAACTCTAATTAAGAAGTACCGAAGACATGGGACATTAGCCGTTAAGAATTAAGAATTGTTTCTTTCTAGAAGCTAGAAGCTCTTCGGAATGTTTAATGAATAATTAATAGTTGTGAGGAGTCATGAAGTCTAGATCTTCACCTAATCACCTAATCACCTAATCACCTAATCACCTAATCACCCAATAAAAAAAAGAACCCCAGCCGCGTAACAGCCAGGGCACGATTTGGATGTATAAAATCCCACGAGTGGGATACCTTAAAGACGATCAGGATTAGTGTATGTTTCCTGTATATCATCATTTTTTATTCTTTTTGAGATTAATTGGTTTACCACAACACCAATTACACCGGTTATACTAAGTGCCCAAGCCAATTGAAGGTTTACGTATGAGACAGGAACCGAACAAATGATAACAAGTACAGCAAGGGTCCAATAGCGGTCTGCCTTGAGGCTTTTCCTCACTATGGGTGCCTTCCTCACCTCCGAAAAACTGTCTGTGAGAATGAACTTGAGCTTGTGATAGTCAAAAGCTAATAGCCATGCATTTAATAAGAGTAAGAATGCATTGACATAAGGAGTTCCTGACCATTTCATGCTTACCGTTACCATCAGTATGTTCAAAATGATAGGGAAGCATAAAATTGCCCCAAGTGTGGCAAAGCGTTGCGTAAATAGTAGAAGTCCGGCAATAATTTGACTGCCTGCAATAAATCTTGCATACATACCCAAATCATGCTCAGCCAGTCTTTCCTCAAGCCATACAGGACCAATAATTCCTGGGAACTGATGCTCGAAGTACAGTTTAGACATACCTGCCGTGAAAAATATCAACCCAAGGAATAGTCTAATGAGTACTATGATACTTGGGTGATATTTTCGGAAAGTCGAGATCATATGATTCGCTTTCTAAGCTTCTCTACTCCGCCAAGAACAAAGACGACTACTGCTAGGCCTAGGCTTCTGTAGACGAATTCTAAATTTCCCCAGACCTGAAACTCAGGGTCTCTCAAATTGCCCAAACCTAATATTTGATAGCCGTAAGGGTGATAAGGAGCGTATTTCCATCCTTGAGAGAGGATCATAAATGAAATAAAACCACCAATACCTATACCTAGAGGTAATATAAGGTTCTTCCATCGCTGACTCATCCAGAATTGAAGAGAAGCGTAACCCATGGTCATCAAAAATACCTTGAAGGGCAATGCAAAGAATAGACTCTTATCAAATGTTTGGTCAAAGCCCAAGTCGGGTTTAAGTAATCCAACAACCTGTCCCGCAAGTACAGAGAATATGCCGAACAGCATAAGGCTCATGAAGATCATAAAAGTGAAGACTTTTACTTTTGAAAAGTACACTACACCTCTTGATAGTGGTTGTGTATAGATCAGCTTCCAAGTGTTAGAATTGTGTTCAATGCTATTCACAAACAGTGCGACTATCATCACAAAGAATGGAAACAAGAAATTTCCGGGGTCTATGCTAAACTGGAGTAGCATTTGCCAAGGATTTCCACCGTTAGCCATTACCTGTTCACCACGTGTTAGGAATATAATCAGGTTAATGATGGGTATAAATGCTGGTCCTAATATGAGAAACCATAATATGAATGTTCTTCTGAACTTATATAGTTCAGCTGATATTCCTCTTTTTAAAGCGATTGCAGCATTCATTGGTCTAATTTTTTAGTGATGTTCAAAAAGATTGATTCTAGGTTTTGTTCGGAAGTCTTCAATTGATAAACCTCTAGGTTCTTGTCTACCAGCGCCTTGTTGATTTGGGCAACTTCTAACTTCTCCACAATGGGTACATGGATTGAGCGACCATTTTGCTCTGAAACAGTATAGTTCATCGATTTCAATAGCTCAGCAGCTTGTGAGACTTCGTTGGTCTCAATGATCAGCTCTAGTCCGCTATTATCTTGCTGGAGACCTTCTAGCTTTCCTTGATACAAGATTTTTCCTTGGTCAATGATCGCGACATCAGTAGCTAGCTTCTCAATTTCCGATAGAATATGGCTTGAAAGGAAGATTGTCTTTCCGTGTTCTTTGTTGAGCTCTATGATCAATTCGCGCATCTCAATGATTCCACTAGGATCTAATCCGTTTGTGGGTTCGTCAAGAATCAATAAGTCAGGGTCAGTTAACAATGCTCCTGCAAGGCCAAGCCGTTGGCACATCCCTAGAGAATAGTTTTTGGCTTTCTTGTCAGCGTTGTCTACTAAGCGAACAATTTTCAACACCTCATCGATTCGTTCTTTAGGCACATCCACCATCTTTCGAATTACCTCTAGGTTTTGCCTACCACTGAGGTGCTTATAAATGGAAGGGTTTTCAATTAGCGCTCCGACTCTACCTAAGATTTCGACTTTGTTAGCCCTAAGCTCTTTTCCAAAAATTTGTACTTGACCGTCTTTAGGATGGAAGAGGTCTAGTAAAACTCTGATGGTCGTGGTTTTACCTGCTCCGTTTGGCCCTAGAAATCCGTAAATACTTCCTTTTGGAACCTCAAGGTTGATTTGATCCAGGGCCTTGAAATCTTTGAAGTAGAAATCTAGGCCATGGGTCTGAATGATTGGTTCTGACATAGTTTTGATATTTAGTGGGATGACGCGTAAAATACTGGCTTTGATAACCTGAATTTTTTTTACTCGACCACTTCAGACATTCTCTATACGAAATTACTTTCTGAATCTACCAAATTGTGAGAGCAGCAAAAGCCTTGAATTGGAGTGTGATAGATGTATAAAGAATGCATTACTTTTAGGCTATGTCGTCCTTATTTAGATGGTTGAAATTGCACTATAGGCAAGTAACAGTAGTGACCTTGCATGTATTGGCTTGGGTGCTTTATGTTGCCTTTTATAGTTTGGCATATGTTCAGCAAAGCGGCAATCAAAACTATCGTGCTTTATTTATGCTGTCTATTCTTTTGACAGATCTGCCGCTATTTTACTACTACTACTTAAGTGCTATTCCGAGACTATTGGTACGCAAAAAAGTCTGGAGGTTTATTCTTGTCACTGTCTTTGTTTCCCTTGCTTATCCACTGGCACGCTATGGCTTGGACATTCTTTTTGTCAATTACTTCGATGATGGAGTAACACCGCTAACTAATATCGCTGTTGGTGATTTTAATGTGGTCTTTGGTATTAGGCTCCTCGCAGCGCTCTTTGTGGTTGCCATGGCGGGTATTGGTAAATTCACATTTGATTGGTTTGAAAATCAGAGGATCCGCAGAGAGTTGGAAAACCAGAACCTTTCAAGTGAACTGGCATTTTTAAAATCACAAATCAACCCACATTTCCTTTTCAATACATTGAACAATATTCATACACTGGCTTACAAGAAGTCTGATGATGCACCTGAGGCAATCATGAAGCTTTCAGACCTAATGCGCTATATGATCTATGAGTCGGATGTAGAGTTTGTTCCTCTAGAAAGAGAAATTCAACACTTAAAAAGTTTTGTAACGCTTCAGGAATTACGATTCAAGACGAAAGGGATTGTGACTTTTGAGTTTGAAGGAGATATGAGCCAAAAGAAGATCGCACCTTTGGTTTTGTTACCCTTCATAGAAAACGCATTCAAACATGGCTTTGATTTGAATAAGGATGCAGCGATTAAAGTCAGTCTGAAGTCTGGTGATCAATTGGTTTATGAAGTTGAGAACCCATTGACTCCTTCTGGTATGGCAGTACATAAGGATCAAGTAGGAGGTATTGGGCTTGAAAATATCAGGCGAAGATTGGATATCATTTATAAGGACAAGCACACATTGTCGGTGGATGAATCGTCTAATAGTTTTAGGATAAAGTTAACGATCGAATAAATGGAGAATATTAAATGTGTGATTGTCGATGATGAACCGTTAGCCATTGAGATACTTCAGGCCTATGTAGAAAAAGCCCCTTGGCTAGACTGCATTGCTACATTCGACTCGGGAATTGATGCAATTACTTTTTTGAATAACAATCCCGTGGATCTGTTGTTTTTGGATATTCAAATGCCCGATTTGACCGGAATTCAGCTGGCCGAACATATTAAGGGAAAATGCGATATTGTCTTCACGACTGCCTATCACGAATATGCTATTGAAGGCTTTGAGCTTGAAGCCATGGACTATCTGTTGAAACCTATTTCCTTCGATCGTTTTTTACGATCAGCACAAAGGGCACAGAGGCAAAATGAGAAACCCACATTGGAAGCGACTGACTACATTTTTGTAAAAAGTGAATATAAAATCAAGAAAATTGAGCTTGCTGATATCCTATATATCGAGGGTATGAAAGACTACTTGAGAATAGTCACCAAGCAGGAGAAAGTCATGACGCTTCAAAGTTTCTCCAAACTAGTACCGGTGTTACCTCCTTCCAAATTCGTTCGAGTTCACAAGTCTTTTGTTATCGCTTTGGATGCCATTGATAGCGTTGAGAAGAGCAAAATTAAAGTAGCTGATCAACTGATTCCGATAAGCGAATCTTATAGAGAAACTTTTTTTGAGATAATCCAAAGAAAAGCGGTCTAAGCACCAACTTTTATTCTCCATTTTCGAAAATATAAGGTGATAAGTCTAACCTTTTCACTTAATCAAATGTTATCGGGTCATGGAAGGAACAGCAGTTAAGAAAAAGCCGAGAACCAAGGCGAATCCAGCTCAAAAAATCAAGGAGGCATATATTGATTTTGTTCTTGAGAATGGGTCTAAACCAGTCTCTATCTTCAAGTTTGTAAAAGAGCTCAAAGTCAAGGAAGAATTGTTTTATGACCATTTCAACTCTTTCGACAATGTCGAAAAGGAGATTTGGTCTGATATGTTCGAAAGTACCATCAAGGCAATTAGCGCTGAAGAGGTATACAATGAATATTCTGCTCGCGAAAAGCTTCTGGCCTTCTTCTATACATGGATTGAAAGCCTTAAATCTAATAGGAGCTTCATTTTACAGTCGATTCCTAAGAGAATGAAACCAGAGATTACACCTTATTATTTGGAACATGTACGAAATGGATTCAAAGAGTGGGTGGCTGATCTGCTCCTTGAGGCGAAAGAGACAGAGGAAGTAACAACCCGACCTATTATCAGTGATAGGTATGATGATGCTATTTGGCTACAATTCCTTTTCATACTAGGGTTTTGGGTAAAAGATGACAGCAAGTCATTTGAAAAGACTGATGCAGCTATTGAAAAATCAGTAAACCTGGCGTTTGATTTAATGGGCCGAGGGCCATTAGACGCCATGGTTGATTTTGGAAAGTTCCTGTTTCAGAATAGGTAAAAACTAACAGATAGAAGGGAATGAAGGAGCAGTCGAAAATACCAACATCAAAAGTCCAACGCGCAGCCAAGTTTGTAAAGACAGGTGCAAAAGTAGGAGGGAACTATGTGAAGCATTATGCTAAAAAGGTAGTAAACCCCTCATTGACTAAAGAGGGCTTGCACGAGGATAATGCTCGTGATATCTATAATTCACTGAGTGAACTGAAAGGGAGTGCTCTGAAGGTTGCACAGATGATGAGTATGGACAAGAATATGCTGCCAACTGCCTATCAGGATAAGTTCTCAATGGCTCAGTATAGTGCTCCACCACTTTCATATCCTTTGGTTGTGAAGACCTTCCAGCAATACTTTAAGGAATCTCCGTCTGCCATTTTTGATACTTTTTCGAAGAATGCAAAAAATGCAGCTTCTATCGGTCAAGTCCACGAAGCAACACAAGGTGATAAGAAATTAGCGGTAAAAATACAGTATCCGGGTGTTGCAGATAGCGTGAAGTCAGACCTCAAATTGGTGCGCCCATTTGCTGTCCGTTTAATGAATTTGAATGAGAAAGACCTAGACCACTATATGGAAGAGGTCGAAACAAAACTCTTGGAAGAAACTGACTACCTGTTGGAGGTGGAGCGCTCGATAGAAATATCAGAAGCTTGTAGTCATATTGAAAATCTTAGGTTTCCGAAATATTACCCTCAATTTTCAGCAGGTAGAGTGATAACCATGGACTGGTTAGATGGGAAAGTATTGAAAGAGTTTATACAAACGAATCCTGATCAAGAAACACGTGATAAAGTGGGGCAGGCCATGTGGGATTTCTACGATTATCAAATTCATTCTCTCAGACAAGTACATGCCGATCCTCATCCGGGGAATTTTATCATTAGTGACGATGGTGTGCTTGGTGTAATCGATTTTGGTTGTGTAAAAGTCATTCCAGACGAATTTTATGACCCATACTTCAGTCTAATCAGGAAGGATATGCTAACTGCAGGTCCAGAATTAGATAATACATTTAAGCAACTTCAGTTTATCTATGATTCAGATTCTGTAGAGGACAAAGCTTATTTCTCGGAGGTAATCAAAGATATGATGGGGTTATTGGGACAACCGTTTCACCAAAATGAATTTGATTTCGGAGATGATTCATACTTTCAAAAAATCTTCGAAATGGGAGAAGTGATTTCTGAGTCTAAAAAATTCCGTGAATCAGAGAAGGCAAGAGGAGCTAGAGATGGACTCTATATCAATAGAACCTATTTTGGTCTTTACAATATTCTTAACGAATTGAAGGCCAGAGTCAGAACTACCAAGCCAGAATGGGCGGCTAGAGTAGCCGTTTAATCCTGAAATGTTAGGCCAGTGGGTAGCGTCAGTTGTGCAGTGCTTATTGACTTAATTGACATTTTAGAAACATGGAAGTTCCTTTCGAAATCCTCATTGAAATCCGAAGGTTTGCGAAGTGTGGCAATTAATCTACCAGCCTCGTCATATACTTCAAAGTGAATCAAGCCTTCTTGGATGATTTTCTTCATATCCTCAAAAAGTACGTTGCGATCCTTTTGGATATTTCTTTTTACAAAACCGAATACAGATTCTGAGATATTGCGGGGGGCAATTCTATCATTCATAGCGCATGCTATGAAGAGTACGAGGGCGAAAAGATAGGTGAATACTTTTCTCATTGTCAAAATAGGTACGCGTCTAACAACGAATACCCTACCACAAGATAGGTAATTATTTGAAATGGAATTTCATGCCTTCATGGGAGGCTTTAAAACCAAGTTTTTCATAAAACCTGATTGCATCTGGCCTTTGCTTGTCTGTAGTCAGTTGAAGTACATGAGCGCCTCTCTGTTTTGCCCGTAGAATGGCCCATTCAAAGAACTCTTTTCCAAGTCCCTTTCCTCGATAATCCTTTCGAATTCTTACTGCCTCTATTTGAGCTCTGACGCCACCTTGATAAGTTAAATACTGGATAAAACTCAATTGTAAAGTGCCAATGATTTCTTTATCCACTTCCACTACAATCAATTCTTGGTTCTGATCATTATCAATGGCTTTGAAGGCATCTTTATAGCTTGAATGGATCGGCAGTTGAAAGTTTTCGCGCTGCCGACCAAGCTCGTCATCAGCGAGCATTTCCACAATGTGTTTAACATCTTCGTTATTGGCTTTTCGAAAGGATAACTGCATGAAATCAATAAAGATTATTTTGAGAACAGAAGCAAATATTCTATCACCCTAATGCTTTTGATATGCTGTTCGTTTGAATAATTCGGTTGTTAGTCGAAAGGGCAGTAGGGAGTTGTCCAAAGAGTGTATTTTCGGTTGGTTTAAACAAGTAAGATGAAAAAAAGCTATATCATTTCAATAGTATTAGTAGTACTGATAACACTGAGTTGTAGCGCTCCAACTAGTGAGGTTGAAACCTGGCAGTTGGTCTATCGCAATGATTCTAATGGTGAAGCGCTGTCTGGTAATAAGGCTGAATTGATTGATGCGGTAAGAAATGGTTTACCTATCAGGATAGGCTTTGGGGGAAGAAGTCAGGTTGACACCACACGTTCGGTAGAGCACACGGCTGATGCCCAATTTCTAAGCATAATTGATGGAGAAGAGGTCTTTGCACAAATCACTCAGATTATAGGACAGGCTCCGGCAAGAGAAAGGGATGGAACAAAAATCCGGTTTCGCACAAATAATAAGTGGACTTCCATTAGAGGTACGAATGGATATGCTACTGGTTTAATGGTTGACTATCTGGCGGACACGCTGGCGGGTACACCCGCAGACTCCAAAAGAGGCACCAGCTGGTTTGTTTACAAAAAGAAGGTTATTGAAAATGGGGCAAAACCACTTTACGACTAGGAATGAATTTGATAGTTAATGATTATCGGAAAACGATATGACAAAAATGATCTTCTAGAACAACTCAATTTATCAAAAGAAGATGTTCGGAGCTCACGATTCAGACTAGGCTTGATCTTTGGTCCAGTGTATTTTTACAGCGGAAACAGTACTTTCAATTCTTTTGGAAGGCAGCACTTTGAAATCATTTTTTGTGTAGAAGAGTAGAGGAGACTGATAAGGACTACCATCAAGTTTCTGGTAGTCATTGTGATCAACGACCCAACCATTCAATTCCCTGTTCATTTTCTTTATTTCAGAAAGGAGTTTATGTCCATACCCTTTTCCTTGTAAACTAGAACCGATTATAATAGCAAACCATTTCTCATTATCTCTATTAAATGTATTTGCCCAACCTTTGATTTCACCCTGGTCTGTAGAAATTAGATAATGGCTTATATCTGTGAGTTGATCTAAATACTTGTCAAACTCTTCTTCTGTCTGATAATGCAATTGAATGGGGTATTCTTTATTCCATAATGCGATTACGGAAGTTTTTTGTGCTGCAGATAAAGTTGAAACCATTAGAGTTTTCACTCTGCAATTTTACGAATGTCTGGCTTAAATCATATCTTGAGATATTACAAGACAATAACTCAGACATGGTACTCTATAAATATCGCGACTTCAATAATCTGGAGTTTGCCCTTGATATCTTCGTTAATCAAAGACTCTTTGCCGCAAACTTTAAGACCCTAAATGACCCAATGGAGGGTCGATTTGTCTATACAAAAGGCCTGTTACGGCCGGGGGAATTGATGGAAATTAGAGGTTCTAAGGCTCGCTATAACATTCTTTCTTTGGGGCAAGCTCCAAATAATATGTTGATGTGGTCTTATTATTCTGGAGGACATGCTGGTTTTGTGGTTGGTGTAGAGATAACTGATGACAATACGGAAGTAGAGCCTGTGCAATACGTTGAAGAGCTGAGGCTTGAAGGAGTTCAGGACAACGTGCCCAAACATATTTTAAGCAGAAAACTCAGGCTTTGGGACCATGAACAGGAATATCGAGTATTCAAGCAAAACGAAAATTTCGTTAAAGTCGAAGTCAAAGAGTTAATATTTGGTCTCAAGACTGATAGTAATAAGAAGGAAATACTAACCAAAATAGCAAGACAGTTTTGTCCTGAAATAGAAGTGAGGACAATTACCCGAGACCAGCTTGACACTGGAGAAGATTTTGATAATGATTTTTGAGTTTAAGGCTGCTGATCATTTATCTCTATCCAGTAGCCATTCGGATCTTGAAGATAGATTTGCCTAATGCCATCTGGCCGAATGGTGATGCCGCTTTTTTCGCCTTCCCAACTTTCAAAGTCGACTTTTCTATTCTCAAGATTAGCTATAAATGGCCTTAAGGCCTCTACTGAGAAACTATAATGCACAGACTTGGTCAGCTTAACCCCCGAAATGTCACCCTCAATCATATGAATCTGCTGACCATTTTCATTTTCAACCCAATCGATTAATGGATTACCTGTAGGGTCTTCAATGTTCTTGAAGCCGAGCACCTCGGTATAGAACTTTTTGCTCTCCTCCAGGTCGTTAACCACGATGGCCATGTGGTCAAAGCTTGTTTGGCCCCAAACTAGGTTTGATACCAGAAGCATGAATAAACTAAGAATTACTCTTTGCATTGCGCTTTTCTTTATACCATTTCATAGCCAAGTTCATTAATGCATAGCCACAAACCAAGCAGAAAATTGCATAAGGCCATTTACCCATATCAAAGCTCAAAAACTCGAATTCACTTTCCTTTGACCGGAAAAGAGAGTCTACGAAGTTTATGAGATAGAAAAGTCCTCCGATGAACATAAGTATGATCATCCAATTGGGCTTGATCTTTCGCTTAGCCATATTTTTTAGTCATGTAATCGTACGAACCCTGAACTAGTTCTTCAAGTACTTCACGATCCACATCATCAAGTTTTTTAATGTACAAACAAGACTTTCCTGTTTTGTGCTTACCTAAGTTTCCCATCAACTCAGGATATCTTTCAAAGCCTGGCATAATGTAGACTGTCACGTTTTGCGCACGAGGAGAGAAGCCTACTTTCATGAAGTCACCTTCACGTCCACTATCATATTTATAGTGATACTGGTCAAAACCTACAATAGAGGTGCCCCACATTTTTGCGGGAGTATTTGTCACCTTTTCCATCATAGCTTTTAGTTCTAAGCAGTCTGCTTTTTTCTGCTCATCCTTGACACCCGCTAAGAACTCTTCTACGCTGGCATCATTCTCTGTGGTCTTGTTTTGTGCTTTTCCCATAAAAAAATCGTTTCTCCAATTTAGGAAAAACGATTTAGTGATTCTACTCCTTTAGAATCTCTATTACTTTTGGGCGCGCTTCAGTTTTCTGAAGAATCTTTTGGCCCTTGCACTTTCTTTTAGTTCTAACAGCACTAAGGCATAACCGGCTTTTGGATTACCATCGGTGGACTGTATGAACTCTATTGATTCGATTAATTGCATATCAACCATATCTAAGGCAAAAGGCTGCCCTGCAATTATTCTGTTCCCTTTGAATGATAAAGCAATTGGGGGGGTATTCTCGGTAGCGAACCATCTTTTGGTTGTATTCCCTTTAAATTTAATAACACCATCTATAACCTCCACTGATGGATGTAGAGAGAAGGATGTCTTATTGTCAATCTCCACTTTCACATCTGTTTTGACAAGGGTAGGCAGTGATTTACCCGATTTGACCTTTTTGAAAAGAGTCTTATTATCCTCGTTACTTTTGAGTGTAACTATGACAACTCCATTTTTACCTCGTTCACGATATTTTCCAGTATCGGACCCTGCCTTGAGTACATCAACCGACCGAACTGCCTCTGTAGAAATCCCTGAAAGAATCTCTTCCCCGTTCTCAAATCCTAGATCTAATTCGTCACTGTCAACTTTTAGAATTATCAGAGGTTTTATGTCCGATGAATCTCTTGAGTTAACGAGAACACCAGGTTTCTGATTAATTGCTTTTTGGGTGTTTTGTGCCGTCAGAGACAAGCCCATGAAGGTAAAGAAGAGTGCGAAGGTTAGCTTTCCCATAGTTGTAGTTCTGAGTGTTTTATAAGCAAAAATGTGGCCAGAAAACTATCAATCCAATGGTTGCTGACGCGATAGCTGCAATCAATACGGCCCCGGCTGCGATGTCTTTTATTTTTCCTGCCAAAGGGTTTTGATTGGGTTCAATCAGGTCAACTAAACGTTCAATAGCCGTATTGATCATTTCCGTGACAAATACTAGAGCTATTGCTATGACTATCCATAGCCAGTCGTTTGACGAAACCTCAAAGTAAAAGCCTAAGGCAAGCGCTGTAAGTGCAGCAAATAGATGAATCCTAAAGTTATGCTCAGTCCATAATGTAGATCGTATACCCCGAAGAGCATACTTAAAACTTAAGAGTCTTTCCTTTAGGCTAAAGGGCTTCATATCCTATAAAAGTAGTGAATTGATCTAAACAAAGACTTGTCTTGGTTTCTACTCTTTTCACCCCTTATTTTGACCAAAATTTCGATGATGAAGAAAGTATTTGTGCTGCTTGTTTTGTGTGCCACGTTCGCATGTGATAGTGATGAAAACAAATCGGGTAGATTCTTTATCAAAGGTAATGAAGCGCTCAACAAGGGTGAGTATAACGAGGCTGTAAGGCTATACTCTGAGGCAATTGCAATCAACGATAAATATGTTGAGGCCTATAATAACAGGGGAGTAGCATATTATAGAGATAGAAAATATATCGAGGCTATAAACGATTACACGACTATTTTACTTCAGGTCGATCCAGAATTCAGCGATGCCAAAAGAAATAGGGTCAATGCCTACTTGGACGCTAAGCGATACGAAAAGGCACTGGAGGACCTTGATGATCTAGAGGGACTATTTCCTGATTCTGCTTATGTAGACTTTAATCGTGGTTTGGTCTATCACGAAATGAAAGACTTTATAAGGTCCATTGAAGCTTTCAATGCTGCTTTGATTAAAGATGAGGGCAATCCAGAAATATTGATCAACGCTGCTAATGGCTATTTTATGCTTAAAGACTTTGATAAGGCTGAAGGTTTATTGAACCAGGCCGAAATGATTGATGCTTCTGAGCCTAACATTTATAATACTCAAGCACTTATAGAAACAAGTAAAGAAAACTATGATGTAGCCCTTGACTTGGTGGAGGAAGCCCTGAAGCTAGATGCTACCAATCCGTACTTCCTTAATAACCGCGGGTTTATCTATTTAATGCAAGGAGATATTGTTAAGGCAGGGCCTGATATCCGAAGAGCGATAATAGGGGCTTCCGATAATGGATGGGGTTATCGCAACAGAGGGATACTTCTATACATGCAAGAAAATCACGAGGGAGCCATTCGAAATTTCGAACGGGCAGAAAAACTGGAAGGTAAAATCCCTCTAATGCTTGACTATTGGGTGGCTTCTTTAAAAGCGCTGGGACGTACGGAAGAAGCCTGTGAAAAAGTCCAGGGTTCTCCCGATGAAATAAAGCCTAAGACCAAGGCCGGGCTATCCTGCGGTTAGTCATAAAAGGCATGTGGCATTTCGACCATCCATTCCACTGAAAATCCTTTCTTACAAAAACGTCCAAATTCTGCGTTAAACAGTGCTTTTTTTAGGGAGTTAAAAAAAGTATTCAAATTGTGTTAACAAGGGTCAACATAGGCTCGTCTATTTTTTGATTATGGATGTATCACGCTTCAAAGCAGAGGTTTTACCCTTGAAGAATAAACTGTACCGCTTTGCACTCAACATTGTAAGAGATGAGGAGTTGGCAAAGGATGTTGTGCAGGAGTGTTTGATCAAGGTGTGGGAGAAAAGATCGGATGTCGATCTGATCCAAAATCTGGAAGCTTGGTGTATGCAGATTACCCGTAACAAGGCGCTGGATAAACTGAGATCGAAGCATGTAAAGAAGACCGACTTATTTGAAGTTGAATTCGATACAAGAAAAGAACGTGATACGCCATTTGTTGTAACTGAGCGAGAAGATCTAATGGGTAGAATCAAAGGGTTGATCGAAGCACTACCAAACAGACAACGTGAAGTAATGCAACTCAGAGATATTGAAGGCTTTAGCTATAAAGAGATAGCCGAAAATCTTGATATCGACATCAATCTGGTAAAAACAAATTTGTTTCGAGCCAGAAGAAAATTGAAAGAAAGCTTAATGAAAGTTGACGCTTATGGACTCTAGAAGAGCAGAATTATTAGAAAAGTACTGGGAAGCCGAGACCAGCCAAGAAGATGAAAGAGAACTTCGAAGCTTGATCAAAGAAGCTCAGGAAACAGATGAGACCGAAGAGGTGAAGGCACTGTTCGATCACTTCGAATCGGAAGCCAAGATAGAATTAGATGAGTCTTTTGACGATGCCATTCTTGAGCTAATCTCAGAAGAGGAAGAAACTAAGGTGATCAGCATATCAGGTTACTTTAAACAATATGCCAGCATAGCAGCAGCAGTAATTGTAATGGCAGTAAGCGGATATATGTTCGTGCAAAACCAGAATCAATATACCTCGGAAGATACTTTCGAGACACCTGAAGAGGCCTATGCTGAATTAAAAAGACAATTACTTGTGGTGTCTAACTACATGAATAAAGGAAATAATACAATGAATGAATTAGCTAGTCTTGGTAAAGCTGGCGCAGAAATTCAGGACCTGACTAGAATTAGTCAAGCGTCTGAAGGACTGGAACTACTGAGTGAAATGAATGTAAAAAACAATTAGAGGAAAATAGATAATGAAAAAGTTAGTATTAACAATGGTATTGGGCTTGTTTGCGATGTCTGCAAATGCTCAAAGTGATGCAATCTCAAAGTACTTCGAAAAGTATGTAGATGATCAGTCTTTTATGCACCTGAACTTCAGTGGCAAAATGTTCCAAATGATAGCTCAAATTGAATTTGAGGATCCTGATGAGCAGAAAATGGTTGAAGAGTCTTTGGGTAAAATAAAAAGAGTTCAAGTTTTAGGCAAAGACAAAGACGTTGATGGCCGTAAGATGTACAAAGAAGCCCTAGGGTTGATTGGTAAGGACTTTGAAGAGTTGATGTCTCTAAGAGAAGATGACAAAGACATTAGATTCATGATCAAAGAGAAGAATAACAAGATTGATGAGCTCTTTATGGTAATGGGAGGCGACAATGAATTCGGCCTTTTAAGTATCGTAGGAGATGGTATCGACTTGAACGCCATCTACAAACTATCCAAATCTATCGGTATGGAAGGTTTTGAGGAACTAGAGTTCCTCGATAAGAGAGGTGGCAACTAGAATATTGCTATTATGATTACAGAGGGTACCTCGGTACCCTCTGCTTTATTGGTCAAAGCTCAAAATAATTGGATGTATGAAGAAGCTTTTAATACTCAGTCTACTTTTAAGTATGACACTCAGCGGTTTTGCTCAAAGCCGAAGTGTCGAAAGATTTCGTCAGGACAATCGTCCTTCGACAACACTCTTCTTTTATAAGAGTACCCTCAAAATGATTTCTAGGATTGACTTAGGAGCCCTTGGTGGTGCCGATGTCAGCGAATTCCAAGACATGCCACCAATTGGTGATATGATCAAAGGAATTGAAAAGGTTAAGTTCTTCCTTTATGAAGATAATGACGACAGACACCGTGCTGGTAAATCTGACTTTGATGCCTTACGGGCCAACATAGAAGGAGAGGGCTACGAATCAATGATGTCTGCTCGAATAGAAGGGAATAACATGAACATTATGATGAAGGAAAGACGCGGTAAACCCCAGGGTTTTGTGGTCCTTATCACTATGGACGAAGGCTACAGCATTATAGATATCGAAGGCTATCCTGATGTGAATAATATTGTGAAGTTCTCTCAATTTATGAATAGCAATGGATCTAATATGGGGCTTCAAGAGGCCTTTAGATAAATAATACTGAGCTGCGGCTCATTTTTACTCAAAAACAACACGATTTGGATACTGTATTATCAATTAAAAATCTTTCCAAACACTATGGAAGGATCAAGGCTATAGACAACCTTTCTTTAGAAGTAAAAAAGGGAAATGTCTATGGTATTCTTGGCCCCAATGGTAGTGGAAAGACGACAACACTTGGAACGATTCTGAGTGTGATCAATCAAACCAGTGGAGATTTTGAATGGTTCGGAAAGCCGGCAACTCAAAATACTCGAAAACGAATAGGTGCTATTTTGGAGCACCCCATTTTTTACCCATACTTGACGGGAGTTCAAAACCTCAAAATCGTTTGCGATATAAAGGAGGTTTCTTACGACAGAGTTGAGGAGGTTCTCAAGCTTGTCGATCTAGATGAGCGAAAAGAGTCAAAGTTTAAAACATATTCGCTAGGAATGAAGCAGCGCTTGTCCATTGCTTCCGCAATGCTTTGCGATCCTGAGGTTTTAATTCTTGACGAACCTACAAACGGATTAGACCCCCAGGGTATTGCTGAAATTCGTGACTTGATTATGGATATTGCAAACAGCGGTAAAACCATCATCATTGCAAGTCACCTACTCGATGAAGTTCAGAAAGTTTGTACTCATTTCTGTGTTTTACAACGCGGTGTTTTGATTCATGATGGTTTGGTGGAAGATGTTGGCAAAGGCGATGTGATCGTAGAGGTTCGGGCTGATGCTGACAATTTGCTAGAGATTTTAGAACAGTCTGAGATGGCGAGCCATGTCAAGCGCGAGCTTGATAAATACACTTTGACAATGAAAAGTGGTTTCGCATCTAAAGAAATAAACGAGTACCTCTTTAAACAAGGAATCGTAGCCAAGCATTTGATTGTAAAGGTCAAAACGCTTGAAAAGCAGTTTTTAGAAATTTTAGCAGAGCAAAAAGGAGGTGGAAAATGATTAGGTTATTAAAAATCGAACTGCAGAAAGTAAGACCAAGTAGGTCTTTCAAAGTACTAGCAAGTATGTACTTTATTGCCCTAACATTGATTTGCGTAGGAGTGATGCCTTTCTTCCAATACCTCAAGAGTCGACTAACTGATTTTGACGTTGATGGTATTGATCCCACGATCATACCTTTCTATGAGTTTCCGGATATCTGGCAGAATATTACGAGTGTAGCCATTTGGTTTAAACTACTCTTGGGTTTTAGTCTGATTTACTCCATCACCAATGAATTTTCGTATCGTACGATTCGTCAGAATGTGATTGATGGTCTAAGTAAGAAGGAATTCATCATGAGTAAGATTATTATGGCCGGTTTCTTGAGTGTAGCATCTGCCGCCTTCCTTTTAGTATTAGGTTTGATAACAGGTTTAATCTACTCTACTGAAGTAAGTCTCGGTCTAATTCTGGAGGATATATACTTCATACCGGCTTTTGCTTTGCAACTGTTTACTTTCTTGGTTTTTACACTCTTTGTGGGGTCTTTGATCAAGAAGTCTATTATTTCAATGGGTATCTTGATTTTCTGGACGCTAGTGGTAGAGAATGTTATTTGGGGAAGGATGAGATACTTAGGCCAAGACTGGATTGAGTATGTTCTGCCGGTAAAGGCAATCAATCAATTGGTACATATTCCATTTCCGAAGTATGCACTCCAAGAGGTTCAAGACTTTATAACTATACCAGAATTAGCAGCTGTATTGTTTTATTTGGGATTGTTCTATTGGGCGACAACACGTCTTATTAGCAGAAGAGATTTATAAAACATTAACTTCTAAACCTAAAAAGCCACTCCGATATGTCAGAGTGGCTTTTTTTAACCTTTTAACTTCTTCCAGTTGTCAATGACCTCAGCCTCTCTTGACATTACACTGCGAGGGTTCGACTCATATTTTTCGCGATGTTCGGCTGGAAGGGCATCTGATGTCCACCAGTCATGGGTTTCTTTTACCGTGTCTCTTAATGTCCTGAAAGTCAGTCCTGCGGCTTTTCCCCTCTCATTTTTTATAAGTGCTGATCCATAATACTCATCTGTTGGCATTATCCATGGAATGATAAATGAAACACGGTTCTTTCTTAGAAAGTCATAGTCTGGGATACTCACAAGAGTTGATTCAACATTAAAGGCCTCCTTGGCTCTATTGATAAACTCAGCCAATGTTTCTGCATTTTCTGGGCCTACTGCATTGTATGATCCAGTCTTTTCCTGTTCAGCCAATCGGATTATCCATTCAGCAACATCCCTAACATCCACATACTGAACAGGGTCTTCTGGTTTGCCAGGAACCAAGACTTCACCTCCTTTGGCCAGTCTAATCGGCCAGTGTATGAACCTGTCAGTTCTGTCGCCTGGCCCAACCATATAAGTCGGACGAATAATTATGGAACGATCCTTACCGAAGGAACGAATGGTTTCCATTTCTGACTTGGCCTTCATTACACCATAAGAGTCTTCACGCTGAATATCGGGACGATCAGGATTAACAGGGTCCTCCATGAGCATATCGGTACTTTCATCTATTCCAGCTTTTAAATAAGGGTAATAGACGCCAGTCGATGAGATGTAGATATAGATTCCCGCCTTTTCTTTAAGTAACTCGGCAGTCTTCTTGGTCCATTCGGTTTTACGACCAGAGTTGTCTATGACTATGTCCCATTCACGATTTTCTAAGGCAGTCAGATTATCCTCTCTGTCGCCAATAAGCATTTCCACTTGATCAAATACATCTTGGTGGATTGTAGGTTTTGTTTTTCCTCTGGTAAATGTAGAAACAGAATGCCCTCTTGAAATAGCATATGCCACCTGGTGTGGTCCTAGAAAACTGGTGCCACCCAGAATTAATATCCTGAGTTTTTCTACTGACTCGTTTTCTTCTTTGCTACTAGCAATACAGGAAGTAATACCACTCCCTATTAGAGGTAGCCCAACCCCAACTGCTAAACTTCTTTTAAGGAAGGATCTTTTACTCTTGTGATGCTTCATGACTTCTTAGTCTAATTGTGACAAGAAGATAATGAGACTTTATTGCAAAGGAAACCTATATCTATCAAGCGGTTTTAGCTTAAGTTTGTGCCTTTTTCTCTCTTGGCTAAGGCCAGGTCTAACTCTAAATACTTTTCTTTCATAGTACTTAAGGCAAATGCAGCTGCCGATGCCGCCAATACCGAATAATCAAAAACACCTTTTATGCCAGATGAAAGGATCATTGCGCCAGCAAAAAGCAAAAGGAGAATGCCACTTAACCGCGCAATGTATTCTGTCTTAAACCCTATGATTAGGCATAGGGCGAAAATGATTTCAGCAGCAGTAACAAAACCACCTAAAGCGGGTATGAGACTTTCAGGAACTATAGGGTTGAGTTGTTGGGTGTAGGCTATGAAACTTTCCCAATTGCCCCAAGCTGAAACTTCTTTGGGCCAAAGACCAAAACGGTCTGCAACGGCAGATAAAAAACTTGTTCCGATGGCGGCTCTTAAGAATAGTTTGATCATGTCTGTTCTTTTGGTTTTGGATATTTCTTTCTTTGACTGAAAGGTAAAATCATTATTCTCATCGTTGAACAGTTTTGTTATTTTTTGAACAGATGATTGTTAGGCGGTTGGGAATTGAACAATAATATTTAGATCATTGCGAACTGTATTTAAAAACCATTAATCTTTTAAGGATGAGATATTTTCTAACTGTTATTTGCTTAGCCGCGCTTTTCAACTTCGGTCAGTCTCAAGAGTCGACATTTAAGTCTATTGCCGAGACAGAGAGTACCTTCAATTCTGGAAACATTGCTGCCAGAATGGTAGAAGGTTTAGGGTTTAGATACTATTGGGCTTCAGAAGGTTTGAGGGCAGAAGATTTGAAATTCGGCCCTGTCGAAGAAGGTAGGAACTCTAGGGCAACTATCGATCACATTTATACCCTTTCGAGGTTCTTATTGAGCGCGCTCGAAAAAGAAGTGTTTGATGCAGGGAATGCTAGGGAAATGACTTTTGAGAAGGTGAGAAATGAAACACTAAGTAACCTTGAGAAGACTGTGAGTATTCTAAAGGGTAGTAAAAGCTCAGATTTTGATGATTATAACATCAAGTTTGCCGATGGTAGACAAATGCCATTCTGGAATGCCATCAATGGCCCCATAGCTGATGCTATTTACCACACCGGTCAGGTTGTTATGATGCGTAGAATGTCTGGGAATCCTATTAACCCGAATATCAGTGTGCTTAGTGGAAGCTTAAGAGGCAACTAGAGCTACTTTCAGAGCTTAAACTGACAAGTCATTTCGGTATCTTCAATGATTGCACCACGTTTGTTATAGAAGGCAATTGCAGGCTCGTTCCATCTTGAAACTAGCCATCGCATAGACTGGCATCCCTTGTCTTTAGCAATAGATTCTAATTGGTCCATAAACTGATGGCCTAACCCTTGACTTCGATAGTCGGTCTCGAGGTATAAATCGTCAAGAAAAAGGTGTTTTCCTGACCATGAACTAAACCCAAAATAGTAAGTAGCAAAGCCAATGGCCTTGTCTCCATCTCGGGCAATTAATGCCTTGAATTCATCACCATTTTCCTTCATCTGATCCAAAGTGATGGAAACTTTTTCAGGCGTTTTCTGAAAAGTGGCGAAATCCATAATCATCTGATGGATGTCGGCATAGTCTGAGAGAGTGGCTTGAGTAATATTAATCATAGATAGAAATCGGTTGTTTTATCGGCTTAGTATATCAAGTAATTGAAAATACCTTTTACCTGATTTACTAATAACTAGGAACTGATAACTAAGCGTAGCGCTTACGGTATCCACTTAATGTCTTTGAAATTGGGCTTTCTCTTCTCCAGGAAGGCATTTCTCCCTTCCTTTGCTTCTTCTGTCATATAAGCCAGTCGCGTAGCTTCTCCAGCAAATACCTGCTGTCCAACCATGCCATCATCTGTTAGGTTGAAAGCGAACTTGAGCATCTTAATAGACGTTGGAGACTTCTCTAAGATTTCTTGAGCCCAATCATAGGCTGTGTCCTCTAATTCATCGTGTGGTATTACTGCATTGACCATGCCCATTTCAAAAGCTTCCTGTGCGGAATAGTTTCTTCCTAAAAAGAAGATTTCTCGAGCACGTTTTTGTCCTACCATTTTTGCAAGATAGGCGGATCCATAACCACCATCGAAGCTGGTTACATCAGCATCCGTCTGTTTGAATATGGCATGTTCTTTACTGGCAAGTGTAAGATCACAAACGGTATGCAGACTGTGTCCACCACCAACTGCCCAACCTGGGCAAACGCAGATCACCACTTTCGGCATAAACCTGATCAAACGCTGTACTTCAAGTATGTTGAGTCTTGGCATTCCATCATCATCAACGTAGCCCTGATGGCCTCGAGCATTCTGATCACCACCGGAACAAAACGCCCAACCACCGTCTTTTTTAGAGGGCCCTTCTCCTGATAGCAGTACTACACCGATGGACGTATCCTCACGAGCATCAAGCAGCGCTTCGAACAATTCTCCAACAGTTTTAGGTCTAAATGCATTTCTGACTTCTGGTCTGTTAAATGCGATTCTTGCTACACCATCACCGGACTTCTTGTAGGTAATGTCTTCGTACTCTTTTACGGTTTTCCAAGCTACTTTACTCATGCCATTCGGTTTACTGCGAAAATACAGTTAAAGGTAGAAGGAGCAAAAGATCTTGTTGGTTGACATAAAAAAAGGACGCCAATTGGCGTCCTTTTCATCTAAGTAATCTCTTATTACTTTTTAATCGGATCATCAAAATCCTTGAAGAATCCCATGTCTGTTTTCTCATACTCTGCCTTGAACTTAGGCCACTCGTTTTCGAAGAAGTTGTTGACAATATCCATTGCCTCGTTCATCACCTTCTCAGCATTCTCGAGTAGACTTCTCTCATTAGTACCCGGTGCTGTTAAGCGAGAACTTGCATATCTTCTTGCTTGGCCAATCCATTGACCAGCATTTGGATAATTAACCCGCGGAGCATTTTGTGCTCTATCTCTCGGAAGGCCGATAGTGACTTTCTTGGCTTCATCGAAATGCTTGTTCATTTCTTTGATGGCTTTTTTCAAGTCTTTCACCTTATCCTTGTCAGCGTTTTTCATTTGAGCTTCCACTTTAGTGACAACACTTTGTGCATCTCTCACTCTTCTTGTTACAGCTGCCCATTTCTGATTCATTTCTAAAACTTCGTCTTCGAACTGCTGCTTAGCTCTCAAATCAGAAGTGTTCACTTGAATACGCGGGTCATAGTGAACTTTCACCGTTTTCTCTATACTCTGGTCGTTATAGTGAATGTGAATTTTGTAATCACCTGGCATTGCTGAGCCAGCAGCCTGTTCACGGTTTCTTCCACCTGCGCTTATTCCGCCACCAAATCTTCCACCGAATTGGTTTCCACCAGCAGTTCTAGAAATTGGATATGGATTTCTCCTTCTTAGATCCCAAGTCAAAGTGTTGATCTGTCCCTTCTTAACATTACCAGAGGCTGTTCTGATAGTGTCTCCAGACATGCTCAAAACAGTCATCTTGATCTTAGTAGGTAGCTTTTTAGGAGCAGCTTCTTCTTTTACTTCTTCTTTCTTACCTCTTCTGCGTTTGCTCTTAGCTTCTTCTTTCGGAGCTTCCTTAGCCTTGTCATCTCTTACGAAATACTTAACACTTGCCGAACTCAGGTACTTGTTCTGACCCTCGAAAGGACCACCGCTTGCTGGGAATCTCATACCTGCAGGCTGTCTGTAAGTCATTTGGTAAGCATCAGCAACATCAAATACAACGATGTCTTCATTCATTGCATTAGCAATACCTTTAGATGCAAACTCCCTCAAAGGACGGATGTCATCTAGAATGTAGAATGCTCTACCGAAAGTACCGATGGCCAAGTCATGCTCTCTTTCTTGAAGTGCAAGGTCCATAGTAGATGCCGATGGGTAGCCATGGTTCCACTTGTTCCAGTTTTGAGCTTTGTCAAAACTTACATAAAGACCATTCTCAGTTCCTAAGAAGATAAGGTTTGGCTCGATTGGATCTTGAAGAATGGATAATGTGTAACCGAATACATCACTATCATCAACAATTCTAGTCCAAGTCTGACCGAAATCAGTTGTGTGATATGCATAAGCAGACCAGTTGTTTCTTCTGTAATCGTTCGCAATCACGAATGCTTCTCCAGCATTGTACTTCGATGCTACAATTTGAGGGATCCAGCTACCTGCAGGCAGACCAGTAAGGTTAGCAGCAGTGTTTGTCCAGCTACCACCTCTGTCTTGCGTCACTTGAACGTTACCGTCATCAGTACCTACCCAAATCACATTTCTGTCGACTGGGCTAGGCGCGATTGCTAGGGTAGTGGTATGGTTTTCAGCACCAGTTGCATCGATGGTCAAACCACCACTAGCATTCTGCTTTTGCTTTTCAGGGTCGTTGGTTGACAAGTCTGGAGAAAGTACTTCCCAGTCGTCACCTCTGTTAGAACTGTAATGCAAATGCTGAGATCCATAATAAACACCATTAGGGTTATGTGGATCGATTGCTACTGGAGCATTCCAGTTAAATCTAAGCGTGATAGATGTATCAGGAGATGTAGGCTTAACCGTTTTACCATATCCAGATACACGGTCATATCGCTGTACATTACCTTGTTGAGACATGGTATATCCATAGCGAGAGTCACCTGGGATTGGCGCTACATCGAAACCATCACCGAAGCTTAGCTCTTGCCAATCGTGGTTTCTGATACCCGCAAAATTGAAAACATAAGCAGGACCTACCCAAGAACCATTGTCTTGCATACCACCGTAAACGTTATAAGGCATATCGTCATCTACATTGATGTGGTAGAACTGGCCAACCGGAAGCTTCTCAGTGAACCTCCAAGTCTTACCCATATCTCTTGTAATATTCAATCCACCATCGTTACCATCAACCATAAAAGTTGGGTCTTCCGGGTGAATCCACCATGCATGGTGATCTGGGTGAACACCAGAGTAAGGGATGATTACTTCCCAAGACTTACCACCATCTTCAGAGCGAGATACCATTGAATACAAGCTATATAGCCTGTTTTCGTTCTTAGTATCCACATAAATAGAAGAGTAGTAGAAAGGCCTGTTGCCCATATTAGGTTGCTTAGAAGCAGCTGCTCTTAGTTCCCAAGTTTTACCACCATCGGTAGATCTGTAAAGACCATTAGCCTTGTTTTCAATCATGGCATAGACATAGTCAGGTCGGCTTTGAGAGATCGCCAAACCGATTCTACCATAATCTCCTTTTGGAAGTCCACCTTCTCCCTGAAGGTTTTTCCAAGTATCTCCACCATCCATTGTTACATAAAGTCCGGAACCTTCGCCACCAGACTTGAATGTCCAAGGCCAACGTTTGTGCTCCCACATGGCTACAAAAATCTTATCAGGATTTGACGGGTCTGCTACCATATCAGCAACACCAGTCAAGTTGTTAGTGTAAAGAATCTTTTCCCAAGTCTTTCCACCATCTTTAGTTCTAAAAACACCTCTTTCTTCGTGCTCACCCCAAGGAGAACCGATTGCTCCTACATAAACCGTGTTAGGATCATTAGGGTGAATCATAATCCTATGGATATTACGTGTCTTTTCAAGACCCATCAATTCCCAAGTGTCACCACCGTCAATTGATTTATAGACTCCATAGCCACTGCTAACAGAGTTTCTAGGGTTTCCTTCACCAGTACCTACCCAAATGATGTCTGGGTTTGGTTGGTGGATGTCGATAGCACCGATACCGAGAACAGCTTCTTTATCAAAAAGTGGTTCCCAGTCCAGCCCACCACCAGTAGAGCGCCATAGGCCCCCTGAAGCAGCACCAGCAAGTATAATATCCGGATTGCTTTCAACAACATCGATAGCAGTGATACGTCCACTCATGGCGGCCGGACCAATACTTCGTGCTTTCATATTTTTAAACATGTCCATGTCCACTTTTTGCCCGAACATCAGAGGGGCGCTAAGCAGAATCGACAAGCAAATCAGTGAGATTCTTCTAAAGAAGGAATCTTGAAGTTTTACGGTTGTCATTAGATTCTTGGTTTTGATTGATATAACCTTCAAAGTATACCAAGAATGTCAATGCAGAAATCCAAATTCTAAGAGCGCGAGTATGTTGTTATGAATGGCTACAAAACGGATCTACATTTCTCGTAGAAGCAATTTCACACCAAAACCAAAGGTTATGGAGTTAAATCGCGAATGCTGAATGTCTAGATTGTAGTTCTCGATATCCGGATCGTATTGAATTGTATTTGGAGTTAAGTAGTCACCTCGAGTGCTATAGGTGCTTCTAAAATGGAAGTCAAGGCTAATGGATTCGTCAATGATATACTCTATCCCGCCACCAAATCCATAGGTGAAGACGAAATCGTCTAACTCAAAGAACTCATCTACCACTTCGTCAAATTCACGATCGAAAACCCTAGCCCTGGTATATACATAGCTATAGCCAAAATTGAAGTCTGCATAAGGTAAAAAACGGGTTTTAGTTTCTGGCTTAATTCGAACTACTGATAGTAAACGTAACATCTCATTATGATGCCTGTAGCGCACGTCAGGCAGATCTTCATTATGAAATCCTTTTCTGACCTTTGAGCCATAACGGGTAAAATCGAGCGTTCCACCTAGGTAAATAGGAGACTCATTGATCTGAAAAGCAGCTTCCATTCCAAAGCCACCACCCCAAATTTCGGATGCTTCACGTTTTAGTTCACCAGTCGGCAAAAAGCCATGTAGGGAGAATCCAATTGTGGAATTGTTTTGAGCAGAAAGGAGAGAAGTAATTAATAGACCGATTATTAAAAATGTTGTTCTCATGATTGAAGTTTTGACATCTCTTTTCTAGCCAATTACATGCCAAAGTTTCGCTAAAAATATTAACATAAAACTAAAAATATTAGTGATAATTTCTATCTTTAGGCAAACTGATGAGCTATGAGCACTATTTCAGGTAATATTAAGCATTTAAGAAAGCAGCACCAATGGACTCAAGGAGACTTTGCTGATCGCATTGGAATTAAACGATCGCTAGTCGGAGCCTACGAAGAGGGCAGAGCTGATCCAAGGCTCAATAACCTTCTGAATATGTCCAAGGTGTTCCGTGTTTCCGTTGACAACCTGTTGACCAAGGACTTGACGCGAATGGATTTAAAAGCGATCGAAGCATTAAACGAGGCGGATGGAAATATGAAGGTGTTGTCCATAACCGTAGATCAGGATGATAATGAATACATAGACCTAATTCCACAGAAGGCTTCGGCTGGATACCTCAATGGCTATGCCGACCCTCACTACCTAGAGGAGATGCCAAAGTTTCAATTGCCAAACTTACCAAGGAATGCGACATATAGAGCTTTTGAGATTACGGGTGATTCCATGCTTCCAATTAAACCGGGTACAGTGGTGATTGGTGAGTATATGGAGGGTTTGACAAATATTAGAAGCGGAAAGTGTTACATAGTACTCTCTAAAGAAGAGGGGGTAGTTTATAAGCGGGTCTTTGACTACACTCAAGAACATGGACAACTCTTTCTAGTTTCTGATAACAAGGCCTATTCTCCTTATCGGATTGATGCATCCGATGTGATTGAGGTTTGGGAAGCAAAGGCTTTTATCAGTATGGATATTCCGGAATCATCAGAAGATGATTTGAATTTTGATGATCTGAAGAATATTGTGCTCGAGCTTCAAAAGGAAATCATCAAACTCAAAAACTGATTGACTAATTCTTGTCAAGAAGAAGTCCGAGCCTTATGAAGCTATATTTATACTTCAAGATGCCTTGATTGAACCAAGATGGGGAATGTTGGAAGTCAAGAAAATAGGTTTTCTTGGCGCTTAGCTGAATTCCAAATCCAATATTGATGGCCATTCTGAACCTTTCTGTTTCTTCTTTGCTGGTGATATCTATCAGTACATTTTCGTCTTGAGTCAACACGCCATTAATTTGGCCACTTTTTGTTAATGCGTGTTGTGGGTTAATGCCACTGTTCATTGTGAATAACCATTTCTTGCCAGGGAAAACATATTTAATGTTCAATGGCATGCCAAGGTTTAGGCGTCTCAAGTTAATTGTGGTTGAGTGATCCACGTTTCCACGGATTGTCGTGTTGGTAGAAATAAAAGCAAAGTTCAGTCCATTGGTAACGATGGATTGGTCGGTAACTTCTTCTGTTTTAGTGTATGTCTGTTGGAATGACTCGTAGGATAGATTAAGGTCAAGATCTAGGTAGAGCCTCTTTGTTCCTCTTGAGATTTCTTTTTGGAATTTGACTCCCAATCCGGCAAGGTAGGCGTTCCCTGTGCCTGCATAATCTCCTAGTTTTTGTTGAGCCATGCCTTGAATTAAATAAAAGCCTGTAGTAGGAGGCCATTGCTCCTTAGAGCCATGGAGTACTCTTCCCTTAAAATTGGCATAGCGCTCGTCATACTCCACCAAGAGATTTGTGAGCGATTTATGGGTTAAGGCAGTGCTTTCTATTTTGTCTAAGATGAGCTCACTTTTGTCAAGCATCAATTTCAGTACATCGATGTATGGTTTAAATACTCGTTGGCGAAGCTTGTTGCCTACAAGCTTTTCCGTCAGAGCCTCAAAGTCACCAGAAGAAGTGTTTTCTAGGTAAAAGTAGTTGCGTCTAAATTGATCTCGATAACCATAAAGTCGCATTGTTCCCTCATAAATAACTTCGAGAAAAACGATTTTGGAAGGAGAGACCTTCTTTGAATTAAACAGCAATCTATTTTCTATACCGTACCCATAGATTTCACCAGGTTGATAGACTTTCTCTTCCCCTGTGTCCTCAATTCGAAATACACATTGTGTTGCAGCCTTGTTGTAACTATAATACTTGACTTGACCTCGAACGGTGTCAAATGGGCTGGTCAGAATAAAACCTTCTCGATATAATTCTTGCCCTTTCCCCATTTGCGAAAGGAATAAAAACGATATGCAGAGTAAGGCCAGCTTTCTCATAAGAGGTTGATTGCCTTATTAATTTAATAATTCCAGTAGAGAAACAATAAAGGACTATTACGAGAATGTCTTCTAGTAGACTGGTTTTTAGGTAATTGAACGGGATAAGGTTTTAGCCCTATCGATTTTGCCGGTCTGTGTGAACTGAAATGCTGGTATTGAGATCCAGGTTTTGGGTAAGTGATATTTAGGCAGATCTTTTGATATGTCTTCCCGATGAGCTTGAATATGTGCTATTGTAGATTGGCTTGTGCTCATGCCAATGAGCTCTTCTCCGAGCTCACCATTTACCTGTTTCCAAAGTGCTATTGTACCTTTTAGTGCTTCGGGTAAGCGTTGATTAATCATCTCCTCGGCACTTTCAACTAGAATCTTTATACCACCGCTATTAACAACTAAGTCTGCACGCCCCAGCCATCTAAACTTCTTCCCCTGAATCTCTACGAGATCATTTGTGCTTACCCACTGATTATTGGTCACAGTCCCGAACACTTCAAGACAGCCTGTTGCATTCTTCTTAATGATAGAATCTCCTACCAAATCAAACCAGTCTGACTTACTCGGACCATTTAAGGGCTTTAGGCCAATATGAGAAACAGTTTCAGTCATACCATATGTATGATAGCATTGACTGTTTAAGGTTTGAATTTTTTCAACTAAACTGCCCGAGATTGCTGCCCCACCGATAATGATTTTTTGAATACCATTTAGAAATGCAGTCCCTTGATCAGACTTGAGTAATGAATTGATTTGTAGGGGTACCAATGCGGTAAAGTCATATGTCTGATTAAGGGGAAATAAAGAGACATCCATGGACGGTTCAACTAAGCTAAGATGCCAGTTACCTACCATTCCTCGGACCAACATCATCTGCCCGCCAATGAAATCTGTATTGATACAAACTAGTGCTTTTGTTCCTTCAGAGAGTTCGAGCGTTTTAATGGTCGCCAAGGCACTGGAGATCATCTGCTCTCTAGTGATCTCAATCGTTTTTGGTTGCCCAGTGGAGCCTGAGGTGGAAATTGAAAATGACGGTTGATTGCTCAGCCATTGTTTGATAAATTTTTGGGCAGAAAGGGCCCAATGAGCCTTTTTTCCTAAACCCAATTGCGAAAATTGAGTTAAAGAATATGAGTGGTTATCTATTGAAATGGTACATTCCACGGCCCAAGTTTAATGAATTGAAATGAGATTAAAACTATACATACTACTAACTGTCTTATTGATTGGTTTTGAAGGATTAGCGCAGGATAGGTATACTGTTAAAGGAACTGTTAAAGATGCTCAGTCAGGGGAGGTGATGCCTTTTGCCACTGTATTTTTCGCAGAGACAACTTTTGGTACCGCCACTGACGACAAAGGAGAGTATAGTTTGACCGTTTCTAACCCAGGTACCTATGACTTGATTGTGAAATTCGTGGGATATAAAACTTATGCTGCTCAGGTGAAACTCGGTGCTCAGCCTGTAACAACACTCGATATTGTGATAGAAGCAGATGCAAAGAGTTTAGGAAGTGTAGTAGTTACTGCAAAAAAGGATGCACGCTGGCAGGAGCACATGCGTGAGTTCAGACTCATTTTCTTAGGCGAATCGGCCAATGCTCGTCAATGTAAAATATTAAACGAGGAGGTGATTGATTTTATTTATGATGAGAATAAAGTGGTTCTAGAGGCATTTTCGTCTGAGCCTATCATTATTGAAAATAAGGCCCTAGGTTACAAAATTCAGTATTATCTAGAGCATTTTCAAGTGGACTATATCGGAAGTATGAGTAGTTATTACGGCTATACAGTGTTTGAGGAAATGAAGTCAAAAAGCAAAAGAAAAATGTCTAGATGGGAAGCCAACCGTAAAAAAGCATATGAAGGTTCGGCAGTTCACTTTTTCACTTCTCTATATCAGAATAGGTTGGACGAAGAAGGCTTCTTAGTTCAGGTCGCTAAAGACGTTAATGGCTTTGGGAGGGTTCTTGATGCAAGAAATGCTAATGTCTTTCAATACTTGAAGCAGGGTTCGACAGATATATCTAAAACACTGCCATTCGAAAACTTTCTGTATGTCACCTTCGAGAAGGAGATTGAATCCATAGAATATCAGGAAGTTCAGAATAGAAGAAGAATTGGGCATGCGTCTGCAAGTAAATTGGTTAAACAGCCTCAGCAGTCTTGGATATCTCTTATGGATGGATTTGAGGCAATTGAATTTGAACCCAATGGCTATGTCTATAATCCGGTGGCTTTCTATTCTGCAGGTTATTGGGGATTTGAAAAAATTGCCGAAATGATACCGTTGGATTATCGGCCTAAGTCTGACAACTAGGCGATAATGGCTTTCTTAAAAGCTTCGAATATTTCGGTGTTCTGTTTGCTGTCCGAAAATACCTCGATGACTTTTGGTCCCTCGCTTGGCTGGTAAAATCCTTTAAGGGCGTTTGTTAAACCACCTAAATCGGTACAGGAAAGATATTCAAAATTATAATCCCTGGCGGTATTCTCAGCGGTTAAGGGCTGATCTGTCTCAAAGAGTTTGTCGTAATCCGGTTGATCTTGCGGGCCTTTGATCATCCTGAAAATTCCACCACCATGGTTGTTGAGTATTACTACTCGAAGTTTCGAGGGCTCATACGGATGCCAAAAAGCATTCCGATCATAGAAGAAGGCCATATCACCGGTGATTAGCGTCACCATCTTGTTTTGACTAAGGGCAGCACCTACAGCTGTGCCATTGCTGCCATCAATACCACTAGTGCCCCTGTTTGAGAATACCTCTAATTTCTTGTTCAGGCCAATGAAGTTGGCGTAACGAACGGCCATGCTATTCGCCAGATGCAACTGACTATTTTCTGGCAATGCCTCAATACAATTGGTAATTGCTTTGAACTCGCCAAACGGACACTTCATCAGGTATTCTGAAGTGACACTTTTTGCTTTAGCTTCTATCTCAGTCCATTTTTTTCCAAACGATGCATCGCCTGAAGCTGGCTTAAAGCTATTGAAGAAATGCTTTGGCTCTAGATAAATCGACCTAGTTAATTGCTTGAATATATCATTGATTCTATCGGATTGACTGATATGCCAATGTGCCTTTGGTGGATTCTCTCTAAAGAATACTTTAAGATTTTTAGAAATTAATGACTTGCCAATGCTAATGACTAGGTCTGGCTTTAATTCCAGTAGAGTATTTTGAATTTTCGGTTGAAGAAAAGCATCATGATGCTGTATGGCATTTGGTATCAAATGTTGATTGCCGATTACATCATTGATTACAACAGTGCCAGTTCGCTTGCAAAACTCCTCAATTGCTGATGACAGCTCGTCATCCTGATCGTGTTGACCAATAACAATTGCCATGCTTTCGTATTGGCTCCACTCAGACTCTAGTTCATTAATTAAGCTTGGGATCAGCCTTGTATCAGGAGCTGTGTATTTGATAATGCGTGCTTTGTCGAACTTAATTTGCTTAGCCTCAGAAGGGTAAAACGGCTCGCGCAAAGGCACATTTATATGCACAGGTCCTTGCGGAAAAGACATTGCTTTGATCAGGGCCTCATTGACAATTCTATTGCCATGCCAGTGAGTATCAGCGTGACCATCATCAATCGGGTAGTCATAACTGGCCAATATATGTTTACCTAGTATCCCTGACTGCTGGATCGTTTGGCCATCGTATTGATTGACCCATTCAGGAGGACGATCTGCAGAAATCACTATGACCGGAATTTCTTGGTAATACGCCTCTGCAATTGCAGGGACATAGTTTAGAACTGCAGAGCCTGAAGTGCAGACTAAGACTACTGGTTTCTTCTGTTGTTGTGCTATTCCAGTAGCAATAAAGGCTGCTGATCTTTCGTCTGCTATTACTTTAACGTCAATGGACGTGTGGGCATTGAATGCAAGAGTAATAGGAGCGGACCTTGATCCGGGAGAGATAATGGCAGTTTCTACGCCATGACCGGCACAAACTGAAACGATATCGTTTATATGCTTTAGAGTCAAAGCGATTTGTTCAGAATATTGAGGAGGGTATTAAACTTCAATTCGGTCTCTTGATATTCTTTTTCAGGTTGAGAGTCTAAAGTGACTCCTGCTCCCGCATATAGTATGGCTTTGTTTTCGAGCAACTGCATACAACGCAAGTTGACGAAGAGGTCAGTACTATTTTCAACATTTACTGGTCCGAGAAATCCGCTAAAAAACTCTCTGTCAATCCCTTCATGTATATCTAAAAAGCTCAAGGCTTCTTCTTTCGGCATTCCTGCTACTGCAGAAGTCGGGTGCAATAGTTCAAGCATTACGGTTGCCAGTTCTGGGAAATTGGTATCTGCTGTATTGACAGCGTAAGAAGTTTTGAGATGTAAGAGGTTACCGGCTTTCACTGTCTTTGGACCAACTTCTTCGAACTCTCTTAGTCTAATTTTTTTGAAACAGTTAATGATATACCTACTTACCATTGCTTGTTCCTCAATTTCTTTTTGAGTCCAGCTTGTATCGCTTATAGATTTCAGTGGATCAATCCTTTGAGTTCCCGCTAGGGCGATGGTTTTAAAAGAATCTTGTCTTTTTTCTATGAGTACTTCAGGTGTGGCCCCGATCCAAGTTCCTTTTTCTGGAATTGAGACGAAGGAAACAAAAGCATTCGCATAGCTATCGCAAAGATTGAGCAGCAGTTCTACTGGATTGAAGCCTTCAGCCAAAGAGATCTCTTTAGTTCTAGCAGGGACTACTTTATCAAAATGATTCTCATTAATTGCTAAAACTGATTTTTCGATGAGTTTATGATAGTCAGTATCTGAAAGAAGTCCCTTTTCTGGATTGATATGGTATGAATGAACTTTTGATTTTTGACTGAGAAATCCTTCGAATTTGGCCTTAAGTACACCTAGCTCATCATTGCTCTCATCTTTTCCAGTCTTATGTTCCTGAATCACTTCCTCGAAATCGAAAGACAAAGAGAAGTCTGCATCGATAAAAAGGGCAGGAAGATTACCGAAATGAAATGGAGCGAATAAAAAGCCGGTTCCTAGGTCATCAATATCGATTTTCTCAAGTTTTCTGGCATTCCCAAGACTAATGGTTAAATGGATTTCTGATTGATGAGGCATTCTCCAGATGGCAATAGGAAGCTCCATGCTGACAGCCGTACTTATAGAAGCTGAGATGATCTCTTCCTTGGTAAAGGAAGCAAGGTCAAGTGCTATTGTATTATCCTTTTGCGTGGAGGACATTAATTCTTTTTATCAATTACGGCCATTGTAAGTCTACTTATACAGACCAATTCGTCTTGATCATTTGTGATAGTAATCTCCCAAATCTGAGTACGTTTTCCCAAATGAATAGGTCTGGTTTTACCAAAAACATTTCCCGATTTGACACTTTTAACATGATTGGCATTTACTTCTAGGCCAACACAGTGTTGTAGCTTTTGGTTTAAGGTAAGTGATGCGGCAATACTACCAAGAGTTTCTGCTAAAACCACTGAGGCACCTCCATGGAGTAATCCCATTGGCTGATGTGTGCGATGATCGACTGGCATTCTTGCAATAATATAATCTTTACCAAGCTCTGTCACCTCTATTCCTAGATGTTCAACCAAGGTGTTTTGGCACATCTTGTTAATAGCATCAATAGTTACGCCTTCTTGGAACATGTAGGTTCAGATTAATTTTTAGTTTTGCGGCTGGCCGAAGCAAAAATAGGAGAAATTGATGACCAAAAAAATATACCTCACGCGACATGGACAAACAGATTACAACAAAATTGGAGTGGTTCAAGGAAGTGGTATAGACTCTGATTTAAATGCACTCGGACAAGCACAAGGAGAAGCTTTTTTTAGTACCTACAAGCATATACCATTTAAGAAGGTATACATCTCTGCGCTTAAACGTACCTATCAATCTGTAGTGAACTTCATAGAAAAGCCTTTAGCTTATGAAAAGCTGGCAGACCTAAATGAAATTAGCTGGGGCGAGCGAGAGGGAATCCCCGTTGATGAGGAGGGGGATGCTTATTACCTGAACATGATTAAGTCCTGGCAAGAAGGCCGTACTGATGTAGCCATTGATGGAGGGGAGAATCCTGAGCAGGTTGCCGTAAGAATGCACAATGCTCTTGAGTATATTCTCAGTCAGTCAGATGAAGATACAATCCTTATTTGCATGCATGGAAGAGCAATGCGTGTAATGCTGGCCGTAATGCTGAATTACCCATTAAAGTGTATGGACTTATTCGAGCACTCAAACCTTTGCCTGTATGAACTGACTTATACAGGGTCAATGTTTATTATAGATCGATATAACGACACTAGTCATCTTGTTGGTCTAGACGTTTAAGGGCAATTTTGGCCTTGCTATCAAGGCTACTCTTATAAGGATGTTTTCTAAATGATAGCACTTCGTTGAAATACATTTTGGCACTATCAATATCACCTTCATCTCTCATTATGTAGCCTAGCTGCAGAAATGAATTTGGACCATAATAGGTCTCTTCAATCAGTTCAGCATTGTCAATGACTTCCCTATAGTATTTTTGGGCATCTTGAGACTTCGACTGTAGATGGTTTAACCGTGCTTTACGATAGGTTAGTTCTAGCTTTTCGTATTCTGAAAGATCTTTCTTTTTATCAAGAATAGTAATCAGACTATCCGCTTCTTGATAGTAGCCTCCATCTATTGCAAAGCGTATCCTTAATGATGTGGGGTTCTGCGAATCCAGTGTTTTGGCTATTTTAGCCGCATTCTTATCAACTTCTGAATAGTTATCGCCTTCTGTTCTACTTTTATTAAGACACTCCTTATAGGCCTCCAATTCTCCTGTTAGGCCATACGATATACTGAGTTTAAGATAGGTGTCTTTTATATAAGATTTGCCATTGAATGAGCCAAGGAATTTCTGATAGTGATCAATTGCAATTTGATATTCGCCTGCTTGAAAATAGGTCTCTGCAATTAGGTAATTATGGATTGGGAACCGTTTTACACTCTTCAAAAGAAGATCACGTGCAAAGATTGATTTATGGGCCTTTGAATAGACCAGAGATTTCACATACTGGAATAAAGGAAGATTATCAGGTATATCATCGGAAATGAACGCTACAGCTTTGCCAAAGTCCTCCAGTAAATAGGCATTTGTCATTCCCAAAATAAGCTTGGATTCGGTTACTAATTCGGGATACTGATCGCCAATAGACGCCAATTGAGTCAGTCCGGTTAACACATCTCCTCTCAAGCCAAACAGGTTCATGAGCCATTGGTTTTTACTGGGTACATTTCCGAAAATGATATTTAAGAGTCCTAGTGTTCTTTTGTTCGGTTCAAAGTTCGGGTACTTAGTATTATTTTTCTTTGCACTTCGGTAGGCACTTCTAAGTCCCCAAAAGGCATCCCATTCATTACCATATTTGAAGTTTACAAATGCCCATTGTAGTTTTATTTCGGCTTGAACAAATGGCACCCAGGGAGAGGAGTTTTCGAGCCGGTCAAGCGCCTTGAGCCTGATACTTTCATTTGACTTAAGCTCCTTAAACCGAGATTCACTTTCCTCAAGAATGAGCTCCAATATGTCTGCGAGATTTGCATAATACAAATCCATCGGTAGGTCCGAATTGGCAGTAGCCGTTCGAGTTTTTTCAAACTCCAAGTTAAGAAGGGGATTGCGACCGGAATGTTGTCCGCTGGCCGTCAAAAAAGTAAAGAGCATAAAAAATGGATAGACTAACAAGCCTATCCATCTTCTGTATTTTGATAAAAGAGTCAACGATTAAGCTTCCTTCTTTCTTCTGCTTCTTTTTGGTTTTTCTTCCGCTACAATCTCATCTGTAACTTCCGCTAAAATTCTTCCACAGTGCTCACAAACAGTTATTTTTTTACTGTCTCTAATGTCAGCCTGTCTTTGTGGAGGAACAACGTTGAAACATCCACCACATGCACCTCTACTTACAGGTACTACTGCTAGGCCATTTCTTGCATTCGTACGTAGCTTATTGTAAGAGATCAATAATCTTTCTTCGATATTCTTCGAGGCTTTTTCTCTATCTCCCAAAAGCTTCTTTTCATCCGCTTCGCTTTCTTTTGTCAAAACCTCAAGTTCAGACTTTTTAGTTTCAAGATCTTTTTGTCTTTCACCCAACTCACCCTGTGTCTTTTCAATCTCCTCTTTCTTGAGTTCGATTTTAACGAATGCCTCTTTGATTCTTTTCTCAGAGATTTGAATTTCAAGGTTTTGCAACTCCATTTCTTTCGTAATGGCATCGTATTCACGATTGTTACGAACATTCATTTGCTGCTCTTCATATTTTTTGATGAGCCCCTCGGAATTTTTTATTTGAGTCTTGTGATCAGAAATATTGCCCTCTAGCTCTGCAAGTTCAGTATTGAACTTTTCAACGCGTGTTTCATATCCTGCAATCTCATCTTCAAGATCTGCTACCTCTTCTGGTAATGCGCCTCTTACTTTTTTGATCTCATCTAATTGAGAGTCAATTGATTGTAGGTTCTTTAACGCCTCTAATTTCTGTGAAACTGTTTTTTCCATTGACGATTTTTTTAGAAGTACTTTACGGGATTCGTATCCACCTCTGATAAATAGGTTGCAATATTAGCAAAATTTTCTCTGATAAACCCATCAATCAACTCTTTTGTAAAGACTTCACTTTCATAGTGTCCAATGTCCGCTATCATGGTTTTACCTTCTCCATCAAAGAACTCGTGATACTTAAAATCTCCGGTTACAAAAGCATCAGCTGATTGTGCCTTTGCATGGCCTAATAAGAAACTTCCGGCACCACCACATAGTGCTACTTTTTTAATCTCACTGCCGTCAAAAGGAGTATATCTGATCACCTTCAAAGACATTTTTTCCTTCAAATAAGCAAGGAAATCTTCAGGTGTCTTCGAGCTGGGCAGTTCACCAATCATTCCGGCACCAACCTGCTGGTTTGTATTCTCAACGGATTGGATAAAATGAGCAACTTCTTCATAAGGGTGAGCCCTGTTCATGGCAGATATGACTTTGTGCCTAAGTACAGCAGGGAAGATGAGTTCCACCTTGTCTTCTTGGGCAGACTCTTGTTGTCCTGGCTGACCAATACTAGGCTGAGCGTTTTCATTGGGTCTAAAAGAACCAGTACCTGTTACCTTAAAACTACAATGGCTGTAGTTACCAACATTGCCAGCACCAGCCTCATGAATGGCGTCCAAAAGTTTTGCTGTAGAATCTATGGGTACAAAGACTTCGAGTTTTAGAAGTGTATCTGCTTTAGGAGCTAGAATTTGCACGTTTTCAAGCTCCAATTTCTCGGCTATTTTGGCATTAACGCCATTATGCACATTGTCAAGATTAGTGTGGATGGCATAGATCGCTATGTCATTCTTTATTGCCTTTATAATGGTTCTTTCAACATAGTTTTTGCCATTGAGCTGCTTTAACCCTTTGAACACAATCGGGTGATGCGCTATGATCAGATTACATTTCTTGCGAATTGCCTCATCCACAACGGATTCAATACAATCAAGTGTAATGAGAACTCCACTGATGTCACTATCGAATGTACCCGTTATAAGCCCTGAGTTATCATAGTTTTCCTGATATCCTCGAGGGGCTATATTTTCTAGTACAGAGATGATATCCTTTATTTTTGTCATATTTGACTTTATTTGCAGCCTTTAAATCTCTAAAGATAATCAGCTGAATTGAATGAAATTCATCAGAGCATTATTCTTTCCTTTTTCAGTACTCTATGGCTGGCTAATGCAAGCCAGAAATCGCCAGTTTGACAATGGTCAACGTAGCCAAACAGCGTTCGATCGTACAATCATTTCGGTAGGAAACTTGTCAACCGGAGGAACTGGTAAGACTCCAATGATTGAATTCCTGATCAAGAGCCTCAAAGACGAGTACAGGTTAGCAACCATCAGTCGTGGTTATGGTAGACGAACCAAGGGGTTTATAATGGCTTCTGATGCTGATGATGCGAAGAGTATTGGAGATGAACCCTTACAATTTTATCACAAATTTGGTCAAGATATCACCGTTTCGGTTTGCGAAGAGCGAATTTTGGCCGTTCCGTCTGTTCTGATGGAAAAAGATGATGTGGAGGTTTTTCTTTTAGACGATGCCTACCAGCATAGAAAAGTAGCGAGAGACCACAATATCTTGTTGTCCGACTACCAGCATCCTTTTTACCAAGATTTTGTATTACCAGCAGGAAACCTCAGAGAACCACGAATTGGAGCTAAGCGTGCGGATGCCATTGTCATAACAAAGTGTCCGGAGCTAGGAGAGCAAGAGAAGGAAGTGGTTATTTCTAATGTGAGAAAATACAATGATATTTCACCCATTTACTTCTCTCATATTGCTTACCAAGATGTCCGATCGGTTTTTGGTAAAGCAAGCATACCAAGAGAAATCGCATTGCTGACCGGTGTGGCTAAGGCACAGCCCATTGCCAAGCACCTTTCTAAGTCGTATTTAATATTGAAACACTTAGAATATGCAGATCATTACAATTTCAGATCAAGTGATTTAGATGAAATGACCAAAGTACTTGCTAAGATTGATGTTACGGCCATGGTCACCACCGAGAAAGATATGGTACGACTTTTGCCTTTCAAGTCGCACCCGATGTTCGAAAAGATCGACTTGTTTTACTTACCTATTGAGTTTAGGATGGATCGAGAAGATGATTTTTTATCAGATGTAATCAAGGTGATTCAAAGAGGGAAAAGGTAAACTGAATTTGTATTTTTGGCCGTGCGTAAAGGAATTCTATTATTAGTTGGTTTGGTGAGTTTAAGTTCTTGGGCATTGGGCCAAGTGGGTGGTCTGAGCTCTTTTCAGAATGCTGAAACCGATTCACTTCTAGCTGCCAGAAGTAAGGCGCGCGAGGATAGGGAAAAAAAGACCGGTAACTATGGAGCGCATACAACGCGGTTCACCTTTGAAGAGAATTTTAAATTTAACAACATTCAATTCGTTACCCCAGACACCATTCCAGACAATCTACATCGATTTGGTGACCTGGAGAGAAGCGGATACTTAATTCAAAATTTAGGTAATATAGGTACAGCTCGAAGGTCTCTTTTCTTTGAGCCTTCAAAGACCATCGGTAGAACCTCAGGTTATTCAGTGTACGATGATTTCTATACCTCTCCCGATCAGATTAAGTATTATGATACAAGGTCGCCTTATACAGATGTTTTTGCAGCTTTCGGTGGTGGTGGCAGAGCTGTTACAGATGTTACTTTCGCTTTGAACGATAGTGTTCAATTCAATATTGGGTTCAATTTTAATAGCATTCGATCGGATAAGCAGCTCGCCTTTCTGACAAGGGGTGACCGACAGGTAAAGAATAATGACTGGAATATCTTTGGTTTTTTGCGCCCTAAGCGCTTGCCTAAGTACCTGCTGCTTTTTAACATGACTCAACTGAACCATGAAGTTTCTGAACAGGGAGGGATCATTGATCCTAGCTTAGATACCTCTAATCCGGATGCTTCTTTTTTCGATTATCAAGATGCCAACGTTATTCTTGATGATGCCTTTAGTAAAGATAAAAGGGGAGGTTTTCACATTTATCAGCAATACGATTTAGACTCTATATTTCAAGTCTATCATACGTTTAATTACCTAGAACAAATTACAAGGTTTGACGATTCGTACACTTTGACCGGTTCGGATTCATTACTTTATGAATCTGTAGGCGGGGAGACCTCCGGTACTATTGCTCAACGGACTACGTTCAGAGAGCTTTTAAATGAATTCGGTCTAAAAGGCAGGACAAAAAAGTTCTCTTACACTTTACTTTATAAGAATCGGCTATTGTCTTATGATGTTGCTCAAATTGAGAATAAGGTGAACGAAACCGAGCACTATCTGGGAGGGACACTTAGGCAACAACTCACTCCAAAGATATTTCTTACGGCCTCAGGCGAACTCCTTTTGGGAGGTAATTACTTCGCTGAGGGAAGGTTTACTAGTGATTTCTTTGATGCCACCTATAGTCGTATAAATAATAAGCCATCGTTTCTGGTCGAACGTTTTGAAGGTGAGCAACGTCAATGGACGAATACTTTTGAGAACCAGATCTCTGATAATTTTCAAGGGACCATCAAGTTAAAGTCTGGGAATATTAGCTTTAGACCTTTTGTCAAGTTTAATCGAATTTCTAACTACACCTACTTTGATGAAAACAGATTGGCGGCTCAGGCTACCGATGATGTGGTGTTATTAGCTCCAGGTTTTCACTTAGATTGGAAAATATCAGACAAATGGTTTTGGAGCAGCTCTATTTACTACAACAATGTTAGCGGAGGATCGGCCAGTACCTTTCGCATTCCAGAGACCATGGCTCTAGCGCAAATAGCTTATAAGAACGTGCTGTTTGATGGAAAGATGATTGTTCAAACTGGGATGGATGTTCATTTTAGAAGCGGCTATTTTGGCCAAGCCTATGACCCAACGTCTCAGCAGTTCTATCTCCAAAACAGTTTCAAACAAGATGGGTTTGCTAAAATCGACCTGTTCTTGAACTTTAAGGTCAAGACCTTCTTATTCTTTGTCAAGTCGGCTCACTTCAATCAAGGTTTGACAAATGACGGCTACTTTATAACTCCATTGTTTACCGGCACTCGTCAAACACTTGATATGGGTGTTAGATGGTCTTTTTACGACTAATTTGATGTGAATAGTGCAAAGTTCGCACCGAAGTTTAATACATGCTTAAACTGCAATTCTCTTGTTGGAGGACCAGTTTCTTGCTCAAAGAAGATGTCAGCATCGTAGATTAGCTGAGTACCGAATGTGGCATTGAACCACTTGTTAATCTTCATGACAAGCAACGTTTCCCAGTTCACATCAATGGTTCCAAAAGTATCAGAATATGGTGTGAAGAAGTTGGCATTACTGGTCAGTGTAACGTTCTCCATAATAGGAAGGCTAAGGCTGGCTAGAAGGTTGGTACCGAATTCTGCACGGAACTTCTCATTGATATCTACACCGTAAGCTCCAACAGCTGAGAGGTCGTCATCAGAAACAAAAGTGAATTTACCAGCTGCAGGAGCAAATGAAATGCTCAAGTGCTTACCTACTTGGTGATCTATTCCTAAGTTGACGGATAGATAACCTGGTGCCATGAAATTTGAAATTTTAGTGACTATTTCCTCACCTACATTTGTTGGGTGATCTTCAAAAGTATTACCGACCAATAGCTGAGTTCTTAGAATACCAGTTAAGCTCCATGAGAGGTTCTCATTAATAGCCTTGCTGTATTGAGACAGTAAGATGATGTTATCGTCAGTCTTTCTGAAGTCTTGCTCTCCTACCTTTGCTCCACCAAGGGCAAAATCGAATTGGTTCTTCCATGTACCATTCCCTTTGGTTCTAGTTACTGAGGTATTGAATACAGTTCCAATGGCGAGAGAATTCTCTCCACCACCAGCCCAGTTGGACAAACCAACATTAGCTAAGTTCACTCCCCAAGAACCTTTTTTTTCAATGGTTACTGAATCTGCGTTTTGGGCCTTTACCGAGATTGTTACAATCAGTAATAACGCCAATAGAATGTGTTTTTTCATGTTTTGTATTTGAGTTGTCGATGAAGCTGTAAAAATGGAGCTTATCTCAGGATTATCAAAAAAAATGCAGTTTTAGAATGTGACCGTTCAAAATTTCTGATTTAGAAGACTAGGCTTACTTTTACAGTATGGAGACTGAGTTCAAGAATAATATGTTGGGTTTGCAACTTCCAACAGATCCGCGCTGGGTTAATATTGCTCAGATGAATATTGAGGACATCTTGGTGGATCATGCTTATTGTGAACAAAAAGCTGCTTCCTCATGTATTTCTTTGATTGTGCAATACCCGGAAAAGGAGTCCCTTGTCGAAATGATGACTCCTGTGGTGGCTGAAGAATGGAATCACTTCGAACGTGTAATAGAGCACCTGAGAAAGCGGGGAATGGCTTTAGGTAAAATGCGTAAGGACGAATATGTGATTAGGTTATCGAGTATTCTGAAGAAAGGAGGTAGCAGAGAAGCTCAGCTTGTAGAAAAGCTATTAATGAATGCATTGATCGAAGCACGAAGCTGTGAAAGATTTAAACTCCTACATGAGCAGATCGAAGATGAAGAACTTCAGAAGTTCTACTACGAACTTATGGTGTCAGAAGCTGGCCATTACAAGAACTTCATCAGCTTGGCCAAAGAATATATGCCCGAAGACTACGTGAGAGATCGCTGGAAGGAGTTTTTAATAGAAGAAGCCAAAATCCTTCAGTCGCTTGAAGTAAGAGGGGATAGAATGCACTAGGTTTTTCTCTTTTTCTTCTTAGCAGCAGGGAACAGGATGTTATTCAAGATTAAGCGATAACCCGGTGAATTGGGATAGAGGTTCAAATCGGTAGGTTCCTCTCCAACTTGATGTCTGTAGTCTTCCGGATCGTGCCCTCCATAGAAGGTCCAAAAACCTTTTCCGAATACACCGTGAATATATTTTGCTTCATCTGCAGCAGTGGTTTCGCCCATAATCACAACATCTGGCTTAACTGTGAATTTTTTGAATGAGGTTGTTTGTCCGTAAAACCCCTTTACCAAGTTGATGTGGTTTTGTGTCAGCATAGTTGGGATAGGATCCCATTTAGCAGAGAATTGAAAAAGCTTAAAGTAATCATTGCCTTCATTTAATGACCTGCTTCTTCTCGCGTCTGTATTATCTATGTTCGAGAACTCATATTCCATCGGATCTTTCTTTATTCTAAAATTCTCGAAAGCTAATGTTTGTGAAAAGTCAAATTTAGATTCGGCCGATGGATCAGCAGGGTCACCGTCATACATTGCCTCTATGAAGTCAGTACCGGCTGCCGCAAGCGCAATATCAAAACTGTCAGTGGCAGAGCACATGGCAAATAGAAAGCCCCCGCCAGCTACGAAGGTTTGAATCTTTTGGGCAATGGCCAACTTCAATTGTGAGACTTTTCTAAAGCCATGTTTCTTAGCCATAGCCTCATAATCTTTTTGTTGCTGTATATACCAACTGTAGTTTTTAAATGAGGCATAGAACTTACCATACTGTCCTGTGAAGTCTTCATGGTGTAGATGAAGCCAATCATAAGTTGTCAATTCATCTGCCATCAATTCATCATCATAAACAACGTCATAGGGTATTTCGGCATATGAGAGAGCTAAGGTTACGGCATCGTCCCATGGCATCTTACTTTTGGGAGAATAAACTGCGATTTTGGGTACCTTTTCTAACCGCATCATATCCATGTTCGTGGAAGGTGATGAAAGTTCTCTGGCATACCTTGCAGCATCGGCATCAGAGATCAATTCGTATGATACTCCCCGAATGACCAGCTCGTTCTGAATGCCCGTTCTTGCAGGGAGTAAAAAACTTCCACCTCTGAAATTTAACATCCAGTCAATTGGTTCGTCTTGACTAAGAACCCAGTAGGCTACGCCATAAGCTTTCATGTGATTGGACTGAGATTGGTCCATTGGAACAAGAATCTTATTAGCATAACTAAAGCTTGTAACAGTAGTCAAAAGGAGTAGGAGCAGAATTCTCTTCATCATGAACAGGATTTTAAACCGTTTAAGTGTGGAATCGTTTAATTTACGTATTAGTTACTAATTTCTGACCAGTGGTCAGGTACATTTGTAACGAGCTAAAACTCAAAATGACCAATGAATTTAGGACAAAATATTAGCGAGGGTATTAATTCGATTAAGTCGAACGTTCTGAGGACTGTTCTAACAGGCTTAGTTATTGCAATTGGGATCACTTCGCTTGTAGGAATGCTTACGGCAGTAGATGGGATAAAGAGTGAAATCGATGCCAGTCTCTCCAATTTAGGAGCAAACAGTTTTGACGTAAACTCTAAATTCGTTCGAGGTAATAGGAATGGTCGAAGGTCTAAGTCTTTTGAACCCATAAAGTTTGATGATGCAATGCGCTTCAAAAATGACTTTGATTATCCATCCACCACCACAATTTTTACGAGGGCCAGTGGAAGTGCTGAGGTTAAATACGAAGAGAAGAAAACCAATCCGAATGTCACGATTACCGGTGGTGATGAAAATTACTTTATAATTAAAGGGATTGAAATAGAAAAGGGGAGGAACTTCTCATCTCTTGAAACACAGTATGGTAATTATGTATGTATTCTCGGTACTGAGGTTGTCAAAAAACTTTTCGAAGAGAATGAAGAGCCCCTCAATAAGACAATCAAATTTTATGGTAATAACTATCGTATAATTGGAGTACTTGAAGAGAAAGGAGGCTTTGGTGGCGATACTGAGGAAGATAGAAACATTATTATCCCTCTCTTAAATGCCAAGCGCCTTGATAGGAGTGGACGAATGCGCTATAGCGTTACCACAATGATTGCAAACCCTGAGAACATTGATTACGCAATGGGTGAAGCTACGGGTTTCATGCGTAAGATTAGGGGGGATAAAATAGGTGAAGAAGATTCGTTCGAACTAGAACGAAGCGATTCTGTTACAGAGGCACTTGATGATATAACCAATGGTATGCGATGGGCTGGATTTAGTATTGGTGCCGTCACGCTCTTGGGAGCAGCAATTGGCTTGATGAATATAATGATGGTAACTGTTACCGAAAGAACTCGAGAGATTGGAGTTAGAAAGGCCCTAGGAGCTACACCAAAAAGGATACTTCAGCAATTTCTGATTGAAGCAGTTGTTATTTGCCAAATGGGAGGAATAGTAGGGGCCATACTAGGAATTATTGTGGGTAATGTAATTGCCAACTTCTTAGGAGGTGCATTCGTAATTCCTTGGCTTTGGATCACCGTAGGACTTGTTGTTTGTGTAATTGTAGGGGTCGTATCTGGTTATGTTCCAGCCAAGAGGGCTGCAAAACTAGACCCAATAGAGTCACTAAGATTTGAATAAGCGGTTTGTGCCGCTGATGAAAAAGCCTCGCTAGTCGAGGCTTTTTTTTATCTTGAAGTTCACAAATTTCAACGTTATGAATCTTCACGACCCAGTCCATAAGAAAGTAATCGGTATTTCATTTATTGTCTTTAGTGCTTTGTGGCTACTATCAATGGCATTTTTCGATACTTTTATGGATTTTTTTGTAGACAAAGCAATTGAAGAATCAGGTGGAGACCCCGATGTATTCTTCATTTTTGATATTATAAATTCTGTCTTTTGGGGAATTACCGTCCTCTTTTTTATCCCAAGACTGGTATTAGGAATAGCCTTGGTTAGTGGTCAGAAATGGGCAAATATTCCTTCTCTTGTTTATGGCGTGGTAAGTCTCATTAACTTCCCGGTAGGCACAGCTTTAGGTGTTTATTGTATTATGGTTTTTACTGCCAAGAAGCCCGATGAGGATTATTGAGCAGGAAGATAGATTACCTTCTTAGTTTCAAAGAATTCTTCTTCAAAATAGTTACTCAATTTATGGGTAGCTATTTTTTTGAGTCGTGATTCTTGAAGTTCTTCTAACAAATCTCCTCCCTTTAAGTAAAGCAGTCCATTTTTTAATTTATGCCTTGATCTGGGATTGAAATTCTTCTTTATCCAAGGATAGAAGCGTACTAACCGAGTAACCGCACGACTGATTACAAAGTCATATTGTTCCGTAATTTGCTCTGCCCGTTTATGTTCACCAATAACGTTCGTCAAACCAAGGCTTTCACTGACGGCATTAACCACCTTGATTTTTTTACCAATAGAGTCTACCAAGTGAAAATTGCTTTCTGGGAAAAGAATGGCTAGAGGAATACCAGGAAACCCACCACCAGTACCCACATCCAGTATTGAAGTGCCCTTTTTAAAGCTAATGACTTTGGCGATTCCCAAAGAGTGCAAGACATGACGTTCCGAAATATTTTCGATATCCTTTCGAGAGATTACGTTGATCTTGTCATTCCAGTCAGCATAAAGTGATTGTAATTGGGAAAACTGGTTTTTCTGTTTATCCGTTAGCTCAGGAAAGTATTTCAGGATTATCTCCATGTCTTGAGAAAATGATTGATTTGAAAACTAAACCTGACCTTAAGTTTAGATATGATCTTTTTTGCTTTTGACAAGGTCATACATAAGCTCACGAGCACGATGTAGCTGTGCTTTCACAGTTCCTAAAGGTGCTTCTAGCTCTTTAGCAATCTCATCATAGCTTAACTCATCAAAGTATCTGAGTTTAACTAAGCGTTGATACTTTGCAGGGAGCTTCGTAACGAACATTCGGACAAGTTCTATCTTTTGACTCTTGATCGCTTCTTCTTGTGGGTTCAGATTTCTATCAGCTACGTCAATTGTTACCGAATCACCATTATCATCTTTAAATGAGGTGTCTAGACTCATAGTGTCTAATCTCTTTTTCCTGATAAAGTCAATCGTATTGTTGGTAGCAATCCTAAATAACCATGTACTGAAAGTAAAATCCTTCTTGAACTTATGAAGGTTTTTAAAAGCTTTAGCAAAGGCTTCGATGGTCAAATCTTCCGCGTCATCAACGTTTCTGACCATTTTCAATATCATGTGATAGACGGGCTTCTTATACCGTTGCATAAGATCAGCATATGCTTGCTGATCCTGTCCGCTTACGGCAGAGTCTATCAGGCGAAAATCTTGAAGTGCCTTGTCAGAAAACTGTTTACCTACTTCCATTTAATACTTTTAGTTGATAGCGCTCGGAGGCTCACAACAGGATAGTAAATGCTATAACAAAGATCTAATACAGGAAGTGCCCAAAATTTAATGGGGGACCCGAATTTTTGACCAACGCGGGCAAATATACTATAAAATGACAAGCTCCTTAGACCAAAGGCTGCCAAAATCAAATAAGGATTAATTGTACTTACCAACAACGAGAAAAAGAATATCCATCCGAACAGAAAAGTTAACGTAAAAACCCCTAAAAGCGTTTTGTCTTTTTTATGATAGTGGACACCAACTGATAAGTGACGTGTTTTTTGTTTGAAATATTGAGACCATGAGCGCTCAGGAATCGAGATAGTCTGACTTGAAGGGATAGTAAGATTGGCTGTGTTTTCTTTTGTGGCTAAGCGATTGATCATTAAGTCATCATCACCTCCAGTGACATGGGCCATTGACTTCAAGTAGTTAAGGTCATAAGCAGTTCTTCTAATGGCCCAATTTCTCCCTACACCCATATAGGGCCTCCTTATTGCTGAAAATCCCAGATATTGTAGTCCGGTAAGTAAGGTCTCGAATTGAATAAAATGATTAAGAAGGCTTTTCCCTTCTTGATAGGGAGAGTAGCCAAGAACGATGTCTATTGACTCATTAAATGCTCTTGCCATAATAGTGCCCCACTGTTTGGATTTGGGCAGACAATCTGCATCTGTGAAAAGCAAAATTTCATTACTGGCTCTTTGAATGCCTTGACTTAAGGCATATTTCTTTCCAGTCCACCCATCAGGCAGGGCATTAATTATGACCTGTTGAAAGTCATCTAAGTTCAATATGGCCTTATTAATTACAGACTCAGAATTATCATCAGACCTATCGTTTACAATGATAACTTCAAAGTTTGGATGGTCCTGGTCTTTCATAGCAGCAATCAGACCTTCTAGATTTTTTGATTCATTTCTTGCAGCGATAATTATGGAGACGCTAGGTACTTGAGTGGATTTTATTTCTTCTGAAATGGGAGAGAGGAGTTTCCCGAATACCATTTGGTGAAATAGAATTTGCACCACCATGCAGAGTAAAAAAAGTACTAGTATGATCTCCGTCATTGGGGAAAGAATAAGTTTCAAAGAAACAAGAATTGACCAATACTGCTATTTTTGTGCCGTCAAAATGTGCGAATGGACTTTAAGTTAGAAGTAGAGGATAAGGGATCAAAAGCTAGAGCTGGAACCATCACAACAGACCACGGTGTAGTTGAGACTCCTATTTTTATGCCTGTTGGAACCGCAGGGACGGTAAAAGCTGTACACCAGCGAGAACTTAAGGAGGATGTAAAGGCTGAAATCATTCTTGGAAATACTTATCATCTATACCTTCGACCTGGCTTAGAAATTATAGAAAAGGCCGGAGGTCTTCATAAGTTCAATGGTTGGGATAGACCATTGTTAACTGATTCAGGGGGATATCAAGTGTATTCACTTGCCAATACTCGAAAAATCAAAGAAGAAGGAGTAACATTCAAATCACATATTGACGGTTCTAAACATACTTTCACTCCAGAATACGCTATTGATATTCAGAGAACTATAGGTGCAGATATAATCATGGCCTTCGATGAGTGTACTCCATACCCATGTGAGTATGGTTATGCGAGAACCTCTATGGAAATGACACATAGATGGTTAAAGCGCTGCTGTGATCGTTTTGATGAAACGGAAGGAAAATATGGCTATAGTCAGACCCTCTTTCCGATTGTTCAGGGGAGTACCTACAAGGACCTCAGACAAAAGTCTGCTGAGACCATAGCGTCTTTTGGTAGAGAGGGCAATGCAATTGGTGGTTTGTCAGTAGGAGAGCCTCATGAGATGCTTTATGAGCAAACAGAAGTAGTTTGTGATATTCTACCAAAGGATAAACCGAGGTATCTGATGGGAGTTGGAACACCTGAGAATATTCTCGAATGCATAGCTTTGGGTGTTGATATGTTCGATTGCGTAATGCCGACAAGAAATGCTCGTCATGGTCTTTTGTTTACTTCAGAAGGGATCATCAACATTAGAAACGAGAAGTGGAAAGATGATTTTTCTCCAGTAGATCCCAATCTAGATGGTTATGTAGACAGTTTCTATACCAAGGCCTATTTAAGACACCTTACGCATAGTAAGGAGATACTTGCTGCCCAAATAGCCAGTATCCATAATTTGACATTTTACCTTTGGCTGGTAAAAGAAGCTAGAAAACATATACAGGCAGGCACGTTTATTGATTGGAAGAACGTCATGGTTAAAAAGTTGGTGACTAGGTTGTGATGAGGATCTTAGACAGATATATCCTCAAAAAATTCTTAACCACCTTTATCTTCGTGGTGGCCATTCTGGTGGCCATAGTACTGATCATTACTTTTTCTGAAAGGAATGAGAGCTTTATTAAGAACAATGTTCCTGCAAGCCTTGTCCTGCAATACTTTCTTTCTTACGCGCCTTACATCGCAAACTTGATAACACCAATTACAGTGTTTATTGCTACTGTTTTTGTCACTTCGAAATTGGCGAGTCACACCGAGATTATTGCTATTCTGAGTGGGGGTGTGAGCTATCCCAGGATGCTCAAACCATTCTTCATTGGATCGTTGATCATTGCCTTGGTAAGTTTTGTCTTTACAGGATGGATTATTCCTGATGCAAACAAGTTCAGAGTTGCTTTTGAGATTAAGTACTTCGATAAGGAATTCAACTTTAGCGACCGTGATGTGCATTTTAAGGTCTCGCCAACAAAGTATGTCTACGTAGCATCTTATGACAACCGAAGAGATATAGGTTTTCGATTTACACTTGAAGAAATACAAGACAAGCAAGTCCTATGGAAGTTGACTGCACGAGATGCTACATGGGATACATTGAGTATGGGCTGGAAGTTGAAAGACTGGAGCTTGCGAGAGTTCGATGGTCCTAAAGAGAGCTATAAATATGAAAACATCAAGGATACTGTCATTCAAATCAATATGACGCCAGCGGACTTTGGCAATACTAAGAGCTTTGAGCAGACATTGACAATCAACGAACTAGATGAATATATCGATGAACTTAAGATGAAAGGCGCTGATAATATCGCCATTTATGAGATCGAAAAGCTCGTACGGTATATGTCACCATTTACGGCAATCATTCTGACGTTTATAGGGGTAATACTCTCTTCTCGAAAGACAAGGGGAGGAGTTGGTTTCCAGATAGCTCTGGGATTTTTCATTGCCTTCATCTACATCCTGGTCTTTATTGCAGCAAAGAGTAATGCGGAAACAGGGTCAATGAATCCGGTTTTGGCTATCTGGTTGCCTAACATAGTATTCTCTATCTTAGGCGTCTTGTTATATCGCTTCGTACCCAAATAATGACAGCCACATTTAAAGACTTTGTTAAGCTTCACTTCATTGTGTTTTTGTGGGGCTTCACTGCCATTATTGGAAAAGAACTGAGTATATCGACTGCCGATGTGGTAATGTACCGTACTGGGATTGCGGCTATCGTTGTTGGCATCTATATGCACTTTAGGAAAGATCCGTTGAGATATCCCCCCAAAGTTTTGATTAGGTTTTTTCTCACTGGATTGGTGATTGCAGCTCATTGGTTTTTGTTCTTTGAATCTGCAAGAATATCTAACGTTTCCGTATGCTTGGCCGGAATGGCGACCACAACTTTTTGGACCAGTCTTATTGAACCAATTTTTACTAAACGATCGGTAAATGCAATAGAGGTTCTATTAGGTCTAATAGTGATCGGAGGCCTTTACGTTGTATTTAGCTTTGAGTTGGACAATGTATTGGGCTTTTCACTGGCAATAGCGTCTGCCATGCTATCTGCTACCTTTTCGGTACTGAATGCGGGGTTTGCTAAAAAGCACTCTCATTATGGCATAACTTTCTATGAGATGTTGGCAGCTTGTTTGTTTACCGTCATTTTCATCCCTATTTACAAAGTTGTATTCCTAGAAGAGGCTGCCAGTTATGCAGTTCCAGCGGGACTTGAAGATTGGGGATTCCTTATTCTTCTATCTGTGGTTTGTACGGTTTACGCTTTCTCTGCATCAGTAGAGTTGATGAAAAGAATTTCGGCTTTCGCAGTAAACTTGGCCATTAATATGGAACCAGTGTATGGCATATTGATGGCCTTGCTTATTTATGGAGAGAGTGAGCAAATGAGCAATGGTTTCTACCTAGGTACGCTTATCATAATGGTCGCGGTTTTCTCTTATCCAATGATAAGGAAGTATCAAAAGCGAGTGGAGATGAGAAAAGTTATACATTGATTAAAAGGCCGAATACATCATTCCAGGCTTAAGGAAGCCAATCTTATTATGTTGGTATTTGAACTTTGTCTTTATGGTAATTTGTCTGATACCATCCGTTTTGAACACTGTAAAGTGTAGGTGAGGGCCTGTAGCATAACCAGTATCACCACATTTCCCAATTTCTTGTCCTTGCTCTACTATATCTCCAAGCTTAACAATGGCTCCATTGAGTTGTAGGTGGTGATACTCCGCAATAGTCCCATCATCATGCAGGATTCTTACAAAGTTGCCATCTGTTAAACAATCATCGGATGGACAACCTCGATCAGAGTCTTCTTTTACCATTACAACTTTGCCATTACGGGCTGCAACAATTATTTCACCCTCGGGCATCGTGAAGTCAAGGGCATTGACACCCTGATGAGTCGATGGACCGTTATAACCTTGTGACATCATGTACCTCCCTTCTTTAAATGGTAACTGATATACATAATCATCATTGTGGACAGCATTGGCATCGCCTTCCATATACTGGAACTTATAATTGACTTTCCAGGGGATGTTTCTCTTTATATAAAAGGTGGCTATGACAAAGCGCTTCTCATTGCCAGGTAGGACCACGAATTCAGGCATGGGCTTATTAGTATCTAAGCCAGTTTGGTCTATTTGCAGTCGTATTGTATATGGAAACAAGTCGGGGTTGTCAGCATAGACTAGAATACGTTGGCCGACCTGTGCATCATATATTTTGATTCTCTCTTGCGCCAATAATGAAGTAACTGATAGCACGAGAAGTGTGCTCCATAGGGATAGCCTATAAAGGCATTGCTTTAATAAAGTTCGCAGTCTCTTCAAAGTCAGTTGCGTCAGCAGGTCTACTAAATATACCAAAAAGCGTTGAACCTGACCCACTCATAGCAGCATATAAAGCTCCTGAATCGTATAATTTGGCTTTTATTCCGCCTAGTTCTGGGTATTGCTGAAAGACCGATTTCTCAAAGTCGTTGGCTAAGGTTTTCTTCCAAAAGTCAAAATCTTTAGACTCGATTGTGCTTTTTAGATCGTAGGAAGGTGGTGCTGGGCTGGTGCCGGCATAGGCATCCTTGGTAGAGATGTGTATTCCCGGGTTTAAGACCAACAGGTGATATCCACTTAAATCTAGGTCTATTGGTTGAACATCCGTACCAGTTCCAGTAGCAATTGCAGGTTGATTTCTAATGAAGAATGGACAATCACTGCCAAGTTGAGCGGCATATTCTTCTAGAATAGAGTCATCCAAGAAAAGCTGGAATTCTTCATTGAGCATGTTAAGCATGAAGGAGGCATCAGCTGAACCACCGCCCAGCCCTGCACCCATAGGAATGCTCTTCAGAAGATGAATCGTCAGTTCCGGTAGGTGGTAGTCCTTTTTCAGCAGTTTGTATGCCTTAAGAATTAGGTTGTCCTTTGGGTTACCGGGAATGGTGGTGCCACTTGATTCGAAAGAAGTCTTTTTCGAGGGAATGGCTTCGAGTACATCGCGAAGTGGGATGGGATAAATGCCGGTATTAATGGTGTGGTAGCCATTGGATAGCCTGCCTGTGATTTGCAAGCCTAGATTTATCTTGGCATTTGGGAAGGTAATCATTATGAAAAACGCCATTCTAAGAACGATGCAGTGATTGTTCTCTGCCCTCAGAATGGCGTCTGATTAAATTAGTCTTTCTTCAATTGATCTATCAGTGCATCAGTAATTCCAGAAGAAGAGAAACCACCATCGTGCATTAAGTTTTGCATGGTAACCATACGAGTAAAGTCCGAGAAGAACATCACAGTATAGTTTGCACAGTCTTCAGCGCTCGCATTACCGAGTGGAGACATCTTGTCCGCATAGTCAAAGAAGACATCAAAACCACCAACACCAGTTCCGGCAGTGGTCATAGTCGGAGACTGAGAAATGGTATTCACACGAACATTTTTAAGTCTCGCGAATCTTTCTCCATAGCTTCTGGCAATAGACTCAAGCATTGACTTGGCATGCGCCATGTCTGAGTAGTCAGGGAACGTTCTCTGTGCCGCGATATAAGATAGGGCCATGATAGAACCCCATTCGTTCATAGCATCCAGTTTCTCTGCAGTCTGCATCACTTTATGGAATGATATAGCAGAAACATCCAAGGTTTTTTGAAGCCAGTCATAGTTCAAATCGCCATAATCTCGTCCTTTACGAACGTTTGGACTCATGCCAATTGAGTGAAGTACAAAATCTATTTTACCACCAAGAATTTCCATTGATTTGGTGAAAAGGTTCTCAAGGTCTTCTACTGAAGTAGCGTCTGCTGGGATTATTTCAGCACCGCACTCTTCAGCCAACTGATTGATAGCTCCCATGCGCATGGCAATTGGTGCGTTAGTCAGTGTGAAAGCAGCACCTTCGGCTTTGGCAACTTGAGCTACTTTCCATGCTATGGAACGTTCGTCTAATGCACCAAAAATGATTCCTCTTTTTCCTTTGAGTAGGTTATGTGACATAGTTTGTTCGTCTTAATTTCGGTCGTAAAAATAGGGATTAGATTTGAAATAATAATGTTGACTATCTGCCCAATTCATTGGCATGTCATAATTTGCTTCAGAACTCAATATATGCCCTAAGGGCAACGATGATAGGGTTTTTCTGGTTGTTAGTGATTTGGTTCATCCCGATCCATTGGAAGTACGGTTGTAAACTGAGCCAGTCTGATATTTCTTGTTTATAGTTGAACTCTATTATTGACTCGCTTTTTAAATTGTATTCATTTCTTACACTTGCGAACTGATCATTAAGTACCGCATGACCAAGTGCTAAACCAATTTCATTTGGTTTGCCTCTTAAATGGTTGGTGAGTCGTAGGCCAATACCATAGTAATAATTCAAATCACTGACCGATTTTGTACTGGTATTGAATTGCAGGAATAGGTTGGTGGTTTTTTCTTCCTTTTTGGCTAGTAATAGGTCTGAAACTAGATAGTAAGCGGAAAGGCCACGTGAGATGTTTTGTGTTTCTTTATCTACAAACTGACCTGAATGGCAGAAGTAACCTACTTTCTGAATAAGTCTGCCATTGAACATTTTAAATTCTGGTTCTATAATATATAGCAATCCTTCATCCCTTGGGATGTTCCAGTTAACCGTCAAAAAGTTATCTCTTGGAATGGCAAATTGCCCATCGAATATGCCAAGTTTCAATTTCAATTTTTCACTAAGATTAATACCAGTAGTTAATGCAACGCTCGTTACGGGGTAAGTTGGTGCTGGCATATTGATGGTGGCTACAGGATCAATTCCAAAGGAGCTATGAGTAAATAAGAGTGCATTTTCTGAAACTAGGAAGTCCGTATTCAAATCTTGCTGACCAAACTTGATCCAGAAGTCATCGGCTTGGTATTGGTAATACATTTCATAGAGCCCATAAAGGGAACCTGCCTCTAGATTGGAAAAGGTTTGAAGATCGCCAACAATATTGGCGGAAGGTTCTCCGCCATGGGTCATCATCAAACCAAGGTTTAGACTGTGCTTTTCACCGATTGCAAGAGTCGAAGTATTTAAAAACCAGCCTATGAAGTGAACATCCTTGCCACCGTTCTTTGAGGTATGGGACAGGATTTCCGTGAGGTAAGCTGTTTCGTTGGTGTATTCTAGAGTTTGGGAAGTCAGCTCATTCGAAGAATAAAGCGTGAATAAAGCGAGATACAATAAGACTAAAAAAGAGTTTTTCCTCATTCCAAGAATTGTGGTCTTGAACGGGTGAATATAATAGAGTCTTTGAGGAGAATGATTTTAAATAGGAAGGCTTACTTCGCTCATGACTAGGTCAATGAACTTCAATTTTTTGTGAGGAATTCTTTGAGTTGTTTTGATAGTTGAACCAGCCTTTTCCCGTTGAAGTTTTCAGCAATACTTTCTCGGCCTGTGTGCTTGTAAAAGACCAATTCATCATTATGAAAGTAGTATCTGCCTTCCCAACTTGATATACCCTTAAAGTTTCTCCAATTACTTTTTTTATTCGACTCCTCAAAGTATTCAAATACTTCAAATACGAAAATGAGCTTATTCTCTTCAAAGAACCATTCAGTGGCCATAAGGCCGTTTTTACTAAAGCCTTTTGTTATAACTCTATTGTATATGCCTTGGCTACTGTAAGCAATAATCTCCGTACCCAAGGTTTTTGTTGATTGAAAGCTTTCGCTTGTCATAAAGAATTGGGTGTTGCCCTTGGTTTCATAAATAGCGGATACCTTCTCTTTTATTACTTTTGACAAGTCCTCATTGCCGAATTTCAACTCTTGTGCAGAGATGAAGGATGCCATTGGGAGAGTGAATATCAAAATTAGGATGAGTCTCTTCATACTGAAAGCTTTACGGAAGTAAGGATGACTATGCTAATAACAGTCAAGGCATAAACTCAAAAACGAGGTTAGCCCTTCATTAGTTCTTTTGCGGAGTCATAGGCATTGGCAGAGGCCTGTTTTCCGCCAATCATTTCTGCAATTTCATTTAGGCGTTCGTCCTCAGAGAGCTTTCGGATCTTACTGGTAGTCACATTTGAGCTTTCATCTTTATAGACAAAGTAGTGTGATTGACCTTTGGCCGCAATTTGTGGTAGGTGTGTGATGGTAATTACTTGATGATTCTTGGCCATTTCAAGCATCATCTGGGACATCTTGATGGCAATCTCACCCGATATCCCAGTGTCAATCTCATCGAATACAATGGTCGGTAGGGCAGTCTTATCAGCAAGTATGTACTTTATGGAGAACATGAGCCTTGAGAACTCTCCTCCGGATGCGGCCTGCTTCAGGGCTTGCGGTGCAATTCCCTTATTGGCAGAAAAAAGAATGTCAATTTGGTCAATTCCATTAGCACTTAAATCGATTACCGAATGGTCCATCGATATAGTCGCGTTCGGCATTCCTAGTTCTGATAATAGACTTTCTACCTTTTGGCCAAAGTCGCTGAAAACAGCTTGTCTCTTTTTCGATAGGCTTTCGGCAAGTTTCAAGGCTTTTTGATAAGCCGCTTGTTCTGCTTTATGGGCCTCCTCAATCGCTTCATCAAGGTTTTCAACCTTCAATACCTTATCACCAAGTTCATTATAGATGACTAACAACGCTTCAATTGAATCAACTTGATGCTTCTGCTGCAGTTTATAGATTAGGTTCAATCGCTCCTGAACTTCATCTGCTCGATTCGGATCGTAAACAACATTTTCCTCATCAATTTCTAACTCACCGACAATGTCCTTTAACTCTATTCGAGCACTTTCTATTCTATCCAGCAATTCAGCATATTTAGGGCTAAACTGACTAATCTGACTAATCATTGACCTAACTTCTTGCAGCATACTTGTCAGGTTGATTTCAGAACGATCAGAGATCTCTAGCGCACTATTCAGTTTCGTTTTAATCTCTTCCGAATTCTCAAGCTTACTTAACTCTATCTCCAAGAGGTCCTGCTCTTCTGCATCAAGTTGTGCTTTATCTAGCTCTTCGAACAAGAACTGGTTGTAATCCGACTCTTTCTTAATTTGATCTCCCTCAGTGATGAGACTTTGATAAATGCCATGTTTCTCTTGATAGGATTTATAGGCCATTTGAAACTCATTGAGAACATCTGCCGAAGAAGCAACCGCATCGATTATCTCTAATTGATAGTCTTTATTTGCTAGCCGAAGTGTTTCATGTTGTGAGTGAACATCCATGAGCCTAAGTCCCAATTGCTTTAAGAAATCAAGATTGGTAACTCCATCATTTACAAAAGCTCTGGATTTTCCTGAAGTACTGATCTCCCTTCTCACAATACACTCCTCGTCAAAGTCTATATCAAAAGTCTCAAAGAGTGGCTTTAGTGAATAAGCAGATATATCAAAGATTCCCTCAATAACACATTTGCGATCCTGTTCGAGTAAGACTTTAGTGTCAGCCCTGTTGCCAAGAAGGAGGCCTAGAGCACCCAGCATGATTGATTTACCGGCACCGGTTTCACCCGTCACAATGTTCAATGCCTCATCTGGTTCGATTTGCAAGTGTTTTATAAGGGCATAGTTTTCTATCGAAAGGCTCTTGAGCATCGAACAAAAATATCAATTCAAGCAGCCAACTACAATACTAATTCTGTACGATTTTCTGATACTTAGATCTTCGGGTAGGGTCGAGTTTTAAAAGCTCGTTGTAGACATTCCTTCTTACATCCATTTGGCCCTTTGAAAAGAGATTGATAATCTCATCGTTTTTGGCATCTAAGAAGGCAATAATGAGAATGGAGTTGGGGAGAATTCGATTCACATTTTGGATTTCTTTCAATGACTCTAGTATGATAGTCCTACCGTCATCGGGCGTACGCTGAAATTTATCTAGAGCCTGTATGTGATATTTATAGATGGCTCTTCTGATCGGCTCGTACTGACTGTTGATTCTTAGATTCTCAATTAACCAATAGCGGTTTCTTCTATTTTGGAATTGTCCCCAGCCTGTTGAACCCGAGTTTTGCGCATTGTTCACAATGAGAAGGGCCTTGTCATAAAACTGGGTTCCTCCAAGTGGACTGAAAGAATCATAGTCTAAGCCGATCGCTATGTAGGCATAGTAGGCTAGGAGAGAAGTGAGGTTACTGCTAAAGTTGTTTTCATTGAATTGCAAGGGCTGAGAGGTCGTAAACTGGAAATCCCAATCTCTATCAGCAAAGTTGAGCAAAACGGTTTCATAAGAGGTCCCATAGACCGGCCTAATCAGTTGAATCTGTGCGTTTGCTGTGAAGCGGCCTATGCTGGGCTGATCTTGGATAGTCAACACCAAATTTCCTTTTATCTTTTCAGTGTTACGGAAGCGATCATCTCCCCATTTTGTGTCATTTAAAAACCTTTGAAACGCGGTTCTCATTTCATCGAAAATCCCCCTTTCCGTAGTTTGAACCACATCGGCATTGATGCTAACCGTAAAATCAAGTTCTTGAGCGCCTGATTTGATCTGCACAAAAAGCAGTAATAGAATAAGGAGACTACCTGATCTGAGTGATAATGGCATTGACAATGTCTTTTGCTACTTGCGTTTTAGTCTTTAACTCAAAGTGCTCAATATTATTGGCTTTGTCAATGATTGAAATTTTGTTTGTGTTATGACCAAAACCTGCGCCACTATCCTGAAGTGAGTTTAACACAATCATGTCGAAGTTTTTGGCCTTGATTTTCTCCTTGGCGTTTTCAACTTCATTGTTCGTTTCTAGGGCAAAACCAATATTCAATTGTTTGTCCGTTTTCTTTTTGCCCAGTGTTTTGGCAATATCGGTTGTCTTCGAGAGGTCTATGGACATGCTTTCTCCCTGTTTCTTAATTTTTTGATCTGCCACTGAATTGGGAGAATAGTCAGCTACGGCAGCTGCAAAAATCGTAATATCAGTCGAGCCATATTGCTTATCGCAGGCTTCATACATTTCCTTACCTGAGCGAACATCGATTCTCTCAATGTTTGGATGGTTTATGTCCAAATGCGTTGGTCCAGAAACAAGGTTCACAGTGGCACCTGCCTGTGCGGCTGCAATGGCAATTGCGTACCCCATCTTTCCTGTGGAGTAGTTACCTATAAACCTTACGGGGTCTATTGCCTCGTAAGTAGGCCCTGCTGTAATGAGAACTTTTTTGCCAGATAAGGGTAAATTACTTGAAAAATGCTCGTTCAAAGCTTGGACTAAATCCTCAGGCTCGGCCATACGTCCTGTTCCAATCAAGCCACTTGCCAGCTCTCCGTACTGTGCCTCAATAATTTGATTACCAAAGGACTGCAATTTGGCTATGTTGTCTAAGACTGATTGGTGCTGATACATGTCAAGATCCATAGCAGGTGCAAAGAAGACAGGGCACCTTGCTGATAGATAGGTTGCTAACAAGAGGTTATCGCATAACCCGTTAGCCATCTTTCCGATTGTATTGGCACTCGCAGGCGCTATCAACATGGCATCAGCCCACAGACCTAGATCCACATGGTTGTTCCATTCACCTTGATCTCCGTCAGTGAATTTTGAGAGTACTGGATTTTTTGAAAGGGTAGATAGCGTTAGTGGAGTGATAAACTCCTTGGCAGCATCGGTTAAAATGACTTTCACTTCCGCTTCCTCTTTGACAAGTAGCCGAACTAAAAAAGCAGCCTTATAGGCTGCTATGCTGCCGGTAACCCCGACTAATATTTTCTTTCCCTTCAACATGAAAGACTAGCTATTAGCTTCGCCCTCAGCTTCTTCTGCTTCTTTGAACCTGTGATAGATTTCACCATTGATGAATTCTTCAACGGCCATTGCAGTAGGCTTTGGCATTCTTTCGTAGAATTTAGAGATCTCTATTTGCTCTCTGTTTTCGAAGATTTCTTCTAAGTTATCAACTGTAGATGCGAATTCTGCTAGCTTACCATTCAGTTCCTCCTTCATGGTACTTGCGATTTGTTTCGCTCTTTTAGAGATGATAGCTACCGACTGGTAAATGTTTCCAGTTGGTTCAGCGATTTTATCAGAATCTCTTGTGATGATAGATGGACTTGCTGCCATAATTAATTTGTTTTCAGTTTGTTTAATTCGTTCGTGGACCTATCAAAGTAATTCTTTGCCTGATCAGAGTATTCACTGACGGGAAATCTTTCCACAAAGTCTTTGTATAAATCTAATGTTTTGTCAAAACGTTCCTCCTTAAGTGAGAAGATGCTATTGTTAGCGAGTTTAAAACTTGTTTCTACACTCAAAAACATCAACTCTTCATTGAATTTAGAATCTGGGTAATCCGTTTTGAAGGATTGAAATGATGTTAATGCCGCCTCTAGATAGTTTCTAAAAGAGAGTCCGGTGCTTAGCTTATAATAAAGCTTAGCAGTCTGGTAGGCTTTTGTTTCGAATCTCACTTGGAGTTCGTCAATAATGTCATTTGCTTCTTGGTAATACTGTGAAGCAGGGTATCTGTTTAAAAAGTTCTGCATGGCTACAACAGCGCCTTCAGAACTACTTTGTTCTAGGTCAGGCCCTGGTGAGTCTAAATAGAGTGAATAAGCTTCCATATATTGAGCTTCTTCAGCCAGTGGACTTCTTGCATAGGTGCCATAGAAAACACCAAACTGGTATGCGGCTAATTGATATAGACCACTGTAGTATTCACAATAGGCCCAGTAGTATCTGATTTTTTCAGAATATTCTGATCCTCTGTAGAACGGTTGAATTCTCTCGAAAAGCACCTTTGCCTTGCCGTATTGGCCTTTTTCATAGAAGGCTACGGCTCCATTAAATAACTCGCCATAGTCGTTGGATCTCTCAAGTTTTGCCAATTGGGTAGTACAACTTGAGAGCACCAAGATCAATGAGCATAAAGTCAATAAAATGGGGGCTTTTTTCATAAGCGTGCAAAGTTACCAGTATATCGTCAGAATTCCAATCCGTTTGGGCCGACAATCAATGATCAAAGAAAATTAGTTTTTAACTGAATAATAAGTGTTTAACCCTTTTTAACGGTCATATCTCAGGTGTCTGGCAATCTCCTTGAGCTTTGGCTTTTCGGCAAAACGCCAATTAAAGCCTCTTAGTCTTTTATCAGTTATTTTGATTTCAAAATCAGGAATTACTTGGCCATCTACTTCGCGGTATGTTCTTATCTCTGTGACCACATTGCTTTCAAAGAAAAGGGTCATTGAGGAGCATCTTAGCTTATTCATTGAAGTGGCTCCCAAATTGTCTACAACGTAATAAATGCTTTCTCCATTTCCATTGACGTCTGTTTTGCTAACAAAGCCCTCATTAAAAAACACTTCCATAGTCTTGCCGGAGACTTGATTGAAGTTTTTGGCACTGTCTTGTGAAATGACAAAGGATTTGACAGCCAAGTTCATCTTGTCCACCTTATCGTTGACTATTTCGATATTGATTGAATCGGCAGTTATTTGACTATCGTTGGACCAGATTACTGGGTCCTGGTACATGTAAATGGTTGAGTCAGAAAAATTATAGCTTATTGAGTCTGCGATGCCCTGCATGTTTGATTTGAACATCTGGACACCCTTGTAGGCTGTTATGTACTTGTTTTCAGGATTGCTTTGATCTGAAAAAAGAGTATCAGCTTTGATAAAAAGCGAGTCTCCTTGCATCATGGTTTTCATATAAGCGTTTTCGTAGGCTACGGCAATATTTTTTACCTTGTCGTATGTGGCTTTGTCACCGTAAATTGTCATTGAATCCTCTTTCGAAACCATGGTTATATTGGTGAATGCCTTATAGAGCTGAAGACTATCGTTTGTTATAAGTGTGTCCGCCTCAATATCAAATTCAGCATTAAAGATTCTACCTTGATAGATTTCGGAATAACGTGTTTGTCTGTTATATAACAATCCTTTGCTTGATTGTAGTGTGTCCCCATCTGTGGTTATACCAAGCGTAGGTCCATAGGTTCTCGTTCTCGTATCGAGGGTATTGTAGATTAGTGTATCGGTTTCTAGATAAAAATCTTCGTTGACCATTCTCACAGAATCATAGAAGCGCGATTGTTTGTTGAGAGAGTTGTAAAAACCTGTTTTACTTGTCAGTTCGCTGGTATTGTCGATGAGCTTTCCGCCATTAAAATAATTTCCAATGCGTGTATTTCGATCATAATCTAGGTTGTCGGTATAAAGAGTGGCACTGTCATCTTTCATAATGACGTTGCTTCTTAAAAAGGCTACTCGCGTGTTTCCATTATACTCTAGGTAGTCACTTTTTACATTAATTACATCAACAGTATCAATAACCCGGACGTGGCCAAAGGCCAAGGCTGAGTTGGTGGCCCTGACAAGGTATGCTGAATCACAAAAGATCTCCGTGTTCCCCTGCACCAAATGCACGCTGTCAATGAGCTTCTGTACATTCTGCCCATCAATAATTTCAGACCTCAGTTTACCTGCATAAACCAACCTGACGGTGGATTGTCCCAGTAGACTAAGGTGCAAGACCAAAAACAAAAAATAAAAGAAGATTCTCCTCATTTCAACAAGCCGCAAAATTAGCGATTTATGCTATTTTTGACCCATGCACAATCGCTTTTTGCAGTTTATCAAAAAACATGCCTTAAATCGGCAGAAAGGAAAATTCCTTCTGGCAATAAGCGGAGGTGTAGACTCAATGGTGCTATGGCACCTGGTGGCCAATTCTGGACTTGGGTATGGAGTAGCTCATTGTAACTTTCAACTTAGAGGGAATGCATCGGATCAAGATGAAGCTTTTATTAGAGAAAAGGCGAATCAATTAGACGTGACCTTTCATCCAAAGAAGTTTGATACAAGCTCTTATGCAACCATTAACAAGATTTCAACTCAGATGGCGGCTCGAGACTTGCGCTATGGCTGGTTTGATGAACTCTGTGAAACTGAAGGCTATGACAGAATTCTGCTAGCTCACCATGCCAATGACAATGTTGAAACCTTTATTCTGAATATGGCTAGGGGTACTTCAATCAATGGATTGACGGGTATGGAGGTCAATGGCTTAAAACTTATTAGACCATTGCTTGATTTTAGCAAAGAAGAAATCATCGCCTTTGCGAATGATCAAAATATTCAGTGGCGAGAAGATAGTAGTAATGCTGAGATCTACTACAAGCGGAATTTCATTCGTAAAGAAGTCGTTCCAAAATTAGAAACCTTGAATCCTGATTTTTTGACTACCATGAAAAGGAACATGGCAAAAAACATGGAGGTGTCGCGACTCGCTAGATTGGGCATAGAAAAGCTAAAGACTGAACTTCTGATGGTCGAGGAGTTTGGTTTCTCTATTCATAAACAGAAGCTACTTAAACAGAAAGTTGGAGCTTATGTGTTAAGTGAAATGTTAAAAGAATTTGGCTTTAACTATTTTCAATCGGAAGAAATAATAGCGGTATTGGACGGGACTTCTGGAAAGCTTTTTAAGAGCTTTACACATGAGCTGTTGCTAGATAGGGAGTTAATACGTATCCGACCGCGTTCCAAAAACTCAACAGGGGAATATAAGATTGGGTTGGGTGATGTCTTATCTACTCATGCCTTTGAATATAAGGCTTGGATTTACGAAGATGAAAACGTTGAAGTAGACAAGAACCCGATCAATGTTATGCTAGACTTTGATCAACTGAAATTCCCAATGGATCTTAGAAGATGGAGAGAAGGAGATAAGTTTCAGCCCTTAGGTATGCAGGGCCAAAAATTGGTGAGCGACCTGCTCATAGATTTAAAACTTTCCATTTTTGAAAAAGAATCTGTTTTTGTGCTTTGCTCAAATAATGAAATCGTATGGGTTGTAGGATACAGGGTTTCAGATAAGTTTAAAGTTAGAAGCGGAACCAATTCAGTCCTGCATTATCAACTTGCTGACAGTCTTTAACTTTTACTATAAAAATCTCAACAATCTATTTCTGATCCATTTCTTTTAGGCCACTAGGTTGCTAACTTTGCGAAAAGTTTAAAACCTAATTAAAATATTCAATATGAAAGTTACTGTAGTCGGTGCCGGAGCAGTCGGTGCGAGTTGCGCAGAATATATTGCGATCAAAGATTTTGCTGCTGAAGTAGTTCTGATAGATATCAAAGAAGGTTTTGCCGAAGGTAAAGCAATGGACTTGATGCAAACAGCATCATTAAATAGCTTTGATACTAAAATTACTGGAACGACTGGTGATTACAGTAAAACAGCAGGTAGTGATGTGGCAGTGATAACATCTGGTATTCCACGTAAACCAGGCATGACACGTGAAGAATTGATCAGTACAAATGCTGGTATTGTCAAGTCGGTTGCTGAAAGTTTGATTAAGGAGTCTCCGAGTGTGATCATTATAGTTGTCTCCAATCCTATGGATACTATGACTTATTTGACGCATAAGGCAACAGGTCTTCCTAAGCACAGAGTAATTGGAATGGGTGGAGCGCTTGATTCTGCTCGTTTTAAGTACAGACTTGCTGAGGCTGTGAATGCACCAATCTCAGATATTGATGGAATGGTGATTGGAGGCCACAGTGATACAGGAATGATTCCTCTTACCAGGCTTGCAACGCGTAACAGTGTTCCGGTTTCAGAATTTGTAAGCGAAGACAGGTTGGAAGAAGTTAAACAGGCGACAAAAGTAGGTGGTGCTACGTTAACAAAACTTCTAGGTACGTCTGCCTGGTATGCCCCAGGTGCTGCAGTATCTGCAATGGTTCAGGCTATTGGCAATGATTCCAAAAAGATGTTCCCTTGTTCATGTATGCTCAATGGAGAATATGGGCTAGATGATATTTGCATTGGAGTTCCGGCTGTGATCGGAGCAAAAGGTATTGAGTCTATTGTAGAGATCGAATTGAGCGATGCTGAAAAGCAGGATTTATCGACTAGTGCAGAGGCTGTGAGAAAAACAAACAGCCTTCTATAGTTCAATAGGCTGAAAAGAAAAACCCGACACTTCAATAGAGGTGTCGGGTTTTTTTTATTCTTCTTTTAAAGAATCAATTTTCGAAAACCACTTTACCTTTTTTGTCCAGTAGTTTGTATTTGCTCTGGCTTAAGATTGAGATGTTTTCACTTGTATCCAGTGGTTTATTATCAGCACCTATAAAATGGATCACACAGTCATCTTTCGATTTCAATTTGTGTTTGCTTCCAGATGCGATCTCTAGTTTGGTCACTTTTTCACCGGATCCATAGGCATTTAAGCCGACTTGGAATTGAAGCTTAACATCACCATTTGGATAGTATTCTTTCAACGAACCAAAAAGCTTACTAAAGGTATAGTTTCGCTCACTTTTAACACTTCCATCAGAGAAGAACTCTGTCGCAAGGCCGTGAAGACGACCCTCTAAGACTCGATACCGAAACTTCAGGGTTTCGTTCTCATAGTAATCAATGATCTCACCTGTTATAAGGCGGTCATCAAACTTGTAAAGTCCATTTGCAAATTCTACCTCTGAAATTAAAACTTTATCAGAACTAGTATTTGCAGAAGAAAAAAGAACTAGTAGCACTACTAGTTGGGTCAGTAATATTCTCATTATCAGTCATTTTTGATTAATCAAACCATCAATTAGCATCTGCCAGCCAAAAGATACTTGCAATCAAAAGTCAAGTGTCAAGTCGATAACGTAAAATTCAGTGAAAAGTGTCAGATAAACAATACAAAAAAAGAATGATTGCATCCTATTCTTTGTAACTGACCAAATGTCAACAGTTTGTCTATACCATTATCTATTCTCTTTGACACCACTGGGGAAGGAATGGTTTGAACGGTCAATTAAAAAAGGCAGGTATGTAGGTTTGAATACACAAGTCTGTAATTTTGAACGTTAGAGGTTTAGAATTTCGAATCGATTGAAGTCAAAGGGTCTATTAATTGTATTGATACTGCTTTCTGTTCTTGGGTATTTCTTGTACCCACTGTTGAGCAGTTCGAAAAATGACGTTAGGGTACTCATTCCTGAGACTGCGGCAATTTCCATAAAGGTTAACAACCCAAAGGTCGCGTTGGCACAATTTAGAGAGCTGAATTGGTACGAGGCATTCAAGTCAGTGCCCTTGCTAAGAACATTAGAATCAGCCTTAGTCAAAATAGATTCTCTGGAAAGAGCACAGACACTAAGTTCGAAGATTTCAGAATTGCCGCTATGGATTAGTCTGCATACGACCTCAAGCGATGACCTATCACCACTTTTCATTCTTCAAAGCAATGGATTTGAATGGAATGGAGCCAGCCTTAAGTCTATCATGGAGCAGTTGGTCAAGGGTAATATTGTTTCAAGTACTCAGAACTTCAATGACAAGGAGATTCTGACCTTCCAATCAGATCAATTCAATCTCTCAACTTTAATTGAGGGGTCGTACTTGGCTTTTTCGACAAGCACTGTTTTAGTGGAAGACGTTGTAAGAGCGATGGAAGAACCCCAAAATCGTTTAATACAATTGAACCAAGACTTCGGTGGTTCAGGTGACTTGAGTATTGTATTAAATAGCTCTCGATTACAAGAGTTAAATGCGGTTTTTTTCGAATCTATGGAGTCATTGGCATTTCGTAATCCATCAGATCAAAACCTATTTGTAAATATTGATTTAGAGAATAGACAGTTGACATTTAATGGAAGCGGCAAAGCCAATGGAAGCTCGGTACCACCATCAGCTGCTTCGATTTTTGCAGAGAACCTAGTCCCTATTGCTGCGAATAAATTCTCTTGGAGGCCAATAGAAATTGCTTCAAATCTGTGGAAAGATCTTCTCAATGGAGATTTGTGCAATATTGAGATTGGAAAAAGTGAGGGTGCGAATAGCCGTGTTTTGCTGTTCTCTTCTACAGACACAACACAACTGAGGAACACTCTGGATGCTTTGGCATTAGAAAACTTGCAACCATCGGACTCAGCTGTATATAAGGAGAGATATGTTAGTTCCGATATCGGTTTCATCAATAACAATCAAACTTTGGAAGGCCTGATGAGAGATGCTGCATCAGAAGTCCAATCACCTTACTATGCGATTCTGCAAGGCTTCCTGATTATATCAGATGATCTTGACGCTTTGAAAATGGTACTTAATGATTTTGATAATGAGAGAACTTGGGGAAGGTCAGTAGATAGAAGACGAATCATCGATGACATGATTCAAGAAACAGACTTGACAATAGTGCAAGATTTTGAGTTTGCTACAGATCCTCTGAAAAATAGGTTGAAACCAAAGTGGAAGACATTTTTTGACTCAAACCCTGAGATATTATCGGCCCTAAGTCTGTTGAAGCTTCAGGTTAACCGAACCAAAGCGAATATTTTGATTTCTGGTGATGTTACCTTCAATGACGTTTTTGATACGCCAAGTGATTATGCGAGTGACTTGAAAGATCTTATAGTAAAGGCTAATGTGTTTGCCGATGCCGAATTGACCACCAAACCCTATGTGGTAAGAAACCATAATGACGCCAGTTTAGAAGTCATATTCCAAGATGCAGACAATCAACTCTACCTGACCGATAAACAAGGTGAAATATTATGGAAGAAGGGAATTAACGGGACCTTAAAAGGTGATATACATCAGATTGACTTTTATAACAATAAGAAGCTTCAGTATCTAATGTTCACAGATTCATTAATTCATTTGATTGACAGAAATGGAAAGGAAGTCGATGGATTTCCGATAGGATATGGTTCAAGTCTGCCTTTTGAAGGGACTAGTGTTGTCGATTATGATAACAATAAACGCTATAGATATTTGACAAGAGACAGACGTGGTAACTTGTATCTATATGGTAAAGAGGGGGAACCCCTAGATGGATGGCAGCCCAAGGCGATTGGTAATGACTTACTTCAAACACCCTTTCATGTGAGGGTCAGAGGTAGAGATTGCTTTGTTGTAGTTGAAACATCAGGCCAGATTCATCTACTGAACAGAAGAGGAGATGAATATGCAGGGTTTCCACTGAATATTGGTAAACGCCTTTCAGGAGAAACCGCTTTTGTGAAAGGTTCGAACTTTGGTCAGAGTCTTATTTCTTTGAGCACTGTTGATGGAGAGTTAGTCCAAGTGGATTTAAATGGCAGAGTAGTGACTCGAAAACAACTGCTAAGGGCCTCGGGAAGCGAGTTCAATGCAGTGAGTGATGCATTGGAGACAACTTTTAGTATTGTTCGAAATGATGGAAGAAAACTGGTAATATTTGATAATAAGGGAGAGGAGCGCTTTTCCATTGACTTCCCTAATTCTAAGTCAATCAAAGTAGACCAGTACAATTTTAGAAATGGTAAAGAGATTTTTGCTATTAGAGACGTGGCTAGACAAACGCTCAGATTGATAGATCGAGAGGGTAGACTTTTGACCTCAGAAATACCTGCCAGTAGCCAAGCCAGTATACTTTTTTATCAGAATAGACTTGAATACGAAGTGTTTGTTAACTTCGCAGATCAGCTGAATATTTATGCGGTCAAGCCACTTTAAATCTTTTCGTGTCTATCTAGTTTTATTTTTGACCTTCAGTGCATTTGCATTGAGTGGCCAAGAAGCTGAACTTCCATCGCGTTTTAACACGCCCTATGATGCCATTTACAACCACCTTCAGTACCTACAGGATGGATCGCATAACGAAGCACAAGCGGCAAAATCACTCTTTTCTGCAGGTAGGAGTCAAGGTGAGATTGAGCAGTTAGCTGTAGAGTTAAAACAGATTTTTGATGGTTCAGGGAATTATATCAGACTAGAAGATTTACCTCGTACAGCCAACTATTTCGATTCTTTGACACAAAAGCATAGATACTTACTTACTTCTGACTTTCCTGATATCTATGTTCAGAAATATGGTGATCAATGGTTGTACTCTGAGCGCACCGTTGTTGAAATAGACGAAATTCATAAGCAGGTTTACCCATTTGGAACTGATAAACTTTTGAACCTGCTTCCTAAGTTGGGTAACAAAACGTACCTCGGGCTTCACCTGTGGCAGTATTTAGGCATACTCATACTCATCTCTTTAGGTTTTATATTACACTTTGTCCTGATTTTCCTGATCAAGGCATTTCTGGTGCGTATAATGCATCGTTATGGAAAGATTGACCTAGCAAGGGATGTGCTTATACCAGCAGCTAAGCCATTCAGTTTGATGATTGTAGCTGAATTCTCTAAAATATTAGTACCTACGCTGCAATTGCCACCTTTTATTGCCGCAAATCTCATTTTGGTGGCCAGAGCATTAGTGCCATTTTTCGCTACAATTTTCTTCTATAAGCTTGTCGATATTCTCGGACTCTACTTTGAGAGAATGGCCGACAAATCCGCGAATACCTTAGATGATCAATTGGTTCCATTGATCCGAAAGATCCTAAGGGTCTTTGTAGTAATTGTGGGAATTATAGCCATTCTCAGTAGCATTAAATTCGATATATGGCCTCTGTTGACAGGTCTTTCTATAGGTGGTTTGGCTTTCGCCTTAGCCGCTCAAGATACTTTGAAAAACTTCTTTGGATCGCTAATGATCTTTATTGATCGTCCATTTCAGATAGGAGATTGGGTGACTTCCGGAGAGATTGATGGTACTGTAGAAGAAGTCGGTTTTCGTTCTACGCGCATTAGAACTTTCAGAGATTCTGTGATGTATGTTCCTAATAGTATCATCTCTAACAGTACGGTTGATAACCACGGTTTAAGGAAGTACAGAAGGTTTTATACCAAACTCTCAGTAACATATGACTCTCCAGCAAGACTTATTGAAGTATTTGTCAAGGGTATCGAGAAAATCGTTCAAAATCACCCAGAAACTAGAAAAGACTACTACAATATATTTCTCAATGATTATGCAGCAAGTTCGTTGGATGTGATGCTATATATATTCTTCGAAGTACCAGATTGGACGGCTGAGTTGAGGTGTCGTCAGGAGATAATGCTGGAAGTCAACAAGTTGGCCGAGCATTTAGGTGTACGTTTTGCATTCCCAACGCAAACGCTGATGATTGAGCAAACTCCTGGTCAGCTTTCTCTAACACCTAATTACAAACAGACCGAGGATGAAATGAATAAGGAGTTAGAGGCTTATTTCAAAGGCCGAACCAAAAAGTAAAAGCTAATGCATTTTGATACTAAAGCGGTGCATGCCGGTGTAGAACCAGATCCATCTACGGGGGCTATTATGACACCTATTTTTCAAACCTCTACCTATGTTCAGAAGTCTCCCGGGGATCACCAAGGCTTTGAGTATGCAAGGTCACAAAACCCAACGAGGTCTGCCTTGCAGAAGAGCATAGCCATGTTGGAGAACGCAAACTATGGATTGGTTTTCGGTTCAGGTGTTGCGGCTATTGATGCTGTAGTCAAACTATTAAAGCCTGGTGATGAAGTAATTAGTGGTAATGATCTCTATGGAGGTACTTATAGAATCTTCACAAAGATTTTTGAAGGCTTTGGTATCAAGTTTCACTTTGTCGATATGAACGATGCTGCGGGAGTAGAGCAGTACGTGAATGAAAATACTAAACTCATTTGGTTGGAGACACCGACCAATCCTATGATGAGTATTATCGACATTAAAGCAATCTCGGCCATTAGTAAAAAGCACAGTTTGCTACTTGGGGTAGATAATACCTTTGCTTCACCAGTGCTTCAGAGTCCAATGGAATTAGGAGCTGACATAGTTATGCATTCGGTGACCAAATACTTAGGTGGGCACTCAGATGTGGTGATGGGAGCTATAGCAGTGAATGATGAATCATTATATAAACGACTAGCGTTTATTCAGAATTCTTGTGGAGCCGTTCCTGGGCCACAGGATTGTTTCCTAGTACTTAGAGGTATTAAGACTTTGCACCTTAGAATGGAAAGGCACTGTGAGAATGGAGAGAAAGTAGCAAGGTTCTTGGCTCAGCATCCTGAAGTAGACAAGGTCTATTGGCCTGGATTTGAATCTCATCCAAATCATGAGATTGCAAAGGAGCAAATGAAAGGTTTTGGAGGGATGATTTCATTTACCTTCCATGAAGATGATATGCAAAGGTCATTTAAGGTGATGGAAAAATTTAAACTATTTGCTTTGGCAGAATCCCTAGGCGGAGTAGAATCTATGGCCAATCACCCTGCGACCATGACACATGGTGCCATCCCTAAAGAGGAAAGAATGAAAGTTGGTCTGCTAGATTCACTTATTCGATTGAGTGTTGGTATAGAAAATGCCGATGATTTAATTGCTGACCTTGAACAGGCGATTGGCTGACCCAAAGAATATTTCGGTTTAAAGGCCCGCTACAAGCGGGCTTTTTTGTGCTTGATATTTCAGTCCCTATATTCTACGGTTCATCCGCGGATTTTACCGATTGGGAAAATAATCTACTTTTTTTTCGATTAAAATTAAACTTTTCATGAACTTTGCCGTCATAATAAGTGTACCAAAGAGAATAAAATTTGGTAACACGAAATTAACAACCTAGACGCAAAAGGAACACATTCGAAACAACAACGGTCATGAAAAGAAAGTTAAACACAAAGAGAACAATGTCAGCGATAGTCGCATTGGCATTGGCTGCAGCAGTAACGCTGACAGCGGGTATAGAATCTTACGAGATTTCAAATAATGAAGAAAATGTGATGTTCGATTTGGAAGCATCTTTAGAAAGAGCTTACAATGATGTCACTATGGATGATTTCGATGCCGAATTGGCAACCGAATCATATGAGACTATCAAAGTTTACGATAGTGAAGATAACTTGGTACGGTCAATCGTTTTGACTGATAATGAAGTAATTGAAGATGTAGAAGCAAAAAAGCTTCTTAACAGAGCAGAGTTTTTGACATCTTATAACAATACAAGTCTTTACAGAATCAATTAAGGAGAGTAGAGAACAAAGTTTAAATACAGAACAGTAGTAAGAGTCGACTCATTTTTGGGTCGACTCTTCTTTTTTCCATTCGTGTAAAACCAAGTCAAGGCCTTCTCTAAGTGGGCCTTTGTTTATAACTTTTAGAGCATTAACCTTGAGTACATTTACCTTAATCAAACTATTAACTATGATAGCAAAAAGATTCTCAACAAAAGGCGTGTTGGTTGTAGCCTGTTTGCTTCTTTTTTCTTTTGTATACGATGCGGAAGCACAACGAAGGAATAGAAGAAATAAAGCTTCTGACAATGCAAATACGCCTGATCCCAAAGCGGAAGTTTATAAAGGCATAGAATGGCGATCTATCGGACCATACAGAGGTGGTAGAGCATCATCTGTCACTGGTGTTCCCGGTAAGCCGAAAGTATTTTATATGGGAGCTACCGGTGGTGGCGTCTGGAAAACCGATAATGGCGGAACCACGTGGAAAAACATCTCGGATGGGTATTTCGGAGGGTCAATCGGTGCTGTTGCAGTTAGCCATTCTGATAACAACGTAATCTACGTTGGTCAGGGTGAAGAGACCGTAAGAGGTAATGTATCTTCTGGTTTTGAAGGCATTTGGAAGTCTACCGATGGTGGAGAAACTTGGGTCAACATGGGGCTCAAGGATGCCATGCATGTAGGTCGAATTGTGGTGCATCCAGAGAACTCGAATGTAGCATGGGTCGCTGTAATGGGAGACCTTTTCAAGACGAGTGAGACGCGTGGTGTTTATAAAACTACCGATGGTGGTCAAAACTGGAGTCGTGTATTGTTTGCCAATGCAGACGCGGGAGCAGTCGACCTATCCATTGACCCAAATAATCCTGACTTTATGATGGCCAGTACTTGGCGCGTTAGAAGAACACCTTACAGCCTTACTTCCGGTGGAGATGGTTCTGGCGTTTGGAGATCTAAAGATGGTGGAGAGACATGGGAGAATTTGATGGAAAAATCAGGTATGCCAAATGGTCCTATAGGGATTAGTGGTGTTTCTATCTCACCAGTAAACCCAAACACAATTTATTCCATTATCGAAGCCAATAAAGGTGGTGTTTACAAGTCTACCGATGGTGGAGAGACTTGGAGAAATACGAATTCAGAAAGAGGACTAAGACAACGTGCATGGTACTATTCTAGAATTTATGCCGATACTAAGGATGTCAATAAAGTCTATGTAATGAATGTGGGATATCATACGTCAACTGATGGTGGTAGAACCTTCAATAGAAGAAATGCACCTCATGGTGATCACCATGACTTGTGGATTGCCCCTGAAGATAATATGAGATTAGTTATTGCCGATGATGGTGGCGCTCAGGTGTCCTATGATGGTGGTGATAGCTGGTCTACTGACGATAATCAACCAACAGCTCAATTCTATAGAGTAACAACAGATAACGCATTTCCATATAGAATCTATGGTGCGCAGCAAGACAACTCTACTGTGAGAATAGCACACCGTTCTTTTGGTTTTGCAATCACTGAGAACGATTGGGAATCAACAGCTGGGGGTGAGAGTGCTCACATAGCACCAAACCCTGATAACCCAGACATTGTTTATGGCGGTAGCTATGGTGGTTTCTTGACTAGAGTTGATCATGATAAGGGTATCAACCGAAACATTAATGCTTGGCCTGACAACCCAATGGGACATGGGGCCGAAGATTATAAGTACAGGTTCCAGTGGAACTTCCCGATATTCTTCTCGCCACACAGTTCTAAGAAGCTTTACACGGCTTCTAACCATCTGCATGTTACATATAACGAAGGACAGTCATGGGAATTAATCAGTCCTGATCTAACAAGAGCTGAACCAGACAAGCTTGGTAAATCGGGTGGGCCGATCACATATGATGATACTTCTGTTGAGTACTATGCAACCATTTTTGCAGCTACAGAATCACCATACGAGAAAGACTTGATTTGGGCTGGTTCTGATGATGGACTAATTCATGTTACCAGAGATGGCGGTAAGAATTGGGAGAATGTAACACCTCCTGATTTCCCTAAGTATTTAATGATCAACAGTATAGATGCCGATCCATTTGTTAAAGGAGGAGCATACATAGCAGGTACGCAATACAAGCTTGGTGATTACGAGCCGTACTTATACAAGACAAAAGATTACGGTAAAACGTGGACTAAGATCACCAATGGTATTCCTAACGACTATTTTACTAGAGTAGTAAGAGCTGACCTGAAGAAAGAAGGCTTGCTATACGCTGGAACAGAAAGAGGCATGTTTGTATCCTTCGATGACGGAGCTTCTTGGAAACCATTCCAAATGAACTTGCCGATCGTGCCGATCACTGATTTGGCTATCAAAAATGATAACCTTATCGCTGCAACGCAGGGAAGAGCATTCTGGATGATCGATGACTTGACCATTTTGCATCAATTATCAGACGAGGTGACGGCAAAGAATTTCCACATGTTTAAGCCAATGGATGCCTACAGACTTGGAGGTGGCGGAGGTCGCTTCGGTCGTGGCGGTGGAGGGAATATCTCTCTTCTTTACGGCAAGAATAAGCCTGCTGGGCCAATGATCTACTACTACATGAAAGATGAAGTAGAAAAAGGAACGAAAGTCGCTATTGAAATCTATGACAAGAAAGGCGACCTAGTGAAGTCTTTCAAGCAGAAAGCTAAAAAGGGAATGAACTCTTTCAATTGGAACATGAGGTACGAAAATGCCGAAGGTTTTGAGGGCTTAATTATGTGGGCCGCTTCTATTCGCGGACCTGGGCCAGCTGCTCCAACTGGAGAGTACACAGCAAAACTTGTTGTCGGTGATGAGTCGCAAGAAACTAAGTTTAACTTGATAAGAGACCCTCGCTATCCTTCAACGGATGCAGATATTCAAGCTCAATTTGACTTCTTGATGAAAGTTCGTGATAAAGTGACAGAGACTCATCAAGCCATCAAGGATATTCGTGCTGCCAGAGAGCAGATGGATGGACTGATAGGTAGGATCAAGGGTGACGATAAATACGAAGATGTTGTGAAGTCAGGTAAGGAGTTAATGAAGAAGATGACTGCCGTAGAAGAGGCACTCTACCAGACCAAGAACAGGTCAGGTCAAGATCCATTGAACTTCCCAATTCGCTTGAATAATAAACTGGCAGCACTACTTGGTGTAGCTGGTGGTGGAGAATGGAGACCAACTGCTCAAGCAGAAACTGTGAGAGTAGAATTGACCAGACAGATTGATACCCAGTTGGCGACTTTGAAAGGTTTAATGGAAAATGATCTTCCAGCCTTCAATCAACTGGTTAAAGACAAGTCTGTTGATGCTATTATCCTTAAAGAGAGAAAGAAGTAAACTAGATTACTTGAACGATAAAAGGCCCCGACCCCCGAAGTTTCGGGGCGGGGCCTTTTTTATTTAGAAGCTCTTAGATTTTCTAATACCTTGGCTTTATCCTCATTTAGGAGACCATAGTCGTAAAACGCTAAGCCATTCGATCCACCAGCCTTTGCGGCTTCGATCATAGCTGTGACATCTTCTGTAGTCTTTTGGCTTAGGTATTGTGCAGTGTAAAGCGGTTTTGAGCCTCCAAGCGCCTTCACACCTTCAGCTGTCGCGGTTCTAACAAAGTCCAATGGCTCAGCATAGAACTGGTAATAGATCATAGGGAATACAAAGTCTAGATCCCATTCATCCCAAGCCTGACGTACAAACTTGCGAGCCAGATTTGGGGTGGCAAATACTGATGCAGATAGTTTTTTATTTCTGGAGTGAACCTCCTTCGCAATTCTATTGACTAGGTTGGTAATCGAATCATACCTAAACTGTAGCCATTGTTCATCCTGACTAGGGTCTTCAAGGTCTAGAGGGTCATAACCACTTTCAGATTTGAATTTATTACGACAAGTATCGCAATAGCAGAAGTCGAACTCTGGCATTTCATGATCTTGAACAAGGTCGTATTTCTCCCATAAACCTCTTGGGAGAATAACATCGCAGTAACGAACGTAATCTAACTGTACGCCATCCAAGCCCTCAACTTCGGCAATATCAATCATACCATTAATGATATAGTCCTGGACTTCAGGTTTTGAAGGGCACAACCACTGATAGTAGCCAACATAGGGGTTTACATCGAGGCTCGAATCTCCATTTCGGCTTACGGCATACCATTCAGGGTGTGCCATGGCTTCTTTGTTTCCTGGACGATTCATAACCCATTGCCAAGAGTGGATTTCTAAACCTAATGACTTAGCCAATGGGACGGTTGTCTTAAGTGTTTCGACATTTCCACCTGCCAGTACACCATGAAAGCCAAGTTCACTTAATCGGGTGAATTGCTCACGCCACTCTTCCTCAGGTTTATTGGCTCCACCGCCAACCCACATCCAAAGTTTAAAGTCTTCAGGCGGGTTTGATTGGCAAGACGAAAAAAGAGTCGGAGTTGCGGCTATGGCGAAGGAGCCCAGTCCTAGTTGCTTAAGGAATTTTCTTTTATTCATTACTTTTTTATTTCTTTCCATAGTCTACCAGATTCATTAATGTGCCAAATGATAGACTTATTAAATGGGTGCTGCATAATGGCATGATAGCGATAGACATCAGCTTCAATTTCCCACTCAATTGTTCTACCAATATTGAAAACCTTGTGTTGAATTAATGCCTCTTTGTCGTTACTGTAAGGTTGCTTTTCTCTTCTCAGAGCGATTTGCTGCCTATGAACATCAAACAATAACTGCCTCACTTCTTCAGACCCAAAGTCAGACACGAAGTCAATATTTTCTCCAACTGGAATATCATAGAAAACGACCATACCCCAGAATTCTGGTTCGTGCATAGCGATTGCTCTTTGAGGAGACCAGACCCAATTGTGCTCGGGTAGATTTTTATCTGTTTGAGGATCTTTTTTCTTGAAATAGGACCTTCCCTTAACTTCTGTTTTCCATTGCACTCTTGAGAAATTAACACGCCAGACATCGTTGTTTTTCGGAGGAACTGAAGTGCGCGTAGCTTCTTTAAGTGCTTTCCAGGGAATGGCAACTTCTACAGACCAACCCTCATCTTTATCACTGGGATCATTCAGTGTTCCATTGATGTTTACAGCTGATTTTAGTCCCTTGATATCCCAGTTATTAATGGCATGGCCGTTATCTCGATAAGGTTTTGTCAGAAGTAAGTCCCAAACTGTATTAAAGGCATTAACCTCATATTCATAATAGTTGTGCGTATCTCCGTCAGGGTCAATGAATATCTCAAAGTCATTATCATGGAAAATCACAGCATCACGTTCGGTGAGTTTGGCCCATACATGCGGCTCTTCCATTTCGGCATAGAAGTAAAAGTACTTGTCGTCCCAGAGCATCTTGACTCTGGTTTTATAGTAGGGGGCAGGCTTTTTGTCACCTTCTATATCAACGAAGTACTCACTCCAAGCTGCATTTTGCCAAGAATCTTCATCTCCTAGTCCGTCAACAAAAACTTCACTAATAGTCCGCTTGGCTGCATAGGCTCTACCCTCGATCAGCCTGATCTGTCCGTATGAAAGATGAATAGATAGGATATAGAATAAAACGATAAGACTTTTTTGCATAAGGCTTCCTCTGAGAGAAGACCATCAATATCTTAAAAACTCATGAATTCTAAAGCACCAATTGAATAATAGATGTTTGGTGAGTGACTAATTAAGAGGTATCCGAACTAGTCCCTTTCTGGCCCGCCATCGGGCATAATTAATGATAAACCACATTTGACCATTTTGTGCTGCTGTAAAGTGATCTTTTTGACTATTGCCATAGTAAGACATATAATTTGTCTCGCTGATCACATTATTGTTCAAGTGAACTTCAAGGCCCATAAATTTGCCAACAAGTAGTGTAATGTAGTTCAAAACAGAGGAGTTGTCGGTCAGTTCCGATACGCTATCCCCATAGCCATATTTAATGCCCTCTGGATGGTGGGTGGGAGGAGAGTCACCATAGTCGACTCTATATTCCCATCGCGGTTCAGGAAGGGTGGATTTTGGTAAGGAGAAGTGATAATGGTCGGGAAAATTGGCCCTTGCAACAAATTGATTGGCACCTCGTTTGCCGAGCCAGAAGTTTACGTATGTTTCAGGGTCCCAGTAATACTCACGCTGCCAAGTTTCAATCGGCTGAGCGAATTGCTCATATTGGCCGTTATACCTGTTGACACCTTTTTCGGCTAGAGTTTGACCTGATTCATCAACCTCTGCAAGAACAAATGAGAATAGACTGGATTGTTGCCGGGTGCTACCAGGGTTGTCCGGTCTGAAGAGTAGTTTGGAATTGAGTTTATCAAGAAACTCTTGAGTCAATTCACTCATGTTGCCTGACTCATTTTCTGATATATGAAAGATGACAGGTATTTCTACCCGTTGGTTTTCTAAAACATATATGATGTGGTTTTCTACTATTACCTCATCAATAAAAAGTTGAAAGAGATAACTGCCTGATGTTTCGGGAGTAAAAGTATAAACTCTTTCTTCGTTTGACACCACTTGCCCATTCTGTTTTACCGATGATCTGGCTTGCAGGTTTTCAATTATACGACCGTATTCATCGAAAAACCCAATATTGAATGTTGCTGTAGAGTGGCCATCAGCAACCAAGAAAGAAGCATTACTAGAGAACTCTATTCTATTGGCGTGTTCGAAGGTGGGTTGAGGTTCCTCGTTTTCACAACTTAAAAAGGTTATTAAGCATGAGTATAGGAATAATGATGCTACTAGATGTCTTCTAAAAACCGACCTCTTTATCAGCATTGCGAAAGAGCGGAATGTTAATGATGTGAATAAAAGAAGGCAATTTGCTTTAGTACCCATATTAGTAAGACCTTCTATCTTCTCATAACGCTACATAGTTCAAAAAAAATATCCCCAACCAATTCTGGAAGGGGATGTAAATAAGGATATTGTTTTTACTCTTCTAGAATAAGCTGATCCCAAAGAATTTGAACAGCACTGTCAAGACGAATACCACTCCAAGAACAAAAGGAGCAAGGTATGAGATGGCAAAGTTCAGATACTTCTGGACAAAAGAACCTTTATAATTGGGAGAACCCTCAGCAAGCTCGTCATCCAAATTGTGTTTTTTCCAAACGTGAGCTGCAAAGAAAGCGATCATACAGCCACCCAGTGGCAGTATACTGTCGTTTGCTACAGATGCTATAAAAGAAAGGAAATCTGTATCTGTACCTCCTTCTTTGTAAGTAGTGAAAGCAGTGCTAAAGAAGTCAGAATAGCCGAAACCGAGCAAAGATGGAATACCGATTACGAAGATAATGCCCGCTACAATCCACACGGCTCTACTTCGTCTGATTTTTAATTCGTCAACAGCATAGGCCACAGGTACCTCAAGTAGAGATACGGTGGAGGTTAATGCAGCAAAACAGAGCAATACAAAGAACAAAGTGCCAACAAGTGGTCCGATAGATCCTAGTGTTCCGAAAATTGTTGGTAGGGTTACGAATATCAAACCAGGTCCGCCAGCGGCGCCTTCCATGGTTCCTCCGCTCATAAAGCCTATAAGAGGGAAGATCATCAAGCCAGCAATAACTGCAATGCCAACATCGGCTAAAGTTATTAGTGCCGCTGCGGATACTATATTTTCTTTTTTGTTTACATAACTACCGTAGGTAATCAATGCTCCCATACCTAATGACAAGGAGAAGAAAGCTTGTCCCATGGCATTGTAGACAACTCCTGCATTGATTTTGGAGAAATCAGGAACGAGGTAAAAACGAATGCCGTCCATTGCATTGGGAAGGGTGAGTGAGTAGATAACCATGCCCAACATCATTACTACCAAGGTCGGCATTAGCATTTTCGCTGCCTTTTCGATACCACCAGAGATACCTCTAGATACCACAAGGGCCGTTGTGGCCATAAATGCCAAGCCATAACCACCTACTTTGAATATCTTTAAAGTATAGGCGCCAAACTGTTCTCCACCTCCAAAGTGACCTGCAGCCATTTCGAAGATATATCCGAAAGCCCATCCAGCGATTACATTGTAAAAGGAAAGAATTAGTATACCGGCTAATATGCCCAGTTTTCCAACCCAATTCCAGTTTTTATAACCTAAGGCCGTAAATGCGCCTACAGGGTTTTTCTGAGTCTTTCTTCCGATTGCGATCTCAGTTGCCATTACTGGAAAGCAAAGGATAAAGCAAAACATAAGGTAGATAACTACGAAGGCAGCTCCGCCTCCTTCGCCAACCTCAAAGGGGAAACCCCAAATATTTCCTAAACCTACAGCAGAGCCTGCTGCTGCTGCGATAAAACCTATTCTACTTGAAAAACCTCCTCTGGGTGCCATTCTGAAAAATTTTGAAATCCGAATATATGGGATTCTTGTTTCCTATGGTTGCAATTCGCCAAAAAACTCCACCATCAGACTGTCTAATGACTTGTTTGCCTTAATTTCAGGGTAAATCCTATGGTATGGCATTTATAAAAGTAATTGAGCATCAAGAGGCTGAAGGAGAATTAAAGGAAGTCTACGATCACCTTTTGGAGACAAGAGGCAAGCTTGCTGAGGTTCATAAGATTCAGAGCTTAAACCCTAGGTCTATTATGAATCATATGGACTTGTATATGACAATTATGTTCGGCAAATCTCCACTTAAGCGATATCAGAGAGAAATGATTGCTGTTGTAGTTTCTGCGGCCAATGATTGCGAATACTGTCAGGTGCATCATGGTGCTGCATTGAATCACTTTTGGAAAAATGAAGAGAAAGTAAATCAGCTTTGGCACGATTACAAGTCTGTTGAGCTTTCCGAAGTAGATGCTATACTCTGTGGTTATGCTTTCAATTTGACCGTTAATCCCGGAAGAGTAAAAGAAGAAGATTTTGTAGGCCCATTGAAAGCTTTGGGTCTGGAAGAACGGGCTATTTTGGATGCTTCTTTGGTGGTGGCTTATTTCAACTTTGTCAATCGTCTAGTGCTAGGCTTGGGAGTTGCTTTGGAAGAAGATAGAGGTGAAGGTTACAAGTACGACTGATATCTTTCAGGAAAAACTCCTATTATTGGTGTTTTGAAAACCACTCCATGGAACCATTCTTTACTAATGACGCAATAGTACTCGGACTACTTATTATAATAGTAGCAGCAGTCTTTCATACTTCATCTTCTTCAAACCCTAAATGGAAGAAGTTCTATACGATTGTACCTAGTATTCTTCTTTGCTATTTTCTACCGGGCCTTCTCAATTGGCCATTAGGTTTAGTTTCAGGTGAAGATTCAAATCTATATTTCGTGGCTTCGCGCTACTTGCTTCCTGCTAGTTTGGTGCTGTTATGTTTAAGCATTGACATAAAAGGTATTATCAACCTAGGGCCAAAAGCAGTCATAATGTTCTTTGCTGCCACCGTTGGTATCGTATTGGGAGGTCCATTGGCAATCCTCATTATATCTACAATTGCTCCGGATGTGTTGGATATAGGAAGTGGGGAAGAGGTCTGGAGAGGTTTGACGACTGTTGCTGGTAGTTGGATTGGTGGAGGTGCCAATCAAGCCTCTATGAAAGAGATCTTTGGTGTAAGCGATAGTCTCTTCGCAACCATGATCGTTGTCGATGTGATCTGTGCTAACATCTGGACTGGCTTTCTGCTGTACGGGGCCAGCAAAACTCAAAAGGTTGATAAGTGGCTGAAATCTGATACTACGGCAATCGATGACCTCAGAGATAGAGTCGAAAGCTATCAAGCTAGTATTGCAAAAATTCCAACACTGCCTGAAGTGATGACTATTTTGGCAATTGCTTTTGGAGGTACTGCCTTGGCACATTGGGGTGCTGATGTCATTGCTCCACTCATGGAGGCGCGCAGCGAGTGGTTAGCTAAGTATAGTTTAGAATCGCTGACTTCGGGCTTCTTCTGGCTGGTAGTCATTGCTACAACAATTGGAGTGGGTTTGTCTTTTACCAAAATGAGAAAGTACGAGGGGGCAGGAGCTTCAAGGCTTGGGAGTGTGTTTATCTTCATTCTTGTAGCAACCATAGGAATGCGAATGAATGTGGGTGAGATATTCGATAACCTAGGTCTATTTGCTATCGGTATTACCTGGATGCTCTTCCATGTGATAATTATGATTGTGGTGGCCAAACTAATCAAGGCGCCATTCTTCTTTGTAGCCGTTGGTAGCCAGGCCAATGTCGGAGGAGCCGCGTCAGCACCAGTGGTGGCATCTGCTTTTAGTCCAGCATTAGCACCTGTTGGAGTGTTACTAGCAGTCTTAGGTTATGCGCTCGGAACCTATGGAGCTTTACTTTGTGCCCAGTTAATGGCAGGCGTTTCTCCTTAAGCTTGAGATCGACTGTCAATTTCCGCCTGTATCTTTTTCTGCATAGGGCCAAAAGCCATGATAGGGTAGCCAATACCGATAATAAGGGTTAACCCAATCACTGGATACAGTTCGCTGGTTTCTTTCCAAATAGAAACCCCTATAGCAATTGAAGATGTAATAAGGCACAGAATCAAGATAACTTTCTGAATTGCCTTGAACTTCTTTTGCTTTTGTTTAAGCTCTTCTATGCTGTGGTCTGCAAACTCATTTCGATCTGACATGGACTATAAATCTTGTGCTTAAGATAATTGTTTAATAAGTCTCCAATAACTGGAATAGCTCATCCAACTTAGGTGTCAGAATGATCTCAGTTCTTCTATTCAGCGCTTTGTTTTCGGCAGTTGTGTTTTCCGCCACTGGTGAGAACTCTCCACGACCAGAAGCGGTGATTACTTCCGAGCTAATGCCATTGTTGACCAAGATTCTTACAATGGAAGTGGCTCTAACAACACTTAGGTCCCAGTTATCGGCAAACTTGCCAGATCCTGAAAGAGGTACGTTGTCCGTGTGCCCTTCGACCATGATATTGATATCACTATTACCGCTTAAGGCATTGGCTAGTTGTTTTAATGCACTTTCACCCTTTGAGTCTACTTTGGTACTTCCTGAGTTGAAAAGTAATTTTTCCGCAAGAGACACATAGACTTTGCCATTTTTTACCTCTACAGATAGATCACTAGCTTGAAAGTTTAATAGCGCATCCGTTACACGTTTCTTGAGTTGTTGGACAGCCTTATCCTTTTCAGAAATTAATCTTTCGAGCTCAGCTACTTTGGCTTCACGCTTGGATAGGTCAACGGCAAGTTCTTCATTTTTCTTTCTTTCAATTTCAAGATCATCCTCAATTGCCAATAGTCTTTGTTGTTGCTGAGCAAGATCAGTATTGAGCTGGCTGCTATTGGTCAATAGGTTATCATAGAGTTGCTTAACGCGTGTATACTCACCCTGAACGTCTTTGAGTTCTTTGCTCACCAAATCAAAATCACTTTGCAAGGCCGTATTCTTTCCTTTAAGATCTTCAACCTGCACTTCCAGTCGCTTTGCTTTTTCGTTCACAACGGCAAGCTGTTCTTGAAGACGAGTTTTGTCATTTTCAAGAGTGTTCTTTTCGCTTACCACGGTATCAAAATCCTTTTTGGCAACACAAGAGCTTAGGAAAACTAGAAGAATGGACAGAAGTGCTGTTTTATTGAGAAAGGTCTTCATGAGATAAAATTACTTGTACAAATATGAATAATTCGCATGAGATTGTCATATGTTATGTGCTGATCGGGAAGTATAAAAATTATGCTGCATGCATAATATTTTCTAACTTAAAGCCACTGATTTAACGCTTTGTTATGAGAACAGATGGAATGCTAAAAGATGATGCCTTAAAGGGACAAACGATTATAGTTACGGGTGGCGGAACCGGGCTCGGAAGGGCCATGGGTAAGTATTTTCTTGAACTTGGTGCCAACCTTGTGATTACTAGTCGTAAGATGGAAGTCTTGGAAAAGGCGGCTCAAGAACTTGAAGCTGAAACCGGAGGTAAAGTTTTGCCTGTTCAATGCGATGTAAGAGACTATGAGCAGGTAGAGAATGTTCTAGCAAAGACTGAAGAGCGCTTTGGACAGATTCACTGTCTCTTGAATAACGCGGCTGGAAACTTCGTCAGTCCTACAGAAAGGCTCTCTAATCGAGCATTTGATACCATCATTGATATCGTTTTAAAGGGTTCAACGAATTTCACGCTTGCCCTTGGTAAAAAGTGGATTGCAGCGGAACAAGCTGGTACTGTTCTAAATATAGTAACCACATATGCATGGACGGGATCTGGATATGTTGTACCGTCTGCCTGTGCAAAAGCGGGAGTGTTGGCAATGACACGTTCTTTAGCCGTAGAATGGGCTAAATACAAAATCAGACTGAATGCCATTGCCCCGGGACCGTTCCCAACGGAGGGCGCATGGAGTCGCTTATTACCTGGCGACTTGATAGATAAATTTGACCCGGCCAAGTTAGTACCCGTGGGAAGAGTAGGTGAACATCAGGAGCTTGCCAATCTTGCAGCCTATTTGATGTCAGACTTCTCTTCCTATGTAAATGGTGAGGTAGTGACCATAGATGGCGGAGAATGGCTAATGGGGGCAGGAGAGTTCAGTCACCTCGAAAAAGTACCACAAGCGATGTGGGATATGCTAGAAGCCGGTAGAGGAAAAAAGTCATAGGCCCCAAGTTACTTTGGGGCTATTGGAAAGCTAAGCGTCAGTTGAAGAAGACGGATTTATAAAAAAAGGAGCGAATTAAGATTCGCTCCTTTTTAATGTGTTTTTGAATTTGACTTAAGCCAAGGTCTTGGCCATCTTCATCCTTGTATGCTCATCAAGGTGAATTTTTCTCATGCGAATGCTCGCAGGAGTGATTTCAAGATATTCATCTTTTTGGATGTATTCCATGGATTCTTCTAATGAGAATCTTCTTGGAGGTGCAATCTTAGAATTACTATCCGAACCAGAAGCTCGCATGTTGGTCAGTTGCTTCCCTTTCTGAATGTTTACAACAATATCGTTTTCACGATTGTGCTCGCCAATTACCTGACCTGTATATAGGTTTTCTCCTGGTGCAACAAAGAAATAACCTCTGTCTTGAAGCTTGTCAATTGAATAAGGTGTTCCAGGTCCATTTTCCATTGAGATCAATGATCCATTGATACGACCTTTAATCTCACCTTTAAATGGTTGGTATTCTTTGAACCTATGATTCATCACAGCCTCACCGCCTGTGGCAGTCAAGACATTATTTCTTAAGCCGATCAACCCTCTCGATGGGATATCAAACTCTAAGTGCTGCTGATCGCCCTTTGGCTCCATGATCTTCAACTCGCCCTTACGCTGAGTAGCAAGTTCAATTACTTTGCCTGAAACCGCATCTGGTACATCAACAACAAGTGTTTCAATAGGCTCGCAACGCTGGCCATCAATTTCTTTAAAGATTACTTGAGGTTGTCCTACCATCAATTCGTAGCCTTCACGTCTCATCGTTTCAATCAAAACTGACAAGTGAAGAATCCCACGACCATAAACCAAGAACTTGTCTTCAGAATCAGTTGGGTCAACACGAAGTGCTAGGTTCTTCTCAGTTTCCTTTATTAAACGATCTCTCAGGTGACGAGAGGTCACGAATTTACCTTCACTACCAAAACCTGGTGAGTTATTGATAGTAAATAACATATTCATAGTAGGCTCATCGATGGAGATACGTTCAAGTGGAGCTGGACTTTCAAAATCTGTGAGCGTATCACCAATTTCGAAGTTCTCAAGGCCTACAATAGCACACAAATCACCCGCTTTTACTGAGCTTACTTTTTGTCTGCCTAAGCCTTCAAATACTTGAAGTTCTTTTATTCTAACGCGTTGAATGGAACCATCGGCTTTTGTCAAGCCCATTGATTTACCTTCTTCTATTGTTCCTTGATAAACTCTACCAATAGCGATTCGACCTACAAAGGAAGAATAGTCTAGTGATGTCACCTGAAACTGAGGTGTTCCTTCAGGAGATGGCGCTTCAGGGATCACATCAATGATCTTGTCCAATAGGGGAGTTATCGAGTCAGTTTGCTTTTGCCAGTCATCACTCATCCAACCCATTTTTGAGGAACCATACATGGTTTCAAAATCAAGCTGTTCTTCCGTTGCATCCAAGTTGAACATGAGGTCGAATACTTGCTCATGAACTTCATCAGGTCGGCAGTTCTCTTTGTCCACCTTGTTAACCACTACAATAGGTGTAAGACCAAGGGCTAAAGCTTTGCTGAGTACAAAACGAGTTTGTGGCATAGCACCCTCGAAAGCATCTACTAATAATAGGACACCATCCGCCATTTTTAAAACACGTTCTACTTCGCCACCAAAGTCTGCGTGACCAGGAGTGTCAATAATGTTAATCTTAACACCATTGTAAGTGACGGAAACATTCTTGGAAAGAATAGTAATCCCTCTTTCTCTTTCTAAATCATTATTATCTAGAATGAGGTCGCCCGACTCTTGGTTCTCCCTAAAGAGTTTTGAGGCGTGTATAATCTTGTCTACCAGAGTGGTTTTGCCATGATCAACGTGTGCTATAATGGCGATATTTCTAATGCTTTGCATGGATGCTTTCTAATTGAAGCCGCAAAGGTAAGCTTTTAATGTGAATCCATGATTAAGAATTCAAAATCAAGTGAATCAAACTAAGTTGTTAAAAGTGATTCACTTGATGGTTAGGAGTGGCTTTACTTTAATTTGTTACTGATGTAGGTCAATAACTCGTTTTTGGTGCCTTCCTCTTTAAACTTACCCTCGAATTGTGCTGTGACTGTACTGCTATTGACATCTTGCACCCCACGAGAGGATACGCATAAGTGTTCTGCATCAATGATTACTGCTACATCGTCAGTTTCTAAAATGCTCTTTAGCTCATTCGCAATTTGAACGGTAAGTCGTTCTTGAACCTGAGGTCTTTTTGCATAATAGTTGACGATACGGTTGATCTTCGATAAGCCGATTACCTTTCCACTAGAAATGTACGCTACATGAGCTTTACCAATGATTGGTACAAAGTGGTGCTCACAATTAGAGTAGAAGGTAATGTCCTTTTCAACAAGCATCTCGTTGTACTGATACTTGTTTTCGAAGAGTGCCACCTTGGGTTTATTAGCAGGATTCAGTCCGCTGAAAATTTCCTGAATATACATTTTAGCCACTCTCTTGGGGGTTCCGCTTAAGCTATCATCTGTTAAGTCTAGGCCCATTATTTCCATAATGTCTCTGAACTTATCTTCGATCAAATTCATTTTGAGCTCGTCATCCATGTCGAATGCGCCTTCCTTCAGGGGAGTGTCATAGCTGGTACCTATGTGCTCATCACCAATTTCTTCTACTGTCAAACCGTTAAGCTGGGTATTCAACATAGTTTCGTTCTGTTTCATAAAGTGTCACTTTCAAATCTAGGTTAGACTCGATTTTATCTCTTAGAATGTTATAAATCACGATGACAATGTTCTCAGCGGTAGGGTTGAGTTCCTTGAATTCAGGAACATCAAGGTTTAAATTCTTGTGATCGAACTTACTGGAGACATGCTTTTTGATTAGATCACTTAAAACCTTCATGTCATAGACATATCCGGTGTCAGGATCAGGTTCTCCACTTACTTTTACTATCAGTTCATAATTGTGACCATGATAGTATTTGTTGTTACACTTCCCGAAGATGGATTCGTTCTTTTCTTCAGACCAATTCGGATTATGCAATCTGTGGGCAGCATTAAAATGCTCCTTTCTAAAAACCGCTACTTTCATTCGTGATTGTTTAAATGAGTAAGAAGTTTGCTTACTACTCGCTTTGCTTCACAATCACATTAACAAGAGTTGAAAGAGATTTGTTCAATGAAGATGAAAGTTTAATTCTAATGAAGAAAAATGCTTAGCCAGGCTTGGATTTGTGGAGATTTTAATTCTATGATTTTTCAATTTACCATTCATCACTTCTTAAAATAGATTAAATAAAAATCAAAATTGTTAAAACGAAGAGTTTGCTGTTTGATGCATTCCAGCTTATTTTAAAATCCAAAATAGGATGTATGTTTCAAGATATTATGAAATTATTTCAATTACTCTTTTTCTCATTTATCAGCACTTCATTAATAGCTCAGAACAGCATCCCTAAGGTCTTATCTGTTGAGAAATTTGCTGGTACTACTTCCACTAGAGGGGATGTGAATGGACAAAAACTGAGTGCCCAATTTAATGAGCCGATAGATATGGCAATCACCTCGGCAGGAGTAATTTATCTGGCTGAAGAAAACGGGTCATCTATTAAGACCATTGATATTAACGGAATAGTATCGGATTTTGTCGGTAGCTCTGGAGATGTTGGTTTCATCGATGGCACTGGTGCATCGGCTCGTTTTAATCAGATAAGAGGAATTGCCCTCGATGGTAACGGGAATATCATCGTAGCAGACAAGGATAATCATGCTGTTCGAAAGGTTACTCCTGCTGGTGTTGTTACGACCATAGCTGGTAATGTCGCGGGGTTTCAAGACGGTAGCTCATCAAGTGCTTTATTCAATAAACCCGTAGAGGTTTTGGTAGATAATAGCAACAATATTTATGTGGCTGATGCTCTGAATTATAGAGTCAGAAGAATTGATTCTAATGGAAATGTGTCCACAGTGGCTGGGACAGGAACGAGTGGTTATTTAGATGGGAATGTTTTAACAGCTACTCTGGATGTGCCAACTGACTTTGCCTTCGACTCCAAAGGGGACTTGATAATTGTCACCTATCATGCTGTTAGACGATTGAACCTTACTACAGGTACCTTATCAACTATTGTTGGCAGTGCAACAGCAACAACCCACACAGATGGGAACAAGGATGTGGCAGGCTTTGGTTTTATGAATGGCTTATTACTGGATGAAGGAGATGTAATCTACGTTGTTGATAGGCATTCGATTCGACATATTTCCCAAGATGGTTTTGTGACTACGATTACAGGTAATGCTGTGCAGGGAGTTGATAATGGCTCTCCGTTGTCATCACGTTTTAACTTTCCAAGAGGAATTGTGAAAACCTCTGAAGGTCATTTTCTTGTGGCTGATAAGGCTAGTCACGTAATAAGAAGAGTTAACCTTGATCGACAGGCGCCAGTATTTACTTCATCTGTGGTCACGAGTTTTCTAGAGAATGGTACTGGTACAGTGTACACTGCTTCGGCCACAGATGCGAGCACAATCACTTACAGCCTTGGAACTAGCAATGACGAAGGTCAATTTAATATTGATGGTAATTCAGGGGTGGTTACTTTCAAAGTAGCTCCTGACTTCGAGGCTCCCGCGGATGCAAATGCAGACAATGTCTATGTGTTAGGGATCAAGGCTACTGATGGTGCTAATACATCCAGTATAACAATACAAATCCAGGTGGCCAATGTGCAGGAATTTAATCCCATATTCTCAACCACATCAGTCACAGGCATAAATGAAGGCACTGACTACAAGTATGAGGCAAAGGCCACAGACGCGGATAATACTGGACTTTTTATAAACGTAACGACCAAACCTGGCTGGATTGATATAGAACCAGATTTAGAGGTTACAACTTTGGCAGGTAAGCTACCAAGTAATTTTAAGAATGGTTCCGCGAATGATGCTGTATTTAATCAACCTCAAGGGTTGACATTCGACAATGCGGGTAACTTATATGTAGCCGATGCATTGCATAACCAAATCAGAAAGGTATCGCCAGACGGAACTGTATCTACTTTTGCGGGTACAGGATTAGCCTCTTTTAAAGATGGACCTGTACTCATGGCAGGGTTTAATAACCCGACAGATGTCGTGTTTGACTCCAATGGCAATCTATACGTGGTTGACCGTAATAATCATGCCATTCGCAAGATAGATACGAACGGAAATGTAACTACCGTTGCCGGAAACGGTAGAAGTGGGTTATTGGATGGCAAAGGGGTAAATGGTCAATTCGACTTGCCTAATGACTTTGCGTTTGACAGTTCCGAAAATTTGTTTGTTACTACTTCCACTAGAATTAAAAAGGTTGATCAAGCTGGAAATGTTACAACGTTTTTTGGTGGTGGAAATGGAGATGTGATAAAGAATGGAAGTATCGACCGACTACGAAATCCGCTTGGTATGGCTATTGATAAGGATGACAATCTTTACTTTGGTGAATCTAATGGTTTGATAACTAAAGTGACGTCTCAAGGTGTGGGTGTCACTTTTGCTGGTACTGGAACTCCTGGCTTTCAAGATGGAGTGGGAACCAACGCCCAGATTGGTAGTGTCTCAGCATTAATGTTTACTTCATCGGGGGATCTTTATTTTTCAGATGCCAATAACTTTAGGGTTAGAAAAGTTACACCTGATGGTACTGTGAGTACTGTGGCTGGAAACGGAAGTAACACAGGCACTGATGGCCCTATTGGCACTGCCAGTATAGAAGGTGCTCGAGGTTTGGCAATCCGTTCCAATGGTGATATTTATTTCACGGATGGGTCGAGAAAGGTGAGGCGTGTTACAACTGGAGGGACTGTTGAATTCGTTGCAGGAAAAGCCATCGTTTCTGGGTCTCAAGGTAATGATGGGTTAGGTACTAATGCTACTTTCTCATTTCCTAATCGGTCTGCTGTCGACTCTAATGGGAATCTTTATGTGACAGATCAATCTACTGGAATTAGAAAAATAACTCCTGAAGGTCTGGTAACCACCTTTTCAAAGGGTTTTACTGGATCCGTATTTGATATATTTATCGATGATACGGATCAGATCTTCTACACAGATGTACTAAGCAATGTCATCAGAAAACTAAACTCTGATGGTACCTCTACCTTGGTTTTTGGAAAGGAGGGGCGTGGTTTTGCCGATGGAAATAGTATAGATGCGCTGTTTAGCAATCCTTATGGTCTAGTCATCGATTCTAACGGCAACTTTTTTGTTGCAGATCAATTGAATCATAGAATTAGAAAGATTACACCATCCGGTATTGTATCAACTTTTGCCGGTAGCACATCAGGACATCAAGATGGAAACGGTTCTCAAGCCCTTTTCACAGGTCCTAGTGGCTTAACAATCGATAAAGATGACAACTTATATGTGGCAGACCGAGGCAATAGCCGTATACGCAAAATAACTCCTGTCGGCATTGTTACTACCATTGCAGGAAGCGGAACCTCTTCACAAAATTTAGATGGATTAGGTACAAGTGCCTCTTTTGTGCTCATTGATGATATTGATATTGATAAATCAGGTAACCTTTGGGTAGCCGGAGGGAATGTCATTAGAATAATAAGTCCATCAGGAAGGGTGACCACAGTGGCAGGAACAGGTCAGGCCGCCTTTAGAAATGGAAAAGGGAGCGAGGCCGAGTTCTTCTCGTTACAAGGAATTGAGGTTGCTGATGGTGTGGTTTATGTTACTGACCGAGGGAATTCATCAATTCGTAAAATATCTCACTCAGGCATCACTTTGAACGGAAACACCGGTGGGCAGGCCGGAGATCATAATATTGTGATTGAGGCTACTGATCAACAAGGTGCTATGACAAAACAAGAGTTCACCCTATCAGTTTTTGCCAATGGTGATTTCGCGCCTGTATTTACGTCTGGGCTTTCACAAAACTTCTTAACATTGACCACTGGTACAGCTTATCAGGCTATTGCCACAGATACAAAGGCCATCACTTATCAATTAGGAACTAATAATGATGAAGCCCTTTTTGATATAGATGCTTCAAATGGAAATCTTAATTTCAAAATACCCCCGAACTTTTCGAGTCCGCAGGATTCCAATAATGACAATAAATACTTGGTAGAAGTAATAGCTAACAATGGTACTAGATCTACGAGTCAAATAGTTACCATAAGTGTTATCGCACAAATAGTAAATGCCGAGCCGGTAATCACATCTAACCCTGTCACTTCAATTACCGACAACACTAGTTACCGATATGAAATCAAGGTTAATGACCCTGAAAACGATGTTACCACCGTTTCCTCAAGTACTTTACCAAGTTGGATGAGTTTAGAACAACAGCCTCTTGGTACAGTGACAACTTTTGCAGGCTCAGGAGTGTCAGGCACCTCTGATGGTACAGGGTTGGCTGCTCAATTTAACCTGCCGTTGGGTCTGACAATTGATCAGTCTGATAATATTTATGTCGCTGAGTTGACCTCTAAAACAATTCGTAAGATATCTCCAACTGGTGAGGTTACAACTTTTGTAGGATCAGCATCAAACTTTACCGAAAAGGACGGAACGGGCAGTGACGCTGGCTTTTCAGGACCAATTGGAATGGCTTCGGATGCTTTGGGTAACTTATATGTCTCAGATAATACTACCAGCTCCATTCGCAAAATTACTCCGAGTGGCGTTGTGACAACTATTGCGGGAACTGGAGTTCGAGGTTATATGGATGGGACAGGGGCTGCAGCTCAATTTAGTGAGCCAAAGGATTTAGCTGTTGATAGTAAAGGCAATATTTTTATTGCAGACCATGGAAATGATCGTATTAGAAAAATAACACCCACTGGGTTGGTAACGACATTTGCTGGTTCAGGAGAAAGAAAATTAATAGACGGAGTAGGGACGAGTGCCGCTTTTAACAGACCTTTTGGAATAACGATTGATGGTTCAGATAATCTCTATGTGGCAGACAATAATAATCATAGTATCAGAAAGATTACGCCTACTGGAATTGTCACAACCATTGCAGGAAATGGTGTCGAAGGCTATGTAGACGATACTGGAGCTGCTGCTCGATTTGACAATCCCGCACACTTAAGCTCAGATGCTGTTGGTAACTTGTATGTGGCCGATTTCGGGAACAAAAGAATTAGAAAAGTTACTGTAGATGGAAAAGTCACAACCTTAGCAGGATCAGGTGTCGATGCCAAAACTGATGGAACGGGCTCAGAAGCTGCCTTTAATGGGCTTTTCGGAATTGTGTTGGATAGTAAAGGTGATCTTTTTATCTCCGAGTCGAGTAGTCGCGTGATTAGGAAAATGGTGATTTCCGGCACACTACCAGTTTTGATAGGCAATACCAAAGGACAAGCTGGGAGTCATGAAGTCACGATTGAGGCTACTGATACAAACAATGGAAAGGCTATACAGAGTTTCACTGTCAATATTTCAAATACTGGGCCTGTATTCATGCCTTTGCCAAACATTTTTCCATTGGTTGAGGAAAATAGCGCGGGAACAGTCTTTACCGCCAAAGCCCAGGATAGCGATAATATAAAGTATGTTCTTGGGTCTAACTTCGATGAGTCTTTTTTCACTATAGATCAATCGACAGGTGTTTTGACATTTAAGAATGCACCTGACTTTGAAAACCCATTGGATAGCGATAAAAACAACTCCTATCTGGCACAGATTTATGCTTTTGATGACAGATCTAATTCTGCCAATATCCTTGTACGTGCCTTAATGAGCAATGTGGATGATCAGGATCCTTCTTTTACTTCCGTTCCGGTAACTTCTGTAAATGACAATGCTAACTATGAATATGTCATAAAAGTAGAAGATCAGGACGGTGAACGCCTTCAGGTTTCCGCGGAGAGCCTCCCGGGCTGGTTGACTTTAGACTCGCAGCCTGATGGTGTCACAACCACCATTGCAGGGTCTGGTGAGAAGAAACTGTTAGATGGAAATGGGCTGTCGGCAGCTTTTTCCAGTCCACGTGATGTTGCTATGGATTCTGAGGGAAATATTTTTATCGTAGACTCTCAGAACAATGCAATAAGAAAAATGGCTGTGGATGGCGCTATTACCACTTTTGCTGGCAATGGGCAGCAAGGGTCTGCTGATGGTACCGGAGCGTCAGCGACTTTCAATGGTCCAAGGGCGATAGTGATTGATAAAGACGATAATCTCTACATATCTGATTCTGGAAATAATAGAATTCGGAAAATCACAAAGAGTGGACAGGTAAGCACTTTCGCTGGAAGTAATGGAGGTTTTCAAGATGGTCAGGGGACCTCAGCTATGTTCAATTCTCCTAGAGGCCTAGCGATTGACGCTAATGGAGTAATCTATGTAGCAGATGGTTTCAATAGTAGAATAAGAACAATTAGTCCATCAGGTGAAGTTGCCACTTTGGCTGGCCAGGGCGGCTTCGTTTACCAAGATGGTACGGGGACTGCAGCAGGTTTTTCATTTCCGCAAGATGTGGCTGTTGATAATCAGGGCAATGTGTTTGTTGCAGATTGGGGTAATTTCAGCATTCGTAAGATCACTCCAAGTGGTGTTGTCACAACTATTGCTGGCCTACCTGACAACCTCGGTTCTCAAAACCACCCGTCAGAAGATGGTATTGTGACTGCAGCGTCTCTTAATGGACCTCAGGGCATTGTGGTGGATAAAGAGGGTAATATCTATGTGACAGAGTCCAGAAGAGGAAATGTTAGAAGGGTTACTCCAGGAGGAATAGTCACCACGGTCGCAGGTAATGATATTGGAGGCTATGCCGATGGCACAGGACCAAACGCACTTTTTAACAGTCCGGATGGTATTCTTATAGATAAGGAAGGAAACCTACTAATTGCCGATGCTGGTAATAATAGGATAAGGAAGGTAACACTGGGTCAAGCCAAGTTAACGGGCAGTGCTGTTGGCCAGTCTGGTGATCACTCAGTAGCTCTCAAAGTGAATGATGCTGAGGGTGCTGCTGTGATGCAGACCTTCACGATTACTGTGAATGATTTGACTAAACCTGTTTTTACCTCTGGTTTGAGCGTCTCAGTTAAAGAGTCCACAACATTGCCAGTGTATACTGCTAAGGCAACTGATGCCAATGCGCTAATCTATGGTCTGGGTAACTTGAAGGATGAGTCAAATTTTAATATTAATGGGGTTGATGGTTCAATAAGATTTAATACTCAACAGGATTTCGAAAACCCTGTTGATGCCAATTCCGATAATGTCTACATCTTAGATGTGACAGCTAGTGATGGTACGAATACCGCAACTCAGGAGATTTCCATTACTGTAACTAATGTTGATGAAGGGAGTTTGTCCTTTATTTCAGAACCTACGACCACTGTCTCAAGAGACGAAAACTACAGGTACCTTATTGAGACTACTAGTCCAAACGGGAACTTATCATCAATTAGTGGGACCAACTTGCCACCATGGCTTAGCCTCAAATCTCTTGCTGAGGTAACCAGTTCCAATGGTGGGGGAACTGCTATCACACAAGATACAAATGGTGACTTTTATATTCTTGAGGATCATCAGGTTAAGAAAATTGATCAGGCTGGAACTATCACAGTAATAGCAGGTTCTGGAAATTTCGACTTTGCTGATGGGGTAGGCACGTCAGCATCTTTTGCTGAGCCATCAGCAATAGCGATTGGGCCAGATGGAAATATCTATGTTGCGGATACGAGAAATAGTCGTATTAGGAAAGTCACTAAGGCTGGTGTGGTTACCACTTTTGCCGGTGTAGGACCTGTTGGCTTTGATATTAAAGATGGAGGGGCAAATGTGGCTTCATTCGTTTGGCCCCATGGCCTGGCCTTTGATAGTCAAGGAAACCTCTTTGTTTCAGACAGCAGGGCTCAGAACATCAGAAAAATTGATCCAATAGGAAATGTCACAACCTTCGCGGGAAAAGGAATTGAAAGGTTTATCAATAGAGGAAACGGACCTGTACTGTTTGACTTAGACGGAGGGTTTGCAGATGGAATAGGTCTCAATGCTAAGTTTGATGCTCCTATGCATATCGCCATTGATAAAGATGATAATCTGTATTTGGCCGATTCCAGGAATCATAAAATCAGGAAAATTAACCCAAATGCGGAGGTTACGACCATAGCGGGTTCAACTCAAGGTGATCTTGATGGAATGGCTTTAGAGGCCCAGTTCGATCTACCGAACGGGGTAGCTGTTAATTCAGATGGAGTGGTTTTCGTTGCACAGCTGGGAGGAAATGGAAGAATTAAGTCAATTTCTACAACTGGTACGGTGGTGACGGTGGCTGGAGGCAATGAGGTAGGTGATTTAGATGGTATCGGTACGGACGCTACATTTTCCAGTCCTGCAGATATTCAATTGACTATGGCTGGAGATCTTATAGTCCCTGATAAGCTCAACGCTAAATTGAGAAGGTTCAGACTTGTGGAGGTGCTAACAGGTAACCCTTTTAATCAAGTGGGGACTTATAATATTTCTCTGTCCGCCTCTAACCTGGAAGGTCAATCTGCAAGCCAAGACTTCACACTGGAAGTGAAGGATACAAATAGTCCGTCATTGAGTGAAATTGTTAGAATCAACCCGGCAGATCAACTCATAAAGGCAAAGAGAGTTGGCTTTAGAGTTAAGTTTAATGAAAAAGTCAAGAATGTAAGCGCAGAGGATTTTGGTTTGACAGGCCTAGGAGGGACAATTTCTTCTGTAGTCAAAGATGTTTTTGAAGATTCAGTCTACTATGTAAATGTGGATGTTCCCAATGGGTCAGGAAAATTGGAATTGAATCTTCTACCGGGAAATGACATTGTAGATCTTGAAAATAATCAGGTCTCCAGTTTGAACCCTATAGGAACCAGAGAATACTATTTTATAAGACCGAATAATGCTCCTTCAATAAGCTCTTCTCCATTATTATTTGTGAATGATAATGAAAACTACAATTACCCATTGTCTTTCAATGACCCAGATTTCGACAGGTTGTTACTGAGTAACTCCTCTTTACCCAGCTGGTTGAAACTGACAACCAATTATACAGTATCAACTCTAGCAGGAAGTGTCAGGGGTTTTCAAGACGGTTTAGGTTCTGAGGCTAAATTTAGGAGCCTATCTGATATTACTACGGACAGGGAAGGAAATGTGTTTGTAACTGAATTAGGGACAAAAATGTTAAAAAAGGTCACACCGCAGGGTTTAGTTACAAGCTTTGTGTCTCTGACTGGAAGAGAAACAGATCCTAGCGGAGGCGTGACTGGAACTCAGTTGGACATGACCGCTATCACAGCTGATAATCATGGTAACCTAATTGTTGCGGGTGAGTATAGATCAAACAGCGAAAGGTATTTTCGGATCGAAAGAATATCCTCAAGAGGAGAAAGAAGGGTTATTGCTGGTGGTCCTGGTGATAATTTCGTCAATGGTCAAGGAAGTCAAGCAACGTTCAAAAAAATTAGTGATTTGGCAATTGATAATTCAGGTAACATTATTGTTGCTGATGAAGGAAATCATCTCATTCGAAAAGTCACCCAAGTCGGAGTTGTAACGACAATTGCAGGTTCTGTTCAGGGTTTTCAGGATGGTACTTCAAATGAAGCCAGATTTTCAATACCTAGAGGAGTAACTGTTGATAGCCAAGACAATATTTTTGTTGTTGATTATTTAAATAATAGAATTAGAAAAATTGACAATAATGGGACTGTAATAACCTTTGCAGGCTCAGAATTTGGGGACCAAGATGGGCAAGGAACAAGTGCCAAATTGGGTAATCTTTTCGGTATTGCTATCGACTCAAATGATAATATTTATGTCACCCAGAATGGAAGTAAACACAATATTAGAAAAATAGATTCTTCTGGTAAGGTGACGACAATTGCCGGAAGTACTTCTGGTTTTCAAGACGGTTCGGCTGATTCTGCATTATTTAATGCAGCAATTTTTATAGTAGTAGATAATGCCGATAACATTATAGTGGCCGATTTGAACAACTTTCGTCTAAGAAAAATATCTAAAGAATATACTTTAAGCGGCTCAGCAATTGTCCAAAAAGGTAATCAAATCGTAGATCTAGTTGTTTCTGATGATTTTGGTGGTCAAGACCAGCAACGTTTTGCAATCAAAATCAATGATGTAACAAAGCCAGTTTTTACTTCTGGGGAGACGATTAGCTTCACAGAGAAAAGTGCCACGGTGGCGTACACGGCTTTGGCTACTGATACCAATACTATTACCTATAGCCTAGGGTCTGCGAATGATGAAGGACTATTTAGTATTAATGCAATCAATGGGGATGTGACGTTCAAGGTTCCTCCTGTCTTTGATACTCCATCAGATGCAAATGCTGATAACATTTATGTTCTAGAGGTAATAGCAAATGACGGCAGTAATGTGGAACCTAAAATGGTTACTATCAATGTCAGACCTTTGGATGATATTGCACCTGTGTTTACTTCCGTAGCTACATCAGACTTCTTGGAAAATAGCACTAGTACAGCTTATCAAGCCATGGCTACTGATGTCAATGCCATAACTTACAGTTTAGGTACGAGTAATGATGAAGCACATTTAAATATCGATGCTGCAAGTGGTGAGATTACCTTCAAATCGTCACCAAATTTTGAAGACCCGAAGGATGCAAATACAGATAACAGTTACATTTTAGAAATTATAGCAACTGATGGAAGAAATACCACAAAACAACTTGTGACCATCAAAGTGAATAATGTAAGTGATGTAAAACCGGTGTTTACATCCAACCCTGTTACTAATGCGAAAGAAAGTGAGGAGTACAGGTACTTTGTTGAGGTTTCGGACTTAGAAGGTGAAAGGGTTACACTATCCACATCTAATTTACCAGATTGGCTAAGTTTGAAATCTTCTATTCTTGGGGAGGTGACTACTGTTGCCGGGAATTTGACTAGTACTATTAAAGATGGTACTGGATTGGAAGCTTCGTTAAACACTCCAGGAGGAGGAGCCTTTGATTCAAAGGGTAACTTTTACGTGGCAGATCAAGAGAATGATAGGATTGTCAAAATCACTTCCGATGGTCTAGTGACAACTTTTGCTGGAACGGGTATTGGAGGCTTTAAGGATGGACCGAAAGAGGAAGCAATGTTCAATGCACCTATTGGAGTAGTTGTGGATAGTAAGGATAACCTGTTTGTAGCCGATGCAGCCACACTTAGGGTTAGAAAAATTGACCAAGCCGGCAATGTGACCACCTTTGCCGGTTCAGGTGAATCAGGTTCAATAAACGGTATTGGTGTAAATGCATCATTTCGAAACCAAAGGGCCATAGCAATTGATGCTCAGGACAATATTTATGTAGCTGACCAATTCACAATCAGGAAAATCACTCCAGTTGGAGAAGTAAGTTTGTTCGTGGGAGATCCAAATGACTTTGGTACTGCGAATGGTAGTCATGAAGTAGCAACATTTGGACGTATTGGGGGGCTAACATTTGATAAGGAAGGGAATCTTTATGCCAGTGATGTGACCTCTCACCGAATCAGGAAAATTACTCCAGGTAGAGTTGTTTCAGACTTAGCAGGTAGCGTAGAGGGATTTACTGATGGAGTAGGTCAAGCCGCTTCCTTCCGTTTTCCATATGGGCTTGCCTATGGAGCTGATGATCATATCTATGTTACCGATGCCGGCAATGCTGTTGTCCGAAAAATTTCTTTGGATGGTACTGTATCTGGCCATATAACTACCGGAGGTTTGTTTGAGGTCCCAAGAAACTTAGCGTTTGATCAGAGTGGAAACCTCTTTGTGATTGATTATACCACCGGAATTATATACAAAGCTGCAAATGAAAACTCAGTGCAACCATTTGCGGGTGGTACGAGACAGGGCTTTGATGACGGTCTTGGATCTGCCGCGAGTTTTGAGCGGCCCTTTGACGTTGCAACAGATAAGGTCGGTAATATCTATGTTTCCGATAGTAGGAATCATGCGGTTCGAAAAGTAGATGTGAACGGTGTTGTTTCTACTCTTGCGGGCACAGGCCAAATTGGGAATAATGATGGCTCTGGAAGTCAAGCCACCTTTAATGACCCTTTAGGAATAGCGGTGGACAAAGACGGTAATGTCTATGTAGCCGATTCAAGGAACAAATCTGTCAGGAAGATATCTCCTATAGGTGTTGTGAGTACAATTGCAGGTGCTACTGAAGGAGGTGGATCATCACCATTTAAGTCAGTTGTTGATGTAGCTGTATCTAGTGATGGGACAGTATATGTGGCCGATGAAGCTGGTCATCAGGTTTTTAAAGTTGATCTAAGTGGTGAGGTTACAGTTTTTGCTGGTGATGGAGTTTTCAGATCCAGAGATGGGCAGGGGCAAAGTGCCTCCATTTCGTTGCCAAGATCAATGGCCATTGATAAAGACGGTAACCTGTATATCATAGAAGGTCTGACAAGTTGGTTGAGAAAAATTGATTCAGAAGGCAATGTAACAACAGCTCTTGGGAACAATGAAAATCCAGTGATTGATATCAAGGGAGCCCCTTTTGAGTTGGTATCGCCATCCGGGCTGGCCATTAGTGATGAAGGGGTGTTTTTTATGGCTGATCAAACAAAACAACATATAGTCAAGGTAGATGGCCGAGTTGCTGAAATTTTAGCAGGTTCAGGGATTAGAGGTGCTTCTGATGAGATTGGGACTAACGCCAGTTTTAGTATTCCTAGAGGAGTAGCTTTAGACCCATATGGTAATGTAATTGTTGCTGACCTTTTGAATCATAGAATTAGGAGAGTTTCATCAGGGAAAAATATTCTTAGTGGTAACCCTCTTGGACAATCTGGTGATCATTTGGTGACCGTACTCGCCACAGATGAAGGTGGTAATACTTCTGAGCAGTCCTTTTCAATTACTATTATTGATGATATCAAGCCTGTGCTTACCTCAGGCACTATCGTAGACTTTGTAGAGAATGGAACAGGCACAGCTTACACAGCTGTAGCTATAGATGCCAATGCGATTACTTATAGCTTGGGCACGGGTAATGACGAAGGCCTATTCGATATTGATGGATCTACAGGAGCAGTGACCTTTAAGGCTGTTCCAGACTTTGAGTCTCCAGCAGATGCTAATACTGACAATGCTTATGTGCTAGAAGTCAAAGCAAGCGATGGTGTCAATACAGTTTCCCTGACAGTAACCATTACCGTAACAGATGTTGATGACACTGACCCTGTCTTTACTTCGGCCACTACAGCCAGCTTTGTAGAGAATGGAACGGGTACGGCCTACACTGCTGTAGCTACAGATGCCAACGCAATTACTTATAGTCTTGGTACCAGTAATGACGAAAGCTTATTCGATATTGATGGATCGACAGGAGCAGTGACCTTCAAAAGCTCACCAGACTTTGAGTCTCCAGCAGATGGAAATACTGATAATGCCTATGTATTAGAAGTCAAGGCAAGCGATGGTATCAA